>NZ_FQZZ01000029.1 GCF_900142185.1 Lutimaribacter pacificus | reverse complement strand
ATTTTCGACACGACGCCGGCGCCGACGGTGCGGCCGCCTTCGCGGATGGCGAAGCGCAGGCCGTCTTCCATCGCGATCGGCGCGATCAGTTCCACCGTGAAGGCCACGTTGTCGCCCGGCATCACCATCTCGGTGCCTTCCTTCAGCGTCACCGTCCCGGTCACGTCCGTCGTGCGGAAGTAGAACTGCGGACGGTAGTTCGCGAAGAACGGCGTGTGGCGGCCACCCTCTTCCTTGGTCAGGATGTAGGCCTCGGCCTCGAACTTGGTGTGCGGCGTCACCGAACCCGGCTTGCACAGCACCTGGCCACGCTCGACCTGGTCACGGTCCACACCGCGCAGCAGCGCGCCGATGTTGTCGCCCGCTTCGCCGCGGTCCAGCAGCTTGCGGAACATCTCGACGCCCGTGCAGGTCGTCTTCTGCGTGTCCTTGATGCCGACGATCTCGATCTCGTCGCCCACGTTGATCACGCCACGCTCCACACGGCCGGTCACAACCGTGCCGCGGCCCGAGATCGAGAACACGTCCTCGATCGGCATCAGGAACGGCTGGTCAACCGCGCGCTCGGGCGTCGGGATGTAGGCGTCGACCGCCGCCATCAGCTCCTTGATCTTCTCTTCGCCGATTTCCGGGTCACGCCCTTCCATCGCCGCCAGCGCCGAGCCGGCCACGATCGGGATATCGTCGCCCGGGAAGTCGTACGAGCTCAGCAGCTCGCGCACTTCCATCTCCACCAGCTCCAGAAGCTCCTCGTCGTCGACCTGGTCGACCTTGTTGAGGAACACCACCAGCGCGGGCACGCCCACCTGGCGCGCCAGCAGGATGTGCTCGCGCGTCTGCGGCATCGGGCCGTCGGCCGCGTTCACCACCAGGATCGCGCCGTCCATCTGCGCCGCACCCGTGATCATGTTCTTGACGTAGTCGGCGTGGCCGGGGCAGTCCACGTGGGCATAGTGCCGCGCGTCCGTCTCGTATTCCACATGCGCCGTCGAGATCGTGATCCCCCGGGCCTTCTCCTCGGGCGCCCCGTCAATCTGGTCATACGCCTTGAAATCGCCGAAATACTTCGTGATCGCCGCCGTCAGCGTCGTCTTGCCGTGGTCAACGTGACCGATCGTGCCGATGTTCACGTGCGGTTTGCTGCGTTCAAACTTTTCCTTTGCCAT
>NZ_FQZZ01000028.1 GCF_900142185.1 Lutimaribacter pacificus | reverse complement strand
TGACCTGCCCCCCTTCGGTCCCTCGTTCATAACGAGAGTCTGCGGGTTTGATCTTGATAATCATGGGTTTCGGTTTGGGCAAGCGCGCCGGGCGCGGAGCCCTCAAATTGCTCAAGCGCTCGGCGCGCTTGCAGTGGCGTCTGGTTTCCGAGCGACGAATGCGGCCTGACGGCATTGTAGTCATATCGCCATAGCGCCAGCTTTCGCCGGGCATCGTTCAGGGTGTCAAAGATCTCCTCGTTCAATAGCTCGTCGCGCAGGCTGCCGTTGAACGACTCGATGAAGGCGTTCTGCTGTGGCTTCCCTGGGTCGATGTAATGCCACGGCACATCGTTCTGGTCGGCCCATTTCAGGATGGCCCGGCTTGTGAACTCCGTGCCGTTATCACTGACGATGCAACCTGGTTTTCCGTAGACCCGCACCAGCGCATCCAGCTCGCGGGCGACACGGGCTCCCGAGATACTGGTGTCGGCCATGAGGCACAGGTTTTCGCGGCAGCAATCGTCGATCACTGCCAGGATGCGGAACTTGCGTGAAGCACCAAAGCTGTCCGACAGAAAGTCCAGCGACCACCGCGCATTTGGGCGCGCCGCCTCCGGCATCGGTGTGCGTGTGCCGCGGGCCCGTTTGCGGCCACGTCGTCGCTTCACCGAGAGACCTTCCTCCCGGTAGAGCCGATACAGCTTCTTGTGGTTCATGATCATGCCCTTGCGTTCGAGCAGGACGCCGATCCGACGATAGCCGAACCGACGTCGCTTGCCTGCAATCTCCTGCATCTCTTTGCGGATCTCGGGGCAATCCGGCGGGCGTTCGCGCCGGACCGTCTTTGGATCGACACCGACAAGCCGGCAGGCCCGGCGCTGCGAGATGTCGTGATCCCGCATCGCTCTGAGCGCTGCCTCTCGCCGCTTGGTCAGCGTCGTCAGTTCTTTCCCAAAAGATCTTTCAGGACCACGTTGTCGAGCATCGTATCGGCCAGCAGGCGCTTGAGCTTGGTGTTCTCGTCTTCCAGCGCCTTCAGCCGGGCGGCTTCTGACACCTCCATGCCGCCGTATTTGGCTTTCAGCTTGTAAAACGTGGACGGGCTCAGCCCGTGACGACGGCACAGTTCGGCCGTCGGCATGCCCGCCTCTTGCTCCTTGATCATCCCGATAATCTGCGCCTCGGTAAAACGGCTCTTTCGCATTCGTCTGCTCCTTCAAGGTTGGGCAGACTCTACATCATGATGAGGGATTTCGCGGGGGGCAGGTCA
>NZ_FQZZ01000027.1 GCF_900142185.1 Lutimaribacter pacificus | reverse complement strand
ACTTCAATCTCGGGTCTGAACTTATGGTCGGCCATAAGGTCGGACTTAGCACCGACGCTGAAACCCCGTCAGACGGCCTCCACCGGAGGCATACGTTCAACTGATTTTCTTCAACAGTGCGGCACGCGCAATTGGCTCGCACCCCTGCCAGGCCTTCTCGGACTGACTGATGAGACGTCTGCTCCTTTCATCGCTCGGACCATGAATGATGGCGGATCGAACCTTGTAGAACTGTCTCAGTTGTTCTCCTATCGAGGTTTTTTCGTCGTCAGTGACTGCTAACAACTCAGCAGCGGATTTTTCGAGCTCTCTTCCAATTGACCGTCCTCGAGGCTTGAATAAGCGCTCGAACACGATCGCTAAGTCCAGAACCCGGTCATCCAGTGCAAAACGTCCGTCGCGTCTATGCGCTTCGGCGAGCCTTTGAATGATGGCGGCCATTTCCGGATACTCAGTGTTGCGCCGTTTGGCAAAGAGCTCTTTGACCAGTTTGATCTGCTCGGTTTCAACGAATTCGGATTTGTCAAAAGGAGAGAACAGGTGGCTGATTGAGCGGCCTTTGTGCGTTTGAGCGGCGTCGTGATGGGAGCCTAGGAGCTTTGCTGCGCGGCGTGGAATGCACCCTTCGAATGTTGCGAGCCACGAAACACGATAGCTCATCACTACTGATAGCAGATTGGCAAACTCGGCCGCCCAGCGATGAAACAGCGGCGGTGGATTCCTTGTTTCCGGTTCTGGGGGAAAGTGCAGGTTCCCGACGCTGGGCCTCCAGGGAAACCGCCGCACGATACCAAAAACCTGCTCCATGCGCCGCCAGCTCACTTGTTCCGCGGCAACCGCTTTCAGCCAGTCCATGTCAACGTAGTCAGCAAGATGTTCGAAGGGGAGCAGCGCATATTCTTCCCCGAGATCGACTTCCTCCTCAAAGCGTGCCCCGCAGTATACTGCCACATCGATCGCCGTTCCCAAGGATTCAGCTTTTTGCGCGCCGGCTTGCACCAATGAGAGTTCCAAGAGTGTGCTCAAGTCCGATGCTGGCTTGAGGAACGGTTCCGTAGTCCCTTCGTCTTGACACTCCATAAGGCCGACAATCAGCTGACTGAGCGTCGTCATTGAGGTGTGATTCAGGATTCCGATCTGGAAGTCGTCGCGTTTGAGGTCTCTGCCCATGGCGCGTGACAAGGTTGGATGGTCTCGCAAGACTCCACGGGCGGGGTCCAGTGCAGCTTTCAGATTCTTGAACTTTCCGGTCGTTCCAAAACGAGCCTCGAACAGCGCATCGTCATAGAGCTTCGCAATTGCTTCGCTGGGATATGGCGTTTCGTCCCGACCGTTGCGAAGGATCCGAGGATACCCACTCGGAGTGAAGTACCACTGCAGAAATGGCCGCTGTACCACTTCTAGGTTGTGGAGAGAAGCACAAAGCCTCTTGGTCCATTCCGTGCGGTCGTAGTTGTCGATTTTGACCTGCCCCCCGCGAAATCCCTCATCATGATGTAGAGTCTGCCCAACCTTGAAGGAGCAGACGAATGCGAAAGAGCCGTTTTACCGAGGCGCA
>NZ_FQZZ01000026.1 GCF_900142185.1 Lutimaribacter pacificus | reverse complement strand
TGTCAACGGCGGAGTAAAATTCGGCCATTGTGGCGGAGCAAAAGTCGGCCAGTTTGGGGCGAGCGCCTTGGAGCGTGCGGCCCTCATATAGCAAGCCCGGTCCAAGGCGCATTGGCCGTTAGGCCAATTCTGTGAGGTTCATTTGTTGGCGGGGGCGAGGCGGGCGCGGCTTTGATTGAGGCGGTAGCTTTCGCCGTTCATCTCGAGGATGTTGACGTGGTGTGTCAGCCGGTCCAGCAGCGCGCCGGTCAGGCGTTCGGTGCCGAAGGTTTCGGTCCACTCCTCGAAGGGCAGGTTCGACGTGATCAGGGTCGACCCTCGCTCGTAGCGCTGTGAGATCAGCTCGAACAGAAGCTCGGCGCCGGTTTTGCTCAAGGGGACGAATCCCAGCTCGTCGATGATCAGCAGTTTGACCTTGGCGAGTTTGCGCTGGAGTTGCAGGAGGCGTTTTTCGTCGCGGGCCTCCATCATCTCGTGCACGAGGGCTGCGGCGGTCACGAAGGCGACAGGCAATCCTTTCTGGCAGGCAGCCAGTCCCAGCCCGAGGGCGACATGGGTCTTGCCGGTGCCGGAGGGACCGAGCGCGATCACATTCTCCTTGCGTTCGATCCATTCGCAGCGCGCCAGCTCCAGCACCATCATCTTGTTGAGCGACGGGATCGCTTTGAAGTCGAAGCTGTCCAGGCTTTTGATGGTCGGGAACTTTGCGGCCTTGATCCGGCGTTCCACCATGCGCCGTTCCCGGTCGATCAGTTCCAGCTCGGTCAGCCGGGCCAGGTAACGCACGTGATCTACGCCTTCAGCGGCGCAGATACGGGCCTGCTTGTCATGTTCACGTAGGAACGTGGGCAGCCGAAGCGTTTTGAGATGGTGGGCCAGCAGCAGTTCGGGTGCATCCGTCATGCCCCACCCCCTGCCAGCAGGCTCATGTAGGATGCGGCGGAGGTGGTGGTGATGTTGGTTCTGGGTAGGAAGGGATAAACATCCAGATCCAGCCTCGGAGGCCTTTGCTCGACCCTGCACAAGATCAGGTGCTTGATTGCATCGAAGCTGACCGCTCCCATTCGCAGGGCATCTTTGACGGCAAGATGCAGCACGTCAATCTCGAAGCGCTCCAGAAGGCGCAGGACCTGCACATACTCGCGCTTGCCGGCCTTTCCCTGCCGGGCTTCCAGCAGTCGGCGCAGGGTTTTGAACGCTTCGGGCAACTCCCAGCCCTGCAGAGGCGCGGCCTGATCGAAGGACATGATCTTGCGTTCGATCAGCGCCAGGTAATGCAGTGGATCAAACACCATGTCGCCGGTGTCATAGGAGCGCGAATGCTCGGCGATCACCTCGGCGCCGCAGCCGATGACAACCCGGGTCACGAAGCCCTTGATCCAGACTGCACGGTGGCCGTAGGCAACCGGCACCGAGTAATCATTGCGGCGATAACGCACCACGGATGTCGATGTGACCTGGCCACTTTGCAACTCACAGGCCTCAAAGGGAGTGCCGGGCAAATCCCGCATCGCTGCGAGATCGGCCTTCAGCCGTTCCCCGATGCTGACCTTGTGGCCACGCAGAACATCACCCTGGCGCTTGCGGCACTGCTCTTCCAGGTGAGCGTTGAACGCGTGCCAGTCCGGAAAGGACGGGATCGGCACCATGAAGTTGCGACGTCCGTAGCCGACCAGCCCCTCCACGGCCCCTTTGTCATTGCCCTTGCCGGGACGGCCATAGCGGTCCCGGATCACGTAATGCGACAACATCGCGCTGAACCTCTGGGTTCTTTGCCGGGAGCCATCCGGCAGGATCCGGGCTACCAGGCAGCGGTCATTGTCATAAAGAATCGACTGGGGAACCGCGCCGAAGAACGCAAAAGCATGGACATGGCCGTCAAGCCACGCCTCGATATTGGCCGCAGGATAGGCCCGGATGTAGCATGCGTCGCTGTGCGGCAGATCGAGGGCAAAGAAGTGTGCCTTCTGCTCGACGCCGCCGATCACGACAAGCGCTTCACCAAAATCGGCCTGTGCATGACCGGGCGGATGGCTCAGCGGCACGAACATCTCCTTGCCGGTCCGCTTCCGGTCTCGAACGTAATCCTTGACGATGGTGTAGCTGCCATCAAAACCGCACTCGTCCCGCAACCGCTCGAAAATACGCTTGGCGGTGTGACGCTGCTTGCGAGGGCGGCCCCTGTCTTCAGCAAGCCATTGGTCCATCTGGCTGGTGAACGCATCCAGCTTCGGGCGCCTGATCGGCGCTGTCCGCCGATATCCAGGCGGTTCCGAATAGGCCAACATCTTCGCAACACTGTCCCGGCTGATCCCAAAATCCCGGGCAATCTGACGCCCGCTCAATCCATCCTGGAAATGAGCGTGACGCACCTTCAAATACAAGTCCACGGTGTATATCCCCAAGCCCTCCCGAAATCCGAAAGGGCAAAAGTGGACGACTTTTACGCCGCCCGCGACAACACTATGCCGTCGCTACCGTGGCCGAGTATTGCTCCGCCGTTCACA
>NZ_FQZZ01000025.1 GCF_900142185.1 Lutimaribacter pacificus | reverse complement strand
GTAACCATCCGGCGTAGGCCGCGGTCGCTGGCGTCACTCAGATCGTAGTTTTGGGTTTGCGAGGCCGCGGGGCCCATTTCTTCGCCAGCCGCTCGAAGCGTTCGATGATGGTGCCGGCCCCGGCATCCTCGGCGTCGAAGTCCCCGCCCGACCAGTGGACCATGTCCTCGTGCTGCTCGTGATCGGGATCGGCGAGGGCTTCGAGGAACTCTTCGTAGCCCCAGGCGCCGCCGACGTCCTCCGGTGGACAGGCCCCCGCGGCCTTCAGAAGCCGCGGATAGGTCACGCCCTGAGTGGCCTCGCCCACCCGCTCGATCCGGATGCTGTGGTCCCAGTCATCACCGAAGTCGTAGACATACTGGATCGTCCTGGTGGCGGTCTGGTCGAGCAGCTTTTCCAAAGTCATTTTCTTCGCGTCCATGGGGCCGTCGTAGAACCCGTCCGGGTCGGGCATGCCCCAACCGGCATCCCCCACCCGGAACTCGTAGAGATGGGTGTCGGTCCAGCCCATGGCCGCTTGGATGACCTCATGCAGCCGGTCGAGCCTGATCTTCAGCGGCACCTCGATGTGGCGCATCGGCATTGGCTCGACGTCGTTCAAGATGATCCGGAGGCGGGCGATCAGGGTCATGCGGCGATCCTTTGCCGTGTCGGGGACCAATTCCAAGGCAGGAGATCCGGCACCCGGGAGGCTGTCGTGCCAGGCAGCCGGGCGAGGACGTCGCCGAGCCAGGCCTGAGGGTCGACATCGTTCATCTTCGCAGTGACGATCAGCGAATACATGAAGGCGGCGCGGTCACCGCCGCGCTCGGAGCCGGCGAAGAGCCATGACTTCCGGCCAAGGGCCACACCGCGGAGTGCTCTCTCGGCCGCGTTGTTCGTCAAGCAGACCCGCCCATCCTCGAGGAAGCGCGTGAAGGCCTCCCATCGGTCTTTCTTGAACATGTAATTGATCGCCTTGGCGACAGGATTGTGCTTCGACATCGTGCCCTGCTCGGCGCGCAGCCAAGCGTGCAATGCCTCAACCAAGGGACAGGACAACCGGTGCCTGGCCTCGAGCCGGAACGTGGCATCATGGCCGTTGATCTGGCGTTCGATGTCGAAGATCGCATCGATCCTTGCCACCGCCTCCAGTGCGACAGGAGATATATCGTGGGCGGACTTGCCCTTGCGGACATTGCCCTTGATGTCGGCAAGCTCGAAGAACTTCCGCCGGGCATGGCTCCAGCAGAGCGCGCTTCCGGCCGGACCGGGATCACGATCGCCGCGATAGAGGTCGTTGTAACCGCCATAGGCATCGGCTTGAAGGATGCCCCGCCACCCGGCGAGATGCCGGTTCGGGTGAGCCATCTCCCGATCGCGCGAGAAGTAGAACAGCGCGGCCGGCGGCGCACCGCCCGCGAAGGGCCGGTCGTCGCGGACATAGGTCCAGAGCCGCGCGGTCTTCGTGCCGCCCCGGGCCAAGAGCGGCACCGTGGTGTCGTCGCCGTGCAGCCGCTCGGCGGCCAGGACATGGGCCCTGATCAGCGCATGAATCGGCTCCAGCGCAACGGTGCAGGCGCCGACCTGGTCAGCCAGGGTGGACAGGCTGACCTCGACACCTTCCTTGGCGTAGCGCTCGACTTGCCTGTTCAGCGGCTGATGCTGGCCGAACTTCTCGAACAGGATCATCGCCAGCAGGTTGGGCCCAGCCCAGCCACGGGGCGTGGGATGGAACGGCGCTGGCGGCTGGCTGATCTTCTCGCATGCCCGGCAGGTGAACTTCTCGCGGACCGTCTGGATCACCTTCCACTGCCGGGGAATGACCTCCAGCGTCTCGGTGATATCCTCGCCCATCTTCACGATGCGATCCGAGCCACAGCAGGAACAGGCCGTGGGCGCCGAAATCACCACGCGCTCGCGCGGCAGATGCTCCGGGAAGGGTTTGCGGGCCGGGCGGCGACGCTCGAACCCCGCGACGGACGTGGTCTTCACTACCTTCTCGGCGGCGATCTCGTCTTCAGTGGCTGCGGCCTCGAGTTCCTCAAGCTGCAATTCCATCTGGTCGATCAGGCGGGCGCGGCGCTCGGAGCTGTGGCCATATTGCTCGCGCCGGAGCTTGGCGATCTCAAGCCGGAGATGCCTGATCATCGCTTCCGAGGTCGAGACCACCGCCCGGGTCTGCGCCAGCTCGCTCTCTGCGGCCTCGGCACGGGCCTCCGAGGCCGCAAGCGCGGCGCGCAATCTGGTGATCTCGGAAGCGGCATCTGACATGGCCGAGACCTACCATGCAGGCATCGGAAAGCCCATAAGAATAAGGCTGGAGAAGCCAATTTATCCCGCCTTTGCAGGGCGTTGCGTCCAGCGCGGATTGCGCCAGTCGATCCCCTCCAAGAGATAGCCGAGCTGGGCTGCGGATATCTGCACCGCTTCACCACTTCCGCTGGTCGGCCAGATGAACTTCCCGGCCTCCAACCGCTTGGTATAAAGCGACATGCCGACACCGTCGTACCAAAGCAACTTTACCAGGTCGCCCTTGCGCCCGCGGAAGCAGAAAATCTCGCCCGCATGCGGATCACGTCCCAAACCCTGCTGCACTGTCAGCGCCAAGGTGTTCATCCCTCGCCGCATGTCGGTGACCCCACCGGCAATCCATACGCGCACCCCCGCCGGGAAGGCGATCATCGGCTTTCCAGGGCCGGCAGCAGCCGCGCCAAAACCTCTGGCTCCACCGACGAAGGGACGAGAAGCCGTCGCCCGTTCCTCAGCACGATCTCGAGCTGGACATCAGGCGTGCTGCGTGGCGCCTCCCGTGCGGTCGCGGGCACGGTCGGAGGTGCCATGGGCGGCGAAACAGCCAGCGGGATGAAGGAAGGCGGTGTCTCGGCGCCAAGTTCGCCAGCGCGATACTGGCGCCGCCATATCGTCAGCAGAGAGCGAGATACGCCATGCCGCCGCGCCGTGGCTGTCACCTGGCGATGCCCCAGGAAGCTCTCCTTCACGATCGCGATCTTGTCGCCATCGCTCCAGTGACGACGGCGCGGCGCATCCGCGGCAGAGAGGACTTCAATCTCGGGTCTGAACTTATGGTCGGCCATAAGGTCGGACTTAGCACCGACGCTGAAACCCCGTCAGACGGCCTCCACCGGAGGCATAC
>NZ_FQZZ01000024.1 GCF_900142185.1 Lutimaribacter pacificus | reverse complement strand
CGCCCGGCGCGCTTGCCCAAACCGAAACCCATGATTATCAAGATCAAACCCGCAGACTCTCGTTATGAACGAGGGACCGAAGGGGGGCAGGTCACTACGGGTGTCGCTCCGGAAGGGTTGAGCGACTGAGATGGTGAGGGTTTTTCAACGCGGGTCGTGGTCGCGAAAATGGGCCGCTTCCAGCCGCGCCCCGCATCAGAAAACCTTCACCAAAGCGGTCATTGCCTCGAGTAGGACAGATGGCAGCTTTTGTTGGCTGGCCCCAAGTACTTGATCGACATGTTGCGACCCAATGCGATCGGTTGGGAAGGAGCCGGATGCGCCAGTGGACTATTTACTTGGTTTGCGGACGTGCTGACTGTTCGCCACACGGTTTGCGCGCTCGGCAATGGATGCACAACGTTCGATGAGGTCGTCGAAACGCTCAGCGTCTTCAAGCAGGAGGCCGTCGTCGACCATATGCGCGTAGTCGGCCGCGAGCGCGGTGCGAGCCTCTCCGTTTGGGACCAGTTGCACATGGCCGTGAACCGCGGCTTCATAGTCCACGGGTGTTCCGTCGGCTGTCTTCTCCGGGAAGAACATGCGCTTGTGCCGCGCCACTGCAGAGGCAAGGTCGCGGTCGGAAATGGCCAGATCCGCGATGCCTGCATCATCGAGGCGTACCAGGTCATGCCAATGGCGCGCGAAGCGTTCCCCGCGGAGCCGTCCCTGGACGCAGAAGACATGGATCGCTGTGGCCTTCTCCCAAAAGGTCCGCTCGGCATGCATCACGCGCGGTGTCACGGTCGGAAAGGTCACGCCCTCGATCAGCCCTTTTGCATCGCAGGAGACGTCACGCAGGCTCGCCGGTTCGCCCGTCGACCTCGCGCCGAATTCCAGCATGACGCTCGGGGCGACATAGCCGGAGCCAGAAGAGGCAGCTTCGTAATCGATGAAAAGCTTGTCGCCATCTGCCCGTGTCGAGGCCGATAGCCCTTGCGCTGCAATGGCGTCCTGGATCAAGGGCTGCGTCATTTCGACGACCCATTTAGGCAATCGATCCCGGACAGCTTTCGACCAGCGCTTTTCCTCGCTGCGCGTGGTTGGCAGGGCTTCGGCGCGTTCGCCCACCAGATCAGGCGCGATTGCCCGTATGTCATAGGTCAGATCGACATCTTCAGAGAAGCGCTGGATCACCCCATAGGCTTTGGAAAGGGATGTTCCGCCCTTGAAGACGAGGTGCTCACCAAGCTCGGAACTGAAGAGGGTCTGAAGGGCCCAGACAACCCAGACGTCCTTTTCGAGCAGGTGCGCAGGCCGCCCGGAGCGATCTGCAGCGACGGCCAGGGCCTCCTTGCGGTCTGCAGACGACAACGACAGGAAGGGCTCAGACATACGCCGCCTTTCCGACACTGCGTGCAAGCCAGGTCGGGAACTGCGGCGCGGCGGTTACCAATTCGTCAAAGGCCGCTGCAGGCAATTTCTGCTTCAGCGATCTGAGCGCGGATTCCGCCTGTTCCGGCCCGAGCCAGGCCAGGGCGCGAACGGCACTGCCTGCCGGCCGCTTCCCAAGGGCAAGCTGCCATCGGGGGGCGTGGCGCAGTTCGACGAGTTGTTTGCCCAAGGAGAGGGTGCGGCTGCGACCCGAGGTCAGGTACACGGATCGAACAGGCACTTGCGTGGTCAGGCCGAGTGCATTCGCCTCGGCGGCGCCGGTTGGAACGATGACTTCGCCACGTTGCGCCGCGAGGGCCTCGACAGCCTGTTCCACGGACGGCGCGCGCGTTCCAAACCGGCTTTTGATTGGTCGCAGGTAAACCCCGCGCCCGGCACGGATCAACTGGCCGCGCTCGGCGAGGCGCGACAAGGCCTGATCCACACCGGCACGGCTGCCGAGGTGCAGCAGCCCCTTTGCGGCAAGTGGCGCTCCTTCCGGAAGTCCCTCTGCATGGCTCAATATCTGTTCGGCAAGGCGCTGCATGATCGTTCTCCTGTCAGAAATATACGCAGTTTTCTGACAGAATTCAATCCGTGCTGTCGGGCGAGGCGAGGAGGGTGGTCGCTTGGTGCCATGGGTAGCAGGCTGGCCTTCGGCGATTTTCCTTGTGAGAGCAGGCTTACCGAAGGCCCTGCAGTTGCAGGCATTCCCTGACGGCTGCAGCCCGCCTCTTGTCCAGGTACTCGGCCAGATCATCGATATGGACGCCTTTGGCGCATTTCTGGGACGCTTCCATGCGGACGAGGGGGAGGGCGATGGAACCAGCCGAGACTTTGCGGATGAACTTGTCGGTACTCAGACCGAAAAAATCCCTGGCGACATCCTCAGCGGGAATGATCGGTCGCCCGGAATACATCGCTATCAAGAGAAACGCCGTGTTCATGATCCCGGAATGAAACACGATCGCATAGATGGGAGAAGGGCGCGCAGCCGGTTGTCGGGGAGACGGATAGCATGGAGCGCAAATCGGATGGGGGCGTTGGATCGGGGAGACTCTCCGAAGCGTGTGAAAGGGGGTAGGGAACCCATGCTTGGGTAAGTCGGGCGGGAGCCTCGACGCCAAGCAACGCTTCTGGAGAGGCCGCAAGACCAGTGCACCTTTTGCGGTGCAGACATCCCCGGATCCCGCTGGGGGCGCTGCCACACTGGTGCTGCCGGCAGGAGGAGGGTCATCCAGACCCGCGGCACCGCCTTGAGGGCCGAGTCCTCTGCGCTCACCGACCAGAAGGCTTTGGCTTGGGCTGATGCAGGCGTCGGCTGGTGTTCTTGCGGAAGGTGTTGCGCAGATCCTTGTTGATCAGCTCTTTGTCGAACCAGTCCGGATCGAAATGCCCGCCGGCCCAGCGAAGGTTGGAGCTGTGGTCCTCGTGGTTCGGATCGCGGGTGGTCTCGAGGAAATCGGCATAGGACCAGGGGCCGCCGACGTCCTCGGGCGGCCGGGCACGGGCACCTTCGGTGCATTCCGCGTGGCGGGGCAGGGGATCGAGGGATAGCCACTCCTCGATCCGGATCACATGGGTCCAGTCATCGCCAAAGTCGTAGAGGTAATTGAAGGTCAGATCCTGGCCGGTGAAATCCGCCAGCCTGACCCCGGTGTAGTCGAAAATCTGCGGTCCGCCGAAACCATCCTCAAGCTGATCGGGGTCGCCATAGCGCAGCCCGCCGATCCGGAACTCATGCAGATGGCTGTCGGTCCAGCTGAACGCGGCCTGCAGCACCAAGTGCAGCCTGTCGAGCGTCCAGTCCGACGGCACGACAAGTCGCCGCCAGATCGGCGGGTCAATCTCCGCCAGAGAGACATGCAGGCGGACGGCATTCGCGGGCTGGTACAAGACAGGTCCCCCGGTCAGATCGCAAAATCGTCCAGCGATTTTCCCGAAGCCAGCGCCTCGGCGATCCATGCCGGTTTGCGCCCACGGCCAGACCAGGTGATTTCGGTGTTTTCCGGATGGCGGTACTTGGGCGCAGACGCCGCGCGTTTCCGGGTGGGAGCGGCTTCCGCAAGCTCGTCGAAGCTGAAACCTAGTTCGCGGGCCAATTCGTCAACCTTGGCGCGGGCCTCGGCCTTGCGACGGTCCTCGAAACTGGCGATGGCCTTCGCAACATTCTTTTGCAACTGCTTCAGCTCGGGAAGCGACAAGGCGTTAAGATCGATATCCGTCATTTGGTCCTCTTTTATTGCCCGTTGGCTTTGAGCCCGAGCTCGCGGGAAGGAAGGCGTCCGGCGCTGGAAAGCATGCACCGCGATTGCGTGTCAGATAAGCGCAGATATCCTGGGGATTACAACACGTCGGGGATTGGCGGCTCGCGGTTGGTGGCTTTTGCCTTTTTATGCCTGCCTCGGCTGAATACGAGGATTGTCTGGGGGAAAGCCTTCCCCCTGGTCGGCACTGGCGTTGCCGACACACCCCCATCAGCGGGGAGACCCCGCAACGCCCCCGAGAGTGAAAGTGCGGGCGGGTTTTCCGTGACGGGTTGAGGGCTGGAGGAGAGGCCTCCGGCGCCCGTCGCGGAGATCATCCCGATGACCAGAGAGTATCGCGCGGCCGGCAAGAGCGGTCCGCGCACGAGCCTTTATGACGACATCACCGACAAGATCATCGCCGAGCTGGAGGAAGGCCGGCTGCCCTGGGTTCAGCCCTGGGGAACGGCGGCGGCGCAGGCGCCGCTCGCCATGCCGTGCAACGCCAGCACGGGTCGGCAATATTCCGGGATCAATGTCCTGATCCTCTGGGGCGCCGTGATCCAGCAGGGCTATCCAACTCAGCACTGGCTGACGTTCCGCCAGGCGCTGTCGCTCGGCGGCAATGTTCGCAAGGGCGAGCGGGGCACAACCGTCGTCTATGCTGACCGGTTCACGCCTGACGACGAGAAGCGCCGCGCGCGGGAGACCGGAGAAGATGCAAACAGCATCCCGTTCCTGAAGCGCTTTTCCGTGTTCAATGCGGCGCAATGCGAAGGTTTGCCAGACGACATCGCCGTCGAGGCGCCGCCACCGCCGCCCGGGCTGATCGAGCCGCGGGTCGAGGCATTGATCGCGGCGACTGGTATCGACTTCCGGATCGGTGGCAGCCGCGCCTTCTATGTTCCCGCGCTCGATTACGTGCAGGTGCCACCTCCGCAGGCCTATTTCGAGCCGATCAACTGGCACCGGACCGCACTGCACGAGATGGGGCACGCGACAGGACATGCCTCACGGTTGGGGCGGGACTTCTCGGGCGGTTTCGGCACGAAGAAATACGCCTTCGAGGAACTGATCGCCTTATCTTGACAGTCTGCACCGCATGCCACCTTGCCGTAGGATGGGTGACAGGCGTTGACGGTAGGCAGTTTTCAGGCTGGCCGCCGCGCT
>NZ_FQZZ01000023.1:0-2500 GCF_900142185.1 Lutimaribacter pacificus | reverse complement strand
GATCCTAACCAAACTCCGAATACCCGGGAGTACTAGATGGCAGACACACGGCGGATGCTAACGTCCGTCGTGGAGAGGGAAACAACCCTGACCCTCAGCTAAGGCCCCCAATTCATGGCTAAGTGGGAAAGCAGGTGAGACGGCCAAAACAACCAGGAGGTTGGCTTAGAAGCAGCCATCCTTTAAAGATAGCGTAACAGCTCACTGGTCTAAATAAGCTGTCTTGCGGCGAAGATGTAACGGGGCTCAAGCCATGAGCCGAAGCTAGGGATGCACATAGTGCATGGTAGCGGAGCGTAGTGTGACATAGACTTGGTCTATACTGGTCTCTTGCACGACCAAGATCGGTGGTTTGGGTGTTCGCACTCAAGCAGCCGAAGGCGGTAGTGCATTGAAGAGATCAGAAAAGACAAAGTCTTTTCTGTGAAGCCGGGGCGTGAGCCATCCGGTGGAGAGATCACTAGCGAGAATGATGACATGAGTAGCGACAAAGAGTGTGAGAGACACTCTCGCCGAAAGTCCAAGGGTTCCTGCTTAAAGCTAATCTGAGCAGGGTAAGCCGGCCCCTAAGCCGAGGCAGAAATGCGTAGGCGATGGGAACCAGGTTAATATTCCTGGGCCAGGAGATGGTGACGGATTGCAGGGGTAGTCAGGCCTTATCGGATTGGTCTGGCTGCTGAGCAGTTCCTGGAAATAGCCCTCCACAGGACCGTACCCTAAACCGACACAGGTGGACTGGTAGAGAATACCAAGGCGCTTGAGAGAACGATGTTGAAGGAACTCGGCAAAATACCTCCGTAAGTTCGCGAGAAGGAGGCCCGGTTTCCAGGCAACTGGAGGCTGGGGGCACAAACCAGGGGGTGGCGACTGTTTACTAAAAACACAGGGCTCTGCGAAGTCGCAAGACGACGTATAGGGTCTGACGCCTGCCCGGTGCCGGAAGGTTAAAAGGAGGGGTGAGAGCTCCGAATTGAAGCCCCGGTAAACGGCGGCCGTAACTATAACGGTCCTAAGGTAGCGAAATTCCTTGTCGGGTAAGTTCCGACCTGCACGAATGGCGTAACGACTTCCCCGCTGTCTCCAACATCGACTCAGCGAAATTGAATTGCCTGTCAAGATGCAGGCTTCCCGCGGTTAGACGGAAAGACCCCGTGCACCTTTACTACAGCTTCGCACTGGCATCAGGCCATGCATGTGCAGGATAGGTGGTGGGCTTCGAAGCAGGGACGCCAGTTCCTGTGGAGCCTCCCTTGAGATACCACCCTTGCATTGCTTGATGTCTAACCGCGGTCCGTTACCCGGATCCGGGACCCTGCGTGGCGGGTAGTTTGACTGGGGCGGTCGCCTCCTAAAGAGTAACGGAGGCGCGCGAAGGTTGGCTCAGAGCGGTCGGAAATCGCTCGTTGAGTGCAATGGCAGAAGCCAGCCTGACTGCAAGACTGACAAGTCGAGCAGAGACGAAAGTCGGCCATAGTGATCCGGTGGTCCCGCGTGGAAGGGCCATCGCTCAACGGATAAAAGGTACGCCGGGGATAACAGGCTGATACTGCCCAAGAGTCCATATCGACGGCAGTGTTTGGCACCTCGATGTCGGCTCATCTCATCCTGGGGCTGGAGCAGGTCCCAAGGGTACGGCTGTTCGCCGTTTAAAGAGGTACGTGAGCTGGGTTTAGAACGTCGTGAGACAGTTCGGTCCCTATCTGCCGTGGGTGTAGGATACTTGAGAGGAGTTGCCCCTAGTACGAGAGGACCGGGGTGAACGATCCACTGGTGGACCTGTTGTCGTGCCAACGGCAGTGCAGGGTAGCTATGATCGGAAAGGATAACCGCTGAAGGCATCTAAGCGGGAAGCCCCCCTCAAAACAAGGTATCCCCGAGGGCCGTGGAAGACCACCACGTCGATAGGCCGGAGGTGTAAGCGCAGCAATGCGTTCAGCTGACCGGTACTAATGGCCCGACAGGCTTGATTTGATCCAGTAACAGAAAGACTGACACATCAAAGCAAACCATCCCATATACACTTCATGGACAACACTCGTTGATACACGCGTCCCGAAAAGGACGCCGTGAGGTTTTTCCTCGGTTTGGTGGTCATAGCACGAGCAAAACACCCGATCCCATCCCGAACTCGGCCGTTAAGTGCCGTCGCGCCAATGGTACTGCGTCTCAAGACGTGGGAGAGTAGGTCACCGCCAAACCTAGAAAAAACCTCACATCTCTCTAAACGACAAAAAAACAAACCTCCGCGGGGTGGAGCAGCCCGGTAGCTCGTCAGGCTCATAACCTGAAGGTCGTAGGTTCAAATCCTACCCCCGCAACCAGATATAATCACCACATTACAAACGATTAGCGCCCCAAGGGGCGGCTCCTTGCGTTCTGACCCGCCATGGCGCCCCCACAGCCGGGCTGCAGTCGGAAAGATGCAAAATCCGTGCCCAACCAATAACCGAAAAAAACACAACGCTTTCGATGATGACGGAACTCAGCAATCAAAGCCGCC
>NZ_FQZZ01000022.1 GCF_900142185.1 Lutimaribacter pacificus | reverse complement strand
TTATCTTGACAGTCTGCACCGCATGCCACCTTGCCGTAGGATGGGTGACAGGCGTTGACGGTAGGCAGTTTTCAGGCTGGCCGCCGCGCTTACCAAAGAGCTGGCGGCGGCCAGCCTGAGAACTGCCGGGCCGAAGCGTGCGCCGGGTGGGGGCATGGGGAGGGTTTTGCGCTGGTGTCGATTATTTCTGTTTGCGAGCGTCGCGAGGCCGGGGGTCTCGCCGCGCATGTGCCGTTGATCCTGCGCGGCGACGCGCTCTACGACCCCGATCTGGATCGCTTCTTTCTCGACCTGCCGCTATCGGGGATTCGATCGCGGCATTCGCTTCGCGCCCAGGCCTATGATGTGACAGTCTGGCTTCGCTTTCTCGATGCTTGCGGCAAGACCGTATGGGCTGCGACCCGCGACGATGTCGAGGCTTATCATCGTGCGCGTCGGCGCGGCGATGCTGGTCAGCGGATCACGGCGGCAAGCTGGAACAGGGCCGTCGCCAGCCTTGATCGCCTCTATCGCTGGGGCGAGCGGCAAGGGCTGATCGCCGAGGCACCGTTCAACCGTCGTGCCGTGTGGCGACCGGCGCAGGGTGGACGTCGCGGAATGATCGCCGCGCGCAACGACGCCTATGAACGTGTTGCGAAGCGGTCGGATGTCCGGTTCGTCACGATGGACGACTACCGCATCTTCCGCGAGGTCGGTCTGCGCGGCCTCGCGCCTGACGGCAGCGAACGCCCCGGCGCACGTGATCGGAACGGATTGCGCAACGCGCTCTTCGCCGATCTGCTCGTCACGACAGGTTTGCGACTGGAAGAAGCCTCAGGTCTGCTCTCCGGTGATCTCGCGGTCATTGTTCCGGACGGCGATGAGAACCGGCAGCTCTGGTTGCGCCTGCCGCCGCCGCTCACCAAGGGCGATCGCGGACGAAGTGTTCTGGTCCCACGCCGGCTGCTTCGTCAGATCGCGGCCTATATCGATGTCGAGCGCGCGGCAGGCGCGGCCAAATTCGTCGCGCGCAATGGCGCGGCGCGCTTTGACCGGCCGATCCATATCACCGACGCCGGTCTCGACCGCATGCGCGATGTCTGCACGCCAGAGGAACGATGCCGTCTGATCCTGTGCAACGAGAACGGAACGCCGCGCGAGCCCGCGGCGCTATGGCTGACCGAGGTCGGACAGCCCGTTCGACCCAATTCCTGGGAGGTGATCTTCGCCCGCGCCTGCAAGCGCTGTAGAGACTATGGTTTCTCGTTGTCGATCAGCCCGCACCAGCTGCGCCACACCTTCGCGGTCCATATGCTCGCTTTGCTGATCCAGGAGCGTCTGCGCGAAGCCGCATTGCCGGCGGGGCCGATGGAGAGCTACCGGCTGATCCTGGGCGACCCGCTGCAGCAGGTGCAACGCCTGCTCGGCCACGCGAGCCTCGCCACCACCTATATCTATCTCGACCATATCGCGACCCGCGCCGATACGGTGGATTCGGCGGTCGAGAAGTTGCTGGCACTGCTGCCGGGACCGCAGGGCGCATGAGCGGGCGTCCCCGCAAGGGCAGGCCCGTTGCTTTCGCGCGCGTCACGCCGGAGCGAGCCAAGCCCGATCCGGTGCTCGGCCTCAGGTTCGTCATCGAGGCGCGGCATGGCGGGACCGTCCTGGTTGACATGACCAATCTCGATCCTCGTCCGCTCGCTATCGCCTTTGCCAGCGCGTTGCGCCGGTCGGCCGCGCTCGGCGGCCCGATCGGTGCGGCCAGCGTCATCAAACAGTATGTAAACTCCTATCGCCGTTTCTTCACCTGGCTTTCCGATGAGGCGGGGGAAGTGGACGGGCCCGAAGACATGCGCGCAGCCCATGTCGAGGGTTTCGCATCGGCACTCGAACGCGGGGGAATGGGCGCGATCTACCGGCATGTGACGGTCAGCAAGATCGTCAATACGCTGCGTGCGATAGAGGCGGATCGGCCCGACAGTATCACGCCCGACCTCCATGAGCGGTTGCGCTATACAATGGCGACCTCGGCGGAACGCTCGACCCCGCGTGATGCCTACAGCCCCTTCGTCGCCCGTGCGCTGCGCGACGCGGCCCGTACGGACGTGGAAGCGATATTCCGCCGGATCGGCACCGAGGATCGGACCGATGAGGGCGATCCGGTCATTGCCGGAGCGCGGGCCGATGTCGAAGCTCTCATCGCGCGCGATGGAGCCGTTCGGACCGAGAGCGTCGAGTTGCGCCGTCTCTATTTCATGCGCTTGCGGCGCGGTTTGCCGATCAGCACGCTGATCGACGACCTGCATCGTCGGCATCATCTGCACGTCACCGATCTGCCGCCATTGCTCGTGCTGCTTGCTCTCGATACCGGCCTCGAGCCGGAATGCCTGAAGGCGCTGACGGTCGATTGCCTGGCCAATCCCTCCGCCGGAACCGTCGAACTGCGATACCTGAAGCGACGCGCCGGCGCCGCCGGGCACAAGAGCATGCGCGTGCGCGACGGCGGCCTCGGCACGCCGGGTGGCCTTCTCCGCCGGCTGATCGAGATCACGACCGTCGCCCGTCAGCATCTGCCCACCGATTGTCTCTGGGTTTACCACAGCGTCGGCGGTCTCCATGCCGGCATCCGTCATCCGCGCGAACGCCTCGACGCCTGGGTGGCACGGCACCGGATTGTCGATGAGGACGGCAAGCCGCTCCATCTTCTGCTGTCCCGGCTTCGCAAAACCCACAAGGCGCTGTGGTACACCAAAACTGAGGGGTACATCGCCCGCTTCGCGGTCGGCCACACGCCCGAGGTCGCGGCGCGCCACTACGCCGATCTGCCATCGCTGCGGCCCCTGCACGAGGCCACCGTCGCCGATGCCTTCCGCGACGCTGTTGTCGCCGCGATGCCGACCATCCTCGCGCCAGCAGCCGAGAAGACGCTGCGCGAAGCGCCCGAACAGGCCGGGCCGCTGATGCCGCCGGATGCGGTCGGTTCCATTCTCGATGGGGAGCAGGATCTCTGGCTCGCCGCCTGCGCGGGGTTCCATAGCAGCCCCTTCGCCGAGGCCGGCTCGCCATGCCAACAGCCGTTCTGGGGATGCCTCCATTGCCCCAACGCCGTCATCACCGCCCGCAAGCTCCCCGCGATCATGGCCTTCCTGTCCTTCGTCGAAGACCAGCGGCAGGGGCTTCCCGGTCCCGACTGGATGGTCAAGTTCGGGCAGGTTCATGCCCGGATCGTCCATCAGATCTTGCCCGCGTTTTCCGATGCCGTTGTCGCCGAAGCGCGGTTACGCGCCGGGGAGGAGCGCCTCTATCTGCCTCCCGAGGCGCGCGCATGACCGCGCCCGCCCTTGCTCGCGCTCCCGCGTTCGACGATCGGCCCGTGCTGGCGTGCGCGCCGCTCAAGCCGGGCCATGCCCGCGAGGACCTGTCGCGCGTCGGCGATCCAAGCTGGGATCTGGGTCCGGCCGTCTTCCGCGAGAACGCCCGGCGCTGCCACGTCACCGTGCATTTCGACGTGCTGGAAGATGCCGATGTGCAGGCAATGATGCGCGCCTATCTCTATGCGCGTCTCAATGTCGACCTTCCCGGCCATCGTCCGAAGCTGCCGCCCAGCTGTGTGCGGCAGGCGTTCAACCGGGCGCGGCGCTTCTTCGCCTTCGTCCGCGAACGATTGGGCGCGCTGGACCTTGCCCGCATTGATCCTCCGCTGATCGACGCCTATGCGCGGCATCTCCGAGAGGACCCGGCAAGGCGGCCCGTCATTGTCGGGCAGCTTCTCGAGATCGTCATCGACTTCTATCTCTACCGTGAGCACCTTCCCGCCGGCGGCTTGTCGTTCGAACCGTGGGACGGACGGCCACCCGCACGCGTCGCGGGCTATCGTCATGTTCCCGAGAACCGGACCCCGCGCATCCCCGAGCCGATCATTGCGCCGCTTCTGGCATGGTCGCTGCGCTACATCACGGTATTCGCAGGGGACATTCTCGCCGCCCGGCGTGAGCTTTCCCGGCTCGAAGCGCGCCGCGACCGGCTTTTCGTTGCGGAACAGGGATTGCCGCATGCGGAGCGCCGCCGCCGGCAACGGCAGCGACTGGCGCGCTATTTCCGGTCCCGCGCGCGGCAGGGTCGGGGCGTGCCGGTCTGGGCAAGCCCGCCCAACGGTTCCGCATCCGTCGATCCGGTAAGCGGGGAGCTTCTGCCCGTCGTCAACGTGCAGCTTCTGCATCTTCACGTAGGGGTCGATGCCGCCAGGGAGCCGGCGATGCATCTCGCTCTCGCCGGCGGCGCGTCCGATCTCATCGCTGCCGCCATCGCGGATATCGGGATCGAACCCGGCGGCATGGATACGCCGATCTCGGTCGATGCCGATCTCGGCCGGCCATGGCGGCTCCGCTTCGATGCCAAATCCCTCGTCCTGGAAGAGCGCATGCTGCAGGCAGCGGCTTATGTGGTCTGCGCCTATCTGACCGGTATGCGCGATTGTGAGGTGCAGGCGATGCGCCGGGGATGCCTGACGCTTGCGCGCAGCGAGGACGGCACCGTGTCACGACACCGCGTCCGTTCCACCGCCTACAAGGGAAAGGGGGCCCGGGGAGCGCCGGCAGAGTGGGTGACCATCGAGCCCGTCGCCGATGCGATCGGGGTGCTCGAACAGTTGACCCGGCGCGCGGCTGTTGCCCATGGTCTCGATACGCTCTGGCCTGTGCTGTCAGTGACGCGAAGTAGCAAACCGCACGTCTCCGCCGAGATCGTGCGCCAGATCAACGCCTATCGTGACCACCTGAACAGGCTGTTCGGGACGGAAGAGGCGCCCGCCATACCGCCCGGGCCGGACGGCAAGCCCTGGCGGATCACGACCCGCCAGTTTCGTCGCACGATCGCATGGCACATCGCAAACCGTCCTTTCGGAACGGTGGCCGGCATGATCCAGTACAAGCATGCATCCGTCGCCGCGTTCGAAGGCTACGCGGGTAGCAGCGCCTCGGGTTTCCGCGCCGAGGTCGAGGCGCAACGTCGGCTCGGCCAGATCGATGATCTGCTCGAGTATTTCGACAGGCGGCGCGGCGGGGCCGACCTTGGTGGGCCGGCCGGTCCTCGTGTCGCGCGTACCCTCGACGAGACAGCCACCGAGCTTGGGCCATTGCCGCCGATGATCGCCGACCGGTCTCGTCTGCGCACCATGCTCGCCAGTCTGGCCCGCACCCTGCATGTCGGACCGCTTGCCGATTGCTTCTTCGATCCGGCAACCGCCCTGTGCCTCAAGCGCGTGACAGATGCCGCGGCAGACCGCCCATTGACAGCACTTTGTGAACCGACCCGCTGCCCGAACGCCTGCATCGCGGAACATCACAGGCCCGTCTGGGAGCGGAGTGCCGATGAGGCACGCATGTTGCTGCGCGAGAAGCGGTTGCCCGGATTGCAGCGGACCGCGCTCCAGCAGGAGGTTGACCGGATCGAGGGTGTGCTGGCCCGGATCGCGCCCGAGGGCGCGACGCCGCCCGTTCGGGCGGCGGTAAAGGGAGAGGAAGCTTGGGATCGGGGTGAGTGACGGGATGAGGAGAGCGGGAGAGGCCTGCTCCGCCCGTCCTGGAGACCTGTCATGTCCCGATCTTCCTCATCGGCCGGGCGCGCCGATGTTTATAATCGTATCACCACCGAGATCATCGCCGCCATCGAGGCCGGCGCCGGCGACTGGCGTGCGCCCTGGTTCCACAACGGGAGCAGCATAGCGCGTCCGACCAACGTTTCATCCGGCAAGCGCTATCGCGGCATAAACACGTTGGCGCTCTGGGCCACGGGCTTTGCCGCCGGATATGGCGACGGTATCTGGGGAACGTACAAGCAATGGCAGGATGCTGGCGCGCAGGTGCGTAAAGGAGAACGCTCCACCACGGTCGTCTTGTGGAGGGAGATCAAGGTTTCCCAGCAGGCCGACGACGATGACGATGATGACGGGCATCGACGGATGTTCGCCCGCGCATTTTCTGTCTTCAATATCGCTCAGGTGGACGGGTACGAGCGCCCGGCGACCCCTGTGCTGCCCGAGGCTGAACGCCTTGCCCATGCGGAAGCGTTCATCACAAACTTGGGCGTCAAGACGGAGTTCGGTGGATCGGAAGCCTATTACCGCCCGTCGGCCGACACCGTGTTCATGCCGCAGTTCACTTCGTTTCGCGATGCCGCGTCATTCTACGGTGTCTGGCTACACGAGAACGGTCACGCCAGTGGCGCAAAGCACAGGCTCGACCGCGATCTTTCCGGTCGCTTTGGTTCGGCCGCCTATGCCGCCGAAGAATGCTGTGTGGAAATTCTCAGCGGGCTCGTCTTGGCAGACCTCGGGATCGCCCACCATCCGCGCCCCGATCATGCCGCCTATATTGCCTCGTGGCTCAAGGTCCTAAAAGACGACCCCAAGGCCATCTTCACCGCCGCCAGCAAGGCGCAGCAGGCGGCCGACTGGATGCATGCGCAGCAGCCCCATGCAGAGGAGGTAGCGGCATGACCAAAACCGTTCTCATTGCCGGAAAATTTCAGAATGGGGCTGGACTGTCAGGATAT
>NZ_FQZZ01000021.1 GCF_900142185.1 Lutimaribacter pacificus | reverse complement strand
GCCCGCCCGTCAATGCCTCTGTATCTCTCCGCCATCCAAGACCAACAAGCCCCGTCCAGCGACCCAGCAACCGCCTCAGCAGCGCCGGTGAAGGGCTATCTAGGCAATGCGCCGGACAAGCGCAAGAGCTTTTTTCGGGGCATTCGCAATTTTTCTCCCGAAGGCTCGAAAAGCTCTTAAAAAGCGGCTTTCTGCACCGTTCCTGGCACGGCACGCAACCCGCCGGCGAGCCCGGCCCGGCCGCCCCCATGCCGGCCGCGGGCGATATCGGGAATCGCAGCGCCGATTCACGCAGGCTTTCCCGCCCCGGCGACTCGCCCCGGCCGCCGGATTCCGCCACCCCGCCCCCACCGGCATTTTTTCCATTTCCGCTCTGGACAGCCCGCGCGCACTCGCCTATTAGACCGCCACCCGCAGCGATGCTGCACCCGTGCCCGGGTAGCTCAGGGGTAGAGCAGTGGATTGAAAATCCTCGTGTCGGTGGTTCGATTCCGCCCCCGGGCACCATTTATCACCCTAGATGTAATGAAATCAGCGCCTTAATGGCCAAGTTTGTCCCACCGCCGTGCGGCATGGGCAAAAGTGGGACTTTTTTGTTCGACGTTTGGTCTCTTCCTGTCTTTGAACCCATGGCAGCACCACTCATGTCGTGATCGGAAGAAGTAATATATCCAGCACTGCAGCGGTTGTTGCGCCGATCCCCGCATCGACAAGGAAGGATCGAATTTCGGAGCCCGAAAGGTGCTGTCCGCGAACAGCTTTTCCTGCAATGATCGCCGAACTGACGAGCGACGAGGTGGCGAGACCTTCGCCAATCTCATCAACGAGGCCGTCGCCCTGCAGTTCAGCAAGTCTGTCATAGACATCTCGCGTCAATTCATTGTTTGAAAATCCCGAGCTTTCGATGCCGGGCATCCTCGCAGCGACTTCCTCGGTAACTCTGACATCGATGTCGGGATATCGCGCCAAATGTTCGAGTACTTGCGCTTCCGACGCCACGGCCTTGAGTTGGACTTCACCAATCGCATTTCCATCGACCACGAACTCGACATCACCACCCGGATGATTGGTGAATTCTTTCACCTTTGCCGACACCTGATCCCAATCGCCGTTCTCGGACTGAACGAACAGTAATTCGTGGTAGATGCCTTTGACATTCGATGCGACGCCCCGAAGTTGGTCCTGTGATAGCGCACCCAGGTAATCCGAAAGCTCTTGAGCCGAGGCAGTCTCAAGAGCGCGTGTTGATCGCCGCAAAGCTTGCAGAACAAGTTCCTCTTCTAGCGTCCAATCGCGGGCGGCATCTTCGATTAGGCGTTGGAACGTGACCGCGATGACCACTGACGCCAGGCGCGAATGCCGCCTTCCCTTTTTGGCCGTGCGAGCTTCAAGGCGCGACGGGACAGTCGGCGATGATGGCGCCGTAGTTTCCACCTTGGCAGGAGGGCGAGAGTGTTTTCGAAAGATTGGCATCGATTATCCGTTTCGTTGGTGTTGTCGGGATCGGCCAGGTGGTCGCCGATCAGTGTGCACAGTGGTTGCAGGCCGTCATATGCGTAGACCCGAAGTTCATCTGTGGATGGTTTTGGCGCATCCTCACAAAGATATCCTGCGATAGGCTCGGCGAGGCGCAAGCTAGCAAACAGCGCCCTTATCTCGAATTCCTGCATCTTTTCGGGTTTCCGGGGGCGTCCGAACACCGCGCGTGACAGAAAGAAAACGGCGATTAGGCCGAGTAGAGCGCCTATAGCCGGTAGGATGATCGCTCCTGCGACTGCGCCCATACCGAAGATCGAGCCGATCCAATACATCTGCGCAGAAGTCGCAGCGGCACCGCTTAGCAAACCGATGGCTGTACCCGTCGAGGCTGAACCAAAAGCTGAGATGAACATCAGCATCCCGCCGACCGTAGCGACACCGGTGATCTTGCCAGTTGCTATCTGTGCAACACGACGCGCGCGGCGCGTACGTGTTCCCGATACCTGGGTGATCGCAGCAATTATGCCGTTTAGATCACGTTCAATTTGTCGCAACTGCTTCTTTGTATTCACGCCTGTGGTCTTTCCCGCCTCGGTCCTTTTTGCTCAGCTTACAGAAAAATCATTCTTTGATAAATAGTTACGCGCTCGCACCTACGCACCCAGTAGGCCCATCGCATAGCCAGCCACCATCGTTTTTCATCTCTTGGTGATCGCCCTTGAGGTGATCGTCCGCGACCTTGCCAGCGGTCGCATGGCTTTCAATGTCCGGCCCGCACCTTCCGCCAAGGCGGACCGTGTTGAACATGAAGCCCACGCTTTTCCCGCCGTCTTTCCGGGGCGCGTCCATCAAGGACGCCAACCCAAGAGAGAAAGGAAAAGACAATGGGACTTGATATGTATGCAATGGTGACTGACGAGCAATTCGACAGCGAGGTGGATTTCAAGCCAGAGCGGCCTACCGAACTCCACTACTGGCGCAAGCATCCGAACCTTCACGGCTGGATGGAACAGCTCTACTTCGACAAAGGCGGCAGTTCTGACAGCTTCAACTGCGTCTGCGTGGCACTGACCGAGGCTGATCTCGACCGCCTGGAGGCCGATATCAAAGAGGCTGGATTGCCGGAGACCTGCGGCTTCTTCTTCGGTGCCTCCGATGGCACCGAGACCGAAGACGATCTTGCCTTCGTCGCCAAAGCCCGCGAGAGGGTCAAGAACGGCTACACCGTCTTCTATGACTCATGGTGGTAGTTATCCCGCCGAAGCGGTCATTGGCCGCTTCGGCAGGTTTCAGCTTTGATCGCGCGACAGATGTTTCATGCCGGATGCTGCCAGCACCTTCTGGCGCGCAGCACGGGTATAGCGCGAGGCTTCCTTCATCGTGCTCCAGCCGAAGATCGCCATGAGCTGACGCTCGGTCGCGCCGTTCTCTGCCGCAAGCGCCGCACCGGCCTTGCGAAGACCATGCGCCGAGCAGTGCTTGAGTCCTGCGGCGTCGCACTGCCTGCGGAACCAGTTGCCGAAGCCGTTCGAGGTAAAGGGCTTGCCGAACGCCGTTACAAGAAACGCGAGATTGCCTGTCGGTGTTGCGTCGATAACGGCTTCGAGCTCCGGCAGAACGGGTATCGAGAGCGTGACAGGCTTGCGGCTACGGTTCTTTTGTTGCGTCAGAGTCAGCCAGCCATTCTTGATGTGCTGGGGACCGAGCCGCACAACGTCCGAGCGGCGCTGTCCGGTATAGAGCAGAAGCGCGAGCGCAAGCCGTGCTTTCGAGCCAAGCTCATGGTGCTGCTCAAACTGCGCAACTTCTTCCATCGTCCACGAATGAAAGCCGTCGCTCGCCGAGCGGATATAAGGGACATCGCGCGCGGGATTGCGGTCGGCAAACTCGTACTCGACCGCGAAGTTAAAGATTTGCCGCAGGGCTTTGACGATGCCGTTGGCCGCTTCCGGCGTGTCTGCCCTGTCATCGCGCATCTTGCGCACATGCCGTGCTTCGAGCAGCGCGTAGGGGTTCTTGCCGTTCTTCTCGCAAACGCCATCCAGAATACGGCGACGAACATATTGCGTGCGCGGTGCCAGCCGCTTGAATTCAGCGGAGGCGAAGTATTGCTCGCACAGCCATTTGAATGTGCCCTTGTTACCGCGCCGGTCTAGCGCTGGCGCCTCTGGCTTGTCGGGAGTGCCGTGCAGGGCCGCGCGATACTCATCCAGAAATTCTTGCGTGCCGGGCTGGCTCTTGAGCCTGACCTTCGGCTGGCCGGGCTTGCGCAGATAAATCCGCACATTGCCATGGCGGTCGGTGTCTTCGACCACGTATTTCAGGCGAAAACTGCCTGTGCCATCTCGCATTCTGAATGTCGGCATCGCTCTATGCCCTCTATTGCATCAATCATCCCACGGATTGTTATCGACGGTATCCCCATCAGGAATCAGCTCGAAGGCCTGGTCAAGTTTTTTCCGGTCCCAGACCGTCCGGCTGTTGATCCGCTTCGGTGCAGGCATGCGCCCGTCACCGACCAGAAGATCAAACAGCGACGGTGATACGCCGACATAGGCAGCCGCTTCGACGCGGGAGAGTCCGCGCGGTGCCAGCGAAAGCGGCAGTATGTCTTTGGTCTTTGCCATCTTGCCCCTGAATATGGGGCAAAAATGCCTTGCGCGCGTGGACACAAGCTGGACACGCGGCGCCTATCAGTTGGGTGAGAGCGTTTTGACGATGGAAGCGAAGGTTTCGCGCACGGCCATCACGCGCTGAACCGGATCACGGATATCAAGGTTCTGCCGGAACCGTGCGCAGTGCTCGGGACGCGTCATGTGCCGTTCCAGGAACAGCAGCGCCTGCTTGAGCTCATCGGTCCGCACGTCTTCATCAGCGCAGCTGAGCATGGCCTCGCGCAGCGTGGCCACCGCATCGCGTACCAAGCGCTGATGGCTGGTGTCATCTGACCAGTGACCAAAATACGCGACCTTATCCAAATTATCCTATGAGAACATTAAGTGAACATATATCGATTCCGGCATGCGATCAACGAAAATGCTTTGCCCGCCGGATTGGCGGACAAAGCTTTGGTTTAGATCGTCGGCGTGGATGCCGTGCGCTTTGCGATAGCGCGGCTGATATTTTCCATGCTCGCGAGAGCGTCGCGGCGCTCGGGCGTTTCAGCTTCGCTTGCGGCAAGATCAAGCTGTGCTTGACGGAACAGGGTGCGCAGTTCCGGCACGCTGTAGTGATCGAGGGCTGCGGCTGTGAATATCTTTGACATGGGTCTCTCCTTGTCTGTCGTTCTCGGCCCCGTCCATCGAGGCCTTTCGCCGTCCCCCCACCATCATCATCGGCAGGAAGAAGGCCCTCATGGACGGGAAGAGACGGCAGGCGATGTCCGGAAGAGACCGCGCAAAGATCACAAGACCGCTGACCTGTTCGCGCAGAAATGTTGCGCTGCACGCCTGCGACCGCCACTATCTTGATCGTCGGAAGCTCGCTGTCAGCGACGATTTCGCAGATGCGGAATAGATCAAATGCCTGAGAAAATTAACGAGGCGTTAATGCAGTTAGCGGCAAAATTGAATTATATTTAATGAATTTAATTATGGTTATTATGAATGACGAAAAGACAGAAGCCTTACCGGCCGCCGCATTTAACGGTGGATTACACCGTCATGGGCATCATGACGATCGACGAGCTCAAGCAGGCGCTTTGGACTGACCTTCAGGTTCTCAAGGAGACCTACAACGTCAAATACATCAAAGCCCCGATGTTAAAGCTCAACCTCACCGATCAGTTTGGCGAGGTCGCGCCCCTAAAAAACCTGGGCGATGGAAAGCCGGTCTACCGCATGCACACGCGGCACTTTCGTCCTGCCTGCCAGGACTATGAGCCGTAAGGCGCTGTCGGGAAGGAGAGCGCATGAAACCGCCATGCTATATCGGGCTGTCGCAGGCCCGCGAGGTGCTCGCCGAAATGGGGATCGAGCTGAACGAACGCCAAATCAAGCGTGCCGCCGATCCAGACCCGAATGGCAAGCGCAAGCTGCCCTTTTTCGTGGACCCCATCGACGGACGCCTAAAGATCGAACGCAGAACTCTTGTGGATATCTATCGGCAAGCGCAGGCCGAAGCAGAAAACAACGTCAGGAGTTGATAGAATCTGGTCCTTATTTGAACCGAAGTGAACCGATTTAGAGAAAACAATTTGAAATCATGGCAGACATAAGAAAAAGGGAGAAGCCCGGCGGAACGACCTACCAAGTACGATACGCATGTCCGACAGCTGCGTCCGGATACAGGTACAAGACGTTTCACACAATGAAAGCGGCCCGCGCCTTCCTTGAAAGCGGTGAGACGCAAAGCGCATCAATATCGAACCATCCCGATATCAACACCGTGCCAAAAGCGACCGAGTGGTGGCTTCGAATATGCGAAAAGGAAGGGCTTAATGGTCGCGAGCCCATAACGTATTGTACTTACAAGAATTATAGCTATCGAGCAGAGTATATTATCGCCTATGACTGGCCGAAAAGCTTGCAGGCGCTAACAGCACCAGATGTCGTTGCTTTTCGTTCGTGGCTGCTTCGCAGCGATATCAGCCGCGACACCGCCGGTAAGGTCATGTCGGCTTTGCATTCTGTCTTGAAGGAGATGACCATCCGCGGGGTCATCCCGCATAATGTCGCCGTCGGCATCAGTATCCGGCAGGACTCGCGCTACAAAGAGCCGCCAAACATTCCGAGCAAGCGAGAGGTTATGGCATTGCTTCGGGCCGCAGACGAACTCGCGCATGATAGGAACGCCCAGATCGCGGCGACTTGGAAGCGCTATCGGCCAATCTTGTACCTAGCCGTAGACTCGGGCATGCGCCCGCAAGAATATTTGGCGCTTAGCCGCAGCAGTATTGCTGACAACGGCGTCATGGTTGAGCGCGCTATTGATGGGAGCGGTCGTAGCCTGTCCGTAACAAAGACTCGCGCCGGTCGTCGTTTCATTGATCTTTCGCCCGACACGATCGCCATGCTACGCGATTACGTCGAACAGTACTCTATAGACAACGAGTATGACTTGGTGTTTCCCGCACATAATGGAAAATGGCTATGTCGTAAGAACTGGCAGCGGCGTGGCTTCAACATTGCCTGCCAAAAGGCGGGGCTTGTCGATCTTGAAGTGAAAAACGGGAAGAAGGTCGAGAAGCCACGTTACCGACCGTATGACTTGCGGCACTTCTTTGCGTCGATGCTGATCGAGCGCCAGGTGAATTTAAAAAAGATTCAAGACCTGATGGGACATAATAATATAGAGACGACATTAAATACGTACGGACATTTGCTCAAAGATGCAGATGATGATAAAATCTCTAATGTTGGGATGCTTGGTGGAATGATGTCCGATTTTTGTGGCGAGCCTGTGGCCTAAAACCCTTATCTACCTTGACTTACAGCCGTTAGGTAACGATGGGGTGCAAGGGGTCGGAGGTTCGAATCCTCTCGCTCCGACCATAATAAGATCAATAACTTAGCGGAATTCCCGGCGCTGAAATTAGCCAAAATCGCAATTTTTGCCACAAATCAGCGGTCCGCTGTAACCCGCAGGAATCCGCCATTGTATTTTTTGTGCCACAAATGTTTGTGGCCGCGTTGTGGCCAGATCAATTGCGGATTGCATTCTTCAAATTGGGCAAAACAGTTCGATCATCTGCGTGACGGCTTCTTCGACCGTTTGGTCGTCGTCATCCGTCACGTATTGAGCGGCACCGAATTCTACCACGTCGATGGCGGTGCGATAGCCAAGCGATAGCTGTCCATCCCCCTGTGGCGAGAACAGTTCGACAATGCAGGCAGCTTTCAGAGGCGCGTCCTGCTCGGCCTCCCGAAGCCGTATATGCATTTCTTCTCGGATGACCAGGATGCGCGAGTCGATGTCCATTTCGGCAAAGTCCGTATAGCTCGTATCGGCGCTGGCCGCAGCGGCAGGCAGTAGAGCGCATGCCAATATGGCTAATGTCTGCATCGGTTTCTTTGACATCTTCTTTGCGCTCCTTCTATCCGATCGTGTGGCGTTCTGGCCAACCCAAAACCGACCCGCCTCAATGTACTCGATCATAGACAATCTCGCGTGCTTCTGAAGGCTTGCCGGTCTGATTGTTTGCCTTGGTTTTATCGCAGGCGGAATCTATGGCGATCAACCTGGCATTCCTTTCGCTTATGTCCTTACGTGATCCGTTAGGAGAACTTGAAGGTGCAATGATCGTGTCCGGTCGCACTCCATCTGGCAAAGAGGGCCAGAATCCTGATCGTGCCGTGTCTAGCCGCAGAGCTGTGAGCGCGAAGGGATTTACACACGCCTGAACGGCGTCCCTGCGTTCGGTGGGGTTTGCCACCCTTGGGCGGCCATGATCGGTATGGCGGGCTTTCTAGTCCCGAACCGCGTTTGCCGGTGCGTCTTTGCCCGGCGTGGTCATTGGCACCTTCCGTAAGGGCGTTCCTCAATCTCTGACGCATCCTTGGCCGGGGGCGCCGCCCGGTCAACGGCTTGCCCGCACCATCCCGTCTTCGCCTTCGGCTACGACGAGACCGTGTTGGCCGTAAACCGCGCCATCGCCCTGACGGGCGTCGGCGGGTGACCAGTCGTCTAATACCCCCGTCCTTTCCGTGACGCGTCTTGAGGAAACGCCAAACGGAAGGAGACAGCCATGACCCGCAAGAACAAAACCAACCGCACCAGCAACCGCCCGGATAATCGGGCAGACATCTACACCCGCATTACCGATCAGATCATCGCCGCCCTGGAGCAAGGCATCAAACCCTGGACGCAGCCCTGGAACGCCGCTCACGCCGCAGGTCCTGTTTCGCGCCCGCTCCGTCACAACGGCCAGCCTTACAGCGGCATCAACGTCCTGACACTCTGGGCCTCATCGATGGAGCGCCACTTCGCCGCTCCAATCTGGATGACCTTCAAGCAGGCCCGCGAACTTGGCGGCCATGTCCGCAAAGGTGAGAAAGGATCGCCGGTTGTCTACGCCAATACGCTGACGCGCACCGAGCTCGACGAAGCCACTGGCGAAGAAATCGATCAGACCATCCCCTTCATGAAGGGCTACTCAGTCTTCAATATCGAGCAGATCGAGGGCTTGCCGGATCACTACTACGCACCGGCTAAAGCGCAGCTCAATCCGGATCAACGTATCGCAGCGGCAGACGCGTTCTTCGCCGATACGGGTGCCGATATCCGCCATGGTGGCAGTAGCGCCTATTACTGCCCGTCGGAGGATTACGTGCAGATGCCGATCTTTGAGAGTTTCCGCGACGCCGAGAGCTACTACGCGACGCTGGCGCATGAATGCACCCACTGGACGCGGCACAAGAGCCGCCTCGATCGGGATTTCGGGCGCGAGAAGTTCGGCGATGCCGGATATGCCCGCGAAGAACTTGTTGCCTTATCTTGACAGTCTGCACCGCATGCCACCTTGCCGTAGGATGGGTGACAGGCGTTGACGGTAGGCAGTTTTCAGGCTGGCCGCCGCGCTTA
>NZ_FQZZ01000020.1 GCF_900142185.1 Lutimaribacter pacificus | reverse complement strand
GCGCCCGGCGCGCTTGCCCAAACCGAAACCCATGATTATCAAGATCAAACCCGCAGACTCTCGTTATGAACGAGGGACCGAAGGGGGGCAGGTCAATTTGCATGGGTACCTAGCTAGCGAACCTGCAGGACAACTGAAACTGAATCCTCTACCGCCACGCAAAAATACAGTCTACATCATGATTGCCAACGCGGTCGCTTGGTGCAGCACATCAAACCCAGCTAGAAGCGCATCTAGCCATCGAAGCCCGGTCACTCGCCGATGGTTCTATCGCAGTAGCATACAGTTAAAAGCCGGCAAGCAGGCACCAGTTGACGATGTACAAGACAAAGAAAGACTGGGGCACAATGTCTTAGCCCCCTAAAACTGTGCCAGTATTTGAGTGTCACAGGAGGGATGTGGAGTTCACCCCGTTTCTGGTCCGGGCTTCATGCGACCTTTCGGGTTTCATTCAATTGGGCCGCAAATCCGCTCGGCGTCAAGTTTCCGAGCGAGGAATGCGGCCTGGTTTCGTTGTAGTCGGCTCTCCAGGCATTGATCCTGTTGCGGGCGTCATCCATCGACAGGAACCATGAGGCGTTGAGGCATTCCTGACGGAGGCGGCTGTTGAAGGCCTCGATATATGCGTTGTCCGTTGGCTTTCCGGGCCGGGAGAAGTCGAGCTCGACCTTGTTCAAGTAGGCCCACTGATCCAGCAACCGACCAGAGAACTCGGGGCCGTTGTCGACTCGAATGCTTCGGGGCTTGCCCCTGATCCGCGCCAATCGATCCAGTTCGTCGATGACCTGGTAAGCTCGGAACTTCGTCCTCGCAGCAGTCACGAGAGCTTCTCTCGTAAAGCAGTCCACGATAGTCAGAATGCGGAACGGTTGTTCGTCGAACAGCCGGTCCGACATGAAGTCCATCGCCCAAACATCGTTCATGCCGTCCGCCTCGGATCGGCCGGATCGATACCGGCAGGCCCGTCGTCGCTTGGGGCTGCGCGTTCGGATCGACAGGCCTTCTTCGCAATAGAGGCGATACAGACGCTTGTGGTTTACCTGCCAGCCTTCGCGCTGCAGCAAGATATGCAAACGACGATATCCATACCGCACACGGCTCTCGGCCAGTTCCTTCAGGCGCATCCGCAGTTCCACCGCGGGGTCGCGCCTGGATTGATATCTGTGGGAAGCCCGCCCGAAGCCCATAGCCCTGCAGGCCCGACGCTCCGACACCTCGAACACATGCTGATAGTGTCGGACAACCTCGCGACGTCGAACAGGCTTCACCACTTTTTTCGCAGCGCATCCTGAAGCATGGTTTTGTCCAGCGTCAGATCGGCGACCAGACGCTTCAGCTTGCCGTTCTCGTCCTCGAGCTGTTTGAGACGGCGGATCTCGGATACCCCCATCCCGGCATAGACCTTCTTCCAGCGGTAGAACGTCGCTTCGGCTATCCCCATCTTTCGACAGATCTCGCCAACCGTCGTCCCGGCTTCCGCCTGCCTCAATGCAAAGGCAATCTGTTCGTCGCTGAATCGTTTCTTCGGCATCGGTACACTCCTCTGTTGCCAGAAATGTACCCAAAAATTCGCACTCGGTTCGGACCAGTTTCAGGGGTCAAGACCATGTCGTGGTCAAATGCGTCGAGCGCCGTGATCACGCGCAGCGGTTCGGCGGAAACGCCGGTCTCCTCGGCCAGTTCGCGGATGGCTGCGTCGAACAGGGGTTCGCCCTGGTCAATCTTGCCGCCGGGAAATCCCCAAAGGCCCGCATCGGGCGGATTGGCGCGACGTGTATCGACCCAGCGGAATCTGCTCAGGTTAAGCCGCTAATCTGAATGCCTCGGCTGGCGTGCGCATGGCAAGCGCCTGATGAGGGCGGCGGTTGTTGTAGAAGGTGATCCAGTCTCCGATGACCCGCGCCGCATGCTGGATGCTCTCGAAGCGATGGCGGTGAACGCATTGCTCCTTGAGGGTCCGGATGACGCGCTCGACCATGCCGTTCTGCTGGGGGCAGTGGGGCGTGATGAACTCCTGCTTCAGGCCGTAGCTTCGGACCAGCGCCGTGAAGTGGCGGCTGGTGAAGACCAGACCGTTGTCTGACCTCAGCAGGAACGGCGCCTCGACGCGGCCGAGCGTGCCGAACCTGGCGATGAGCGCGTGCTCGAGAGCTGCGCTGGCAGTGCTTGCCTTGCCGGAGCGCGATAGATGCCAGCCCAGCAACTCCCGGGTATGGCAATCGATCACGAGCGCGAGCGAGGCCCAGCCATCCCTGCCGGTCCAGATGCGGGCGATATCCGTGGACCAGCGTTCGTTCGGCGCCGTGGCGACGGATGGAACGGCCTGGATGCGGGGCCGCATGCCGACGGCCCGCTTCCGGACCTGCCAGCCCTTGAGCCGGAAGATCCGCTGCACCGTGTTCTTGTTGAAGCCCAGGAGCCAGGCCACGGTGCGATAGCCGAAGGAGGGCTCCTCCTCGATCATCGCCTTGATCGGCTCGGCGAAGCGCGGATCGATCCGCGGAGCGGCCTTCACCGGCTTGTAGTAGACCGTGCGGCGCGGCACGCCGAACCAGGCACAGAGCCTGGCGATCGACACCGTGATGCCCTCGGCGCTGAGGCCCTGCTGAATGCGAAGGATCAATTCCCGTCCTGCGCATCCAGCAGGGCCTGCAACTTTTTTCGCGCCCGGAGCTCCAGCATGGCCTCGCCGTAGGCCTCCTGAAGGTCCTTGAGCTGCTTCTCGTATTGCTCCCGAATGTCGAGCGGATTGGCCCGCAGCGAGTTCTCCATCCCCCGCTTCGCGTCTTCGACCCAGCCCTCGATCTCGGAAGGGGCCAGGTCAAACGACCGGCTCGCCTCCGCAACCGTCGTCTTGCCCTGGATGATCTCGATCACCAGCGCCGTCTTACGCTTCGCCGTCCAACGCTTGATGCTGTCGTCCATCGTCATACTCATCGCTACGTTCTCCCTTGTAGCATGAGCAGGATTTCTCTGGGTCGATACAGACGCACGAGAAGCACCTGAGTGTCGCGCACGACTACGGCGATGGCCGACGGGATCGGGCGTGGGTCTGTCGGTTGATATGGCAAGGCGGCCTCGTCATGCTGAGGCCGGCAAGGGCAAGAGAGCGCTGCGATCCTGTCCCTTCGCCGGCATGATCCGGATCAGGTTCAAAGGGTCACCGCGCTGCAATCGCCAGCGATATCTCAGCCCCTTGTCGGGACACCCCTAGGTGAGCGTCAGCATATCAGGCTGAGCGCCCGGTTCAATGCCGGGCGGATGTGCTTGCGCCTGCCCTCGCTTGTTGAAACTTTAGGCAAAACAGACAAGGCAGCAGTCATGGAGTCCCTGTTCCGTTCGCTTGGCCCGGTTATTGGCCGCCCCTCGCCAGCCGAGGCCCTTCGCGCCGGGATCGGCGCCCTGATCGGGCTTGGGGTGACGGGCGCATTCCTGTTGTCGCCCGTGGTCGACCTGACGCTTGGCCTTTACCTGATTGCCCCGTTCGGTGCGACGTCGGTTCTGCTGTTCGCAGTACCCAACAGCCCGTTGGCGCAGCCGTGGTCGGCGGTGGTGGGCAACACTCTTGCGGCACTGGTCGGTGTGGCGGTCTGTTCCGTGGTCGCTGACCCTGTCCTGCGGATCGCCCTTGCGGTCGGGCTGACGATTACGGTCGGCATCCTGTGTCGCGCGATCCATCCCCCGGCGGGTGCGGTCGCCATGACAGCGGCGATGAGCCCGGAGGCGGTCGGGCGACTTGGATTCTGGTTCGCGATCGCACCCGTCGCCACGGGCACCCTCGCGCTGGTCGTCTGTGCTGCGATCTACGCCCGGCTCACGGGGCGCAGATATCCATTCCGCCAGTTCGATGAGCCAAGTCGCCACCGCACCGAAGATCCCGATCCCGCCAAGCGCATCGGCCTGTCCCGAGAAGAACTGACGGACCTTCTGGATCGCTATCGCCAGTCGTTCAATCTGGGTGTCGAGGATCTGGCGCGATTGATCGGCGCGGCCGAGTTGCAGGCCGCCGCGCACCGGACAGGTCCGCTTCTGGCGACCGACGTCATGTCGCGCAATCTGGTGACCATTGGCCCGGACACTCCGCTGTCAAAGATTGCGGACCTGTTCAGACATCATCGCTTTACCTCGCTTCCGGTGACCGGGGCCGAGGGGCGTTACCTTGGCGTGATCTTCCAGATGCACCTGATCGACCGCGCGCGCGAGGATGCGCTTCGGCTCGACCGTGGCTATGTCGCGGCGTTTCGGCGCCTGATCGACCGGGATCGCACGCAGCCGGTCCGTGCCAAGGACATCATGAGCGTCGCCGGACCTCGGGCGGTACCGGCGAGTCCGGTCGGGGAGCTCCTGCCGATGATGGCCAATGGTGATGTCGATGCGGTGCCGGTCCTTGAAAAGGGCCGGATCGTCGGCATCGTCACCAGGACGGACCTGATTGCCGCCCTCGCGCGGTCCGGGCTGCGGGCGCAGGACTGAGAGGCGGTGGCCCGGTCAGGTCGGCTCGAGCGGGTGATCGTCGGGAGTCGGGACGCTTGCGAGACCCGCGACAGGGACATTGTCGATCAGGCGCACGCCATCGAGCCAGGCGGCCAGGAAAAGGCGACCGGGGCGGTCTGCCCTGGTCATCAGCCTGAGGTCGGGATCGCTGCGCAGTTCGAGGTAGTCGATGGTGTCGAACCCGGCAGAAAGCAGCACCGCCCTGGCCTTGTCGAGGGCCTGCGCGACCTGTCCGCCGCGGGAGATGACACGCGCGGCGTCGTCCAGGACCTGGGCGATCACCGGCGCAATTTCGCGTGGCCCTGCGGCGAGCCGGAGGTTGCGCGAGGACATGGCGAGGCCGTCTTCCTCGCGAATGGTCGGACAGCCGACAATCTCGGTCTTCAGGTCCAGATCCAGGGTCAGGCGGGTCACCACCTGCAGCTGCTGGTAATCCTTTTCCCCAAAATAGGCGCGGTCGGCATCGGTCTGCAGGAACAGCTTGGTCACCACTGTGGCCACCCCGTCGAAATGCCCCGGGCGCGCCCCGCCGCACAGGCCTTCGCTGACGCCGGTCACCGACACGGTCGTGGCGAAACCCTCGGGGTACATCTGCGCGCCGTCGGGCACATAGAGGATATCCGCGCCATAGGGCGTCAGCTTTTCGGCATCGCTGTCCTCGGTCCTTGGGTATTTCGCCAGATCCTCGGGGTTGTTGAACTGCTTGGGGTTCACGAACAGCGTCACGATCACCCGGTCGTTTTCGGCGCAGGCCCGTTCCACCAGGGACAGGTGCCCGGCATGCAGTGCGCCCATGGTCGGCACGACGCCGATGGTTTCCTCGGCGCGGCGCCAGCTTTCGGTCAGGGCGCGCAGCTCGGTCTTGGTGCGGATGATCTTCATGTGCCCGGTTCCTCCTGGGAAAAGACATGTTCGGGGGCGGGGAAGCTGCGGGCGCGGACCTCTTCCGCGTAGGTGCGGATGGCGGTGCGCGCCTCGGCAGCCAGGTCGGCATAGCGTTTCACGAACTTCGGCTTGAAGGCGTCGAAAAGGCCCAGCATGTCGTCGATCACAAGGATCTGCCCGTCACAGCCCGCTGACGCCCCGATGCCGACCGTGGGGATGGCGATATCCGCGGTGATCTGGTCCGCCAGCGCGGCGGGCACCTTTTCCAGCACGACTGAAAACGCCCCCGCGCGGGTCATCGCACGGGCATCTTCGGCGATCCGGTCCGCATCCGTGCCGCGCCCCTGCACCTTGTAGCCGCCAAGTGCGTTCACCGCCTGCGGCGTCAATCCGATATGGGCCATGACGGGAATGCCGCGTTCCACGATAAAGCGGATCGTGTCTTCCATATGCGCGCCGCCTTCCAGCTTGACCGCGCCGGCGCCGGTTTCAGCCATCAGCCGGGCGGCGTTGCGAAAGGCCTGGGCGGGGGAGTCTTCATAACTGCCGAAGGGCATGTCGACGACCATCAGCGCGCGGCTCAGGCCCCGGGCGACGGCGCGGCCATGCAGCACCATCATTTCCATCGTCACGCCGAGTGTCGAGGGCAACCCGTGCAGCACCATGCCGACGCTGTCACCGACCAGAACCAGATCGCAGTCCGCATCCGCCAGCTGTGCCACGGGGGTCGTATAGGCCGTCAGGCAGACCAGCGGACCGGCCCCCTTGCGCGCACGGATGTCGGACGCGGTGAGGCTGCGTTGCGGGGCGGATTGGCTCATGTCGGTCCTCCGAAGACAGGCTGACGCAGGGTTACCCTCTCGACGGCCCTTTCGCAAGCGCAGCGCAATAATATTGCGCTTTCTTATACGAAACAGTCATATACGTGCGCGGCGGATTTCCGGTTCAGAAGTCCAGCCCAAGGTCCAGAACCTGCGCCGAATGGGTCAGCGCGCCCGAGGAGATGTAATCGACGCCCGTCGCCGCGACCTCGGCGATGCGGGCCAGCTTCATATTGCCCGAGGCTTCGAGAACAACGCGCCCGGAGGTCATTTCCACCGCTTTCACAAGGGTTTGCGTGTCCATATTGTCCAGAAGAACGACATCGGCGCCGCCTTCGTCCAGCACCTCCGAAAGCTGGTCCAGCCGGTCGACCTCGATCTCGCAGCGGATCATGTGGGACGCCTTCGCCTTGACCGCTTGCAGAACGGGGCGGATGCCCCCGGCAGCGGCGATGTGGTTGTCCTTGATCAGGATGGCGTCGGACAGGCTGAAGCGGTGGTTGAATCCGCCGCCATGCAGCACGGCCTGCTTTTCCACGATCCGCAGCGCCGGCGTGGTCTTGCGGGTGCAGGTCACACGGGTGTTCGTCCCGCGTGTCTCGGCCACGAAGGCGGCGGTCAGCGTGGCGATGCCGGACATGCGCCCGGCAAAGTTCAGCGCGACCCGTTCGCCCGACAGGATCGAACCCGCGTCGCCAGAGATCTCCATCAGCAGGTCGCCCGGCGCGATCACGTCGCCGTCGGCCTTGTGCGCGGTGATCTTCAGCGTGGGATCGACCAGCCGAAAGGCCAGTTCGGCGATCTGCAGGCCCGACACGACGCCCGGTTCGCGCGCATTCAGCCGCGCAGCATAGGTGGTGCCGGCCGGAATGACGGTGCGGGTGGTGATGTCGCCATAGGTGCCCAGATCCTCCATCAGCGCGGCGCGGACCAGCGGTTCAAGGATCAGGTCGGGCAGTGGAGTATGGCTCATGCCGGTTCCTTTCGGGTCTTGGTTGCGCGGATCGCCAGCGCGTCGTTCAGGGTCATCAGCGACCTTGTGCCGGTCGCGCCTTCGGGCCGGGGGAAGTCCGACCGGAAATGCGCGCCCCGGCTTTCCCGGCGCATCAGCGCGGCGGCGGCGATCAGGGTGGCGGTGGCGGTCATGTTCTTCAGCGTCTCGCAATCGGGTTGCGCGGCTTCGATCGCGGCGATCTCGGCCAGCGTCCGGGTCAGGCCATCCGCCGTGCGGATCACGCCAGCGCCGTCGGTCATCGCCTGACGCAGCCGGGCGACCAGCGCAGGATCGGGCGTTTCGGCGGCGGGAAGCTCGGGCAGGGTGACGGCTGCGGCATCCGTAGGCGCGGGCAGGGCGGCGTCGATCGCCAGCGCACAGCGGCGGCCATAAACCAGCGCCTCGAGCAGGCCGTTCGAGGCCAGACGGTTCGCGCCATGCAACCCGGTCGAGGCGACCTCACCACAGGCCCAGAGGCCGGGCAGGGTGCTGGCCCCGTCCGCGTTCGTCGCCACACCGCCCATGTGGTAATGCGCGGCGGCGGCCACAGGGATGACCTGCGTGACCGGGTCGAGACCCGCCTGCTGGCAAGCGGCGTTGACGGCTGGGAAATCGCTGGGGATCTTTGCGCCAAGGGCGGCGCGGGTGTCCAGTGCCGGGGCCAGCCCTGCCTGTGTCTGGGCATAGACGGCGCGAGCCACGATGTCGCGCGGGGCCAGTTCCGAGTCGGGGTGGGTGTCCAGCATGAAGCGCACGCCCTGTCGGTTGACCAACGTGGCTCCTTCGCCGCGCAATGCCTCGGTCGCCAGCGGGGCAGGGTCCAGCCCGCAGGCCATGGCGGTAGGGTGGAACTGCACGAATTCTGCGTCGGCGATCTGCGCGCCCGCGCGGGCGGCCATGCCGATGACCTGGCCCCGGATGCGCGGCGGGTTGGTCGTGAGGGCATAAAGCCCGCCCGATCCGCCCCCGGCCAGCAAAACTGCCTTGCCGCGCAGGGTGACGCTGGCGCTTTGCCCCCGATCACAGCGGGCAACGGCCACGCCGGTGACACGGCCGACCGAGACCTCAAGCCCCGTGGCCATCACGCCTTCGAGCACCTGGATATGATCCGCCTCGCGCACCTGGACGATCAGGGCGCGCATGATCTCGGCCCCGGCCTGATCGCCCTGAACCCGCACCACGCGGGCGACACTATGCGCCGCCTCGCGCGACAGCACATAGTCGCCGTCTGCGGTGCGGTCGAAGGGTGTGCCCAGCCCGGTCAGGTCAAGGATGTGATCGCGCGCCTCGGTTGTGACCGACACCGCCACGCCCGGATCGACGGTGCCTGCGCCTGCGGTGACGGTATCGCGGGCATGGGCCTCGGCGCTGTCCGCCGGGTCCATCGCCGCCGCCACGCCGCCCTGCGCCCAGGCCGAGGAGGCGCCGGTTCCCAATGCCTCGGGCGAGATCATCAGCACGGGACGCGGGGCCAGTTTCAGCGCGGCGTATTGCGCCGCCAGCCCTGCGCCCACGATAATGACGCGACCCGTTTCGATCGGGGACATCGCCCTAGCCGGCCATCTTGGCAGAGAGGTCGATCATGCGCTGCACGGCGACACGGGCCTTGTCGGCGATCTGTGGGTCAACCTCGACCGCGCCTTCCATGGTGTGGAGCGACCACAGCACCTTTTCCAGCGTGATCTTCTTCATGTAGGGGCACATGTTGCAGGGGCCGACGAAATCCACATCCGGAAGCGCGTCCGAGATGTTGGACGCCATGGAGCATTCCGTCACCAGCATCGCCTTTTCGGGCCGTTGCTGAGTGACATAGTTGATGATCCCGCTGGTCGAGCCGGAAAAATCCGCTTCGGCCACAACGTCGGGCGGGCATTCGGGATGCGCGATGATCCGCGTGCCGGGGTTCCATTCGCGGAAATCCTTCAGGTCCTGCGCGGTGTATTGTTCGTGCACGATGCAGGCCCCATCCCACCACACGATGTTCTTTTCCGGCACCAGGTTGGCGATGTTCTGCGCCAGATATTTGTCCGGTGTCATGATGACGGTGTCACTATCCAGCCCGCGCACGATCTGCACCGCGTTCGACGAGGTGCAGCAGATGTCGGACGCGGCCTTCACCTCGGCCGTGGTGTTCACATAGGTGACGACGGGCGCGCCGGGATATTGTGCGCGCATCTGGGCGATGCCCTCGGCGGTGATGCTTTCGGCCAACGAACAGCCTGCCTCCATGTCGGGGATCAGCACCGTCTTGGAGGGGTTTAGGATCTTGGACGTCTCGGCCATGAAATGCACACCGCATTGAACGATCATGTGGGCCTCGACCTTGGTCGCCTCGATTGCCAGCTGAAGGCTGTCGCCGACCACGTCCGCGATGCCGTGATAGATCTCGGGCGTCATGTAGTTATGCGCCAGGATGACCGCGTTGCGATCCTTCTTCAACTTGTTGATCGCCGCCACGTAGGGCGCATAGATCGCCCAGTCGGGGGGCGTCACGACACGGTCCATGCGCGCATAGATTTCGGCAGTCGCGGCTGCGATGCCGGTGGAAGGGGAAAGATCGTAGTGATCGGCGAGTTCGGCGCGCAGCGCGATCTGGTCCAGCAAGTGCGGCAACTCCTCGGGTCAATTCGGGCCGCCGCAAAGGGCGCGGCCGCACGCGGAGGGCGTCGGCTGATGGGTATCTAATTGGTGGATGACGCAAGGGCAAGCTTGAGGGAGCGCGCCACATAAATTGCATACGCTAACATTTTCAGGAGGCTGGAGGTCCCAGTCCCACGTCTAAGCGTCTGACCAGGGTTCCAAGGCCGCTCCGGTCGCGAGTCGCGACTTCAGGGGACAATATCGTATTCCGAACTGACCTCGGAATCGAACAGGATGCCGCCACACACGTTGAAAATGGCCTCATCGCCCTTTTGGAAAGCGAGGTTGCGGACGGATGGCGACATTGCCGCGCATCAGGCCAGAAGGACCTATGAATTCGATGGCCCCGCAGTCGATGTCACGCGGACGTCCCTCCAGCGCGCGCAGGCACTGAATTGCGCGGATCGAGGCCATAGCCTGTCTCGTAGCTCAAGTAGCCCGCGCACCACTTGCCTGCGGCCCGCGCGCGTTCCATCTGGTCCTGGGCGCGTGGCACCTCGTCAGCATCGTCGGCGCGGATTAATTCGTGAGGTGCAGCGAACCGCATCTCGGTGTCGGCAAGATCGGCGCGCAGCAAAAGGTCGACCGCACCCAGCCTGATCTTGCGAGATCACGTCAGGAGGTTAGGCCTCGTCATCAGGAGCTACGAAGGCCCGAGCGGTGTCGTAATCCGCTGCAAGGCGCATTTCGCGCAGCGGTTTCACACGCCGAATGGATTCGGCATAGATCTCGTGCGCCTTGTAGGCGGCCAGCGCCTCGTCATCCACGAACTCTCCGTAGACGACCACGTCGATCTCCTTGCTGGCCGGATCCGTCTTGCGGTTCAGAGCGATCTCGAGGTGCTTCGCATTGGGAATCTGCGTCAGGAGCTGCAGTCCCTTTCGGACAGTGTCGAGGTTGCCGTCGTTCGGAACAGTGAAGAAAACGACATGGCGGATCATTGAATACTCCGGGTGTTCAGTGGTGGGAGCTGGCCCCAAGCCTCATGCTGGGAACCACGCGCCTCGCGCGGTTGCCCTTCTAAGGTTTCGGCCCGACACCGCAACCCCATCGGCCCGCCATCGTCACGTTTCGCCTGAGAAACGACCGATGTATGAGGGAAGACTTTCGTTGAACTGAAGGACTTTATGCGGGGACACCAGGTTCGGATCCGGGCGGGCGGTCCGCGTTCTGACGGTTGATTTAGCCGCTGTGCGACCGGGTCCCGGAAAGTCAAAGCAGGCTTTGGGTCCTGGCGGATCCGGAGAATGAGGAAAGGGGTCTGGCAGAGTTCCGCAGGGGGCCCGCCACCTCACCGAAGGGTTACTTTCCAAAACCGTTCTCCGGTCCGCGCGCGGTTGCCGTGCGCTCCTTCTGACATCGGAGACCACCCATGGCCAAATCCAAATCTAAACCCAAATTCGACGCCGCCGCGTCGATCACAAACGAACTCATTCGCATCATCGAACGCGGAGTCCTGCCGTGGCGCAAGCCCTGGACGGCGGGTGGCAGCTCCCGGCCTCTGCGGGTGAGCGGCGCGCCCTACCAGGGCGTCAACAACTTCCTGCTGACCATGCGGACAACGATGGCGGGCTACGGCTCGCCATTCTGGATGACGATGCCACAGGCCAACGCCCTGGACGCCAGGATCCGCAAAGGCGAGAAATCCTCCCTGGTGATCTATTACGGACAGAGTCGGAAACAGGGGGAGGGGGATGACGCGTCCGACGATGACGAGACCGACGACGCCCGCGTCTTCCGTTTCCAGAAATCCTACCGGGTCTTCAACGCTTGTCAGATCGAAGGGCTCCCGGACAGTTTTCATCCGGACCCCGAGCCCGTGCCGGATCATCCGATCGCAGAGCCGATCCCGCATATGCAGGCCTTCTTCGAGGCCATCGACATCACCACCGTATTCGCGGGCGACGAGGCCTATTACATGCCGGCTGTCGACAAGGTCTACATGCCTCCCATCTCACGGTTTCAGGACCCGCGGAACTTTTACGGTGTTTGGGCGCACGAATGTTCTCATGCGACCAAGGCGCCGCATCGCCTGAACCGCAACTATGGCCTGTCCCGGTTCGGAAACACGGCCTACGCGCGCGAAGAAATCGTGGCGTTATCTTGACAGTCTGCACCGCATGCCACCTTGCCGTAGGATGGGTGACAGGCGTTGACGGTAGGCAGTTTTCAGGCTGGCCGCCGCGCTTACCA
>NZ_FQZZ01000019.1 GCF_900142185.1 Lutimaribacter pacificus | reverse complement strand
ACTTCAATCTCGGGTCTGAACTTATGGTCGGCCATAAGGTCGGACTTAGCACCGACGCTGAAACCCCGTCAGACGGCCTCCACCGGAGGCATACGAACGATATTCGCCTTTGCTGGGTCATCTCAGGAGATCGGTCCCAGCTCGACCGTCGTGCCTTCAAAGACATTTATCTTCGTAACGATGGTCAGATCTTTGCGGTAGATGACGAGGTTCTTGACGAAGCTCGGGCAGCCAATGCGCCGCGCTTGCGCTTGATGAGACTGTTACCGGGCCCGCTGCGCGAAGGATTGAGGCCTCAATGGCGAGAAAGGATCGTAACACCAAAAGAAATCGATTGGGGCCGACCAGGCGACCGGCCAAGATCAAAAGGAGACCGTTTTGATGGCTATCTGGAGAAACTGGTGCAGCGCGATACTGCAGTTTCGCATTTGCGAAGAGAGTTCTACTCTGCACTCACAGACTGCAATCAGGATCAGGCGGGCGTATCCTGGGATGGCATTGCATCTATCGTTGGCGGGGTGTCTTGGAGTGCGCTCGGCGATCCCTACGATACCGTCCGTGCACTTGGCGTCCTTGCCACGGTGCGCCGAAATGAGCTCACAGTTCAAACGAAGATAGAGATGTCCAACCTGCCCCATCTGGTAAATTCGCTCCTGTTGGAGCCGAAGGAACGGCGAAGTTGGTCCCGTGCGTTGAGATCGTTGTCAGAAAGCTGGCGGCCTGACCTGCTCGCGGTGCCTTCGGTCGCCAAGAAAATCGAGCGAAACTTGGAGGACGCGCATGGAGACCCTGGTAACGAATTGTTGTAAGCGCCTCGGCGCTCCCCTACGCGGCGCGGCTTGACGCGGTTCGGAAGTTCCAAGGCATAAGGTCGTCGATGCGGCTCTTGGGGTGTCCGTCGAGCAATGCGCGCAAAGTGGCGGTCAGATAGTTGACCGGATCGGCGCCACACATCTTGCAATTGGCAATCAGGCTGGCGAGCAGTGCCCAGTTCTCCGCGCCGACCTCGTGCCCGGCGAAGAGGGCGTTTTTTCTTGTCAGAGCGATCTTCCTGATCTGGTTCTCGACCGGGTTGGTGTCCAATTCCAAGCGACCGTCTTCCAGGAACCGCGTCAGGCCTGGCCAGCGCGCCAGCGTATAGCGGATGTCCTCGGCCAGCTTCGATGATCGCGGAATGCGCGACAGCTGTGCCTCGAGCCAGGGGCGGAAGGCCCCGATGATCGGTACGGACAACGCGCGCCGGGCGGCAAGCCGGGCGTCGGGGGCTTGGCCGCGCACGGATTTCTCGACGGCATAGAGCTCGGCGATCTGGCGTAGGGCCTCCTCGGCAATCGGCGAGCCGTCCTTTTCCAGCCGTTTGACGAAGCGCCGACGAGCGTGGGTCCAGCAATGGACAAGCGTCCATGGACCCTCGGGCCGGTCCACCCTGGTGAGCTTGTCATAGGCTTCATAGCCGTCGCATTGCACGAAGTGCCCGCGATAGTCTTCGAGGAAGCGGAGCGCATGCACTGCGCCGCGGCCGGGCGCGTAATGGAACATCACGACCGGCGGACCGACGCCGCCATAGCCCCGGTCATCGGCCACAATGGCCCAGAAGTAGCCAGTCTTGGTCTTTCGCCGTCCGGGATCGAGCACCGGCGCACGGGTTTCGTCCATGAACACCCGATCCGCGCCTTTCAGCCGCTCCTTCAGGTGATCGGCGATCGGACGCAAGTGGAAACAGGCACGCCCCACCCAGTTGCCGAGCGTCGCCCGGTCCAATGTGATCCCCTGCCGGGTGTAGATTTCTGCTTGGCGATAGAACGGAAGGTGGTCGCCGAACTTGGCCACCATGACCTGCGCGATCAAAGCCTCGGTCGGCAGACCGCCGGGCACCACATGTTCCGGCGCATGCGCCTGAACCACCGCGCCGGAACAGCGCCGGCAGGCGTATTTCGGACGGCGGGTCACCAGCACGCGAAGCTGGGCCGGCACCACATCCAGCCGCTCGGAGACATCCTCGCCGATCCTGGCCATCTCGCCGCACCCGCAGGGGCACAACGTGCTCTGCGGCTCGATGATCCGTTCGACACGGGGCAGATGCTTCGGGAGGTGCCCGCGGTTCCGGTGCGGCGTGCCGCTTTCGACACGGCCTTGTCCCTTCAGGGCGCGCCGCGCTTTCTCCTGCGCCGCTTCCAGCACGCCCTGCGCGAGTTCCACATCCTCGAGCGGCAGGTTGAACTGTTCCTGATCAAGCTTTTCGGATTTCCGCCCGAACTTTTCCCGTCGCAATTCGCTGACGATGCTCTCCAGCCGTTTCTGGGCCTCGACCGCATCCGCCAGCGCCGCCTCGGTCTCGGCGAGGCGAGCCTTCAGGCGTGCGTTTTCTTCGGCCAGGGCGGTGTTCGTCATGACCCGGACCAAGCACATGGGTGAAGTCGCCACCACCGACAAAACGATACTGAGTCACTCAGCCGCAGCTATCCCGCCAGTTCCGGCCGCCGCACGCGTTCGGGCCGCACAAGCCGCCAGTCGAGCCCCTCGAACAGTGCCGAGAATTGGGCGGGCGACATCTTCATCACGCCGTCCCGCGCCTTGGGCCAGACAAACTTCGCGCCCTCCAGGCGCTTGTGAACCAGGACGATGCCGGTCTGGTCCCAGACCAGGACCTTGATGCGGTCGGCCCGCTTGGCGCGGAACACAAAGGCCGCCGCGCTGAACGGATCGAGGCCCATCGTTTCCTGAACCAGCAGGGCCAGGCCGTCTATGCCCTTCCGGAAATCCGTCGGGCGCGTGGCCACGTAGACGCGCAACCCGCCGGTCGGCGAGATCATCGCGAGGCCGCCCGGATCGCGCGGATCAACCGGGTCAAGTGCGCTTCGTCGATGTCCGACGCCAACCGCAGGGTCACGCCATCGACCACCATCTCGATCCTGCCGGACCTGACCGCGCCGCCGCTCCGCTTCGGGCTGGGTGTCGGACCCGCCGGCTTCGCTTCAACGACAAGCGCCGCGAACATCGGGGCGTCAGCCGTCTCGGCGGGCAAAGCCAGCGCGCCGGCCATCAGCTTCTTGCGCCAATCGTAGACCTGCCAGCGGGTCACCGTGTGCCGCCGCGCGACGTCGGCGACCTTCGCTCCGGGCATCATGCTTTCCGCCGCGATCCGCGCCCGCTCCGCCTCGCTTCGAAACCGTCGGCCTGACCGGCCCTCGAGAACCTCGATCCTGCCCGCGTAGCCACCCGTCGAGCCGTCCAAAGAGACGTCCATTTTGCCGTCCTATCCTGTCTCACCTCGACAGCAGGACTCGCACAGCCAGCTTCAACGCGGCAGGAGGGGATCAGCGTGGCGCTTACGAATTGTTGGCTGGTTCTGTCTTCGATGTCTTGTTCCCGGAAGGTGCGTTCCAGCGTCTCAAGTTGACCGAGGATGGGCAAAGCGCCTGACGGGTTCGCGATTACCTACGACTGTCTGGATCTGGCAAGAAGTCTTCCAGTGTGGGGATGCGATCATCCTCGTTCAGAATGCGTGTCTGTGACCAGAGAATTGATGTCTCATAGAATGCACGACACACCACTTCCCCGTTTTCTTCTACCCAATGTGTTGCTTCGGGGATCAGAGCCTCCGGAAGTGGGTGCCGAGCATGTGGATTGTGAAATACCTCGAGTTCCGCGCACCAGGGTTCATAACCTTGTGGCCAGAGCGATCGATACTCATCGCTCGTGACATCGAGGCAAAACGGTATCCCTTTCAACGCGCCCGGTGTTCGATCAAGAAAATTTCCGATCCGAAAGTAGCGAAAGCCCTTGGTGTCCGCTCCCGCCGAGATCGGAACCCGGCTCAGTTTTGAGATAGAGCACGCATTCGAGAAGATCACAGCCGACAACTCAGCGTGCCTTTCATCGGTGAACAGGCCGGCCGGAAACGGGTTCTCACCCAGAAGTTCGGTTCTTTCAGTCGGCACAGCCACTCGCTGACCATCAATGTCTTTTGGCTCTGCGCCTAGGCCGTAAAGATAGCCCACGAGTGCTTCGCGACTCCAGATCATCGACGCGGGAGCGTGAAAATCAGCGAGGGCAATCGCAAAAGGCATGTCTTTGACATGCGCAAGGCGATGATAGCCCTTCTGCAGTTTGCTTCCCAAAGTCTTGGCAAATCGTACCGCGGCTGTACCGAAGAAAAGCTCCTCACGGGCTTCTGGTTGGACACTCGGTGCAGCGTTCACGTGGTCATACGGGACGGGTGGATTGGCCGTCACGGCTTCCACCCACGCCGGTCCGCCTTTGCGGTTTTCGATCCGAAAATCAGGGGAAGGATGCGGCTGTTCCACGAGCAAACCCTGTTCGCGAAAACTCGCCAATAGCTGCGCCTCCCAGAGGCGCGTGTGGAAGTTGCCTGTCTGGCAATCTCCAGCCCAGTTTTTGTCCGGATTTGGCATCGCTAGGTACAGCTGATTGAGTGTCCAAGCCGCCACGTGATGGGATGGTGTACTCAGTGCGCTAAACACCTTGCTCGGCTGACGATTGCCTATGTCGTGCAATGCCGGCCGAGGGGCGGTGTTGGCTGGGAGTGCTTCCTTTTGCTGATTGCAGCCAAGTAGTCGCTCCAACTCTTCGAGGGCCGCGTTCTGTGATGCGATGCCGGTCTCTGCCTCAACCTCCACCCACACGCCGTCAACCCGTCGCCGCATGACAAGGACACCAAAATCCGGTGTTTGCACATGCTGGGTGATGACACCGTAGGCAATGCCATCTTCGCTTTGCCACGCTCCAATGGGAGGCCGCATGCCGAAACCATGACCGCGTGGCAAAGCAAGGGCGTAGAGATCGAAGAGCGACCGCGGCAGAAGCTTCAGCGTGTGTGGGCCTTCGTTTGCGCTGTTCATCGAGGCACAAACTCCGGCCAGCTAAGGGGTTGCTGGTTGATAATGATGCGAACCACTTTCTGCTCAAGCGCACGTTGCAGGGCTTGAGTAAAGTTGGTCATGTTGCTGACGACAGATTCACGCCTGATCGCATGCCTCCAATTGATCTGCTCGCCGTCCTGAAGCGGCCAATTCAGCAGATGAACCAGGGCCATATGGCCAAACATCATGCCGTCATCTTCTCCGGCGACGAACTGCATCTCGGTGTGGGTCTCGGAATGAACCTGATGCTCCGACAAATCCCATGTGGTAAAAAGAGTTGTGACATCGTTATCCAGTGCATCTGCAGGTGTCCCGCCTGCAGAAGTGAAGCCGACCTTATCGACACGCATCTGCCATTGTTCGTTTAGGCCATCCTCCGTCTCTTCTGATGCGAGGAGTTTCTCCTTTTTGAAGCGTAGATGAACACCTGCTCCAGGCGCTATCTTATAGGCGACATCCCCCGCGAGAATGCCGAGCAGGCTTTCTTTGATCGCTGCTTCATACCGGATATTGAAGTTCTTTTTCGCCTTGGTGAGGTGCCGCGCCTCGAAGAGCGTCCAGATGCCGTGATATTTCCAAGCTATGAGCAGTGGCATCTGCAAGACGTCCGCATAGGCTTGCAATCGTCCAAGGTAGTCGGGTTTGAATGAAAGCGTCGGGGTCTTCTTCGATTTGACCTCGATAAGCACTGGCCCTGAATTTTCGTACATCGCGAGGAGATCGGGGACCTGATAGTCTTCACGCGATTTACTCGGCGCTTGGTGCTGGTCAAGTTTGTGGATCAGGCGTGTCTCGCCAAGCCAACTGCAAACGGCAATGAACTCGTCCTCTGCTGGTAGCCCGCGATCCAGGCGGCGGACTTGCTCAGCGATATGACTTGGATTGGCGTCCCTGCCAAGTTCTGCGAGCACCTCCTGTATCAGTCTGTCGTCATCGTCTGCCATTGCGGCCTTTCTGGGCGAACTCGCGGTTTTCCGCCTTCGTTGTGCATGCTGCTACGCGCAACAATGGTTGCGCCTACAAGCGATTCTTGCGCCTATACTTGAAAATTGCGCGTAAACCAGCATAGTTGCGTCTATAGCATGCGCGCAAGAAAGACGACGATGGCCAACAAAGTCCCGAACGATGCCCTCAATGAGCTGCTCGACGTCGTCGCCGGTCATCCGGACGGCATCGCTGCACCTGGCATTGCTGAGAGACTGACGGAGGACATCCCTCGCCGAACCCTGCAATACCGGCTGAAGCAGCTTGTCGCCAAGGGACAGCTACATATGGAGGGCAGCGGTAGGTGGGCGCGATATCGTCTGGCAACTAAGAATAGTCTGGCCAGGACCGAACTGGATGGCGAGGCACTCGACTATAGAGATCTCATTCCCTTGTCGGAAGAGGGAAAGCGCATTCGGGACTACGTCCAAAAGCCTGTCGCGGCACGCAAGCCAGTCGGTTACAATCAAGAGTTCCTGAACCAATATCAGCCAAACACATCCTTCTATCTTGGAGACGAGGATCGCGAACGGTTGGAACGGATCGGCAAGCCACAAACGTCCACGCAGCCCGCCGGTACTTACGCAAAACTCATTCTCAATCGTCTACTGATTGATCTTGCCTGGAACTCCAGCCGCTTGGAAGGCAACACCTACTCGCTCCTCGATACGAAGCGACTGATCGAATTTGGTGAGGAGGCCACTGGACGAGAGCATGTTGAGGCTCAGATGATCCTTAACCACAAAGACGCCATCGAGTTTCTGGTGGGCTCAGTCGAGGAAGTCGACTTCAACACTTACACGCTTCTCAACTTGCACGCGCTTCTCTCAAACAACCTCTTGGCCGATCCAGTCGCTTCGGGGCGCCTGCGCTATATCGCAGTTGGCATAGAAAGGTCCGCGTTTCATCCACTTGAGCTACCCCAAAGGATTGAAGAGTGTTTCAACCAGCTCCTTGCCAAGGCCTCGAAGATCGAAGACCCGTTTGAGCAAGCCTTCTTTGTTATGGTGCATATTCCCTATCTTCAACCGTTTGATGACGTGAACAAACGCGTCTCGCGTCTCGCCGCCAATATCCCCCTCATTCGACGCAATCTCTCTCCACTCGCATTCACTGACGTGCCACAACGCGCCTACACGGACGCTGTTCTAGGGGTCTACGAACTCAACGACACGGCTCTTCTCAGGGACGTCTTTCTTTGGGCCTATGAACGCTCCGCAGCCCAATACGCTGCCGTCAGGCAGTCTCTGGGGGAACCGGATCCGTTTCGATTGAAGTATCGCACGCAAATCCGCGACGCTGTGGCTCAAATTATTCGCTCGAAGCTTGGACGCAGTGAAGCTGCACGCCAGATCGAAAAGTTGTCTGCAGAGGGTATCGCAGCAGAGGATCGAGAAATCTTCGCGACTGTGGTTGAAGATGAGCTTCTCGGTCTTCACGAGGGGAACTTCGCGCGGTTCCAGGTGCGACCATCCGAGTTTCGCGAATGGCAGAGAGTATGGATGAAGTAGTGACCAATAGCGCGTATCCCGTTGTAGAGGCCGATGACTTCGCCCGCCGATTTTCGATGCGATCAGGAAAGCTCATGTGGCTCTTGGGTGCCGGCACGTCGGCGTCAGCGGGGATCCCAACCGCATGGGACATGATCTGGGAATTCAAACAGCAATTATATGTCAGTCAGCGGCGCGTCGCCTTAAACACGGTAGCAGACCTCTCGAACCCAGCGGTCCGACGGCAGATTCAGGATTTCATAGCTGGTCAGGAGGCGTTTCCGGACCCAGACTCGCCAGAGGAATATGCCGTCCTTTTTGAGGCAGTATATCCAAGCGAAGCAGACCGGCGAACTTACATAGATGCGAAGATTTCTGGGGCCAAACCATCTTTCGGACACGTTGCTCTGGCGACCCTCATGAAAGCTGGGCATACCAAGCTTGTCTGGACGACCAACTTCGACCCCCTTGTCGCGGATGGTTGCGCAAAGGTATTTGGTGGCACTGGCAATCTAACGACCGTGGCACTCGATGCGCCTGGCATCGGTCGCGAGACAATCAACGGTGAGCGCTGGCCCGCAGAAATAAAACTGCACGGCGATTTCCGGTCACGTCGCCTCAAGAACACTGGAGACGAGCTTCGCCAACAAGACGCGACACTTCGCGATCTTCTCGTCGGCACTTGCACCCGTTCCGGCTTGGTAATCGCGGGGTACAGCGGACGTGATGAGTCGATCATGAACACTCTTGAGGAAGCGCTGGAACATGCCTCACCCTTTCCCAGCGGAATTTTCTGGCTGCATCGCGGCGAAGGCGATCCGCTCGACAGAGTATCTTCATTTCTATCAGCTGCTTCAGAAAAGGGCGTCGATGGCGGACTTGTCCGGGTTGAGAACTTTGATGAGTCTCTGCGTGACCTCGTGCGCCTCATTCCAGATCTAGACACAACACAGTTGGACGAGTTCGCCTCAGAACGTTCTGTAGTTTCAGCGCCGCCCCGCATTTCAGGCAAACGGGGCTATCCGGTTATTCGGCTTAATGCGTTGGAGGTGAAATCTCTACCGACAATCTGTCGGCGTGTAGAATGCAATATCGGCGGGTATAAAGAGGTAGCGGAAGCAGTAAGTGCCGCGGGAGTTGATGTCCTTGCAACACGATCTGCAAAGGGTGTTCTCGCGTTCGGTTCTGACAGCGATGTCCGCGCCGCCCTCGCAAACGTCAGTATTACAGAGTTCGATCTCCATGAAATCGAAACACGCCGCCTCCGCTACGACAGTCAGGAACGAGGCTTGCTCAAGCAAGCTATCTCGCGGGCTTTGGCGAGAGAACATGGTCTCACAATAAAACATCACCGCAGCGTCGATTCTCTAAAGCCAGCAGATGTTACAGACGAAAGATGGGCCCCTCTGAAGCGTGTCGTCGGCAGCCTTTCAGGTAGCGTGCCAGCACAAGCTGATTTGACTTGGCAGGAGGGCGTTATCGTAAGGCTCGAATGGGCTGACGACAAGTTATGGCTCGTCTTTGAACCGCGAACACTCTTGGAAGGTGTGACCGAAGAAAATCGCGCTGCCGCGACGGATTTCTCACGTGAACGAAGCGTGAGACGATACAACAGACCGCTCAATGAACTTGTTTCTTTTTGGGGTGATTTGCTCTCGGCCGAGGGTCGAGAGCTTCGTGCCCTCAACGTGAGGACCGGAGTTAACGCCTCTTTCACACTCGGAACAACCACCGCTTTCTCAAACCGGTCGCGCCTATGACAAGCCAAGTTTCGCCGCATCTTTGGTTCCCTGAACCCAGCCTGTCGTTTCATCCCGATCATGCTGGAGACGTCGATACACACCCCTTGAGAGGACTGTTGCGATACGGCCCGTATTCGGCTGGCCTTGTCCCAGACCCAATCCGCGTGGCGACAATCTCCCCATCGGGAGAAAGCCAGCGTCTCTATGACTTCATGAAGGCACTTAACAGCAAGTTCGATCCTACTGAACGGCGAGATTATCTTCCGCCTTGGCCGGGATTTCGAAGCGTGTTCAACCTCAATATGCGAGCAGCTGAAAAAGGGTGCCATATCCAATTGGATGAGCGATTGGAGCACGAAATGACTGACTCCGGCACACCGCATATTGTCCTCTCGTCGCGTCTCACACGGGCGCTGCAAGCACTCGACGCAATGCGTGAGCGCTTCGATGTTATCTTCATCTATGTTCCGCAATCGTGGTCGGCCGGTTTCTTCGGCAACACTGATGAGGACTTTGATCTGCACGACCACCTCAAGGCGGCAAGCGCAGCGCGACGGCTTCCAATCCAGCTTGTTAGAGAGGACAGAGCGCTGGCGTACCCCCACAAAGCAAGTGTCATGTGGCGTATTGGCTTAGCACTCTATGCAAAGGCAGGTGGCGTTCCTTGGAAGCTGGCTGATTCAGATCCAGATACGGCTTACATCGGGATTTCCTATGCAGTACGGCCCGTCGAATCTGATAAACCTCGCTTTGTGACATGCTGCAGTCAAGTTTTCGACGGCGATGGTGCGGGGTTAGAGTTCGTAGCCTATGACGCTAACGAGGTTGATGTGCAGCGCGATAATCCGTTCTTGTCTCGCAACGAAATGTTCCGGGTCATGACACGCTCTCTTGACCTCTATCGGCGCAGACACGCAGGACGAACACCTCGGCGTGTTATCGTCCACAAATCGACGGAGTTTAAGTTCGAAGAGATCGACGGTTGTATGGAAGCACTGCACCTGTGTGAAGCCGTCGATCTGGTTCAAATCGTTGAAGACGTTCCGTGGCGGGGTGCGAAGATTGACCCGCCAAGAGGCGCTAATCGAAAGGGAGCGCCTGCAGGATATCCGGTCGATCGTGGTTCACTTTTGGGTCTTGGACCACGCGAGTGCCTCTTGTGGATGCATGGCAATGTCGCCGGCATCAATAACTCTGGCTCTTACTTTCAAGGTTCAAGAAGCACACCAAGACCGATCAGGCTTGTGCGTCATGCTGGCCACGGGCCGTGGGATGACACCGCACGGTCTGCTTTGGCGCTGTCCAAAATGAACTGGAACAATGACGGCCTCTACGACCAGCTCCCGGTGACGATGAGTTACGCCAAGGTGCTTGCACGGGTCGTCAAACGAATGCCCGGCCTTGGAAAGGCACCTTACCAGTTCCGGTTCTTCATGTAGCCGTTGTTTGGGCGGTGAGCGCGTTATGATCACATCATTTGCAGAATTTCTTGAGCAGCTCCAAGCAAAGGAAGCAGAACTTCTCGCCGCGGAATCGGTGCAACACGCGCCAACGATTGGTGATATGTATGAGGGCCTCACCCGTGAGCTTGTTCAACGGGCGATTCCAAAGGAGCTCAATCTTCGCCTTGTCGACGGTTTTGTCATCGGTGTTGACGGAAAACACAGTCATCAAACCGACGCAATGCTCGTCAAAGGGGACCGTGGTCGTCAGCTCCCAAAAACGGATACGTGGGAATGGCCGATCGCTGACGTCCTGGCGGTGTTTGAGGTCAAGAAAAACCTCTACGGGAATGAACTTGTCGACAGCATCAACAAGATGCGAACCATCTCGCTCCAGCAAAAGGAACGGCTCTCCGAGAACAGGCAGGTTCATCTCGGTCCGTCGAACAGCGCGTTCGCCCGACTTTTGGGCCGGTCTCCCGAGAGTGGCGAGCTCGACGATCTTACCTCAGAGACTGGTGAGCTCTTGAGAACATTAGCTCATGAACAGCTCGCTCCGGTCAGAGTCGTCTTTGGGTATGACGGCTATGTCGACGAATTTGGACTTCGCAATGGTTTCTTGGACGCGCTCAAAAAAGTACCCGATGGGTTAGCTGGGCCAACTGTCCTACCCAACCTCATTGTTTGTAGAACGAACACGCTGCTAAAGCTGAATGGGCATCCGTATATTGTTCCCGAGTTAGATGACGGACAATGGCACATTTTCGGTTCGACCCGCGAAGCTCCGATGGTTCTTCTGCTCGAGTTGCTATGGACAAGGCTGAGCAATGAATTTCAAGCACGGTTTCCCGTGGATGATACTCTCAAAATGGAAGCTATTGCTCCACTTCTTAGTGGAAAACCAATTGTCGACCAGGATCGACGCGGGTGGATGTTTTACGCCAAGACGTTGACTAGGAAGCAGCTAGCAGAGGTCGAGACGCAGCATTGGACACCTTTCGAGGTTACGCTCGAAGAACACGTGATTTTTGCGATGGCAATGAACCATGGCGGCTTGGCACTAAACGATACGGATTTGTTGGACGCCGCAGATCACTATGGATTGGATCTAGCAGATTTTGCAGATCGGTTGGTTGTAGCCCGATTGTTTTCATGGAGGTCCACGGGCTTGGCGCATCGTATCCGTCCGGTTTCCCTGCTCTGACGGCGCGATGGAGTGCTTGATAGTGTCCACCATCGGTAGTGGACATCATGGGGCATTCTATGGCGGGCAAGAAGGGTCAGAAGAAGCGGTTTTGGTCGGATGACGAGAAGAGTTCGATCTGCGCGCAAACGCGGGCGGCGGGCGTATCGGTTGCGCAGGTGGCGCGTCGTTATTCGATGAATACAAATCTGATCCACAAATGGCTCCGTGATCCTCGTTTTGCGCTTCAAGAAGATACTGATGAAGTGCTGGACGCCACCGAGGTGGGGTTTGTGGCTGTTGAGATTGCGGATGCGGGGCCGGTATCGTCCCATTCCAATATGCGAGTTTCCGCACAGGCATTGACCAAGCCTGTCTCGGCGCAACGTGTGGACATCACGCTATCCGACGGACGGCGGATATTGGTGGAGGGCACGACGGCCCTGTCGGCGGTGCTGTCTTTGGTTGAGGGCTTGATGCCTTGATCCCCGTTCCCTCGAACACGCGGGTATGGCTGGCCGCCGGGGTGACGGATATGAGGCGGGGGTTCAACACGCTGGCTGCACAGGCCGAGAAGGTCTTGGAACTCGATCCCTATTCCGGCCATCTGTTTGTGTTTCGGGGTCGCCGGGGTGATCTTCTCAAGATCATTTGGTGGGACAGCCAGGGCGCATGTCTGTTCAGCAAGCGCCTGGAACGCGGGCGCTTCGTTTGGCCTGCAGCCAAGGATGGTAAAGTCAGCGTGACGGCGGCGCAGCTTTCAATGTTGCTTGAAGGGATCGACTGGCGGATGCCGAAGAAGACATGGCGCCCCTTGAGCACCGGGTAGCCCCATTTATCTGCGCGAATTGGCGTTTGGCGATTCACCTTTTTGCCGCAATAGGTTATATGCAGCCTCATGTTGGACGCCCTCAAATCCTTGCCAGAAGACCCCGCTGAACTGCGGGCTGTTAGCGAGCGTTTGATGGCCGAAGTTCAGTCTCTGACGTACCAGAACGAGAAGCTGAGGGCCGAGTTGCATGGGCATCGCAAGGCGCGGTTTGGTTCCAAATCCGAGAGCCTCGATCAACTGGCATTCGATCTGGCGGAAGATGCGGAGATTGAAGTCGCAGCTGAATCGCAGAAGAACGAAGCCGCCAAGGCTGACAGCAAACCGTCCAAACGCCAGCACAGCCGCAAACCATTGCCCGATCATCTGGAACGGCAGGATGAAGTACTGTCTGCCGGAGAGGAATGCGGTGACTGCGGCGGCTCCCTGCGCCAGATCGGTGAGGACATCACCGAGGAACTGGAGTATATCCCGGGTCGCTTTGTCGTGCGCCGGATCATCCGCCCGCGTATGGCTTGCACCTGCTGCGAGGCCTTCTCGCAGGCTCCACTTCCGTCCCGCCCAATTGAGCGTGGCCGACCCGGGCCGGGTCTTCTGGCCCATGTATTGGTCGGCAAATATTGTGATCATTTGCCGCTGGACCGACAGTCCAAAATCTTCGCCCGCGAGAAGGTCGATCTGCATCGTTCCACGCTAACCGACTGGGTGGGTCGCAGCACCGCCCTTCTTGAGCCATTAGCCGATCATATCGGCAAGCTGGTCAGGGCGGGCCCGGCGCTGTTTGCTGACGATACGCCCGTCAAACTGCAAAGCAAACTGAAGCAAAAGAAGACGCAGACTGCACGGCTTTGGAGCTATGTGTGCGATGAGCGCCCGTGGGGTGGCGATGGCCCGGCCTGCGCATGGTACCAGTTCAGCACGGACCGTAAGGGCGAACATCCCGTCAATCACCTCTCCGGCTATACCGGCACCGTGCATGCCGATGGCTTTGCGGGTTTCAATGGCCTCTTCGGTGAGCACAAAGCCGATGAACAAGCCTGCATGGTGCATGTTCGCCGCAAGTTCGTGGATGAGTTCGAACGCACCGGCGCGGGTATCGCCAAACACACTATCACACAGATCGCGGAACTTTACGCGGTTGAGAAGGACGCCAGAGGCAAAACCCCTCAAGAACGTGTCGCCCTGCGGCAAGAGAAGGCAAAACCGATCTTCGATGAACTGGAGGCTTGGTTGCAAGCCCAGCTTCCCAAAATCTCCGGCAAAACCAAACTGGCCGCAGCGATCCGCTATGCCCTGAACCGCATGCCCAAGACGCGCGCCTATCTCAGCGACGGACGGCTGGAGCTCGACAATAATATCTGTGAGCGCAGCATACGCCCCATTGCCCTGGGGCGCAAAAACTACCTGTTCATGGGCTCCATCGGCGGCGGAAAGGCCGCTGCCATCGCTTATACCCTCATCGAAACCGCCAAAATGAACAACGTTGATCCCGAAGCTTGGCTTACATGGGTGCTGGAACGCCTGCCAGATCACAAGATCACCAGGATCGGTGAACTCATGCCGTGGGTGTTCGCAATCTCACGCAACATACAGGAGGCTTGATATGCCCAAAATAGCTCTCGTCACAGGCGGAACTTATGGCATTGGCCGCGCAATAAGCCTCTCACTTGATGCAGATTGCAATGTCGCTGCCGTCTGGCGCTCATCCGAGCCGCAAGACTTCCCGTCGTCCATTCACTCAATTCAAGCGGACTTAACCCAACCCGGGCAGTGCGAAGCTGTGGTCGCTGACGTCATTGACACATTTGGGGCGCTCGACATCATTGTGAACAATGCTGGCTTCGCGGATGCGACACCCAAAGACAAGTTTGATGCTGATATACAAAACGCGATTCTCAACACAAATCTCTTGGTTCCAAGCGCGCTGCTCTCTGCAGCCATGCCGCATTTGAAGCCTGGGGCGTCGATCATAAATATCTCGTCTGTGAACGCTGTCTTGCCGCCAAACGGTGCGTCCATTTTCGGTGCCAGCAAAGCTGCCTTGAACCTATGGACGCGCGCGATGGCAAAAGAACTCGGGGCATCAGGTATCCGGGTAAATGCAATAGCGCCGGGTGCAATCAATATCCCGGAAAATCCACGCTCACCTGAGCTAATCGATCTGTTCGTAACAGACACGGCATTGGGACGCATAGGAACCCCAAATGATGTGGCGAAAGCCGTGGCGTTCCTGGCAAGCGACGGCGCGGAATTTATCACAGGCCAAATCTTGGAAGTATCCGGCGGTTATCGTTTGTGAGCAACTCTACCGGACGGATACGGCGCATCCAATCGCTGATACAATCCATCAAGCGATCTCACCCGACGGCCGATTTTGGCTTTCGGCGAACAACGATCTTTTGCAGCTCTGGATTACTGAGAATTTCGGTTAGCTCTGGCCTAACTACCAATACCAAGTTGTAGGCAGTTGTGAGCAATTCACATGTGCTTTCCGGACACGACACATTTGACCATTCAATGCCTATCGCCTGACGACTTCCAGATTACTCCATCAGATTGCAAGACAAGTCAGCGGTTTATCGCCAATCAATTGTAACCATCCGGCGTAGGCCGCGGTCGCTGGCGTCACTCAGATCGTAGTTTTGGGTTTGCGAGGCCGCGGGGCCCATTTCTTCGCCAGCCGCTCG
>NZ_FQZZ01000018.1 GCF_900142185.1 Lutimaribacter pacificus | reverse complement strand
CTTCAATCTCGGGTCTGAACTTATGGTCGGCCATAAGGTCGGACTTAGCACCGACGCTGAAACCCCGTCAGACGGCCTCCACCGGAGGCATACGGTCGTTGACAACCCCCTTTCGAACATCGGCCGACCAAGTGTCGACAATTCGATCCGAAAATGCTTGTCGGTTTGTTACGCCAAACAGCACACTGCCATCATCGGAGGTATAGGCGGAATTCGCGCTGATTTGACTGGAGTTCAGCTCCAAATACTTCTCAAGCAAGCCGACCTCTTGGTATCCCAACACAGCTCTTACTCGGTCGGAAACGTACACGCCAGGCGTGTCTCCCTCCGCAAGTTTTGCCGCATGGTTAGCCGCTGAACCGAGAAACATCGGTTCTTGTTCAGAACCAGTCCCGTTATTGATTGCAACGCATGTCCCAACGTCAATACCGACCCGGAACTCAGTACCGAACTCTCCATTGGCCAACCTATCATTGGCCAACTTGACTACGCGCTTGAAATCTTCAGCAAGGGCAATGGCTTGACCAATAGTTTCTCGCGATACTCCGCCGCCCCCGGTCTCAAGAAAAACTGCATGCATCCGCCCGCTGTGAAAGTCGACCCTTTGTGCATTGGTTTCTTCGATCACACGATCCGCCGCGCCGTAGTATAGATGCAGCCCCTTAAGCGCCCGCGCGTGAGATGCCTCGGTCTCACGACCATCATCCAAACGCATCTCATCGTACCCAACGATCGAGATATAGATCTGAACGGTATCGACTACGACCGCCTTGTCCCTTGGTAGGCTGAAAAGCGGTGGTTTGGTGGGCTGCTTCATCGCTGTCTGCAGCGCCTTATCGATTTGATATCGCGACCAATATTGGTCGAAGCGCTGGACATCCATTTCGGGCACTTCATCCAAGAGCTTCTGAATACGATCACGTGCGACCGAGTGCTTCCACGGCATAATCTTCATCTCCTCACATAGCGGCTTAGCATGGCAGCGAGTCGCACAGTTTCTTCTGTGATCATACTAAATAGGAGTTTCCAAGAAAATGTCAATATGGTAGAAGTTGGGAGACATCAGGGGGGACAAGCTATGGACATCAAACCAAGTGTACGGCGACGATTCGAGTTTATCGATTTTCAGTTGCAATGGACCGGTTCGATCGGTCGCAAGGCCTTGCAAGATCAGTTCGAGATTTCGCCTCAACAAGCGACAAACGACCTAACCACATATCTCGATATCGCACCCCGCAACATGAGCTACGACCCGCGACGCCGATCTTACGTAGTGAGTTCAAAGTTCAAGCCGAAGTTCTCCAGCGGGGAGTCTTCCGGTTTCTTTCTTCATCTGGAGATGTTTCATCAAGGCTATCGTACTAAAGAGGAAATTTGGCCAACTCGCTTGCCGGAGTTTGACGCTGTTGCCATCGCGTCTCGCAAGGTTGATCCGAAAATTCTTCGATCAGTACTCGATGCAATTGATGCAGAAGCATGTTTGGAGGTTCGATATGTTTCGCTCAGCTCAGACTCAGAAACCATACGAACGCTTTGCCCTCATGCCATTGCTAGCGACGGACACCGATGGCACATGCGTGCCTATGATGTGGAGAAGGACCGGTTCTCAGATTTTGTGCTTTCAAGAATTGAAGCCGCAAGCGTATCGCAAGAGGAATGCCCGGATCAGCGCCCAGACGCGCTTTGGCAACAAATAGCAGCGCTAAAACTTCAGGCAGATCCAACCCTTACCGCAAGGCAAAGAGAACAGATTGAGATCGAGTACGGCATGGTTGACGGCGTTCTCGAGCTCCCAGTGCGCAAGGCAATGCTGTTCTATTACCTTAGGTTCTACGGCTTTGATCCTCTCGAAATGGATGGGAAGGCCATGCGAAATAAGAGCAGCTACCGTCTCAAGATACTTAACTTGGAAGAAATAGAGACTTGTTTGGAAAGAAGAAAATAAGCGATCCACCGCCACCGGTGGAAAATGATCAATTGTCGACAGAAGTGTTAGACAAGCACCGACAGATCATTTGTCGAAGCGAACTCGTTGCCAATGAAGACGACCTCGCGGCTAAAATTATCGGCATGTCGAGGCTGGTTAAGTTCGACAAGGGTCAGGTTTTAATGACCCACGGCGAGGATGCTGATGACGTTTACTTCATTTTGTTCGGATCCGTCAGAGTATCCATCAACTCAACCTTCATTGATACCAGAGAGGCACCTCAGACCATTGGCGAAATGGCGGCAATGAAGCCAGGTGCTGCTCGCTCCGCAGATGTCTATGTCGAGTCCGAGAAATTGGAAGCACGGGTTATCTCGGCACACGACTTTAGAACTCTAATGTCCACGCACACCGAGTTTTCTACGCGACTGTCGAGCATGGTAGATTCCATGAATCGAAAAAACATAAGATTACTTGGCACCAGTAGTAGATCGCCGGGAAACGCCTGGACATGGACTTCGATAGTGTTCGGCGCAGTAGTTGGACTCCTTTGCGGCATTTGGCTTGGGCTTGGGGGCTCTCCACTTTGGTTTGCGATTTTGTCGGCCCTCGGTGCCGGTGCCCTGAGCACCCTCGTTGCTATCCGGATGAATCCAGACCTGATTTATCGCAACATGTTTTGGCTTTCGGGCGCAGCTATGATTGCTCAAACAGTCCAAACGGTCTTTAGCCTTTCATTTTCAGTCGATGGGACACAGAACCAACTTCCGCTTCTTTGGAATTTCAACTCGAACCCCGAGCAGAAGTGGTGGGTTGTCTTAATAATCTATCTCTCCCTTGCCGCGTTGGCGTTCATGTCTTGGCTGGCAGATCGAGATCTTCGAAGGAACTCCAGCAAAAGTGAGTGAATTCGAGAACAAGATACACGATGACGTTCGGGGCATCTTCAAATCAGCCTGGACTGAGACCAAAGGACAAGTTGTTCCAAAGTCAGAAGACCTGGGCCTGTCAAATGTTGGGCGTTCAATATCCGCGACGATACTCTACGCAGACATTGATGGGTCAACGCAGATTGTAGATCGATACGACGCCAAGTTCGCGGCCGAGGTTTACAAAGCGTTTTTGCTCTGCGCCACGAGGGTGATCCGGCTAAACGGGGGAGAAGTTAGATCCTTCGATGGTGACCGAGTGATGGGCGTATTTATCGGAGACAGTAAGAACTCTGACGCTGCCAAAACAGGTCTTCAGATCAACTATTTGGTTAAGAAGGCCATCAACCCAGCACTGAAAGACCAATACACATCGACCAAATTTTCTCTTCGCCATACCGTTGGAATCGATACGTCAGAGATGCTCGTTGTGAGGAGTGGTATTCGCAATAATAATGACCTCGTATGGGTCGGAAGCGCCGCCAACAATGCTGCAAGAATGAACTCTCTTTCGAGCGATTTCGCAACGCGGTTAACTCCAGCCGTCTACAAGAAATTGAACGAAAGATCGAAATTCGGCGGAAACCCGAGGCGCAACATGTGGACCAGCGCGGACTGGAATGGGCAAACAATATACCGATCCTCTTGGACTTGGCGACCATGAACTCCTATTTCGACCATCAAAGCAGACACTTAAGACTTGTGCAGCGAAAGACCGCTTCCCGCCCGCTCGATCGAGATACGATCCTCGCTACCCTATCGGGCAACTAGTTCTTGACCACCATTCTCTCGCAACATCGCTTCCATCTCGTCCAAGCCATCGACGGCAGAGCGCATCTGCGCCTCATCATCCACGCCCACTGTCTCGGCATCCGCAACCTCGCCCCCAAAATCCATTTCAATCTGTCGCTGTTCCTCGGCGATAACGGCTTGAACGACCGGCGCAGTCTTCTTTGGGGCGACATCAGTTTTCCCTGACGATTGGCCATCAGCAGCCTGGCGTTCGGCCTCAACGTCGGCCTCGGATCCGCCAGACCCGTCCAGTGGCGGTGTCATCGGCATGGCGCGCATGCTCAGCGGCAGCGTGCCTTGCGGCCCCCCTCCCCCCGGCTCTGGAAATGGCAACTCGCCTGTCTGCGCCGCATGGATGGCCTTAAACAGCCGGTCGTCAAAATACTGGATCCGCTTCGCCCGGACCGGCATCTGGGCATCGATCACCATGACGATCTCGTCGAGCGGCAAGCGGCGCGCCTCATCTTCGGGCAGCAGAGAGCTCTCTTCAGTCCGTGTAGATTGGCTGCGCCCTTCGAAGGGGTTCTTGCCGATGGACTGGGAGCGCGTGATGACGGTTTTCGTGGTCTTGCCAACCGCCTTGCTCAGCTCCTCGACGGTTTTTTCATCCGAGGGCGTGAGATAGAGCTTCACGCCCGCGTTGCCTTGCAGGGCGCGGCGGGTGTTCTCGCCATAGATTTCATCGAGGGCGGGGATGGTTTGCGTGACCACGGCCAGATGGCCGCGATACGTGCGCAGTGTCTCGATGCTTTCGACCACGATCGGCATCTTGCCCAGGCGGTTGAACTCATCGAGCATGATCATCACGGGCCAGGGCTCATCCGGCCCGGGATCCTTTTCCTGCATGGCCGAGAGCAGGTCGGAGAAGAAGAGCCGGATCAGCGGTGCCAGCGGCTTCACCATCAGCGGCTGGACCACGAGATAGACGGAGAAGGGCTTCTTGCGGATCGTGCGGAAATCAAAATCCGACACCGCCGTCGCCTCATCGATGGCAGGGTTCTGCCATTGGTCGAGCCCTGAGGTCATCAGGAGCGAGACATACGAGGTTAGCGTATCATTGTTGGTCGAAGCGAGCCGCGTGAAGATCAGCTTGGCGGCCCGGTTCTCCACCTCGTGGCCGCGCGCGAAATACTCCTTCTGCTTGTTCCCGCCCGAGGCGGCAATGCGGTAAATCTCGCCCAAGGTCGGGCGCTTGCGCTGGAAGGCCAGCAGGCCTGCCGCCACGAAGAGATCGATCCCGCCCTTGAGGAGGCCCTGCACCCGGTCGTTGTCGCTTTGAAGGAAGAGTGTTGCAATGAGTTGCAGTTCCATCTGCTGGCGGGCGGGATCTTTCAGCTCGAAGATACGTAGAAGCGGATTGTAGCGATGCGTGCGCTTGCCCTCCCAATCGGTGGGGGCGAAGCGGTAAACCTTGTCACCTTGGGCGGCGCGGTGCCGGGCCGTAGCCTCGAAACATTCCCCCTTCACATCGAGCGTCACGGCGGAGCCCTGCCAGGTCAGCAGGTTCGGAATGACAAAGCCCGTGGTCTTGCCGCGGCCCGTGGGCGCCACGATCAGCGCATGCGGGAAGACCTTGGAGCAAATGTATTTTGCGCGGGAGCCGGGCGTCCCAAGCTTGCCGAGGATGAACCCTGTCCCGGGCGCGCCGAAAAAACCATTGGCCTTCATCTCGCGCGCAGACTGCCAATGGGTCTGGCCAAAGCGTGTCAGGGCGGACCCTGAGAGGGCAAGGCTCAGCATCAGGCCGGCGGCGGCAAAGCTGCCGATGATCAGATGGATGAGTTGGGCATCCTCCGGGCGACGATCGCGGATCGCCAGATAATTCTGCGCGATATAGGCAAAGTCGATCTCGGCCCCAAAGCCGAGAGCCTGGTAGGTCAGAACCGCCGAGGCGATGGTATAGCCCATGGCGGCGGTCACCAGCGTCACCAACAGGACGCCTGTGGCGATACGCGCTTTTCCCATGGCGGCGCTCAATGGACCTGGCCCCGCTCGGTTTCGCCATCCACGTCGGCCGCGCGGTGTTTTTCGTATTCCGCGTCGGCGAGTTCATCGACCACCTGGCGCAAGGCCTCCGTGTTGGCCGTCGCGGCATCGGATTGCAGGTAGACCTTGGCGACATAGAGCCGGTCGAGACGGTCCTCGAGAACTTTGTCCAGCGCATCGGCATCGCCGGATGTGAGCCGGTCAAGCTGACGGTCATCCAGCACCCGCGCGATCTCGTTGCGGAAAGCATCGCGCTCCACCTCGGTCTCGAAGGGCGCGGACAACTCTCCCGCCCGCTCATGGTCCAGGACGCGCGCAATCTCGCCTGCGAGAAGGTCGGTACGGTCAGTCTGCGGCGCCGTTTCATCGCGGGTCGCTAGACGGTCGTCACGCGTGCCAACTCCAAGCCCCTCGCGCATCTCGGTTTCGCGGCGGATCTGATTGATGGCCTCCGTGTCCCGTATCTCAACGACGGCGGCATAGGTCGCGCCGAGCCCACGGGCGAGATGGGACGGCATGTCCGGATAGCGCTCCGAGACGTCATCGGCGACCGCATCTGTAACAGGCGTGCGGAGGTCGCGCCCCTCCATGACGCGGTCGACCTCGCGGGCGATCTCGCTAGCGCGGGCCGCATCGGTGATGGTCTCCCTGTAGGGCTCGGACCGGTCGATCACATCGGTTGGGCGTGCGAGCAGCTCCGGGTGCGCCTCGAGATACGCGCGCTGCTCCGCCTCGATCCGGCGCTCCGCTCTTGAGACAACCTCCCAGTCCCGGTCCTCGATCTGCTGCGCGGCCAAACCCTCGGCGCGCATCTCCTGACGGATTGTCCCTTCCATCGCCTGCACCGCGCCCTCGTGATAGTGGAACCGCTCGCTGACCGGTTCCGCTTCCATTACACCGTCCCGGCGCAGCACGTTCTCCCGTTCCAAAAGCGTGCCAAGCGCGACATGGACATCGTTCAGGATGTCGCGCGCCTGTTCCAGATCGGCACGGCGTTCGAGGTTCAGATCGCGCGCCTCGGCCACCTTGGCGAGATCATCGGCGATCCATTGATGCTCGAGCGCTGCATTTGACGCGCCTGTCTCGATCCGGGCGACCACTTCCGCTGTGCTGATCCCGGTGCCGCGCAGGGCAGTGTTTATGCGCGACCGCAAGTCCGGCTCGGCCAGACGGTCCAGCTGACTGGTGTCGATGTTCGCCTCGGAATAGATGCCACCCTCCGAGGGGGCGTCTGATAGCGTGGATGAACGCAATCCGAGCGGCTGCATGTGCTGGACCTGCGTCTGGATCTCGATGAGGCGTTTTTCCAGCACGGGACGTTCCGCGTCAGACTTCTCGGCGATCATTCCCTGCACCCGCGCCAGATTCTCCGCATAGAGGTTTCTCAGATCCTCGAAACTCTGATCCTCGGCCATATAGATATCTCCTGTTCGGTCCACCTGCCCGCCGCGCGCCAGCACCTCGCCCGCGCGGAAGAGGGCTGCGGCAATATCCTCGCGCGCCTCACGCGAAGCCTCCGCGGCAAGCGAGTGGTAGACGGTTCTGGTATTGGCGATCTCCGCCAGCGTCCGCGTCAGGTCCTGCCCCACGCGTTCGCGCTCGCGGGGCGCGCGCCCCTCTTCCTTGGCAGCATAGACCTCGCGGGTCCGGGCGGGGTAATGCACAACCCCGCGATCGACGCGGCGCGTGGCCTCGAGGCGCACGCCGTACTTCTCCGCCTCCTCAACCATGGCGAGGCGGAAATCGTCGTAGTTGAAGCGGTGGTTGCGCCCCAGAAAGAAGAACTCGCCTTCCTGCGAGCGGCGGTTCAGCAGTAGATGTGCATGCGGGTGATCGCGGTCCTCATGCACCGCGATGATGTAATCGAAATGCCCCGCGTCACTCTGGAAGAACCGCTCGGCCACATCCGTCGCGATGTCACGCACATCCTCGCCCCGCGTGCCGATGGGGAAAGACATGAGCATATGGGTCGTCTGCCCGAGCTTTGGCTTGAAGCCCGCATCCCACCGCTTGGCAAAGCGCTCGGTGAGCTCCTTGATGTCACCCGCCTCGAGCTTCGCCTTGCCATCCAGAAACCCGCTGCTGTCGACGATATGGGTGGACTTGGTCGTGAGGTAATCGAGCTGGTTTGCGAGCTGCGATTTGGTATGCGTACCGCCGCCCCGGATCGCCTTGAAGACCGCTGGCCGGTGCCCGGCTGCCGCGCGCACAAGCTGGCTCTGCTTGGCGACATGCAGCCCCTGCATCGAGCCCCGGATCCGGCTCCAGCCGTCCCGGAAGACCTCGCCTGTGACTGCGTCGACCGCGGCGGCGGCCCGTGCCGCATCATTCAGCCGCATGGGCAAACTCCCTCAGCGCGGCTGTGGCCTCCAGCTGCATCGCGTCGCGACGACGGCGCAGAAGCAGGTCGATCTCATCCGCGGAATCCAGGATGAACCGCGCTAGCCCGCGCATCTGCGCGAGGCGCAGCTCAGAAAACTCGGCACGCGTGCCTCCCCTGGCCCCCTGCCCCATCCGGTTGGCCCGGGTCATCTGCTTGGCGATCTGCGCGACCCCATTGCCAACCTCGTGCAGAGAGGCGCGGTAGCGCGCCATCTCTGCTGCCATCTGCACGTCAGGAACGAACACCCCGCCTGCCGCCTGAATGAGCCGCCGCAGCCCCTCGGCCCGGCTCTCGATCCCGGCGGCGGCCAGCACCTCGTCGAGCGCCGCAAGCTCCGCAGCGGTGACCTTCACACTGACCGCCGAGACCGGGATCGCGGCATCCGTCTGGCGCTCGGCATCGGCTTTCAGGACGTAGCGCACGGCCCGCGATGTGACCTCGAAACGCTCAGCCAGCTCAGACGTCGACACACCCTCCGCGGCCTCGCGAACGATCTGCATTTTCTCGATCTCTGTCAGGCGTTTTGTTCGGGACATGCGGAAGAAAGACCCCCTATTTCCTGCCACCTTCCACCAAGGCTGCCCCACCTTACGATAATATACCAAGATGTCAATTATATACTGCCGTCGCATTCAGGCTCAGGCAGCCTTGGTGTCCGCTTCCCCCGCGGCCCGCAGGGACGCGGCTCTGCCGACCTCACCACCAGGCGACACCTGTCCTAGGGGTCCGGTCCGCCAGCCCCGCCCGAGGCTCTGGCCGAACACGCATGTGTTCGGACGGAACCGCGGGCGGGCGCAAACCCCACCGACAGGGCGGACAGGCAGGGTCAAGGAGGGCCAGATTTGGGTTCCCAAATCTCTGCCGCAAAAACCGGGAGGCCCTGGCCGATAGGTTTTTGAGGATGGCCCCCTTGAGGCTGACTGGCCGGTCTGTCGCGGCCTGGTCATTCCGGGCGGAGTGCGTCCGTTGAACGCGCAAGGACCAGCATCCCTCGAACAGGGATCGGGCCGCCCCAAGATCGTCCTGGGGCGGCCCATCCTCGTCAGAGGATTTAGTCCTGGGGATCTTTCGCGCTCGGCGGGAACATCACCAGCTCCGAGACCGCGACCGGAAAATCGAGCTTGAGGCTGAAGAACTCCGAGCCATCCCCGTTGCGGGTGTTGCGGAACATGGCGCCCACGCGTTGAAAGCGGGTGCGCTCCTGGCCATCGGTATCGGTGAACTTAACGGGGACGGTGGCGACGTAGTGGTTGGTCATTTGGGTTACTCCTTGTTGCGATGGGGATCACCCAGCACGGGGGCAAGAGGCCCGGTCGCAAGCGCAAATGCGGAGGGTCCGCGGCTCCGCCGTGGAAGCCGTATTTGTGCTTGCCGAAGCGTGAGCAGAGGGCACGAACGGGCCGACCCCGTGCGATCCACATGCATAGCAAAAAGGAGGGACCCGATTGACCTGTGCCATCACGCAGTCGCCACCATCCGCGTCCACGTCCTGCCGAACCTGGCCGGGGTGCTGATGACGCCCGCCCGCGTGGATGCGATGTTCCGCGACACCACCCGAGGGTCGAGCAGGGCTTCAGCCTCAAGTGCGACGTCTCGACCCCTCGCGTCTTGCGCTGCTGACGATGTGCTAGGTGCGCACCATCCCCAGCCCGTACCGATGCGGATGGGCCGAACTCTGACGGGCTGGGTAGAGGGATGACGGTGCTGGACGCCGTGAGATGCAGATCAAGTGTGACCGATCGCACGCGCCATGAGATATGACGAAAGGACCGCCCGAAGGCGACCCGGTTATGGCCATCACGCGCCCAAGCTGTCGAGCATCCCCCTGGTATCAGGCATTCGCTTCAGCGAGTTGCCGATGTGCTCCCGCCAGCGCGGCCCAACCTCCATTGCGGTGGCATAGGCCCGAGCCAGATCATCGGGCCGGTCCTCGGCCATCGCTTCGATAAGGAAAGCCGCCTGCTCGCGGTCCTTCGCGGATTTCAGGCTCCCTGCCCCATCGCGGCGCCGGTCGGCAATGATCAGTTTGTGGATCGCATAGCGCTCCGGGCGGGGCACCTGCACCAGAACGCCGGATCTATAGATCGCCGCCGCGTGGATCGGCTCAGCGATCAGGAAGTTGAGATAGTTCAATCCTTGGGCGTTCACGCCCAATGCTGGCAGATCACGGAGGGTCTCATCTCCGAACGCCGGTGTGAGAAACTCGACCAACTGGCCGCTGCCACCCTGGGCCCATCGCCATGTCCGACCTTGGTCAAGAGATGGCAGAGGATCGAATTTGAGCGCCGAGAACGTCTCGGCAAGACCCGGGTCGACCTGATCCTGCAAGGCAACGCTGAGCTTTTCGAACTGCGCGATGTCGATGTCGCCAGTATTGGCCATACCGCCAATTGGCAGACGGATACCAAGCTCGCCTTCATAGAGGCGAAATGCATTGGTTCCGACGATGGTGCCACCCAACCGGAAGGTTCCGGCTGCGGCCATTGCCGACAGGATGGAACCGGTCGCACGGTCGATGGGCGTCATGCCTTCCGCACGCAAGAGCCGGACAAGCCGCGACCGTTCCACCTTCCGATCCTTGGCCGCCCGGCGCAGCTCTTCGATCCGGTCGATGCGCGCGCGCGTCTCGTCGCTGTCTTCGCCGATATAAATGAACCGCATCTCCGTCCCGACACGGCGCGCGGCATACCAATAGGCCTTAACCCCACGCTCCTTCAGCGTGGGCTTGCCTTCGACACCGGACAAGGCGTCGTCCTTCAAAAGTCGCACCAGGTCGGTATAGGCGCTCATCGCGATGCTGCTGAGGGGAGTCATGCCAATCATTTCCAAGTTTTGCTTGGCATACTTATACCTATCAAAACAGGAAATTGCTAGGCAAAGTGATTTGGAGAACGTCCACACCCATAAGAAACGACGAAAGGGCCGCCCGAAGGCGACCCTCTCTCTTCAATCCTGCGACGCCTTCTTCGCCGGGTCCGCAACCCGCATGACCGTCAGGCCTTTCGCTTCCGCCTTCTGCCCGAGGTTCAGCGCGACCCCGTTGCCGCCGAAGAGTACAACCCCCGTCGCCGCGAACTTGTCGTCCAGCATTTCGTCGTTGCACTTGAACGGTGCCGCCCGCCCGTGCGCGGACCAGCGCGGATCGAAGCGCGCCTGCGCTATCCCGCGTGCCCGGGCCCACCGAGCCGCAATCATCTCCGCCCCGTGCTTGCCACCCTTGTGGCAGAGGAAGATCTCCTGGTTGCGGTTCTGCTTGATCCGTTCGCGAACCTTGTCGAGCGTGTTGAAGATCACATCGACATCTGTCCAGTCGGTGGCTCCTGAGACGATCAGGGGCACCCCCTCGACTTTCGACTTCTCGGCGGTTTCACGGTCGTGCTGCTCCAGGAGCTGCCGTGCCTCGAAGACCGCCCCGGTCTCTTGCGCCCTGACGCTTGCGCGCGACCCGGCTGCCGGGATGAAGGCGTGGCCAGTTTCGATCTCGTAGCATTCCGCCGCCGCCTCGCTCATCACCTCGATTGCGCTGACGATCTCGCGCAGCTGCAGAAAGCGCGCCTGCGCCTCTTCGAGCGCGGTCTCGGCGATCTCCGATCCGTCATGGGATTTTGCCAGCGCGCCGATCTTGTCGGCGGTGCGGTCGACCTCCTTGCCGAGCGCCACCTTGCGGCGCTGGAGGATCGTCGCGAGCCCATGGGCCAGCGGTTCGATTTCCGCTTCGAGCCCGGTCCCGCGCAACTGACCAAGCAGAGCCTCGAAGCTCTCGCGGATGACGCGGTCGGTCAGGATGTGATCTTCCGGGATCGGAAGCTGTGCGTCCTTCTCGGTCAGCCCGAAAAGCTCGATCGTCTCGTAGGTGTTTGCGGTGTCGTAAGCCATGTCTGGTCTCCAGTGTTCGGTTGCAAGGCCACCACGTGAGTGTGGGGGCATGGCCGAATGCCTGGTTTCCGAATCTGCCCGGGTCAGGGACGGCGCAGCCGCCGGCTTGCCGGGCGCAAAAGTTTTCTGCGCGCGGCACCCGACACATGCGCGCGCTCACGCACGGGTTCACCCCAAGCCACCGGCCCCGCCCTCGCCGAAAAGTTTTGCGATCCTTGACGCGGGCTGATTTGGGGGCCATCCGGAGGATATGCTTCCGCACTCATGTGTGTGTGTTTTGACGGTAGGTTTGCCCGACCCGAGCAGGCAAACGGCCCGACCGGACGCGAAAGACGGATGGAGCGGCGGGATCGTTTTGGCCTCGGGCCAAAACAGACCAGAGCGCAATCCGGCGGAGCGGCCGGAGAGGGACGTGCTCGCGAGGCGGGCAAACCGGGATGCCAGGCGCGACGCCGCGGTGAGGCCGCATGGCCGAATGCGCGACGGACCGAAGGGCCGTTCTCCCCTGCGACACGCGAAGCCGAGCAGGGGAGGCCGCAAGGCCTAGCCCAAGGTTGACGTGCAGGCGACCACGCCGCCAGCTATACAAAGTATCTACTCCAGCATTCGACGTGATGGGCGGAACGCGGGCTTTTGCTCCAAGTGCCAGATGACTTGGTAGTTTCCTCTTAAGCAGACCTCGCTTCACCGCGCTAACGAGATAAAAGTCCCAAATGCGGCTACTTAGGCTTTTTCTTGAGGTTTAGGTTCACAGAATTGCATGAACACCGAAGTCCTTCGGGAGAAGTGCCTTTGGGAGTAATGTACAGCCATGATCCACAGTCATCGCATTGTGCGCATGCCAGCAAATCCTTAAACGCATTTACAATAGGCATAAAGTCGTTGGGACTAAAATTGGCCCACTCGTTGAAATGTACGGCCTTATTGACGGTCCAGTCTTCTTCGCCCTTGTGAGTATTGGCTTCCTTGAGACGTTGCCTGCGAGCCTGCGCTTTGGACTTTTGGTCCTCGTTGCCCCAGGATTGCGCCGAGTCGACGGCTTTTCCTAGGAGATCTGACAATCTAGAAAAGGCGCTCGGTAATAGCCCCCCTAGATCGTAGCTGTTATCCGCCCTGAAGACCGTTTGCGCCCCCAGTTGATCCGCAAGTAGTCGCGCTACAAACTCCATGTGACGCCGCAAAATCGGAGCCGCAACTTCGACCTTACCCTTAGTCAAAGCTGCATCAATTTCTGCCCAAATCTCTGGATTTGATTCCACCAACGGACCAGTGTCCACAGACCAACTATCAAAAGCCATAGATGTTTTTCGGGTCACTAGATTTGCCGAACGCATCTGCTCTGCCCAAACTTTGTCATGGGTGGCAATTACGAACTGCGTGTTTGGGAATTCTGCCATCAAAAGTTTGCAAAATTGGTAGCGATGGTCTGCATCGACAGACATCACAACATCATCGAGCAGCGCAACGGTAAAACGGTCACCCAATAGCCGCTTCATCAATGCTAGGTATAGGCATACACCCATGCCATCTTGATGACCTTCGCTATGAAAAGCACCTGGTGGGAAAAGTCCCCGCTCGTAGAAATTCACATCAAAATCGAGACGCCCTTCAGTTGCTTTAAAGCGCGCGACAAATTTTTGCTCATCGCCGTCATTTAAAAGCCGATAAAACTTGCTGAAATCATCTTCGACGGCCTCGTAAAGCTCGTCAAGTTCCGACTCCATCGCTGCGCACCAAGCGTCATATGCGACTTTGCTGGCGTCTCGTGCCTTTTGGGAAGCTGTCTCGGTAAGACGTGCTGCTTTGTAGTCCTTGAACCGCTGTTCAGCATTGATCAGATAGCTCTGTGCGGCCAACGAAGCTGATTGATCAGGCTTCGCGCGAATAGCGCTCACAAAGTCCGCCAGTTTGGCCCGAAAGCCTTCCGGTATGGCTGGCCATCCATTGGCCAAGCGATCCTTCAACTCCAAGATTGTTGCGAAAGACTTTAGTTGTTCCTGAAAAAACGCCAAGTCTTTGCCCCATGCGACGACGCTGGACAGCATTTCAACTGCGTTCTCAATCTTGGCAATACGGTGAGTTTCGAGCAGCAGCGCCTTCAAGTTCCCCACTTCATTCGAAAGCGATGATGCATGTTCAACGAGCTTTTGCTTGAGCTCTCCTGCCGCTTGCGATTTCCGCTGCTTGGCGTGTAAATGCGAAAGAAGATGTGCTTCATCCGGCCATTCATGATCGCACATCGGACATGACGGGCCGTCCACCAGCTTTAATCCACTTTCCACCAAATCGCGTTGTTGCAACGAAACAAGGAGCTGTGCGTCGTTTTCAAGTTGCTCTATCTGATCGACAAGAGCTTCTGCATCCGGCGACGGAGATTGTCCAAGCTCGACGAGCTTTTTGTTAAGCTTGTCCAGTTCGATCAGTGCTGCGGATTTATTGAGCGATTGTTCACCAGCAGGCTCTGCCAAGCCTTTGTCGATGATTGTATCAGCTGTTATGGTGTCGTGGATTTCTAGTCCTAGCAGCTGGCGCTTTGCATTGACGGCTTTGAGCATCTCAGCTGCAGACAACGACGTGATGCCTAGGTGCTGCAACAGTGTATTTCTTTTGTCCTGCGTATCCTTTTCCGCCGCAATCGCTGCCCGGTTGAGCTTGCCGTATGCTGTGTTCAGTGCCGAACGGGTCTGACCCAACTCATCGATCTTTAGAATCTCTTGAATCTGTGCAGATCGCTTCGTTGGTTCGACCAAGATGAATTTCAGAATTTCTCTTCTCGCCAAAGTGATTTCGGGATGCTGAGAAACTTCGTCCAGAATCTCCACGATGTCCGGATCGTTCGGTTCGATACTTGGCTTCTTGGGGGCAGAGACTTTGCGAGTGAGCTTGGCTTTTTTGCCAAGCGTCGGGAAGGATACTTCCAGCTCTACAAATGCGGCATCTGGGAATTTGATGTGATCTACATGTGGACCATGATCTGCTAGTGAGAGCCCTTTGGTTCCGGTTCCGGTCAATCTGCCAATTTGACCAGTTAGTGCAAATTCGATGGCGTCAATGACCCCACTTTTTCCCGAGCCGTTCGGACCGGATATCGCGAAGGTCTTCTCAGCCAAGTTGATGTCCAACTTACGAATTCCACGAAATTCCTCGATGTGCGCTGAAATGATCTTGATCACAGAACTTCCCCTCCGTCTGGAAGAGTGAAAATCTCGGCTAGATCGTCGGCCTTAATTTTCCGACCTTCTTTCAAGAGCGCTTCAAGCTTTTGTGTTTTGGATGCATCAAAATTTTCATCATTCGAAAGTGTCTCGAGGAATTTGTTTGCGACTGAATCCTGAAGCGACGCCATTTTGCACCATATCTAAATAACTGGTTCCACTTTAGGCTGAGCACCGCCCTGCGGAAAGAGGTCTCTTGCAGGAAGGTGAGGGATTACTGCCGAAGGTTCAACCAGCGCCGATTTTTGGGGGTTAGGAGCTGGGACATATGCAATGGCCGCTTTGAGGAAACTGCACTGCAGCATCTCGGCGTTTACGAATGACAGCACCGGGTCGACCACGTCGGGCGTACGGCTTCAGTCCAGATCGACACCGCCGAGGCGCGGCACATGGACATGCGTCCGGACAAGGGCTGCAGCGGCCGCGCCCGCGATGGCGCTGAAGAGATGCGCCTCCCACGAGACGCCGGGTTGGCCCGGAAGAACGCCCCAGAGAATTGAGCCATAGAGGACACCGACCACCAGTGCCGCGCCCAGCGTGATCAATGAGCGATCCACGAAGCCGCGCGCGACGAGGAAGCCAAACCAGCCGAAGACCAACCCTGACGCACCGATATGGATGGCGGAGCTTCCGAACAGCCAGACGAGTCCGCCGCCGAGGCCGATCACCACTGCGTTCACCGGCAGCAAGGCCCTCGTGGTCGTGGCCACCAGCAGCCCACCCATCACCAGGAGCGGCGGCGTATTGGCCATCAGGTGTGCGAAACTTCCATGCAGGAGGGGCATGGCGATGACGCCATCCAATCCGCTGACGTGCCGGGGGATCAGGCCGAAGGCCGGGTTCAAGCCGTAACCGATGATCCAATTGAGGAGGTGAATCGCCCAGAGCAGTGCGACAAAAGCGACAAGCGCCGCGGCGCGCCGGAAGAAGGCGCGCATGTGATCCCGGTTCATCATGTTGGCGACAGTAGACGTCCCCACAGCACCTTCAACGGCTTTCGCACGCTGCACAGGGTGCCACCTCCAGGAAAGGGGGTTTGAGGCGGCCAACCTCGGTACGGCTCAAGCCAAGAGAATGGCTCGGATCTTACACGGTGTTTCCCGGACGAAAGGGCTGCGGTTCACGCTCGGGACGCTTCAGGGCTTCGGCGTATTTGCTCGCATTGTCATCGATCGTGTTGTGCCAAAGCTTCGAGACGAAGGCCCGGGCGTCTTGGACTGTCATGTCTTTCAGCGAAGAGGACAGCGCCATGAAAAGCTCATCCTCGCTAATCGCAGCGGCGCGGTGCATGGCATCCGCGTAAAATGACGGGTCGTTGAGAACCTGCTCGCGCAGCGGCATCCGCGCGAGGTTCTCCTCCGGGATCGCCATGAAGATCGTGTCCTGAACTTCGGTCAGATACGCACGCCGCGATGTGGACACCGGCTTTCCCGCCGCCTTGGCCTCCAGAAATGCCTGCCTTGTCCTGTCGAGCTTTGCCCTTGCATGGATCATGATGACATCACGCTTGCGGTCAAGCAGCGCAAATCCGGTGCAACGCTCGATATGAGCAAGAAGCTCTGCAACCTCTGCTTCTACATCAAAGCTCTCGAACCACGGAGCTTTTCCCAGTCTCGCCACCATGCGCCTACCTTCGTCCATTCGATAATATATTATCGTATATCATATTCAGCAGATCGCAAGTAGATGGTGCCCGTCATGCAGCCAAACATGGAAAAAGGGGAACCGTGATCCCACGGCTCCCCTTTGGGTTCAGATCGTCTCGCCCTCGCGTGCCAATTAGGCGACCAACGACAGCCCCGTGCCTGCGTCCTGCGGCTGCTCACCGCTGTCGATGAACGGGATGATGGAGAAGGCCTGCCCGCCGCGCTGCTCTTCGTTCTGCACGGCGTTCACGCGCAGGTCGCCATCGGGCGTGTTGATCAGCAGCGACAGGTAGTCATTGCCCGTGCGGCTGCTTTTCGCCATCCAGGCCGAGCCGACGCGGATCGGTGTGCCCCGGGGCGAGCTGACCTCGATACGGTAATCGGGGTGGGTTTCCTCGGATTTGTAGCTGTTCTCGATCAGCATGAACTCCAGATCGAACATCATGTTGGCGATGTAGCCGGTGAAGGCGTTGTCGGCGTCCATGGCGGTGAGCTCCCCCGAGATCGAGCCGGATTTCATCAGGCCGTTCGAGACCAGAGGGATGATCTCGAATTCGCCGCTTTGGGCCGCGCGCGCCTCTTTCGTCTGCACCGCGTTGACCCGGAAGGGGCCCAAGCCGACATCGATCTGCATCGAGATGTAGGGGTTGCCGCTGGTGTTGCCGGTCTCGTTCCAGGCCGTGCCGATGCGCACCTTGCGGCCTGATTTGTTGACTGCCGTCACGTCAAAATCCGGGCTGCGTTCGGACATCTTGGCCCGCGCCTCCAACTGGATGGCGATGTCAAAGCGCGTCGAGTGGATCATGCCGGTGTACTGAGCGGCTGCGGTCTCGACATTGCGGGTGAGGGTTCCTGCGAACATGGGATGTTTCCTTTTGGATTGGCCGGTGCCTGACGTCCTTGCCAGCGCATCCGGGATTGCTTTTTCGACCCCTCCTGGGATCACAAACCAGAAAGCTCGCTTTCCTTTCTTCCCAACCTTCAGTTCAGCGCTGTCGCCTGAGAGATTGTGCCACCTCCCCGCCGGGTACGACGCCCCTCCCCTGCCCGTCTGCTCTCAGTTGGCTGTCCTGGCTCTTCTCGTCGCCACCCTCCGGTCCAGCGATAAAGAACTCTGCTTCCTCCCCGTTCAACCGCTGCCCGCTCCGGTCGGTCAGCCCGATGGTGCTGCCGTTCGGCTCAAACGTAATCAGGTATTGGCCGAGGCTGTCCTTGTGCACGCGGTAGCCGGTGTTGGCCCAATGCACGGTCCGACCGGCATCGATGGCGGCTTTGATCTCTTCGAGTGTCATGATCGTCCCCTCGCCTATTCTGCTGCCACTGAAGTTACGTCCCGCGTGGCGTCTGGTCCGGTTCCAACAATCCGGGAGAGGATGCCCAATGTGTCGATCCCATCCCCATGCGGCAGGAACACCCGCAACTGGAAGGCGATGATCTCCGTGAAACACCCCATGGCCTTGAGACCTTCAATCATGCCCCGATCCGCACCGCCCAGCTCGAGACGCATCTCGCCTGCGACCCGGCGACGGGTCAGGGTGAGACCCTGGCCCAGATCGACCGGCGCCGTGGTGCCGAGCGCAGCGGTCAACATCTCCTGCGGTGTTTGCGGGTTGGAGACAAGGAAGCGGGCGCGCAGCGCGGCCGCCCCTTCTTCGCTCAGCGTGCGCCCGATCATCGCTGTCGCCCCGTCCGGCGTGACCCTGTAGATGCGTTCATTGGTGGTCGGGATGTCCTTCCAGATCGGCAACAGCAGTCCTGTCAACAGGTAGAGCTTGGTCGTGGTGGTCTTGGGCAGGGATGCGGCCTCGGCATCCCAAAGTCCTGCAAACTCGGGCCTTCCGATGTCTTCCCAGGCCGAGGACTCGAAGCGCGTCTCTTCGAGGTAGCTGGAGCCATTGGGCCGCACCGCCTTGCGCATGAGCGTGACGATATCCTCGTCATACATCTGCATGGGCCGCGCCGAGATGAGCGCCGCGCGGCCAGACGCTCGGTTGACCATCGGCAGCTTGTCGGGATTGCGCGACATGGCCTCTTCGGCCCCAAGGACGTGGACCGGGTCGGTCACCTCCAGCCCGATGATCCGCGTCACGGCGCCGGATTTCGGGCAGGTCCAGAGATCCTCTGTGGAGACCTGTTCGATCTTTTCGCCGCGCAGGGTTTCCACGCCGAGATCGAGCGTGCCCGCCGCGCGCGCACGTTCCGTCTGATCAGCAATCCGGCGCATGAACTCGGCAAAGAGTGCGTTCTGCATGTGGATGGGCAGGGCAAGCACCCGGTTGAGAAACCGCTGGATCGGGGGAAGCTCCTCAAGGATCACCCCATCCTTGTCGATCAGCCGCAGGGCCGTCCAGTCGGTGAAGCTCTCGTAGCTCATCGCCTCAGCGCGCCCGGCGGCAAGATCGGCGAAATACCCACGCAGAGCCGCCCGTGCGATCGGGCTTTCGAGATTGTCCTCCTCGCGGAACATGCCTTGCGAGCCGGTCTCGCGCTGACCCTTGGTCAAGGCCCCTAGCTGGTCGAGGCGCTTGGCTATAGTCGAGGTGAAACGCTTTTCGCCATGCACATCTGAGGTGCAGACTCGGAAGAAGGGCGCGCTTACCTGGGCCGAGCGATGCGTACGGCCCAGCCCCTGGATGGCCGCATCGGCGCGCCAGCCGGGCTCCAGCAGGTAGTGCCGCCGCCGTTTCTGGTTCTTCGCCGTTTGCGCCGCGTGATAGGACCGGCCCGTACCGCCCGCGTCGGAGAAGATCAGGATATCCTTTTCGCCGTCCATGAAGGCTTGGGTCTCGGACGAATTGCTGCTGGCGCTGCGCTTCTCGATGAAGAGATGGCCATCCTCGGCCTTGAGTGGCCGGATGAACCGCCCCGTGACTTCTGCCACGGCCTCATCGCCAAATGCCCAGAGGATCTGATCGAGCGCCGAGGGGATCGGCGCCAGCGTCATCAATTCCATCATGGCCGCGTCACGCAAAGCGAGCGCCTCGCGCGAGACAACGAGCGCCCCGGTCTCATCCCGCAAGGTTTCCGCCACCATATTGCCGTCGATCTCCACGAGCTTTTGCGCATGGATCGGGAAGGCCTGTTCGAGGTAGCCCAGAACATAGTCGCGCGGCGTCAAGGCACCCTCGACGAGTTCATCCTCCGGGTCCATCGCCTCAAGCCGACGCTTCAGCAGGCTCTCGCCTGTCGAGACAACCTGGATGACGCAAGCATTGCCTGCCGCCAGGTCGTCCTTGATCGCACGGATGATGGTCGGGGCTTTCATGCCCATCAGGAGATGGTTGAAGAAGCGCTGCTTCGTGCTCTCGAAGCGGGACTTGGCCGAGGCGCGTGCGGCCGACGCATTAGTTTCCCCCGAGGCGTCGTTGACGCCGGTCGCAGTCAGCGCCGCTTCGAGATTGTGGTGGATCATCCGAAAAGCACCTGCATAGGCGTCGTAGATCTCGATCTGAGCCGGGGTCAGCGCGTGTTCGAGCACATCATATTCCACGCCATCGAAGCTGAGAGCACGGGCCGTGTAGAGACCGAGCGTCTTGAGATCGCGCGCGACCACCTCCATGGCGGCAACGCCGCCGGCTTCCATCGCCGACACGAAACTCTCGCGGCTTGGGAAGGGGTATTCGGGGCCCTGCCCCCAGAGTCCGAGCCGCGCGGCATAGGCGAGGTTATGCACGCTCGTGGCACCCGTGGCCGAGATGTAGAAGACGCGGGCGCGGGGTGCGGCCAGTTGCAGCCGCAGGCCCGCAAGGCCCTGCTGGGAGGGTTTGACCCCCCTGCCCTGCTCGGACCCTGCCGCGTTCTGCATGGCATGGGCCTCATCAAAGGCCAGCACGCCATCGAAGTCGTCGCCCATCCAGGCGAGGATCTGGCTCAGTCGCGTGGTGCCGCATTTGCCCGCGGACCGCAGCGTGGCGTAGGTGACGAAGAGGATACCGTCGCCCATCGGGATGGGCTGATCCGGTTTCCATTTGGAGAGCGGCTGGATGTCGGCGGGCGAGCCGCCAAGATCGGTCCAGTCGCGGATCGCGTCCTCGATGAGCGTGGCGGATTTGGAGACCCAGATCGCCTTTCTGCGTCCAGCGAGCCAGTTCACCAGGATGAGCCCGGCGCATTCGCGCCCCTTGCCGCAGCCCGTGCCGTCACCGAGGAAGTAGCCAAGGCGATAAGCATTGGCGTCCGGGTCATCATCGGCACGGGTGAGTTTGGTCTGGTCGTCGTCGATGGTGAACCGCCCCGGCAGGTCACGCCCATGGGCATCATGGGCCATGATGATGGTCTCGAGCTGAGCCTCGGAGAGATGCCCATCCTCGATCAGCCTGGCTGGCAGGCGCAATTCCGCACTGGCCGTGTCCGAAGGCACGGGCGGCGCCACGGAAGCCATGGCGATGCTTTCGACCAGCGGAGTGGGATGTTCCTGCGCGCCCGCGATCTCAATGCGCTGCGGCCGGTAGCGCGCATAGATGTCCGAGACGGGCCTGTTGTCGCGCGGGGTCTGAAAGCTTGTGAAGCTGAGCGGACGGACGGCATTGGGCCGTGGATTGGAGGCGGCGAGAGGCGCAGCGGCGGTCTTGCGCGGGGCAGAAGAGTGAACGGTCGGCCGCGCGTGCGGCATCGACGCCACCCTTTGGGCGGGGCGCGCCTCGGGCCGGGTTGCGGCCACTGCGTCGACATATGCCAAGGCTTCATCCAAGTCCCTGACGCTGGCGCGGATCATCTCTCCGTCCTCCTGCACCTTGTCGAAGACCATCAGCTGGGTTTCCACAGAGGTGCCGAGCTTGCGGTAAACCTGTCCCGGCATCGTGAGGGCCAAGCGCGGCGTCAGGAGACCGCAAGCGCGCGACCAATGCGCGGCATCGCGTTCGGGCGTGAATCCCGGCGGCATGATCGCCACCAGCCGCCCGCCATGCGCGAGACGCTTTGCAGCCGCAATGAGATGTTTGGCGGCGATGTGCTTGTCGCGGGATCGGTCGACCGAAGAGGCGAAGGGCGGGTTCATCACCACGATGTCGGGTAGAACCGGCGTCTGCAGCAGATCGTCGATATGCTCGCCGTCATGGCTCGTCACCTCGCCACCGAAGACAGCGCGCAATAGGCTCTGGCGAAAGGGGTCGATGTCATTGAGCAAAAGCATGGCACCGGCCCGGGCGGCGAAAGCAGCCAGGGCACCAGTGCCAGCCGAGGGCTCCAGCACGGTCTCGCCCTTGCGGATCGCCGCGGCGCACACCATCAGGGCCGCGAATGCCAGCGGCGTGGAAAACTGCTGCAGCCGGATCTGCTGCTCTGACCGGCGGGTTTCCGTCAGCAGCCGTGAGGCAAGCAGCTTTGCGGTGGCGATGTCACCTGCTGCACCGTCTCCACGCAGCAGCACCTGGATGGCCGCGGCCTGCATCAGGTCGTAGGCCATGCGCCAGTCCCAGGCACTGCCAGCATCGCTGCCATGAAACGTCTCGCGCATGATGCGCGCGAGCGCTGAGCTGCGCAGGGGTTGTTGGTCGATCTCCGCGCCAATTTGCGGCAGCGCAGAGGTGAGATCAGCGTCGGAGATTGAGAGAGCCGGGTTTGCCAGTTTGGGCTTGGACATGGGGGTTTCCTTTGGATCAGGGTCTGAGTTCCAAAGACAAAAAGCCCTCTTTCGCTTTTCGGGATGATGAGCTCAGACCAAGAGGCATCCAATCTACGGCCGGCCAATCAAACGGTTTTTCGGAGTTGGATTAGAAAACTGAAAAACCCGCCGCAATGCGACGGGCTTTTGCTTTCTTTGTGCAATGAGGGGAGGCATAGTGCCCGCAATCTCAAAGCTCACGCTCTATATGGCACCGAAAGTCTTTACTGTCAATGTATCCACCGTTCACGGCTGATGAAGAACACCACCTTCCGAACGTCCTATCCGCACCTAGGTTTGCGACCTATCTGCGCGAAACCGGCAATGATAGGACGCGAGCTCTCCACCTATACCACTGGAATCTTCAAGTATCAGCCGCGTTCATGGTTCCACTCCATGTTTTGGAAGTTGCGCTGCGAAACGCGATCGTGGAAGCAATCGAAGCTGTCCATGGAGGAACATGGCCTTGGACACAAGGCTTCATCCGTTCGTTACCGAACCCGCGCGGTCCGGCATACAGCCCCAAACGAGACCTCGAAGGTTGCGCAGCACAGCAACCCACTGCCGGAAAGGTCGTCGCCGAACTGAAGTTCGTGTTTTGGGAGAAGATGCTGACAAACAGGCACCAAGGCAGACTGTGGGACGATCATTTCTGCGCAGTGTTTCCGGACGCGCCTCGTGGTGTCGCTGCCAGCCAGCGCCGATCTGAATTAAGGTCTGACATTGAAGCCGTGAGGAGGCTCCGCAACAGAATCGCACACCATGAGCCTGTTTTTCCGCGCGCCCTTCAGGATGATTTTGATCGGATCATCCGCTGCATAAGATGGCGCAACGAAACGACCAGCAACTGGGTGCTGGAAATCGAGACGGTGCACGCACTACTCGCAGTGCGCCCCTAAGCGTCCCGCCCCGCTAGGAATTCCGCCAGCACAGGACTGGCCGCGCCCTTTGCGGAGCTGAGCAGCTCTGAGCCCGCAAGCGAGGCCTTCGACAGGCGTACGAGCCCACCGGTTTCCTCGATGCGGTAGCAGCGGCGTTTTTGCCGCCCCCGCTTGTAGTACGTCGCGGTAACAATCTGGCAGGTGCTGCCATCGGTGAGCGTCACAGGGGCCGCGAGCCTGATCTTGTCGCCTTCCTCGTAGTCCGGGATCGACGCCCAATCCCGGCAGCGCTGACGCCAGTCCTGGGCGTAGCTGCCTTCGTCTTTCAGGTCGGAGAGGCGCTCGATCAACCCAAGGGGGGCACGCGACTCGTTCGGGCCAGCGCTTTCCTCCATATCCTTGTAGCCCCAGCAGCCGTCATCGTATCGGGTGAGGAAGACAGCCCCGAACGTGATCGAGCCATCCGCATCGGTCAAATAGGTCGTGTCCTCGACCGGCGAGCCATCGATACTTGTGACCTTTGCCGCCGCGTACCAAGTCGAACCCACCTTGCAGGCTTTGACCAGTTCCGTCTTGCGCCTGTCGCTCTCGAAGGTGCAGAGCCGGGCAATCTCCGCTTTCTCATCCGCGTAGGTCTGGACGCGGCGATCGGTATAGAAGAGCCAACCCATCACGCCGCCCTCCGGTCATCGATTTCCATCAGCGCATCGAGCGGCACGCGGTAGGGCTGCATGGCGTCGAAATCCTCGCAATTGCCGCAGTTCTGCACGATCGCGAAGGTATCGCAGGCATCCTTGAGGATAACCCGGAAGGTGCCGCCGAGGCCCGAGGGCACTTCGTAGGTTCCGCCGATGAGATAATCCGAGGCCCGGCGCACGAAGACGCGGATGCTGTGGCCATCGGTGGCGAGCCGGATGGCCCCTCGCCCCCGGTCGATGAGCACCTGCACGTCATCCAGGATGTCGGTGTAGAACTGGCCGGTCAGATCACGAAACGCCATGCGGCGCTGCGCCATCCAGTCGGTGTCCCGAAACGGGTTCATGCCGTCGGCGAAGGCGAAGGAAGGATCGGCCTGCTCGGTGGTAACGATATGGGTGGTCGTGCCATCGATGCCGTTGGAGCGCAGATGCACACCATTGCCGACGATGAGGATCAGGGCGGGCCTGTCCACGGGTCCGTTCCAGTTGGGCAGGAAGGTTTTGCAGGCGCGCGCATGGGCAATTTGCGCCGCGACAGCGGAGGCAGAGAACTTGAGAATAGCCATGGAGATGTCTTTCCGTTGGGTATGAGAGGATCGACCCGCGCGCGCGGAATATCTCGCGCGGGTCGCGTGAGGCCTCAAGCCGCTTGCGCGACCTCGCTGTCAGGCTCGGGGGTTTCCGCAGCGGGCTCCGCCTCATCACGGGCGACACCGGCGGTCTGCATCATGGGCGGGCACCAGGCGGCCACGGCAGCGCGCTGCGCGTCCGTCAGCGTGGCGAAGGGCTCGGCAAAGAGCTTGTCGCAGAAGGTGACGATCTCCTTCTTGCTCGAAGAGGCCAGTGTCACCGCCTCCTGGGCGAGACCCAGATCCTCGCCGAGGATTTTCAGGAGCCATGCCTTCTTGAAGCGGTTGAAGAGCGCCGCATTCGGCGTCCAGTGGGCGCGGATGTCGGGCATGATCTCGATCTCGAACGCATGCATCAGGCTGTCGCGCTGGCGGTCCCGCGCGAAGCAGGACTGCGTGGTGCTGGCCGTGGCATAGGCCACGAGCTTGGCCTTCTCGCCGGCCTCCAGCGCGCGAAACGCCGCGAACTGATCGGCGGGCGCGCGGGCGTCATCGAGCCAGGAGAGATCAAGTGCATCATGCGCCGCCGCCACCTGCTCGAGCGAGGTCTCGTCGATCTCGTCCATCTTGGCATGGCTGCGGTATTCCTTGCGGGCATCGATCTTGATCGCCTGCGTGACACTCATGCCGCTGGCCAGAACGTCACTGACCAGCTTGAAGAGCGTCAGATCCAGCGTGGCCTCCGGATGCAGCGCCATCGCGGCCCCAAGCGCCATGGCTCGCTCGGTCTTGAGGTCCTCAGCCAGCGAGGCCGGGTAGCTGATCTCGCCCGGGTCAGGGGCCTCTTCCCCCGTCTGGTTACTCGAGGCGCCGCGCGTGCCCTCCGCTTTTACGGTGTCCTCCGGGCGTACGAGGCCGATATGGAGCATCACCTGACCACTCGACCAGGACGCGACCACGCCTGCACGGGCCAAGTCCTCGGCGCTGTAGGCCTCCTGCAGGTCGCGGGCTTCCTCTTCCAAGGCGTCCACGCGCTCGTAAAGCGCGTTGTAGGCACCGTCCTCGAGCCCCTCATCCTCCATCTCGAGCTGCAGTTTCTCGAGTTCGGCGGTGATCTCATCGATGCGCTTTTGCGCAGCCTCATCAGGCTCGATCGGGCCGGGATAAACGTGGCCGTAGTCGGCCATGGTCGCGTAATCATAGCGGACCATCGCATCGGCCCAGGCAAAGCCCAGCTTTATGCGGGCCTCTTCGGCGGCGGCACCGAGCTTCTCGAGCAGGATGGTTTCGACCAGCGCTGCATCCTCCAGCACGGAATGCTCTTCCAGAAGGTCAGCCGCGACGGCGCCGCCGCGGGCCTCGTAGTCCGCGCGCACGAAAGCCCCGATATCATCGCTGACCTGCACACCGCGGGATTTGAGCGCCTGACGGACCGTGTAGGCCTGCAGATAGCCGCCGTCCTTCGTGAGCGCCTCGAAGACCTCGCGCTGCGCCTCCTGGCTCGGGTGCTCGGCGAAGGCTTTCATCGTGTCGAGCGTGATCACCTTGCCCCGGGCCGCGGCGCGGATGTCGGGGTGGATAAGGCCATAGCGCAACCGGCCTTTCACGGCCGCCACCGTGGCGCCGAAGGTCTTTGCGATCGTCTCGGGCGTCTGGCCGTCGACCTCCATCATCCGGGCGAAGGCCTCGAACTCGTCGATGGCATTCATCGGTGCCTGGGTGATGTTCTCGGCGAGCGACAGCGCCGTGGTGACGTCGCACTCCTCAGGGACAAGGCGGCAGTCGACCTTGGTTTTCGCCGTGAATCCCTTGCTGGCCTTGTCAGCGATCAGCTCCTTCAGGGCTGCATGGCGCCGGCCACCGGCGAGGACAGCATATTTGCCGTCAAGCTTCTGAACCAGAAGCGGCTGGAGCAGGCCCAGCACAGCGATACTGGCCTTCAGATGGGCGATGTTTTCGGGGTCATAGGTTTCCGGGGAGTTGCTGCGCACATTGGCGGGGTGGGCTGTCAGATCGCCAATAGCGACGGAGACGGGTTTGAAGCTTGTGGTCATGGGGTTTCCTTTTCGGTGGGTTTGGAGCGGCCCGCGCATTCAAATGTGCGGCCAATCCCCGGATCCGGGGATCACAAGGACAAAAGGCCCGCTCTCCCTTTTGAGGGGTCAGCGGACCTTGAGTTTGCGAATGGGTTTTCTTGGGAAGAGCCCCTGCCCTACCAGTCGCGCGCCATCATGATCGTCAGCACGCGCATGGTGGTGGCGGGATTGTCCGGGGCTTCGGCCCCGTAGCGGAAATCGGAATCCGCTTCATAGAGATCAATCTTCCAGAACACGGTCTCGCCGCGGACCTCGACCGCCCCGAAATCGCGCCATCCCTCGGGGTCATTTTCGGGTTCGAACGTGTCGAACATGCCCGTGGCCTTCACGGCCTCGGCCATGAAGCCGTCGCCGGCCTCCATAAGCGAGCGGGTCACATGCATGCGGCCCTGGATGGGCTGCGCGGGCGGTATTCCGAGGCAGGCAAGCTTGCGAAACGCGTCGTTCTGCGCTGCAATCACACTCGGATCAGGGCGGTCTGTCTGGGGTTGTGCTGTGATGGTCATGGGGCTCTCCTTTGAGAAGTTGAAACACCCAATCCAAAGCCCGCTTTTTCTTTTCCGCTTGGCGGATGAATCGAGGCCGAAGGCGCCCTACCCGAACAGCCCTTTGGGTCTGTAATTCGGGTTGGGGATGGTTTCGATCCAGCCGCCTTGTTCTTTGATGCTCTCGAGCGCTGCCGAGAGCGGATAAGCGCCCTCGGCAGCGCTCCACCAATAGGCACCGCGCTTGAATGTGATGATCTTGCGGCGGCCGTCAGCGAAGCAGGCCACCCGCAGCGTCTTGGGTTCCTTGCGTGACATGGGAGTCTCCGGCCTTTGTGCAATCAGGCGGCCTGGGTGCTCGCCCCTGCCCTACCCGCCTCCGATCTGGCGATCAGGTAGTCGCAGGCGCGCTGCGCATCAGCGGCGTGCTTGAAGATCGCGTTCTTGTCAGAGCGCAGAACGCGCAGCCAGTTGTAGAGATACGCCGCGTTGATCTCGAGCGTATGGGCCGTGAAGCCGAGCGTCTGGCCAAGGAACACCGAGGTCAGCTCGGCGATATATCCTGACAGTCCAGCCCCATTCTGAAATTTTCCGGCAATGAGAACGGTTTTGGTCATGCCGCTACCTCCTCTGCATGGGGCTGCTGCGCATG
>NZ_FQZZ01000017.1 GCF_900142185.1 Lutimaribacter pacificus | reverse complement strand
TGGTAAGCGCGGCGGCCAGCCTGAAAACTGCCTACCGTCAACGCCTGTCACCCATCCTACGGCAAGGTGGCATGCGGTGCAGACTGTCAAGATAAGGCGACGATCTCTTCGCGGGCATAGGCCGTGTTGCCGAAGCGTGACAGGCCGTAATCGCGGTTCAGCCGATGGCGCGCCTTTGTGGCATGGGCGAGCTCATGCGCCCAGACCCCGTAGAAATTGCGCGGGTTCTCGAACCGCGTGATGGGCGGCATGAAGACCTTGTCCACGGGTGGCAGATAGTAGGCTTCCGTCCCCGTGAAGACGGTCGTGATGTCGATGGCGTCGAAAAACGCCTGCATATGCGGGATGGGCTCGGACGGCGAATGTTCGGGTGTCGGCTCCGGATCTGGGAAGAAACTGTCTGGCAAGCCCTCGATCTGGCAGGCATTGAACACGCGGTAGGATTTCTGGAAGCGGAAGATGCGGGCTTCCTCGGAGCGATCATCCCCGTCGCTGCGGTCATCCTCATCGCCGGCATCCCTCCGGCTTTGACCGTAGTAAACGACGACAGAGGACTTTTCGCCCTTGCGGACCTTTGCGTCCAACGCATTGGCTTGCGGCAGCGTCATCCAGAAAGGTGAGCTGTGGCCCGCCATCACGGTCCGCATCGTCAGCAGGAAGTTGTTCACCCCCTGGTAGGGTTCACCGCCCACGCGCAGGGGACGAGAGCTGCCCCCTGCGGTCCATGGCTTGCGCCACGGCAGGACGCCGCGCTCGATGATGCGGATGATTTCGTTTGTGATGACCTCGGAGGCATCGAATTTGGGCGTGCGGGATCGGGCCATGGCTGGCCTCCTTTCGAGTTTTGGTGAGAGGGAATGGTGATCAGGCTGACTGACGGGGCCGCGGATCATTGGTGATGCTCACGCCAAGCTGTTCGACCATGTCGATGTAGGTGATCAGCGAGACGGACTTGCCAGGCCCCCAAGGTTCAGGGTCGACCGATCCGTCCCGCGTCACCCGCGGCAAGTTCGCGAAGGCGATGAAGTCACTGATGGGTCGGATATCGATGAACGGGGTTCCTCGTGCGACCGCGAGGGCGGCCAAGGGAAAGCGCTCGATCGGCGCGAGGGTCGAGACGGTGGTCCAACCGAGATGGATGAACGTGCCGCCCTCTCCGCAGATCACATGGGCATTCGGCAGCGTCGCCGCCTGCCTGAGATAGCCGAGATCACGCAGGACGGTCTCGCGCTCGAGCTGCAGTGCCTGGCCCGTCTGGCCAGTTCGGCGTAGTTCCTTGTGCCGCCACCACGAGGCAGCGGTCGCGCGTAACACGCGCAAGACACCTGTTTGCATCGGAATGCCCTTCATCAGGAAAGACAGACCGGAATCCGGCCCGGACCCATCTGAGGGACCCCAAAGGCCCTCATCCGTCAGTCACAAAACCCGAAGAACACTTTCTCTTTTTCCGGCCCTTTTGGGCACACAACAAAACCGAAAAGCCCGGCCCTTCTGCCGAAGCCATTGATTTCATGCAGCAATTCTAGATCGGCAGCCAAGATCGGCAACGCATATCGGCAAAACCTTGCTTGAAAGTACGAAATGTGTTTATTTTTCAATTACTTTGCAAACATGGAAGATCGGCAAAATGCTGGAGACACCCGCCAGGATCGAACCCTGCTTCTTTGAGGAGCATATTCCTACAGAACTGGCAGACCTTTCGGTCGACATCCAGAGGCAAGCCACCGGGCTGGGACAAGGGTTGCATCCTGACAGCGCAGCCGAACTTGCCGATCTCGTCCGTGTGATGAACTGCTACTACTCCAACCTGATCGAAGGACACAACACGCGCCCCCGCGACATCGAAAGGGCGCTGGCTGGTGCCGAGCTTGAGGAAGAAACCCGTCCCCTCGCCCTTGAGGCCCGGGCGCACGTCATCGTTCAACGGGCCATCGACGAGATGCATCGCAAGGGCACCCTGCCCCGCCCCACATCCGTCGAATTCCTGACTTGGGTCCATAAGAGCTTCTACGACGAGATGCCGGATGAGTTTCGGGTCATCGAACATCCCGACGGCACACAAGAGCCCATCGTTCCGGGACGCATGCGCCAGGATGATGATCGGGAAGTTGCGGTCGGGCGCCACCTACCTCCTTCATCGTCGCGCGTCGCGGCATTCATGGACCATTTCGACAAACGATTTCAGATTGCGGCGCGGTCTTCGAGCGGACGGATCATCGCGATCGCCTCTGCGCATCACCGGCTCAACTACATCCACCCTTTCCCAGATGGTAACGGCCGTGTCAGCAGACTGATGTCTCATGCCATGGCCCTCACAGCGGGGATTGGTGGCCAAGGGCTCTGGTCCGTATCACGTGGGCTGGCCCGCGGGCTAACCGATCGGGGCGAGTACAAACGGATGATGGATCTGGCCGACAGTCCACGTCGCGGAGACCGCGACGGACGGGGGAACCTGTCAGAAGCGGCACTGAGGACGTTCAGTGAATGGTTCCTAAAGGTGACGCTCGATCAGATCATCTTCTCAGCAAGATTGTTCGATCTCGGCGGACTGGACCAACGGTATCGTCGTCTTGTTGCAGATACCATCGATGACAAGCGTGCGCCGGAACTGATCTCGGCGGTACTTCGGCATGGCGCACTGGAACGAGGCGACGCGCAGATTGTGCTCAAGACATCCGAGCGTACTGCTCGCAACACACTGAGTAAACTGACTGCCGCCGGATACCTGACCTCCGCATCTCCGAAGACTCCGGTGCGGTTGGCGTTTCCGTTGGACTACCGGGAACGTCTTTTCCCTAACCTGTTTGGCGATGGTGACCTGCCGGCGTGACTGGCAACCGAAGGACCCTGTTTCTGGCCAAGTCCGCGAGCGCAGCCTCTGACCGTGTTGGAAAGAAGTTCACAACTGTGAACTATCCCGAGCTATCCTACTTGTCAGCCGAGTTCACAGCTGTGAACTCATCATGCAGCATCCCGCCGCATCAAGGCCATGATCATCGGACCGCAGGAGAACTCCCCAATTGCTGCCTTTGAAGATAGGGTTCTCAAGTAGCCTCCAGGTGATCGGATATCCGCAAACCGTTCAAGCATTGCAACGATCACAACAGACGCTTCTTCGGGACCCATATAGCGTTTGGCCTCGTCCCACGCGGACGAGGAAATACCCATCATGGGCCTGACCACATCAGCCACCCGGACCAGATCGTGCCAGTGGCGCACGGGCTGCTCGGAATACGCTTTGAATTCCTGACAGGAGGCGAGGACGAGACCAAGCGGTATGTTCGGCATCAGTTGATCGTCAATAGTTGCCGTTGAGTTGCCCTCATCTTCAGAACACAGAGGACTATTGGCAACTTCTGGAGTTTCGCGCACAGCGCCTCCGCCCCGCGCTTTTTCTAAGCGAGGTTCAAGATCATAAGAGTCTTTAGTTGAATTCTGATAGTGCTGCTCAGAAACAGCATCATTGGTGCTCATATTTTCTGTTTCACAGCCATCCAGAAGGCTTCGGGCGTGATCTAAAGCTGACCCCAAAGCGTCTTCGATGCGCCTAAGGTCTTCCATTTCGAGTTTTCTGCGAAGATCTCGGGCCGTTAGGGCCGCAAGATCAGAGAATTGGTCCCAGACGCCTTGATCCGGACGAAGTGAGCGCCCGTACTCGGCCAGCCCTGCGAGGTCACGCCGCATGAGGCTCACAGTGGCACGTAGGCGCTTGTACCGCTCTTCTGCGGCCCGGACGGTCTCAGCGGCCTCACAAACCTCCTGGAAGCGTCGAACGAGCGGAGAGAGGTCGAACCCAAACGCAACCTTTTCGTCGCCGTAGCGGCGGGCATAGCGCTTCCCATTGGGGCTATCGCGCCGGACAACAAAGCCAGTCTGCACAAGGTTGGAGAGATGGCGCCGCATCGTCGAGCAGGGCATGCCGTTCAGGCGCTCGCAAATCGCCTTGTTGGACGGATGTACAATCAATTCGCTGTCATTGCCTCCGAGAATTGTCGCTTGGTGAAAGCTGACCAGCGCCTGAAGCACCGTCAAATCCCGATCGGACAAGCCGAACGCGACTCGAGCGGCAGCGAGCTCCCTCAGGACCTCCCACTTGTTGGCGCCGGCTGGGGGCAGGTCTTCCTGGGTCGCTGCCTGATGTTTCAGGATGGCAGCATCTATCGTTCGCCGGAACGGCGTTACGGGCGTGTATTCCATTTTGTCATTCACGAAGACAAAAATATCCCGGTCCGCGAATCACTTTGGACTTGCGGAAAATAGCTCCGGACACTACCTTGAAGGTGCTAGAAACAAGTTAGGGTCTCGTGGAGTGGTCGCTTTGCGGGACCTTTTCTTTTGCCTTTTCGTGCCTCCTTCTTTGATTTCTGCTCTTCCTCAGTCTTCCGACCGCTGCTTCCAGCGTTCGTGAAGGTCTTCAATCATGTCATGTACTTGCGTCTCGACCCAATCGGCGAAGTCTCCACCCGCCAACTCGATCGATAGGCCCTTGGCAGTGCGTTTGACCGTGCCGCCGCGTTTGCCGCCGATCTTCAGCGGGACGCTGGAAGGTGGGGCAGGGGAGGGCGACTTGGCCGGTTTAATCGCCTTGGTCACAGCCTTTTCTACGGCCAGGAACGCTTGGATGGACGGGTCATTGGTAGAGGCAACGTCATCCACCACCATGGAGGTCTCGGCATTTTCACGTGCCTCTTTCGCGATCCCGATAAGGTCCTCGCGGTCCAGACCATTCTCGTCGATGGCCCGACCAAGGGATTCCCATCGGGGTCGGCCAATGCCATGGGCGGCGCCAATGGCGCGTACCAGATCCGGCCCGACCATGTCCGCGATCGCGATCGCCATAGATATGGACGACTTCGTGACGGTAAGAATTTCTGCAACTTGAGATTGATTTCCGAAGCCGGACGACACAAGGTCCTTTGCGAACAGGGCCTTTTCAATAAAAGACAAATCGCGCCGCCCCATGTTCTCCGAAATCTGAGCACGCAGAGCGCTGTCGTCATCCAGGTTGGTGACTAACGCGCGAACCTTGGTAACCTTATCGGACTGACGGATCGCCTCCAGCCTGCGTCGCCCATAGACCAAAAGGTAGCGATCATCTTCACCCGGCGCACGTCGCACGAGGATCGGAACAGTCTGACCGTTCGCCTCAATCGCGTCGCGCAAATCCAGTACATCGGCCGGGTCAAGTCGGTCCGCCATACGCCCGTCTTCGATGCTCGCCGGGTCCAGTTCCCAAACATGATGGGAATCGACCGCGTCGCGGGCGGACCGAAGGGCGCGATTCGAGGTCATCATCGGTGTCACAGCACCTGTCTGAGGGGCAGGGGAGGGGGCCCCAGCTGCCGCGAGACTGTCCAGCATTGACATGCGCTTCTTCTTGCCACTGGTCATGTGCGCCCCCAGGTTCTCTGGATCAGGTCGGCGATCTCGTCATTCAGCGTATTCAGGCTCTCAATCGCGCGATCATAGGTGGAACGCGTGAACGCGCTGCGTTCCACTTCATAAAGTGTCTGCTTGGTCAGGCCCGCATCTGAGATGGCTGTAGACTTCAACATGGGCGAATTCAGCACGGCTTCGCCGTACATTGTTCGCAGGAAAGCCACGATGCGGTTCTGCGGCGCATCCTGCGGCTCGTAGCGGGTCAAAACATAGCGCATCCAGTCATGAGACATGTCAGCGCCGCTCTCGGCGATCACGTCCATGAGGTCGGCTGTCATGCGGAGGAATTGCGACATGGACATCACATCGAGCATCTCTGGATGGATGGTCACCAGAACGCCCGTGGCCGCGGACAGGGCGGACATGGTCAGAAAGCCAAGCTGCGGCGGGCAATCTATGACGACCACGTCGTAGTCCTCATCGACCTGGGCCAGCGCCTCCTTCACGCGGAAGAAGAAAAGTCCGGCATTGCCCTGTGCCAGCGCACGCGGGGTGTCGTGCTCGAATTCCATCAGTTCGAGGTTGCCGGGGATCAAGTCCAAATTGGGGATATAGGTCTTGCGGATGACCGACCGGATCGGCTCCGGGTCCTCATAGCGGATCGCATCGTAGAGAGTGCCACCATCTTCGAGGTCCAATTCCGGCTGAACGCCGTGCAGCGCGGTGAAGGAAGCTTGTGGGTCAAGATCAATGCCCAGCACACGATATCCGCGCAGGGCAAGCCGTTGGGCGAGATGGGCAGAGGTTGTTGTTTTTCCGGACCCACCCTTGAAATTCATCACGCCGATGACTTGAAGATGATCACCTTCTCGTCGTCCGGGAACGTAATCGCCCGGCTTGCGAGCGGTTTTTTCAAGGAGCACACGCAGCGCCTGGATATCCTGCGCCGAGTAAAGACGACGGTTGCCGGCGGTAAGCTCGGGAGAAGGCCCTTTGCCATCCAAGTTGAGTTTGCGAAGATAGGAATCGTTTACGCCGAGTAGCGCCGCAGCCTCACCAGAGGTGAATTTGCGCATGGTCTTCTCGGCATCGGGTGGAAACAGGCTCTCACGTTGCGAATGCAACTGGTTCGCCAGCCATTCCGAATGCTGGCGGATCACCGCGTTGAGATCCTCATGCACAAAGGTATTATCCATCTGCCCTCTCGCTTCCGAGACATCGCGTCTTTGGCGTGTTCACGGAAATTGACGTTTTTTGCCTCGTTTCCGTGACTATTGGCGCAAGAGTCGGATTCGCGCAAGGTTTTTCCACATCTAGTGGGCGAGTCCTCACCGAACACAAGGCTGTTAGGCTTCCTGCTGCATGGTGTAACGCACCGCATCCCACGAAAAGGGACAGGGCAGAACTCTTTTCGGAGGGCTCCAACATGGCTTTTGAGCGCACCAAAGCTTGCCTTTTGGCAGTTCTGGATATACATTATTGGATGTTTATCCATGCCTGAGAGGACAAGATGCAAGTTGCCAAATGGGGAAACTCCCTTGCCGTCCGGCTACCCGCGGATCTTGTGAGGGAACTCGGCTTAAAGGAAGGTGATCAGGTCGACCTGGTAAAGGACGATGGAACCATTCTTGTGAGACGCCAACCTCGTGCCGATGAAGTTCTACAAGGGCTAAGGCGGTTTCGCGGAAAACTGCCCAAGGACGCGCGTCTAAGCCGCGACGCCGCGCATGAGCGCTGAATTCGCAGACACGAATGTTGTGCTCTACCTGCTCGACGATGGTCCAAAGGCTGAGAGGGCGGAGGAAATTCTGGGGCAGGGACCCCGGATCAGCGTTCAGGTCCTGAACGAAGCGATGGTCAATTGCCGACGGAAAGCTGGGCTCAGTTGGGAAGATACCGGAGCGTTTCTTGAGGGTATTAAGTCCTTATGCCCTGTCGAGGGCCTAACGGTTCAAACCCATCAAGTCGGTCGCGCGTTGGCAGAGAAGTACCAGTTATCGGTCTATGACGCGATGATCGTGTCTGCCGCGCTGATCGCTGGGTGCACGACGTTGTGGACTGAGGACATGCACGACGGATTGCTGGTCGAGGATCGGCTGCGCATCGTCAATCCATTTGCCTGACCAGCAACCCAAGTCGCTCCGCCCGTTCCAACAGCATCCTAACGGATGACGGTTGCCAGCTTGTACGTCCCCGTGGAGTCCGCTCACGCATGGCTTCCAACCGGTCGCAGATCGACTGTAGCGTGATATCCGGGTCCGAACCTTTGATGGCCGCAACAATCGCAGGCAGGCGATCGTCGGTTTCGCAACGTCCAGCGCGTCCAAGCACTTCAGCGGGCAGGAACCCGTCCCGCACATATGCTTTCACGGCGCGGAGCAGGCGGCTTTGCGTCCAATGGCGGCTGTGGGGTAGGGGGCCATTGATAATCCGCAGAACGTCTTCCCATGCCATATCGGGGCGCAAGCGGCGCACATGTGGCACCCAATCCTGCGCGGTTTCGTTCAGGCGCTCCATGTAGCCGTCCTGTCGTGCCAGCCGCACCTTGCGCAGCGCGGCGGGGTCTTTGGTGCGAAGCCCAGGATTGCCACCAACGCGCCCTTTGGCGCGTGCCGAGGCAAGGCCCGCCTTGGTACGCTCGCGTATTAGCGCGCGTTCGAACTCGGCCGCGGCGCCCAGAACCTGCAGCGTGAACTTTCCTTGAGGGGAGGCAGTGTCGATCGGGTCCTGGAGCGAGCGGAAGAACGCCCCCTTGCCTTCCAGTCTTTCGATCACCTCAAGTAGGTGCGACAAAGACCGCGCAAGCCGGTCGATCCGCACGACGACCAGCGTGTCGCCCTTGCCAATCCGCTCCAGCACACGTGCAAGCACGGGCCGCGCGCGATTGCCGCCCGAGGCGTGCTCTTCAAAGATCTCGGCGCATCCCGCAGACTGCAGTGCCTCAGACTGGGGCAGGGGGGTCTGATCCTCGGTGGAGACGCGCGCATAGCCAATCAGCGGCATGAAACTGGGCCGTTTGCAATTTTATGTACCACCAATAAACGACCGTTTGAAAACGCGTGCAATAGGTATTTCTCTCGTCGCGCTGAATTCGGGAAGCCTTGTAACTATGGGCTGACGGCCACGAGAGGCGCTCCAGCGCTCTCGAGAAGGCACGATCCTCGAACGCCTCTATAGTAGAGGAAAACGCAGTCCCTCAAACTCCATCGCCAAACGCGCAAAATAGCTTTATAATGCGCGCATGAGCCGATTTCGCCCTACACACATGGACTATGACGAGATGCCTCTCGAAGACTTGGAGGCGTCCGAGGACAAGGATGACGCCGACCTCTGGTTCCTGCCCGGGCCGATCGAGGACGAACCGGATTACCTGCCTCCCGGACCTAGGTCTGAGGCGAAGGAATCCGAGATCGTCGATGCCTGGCGCGGGGCCGAGGCCGGGCAGGCGGCGCAGCTCGCCCGTGTTGCGGCGCGCCTGGGGATCCTCGATGAACGCCTGCGTCGGGGCCCTGCAGGCTGGCGGCAGCGGCTCGCCCTGATCGAGGCTGCGGACCTGAGCTGGTTGACGCAGGACCGGATCGGACTCGACCGGCTGTCACTCTACATGGCGCTGCGGGTTTCGACCGTAACGGATGATGCGCAGGCCTTGTACCGGATCGGCTGGACCGTGCGTCGGCTGACCGGTGGACCCGCGCCGCTGATGCGTCGGTCGGGTGTCGGCGATCTCGAGACCTTCCTTGATCGGCGCGACCGCCCGGGGCATGGGGAGCGGTTCGAAGATGCCAATGCTCCCTCGCGCGTGGTCGAGATGGCAGAGCGTGAAGCCTTCGAGGACCGGGCTGCCGGATGGCTTGCGATGATGAATCAGGCCGAAAACCTCCACCCCGTGACGCGGGCCTGCATGGGCTTTCATCTCTGGCATGTCGCGGAGCTCTCGCCGATCGACGATCCGCTCGAGGCCGCGGTGACGGCGTCGCGTGTTGCTATCACCGAACTCGCACCGTCAGGGAGCATGCCCGGCGCGATCTTCGCACCGACCGCCATGGGCGGGGGAGGGGGCTTTCGCGCGATCGGGGACCCGCCCGCCCGGTTAGCGCGCTGGCTGAACGCGATGGAGAGCGCGACATTCGCAGCCCTGCGCAGGCTCGAGGAGATCGAGGCTTGGGCGGCTGCCGCAGAGCGCGCGATGACTCCCCTCTCGGGCAAGACGCCGCCGATGCTGCGGAACCTCTTCGCAAGCTGGCCGCTGGTCTCAGTACAGATGGCCGAGAAACTGACAGGTACGCATCGGGCAACGGTTCAGCGCAACATCGACTGGATGGACGAGCAGGGCCTCATCCGGGAAGTTACGGGGCAGGGACGATACCGAATGTGGCGGATCGTTGAGCCGCGCTCAACAGAGGCAAATTCGATGCCCGAAAGGCATGATGAGCTGCTGGCTGAAGATTTCTTCGATGTGCTGGCCGCGCGCCAGTGATCTCCGGATTTTTTCCCTTCAGGTTTCCGCGTCCCGCAGCTCTCGCAGAGCAGCCAGATAGCGGTTCATGCGGCGCATGTCCTTTTCGGTCAGTGCCGACAGTCGCGACGCGTTCAGATTGTCGAGGATGTCTGCCGTTTTGACCCGGCGCGCGATCTTGTTGCCCTTGGCGCGTCGGACGAAGGCCACGTAGACGGCCTCGCTGTCGCCTTCATCCTCGGGCCTCTTCGTGACAAGGCGTAAAGCGTCGAGCACAGTCGGCGAGAACCCTTCTTCCTCAAGGCGCTTGAATGTCCAGCCAGGGCCGTCTTCGACCACGTCATGCAGGACGCCAACGATCCGTTCGTCGTCGGTCTCTAATGACATCATCACCCGGAGCGGATGTAGCAGATACGGCGCGCCGGCCTTGTCGGTTTGTCCCCGATGGGCTTCCGCAGCGATTTCAATGGCGCGATGAAGGTTCAATAGCTTCTCCTGGTGTATGAATATGATCGTGACCATTCGGTTGGTATTTTTGGAACTTCACATCACTCCCATGGCGCAAAGTTTGGCGTGGATACAATGATACGGTTCCTAAGAGCTTCGAGTTCTGGGGAAATTGCTGCGTGGGTTCCCTGATGCGGCAAAACTTCCCCGTGTAATTGTGCACGCAGCTCCATCCACCGCTCCTTCAGGACCTGCCAGTTGTGATCATCATAGGTCCCGCTGACAACGACAGGATGAATGCGTATACGTGGTGGGTCGCCCTCGGCGTGCCCATACCAATTTTCCAAGTCTTGGAGCCAACGGCTGCCCTTGCGGTCCACGCGACCGATCTGTTGTTCGACAATACCCGGGTTCCATTCTGCATGCAGTATGACCACAGTGCGGCAGGCTTCATGCAGGTTTAACCCCTCCCGCCCAACACGGGATTGAGCGAGAAGTACCATTGGCCAGCTGGAGGCGCGGTTGAATGCGGACTGCAGCAAGCGGCGTGTTTGAGGTGGGGTTGCACCAGACATCATCCGGGCAAAATTGCCCTCGCGCCCGGAAAAGTCCTGAAGATACGATGCCAGCCTAGACCGCAAGACACTGTCGTGTTCTTGCTCTTCATCGGTTGATAGGTCATCCAGCAGCCCTTTGAACAGCGCCAGCATTTCGTCGCCGGACCACGGTACGTCAGCACTCTCGCGCCTGTCGTCAAGCGCCTCCAGTAGTGCCCCGATATCGCCTTGCAGCTCTTCATCATCGTCATCTTGGCGCAAATAGCCTACCAACAGCGCGGCGGTATCATCCTGCGGTGCCAAGGCTTCGAGTTCACGATGCAGCCTTGCAAGCTCTGTGCGGCGCGCACTGGACCATTTCCGATATCGTTCGGTCAGCATCTGGTTGATCGAAGTGATACCGCCTGTCGTCACACAGAGATCAGGGTCGTTCATGGCGGCAAGAACGGCGGGTTCGCTCTCATCCCGTACTTTCGAGGCTGGCCAGTGCCGTCCGTCTCTGAGTCGCCGGAGCATTTCGCGCGCGTCCAGTAGCCGGGTCAGCGCATTCATCGGAGTTATGAAACGCCCGAAAACGAGAACCTTTTCGTCTCGTTCGGCATAAGACTCGATCAGTCGAACTGCGGCCAGTATAGCAGGATGGGTGTAGATATCCGCAGGCTGGCCACGGAAGGCATCGAACCAGAATGACTGCGGGCCTTCTAACTCATCGTCCTGCGGCAGCTGTTCAACAGGTTCGGATTCGGGTGCGAGACCAAAACCGTACCCTTGGGCGACCGATAGTCTTGCACGCTTCACGCGATGGTCTTCCTGGGGCAGGATCGAAAGCGCTTCAGCTGCACAAAACCGCCGCAGCCAGTCGCGAGTGAACCCCTTCGTTGTCGGCGACACTTTTAAGTCCTCGACGACGCGATAATCTCCATGCGCTTCCTGAAATGCGCTGATCTCAGGATCGTGTCGCTTGTCCCTTCTTAGAACATAGGGGCGCAATGCCTTCTGAAATCTGATTGCAGCGGTCTCGAAGCTATCGGTCAATGGCTCGTCAAGTTCTTCGACCCGGATGCGTTTGACTATATCGACATAACCGCTGATCCATTCGGTAAGTTCGGCAAGCGGAGTAATATCTTCACCATCGTCCCGCCCACTGATCCGGCCTAGCGTGTCCTTCCATTGCCCGGAATCCAGTTCCACAGGCGTGGCAGTCATCCCGAGGCGGAATGGATCATCGGCCTCCCAACTGACTGGTCCGAGAATGCGCGATAGGCTGGAATCCTCCCCACGGGCCTTGTGGGCCTCATCAACGACGATCAAGTCGAACTGACCCAGCCCATAACCTATGAGCGGCAGGATCTTGCCCTTGTATTCATCGGCCGCAAGCCATCGGTGGTCTCCGGACAGATCATCAAGCACGCTCCGACACAAACCGTGTTCAATGATAGTGTCGGCAATCATGCGGGCGGCGCGGCGGGTGGCATGGACCTGGCTAATCTCACCACGGTGAAAGCTGTCGCGCATGAAATTGCGTCGTTGCCCTGCTAATAAGCGCACAACATTCGGAAGCAATTCACGCCGCCATCCCCCCGCCGGACCGTCGCTTGGATTCGGGAAGCGCATCGCTGCAAAGGTATGAGAGATCATCAAGACCTCTTCGTCGGCCCACCCCTTTTGGGGTAATTCGCGTTGCTGCCTACGGTTCCTTAGCCAGTCCTTGTGTTTGCGTTTGTGTTTTTCATTTCCTTCGGCATCTTCTTCAGTGAGGAAACCTGCGATAAATCCGTCATAGCTGCGCAACGGTAGCAGAGTCTGGTCATCAGGTTGAAATAGCCTCAGTTCCTTCTGCCACTGCACGCCCAACCCAGCAGGGAGCACAATCGCAGCTCTGCCGCCCGCGTTGCGAACTGCTGAAATGAGTGCAACCGCTATTCGGGTTTTGCCCATCCCGACTTCGTCGGCCAGCAAAGCGGCCCGCTGACCGGATCTGATCCGCGCGGCAAGTTGCGCAACAGATGCGCGCTGTCCAGCATCAAGCGGTTCATCCGTCTGCTGCGACGCGAGCTGCTCAAGATAATCAGCGGCCTTCATCCAATCCATGTCACATGTCCTCGTCAGCCCAAAGCGACGGAAGGTCATCGATCTTCCATTCCCGAGCCACAGCCTTCAACGATTGTTCCAGCAAGGTCAGGTTGATATCGCCAGGGCACATCCGCGGGTCCATTAATGCCGGCAAGGGATTTGCCTTCGCATCGCGAAAAAAGCCAATCATCGGCTGCTCCTGCTTGCAGATCGCGCGCAAAGTCTGACGCAGTTCTCGACACCAACGCTGCCAATCTCGCGGGTCAAGTCTTGCCTGGATCTCGCCAAGCCGCACCAGAAGGCTCATCATCCGGCGAATAGCATAGGTTGCGGGTGGCAAATCCGTGGTGTCCGAGGCTTCTACCATTGGCTCGCCGCCTTCGGGTCCGTCATCGGGCTGATCTGCGTCCAAGGGTTCTGGGAACGCCTGCAGGCCGGCCAAGACGTCTTCCACCGTCAATTCGGATGGCCGCGGCACAACAAGCACGCCCTCCGCGATCACGGGAACGCGCCAGCCACCGTGTGTCAGCGAGACAACGGCTGGAGCAGGTGCAGGCCAGATGCAGGGCGTGGGGCACGATGCACCGTCTGGACCTATGACATCCAGAACAATCCCGCCTGGCGCACAGATCGTACCATCCTTCCAGATCAACCAAGACACTGGCGGCAGGGTTTCAGGCTCCTCGGGGGGCACAAACCCGCTGCCAGAGTGTAGCTTCGAAGGTTCGACGGTCTCGTTGAACTGGATTGGCAACAGGGTCGCAAAACCATGCTTGCTGTTCTTTCGGCTGCGCCATTTCAAGCCTTTGGGAAGATCGACGACAACGCCCGCTTCAAGATTGCCACCCGCGCTGGCGGCCTTTTCAAATCCGTTCCGGCTGAGATTTCCCGACCCTAGATAGACGCGCCCAACGGCCTCGTCGTGCCCTGCGCCGAGCAATACAAACTTAGCGTGAAGTTGCCCATCCTCGCCATGCATAGCGGAAATCGGGCGCCTGAGATTCCAACCAGCCGCGGTCAGGGCCGGGCCACGCATGGCCAGACCTTGACAGGACAGCGGGTTCAAAAACAGGTCCAAAGTCGCAGATTTCTTCAAGAGCTTTTCTTCGACCAGCTTCTCGCGAAACCTCTCAGGCAGCCTCGCGCCACCATCGCCTTCTGCTTCAAAATAACCGGACCCAAGGATTAGGCGATCTGCCTTTTTTCCCAGTCCAAGTCGATCGACAACCTGTGGGAGCAAAGCCTGAGACCGGCTGTCGATGAAGCGCGGCGGCAAGGTAGAGGCCGGAAGGTGACCGATCTGTTCCTTAAGGCGCGCATAGGGCAGCGCGCCGTCATATTCCCGTTCGATCAGCGCGCAATCCCCGCGTTCACGCAGCCATTCAAACATGTTCCAGGCCGCCCGAATATCTGCAATATCCTGATCTTTCGGATCATCGGTCTGAAGATCAATTGACCAGAACAGGTCGATACTGTCCGTCAAAGGGTCTTGCGTCCAGTTTCCCGTGCTGACCGCGAGCCTGATGATATATCCATCTTCATCGCGTTTGCGAAATCCCAGCAAAGCAACCTTGGCATGCAACAGGTTGTAACCTCGATCCTGCAGTCGCATCCACATCCAGGCTAGGCCCGATATGTCCGAAATTGCGTTCATGGTCGGGTGAATGAACGCGGCTAACACGGGGCGCGCCATTTCTCCAGTGAAGCTGCGCCGGATCTGCCCCATCACATTGGGCGTTGCCGTAAATCCGCAGAAGAAACCGAAATCCCCGAAACAATCCTTGGGCGGCATGAAGAGGGTGATAAGCGTTGTGTTCGTCATGCTCGTTCTTCAGCTGCTGTGTCCCGACATCCTGGGTTCACATCGCCGTTCAGTTCGGTGACAAGGCAATGAAGATTGTAAAGTCGGAATAATTGGGGTGCGAACTCGGCATCCTTGACGGGTTCGCTTGCATCGATGCTTGGCATCTCTCCGGCTGCTGGTCCCAGACCGATACGACCGTCCCGCCACCTGATCACCGTTCCATCGCGCTCGGCCAGCTTTTGAAGAAGCTGTTCGTCGGACAAATCCCGGACCTCTGACAGGAATTTCCGGCTGCTTGCCTCATCTGATGCGTCAATTCTGTCGCCCAGCTGGTGGGCGCATTGGCGAAGCGCCGCGAGGGGCTCTCCCACCACTTTGTTGGCCTCGTTGGAGAGCAGCCAAGCAGTTTCATTGGCATCGCGAAGCTGAAGCAGACGTTCTTCCAAGCGATACAACACCGCGAGTGCGGCACTGCGTAAATCGCCGCCGTGCCGCACGCCAGAAGGGAGAGACTGCTTTTGCGCGCGAACCCCGCAGCGAAGTCGCCCCCGGGCCTGAGGACGAGCTTTCCGCGTGCGGTTATATTCGCGATCTGTTGCCGGCGCTCAAGCCGGAATACGGCGAGATAATCCGCCGCGTGGATCTTGAAGAGACATCGCGTCAGCGTGTTGCCGCGGAGCTGGGACTTACCTCCAACAACGTGGGCGTGCGGCTGCACCGCGCCCGCCGGGCGCTGCGGCACGAGATCGAGCATCGCCGCAAAGAGTTCCACGACAGCGCGAACCTGACTTGAGGCTGCGGCGGGCTGTAAGCTGTAACGGAACCGAAGTTATAGCGTCAGAATGATTGGAGGTGAAGAATGACAGCCGAAAGATCATATGGCCGACTTTTCTGATCACGAGGAGAAAACAATGATCAAACAGATATTCACAGGCGTCGCAGCGCTCGCGGCGTTTTCAACTCCGGCATTTGCCGATGGCGATGCCGAGGAGGGCAAGAAAGTCTTCAGAAAATGTCAGGCCTGCCATCAGGTTGGCGAAGATGCGAAGAACCGTGTGGGTCCAATCCTGAACGGTATTATCGAGCGGCAGGCGGGGACTCTGGAGGATTTCAAGTACTCCGACGGCATGACCGAGGCTGGTGAAGAAGGGCTGATCTGGACCCATGAGACCCTCGCCGAATATCTCAGGAAGCCTCGGGAATTCATTCCTGGTAACAAGATGACCTTTGCCGGTTTGCGAAAGGAAGAGGAAGTCGAGGACGTGATCACCTATCTCGAGACTTTTCCCGACAGGGAAGAATAAGCCATCAAATCCAGGCAACACGTCTGGCTTGATATCGTAGATGCAGCGGAGCCTCTTTTGCTGGTGGCCTAATGTCACCTTTCCCTTTCGGGAGGCATCGAGGTTGCGACCGCGCGATCAATCCGACAGCGCCGACCGGCGAGGCTAGCATCAGCCATGAAAATACCGGCGCCGGGCGGGCCATATCAACGCGACCGAGTGGATTTCACTACAAGGAATTGAGTAATGAACGAATCGTTCAACCACGCTGGTGCCTGGGGTATAGCACTCATTGTTATCGTGCTGATCTCCTGGTTTTTCTATCGCTATTTTGCACCGAAGAATTGGCGCGAATGGGCTGGCGCAGGCGTGGTGCAGGCCTTCATCATTGCACTGTATGCGGAGATGTATGGCTTTCCGCTTACAATCTATCTGTTGGTGCGTTTCTTCGGCCTCGACAGCGACTATGTCAGCGCGAGTCTCTGGTCCACACTGGTCGGACTGGGCGAAACCGGCATGCTGATCTCGATGCTACTTGGCTACGCGCTCGCCTTTACCGGCATCGGCATTTTCATCCAAGGCTGGCGTCAGGTTCATAAGGCCCGGGGGCAAGACCGGCTGGTAACCGATGGCCTATACGCGTTCGTGCGCCATCCCCAGTACACCGGGCTATTCATTGCCTTGTTTGGCGAAGGTGTGGTGCATTGGCCTACGCTGTTCTCGGTCGGCCTGTTTCCCGTGGTTGTCCTGGTCTATACTTGGCTGGCCCGCCGCGAGGAAAAGCAGGTCTTGGCCCGATTCGGCCAAGCCTACCGTGACTATCAACGACGGGTACCGATGTTCATCCCTCGCTGGGGTCAGTGGCGTCAGCTCGCGGATGCCTCACGAGAGCACGGTGACGACGATACAGCTTGAGTACGCATTCGTCGCGGTCGCCCGTGGCATTCAGAAAATCGCTGGCAGTACAATCCACAGTGTCGGCCTCAAAGTGTCCCAGTCCTGCTGAAGCTGAGGGGTGACGTTTGGGTGGGGTCTACAAATGCTCCGTTCGCTATATGTTTCGGAACGTCTCCAAATACGTTCGGGCCTGTTGGGCCTACACAGAGTCAGCGTCAGTAATTAACCTGTTCGAAACCATAATTGCCCTCATAGTCCCGCCAATCGACGAACACCGACCGGTGATAGATACTCGGACAGTGGTCTCCCCATCTTTCGAGCCCGACATGTGCCTCCGGAAGAAAACCCGGGGACGATCGCTGCCATGAGAAGTCGCCTTGCGTCCCATAGGTCCCGAGAACAACATCCGCGTTTCGATTACAATTGCCATCACGACCGGATCCGTGCAGCATTTCGGTTTTCGGGTTCAACGAAAAAGACAAAGGGCGCATCCATGCTGACCGCGGCGATACAATTTCCAGACATCGGCACCGATCTGTTCTCGATCGAGATCGGCAGTTTCACGTTCGCGCTGCGCTGGTACGCGCTTGCCTATATCGTCGGCATCCTCATCGGATGGCGCATCTGCCTGGCGGCTGTTCGTCGCTCGGCACTCTGGCCATCGGCCAGGCCGCCACTTGATCGCCAGCAGATCGAGAACCTCCTGACATGGATCATCCTGGGCGTGATCGTCGGCGGACGCGTGGGCTTCGTGCTATTTTATCAGCCCGACTACTACCTGGCCAACCCCCTGGAAATCCTCAAGGTATGGCAGGGCGGCATGTCTTTCCACGGCGGTTTCGCAGGTGTTGCGATCGCCACGCTGGCATTCTGTCTGCGCCAGAATGCGCCCATGCTCAGCACCGCTGACCTGCTTGCGCTGGCAACCCCACCGGGACTGTTTCTGGGGCGGCTTGCGAATTTCACCAACAACGAGCTTTGGGGTCGACCGACGGATGTTCCATGGGCGGTGATCTTCCCGGGCGATGCGGCGCAAGCCTGCGAAGGCATTACCAGCCTCTGCGCCCGCCATCCTTCGCAGCTCTACGAGGCGCTTCTGGAAGGGCTGCTGCTCGGTACGCTCCTACTCTATCTCGCCTGGCACCGCGGCTGGCTTAAGACCCCCGGCGCCCTGACCGGCGCATTTCTGATCGGGTACGGCTCTGCCAGGAGCTTCGTGGAGCTGTTCCGGCAGCCGGACATGCAGTTCGTGACCACTGAAAATCCGATCGGTCATGCGCTCCATTTCGGCGAATGGGGGTTAACGATGGGTCAAGTGCTTTCCGCACCGATGATCCTGACCGGACTGGCTCTGATTCTGTACGCGTTCAGACGCTCCGGAGGCGCAGCCGACCAGAAGCCGAATACGGTTGCGTGATCGAAAGGAGCCACGAAAAGGAGGAACTCGAATGAACGGCTATATAGAAGAAAAAAACAGTGAAACATCGATCCAGCGTGCATTGCTGGACGGGCGGGGGGCGTTTTTGGGGTTTCTCGTGAAACGGCTTCGCAACCGCGCCGACGCCGAGGATGTCCTGCAGGAGTTCTGCATCCGCGTCCTGGCGCGCAAGGATCAGCTGCGCGACGTCGAGCGGATGGATGCCTGGTTATACGCGATCCTGCGGTCCACCATGAACGATCATTACCGCAAGACCACACGGCACAGCCGGCTGGCCGTGGCTGTCGCACGAGAACCGCAAGAGTTGGTTGCCGATGCGCCGGTGCAGATGGCGCGGCCATGCACTTGCCCGAGCAGGCTGCTTACCGAGCTTCGTCCCATTGATGCCAAATTGATCCGGCGGATTGATTTCGGTGAAGAGGATCGGGGAATGGTGGCCGCCGATATGGGCTTGAACCGCAACGCCCTTGCCGTTCGACTGCACAGAGCACGCGCTGCTTTGCGTGAGGTGATCCAACACCATTGCGGAGCCTGCTGCCTGGAGGACCCCGATGATTGCCACTGCCCTGTCTAGCGACGAAGCGATCCCGTAAGTCCATCAAACTGCGACACGGAAAGCTATACGACGGGATCAGGCGAACAGTTCAGGGCATTCGCGGGCGCATTTGTTGGTAAGGATGATGTAAACCAGATGCAGTGTTGCCAGACCCGCCAGCAGGCAGAAAAATGATATGTAGGCGTATTGCAGGAAGGCGATGTCGACCACGATGACCGCCACCAGCGTCAGGGCGAAATGGCGCACATGCTTGTAATGCGACAGTGCCGGGGGCAAGGTGATAAGGGTCACGTAGATCGTGTTGGTCAACCAGCGCGGCATCATGAAATCAAGCCACATGGATTTTTCATAGGCCAGCGACTGATTGTTGATCTCGACCACGACCATGCTGCTGTCGAGCCCGTGCGGGATGTAAAGCAATAGACCGAAAATCAGCCCGATCAGGGCCAGCAGCAGGAACAGCCTCTTGCGGGAACTCTCGTCCGGCTCGAGTACGTAGACCGAGAACGGCACCCAGATTGGCCAGATAAACCAAGTGAAAAAGATGAACCCCATGGCCCCCCATAAAACCGTCAGGGGATCATTTCCGTTCATGCCGACCCAGACAAAACCCTCCGTGAATTGCTGAAGGCCGGCGAAAAGCGGCATCAGGGCAAGCGGCAAGTAGCGTTTGTTGCGCTGCAAGGCCAAAATCGAAATGGCAGTCCCGCCGCCGACAAGGAACACGCTGGCGGCAAAGCTGACCTGGGCGGATAGGCACATGGAAACTTCTCTCCGTTTCTTTCAGTTTGAAAACGTCCGTCGCCCAAACCGATACCACGTAACAGGTTCTTAGATTTATCCTAGTCGCCGTCTGTGCCACTGACCATCCTGCGAGTACGACTTGGAGACGCTGTTCAGTGTCGCCCCGACAGGCCGGTCTGACCAAGAGGCTGCATCTAGGACTGCGGAGTTGCAATGGTCGCGTTCCCGCTCTCGCTCACCGGGATTCCACCGCCGTTCGGATTTGTTGGCAAGGTGCTGCTGTTCGGCGCGGTAATCGAGACACGCTATCCGTGGCCGGCGGTGATTGGCATTCCCGTGCCAGCGATGGCTGTTGGTCGTGCTTTGTGCGACCGCGCTGGTCACGGCGCTGATGGGGCTGTTTGCGAAGGTAATTCCCAATTGACGCAGAGGGCAGTTCGCGCCGTTCGCGTCAAAGCAGTGATCTGGCTTTTCAACCCGCAAGCGGGTCGGCCGGCCGCTTAGGCTGCCCGGGATCAAGCAACTCCGCGATTTCTGCATATGTGCGGCGCGTGGCAACGGCCCCGGCAGCGATGCAGCGACGTTTGAGCCCGAATTCCAGTGTGCCGATCGAGCGCCCGAAATCGGGTCGTATCACCAGATCCGCCTGATCGAACCGCAGCCGTGCATGTTCATACTGGCAGACTTCTATGGATCGCAGCATCGCCTGCATGCCGTTTTTCGGGCCAACCGCGTTTTCGCGCTGACTTGGGTCCACCGCGATCACGACCTCTGCGCCTGTTGCCCTTGCAACATCGACCGGCGCTATGTCGGCATAGGCCCCGTCCATCAGCACATGCGGTCCATCGACCAAGGGCGGCAATATCCCGGCAAGCGCCGCGCTGGCATAGACGTAATCCGTGGCACGCCCCTTGCCAAAGACCACACGTTTCCCGGTCAGCATATCCGTCGCGCAGACAAAGATCGGGATGCGACCATTCTCAAGATTTTTACCTTGCGTCAGACTGGACAGGACGCTGCGGCCCCATGTCTCGGCAGGCGCTCCAACTCCCCAGCCGAAGTACATGTCCCGCGCGGCAAGCAAAGCGGTTCGAAGGCCTTTCATCCGAGCGGTTAGACCTGGCAAGCGAAAGTCCGGGGTTGCCGGAAACCCGCTGGTGTCCATGGCGACCAATGCGTCGAACCAATCGTCGTTCATGGCGTATGTGGTGCCGACGACCGCACCCATGGACACCCCTACGATCGCGCTCGGGGTATAGCCCCTTGCGACGAGGGCGCGTAGGACACCGGCGTGTGACAGGCCTCTCGCCCCGCCACCACTTAACACGAGGGCAAAGGATTTGTGCGTCTTGCCGACTGGTTTCGTGAAATCCGTCAATGTTCAGCCTTCATGTTCGAAAAACGCATACAGCAGCCGCATGTTCGCTTAAACCCTGCATCGAAATAGACGCTGAACGAGGGATATCGTTACGAAATGAATTGTAACTGACGTATCTCGGTCACTTACTCGAGAAGGTGGAACACGCCAAAAAATCAAACCGTAACGATTTTTGCCAACCAACGTTGTAACGTCAGAGAGTGGGCAACGTCTATTTACCTAAACGGTCGTTCTCGATCGCAAGGAAAGTGGACAGGAGCCAACATGAAATCATTGACCCTTGAGGTCCGCGGGCTGTTCGAGGAACTCGATCACCTCGCGGTCGAACGTCATTTATCGGCCCTCGACGGAGTGCACCGAGCCGAAGCGAACCCGGCCTCGGCCAGCGTGACAGTCCACTATGACGAGACGGTGCTGGGCGAGGACGCGCTGCGCGAGGCGATCGAATCCTGCGGCTTCCACTGCACGGGCGAACGGGTTCCGAACCATGTCTGCAAGATGGACCACTCGGGCCATGACGGCCATTCGGCGGTGTTGTCACATTAACTCTTTCGTTCCTGGAAGGGTCCGGGCTCTGGGAATGTCAGGTGATGCAGGCCGCCATTTTCCAGGCATCGAACGCTTCGAGCCGATGGTAACGGATAGTGAGGGCGGAGCGTCGGCGGGCCGGAACGGAGAAGCGATTGCGGGTTGCAGATTGCATCGAGACGAAGCGTTGTAATCCAGCCGGTGATCGGAAACCCTGCATCACCCGCTCTCGTTTTCGAAAAGGTAGATGGCTGTTTTCTGCACGGTTATTGAGCCCCTTGTGGGACCAATGATCAAGGCCAGGCGCGACCTCGCGCTTAGCGGCGCCGTAGGATCGCAATTTGTCCGTAATGATCCTTTTGGGAACGACGCCCCAGCGTTTCATCAGCTTAACCAAAAGCCGCTTTGCCGCGCGCTTGTCTCGCCTCGATTGCAGGATTTCCTCAAGAACAACGCCGTGTTGGTCGACGGCACGCCACAGCCAGTATGACCGACCCGCGATCTTCACGACGACTTCGTCTAAGTGCCAGACATCGCCGGGGCGCGGCTGCCGTCGCCTCAGAACGTGGGCGATCCGAGGGCCGAACTTGACGGTCCAGCGCCGGATCGTCTCGTACGAAACGTCTACGCCACGTGCCAGCATCATCTCCTCGACCTCGCGCAGGCTCAAGTTGAACCGGGCGTAGAGCCAGACAACATGAGCAATGATCTGGGGTGGAAACCGGTGGCGCTTGTAACTGATGTTCTGAGTTTGCATCAACACTACCTATGCCGACGCCGCTACACCGGCAATCTAGGGCGAGTTAATGTGACAATACCGGCGCGGGAGCTTGCGCCGACATGGGACATCAATGTCCTTGTCGGGGAATGGCGAACCTACGCTGCAAGACAGAAAGAGCCTCCGAAGAACCCGGATGCCGCGTTTCTTGGGTTCTGCAAGAGTTGGTATAAAAAGAGAGGCCGTAATGGCTGGTAGAGTAATTACTCAAAAGATCATTTACTCAAATACTCAACCCATAGATCGCGGGTGATGCTGGATATAGTCCGGCCTTCTTCCGCTGCCCGCCCCTTGATGCGGCGATAGAGCGAGTCCTCGATCTCCGCGTTCAGACGACGCTTCTTCTCGTTCGTTTCGGTCACGTCGCTCAGTAGCTTCGACTTGATCTCGTCGCGCTGGCTCGGTCGTTTGCTCGAAAGTGCCATCACGCACCCTCCCCGTCTATGAAGGCGAGAATTTCGTCTGTCAGGGCGTTTACCTCCGCCAAGGCATCGGCGTTCTTGCTGTCAAATACCGTGCCTCCTTCGCTCGCGGTCTGGGGATAGACCTGCCGCTGCGTGATATGTGTGGTGAACACACCCAGCCCCTGTTCCGCGAGTGCCGTGACGATCTCGTCGCCAAGACGTGTTCCGGCGATTGCACGGCTGATGATGAAGCGCGCCGCAGGCTTGCCGTCCGTCACTTCCTGACGGGCCTTGATGAACTCCACCAGGTCCGATGCGGCCCACAGGTCGTAGGGGCTGGGTGTCACCGGGATAAACACGAAATCGGTGATCTTGATGCTCGCGGCGATCATGTCCTCCAGCTTGGCCGCGCCATCCACCATGACAAAATCGTAGGCGGCGGCGACATTCGGCAGACTTTTGACGTTGTTTGCCCGGTCCAGCGCGACAAGGGGCAGGGGGTTCTCTTCGTTGGCCGCGTGCCAGTCTCGGGCGCTGCCCTGCGGATCGGAATCGACTATCAGAACCTTGTGGCCGCGCTCGTGCAGCGAACGGGCAAGGTTCGTGGTGATAGTCGTTTTACCGCTGCCACCCTTGGGATTCAGTATCGAGATAATCGGCAAGTCAGCCACCTTGTGTAAATGAGTTTTTACTCAAATGAGTATATACTCATCCTATCACGACACAGTGGTGTAATCTATAGAGGCTTGGCGTCCAGCAAAACAAATCTGACCGCGCCAGTGCTTGGCTTACTGAACCGCCGACTTACGCAGCACATCGTTGATCCGGCTTTGCCAGCCTGGACCTGTCGCTTTGAACTTTGCGACCACATCCTGATCCAGCCGGATCGACACCGGCACTTTGGGATTCTTGGACCGTGGACGTCCGCCGACATTTTTGCGCATGTTCTCGGCTAGGGCCGGGAAAGCCTCCGTGAATGGCTTTGCCTTGGCGATTTGGTCGTCTGTCACCTCAGCTGCGTCAGGATCGCTGGCAATCATCTTCTGAATGCGGGCTTCCTCCGCGTCAGAGATAGGTGTGTGCTTCTTGGCATTCATAGCAGGCTCCTTTCCTTGCGGCTTGCAGGGCGCATGGAGATAACCGACACGCCTTCCGTTCCCAGAACAGCAAAGACCACGGCGATGGTGCCATCGTTCATGCGCCCTATAGCCATGTAACGGTTTTCCTTTGCAGGGACCGTCACGGCGTCGAGGAAAAACCATTCATCAAGGTCAGCAAAATCCAACCCATGCCGTGCAAGGTTGGCCTGCCGTTTCGGCTCATCCCAGACAATCATTATCATAGTTTTTGTATATACGAAAACCAAACGAAACGTCAAGGCACTGCTTCGGCAACCGCTCAAGCCCGCCGCACCGTCCGTTCACTGACCTTAAACAGCCGCGCGATTTCAGGAACAGCGCGGTGGTCCTGGTCCCTCATACGCCGCACTTCGACTTTTTGGGCGGCTGACAGGGCAGGGGGTCTGCCACCGATCCGTCCGCGCTTGCGAGCTGACGCCAAACCCTCTTTCGTCCGCTCGGAAATCCGTTCTCGCTCGAACTGCGCGATGGATGCAAAGACGTGGAACACAAGACGGCCGGCCGGTGTCGTCGTGTCGATGTCCTCGGCCAGGGACCGGAAGCCGACACCGCGCTCGCCGATGGTCTCCACGATCTCCAGAAGGTCTTTGAGGGACCGAGCCAGGCGGTCATATTTGGTGACGGTCACAACATCGCCGTCGCGGAGTTGGTCCAGCATCCTGTCCAGCTCTGGCCGCTGGCGCTTCGATCCGCTGATCTTGTCTGCGAAAAGTTTGCCAGCTCCGGCTGCTGTCAGCGCATCGGTCTGGGTATCAAGGTTTTGGTCGTCCGTGCTGACGCGGGCATATCCGATAATCATGGTTCACTGTGACAAAAACCTGCCAAAACTGCAAAGGTTTTGCCGGGGGATTTTGTCACGTCTAAGCGGTTGATCCTGCGTGGGGCAGGGCAGGGCGGCCAAAACGGCCGATATTGGTGAAAAACTCGACACACTACATGTTGTGTTTGATGGCACACTGCACAACGCGGGATGGTTGACCGTGCTAACTACTCGGATATACTCCCGTAACTTGTCCCGAGTGCCTTTATGACGTATAGATCTCAATGATCGAGGTGCCGTTGGTGCCGCCTTGCGCCGTCTTCGGAATCCGGTGTCTTTATTCTGAAAGGAGTTCCCGATGCGCAATACTTGGATTTGGACCGCGCTCGTACTTCTCGTGATCGCCGGGGGCTCCTACGGCATTTATGCCTTTCTCCGACCCGCACCGCTTCCCGAGCAGGTTCTTTACGCAAATGGCGTCGTGGAGGGCACGGAAATCCGGGTTTCCGCCGAAGTGGCCGGCCGCGTCGTGGAAAACAATCTCGTCGAAGGCGCGTTGGTTGCCGAGGGCGACTTGCTGGTGAGGCTCGACGACACCGATGCCAGGCTGAACAAAGCCCGCGCGGAAGCGGAGATTGAAGCGCTTGCGGCGGAACTCAGGCGCGCGGAAAGCGAACTGGAAGTAGCCCAGCATCATCTCGGAACAGCCGAGATCGAGCTGGACCGGGTGCGGGAACTCGAGGAACGCGGTACGGTCCCGGCCCAGACGTTGGACATCGCCCAGAATGCGTTTCACGCCGCGCAAGGTAATGTGACAGCGCTTGAGGCTGGAACAACCGCGATGGGCAAGCGCATCATCGCCGTGCGGCGCGAGATCGACCTTCTCGACAATCAGATGTCCAAGACCCGCATCACCGCGCCGCTGACCGCCACCGTGCTGATCCGGGCGGTCGAACCGGGCGAATTCGTTCAACCGGGACAGCCCTTGGTCACGATGCTCGATCTTACCAGCGCGGAGGTCCGTGTGTTCATTCCCGAAAGCCGGATCGGACAGGTGGAGCTCGGCGCGCCCGCGCGCCTGCGCGTGGATGCCTTCCCCGACCGGCTGTTCGAGGCACGGGTCGCGAGGGTCGATCAGACCGCGCAATTCACGCCGCGTGACATCCACATGCCGGACGAAAGGGTGCGTCTGGTCTTCGGCGTGGTGCTCGTGATCGACAATCCCGACGGCGTGCTGAAACCGGGGATGCCGGCCGATGTCTGGATCCTGTGGCAACCCGATGCCGGATGGCCCGACCGGCTGTTCGTGCCGACATAGCAAAGGGTCCGCCATGGCAACGAACGACATGGTCATTGAAGCAGAGGGGCTCGGGCGCCGGTATCGGTCAGTCCTGGCGTTGAGCGACATCGACATCGAGATCGGTGTTGGCGAGATCGTCGGCCTGGTCGGGCCGGACGGTGCCGGAAAGACGACGCTCCTGCAACTTTTCGCGGCGATCCTCGATCCCAGCGAAGGTCGGTGCCAGGTCTTGGGTCACGACACGGTGAACGAGGCTGCGCAGATCACGTCGAAGATCGGCTACATGGCCCAGGGTTTCACACTCTACGACCGGCTGACCGTGGCCGAGAACCTGTCCTTCGCCGCCAAGATCCGCGGTGTGCCGGGCGGGGACTACATGGCCCGACGCCGCCGACTGCTCGACATGGCTGGGCTGACGCCCTTTCTCGACCGGCGCGAGGGGGCGCTGTCGGGGGGGATGCGCAAGAAGCTCGCACTCTGCGCCAACCTGATCCACGAGCCGCCGCTACTGCTTCTCGACGAGCCCGGGCTCGGGGTCGATCCGCTCTCGCGCCGGGAGCTTTGGCAAATCCTCGACGACTTCCGCAGCGAGGGAGCGACGATCGTGCTTTCGACATCCTACATGGACGAGGCCGACCGCTGCGACCGCGTGGCGTTTCTGGACCGCGGCCGGCTGATGGCGCTCGGGCGACCCGACGAACTGCGCGCGCAGGCGAAGGGGCTGGTCCATTCCATCGTCTCGGACCGGCCAGCGGAAGCCGAGGCGGCACTGCACGGAATGGCCGGGGTCTTGGGCATCCAGTGGCGCGCCGACAGCGTGCGTTTCGTGATGAAGCCGGGCGCAGATATTTCGCAGGATGAGAAGGCGCGTATGGACGCCCTTGGACAGCTCGCATTGGCGGAGCCGGGGATGGAGGACGTGTTCACGATCCTGCGCGGGGATGAGTCCGTACCGGGAGAAGCCGAGACCGCTGTGGCGACCCGGCCCGCCGCCCGTGCCGCAACAGGCAAGACCGGAGAGATCGCAACCAAGGGGCTGACCCGCCGCTTCGGCGATTTCGTCGCGGTGGGAGATGTCACCCTCACCATCGCACCGGGCGAGATTTTCGGTCTGCTCGGAGCGAACGGCGCGGGCAAGACGACGCTGATCCGCATGCTTTGCGGGCTGTTACCGCCCTCGTCAGGCAGCGCGACGGTGGCGGGCGTGGAGGTCACGTCGGACCAAGGTCAACTGCGGCAGCGCATCGGCTACATGTCGCAACGGTTTTCGCTCTATCCCGATCTGACCGTTGGCGAAAACCTGTCATTCTTCGCCAGCGCATACGGACTGTCGCGGCGCGATGCGCGCGAGGCGATCGGCTGGGCGGTGGAGATGACCGGACTCGGTGGCCAGCATGGTGAGATGGTGGCACGTCTTTCCGGTGCGGTGCGCCAGCGCGTGGCGCTTGGCTGCAGCATCCTGCACCGCCCGGCGGCGCTGTTCCTCGATGAGCCGACCTCGGGCGTCGATCCGCTGGCGCGGTTCCGGTTCTGGCGCCTGATCCGGATCCTCGCCGAAGGGGGAATGACGGTTCTCGTGACCACCCATAATCTGGAGGAAGCGGCCTATTGTCACCGTCTTGGCCTGATGGACATGGGTCGCATGATCGCCATCGGTGACCTGTCGGCACTGCGCGCGCATTTTCCCGGGCGGGAGTTGGCAACGGCGGAGGATGTCTTTCTGGCCTTCATGGAACGCGAGCGGGCCAGGCCGCAGTCGGAGAGAGCCGCCTCATGAAGCTGTCGCGGATCTTCGCCATCGTCGAGATAGAAACGAAGGAGATCGTCCGGGATCCAGTTACCGTCGCGGTGGCGTTGCTCATACCGCTGGTGATGTTGTTCCTGTTCGGGTACGCGATCTCGTTCGATGTGGACAACGTCGCGATGGGAGTGCTCGACCATGACCGGTCGGCGGAAAGCCGGGCGCTTGTCGATCGCTTTCTGGCCAGCGGGTATTTCGCCATGGCCGAGAGTTACCAAAGCGCAATCGAGGCCGAGACCGCGTTGCAGCGCGGTGCCGTCACGCTTGCGCTGATCATTCCGCCAGGTTTCGCGGACCAACTCGCGGGGGGGGAACCCGCTCCGGTTCAGGCGCTGGTGGATGGGACATTCTCGGCAACCGCCAATCTGGTGGCGGCCTATGCCAACGCGATCATCACCGGTTTCGGTGTCCAGACGGCACCGCCGATCGAAGTGGCGGCGCGCGTCTGGTACAATCCCGCGCTGCGTAGTGTGAACTTTGTTGTGCCCGGCCTGTTCGGCGTTATCCTCATGGCCTTCCCGCCGCTTCTGACCGCTCTCGCGATCACCCGCGAAAAGGAGACCGGTTCGATCCAGCAGATATTCGCCTCGCCGGTGACGCCGGTGGAGTTCCTGTCCGGCAAGCTGATCCCTTACGGGCTGATCGCGTTCCTGCAGATCGTCATGGTGATCGCGGTGGGTTTCCTCTGGTTCGCGGTTCCGCTGAAGGGCAGTCTCGGTCTGCTGTTCGGGGTCGGCATGATCTATGTCTTCACCACGGTCGGGATTGGCCTTCTCGTCTCGACGATCACCAGCAGTCAGCTTGTCGCCATGCTGCTGACACTGATCCTCTCGCTGATGCCGTCTTTCCTGTTTTCCGGCTTCCTGTTTCCGATCTTCACCATGCCCTACGTGCTGCAACTCTACACGCGGCTCTTCCCTGCGCAATATTTCGTGGATTTCTCGCGCGGTGTGGTTCTGAAAGGGGCGGGCCTGGCCGAGCTGTGGCCGTCGGTGCTGCTGCTGCTGACCTATACGCTGGTGATCTTTGCGCTCGCGGTCTGGCGTTTTAAAAAGAAGGTGGCGTGATGGGCGCACGTCTCGCAGGTCTGCTGGTGAAGGAGCTGATCCAGCTCCTGCGCGATCCGCTGATCCTGATCCTGATCCTCTGGCTTTACACGATCGAGGTCGTGATCTGCGCCTATGCGCTGTCCTTCGAGGTCGAGAACATGCCGCTGGCAGTCGTCGATCTGGACCGCAGCCCGCAAAGCCGCACCCTGGTGCAGGAGTTTCTCGCAACGGACGTCTTCGCCGATGCTGGCCGGCCCGCCAGCGCGACCGAGGCCGGTGCCTGGCTGCAGGACGGACGTGCCCGGGTGGCGTTGGTGGTGCCGCCGGGGTTCCAGCGCGAACTTCAGAATGATCGGACGCCTGAACTGCAACTGCTGCTGGACGGGGCGAACTCCAACATGGCGGCCCAGGCGCGGGGCTACGCCCTCGAGATCGTCGGGCGCTTCTCAATCAATGGCGGCAACAGCGGTGGGGTTGCGGTCGGACCGGTGCCGATGGTGCGGGTCTGGTATAACCCCGACCAGACCTTTACCGCCTTTATCGTGCTGTCGATGGTGGCGCTGGCCGCGCTGATGGTCGGCGTGATCCATCCCGCCGCGTCCATTGTGCGCGAGAAGGAAGCGGGAACGATCGAGCAATTGCGCGTCACGCCGATCCGGACGTTTGAGTTGTTCGTCGCCAAGACCCTGCCGACGCTGGTGATGGGACTTCTGTCGGTTTTTCCCAGCCTGTTGATCGTCTGGTGGTTCGGCATCCCGCTGCGCGGCAGTCTGCTTCTTTTCCTCGGCCTCACCGCAGTGTTCCTGCTCAGCGCCATCGCCATCGGTGTTCTGATCGCCAGCGTCAGCCGGTCGCTTCAGCAGGCGCTGCTGCTGGCGTTCTTCGGGCTCTTTCCGTTGATGTTCCTGTCTGGCACGCTGGCGCCGATCGAAAGCATGTCGAAAGTGCTTCAGATCGCCTCCCTGGCAAGCCCATTGCGCCACTACATGGACGTGACTCTGGGGATTTTCCTCAAAGGCGTAGGGATCCGCGAGCTCTGGCCGAGCGCGCTGTCACTGATCGCCATCGGCGCGCCGCTTTTCCTCGTCGCCTTCCGCATCTTCCGGCAGCGAGGAACCTGAGAGTTGCGGCGCGGCATCAGGATGCAGGCAACGACGTCACGAATCCCCTCTGAAAGAGCGAACACTTTGCCGAGCCACAGCTTGAGGCGGAAGGGGAGCATGTCATCACTCGTCTCCAGCGCATAGGCCACATCGCGGGCCAGATATGTGCAAGGCAGGTCTGATGACGGTGCCCATGGCCCTGTTGCGCGGAATACCTATCTGACAGCCAGACTGAACTGATGCCGTCGGGTGCGCGAAAGCCACGCGCTACGTCCGCGCAACAACACAGACCATTGCGAAAGCCTACAGCCTGGCAGCGCTTCTGACGGAATTCGGGATAATTTCGAAAAAGATGAAACCTGCTGTCCGGAGGTGTCGCGTAGCCCTTAATTGTGAGATGCGAAATCCAACGAAATCAACGGCTATGCTTTGCCCTTAAGTATGAGATTTTGCCTTTAATTCTGATATTCTTGCCCTTAAAGCTGAGACAGGGTTCACAGACTTGTGCGGCAAATATCGATGGATGACTCCGTTGGCGTTGGTGCTGAAGAGGCGCGCAGGGCCGCCGTGCTGCGTCCGCTTGTTCAGGCCTATCTCAAAGGTACTGGCAGTCTGGAAAGCGGCGTCAATGACGCCGTTTGGGAGCTTGGTGTCAGCAGGGCGACGGTTTGGCGTTGGATAAGGCGGCTGGCGGAAGAGGGTGGGCGCACCAGCGCTCTGGCTCCGCGGAAACGGGGCCGCCCGGCCGGTACGACCTTGATATCCGGCAAGGTCGAAGCGGTGATCGAAGAGCATCTTCGCCGGTATTACTTGCGCCGGGAGCGTTCGAGCCTCTCGCGCGTCGTGACAGAGATCCGCAGTGTCTGCTGGCAACAGGGCTTGCAGCCGCCGACACGGCGGACGGTTCAGCGGCGTCTGGATGCAATGGATGCCCGAGAAGTTGCGAAGGCACGAGAGGGTGCAAAGGCGGCCCGCCAGAAATTTGCGCCGGCAACAGGTGAGAACAAGGCCAGTCAGCCTCTGGAGATCGTGCAAATTGATCATACGCCCGCGGACATCATTCTTGTCGACAGCTTTGAACGTCAACCAATTGGCCGGCCTTGGGTCACCTTGGCGATCGACGTCGCAACGCGGATGGTAACCGGATACTATGCTTCTCTCGAGGCACCTTCGCGTCTGTCAGTGGCGCTTTGCCTAACGCAGGCGGTGGCCCCGAAGGCGGAACTTCTGGCGGAATTGGCGTGCAATACTCCTTGGCCCGCGCAGGGCAAACCGCACAGTATCCATGTCGACAACGGCCACGATTTCCGGTCGCGAGCCTTTCGATCGGCATGTACGGAATGGGGGATCGATCTGGTCTATCGACCGCCGGGAAGTCCTCACTTCGGAGGTCACATCGAACGGTTGATCGGGACGATGATGGGGGCCGTTCACCTGTTGCCGGGAACAACGCAATCGTCGGTCGCGGCCAAGGGCGACTATGACGCCGAAGGCATGGCCACGATGACCCTGAGCGAATTCGATCGCTGGTTTGCCCTGGAAATCTGCCGCTACAACAACAGAATTCATTCAAGTCTTGGCTGCACGCCCGTTGCCAAATGGGAGGCGCTCTCGGAAGAAATGATGGGCGACATCCCCTTTGAGATGGAAGCCTTTCGGGTGAGCTTCCTGCCAAGCGAACTGCGCAAGGTCAGGCGTGACGGCATCCATCTGTTTCAGATACGGTACTGGTCGGATGCCCTTGCAGGCCACATTGGGCGCGGGGATGGAAAGGTGGTCGTTCGCTACGATCCTCGCGATATCTCAATGATCTGGGTCGAATTGGACGATAGCCGATATGTTGAGGCGCGGTACAGAAACCTGGAAATTCCGCCCGTGTCCCTCTGGGAATATCGTGAGACGATGAGGAAGGCACGCGCTCTGGGCAAGTCGGGGTCCAATGAGTTGGTCCTGGCTGAGCTGATCCGACAGCAACGCCAGGTCGAGGCTGAAAGCCGGGGACTGACCAAGGCGGAACGCCGGTCGCGTGAAAGAAAAGGGACATTGGAGGGCACCAACTCGGCTGTCTCGACAACCGAAGGGCTGCGCGCGATCGACACGGGTGATACATCGCGCCCATTGTTCAAGGTAGAGAGATGGTGAATTGACGGCAGGGACAACTGAGGAAGACGGTCGGATCGCCCTCATTCAATCGGACATCTGGATCGGCTTTCCACGGGCCGAACAAGTGTTGGACCGTTTGCAGGGCATGATCGAAGCGCCACGGCAAACCCGTATGCCGGGCCTTCTTGTGCATGGCGCGTCCGGGATTGGAAAGACGATGATCGCCCGAAACCTGTCGCGCAAGTACGCACCAGAATACGATCCGCCGTCAGGCATCACCCGCACACCGCTTCTGCTGTTGCAAGCGCCGCCCGCACCTGACGAACGGCGGTTCTATCTGCACATCCTGGCCGCCGTCGGCGCCCCGGCGACGGCACTGAGCGCCCGCGCTCAAAATGTGGCTTCCCTCGAAGTCCGCGTCATCGCACTCCT
>NZ_FQZZ01000016.1 GCF_900142185.1 Lutimaribacter pacificus | reverse complement strand
CCGCCCTCGGTGCCGATGATCCTTTATGGCGTCATCACCGAGACCTCGATCGGCGGGCTGTTCCTGGCCGGTATCCTGCCGGGCCTGATGATGGCGGCGCTTTTGTCGGGAACGGTGGTCTTGCAGGTGTTGAGAAACAGGGAAATTGCCCCGCCCATCACCCGCCACGTCAGCCTGTCGGAGCGGATGAAGACCAGCGCCGAGGCGCTGCCCACCGTGCTGATCGCGCTGATGGTCATCGGCGCGCTCTATGCCGGTATCGCCTCGCCCTCGGAAACCGGGGCGTTCGGCGCGGCCGGTGCGGTTCTCGTCGCGCTGGTCATGGGCCGGCTTGGCGGCGGCGTGCTGCGGCTGGCGCTGGAAAAGACGGTGCGCACCACGGGCATGTTCATGCTGCTGCTGGTGGGCGGGCTGTTCAGTTCCTTCGTGCTGACCCGGCTGGGCGTCCCGCAGGAGATTTCCAGTTTCCTGACCGGGCTGGACGTCGCACCCTGGGTGATCATCGTGATGATCAACGTGCTGCTGCTCATCATGGGGATGTTCCTCGATCCGCTCAGCATCCTGGTGATCGTCGTCCCGATCTTCCTGGATACGATCGTGGGGCTTGGATACGATCCGATCTGGTTCGGCGTCATCGTCACGATCCAGATCGAGATCGCGGCGATCACGCCGCCCGTGGGGCTTAACCTCTTCGTGTTGCGCACAGTGGTGCCGGACCTGTCCATGACGGATACGGCCAAGGGGGCCATCGCCTTCGTGATCCCGATGCTGATCGGTATCCTGCTGCTGATGGTCTTCCCCGAGATCGCCCTGTGGCTGCCCGGCCTCAGGTACTGATCGCACGGATAATCACAACCCCGGCGGGCCACATGATACTGGCCCGCCGGTTATGTGGCCCGCCCGTCCGGGCCCGCACCCGCCAAGGCGGATACCGGCGATCCTGACGGGCATTTCCCACTTGCATTGGACAGGCGCGCACAATCCGCATATCACCGCGGGAAACGAGTTTTTCCAGGATGGGGCCGGAATGTCCAAGTCTCTGTTTGGCACCGATGGGGTGCGCGGGCGTGCCAACACGTATCCGATGACCGCCGAGGTCGCGTTGAAACTGGCCGCCGCGGCGGGCCGGCATTTCCGCCGCGACCAGCAGGAACACCGTGTCGTGATCGGCAAGGACACGCGCCTGTCGGGTTACATGATCGAAAACGCGCTGACCGCCGGGTTCACCAGCACGGGCATGAACGTGTTTCTGCTGGGGCCGGTCCCGACACCGGCGGTGGGTTACCTGACCAACAGCCTGCGCGCCGACCTGGGCGTCATGATCTCGGCCAGCCACAACCCCGCCAGCGACAACGGGATCAAGTTCTTCGGTCCCGACGGGTTCAAGCTGTCGGACGAGGCCGAGGCCAATATCATGCGCCTGTTCCACGAGGGCGTGGCCCCCGCCGCGCCGGAAAACATCGGCCGCGCCAGGCGGTTCGAGGATGCGCGCGGCCGTTACGTCGAATACGCCAAGACGACCTTTCCACGCGGCAGGCGGCTGGACGGGCTGCGCATCGTTCTGGATTGCGCCAACGGCGCGGCCTATCGCACCGCACCCGCCGTCCTGTGGGAACTGGGCGCCGAGGTGATCCCGCTGGGGGTGGAGCCCAACGGCTTCAACATCAACGAGGATTGCGGCTCGACCCACCCCGAGGCCGCGGCGCGCAAGGTGCGCGAAACCCGCGCCGATCTGGGTATCTGCCTGGATGGCGATGCCGACCGGGTGATCCTGATCGACGAAAAGGGCAGGATCGCCGACGGCGATCAGATCATGGGCCTGATCGCCGCGCGCTGGGCGGACGAGGGGCGGCTTGCCGGCAACGCGCTGGTGGCGACCGTGATGTCGAACCTCGGGCTTCAGCAATATCTCGAAGGCAAGGGCGTCGGCCTTGAACGCACCGCGGTCGGCGACCGCTACGTGGTGGAAAGGATGCGCGCGGGCGGCTTCAACCTTGGTGGCGAACAGTCGGGCCATATCGTGATGACCGATTACGCCACCACCGGCGACGGCCTGATCGGTGCGCTGCAATTCCTGGCCGCGATGGTTGAAACCGGCGACAAGGCCAGCAAGCTGGTGCGCGTCTTTGACCCCGTCCCGCAAAAACTGATCAACCTGCGCTTTGCCGCCGGCAAGGCCCCGCTTGAGGTCGATGCCGTGCAAGAGGCGATTGCCAAGGGTGAAAAGGATCTTGGCACCAATGGCCGCCTGCTGATCCGCAAATCGGGGACCGAGCCGCTGATCCGCGTCATGGGCGAGGCGAACGACCTCGCGCTGCTTGACCGCGTTCTTGAAACCGTCACCGCCGCGATCCGGGCCGAGGTCTGAACCGACCGGCTGCCCCCTTCTGATCCGCACTGGATTTCACAACCTTTAGGGTATTACATTAGGCAAAACATCGCCTTATGAATGAATATCCAAGGGGTTCCGGTGGAAAGAGTCGCATGTTCCGATCCGGTGCTGGTTCTGGGCGGCAACGGCCGGCTGGGACGCATTCTGCATATGCGCTGGGCGAATCGCCCCGATGTGTTCTGGCAGGCGCGCGGGCCGGTTGCCGGTATTCGTTGGGCGCCGGGTGTGCCATGGCCGGGTCCGGCGCGCGTTCGTGCCATCGTTGCGCTTTGGGGCGTGGTGCCGGGACGCGGCGATCCGGCGGCGAATGTCCCGCTGGCCTGCGCGGCGATGGCGCTGGGCGCGGCGCTGGGGGCCGAGCGGGTGCTGCACTGCTCCTCGGCCGCCGTTTATGCCCCCGCACCCCTGCCCCGGAATGAAACGCAGACCGATCCGCGCAGCGCCTATGGCAAGGCCAAGCTGGCGATGGAACAGGCCATCGCCGCCTGGCAAACCGCCAACCCCCAGGGCCCCGCCGCCTGTGTCCTGCGTATCGGCAATGTCGCCGGGGCCGACAGCGCCTTTGCCGCGATCCGGCATCGCGGGCCGGTGCGGGTGGACCGCTTTGCCGGGGGCCACGGGCCGCGGCGCAGCTATCTGGACCATGCCACGCTGGCGCGGGTGATCGACGTGCTGTTGACCTGCCCGAACACGGCGCTGCCCGGTGTGGTCAATGTCGCCAATGACGGTGTGATCGACATGGCCGATCTGGTGCGTGCCGCCGGGCGACAGTTGGTGTGGACACCGGCAAAAACCCCGCAGGCAGGCACCGTTCTGCTGGATCTGACCCGGCTCAGGCAACTGGTCGATCCCGGCCCGACCGATCCCGCCACGCTGCTGGCCGATGCCGCAACCCTGTTCAGGGGGCAGCGATGACGCCGGGAAAACGCATTTTCGATCTTCTTGTGGCCATCCTGTTGCTGGCCCTGCTATGGCCGGTAATCGCGATCCTGGCGCTGGCGATCCTTGTCCTCGATGGCGGCCCGGTCCTTTACCGGTCCGAGCGGATGCGCACGCCGCAGCAGCCCTTTACGCTGTGGAAATTCCGCACAATGCGCATGGTTAGTGACGATTCCGGCGTCTCGGGCGGCGACAAGGCGCATCGCATCACCCGCACCGGCCGGTTCCTCCGTCGGACCCGCGCGGATGAATTGCCGCAGCTCTGGAACGTGCTGCGCGGCGATCTCAGCTTTGTCGGCCCGCGCCCACCCCTGCGCCGCTATGTCGAACTGCGCCCCGACCTTTATGCCGATGTCCTGCGACAGCGGCCCGGCATCACCGGGCTTGCCACGCTTGTCTACCACCGCACCGAGGAACGGCTGCTGTCCGCCTGCCGCACCGCCGACGAAACCGAGCGGGTCTATGTCACCCGATGCGTGCCGCGCAAGGCCGCGCTGGACCGGATCTATGCCGCGCGGCGCAGCCTCAGCCTCGATCTGCGGTTGATGGTGGCGACCCTGTTCCGCCGCTGCGCGCCGGGGCGGTTCGCGCGGCGTCAGTCCCCGTCGTAGCCTTGCGGGTTCTGCGACTGCCAGGCCCAGGTGCTTGCGCACATGTCGTCAAGGCCATGCTCGGCCTTCCAGCCGAGAACCGTATTCGCCCGTGACGGATCGGCAAGCGAGGTGGCGATATCGCCGGGGCGGCGGTCGGTGATCTCATAGGCTATGTCCTTGCCCGAGGCGCGGGAAAAGGCCCGCACCATGTCCAGCACGGAATACCCGTGCCCGGTGCCGATATTGAACACCTCGGTGCCCTCGCGCCCGGCGGCATAATCCAGCGCCGCGATATGCGCCCGCGCCAGGTCGACCACGTGGATATAGTCGCGCACGCCGGTGCCGTCCGGCGTGTCGTAATCGCCGCCGAAAACCGACAGCCTGTCGCGCCGCCCCACCGCGACCTGCGCCACGAAGGGCATCAGGTTGTTGGGAATGTCGCGCGGATCTTCCCCGATCCGGCCTGATTTATGCGCCCCCACCGGGTTGAAATAGCGCAGCAGGCTCACCGCGCTGCCGGGCGTGGCGTGCTGCCAGTCGCGCAGGATTTCCTCGGCGAAATACTTGGTGCGGCCATAGACGTTGGTGGGCCGGCAGGGATGCGCCTCGTCGAACGGCAGATAGTCGGGTTCGCCATAGACCGTCGCCGACGACGAAAACACGATCCGCCGACATCCGGCGGTATCCATCGCCTGTAAAAGCGACACTGTTCCACCGTTATTCACGTCGAAATAGCGCAGCGGCTGCTTTTCGGATTCGCCCACCGCCTTGAGCCCGGCAAAATGGATCACCGCATCGGCGCGAAACTCCTGCAGGATGCGCGTCATCGTCGCCGTGTCGCGAATATCGGCCTCGTGAAAACCCAGGTTGCGGTTCGTCAGGTCACGGATGCGATCCAGAACCACCGGTGACGAGTTGTCGAAATTGTCGACAACGCAGACCTCGTGCCCCTGCGCCAGAAGCTCGACAATCGTGTGCGACCCGATATAGCCCGCGCCACCCGTTACCAATACCCGCATCGCATTCACCCCGGTCCTGTTGGCCGCGTGATAACGGCAATCGCGCCCCGGGCCAATATCATTCTAGGGCCCGCCCTCCGGCAGCGGCGTGGCAAGAAACCGGGCAAGGGCACCTTGCGTCAGGTCATCGGCGACCGGCATCAGCCGCGCCTGATGGGTCCAAAGGACGGCTGTTTCGATCTGCCTGTCGGGATAGATCTGGCGCAGCGCATGGGCATAGGCGCCCAACTGCCGCAGGATGCCTTCGGGGATGTCCGCGGGCGTGGCGGGGATGGTGACGTTCGTCTTGAAATCCACCGCCAGCACACTGTCCGCCCCGATCACCAGCCGGTCGGCGATCCCGCTCAGCCGTCGCGCCGCGTCCAACTCCGCGCTCAGCGCGACCTCGGCCAGCGTATCGGGGGCGAACAGATGCGCCAGCGCGGGATCGGTCAGGTTGCGCAGCGCCTCGTCGTAAACCGCGCGGAATGCGCTCGGTTCCGCGCGGTCCGGCCCTTGCGACAGGATGTGCCGGGCCAGCGCCTCCCACCCATCGCGCGGGTGGGCGGGCAGGTGTTCCAGCAGCGCGTGAACCTGCGTGCCATACAGTTTGGCGGCGTCCTCGTCCTGACCTTCCGCCCCCGGCAGCGCCTTGGCGCCGCCCAGGTCGGACGGGCTGAGCAATTCGATACCCGGCTCCGGTGCGGGGGCCGCATGGCGAAACACGTCGCGCAAGATGGGTTCCGGCGCCTGTTCGCCGGTATCGGCCGGCCGGGCGGTTGCCGACCAGTCCCCCGCTTCCAGCCGCGTGCCTGTGCCGAAACCGAAATCGTGCTCCACCTGCCCGCAATGCGCCATTCCGGCGGCGATCTTGTCGTACCAGCAGTCACTGTCCTTGCCCAATTCGCCTGCGGCACCGACGATCAGCCATTTCTCGGCCCGCGTCATGGCGACGTATAGCAGGCGGTCGCGCTCGGCCTTTTGCAGGTCGATCAGCGCCTCGCGCGGGGCGGCGGCGGCGTGTGGCATCGCCACCCGCGACACCGACCACAGCGCCTGCCCCTGGTGCACCAGAAAGGCGTCGCGCAACTGCACATCGCGTTTCGCGGTATCGGGCAGGATCACGATCGGCGCCTCAAGCCCCTTGGCGCCATGCACCGTCATCACGCGAATGCGGTCGCCGGCGCTGTCCATCTGGCGCTTGATCTCCAGCTCGTCGGTTTCCATCCATTGCAGGAAGCCCGAAAGCGAAGGCACAGCGTTGCGTTCATAGGCCAGCGCCTGCGACAGAAAGGCGTTGATCCCGTCCTCGGCCTCGGCCCCCAGCCGCGCCAGCAGCTTGCGCCGCCCGTCATGGCGGGTCAGGATACGTTCGATCAGGTCATAGGGCCGCAGGAAATCCGTCTGCCCCAGCAGGTCGTCCAGCACCGCGACGGTTTGCGGAAACTCTGCTTTCCGCTCGCGCAATACCTGCCACAGATACCGGCGGCCCCGCCCCTGGGCGAGGGTGAACAACATCTGCTCGGTCCAGCCGAAAAGCGGCGATTTCAGCGCGATTGCCAGCGAAAGATCGTCCTCGACCAGGTCAAGGAATGACATCAGCGCCGCCAGGTCGCGCACCGCCAGTTCCGCCCCTACCTTCAGCCGGTCGGCCCCGGCGATGGGCAGGCCGGCCTCTTTGCAGGCGCGGATGATCTCGGCGAACAGGGCCGAACGCCGCTGCACGAGGATCAGGAAATCGCCCGCCCTGACCGGTCGCATCCGATAGTCGCCGGAATTGCCGATCTCTTCAGGGATGGCGGTGCCGTCGCCGATCATGCGCCGGATCTCGGCGGCGATCCGGCGGGCCATCTGCTTGCTGTGGTGATCCTCGGACCGCAGGTCGACGGGGTCGTGCCAATCGCCCTCTTCGGCCTTCTTCACCGGCTCGATCGGTGGCCACATATCCACCCGCCCCGGCATCCGGTCCTTGAACGCCCGGTGGCGGTTATCCGTGGGAAAGCCGGAATTGTCCCGCCCGGCAAAGGTTTCGTCCACCAGCCGCAGGATCGGCCCGGCCGAGCGGAACGAATATTCCAGCGACGACAGCACCAGCCCCGGCCCCGCGTTTTCCAGCCGGGCGCGGAATTCCCCCTGCATCCGGTCGAATTCGCGCGGGTCGGCGCCCTGAAAGGAATAGATCGACTGTTTCTTGTCCCCCACGACGAAAATCGTGCGCGCCACATCGGCCCGCGCGCCCTGGCCCGCGGTGAATTCCTGCGCCAGCAGCTCGATCACGCGCCATTGTTCGGGGCTGGTATCCTGCGCCTCGTCCACAAGGATATGGTCGATCCCGCCATCGAGCCGATACAACACCCAGGCCGCGACGCCCGGATCGGTCAGCAGGTCGCGCGCCTTGAGGATCAGGTCATCGAAATCCAGCCACCCCAACGCCTGCTTGCGCGCGGCATAGCGTGGCAGGAACGCCGCGGCGAAATCGTAAAGCGCGGCGGTTTTGCCTGTCAGGTCCAGCGCCAGCCGCAGGTCGCGCGCCTCTTCGACACGGCGCATCCAGTCCTCGATCCGGGGCATGGCATCGGCGATGGTCTTGGCCGTCGCCTTGGTCGGGAAAGAGCCTGTCTTGGCCGAAAACGGCTCTTTCGCCTTCTCGCCGGTCAGGAACACGCCTTCCAGGACGGGCAGCGCCGACAGGTCCGGCACCCCGATGGTCAGCAGCCGGGCCGCTGCCTTCAGATCGTTGGACGACCCGCCCTCCAGCGCGGTGACAAGCGTGGCCAGCAGATCGGCCTCGTCGCCAAGGAAAACCCGCGCTTGCAGGTCCCGTGGCCCGAAACCCGGCGGCAGCCCCAGCCGTTCGGCGATCTCGTCCCGCGTGGGCGGGTCGGCGAACACCCCGCGATGGCCCACGATGGCGCCGGTCACGTCCTCGAAATCCTGGTCGGTCAGGTGCAGCGCCAGCGCCTGCACCGCGCGGGCATCTTCGCCATCGGCCATGTCCTGCACGATCTCGGCCCGCAGCAGCGCGGCGGCGCGATCCTCCATTTCCGCGAAACCGGGGCTGACCTCGGCCTCGAGCGGAAAGCGCCGCAATATCGCCGCGCAGAACGAATGGATCGTCTGGATCTTCAGCCCGCCGGGTGTTTCGATGGCGCGGGCAAACAGCGTGCGCGCCCGGGCCAGCGTCGCTGCGTCGAACGGCCCCTCCTGCCCCAGTTCCTGCAATTCCTGCCGCAAGCTGGCATCGGGCAGCATCGCCCAGTCGCCCAGCCGGCTGAACAGCCGGTTCTGCATCTCGCTGGCCGCGGCCTTGGTATAGGTCAGGCACAGGATGCGCTGTGGCTGCGCACCCTCAAGCAGCAGCCGCGCCACCCGGTCGGTCAGCACCCGCGTCTTGCCCGACCCGGCATTGGCCGCCAGCCATGTCGAATTGCCCGGATCGGCGGCGCGCACCTGCGCCTCGGAGGCGTCATTGCGGATCATGTCAGATCCTCCCCGCAGGGGTCTTGCGTGGTGTCCCATTCGCCAAAGCGCGACAGCCGGTCGTAATCCGTCGGGTCGTCCTCCTTGAACAGGGCGCGCCGGGCGGTGAACCCCTGTGCGGGCTCGAAATAGGCCGAAACCAGCTTTGCGAACTCGGACCAGACCTTTTCGGGCGGGTGATCGTCCAGCGGCGCGCCGACCTCTTCGGGGCTGCTGCCAAGGCCGATGAACACCGCGCGGGCCACCTCGGCGGGATCGAGCCCTTCGAACGCGCCCTCGGCGGCCATCGCGGCCTCAAGCAGCAATTGCTTGTCGAAACTGGCCTGCTGGCTGCCGCTGGGCGGTTTGCCGGTCTTGTAATCGTATATATGCAGGCGGCCCAGATCGTCGCGGTCGATCCGGTCGGCCTTGGCCTTGAGGGTAAAGATCGGGTCCGCCATGTCATGCCGGCCGCTGATCTCGAACCCCACGGGTTTCGCCCGGCCCAGCCTCAGCTCTTCGGTGGCGACGAACCAGTCGGCCACCCGCTCCAGCCGCGCCAGCCACAGCGCCCGCATATCGGGCCAGGGCACCATTTCGGCCAGAACAGTCTCTGCTATTTCCATCAGGCGCGCGGCTGTCAGCGGGGCGCCGTCATTCGTGACGGCGTTCAGGAACCTTTCCAGCACGTCATGGGTGACAATCCCGCGCAGCAGCGCATCGGGCGCGCGCATCAGCGGGTCGAGCGGCCGCAGCCCCAGCACATGCTTTGCATAGATCGCGTAAGGATCGCGCACCAGGTGCTTGATCTCGGTCACCGACAGGGCGCGTGGCCTGGCCTCAATCGGTGGCCGGGGCGATGGGCGCGTGGCGGGCGGCACCGGCGCGACCCGCTCCAGCGCCGCGATCTGGTCCAGCCAGCCTTGCCCGCGCACGCGGGCGCCCGCAACCGCCTGCGCGCCACCCTGCTCCGGCAGGCCTTGCGTCAGGTTCAGCAGCCGGTTCAGCCAGCGCGACGGTACCGTTTGCGCATCGTCCGACCGGATCGCGCGGGTCAGCCAGACCTCGGGCGCGGCGATGGCCTGCTGAAAGTCGTGGGCCGACAGCCCGATCCGCCGTTCGGGCAGCAAAAGGCCCGCATCGTGCCGCATCTGCCGGTTCAGCCACGGGTCGGGCGCGGGCATCTCGGGCCACGTGCCCTCGTTCAGCCCGCCAAGGATCAGCAGGTCGGCGCCCTGCACCCGCGCCTCCAGCGTGCCCCAGATCAGGATATGCGGATGCGGCGCGTCGCGGTCGCGCACCTCCTGCCGGGACAGTATCGCGTTGAACAGCGCGGCATAATCCGCCGGGTTCATCGGCCCGCCCGCCGCGGCCTCGGCCTGCAACTCGGCAACGGTTTCCTGCGCCTTGCGGCCCGCCTTTTCCGCCCACAGCCCGCCGCTGCCTTCGCCGGCGGGGCCCTGCGCCAGAAGCCCGGCCAGCGACAGGTGACGCTCCACATGCCCGGCCAGCGGCAGAACGGACCCGTCCTCGCGCCCCAGCAGGCAGGATGCGACCCATGCCGCCCAGTCGGAGGCGCCGTCCTCGTCCTGCCTGATCGCCCAGGCCTGCAGGGTTTCGGGTGTCGGATGCGGCACGCCCTTGCGGCGCAGGTGCAGTTCCAGCTCGCGGGTCCAGCGCAGATGCGCGCCGCGTTCCGTCCCGCTATGGGTCAGCGGGTGCTTCAGCAGGGTCACAAGCTGCGCGGCATCCGATTTCAGGTGAAACAGGGCCGCAACATGCCGCAAAAACCGCCCCGGCGGCGTCAGTTGCAGCGGCGTGCCCGCGCTGTCATCCGGCAGGATACCCCAGCGATCCAGCGCCGCGGTGACCTGCCGGGTCAGCATCCGGTCGGGCGTGATCAGCGCCGCCACCTGCCCGGTTTCGGCCGCCTCGCGCAGGCGCATGGCGATGGCCAGCGCCTCTTCGCGCTGCGACGGGGCCTCGATCAGCGTCACGCCGTCATAGGCCGGGGTCAGATCGCCCAGTCCCGGCCCCTCGGCCAGCCAGCAATCGGTCACCGGCGCCGGGCGCAGCGCCAGCGACACCAGCCGGTTGCGCGCCGGGTTCGATGCCGGACCGTCCGTCCAGGGCCGGATATCGCCGGGGCCCAGCCCCAGTTGCTTCATCAGTGCCCGGAACCGGAATTGCGGATGATCCTCGGCCGTCAGCGCATCGTCCAGATCGGCCCAGGCCGCGCCCGGCATGTCGAAATCGTAACCGGGCAACACGATCGCCCCCTGCGGCAGCCGCGCCACCGCCTGCATCAGCATCATCGTGGTCCCCCGCGACCCGGTCGAGCCTGCGACGATCACCGGGTTATCGGGCGGGTTTTCGTCCCAAACCTTGCCCAAACCGGCCACCACCATGCGCTGCCGGGTCTCAACATCCGGGGCCTCGCCCGCCCGGTCGAAATAATGCTGCACGATCTGCAGGAATTTCAGCGACCGCGCCCAATGGGCCGAATGGTTGCTGACGTCCAGATCGTACAGCGCGTCGGGCGGCACGCCCTCGCCATGCATCTCGTCCATCAGCGCGGCCAGCGAATCCGACAGGTCATACAGGGCCGAACGCGGCGCAAGATCGGTTTCCCGCTCAAGCAGCCCGGCCACCAGTTGCGTGATTTCCAGCCGGCGGCGCAGCGGCGGAACGGCGGCGGGAATGCCGGTCAGAACCTGCGCCTCGGCCAGGTCCGTCACCAGTTCGATCCGTGGCAACAGCAGCGCGGGCCCCTGCGCGAACAACTCATGTATCCGCCGCGCCATGCGCCGCGTGTTCACGATCAGCCGGACCCGCGCCAGCGCCTCGGGCGGCTTGCCGGCATAGGCATCGGTCAGGCGCCGGACCAGCGCAGCCGGGAAATCGACCCCCGGCGGCAGGCCGAAAACGCGCGGTTTGCCAGAGGGGTCAAACATCGCCGCCCCCGATCATCGCCTCGGCCAGCGCGATGCCCTCGGGGCGGCCGACATCGCACCAGCGGCCCGGATAGCTGACCCCGAACAGCCGGTCATCGGCCAGCATCCTGTCCCACAACAGGTTGAGCGAAAAGGCAGGTTCCGCGATATCGGCCAGCGCATCGGTCTTGACGATCTGCACGCCGCTATAAACCTCGCCCTTGCCGCGGGACAGGCGACCGTTACGGTCCCGCAGAAAATCTCCCGCGCCACCATGCCCAAGCGCGTTTTCAGGCGGAACAGTCACCAAAAGCGCGTCCATCCGCGCCGGGTCCCACGCCTCGGCCAGCAGGCGCAGCGGGTTCGGCCCCTGCCAGATCGCATCGGTGTTCATCGTGAAAACCGGCCCCTGCCCCAGCAGCGGCAGGGCATGGCGCAGCCCGCCCCCGGTTTCCAGGATATCCGGCGTCTCATGCGACAGGGCAACATCCCGCCCCGCCAGATGCGCGGCGATTTTGTCGGCCATGTAATGCGTGTTCGCCACCGCCCGCTTTATGCCCGCATCCGCCACCAGCGCCAGCGCATGATCCAGCAACGCCTGCCCCGCCACCTCGATCAGCGGCTTGGGCCGGTCGCGGGTCAGCGCGCCCATGCGCGTGCCGAACCCGGCGGCGAACAGCATCACGGCGTCGGGACGGTTCCGCATTGATCCTTCAGCCTTTGCAAGATTGGTCCATCCGGTTCCGGCAGCGCATTGACGACCATCGCGCGCACCGGGGTCAGCGCGGGGTGGTCCAGATCGCGGATCAGGTGATCCCAGACGCGCGGGATCAGGTCGATGTAATGCGGTTTGCCGAAATGCAGCGACAGCCGCGCGAACACGCCCAGGATACGCAGGTTGCGCTGGGTGCCCAGAATGGCATAGGCGGCCTCGAACGCGGTCGGGTCCATGTCGTTGTCGCGCACATAGCGCGCGATCATCGCTGCCTCGATTTCGGGCGGCACGTCGCGCCGGGCATCCTGCGACAGCGACATCAGGTCATAGGCGCGGTGCCCCGCCATCGCATCCTGGAAATCCAGCAGCCCCACCCGCGCCACGCCGTCACGCTCCGGCAGCCAGAGCAGGTTTTCGGCGTGATAGTCGCGCTGGATCAGCACCTTGGCCCCGTCCGAAATCTGCGCCAGAACAGGCTCGAACGCGGCGGAAAACGTGTCTTTCGCCGCCGGGTCCGGCCCGATGGCGCCGCGCAGGTACCAGTCATGCGCCAGCGCCGCCATCCGCGTCATCACGGGCGGGTCATAAGGCACAAGCCCCGCCGGAAGGGGCGCGCGGTGCAGCGCGCCCAACACATCGGTGGCGGCGGCATAAAGCGTCTGTTCCAGCCCCGGATCGCTCAGGACCACGCGGGCGAACAGTGCATCGCCCAGATCCTCCAGCAGCAGGAAACCCCGCGCGGTATCCTCGGCCAGGATGCGCGGCGCGCTCAGCCCCTGCGCCGACAGGTGGCGGGCGATGGCGGTAAAGGGGCGCACATCCTCGCCCCTGTCGGGGTCGGCATCCATCAGCACCGCGCTTTGCCCGGTCTGCGGGTGGAACACGCGCTCGTACCGGCGGTTCGACGCGTCGCCGGCCAGCATCTCGCGCCGCGCGCCGCGCCAGTCGGTGCCGTTCAGGAAATTGCCGGCCTCGGCCGCACGGTCAGCCATCCGCCAACTCCTTCATCCTGTCGTCCCATCGCGCGTCCTGCCACGAGATCGCCACGGCGCGCGCCTCCTCCTCCGGGCCGGGGGCAAAGGCCAGTGTCAGTGCCGAGTCCGGCGCCAGGTCGCCCAGCCGGTCGGGCCATTCCACAAGGCAGATCGCGGTGTCGAACGCATCCGTGAGGCCCAGCTCCACCACCTCGTCGGGATGGCCCAGCCGGTAGAGATCGCTGTGCCAGATTTCGCATTCCGGCCCATCATAGGATTGCACCAGAGTGAATGTGGGCGAGGGCACGTCCTCGGGCGCGGCCAGCAGCGACCGGATCAGCGCGCGGGCGAAATGCGTCTTGCCCGCACCGATCGGCCCGTCCAGCAGCAGCACGTCGCCCGCGCGCAGGCCGGCCCCCAGCCGGGTGGCCAGCCGGGCGGTGTCGTCGGCGGTGCTCAGGTGCAGGGTCAGGTGGCGTGTTTCGGGCGACATGCGCGCGACAGTAACGCCCCTGCGCCCGCCTGCAAGGCCTTACGCCACGCTGTGTTCCGGCACCGGCGCAAGCCGGGCGAACATCACCATCCGCGCGCCGTTGATCAGCGGCCGCACCCGGCAGCGGCGGCGGCTGCCATCGGCCATGCCGATGACCGTGTCTTCCAGCGCGGTGCCGGACAAAAGCGCCTCTTCCACCGCGTCCCACGGGGTTGCCGCCGCGCTTTTGGCGCGCCAGATCGTGACCGCGTCGGCAATCGTGGTGTCGGCAAAGGCGCTGTCGGGATCGACGCCCCAGACATCGCGGAACTCGGCGTTGGAAAAGGTCAGGACACCGTCGGCCGAAAACACTGCCATCGCCGCATCCATCTGGTCCAGCACGGCATTGCCCAGCGCCAGCTCGGACCGGAAACTGCGGGTCAGCGATACCTCGTGGCTGATATCCTCGAACAGGAACGCGACTGCGCCATCGGGATGCGGCCGGCCCGTCACGCGATAGGTCTGCCCCGAGGCAAGCGACCATGTCTCCCGGAACGTGCCATCGCTGGCCGCGGCGACCAGCGTGCCGATCCGTTCCCGCCAGCTCGAGTAATTCTTGGGCTCGGGCATCATCTGGTTGTCCCGCAGCATGTCGAAAAAGCTCAGGATCGTCGGCCGGCCGCTCAGGAAATCGACCGGCAGGTCGGTCAGGTCCACCAGCGCCGGATTGAACAGCGCCAGTTGCCGGTCGCGGTTGAAGATGGCCAGCCCCGTGGCCAGATGCGCGAATGTCTTGGTCAGGGTCTGCACGAAATTGCGCTGGGCGATCTCGGCGTTCACCACCGTGTCGATTTTCAGCGCAAAGGTAATGACCCGCGGCCCCGCATCCACCGCGCACAGCGAATACCAGCGCCGCACGTCCCCGCCCGGTTCGGTCAGGCAGTCGCGGCGCGTGGCAAAGCCGTTCTTCCCCGGCTCCAGCGCGTCGAACAGGACGGGCGCCGCACCGCCCCGGTCCGGCGCGGCATACCCGAGGTCGGCGGCAAGGGTCACATAGGCCCTGTTCGCCCAGATAAGCCTGTCACCGGCATCGCTGACCCATATCGGGGTGGGCGTCTGGGCAAGGCTGTTGCGCATCAGGCGCAGCTCGATCAGCGCGCTTTGCCACTGGTGCAGGACCGGGCCACTGATACCCTGCGCCGGATCGCCATGCAGGACCAGCCGCAGAACCTCGTCCTGCTTCGTCAGGACCAGCCTGCCGGGATCGCGCGGATCGTGGGGCGACAGCACGGTTTCGCCCTCGTCGATCGCGCCGGGATCGTCGGGCAAGTCGAAGAACCGCAGCCCGAGCGATTGCGAAATCGCCGACCATTCGTCATCGCCCGCGCCGCCGGACCGGTCGAAGAATCCCGACCCGTCCGACAGGTCCACAAGGTCGCGGCCGTGAAAGACAAGAACCGCCGGCTCCGGTGCGGCCGGTTGCGGTGGGGCGATATCGGCCGGCGCCGTGTGCGCCGCACCGCGTGCCATCCACAGCAACGCGGCAATACCGGCGACGCATCCCGGCACCACCGACGCAAGAACAACCAGAATATCCGCATTGGCCACCATCGCGCCCCGCCCGTCTGCCCGACCCGGTACAGCCTGCCCCGGCAACGGTTATCAAATGGTTAACGGTTTACGCTTCCAGCGGCGCGTTCCGGGCCGTCACCGGCAGCCCCGAGGCGCGCAGGTCGATCCTGTCGCGCGGCCAGACGACCTCGATGATCGCGCCGCAGCGTTCGGGATGTTCCGACGGGGCCAGGAACGGATCGTGCCCGTTGGCGAAACTCAGTTCGGCCCCGGTCCTTTCCAGCAGCGTCTTGGCAATGAACAGGCCCAGCCCCATACCCTCGTATTCGGGGCGCTGGCTGTGGTCCTCGGGGGTGCGCCGGCGCCGCATGAACGGGTCGCCGATCCGCCCCAGCAGGTGTTGGGGAAAGCCGCGCCCGTCATCCATGATCCGCACGCCGATCCGGCTGTCGTCCCATTCCGCCTCGATCCAGACGCGGTCGCGGGCGAAATCCACCGCGTTCTGGATCAGGTTGCGCAGCCCGTGGATGATCTCGGGCCGGCGCAGGATGGCCGGTTGCGCCGCATCCGCGCCGTCCGCCGGGCGGAAATCGAAATGCAGGGTCTTGCCGCGGTCGCGGTGCGGCTCTGCCGCCTCTTCCAGCACCGCGCTCAGCGGGGCCTGCCGCAGGTGCAGGTCGTCCTTTCCGGCCCGCCCCATCGAGCGCAGGATATCGCGGCAGCGGTCGGCCTGGTCGCGGATCAGCCGCGCGTCCTCGGCCAGGTCGGGGCGGTCATCCAGTTCCTCGACCAGCTCGGCGCTGGCCAGCTTGATCGTGGCCAGCGGCGTGCCCAGTTCATGCGCGGCCGCCGCCACCACGCCGCCCAGGTCGGTCAGCCGCTGCTCGCGCGACAGCGCCATCTGCGTGGCCTGCAACGCATCCGACATCGTGTGCATCTCCACCGTGACGCGGCGGGAATAGATGCTCAGGAACGCCACCGCGATCACGATGGATACCCAGTTGCCGAATATGAACAGGTCGGGGATGCGCATGACCAGCCCCTCGGCCGTGCGCAGCGGGATATAGGCCGTCGACAGAACCGTCACCGCCACGATCGCCGTCACCGCCAGGAACACGGTCGACCGCAGGCTCAGCACGTTGGCCGAGATCACCACCGGCCCCAGGATCAGCACCGAGAACGGGTTGTTCAGCCCGCCCGTCAGGTACAGCAACAGCGCCAGTTGCAGCAGGTCGAACAGGACCATCAGCAGGTTCTCGGTCTCCGACAGGCGCTTGTTCTCGGGAAAGATGAACATGGCGATCATGTTGCCGATCACCGAGATGCCCACCACCAGCAGGCACAGCCCGTATTCCAGGTCCAGGTCATAGACCTGGTTGGCCACCATCAGCGCCGAAAGCTGCCCGGTGATGGCACCCCAGCGCAACAGGATCAGCGTGCGCAGCCGGATCCAGTTTCCCCGGTCGCGGCCTTTCAGTATGCTCAGGTTCGGTTCAACCATCTGCGCCTTTTCGTCCCGTTGCATCCATGGCGGCGGCGTTGAATATGCGCCGGAAATTCATATTTGCCCGGTGACCGCCGGGCCGGATCTGCGAAAGGAAACCCGTCATGACACGTCTATATGCAATCGTCGCCGCTGTCGTTGCAATTGTGTTTCTTGCCGGGATCTGGGCCTTTACCATGGGCGGCCGGACCGACGACAAATATGCCCAGTGCCGCACCACCGCCGTGGCCGGCGGCGCCGCGCAGATCGGCGGCCCCTTCACCCTGATCGACGAAACCGGCACGACCGTAACCGACAAGGATGTGATCGACGGCCCCACGCTGCTTTATTTCGGCTATGCCTTCTGCCCCGATGTCTGCCCGCTCGACAATTCGCGCAACGCCGAGGCGATCGAGATCCTGGAAAGCCGCGGCGTCATGGTGAAACCCGTCTTCATCTCGGTCGATCCCGACCGCGACACGCCCGAACTGCTGGCGGATTTCACCGACAACCTGCATCCCCGCATGGTGGGCCTGACCGGCACGCCCGAACAGGTCAAGGCCGCCAGCCAGGCCTATCGCACCTACTACAGGAAACAGGAACCCGAAGAGGGCGACGAGGAGTATTACCTGATCGACCACTCGACCTTTTCCTATCTCACCTTCCCGGATGAAGGGTTCGTCGAATTCTTCAAGCGCGACCTGACGCCGGAGCAACTGGCCGACGGCATCCAGTGCTTCGTCGAAGCCCACTGATTTGCTAAGGTTTGACGCAGGGTTGCCCACACTATAGAAAACGCTAGGTTTGCGCGAAACAGGAGGAAGCGCCGTATGCCCGAGCAACTTCAGGATCTGGGTGAGGATCGGAGCCTTCTGCTCGTCGATGACGACGAGCCGTTCCTGAAGCGTCTGGCAAAAGCGATGGAAAAGCGCGGGTTCGAGGTGGAAACCGCCGGGTCCGTCGCCGCCGGCAAGGCCATCGCCACCGCGCGCCCCCCGGCCTATGCGGTCTGCGACCTGCGGCTTGAGGATGGCAACGGCCTCGACGTGGTCGAGGTGCTGCGCGAAAAGCGCCCCGATTGCCGGATCGTGGTGCTGACCGGCTATGGCGCCATCGCCACCGCCGTCGCCGCGGTCAAGATCGGGGCCACGGATTACCTGTCGAAACCGGCCGACGCCACCGACATCACCAACGCGCTGCTGGCCAATGGCGACGAACTGCCCCCGCCCCCGGAAAACCCGATGAGCGCCGACCGCGTGCGCTGGGAACATATCCAGCGGGTGTACGAGCTGTGCGACCGCAATGTCAGCGAAACCGCCCGCCGGCTGAACATGCACCGCCGGACCCTGCAGCGAATCCTGGCGAAACGCTCGCCGCGGTAAAGCGGCCTGTCAGCGGGAAGGCTACGCCCGCGCGGGACTCTTCTGTCCCTCTGAATAATGCACCCTGCCCGGAACAGCCGCACAGCGGCCCGGGCATCGCACGGCCGGGCGATTGGCTGCTGTATGCGCAACGCTTTGAGGGAGGAAGTGGCGGCACGATAAACTGCCAGTCACAAATGTCGGATCGCCCGACCGCGGCCGTGCGAAGCCCTCTGGCTGGAATACCCCGGGAACCGCCCGCAGACCCCTCAGCCCTGCACCTTCTCCTTGTCCGCACCGTCGTCCTCTTCCCCGGACGGGCTTTCGGCCTCTTCCACCAGCTCCGCCTCGACGATCGCGTCCTCTTCTTCCACCGCGTCGCTCTTGTCCTCGATGCTTCCGACGATCAGCGGCAGCATCTCGATACCCGTGGGCGCGACGACCTCGGACGCGGGCGGCGCGCGCCAGCTCAGCGTGTCGAAGGAATGGCAGTTGCCGCAGACCGGCACCCATTCGGAATGGATGTTGTGGCAGTTGTCGCACACCCATTGCGGGCCGCGCGGCGCCGACAGCGCCCGCGCCAGCCAGCCCTTGACCACCGCGTCCGAGGCCCCCTCGCCCCGTTCGATGGCGGCCATGATGGTCAGCGCGCGCGCATCCGGCGCGTTTTCCGCCAGATCGCCCAGCGCACGTCGCGCGGCGGGGAAATCCTCGGCCGCGATATGCAGCTCGGCCTGCAACAGCTTTGTCTCCCGGTGCTCGGGGTTCAGCTTGATCAATTGCTGAAACCGCCTGATCCGTGCCTCGGGCGTTTCATCGGGTTCGATCGCGGCAAAGGCCCCTGCCAGGTCGGGATGCGGCTGCGCGCTCCACGCCTTTTTCAGCACCCGGACGGCATATTTCTTCTTGCCCTGCTCGACATAGCCGCGCGCGGCCAGCACGGCGGCGGGCACCAGGTCGGGCGACAGGCGGTTGGCTTCGATCGCGGCTTCGCGGGCCTCGATATCCTTGCCTTCGTCCAGGACGCCCCTCGCCTCGGACAGCGCCAGCACCGCGTCGCGCCGCTTGTGCACGTCGCGCGGCAGGGTGCCGGTGCGCAGCTTGGTCCGCAGGGTGTTGCGCGCACCGGCCCAGTCCTCGGCCCGCGCCTGCAACTGCAACAGCGTGTCCTGCGTTTCCTCGTGGCGGGGTTTCAGCGCCAGCGCCTTTTCCGCCAGCTTGCGCGCGGTGTCGGTGTCGCCATCGGCCAGCTTCTGCTTCATGATCCCGCGCACGCCGACGAACCGGGTCTGGTCGTTCTCCAGCAGCCGCTTGTACACTTCCTCGGCCTTGCGCCGGTCGCCCGACATCTCGGCCGCCTGCGCGGTCAGCAGGTTGGTCAGCGCGGGCTTGTTCAGGTATTTCTCGGCCCGCGCGGCCTTGGCCATGGCCACCCGGCCCTCGCCGCTGGCCAGCGCCATCATCCCCTCGCTCAGCGCCTCGAATCCCTTGCGCTCGCGGTTGCGGTCGAAATAGCGGCTCAGCGCGGTGTCGTCGCCGTTGATGAATTTCCACAGCGCCACCAGCAGGCCCAGCAGTTTCAGCACCAGCCAGACCGCGATCACCAGCGCCACCAGTGCCAGCACCGCCATGATCGGCGTCAGCGTCACCTCGATGCCGGCGGCCTGGACGGTCACCCCGCCCTCCATGTCCAGCACATACCACGCTCCCAACGCAACGGCGGCGACGAGGGCGAAGAAAACGAAAATCTTGATAACGGACCACAGCATGACGTGTCCCCCCTCAGTTCGCGGTCAGCGATTGCGCCAGCTCTTCGGCTGCCGCTACGGCGTTCCGGCGTGTCTCGGCCCGTGCGATCCAATCCGACAGCGCGGCGCGGCCCGGATCGGGCAATGCCTCGACCTCGGCCAGCGCATCGGTCAGGCGGCCATCGCGCAGCGCCGCCTCGGCCCGCGACAGCACGGCATCGGGGCCCGCGCCCTCCTGCGGCTCCAGCGACCGGACCCCCAGTTGCGTGCGCAGGAACCCGCCCAGGCCGCCATCCTGGCCCGAGGCCCTGCGCGCCGCGCTCAGCGCCTCGCGCGCTGCCTCGGGAAAGGCCGCCGACAATTGCGCCAGCGTCTGAACCCCTGCCGCCTGGTCCGCCAGCGCCGCCGGCACACTCACGCCCGCCGCCCTGAGATCCGCCAGCGCGCCCGAGAAATCGCTGCCGGTATCCAGCGCGGTCTGCACCCGGCTCAGCGCGGCACGGGCCAGCGCCTCTTGCGCGGTCGCTTCGGCCGCGGCCTCGCGCGCCTGCGCGTCGGACAGCAACGTGTCGATCTCCGACCGCTGCGCCTCGACGCTGTCCTGCAACGCGCGCAGTTCGGCGGCAAAGGCATTGGCATCGGCGCTGCCCGGCTCGGCCACCGGGCGCGTTTCCAGCGTTTCCAGACGCGCCTGCAGATCCGACAGCGTGGCGGCCACCTCGTCGATCCGTGTGGACAGGCCGGTCAGCGTATCGGCATTCCCGGCCACCTGATCCTGCATCGCTTGCAGGTCCAGCCCGTCCAGCGCACCGGCGATCTCGTCGATGCGGCTTTCCTGCGCGGCATTCGATTCGGTCAGCTCCGCCAGCGCGGTATCGTCCTGCGTGCCGGGCCATGGCCACCCCTCGGGCAGGACGTAACGCGCCGCGCCGAACCCGATCGCCGCCGCCGCGATGCCGCCCAGCACCATCGCAAGGAACCCGCCCTTCCTGATCACGACCGGCTGCGGTTCCGGCGCGCTGTCCACCGGCCCGGTCGCATCCGGCCGGGCCTCGACACTGGCCGCCCCGTCGCCCTCGCCCGGTTCGGCGGTAATCTCGCTGTCCGCATCGGGCTGCGCATCGGCGGCCGAGGTGCCGTCATCGTCGCCGCGTTCCGGCGCGTCCGGCGTTACCGGGTCATCCCCCGTCGCCTCGGTATCCTCTCCGGGTGTTCCGGTGGCCTCTTCCGGTGTGTCGCCTTGCGCGTCGTCATCCTCGACGATCACCGCATCGACGATCTCCTGCGTGTCGTCGAGTTTCGGTTGTTCGGGCTTTTTGCTGCTTGCCACCGGCTGGCCACCTTTCGATTCCCATTGCAATAGCTACGTGTGTCCGTCCCGACCTTACTGCGCCCGCGACCCCCCCTCAAGCGATTGCGCTGCGTCGAACAGTCCGCAGGTCGCGGCCAGCATATCCTCCATCGTCGGGCTGTCCGCGATGCGCATCGCGGCGTGCGGAACCGATGCCGCCCGCGCCGCGGCCTCGCTGATCGCCGCGATGTAAAGCGGCGCCCGCCCGCTGTGCTGGCGCGCGAATTCCGCCGCGCTGCGCGGGGAAAACAGCGGCACGACAACCGCGCCATCGCCCGCCAGCAGCGCCTTTGCCCCGGCCGAAAGCGGTTGCGCCACCTGGTCGTACACCACCGCCGCGCGCGCGATCAGGCCCATCGCCTGCAGGCTGCCCACCAGGTCGCCGGCGCTGTGCGCGCCGCGAATGTGCAGCAGCGGCCGGTCGGGCGGTTCCCTGCCGATCAGCGCCAGCAGGTCGCGCAGATCTCCGCCGGCCGACCGCGCGGCGATCCCGGCCGCCTCGGCCGCCTCGGCCGTGGCATCGCCCACGCACAGGCAAGTCAGACCCTGTTTCGGCCCGAAACCGCGAAACTCGACACCGTTGCGCGAGGTGAAGATCAGGACCGGATCGTCCGACAGGTCGGGCACCGCGCCCGTGCCCTCGATCCGCAGGATGGGCGAGGTCACGATCCCGACCGGGCCCAGCACATCGCGCAGCGCCCCGGCAAAGCGGGCCGAACCCTCGTCGGGGCGGGTCAGAAGGATCGTGGGCATCATGGGCCACCGGGATTGTTCCAGACAGGTTCCGGTGTTACCTGCCAGGGGTTGAAACCGCAACGGGGCCAAGATGCGCACCCTGACCATTCTCGGGCTGGAAAGCAGCTGCGACGATACCGCCGCCGCCATCCTGCGGCAGACGGGCGATGACGCGCCCGAAATCCTGTCGTCGGTGGTGATGGGCCAGAACGACCTGCACGCCGATTTCGGCGGCGTCGTGCCCGAAATCGCCGCCCGCGCCCATGCCGAGCGGCTGGATATCTGCGTGCGCCGCGCGCTGGATCGGGCCGGGCTGTCGCTGGACGGCATCGACGCCGTCGCCGTCACCGCCGGGCCGGGGCTGATCGGCGGCGTGATCTCGGGCGTGATGTGCGCCAAGGGGATCGCCGCGGGCGCCGGCCTGCCGCTGATCGGCGTCAACCACCTGGCCGGCCACGCGCTGACGCCCCGGCTGACCGATTGCGCCGCGTTCCCCTATCTCATGCTGCTCGTGTCGGGCGGGCATTGCCAGTTCCTGATCGTCCACGGGGTCGAGGAGTTCACCCGCCTCGGCGGCACCATCGACGACGCCCCGGGCGAGGCGTTCGACAAGACCGCCCGCCTGCTGGGCCTGCCGCAACCCGGCGGTCCCAGCGTCGAGGCCGAAGCGAAATCCGGTGACCCCGCCCGCTTTGCCTTTCCCCGCCCGATGCTCGACCGGCCGGGCTGCGACATGTCCTATTCCGGGCTCAAGACCGCGCTGTTGCGCGCCCGCGACGCGGTTGTCGCGGAAAAGGGCGGGCTGACGCGCGCCGACCGGGCCGATCTCTGCGCCGGGTTCCAGGCGGCGGTCGTCGACGTGCTGGCCGAGAAAAGCCGCCGCGCGCTTGCGGCCTACATGGCGGAAAACCCCACGCAGCCGCTGCTGGCCGTGGCCGGTGGCGTGGCCGCGAACCAGGCCATTCGCGCGGGGTTAGAGACGGCCTGCGCCGAAACCGGCGTGCAGTTCACCGCGCCGCCCCTGTGGCTGTGCACCGACAATGCCGCGATGATCGCCAATGCGGGGCTGGCGCTTTTCCGCAAAGGCCGCAAGGATGACATGACACTGGCCGCGCGCCCGCGCTGGCCGCTTGACCGGCACAGCCCGGCGCTTTTGGGCGGGGGAAAGAAAGGGGCCAAGGCATGATCTGTGTAGCAGGGGCCGGCGCGTTCGGCACGGCATTGGCGATCTCGCTGGCGGCCAATGGCCCGGTGACCCTGTGGGCGCGCGACCCGGCCCATGCCGACGAGATGCGCAAGACCCGCGAAAACGCCCGCCGCCTGCCCGGTATCACCCTGCCCGACGCGATTGGTATCGCCACCGATTTCGACACTGTTTCACCCGGACTCCCCGTTCTTCTGGCCGTTCCGATGCAGCAGTTGCGCGGCATGGCCGAAACCCACGCCGCCGCTTTGCAGGATCATCCGCTGGTCGCCTGCTGCAAGGGGATCGAGCTGAAGACCGGGCAGGGCCCCACCGCGATCCTGTCCTCTGTCCTGCCCGGTGCGCATAGCGCGATCCTGACCGGCCCCAGCTTTGCCGCCGACATAGCCCGTGGCCTGCCCACCGCCCTGACGCTGGCCTGCGCCGATCCCGACATGGGCGAAACCCTGCAAGAGGCGCTGTCGACCCCCGCGTTGCGGCTCTATCGCACCACAGATACCGTCGGCGCCGAACTGGGCGGCGCGCTCAAGAACGTGATCGCCATCGCCGCCGGCGCGGTGATGGGCGCGGGCCTTGGCGACAGCGCCCGCGCCGCCCTGATGACCCGCGGCTATGCCGAGATGACCCGCCTTGCCGTGGCGATGGGCGCGCGGCCCGAAACGCTGGCCGGGCTGTCCGGTTTCGGCGATCTGGTGCTGACCTGCACCGGCGCGCAATCGCGCAACTACCGCTTCGGTCACGCGCTGGGCGCGGGCGCCGATTTCGACCCGACCATTACCGTCGAAGGCGCCGCAACCGCCCGTGCCGCCCTGTCCCGCGCGCATGAGGCCGGTGTCGACCTGCCGATCACCGCCGCCGTGGTCGCGCTGCTTGACGGCTCGGTCTCGGTTCTGCAAGTCATGGACAGGCTGCTGTCACGCCCATTGAAGGAAGAATAGATGCTCATTGCCCTGATCGCCCGCGACAAACCCGGCGCACTGGAAACCCGCCTCGCCAACCGCGAGGCGCACCTGGCCTATGCCGCCGACAGCGGCGTGACGCTGAAATTCGGCGGCCCCTTCATCGACGCCGATGGCAACATGTGCGGCTCTCTTCTGGTCATGGAGGTCGCCGACATGGCCGAGGCCGAGGATTTCGCCGCGAACGATCCCTATGCCAGGGCCGGCCTGTTCCAGTCGGTCGAACTGATCGAATGGAAGCAGACGGTCGGCTGACCCGCTCGAAAGGACATCCCATGCGCTACTGGCTTTTCAAATCCGAACCCGACACCTGGGGCTGGAACGATCAGCTCGCCAAGGGCGACAAGGGCGAGGAATGGGATGGCGTCCGCAACTACCAGGCCCGCAACTTCATGCGCGAGATGGAGATCGGCGACCGCGGCTTTTTCTACCACAGCCAGAAAGACAAGGCCGTGGTCGGCATCGTCGAGGTCATCGCAAAGGCCCACCCCGACAGCACCACCGACGATCCCCGCTGGGAATGCGTGGATATCAAGGCGGTGCGCCCGGTCGAAACGCCCGTGACGCTGGAACAGATCAAATCCGATCCAAGGCTTTCCGACATGGTGCTGGTCCGCAACTCCCGCCTCTCGGTCCAGCCGGTAACGGAAGAGGAATGGCGGATCGTGTGCGAGATGGCGGGGGTAGGGGATTAGGCTCTGTTTCGGCGCAAATGGCGTCGAAAACCGCTTCGCGCCACTCGCGTGAAAACATGCACCCGGTATGACGCCGCGCTGCGGCCAGAAGGTATCGGAGTTGTTGGATCAAGTATTTCGAAGCTTGACGGATCTTCGGTCTGCCTTCGGGATCGCTCAGATCCGGGCTGACGGTTTTTCGCGAACCGGATGGACGGGAGGCCGTGATTTGAAACGGTCGTTATCGCAAGGATGAAGCCCATGTCTCGAAATCCTTGAACAACCTCCGCAGCCCTTCCTCCGAGATTACCCAGTCGGCCTTGGACTCTTTGAACCAAAGGGACTCAATATCTGCATCCTTGTCATTGAGCACGCACCTGAAATAGACGACGAGTTCGTTTATGGCCCGATCCCCGTATCCTTGCCGGAAACCCTCGTAAATTTCGTGACGGGCGAGCGGCTCCTCTGACGCCCAGCCCGGATGGGCAAGCTCCAGGTCTTGATGAAACTGCAACGTGAAATCATGGAAGGCCTGGGGCGGTTTCACTTCAGTCGTTCCTTGGATACGAAGTAATGATGATGAATCCGTTCGGCATGTCCGGGCATCCTTCGAATGGCCGCCCCCGCCCGTTTCGCAAATGGATTGAGTGTCTCCAGGACTCCCCCCAAAAACCGCGCGGTTTCACCCTCAAACCGCGCGGAATCCGCATGTTTACCCACCCCATAAATATACCGGCATACGAAACGGAGGGTCCGGGGACGCCCCGGAACCCTCCGCCACCCCACGTGCTCCCTACGCACCACACGTGATCCTGGAATAAGGGTCCGGCCGTCCTGCCCGGATGCCTGTTTCTACCGCGAAACGGGCGGTGGGGCCAAAGGAAAACTCTTGAAAATAAGGGATAAAACGAAAACGCCCGCCACATGGGCGGGCGTTTCACGCACTATCGGGCGGCTCAGCCGTAGACCGACTCCTTGCCGAAATGCTTGGTCAGCATGTAGTAGACGACGGCGCGGTACTTGTTGCGTTCGGACCGGCCGTAGGTGTCGATCACGCTGTTGATCGCATCCATCAGCGCAGGGCTGTCGGCAAGGCCCAACTTCTTGATAAGAAAGTTGTTTTTGACGGTTTCCAACTCGCCTTCCTGCGTTGCTGCAACGGTCGAGGCGTCGTCGTTGTAGATCGCCGGGCCGCAGCCGATCGTGACCTTGGTCAGCAGGTCCATGTCGGGCGCCATCCCGCATTTGGTCCGCAGATCGTCGGCATATTTGGCGATCAGCTCGTCACGTTTTCCCATTCTTCCAAAACTCCCTAAAAGGCGGGCATCCCGCTGTCCATCCTACTGAACCATCATCCCAGGCTCTGGCCGCAGGTTACCCATTCGGCCCACGTTGACAAAGAGAAAATCGGTCGCACATTCCCCCCGCCTGCCACCGGGACGCGAAAATGCCTTCCGCCGGGGCGACGGAAGGCATCGTTCGGGCAGATGGATGCGGCAGGGATCACCCGTCGGTGTTCTCTTCCTCTTCCAGCGTCTCTTCCTCGTCGGCCGTGGGGGTATCGGTCCCCTCGGTGGCTGCACCGTCGTCCGTGGTGGGCTGGTCGGCGGCGGTGCCATCGTCGGTTGCAGTCCCGTCGTCGGTTGCGGGGGCATCGGTCCCCTCGCTGGCTGCGCCGTCGTCCGCGGTGGAGTCGTCAGTGGCAGTCCCATCATCGGTCGCGGTCCCGTCATCGGTCATGGTGCCGTCATCGGTGGCCGTCCCGTCGTCGGTGGCGGTTCCGTCCGTGCTGTCGCCCATGGCGTCGTCGGTGTCGCTGGTCGCGTCGTCGGCGGGATCGCTCGCGGCGCCCGGCTCGGCTTCGGCCTGCATCAGGGAAGAAACCGGCGTTTCGTCGGGCAGGCTCTCCACCTCGGATTCATCGAATTCCGGTTGCGCCTTCAGGGTTTCCTTGTCCGTCGCCAGGACAAAGACGTTGCCTTCCGGGTCCAGCTCGAAATCCTCCAGCGGCAGGGCCACGGTGTATTCACCGAGTCCCAGGAACCCGCCGATCCCGATCACGGCGGCCGCACCGTCGGGGCGACTGATCACATAGTCGATATCGCCGATGGTCTCGCCCTGGGGATCGACCGCGCTCATGCCCAGCACGTCCCCCACCGTCATCTGGTCGATGCTGGTGAATTCGGGGGCGGGCGCAACCATGCCGGCATCTCCCTCGACGCCGGTTCCCATGCCGTCATCGGTGCCCGTTGTCGACTGGGCCGCTGCCGCACTCGCCAGCAGGGCGGCGGTACCGGCGCTCATCAAAAGGGTTCTGAGAGTCATCTTGCATCTCCTTCTTCTTCGTTGACAGGTCGATGCAAATGAAATGCGCCGGCCCGGCGGGGGTTTCCGCCGGGCCGGGATTCGGGCCGGAATGGGCCGGACTTTGCCGAACGGGCCCTTTACTGCTGGCCGGTTCCCGCTCAGTAGCGATAATGTTCGGGTTTGAACGGGCCCTCGGGCGTCACGCCGATATAGTCGGCCTGCTCGGCGCTCAGCCGGCTCAGGCGCACGCCGATCCGGTCCAGATGCAGGCGGGCGACTTTCTCGTCCAGGTGCTTGGGCAGGATATAGACCTTGTTGTCGTATTGCTCGCCCTTGGTCCAAAGTTCGATCTGCGCCAGCACCTGGTTGGTGAACGATGCCGACATCACGAAGGACGGGTGGCCGGTGGCGTTGCCCAGGTTCAGCAGGCGGCCTTCGGACAGCAGGATGATGCGGTTGCCGTTCGGCATCTCGATCATGTCCACCTGGTCCTTGATGTTGGTCCATTTGTGGTTCTTGAGCTGCGCAACCTGAATTTCATTGTCGAAATGGCCGATATTGCCGACGATGGCCATGTCCTTCATCTCGCGCATATGCTCGATACGGATCACGTCCTTGTTGCCGGTGGTGGTGATGAAGATGTCGGCCGTCGCAACCGCGTCTTCCAGCGTCACCACCTCGAACCCGTCCATCGCGGCCTGCAGCGCGCAGATCGGGTCGATCTCGGTCACTTTCACCCGCGCACCGGCACCGCGCAGCGACGCGGCCGAGCCCTTGCCGACATCGCCGTAACCGCAGACCACGGCGACCTTGCCGGCCATCATCGTGTCGGTGGCACGGCGGATGCCGTCGACCAGCGATTCCTTGCAGCCGTATTTATTGTCGAATTTCGACTTGGTCACGCTGTCGTTGACGTTGATCGCGGGGAAGGGCAGGTGGCCCTTTTCCATCATCTTGTAGAGGCGATGCACCCCGGTGGTGGTTTCCTCGGACACGCCCCGGATCATGTGCCGCTGCTTGATGAACCAGCCGGGTGCTTCGGCAATCCGCTTGCGGATCTGGGCGAACAGGTATTCCTCTTCCTCGCTGGTGGGCACGGCGATCAGGTCGTCCTCGCCTTCCTCGACGCGGGCGCCCATCAGGATATAGAGCGTCGCATCCCCGCCATCGTCCAGGATCATGTTGGCGCCGCCCTCGGCGAACTGGAAGATCTGGTCGGTATAGCTCCAGTATTCCTCCAGCGTTTCGCCCTTGACGGCAAAGACCGGGGTGCCGCCCGCGGCGATCGCGGCGGCGGCGTGGTCCTGCGTGGAAAAGATGTTGCACGAGGCCCAGCGCACATCGGCGCCCAGCGCCACCAGCGTTTCGATCAGCACCGCGGTCTGGATGGTCATGTGCAGAGATCCGGCAATGCGCGCGCCTTTCAGCGGCTTTGCCTCGCCATATTCCGCGCGCAGGGCCATCAGCCCCGGCATTTCGGTTTCGGCGATGTCCAGTTCCTTGCGGCCGAAATCGGCCAGGCTGATATCCTTGACGACGTAATCCTGAGTCACGGGGAAAGCTCCATATATATTTGGCGCAGCACGTAGCATGCGGGGTGGGGCAGGGCAACGCTGCGCGGTTTACAGGGCCCGGTTGCCCGGCTAGTCAGGCGCTATCTGCCCGATCGAAGGACGATTGTTTCCGATGAAGCCCCCACGCGCATGGCAACGGATGCTGTCGGGCCGCAGGCTCGACCTGCTGGACCCGACACCGATGGATATCGAGATCGAGGATATCGCCCACGGCCTTGCCTTCGTGGCGCGCTGGAACGGGCAGACGGTGGGCGACTATGCCTATTCGGTGGCCGAGCATTCGCTGCTGGTCGAAGAATTGTTTGCCCGCCTCGTCCCGAACGCCAGCCCGGACGCGCGCCTGACCGCGCTGCTGCACGATGCGCCGGAATACGTGATCGGCGACATGATTTCGCCGGTCAAGGCAGCCGTGGGGCCGGAATACGAAAAGCTGGACAAGCGTCTTTCGGCGGCGATCCATATCCGGTTCGGCCTGCCTGCGGTGACACCGGCCAGATTGAAGAAACAGATCAAGCAGGCCGACCGCATCAGCGCCTGGATGGAGGCGACGCAGATCGCCGGGTTCGCCGAAGCCGAGGCAAGCCGCTTTTTCGGACGGCCCGCGCCCGGGCTGATCGCGGGCCTGTCGATCCGCCTGCGCCCGCCGGTCGCGGTGCGCGCGGATTACACCGCCCGCCATCATGCGCTGCTGGGGCAGATCGGATAACCCGTGCCGTGCCGGCCCAGGCTCAGGCCGATTTCGTTTCGCCGGTGTCCTGCAACATGTTCCACGGCCATCGCGGCAGAGTGCGGATCTGTTCCCGCATCCAGGCATGTCCCTTGTCGAGCTGGTGGCGGCGATGCCAGATCATCAGCACATGGTCGGGTTCGACCACGAAGGGCAGTTTCGCCTCGATCATCTCGGCCTTCTGGCAAAGCGAGTTGGCCAGCGCGCTTGTGACCGTGGCCACCAGCGGGCTGTCGGGAATGAACTCGGTCAGGACCGAACTGTGCGGCAGGGTCAGGACGATCCGGCATTGCCCGGCATCGTCGCCAAGGGCCTTGTCGATCGGGTGCCGTATCCCGACGGTGACGCGGGGCCAGATGCGCACATGCTGCAGCGACAGGTACAGGTCGTAGGGTATCACGCTTCCGGGGGTCACGCCGATTTCGCGCGCGTATTTCGCGCACAGAATGGCCGAAAACCCGGTATCGGCGATATGCTCGCGCACGAAGCGGTCGGATATCTCGGCCCGCCCGAGCGCGAAATCGGCGGTGCCGAACTCCAGCAGGTTCTCGTACTGCTCCCACGGTGCTTCCATGACCCTGAGATTTATGTTCGGGGCCGCCTCGCGCAGGATTCGCATCAGAGCCGCGACATAGGTTGCCGCGCCGACATCGGTGGCAAGGACGGTAAACCGCCGGTCGGACGTGACGGGATCGAACGACATGTTCTGCACGATCGAGCTTGTGATCCCCATGAGGCCACGCTGCACCGGCTCGGCGATCGAGCGGGCAAAGACGGTCGGTTCCATCCCGTCGCGGGTGCGCACGAAAAGCTGGTCGCCCAGTGTCGTGCGCAGCCGGTTCAGCGCGTTCGAGGTTGCCGGCTGGCTGAGGTTCAGCCTTTCGGCAGCGCGTGACACGCTTCCTTCCTGATAGATCGCGTCAAAGACCTTCAGAAGGTTGAAATCCAGATGATCAAGACCGTTCAATGCCTTGCTGCCTGCTCCAGGAAAGAGATGGGTGATCTCATTTCGGTTTTGGTTTGCCTGTCGGAGTCCGCAGAGACCGGATGGCCCGAAAAAACCAGCCGCACTGTATCCGAGGCCGCCTTGCCGCGCAAGCAACCTTGGCCCGGACGGGTGCCGCCCGCCGGGGGCGGTCTGCCGCGTTCCAGCGGGCGGGGCGGGTTGGCGGGCGCGGCAAGGTCAGGAATCCTCAAATTGAGAGCATGAATATAATATCCGATAATAATAAATTTGCATGAATAAATGCGGCGAAGGATAAATCGCGAGGTTGGAGGATTCAGGGAGGATAGCACGATGAACACGCAAACTGCGGTCACGTCGGAAAGCGGCGTCTGCGATGCCATTGTCATTGGCGCGGGCATGGGTGGCCTTGGCGCCGCGGCGCAATTGCAGGATGATGGCCTTGAACGGGTCGTGGTGCTTGAAAAGGCAAGCGACCTGGGCGGGGTCTGGCGCGACAACACCTATCCGAACGTCGCATGTGACACGCCCATCGACATCTACACCTACAGTTTCTTTCCGGGCCGTCACTGGTCGACCAACTTCGCGCCGGGCAGCGAGATCGTGCATTACCTGCGTGAATTCGCATCCGCGCATGACGTGGAAAAGCTGATCACTTTCGATACCGAGGTTCGCGGCTGCGTCTGGAACGACAAGGACGGTGTCTGGGACATCACGTCGGTCGATGGCCGCAGCTGGCGGGCGCGCTTCGTGGTGTGGTCCGGCGGTGTCCTGTCGCAACCCCTGGTGCCGGACCTTCCGGGGATGGACACGTTCGCGGGTGAGATGTTCCACACCGCGAAATGGCCCAAGGACCTGAACCTTGAGGGCAAGACGGTTGCCGTGGTCGGCGGCGGCGCCTCGGCGATCCAGGTGGTGCCCTTTGTGGCCGAGACCGCGGAAAAGGCGTATTCCTTCATTCGCACCCCGTCCTACGTGATGCCGCGCCCCGAGGAATTCTATTCCGAAGAACAGCGGGCCGACCCGGAATTCGCAAACCAGCAAAAGGCACGCCGCGAGGCATGGATGGAGCGGTTCGAATTCGTCACGAAATCCAGGTTCCCGATGGATCTGGAAGTTGTCCTGGAACAGGAAGCCGAGTGGCAAAAGCAGTTCGACAAATACATAACCGACCCGCATCTGCGTAAGATCCTGACGCCGGATTACCGGTTCGGATGCAAGCGGCCGCTGTTCAGCAACGCGTATTACCAGGCCATGAACAACCCTAGCCTGACCGCCATCGGCGACGGTATTTCCGAGGTGTTCGAGGGCGGCCTGATCGACAATCACGGCAACCGGTATTCCGTCGATGTGATCATCTGGGCCACCGGCTTCGATCCCGCGCATATGATGGGGCCGCTGGACGTGGTAGGGCGCGATGGCCGCCATCTGTCCGACCTTTGGGTAGACATTCCCAGCGCTTATTACGGCACGCTGGTAAAGGGCTTTCCGAACTTCTTTCTCATGGGCGGGCCCAATGCCGGCGGTGCATCGCAATCGGCCTTTTTCGAAAGCCAGCTCTGGCTGATTTCCGAAGCCATAAGAAAGGCAGGCGAGGCGGACAGGACCGTCGTCGAAGTGTCCGGCGAGGTGCATGACCGGTTCAACGAGAGGGTTCAGGAGATGGCCAGCGAAAGCGTCCTGATCCGCGGCAATTGCGTGTCGTTCTACCTGAGCGACAAGACCGGGGGCGTGTTCACCCACTGGCCTGCCACGATCGAGAAATTCGAGGACGGTGTCAGGAAGGAAGCGGCCGAAACACTGACCTACGGATGCGCATCGCCCGCCTATACCTGACGGCGCGATCCCGTGTAACCTGTTCATCGCAACGCAAAAGGATGGGCTGTTTTTCCGTCACGGCGGACTTCGGCGGCCCGGCAAATCACATCCAGGGAGGATTGTCATGAAACTCGTGCGATACGGCGAACCGGGCAAGGAAAAACCCGGCCTGGTGGATCGGGATGGCGGCATTCGTGACCTGAGCGCCGAGATCGCCGATATCGACGGCACGACCATCGACCCCGAACAGCTTGTAAAGCTGGCCGCGCTCGACCCGCAAAGCCTGCCACAGGTGGCGCCCGATACGCGGCTGGGGCCTTGCGTGAACCATGTGGGCAATTTCATTGCGGTGGGGTTGAACTATGCGGATCACGCTGCCGAAAGCGGTATGCCGGTGCCGGATGAGCCCGTGCTGTTCAACAAGGCGCCTTCGTGCATCGTCGGGCCGAACGACGATGTCCTTATCCCGCCGGGATCGGAAAAGACCGACTGGGAGGTCGAGCTTGCCGTGGTCATCGGCCGGAAAGCCGCTTACGTCAGCGAGGCCGAGGCCCTCGATTACGTGGCCGGATATTGCGTCTGCAACGACGTGTCGGAACGCAATTACCAGCTGGAACGGGGCGGCAACTGGACCAAGGGCAAGGGATGCCCGACCTTCGGTCCGCTCGGGCCATGGCTGGTCACGAAGGACGAGATCGACGTCAGCGACCTGTCGATGACGCTGTCGGTGGACGGTGAGGTGGTTCAGGACGGGTCCACCAGGACCATGATCTTCAAGGTGCCGTTCATCGTGCACTACATCTCGCAATTCATGCTGCTGATGCCCGGCGACGTGATCACCACGGGCACCCCGCCCGGCGTCGGCATGGGGTTCACCCCGCCGCGTTATCTGCGGGGTGGCGAAATGATGGAGCTTTCGATCGAAGGCCTGGGAACCCAGCGCCAGCTGGTGCGCCCGACATAGGGAAATCGCAATGAACCGGATTGATCTGAAGGACCGTGCCGTCGTGATCACGGGGGGTGCCCAGGGCATCGGTTACGCTATCGGCGAGCGTGTCGTGGCGTCGGGCGGTGTCGTCGTTGTCTGGGATCTGAACGGGGACAAGGCGCGTGACGCCGCGGCGCGGCTTTCATCCGCTTCGTTGGGAATGGGCGTGGATGTCACGGATATCGACGCGGTATCCGAAGCCGCGGCCGAGCTTGACCGCACGCTTGGCCGTGTCGACGGGCTGGTGAATTGCGCGGGCATCACCGGCCCGGTCAGGCCGACCGTCGAATACCTGGCCGAGGACTGGCAAAAGGTCATCGACGTGAACCTGAACGGCACGTTCAACACCTGCCGCCACATCCTGCCGATCATGCTGAAGAACGATTACGGCCGTGTCGTCAACGTTTCGTCGGTTGCGGGGAAAGAGGGCAATCCGAACATCGCGGCCTACAGCGCCGCGAAAGCGGGCATCCTTGGTTTCACCAAATCGCTGGGCAAGGAGCTTGCCAGGACCGGGGTCGCCGTCAACGCGATCACCCCCGGTACCGCGGACACGCCGATCCTGGACGGGCTGACGCCCGAGTTCATCGACTACATGCGCGTCCGTATCCCCCGCGAACGTTTCGTGGATGTCACGGAAATCGCTGCCATGGTCGCCTGGCTGCTTTCCGAGGAAAATTCGTTCACCACCGCCGCCACTTTCGATCTCAGCGGCGGGCGGACCACCTATTAGGCGCCGGCCTTGCCGGATCGTCACCCAGTTCAGGGCACTGAAATGTCCCAGCTTCTTACCATCGCCGACCTGAAGGAACGTGCCCGGCGGCGCGTGCCGAAGATGTTTTTCGACTATGCCGATTCCGGCTCGTGGACCGAGGGCACCTATCGCGCCAACGAAGAGGATTTCGCCGCCATCAAGCTGCGGCAACGGGTGCTGGTCGATATGAGCGACCGGTCGCTAGAAACCACGATGATCGGCGAAAAGGTGTCGATGCCTGTGGCGCTGGCGCCCACCGGGCTGACGGGGATGCAGCACGCCGATGGCGAGATGCTGGCCGCGCAGGCGGCCGAAGCGTTCGGCATACCGTTCACGCTGTCGACGATGAGCATCTGTTCGATCGAGGATGTGGCCTCGGTGACGACAAGGCCGTTCTGGTTCCAGCTTTACGTGATGCGCGATCATGATTTCGTGCGCAGCCTGATCGACCGGGCCAGGGCGGCGAGATGCTCGGCCCTTGTGCTGACGGCGGATTTGCAGATCGTCGGGCAGCGCCACAAGGATCTTCGCAACGGCCTGTCGGCCCCACCGCGGCTGACCGCGGCCAACCTGTTCGACATGGCGCGGCGGCCGCGGTGGAGCATGGCGATGCTGCGCACGCAGCGGCGGACGTTTCGCAACGTTGTCGGCCATGCCAAGGGGGTGGGCGATCTGTCGGCGCTGGCCGCCTGGACCAATGCGCAGTTCGATCCGCGACTGTCCTGGGACGATGTCGCCTGGATCAAGGAGTATTGGGGCGGCAAGCTGATCATCAAGGGTATCCTTGACGAAGAGGATGCAAGGCACGCGGCGGAAAGCGGTGCCGATGCCATCGTCGTTTCGAACCATGGCGGCCGGCAGCTTGACGGCGCGCCATCGACCATTTCGATGCTGCCCCGGATCGTCGAGGCGGTGGATGGCCGGACCGAGGTTCACCTCGATGGCGGTATCCGTTCCGGTCAGGACGTGCTCAAGGCCGTGGCGCTGGGCGCGCAGGGCACCTTTATCGGCAGGCCGTTCCTGTACGGGCTTGGCGCGATGGGGCAGGACGGCGTCACGCTTGCGCTGGAGATCATCCGCAAGGAGCTGGACGCGACCATGGCGCTGTGCGGCAAGCGGCTGATTTCCGACATCGACCGATCGGTGCTGGCACAGTAGCGATATCCGGCCTGTTGCCGTGGGATAGAGTCGAATCCAGCCACGCCCCGGCGTGCCCCGGTTTCATCGCAGCGATGATTTTTCCCGTCTTTTCCCTCCGCACCAGGAGGGAAATCGCGGTTTGCACTACATTCCACCCTGCCGGCAAAGTTCGGCGGGCCATTGAAACCAGTAATCTTCAAACAAAATTAGATACCTATAGGATATTTGAATCATCAATAATTACTGGCCAGATAAAGAATTTGTAAATGATTGGGTGATCGGCAAAATCCTTGGTGGAGACGCAATCAGTTCGATTTGCGAAGGGAGGAAGAAAGGCCACAAGGCTTCGCCGAACAGCATGGCTGCACATGGGCAGAGGAGGTGCCCCGCCATGTCCGCGCCGGCGAAAACGAACTTGCCAGATTTGTCGCGCACGGTGCCATGCCCGGTAGATTGACCGGCGTTCCCCGGGTTGCAGCCTCAGATGTCATCTGAATCAGAACAGGGAGAGTAGATTATGCTTAAATTCTGTACCGCTTCGGTCCTGGCGTGCGCCGTTGCGCTTCCGGCCGGTGCCGTCGAACTGCAATATTCGCTGCCATTCAACGACGCGAACGAGTTTACGCGCATCGGCGTGGACTGGACCGAACGGGTCGCGGCGGCGACCGATGGCGAGGTCGTGTTCAAACCCATGAGCAATTCGGCGCTGGTCTCGGTCCCCGAGTCGCTGGACGCCGTGTCCGACGGTGTCGTGCCCTCGGTGCAGGCGGTGGCGTCGGCAATGGCAAGCGTCATCCCGGCCTTCAGCTATCTCGAAATGTCGATGAGCGTTCCGGTCGATCACGCCGAAGAGGTCATGGGCAAGATATACCCGGACGTCGAAAAACTGCTTGAACCCTTCGACGTCAAGGTTCTGTGGATGATGCCGGCCTTTGGCGGCGGCGTCGCCTGCAAGGAGGATTACATCAAGGACCCCGCCGATCTGTCGGGCCTGAAGGTGCGCGTTGCGGGCCGCTGGCAGGCAAAGCAGTCGCAGGCCATGGGCGCGCTTCCGGTAAGCCTGCCGGGCTCGGACATCTACACGGCGTTGCAGAATGGCACGATCGACTGCACCCAGACCGCGACCTCGATCTATGTCAGCAGCTCGTTGTACGAGGTCGCGCCGTATTACTACGATTACAGCTGGGCCGGTCAGGCGCTGATCACGATCGTGGGCAACGATGCCTGGAACCGGCTGACCGACGAACAGAAACAGGCGGTCGAGAAAGTTTCGCAAGAGATGACCGGCGAAGGCACGAAACGGCTGTACGAAAAGAACCAGGAAGAGATTGCCGCGATCAAGGAGCAGGCGAATTACACCGAGGTGGATTCGCAGGTTTTGCTTGAGCGATGGGACCCGATCTTCAAGGAAGCGATGGCCGAGGTGCCCGAGGACGACCAGACCGGCAGGCATTTCGTGGAAACGCTCTATTCCTACACCCAGTAAGACGAGACCCAAGCGAAGGGGGTTCCTTCGGGGCTCCCTTCTTCCCCGTCGGGTAAACTGGCAGAGTCGGCGAAGGCCCGCTCTGCCTTTTTTATTGGTGCAAGAGGGGCAATCTGCCCTCGTCACCCTGGCCTCGCAACTGTCAGGTTCCGCGCGGGGCGCGAAGGTCAGCCCGTCCAGCCACCGTCGATCACATGCGCCTGGCCCGTGGTAAACGCCGACTCGTCGGAGGCCAGGTATACCGTCAGCGCGGCGATCTCTTCGGGGGTTGCCAGCCGCCCCATCGGCTGCCGTTCGACGAAGGCTTTTCTTGCTGCCTCGTAATTGCCGGTCGCCTTCATGCGGGTGTGCAGCGAGGGCGTTTCGACCGTGCCGGGGCAGATCGCATTGCAACGGATTCCACGCGCAACAAAGTCCTTGGCGACCGATTTGGTCAGCCCGATCACCGCCGCCTTGGTCGTGCCGTAGACAAAACGGTTCGGCGCGCCCACGACGCTTGAGGCGACCGAAGCCATGTTGATGATCGACCCGCTGCCGCGTTCCAGCATCCCGGGCAGCGCGGCGCGGATCGTGTGAAACATCGAGCGCACGTTCAGGTCGAAGGCAAAGTCCCACATGGCATCGGTCGCGTCGAGGATCGTGCCGTCGTCGACATGGCCGGCGCAGTTGAACAGCACGTCCGGCTGCGACCTGCCGACAGCTTCTTCGACGGCATCCCTGTTCATCACGTCCAGCGTGAAAATCTCGATCCCCGGAACGTCCTCCTCCGCGAGACGCGCGAGCGCCTCTTCGTTGACATCCGTGGCAAAGACCTGCGCCCCCTCACGGGCATAGGCAAGCGCGCTTGCCCGGCCAATTCCCTGCCCCGCCGCCGTGATCAGGGCGCGTTTTCCGTGCAATCGTCCGGTCATGTAATCCCCACCCTGCCGGTTCCCGCAACAGCCGGGCCTGGCACATCCAGACCGACGATGATGTCAACGGCGGAGTAAAATTCGGCCATTGTGGCGGAGCAAAAGTCGGCCAGTTTGGGGCGAGCGCCTTGGAGCGTGCGGCCCTCATATAGCAAG
>NZ_FQZZ01000015.1 GCF_900142185.1 Lutimaribacter pacificus | reverse complement strand
GTGGAACTGATCGCGCCGATCGCGATGGAAGACGGCCTGCGCTTCGCCATCCGCGAAGGCGGCCGCACCGTCGGCGCCGGCGTCGTGTCGAAAATTATCGAGTAAGGCAGCCTGCCTCACCCGATGGAACATCTGGAAGGCGCCCGGCAACGGGCGCCTTCTTTTTTGTGTCGCCGATATCGCTGCAAAAACCACCGAAAACAGCAATGACACCAGCCGGACAGGCGACCCTGACGCTCAACACGGTCCCGAACGGGGCGAAACGGGCGCGGCACCGCAAGGGGATGAAAATCGCCCTTGATTTCGGTCAGGCAGCATCGTATCCGTCACCCCGGCCTAGGGGTATAGCTCAGCTGGTAGAGCGACGGTCTCCAAAACCGTAGGTCGCGGGTTCGAGCCCTGCTGCCCCTGCCAATCCTTCCCGTCCGATACCGATCCGGCCGCGCGGTCCTGCCGCGCCGCGGTGCCGTGTCCAACGAAAAAGGCCCGCCGGATCGGCGGGCCTTTCGGTATCCGTGGCGATGCGCTTATTGCGGGATGTCGCCTTCGATGCCTTCGACATAGAAGTTCATGCCCAGCAGCGTGCCGTCATCGGCGGTTTCGCCATCGGCCAGCCACGCGCTGCCGTCCTGCTTGTTCAGCGGGCCGGTGAAGGGGTGGTATTCGCCGTTGGCGATCGCGTCCTTCAGCGCCAGCGCCTCGGCCTTCACGTCCTCCGGTACGGCATCGGTGATTTCGCCGATGCCCACCATGCCCGGGCCGATGCCGTCCCAGGTGTCGGTCGATTCCCAGGTGCCGTCGATCACCGCCTGGGTGCGCGCGATGTAATAGGGTGCCCAGTTGTCGATGATCGAGCTGACGCGCGGCCGCGGCGCGTATTCGCTCATGTCCGAGGCCTGGCCGAAGGTGATGACGTTGCCGGCGCTCTGTGCTGCGGCCTGCGGCGCGGTCGAGTCGGTATGCTGCAGGATCACGTCGGCGCCTTGTTCGATCAGCACCTTGGCGGCGTCGGCCTCTTTCGCCGGGTCGAACCAAGTATAGGCCCAGACGATCTTGAACTGCACGTCGGGATTGGCCTTGCGGGCGTGGATGAAGGCCGAGTTGATGCCGCGGATGACCTCGGGGATCGGGTACGAGCCGATATAGCCGACGATGTTCGATTCGGTCATCTTGCCGGCGATGTGGCCCTGGATGGCGCGCCCCTCGTAGAAGCGGGCCGAATAGGTCGACACGTTGTCGGCGCGCTTGTAGCCGGTGGCGTGCTCGAACTTCACGTCCGGGAATTTCTTGGCCACGTTGATCGTCGGGTCCATGTAGCCGAACGAGGTGGTAAAGATCAGGCTGGCGCCGTCCAGCGCCATCTGCGTCATCACGCGCTCGGCATCGGGGCCTTCGGGCACGGATTCGACAAAGACGGTCTCAACCGCGTCGCCGAAATGCTCTTCCACGGCCAGGCGGCCCTGGTTGTGTTCATAGGTCCAGCCGCCATCGCCGACCGGGCCGACATAGACGAAGCCGACCTTGGTCTTGTCCTGCGCCATGGCCGTGCCGGCCAGGCCCAGGGCAATGGCTGCGGTCGCCAGAAGCTTGGTGAATTTCATGTAAGGTTCCCCCTAGTGGTTGCGATTATGGCCTCATTGCGAGGCATGGAAAGATCGGCCGAGTGCGGCAGGTGCCCTGCTTTTGTCCGCCGACATGATGACGAGCACGAGGATCGTGATCAGATAGGGCGACATTGCCAAGTATTCGACGGGAATGGCAACACCGGCCGCCTGCAGGTTCAGTTGCAGCACCGTGATCCCGCCGAAAAGATAAGCGCCCAGCATGACGCGCCACGGCTTCCAGCTGGCGAAGACGACCAGCGCCAGCGCGATCCAGCCGATGCCGGCGGTCATGCCCTCGGTCCACTGCGGGACGCGGATCAGGCTGATATAGGCCCCGCCCAGCCCCGCACAGGCGCCGCCGAACATGATCGCCAGGATGCGGATGCGCACGACCTTGTATCCCAGCGCATGTGCGGCGTCGTGATTCTCGCCCACCGCCCGCAGGATCAGCCCGGCGCGCGTGTTCTTCAGCACCCACCAGACGGCCGCCACCAGCGCCAGCCCGAAATAGACGACGATATCGTGCCGGAACAGGATCGGCCCCAGCACGGGGATATCCGACAAAAGCGGAATGTCCACGCGCGGAAAGGGCGGCGGCTTGATCCCCTGGTATCCCTGCCCCAGCAGCGCCGACAGCCCCAGCCCGAACAGCGTCAGCGACAGCCCCGAGGCCACCTGGTTGGCCAGCGCGAACTGCGTCAGCACCGCAAACAGCAGCGACAGCGCCGCCCCGCCCGCCGCGGCGGCGACCAGCCCGACGATGGGCGAGCCGGTATTGACCGCGATGGCAAAGCCGCAGATCGCGCCGGTGATCATCATCCCCTCGACCCCGAGGTTCAGGACACCGGCCCTTTCCACCACCAGCTCGCCGATGGCGGCCAGCAGAAGGGGCGTCGCCGCGACCATCAGCGAGGCCAGCAGCAGGATCGGGTTGATCGAGCCGAAATCCATCTTACGCCACCTCTCTTGTCACCCGCCGGATGCGGTAATTCGTTGTCACGTCGACCGCCAGCAGGAAAAACAGCAGCATCCCCTGGAACACCTGGATCGCCGCCGCCGGCAGCCCCAGTTTCGACTGCGCGATCTCGCCGCCGATATAGGTCAGCGCCATCAGCCCGCCCGCCAGCAGGATACCGATGGGGTGCAACCGGCCCAGGAAGGCCACGATGATCGCGGTAAAGCCATAGCCCACGTTGAAGTCGATGCTGACCTGCCCCGACGGCCCGGACACCTCGAACAACCCCGCCAGCCCGGCCAGCGCGCCAGCGGTGCCCAGGCAGAACAGGATCAGCCGCGCGGGGTTCACCCCGGCAAAGCGCGCGGCCCGCGGCGCCTCGCCCGTCAGCCGGATGTGAAAGCCCAGCATGTGCCGGTTCAGCAGGATATAGGCCAGGATCACCGCCACAAGGGCGCTGACGACGCCCCAGTGCATCCCCGATCCCGCGATCAGTTCGGCGTTATGGGCGCTGGGATATTGCTGCAGGTTGCGGCTGCCCGGAAAGCCAAAGCCTTCGGGGTTCTTCAGCAGCCCCAGCGACATCGAGGCCAGCAATTGCTCGGCCACGTAGACCAGCATCAGCGACACGAGGATCTCGTTGGTGCCGAACCGCACCTTCAGCAGCGCCGGGATCATCGCCCAGGCCCAGCCCCCCAGCGCACCCGCCAGCACCATCAGCGGAAAGATGAACCATGCCTCCATCGGGTAGAATGCCAGCCCCACGCCTGCACCGCAGATCGCGCCGATGATGTATTGCCCCTCGGCCCCGATATTCCAGATGCCCGCCCGGAACCCGAGGCTCAGCCCGATGGCGATCAGCACCAGCGGCGCGCCCTTCACCAGCAATTGCGGGCGATAGTAAAACGCGAACTCGGAAAACAGCGGCTCCCAAAAGATCGTGCGGATCGACTGGACCGGGTCCTTGCCCAGAAAGGCGAACAGCACCGCCCCTGCCAGCATGGTCAGGATCACCGCCACCACCGGCGTCAGGTAGGTCCACAGCCGCGAAGGCTGTGGCCGCTTTTCCAGTGTCAGCATGTCGTGCCCCCGGCTTCATCGTTCCCCAAATACTCGGCTGCCCGGCAGTCACACATGCGCAACCTCCATCCCGTGTGCGCCGCCCATCATCAGGCCGATCTCGTCGACGCTCAGCTCCTGCGCCGGGCGGATATCGCTCAGCCTGCCCTCGTTCAGCGCGCCGAACCGGTCGCTGATCTCCATCAGCTCGTCCAGGTCCTGGCTGATCACCAGAACCGCCGTGCCCGTGCCCGCCAGGTCCAGCAGCGCCTGCCGGATCGCGGCGGCGGCGCTGGCATCCACGCCCCAGGTCGGCTGGTTCACCACCAGCACCTCGGGGCGCTGCATCACCTCGCGCCCGATCACGAATTTCTGCAGGTTGCCGCCCGACAGCGCCCGCGCCGCCGTGCCGGGGCCGGGGGTGCGCACGTCGAACCGGGCGATCACCGCCTCGGCGAACTCCCGCGCCTTGCCCCATTTCAGAAAGCCGTTGGCCACCAGCCCCTCGCGCTGCGCGCCGGTCAGCGCGGCGTTTTCCGTCAGGCTCATGTCGGGGGCGGCGGCGTGGCCCAGCCGTTCCTCGGGGGCGGTCAGCAGGCCAAGCTGCCGGCGCGCCGCGGGGCCCAGCCGCCCGATCGGCCGGCCCTTCAGGCGGATCGCGTCGGCATCGGTGCGCAGCTCGCCCGACAGCGCGGCCAGCAATTCGTCCTGCCCGTTGCCCGCAACCCCGCCCAGCCCCAGGATCTCGCCCGCGCGCACCGTCAGGTGCAGGTTCTTCAGCGAGGTGCCGAATTCCGAGGGGCTTCTGACCGACAGCCCGGTGATGTCCAGCGCGACCTCGCCCAACTCGCGCGGCGCGCGTTCGGGGGCCTGAAAGGCGCTGCCGACCATCATCTCGGCCATCTCGCGCGCGGTGGTCCCGGCGGGCACGCAGGTGCCCACGTTCCTGCCCAGCCGCAGGATCGTCGCCTGGTCGCACAGCGCGCGAATCTCTTCCAGCTTGTGGCTGATATACAGGATCGCCACCCCCTCGGCGGTCAGTTTGCGCAGGGTCTGGAACAGGATTTCCACCTCCTGCGGGGTCAGCACGCTGGTCGGTTCGTCCATGATCAGCAGCCGCGGGTCCTGCAACAGGCAGCGGATGATCTCGACCCGCTGCCGCTCGCCCGCGCTCAGGTCGCCCACGGTGCGGTAGGGGTCGATCGGCAGGCCGTAGGTTTCGCTGACCTCGCGGATACGGGCGGCCAGGTCGCGCATCGGCGGCGGGTTCTCCATCCCCAGCGCGATGTTCTCGGCCACGTTCAGCGCGTCGAACAGCGAGAAATGCTGGAACACCATCGCCACGCCCGCCGCACGCGCGGCGCGCGGCTCGGCCGGGGCATAGGGGGCGCCGCGCAGGGTCATCGTGCCGCTGTCGGGCTTGACCAGCCCATAGATCATCTTGACCAGCGTGGATTTTCCCGCGCCGTTCTCGCCCAGCAGGGCATGGACCTCGCCCTCGCGGATGGCGAAGGACACGTTGTCGTTCGCCACCACCCCCGGATAGGCCTTGGTCAGCCCCTCGATGGTCAAAAGAGTATCCGTCACCCCGTCGCCGTCCTTTCGTCCCCGCGGTCTTGCCGCCGCGCCTGTTCAACTATCCCCGCCGCCACCCCGATGGCAATGGCCTGCGGGTGTTTGCCCAGGGCCGGGTCGCCGATCGGGCAGGCGATGCGCGCGATTTGGGCAGGCGCGTGGCCCAGCCCGGCCAGCCGCTTGCGGAACCGCGCCCATTTCGTCGCCGATCCGATCACGCCGGCCCCGGCAAAGCCGCGCCGCAGCGCCGCGTCACACAGCGCAAGGTCCAGCGCGTGGCTGTAGGTCAGGATCAGGTGATGCGCATCCGCGGGCGCATGAGGCATCAGCCGGACGGGATCGGCGGCGGGGATCGCCTGCACGCCCGCAGGAACCACGCCGGGAAACCGCGTGGCATCGGTATCGACCCAGGTGATCGCCAGCTCCGGCAGCGGGGCCAGCACCCCGACGATGGCCCGCCCGACATGCCCGGCGCCCCAGATCCAGACCGGGACCGATGGGTGCAGGACCGGCTCGATCATCCAGCCATCCAAAAGCTGCGGCGCCGGTTGCACACCCTGCGCCCGCGCCCGGTCCAGAACGCGCCGCACCGCAAGCGGCATGTCGCCAGCCGCACCGACAGGCCGCAGCACGACGCCATCCTTCATCTTGCCGGAAATACTCCCCGGGGGGGCGGCGCAGCCGCGGGGGGCGGGCAGCCCCCCTTCCCACGCCTCCAGTCGCGCGGCGTCGAATATCTCGCACAGCAGGTTCACCGACCCGCCGCAGCACTGGCCCAGCTCGGGCCCCAGCGCATGACGGCTCAGGCGGTCTTTTCCGGTGGCCAGCGCCGCCCGCGCCGCGCCTGCCGCCCGGTATTCCAGCGCCCCGCCACCGATCGTGCCCGATTGCCCGTCGGCCCAGACCAGCATTGCCGCGCCGACCTCGCGCGGGGATGATCCGGCAATGCGGGCGATCATCACGCGGGCCACGCGGCCATGCGCCGCGACGGCGGCGCGCAGGGCGGCCAGGTCAAAGCTCACCGCGCAGCCTCCTTATCGCGTGCAGCACCCGTTCGGGCGTTGCCGGTGCGTCCAGCGCGGGATAGCCCGCACCACAGGCCGCCACCGCGTCCGACAGCGCCATCAGCGCCGAGATGCCCAGCATGAAGGGCGGCTCGCCCACCGCCTTGGAGCGATAGATCGTCGCTGCCGGGTTGGGCTGGTCCCACAAGCCGACATTGAACACCGGCGGCGTGTCGGACGCCGCCGGGATCTTGTAGGTCGAGGGCGCATGGGTGCGCAGCCGGCCCTTGTCGTCCCAGACCAGTTCCTCCATCGTCAGCCATCCCGCGCCCTGCACGTATCCGCCCTCGATCTGGCCGATATCCAGCGCCGGGTTCAGGCTGGCGCCCGCGTCGTGCAGGATGTCGGTGCGCAGGATGCGGTTCTCGCCGGTCAGCGTGTCCACCGCCACCTCGGTCACCGCCGCGCCGTGGGCGAAATAGAAGAACGGCCGCCCCTGTCCGCGCGTGCGGTCCCAGGACAGGTCGGGCGTCTTGTAGAACCCGGTGGCCGACAGGCTGACCCGCGCGAAATAGGCGCTTTGCACAGCCTCGGCAAAGCTCATGTCGGCGCCGCCCACCTGTACCCGGCCATCGACAAAGCGCACGGTGCCGGGCGATGCCTGGTGCGTTTCGGCCAGGTGCGCGGCGATCCGGTCGCGGATGGTTTCGCAAGCCGCCAGCGCGGCCATCCCGTTCAGGTCCGAGCCGCTGGATGCGGCGGTGGCCGAGGTGTTGGGCACCTTGGCGGTGTCGGTGGCGGTGATGCGCACGGTCTCTACCGGCACGCCAAAGGCGCTGGCGGCGACCTGCGCGACCTTCTGGTTCAGCCCCTGGCCCATCTCGGTGCCGCCGTGGTTCAGGTGGATCGACCCGTCCTGGTAGACATGCACCAGCGCCCCCGCCTGGTTCAGATGGGTGAGGGTGAACGAGATCCCGAACTTGACCGGCGTCAGCGCGATCCCGCGTTTCAGCACCGGGTTGGCGGCGTTCCAGTCGCGCACCGCCTGCCGCCGCGCGGCGTAATCGGCGCGTTTCGCCAGCGCGTCGGTCATCTCGTGCAGCAGGAAATCGTCGACCTCCATGCCATAGGGCGTGACGTTGCGCGCCCGCGCCGCGCCGGGCGAATGCGGCCCGGCATAGCGGTGCCCGCTGCCCGGCCCGCGCGGTTCGGCCGCGTCGTAGTAATTCACCCGCCGCACCTCCAGCGGGTCACGGCCCAATTCGTGGGCGATGTGGTCCATCACCCGCTCGATTCCCACCATCCCCTGCGGGCCGCCGAAGCCGCGAAAGGCGGTGGCGCTTTGCGTGTTGGTGCGCAGCCGGTGGCTTTCGATCCGCACGGCGGGCAGGAAATAGGCGTTGTCGGCATGCAGCATCGCCCGGTCGGCCACCGGCAGGGTCAGGTCCTGCGCCCAGCCGCCGCGTGTCATCTGGGTAAAGGCGACGCCGGTCAGCCGCCCGTCGCCGTCGAACCCCGCGCGATAGTCGATGCGGAAATCGTGGCGCTTGCCGGTGATCACCATGTCGTCGTCGCGGTCATAGCGCATCTTGCAGGCCCGGCCCGTCGCGCGCGCCGCGACCGCGCAGGCCACCGCCAGCGCGTTGCCCTGGCTTTCCTTGCCGCCGAACCCGCCGCCCATCCGGCGGGTTTCGATGCGCACCTTGTGCATCGGCACGCCCAGCGCCTCGGCCACCTTATGCTGGATCTCGGTCGGGTGCTGGGTCGAGCTGTGCACCAGCATGTCGCCATCCTCGCCCGGCAGGGCCAGCGCGGCCTGCCCTTCGAGATAGAAATGCTCCTGCCCGCCCATCTCGATCCGGCCCTCGATGCGGTGCGGGGCCGTGGCCAGCGCCGCCTCCACGTCGCCGCGCGACCAGGTGATCGGCCCGCCCTCGAAATAGCTGTTTGCGGCCAGCGCCTCTTCGACCGTCAGGACCGGCCTGTCCTCGTCATAGGCGATCCTGCCCAGCTTTGCGGCACGGCGCGCGGCCTGGTGGCTGTCGGCCACGACCGCGAAAACCGGCTGGCCCACGTAATGCACGGGGCCATCGCTCAGCAGCGGCTCGTCATGGATCGAGGGCGAGACATCGTTGGCAAAGGGCAGATCCTCTGCCGTCAGCACGGCCACCACGCCGGGCGCGGCGCGCACCGCCGACAGGTCCATCGACGTGATGCGCCCGGCGGCCACGGCGCTTAGGCCGAAACACAGGTGCAGCGTGCCCGCCGGCACCGGGATGTCATCGACATAACGCGCCTGGCCGGTCACGTGCAGCGGCGCGGAATCGTGGGGCAGGGGTTTGGTAACGCTCATGCCTGCACCCTCCGCACATCGGTTTCGGTGCCGGACAGGTCATGGAAATACCGCACCAGCAGGTTGCGGGCCGTGGTCAGGCGATAATCGGCACTGGCGCGCATGTCGGACAGCGGGGCGAAATCCTGCGCCCAGGCATCCCGCGCGGCGGCGATTGCCGCCTCGGTCCAGGGCTGTCCGGTCAGGGCCTGTTCCACATGCGTTGCGCGTTTTGGGATACCGGCCATACCGCCAAAGGCGATGCGCGCCGAGTGCACGACGCCGTCCCGCACCACGATGTTGAAACAGCCCAGCAGGGCCGAAATGTCCTGGTCGAAGCGTTTGGAGATCTTGTAGCAGCGCAGCGCGGGCGCGGTGGCGGGCAGGGTCACGGCCGCGACGAACTCGCCCGGCGCGCGGTCCTGCTTGCCGTAGTCGACAAAGAAATCCTCAAGCGGCACCTCGCGCCGCGCCTCGCCCTTGCGCAGGTGCAGAACCGCCCCCAGCGCGATCAGCGCGGGCGGGTTGTCGCCGATGGGCGAGCCGTTGGCGATATTGCCGCCGATCGTCGCCGCCGCCCGCACCTGGGCCGAGCCGTAGCGGCGGATCATCCCGGCGTAAGAGGGGTGATGCGCCGCCATCAGCGCCAGCACCCGGTCCATCGTGACGCCTGCACCGATGCGCAGCGTGCCGCCATCTTCGGCGATGTCCTGCAGGTCCGCGCAGCGGTTCAGAAAGATCACCGGCCCCGGGTCACGCATCTGTTTCGTTACCCACAGGCCCACATCGGTCGCCCCCGCGATCAGCGTGGCATCGGGATGGGCGGTGTAAAGCCGTGCCAGATCGTCCGCGCTTTCGGGCTGGAAACCGCGCTGGGGGGCTGTCTGCCCCCCGCCGCCTGCGGCGGCCCCCCCCGAGGATATTTCGGGAGAGAGGAAACCGGGGTCGTCGCGCAGGTGGTCGGGCACGGGCGCGGGTTCCGCCGCGCGGGCGGCGCGCAGGATCGGCACGTAGCCGGTGCAGCGGCACAGGTTGCCCGCCAGCGCGGTTTCGTGGTCGGTTTCGCCGTTGAGGTGGTTCACCGCCATCGACGCCACGAAACCCGGTGTGCAGAACCCGCACTGGCTGCCGTGATGCGCGACCATCGCCTGCTGCACCGGGTGCAGCGCGCCGTCGGGGGCGGCGATGCCCTCGACCGTGCGCAGGGCCTTGCCGTGGAGTTGCGGCAGGAACAGGATGCAGGCGTTCAGCGCGCGCGCGCCCCGGTCGTCGGTGACCATGACCGTGCAGGCGCCGCAATCGCCCTCGTTGCAGCCTTCCTTGGTGGCGGCGAGGCCGCGACGCTCGCGCAGCCAGTCCAGCGTGGTCATCGTCGGGTCGATGTCACGCAACTCCACTCTCTCTCCGTTCAGAAGAAAGGTGATATCCATGAGGTGTTAACCTGCCGCCTTACCTGATCCGACCCGGTCTTTGCCGGGGTGCGCGCCCTCGATGCGGCGTAGAAAGCGCGCGGTTGTCCCTGTTGTGCCCTCAAGGCTAGGCAAGGCGGGGCGGGCTTGGCAAGGAAAAACGCGCTTTTCGGCCGGGCGGAGGGCGCGCGCGGTCAGATTCCGGGCTTTTCGCGGCGGGCGACCCCACATATTGTGTCCCGTATGAGCACCTCGCCCCGATTCATTCACTTGCGCGTCCATACCGAGTATTCGCTGCTGGAAGGCGCGGTGCGCCTGAAGAAGCTGCCCGGCCTCTGCGAAGAGATGCAGATGCCCGCCGTAGCGGTGACCGATACCAATTCGATGTTCTGCGCGCTGGAATTTTCCGTCACCGCCAGCGGCGCGGGCATCCAGCCCATCGTCGGCTGCCAGGTCGACGTGACCTATGACGAGGTGCAGCCGGGCCAGCGGCCCCGCCCGCCCGCCGGGGTGGTGCTGCTGGCGCAGAACGAGGCGGGGTATGAAAACCTGATGCGGCTGTCCACCTGCCTTTACGTCGGCAAGGGCGGCGAGGAGCCGCAGGTGACGGTGGAGCAACTGGCCGAGTTTTCCGACGGGCTGATCTGCCTGTCTGGCGGGCCGAACGGGCCGGTCGGGATGCTGCTGCAGGAGGGCGCGCGCGATCGCGCCGAGGCGCTGATGCGGCGGCTGGCCGCGATCTATCCCGACAGGCTTTATGTCGAGCTGCAACGCCACCCCGAAGAGGGCGGCCCGCCCGAGGCCGAACGCAAGACCGAGCGCGGCTTTGTCGAGATGGCCTATGCGATGGACCTGCCGCTGGTGGCCACCAACGATGTCTATTTCCCGAAAACCGACATGTACGAGGCGCATGATGCGCTGATCTGCATCGCCGAGGGCGCCTATGTCGACCAGTCCGACCCGCGCCGCCGCCTGACTCCGCAGCATTATTTCAAGTCGCAGCAGGAAATGGTGACGCTGTTCGCCGACCTGCCCGAGGCGATTGCGAACACCGTCGAGATCGCCCGCCGCTGCGCCTGCAAGGCGGAACGGCGTGACCCGATCCTGCCGAAATTCGCCGATGACGAGGTCGAGGAACTGCGCCGCCAGGCGAAAGAGGGGCTTGCCGCGCGGCTTAAGGTCATTCCCCACGCCGCACCCGTCGAGGAGTACGAGAAGCGGCTGGAATTCGAGCTGGGCATCATCGAGGGCATGGGCTTTCCCGGCTATTTCCTGATCGTGGCCGATTTCATCAAATGGGCCAAGGAACAGGGTATCCCGGTGGGGCCGGGCCGGGGCTCGGGCGCGGGCAGCCTGGTGGCCTATGCGCTGACGATCACCGACCTCGATCCGCTGCGCTACAGCCTGCTGTTCGAACGCTTCCTGAACCCCGAGCGGGTGTCGATGCCCGACTTCGATATCGACTTCTGCATGGACCGCCGCGAAGAGGTGATCCGCTACGTGCAGGAGAAATACGGCCGCGACAAGGTGGGGCAGATCATCACCTTCGGCGCGCTTTTGTCCAAGGCGGCGGTGCGCGATATCGGCCGGGTTCTGCAGATGCCCTATGGGCAGGTCGACCGGCTGTCGAAGCTGATCCCGGTCGAAGGGGTCAAGCCGGTGTCGATCGTCGAGGCGCTGAAGCAGGAGGAACGCCTGCGCCAGGAGGCCCGCAACGAAGAGGTGGTGGATCGCCTGCTGAATTACGGGATGCAGGTCGAGGGGCTGCTGCGGAACGCCTCGACCCACGCGGCCGGCGTGGTGATCGGCGACCGGCCGCTGGACCGGCTGGTGCCGCTTTACCAGGACCCGCGTTCTGACATGCCGGCCACGCAGTTCAACATGAAATGGGTGGAACAGGCCGGGCTGGTGAAGTTCGACTTTCTCGGGCTGAAAACGCTTACCGTGGTGCAGAACGCCGTCGACCTGATCGTGAAGGGCGGGCGGCACCTGCATATCGCGCCGGACGGCACGCAGCTTTACGATCCGCCCGAGGGCGCGGTCGACGATATCGGCGCGATCCCGCTGGATGACGAGGCGACCTATAAACTCTACGCCAGCGCCAGGACGGTGGCGGTGTTCCAGGTGGAAAGCTCGGGGATGATGGATGCGCTCAGGCGCATGAAACCGACATGTATCGAGGATATCGTGGCGCTTGTCGCGCTCTACCGGCCCGGCCCGATGGAAAACATCCCGACCTATTGCGAGGTCAAGAACGGGCTGAAGGAACGCGCCTCGATCCACCCGCTGATCGACCATATCCTTGAGGAAACGCAGGGCATCATCGTCTACCAGGAACAGGTGATGCAGATCGCGCAGGAAATGGCCGGCTACAGCCTTGGCGGCGCCGACCTGCTGCGCCGCGCGATGGGCAAGAAGATCGCCGCCGAGATGGCCAAGGAGCGCCCCAAGTTCGAAAAGGGCGCGATGGAAAACGGCGTCGACAAGAAAAAGGCGACCGAGGTTTTCGACCTGCTGGAGAAATTCGCCAATTACGGCTTCAACAAGTCGCACGCGGCGGCCTATGCGGTGGTCAGCTACCAGACTGCGTGGCTCAAGGCGAACCACCCGGTCGAATTCATGGCCGGGGTCATGAACTGCGATATCCACCTGACCGACAAGCTGGCGATCTATGCCGAAGAGGTGCGGCGCGGGCTGGACATCGAGATCGTGCCGCCCTGCGTGAACCGCAGCCTGGAAACCTTCGACGTGCAGGAGGGGCGGCTGGTCTATGCGCTGGGCGCGCTCAAGAACGTGGGGCTCGAGGCGATGCGCCTGATCACGGCGGCGCGCGGGGACAAACCCTTTGCCACTCTGTTCGATTTCGCCCGCCGGGTCGATCTGAAACGCATCGGCAAGCGGCCGCTGGAAATGCTGGCGCGGTCCGGTGCGTTCGACCAGCTCGATCCCAACCGCCGGCGGGTGTTCGACAGCCTGGACGCGCTGGTGAACTATTCCGCGGCGATCCACGAGCAGAAGAACTCCAGCCAGGTATCGCTGTTCGGCGAGGCGGGCGACGACCTGCCCGAACCGCGCCTGTCCCCGGTCGAAGACTGGCTGCCGGTCGAACGGCTGGCCGAGGAACACAAGGCCATCGGGTTCTACCTTTCGGGCCATCCGCTGGACGATTACCTGCCCGCACTGAAACGCAAGAACGTCCTGACGATTGAGGCGCTGCGCGAAAAGGCCGAGCGCGAGGGCGCGGCCATCGGCAAGGTCGGCGTGCTGGTTTCGGGCCTGCAGGAGCGCAAGTCGGGCCGGGGCACGCGGTTTTTCCGCATGAACATCTCGGACCCGACCGGGCAGGTCGCGGGCATGGTGATGTTCTGCGACGATTTCGAGGCGACCCGCCAGGTGTTCGAGCAGACCAATCAGGTGGTCATGACGCTCGAGGCGCGGTTCAACGAGGGGCAGTTCGACCCGATGGGCCGCTCGGTCGCGCCGATGGACGGGATCGTGGCCGATGCCGGTGCGGCGGGGCTGCGCATCTTCGTGGACGACGCGGCCGCCATCGCGCAGGTCGACAGCGTGTTGTCGCAGGCGGCCGAAACCGTGCGCGGCGTCGGCAAGGGGCCGATCCATTTCTGCCTGATGAACCCCGGACTGCCCGGCGAGGTCGAGATCGACACCGGCATCGAGTACCCGGTGAACCCGCAGATCAAGGGCGCGATCCGGTCGCTTTCCGGCGTGCTGGAGGTGCAGGAGGTCTAGGCTGGTTTCGGCCTGCGGCCGCCACCTTGCTGGACGCAGGCGGCCTGTCTGCGCTATCACCCCCGCACATGACGGGGGAGATCGGAACGTGAAGCCTTGGATCGCCAGTGTCGCGGCGGCGCTTGTCCTTGCCGGATGCGCCAGCCCGATGGATCGCGTGACGCGCCTGTCCGAGCTGGACCTGGCCGACGCGCCCGCGACGGTCGAAATCGCCGAACCCGCCTCCGAGGCGCAGGCCGAAACCGGCGGCCTGTTCGCCCGGCTTCTGCGTCCCAAGACCACCGCGCCGGACGGCACCGGGGATGTGGCCGATACGCCTGTCGCGGAAACGCAGGCCGCCCCGGCGGAACGCCGCGGGCTGTTCGGCCTTTTCGGCGGTGGTGCGCGCGACACGAAAGGCGAGGGGACGCAGCTTGCCTCGCTCGACCCCGACGCCCCGGATGGGCGGGTGATCGCGCCGGGCCTTCTGCTGCCCTATGGCGAGGTCGCGCGGGTCTGCGACATGCCCCGCCGCGACATGGGGCGCGAGGTGGCGAAATACCCCGAGCGCGGCCCCGAATACCGCCTTTACGACAGCGCGCCGGGCAGCACCGCGCCGCACAGTTTCTACCTCACCGGCTTTCCCGACGGCTGCGCGCGGCAGTTCACCGGGGCGCTGGCCATGTTCGGCAGTCCCGCGATGCACGAGCAGTTGCGCTATGGCGCGCCTGCCGGGTCGCTGCCCTATAGCGATACCGACAAGGCCTATGAAAAGATCAAGCGCAAGGTCTGCGGCGTCGGCCGCAACAAGCCCTGCGGCGCAAGGGTTTCGCGGCTGGAACGCGACACCGCTTTCCTGACGGTCTACGAACATTTCGGCGACAATGCGCGCTGGGCCACGATCCTGCTGCATGGCGGTGCGGTTGTGGCGCGCGACGTGAAATCGGGCGGCTGATCGCGGTCAGTAATGCGGCGGGCGTTCGTCGCCCAGCACGATACCGCCGGTGCCCTCGGACTGGCGCGCCGCTTCGCGCTCCATCAGCATGGCAACGCGACGCGTCAGGCGGTCGATCTCGGCCTGCTGGCTTGCGACCATGTCGGACAGGTCGTCGACGGCGCGGATCAGGTGGGCGAGTTTCTCTTCCAGATGCTCCATCGGGATCTCCGTCTGCGGTGCGGAACGGGACGTTATCATGGCGCCGCCGCGCGGGGAATGGCAGATTGTTCCGGCAAGACGGAGGGGAACATGACGGTTACGACGCAACGTCTGGACAGGGTGCTGGTCGTCGGCATCGACCGGCCCGCGCAGCGCAACGCGGTCGACCCGGCCACGGCCCGCGCGCTTTTCCGCGCGTTCCTGGATTTCGAGGCCGATGACGGGCTGGACGTGGCCATCCTGACCGGCACCGGCGGCGCGTTCTGCGCCGGGTTCGACCTGAAGACGGCCGCCGACGGACGGGCGGACGAATGGCTGCAAAGCCTTGATATTCCTGCGGATTGGGACGATCCCGCCGGGCAGCCGATCCCGGGGCCGATGGGCCCGTCGCGGCTGATGCTGTCCAAACCCGTGATCGCCGCGATCGAGGGGCACGCGGTGGCGGGTGGGGTGGAACTGGCGGCCTGGTGCGACATGCGGGTGGCCTCGGAAACGGCTGTTTTCGGGGTCTTTTGCCGCCGTTGGGGCGTGCCGCTGATCGACGGGGGCACGGTGCGGTTGCCGCGCATATTGGGGCAGGGGCGGGCGAATGACCTGATCCTGACAGGTCGCCCGGTGGGCGCGGAAGAGGCCCGCGCGATGGGGCTGGCCGACCGCGTGACGGACCCCGGTAAAGCCTTGGAAAACGCCATAATTCTGGCCCAGAGCCTGACGCGGTTTCCGCAGGGCTGTATGCGGGCCGACCACCTGTCGGCCCGGATGCCGGGCGCGGAACTGGCCGCCGCGCTGCGCCGCGAATGGCGCTCGGCCGGGGCGTTCCAGGCGGAAGGACGTGCGGGTGCCGCGCGGTTTTCCGGGGGGCGCGGACGCGGCGGGACCTTCGACGAGATCTGAGGCGACGGCCCGCGATTCAATGGTTAATCGCGCGGTTCGGGTGCGAAAGCGCGCGGTTCTTAACGAAAGATGACCGGAAATCGCGCGGTTTGGCGGGAAAAGCGCGCAGTTTCGGGGGCATGACCTGCCCCGGCAAGGTGTCGGACTGCGGGTTTTGGGGTGTCATGTTACCTCTGCCCGGAAAACCGCGCGGTTTGGACGGGAAACCGCGCGACGTTAACCTTTGCGATGGCGGCACGACGCATCCCGCCCGGAACAGCCGCGCAGCGGCCCGGGCATCGCACGGCCGCCCCCCGACCGCGGCCATGCGATGCCCTCGGACGGCGGACGAACCGGGCCAGGGTGTAGCGGCGCCCAAAGGGCGAATGCCCTGACGATCGGTATCCGGCGGGAGTATTTCGGGAACGATGAAGCACCATGGCCCGACCGGCGGATCGCTTGCCCTTTCAGGGGGGGTGCGCTAGACGCGGCGCGAGTTCCGTGGTGCAAGGACCAGAGCGATGGCCAAGCAGAAAAAAGCCCCCCGCCCCAAGGCCGAAACGCCGAAAGGGTTCCGCGACTATTTCGGGCACGAGGTGACGACGCGCGCCGAGATGCTGCGGCAGATCGCCGGGGTCTATCATCGCTACGGATTCGACGCGCTGGAAAGCAGCGCGGTCGAGACGGTCGAGGCGCTGGGCAAGTTCCTGCCCGATGTCGACCGCCCGAACGAGGGCGTGTTCGCCTGGCAGGAGGACGAGGGCGACTGGCTGGCGCTGCGCTATGACCTGACCGCGCCGCTGGCCCGCGTCTATGCCCAGCACCGCAACGATCTGCCGACGCCCTACCGCCGCTACGCGATGGGGCCGGTCTGGCGCAACGAGAAGCCGGGGCCGGGGCGGTTCCGGCAGTTCTATCAATGCGATGCGGACACGGTGGGCAGCGGCTCGGTCGCCGCCGATGCCGAGATCTGCGCGATGCTGGCCGACACGCTGGAAGAGGTGGGCATTCCGCGTGGCGATTACGTGGTGCGGGTGAACAACCGCAAGGTGCTGAACGGGGTGCTGGAGGCGATGGGCCTTGGCGACGATCAGGACAAAAGGGATGCCGTGCTGCGCACCATCGACAAGTTCGACAAGGTGGGCGAAGCGGGCGTGCGCGAATTGCTGGGCAAGGGGCGGCTGGATGCCTCGGGCGCGTATATCGACGGTGTGGGGCTGAGCGATGAACAGGCCGGGCCGGTGGTGGCGTTCCTGACGTCGAAAGGGGCGGACAATGCTGCGACCCTGACCAACCTGCGCGCGGCTATCGGTGGCAGCGCGATCGGGGGCGAGGGCGTGGACGAGCTGGAGCAGATCGCCGACCTGCTTGCCGCCCAAGGCTATGGCCCCGACCGCATCGTGATCGACCCCTCGGTGGTGCGCGGGCTCGGATACTATACCGGGCCGGTGTTCGAGGCGGAGCTGACCTTTGAAATCTTCGACGAGAAGGGCCGCAAGCGGCAGTTCGGCTCGGTCGCGGGCGGTGGGCGCTATGACGATCTGGTCAAGCGGTTCACGGGCCAGGCGGTGCCGGCGACCGGCGTGTCCATCGGCGTCGACCGCCTGCTGGCGGCGCTGCGCGAAAAGGGCCGGATCGAGGCGCGCGAGGTTGGGCCGGTGGTCGTGACCGTGATGGACCGCGACCGGATGGCCGATTACCAGGCGATGGTGGCCGAGCTGCGGCAGGCCGGTATCCGCGCCGAGGTGTATCTGGGCAATCTGAAGAATTTCGGCAACCAGTTGAAATATGCCGACCGGCGACAATCGCCGGTCGCGGTGATCGAGGGCGGCGACGAAAAGGACCGTGGCGTGGTGCAGATCAAGGATCTGATCCTTGGCGCGCAGATCGCCGAGACCGCGACGCTGGAGGAATGGAAGGACCGGCCCAGCCAGTTCGAGGTGCCGCGCGATCAGTTGGTCGCCAAGGTGCGCGAAATTCTGGACGCGCACGGGCTATGACCCCGCTGGCATCGGAAACCCGCGAGGCGGCCCGCCTGCGCGAGATATTCACGCAGGCCGGTGCGGTGCCTGTGGAATGCGCGATCCTGCAACCGGCGGATACGCTGCTGGATCTCTATGGCGAGGATATTCGCGCGCGGGCCTACGTGACCTCGGACGCGCTGCGGGGCGAGCAGATGCTGCGCCCCGATTTCACCGTGCCGGTGGTGCAGATGCACATGGCGCACGGGGCCGAGCCCGCGCGATACACCTATGCCGGGCCGGTCTTTCGCCGGCAGGAGGACGACGCGGCGCGGGCCAGCGAATACATGCAGGTGGGATACGAGGTGTTCGACGGCGCGAACCTGGCCGCCGCCGATGCCGAGGTGTTCGCGCTGATCGGCGAGGCGCTGAACGGCGCGGCGCTGCGCGCGGCGACCGGCGATATCGGGATATTGAAGGCCGCGGTGGGCGCGCTGAACACGACGGCGCAGCGCAAGGCGGCGCTGATGCGGCATATCTGGCGGCCACGCCGGTTCCGCGCGCTGATCGACCGGTTCGCGGGGCGTCTGCCGGTGCCGCCCGCGCGCGCGGCGCTGCTGGCCGCGGCCGACCCGTTCGCGGGCTGCGCGCCGGTGATCGGGCTGCGCACCCGGCGCGAGATCGCGGCGCGGATCAATACGCTGCACGAGGATGCTGCCGCGCCGCCGATCCCCGAAAACGAGGTGGCGCTGATCGACGCGATCCTGTCGGTGCGCGAGGCGATGCCCTATGCGCTGGAGCATCTGCGCGACATCGCCGTGGACATGCCCGCGATCGCCCCCGCGGTCGAACAGCTTGCCGCGCGGATGGCGGCGCTGGAGGCGCGCGGCGTGGATGTGGAGCGGCTGGATTTCGAGGCCAGCTATGGCCGGACCAACATGGAATATTACGACGGGTTCGTGTTCGGCTTTTACGCCGAGGCGCGGCCCGACCTGCCGCCGGTGGCGACCGGCGGGCGCTATGACGCGCTGACGCGGATGCTGGGGCAGGGCGATGCGATCCCGGCGGTGGGCGGCGTGATCCGGCCGGGGCTGCTGCTGGAGCTTGGGGGGCGGGCATGACGATCAAGCTGGGCGTGCCGTCCAAGGGGCGGCTGATGGAAAAGACCTTCGACTGGTTCGGGGCGCGCGGCGTGTCGCTGTCGCGGGCCGGGTCGGACCGGGAATATGCCGGCGTGGTCGAGGGCATCGGCGGGGTCGAGCTGGTGCTGCTGTCGGCGGGCGAGATCCCGCGCGAACTGGCCGCCGGGCGTATCCACCTGGGCGTGACGGGCACCGACCTGGTGCGCGAGAAGCTGGGCGGCTGGGAACAGAAGGTCGAGGAGCTGGCGGGGCTGGGATTCGGCCATGCCGACCTGGTGATCGCGGTGCCGGCGGCCTGGGTCGATGTCGACACGCTGGACGACCTGGATGCGGCGGCGGCGGCGTTCCGGGCGGTGCACGGGTTCCGGCTGCGGATCGCCACCAAGTATCACCGGCTGGTGCGGGATTTCCTGCGCGAGCACGGGGTGGCGGATTACCAGCTTGTCGACAGCCAGGGCGCGACCGAGGGCACGGTCAAGAACGAGACCGCCGAGGCGGTGGCCGACATCACCTCGACCGGGGATACGCTGCGGGCCAACCACCTGAAGGTGCTGTCGGACGGGCTGGTGCTGCAAAGCCAGGCGACGCTGTTCCGGGCGCGCGGCGCGGCGGTGACCGCCGGGGAACGCGCGGCGCTGGCGGCGCTGACCGAAAAGCTGGGGCTGGATTGAAAAAGGGCCACCGCGCGTGATGCGCGATGGCCCCCGGGGGGCACGCGGGCCCGTCCGCGATCAGAAGCGGAACGTGCCGCGCAGTTGCACCGTGGTGGCTTCGATATCGGTGCCCGAGCCGTCGAAATCGTCGAACTCGTGGTAAAGCGCCTCGCCGCCGACGGTGAAGCTGTCGGTGATCATGTGCTCATACCCGAGGCCGACGAAATAGCCGTTGTCGCTGCCCATGGTGTCGGTCTCGGCGCGGGCGACACCGGCCGAGGCGTAGGCAAGGCCGTTGCCGATCTTGTAGCCGCCGCGCAGTTTCAGGCGGGCGACGTTTTCCAGCGTGGTGCCGCCGGCGTCGATATCGGCGAAGTCGTAATCGAGACCGCCGCCCAGCACCCAGTTGCCGAAGTCGTAATCGTACCCGGCCACCAGGCCGCCGATCGTGCCGTCGCCGTTGTCGGTGCCGACGTCGACATCGCCATAGCCGATCTGGCCACCGGCATAGCCGCCGGTCCAGTCGATCCCCATCGGCACGGGCTGCTGCATCGGTTCGACCACCGGTGCCGGGGCGGGAGCGTCCATGTTGCCCGCGAAGGCGGGTGCGGCGGCGCCTGCCGCCACGGTGGCGAGTGCTGTCATTGTCTTGCGCATCGTTCCATCCTTTCGGTTTCCGTTCGCCGGCCGCATCTGCTCGGGCCGGCGCTTATGATCAGGACAGGGTTTCCTGCTGCCTGTTCCAGTCACATAAGTGCAGGGCACGGGATACAAGGGGATGGGGGATAAAGGGCAATCACGACGGCGCGATGGGCAAAAGATTGCGCGTTTTGCGCGAATGAACCGGCGGGTTTCGGCGGGTTCCCGCGCGTTGCGCCGGGGCTCGACCGGGGGGGCGCGTCGTGGCAGGATCATGCCTGCCGAAAGGAGTTGCCCGATGCTGCGCCTCAGCCTTGCCCTTTGCCTGACGGTCGCCGGCCCCGCACCGGGCGACACGGTCCGCGTCAGCGACCTGTCTGCCGGCGACCGCCTGAACGTCCGCGCCGGGCCATCCACGCGGTTCGGGGTGGTGGCTGTGCTGCCCGGCGGGCATGGCGGCCTGACGCGGGAGGTTTGCGTGCTGCTCAAGCCGTCGCCGGATGCGGCGAACGGTGGCGATCTGCCGGAATGGTGCGCGGTGTCGCAGGGCGGCGGGATCATCGGGTGGGTCAATGCGCGCTACCTTGCGCCCGAGGCGGCGGCGCCGGGCGAACTGCGGCTGCTGCGCGGGTTCCGCGCGGACGACGACCCGTGCCGGATCGTCGGCGAAAGCGCCGCGACGGTGGATTACCTCGATCACACCCGCTGGCTGGTGGGATGCCCGGCGGGCAGCGCCGGGATCGCCGAGGTGCTGGGCCGCCATGGCGGCGAGGAGGTGGACCGCATCGGCGGGTATGTCCTGCTGTCGGTGCCGCGGGGGGATTAGGGAGTAAGGCGCGGCCCGGTTCGCCTGTTGTGGGGGTGGTGGGCCGTTCCGGGGAAGCGTGACAGAGGGCACCGCACGGCCGCGGTCGGGCGATCCGACGGTTTGTGACTGGCAGTTTATCGTCCAGCCACATCCTCCCTCAAATCGGAGTGCTTGCGGCAGCCAATCGCCCGGCCGGGGGGCGGCCGTGCGATGCCCGGGCCGCTTCGCGGCTGTTCCGGGCAGGTGCTTCGGTGCCGGTTTCAGGTTATCGGATACCTAAATCACCCCGATTTCGGCCAGCGCGCCGGCGAGGTCGGGCGGCAGCGCGTCCTCGTCCTGGCGGTTTCGCGGCAGGTCGGGCGGGGCGTCGGCGGGGTTGAGGTAGCGCCAGCCCTGGAAGGCGCGCTTGGGCGCGGTCATGGTGCGCACCAGCCCCGGTTCCAGCACCAGGGCGCAGCGGCGGATGCCGTCGCCGCGATCCACCTCGTCCATGCGCAGGACACGCTGGCGGCACTGGATCAGCCCCTTGATCACCCAGTAGATCGAACCGCCCGTCACGATCTCGGATTCGCGTTTCGGCCACATGCGGGTGACGTGGCGCGGCAACCCGTCGTCGAAGCGCCGGCGATACTGCTCCTGCCAGGCGGCAAGGCTGTCCACGCTTTCGGTTCCGGCGCTGAGCTTGATCAGATGCAAAGATTTATCCACAGATTCCCCCACAAGCCACGCAGTATATGGTAGCCTGTGCAATATCCGCTTCAAGCAGTTGTGCAAACCGATGGTTTCAGGCATTCTGGGCGCCTTCCATCGCAAATGCCGGACGAGGATTCGCGCCATGACCCGTTTCGCAGCCCCGATCGCCGAACAGATCTGGGACATGAAATACCGTTTCAAGCAGGCCGACGGCACCCCGATCGACCGCACGGTCGAGGATAGCTGGCGCCGCATCGCGCGGTCGCTGGCGGCGGTCGAGAAAGACCCGGCCGCGTGGGAGGACCGGTTCTATCACGCGCTGGAGGATTTCAAATACCTGCCCGCTGGCCGGATCACCGCCGGGGCGGGCACCGGCCGGGACGTGACGCTGTTCAACTGCTTCGTGATGGGCACGATTCCCGACAGCATGGCGGGCATCTTCGACATGCTGAAAGAGGCCGCGCTGACCATGCAGCAGGGCGGCGGGATCGGGTACGATTTCAGCACCATCCGGCCACGCGGCGCGGCGGTGCACGGGGTGGCGGCGGATGCGTCGGGGCCGCTGTCCTTCATGGATGTGTGGGACGCGATGTGCCGCACGATCATGTCGGCGGGCTCGCGCCGGGGGGCGATGATGGCGACCATGCGCTGCGATCACCCCGATATCGAGGATTTCATCACCGCCAAGTCGGATTCGGCGCGGCTGCGCAATTTCAACCTGTCGGTCCTGGTCACCGACGCCTTCATGGAGGCGGTCAAGGCCGACGGCCCGTGGGAGCTGACATTCGGCGGCAAGGTCTATCACACGCTTGAGGCGCGCGACCTGTGGAACCGGATCATGCGCGCGACCTATGATTACGCGGAGCCGGGGGTGATCTTTATCGACCGGATCAACGAGGCCAACAACCTGCGTTATTGCGAAACGATTTCCGCCACCAACCCCTGCGGGGAACAGCCGCTGCCGCCCTATGGCGCCTGCCTGCTGGGGTCGGTCAACCTGGCGCGGCTGGTGCGGCGCCCGTTCGAAGAGGGCGCGGATATCGACGACGCGGCGCTGGACGAGCTGGTCGCCACCGCCGTGCGGATGATGGACAACGTGGTGGATGCGTCGGAATTTCCGCTGGAGGCGCAGGCACAGGAGGCGCAGGCCAAGCGCCGGATCGGGCTGGGCGTGACCGGGCTGGCCGATGCGCTGCTGATGGTGGGGCTGCGTTACGGCAGCGAGGCGGCGGCCGCGAAATGCGAGGACTGGCTGAAGCGGATCGCGCGCGCGGCCTACCTGGCGAGCGTGGAACTGGCGAAGGAAAAGGGCGCCTTTCCGCTGTTCGACGCCGGGCAATACCTGGCCTCGGGCACCATGCAGCAGATGGACGAGGACGTGCGCGCCGCGATTGCCGAGCATGGCATCCGCAACGCGCTGCTGACCTCGATCGCACCGACCGGCACGATCAGCCTTTATGCCGGCAATGTCAGTTCGGGGATCGAGCCGGTCTTTGCCTACAGCTATACCCGCAAGGTCCTGCAGAAGGACGGCAGCCGCAGCGAGGAAGAGGTTGTCGATTACGCGGTGCAGATGTGGCGCGCGAAATTCGGCGAGGCCGAGCTGCCCGACTATTTCGTGAACGCGCAGGTGCTGGCGCCGCTGGATCACGTCAGGATGCAGGCGGCGGCGCAGAAATGGGTGGATTCGTCGATCTCGAAGACGATCAACTGCCCGGAGGACATTTCCTTTGACGATTTCAAGGATGTCTACCTGCAAGCCTATGAGACCGGCTGCAAGGGCTGCACCACCTACCGCCCGAACGACGTCACCGGCAGCGTGCTGAGCGTGAGCGAGGGCAGCGAGAAGGCGCCCGAGGCCGACCAGGGCGCCGACGTGATCTATATGTCGGAGCCGCTGGACCGGCCGCAGGCGCTGGAGGGCTCGACCTACAAGCTGAAATGGCCCGACAGCGAGCACGCGATCTACCTGACGGTGAACGATATCATCATCAACGGCCACCGCCGGCCCTTCGAGGTGTTCATCAACTCGAAGAACATGGAGCATTTCGCCTGGACCGTGGCGCTGACGCGGATGATCAGCGCGGTGTTCCGGCGCGGCGGCGACGTGTCTTTCGTGGTCGAGGAACTGAAGGCGGTGTTCGACCCGCGCGGCGGGGCCTGGCAGAACGGGAAATACATCCCCTCGATCCTGGCGGCCATCGGCGGCGTGCTGGAGCGCCACATGATCGCCATCGGGTTCCTGGAGGGCGAGGGCATGGGCCTGAAATCCGACCCCCGGGCGCAGGTGGTGAACATGGACGGCAACCGCGGCAAGGCCTGCCCCAGCTGCGGCCAGTACGAGATGCGCATGGTCGAGGGCTGCATGACCTGCATGAGCTGCGGCCACAGCAAATGCGGCTGAGGGGCGGGGTGGTGCGTTCCCTGTGACACCTTGGGGCAGGGCAGCCTTGCGCGGCCCTTGCCTGTCTGTGTGCAGCGGCCCGTGCAGGCTGACGGGACCGATGTCGGCAAGGACATCGACAGCCATTTCAATCCTAGGATGAAGTGGTGCCCGGGGGCGGCGTCACAGTAACGTGTTTGTTCAAAGGATTAGAGGTCAGTGGGACATTTTTTTGTTCCACCAACTGTTTGGGAATTCCAGCATCATGTCCCACCAGCTTGGCGGACAAACTAGAGATCAGCCGTCCCCTCCGACTTCAATTCCCGCAGCCTGAAACATCTGCAGCATGCGCCCAACCTCAGTAGCTGCAAGCGTCGTGGTAAGCTCGGACTGAATTTCCCGTACCATTTCACTGAAGGTGAGTATCGTAACCGGGTTGCCACCAATGGCATCTGAAAACGGTTGATAACTTTCCCAAACTGATCGTTCGCCACCCAGTTTTGCGACGGCCAAGACGTAGGTGAAGCGGTCCGTACCTGTTGCATCGCGAACGGCCCTTACAAACGCTTCGGACCATTTAGGAACGGTCAGTTCGCGGAACGCTTTCCACGCCTTCCGCCCGCGCAGCACCTTGTCTTGTTCTATGGCAGCAATCTCAGAGGCGGGATTGAAGCCGCCCTGCCAGCTCTTGCAGCTGACCGCGACAACTTTCCGATCACCGTCGATAGTCGGGTGAAAACCCAGAACGTCTATATCACTATGGTTTGAGTCTTGGTTGCTCACAAACTCAGGGTGATCTTTTCGCGGCAAAAATTTCAAATTGTGCTGCACGAAATACCCCTTATGAACGAGATATTCCTCAACAATCTGCTCAAGTATGTCTTCCTTTGTAGCCAACTGTAGTGCTTCCTCGGTTTTTGAAATTGTAGCGATCAACCTTCGCCATGCGGAAGGTTCGAGCTACTTTTTTCCACCGCTTTTCCGGCCACATCGCCTCTTGGATCAGTGCCACCCAACCACAAGATAACACGTCCAGCGGATTCCTCTGGTTCCAGAGCGGTTTTGCCAATTAACGCACACTCCCATACGATCAAAACACGCCAACCAAGATCGAGCAGTTGCTTAGTATTGCGCTCATCGCGTTTCATATTCGCCCGGAATTTCTCGTTCCAAAACTCTTGCCGCGATTTTGGCGTGGTCGATCGGTAACATCCATGGCGATGCCAATAGCATCCATGTACGAAGATGACCGCTCGATATTTGGGAAGAACGATGTCAGGGCTCCCCGGCAGTCGCCGATAGTGAAGCCTGTAACGCAGGCCCCTTTTGTGTAGCGCCGACCTCAGTCGCATTTCCGGGCCTGTGTTCTTCTGCCCAACCGAAGCCATGATGCGAGAACGGGTTGTCGGGTCGACCTTGTCCATCAGGCTCGCGTAAGCTGTTTCGTTGTAATCAGCGCCTCTAGGTGACGATGTAGCTTTTCTGGGACAGTGCCGCCTTCTATCAAGACTCCTGCTTCCATGTTCTTTTCCATTGCATGCCCCGTAAGGTTGGCGCTTGAGATGAAGCACACTTCTTCGTCGGCGACAGCCACCTTGGCATGAACCTTACCACCCATGAACGAGTCAGCCTTGCTGTCCCACGCGAATACGGACGCTTCCGGCAGAGTCTTTTTCATCGTGGAAATGCCATCGTTGGACACGGCACCTCCATCGCTTTCGCTTCGTTCCAAGAGGATCGAAACCTTCACGCCGCGTTCGATAGCTAGCTTTAAGGCCTCAATGATTTCATCGACTTTGTAGGCGACAAAGCTAGTCAAAAAGAGACGCTCTTGGGCGTGCTGGATGACTTGGATGAGCGCACGCTCTGTCTTCCGAGTGGGTACAAGGTGACTAGAGGGCCCAGTCCACACGAGCTCGATTATCTGCTCACCACTTATTTTTATCTGCACATAGCTCGCCGCCTTGATCATGGCAGAGAGCTCGGCACCCGAAATGGAGCTTTCCCTTTCCCACTCTTCGATAAGCCGCTTTAGTCGCTTCTTGGATTCAGGTGCTATCGCCCATTGCGAAAGCCGTTTCGCTTCCGCCGAGCTCGCCAGTCGAGCGGCAAGCTGGGCCAGCTGCTCAACTTTCTCAGGCGGCGTATTGGAAACGACATCAGACACTGCCTCAAGGAGCCTTATCAAGTGGCGCCTCCAGCGAAGAAAGCCGCATCGGTCACATCAAGCGTCGGGATGATCAGCGCACGGTCTATGAAGCGATTTCCAAGCTCACATGAGGTCTCCGCTACGAATGAACATGCATGACAAGCAGCCGCGTGCAGAGAGCGATCTTTCTCAGGACTGTGCTCTGAGCAAAGTGGGTCAGAAGAGCAAATCTGTCCCCGCTGGAGAGCTTGCGAAATGAGCCTTCCAAGATTGTCAGGGTTTCCAAGATCGACAAGTCCACCCAACGTGCCATCGGAGTCCGCGGCAGCGGTATAAATCAATATCCCAGCCTGATTGTCGCTCTCAGAGGTATCCGCATATATTCTCTCGCGAATGCTGGCCGCGTTATATCCACATTCCAAGGCCAACTCTCGAATGAGCAAATGCGAAAGTGTGTGGAGCATCGCGTAGCGAACTCCTGGATAGTTCTCGTCGGGATCAAGGCCACGCGCTATCCGCCAGCCTCTGTGTCCGGCATACAGCATCGCATCTCGCGCTTTCACGGAGTCCTTCTTTTCCCAAGCGGCTATCTCAGCTTCGTCGAAGCGTATGAAGATTCCTTCGCCATGCACTTCCGACGCGGGTATCCAATCGGGAACTCCTTTTCCGAGATCAGCGCGGGCAGCCGTGTCATCCCCTACGCCGCCCTCTTCCGGAGCTTCGACACGAGTGAACCCCAGCAGCGCGTTAACCTCACGCAGGCGTTCCAGGAGAAGCACGGACTTTATCGGTTTCTCAAACTGTTTGGGTGCAGACACCGACTTACTCAAAAAATGAGGCCAGTCAGTTGGCGGGTTGGGGTTGGTCAGGACCTTCCACTCCGGCCCCTTGATGTCAGCGCTGTCGACGCTCGCTTCGGCCGTTCCGTTCTGCTTTTCAGTGATGGCATCCCAAATCTCATCCAAGGTGAAGTCATCCAGCCCTGGGATTGCTTCGCGTTTTTTGAGAGCCTTTAGCGTGCCTTTCAGTTCCGCTTTGTCCTCAACATCTTCGAAATCATCCCAGAGCGCGTCGACGATATCTCGGGCAGAACCAATGGTTACAGGTATCGCCAGAGCCGATAGAGTGATGGGAAACCAGCTATTCGTGGCCCCTAAAAGAACCGCACGCGGCTGCTCGTCGCATCCATCAGCATACTCGTCCATATGCGGATGACGTCCACGGCAGGAGGGAAGGTTGTCTTTTCCGGCCTTGCCGAAAGCGTGAGCCATGTTCCGGGACGCGCCGCATTCATCACACTTCACCCACAGATTTTCGGTTTGAAGGGAAGCGCCACTCTCGAAGAAGCGTAGTGTTCCCGTACAGCTAGAAGGACCGCTATGGACGAAATAGTGCCACGGGAAGTCATCGAGATGCCCCTCGCGGCAGGCAAGCAGAAAACGCGCGGGTACTGCGTCGGCGTCTTTTGCCTTTTGATCGCCTTTCGACCCCGTGCAGTCTTTGTGAACGAACCGTGTGCGTTCGGGTTTGAAGTGCTCTTTGCACTCGAAAAGGCCGAGATCATACTCGGACAAAAGCCCACACTTCACGCATCTCAGCCACCTCGGAAAGGGACGAACCGGTACGCCGATCAGTGATTCCGCCGAAAAGCGTTCGACGTTCTCTTCCCTTGTGAAAGGAGGGATGCGCAGCGTTTCGACCTGTGGGCCTAGCACGCGGCGAACAGCTGCAAGTAGGCGCGCCTCATCTATCGGTTGGCATCGGCTTTTCTCCCAGCGATCGATGCCAAGCGTCACGACGGAAAGGTTTGGAAGGTCAATTAGAGCTCCAGGTCCATAGGTCCAAAGAAGCTGCGAGGGGCGCACCTGCCCGACTGGCGTTCTGTCTCCACTCATTCTTCCCCCTCCGCGTCACTGGTATCCAAAGGCGGTGGCGTCCAACTGGGCCCGGAACCGCCTCTTACTTTACTCATCACCAAACGTACTCCCGGCTCGACTTCGCGCATGGACATCGGAACCGTGAAATCATCCCAGGCTTTGACACCTGGCTTCTTGAGCAACGCAACCATCTTATCCTTGCCTGGACCCTTCTTCTCATATCCTAGCGTTCGTCCCCCCTTAGCGGCTTCACCGCACCACTCATCAATTCGGGATTTGATTTCATCGGTTGCAAGCGTCTTCACCTTCGACTCGTGCGTAACGTTCCAAGCGCGACTTACCAGAACGTTGCTCGCATGCTTGGCCGCGTCTTTGTCCGTACGATCAAGCGCCGCTGCGCCGGTGTTCGGATTGAAGTCATCGTCTTCCAAACGCATTACGCTCACGAGCGCACCGGTTAGACCCCGGTCCATCGCCCGAGGCGAGAATGGCGTCACCGATTGGGCTTCTACATGCTTGTAGAAAGTTGCGTGATAATGCTCGAAAGTCTCGTAATGCGAGAGGTCACGTGGGCGCGCCCATGTAAGCACAGTGCAAACGAGGCCCGGTGATGCACGACCGACACGGCTGGTCGCCTGAATGTACTCGGCCGTACCCTTTGGCTGACCATTCACGATCATGAGCCCGAGGCGGTTAACGTCCACCCCAACAGACAGCATGTTTGTCGCCAATACCGCGTCGACAGACCGATGCTCGTTTTCCTCCCATCTCGTGACGAACTTTTCCTCGCTGTCATCGTATTCCGCTTTGAACTTTACCTCCAAGAGGTCCAGCTTCTTGGGAATGTCACGACTGGACACTCGCGAGGTGAGCTCGTCGACATTGTTGACACTACGTTGGGCAAGGCCTGGTCTATCGACCATGCTCATGTTCACGCGATAAGATCGTGTTTGAACATCGTCTTCGGCCAAGCGTTTCATTCCGCCGAGCTCGCGTAGAGAGTTGAAATAACCCACTGCGGTCATGTACGGATCGGCCGCTTGTCCGAAACGGTCAAAGAGTGCCTGTGATGCGGTCAGAAATGCTGTATAGACACGGATCAACATAGCAGGTCGCGAGCTACCAGGCGAACAAACGCCGATATATCGCCGACCTGGAATTTGTGTAATCGGCCTTTGGACAGAGAAGAAGTTGTCGGCAATGTCGAGCCCATGTGGCGGGAAGACCGCCACCCTGCGCATGAAGACATTGTTGACCTGCTCCGGGGCCTTGCGGACGGTAGCGGTGGACGCCACGATCTTGGGCTTGATTACCTCATCGCCAATCTTCCAGCCCGAGAGTTCATCGATCGCGGTTTCATAGAGGCCGACCATCGTTCCCAGAGGACCACTGATCAAATGGAACTCGTCCTGAATGATCAGGTCAGGCGGCCGGATCGGACTGATAGACCGAGTGTCGGTGCTGGGCATCCCTTTGAATGCTCGGTGTTTGCCGGTGCAGTCAGCTTCCGGCCAAAGCAAACCGTGGCGCGGGCATTCCTTTGTCGCCCGTCCGAACAGAGTTCGGGCTTCGCCGCGCCAAGCCATAAGTGCGAACTTGTCCACTGTGGCGATCATCATGGAAGGCGGACGGTGATAGATTTCTTCGTCGACAACTACGACGGGGATGCCCGGGTGAGCATTCTTGCTGGATTTTCCTTTGGAGAATGCACAGCGACCTTTCTTGTCACCGCAATAAATCTCGGTCCGCTTCTGGGCCTTGTTTACAAAGATATCCCTGCTATCGCGCACTTCGCTTCCGCACCAGGGACAACTGGTTAGCTGGGCAGGCGAAGTGCTGCCTTCATCGTACTTATCTGGATCGCGGATATCACGAATGGCAGCGTGGCTCTCTTCAGTCGTACCGGGAGTGACCTTGTTGCCTACCCAAAGTCCGATCGTGAAGGGCGTCGCGCCCAGGCTCTTATCACCTGCGGCCCGCGCTTCTTGACGCAAAACTTCCATAGCACAAATCAGCGTGGTCGCTCTTTGGAATTGCTGAAGGGTCAGCAAACGCAGCGTATAGCGCATGATCACGCCAAGGCCGCGGGTACCATCAAAACCTCCTAGCTTTCCTTGAAGTCTCCTGATTGCCATCGCGAAAGCGGCAACACCGAGATATGCTTCGGTCTTACCACCGCCGGTCGGGAACCAGAGGAGATCAGCTAGAGCTTCGTGTGGCTTCGTTCGATCGCTGTGAAGAGGGTCGGCCAAGGACGGTAACGACAACAATACGAAGGCGAGCTGGAACGGGCGCCAAGACCGGTTCTTCCGAATATTGAAGTCTTCGACATCCTTTTTTGAGCCCCTTCGGCGCTCTAGGGCATAGATGCTGTGAATACGCTGACGCGCCATTGCGCGATTGGCAAACCGAAAGGCTTCAAGAGGTTTGTCATCGCTGGAATCTTCCAGGACCTTGATGCCTTCATCCAGTCTTTTCTTGATTTCTGTGCAGCGTTCAAGAGCGGCGAGAGCCTGCGCATCGTGACCGACGACATCGCTTCCGATACGTTTGTTCTGCGTTGAAATCCAGTCGGCGTAGTCATTTGCAATAATGCGGAGCGCGGAGACAAGATCATTGCGCTCCATCGATGCCAAATGCTCCATATCTAGGTAGCCTTCAGCAATCATCTTTTGCATGGCCGGACGGTCTTCCGGGCGAAGTCCGGGGGTCTCAGTTACCGGAACTTCATACTGGGGCATGATGGCCGTACGAACTTCATTTGCGCAGTCGGTGTTGTTGGCCACGGTCTCTGCGTGAACAGCTACGCCGTGGCCAACCGCGAATTCTACCTGTCGCCGATACACCATTTCTAGCGCGTGACGTTCAGGATCGTCCCCTTGACTGGAGTTTGCCAAGCGCCGCCTAAAAATGGCAGGGTCTGGAGTTCCGTCGCTCGCTCTTATGATAATCTCGGGCTGAAATACCCAAGCACTGTCCTTATTTTCTTCCGGTTCTTCCTGCCCATTGACGATGAACAGCGTGACAAGACGATCACCGTTTGCGTTCTTGCCGCGCACTGTCCCTTGAAGGCGCACATCCGGATTGTTGGGATCGGGCTTCTGTGGCTTCAGAACGCCATCTTTAAGCGCTAAGGTAATCTTGCCGCCACAAGGTTCACGCTGCCAAACTTTGACTTTGACATCCTCCTGCCTTGTTTCAGTGACGTTGCCATCTGCGTCCCGAATTTTCTTGTTGATTGGCTTCGTATGCTCATGGTCGTACTCGCGGACGTATTTTCCCCATATTGCCTCGACCTCGATCGTCTCTACGTCGCCATCCACGCAGAACGTTATTCCGAGGCTAGAAGGGACCAAAGACTGATTGCTTGCGGCATCTATCTCCTCAGTGGATTCCGCCTCGGCATCAACACGACCTGTCGACCGCTCGAACTCCGCGCCCGCCTCGTGCCGACCAGTGTGAACCTCCAAGTCGTCAGGTTCTTCCTCTCCAGGCTCGCTCTCTAGCGGGCCTTCGAGTCCTTCTATGCCGCCGGAGGTTCCGTTGTTCCCTTGCTGCGGAGCCAGCTTGCCTACCAGGTATCGATCGCGAACGCCCATATCGACGATCTGTTCGTGCGGGCCATTGGCCGGTCCTAACAGGTCATCCATGACAGCAAGCTGAAGAAGCTCGCGAATGTAAGCTTGGTTTTCGATTGCAGGGACATCGGCAACCGCTTTTCCCGTAGTGGTCGCAACTGCATTCTCAAAGATGTCCCATGACAGGCGGGAAATTCCACCTTTAGTGGGTAGCGTTAAACCGCAGGCTGACGCTTTTGTGCCCGGATGAATGAAGCTTGCCCGATCCAAATAGACATTCTGGCCACCAAGATCGGTCCGAATGCGTGTTACCTTGCCGACACGACTTAGAGTGGCATCTGTCTTGGAGAAGAGCACCCAATCTCCGACGGACAGACCAGTGTGCAGCTTCGGATCACCATTCAGCCGAAACGCAAAATCGGGATGTGGGAAGCCATCTAAGGCGACTTCTTCCTCAACGGCGAGCCAGGCGTTCAATGGCTTGGTAGTCTGCTCTTCACTCAATTTCTGCCTCCAGGTATCTCGAATTCTCGTGCGAGAAGCTCTTTGACCGTCTCGGGTGTATTGAAACCACTTGCTGTCAAAATTTCGGTTATGTCTTTTCCACTAAGGAAAATTATCGGGTGACGGTCTTCTCGCACCTCCTCGTATGCTTGTCGGCCGATGACAGAAGTTGTCACCAAGACGCCGAATTCCCGGTGTCTGATACGCGAGATCAGTCGTGCGACTTCCTTAACTCCGATTGTGTTTGCGGAAGCCCCATTTAGCGGAGGCCGGTAGCATTTCGCTTCTAGCGAGAATTCGGCATAAACCGGGTCTTCGCTTAGTCCCAGAAGGTAACGCCCGATAGCATCCCGACCCCCGTCGACCGATGCGCGTGTAACCTCATCAATAATTACACGGGGGTCATGCATCTGAAACACTCGCGCCGCGAAGGCCTCAAAGGCACGCGGTGCGTCTTTGAAATGCTGCCACACCACTTCAAGCATAGCTGACTTTTGAACCGTGTCGGGCATTTGAGTGGCCACGTCGCGAATGACGGTCGTACTCTCAGCGGCAAGCGGTCTGTACCGGCCGTTTGATACCCAGTCTGCCCATGCAGCTGGCGCGTTAGCGGTGAAGCTATTTCCTGCAGCAAGATCGTTCAGCCATGCGCGGGAGATGATCTCAGTATCCAAGACGGTGAAGGTTGCCTGGTAGTTCTGAAAGCGCTGTCCTTTGGTAGTCTTCCAAACAGCCACAAGGTCCGACGTAGCAGGTAACCCTGTGAAGCCTGGAACGGCTAAACCTTTGAATTGAACGGAGCGAGCGCTGACCGCAGTAGGATATTTTTGAAATATGAAGAAGGGCGGTATGAGTGCACGATTTGCGGGCGTTGCGTGAAGCAAATCGAACGCTCGACGAAGTATGCGGTTTCCGCCGCGGTCGGTGTCGTGAAGCTCGTGCCCAGGCGTCTTGTTGTCACCGAAGTAAACGAATTGGCCTGTGCTGTTATCTAGCTTGTCGGGCCAATCCTGATCTTCGCCACTTGTATATAGTACTACAAATTTTTTGTCGTCTCCGCGACCTGAGGCTCTGAACCCTCCAAGATTGCCGGTTCCAGGCAGAACTTTCGAAAGCGCTTCACCAGACAATTGCCCACCGGGAGCTCCCTCGTAGACTGCGTCTACAAGCAGGTCAGTGGTTGGCAAATCTTTGAAGGAAACAACACGAACCATCAATCCCCCTTACAACCGGTCCACTATTGAACCGAGACGATCTAGCGTCTTGCTATGCTCTAGGTATTCTGAGTAGGAATTCTCCGCGCCAGCGATAAGGGAGTCATAATGCACGATACGGCTGCCTTGTGAAATTGCCGCCATAGATGCTTTAACCCGATCCGGATTATCCTTTTCATCCTCCACATGCTTGCCAATTACGAAAACCACTTCGATGTTCGGCGTTGTCTCACCTTGCACGAGAAGGATTTTCTTTAGCTTATCGACATATGTTTGACCCTGCTCTTGAAGCTCCAAAAGCTTCATCTTTCGGCCTGCTTTCTTGAGCTCGACGATAATATGTTTGCCGGCGTTAGTCCGGTAAGCGATATCGACGCGGCCCAACCTTTCCTTCTCGGTCAAGTCTTCAACAATCACTCCGTCAGATAGGAGGCGTGATTCAATGATTTCGCTTCCGGTTGCCCGCTCCCATGATGGATCAAGTAACCACAAGTGTTCGAATAGGTACTGTTGAAGAACCCTCTCTTTTGCGTCTTCGTCGACTAACCCTTGGAAATCTTTGATGGCATCTAGCCGCGACTTCACAATGTCCCGATAGAGTGAGGCTTCCAGAGCATCGCGATCTGCGAGAACAGCCAGAAGCTTGTCGACATTGTGGACGCTTTCGACCAGTTCCTCCGCAGATCCTCGTATCCTCATGCGCTCAAAGGCAAGAATACCATGCTGATACAGAAGCTTACGGTCTTCCTGATCATCTACTGGAAGCGCACTTAGTTTTGCGATGAGGGACTCGGCACTCTTTCGAAACCCCTCAGGGAGAGACTCAAACCATTCCTTTAGTGCTGGGGATGTCTCTTGGGCGTCTTTTACTTCATGCTTGCGACGCCATTCAGACCAGCGGCGTTCGACCTCACCCAATCTCGACCTGAGAAACGCGAGGAGAGCTGCGTATCTTGGATCATCTTCTTGTACCCTTTGACGGTCGCTGGTGGCAATGTCAGCCAAGTCATCATCATCCAGAAAGTCCGCTTCGATCTGACCAGTCAGATACTTCGTGTAAAGTCGGCCGTCATTCAGTTTGTCTAAGATGTTCTCATGAAACAACCTGCCACGTGCAAACACGACGATGCCGTTCAGGTTGCCAGTATCTTCACTGTCGAGTTGCTTGGGAGTCCGCGCGGTACCGATCCATCCATCAACATTCCAACTCGCCTCCCAGCCGTCAAATCGGTTCGGCAGTTTTTCCTGTTCAAGCACCTTTGGTATCGATGTTGCCTCAGGCTCGAAGTCACCCATTGTCCAGAGAAATTGCGTGATCCGCAGATCACCCCTATCGTCCGTCGTTACGGGCTGCCCATCGATCGAGATTTTGAACTGATATAACTCTCCGATCACTGAGAACCGGCGCGCCAAACGCATACGCAACGCGGCCGCGCCACGTGCAAGCCGCTGCCGCTTGATCTCTTTTAAGACAATTTTGGTTCCCTTTTCGACGTCGATATCGTCAACTGGCAAAGCGTCCGGCGAATAATGAGGCTCCTTTCGCTGTACTGAGGCTTTGATACCCTCGACACTCATCCGTAGACCATGTGCCTGTCCATTCTTCGATGACTGAACATCAATTTGATCGGCAATGGAGAACAGCGACAGCTTACCCAGTCCTTTGCGGCCCATCACCCGACGCCCTTTAGCGGTGGTGCGGCCATACGGGTCATCCTCTTCACGTCGGCGGTATCCGACACGAAGATATTTATCATTCATATCCGCAACATCCATGCCAATGCCGTCGTCGACGATCTTGATCCACTTACCATCTGGATCAATTGTGATTTCGACATTTTCCGCGTCAGCATCCCAGGCGTTCGCAACGGCTTCCGTCAGCACTGCAGCAATGTTGCTGTAAAGATTAATTCCCAGATGATCGAGAACGTTCAGGTCAACAGTCATCCGATATCTATTTGCGGTATCAACTGCGTCAGGTACAATCTCTTGTGAACTTATGTTGCTTTCGGTCATTTCTTGGTTCCTTTTGCCGAAAACAGATCTTTAGTTTGGCAAGTTTGAGTGTTCGAACGTCCACCGCGCCGCTTGGACTTGGCCTGAGCCTTTTCCGAAAGATGTCTTTCCTGATTTAATCTGCTGAGCCTCCCAATCAGCTCAGACCGGCTATTGTCTGAGATACTGAACCGAACTTTATTGTCTTCAAGTATGGTGGGATCATCTCGGAAGTCGTGATCAAGCTTTATATCGCTCCATCCATAGGCAGCAAGAACTGTCCGATCTAAGTTCACCAAAGATTTTCGAAGCTGTAATGTCTCATGCTCTTGGTCTATTGGGTCGTGAATTTTGTTGTAGAGCTTCGTTAGGCCTATTCCTTTGTCGAGCATTACCGTTTCGCGCAGTTCTACGAACGTTTTACCCACTGTCCGAAGGTCCTCTCCTAGATTTGGGAAAGGAAGTGTTTCAATTATTGTCGTTGGCGTATATCGAAGCAAAAGAAGGTTGTGACTACCGTGCTTGCGCGCCCAAATCTCATGCACGGAAGAGGAGAGCAGGCCCGCCAGCGCAAAATCACTAACTGGAATTATTGCGACAGAATGAGAGAATATATTCTTCCCTACTACCCTACCAAAGGCGACGTGCTTTACAGCACCGGTAGCTATCGCAAGACTCCACTCCGAGTCCTCAATTCTTTCATATAGTTCGCGCCTTGGCCTCCAATACTGCCACCACTTGTCCATAATTTTTGCATATGATTTTTGCTTACTTTTCTCTAGCCTTTCTGGGAAGACGCGCTCTTTGGCGATTGCAAGGCAATCTGGGTAATCGAACGCAACGGGCCCGCTGTAGCCACTAGGCGATTCAGAGCGGTTTAGCGGCCAGTCAAAGAAGGAAATAATCCACTTAGATGCTTTTTGGTGGGGATCAGTGTTTAGCTCCTGACCTATCATGTATGGCCAAACAACATCCTTGTTTTTTGAATCTTTTGATATTAAATGGCGCGCCTCGTCGTCAGAAACCTGAAACCCGTCACCTACAATTATGGAACCTTGAAATATTAGTTTTGAATTCTCGCTTAGCGAGTAGATCGCCGCATCGTCTTCGCCCTCTAGCAAGTATGAATTTATGGCCTGAACTGACTTTCCGTTTAGATATGATGCGCCTTGCCAGCTTCCCTTTCGAATCCAAATTGGCGAGATTGTCACACTAGCCGCCCCCGGCCACTTTGATTTGTTATTTGCCCGAATGATTGTGAAGTTCCGACTTTCAATGCCCGCGAGAGCGACTTGTCTTGTGTCACCCTCGGCGATTGAACTGCTTGTGACTAGTCCAATCACGCATGCGTCTGCACTAACCGATTCTAAACGGCGCACGAAAAAGGCACAAATGTCAGCATTTGCGCTCGCGTTTCGTACGAGAGTCTGCGTGAGGTATTGCAGATAGGCGGCACCAAAAATCTGCCTAATCTTCCTGCCGCCAAGGTATGGCGGGTTTCCCACCACTGCATCAAAACCTGAGTTGCCAGACCTAAAGACTTCAGGAAATTCAAGGGGCCAATGAAACGGCTTTCTAGTAGCTACGTCGGCCGGAACATCCAAGCTCAAATCAGCGACGGCGCGCTGCCGCAATAGGTCAGTAGCAGCGGTGTCCCCCGCAAGGGCCCTACCGGCGTCAATTGACAATGAAGTCGTATCTACCGTTTTTCCACCTGAAGCGAGCGCCCTTCCAACCAGCGCGTCTGCAACCAATTCAGGCATCTCAAGCTTTCGCCGAGCTAAGCCGTCGAGCTCTTGCATCGCTTCAACATCAAGAATGTCGATGATCGGTCGGCTTCGCAGCTCTGCACGAAGCGTAACAGCTGCTTCGACCGCTTTGTCAATTTCTGCAGCAAACAGTTTCTTACTAGTGGCTTTTCCTGGATTCATGTCCAGATAAAGAAGTTGGTCGATATCGTGGATACCAAGTAGGCTGTCGCCAGAACGTAAATTATGATCCAAAAAACCGAACGGTCGGCCTTTCGCTAGCGTGATCAGCCAGATCGACAGCTTGGCAAGTTCGACAGCCAGAGGATTGATGTCCACACCATAGAGACAGCGCTCGGCAATCAGACGACGCGCCGTAAGCAATCGTTCTTCAGGATCATTGCGCAGTAGCTCATGGCCGTCTTGCCGTTCGACAACCTCTCCTTCAGCCGTCACCGCCTTTCCGGCGCCTTCGGCGTCGCGCCACGCTTCAACCAAACGATCAGCAAGCCAACGGCAAACTTGAACGAGGAATGCTCCCGACCCCATAGCAGGGTCGCATATTTTCAAGTCCAGCAACTCTTCTGGTGACTTCAGAGTCCAATCTTCTCGGTTTTTGCCTTCGGACGGACCAACATACGCAACAGGCTCCAGCGTCTCCTTCACAATCGCCTCTGTCAGGGATTTAGGCGTGTAGTGAGTACCTGTTTCTCGGCGATCCGTACCCGTCGTAACCATGAACGTCCCGACAGGGTAAACCAGTGGGTAACCCCATCGGTCGATCCGCAAGAAATGGAAGTAAGGCTTGATACGGTCTCGCAAATTGACATCGGCATGGCACGCCGTCAGCAACTTGTCGGCATCGACTGCTTCCATCGCTTTGCCAAGATCGTTTTTAACGCGACTTGCCGAGCTGCCAGTTCGCTCCTTCAAGAGTTTTGCTACCGCGTCATCGCTCTTAGCTTTAGCAGCTTCTAGCTCTTCCAGTGTGACCCAAGGTTTCTTGGCGCTCTTGGTTGCGTTCAAGTCAAGGGTAACGTCCTTGGCACGAACAACAGTGCGCTCCAGTAGACCTTCGTAGACATAGCCGATCTGCTCGACATCAAGCGCGCGGTAAGACAGCGTGCGCCCTTGGAAGAGCTGAACGGCGTCCAGCAGCAGCAACACCGTGCGATTGTCTATTGGAAGCGGGACGGCATGATCAGTGCGCCAATCAGAGTCCTTAGGACGTCCCTCCAAAAACGGAAAGCGATTGGGATCGAATAGCGATCCGCCCAATGCCGGTAGTCGCATTTCTTCGTGGTCGATACCGCCATACACGGCGCGGAAAATCGCGAGAAGCCTTGCCCAGGCGTCGAAGCGTCGTTCCAGTATCTCTTCGGATTCCGCACGGAGCTGCATTCTTAATGTCGATACAGCATAGTTCGCCTCGTAACGATCGTCGCCCAAGAGGAGCAAACCGCGCTCTTCCGCCGATAGCAGAAAAACGATGCGCATCATGACAGTTAGACCAGCTTCATACAGGGCAGTAGGTTCAATGCCCTTCAAGAGCTCTCGATTGCGATCGACGTCCGCCCGATCCAGTGATTGGATCAGAACCTCGACAGCACGGCTGACTTGTTCACCTAGCGCATCCGTGACCTCGTCTTGCAGTTTAAGCGAGGCATCGAGAAGTGCTGGCAATTGTTCATCGCTCCCGACAAAAAAGCGCCGCACACCGAGAAGGTTGATGAATGATTGCAGTGTTTTTGGTTCCGGGCTCCAAAGGCGCGCGTACCAACTGGCGAAAGTGGTCACAGCACCGACTGGTGCATCGACAAGCATCCAATGCTCGCCATTCGTCAGCAGGCCCAGGCGGGTTTCTTTGGCGCGGCACAATTCGACCATGCGCTCGGCGGGACTCGCGGCCCAGCCATCGCCTTTGAGCGGCTCGTTGAGATCGGTGCCTGGCGCATACACCGAGATAAGCATGAGGCTCTTGTCAGCGCTTTGGTCATCGACGACGGCATAATCTGGGCGCAGCGAGACGCTATGTTCGGCGAGTTGGTAGGTCAGATCATCCGGCAACTCGTCGCCAGATTTGAGGATGTCTCCGTCCCCGTCCTCATCGAGCTCCAGGCCCTGCCGCAGTAAGAGATCGATCCAAGCAGCATGAAGCGCATGAAGATCATCCTCACCGAACTCAACCGCGTCACGCCATTCTTCATAGGCTTGCCTCAGAAGTTTGCGCTTTGCCGGGTCGACCTCTTCAAGGCCCTGAGGAAATGCATCTTTTAGCACCGGCTCGGCCAAGAACGGGCCGGAGATATCCATAAGCGAAAGCCATTCGCCGTGCAGACTCATTTCACTCATCATGCGCCTCCTTTGATCTGGGAAGCTGGCACCAAGAGGATCACAGCAACGGGAAATGTACGTGCCGCAAAGCTTTCGTATCGCCGCTCGATGGCTTGAACCTCTTGATCACGCTCTTCGGGTATACTGGCCAGCCGCGCTTTGAGCGCCTCGAAGTCCCGCCTTACCTGAGTGCGCTCGTCTTCGATGAGCTGGGCGATCCAGTCGATCTGTTCTGGCTTGTTCTCTTTGGCGAGTTCTTCTCCGATCGCTTTTTCGAGTTCGCTCAGAACAGACCGAATATTCTTGATCTCTTGCTCTTTGCGGTTCTGGAGTGTGTTCTCCAGGTTCCGGAGGCGATCGCGAGAGCGCGCCTCGACGGTTTGCATGATAGCGTCGCGGTATTTGCCGAACCTATCAGCCAACTGGTCAAAAGCAGGCGAAGAAATCTCGCAGGACTTGGCGCGCTCCAACCATTCATTGACGCGCCTCACTCCCTGCTCCCGTGCAAAACCGGTGTCTCTGAGATATCCACCCGAGACCGTTAGTTCTTCGTGCAGACGATGATGGCTGCCACCAGTGATGACCAGTCGGGAGATGGCCGCGACGGCAGGTGTATCTAGGAGATCGTCCGGTACAACACGAACGTCTACGCGATTGAGTTTTTTGACATCGTCCTGAGCCCACACCTCGGCACGCATCAGCCGCAGACACATCTGAACAAGACGGTGGTTCAGGTGCACGAGAACCACGTCATCGCGGTTTTTGGCAACGTCGTGATCAAAAGTGATGGGTCTGATTTCGCCAGTGTGCGGGTGACGCAGACCTTCCATACAGCGCGCCCAGGTTCCTGTCAGAGCGGGCATTTCGAAGACTGTGCCTGAAGGCGCGTCTTCAAGTTCCACGTCTTTGAGCGGTGGCCGATCGGCTAACGCCAAACCAACCTTCACCGCCGAACAAATGCGTTCAGGCGTGAGATGGAAATCTTTGCGCGTTTCCATCAGCCGTTCGTGAAGCTTTGCGATACGGTCAGTCAGCTCCCGCTCTGCCCGAACGAATTTCTTGGCTTTCGCGGCACGCGCTTCAGCCTCGCGGGTATCCAGCTCCCGCCTTGTTCCCTCGATCAGGCCAGCCATTTGTGGTGCGATTACGGGGTTAACGCTCCCCATATCTTCTCGCATCGCTTCCAGCTTTTTGAGCGCACGAATGATGTCGTCTTGATGGCCGCCAAGCGCATCGCCTTTCGCTGCGCCGCCGTCGACTGGATGCCATATCAGTACTTCGTCCTGACGTTGCCCGTGTCGGTCGATACGGCCGTTGCGCTGTTCCATAACGTTTGGGTTGTAAGGGATTTCCACATGGATCATGCAGTTACAGTAGTTCTGCAGGTCGATACCCTCGGATGCAGCGTCCGTTGCTAGCAAAATTCGAACGTCGGCGTCCTTGGGATTGGTCTGAAACGCCGCTTTGACCTTCTCGCGATCTTCCTGATCCATTCCACCATGAATTATTTCAAGGCGGTCGCCGCCGTATCCCTGTGCAGCCAGTATGCGGTGCAGCCATTGATGGGTTGTGCGGTACTCGGTGAACAGGATAACTCTTCGATCATTCCATTCGCCGTTGGTCTTGAGGTTGTTTTCGATCCACTCGACAATCGCCTTTGCCTTGGAGTCGGACTTGTTGGCAGCCCCCTGAGCCCAAGCACGCATTTTCTCTATGAGCTGACGCTCTTGCTGTGTCAGCGGCGCGCTTCGCTTACTTGCTTCTTCGACAGCTTCATCTCGGATTTCTTCGGCGCGTTCGTCGTCCGCATAGTCTTCTTCAGCTTTGGCGATCGCGGTGCGAAGGATGCGTTCGGATAATACGCTCTTCTCTGGGCCTCCGGCTTTCGATTCCAGAGTATGAACGTGTTTTTCGAGCGTGGAAGCGAAGGCGGCTGGTGATGAGAACAGTCGCTTCTTGAGCAACGTATTGACGAATTTGGTGCCGGTCGAAGCCGTCTCCCTCGCGGTGGTCTCACGGCTCTTGCAGTAAGCCTCAAGAAGAGCATGCATAGAACGCTCTTGGTCGGTGAAGGGGATCGCCAGAGCCCGTAAGTCCCGCCTTGGATAAAGGGGCTTTCCCTCGCTATCGACTAGGTCGGTTTTCAGTCGCCGTACCATGACCTGGGAGAGCTGCTTGTCGTCAGGCATGATGTTTCTGGAAAACCGCTGATTGTCGAGCAGCTCCAGCAGCGACGTAAAGGACTCGGTGTAACCGTTATGCGGCGTTGCGGTCAGGAAGAGCCGATGCTGGAAATGCGGCGCAATCCGCCGGATCAGTCGGGTGCGCTGGCTTTCGATCACGTAGTTTGTCGACCCGGCGGGGGCGACGTTGTGCGCCTCATCCACAACCAGGATGTCGAACTTCCTAGGATAGGTGGCGTGAACGGGTAACACATCACGCATCATGCGCAACGGTTCACCAGCTTTTAGCCAATCGACGGACGTGATCAGTCGTGGGAAGGATGTCCAGGGATTGGCATGAATGCCGCGGTTTCGTCTGAGTTCTTTGACATACTCGGTGTTCACGACTTTGAATTCGAGGCCGAATTTCTCCAGCATCTCGATGCGCCACTTCTCCTGTAGCGAAGCGGGGCAAACGACCAACGCGGTGCGAGCTCGATGCCTCAGGAGAAGTTCCTGAATTACCAGGCCAGCTTCGATAGTCTTACCGAGACCTACGTCGTCTGCGATCAAAAGGTTCGCACGCGCCATGTCAATGGCGCGAACCATAGGATCGAGCTGGAAGTCTTCGATGCTCACGCCGCTTCGGAACGGAGCCTGAAGAAAACCGCGATCAGCGTTGGTCGCGGCGCCCCACCGAACGGCATCCAGGAAGGCCTCCAGCTCCTCAGTATCATCTTTACCGGTAATGGCTGGTAAGCCCGCCCGTTCGATGATGTGAGCACCGGGCTCGATTTCCCAAAAGATCTGGACTTCTTCACCCAGGGCATCGTCATCGATTGACGCTAGTGTGATCAGGTGCTGGGGGCGACCGGCAAACCCTGTCGCCTCGGATGCCGCAACATCGGCAACTACCCATTGGCGGCGTCGGGCTTCTACAAGTTGGCCCGGCTCTGGAACACTAACGATCGCGGGGTCTGGAGAGTTCTCGACAGAAGCGAGTTGGGAATTCACGCAGCCTCCTCTTGGTCCGCCTTGCGGCCCTCAACCTCTTCAATGTGCTGTACAATACTTTGGCCAATGGCACGGCCCAGATTGACGGGAACCGCGTTACCGATAAGACGACCAATGGTTTTTGTCGAAACGGGCGCCCCTTTCCGCACGAACTTATAGCCTTTGGGAAAGCTTTGAAGAATTGCGCCTTCTCTTAGAGAGATGGCCCGATCTTGTTCGGGATGACCAAATCGACCATTCCCGAAACCGTAATATTGGGTTGTCATTGTGGGTGCTGGCTCATCCCAAACCATGCGTCCATAGACGCTTGGATAGGTCTTTCCAGTCGCTTTCTTGTGACAATCGGCGACCAGAGACTCGTCCCAATCTTTCCAGCTTCCGCCAGGCTTCGAGGCGCGAATTCGCATAAGATTCAGCTCCGAGAGTTTTGCCGCTTGATGCAACGGGTCCTTCGGGTGCTGCTCTCCGGCCTCGATTCTTGGAAGCTTCGCGATGGCCTGCTTAACGGTTTTCCGCTTTCCTTGTGGCGTGGTTGGGCGGATCATTTTGATCTCGCCAAGCTTGGAGGCTAGGAGAACCAAACGGTTTCTCTGCTGTGGCACACCGTAATCAGCGCAGTTTATTACTTCGAAGGAAACGTGAAAGCCATTGCCCTCAAGCCTCTCGGTGAATTCCAGAAAAACGTCCTGCTCTGCCAATCGGGGAACGTTTTCCATCGTCACCAGTTCCGGCTGGGTCTCTTCCACCAATCGCGCAAATTCCATCAACAAGTGCCAACGATCATCGGAAGGGCCGGACTTGCCTTGTTGATAAGTCGAGAATGGCTGGCACGGTGCACAACCTGCCAGCAGCTTGTACTGCGCACCATCAAATGCAGAAGCGAGCTCGGTTTGCGAGACCTCGGAAACGGATTTCAAAAGAAATTGGGCGTCGTTGTTAGCTTCGTAAGGAAATTCGCACTCGGGATCGAGATCGACACCCAGCGTTACGTTGACTCCTGCCTTTTCAAGTCCTCGCGTCAATCCTCCGGCGCCGCAGAACAAGTCGACGCCTGCAATCCGAGCTTTTCCTGTATCCGATATCCGTTCTTTTGCCTGCATTGCCGCTCTATTTCTCTCTCAGTTTGTTTTTATTGGCGCGAAGCTCGATTTCCGCTGTGTGCTCCTCGACATATCTGCGCATGAATTCTCTGATGACCTGTGCCGCGGGTTTGTCATCCGCGGCGCAAGCCTCAAGAAAGCTTTGGCGCAACTCTCGCTGCACCCTGATGCGAAGTCCAGCATCTTTCATCATCGCGTAGTGTATCCAATGGATACACTTTTGTGTAGTGGATTTCTCGATTATTCCCAGAAGCTTATCGCCCTGCTTCGCCGGAGCCGTCCGTCACCCCTCACTCGCTGATGGGGGTGCGGTGGCGTACAAGACGCAGGGCGCATAAGCCCGCTCTGCTTTGCTGGTGGGTTCAGAGGCAAGACTTTCTAAAAAATTCAATGCTTCCGTTGCTTGTAACGCTGAACAAACTGGGGGTTGATGGAGCGCCATGATCACGATCCCTCGGCATCTCCTATGTAGAGGTTTCCGAACGCCTCTCCGCTGACCGCGTTTGCTCTGCCAGCAACCTGCCGCAGGATCAGGGCACTGCAATCATCCCTCTCCTGGTGGTTTCCATCCGGCACTTCATCGCCCTCCAGAAATCTCGCTTGCGTGTCCCGGGAAAGCTCGGCCCAGAAACCGTCTGTGGCCAGAACAAGGTCCTGTTCTTCTTCTAAGCGTATCTCGGAAACGTCAGGAGCTGCGAATTCACGGCTGCGAAAACTGCGCGTCAGACGATGTCTGACAGGCGTCTGCGCGATGTCTGCGACTGACAGGTCACCGGTCACGTTGGCCAGGGTATGGGGCTGGGCCTGCCAAGTAATATCTGTTGGGCCTTGGCAAGTTCCGGCCAGGCAATCTCCTGAGTGCAGTATCTGGGTGGCACCGTCGCTTTCGACAAGCGCTATTACTAGGCTTGCCGAATCCTTCCGGTAGTTCGTCGATAGATCACCATGGATTTCCTGTAACCGGTCCGTAACGGTCTGGGGCGTCACCTGCTCAGAACTTATGAACCAGTCGATTAAATCACGCGCGATAGCTCGGGCGAATTCACCGCTATTGGCTCCGGATGTCGAACCATCAAGAACTATAGCCAAAGCGGACTCGTCGCGCAGGCCGACACCGCAACAATCTCGGTTATCACATGTGAGAGTTCCTCGTTCGCTGCGCCAGACAATCTCGACCGCCATGCTACGCTTCACCATCACATGTGGCCAAGGCGTCTAGTCGGTCGCGAACGAGATCGGCGCGGCCCTCGGGTCCTCTGATATTTCCGTCAAGAAAGCCATCGTAATCATAGTGCTTCTGAAAGTCGCGAAGGGTCGCCGCAATAAATGCTCTGATATCGCCATCTGCCGCCTGAATCTCGCCGATCAGCTCTTCCCGTCCATCCACGACGATTAGGATATCTTCAAGATCATGGCTGCCGAGCGGATCGTCGCCGCCCCGACCTAGATATGCTTCGAGTTTGGTGGCGACAAAGAGCGGCGGCGTAAGACATTTGATCTCCTGTCCGCCTGGTAGATGGCGCGTCGCTGCCGTTTCGATGCCCTTGGCATACCAGCGATTTGAAAACCCGAGGATGGCTTCATCGTCGGGCATGAAATCGACTTTGAGATCGCCAAGTCGCATGCGGCATATGACATTATCTTCCGGTGAGACGGAAAAACCTTTTTGCCGTAACTGCTCCTGTAACTGTGCCCATGCGCCATAGCCTGCCAGATCGACAATCAGGTCGACATCATCGGTCGCCCGCACGTCCTCAAGTGTAATGGGGTCGGTAATGAAGAGCGCTGTTGTGCAGCCACCGACAAAAACGAGACGCTCACGAAGATCATCGCCGATCGCCTCGGCGACGGTTTCTAGCATGTGCAGCAACTGGCCCTGAACGGTTGTCATCGTTTAAGCAACCTTTCTTTGAGACGTTCAGCCGCAAGATTGGATTCTCGTTGTTTACCGAGACGAATGGCATCGACGAGAGCGAGATATTCGTAGAGCCGCTCGTCACTTTTCGCGGCCTCTGGCACGGATTTGAACAGGGGCTCAATCGATTGGCCGCGTTCGTTACCTTGCGCATACGGCCAGACATAGATGTCCTCTCCGGCGCTCATAAGTTGCCCTTCCAGCATCGGCGCGGCGAAAGCTGTCGGAAGACCGCGAGACATGGAGCCAGGCTTGACCGGGAACACGAACTTCATGCCATGCGCGATGAACTCATAGAGGTTTCGGCGGCTGGGTTTCGCACGTCCGCTCTTGCGATCTTTTGTGGCAAGACCCGACTCAAGGCTTCGATTGAGTGACGCGCTCACTTCAGTCTTGCTGATGCCGAGAGACGCACCTAAACCGCGTACGGAAAAAGGCTCCTCGCGCCCCGATACGCCATCAGCATCGTCAAGAAGACCGGAGTCTTCTTGTTCCTGTAGGCTCACTAGTTTGAGCAGTATGACGATGTCTTGGCTTTTCATTCAATTTCCAACAAGTGTCCTCTGTCCGCGGACTAAGGACAGTTAATCACAAACCGGACATCCTGTCAAACATTCACCCGTGCAAGCTATTGAAACTTCGAATCTAATTTGGATGCAGGCGGGCGTTCACAGGCATTCACGCTGCACGAAACACCGAAGACAAACACATTCAGCAGCACTCCAAACGAGCCGTTCGATATTAGCTTCGGCGCTCATCAATCACCGCGGCGATAACCGTAACCGCCACGGCCACGCCCCTGTTTGATGCCTTTGTCTTTCGCGCGCTGCTTCCAGCTCCGTTTCTTTTTGTGACCGCCGTCATCATCCCCGCCATGATCACCATCATCATCGTAGTGATGATCACCGACCGCCTCGTGATTGAATTCACTCTGGAAGGCGTATTCCTCTAGAAGACGCGGATCAGTACGCATGGTTTCGCCAGATAGCGCCGTGCGCCGCGCTTCTTCGCGCTTGCGCTCAAGTTCCATCATCCGGCGCAAGGCCTCCCGCTTAAGATCACGCTCAAGCGACGCGCGCTCGCGCTTTTCGATCTTCTCGATCGCCCGCTTGCGACCGGCCAGCGCAACACGTTCACGCGCATGCCGCCGGGCAAGCGCCTGCTGTTCAAGGCGATGCCTATCACGCGGATCAAGCCCGGTTTTTTCGGTGATGTGACCGAGCACAGAACGCAGCGCCGGACGCTCTGAAATCAGATCGGCGACCCGCGCGCGCATGCGGAACAAGAGTCCGCCGCTTTCGGCTTTTTGCGCAGCATCGAGCGCGAGTTTTTCATCCTGATGACGCGTCAGGACCCCTTGCTCGGCCTGCGCAAATTCCAACCGACGCTCGCGCTGCTGCGCTTCCATCGCCGTGCGTTTCTGATTGATGCTGCGCTTGAAACGCTCATCAACAGCATGCCGATCACCACCATGATCATCACGATCATGGCGTTCCTGTCCATGATCATCATGCTGACGATCATGCTGCGCGTCTTGCTGCTCACGCAGGCGTTCTTCCTGCGCTGAAAGTCGGGCTTTGGCCTGCTCTTGGGCCTGCGCAACACGCGGCAACCCCTCCATGTCGAGACCTGCCAGCCGTGCGTTGATCTCCTTGGCACGAACGCCTTTGACGTAGCGCGTCAGGCTATGCACATCGCCGAATTTATCGACGATGACAAAGGCGCGGCTATCGCCTTTGGCAAGCACATAACCTTTCTCTTCGAGCGCGTTCACGAAGGCGGCGGCACTGTCCGCCTGCGCGTAAGCAGCCGTGATTTCTTCGCGCCGCTGCTCCGGGCTGATGCCGGTCTTCTTGGCGTTCGCCATTTCACCAAGCGTGGGCTCAAGCTTTTCGTCAAACTGCCGGTTTTTCTCTTTCCAGGCCTTGAGCCCTTCGGGCAGATCATGCCCGAATTTCTCGGCCAGGATGACCGCCATATCGCAGAGCTTAGCCTTGTAGAACGAGTCCGGGATCGCTTTCATCTGCGCAGCATCGATGCGCGACCAGACGACATGAGCGTGCTCACGCCCGTCTTTTTCATGGAAGACGACAGCGCGCGGCTGCCCGTCAAACCCCAGCCGTTTTTCGATGGCGTCGATTGCCTCGAAATACTGCTCACGCGTCAGCGCTTCATGGGGGTTGATGGACAGGGAAAAGAGCGGCTTCTGGGCACGCGTGCCGGTGGCAATCAGCTCGATCTCCGCAAAAGCGCCATGCAGATCATCTGCGATCGTGCCGCGCACTTCGCCAAGCTCGGCGCGTTCGTTGTCGTAGCCGTTCATGAGATGGGTAGCGAGATCGGTGCCGTTCGCGCGGGCGCTGCCTTTGAGGATCATGGCGTCCTCCCGAGCGAGTTGAACAGCGCCACACGCAGCTCGGAAAGATCGCGCTGCGCAGCCTCGATGGCATCGGAAAGCTGATCGAGATCACCGGCCTCGGCAGCCTGCCGCATGGCGCACGCCATAGGCCCGAGCGCCGCTAGTAACCGCGCAGCCATTTCGCGATCAAGCGGCGGCGTGCGCGCCGCTCTTGCGGGCTTCTGATCGAGAAGAGCGAAACGGATCAGGGCAGACACAGACAGACCGGCGGCATCGGCTTGCTGCTTTACGAGCTTGGCTTCCTGCTCGCTAAAGCGCGCCTTAAGAATGATCTGGCGCTCTCTGTTATTGCTTCCGCTGCCAGCCATGTCGTTCACCTGGTTGTCTGCTCTCGGGCATCCGCCTGCAGGGGCGTTTCCCTGCTCGTGATCCAACACCGAAATGTTGGTCGATGGAGTTCCAAGAGGAGAGCCGACATCTCCCTTTTGGTTGCCGTCCAGGGCGCAAATTGCCCTGGTGCATGGGTTCAGTCCGGATGGGAGAGGCATGTCTCCAAAGCTCCGGTCGATGGTGCAGGAGAGTGAAATCTCCTGCTCTGGTTTCCAAAGGGCACGAAGGCTCTTTGGTCGTGGTGCAGCACCGAAATGCTGCTGTGGCGTGCCATGGGAGAACGATTCGTCTTCCCTACGGTCTCGCCACACGAGCGGGGGATGGAACGGGGGCGGCTCTTGAGCCCCCTTCCCAAGATGGCGCGGTGCCACCGCGCACATCTTGTATCGCTCACAAACGACCTATGGTTTCTATTTTACGGGGGCAATATTAGGGAATTCTTAACACCTGCTCCGCATCCTGCGCTCAGCAAGCGATCCCTTTGATTTGCAGTCGTTTTTACCGCAAATTTTGCGACAGGACAAGAGTTGGACACGCCTCTTTCGCCCTGTTGGGATCGCTGGCTTCGCGGGTTGAAGCGGATCGGGACGGACAGGCACGCACGAAGCGGGCCACCGTCCTGATCCTTGCCGATCAGGCAAATCCAGACATGAAAAAGCCCCTACGGTTTCCCGCAGAGACTTTGGGATTAGTGCGTCAATTAGCGTGGCTGTGGCGCTTGTGTTTGTGTTGGTGCAAATGTCCTGGCATGAGCGATTGCGCGGCCAATGCCTGCAAGCAAGTCTCGCTTATCTGCGTCATCAACGAGTTCATAGTCTTCACGACTGCTGCGGCCTTTCTCTTCATCGGCTAGCAGACGGGGAAACCAGGAGTCGTGTTGAACCCATTGGCTCATCTCTTTGGTGCGATAGAACGGTCCGGCCAAGAGAAACTTGTCCACAGCGGCGGCGACATCGACGGTTTGTTCGTCATTCTGCATGCGCGTAATTTCATTGTAAACGGAGTCCAAATAGACGGACACCTCGATTTGCAACGCTGTTTCTTCGCCAAGCTGAAGTAACAAGAACTGGGCGCATTCGGGGGTTTCAGGATCGATCTTGCGCTCACCAGCCGTGAACGCGACATCAACATCAGCCGCCGCGATGGAGGCTGTGATGAACTCGGATAACTCGCCCACAACGTGGTCAAACCGCGCTTGGATCGCTTCAGCTTGCGACATGCACTCTGTCATGACATCTGCTGGTGAAACATTGAAAAACGTACTGGTCAAACTCATTACTCATCCTCTTGATAAAAAAGAATGAAAATACCTGACCGCACATGAATTATGCAAACTAATTCTCCAAGCCATTGAAGCAGCATATAAAACTTGGGTGCAAAATTTGTCTCTTGCTGACCGAACCGTGACACGGCGCCTCTGTCATCGACGTCCCGTGGCCGATAACCGACGGGGCGCCGCACGCAGGTTAGAAAAGACTGAGCTGTTTGCTCTGCTCGACGTGGCGTTGCCACGCTTCGCTCTGCGCTTCGTGATCGAGCCAGGCGATGGCGAACGCAACGGGATCGCCGTGATCTTCGACCGCCTCGCGGCTGGTGAAGTGCGAGCGGTAGCCGGTCTCGGTGACGGGCAGTTTTACCCGCCCGTCACTGATCAGTTCGAGATGGGCGACTGGGTATTTGGACGAGTTCGTCCAGTTCGGCGCCCAGCGGATTTCGATACCGATGCCCTGCCACTCGATGCGGAAAGTTTGGTAGGTGCTGCTCATGGCGCACCTACCTTCGCAACGCGGTATCGGTCGGTATCGAATGCTTCAGGGTGCGTTTGACCGGCGGTGATTTCGTCCCAGAGATCGTCCAGGTACTCATCCAAAGCCGCCTGCGCTTCGGCGCTGGTTGCGAATGTCTCGTATTCGACCGTTCCGTCATGGTGCTCGATGTGCCAGGTGTTCAACCAGCCATCGCAAAGCGTGTATGTTTGGACCTCGTATCTCATGCGACAATCCTCCCGTTCGCTCTAGCCAGATCGGCATAGGCCGACAGGCTACGCTGCGGGCGGAAGTGCCGGTCGCGTTCCGGCGGCAAGCCGAACGCGCCGCGCAGTCCTTCGATCTCGCTGATGCGCACGCTGCCAAGCTCGGGGCAGCCGAAGCCGAGGTCGCATAGACCGAAGGCGAGATCGGGGTCGTCGGGATCGAGCTCTGATATCAACCAGGTGCAATTCGCATCCGGGGTGAAGAGCTTGACCACCGGCATATGGTCGGGTTCCTCCTGTCCTTCGAGCTGGGCCGCGCTTGTCGCACGGCCTTGCTCGATCAGCTTTTCGGTATGTTCGGTAAGAAGGAGTTTCATCGGATCAGCCCTCCTTGCCGGGTTTGAAGGTTGCGGGCAGGATTACCAGGCGGCCTTCGGTAGCGGCCAGCGGCGTGCGCAGCGCACCCTTGAAGCCGGTGCCGGATTTTGTCGGCCACAGGCCTGAAAGCTCGGTCCAGTGCGTTTCGCCATCCGGCGTGTCCTGCACCAGCCATGCCCGGAATTTCGGGCGCGTGCCTGCGGATTTGGTTTGATCGTTGGTTTCGTGTTCAGTCGTCATTTCAAGTCTCCTTGGTAAATTGGGCCAGCCCCATGCCAGCCGATGCGGATGCGACCGGCGCATGCGTCGGGGCGGCTGCAACGCTTTGTTGGGGGGACCGTCTCGCCGAAGCCTTGGCGAAGGCGGACGGGGGAGCCGACAAAGCAAGTTGCGGCCATCAGCCCCGCGTTATGCGTCAGCTTCCAGCACGGTCTGGCGATGCGGGCGGCTACCAATGGCAGGAGACGGGCACGACTGATGCCGCGCGAAACCCAAACCACGACAGTCAGGCGCGCTTGATGTAAATGGCGGGATCAGGACACGCCGGAAGGCGCGGTATGGCACCATCCATAGGCCGAGCCCTTTCAAAATCCGCAGGATGAATTTTGCACTGCGCAACCGCGCATGGCTTGCTAAACTGCCGCCATGCGTATCCTGTTCGTTTGCACCGCCAACAAGCTAAGGAGCCCGACGGCTGAAGATGTCTTTCGGGATTATCCGGGCATTGAAGCGATATCGGCTGGTACGGACTCGGAAGCACCGCGCCCGTTGACCAAGGACCTGGTCGCTTCTGCCGACATGATATTTGCGATGGAAACCCATCACCGCGAACGCATCCGGAAGAAATTCAAGCAGCGCCCGCCTGACAACATGATCGTCACGCTGCATATCCCTGACGAGTATGAGCGCGGTGATCCGGAACTTGTGGAATTGCTGGAAGATCGGGTGACGCTGCGGCTGCTCGAAAGCGATGATTAGATGGGATGCCGGGCAGGATTGATCTCGGCCTCCGTCTTTATGATGGCGGACAGGCACATGTCTGGTCTGCTATGATCCCGTCATGAAAGCATGGATCATCAAATGGGATTGGATCGGCGACCATGCGGCAGTCAAGCAACCAATCGTCGCCATTCTGAGCGCAAGAAAATCTCCGGAAACCGTTCGAAACTATGTCGAGCTTTTGTATGGGTCGCAGCAAAGCCTGCACGATCAGCTTGATATTGCGCGGTACAACAAGCCAAGGACAAATCCGAACCCGGCGGAGTTTGCTGGCAATTGGGCTGGCGCCATCACCTGTGGACACAATCCGTTTTTGGAGGCGTTCTTGGCTGATGACGTAAAAGTTCTAAAGGCGGCCGATGGCACGGAAGATGTTGTCTATGTGCGACGCAAACCGCCAGCTGCTGTTACAAAGGAACGGTAAGATGCCATCTACTGATCGGCATTATCGGTTTTGACCCGCACAAGCTCGATCTCGTAATCCGGAAACAACGGATCGGCGCTATCGCGCGTGTAGACGCGTCCGATCCCGCCGTTGAAATTCAACTCTCCGCGCAGAGTCAGCGGGTCATCGTTGACTTGGTAGAGACGATAGAGCCGCGATTCCAAGACCGATTTGGTCGCCATCAGGAAGCGCGGCACCGCGCGTTCAGTATGACCGAACGGCACAAAGACACCTGCATCTACCGCCTCCGGCATGCGGTTAGGAAACGCCGTGACCTGTGGATCAATTGACAGGTTAAAAATCGCTTCAGAGACAAGAAGCGCATCATACTTATCGAGCGGCCTTAGCTCGATAGTGCCGTAAGCGATCTTATCCGTCAGTTCCGCAACCGGCTGCGGCTTGAACTCCCACGCAGATAGCGTCGTGACCTGTGCTTCCCCTTCGTCAACTTCGGCACGCCGGTCATAGCTGACATAGGCATGGTAACGCCCGGCCAGTGGTTTCAGATCAATCTTACGCAAATAGGGGCGCGAGAAGAACGCTGCGAGCGTGGCCGCGCTCTCTTCGATCTGCGGCGGTGGCACCTTGCGAAGATACCGCGCCACTGCGCCTATGAAATCGTCGGTCTGGCGGTGCTCACCATCCAGAAACCGTGCCACGCGCTTGCGCCCGGCATCGCCGTCCAGGGCATAGCCGGTCTCTTGCATAATCTTCAGCGCAACACCCTGCGGCTTTAGCCGCAGCGCATCGGCATAATCGGCAAGCGCCTTGCGCAGCCTTTCACGCTCTTCATCCGAATAGGTCTCTGTTGGGTATGCCATACCCCGTGTCCAGCTTGTGTCCGCGCATTTTTCGATTCTGTGCCCATAATAGGAAGCCAGCAGAGAAACGAAAGGGTCGCACAATGGCTGGCAGCTTCCTCGCATATACCGCCGCAGGCGTTCTGGGTCTCGGCCTTCTGAGCTGGCGCTTTAACAAGGATCGCACGACCTTTGGGAGTGCGAGCTGGCTCAAGCCCTGGGATGCCATGAAGGCAGGCCTGTTCAAAAAGCGCGGCATCCTGGTCGGTGACTGGACCGGTCTTCTGCCGGTCTACTACCAGGACACACACGCCTTCACCTGCGGCGAGTCCGGCAGCGGCAAAGGCGCCTGCGCCATCGTCCCGAACGCACTCCTTGCCCCCTTTGCCTTTCTCAATGATCCGGGCGGCGAGAACACCGCCATCGCGATCAAGGCCTGGCGCAAGAAGGGCTATGAGGTCATGGTCATCAATCCGTTCGGCATGTTCACCGAAGCGCCGTGGGCGCTGCCGACGCATGGGTTTAATCCGGTTGATACGCTCGACCCGAATGAACGCACCTTTGCATCCAGCGCGAAGCTGATCGCTGAACAGTTGATCTCGCGCAGCGGCAATGAGTCCGGCAACAGCAAGTTCTTCAAGGACGCTGCTGAAAGCTTCCTGCAGGCAGCGCTCATGTTTATGGCGCGCCACTATCCGAAGCAAGACCGCCATCTCGGCACGCTGTTCGATCTCGCCTATGCCGGTCCCGATGAATGGGAAAACCTGCTGCAAAAGATGCAGGACCGTCCTGACTGTCAGGACCTCGTGGGCAAGATAGCCTCGGCCATGAACCGGCGTGAGGAACAGGCGTCTGAGGAATTCTCGGCGATCATGTCCACGATCCAGCAAGATTTGGCGTGGCTGGGCGATCCGGTCGTGCAGGAAAACCTGAAGCGCAGCGATGTAGATTTTGCCGCGCTCAAAGGCACGACGAAGGACGGCAAGCGCGTTAAAGGCGCAATCATCGCCGTGGTCCTGCCGCTGGAATTCAATGAAAGCCACGCGGCCATCCCGCGCCTTGCGCTCGGCTGTGCCATCCAGGAGATGCAGCGCCTGCCGACGGCGCGCGAGAAGGTGCTGTTCATCATCGATGAGGCGGCTGCCCTCGGCAAGGTCACACGGTTTCCGAACTGGCTGGCCACGCTGCGCAAATACAATGTCGTGCTCTGGCCGATCTTTCAGAACCTTGGCCAGGTCGAAGACCTCTATGGCAAGGGCTGGCAAACATTCCTTGCGAATTGCGGCCTCCGACAATTCATCGGGGTGGGTGATCTGCAAACGGCAGAGCATGTCACCAAGCTGCTCGGTCAGCTGACGGTCAAAACCCAAAGCTTGAACCATGAGGGTAAACTCACCGAGTCCGAAGCGCGCCGCGCGCTGATGGATATCGATGAAATCCTCTACGCCCCGAGCAAGGACCAGCTTGTCTTCACAGGCAAGAACCGCCCGGCGGTGCTTAAAAAGACGCCCTATTGGGTCAGACCGGAACTGCGTGGGCTGTTTCACCGCAACCCGTATCGGAAGAAGAAGAGCCCGTTCACCTTCGGCACCAGTGCCAAGGTTCTCAAGGGTCAGCTCTTCTACGCGCTGATCTGGCTTCTGGCCCCGCATCCCATCGCCAAGGCGCTGTACCTGATCTGCGCTGCAGGCCTCGCCGCACAATATTGGGGGACTTTCTGATGGAATTTATCATCGTTCTCTTTTTCGCCTTGGTGATCGGGGCGGGCATCATCTTCGCCGTCATCGGCATCCTCGCCGTACTCGGCGGCGCAGCCCTGCTGTTCGTCCGGTTTGTGCTGCCGCCGCTTCTGCTCACGGCCGCCGCGCTCACCCTGCGCGGCGCAGCGGCAGCCACAATTATCACCATCGCGACGATCCGCGAGATGACCGGCCATGCCGCACGCGGCGTGGCGATCTGGGAAGGACAGCCGCATTGGCAACAGCAAGCGCAAGAGCGCGTACGCCAGGAACAGAGCGTGCCGGTCATCGATAGCTGGGAGTCCGCCTGCACCTTGCTCGGCCTGCCGACTGAAGGCTTCGCCAAGCCGGAACTCTCCCGCGCCTATCGCCAGGCCATCGTCACCGCCCATCCGGATGTCGGGGGCAATCCGGCGCTAGCCAAGGCGCTCAACGTCGCCCGCGACCTGATCCGCCAACAACAGGGCTGGGCCTAACCCCAGCCCGAAACGAGAAGGAGCAAGACCATGCACGAACAGACACAGCACACCCCGAACCCGACACCACAGCCGATCGACACCAAAGCGCTCGATCAGGCGTCAGACGATGCTTTGCACGATCTGATCGGCAAGGCCCAAGCGCTGCTCACCCAGCGTGAGAACAGCCGCAAGCGCGAGGCCATCTTCAAGATTAAGGAACTGGCGAAGGCGCATGGTCTGGATGTTACAATCGAGCCCACGAAACGCGGTCGCGGTCGTCCCCGCAAGAAAGATTAACCCTGCAATAAAAGGAGAAAACGGCATGGTTGTTGAAGGTATCCGCGCCAGAAAGAAAGAGCGCAGCCGCACCGTCGATATTACATTCACGGTTCATGTCGAGACATATCTGAACATGACCAAGAACGCCGATGCAGGATGCCACCCTGATACGCTCGACTACATCGCCGGTAGGCTGAATTTGGTGTTCATCGATGATGCGTCGCGAACGCAAAAGCCAAAGGACGCACAAGAAGAGGTTAGACCCAGTTTCGACGGGACTGACGGGATTCCATTTTAGATTCAAGATGTGCCGTCTGTGCTGCGGCGCCGACGGCGCTTCAAAAATTTGTTTATAAATTTAGAGAAAAATGAGAGACTTCTGTGTCCGTTAATACTAATTAAATAATATCCATAAAGTCATGTATAAAAAATTCTGTTTTGGTGCGATTCTTTCTATGGCGCTTATTGCGTATCATTCACCAGTCAATGCAAGTGAAGAAGCATTTGATCTCTTTGGTGCGGTAGCGCAGTTTATTGACGAGTTACCTTCCGAGGAAAAAAACTCCGATGATATCGATTGGAATAGTCCACCTTCGGAGCAACCTAGTCCTGGAGTAGGCAAAAAACGAGATCAGCAAGAATCTGCAAAGGTAAATGACAGCGCTGTTGTTCCTGAAGACTATGAGTCAGCGCCAAAGACAGAACGCGCCAGAGCATTCTTGCAGGCGTTTCAGGACGGCCATGAGATTGCGGCGTGGTATCTGTGCGTTGAGGTGTCCAAACGGCATACAGATTTAGACATTATCAAGTGGTGCAGAAAAGCGGCGGAGAAGGACTTCACAACGCCAAGTTTCGCATTGGGCACGCTATACCTCCAGCGGAGCGTTGAGTTGGACATCCCAAACGCATCAGATCTTGCGATGGCAGAGAAGGTCTCCCGACAAGCGATTCAAAACTGTCAGTATGATCTGAGTAGTGATTCAAAGCTGATCGATGAGATCAATTTGTTCCGTGCAGCTTTGCCTTTTCAAGACCCCGATGGCAAATTTTCTGTTGAAAAATTTCTTGAAAAAGAGAGGGGTGCATGCATCGAGTCGCACGTGATGATGTATCACGTTCTAACTATCTCCTCGCTTATTTCTAATATCGATGAAGTTGAGGCAAGATCAATTTATGACGAAGCATTCAATCATTTAACGATTGCAGCTGATATGGGAAATGCTGAATCCATGCACCTGATTTCTCAAAGCTTCTTAAGTGATGCCGGTGATGGCTTTAACCTCCAGAAAGCAATCGAGTGGGAGACCAAAGCCTTATCCTCTGGATTAAGCATTGAAAGGTTACCAATCAGAGATCTTGTAGATGTGCCCATCGAACTATTTCGGCAGCCAGTCCTTCTAAGGGCTGGCATCGACGATGTCGGGGCCAATCTTGGTTATATTTCATACTGCCTAGCCTTCAACTCCTTCTTGGAAGACCAAGGCCCGCGACGAGTTCAAGCAAGAAGATCGCCTTTGTCCGACAATATTACGATCATGACTGAAGTAAATCGTAAAGACCTTTGGATTCGCCTCAAGCAATACGATGGGTATCTTCTCATATCAAAAATCGGAATAGGAGGAATAACCGGATCATCATTCGGTGATGCAGTCCAGATACTTGGCGCGATTATGCATGAGTGCTGAAGATCGTCGCATATTTGTTGAAGCGGAATCAACCAACAAGTACATTTTCCTGGTTAGTTGGCTTATGTGTGCCTTAGCATCCCGAAATTATTCGGAACGCAATCAATGTCTTCCTAAGGCCGCCTATATGGCAACCTCTGTCGCATCGTCTTCGTCGATCAAGGGCTGCAGGCCATGCAGGAAATCCGCTGCGCGCTGCGCGTGCGCTGAAGCCGTAAAGATCGCGCGCTTATCGTCCTTCAGGACTTTCAGCCAGCTACCGATATAGGCGGCGTGATCTTCGCGATCTTCGAGCGTTAATCCGAGATCGGCACAAAGGAACGCAGCGCCCAACTCCGCCACATATCCTGACAGTCCAGCCCCATTCTGAAATTTTCCGGCAATGAGAACGGTTTTGGTCATGCCGCTACCTCCTCTGCATGGGGCTGCTGCGCA
>NZ_FQZZ01000014.1 GCF_900142185.1 Lutimaribacter pacificus | reverse complement strand
GCTGCAGTCGGAAAGATGCAAAATCCGTGCCCAACCAATAACCGAAAAAAACACAACGCTTTCGATGATGACGGAACTCAGCAATCAAAGCCGCCAGGAAACATCAGGGAATACGCGAGCGGCTGATGAACTTGCGCAGGGCAAAGCGCGACCGAACGGCGCGGACGCCCGGTACCTTCATCAATCTGGATTGCAGGAACAGTTCGTATTCCTCAAGGCTCCCGACGACGACCTCCAGCAGGAAATCCTGCGATCCCGTCATCAGGGCGCCGGTAACGACCTCTTCGAACTGTGCGACCCTGCTTTGAAACCGGGTGATTTCTTCGCCCTGCTGGCGTTCGAGTTCGACCGAGACGAAGGCGGTGATTCCGAAGCCCGCGGCCTTGTGGTCGATCCGCGCGGAATAGCCCGAGATCAGCCCGGCCTCTTCAAGTTTGCGCACGCGCCTGTTGCACGGGGTCGGTGACAGCCCGACCCGGTCGGCTAGGTCGACGATCGAGATTCTTCCGTCATCCTGAAGGGCGCGGAGAATTCTGCGATCGACCTCGTCCGTAGTCATTTCCACTGTGCTATCCGCCATTGATGGTGAAAGACGCTATTATTCTTCGAAGTATCGCCAGGATCAGGATTTTTCAACCATGCGATTGGCGTAGACTGGGGACATATGTTGGAACGAGTCGGGGATCGCCCATGACCGAATTGAGGGAGGAGACGCCGCCGGAAGGGTTCGAACGCCTGGTGCGGATCGAAGACCCGGAAAGCGGTTTGCGCGGGTTCATCTGTATTCATTCGACGGCTTGCGGCCCCGCTGCCGGCGGCTGCCGGATGTGGCCCTATGATAGCCCGGAGGCGGCGCGGCGCGATGTGCTTCGCCTTGCCGAGGGCATGACGCACAAGAACGCGCTGGCGGATATCGGCCTTGGCGGCGGCAAGGCGGTTATCATCGGAGACCCTGCCACGGACAAGTCAGCCGCGCTGCTGAGGGCGTTCGGCCGGGCCGTCGAGGCGCTTGGCGGGCAATACTACACCGCCGAAGACGTGGGCATCTCGACCGACGATATGGCGCAGGCGGCGATGGAAACCCCCTATGCCGTCGGGCTTGGCTCCGGGCGGTACGCAAGCGGCGATCCTTCGCCTTTCACGGCCGAGGGCGTGTTTCAATGCATGAAGGCCGGCGCGGACGAGGTGTTCGGCACAGATGAGCTGACCGGGCGCCGGGTGTTGGTGCAGGGGCTGGGCCATGTCGGCATGGCGCTTGCCGGAAAGCTTCATGCCGCCGGGGCAAAGCTGATCGTGTCCGATCTGGACCGGGCGGTGCTGGACCGGGCCATGCGGGACCTGGGCGCCACAATCTGCCCGCCGGACGCGATCTTTGACCAGGAGATGGATATCTTTGCGCCCTGTGCCCTCGGCGGTATCCTTACCCATGATACGGCGGACAAGTTGACCGCCCGGCTTGTCTGTGGCGCGGCCAATAATCAGCTGGCCAGTGCCGGGGTGGCCGAAACGCTGCGGGCCGCGGGCATCCGCTATCTGCCGGATTACGTGGTAAACGCCGGTGGCATCATCAGCATTGCCGGTGAAATCCACCGGTCCGACGATTGGAACCGCGAGGCGCGGTTGACCACCATTTCCCGGCGTATTCGTGATATCCTTGCCACCAGCCGCACCAGTGGCAAGACGACGATCGCTGTTGCCAACGACATGGTGGACGGCATCCTTGCAAAGGCCGCGAACGATGCACGCCGGGAAAGGGAAGGACTCGAATGACCGACGACTACGCCCCGCTATCGCTCAATGTGCCCGAGCCGGAATGGCGACCCGGTGACGTTCCCGATTTCTCGAAGTTTGAAATTCCCCGCGCCGGTGCGGTGTCGCGCCCACCGGTCGATGTGGAGCCCGACGACATCCGCGACATGGCCTTTTCCATCGTGCGCGTTCTGCGCAAGGACGGCGAGGCGGTCGGCGACTGGGCCGGCGCCCTGACACCGGACGAGCTGCGCGAAGGTCTGCGCCACATGATGACCTTGCGGATATTCGACGCCCGGATGCTGAATGCGCAACGGCAGGGCAAGACCAGTTTTTACATGCAGCACCTGGGCGAAGAGGCGGTTTCCTGTGCCTTCGCCCGTGCGCTGCGGCCCGGCGACATGAATTTCCCCACTTACCGTCAGGCCGGGCTGCTGATCGCGGGTGGCTATCCGCTCGTCACGATGATGAACCAGATTTATTCCAACGCCGAAGATCCACTGCACGGGCGGCAGTTGCCGATCATGTACTCGTCGCGCGAACACGGTTTCTTTTCGATCTCGGGGAACCTGGGCACCCAGTTCGTGCAATCTGTCGGCTGGGCCATGGCCTCGGCCATTTCCGGCGATACGCGGATCGCGGCGGGCTGGATCGGCGACGGCTCGACAGCGGAGAGCGATTTTCACTCGGCGATGGTATTCGCCTCGACCTATGACGCGCCGGTCGTCCTGAATATCGTGAATAACCAGTGGGCGATTTCGACCTTTCAAGGCATCGCGCGCGGGGGCGTCGGCACCTTCGCGGCCAGGGGGCACGGGTTCGGCATCGCCTCGATCCGGGTCGACGGGAACGATTACCTGGCCGTTCACGCGGTGGCGAAATGGGCCGCGGAACGTGCGCGGCGGGGGCATGGGCCGACGCTGATCGAACATGTCACCTATCGCGCGGGGGGCCATTCGACAAGCGACGACCCTTCGGCATACCGGTCGGCCACCGAGGCGGCGGAATGGCCGCTGGGCGATCCGCTGGACCGGCTCAAGATGCATCTGATCCGTATCGGCGAGTGGACCGACGAACGCCATACGCAGGCCGAGGCCGAGATCACGCAAACCGTCATCGCCGCGCAGAAAGAGGCCGAAGCGATCGGGACGCTGGCGCAGGGGAACATACCGCTGGCGCGCGACATGTTCGAAGGGGTTTATGAGACCATGCCGCCGCATCTTGTCCGGCAGCGCCAGGAAGCGGGGTATTGAGCATGGTGCAGATGACCATGATCGAGGCGATCCGCGAAGCCCATGACGTGGCCATGACCCGGGACGAGCGGGTGGTGGTCTTCGGCGAGGACGTGGGATTTTTCGGCGGGGTTTTCCGCTGCACCGCCGGGCTGCAGAAAAAGCATGGCCGGGCGCGGTGTTTCGATACACCGATCAACGAAAGCGGGATCGTCGGCACCGCCATCGGCATGGCGGCCTACGGGCTGAAACCCGTGGTCGAGATCCAGTTCGCCGATTACGTCTATCCCGCCTACGATCAGATCGTGTCCGAGGCCGCGCGGCTGCGCCATCGTTCGAACGGGGATTTCACATGTCCCATCGTCGTGCGGATGCCCACGGGCGGCGGGATCTTCGGCGGGCAGACCCACAGCCAAAGCCCCGAGGCGCTGTTTACCCATGTCGCCGGGTTGAAGGTGGTCGTTCCGTCGAACCCGGCGGATGCCAAGGGGTTGCTGCTGGCAGCCATCGACGACCCGGACCCGGTGATCTTTCTGGAACCCAAGCGGCTTTACAACGGCCCGTTCGACGGGCAGCACGACCAGCCCATCGTCGGCTGGAAGAAGCACCCGCTTGGGGAGGTACCGGAAGGCGATGTGCCGGTGCCCCTGGGTGTGGCCGCGCGGTTCCGCGAGGGGCAGGAGGTCACGGTGCTGGCCTATGGCACGATGGTCTATGTCGCCGAGGCCGCCGCCGAGCGGGCCGGTGTCGATGCCGAGATCATCGACCTGCGCACGCTGGTGCCGCTTGACCTGGAGACCATCGAAACCTCGGTGCAAAAGACCGGGCGTTGCGTGATCCTGCATGAGGCCACCCGCACCAGCGGGTTTGGCGCCGAGCTGATGTCGGTGGTGCAGGAGACCTGCTTTTACCATTTCGAGGCGCCGATCATTCGTGTCACCGGCTGGGACACGCCCTATCCTCATGCGCAGGAGTGGGAGTATTTTCCCGGTCCGGCCCGCGTGGCCGAGGCGCTGCGCAAGGTCATGGAGGACTGATCCGTGGGAGTTTACGAAACCCGCCTGCCCGATGTGGGTGAAGGGGTCGCAGAGGCGGAACTGACCGAGTGGCATGTCTCGCCCGGAGATATGGTGCAGGAAGACGATGTGCTGGCCGTGGTGATGACCGACAAGGCCGCCGTGGAAATCCCGTCATCGGTGGCGGGCAAGGTGCTGGCGCTTGGCGGCGAGATCGGTGACGTGATCCCGGTCGGTGCCGTCCTGGTGCGGATCGAAGTTGCAGGAGCGGGAAACGTGACGGAGCCCGCGCCGCGCGACGAGGCCGGGGATGCGCCGGACGATACGGCGACACCGGAGCCGGAGCCCGAGGCGGCCCCGGTCGCCGAGCCGGCAGAGCCGCCGAAACCGGCATCCCGCCGCCCCAAACCTACCACCGAGCGCGCGGCGGGCACCCGGCCCCTTGCCGCGCCTTCGGTGCGCGCGCGTGCGCGCGAGGCCGGTGTGGATCTGCGGCACGTGCCGGGGAGCGGACCTGCCGGGCGCATCCTGCACGAGGACCTGGACAACTGGATTTCCTCGGGCGGGGTCCGGCACGGGTCGGTCACACGCGGGCGCAATACCGGGGTCGAAGATGTGCGCATCATCGGGATGCGCCGGATGATTGCGGAAAAGATGCAGCTGTCCAAAAGCCGGATACCGCATATCACCATCGTCGAAGAGGTCGAGATGCAGGCGCTGGAAGAGTTGCGTGCCGCATTGAACCACAAGCACAAGGACGCACGGCCCAAGCTGACGCTTCTGCCGTTCCTGATGCGTGCCATCGTCGAGGCGGTGCGCGAACAACCAGACCTGAACGCCCGGTTCGACGACGAGGAAAACGTATTGCACCGGCATGGCGGCGTGCATATCGGCATCGCCACACAAACGCCCTCGGGGCTGAGCGTGCCGGTCGTCCGTCATGCCGAGGCCGGCAACCTGTGGGACAATGCCGGCGAGGTCGCCCGGCTTGCGGGTGCGGCCCGCGACGGCACCGCCACGCGCGACGAGCTGTCGGGCGGAACGATCACCATCACCTCGCTGGGGCCTTTGGGCGCGCTGGCGACGACGCCGATCATCAACTATCCCGAGGTTGCGATCGTCGGCGTCAACAAGATGCAGATCCGCCCGGTCTGGGACGGGCAGGATTTTCGCCCGGTAAAGATGATGAACCTGTCGTGCTCGTTCGATCACCGGGTGATCGACGGCTGGGATGCCGCCGTTTTCGTCCAGAAACTGAAAGACCTGCTGGAGAACCCGGCCATGCTTTTTGTCGAGGGTTGAATGTCGGATATCAAATGCAAACTTCTGGTCATTGGTGCCGGTCCCGGCGGTTATGTCTGTGCGATCCGGGCGGGGCAGCTTGGTGTGGATACCGTCATCGTGGACGCGGGCAATCCGGGCGGCACATGCCTCAATGTCGGGTGCATCCCCTCCAAGGCGCTGATCCACGCGGCGGATGAGTTTCACAAGATCGCCGTCGTGGGGGCCGGCCCTTTGGGCATCAGCGCAGGCGCACCGGATATCGACCTGGCGCGCACGATGGCCTGGAAGGACGGGATCGTCGAACGCCTGACTTCGGGCGTTGCGGGGCTGTTGCGCAAGGCCGGGGTCCGGGTGGTTTCCGGGCAGGCCCGGTTTCTTGACGGCAAGACCGTGCGCATCGACGGCGCGGACGGAACGGTGACTGCAAGGGCCGAACATATCGTCATAGCGACCGGATCGGCCCCGCTTGAGATTCCCGCGCTGCCTTTCGGCGGCGATATCCTGTCATCGACCGAGGCGCTGGCGCTGACCAGCGTTCCCGGCTCGCTTGCCGTGGTCGGCGGTGGGTATATCGGGCTGGAACTCGGCACCGCCTTCGCCAAGCTCGGCGCTCGTGTCACGGTGGTCGAAGGCGAAGATCGCATTCTCCCGTCCTATGACAGCGCGCTGACCCGTCCGGTCGCCAGCCGGCTTGAGGCGCTTGGTATCACGGTAATGACCGGCACAAAGGCGCTGTCCCATGACGACGGGGTGCTGAAAACCAGTAACGGCGATGTCGAGGCCGAGAAGGTGCTTGTGGCGGTCGGGCGCAGGCCGCGCACCGACGGTGTCGGGATCGACGAACTGGGCCTGACCAGGGATGGCGCATTCATCCGCGTCGACCGGGGGTGCCAGACGTCGATGCGCGGCATCCACGCCATCGGCGATGTGACCGGCGACCCGATGCTTGCGCACCGGGCCATGGCGCAGGGCGACATGGTCGCCGCCCGGATCGCGGGGCAGTCTGAGGTCTGGGACCGGCTTGCCATTCCGGCGGTCTGTTTCACCGACCCCGAGATCGTGACCTGCGGCGCGCTTCCCGACGAGATCGAGGGCACCACCGCGACCCAGTTTCCCTTTGCCGCCAATGGCCGCGCGCTGACGACCGAACGCGATGACGGCTTCCTGCGCGTCGTCTGGCGCGAAAGCGATCATGCGGTTCTGGGGCTTCAGGCGGTCGGCGCGGGTGTGTCGGAACTTTCGGCGGGCTTTGCCCTGGCCATCGAGATGGGCGCCCGTCTTGAGGACCTCGCGGCGACGATCTGTGCACACCCGACCCAGTCGGAGACCATTCAGGAGGCCTGCCTCAAGGCGCTGGGGCGTGCTCTTCACACCTGATGCGGCCCGGGGTATTCCCACCACGAAATGCGCGCGGCGTATCGCTGTCGCCGCGCGCTCCGGTTTCGATGGTCCGTGGCTTTCAAGCCCGATTGCGGCCCCGCCAACGGAGGAGAAAAGTCACCAGGGCTGGTTGGCCGGGCCCACGGTGAATTCGTTGACCGTGGTGTCGGCCGGCAGGTTCAGCGCGAAGGCCACCACATCGGCGATCCGGTCGGGCGAGATGCCGAACGTATCGTAAAGGCCCTTCATGCCCTCGGCGGTCTGCTGGTCGGTGATCGTGCCGAGAAGTTCGGTGTTGATCGCCGCCGGATAGAGCGTTGCGGTGCGGATGTTGGTGCCTTCGGTGGCGGATTCCATCCGCAGCACTTCCATGAAGTTGCGCACGAACCACTTGGTGCCGCCATAGACCGCCGCACCAGGGTAGTTCTTGAGCCCCGCGACCGAGGACACGGCAAGGATATGGCCGGATTTCTGCGCGGTGAAGGTCGGCATGACGGCCGCGACACCGTTCAGCACGCCCTTGATGTTCACATCGACCATCCGGTTCCATTCGTTGGTCTTCAGGGCGGAAACCGGGCTGCTGGGCATCAGCCCGGCATTGAGGAAGATGGCGTCGACGCCGCCATAGGTATCCTTGGCGAGTGTGACCATAGCGTCATTCCGGGCCGGGTCGGTCACGTCCAGTTCCTGCCAGGCGGCGTTGCCCCCGGCGCTTTCGATTGCGTCCGCGATCTGCTGCAGCTTGTCGGCCCGGCGTGCGCCGAGAACGACATTGGCGCCCTTCGCAGCCAGCAACCTGGCGGTCGCCTCGCCGATGCCGGAGGAGGCACCGGTGATGATAACGGTCTTGCCGGTGATATTGTCGGTCATGGTATTTTCCTTGAAGTTTGGCGCTGGCGCACCTGTTTACTGTGGGTCTATTCGGCCAGTTCGATGCGGACCGGAAAGGCGCCATCCTGCATCAGCGCGTCCATCGGCCCGTCGAATTCCCCAAGCCGGACAAGGCCCCGCGAGGTCTGGAACGGTTTGTAGAAGATCGCCAGGTTGCCCCATGGCGCGTAATGCGTGATGTCGCCCGCCTTCGGCGTGTAACTGTCGGGCGCGCCGCTGATATCGAGCTTGCGCGGCAGGTCGGCGACCTTTTCGGTGGCGTGATAGTCGCTCAGGCTCAGCTCGAGCGGCAGGAGCGCGGCAAAGTCGCGGGCGACTTGCGTATCGTCCAGCGTCGCGCTCAGCGTTTCGTTTCCGACGATTACATGAATCTTGGTCATGCCGGTGTCTCCCGTTGTTTGCGATTGCGCGATCTGGGCCAGAGCCAGGACGGGCAGAAGAATGCAGGCCGCCAAAGCCGTTCGGATGGGTCTTGCGACGTGTCGGAACATCGGTGCGGTCCTTCTTCGGTTCCTGTTCGGTCTGATTGCAATCTAGGTCACCGTGCCCGAAAGATTATCCCCCGGCGCGTACATCCGCTCATGAGTATGGTTCATCAATCGGGCGGTGTGGTCTGCGTGGTATGCGCATGGTCCGATAGGGGCTCTATCGCCCGATCCGCCCGACGCCGCGATTTGTGATTGCACAATGCATGGACTGATGAGCCCTGCGCATATATCCTGAAGAAAGCAAGATGATCGTCGACCAGCAGATCAGGGCATCCCTCATGCTTCGAGAAAATATCAACGATCTGATCGCGCTGGCCACGGTGGCGGAGGAACGCAGCTTTACCCGTGCTGCCGCGCGGCTTAACGTCTCGCAATCCGCGCTCAGCCATACGATCAAGGGGTTGGAGACACGCCTTGGCCTGCGGCTTTTGACCCGCACGACCCGGTCCGTTGCCCCGACGCTGGAGGGTGAGGATCTGCTTGCCACTCTGACGCCGTGCTTTGAAAAGATCGAGGCGCGGCTGGAGGCACTGAACGAGGCGTGCGACCGGCCCACCGGCACTGTGCGGATCGTCGCGGTGGAATATGCGATCGAGTCCCTGCTCTGGCCCAAGCTTTCGCCTGTTCTGAAGGACTATCCATCGGTCAATCTCGAATTCGTGGTGGACTACGGCTATACCGACCTCGCCAGTTCGCAATGCGATGCCGGCGTGCGCTATGGCGATCAGGTAAGCGACGGCATGATCTCGATGCGGATCGGCCCGGAGGAGCGGATGGTTTGTGTTGGCACGCCGCAGTATTTCGAGGTCAACGGCATTCCGCAAACCCCGCAGGATCTGGGCGATCATCGCTGTGTGAACCTGCGGCTGTCCAATCACGGCGCGCTTTATGCCTGGGAATTCGAGGATGAGAAGGGCGATGAAATTCGCGTCAAGGTGCGGGGGCAAACCTGTTTCAACACGATAAACCTGGTCCTGCGTGCGGCGCTGGACGGGCACGGGCTGGCGCTGGTGCCCGAGCGGCTGGCAGCGGACCATCTTGCCGCGGGCGCCTTGCAGACCTGCCTGGACAGCTATTCGCCCTATTTCCCCGGCTTCCATCTCTACTACCCCAGCCGCCTGCGGTCGTCCTCGGCCTTTCAGGTGGTGCTGGACGCGCTGCACGAGCGGGGATGACCATTCATGAGCCGGACTCATGGGCGAGGTGATTTGACCGGCCATTAAGATCGGGCCGGGAAGGGCCACATTGGTCGGGTAGCTGCAATGCAAAGGAGTTCCCGATGAAAACCCTCCTCACCGCCTCCGCCATCGCCCTGACTGTCGGTACCGCCGCGGCGCAGGATTTCTCAAGCACCCTGCCGGACGCCGTTGGCCGCGTGGCCCCCGCGCTCGAATCCTATTCCAATAACGATCTGTTCGGCACTGTCTGGCAAGGGCAGGCGCTTTCGAGCCGTGACCGGGCGCTTGTCACCTTCGCCGCCTTGATGACGCGGCACGAAGCCGACAATCTGGCCGACCATGCGGCGCTGGCGCTGGATGCCGGTGTGACCCCGGCCGAGATTTCGGAAACCATCACGCATCTCGCTTTTTACAGCGGTTGGGGCAATGCCACCGCGGCCGCCCGCGCCGTCGCGCCCGTGTTCGAGGACCGCGGCGTGACCGCAGACGACCTGCCGGCGGTCGATCCCGAACTGCTGCCGCTGGACGAGGCGGCCGAGGCCGCGCGGGAAGAGACCGTTCGCGGCAACTTCGGCAATGTCAGCATGGGTGTCGTGGACAACACCCGTGAACTGCTGTTCCGTGATCTGTGGCTGCGTCCGGGGCTGGAACCGCGCGACCGCAGCCTTGTCACCGTCGCCGCCCTGATCGCGGCGGGCCAGCCCGAGCAGATGACGTTCCACCTGAACCGCGCCATGGATAACGGGCTGACGCAGGCGGAAGCAGGTGCGATGCTATCGCATCTGGCCTTCTATACCGGCTGGCCCAGGGTATTCTCTGCCCTGCCGGTGGCGAAACAGGTCTTTGAAGCTCGCGCTGAATGACGTGAAGGAGAACCGCGATGAAGATCGGCATACTCGGATCGGGTCTGATGGGGGGCAAGCTGGGCACGCTCTGGGCGCGTTGCGGGCATGACGTGACCTTCGCCTATGCGCGCAGTGCGACGAAGCTGGAGCGGCTGGCCCGTGACGCAAACGCGGCCAGCGGTTCCGTCGCCGAGGCTGTGCGGGGCGCGGATGCGATATTGCTGGCTGTGCACTGGTCGCGCATTGGCGACGTGCTGGAGCAGGCGGGCGATCTTGCCGGGCAGGTCGTGCTGAATTGCTGCGTACCGCTGGACGAAAGCAACACCGATCTCGTCGTGGGCACCACCACCTCGGGGGCCGAGGAACTGGCGCGACTGCGCCCCGATGCCCGCTGGGTGTCGTGCTTCAACACCAGCCCGTCGGAAAGCTTTGCCGGCGTCTTTGCCCGCAAGGACCGGGCACCGCGCCCGCATCTGCTGGTCTATGGCGACGATGCGGGGGCCAGGGAGGTCGCGCACGATCTGATCCGAGACATCGGTTTCGAGCCGCTGGAGGCGGGCGGTTTGCGCGCCGCACGTTTCGTCGAACCCTTCGCCATGGTCACGGCGGAACTGGCCTATGGCCAGCCCGGCGGCCCGGCGCTGACCTATCGTTTCGAAAAGCTGCGGAACTGATCCCGTGGCAAACCCAAGGAGCTGACAATGAAGATCATCCGTTCAGGCACCACCCCTTCGGCCCCCGGCCCCGAGGAGTATTTCACCGGCACCGTGCGCATCGACCCGCTGTTCACCGCCGAAGAGCCGGGGCGCGCGGGCGGCGCGCATGTCACGTTTGAGCCCGGCGCGCGCACCGCGTGGCACACTCATCCGGCGGGCCAGACACTGATCGTGACCTTCGGGCGCGGCCGCGTCCAGCGCGAGGGCGGGCCGGTCGAGGAAATCAGCCAGGGCGATGTCGTCTGGTTTCCCGCCGATGAAAAGCACTGGCATGGTGCCTCGCCGGAAACGGCCATGAGCCACATTGCCATCCAGGAAAGCATCGACGGCAGCCCCGTCACCTGGATGGAGAAGGTTTCGGACGAGGATTACCAGGGCTGAAGCGGGCAGGCCGGGCGGCAATGCCCGGCCCCCTTCATCGCCGCAAGCCGTTCTCAGTCAGGATGATGTCGAGCGGGATGTCGTGGGGTTGCGGGTAGATGGTTGCAAGCTGCGCCGCTTTGATCCCGATGCCGATGACAAAGGGTTTCGGGTTCAACGCCGCCAGCGTCCGGTCGAAATAGCCGCCGCCATAGCCGAGGCGATAGCCATCCGCCGTCCAGCCGACGAGGGGGGCAAGCGCGATGTCGGGCGTGACGACGGGTGCGTCCGGGGGTGGGACGGGAATGTTCCAGTCGCCGCGCACCATGCGGGTTTCGGGTGTCCAGCGGCGAAAGGTGAGCGGGGCCGCCCTGGTTTCGACCAGCGGCAGGGCGACGGTCACGCCGGCCTTGTGCAGATCGGCCATCAGCGGGCGCAGGTCGGGCTCGCCCTTGATCGGCCAGTAGGCGGAAAAGATCATACCCCGCGCCCCGCCGAAGCGGTCTTTCAGCACCTGTCGCAGATGTCCGGCCAGCGCCTCGCCGATCTCCTTGCGCTCGGCGACCGAAAGCGTCAGGCGCGCGTCGCGCAGGCGGGTGCGTTCGGCTTTGCGCCAGCGGGCCACGTCGCGTGCCTGTTCGGGATCGACGGCCAGCGGATCGAAATAATCCGGTGCGACCTCGGCGGCATAGCAGGGCGGTGAGGAAAAGCCGCTTTGGCAGCGGAAGCTCTTGAATTCGTCGCTCATGTCATCGCCTTGAAACCGTTTCGAACCGTGCCCTTCAGGATATGGCGGGCCTGCGCGACCATGGCGTCCAGACGCGCGGCGGCGGGTGGGACATCGTTGAGCGCACCCACCCCCTGACCGGCATAGAGCGCCATCGCCTCCAGATCGCCGGTCGTGGTTCGCAGGGGCGAATCCGTGCTGAAACGCAGGCGCGGCCGATCGCCGTCGCGGGCGATGGCCTCGCGCGGCAGGCTGTCGGGATCGTGACCCAGGTAATGCCCTTCCAGCCCCTCGGTCACGCTGTTGGCGATCACCCGCACTGCCGCACCCTTGGGCCAGTTCAGCACGAAGACATCGGTCAGCACCGTGTCGTCGCCCGTTGAATCGACGATGCGGGACTTGTGATAGGGGTGGGCGAAGGATTCGTCGGTCGCCAGAAAGGCCGTTCCGCATTGCACGCCATCGGCGCCGATGGCCAGCGCGGCGGCAAGCCCCTCGCCCGTTGCGATCCCGCCCGAGATGACGACGGGCAGGTCGGTCTGCGCAAGGATCTGCTCTGCCAGCCCGAAGGCCGGGTGCCGCCCGTGCACGTGACCGCCCGCCTCGGCGCCCTGCGCGATGATCACATCCGCCCCGGCCTCTTCGGCGATCCGCGCGGCCTCGACCGTGCCGACCTGGTGCAGGACAAGGCAACCGGCACGTTTCACGCGGGCCACCACGTCCGGCATCACGTCCCAGAAAAAGCTGAAGGCCGGCACGCCAAGATCAAGGCAGCGGGCGATCTGCGCGTCGAGCAACCGCGGCTCGGTCGCCGCCGGGATCAGGTTGACGGCAAAGGGCCGGTCGGTCGCGCCCCGCAGCGCGGTAACCTCTGCGGCGATCAGGACCGGGTCTTCGCGCACCATGCCCAGTATCCCGTAGCCGCCCGCATTGGCCACGGCGGCAGCCAGTTCCCAACGGGAAACGCCGCCCATTCCGGCCAGCAGCACGGGCTGGTCGCACCCCAGCAGGTCGCAAAGCGGTGTGTGCAGCGGGGTGTCTTGCCGGTCCGTCATGTCTGCCCCTCCCGTTCCAGCCATTGGCGCAGGTAATCGCGCAACACGATGGCGTTGTTATGCGCTTCGTTCTTCGAGGCATAAAGCAGCGTGACGACGCCCTCGCGCGCGTATCCGGCAAGTTCGCGGACCAAATCGTCATGGGCGGCAAGCTCCGCCTGATAGCGCATGGTGAACGCCTGCCACTGATCGGGATCGCCGTGGAACCAGTGCCGCAACTCATCGCTCGGCGCGATCTCCTTATGCCACTGAAACAGCCGGGCGCGGTCCTTTGCCACGCCGCGCGGCCAGAGCCGGTCGACCAGTATCCGCTTGCCGTCCGACAGGCGTGCCGCGCGATAGATCCGCTTGACGCGGATACGCTTGCCGGGGGCGTCGGGGATGGGCGGCCTTGCCGGCGGCATCAGCTGTCCCGCTTGTCCGTGTCGCCGATCACCTCCACCGCCTTCAGCGCATGGGCCCAGGAGGCGCCGGCGCGCATTTCCGCGGCGACCCATATCGCCTCCATGACCTGTTCGTCCGAGGCGCCCGCGCGCCGGGCCGCCTTGACATGGCCCTCGATGCACCACGGGCATTGGGTTACATGCGCGACCGCCACGGCGATAAGCTGCTTGCTGCGCGTATCCAGCGCGCCCTCGGCGAACACCGCTTTGGAAAAGGCGCGGAAGGCGTCCTCGGTCTCCGGTGCCAGGGCATGACGCCGCTCGACGAGGTCCCTGGTCGGCCTGGGAAGATGCAGGTCAGACATGATCTGCGCCATGGGTTTCGAATTGCGGGAACAGCACATCGTTTTCCAGCCGGATATGGGCCGCGAGGTCGTCAAGGAATTCACCGACCCCGGCATAGAGCCGCGTCCAGCTTCGGCAGGCGCCTTCCGGCAATGTCAGGCCGTTCGTCAATTGCCGGACCTGTTCGACCTCTGCCTCATGGTCGTCGTGATCCGCGCGCATCGCCGCTATCGGCGCGTCCAGCCCCGGTGCCGCGTTGCGAATGGCGGGAAACAGGATCAGCTCCTCCTTCTTCATGTGCACCTCAAGCTCACCGATCATCCGGTGCAGCAATTCGGCCAGCCCGGCAGGGACATCCGCCCGCCCGGCATGGACGGTTTCCACCTTTTCCGACAGATCCGCCAGTTCGGGCAGCTGGGTGCGGTGCTTTGCATGATACTCCGCCTCGATATAGCGGGTGAGGCCGGCGGGATCTTGCGGGGGTATCGGTTTCGTCATGTCGGTATCCTTCGATCAGAGCAGGGACGGAACGGTTCGGGGCCTGGCGTCCTCGACCGCCATGTACAGCGAGCGTGCGATCCGCTCGGCGCGTTCGATGACATGCGCGGCGCCTTCGGGCGGGCAGGTCTCGGCCGCGGTTTCTCGGAACAGCACCAGCCAGCGTTTGAAGTGATCCCACTCCACCGGCAGGGTCGCGTGGGCCGGCATCGGGGCACCGCGATAGCGGCCGGTCATCAGTGCGACCGAGGACCAGAACTCCACCATCCGCTCCAGGTGCGGGCCCCAGTCGGAAATCCGGGCGGCGAAGATCGGGCCGAGAACGGCGTCGGCGCGCACCTTGTCATAGAAACGATGCACCAGTTCGGTCAGCTTGTTCTCGTCCAGCCCGGTCCGCGCCATGATCTCGGCGGTCATTCGCGGGCGGGCGGACAGAATTCCAGACTCATCGGGCGACATGAGCGACTCCGCTGTTTGGGCTTGATCTCAGATGTATATTCGTTAATAGGTATTGTAAATACCAATTTAACCCATCCATGAGGTCTCATGCGTCTTACATCCTTCACCGATTACGGGCTCCGTATGCTGATGCGGATGGCCAGCGCGCCCGGCCGTGCCTTTTCGACCGCCGATTTGGCCGGGGAATTCGACCTGTCGCGCAACCACCTGACCAAGATCATGCAGCAGCTTGCCCGGGGCGGCATCGTCGAAACCCGCCGGGGCGGCAGCGGCGGGGCCGTGCTGTGCCGCGACCCGTCGGATATCCGGCTGGGCGATGTCGTGCGGCTGCTCGAACAGGGGCAGGCGCTGGTCGAGTGTTTCGGGCCCGACAGCGGTAATTGCAGTATCGAGGGGTGTTGCCGTCTCAAGGCAAGGCTGCGCCGCGCCGAGGCCAGGTTCATCGACGATCTGAACCAGTCCACGCTTGCCGATATCGCCCTGCCGGAAAGGGCGGCGGCATGATGCGGAAAGGCACGGCAGAATGACGCCGGGCCGGCCTGTCGGTGTCGATCCTGCCGGCATTTGACCGGCCCCTTTACCCCACCCGAAACGGAAGGAAAGAACGATGACAAGCTGGCTCCCGACGCTCCAGACCGCAACGCCCGAGGACGGCTATGACCTTGCCGTCAAACTGGCCCGCGTGGCCGTCAAGGCAACCCAGCCCGATGCCGCGGTGCGCGACAGGCTGCGGCCCGAATACGCCGAGGACGCGGATGCACTGATCGCCGTGAGCCATGTGGTTGCGACGCATTTCGCCACGGTTGCCGCAGCGAACAATTACTGGCGGAACCGCACATGAGCGAGGTCACGAAGAACCCTGACGGTTTCGAGGTTGATGCCGAGCTTTTGTCGGCGGCGTTCGGCCTGTCCGAAACCGAGGTCAGGGAGCGGATGCGCGACGGGCGTGTCACGACGCTTAGCGAGAAGGGTGAAGGCGAGGATGAAGGCCGCTGGCGGATCACCTTCTTCTCCGGCGCGCGGGCCTTGCGGCTGACCGTGGATGGCAACGGGACCGTCCTGTCGAAATCGACGTTTCCGGCCCGGGACCGCGATACCGCCCTGCCGCGCTGATCCGCGCCGTGCCGATATCTGTCCGGTCAGGACAGGTGTACCAGCGTCATGTCGGAAAAGCCCGAGAGCGCGGCCCCGATCGTGTCCCGATCCTTCATCAGGCAAATCGCCGTGCTCAGCCCGTCGGCCACCGCCGCGCTGGGGCCGGTGACGCTGACCAGGCGCCAAGGCGCGCGGCCGGGCTGCCCGGTGCGCGGGTCGAGGATATGGCCGGCCCCCGCCACGGTATCGAACTGCGTGCCCGCCGGTGAGGAGGTGGCCATGGATATGTCGCGCAGCCGCACGCGGCCCGAGCGCCCGCCATCGACGGTTTCCAGCGTCACCGGCCAGTCGCCACCCTGCGGATGCCCGCCAAGCGCGCGCAGCTCTCCGGTGTCGATCATCAGGTCGGTCAGGCCCTGCCGGGTCAGTAACGCGGCGATGCGATCCGCGATATAGCCCTGCGCGATGCCGTTCAGCGTGATCGCCATGCCCGGCCGCGCAAGGGTGATCGCCTGGCTGTCGACCGCCACCTGCGGCCAGCCGACCAGTGCGCGCGCCCGGTCGATCCCGTCGGGATCGGCCTTGCCTGTCGCGTGTTGCTGCGCATGGGCGGCCCATAGCGGCTGGATCGTGGGATCGAACAGCCCGCCGGTGGCGTTGTGGATACGATCGCAAAGGCCGAGGCATTCCAGAAGTTCGAAGGGCGGTGCCGCCAGCCTGCCGTCGCGGTTGAGCCGGCTGAGCGCGGAGTCGGGCCGGTAGAGGCTGAAGATGCCTTCCAGCCGGCGCAATTCTGCAAAGACCTGATCGGCGACGCGCCCGGCATCGGAATGCGCAAGGCTGAGCGTCGTGCGCGCGCCAAGCGCGGTGGTTTGCCACTGCGTCACGGGTATGTCGGCGGCAGCCCGTGTGCCGAACACCCCGGCACAGGCGGCGATGGTCAGAAAGCGGCGGCGCGAGAGGGTCTGCATGTCAGTTCGTCCTTTCCTTTGACAGCGCGCGCAGGCGTTCGGCGAAATCGCCGTCATCCGCTCCGTCCGGCGTTGCCGTCTGAACGGGGGCCAGCACGGCGTCGTCGGGAATTTCGTTCAACGCAACCAGCCGCCCGCCGTGACGATTGATGAAATCGCGGGCGGCGTCGGTATCGGCAAAGGGCACCAGTTCGGGGGCGCCCATACCGCCCACCCGACCCGACTCCAGAACGTAATGCGCGCTGTCGGCAGTGATCCAGTTGTCGGGGCCGGGAAAATCCCAGCTTGGCGCCTGCCCCATGTCGCTGACATAGACGGCGGCGATCTCGTGGCTTTGTTCGGGCATCCGAAGATAGGCGATGGCGTCGCGGACCTGGCTGAAGAACAGCGGTGCGCCCGGCAGGCCCTTGAGGTGGACCTGAGCCTTGGGGCCGGGATGCTCCAGCATGTTCATCTGGCAGAAATGACCCACCGCCGACGAGGTCATGGTGACCGCCGGAGGGGGTCCGGCAGTATCCTCCTGGCAGGCGGCAAGCGCGACGAGGCACAGACAGGCAAGAAATCCTCTCATGGTGTCACCTTTCGAAAGATCGCAACCGCGCCGCCAAGGGCCAGCAGCGGCCAGAGCGCCAGCGACAGAAGGGCATGGGCCGGCGGGATCGAATTGGCCGCGCCCGCGATGCCGGCGGCGGCGGCCGTCGCCTCGGAGGCGGCAAGATTGAACAGGCGGAACGCATCGGCCGGGTTCGCGACCAGAAGCCATGGGAACAGCTCGGTCGTGAACCACCCGCCGCCATCGGTCACGACGGCGGCCAGCAGGCCCAGATCGTAAAGCACGACCATGCCCAGCCACAGGCCGATGGCCAGCCCGGCCGCCCCCGCGGGCCGCCGCGACAGGGCCGAGAGCGCATAACCGAGGCAGAGGAACGCGGCCCCGAGCAGGACCGAGGACCACATCAGCCGCCAGAGCGCGGGCAGCCCCCGCGCGGCGTCTGCATCCATCAGGACGGCCGCCAGCGCGGCGCTGCCATAGCCCGCGGCCACCGCCAGCGCCAGCACGGCCAGATGCGCCACCAGCTTGCCCAGCAGCAGTTCGGCGCGCGAGATGGGGTAGGTCAGCACAAGCGGCAGCGTGCCGCGTTCGACCTCGCCGGCGACACCGTCGAAGGACATCAGCAGGGCCACCAGCGGAACCAGGTAGACCGACAGGGATGTCAGGCTGGCCACCGTCACCGACAGCCTGTCCGCCCCGAGTGCCCCGGTGGGCGCAGACCCTGCCGCCGAAAGAACCAGCGAAAAGACCACCATCATGGCGATGGCGATCGCCACCCACCTGTTGCGCAGGGCGATCGTGAATTCCGTCGAGACCGTCGCCAGTATCCGGGTCATTGTCCGTCCCTCCGGCTGAAGTGGCTGTAGATGTCTTCCAGGCTTGGCGGGATCACGTCGATATCGCGAACCATGTCGCCCAGCCCGGCGATGCGCGACAGCGTCGGAAGCTTCTCGTCCTGTGCGCAGCTCATGTGCAGGCCGGTTCCGTTCATGCGCCCTTGCGGCAGGGCTTCGGCCAGGCGGGGACCCTGTCCATCGCGCGGCGTCACGTGCAGCCGGATCGGCAGCGCGGCCTGGCGGCGCAGGTCGGCCAGGCTGCCCTGCGTGACCACCCGGCCCTGCGAAAGGATCACCAGCCGGTCGGTGCGCGCCTCGACCTCGGTCAGGGCGTGGCTGGACAGAAGGACAGACGCGCCTTCGGCGGCCAGCTCGTCGAGCAGGGCATAGAAATCGCGCCGTGACACCGGATCGAGCCCGCTGGTGGGTTCGTCCAGCACCAGAAGCCGGGGTTTACCGATCAGCGCCTGCGCCAGTCCGATCCGCTGCCGCATCCCCTTGGAATAGGTGCCGATCCGCCGTTTCGCGGCGTCCGCCAACCCGACACGCGCCAGAAGGTCCGTGGCCATGCGGGCGGGCTGACCACGCAGGCGCAGGTAGTAGCGGATCTGCTCCAGCCCGGTCAGCGCCGGGTGGAAGGCCGCGTTCTCGGGCAGGTAGGCGACGCCTGCCCGCGCCACGCCCGATCCCGGGCACGCGCCAAGCACGCTCACCGTACCGCTGTCATGGGGGATGAGCCCGAGGACGATCTTCATCATCGTGGACTTCCCGGCGCCGTTGTGACCCAGAAGGGCGACACGTTCACCCGGCGCCACGTCGAGCGAGACATCGCGCAGCGCCTGCGTGTCCTGATAGCTCTTAGTGAGCTGCGAGAGGATCAAACTCTGTGTCATCTGTCTTTCCGTTGCGCCATTTTCCGGCGCTTTGAGCGATCAGGCCGGCCATGTCGTCCGGCACCGCGATCCGTACCGGCGTCATCAGGGGGTGGCTGTCCAGCACGCCGCCCGGCAGGGTGGCGGGAAAACTGGATTGCGACCAGCGAATAAGCTGCACCGCCGGGGCGCCCACCAGAAGGGCGGCGGCGGGTTGCGACCACAATATGTGATCCATCAGGTCGTTGGGGCGGAACGGGCTGTCAGCGATCCCGTTGCCGTCCAGGTCAAAGGTCGCATGATCGGACCAGTAGTTGCCGATACGTTCGAAACTCCATTCGACATCGGTCGTGCCGACGTATTTCACCTGCGTCCGGTTGCCGATAAAAGCGTTTTCGGTCAGCGCGTTGCGTTCCGATCCGGCGGTGAAGTGGATGCCGATATCGCACCCCTCGAAGCGGTTGGCGACGATAAGGTTGCGATGGGCGTTATAGATGAAGGTGCATTTGTCCGCCCCGCGCACGAGGTTGCCGCGCAGGTCGGAATTGTTGGCATAGTTCAGCATCAGCCCGTGGTCGCGGTCGTTCAGCGACAGGTTGTCCAGAACCTTGACCCGGTCCGAGAACATCAGCGCATAGCCCAGGTGGTTGCCGATCGAGATATTGCCCGACACCTCGCTGTCATTGGCGTACATGTAGTGAACGGCGAAACGCAGGTCGCGAAACAGGTTGTCGCGGAAGGTGTTGCGGCGCGAGGTGTTGACGAAAATCCCGTCGCGGCCATAGCGGATGTCGTTACCCACCACCTGTGCGCCGGGGGCGTTCCAGACATAGACGCCGTTGCCACGGTCGTTCATCCGCCGGTCCTGCCGGCCTTCGATGACGTTGCCGCGCACGATGCTGTCATCGGCGCCGTGGATGTCCACGCCATAGAGGTTGCCGAGGATGCGGTTGTCCTCGATCACCGCGCGGCGGGCCGTCTTGGTCAGTTGCACGCCGGAATCGATGGTCTGGTGATCGCTGCCCGAGCCGATAACGGTCAGGCCGCGCACGGTGATGTCTTCGCCCGTCACGGTAATGACCGAACCCCGGCCGCCGGCATCGACGGTCGCCTTGCCCCCGCCATTCAGCGTGATGGGTTGCGACAGCGTCACCGGGCCTTCATGGCGGCCCGGCGACAGGGTCAGGACGTCGCCGGGGGTGGCCCCGGCGACGGCGGCTTTCAGGGCTCCGCTTTCTGCCGGCACCTGCACGTCCTCCGCATGGGCGGCAGAGGCGAGCAGAACGATCAGAATGAGAAAGCGGAGCGGCATGGATCAGGCGTCCTTCGGCTTGACCAGCATCCGGCCGCGCATCTCCATATGGAGCGCGTGGCAGAACCACTGGCAATAGTACCAGTATACGCCGGGCTTGGCCGCCGTGAACGTGACCGAGGCGGTTGCCTGCGGCCCGACCTCCATGGCAACCCCGTGGTTGTTCAGGGTAAAGCCGTGGGTCAGGTCGTCGATATCGTCCAGGTTGGTAACGATGACCGTGACTTCGTCGCCTTGCGTCACTTCGAATTTTTCAAGCGAGAAGGTCGGCGCCTGGCTGGTCATGTAGACACGCACCTTGTCTCCGTCGCGGATGATCGCGTCGGTCCAGTCGTCGATATTTACGCCGTCCGCCTCGGCCTGCGCCCGCGTTTCGGCCCACATCGGATCGTTGCGGTCCCAGACATTGACCGGATTCACGATGTCGCGCCGCACCAGGATCACGTCATGCGGTTCGGCGAAGGTCGGTCCGTCATGCACCACCTTCATGTCATCGGTCGAAATGTCGATGATCTGTTCGTTCTCGGGTTTCAGCGGCCCGACATTCAGGAACCGGTCTTTCGAGAACTTGTTGAGCGAGATCAGCCAGTTGCCATCGGCCTCCTTGGTTTCGCCCATGGTGGTGTGATTGTGACCCGGCTGGTAATGCACGTCGACCTTGGACACGATCGGATCGACCTCTTCGCCGGCATAGGCCTGCACCGCCTTGGCGATGTCCCATTTGACCATCTGGCTGTCGAGGAACAGCGTGGTATAGGCAAAGCCCTTGCCGTCGAACGCGGTATGAAGCGGCCCGAGGCCAAGCTCGGGTTCGGCCACGATGCACGACCGGGGGTCGGCATCCTCTTCGAACAGCGCATCCAGCTTGGTCACGTCGATCACCGAACATGTCGGCGACAGCTTGCCGTTGACCACGACGTGCACGCCATCGGGCGCGGTGTTGATGCCGTGGGGGCTGTTGGGGATCGGGATGTAGCGGGTGTATTTCTTGTTCTGCCCCTTGCGTCCGTCGATCACCGGCACGCCGTTCAGCACCTGAACGTCCCCGTCCGCCACGCCTTTTTCGATCTCGGCCAGGTTGAAGACGACCACGTGGTCCATCTCGTTCTCGGTCATCTCGGCCAGGTTCATGCCCATTTCCGAGTTGTAGGAGGTCGAGAAGGCGTATTTGCCCTGGTAGTCGCAGTCGGTGTTGTCGAGGTTGCCCGACACCATCACCTGCCACGGGATCTCCATCGTGTCGCCGTCAAGCGCGGTGAAGAAGTTCACATACTTGTCGGGCTCGTCCAGCACCGAACCGTCATTGACCATCGGCACCTCGTCCTCGCCATTGGCAAAGACATAGCCGGTGCGCGGGAATTTCTGCGGCCGCAGACCGTGGATCGCCTTTGCGTTCGGGATTTCGACGATCTTGTCGCATTTCATCACGTCGCAGCGCACCCGCGCCACGCGCGTGTTGGCCTTGTCGTTCATGAACAGGTAACGCCCGTCATAGGTGCCGTCGGTAAAGGACATGTGCGGGTGGTGAAGGTCGCCGTTGTCGTGCACCCGCTTGCCCTGCGCGGCGAGGAACGCCCTGGTTTCAGGCAGCATACCTTCGTCAAAGATTTTCAGGCTTTCGTTGGTCTGGCCCCAGCCCGTTGCCGAGCAGCGGTTGAACACCGGCACGCGCATCAGTTCGCGCATCGACGGAAAGCCCAGGATGCGCAGCTCGCCGGTCTGGCCCGAGGACCAGAAGCCGTAATACTCGTCCAGTTCGCCCGGCGCGATGCTGAGCGCGCCCTCGGCAGCCCGGGCCGTGCCCGTGCCGGCCGCCGTGGCTGCCCCGGCGGTGGCGCCCAGCAAGGCCAGTCGCGCACCGCCCGCGCCGCCCAGCAGTGCCGCGCCTCCTGCGGTCGCCCCCAGCATTCCGCGACGGCTGATGCCTTTTTTCGGTGTTGAGTCAGACATTGGTCTTCTCCTTCAGGTTAGGATGGTTTTCGATGGACCGGCCCGCCTCGGCGGCGCCGCGCGATGCGGTTTCGCGCCGCCTGACGCGTTTGATGACGACCGGGCATTTGGTTTTCGACTGGTAAAGCACCTGGCAATGCATGCAGTTGAGGCATTCGTTGGGGTTGATCTCGCCCGTGGGGTGGATCGCCTGAACGAAGCATTCGTTCGCGCAGGTCTGGCAGGGGTTGCCGCATTCCTTGTACCGCTTCAGCCAGTCGAACATGCGCAGCCGCGCCGGGATCGCCAGCGCCCCGCCCAGCGGGCAAAGGTAGCGGCAATAGAACCGTTCCACGAACAGCCCGGCAATCAGCAACGCGGCGGCATAGGCCACGAAGGGCCAGGCCCGGACGAATTTCAGCACGATCGCGGTCTTGAACGGTTCGACCTCGGCCAGGGCTTCGGCCTGTTCGATCGAGGCGAGCGACACGCCGAACAGCCCGAGAAAGATCATGTATTTCAGCGGCCACAGCCGTTCATGCAGCCCCCAGGGCAGGGTCCATTGCGGAATGCCCAGCCTGCGCCCGATCTGGTTGGTAAGCTCCTGCAAGGCCCCGAACGGGCACAGCCAGCCGCAATAGGCCCCGCGCCCCCAGAAGATCAGGGCGGCGGCCACTGCGAACCACAGGATAAAGGTCAGCGGATCGAGCAGGAACGCCTGCCAGCTGAAATCGGTCGTCAGCGCACCGAACAGCGCCATCAGGTTGACCACCGACAATTGCGCATTCGCATACCAGCCCAGGAACACCAGCGTCACCGTCAGGAAGGACATGCGGAACCAGTAGGTCACGCGCTCGGACCGGGTCAGGAAGCCCTGGAAAAAGAACGCCACCGTCAGGATGAACAGCATGACCGACAGGCCCACGATCTCGGCTGTCTTGTCCTGCCAGATCCGTTTCCACAGCGCCGATTGCGCCGCGTGCTCCTCTTGTTCGGCCACCGCCTGCGCCGCGCTCGCCTCTGGCGCAGGGGTCGGGGCGGGCAAGGCGCGCAGATATGCGTCGGGCAGCTGATAGCCCATCTCGAAGGTGGTAAAGACCCGTTCGATCGCGGCCACGTCGCGCTGCACCAGCAATTGCAGGCGGAACGGTTCGGTGGGGTCGAACCCGGTATCGGCGGGGATCTTGAACAGGTCGGTTTCCGTGAACTCGGGCGCACCGTCGGGCGCGATATCGCCCAGGCGGCGATGCATCCGGTCACGGAAACGCACCGAAAGGTCGCCCTGGATCAATACGATGCGGTCGAAGATACCGCCGCGGACATATCCCGACCCCTTGAAGGAATAGAGCCCGCGGCCCGCGATCATGATGGCGTGATCGCCCTCGTCCAGCCACCTTTGGAGGTTTGCGTGTTCGGCAGCGCCCAGCAACGCCTCGCCAACGGCGGGAACCGAGACAAGCCCCATATACATGTCGATGAACGTGGTTTCGGGCGGGTCGTTGATCGGCCGCGCGGCGGCGCGCGGGTCCTCGACCTTTTCGAACGCGGCGTTCACCTGGCCGACATCCAGCGACAGGCGGCGCAGGGTTCCGTTGCCCTCCAGCGTCATCCAGTCTGTCGCGGCGGTGGCTTCGGGGTCGATCTCGAATCGCGGGCCGCTCGGGGCGTCGGGGGCGCTGAGCCCGCCCAGCCCGAGCTGCCTGGCCACTTTCAGGCCGGAGCGCACGATGGAATCGTCGATCACCATGATGGTCACGGTGGCGCCTGCGATAATCTCAAGATCGTGGGCCGTTCCACCCGACGTGGCCTCGGCCACCAGATCGAGCCCGGCATAATCGGCTGCCAGCGCCTGAATCTTGGAATCGGGGATACCGATCAGCACGATCGGCTCGGAATGTTTGACCAGGCTGACACCCCGCACGATCGCATCGTCATCGACGGCAACCATGGTGTGAATGGGTTTGCCGGAATAGCCCGTGGTTCCCACGAAATCCGAGGCGATGAAGGCCCAGGCGATCCGCTCATCGCCTTGCATGACCGGTGCGACCGGAATGTCCTCGCGGATCGGACCGAAGGCGTCGGCCCCCTCGACCAGCTCGCCAGGGGCGATATCGTCGATGAACCTGGACAGAACGGAGGACGCGGCCTGCGCATGGGCGCCGGACGACCCCGACAGGATCGTGAAAGCTGTCAGAAGAACAAGTGTGGCAAGAGCTGCGATACGCCCTGTGACGGCTGCGGGCTCATGTGCTGCAGAAGCACGGGGAAACGGAATCGGTGACGTGAGGATAGGGCGTATCATGGCAATCATCGGTCAGGTCTTGTTCGGTGGGCCGCGGGCAGGATGCCACCGTGCCGTGACATCCGCGTTGCGAATGGCGAAGATGCGGGGCGTGATGCCATGTGCGAACCGGATCGGGCGTACCCAAAGGTCCGATGCCGCGGGCATGGCGGCGGCATGAAGGATGCAGTCCGGGCAGAGCGAACATACGGAGGATCGGGACGGCTCTACCGGCTTGCCGGAACGGTCGATTGTCACCGTGCGGGTCTCGTCGCCGCATATCACCATGGTGGTGACGCCATGATGACCGAGCGCGGTCGCACCCTCGGCAAAAGCGCTGAACACACCGGCGAATATCAGTGCGAGCGCAAAAAACGCTGTATGAAGGATATCGGGCAACCGGTGACGCATACCTATCCCCTATCTACCGCTACCCGGATACAACATGACAAAAGTCAACCGTGGGAATTTTTCGCCAAACCCCTGAAGGCGCGGATTTTTGCTGTTCCCGCACGACGTCCGTTTCTTGCCGGAAAGCGGGCCGGTGCGCCGTCATTCGGGCCAGTGCCGACGGGCATCGCCGAAATTTTCCCGAGACTTTATGTCATACCACCGGGATTAGGCGGGCAGATTCGGTTCAACGGGGCCGGCCGGACGTTTCTTCGCGGTCAGACCCATATCGTCGAGAATGGCATAGAATGCCGGCAACACGATCAACACCAGGACCGAGGCGGACAACAATCCAAAAACGACCGAAATCACCAAAGGCTTTACGGTCTGGGCCTGGGTGCTTGTTTCCGCCAGAAGGGGCACCATCCCCATCATCGTTGTCGAAACGGATACGAGGATGGGGCGGAAACGCTCTCGGCTGGCCAGGCCTGCCGCTTGCGCACCGCCCATCCCTTCGCCGGTGTGTCTTTTGATGACCTGAACCAGCAGGATCGCATTGTTGACCACGATCCCCGCCAGAGAGGCCGCGCCCATGATCGAAGGCATCGAGATGTTATAGGCCATAACCATGTGCCCCAGAACCACACCCACAAGCGCCAGCGGAATCGTGAGCATCACGATCACAGGCTCGACGTAGCTGTGGAACTGGAACGAGAGTATCACGTAGATTCCCACCAGCCCGATCAGGAAACCGCGAATGATGGAACCCACGGTTTCCGCAGAATTTGCATTCTGGCCACCGATTTCGGCAGACAGGCCGGGGAATTCTGCGGCAAGCCCGGGGAGGAACCCTTCGGCGAGTTCCGAGACGATCGCGTCGGCGTTTCCGATCCGGCCGTCCACGTCGGCCTGAACCGTGACCGTGCGCCGTCCGTTCACATGGGTAACGGTGCCCCAGTTCCGGGTCTCCTCGATGGTGGCGACAGTTGTGAGGGGTATGGGTGTCCCGTCGGCGAGAAGAATCTCGAATGTGGCGAGATCTTCATAGGATGCCCTGTCGCGGGCGGCCTGCTCCAGCTCGATCTCGTGCGCGATATCGCCGTCCTGAACAGTGGTGACAATGCCACCCAGATACGCTGTGCCGATCTGGGTGGCAACCTCTGCCGCCGTCAGCCCCGATGCAGAGGCACCCGCCGCCAGGGAAAGGCGCAACTCGGGCCTGCCGGGGCGCAGATCGTGTATCGTGTTGTAGACCCCCGCATAGGTTTCGAGTTCCGCAAGCAGCCGATTCGCGGCGCCTTCGAGCCGGTCCAGATCCGCGCCCGAAAGACGGATTTCCACCGCGCGCCCCTGTGGCCCGATCCCCGGTTCGGTCAGTGTGACCGAGATGGCGCCGGGCACGGAGCCTATGCCTGTCCGCCAGGCGGCAATCAGTTCGTCGAGTGTGGTCGACCGGCTTTCGGCCCCGAGAAGATCGGCCGAGATCGTGGCGACATGCGATCCGCTTTCCCCGGCGGTGACGTTGCGGTTGAAAAAGACCTGAACCGCCTGCACCAGTGCCGCGCCATCCGGTTGAGCCGGTGTCAGCCGGGCGTTTGCCTGCTCGAGCGCGGTGACGACATGCTCTGCCACCTCAGCCGTCCGGCCGAGCGGAGTGCCCTGCGGCATCAGGATGCGCGCTTCCAGCACATCGCTGTCGATTTCGGGCAGCGCTTCGCGCTGGACATAGCCGCCCCGTAGCAGCGCCACGGTCACGATCAGCATCGCAACGGTCGTTCCGGCCACGAGGTAGCGCCACGCGACCGCCCCATCGACAAGCCGTCCAAGCCCGCCGTCGCGTAGCGAAGCGAAACCGCGTTCGAAGCGTCTGCGGGCAGCAGAGGCTTTTGTTTCCGCGACCCTGAGACTGTGGGAAAGGTGGTGGGGCAGGACCCAGAAGGCTTCTATCAAGCTGGCGGTGAGCGCCGCGATCAGGACGATGGGCAGCACCTCGAGCACGGCGCCAAGCTCGCCGGAAAGAAACGAAAGCGGTGCGAAGATCGCCACGGTCGTCGCAAAGGAAGAAAGCACGCCGGGCAGTACGCGCATGGTTCCCTCGATTGCCGCATCGCGCCGTGACGCCCCGCTTGCCGCGGCATCGGCGATGGCGTCCGAGATCACGATAGAATCGTCCATGACGATCCCGATCGCCATCAGCAGTGCCACAAGCGTGATCATGTTCAGGGACAATCCCGTCAGCGCCATGACGACGAACGCCCCGAGGAATGCAACCGGCAGGCCCATCGCCGCCCAGATGGCATATCCCGGTCGGAAGAAGAGGCTCATGACCGCGACGACGAGTATAAGTCCGATTGCGCCGTTCTTTACCAGCATGGCCAGACGGTCGCGCACGATCGAGGTCATGTCCTGAACGATCCCGATATGAACCGAACCGGGCAGTGTTGCCCGCTCGGCGGCTACGAGATCGCTCACACGGTCGAAGACCCGCAGGGAATCGGCCCCGAGGGACTTGTTCACTTGCAGGAAGATCGCGCGGCGCCCATCCAGAAGTGCGCGCTCTTCCTCCGGGCTGAAATGTTCCTCGATATGCGCGATCTGGCCGAGTTTCAGCTCGGCACCGTTGGGTTTCGACACCACGACAATGTCCGACAGCGCCGCCTGTGTGCGGCGTTCGTCGGTGAAGCGCAGGGCGATTTCCTGATCCGGCGTTTCGAGCGTGCCGAGCGGGCGGTCGATGCTCTGTGCTCCGATACGGGCGGCCAGACCCGACGCCGTCAGCCCGTGCTGAAACAGCACCGCCCGCGATATGCTGATCCTGAACTGCCGTTCGCCGATGCCGGTCCTGATCACGCTCGCAACATCGGGCAGCGCCGAGAGCCTGTCTTCGAGCAGGGCCGCGTAGCGGTCGAGCTGCGATACCGACATGTCACCCGATACCGCGACCGAGGCGACCATATCGGTACGATGCAACTGGCGTACAATCGGCGGGTCCGACCCGTCGGGGAAGTCGTCGATTGCCGTTACCTCCGTGCGCAGGTCGTTCACGAAGCGGCCGGCCTCGCCGCCCGCTGCCATCGTGGCGATCGCGCGACCGGCGTTGTCCTGGGCGGTGCAGGTCAGCTCCTCAAGATGCTCGACGGCTTCGACCGCGTCCCAGATACGACGGCAGATTGCGTCTTCGACCTCGGTTGCCGCCGCGCCCCGGTAGACCACGGTGATTTCGGCCTCGGTGGCGCGGAAATCGGGAAAAGTTTCCCGCTTCAGCGAAGGTGCGGCCATGATCCCGGCCGTGGCTATCAGGACCAGAAGCAGGTTTGCCGCGGTCGGGTGACGGGCGAACCAGCCGATCATGGCGTGGTCTTTGCCGGAACGACGCGCAAACCAGGCAGCGCCGGCACTATATCGTCGAGGATCACTTCGTCGCCGGGTGCGAGCCCTGCCGTAACCGCGACGATTCCGTCCTGACGCCAGCCGATTTCGATGTGCCGGAAAGACAGAAGCCCCTGGTCGTCACGCAGATATACCGTGTCGCCATCATGAACTGCGTTGGCGGGAACGGTGATTTCCGGCGGCCCCGGCGGCCCCGACAGCACGACCTCGACATACATGTTGGGTACCAGCGGCAAGCGCATCGGCGGGTGCGCGCCCTCATAGGGTGCTTCGATCCCTATGACGACGGGTACTGAACGTGCCTGCGGATCGAGTGCGTTTTCGATGCGGATCACCCGTCCCTGCCAGACCTGACCCTGATCGGAAACAAGCCGCAGCCTGGCGTCTACCCGGGCGAACACTGCTTCCTGGTCGGTGGTTTCGAGGTCGATTCCATCCGTGACGGCACCGACGAGTCGGGGAAAAGCCTCGATCGGAATCTGTGCCGTGACTTCGGCGCGGTCTATGCCGTCCGCCGTTATCAAGGCACCACCCGCCGTTACGAATTGGTGAAGCTCCACATGGACCTTGCCGATACGGACAGCGAAAGGGGTCTCGATATGTGTCGATGCCAGATCACGTTTCGCGCGGTCGAGGGCGGCCTCGGCCCGTGCGATCTGTGCCTTGAGCCGGGCCTGTCGCACCGGGAGAAGGTCCAACGTGTTTGCAAGCTCCTGCACGGTGCGGCGAAGCTGCAAGGTCGCGCGTTCCTGCTCGTCCAGCCGGCTTTGGGGCGCTGCTCCGCGCCCGACCAATGCACGTATTCGCTCAAGATCGGTCTCGGCCAGGTCAAGCCTTTCCCGCTCAATGGCCAGTATGCGATCGGTGTTCCCGGCCTCGACGGAAAGCTGGTTCAGTTCGGCCGCAAGGGTGGCCAGATCCGCCTCGGCCTGGCGAAGTGCAAATTCATGACGGGTCGGGTCGATGGTCAGCACCCGGGTTCCCGCCGGGATGATCTTACCGGTTTCCAGGTCCGGGTGCCTGTAGGTTACCGCTCCTGCAACCTCGGCCACGGATTGCCAGCTGCGGGCCGGCCGCACCGTGCCGTAGCCCCGCAGCATCGGGGACACTTGCCGGGGTTCGACGATCTGCGTCCTGGCGGTGACGGATCGCACCCCGCCGTCCACCCGCACGGGGGGCTCCGAACCGGCGATCAGCCAAGCGGCAATGCCCAATCCCACGGCCAGCGGTGGCAGCAGGCGGAGGATACGAGAGCGTTTCATGTCCTCTGTCCGTTCGTTGAGCCTGTCATCAGTGCGATCTGGATATCCACAAGCCGCATCCCTTCCGCAACAAGGTCGAAGCCACCATCGGTCAGTCGCCAGCGAAAAACGATGCCCTGCAACAGGCCGAGGAAAAGGTCGCTGCCATCCTCGGGGGAAGGCGTGGAAATTTCTCGGCTGGCGGCGGCGCGCAGGGGATCGAGTATTCGCATCCGAAGCCCCTGAACGATCCGCAGATGAATCGGATGAATGGCCATTTCGGCGGTGATCCGTCCGGCACTGAAGATGAGTACAGGGATAGCCGGGCATTCGGCAATCAGCGAGAGCTGTGCCCGCATTGTGGCGCGCAGCCGCGCCATCGGTTCGGGGGATACCCCCGTCGCGGTATCCCATGCCGCGATCGCACGCGCCTCGACCGTTTCCAGAACCGCACCCCAGAGTGCAGCTTTGGTCGGGAAATGCCGAAAGATCGCGGCCTGAGTGATCCCGATTTCCCTTGCGATATGCGAGGTCGAGAGCTTTTCGATTGGAGTTTTCGCCAGCAACCGCAAGGTCGTATCCACGATCTCGGTCTTGCGATCCTCGGCGGGTTTGCGGGTTCCTGACACGGGTTTTCACCATTAGTTAGTGATCGCTTACTAACTTAAATGACTGGAATGTTCAAGATGCACGTACCCTGGAGGTGCATCAAGCGGCCGAACCCAAGGCTAAGGGGCGGTGCCATAAAACGCTGGCCACAGCCGTCGGATCGCCCGATCGCGGCCCTGCGTGCCCTCTGTTGCGTTTAACTTGAAATGTCGGTTCGAGGCTCCAAGCCGATCTTGGCTGTCATGAAACGGTATGCTCGCAAATCGGGCACGCACATACAAGGCGTTTACCCTGTTTCACGCATCCTCGGGCGTACAGACCGGCAGGTTCAGAACCGCCTCGACCCCGTCCGGCTGGCCGCGCACGGGCGAGTGCAGGGACAGGTCTCCGCCGGCTTTGCGGGCCAGTGTATCGGCAATATAGAGCCCCAGGCCAAGCCCGCCGCCACGCGTGTCGCGGCGTTTGTGGCGGGCGGTCAGGCCGGGCAGATCGTCTGCGGGGATCACCGGGCCGGGATTGGCGATGGACAGGGTGCCGTCCGTGTCGAGCGAAATGGCGATCCGGGCCCCGGACGGCGCGTAGCGCAGCGCATTATCCAGCAGGTTTGCCGCGATGATTGCGAAATCGTCCGCGCCGATCCGGGCGATGACCGGGATATCGGGCAGATGCAGCACCAGGCGGCCCTCGTTCGCCTGTATCGACCGCTCCTGCGCCAGAAGCCCCAGAACCTCGCCCATGTCACATGTCGTCCCATCCTGGTCCGGCCCGGTTTCGGCCCGGGCGAGTTGCAGCAGCCGTTCGACCGTGCGGGTCATGCGTTTGATGGCGTCACGCAACTCGGCGATCTGCCCGGGGTGGGCATTGCCGCCTTCCGCCTCAATCCTCTGTAGCCGGGCGAGGGCAAGCGCAAGAGGGGTGCGCAGCTCGTGCGCGGCGTTCGCGGCGAACTGGCGCTCGGCGGCCAGTGCCGTCAGAAGTCGCGACATGAATCCGTTGAGCGTGGTCACCATCGGGCGCAGTTCCTGCGGCATACGGCTGCCGTCGATCGGGTTCAGCGCTCCACGGTCGCGTTGTGCGATTTCTGCGCGCAGATCCTCAAGCGGGCGCAATGAGGCACGCGAAATCCAGCGGACCAGCAGAAACGCGATCAGTATCAGGGGCAGCATCGGCCCGACGAAGGCGATCAGGCTTTCGGAATAGGCTTCGCGGCGTTCCTCGAAACCGTCCCCGAGTATGATGACCCGTCCGTCCCCATCGGCCGCGCCGATGTAGAAACGGTGCGTATCGGACTGCCAGAACGTGTCGGTGCCGACCTGCCGCGGATCGGGCAGCCTGTCAGGCAGTTGCCAGTTGAGCAGAACCGCGCCATCCCCCGCGACAAGCGCGATGCCGAAGAACGGAAGATGGCCACCCAGTCGTGCCACGATGCCGCCGTTCATCAGGCGATCCGGCGTTTCGGGCTGCCCGTCCAGATCCGAGAACATGGCCGCCACGAAGGGGGCCAGTTCGCGCAATACCTCGTCACGCTGTTCGTTCGCTTCCTCGCGCAGAACGGCGGCCATCACGAAAACCGCAAGAAACACCACCACGGCAAAGCCGATGGTGGTCAGCGCGGCGATCCGGCGTGACAGGCTGCCCGCTCTCATCGCGTCAGGCCCCGCCCATCCGGTATCCCAGCCCGCGCACCGTCACGATCGCGCTTTTCCCAAGCTTGGCGCGGACCCTGCTGACGATGGCCTCGATCGAGTTGCTTTCGACCTCAAAACCGTGACCGTACAGCGAATCCTCAAGTTCGGCCTTGGAAAAGACGCGCGCTGGCCGCGATGACAGACGGTCGACAAGGCTCCATTCCCGCCGGGTCATATCGACGGCCGCGCCGTTCAGGACAACGCGCTTCGTGCTGGTGTCGATCGAAATCGCGCCGAATTCGCGCATGGTCGTGACGGTCATGTTGGCACGGTTCAGGTTCACCTCGATCCGGGCCAGCAACTCGTCCAGATCGAACGGCTTGACGAGATAGTCGTCGGCGCCGGCTTTCAGCCCCTCGATCCGCTGGGTGATCCGGTCGCGGGCCGTGGTGATGAGGATGGGCGGAGAAAAACCGCCGCGACGCAGCGCCCGCAGAAATCCGATGCCATCGCCATCCGGCAGCCCGAGATCGAGAAGCAAGAGATCGTAATGCGTCGTGGCAACGGCCACCTGCGCCGATTCCAGATCGCCGACAAGGTCCGCCGCATGTCCGGCGTTGCGCAGATGTTCGCACACGGCCCTGCCCAGGCCAGTCTCGTCCTCGATCACCAAAAGCCGCATCGCGCCTCGCACGCCCGAAAATTCCCGGCTCTTATAAGCGATCCGTCAGGTTCGCGTAAGTGTCCACTGCCATACGCACAGGAAATCACGGGCAGACGCAGAAGGACACAGGCCGATGTCGGATACATTCTGGATCGTAGTCGGATTCGCGGGGCAACTCCTGTTCACATCCCGCTTTCTGGTTCAGTGGCTGGCAAGCGAACGCCGCCGCGAAAGCGTGGTGCCGGTCGCCTTCTGGTGGCTGTCGCTGGCCGGCGGTCTGACGCTGCTGACCTATGCGCTCTACCGGCAGGACCCGGTGTTCATCCTGGGGCAGGGTATGGGTCTTTTCATCTACCTGCGGAACCTGATGCTGCTGGCGCGCTCGGCACGGGAAAAGGCAGCATGACGACAGCGTCGCGTACCGGGGGGGCGCTGGCGCTGTTTGCCATCGTCGCGCTGGCCGGGATATTCCTGCGCCCTTTGCTGCCCGTCGATGAAACACGGTACATCGCGGTCGCGTGGGAGATGTTCCAGTCGGGCGATCATTTCGTGCCGACCAAGAATTTCGCGCTTTATACCCACAAGCCGCCCCTCCTGTTCTGGAGCATCAACCTGGTCTGGGCGATGTTCGGCGTTTCAGAGGTTGGCGCGCGCGTGGTCGGTCCGGCCTTTGCACTTCTGGCGATCTTCCTGACCGCGCGGCTGGCGCAACGGATCTGGCCGGGCGAAACCGGGATCGCGGGGCGCGCGGCCTGGGCGCTGGCGGGCAGCTTTGCCTTTGTGGTTTTCGGCGGGTCGCTGATGTTCGATGCGGCCCTGACGGTGGCGGTGCTTGTCGGTGTCATGAGCCTTGTTGCCGTTGCGCGCAGCTCGCGCTGGCAGTTCTGGCTGGTTTTCGGCTTTGGCCTTGCGCTGGGCACGCTGGCCAAGGGGCCGGTCATCTTCATCCACCTGCTGCCGGTCGCGGTGTTGATGCCGGTCTGGGGGCGGCAAATGGCAGAAGAGGCGGGGCCGGTTACGGCCGGGCAGCTTGGAGCGGGGATCGGGATTGCGATCCTTGCGGGGCTGGCCATCGTTCTGCTGTGGCTTTTGCCCGCCATCATACAGGGTGGGGAAGAATACAGAAACGCGATCCTGTGGAAGCAGAGCGCGGGGCGTATCACTCAGTCCTTCGCGCATTCGCGCCCGATCTACTGGTACCTGCTGGCCCTGCCGCTGCTGCTTTTCCCATGGATCTGGATGCCGCAAATCTGGCGTGCCTCGCTGCGCGCCGGCTGGTCGGGGCCGGGGCTGCGTCTGATCCTGTGCTGGGTTGTTCCGGCTTTCGCGCTGTTCAGCCTTATAGACGGCAAGCAACTGCACTACCTGGTGCCGGAACTCCCCGCCATGGCCTTGCTGGTAGCGCGGGTCTTGCCCGGTGAGGGCGTGCATCGTGTCTGGCTGGCGGCGCTGCCGGTCGCGCTTCTGGGCGTAGTTTTCGGGCTCGCGGGTCTTGGCGTGATCGACACCTTCGGGCTGACCGCGTTGCTCGAGCCGAAGCTCGCGCTTCTCGCGGTCGGTCTGGGCCTTCTTGCGATCTGCGGCCTTGCGCTCAGCACATCACCCCTGCGGGGTGGGGCCATCCTGTCGCTCGGATTGGTCCTTTGTCTGGGCCTGACTGTCCGGTTCACGGGGGTTTATAACGCCTATGATGCGCGCGTGATCGGGCAGGTCGCCGCAGCCCATGAGGCCCAAGGCTTCGCCGTTTATGGCGATGGCACCTATCACGCCGAGTTCAACTTTGCCGCCCGCGCCACCCGGCCCATTACGGTTCTCTACACCACCGACGAGGTCCGGGCCTGGCAGGCGGATCATCCGGGCGGGGTCTTCGTCACGCGGCTGGAGCGGTTCCGCCTGCCCGAAGACCCCTGGAAGGTCGTGAATTTCCGCGACCGCCGCTACGGCATCTATCGCACTGCCATATCCGACGGAAAGGAAGGCCAGACATGAGCGATCCGAACATGATCAGTATCGTCATCCCCGCAAAGGACGAGGTCGTCGCCATCGCCCCCTTGATCGAAGAGGTCGGCGCGGTGCTCAGCGGCGAAAACTTCGAGGTGATCGTCGTCGATGACGGGTCCACGGACGGCACTGATGCAAAACTCAGGGAACTGGCGGCGCGCTGCAACTGGCTGATCCCGCTGCACAACAAGGTGTCCGCCGGACAGTCGGCGTCCATCCGCAAGGGGGTTCGCTTTGCCCATGGCCGCCTGATCGTGACGCTGGACGGCGATGGCCAGAACCCGCCCGACCAGATTCCCGCCCTGCTGGCCCCCTTTCGCAGCACCGCCCCCGAGGTCTGCGCGCTGGGCCTGGTGCAGGGGCAGCGCATCCTGCGGCGCGATACCGTGGCGAAGCGATTTGCCTCGCGCTTTGCCAACGGGTTGCGCGGCGCCTTGCTCAGGGACAACATCCGCGACAGCGGGTGCGGGCTGAAGGCTTTTCGCCGCGAGGCGTATCTGGATCTGCCGTGGTTCGACCACATCCATCGCTTCATGCCCGCGATGATGCTCCGCGAGGGGTGGCGGGTCGAAACTGTCGATGTGACGCATCGGGAACGTCAGGGCGGCCAGTCGAAATACAGCAATCTCAGGCGCGGCCTTGTCGGTATTCCCGATCTTCTGGGCGCGGCATGGCTGATCATGCGCAAGGGCCCGCCGCGCCATGAAGAATGCGGGCCTGTCCCGGTGGCGGGTTCACACGGAAAGGCAAGGCCCGGCGCGGTGCAGTAGCGGCCCGATGGCTGTGCCTTCCTGCCGGGGCGGTGATGTCAGGCCGTATTCCGTGCGCGCCATGTCAGCCAGAGGTTCAGGCACACGAGGGCCAGAACCACCAGCGGCGGCACGGCATGGCCATATTCCCCGTGCGAAAGAACCGTGGCGGCGGCGCCCAGCATCACGCAGCCAGCCAGGGCGCTGCCGGCAAGCCGTGTGGCCGGAAAGATCATCAGGATCGCCGATGCCCATTCCAGCGTCCCGGTCAGATAGTGAAACCAGCCCGGATATCCCCAGCGGTCGTAATCGGCGAGGATTTGTTCGGTTGCAAAGATGTTCATCGTGCCGCCGATCACGAAGAAGGCGGCCAGAAGCCAGGCAAAAAGGTTCCGAAGGGAAAATCGTTTCATGTGCGTGCCTTTCCTGGCCTGTTTATCATGCCATGCGCTGCGTCGTCAGGCCACGAAGGCCGGTTTGATCGGATACCCGCGCATCAGAGCGGGTGGATGGCGTTGTATTGGCGGTGATGCCAGACCAGCGGCATCGCCTCGCGGTTGAGGGCGATTTCCCTCAGCCCGCCGACGAAAAGCACATGGCCGCCAAGCTCGATCTCGCCGATCACGGCGCAATCCATCGCGGCGACCGCCCCGCCAAGCCTTGGATGACCCGAAGGCCAGTCCTGCCATTCGCCATGCTCGAACCGGCCCTCGGCAGGCACCTTGCCGGCAAAGGCGTCGGCCACGTCCCGCTGGGCCGTGGACATCAGGGCAAAGGAAAAGCCCCGGCGCCGGCGGATCGCATCGGCCAGCGCCGCGCGCCTGTCGATAGAGACCATGATTGCCGGCGGTTCCGCGCTCAGGGAAAAGGCGGCCGTCACCGTGCGGCCCAGGCGGCGCTCGTCGTCCCGCGCCGTCACAAGGCAGGCGGTCGCGGCCAGCGAGGCCATGGCATCACGGAAATCCGCGATGGCGACATCGCTGCGAAAGGCCGGGTCCAGCTTCAGCCCCGATGCGGCGGTCAATTTGCTGGGATCGACACTCATGATCCACTCCCCGGTCTGGGTGAAAAGAACTTTTCCAGCTTGTCGGGCACGCCGTCCATCTCTTTCGCGTTTTCCGGCGGCACACCGATCTGGGTTATGACAGGCCACATTTCGGCGTATTTCCGGTTGAAATCAACCCAGCGGTCTGCCTCGGGCTCGGTATCGGGGCGGATCGCGTCAACGGGGCATTCCGGTTCGCACACGCCGCAGTCGATGCATTCGTCGGGATGGATCACCAGCATGTTCTCGCCTTCGTAAAAGCAATCCACGGGGCAGACCTCGACGCAATCCATGTGTTTGCAGGCGATACAGTTCTCAGTGACGACATAGGTCATTCCGGCATCCAGTCGCGCGTTGCCCGCCCGCCACGGATGATCGCGGCGGGCGGTGTCCTGTCAGGAAAGGTTCGCTTCGGCGAATTCGTAATTCGCCAGGTTGTCGAGGAAGTTGGTCACGTAATCCGGGCGCCGGTTGCGGAAATCGACATAATAGCTGTGTTCCCAGACGTCGAGGCCCAGCAGGGCGGTGCCCTCGCCGGTGGCCAGCGGGTTCACCCCGTTGGGGGTCTTGGTCACGGTCAGGCTGCCGTCGGATTTCTGGATCAGCCAGGCCCAGCCCGAACCGAACTGACCGATGGCCGCGGCCTTGAACGCCTCTTTGAACGCATCGACCGATCCGAAATCGGCGACCAGCTTCGTTTCGAGAGCGCCGGGGATGCCGCCGCCCGCGGGCGAAAGCGCGTTCCAGAAATGGACGTGGTTCCAATGCTGGCCGGCATTGTTGAAGACCGGCGCGCGGTCGCTGTCGCCATAGGTCAGGGCAATGATCTCTTCCAGAGACTTGCCCTGAAGGTCGGCATTGGCGTCGACAAAACCGTTCAGGGCGGTCACATAGGCCTGGTGGTGTTTGTCATGGTGCAGTTCAAGGGTTTCCTGGCTCATGCCGCGTTCGGCCAGGGCCGAATGTGCGTAGTTCAGTGAGGGAAGGTTGAAGGTCATTTTCATCTCCTTGTGAGCGGACACTTGCACAGTGCGCCTCACCTCGATATTAAAACAAGTAGATGCTTTGAAAAACATCGGGGACAATATGTCAAGCGATGACTTGGAAAAAACTGCATGGTCGCCGCGAGCCCCTTCGGAACGCATTTTGATGGTGCTCAAGATGCATGGTGCGCTGACCTCGGGGCAGGTAGGCGAGATGCTGCAGATCACGGGCGAGGCGGCGCGGCAACAGCTTTTGAAACTGCTCGAGGACGGGCTGGTCACCGAAGAGCGCCGCAGCGCGGGGCGCGGGCGTCCGGCGGTTCACTGGCATCTGACGCAGGCGGGGCAGGCACGGTTTCCCGACACCCATGCCGCGCTGAGCGTCGAGATCCTGCGCAGCATCTCGGATGTGCTGGGCCCGGATGCGCTGGACCAGATCATCGCCGCGCGCGAGGCGGGTACCGAGACCCGGTACAAGGCCGCGATGGCCGAGTGCACCGATTTGCAGGACCGCGTGACAAAACTGGCCGAACTGCGCAGTATCGAAGGGTACATGGCCACGGTCGAAGAAACCGGGGACGGCGCGTTCCGGCTGATTGAAAACCATTGCCCGATCTGTGCCGCCGCAACCTTTTGCCAGGGCTTCTGCCGCGCCGAAAAGGCAGTTTTCAAAAGCATCCTTGGCAAGGGCACGTCGGTCGAGCGGGTGGAGCACATCGTCGACGGCGGGCGCCGCTGCACCTATCTGATCTCGGAAGCGCGGCCGTGAAATTTCTCGCGGGACATGGCCCGAAGACCGGGAACGCCTAGCTTGCGAGGCGGTCAATGACCCTGACCGAAGGTTTCGACCTGTCCGGGCACAACACGCTGGGCCTGCCCTCGCGCGCGCTGTACGGTGGTGTGATCTCGGATATCGGCGATATCATGCGGATGATCGAATTCGCCAGGGCCAGGTATCTGCCGTTTCACGTTCTGGGCGGTGGCAGCAATTGCGTCCTTGCCGAAACCGTCAACGCCGTGGTCGGCAGGATCGACCTTGGGGGCTGTCGCATCGAACAGGGCTTTTCCGGCGGTGTCCGCGTGACGGCCAGCGCGGGCGAGGACTGGTCGGATCTGGTGCGCCGGACGGTCGGTCAGGGGATCGGCGGGTTGGAGAATCTGGCCGGCATTCCTGGAACGGTCGGCGCTGCGCCGATCCAGAATATCGGGGCTTACGGCATCGAACTTTCGGACGTTTTCCAGGAGTTGACGGCGCTTGATACCCGGACGGGCGATCTGGTGCATCTTGGAAAGGACGCCTGCCGCTTCGCCTATCGCCACAGCCGTTTCAAGGATGAACCGGGCCGGTATATCGTGACCGAGGTCACCCTTTCGCTGCCGCGTCACTGGCGGCCGGTGCTCAGCCATGCGGGGCTGAAGGGCCTGCCGGACGCCAGCGATCCCGGCGCGATCATGGCGGCCGTGCTCGCCATCCGGGGCGCGAAGCTGCCGGACTGGCGGATCACCGGCAATGTCGGATCGTTTTTCCACAACCCGATCGTTCCCGCCCATATGCGGCAGGAGGTCGGCGGCGTGCCCGGGCATCCGGTTCCCGGCGGGATCAAGCTGTCGGCCGGCTGGCTGATCGAGGCCTGCGGATTGAAGGGCCATCGGCTCGGCGGTGCGGGGTTCCACGCGAAACATGCGCTTGTGATTGTGAACCACGGCGGCGCGACCTTCGGCGATGTGCAGGACCTGGCCGCACTGGCGATCCAGAGGGTCAGGGACCGTTTCGGTGTTACCCTGGTTCAGGAACCCGTTACGCTGACTTGAAGGCCGTGCTGCCCCTATGCTCCGTTTGCAAGCGCCCTGCGCACCTCGGGGATGACGCGGGTGCCGAGAATCTCGATGGCGTCCAGCATATCCCGATGGTCGATTATCCCGATGCCCAGCTCCAGCATGATGCGGTCGAACCGCAGCACCTCGTGGGCGGCCAGGATCTTTTCGGCCACTTCCGAGGGTCCGCCGACGAAATATCCGCCGCGCGGCCCCGAGAACCTTGTGAACATGTCGCGGCTTTGGGCGGTCATGCCGCGTTCGCGCCCCATATGCTCCTGCCAGGCGGCGTGGGCCGGGTAATAGATGTCGAGCGCCTTTTCCATGCTTTCATGGACAAAGCCGTGGACGTTCAGCGAAGTCTTCAGGCGGGACGTGTCGTGCCCCGCGCTGTGACCCGTCTGGTGATAGAGCTGGAGCATCGGCGCGATCCGTGCCCACTCGCCGCCAAGGATCAGGGCGAAGGCTGCGGGAAGGCCGAGATTGGCTGCACGCGCCGCCGATTGCGGCGTCCCGCCCACCGCCATCCAGATCGGAAGCTGCTCCTGCCGGGGCCGCGGATACACACCCAGCCCGTTGAGCGGCTGGGTATGCCGGGTGCCCGGCCAGCGCACATGCTCTTGCTTGTTGATTTCCAGCAGCATGTGCAGCTTTTCGATGAACAGATCGTCGTAATCGTTTAAGTCATAGCCGAAAAGCGGGAAGGACTCGGTAAAGGCGCCGCGCCCGGCGATGATCTCGGCGCGGCCTTCGCTCAGGCCGTCCAGGGTTGCGAATTGCTGGAACACCCGCACCGGGTCGTCGGAACTCAGAACCGATACCGCGCTGGTCAGGCGTATGTGTTTTGTCTGCGTCGCCGCCGCGGCAAGCGCCACGGCAATCGCCGATACAGCATAATCGGCCCTGTGATGTTCGCCCAGCCCATACGCGTCCACCCCGACCTGATCGGCCAGAACGATCTCTTCCGCCAGGTTGCGCAGGCGTTCGGGGGCGTCGACGAACTGTCCGGTGCGTGGATTGGTGCCGACATCGCCAAAAGTGAAGATTCCGATTTCCATGGGGCCTCGCATGATGGGCTGGGCACGCGGGCAAAGGTGATCGTGCCCGGGTGCCACAAGTGATTTTCAGATGTTTACCGCAGGTGCATCCCGTCCCTCGGGTCAGCCGACGGAAATGACCAGCTTGCCCGTGACGTGCCCTTCGGCGCTGAGCGCCTGAGCGTCGGCAAGTTGCGCAAGCGGGAAGGTCTTTTCCACATGCAGATTCAGGGCGCCCTTGGAATAAAGCCGGGCCGCCTCGGCCAACGCCCGTTCCGGGTGATCCTGGGGCGTGGGTGAGAATTGCGCGCCGTGTTCGGGGGCGGTGAAATCGACGATGGAAAGAACCCGTGCCGGATCGCCGGTGATCTCGACCAGTTCGGGGATGATGCCCGCGCCGGCCAGGTCGAGCGCGGCATCCACCCCTTGCGGTGCCAGATCCTTTACGCGGCTCGCGAGGCCGGGTTCATATGTCGTCGGAATGGCGCCAAGCCCGCTCAGATAATCGTGCTTCGGCGTGCTTGCGGTGCCGATGACGGTGATCCCGCGCGCCCGCGCGATCTGGACCAGGGCAGAGCCCACCCCGCCCGCGGCGCCGCAGACCAGCACGGTATCGCCGGCTTTCGCCCCCACGTAGTCGAGGCAGCGTATCGCCGTTTCCGAAGCAACGACCAGACCTCCGGCTACGTCGAACGGCATGTCGTCCGGCTTGGTGGCCCAACTGGTCAGCACCGCGTATTCTGCCGCCGTGTTGGTCCCGAACCCGAAAACGGCATCTCCGACCGAGACACCGGTCACGCCTTCGCCGACCTCATCCACGATCCCGGCCGCCTCGAAACCGACGCCCGAGGGAAAGGTAACGGGCATGAAATCACCGAAAAGCCCGGCCCGGATTTTCCACTCCGCCGGGTTGACGCCCACGGCCCGGACCGCGATCCGCACCTGGCCGGCGCCAGCGTGCGGCTCGGCGATCTCGACGATTTTCAGAACCTCGGGGCCACCATATTCATTGAACTGGACTGCTTTCACGACGATCTCCTTTTAACTGTGTTGCCCGGCCATGGTGGCCGGTTTCATCCGGCGCGCGCCCGGCGGGGCTTGGCCGGGTGCCTTGACGGTTGATCTAGTGAGTCCGTTTCTGTAAAAAAACCTGTACAGTTTAGAAAATCATGTTCAGGAAATCTGAAATGAAAGTGGCGCCGGCGCTCAGCCTGGATCAGATGCAGGTTCTTCTTACGGTCGTGGATACCGGCAGTTTTGCCGCTGCCGGGCGAAAGCTCGGCCGTGCCACATCGGCGATCAGCTATGCCATCGACACGTTGGAAAACCAGCTTGGCCTTGACCTTTTCGATCGGGAAACCCGCCGGCGGCCGACGCTTTCGCAGGCGGGTCAGGCCGTCGTGATAGAGGCGCGCGCCGTCGTGCAGGGCGCCGACATGCTGCGGGCGCGGGTCAAGGCGCTGGTCGAGGGGCTGGAGGCAGAGGTCACGATCGCCGTGGATCAGATCATGCCGCAGTATCGCCTTGCCGAAACCCTCGGGGCGTTCCATCAGGAGTTTCCCGCCGTTCCCCTGCGCATCCGCATGGAGGCGCTGGGCGGCGTCGAGCGTCTGGTGCGCAGCGGCGAGACCCAGATCGGAATCGGCGGTGCGCTTCACATGAACACCGAAGGGCTGACCGTGACGCAGATCGACGGTGTTCGGATCATCCCGGTGGCCGGTGCCGATCACCCGCTGGCGCGCGAGGGGTTCAATACCGCCGCGCGCGATCATCTGCAGATCGTGGTTGCCGATTCCGTCGAAGCCGATCAGCGGGCCTGCGTCATCATCTCAAGCGCGACATGGCGGGTCAGCGACCTGACATCGGCGCATGCTTTGCTGGTTGCGGGCACCGGCTGGGGTGTCATGCCCGAACCGATGGTGCGCGAGGATATTGCGGCGGGGCGCCTGGTCCATCTGGATGTGCCGGATTTTCGCGAGGGCCACTATCCGCTGCAGATCGCACACAAGGTCAACACCCCGCCCGGACCCGCGGGGCATTGGCTGATCGAGCGCCTGACCGGCGATTTCGGACAAGAGGCGACGATTTCCTAACAATTGGCAGCGGGGGTCACTTCAGCCGCGATCATAGGCGTCGCGCGCCGCCAGAATCCGCGGCATGCTGGTTTCCGCCCAGTCGGCCAGCGCCAGCACGCGCGGAAGGAAACCCTGCCCCAGTTCCGTCAGGCTGTAGCTTACGCTCGGCGGCTTGGTGTCAAATACCTCGCGCCTGACGATGCCATCGCGTTCGAGGTTGCGCAGCGACTGCGTCAGCATCCGCTTCGAGATGTCCGGCAGCGCGCGCAGCAACTCGTTAAAGCGTCGGGGGCCGCCGCCAAGCACCATCAGGATCAGCACCGGCCACTTGGCCGAAACATGATCGAGAACCTGCCGCACCGGGCAATTGTCGGGGTTTATCCCGTGGGCCTGCCAGAAATCGACCCGGGTTTCCGTCACGACGGGCATCGCAAGGTTCCCTTTCTGTTACCTTGTTCCAAAAACCTGCCTCCTTTCACGCGGCGACAATGGTCTCTAATTGAGACCTATATTCGATTCGAGACCTGAAAGGAAAGAAGATGACGACCTATCTCGTGACCGGCGCTTCGGGGCAGTTGGGGCAACTTGTCGTGGACCACCTCAAAACCCTCGTACCCGCCGGGGACATCGTCGCCCTCGTGCGGTCGGACGAAGCGCGCAAGGCGTATGAGGCCAAGGGTATTGCGACACGCCTGGGCGATTACGAAGATCCCGAAAGCCTGCGCGCCGCGTTTGCCGGTGTGGACCGGTTGTTGCTGATCTCGGCCTCCGAGGTCGGCAAGCGGGCCGCGCAGCACAAGAACGTGCTGGATGCCGCCAAGGCTGCCGGTGTCGGTTTCATCGCTTATACCTCGATCCTCAACGCGGATCACAGCGGCATGGCGCTGGCCGAGGAACATCTTGAAACCGAGGCCGCGCTGCGGAGTAGCGGCATCCCCCATGCGATCCTGCGTAACGGGTGGTATTCTGAAAACACATCGGGCAGCGTGGACCATGCCCTGAGCCTCGGTCAGCATTTCGGTGCGGCCGGCGATGGCCGTCTTGCCATGGCCCCGCGTCAGGATTACGCCGAAGCGGCCGCCGTGGTGCTGGCCGGTGACGGGCATGATGGCAAGACCTATGAACTGGCCGGCGACAGCGATTTTACCCTTTCCGAATACGCCGCCCTGCTGAGCGAGTTGTCGGGCAAGGACGTGGCCTATGTGAACCTTGATGAAGAGAGCTACAAGAATGCTCTGGTCGGTGCGGGCCTGCCCGAGGGGCTGGCGGCCGTTCTGGCCGACAGCGACGCCAAGGCCGCGAACGGTGCGCTGGCGTCCGACAGCGACGATCTGAGCCGGCTGATCGGCCGGCCGACGACGCCGATGCGCGCGACGCTTGAGGCGATCCTCGGCTGATCCCTGCCTGGCACGGGCCGCTGCGCAGGGTGGCGCAGCGGTCGCCCGCCCGTTTATCCGCCGGATACCTCGCCGCGCCATGCCTGCGCCACGGGGGCGGCGATGCCCAGAAGGTCCACCGCCCGGTCGGCGATCTGGTCGACGGCCGCATCAAGGCTGTCGGGCCGCAGGTAGAAGGCGGGGACAGGCGGCATGACGATCGCCCCCATCTCGGTCACCGCCGTCATGTTGCGCAGATGCGCCAGGGTAAGCGGCGCCTCGCGTGCCAGAAGGACAAGGCGGCGGCGCTCCTTGAGCTGGACCGAGGCCGCGCGGGTCAGCAGGTTGTCGTCAAGACCATGGGCAATCGCGGCAAGCGAGCGCATCGAACAGGGGGCGACGATCATGCCGGCGACGGGCGCCGATCCCGATGCGATCTCGGCGCCGATATCCTCTATGGGGTGCGCCCGTGTCGCCAGTGCCGTGATCTCGGCCTCGGCCTCCGGGCCGACCTCCTGGGCAAGCGTGCGGCGGGCGGCCGGGCTGAGAACAAGGTCGATCCCGGCCCCGAGCGCGGCAAGGCGGCGCGATACGGCCAGCCCTGTCGCCGCGCCCGACGCCCCGGAAACCCCCAGCACCACGCGCGCGGTCATTGGCCCGATCCCGGCATGATCCGGCCCAAAAGCGCCTCGGCAAAGGCGGCATCGGCCGGGTCGGTGCGCATGACCGTGCCCCAGTCGCGCGTTGTCTCGGCCCCGATCTTGGTGGTGGCGTCGATGCCCAGCTTGCCCGCAAGGCCCGGTTCCGGCGAGGCGAAATCGAGGTAATCCATCGGCGTCTTCTCCAGCAGCATGAGGTCGCGCCCCGGGTCCATCCGCGTGGCGAGCGCCCAGGCGATATCGTCCCAGCTGCGCAGGTCGATATCCGTGTCCACCACCACCACCAGCTTGGTATAGCTGAACTGCGGCAGCATCCCCCAAAGCGCCATCATCACCCGGCGGGCCTGACCGGGATAGCGTTTGTCGATGCTGACCACCGCCATGCGATAGGAACAGGCCGCCGGCGGCAGCCAGACATCGCGGATCTCGGGCACCTGCGCGCGGATCGTCGGAAGGGCGAGGCGGTTGAACACCTCGCCGATGATCGCCGGTTCGTCGGGCGGGCGGCCGGTATAGGTGGACAGGTAGACCGGATCGCGGCGGTGGGTGATCGCGCTCACCTGCATCACCGGAAAGGGCTCGGCCGCGTTGAAATAACCGGTGTGGTCGCCGAACGGGCCCTCCGGGGCGGTTTCGCCGGGGGCGACCCACCCTTCGATCACGATCTCGGCCCCTGCGGGCACGAGGATCGGCACGGTTCTGGCCGGCACCAGCCTGGGCTGGGCCCCGGCCAGCGCACCGGCAAAGGTCAGCTCGCTTATCGTTTCGGGCAGCGGCAGGGCGGCGGACAGCAGCGTGGCGGGATCGGCGCCCAGCACCACCGCCACGGGCATCGCCTCGCCCGCCTGCATCCAGGAACGGGAATGCGCCGCGCCGCCGCGATGGGGCAGCCAGCGCAGGATCACGCGGTCGCGCCCGATCACCTGTGCCCGGTATACCCCGGCATTGTATCGCCCGGCATCCCCGGCGGCCGTGCCGTGCGGGCGGGTAAGGACGACAGGCCAGGTGATCAGCGGCCCGGCATCGCCTGGCCAATGGGTCTGAACCGGCAGCGTGCCCAGATCGACCTCCGCACCTTCGGCGACCACCTCCTGCACGGGCGCGCGGCGCAGCACCTTGGGCCGGGTGGCAAGCGCCGCCTTCAGCATCGGCCAGCGCGAAAGCGCGTCACGCAACCCATCGGGCGGGCTGGGGCTGCGCAGCGCGGCAAGGAAAGCGCCAAGATCGTCGATCCCCTCGGGCGTCACGCCAAGCCCTGCGGCGACGCGTTCGGCGGTGCCGAAAAGATTGACCACCACGGGCATTGTCGCGCGCCCGCCATCGCCCTGCACCGGCGCGTCGAAGCGCAGCACCGGCCCGCCGTTTTCAAGCACCGCGCGGTGCACGGCCGTCATCCTGTGAACAAGCGGCACGGGCTCGGCCACGGCGGCGAACTGGCCCCGGGCGGCGCTCCAGTCAAGGAAGGCGCGCAGGTCGGGAAAGGGCGGCAGGGTGCGCAGGGGAAATCTCCGCTCAGGTCTTTGGCCGGGGCGTAGCAGAAAAAAATCCGGTCGGAATTGACGATCGTCAATTCCGTGGCGCGGCCGATCCCTTACCAAGGGTCTGCGCGTCCGGCCCTGCCACGCGTGCCTACGAAAGGTTTGTCCGTGCCCCAAGATACCGCCCCGACGATCCCCCGCGTTCCGCCGGCCCTTGCCGCCGCGCTCGGCCTGTTGCCGAGGACGCCGGTCGCGCTGGCGCTGGAAAGGACGGTGCGGCGCATAGCGGTGGCCCATCCCGGGCTGATCCGCCGCCTCGGCCCGCATGACCGCGCCCGCTTCGTGCTCGACCCGACAGATCTTCCCTTCGTCATCTGTCTTGAGCCGAACGGGGGTGACGTGCGGGTCGGGGTGTGTGGGCGGCCGGGGCAAGGGACGACGCGCATCGCCGGGCCGCTGGCCGCGCTTCTTGGCCTCGTACACGGGGCCTATGACGGCGATGCGCTGTTCTTTTCGCGCGACCTGGTGATCGAGGGCGATACCGCCGCCGCGCTGGCCCTGCGCAACGCGGTGGACGATGCCGAGATTGACCTGTCGGGCGAGATTGCCCGCCTTTCCGGCCCGTTTGCCGGGCCGGTCCGCAGGCTGGCCGGCGTCGCCGAACGCATGACGGGCGTAAGTCTCAGCCGGCCCGAGGAGATTGGCGCATGGTGATGGAAATCGTCTGCCCCGCCGGCACGCCCGCGGCCCTGCGCACAGCGGTGCAGGCCGGGGCGCATACGATCTATTGCGGTTTCGCAGACGAAACCAATGCGCGCAACTTTCCGGGGCTCAACTTTTCGCGCGAAGAGATGGCTGAGGGCGTGGCCTTTGCCCATGCCCACGGGGCAAAGGTGCTGGTGGCGATCAACACATTTCCGCGCGCCGGTGCCGAGACGCTTTGGCACGCCGCCGTCGCCGATGCCGAGGCCGCCGGGGCCGACGCGGTGATCCTTGCCGATCTCGGGCTGCTCGCCCATGCCGCCCGGCACCATCCGGGGTTGCGGCGGCACCTTTCGGTTCAGGCCGCCGCCGCCAATGCCGATGCGATAAACTTTTACGGGCGCGAATTCGGGGTTCGGCGGGTGGTGCTGCCCCGTGTTCTTTCGGTGTCGGAAATCGCCGCCATCAACGCCGAGACCGGGGTGGAGACCGAGGTGTTCGTCTTTGGCGGGCTCTGCGTGATGGCCGAGGGGCGGTGCTCGCTTTCGTCCTGGGCCACCGGCGAGTCGCCCAATATGAACGGCGTCTGCTCGCCCGCGAGCCATGTGAAATACCGCGAGGAGGGCGGCGCGCTGTCCTCGACGCTCGGCGGGTTCACCATCAACCGCGTCGCCGCGGGCAAGCCGGCGCCTTACCCGACGCTGTGCAAGGGCGTGTTCCGGGCGGGCACGGCCGAGGGGCATCTGTTCGAGGACCCCGTCAGCCTGGATGCCGCGGCGCTGATGCCGGCGTTGCGCGATGCGGGGGTGACCGCGCTCAAGATCGAGGGGCGGCAACGCTCGCGTGCCTATGTCGGGCAGGTGGTGCGCGCCTTCCGCGCCGCGGTGGATGCGCTGGAGGCCGGCCGCGAGGTGCCTTCGGGCCTTCTTACGCGGCTGACCGAGGGCGGGGCCACCACCACCGGCGCCTACAAGAAAACCTGGAGGTAAGCGTGGAACTCACCGTCGGTCCCAACCCGTTCTTCTGGTCCGCCGATGACTGGCAGTCGTTCTACGACCGGCTTGCCGAGGCCCCGGTGGCCCGCGTCGTGCTGGGCGAGCTGGTGTGTTCGAAACGCCTGCCGTTCTATGCCGCGCGCCTGCCCGCCGCGGTCGAGCGTCTGACCGCCGCCGGCAAGACGGTGGCGCTGACCAGCCTTGCCCTTGTCACCCTTCCGCGCGAACGCAAGGCCACCGCCGAACTGGCAGAGGCGGGTGCGGAGGTAGAGGTGAACGACCTGACCGCGCTCAGCCACCTGCCCGAGGGCGCGGGTTTCACGGTCGGGCCGCTGGTGAATGTCTATAACGAGGGCACGCTGGCCTGGCTTGCCGCGCGCGGGGCGACGCGGATCTGCCTGCCGCCCGAATTGCCGCTGGCCTCGGTCGAAACGCTGGCGCGTGCCGCCGCCGGACATGGCGTGGCGATCGAGGTCTGGGGCCATGGCCGCGCGCCGCTGGCCATTTCCGGGCGCTGCTATCACGCGCGGCTGCATGGCCGGGCGAAGGACAACTGCCTTTTCGCCTGCGAAGACGATCCCGACGGGCTCGAGGTGCGCACACTCGACGATACCGCCTTTCTTGCGATGAACGGGGTGCAGACGCTGTCGGCGGCCACGCTGTCCGCGGTGCACCAGGTCGAGGCGCTGAAGGCCGCGGGCGTGGCGTCGCTGCGCTTGTCGCCGCAATCGCAGGGCTTCGACGAGGTGTGCCGCATCTGGCACGCACGCCTTGCCGGCGGGATGGACGGTGAGGCCGCCGCCGGGGCGCTGGAGGCACTCGTCCCCGGCGGGCGGCTGGCCGACGGGTTCCTTACCGGGGCGCGGGGCACCGACTGGTCGGCCGGCGCCCCCGCCTGATCAGCCTGCCGCGCGCGGCATCGGCGTCGAAAGCGTCTTGTAGTCGCTCCAGTCCTCGATATCGGGATAGTACCTGCGCCGCCATGCCCGCACTTTCGGGTTGAACATCCGCCGCCAGACCGGCGGGATCATCGCCAGGAACGTCATCGGCGGATAGCCGGTGGGCAGCATCGGCACCGTATCCTCGTCATAGACCTGCAAAAGCGGAAAGCGGCGCAGCGGGTGCAGGTGGTGATCGGCGTGACGCTGCAGGTTGATAAGCAGCAACCCCGAGACGCGATGCGCTGAATCCCACGAATGATGCGCGCGCACGGGTTCGTATTTGCCCTCGCCCAGGTGGCGGCGGGTCAGGCCGTAGTGTTCGACATAGTTGGTCAGCTCCAGCTGCCATACGGCTATGAACGCCTGGAAGACAAAGAGACCCACGCCGATCCACCCCGCCACGAGCCATGCGAGGGCAAGAAACAGCGCCTGAAGCGCGAGGTATTTGAAGATCGGGTTGCGCAGGGTCCACGGCCCTTGCCCGCGCCGCGCCAGCATCGCCTTTTCCGCCCGCCAGGCCGAGCCGAAGCCGGTGAAAAGCGCGCGTGCAAAGGCGCGGTAGAAGCTTTCGTTATAGCGCGCCGTCACGGTGTCGCGCGGGGTGCCCACCCAGGGATGATGCACGAGGTTATGCTCGGTTCGGAAATGACCGTACAGCACCAGCGCCATGAGCAGGTCGCCGAGGTTGCGCTCGAACCGGTTGGTCTTGTGAAACAGCTCATGCGCATAGACGATCCCGACCGTGCCCGTGGTCACGCCGATGCCGAACATGATGCCCAGCGTTTCGGCCGGCGTGCGGTCGACCGCGTGGGTCAGCGCCCAGAGCGTGCCATAGACCAGCACGATCTCGACCGGCAGCCAGACCCAGGTAAGCAGGCGGAACCACAGCAGGTCTTCGTCCGGCGTGTCGGGGTCGGGGTTGGACAGGTTCTTGCCCAGCACCGTGTCGAGCAGCGGCATGAGCACCCAGCCATAGACCGGGATTAGCCAGATCGTCCAGCCGCCCGCCAGCACGGCAAGCATGACAAGCGGCACGAAGGTAAGGGTGATCCAGTAAGGCCAGGCGCGGAGCGGCGCAGAGGCCATGCCCGAGGGTGTCATCGTCACGTTTGGGTCTCCTGTGTCAAAGGGGTGTCGCGCGGCGTAAGGGTCAGCCAGATCCCGTCGCGCCCGCGCACCGTCAGATGGGCCACCGGCATGGCGGGGCGGTCGGGCACGCATCCGAAGCGGTAGGCGCGCACCAGAAGCGACAGGATCAGCGGCCCCTCCGCCATGGCAAAGGCCGACCCGGTGCAGACGCGCTGCCCGGCCGAGAACGGCATATAGGCACGCCGCAACCCGTCCTTGCCGTTCTCGGTCTGCCAGCGTGCCGGGTCGAACCCGTCGGGGTTGTCCCAGATACGTTCGTGGCGGTGCAGGTGCCACGGGCTCAGCACGATCTGGCTGCCCCTGGGCACGTCGCGGTCGCGGAAATGTTCGCACCGGGTGGCCTCGCGCACCATCATCGGCACCGGCGGGTAAAGCCGCATCGCTTCGCGGAATACGTCGCGCGACAGGGTGAGTTTCTTCAGCGCCGAAAAGTAGATCTTGCCGGGGTCCATCACCGCGCGCGCCTCGGCCGCCACACGTTCCTGCCAGTCGGGATGCATGGCCAGCAGGTAGAGCGACCAGGCCAGGGCGCTGGCCGATGTCTCGTGCCCGGCAAGGAAAAAGATCGCCACCTGGTCGACCATTTCGTCGGTGTCGAAGCGATGGCCGGTCACGGGATCGGCGGTCGTCATGATCTTGGTGGCAAGGTCGTCGGGGGCGGTGCCGGCCCCGATCGCGTCCATCCGTTCGGCGGTCAGCCGGGTTATGAGCGCGCGGATTTCGCGCGCGGTGCGTATCGTTTCACAGTTGTGAAAACGCGGAAACCATTTCGGCAGCAGCGCGCCGAGATTGGCCACCGGGCTGGTGCGCTGGTGCGCCTTGAACACCTCGAACACGCCGGTCGCCAGCTCGTGCTCGATCGGGATCGAGAACAGCGTGCGAAAGATCACGTCGGCCGCCGCCTCGCTCGTTTCGGCCTCGATCTCGATGGGGCGTCCGTCGGCGCGCGGCGCCAGCCTCTCCACGGCGGCAACGCCCGCGTCCCACATCGCGGGAAAGGTGTCGCGCAGGCGCCCCCCGGCGAAGGCCGGGTCGATGATCCGGCGCTGCCGTTTCCAGGTCTCGCCGTTGGTGACGAAGACCGAGTTACCCAGAAGCGGCGCAAGCCCCCTGCGCACCCTGTCGGATTTGGGAAAATCGTCGGGCCGTTCCTTCAGCACCAGGCTGACAAGCGCCGGGTCGTTGCACATGTAAGAGCGGAAGAACGGCGTGCGGAATGCCGCCATCCAGGCACGGTAAAGCCGCTCAGGCTGCGCCGACAGGATGTCCTGCCGGAACATCCGGGCATAGCGCCACAGGCTGACCTTCCCCGGCCTCGACGGCGGTTTGGGGGGCATTATCCGGCTTGGTTGCGGCATGACTCGTACCCGCGCAATCGTTCAATCGCGGCGAGTTAACCCAAGGCCCGCCCCCTTGTCTTTGACGAGCGTCACAATGCCACCCCGTTTGCGCTTGCGCGCCCCGGGACCGCGCGTGAAACTGCCCCGGACGCAAGGACGACGACACATGAAACCCGCCGATGCCACACCACATCCCTGCAGCCAGTGCCCGATGTACCGGACCAGCGTCTGGGAGCCTGCGGGCGCCGGATCGGTGGCGATCCTGAACCGCGGCTTCACCCGGCGCGACCTTCAGCCGGGCGATGTGCTTTTTGCCGAAGGCAGCGAAAATCGCGGGGTCTATTGCCTGTCCGGCGGCCTGATCGCACTGCGCACCCACCGTGACGACGGCACGTCCTCCCTGCTGAGGCTGGCCTATCGCGGCGACGTTATCGGCTTTCGGTCTTTTCTGGGTGACGGCGTGCACCGCACCGAAGCCCGCGCGCTGCTGCCCTCGCGGGTCTGCACGGTGGCGCGGCACGATGCCGAGCGGGTCGTTCACGCCAGCCCGCCGGTTCTGGCCCGCCTAGCCGGCCGCGCGGTCGATGAGCTTGACGCGGCGCGCGAACGGATCGTGGCGACGATGGGACGTTCGAACAAGGCCCGGCTTGCCACCCTGCTGACCGAGTTGATGGAGCGGCACGGCACGCAGGAAGACGGATACCTGCGGATGCACCTGCCGCTGTCGCGCGCGGACCTTGCCGACCTTGTCGGGGTGCAACGCGAAACCGTCTCGCGGCTGATCCGGCGGCTCGAAGACGACGGCAGTTTTCACTTCGCCTGCCGCGAGGTCTGGATGCGGCACCCCGGGATGCGCAACCGCGCCATCGGTTGAAAGGTCAGCGCGGTGTCGGGGTTCGTGCCTTGTTATAGGGCGCCCAGTCGGTGATTTCGGGGTAATACATCTCGCGCCAGTGCCGCACACGTGGGTTCATATAGCGCCGCCAGAGCGGCGGGACCATCGCCGCCATCGTCATGATCGGATAGCCATAGGGCAGTTGCGGGGCATCCGCCTGCGTATAGTTCTGCAGCAGCGGAAAGCGCCGGTCGGGTTTGTAGTGGTGGTCGGAATGGCGCTGCAGGTTGATCAGCAACCAGTTCGACGCCTTGTGCGCAGCGTTCCAGCTGTGATGGGGTTTGACATGTTCATACTTGCCGTCGCCCAGGTGTTTCCGGGTCAGACCGTAATGTTCGACATAGTTCACCAGCTCAAGCTGCCAGATTGCGACGAAGGCCTGCCAGACGAACAGCGCCAGCCCCTCCCATCCGCCAAGGATCAGCGCCAGCGCCAGCATCGCGCCCTGCAGTGCCCAGTAGCGCCAGAACGGGTTTCTCGGACTGGTCCACGGCTCGTCGCGGCGGGCCAACATGGCCTTCTCGGCCCTGAAGGCCGACAGCAGCGAGTCCCTCAGGACGCGGGGAAAGAAGCGATGGAACCCTTCGTTGTAGCGGGCGGTCACGGTGTCGCGCGGGGTGCCGACATGAATGTGGTGCACCTGCAGATGCTCGGACCGGAAATGCGAATACAGCACCATCGACAGCAGGATATCGCCGAGCCAGCGTTCGGTGACGTTCTTCTGGTGCATCAGCTCGTGGCTGTAGTTGATGCCGACCGTGCCGGTGACCACGCCCATGCCGAAGAACAGGACGATGGTTTCCAGAGGGTTCAGATGCGCATCGCCCGGCCCGGTGACATACCACAGAATGCCGAACAGCGTGACAAACTGTGCGAATGGCCAGATCAGCGTGATCGCGCGATACCATGTCAGGCGCGAGTCGTCGGTCTGCGGGTCGGCATTGGCGGTGTTCAGGCCCAGGATCGCGTCGAGCAGCGAAAAGAAATACCACGTCATCACGGGCAGCAGGAGGACGGTCCAGCCGCCCTTGACCGCCCCCAGCCAGGCGATCGGGATCAGCAGCAGGCTCATCCAGAAGGGCAGCGCGTCACGCAGTTGCGCGGCGCGGTCGCCGGGGATTTGAACGTAATTCTCAGCCATGGCCGGTGTCCTTGCCCGCGCCCGCGCTTTCGACCGCAAAGGCGCTGCGGGCAAGGTCGAACACCTTGCGCATCGCCGTGGGCAGGTCCGACGGGCGAAATTCATGCCTGTCGACGAAGTGCCCGCGATCCGGCGTTGCGTCAACGGGCAGGTCGGCGATCAGGACTTTAAGCCGCAAATGGAAATGGGTGAAGGTGTGGCGTGCCTCTTCGCCCAGCATCTGCCAGTCGGCGGCCAGTGGCGGGGCGCGGTCGGGCTGCACCTCGGCCCATTCGCTGCCGGGCCAGCCCAACATCCCGCCCAGAAGGCCGCTGTCGGGGCGGCGCTCCAGCAGCCAGGCGCCATCGGCGCGGCGCCCGACATAGGCATAGCCGACACGCACCGGCCTGGCCTTTTTCGGCAGCTTGCGCGGCAGGTCGGGCGCGGTGCCGGCGGCCCGCGCCATGCAGGGGGTACGCCAAGGGCAGATGCCGCAGGCCGGGTTGCGCGGCGTGCAGATCGTGGCGCCCAGATCCATCACCGCCTGCGCATAGTCGCCGGGGCGCTCCAGCGGCGTCAGATCCTCGGCCAGCATGGTCAGTTCCGGCTTGGCGGTGGGCAGCGGTGTCACCACGTCGAACAGCCGCGCCATGACGCGCTCCACGTTTCCGTCGACCACGGTTTCGGGCCGGTCGAAGGCGATGGCGGCGATGGCCGCCGCCGTGTAGGGGCCGATGCCGGGCAGATCCTTCAACGCCTCGGCGCTGTCGGGAAAACGGCCGTCATACTCCTCAACCACCGTTCGCGCGCATTTCAGCAGGTTGCGGGCGCGGGCGTAATATCCCAGCCCTGCCCATTCGGCCATCACCTGCGTGTCCTCGGCCGCGGCAAGGTCGGCCACCGTGGGCCAGCGCAGGGTAAAGCGATGGAAATACCCGCGCACGGCGGCGACGGTGGTCTGCTGCAGCATCACCTCGGACAGCCACACGGCATAGGGATCGGGCCGCTTTCCCGCGCGGCGATCCGCCGGCGACACACGCCACGGCATGTCGCGGGCGTGCCGGTCATACCACGCCAGGATCTCTTTGGCCTGTGGCAGGTCACGCAATGTTTATTCTCCCGTGTCGCCGGTTTTGCTGGCACGTGCCGTACCAATCCCTAGAATAGGCCGGAACGCAAGGATGCAAGCGATGACGCGACACACAGGCAGCACGCGCGGATTTGCCCGCACCTCCAGCCTTTTGCAAAAGCGCATAAGGCAGGCAAGCGAGGGGCGCGGTTTTGCCGTTACCCGTCTTCTGACCCATTGGGAAGAGGTCGTGGGCGAGGATATCGCCCGCATCGCCCGCCCGGTCGACGTGAAATACGGCCGTCAGGGGCTGGGCGCAACGCTGACGATCCTGACCACAGGTGCGCAGGCGACGATGCTGGAGATGCAGAAGGAAAAGCTGCGCGAAAAGGTGAATGCCGTCTATGGCTACAACGCCATTGCGCGGCTGCGCATCACCCAGACCGCGCCGGTCGGGTTTGCCGAGGGGCAGGCGGTGTTCCGACCCGCGCCAACGCCCCGCGCAGTGCCGCCCGACCCGCAGGTGATGCAGGCCGCCGCACAGGTCGCCGGGGACGTTCACGACAACAGCCTGCGCGACGCGCTTGAAGTTCTGGCCCGCAACGTTCTATCCAAGGCCAGGCAAACGAAAGGGGATCACTAGATGGATCGCAGAACTCTGATGATCGGGGCCGGGGCGCTTGTTCTGGCCTCGGGCGCCGGGATGGTGTCATTCGGTGGCCGGGGTGGCGACGTGCCTGACCTTGGGGCTGCGAATGCCCAACAGGCGGGCGATGTCGATATATCCGGTATCGTCGAGATGGCCATGGGCCCCGAGGACGCGCCGGTTACGGTGATCGAATACGCCTCGTTCACCTGCCCGCATTGCGCATCCTTCCATGTCGGGCCGGGGGCCAGGCTGAAATCGGAGTATGTGGATACCGGCAAGGTGCGGTTCATCTATCGTGATGTCTATTTCGACCGTCCGGGCCTCTGGGCCTCGATGGTGGCACGATGTGAGCCCGACCGCTTCTTCGGCATCACCGACATGCTGTACAAGCAGCAGCGCGACTGGATCGGCGACGGCCAGCCCGCCGCGATCGCCGAGAACCTGCGCAAGATCGGCCGCGTTGCCGGCCTGTCGGACGAGCAGCTCGATACCTGCCTGAGCGATGCGGAAAAGGCGCAGGCGCTGGTGGCATGGTTCCAGCAGAACGCCGAGGCCGATCAGATCGAGTCCACCCCGTCGCTGGTGATCAACGGCGAAAAGCATTCGAACATGTCGTGGAACGATCTCAAGGCGATCATCGACGAACAACTGGGTGAGTGATGGCTGCGCCGCTTGAAGGGCTGAAAGTCGTCGAACTCGCGCGCATCCTGGCCGGCCCCTGGGCCGGCCAGACGCTGTCGGACCTTGGCGCCGAGGTGATCAAGGTCGAGGCGCCGGATGGCGACGACACGCGCCAGTGGGGCCCGCCCTTCATCGAGCGGGGCGAGGACAGGTCTGCCGCCTATTTCCACAGCTGCAACCGCGGCAAGAAATCCGTCACCGTCGATTTCCGCACGCCCGAGGGGCAGGAACGGGTGCGCGATCTGGTGCGCGATGCCGATATCCTGATCGAGAATTTCAAGGTCGGCGGCCTTGCCAAATACGGGCTGGATTACGACAGCCTGTCGGCGATCAATCCCGGCCTGATCTATTGCTCGATCACCGGCTTCGGGCAGACCGGGCCCTATGCGCATCGCGCTGGGTACGATTACATCATCCAGGGCATGTCGGGCTTCATGTCGATCACCGGTGACCCGGATGGCCAGCCGCAGCGCGCGGGCGTGGCGATCACCGACCTGTTCACCGGGCTTTATTCCGTTGCCGGGATTCTCGCTGCGCTGCACCAGCGGCAGAGCACCGGCAAGGGTCAGCATGTCGATATGGCGCTGCTGGATTGCGCGGTGTCGGCAATGGCCAACCAGGCGATGAATTACCTGGCCACCGGCACGCCGCCGGGCCGGACCGGGAATTTCCACCCTAACCTGACGCCCTATCAGGTGTTCGACTGCGCCGATGGGTTCATCATAATCGCCACCGGCAACGATGGGCAATACCAGCGCCTGTGCAGGTTGCTGGGGCTCGACTGGATGGCCGAAGACCCGAAATTCCTGAAGAACGCCGACCGCGTGGCGAACCGGCCCGAGATGATCGAGTTGCTGATGGGCGAGACGCGGAAATGGTCCAAGGCCGACCTGTTGAAAGGCTGCGAGGATCAGGGCATTCCCGCCGGTCCCATCAACGACATGTCCGAGGTGTTCGCCGACCCGCATGTGCAGGCGCGCGAAATGCAGATCGAACTGGATGGCGTGCCGGGCGTGCGCGCACCGTTCCGGTTCTCGGGTGCGGAACTGGCGCTGGACCGACCCTCGCCCAAGCTGAACGAGGACGGCTGATCAGCCCTTGGGCAACAGCCCCTCGATCCGGCTGACGACCTTGCCCGAGGTCGGGCGCACCGGCGATCCCCAGGTTTCCAGAACGGTGCCGTCCGGGCCGATCAGGATCTTGTTGAAATTCCAGCCGGGGGTAAAGCCCGCTGTCTCCCGCACCCATTTGTAAAACGGATGCGCGACGGCGCCCGTAACGTGGGTGATCGTTGTCATCGGCAGGGTCAGGTTGAAATTCACGTCGCAGAATTCCTTGACCTCGGCCTCGCTTGCCAGCTCTTGCCGGAAATCGTTGGAGGGCACCGCCAGAACCAACAGGCCTTGCGCCCCGTACCGGTCGTGCAGTTCCTGCAGTGCGTCGTATTGCGGTGTGAACCCGCAGCGCGAGGCGGTGTTGACCACCAGCACCGGCTTGCCGCGCCAGTCGGCAAGGTCGATCTGGCCACCGTCGATCGAGTCAAAGCTGAAATCGGCGGCCCGCGCCACGGGCGACAGCACGATCAGGGCCGCCAGCGCGAGGCAGGCCAGCATCAATTGGGAATACGATCTTTTCAGAACGGCGATCACGGCGGCGCCTCCTTTTCAATGCGCAAAGGTATTCGGGAAAGGTAAGCCCCCGGATCGGCATTTCCACCTTCCCGCGATGCCCTTGCCAAGCCGGTCGGCGCGCGCAACCATGCGCCGCAGCAGGGGAGGACAGCATGATCGAACAGTTGCAGGCCATCGTGGGCGCGGCCAACGTGTTGACCGGCGCGGACCGTGCGCGCTGGGCGAAGGAATGGACCGGTTATTTCCCGTCCGACCCGATTGCCGTCGTGCGTCCGGGCAGCATCGCCGAGGTCGCGGCCATCGTCCTGCTGGCCAATGACACCGGCACGCCGGTCGTGCCCGTTTCCGGCAATACCGGGTTGGCCGGGGGGGCGCAGGCCAACGGGGCCATCGCGCTGTCGCTGGACCGGATGAACCGTATCCGCGATGTCCGCGCCGATGCCCGCATCGCCATCGTCGAGGCCGGTGTCGTCCTGTCCGACCTGCACAAGGCGGTCGAGGATCGGGGGCTGATCTTTCCCCTGACCTTCGGGGCCAGGGGATCGGCCATGATCGGTGGGGTTCTGTCGACCAATGCGGGCGGATCGAACGTGCTGAGATACGGCAATACGCGCGACCTGGTCCTGGGGGTCGAGGCGGTTCTGCCGAATGGCGAGGTTGCCAACCTGATGAGCGAGCTGCACAAGGACAATTCAGGCTACAACCTGAAACACCTGCTGATCGGCGCCGAGGGCACGCTGGGGATCATCACCGGCGCGGTGCTCAAGCTGATGCCGAAACCGCGCGCCTATGCGACGGCGATGGTGGCGGTGCCGGGGCTGGATCAGGCGCTGGAGCTTCTCAACCGTCTGCAAGAGGCCACGGGCGGCGCGGTCGAGGCGTTCGAATACATGCCGCGCAATTATGTCGAGGCGCATCTGCGGCTCAGCCCCGACAACCGCCCGCCCTTTGACGCGATGCACGACATCAACATCATGGTCGAGGTCGGCGCCACCGCCCCGCGCGATTCCGAACCGGGGCCGGACGGCCGCGTGCCCGTCGTCGCCCATCTGGAGCAGACGCTGGCCGACATGTTCGAAAAGGGCCTGCTGCTGGATGCCGTGGTGGCGCAGAACGAGGCGCAGCGGCAGGCGATGTGGCAGCGGCGCGAGGCCGCCGCCGAGATCGTCCTGGGTGCGGGCAGGCCGGTGTCGAACAACGATATCGCCGTGCCGCTGGATAAGGTGGCCGAGTTCCTCGACCGGATGGGCACGCGGCTGGCGGCGCTCGATCCCGGGGCCGAACCGATCCTTGTGGCGCATCTGGGCGACGGGAACGTGCATTACGCCGTCTGGCTGAGCCGCGAGGATGCACCCCTCAAGGACGCGGTGACCGAGGCGGTCGAGGACGAGGTGCTGCGCCTTGGCGGGTCGTTCTCGGCCGAACATGGCATCGGCCAGTGGAAACTGTCGTCGATGGCGCGGCGCAAGGACAAGGTGGCGCTGGCGGCTATGCGGGCGATCAAGCGGGCGCTCGATCCCAACGGCATCATGAACCCCGGAAAGGTGCTGCCGCCCGCCAATTGACGGGCGCTGCGCTCAGGCCGCGAGGCCCTTGGCCCCCATGTCGAGGAACTTGCGGCGGCGGTCGGCGATCAGCTTGTCGCGCGTCTGGCCAGACAACTCGGCCAGCATGGCGCGCACGGATTTGCCCACGGCGGCGATGGCGGCATCGCTGTCGCGGTGTGCCCCGCCCAGCGGTTCGGGGATGATGCTGTCGATCACGCCCAGCTTTTGCAGGTCCTGCGCGGTCAGGCGCATGGCTTCGGCGGCTTCGCGCATCTTTTCGGCGTCTTTCCAGAGGATCGAGGCGCAGCCCTCGGGCGTGATGACCGAATAGACCGAATGCTCCAGCATCGCCACGCGGTTGGCGGTGGCAAAGGCGACCGCGCCGCCCGATCCGCCTTCGCCGATCACGACGCTGACCAGCGGTGTGCCGATGCTCAGGCATTTCTCGGTCGAGCGGGCGATGGCCTCGGACTGGCCGCGTTCTTCCGCGCCCTTGCCGGGATAGGCGCCGGGCGTGTCCACGATGGTGATGACGGGCAGGCCGAAACGGTCGGCCATGTCCATCAGGCGCACCGCCTTGCGGTAGCCTTCGGGCCGGGCCATGCCGAAATTGCGTTCGATCCGGGATTTCGTATCGTTGCCCTTTTCGTGGCCGATCACCATCACCGGCTGGTCGTCGAAACGGGCAAGCCCCCCCATCACCGCGTGATCGTCGGCAAAGTTCCGGTCGCCGGCCAGCGGCGTGTATTCGGTGAACAGCGCCTCGATGTAATCGCGGCAATGCGGGCGGTCGGGGTGGCGGGCGACCTGGCATTTGCGCCAGGGCGTCAGGGATTTGTACAGATCCTTGAGAAGCGCGTCGGCCTTGCGATCCAGCGCCGCCGCCTCGTCCTCGATATCCATTTCCTCGTTCTGCCGCGCCATCGCGCGCAACTCTTCGGCCTTGCCCTCGATCTCGGCGAGGGGTTTTTCGAAGTCGAGGTAATTCGTCATACCGCCTGCTCCACCTGCGTTTCAGGCTATATGACGCTGCGCGGCGGGAATTGCAATCGTGCCGGGCGGCGACCGGTCGGCCTGTCCGCCGTTTTGCCGCTGCTCAGTGCGGGTAGAGAACCGGGAGCAGCGAGGCCAGCAAAAGCGCGGCCATCGACCAGTTGAACACCTGCAACCGGCGGCGGCTGGACAGGATGCGCCGCAACTGCTGGCCCAGGACCGTCCAGGTGCTGACCGAGGGCAGGTTGATCGTTCCGAAGAACACCGCCACCAGCGCAACCGCCTGCCACGACCGGTCGGGGGCGTAAAGCGTGATCGCCGTCAGGCCCATCTGCCAGGCCTTGGGGTTCACCCACTGGAACAGCGCCGCCTGAAGGAAGGTCATCGGCCGGCCGCTGCCCCCGTCGGTCGTCGGCATGTCGGCATGGGCGATCTTCCACGCCAGCCAGACAAGATAGGCCACGCCGATAACCGTCAGGATGTCGTGCAGAACCGGCAGGGCATCGAAAAGCTGCATCAGCCCCAGCCCGACCAGCACGATCATGACGGTAAAGCCGACCCCGATCCCCAGCATGTGCGGGATCGTCCGGCGAAAGCCGAAATTCGCGCCCGAGGCCATCAGCATCATGTTGTTAGGCCCCGGCGTGATCGACGAAACGAAGGCAAAAAGCGCAAGGCCGGAAAAGAGTGTCTGATCCATGCCCGTGATATCGCACGATGCGCGCGGGACTGGAATAGCCTGTCACATTGTTTGAGTGCCGCAGCGCGCCGCGCGAAATTCATGCCTCCGGCAGGAGTATTTAGGGAACAGTGAAGGTCAGGGTACGAGGCCGACAAGGCCGCGGCCGATTGCGGTGTCGGTATCCGTCGCCGCGACCGGCGTGCCCTGCGTCATCAGCGCATCGGCATAGGCCCGTGCCAGCGAACCCGTGCCCACAACGCGCACCTGCTGGCCCAGCCACCAGCGTTTCGCGGCGGCAAGATCGGCGCCGATGAGATGCGACAGCGCCAGATCGGGCGCGGCGTAGAGGGCAGCGGTCAGGCGTTCTGGGCGGGTCATCACCTCGTTCAGCGCCGCCTGGTCCAGAAGCCCCCCGGCGTTCAGGACCGTGGCCAAGCGGGGCGTGCGGGTGCCCAGCGTGCTGATCGCCTCGCCCGCGCTGACATGGGTCCAGTGGGCGCTGCCGGGCAGCAGGGTCAGGACGATCCCGTCCCAGTTCGGGCTGTCGGCGGCGGCGCCCAGTGTCATCAGCCGCGCCAGCGCCGGCAGGCGGTCGGGCGGGGTTTCCTGCATCAATGGCGCCACGCCTTGCAGCACGCAGGGAAAGCGTTGCGCGGCGGTTGCGTCGCTGATTGTCAGATCGGGTTCTCCGCTGCCGACACGCGTTGCCGTGCCCTCCGCGATCCGCCAGATCTCGGGGCCGTCCGGTGTGTCGATCGCCGCATGCCACGTGGTTGCCATGGCGGCGGTTTACTCACCCGCCTCGCGGCTGTCCACCGGGTGCGGGCCGGTCAGGGCGCGGTAGGCGTCGTATTGCGCCAGAAAGACCTGCCCCGTCAGGTCATCCAGGAAATGGCTGCGCTTCAGGCGGTCCATCACCGGGCCTTTCACCTCGGACAGGTGCAGCTTGATGCCCAGATCGGCAAGCCGGAGGTTGATCGCCTCGAGGCTTTCCAGCGCGCTCACGTCGATCTCGTTCACGGCCGAGCACATCAGCACGACATGCCGGATCGGTTCGTCGCAGGCGATGCGGTTGTAGACGTAATCCTCGAGAAAGCGCGCATTGGCGAAATACAGGCTTTCGTCGATCCGCAGGGTCACCATCTCGGGGTGGGTGTCGACCTTGTGGCGCAGGATGTTGCGGAAATGCTGGGTGCCGGGGACCAGCCCGACCTCGGCCACATGGGGGCGCGATGTCTTGTAGAGGAACAGGCCGACCGACAGGATGACGCCCGCCGACACGCCCATTTCCACGCCGAAGCCCAGCGTCAGGACGATGGTTGCGGCGACTGCGGCGAAATCGATTTTCGAATAGCGCCAGGTGCGGGTGAGGATCGAGAAATCGACAAGGCTCAGAACCGCGACGATGATCGTGGCCGCCAGCGTCGCCTTGGGCAGGAAATACAGCAGCGGCGTCAGTAGCAGCGCGGCCAGCAGGATGCCGATGGCGGTAAAGGCACCCGCCGCGGGTGTTTCCGCGCCGGCGTCGAAATTCACCACCGAGCGCGCGAAGCCCCCGGTCACCGGATAACCGCCGCTGATCGCTGCGGCGATGTTCGACGCGCCAAGCCCCACAAGCTCCTGGTCGGGCACGATCCGCTGGCGTTTCTTGGCAGCCAGCGTTTGTGCGACCGACACCGATTCAACGAACCCGATGATCGAGATCAGCAGCGCCGAGACGAACAACTGCCCCCACAGGTCGGGGCTGAGCGACGGCATGGTCAGCGGCGGCAGGCCCATCGGCACCTCGCCCACGATGGCGACACCCTTTTCGTGCAGGCCGAACCCCCAGGTCGCCAGCGTCGTCGCGGCGACGGCGCCCACCGGCCCGGCCTTGGCCAGGATATCGGCCAGGCGCGGTTTCATGCCCGTCGACAGCAGCAGCGGCTTCAGCCCCTTGCGGACCCAGAACAGGAACCCGACCGTCGACAGCCCGATGAACAGCGTGATCGGGTTCGTCAGGTGCTGGCTTTCCAGCAGCGAGCCGAGCAGTTCGGGCAGGGCATGGCCATGTGCGTCGATACCGAAGATATGCTTCATCTGGCTGGTTGCGATCAGCACGCCCGAGGCGGTGATGAAACCGGCGATCACCGGGTGCGACAGGAAATTGGCCAGGAAGCCAAGGCGAAAGACACCCATCACCGTCAGAATCAGGCCCGAGATAAAGGCCAGCGTGATCGCGGCGGCAGCGTATTCCGCCGGCGAGGTCAGGCCCAGGTTGCCGATGGCCGCCGCCGTCATCAGCGACACCACCGCCACCGGCCCCACGGCCAGCGCGCGGCTGGTGCCGAAGATGGCATAGGCCACCAGCGGCAGGATCGAGGCATAAAGCCCCGCCTCGGGCGGCAGGCCGGCCAGCAGCGCATAGGCCAGCGATTGCGGGATCAGCATGATCGTGACGATCACGGCGGCCACCGTGTCCGAGGTCAGCGTGTCGCGGTCATAGGTCCTGGACCATTCGAGGATCGGCAAATGCCGCTCCAGCCTGGTACGAAGAACACGGGGCGATATCATTGGGCGCAATCCTGTCCGGGTGTTTGTACCGGATATATTCAAAACACCGAATAAATTAAAGGGGTGAATCGCCGTGATGTGGCCGGGGGTGAGCCGTGGCCCTGCTACTCCCGGATCGACCCGAAATCTTCGATCGCGCAGAAGGCTGGCAGGTCGTTTTCGTCGAACACCACCTCTGCTACCGCGTAAGGCGGGCCAAGAAACCACCCTTGGGCATGGGCGTCGGCCTCGTTTAAAACCCGGGTCGAGTGCTTTCCGGTTTCCGTGAGAGTCGTGACGGATACGCTATCAATCCGAATTGCAACAATCGTGCGTTGGCCAATGTCGGTGCATCTGAACCGATCCGCGTCGGAAGTAAACTCCATACCGATATGAAAGTCGCTGGGCTTCACCTTCGCGTTGGTCCTTTCTTTCAGATCGGTGTTGAATGGCACCTCGGCAGACGAGTACCATGCCCGCGCCATTCAAAGCCAAGCAATTCCCTGACTTTATTGCGAAAATTTCGGGACATGCAAGAATATAACCGCGCCCAAGCGGCCATCGTGCAGTCCGCCACCCGCGCTGATCGGTTAAGGACCGCCCTGGCGGTGAACTCGACCTTAATCGTCCCGGCAGCGTTCGCAGGCTTCATCTTCGAAAATCGGCTGGCGCCCATGCCAGCCCACGATTTCCGGGCTGGGCTTATTGGACCCCCAGCCCAGCCGGGCGATTGCCAGCGTGACCCCTGTAAAGGCCAAACCACCCAGGAACCCGGTTGTCACCCACATACCCACCACAGCCGCACCCCAGAGGGCAAGCATGACAAGCGCAAAGAGGATGGAGAAAAGCATCATGACAGAAATCCGGGTGCGGCAGACAGTGAAGCGTCGTGCAGCACATTCCCGTTTTTTGCAGGGCGTGCCAATCCTCGGTGGTCGTGCAGGTCCGAAAACGGGTGCATTTCTCATATAGGTCCGGGAAACCTGTTTCTGCAACAAGCTGCGGTATCGTCCGCCCAGCCGAGCCCGACCCCGCGCGCACTTCCGTCGCGGCTGAGGTTTCTCACCGCGAGAAATCGTATCTTATTCCTGAAAGTGGTGAGCCGTGCAGGATTCGAACCTGCGACCCACTGATTAAAAGAACGGCCCGGACGATTTCGCTGCATTTCGCTCATCGCCGCCAAACTAACAAAAATGCATTAGAAACATGGGATTAGATTGACCATCTCTGCGCCCATGACTCATCAATAACGCCAGAATTCGCCGCAAGTTGCTTCCGTATAGCTTCCGGAAGCAGGCGCAAAGGAAAGGGTGTTCTGGCAATGTTCAAGCTGACCAAGCGGGCCGTTGAAAGCCTCGAAGCCGGTGAACGGGACTATCTGGTCTGGGATTGTGACATGCGCGGGTTCGGGCTGCGCGTCTATCCAAGCGGCAAAAAGACCTATCTGGTGCAATACCGATCTGCCCGGCGCACGCGGCGCGTTACCATCGGCCAGCATGGCGTGCTGACTGCTGAGGAGGCGCGCAAAGAGGCACGGCGGCTTCTGGGCGATGTGGCGCGCGGGGACGACCCGTCAGCGGTGCGACAGGCCAAGCGCCGCGCGCCGACTGTTGCGGGCCTCTGTGACCGATTCCTTGAAGAGTATGTCGATCAGCATTGCAAGCCGACCACCGCCCGAGATTACCAAAGCATTATTCGCCGTTTTATCCGGCCCAAGCTGGGGCCTTTGCAGATTGCCGAAGTTACGCGCGCCGATGTGGTGGCCTTTCATCACGGTCTGCGCGAGACGCCCTATCAGGCCAACCGTGCCGCCAGCATGTTGTCCAAGCTGTTTAACCTAGCCGAGGATTGGGGGCTGCGTCAGGCGGGATCAAACCCGGCCCGGCGCATCAAGAAATTCCGCGAAGAAGAGAAGAAGCGGTTTCTATCAGATGCGGAACAAATTCGGCTAGGCGAGGTTTTGGCCGAGGTGATCGGAGACGGCTCCGAAACGATCTACACTGTGTCAGCCATCATTCTGCTGATCTATACAGGATGCCGCCTGAATGAAATCCTGACCCTGCGCTGGAGTTATGTAGCGCCGCACCATCTGGAACTGCCCGATAGCAAGACGGGTAAACGCCGAGTGCCGTTACCTAGGGAAGCGTATGATCTCCTCACGGACCTGCCACGCCGCGACGGAAACCCTTACGTAATATTAGGCGAGAGCGAAGACGGGCCGATGGTTAACCTCCAAAAGCCTTGGCGACGTATTCGAGGGCTTGCGGGTCTTGATGACGTGCGCCTTCACGATCTGCGACACACCTATGCGTCGGTTGCCATGCAAAGCGGGGTCGATCCGTTCACGCTCAAGGAAATCATGGGGCACAAGAACCTGCAAACCACCTTGCGATACGCGCATCTGCAAGACGATGCGGTGCAGCGTGCGGCCGGGTCTGTAGCCACACGGCTGGCAGGGGCTATAGGTAAGGGGCCGGGGAAGCCAAGGCGGCTGCATGTAGTCAGGTAAGGCCGTTATGTAACGGGGCGGAGTACCGGCGCGCGTTACGTATAGGTAACGGATGCGCGCGGTGTCGGGAGTCGTTCGGATGAAGGGGAAGGAATGAGTAAGGATAAATTCGACCGCCACGCGGCTTTGGCACGCCTCGACATGGATCAGCTCTGGCAGCTTTGCGGGCATGACGGACACGCGAGCGCGGAATTTGGGGAAGACGTGCGGGCCGCACTGGACCGCTACCGCCCCGGCCCCGATCCAAAGTTCCGTCTCAACGCGGAAGACAGAAAGGGGCGCTACCGGCGGCTGACCAAAGCTCTTGACGCATTGCGTATCGAAATCGAGACTATGCATCCGCAACTGGTTTGGGAGTTGGAATCCGCCGGTATCGACGTTGAGCCGGATGAGTTTGTGAAAATATCCGTGGGAACACGGCACGAGGGCCTGTCCTATGGTGAATATGTCCTCGATGGCCTTGCCGAGAGTGTTGCCCAGCTGTCCGATGTCGTTCCTGCTGCGATGGGCCAGACCAAGGCTTCCAGAGGCAGACCGAAGCAAAATGCGGGTTTGGAACAGGTAATCACGGCCCTTGCCCTGACCTATGAAAAGCATACCGGCAAGAGACCTTTGGAGGGTTATCGGCAGGACGGCCTTGATGCATCCCAACCGTACAAGGGGCCGTTCTTCGAATTCCTTTCTGCGGTTCTGTGGTGTTTCAACGGTCGGGAATTTCCATCCGGCCACGCCATCGGGGATGCTGCGAGGCGTGCGTTTGGCCTAAGAAAATAAGGTGATGGCAAAATTACCGGGAAACGCGCCTATTTATGCCATTAGATTGCTGCCCCGACTACGCTGCATAGTCGTCTCATCGCATTCAGATGCAACGAGGTGAAAAATGCAGACGCTGGAAAATACTGACTATCTGGACCGCCTGATCGACGAGAAAGAGGCCGCAAGTTATCTCTGCTACTCCGTGCGTGCCCTGCAAAACTGGCGCGTGCGTGGTGGCGGCCCGCATTTCATCAAAGTTTCGGGTCGTTCCGTGCGCTACACGCGCCGCGATCTTCAAGACTGGATCGCCCAGAAACGTGTGGCCAACACCAGCACACCGCCTTCCTGACAACCGGGTTTTGCCCGCGCTGAGTTGGTGTGAACGGCGGAGCAATACTCGGCCACGGTAGCGACGGCATAGTGTTGTCGCGGGCGGCGTAAAAGTCGTCCACTTTTGCCCTTTCGGATTTCG
>NZ_FQZZ01000013.1 GCF_900142185.1 Lutimaribacter pacificus | reverse complement strand
GTCGATGCCATCCGTGGTGATATCCAGCTTGCCAGGCGGCTGGACGAACATCACCTGCCAAACTGGCGCGACGATGCCGAGTTCTCGGACATGATTCAGACACTCATCGCGGCAATGCCCCTCGAGAAGAAATCCAATCTGAAGGTCAAGTCGCTCAAGCAAATACTTGGAATGACCGGCGGGGTGACCTCGCGCATCTTCGCCCTGATCAAGGATCTTTCCATCGACGCCATTGTCACGGGAGAGGAATGTATCACCGATGACGCAGTCGCCAAATGGACGCCGGTTTGGTCCCGCCATGCGAACGCCCATCGGCGGCTCGAGAAGTCCGGGGTGTGACGCCGCGCCCGCTGCCGAAGACTGTCGCGCCGCTGCCAGACGAGCTGTTGTCAGGTTGGTTGTCTCGGCTGGCTGCGGCCAACTATTGTGATGACGCGGAACTGCTGGCTCATATCAAAATCGATACCACGCATGGCACCGCCTTGGACTTCAAAGTCGACGCGGCTGCGGTGGAGAAGATTGCAAACGCCGCGCGTGTCGACGCCGATATCGTGCGATCTTTGACCTTTCCAGCAATGACGCAACGAGAAGCCTCGCTGACGGCCCAGATGCCATTCCAGCATTGCCTGCAATGCTCCAGAAAGGGCCTTTCGCTCAGGCATTGGAGGCGGGCCTGGGCATTCGACTGTCAGATTTGCGGGACGAGACTTGTGCAGACCGTTGGCAAGCCCGGTGGCGAACAAATATCCGAAAAACTGATATATCGAGCGCGCCGCGGGGCAGGGATGCTTGAGTGCGCCGCACGATCACGCTGCCACAGGAAATTTCGTCGAGCAATGCGTGCAGTCACCTTTGCCATGTCACTGAAGACCTTCCGCGGGGATCCGTCATTCGCACTTCAGAATCCCAGACCGGAAGTGAGGCTATTTTGCCTCGCCGCGCTCGCTGCCGTTCAATCTCGTCCCTTGGCCAAAGCAGCGATAGTCAGCTCCGGCATCAACGACCATGCAAGGATCGCTCTATTGCGCGCCTTCGAGAGGGAGCCTCGATTGCTTGCGGCGGTTGATCGCATCGCGCAAAGCCGGGCGGAAAGCGTAGGCGCGATGGCAGTCGGATCTCGCAATTAAGGGCAAAGATCGACGCTAAACGCGCCGCATCTCAGATTTAAGGGCAACGCGACAGCAGTGCCATGTAAGCCCGGGTTTCGGACTATACCTCCTGAATTTTCCAGTTTCAGGATAGTTGCGCCACACAAAGTGAGGCAGAACCGATTAAAGGGCTACGCGACACGTAGATTTTTTTTGCCTGCTTGCCGGTCTCGGGACCCAGCACCTCATCTACATCATCGCGCGCAAAAGGTGCGCGCGCGAATGTCCGATGCTCTTCGCTTGAACGCGTCTCAAACCGGCGGGCTGGCCCGGTCACCTTCAAATCCATGCCGATGTCTGGTCTACGGCCCGGGCAGGATTCCGGCCGCGAGCCCGATGAGCAGCGTGGCAAGCACGGTGACCACGACTGTTCCTTGGGTCAGAACTGCGCCCACCTCTGACGGGTGCTCTGTCGAAGAAGTTCGATACATCGGCACCATCAACCGCAGGTAAACTCCAAGTGCCAGCACCGAGTTCAGGACGCCGATGATCGCAAGCCACAGATACCCGGCCTCGACCGCTGCCGAGAGCAGGTAAAATTTGCCCACGAAGCCGAAGAGCGGCGGGATGCCGGTCAGTGACAGCAGGAACACCACCATCGCCGCGCCGAGCCACGGACGGGTGCGCCCGAAGCCTTCGAGATCGCCCAGATCGCGCCCGGCCAGCAGGACAACCGCAAAGGCACCGAGGTTCATCGCCACGTAAGCGGCGGCAAAGACCAGAATGCCCGGAACGGCAAAGCCGCTGGCCCCGAGGGCCACGACGCCCATCAGGAAATATCCCGACTGTGCCACCGAGGAATAGGCGATCAGGCGCACAAGGTTGGTCTGCACCAGTGCGGCGAGGTAGCCATAGGTCATTGTCGCCGCCGCGATCACGGCCAGCGCCAGAGGCCAGCCACCGTCACGGGGCAGGTCGCGCAGGACCTGCGCGAACGCGAAAAAGGCGGCCGCCTTGGTGATGACGGACAGGTAGGCCGCGATCGACACGGGCGCCCCCTGATAAGCGTCCGGTGCCCAGAAATGAAACGGCACCAGCGATCCCTTGTAGCCCAGACCGACGATGATGGCGATCAACCCGGCGATGGTCACAAGTGTCTGGCCCTGCAACTGGCCCAGCTCCGAGAACAGGGTCGAGCCGGTGCCGCCGAACCAGAAGGTCAGCCCGTAGATCATCACCGATCCGGTGACCGCGCCGAAGACGAGGTATTTCATCGCTGCCTCGGTGGCCGCATCGTCGCGCGGCCAGGCCACAAGCGCGAAAGAGCCCAGTCCGGTCAGCACAACACCGATCACCACCACCATCATGTCGCCAGCCCCCGACAGCATCAGCGCGCCAAGGGTCACGAGCACGACGAGGGATTGAACGCTGCCTTCGCGCGGGCGACCGGTGATTTCGGCCCGGACGAGCAGCAGGGACAGAGCGGTGCCGGGCAGCAGGATCAGCTTGGCCCAGCCCGAAATCAGGTCTATCCGGTAAGTGCCGCCGAAGACGGTGGCGTCAACGCTCAGCATCGGCAGTGTCAGCAGGGTGGCCGCCGCAAGCCCGGCCAGACCGATGGCCAGCACCAGCCGCGCCGCGCGGAACATCTCGGCGACGATCATCAGCATCGCCGCGGCGGCAAGCGTAAGCTCCGGCGCCAGAAGGGCAAGATCGCGGCCCATCTCCATCAGTTGCCGAGGCCCGTCATGGTGGTGTGGATCATGTCAATCAGCCAGCCGGGTGCGACACCGATCAGAACGGTCAGGACGAGAAGCGGCAGGACCACCAGCTTTTCGCGCCGGTCCAGATCGGGCATGTCGGCCCATTTGTCGTTCATCTCGCCCAGAAACACGCCCGCGATGGCCCGCAGATACAGCGCCGCCGTGACAACGATGGCGAGGATCGCGATCAACCCCCAGGGCATGCCGTTCAGCGTGGCAAGGAAAATCTGGAACTCGGCCGGGAAGTGCGCCAGGCCCGGCAATCCGAGAGAGGCGAAAGCCGACAGGATGAAGGCCCAGCCAAGCCACGGCACACGGCCCAGCAGCCCGCCGAAATCGCCGATTCCGCGGGTATGGGCCCGGTCCTGCAACATGCCCACAAGGAAGAAGAGGGCGCCCGTGACCAGCCCGTGGCTGACCATCTGGAGGGTCGCGCCATCCAAAGCTATGGTCCGGATGCGCGGCTCTGTCGCCAGTGCAGCAATGGCGACGCCCATCACCACGTACCCCATGTGGTTAACGGACGTGTAGGCGATCATCTTCTTTAGGTCGCTCTGCGCCAGTGCCGCGAAGGCCCCGTAAAGCGCGCTGACCACCCCGAAGGCGAGGATCACCTGTCCGGCCTGCGCGAAGGCCTCGGGCGTCATCTGGTAGGCAAAGCGCATCAGCCCGTATGTGCCGAATTTCAGCATCACGCCGGCGAGGATCACGCTGCCCGCCGTGGGCGCCTGCACATGCGCCGCCGGAAGCCAGGTGTGGACCGGGAAGGCCGGGATCTTGACCGCGAAGGTCACGAGCATTGCAATCAGCGCCAGCATGGCGGGAAGCCCGCCCAGTGTGGTACCTTCGACCCAGACACGCATGTCGAAGGTACCTGAGCCGAGGTAAAGCCCGATGATCGCCAGCAGGAGGGGCAACGAGCCCACAAGCGTATAGAGGAAGAACATGAGCGCAGCCCGTTGCCGCTCTTCATAGCCCCAGCCTGCGATCATGAAATACATGCCCACCAGTGAGACCTCGAAGAAGACATAGAAGAGCAGGCCGTCAAGCGCCATGAAGGTGCCGAGCGACGCGGTTTCCAGCATCAGCATCAGCACCACATAGGAGGCCGCCCGCTCCCCGATCCGCGCCGAATACAACGCCGACAGAAGAAACAGAAGCGAGGTCAGCAGCACAAGCGGCAGGCTCAACCCGTCCACGCCCAGTCGGTAGGCTGCGCCAATGGCCGGGATCCAGGCGATTTCCTCGACCTGGGCAAAATCTCCGGCCACGATGCCCCGCGCCCAGATCCCCAGCGTGATGAGGAAGACGGCCCCCGTCGCGGCGATGGACACCGTGTGTGCCTTTTTCGTGGAGCGGTCGGGCAGCGCCATAAGCGCGAGACCGGCAAGGATGGGCAGGAAGGTGGCAATGGTCAGAAGCGGCATGAGCGCGATCCTCAGAAGAAAAGCGGGGCGGCGAGGAGTACGCCGGTGACAAGGGCGATTCCGGCGACGGTCATCGCCATTTCGCGGTGGATAAGGCCGCTTTGCAGGCGGCGGGCGCGGGTGCCGAGGGCGATTGTGCGATCGACAAGGCCAAAGATCGCACGATCGATGGTGTCGCGGTCAAAACGCAGGCTGGCCAGCCCGAGGGACAGGTTGAGCCTGCCCACCGCGTTGACCAGCGCCAGAAGACTGTCTTCGGCGCGTTCGATCCGGCGTGACAATGCTTGTGTACCTGCGACGATGCCGCCCAGCACGACACGGCGGATGATCCAGGCATCCAGGCGGTCGCAGAGCCGTGCCAGGGCCAGCGTCGGGCGGACCACGAGGGCGTCCATGCCACCTGCGAGCGGGAAGCCGTTTCGTGCTGGCGCAAGCAGCGGACCCAGAAGGCGGGCGGGGGCCAGCAGCCAGCCAAGCGCCAGCCCGGCCAGACCCACCGCCAGCCCCATGGCCGGGACGATCCAGCCGGGCTCGGCCAGATGCGCGCCCAGCATCGCCTCCAGCGGTTTGAAAGCGAAGCCCAGAGTCGCGGCGAGTATCACGAGAACGCCCATGCCGACGGCCATGAGCGGCACCTTATCGCGGGGCTTCTCCGGCGTGCCGGACCACAGCACCTTCAATGCCCGGCCCATATAAGCCCCGGTCAGCACCGACCCAGCAAGGGCCAGCGGCAGAAACCACGCGGCAGAGGGGCTATCGAGAGCCGCGGCGAGGATTGCGTCCTTGGAATAGAAGGCGGCGAGCGGTGGCAGCCCGGCCAGCGCCAGCGCGGCCAGTGCAAAGCCCGCAAAAATGCCGGGCCGGGCGCGGCCCGCGCCGGCAAGCGTGTCCAGATCGGTGCTCTCGCGGTCGTGCTGAAAGACGCCTGCGCCGAGAAAGAGCGCCGATTTGATCGCGGCATGCGCGATCAGATGCAAAAGCGCGGCAACGGGCGCGCCGGCCCCCACCGCGATCAGCATCAGCCCGTACTGGCTGGCGGTCGAGGCGGCGAGCAGACGCTTGAGGTCTGTTGCGGCCAGTGCCATCAGCCCGGCAATCACCGCCGTCGCCCCGCCGACAATCCCGATGGCCAGAAGCGCGCCGCCGGGCAGCATCGGCGCGGTCCGGATCAGCAGGATCGCCCCCGCCGCCACCAGCGTGGCCGAGTGGAGCAGGGCAGACACCGGCGTTGGCCCCGCCATCGCCCGCATCAGCCAGTCCTGCATCGGCACCTGCGCCGACTTCCCCATCGCCGCAAACAAGAGCAGCAGCCCTGCGATCAGCGCCGGGGTGCCGGTGGTGGAAAGCGTGGCCGAAATCTCGGAGGTTCCGGCGATACCGATCAGCAGGAAGGCCGCGAGGTAGAGGCCCAGATCGGCCGTCCGGGTATAGAGGAATGCCCGCATGGCCGCTCCGGGCACGCCCTTTCGCCTATGCCAGAAGCCGATCAGAAGGTAGGAGGCAAAACCAATCATCTCCCACGCGGCCAGCAGGGTGATCCAGTCCCCCGACAGCACCAGAAGCTGCATCGCGGCCACGAACATCAGCATGGTGCCGAAAAAGCGGGGGCGCTCGGGGTCATGGGACATGTAACCCGCCGCATAGGTCAGGACCATCGCCGCGACGGTCGCGACGACCAGCGCCAGCGTTGCCGTCAGCGGGTTGGCCACCAGCCGGATCGGCAGGTCCGGCAGGAAGGGCAGACTGGCCGTGACATCCGCACCGCCCGCCACCCCGGCCAACAGAGCAATCGCCCCGGCAAGGCCCAAGGCCGCACCGGTCAGCGCAATCGCCTCGGGCATGCGCCGGAGCGCAAGTGTCGTCAGGCCCGCGCCCAAAGGCGCGAGGATCGTCAGCGAAAGCCAGATCACCCCCTGAGCTCCCGCGCTTCTTCCATCTCGACCGACCCGCGCGAGCGGAACCGGGCGATGGCGATGCCGAAACCCACGGCCATCTCGACCGCCATCACCGCCATGACGATCAGCACGAACATCTTCGCCGCTGTCACATCGGGGTGCAGATAGCGCCAGAACGCCACGAGATTGAGCAGTGCCGCGGCAAGGATCAACTCGACCCCCATGATGATCATCACAAGGTTGGTCTGGCTGAGCGCACCATAGAGGCCAACGCCGAAAAGCGCCGCACCGACGCTGAGCGCGATCATGAGTTCCGGGATCATTGGCTATCCTTTTCTTGCGGGGCGATCGCGACCATGGTCGCCGCGATCATCGCGGTCAGGATCATCAGCGCCGCGCTTTCAAAAATGAACATGGAGCGGCCCAGCAGTTCGCGGCCCAGCAAGCGCGCCTGTTCATCGGCCCCGGGCACGTCGGGCACGGGGCCTTGCCAGCCGGCGGTCCAGATCACCACCAGTGCGGCGACCAAGCCAATCCCGCCCGCCCAGAGCGACAGGCGTTTCTGGTGCGTCATGTCCATCTTGCCCATGCCGCCGGGGTCCATCATGAACATGACCATGAAAATCGCCATGACGCTCATCTCCGTGGCCATCATCATGATCTGGAGCACGCCCAGAAATTCGGCCTGCATGACAAGGAACATCGCCCCGATGGCGGTCTGACTGAACAGGAGCGCAATGGCCGAACGCACCATCGAATGTGTGCGAAAGACGACCACCCCGAACCAGATCGCGGCGGTGCCGAAAAAGGCGAGAAACAGAGCGGTGGCAAGGCTCATATCGGCACCACGAGGGCGATGACGCCCACAAGGAAGATATTGGCCAGCGCCAGGGTGATGCCGAGCTTCCAGCTCAGTTCCAGATACTTCGCCTCGCGCAGGCGCGGCAGGCGCGGCCCGAGCATCAGCATCGCGGCCGCTACACCAAGTGTCTTGAGCGCAGTCCAGGCCCAGCCCGGCAGCCACGGTCCAAGCCAGCCGCCGAGGTAGAAGGTAACGGTCGCGCTGGCCAGTGCGACGATGATCACAAGCCGCGCCAGTCGCAGGACGGCCAGCCGCGCGCCGGTGTATTCGGCCTCGACTCCACCCGCCAGATCGCCGCCGCCGGTGGGCAGGTCGATGGGCGGCAGCCAGGCGACACCCATCGCCGCGATGACGAACAGGACGAAGCCGATGGGCTGATAGGCGACGTTCCACAAGGCCGCCTGCGACAGGACGATCTGCGTGGTGGAGAGCGACTCGGCCCGCATCGCAACTGCCGTTATGGGCATCACGATCAGCATGGCATAGGCGACGAACTGGCCCAGAAAGCGCCAGCCGCCGATCATCCCGTAGGCCCCGTTCGGCCCCCAGCCGGCCATGATAAGCGCAACCAGCACGTAAGCCAGCGCGGCGTTCAGAAACAACGCGCCGATGGCCAGATCGGTGATGATCAGCCCCGGTGCCAGTGGGATAACGGCGACTGACAACAGGCCCGCGACCAGCAAGAGGACCGGGCCAGCCTCGAAAAACAGCCTGTCAGATGTGCGCGGCAGGATCTGTTCGCGGCCCAGCAGCGCTAGCGCCGAGGTCGCCGGCCGTGTGAGGCTGAGGCGTCCATGGACGGCCCAGCCTTCCAGAACGGCCACGGCGTAGCAGCCGATCGCGAGAGCGAGGATAATCACCGCGATGCTCATTGGGTCGCGCTCCAGGGATCGAGATCGAGCGAGGCGATTGCGGTCAGTGCGTCGGCAAGTTCCATCTGCTTTATCAGGTCGGGCACATGCGCGGCGAGGTCGGAGAACGGCGTCTTCAGATGGGCCGAGGCGACTGTACCGCCCTTTAATGTCAGGTGCAGCGTTGCGGGTCCGCGCGGTGTTTCCAACGTTGCCGTGCCGTGGCCGTCGCCTGTTGCACGCGGCATCTCTGGCATCGCGGTCGCGCCCGCCGCCGATATCAGGTCAAGGCTTTGCCCGATTTCTGCGCAGCGCTGGCGGAGCCGCGCCATGGCGTCGCCTTCATCCTGCGTGATCGGTTCGAAACCTAATTCGTCGTAGACCCCGTCGCCGTGTCTGGCATCGGACGCATGGTCCGCCGCACGTGCCACAGGACCTTCCGATGCTCCCTGAAGCGTCCCGATCCCGGTCAGTTTTGGTCCCATAAGTGATCGGTTGAGTGCACCGTACAGAAGGCTCGTTATAGAAGTTGCTTGCTCTGCCACCTCATCCGCTTTAGCCGTCCGGACGCGGTGTTCCATGGCCGCCGCCCGGCGCCCCAGCGGTGCAAGGCCCGCTTGTCGAGCCAACCCGGCCAGCCAGTTGAGATGGCTTGCAATCCGTTCGCGTTCCACTGCTGCGGCGCGGGCGGCCAGAGTGTCCTTGGGTGCAGTTTGTCCGGTAGCCTTCTCGGCAGCACGGCAAGCCAGTTCGCGCATTGCCACCGGCGACAAGGGCACCGCGTCCGCAAGATGATCAGCGAAGTCTTCGAGAGCAACGCCTGATGGCAGCGCCGCCATCTTCATCCCTCTGACCGCGGTGCCCGCGACGCTGTCTCCATCGAGGGTCAGGTCCAGGTGCAGACCGCCCGGAAGACCCGGGAAGAAGGGGCCAAAGGGCGCGTCTATCCATTCCATGACCAATCCGTCGGGGCTGACCGGTTTGCCTTCGGTGAGTTCGACCATTGACATGAAATGCGGTTCGATCCCCGGGATGTCTGGCGCCGCGCCGTGGCCTGTGTGGCCATGATGCGCGCCATGCGCATCCTGCTGTTCGTGGGCGCCATGCGCGGCGTGCTCTCCTTGGCCCTCTTGCGCTGGCATGTCCTTGTGGTGCTTGTGACCGCCATGTCCACCATGCGCATGCTTTCCGGCCTCGGCCTGCTGGACGAGGTCCATGCCACACTTGGGGCAGGAACCCGGTGTGTCGGAGGCGACATCCGGGTGCATGGGGCAGGTGTAGGGGCCTGTCGGCTCCGTGGCCGGTTCGGCGTGATGGCCGTGGCCGTGGTCCGCATGTTTCCCGGCCTCGGCCTGCGGGACGAGGTCCATGCCGCACTTAGGGCAGGACCCGGGTGTGTCGGAAGTCACCTCCGGGTGCATCGGGCAGATGTAGGGGCCTTTCGGCTCTGCGGCCGGTTCGGCGTGATGGCCATGTTCGTGATGCGCGTGTTCCCCGGCCTCGGCCTGCGGGACGAGGTCCATGCCGCATTTCGGGCAGGAGCCGGGCGTGTCAGAGGTGACCTCCGGGTGCATGGGGCAGGTATAGGGGCCTGTCGGCTCCGTGGCCGGTTCGGCGTGATGGCCGTGGTGCACGTGCTCTCCGGCCTCGGCCTGCGGGACGAGGTCCATGCCGCATTTTGGACAGGAACCGGGCGTGTCCGAGGTCACTTCCGGGTGCATCGGGCAAACATAGGAGGCGGACGTCTCGGCGCTTGTCACAGCATCCGACTGATGATGGGCCTTTTCTGCTTGCGTGGAAACCGCGGACGATTTTTCATGGCCCTCATGGCCCTCATGGCCCTCATGGCCCTCATGGCCCTCATGGCCCTCATGGCCCTCATGGCCCTCATGGCCCTCATGGCCCTCATGGCCCTCATGGCCCTCATGGCCCTCATGGCCCTCATGGCCGTGCGACGCCGCGCCGGAAACGCGGCGTTCCACAAGGAACATCCCGCATTTCGGGCATTTGCCGGGTTCGTCCGAAATGACTTCCGGATGCATGGGGCAGGTGTATTCGATCCGCTCCGACAGGGCAGGCGCATCAAATTCCGCGATGTCTGGTGCAAAAGCCCCATTGCAGAGCAGTTTGCGCAGATCCTCCAGTCCGGAGATCAGGCCCGCCTGCGACATCTCCGCCGTCACGTCGGCAGTGGGCAGAGGGCCAAGATCGGCCTCACCAAGCGCGAGAATGCACCGGGGTCGCGGCATCTGGGCCCAGACGACGCTGGCCGCATCGGCCAGCGCAGTGGGCAAGGGCCCCGCGATCAGCAAGACGTTCGCGTGGCGCGGCGTCACCGCGCGGATCAGCCCTGCGGCGTCCAGATCGAGACCAAGCGCATTCGCGACGTCCTCTCCAGGCACCACGAACGCGCGCAAATCCCGCGCCATGGCCCCGGCGACCAACCCGCGGAAACCGCGCAACAGACCCTGACGTGCCCCGGACAAATCCATCATTGCCGCCTCAGCGCGCCCTGGCTCCATCCATAGAGCAGGCCGAGAAACAGGATCGCGAGAAAAACGCCCATGTCGAGCAGGGCGACCAGCCCCTCTTCGCGGTAAACGACCGCCCAAGGGTACATGAAGGCCATCTCCATATCGAAGGCCAGAAACAGGAGCGCATAGCCGTAATACTTGGCGTGGTATCGGACCCAGACCGGATCGCGCGCCAAAGTGCCGGCGGTTGCGGGCACATCCTTGGCCGGTTCCGCCCGCGCCCGCCCGATCGCACGGGCGAGGGCATAGAGGCTCAGGACCAGCCCGACCGTGCCAAGCGTCAGGCCGAGCAGAATGGCGTATTGCGTCAGTTCACTCATGTCCGCCCTGGCTCCTGTCGTGCTTGGCCGGTTTTTCCCGTTCGGGTGCTGCGCCCCAATCAGGTGCGCGCCGTCCGTTTTTGACCACGTTTAGTCGAAGACGCCCAAAAAGAAAAACGATTACAAGAAATTTCTTCTCGAAGCTGAAGATGTTACGCGAGACGTCGAGACTGTGAAAAACATTGTGCTATTGTCTTCCGCAACCATTCAGATAAATTTCAATGGCGCGATGGATTGCCGACTTCAAAATCATTGATATTGGAATTTCGCCTTGGAATGGATAGGTTCATGGTATCTGCCCATGGCGACATGTTTGATGACTGCGCCTGCCGGGTTGGATCGGACTTTCTATGCAAGGGCGGCGTGCAACCATGTCGGAAACTAAAAACCATATCGCAAAGGGCAGCGGCGCCGGTCAGCCCGGCCTTGAAGCAACTCTGTCGGTGAACAGAAACGCGTTTTTGGGCTTCCTAGTCAAACGGCTGGGAAACCGAGCCGATGCTGAGGACGTGCTGCAGGAATTTTGCATCCGCGTTCTGGCACGTAAGGATCAGCTGCGCGAGGCGGACCGCATGGATGCCTGGCTTTACGCGGTGTTGCGGTCAGCGCTAAATGATCACTATCGCAAGTCGGGACGGTCCAGGCGTCTAAAGGAGGCTGTTGCACTGGAGGCTCAGTCTGCCGTTGTCACGGATGACCCGGTCGAAGATATGGACGTGATCTGCAACTGCGTCAAAGGGTTGGTCACCGAACTGCGCCCGGGTGATGCAGACCTGATCCGCCGAATTGACATCGACGACGAGGATCGCGGCATTGTGGCAGCTGACCTCGGGCTCAAGTCCGGGACATTGAATGTGCGTCTCCACCGCGCCCGCGCTGCTTTTGGTGACGCGTTGATGGCCCACTGCGGCCCTTGTTGCCGTCATGGCTTTGACGATTGTTCCTGTCCGCCGGACGGCTGCGAGCATCCGGTTGAAGAGACCGATTGCGAGGACCAACACACCGCGTCTTGAGGCGATTTTGTAATGCTGCGCTTCAAACGGCGTCTTCATGCAGAAGCCGCTCGGGAGGATCGTATGCCCACGGAACCGGCAGATGCGCAGGCAGTCGCAGACTTGATATCGGATGTGTTCTGCGAGTGTCGAAGCACTGTTCAAGCCGATGTTTGAAGGTTGTCGGGCGAGTTGTTTCTGAAAGTCGATGTCGAAGGGCGAAGCCTTCGGTCTGCGGCAGACGCGGTCGGGCTCAGCACAGGTGACGCCAAAACAGTTCTTTTTCTGTTCCGCCGCCAGATGGCCAGTGCTTTGGTAGCGTCAGTCCTCACAGTACCGGCGTCGGACGCAGATCAAACACGCGGGGAAGGGAGGGGAAAGAGGACCCATTGAGTGGTCGGCTCACGGACCGCACCCCAATGTGTGTAACGAAAGGACAGAGCCGGCGTCTACCCTTATGAACCGCGCAATCAGCGTTCATCAGTAAGGAAGACAGACATGTTCGGACCTCTCATTCTGGTTGGTATCCTCGTTTCGGTTTTGCTCGCCAGCAGAATAGTCGAAGCACATCGTGACGGCATTGTTGTCGAAGAAGCGCTCGTGGCCATCCCTGTAAAAAGCCCTCAAGACAGGAACCGACGCTAGGCGCAAGGCAGGGAAGGCCGCCCGCAGACCACATGACGCCACAGTGACCAAACCAACCAACACAGTCTAAGCCCGCAAGACGAAGCGCAATAATCAATGACCGACCAGACAGCCCGCCCTGCCATTCACGCGCCGGTACCATGGCAGCGTCCCGGAAGCCCTGACGTTCAGCCTACGACGACCCCTTGGACAGGCCGGTAAAAAATACAGAGAATCGCCGTTGTGATTCCGTAGAGCGCGCCATTTACTTGTCGGATTTAGGCAAACAGTTCAGGACATTCACGGGCGCACTTATTTGTCAGGATGATGTAGACCAGATGCAGCGTCGCAAGTCCTGCCAGCAGGCAGAAGAAAGAGATGTAGGCATATTGCAGGAAAGCAATATCGACCACGATCACCGCCACCAGCGTCAAGGCGAAATGGCGCACATGTTTGTAGTGCGACAGGGCCGGCGGCAGGGTGATGAGGGTCACGTAGATCGTGTTGGTCAACCACCGCGGCATCATGAAATCGAGCCACATGGATTTTTCATAGGCCAGCGACTGGTTGTTGATCTCTACCACAACCATGTCGCTGTTGAGCCCGTGCGGGATGTATAGCAGCAGGCCGAAGGCCAGTCCGATCAGCGCCATGAGGCGGAACAATCGCTTGCGCGGACTGTCGTCCGGCTCCAGCACATAAACCGAGAAGGGAACCCATATCGGCCACATGAACCACGTGAAGAAGATGAACCCCATTGCCCCCCACAAGACCGTCAGGGGATCATTTCCGTTCATGCCAACCCACACGAAACCCTCAGTGAATTGCTGAAGACCTGCGAAAAGCGGCATCAATGCAAGCGGGAGATAGCGTTTGTTGCGCTGGAAGGCCACGATTGAAATGGCGGCCCCACCCCCGACAAGGAAAACGCTTGCAGCAAAACTGACTTGGGCCGACAGGCACATGGCATTTTCCTTTTCAGGCCTACTCTCTGTTTCCAAACGTAAGCGACTTCTACAGCCTTGAAAAGAATGCAAATCGTCAGCCGCAGGATTGGTCCGGCTCCCCCCAAAAACAGGAGGCGGAAGGCCTGCTCCGCGTCGCCGCGGCAGTCACGCGGGCGCAGAGGCTAAAGCGGCACGATTGAACGCCGGGTCTCCGGCTGGTCCATCTCGTACGGCGGTGCCGGCTCGACGCTCTTTTCCGAGCTGGGCCGGCTGGCGGGCAGGACGCTGATCGCGCTGGCCGGGCTGACCGCGGTGCTGATCGGGCTGGGCTACAAGGCGGCGCTGGTGCCGTTCCAGTTTTGGGCACCCGACGCCTATGACGGCGCGCCGGTGTCCGTGGCCGCCTATCTGTCGGTAATTACCAAGGTCGCGGCAATCTTCGCCTTCGCGCAGATCTTGCGCGACCTACCGGTCGGTACCAGCTGGCCGATGGTGGTCGCGCTAATCGCCGCCATGACGATGACGTGCGGCTACCTGGCGGCGCTGGTGCAAAGCAACGAGGTGCGCCTGCTGGCCTATTCGTCGATGGCGCAGGCGGGTTATTTCATGATGGGGATCGTGGATCTGGGGCCAGGCTTGCTGGCGCTGCCCTCGGTGATCGTGTTCAGCGCGGCCTATGTGGCGATGAATCTCGGCGCCTTCGCGGTGATCATGGTCGCCGGACGCAGCCTTGACGACTTCCGGGGCTTCGGCCGCGCGCGCCCTGTGATCGGCGTAGCGATGGTGGTGTTCCTGCTGTCAATGACGGGCATTCCGCCGCTTTTCTGCTTTTTCGGCAAGGTGCTGCTCTTCGGTACGGCGATCGAGGCGGGCTATCTGTGGCTGGCGGTGATCGGCATTCTCAACAGCGTGCTGGCGCTGGCGGCCTACCTGCGCATCGTGGTGCCGATGTGTCAGCCGCGAGAGTCCGGACAGGACAGCGCCGCCCCGGCGCCGCCGCTGATGATCGTGTTGGGCGCGACCGCGCCGATCACGCTGCTCATGGGGTAGCTTGCAGGGATGTTTCCTGGGTGACTGCAACTGAGCGCAATCGCACGTCGGGGGCAACTCGCCGATCAGGGGGCGAGCAGCATGCTGATGTCGTTATATGCGCGGCGGGTCGCCACGGCGCCTGCCGCAATACAATGACGCTTTTGCCGGAATTCCAGTGTGCCGATGGTCTGGCTGAAAGCGGGTCGGATCACAAAATCCGCTTGCTCAAAACGCAGTCGCGCATGTTCATACTGGCAGACCTCGATGGATCGCATCATCGCCTGCAAGCCGTTTTTCGGGCCAGTCGCGTTTTCGCGCTGGCTGGGATCCACAGCGATCACGACTTCCGCGCCGGTGGCCCTGGCGACGTCCACCGGCGCGATATCGGAATAGGCTCCGTCCATCAGTACATACGGATCATCGACAAGGGGCGGCAGTATTCCGGCCAGCGCCGCGCTTGAATAGACATAATCAGTGGCATCTCCCTTGCCGAATACCACGCGTTGGCCAGACAGCATGTCGGTTGCACAGACAAAAGCCGGGATGCGGCCGTCCTGCAGGTTCTTGCCCTTGGTCAGGCCGGACAGGACACTGCGGCCCCAGGTCTCGGTGCGCGCGCCTGATCCCCAGCCAAAATACATGTCCCGCGCGGCAAGCAAAGCAAGCCGCATTCCCCTGATCCTTGCAGCCATTCCAGGCACGCGAAAGTCCGGTGTTGCCGGAAACCCGCTGGTATCCATGCCCACGAGTGCGTCGTACCATTTGTCATTAAGAGCATACGTAGCACCGACAACCGCGCCCATCGACACGCCCACGACGGCGCTTGGGATGTAGCCCCTGGCGATCAAAGCTCTGAGTACGCCAGCATGCGAGAGGCCCCTTGCCCCGCCGCCACTTAGCACGAGGGCAAAGCACTTGTGGGTTGCAGTGCTCGCTTTGGTCATGCTGCTCAATTCAAACTCCGCAATTTGGCTTTTCGTCAATTGGTTGGTCCCAGGCTGCCCGACCCTGCGCCAGTGCGCGCCATACGGAAATACTGACGCGAGTGGACGTAAAGCGTTACCGTCTCATGGGTGACACCAGCGGCAGTGCCTGCGAAGATTTTCGCCGGACACTGTAACGTCCGATGCCTGGCAACGTCTATTCCCCTGACGGTCCTTCGCGACCGCAAGGATTAATCGACAGGAGCCAGCATTGAAAACCTTGACCCTTGAGGTCCGCGGATTGTTCGAGGAACTCGATCATCTCGCGGTCGAACGTCATGTATCCGCCCTCGACGGCGTTCACCGGGCGGAAGCGAACCCTGCGTCTGCCAGTGTGACAGTGCAGTACGACGAAACGGTGGTGAACGAGGAGGCGCTGCGCAAGGCGATCGACGCCTGCGGCTTTCACTGCGCCGGAGAGCGTATGCCGAACCATATCTGCCAGATGGACCACACCGGCCATGAAGACCACGCGGCGCATGGCGCGACAGGGCCCGTTGCCAAGGACGCGATGGCCCATGAGATGGGTCACGGCGGCGGCATGGAGATGGCCGACATGGTCCGCGACATGCGCAACCGGTTCTGGGTGGCGCTGCTCTTTACCATCCCGATCTTCATCTACTCGCCGATGGGCGGCATGTTCACGCCCCCGGTGCCGCCTTTCGGCCTGAGGCTGGACCTTTGGCTGTTCTTCCTCGGCAGCGCGGGCATCGTCTGGCCCAGTTGGCCGTTTTTCGTAGCCGCTTGGCGGGCGCTGAAGAACGGCATCCTCAACATGGCCGTGCTCGTCGTGCTGTCGGTCGGCACCGGATATGTGTTCAGCGTCGGCTCGACCTTCTTCTTTCCCGGCGTGCAGTTCTACGAGGCGGTCGCGGTGCTGCTGGTCTTCATCCTGTTGGGCCACTGGCTGGAAATGCGGGCGCGCGCCGGTGCCTCTGCGGCGATCCGGGCGCTGCTCGATCTCGCGCCGCCGATGGCCACGGTGATCCGCGACGGGCAGGAGACCGAGGTGCCGACCTCCGAAGTGCTTCAGGGCGAAACGGTGGTGATCCGCCCGGGAAACAAGATTCCGGTGGACGGCGAGGTTTTGGAAGGATCTTCGCTGGTCGACGAGTCGATGCTGACGGGCGAGTCGATGCCGGTGAACAAGAGCTTGGGCGATACCGTCATCGGCGCCACGATCAATAAGACCGGCACGTTCCGCTACCGCGCCACCAAGGTCGGCGCCGACACCGCGCTGGCTCAGATCGTCAAGCTGGTGCAGGAGGCGCAGAACTCGAAGGCACCGGCACAGCTTCTGGCCGACCGGGCGTCGCAATGGCTGGTCCTCATCGCCATCGTGATCGGGCTGGCCACCTTCGCGGTCTGGTTCTGGTGGATCGGATCGCCGCTGCTGTTCGCGCTTACACTGACGATCACCGTTTTCGTCATCGCCTGCCCGGATGCGCTTGGGCTGGCCACGCCAATGGCTGTCATGGTGGGCACCGGGTTGGGGGCGCAGCACGGCATCCTGTTCAAGAATGCCGGGGCGCTCGAGGATGCGACCAAGCTCGACGTGATCGTCTTCGACAAGACCGGCACGCTGACGATGGGCGAGCCGCGCGTTGTCGAACTCGTCGCGGCCGACGGGAGTACCGAGGATGATGCGCTGCGCGCCGCGGCCTCTGTCGATCGCGGATCGGATCACCCCTTGGCGCTGGCCATCGTCCAGCGCGCCGAGGGGCTCGATGTGCCGCAGATGGCCGGCTTCGAGAACCTTGAAGGCCGCGGCGCACGCGCCGAGATCGCGGGCGAGCCAGTGCTGGTCGGCAACCGCCGGCTGATGGACGAGCAAGGCATCGACCTTGGCGCGCTGGATGCCGAAGCCGAGCGCCTGAAGGGCGAGGGCCGCACCGTGGTGCATGTGGCGAAGGGCGGGCGGATGCTCGGGCTGATCGCCATCGCCGATGCACCGCGCCCAAGCGCCATGGCCGCCGTGGCCAAGCTGCGCGAACGCGGCGTCGAGGTGGCGATGCTGACCGGCGACAACGAGGGCACGGCGCGGCGGATCGCGGCCGAGTTGGGCATCGACATGGTGCTGGCCGACGTGCTGCCCGGTCAGAAGGCCGAGAAGGTCAAGGAGCTTCAGGCCAAGGGCAAGAAGGTGGGCATGGTCGGCGACGGCGTCAATGACGCGCCCGCGCTGACCCAGGCCGATGTCGGCTTTGCCATCGGCGCGGGCACGGATGTGGCGATGGAAAGCGCCGATGTCGTGCTGATGAAAAGCGATCCCTACGATGTCGTGGGCGCGATCGAGCTGTCGCGCGCCACCCTGCGCAAGATGCACCAGAACCTGTTCTGGGCGGTGGCCTACAACGTGATCGCCTTCCCCGCTGCAGCGGGCGTGTTCTACCCGCTGATCATCAGCCCTGCCGTCGCCGCAATTGCCATGTCGGGCAGCTCGGCGCTGGTCGCGGTCAACGCGCTGCTGCTCAAGCGGACGCGGCTGGAAGGGATCAGCGAAGGCCAAGGCGGCGCAGGTGATCGGCGGAACCCGGTGGATTCTGAAACCATCCTGGAGCCGGGTTCCACACCACAAACACACCAAACGCATTGAATGAAGGGGAGGCCACGATGACTGATACATCTACAGACAAGAAGCCCGACGGGAGCGGACTGGCAGCACGATTTCCCACCGCCTATTCCATCCTTTTTCTGCTGATCATCGCCGTTGCGGCCCTGACCTGGATCATCCCTGCCGGGCAGTACGACCGCGCGATGAATGAAGAGGTCGGGCGCGAGATCGCGGTGCCGGGCACCTATCAGACGGTCGAAGCCAATCCGCAGGGCTTCGTGGATGTCATGCTGGCACCTGTCGCCGGGTTCTATGACCCCGACAGCTATGCCGCCAATGCCATCGACGTGGCGCTGTTCGTGCTGCTCCTGGGCGGTTTTCTGGGGGTGGTAAACGCGACAAATGCGATCGACACGGGGATCCAGGCGGCGATGGTCCGCCTGAAGGGCCGCGAGATCTGGATGATCCCGATCCTTATGTCGCTCTTCGCCCTGGGCGGAACGACCTACGGCATGGCCGAGGAAACGCTGGCCTTCTACGCGCTGCTGATCCCGGTGGTCATCGCCGCGGGATACGATTCCGTGACCGGCGTGGCGATCATCCTGATCGGCGCGGGCATCGGCACGCTGGGCTCGACGATCAACCCTTTCGCCACGGTGATCGCCTCCAACGCGGCGGGCATTCCGTTCACCGAAGGCATCGCCTTGCGGCTGGTCATCCTGCTGGGCGGCCTCGCGATCTGCATTGCCTATGTCATGCGCTACGCCTCCAGGGTCAAGGCGGACCCGGCGCGATCCGTCGTCGCGGCGCAACGCGAAAGCGACCGGCGGTTTTTCCTGAAAGAGACGGACGCGGAATTCAGCGAGCCGAAGCTGACCGGCACCCAGAAGCTGGTTCTGCTCCTGTTCTTCGCCACCTTTGCCGTCATGATCTGGGGCGTGTCGAGCCAGGGCTGGTGGATGGCCCGGATGGGGGCGCTGTTCTTCGGCATGGCCATCGTCGTCGGGGTTGTCGCGCGATTGGGCGAGAAGAAACTGACCTCGGCCTTTGTCGACGGCGCCAGGGATCTGCTGGGCGTGGCGCTGGTGATCGGGCTGGCGCGCGGCATCGTCGTCATCATGGAACAGGGCCTGATCGCCGATACCATCCTCAACAGCGCGGCCGACACCCTCGGCGGCCTGCCGGAAATCGCGTTCATCAACCTGATGCTCTGGATTGAGATCGGGATGAGCTTCCTCGTACCTTCATCTTCCGGACTGGCGGTTCTGTCGATGCCCATCCTCGCCCCACTGGGGGATTTTGCGGGCGTCGGTCGCGACCTTGTGGTGACGGCCTATCAATCCGCAAGCGGGCTGGTGAACCTGATCACGCCCACATCCGCAGTGGTGATCGGCGGTCTGGCGATCGGACGCGTATCGTTTGATCGGTGGGTTGTCTTCGTATGGCCATTACTGCTGATCCTCGTCGTCTTCATCTCGGCCAGCATCAGCTTGGCCGCCATTCTTTGACTGAATACATAGGAGTTACCGCAGATGTCTGAACTGAAACTCGGCGTACATTCGGAAACAGGGCAATTGCGGCAGGTGATCGTGTCGCCGCCCGGACTTGCCCACCGCCGCCTGACCCCCGAAAACTGCGCCGATCTACTGTTCGATGATGTGTTTTGGGTCAAGCAGGCGATCAAGGACCATGCCGTCTTTGCCGACATCATGCGCGGCGAGGGCATCGAGGTCCTGGATGCCATGGCGCTGCTCGCCGAGACGCTGGACATCAAGGAGGCGCGCACCTGGGTGCTCGACCACCGGATCACCCGCAATGATGTGGGCGTGGGGATGCGTGACGACCTGCGCGCCTGGATGGAGGCACTGCCGGGCGTGGAACTCGCCCGTTTTCTCGTTGGTGGGATCACCGTCGACGATCTTCCTTTCACCCCGTCGGGCATGTTCGGCAGCTATCTCGGCCTCAACGGCTTTGTTTTGCCACCGCTGCCCAATTTCATCTTCACGCGGGACAATTCCGCCTGGGTCTATGGCGGCGTCTCTCTGAACCCGATGTACTGGCCGGCACGGCGGCCCGAAACGCTGTTGATGGCCGCCGTTTATCGGTTCCACCCCAAGTTCGCAGATGCGCGTGTCTGGTTCGGCGATCCGACGCGCGAATTTGGCGCGGCTACGCTGGAAGGGGGCGATATCATGCCCATCGGCCATGGCGTCGTGATGGTCGGTATGGGCGAACGCTCGTCTCCGCAGGCGGTGGGTCAGTTGGCCGAGGCGTTGTTTCTGGGGGGTGACGTGACGCGCGTCATCGCCTGCCAGATGCCCCGGTCGCGGGCGGCAATGCATCTGGACACGGTATTCACCCATTGCGGCAACGATGTCGTGACGACGTTCAAGGAGGTGGCTGACGCGATCACCTGCTATGACCTGCGTCCCGGGTCGGCCGGTGCCGCGCTCGATATCCGGCGCGACGCCCGGCATCTTTTCGAAATCACCGCCGAGATATTGGGTTTCAAGAAACTGCATCTGGTCCCGACCGGCGGCAGCGATCTGGCCGAGCAGTCGCGCGAGCAGTGGAATGACGGCAACAACGTGCTGGCGCTGCGGCCCGGTGTTGTCATCGGCTATGACCGCAATGATGACACCAACGCCGCGCTGAAGGACGCCGGGATCGAAGTTCTGGCCATTCCCGGTGCCGAACTGGGCCGGGGCAGGGGTGGAAGCCATTGCATGAGCTGCCCCACCATCCGCGACGCAATCTGACAAAAGGAAACCCCATGTCCTACAATCTACGAAACCGCCATTTTCTTGCGCTGCGCGACTTCAGCCCGCAGGAAATCGGCTTTCTGCTGAAACTCTCCGCCGACCTGAAGGCGGCGAAATACGGTGGCTACGAAGTGCCGCGCCTGACCGGCAAGGAAATCGCGCTGATCTTTGAAAAGGACAGCACCCGCACGCGCGTCGGCTTCGAGGTGGCCGCCCACGATCAGGGCGCCCATGTCACCTATCTGGGGCCGTCGGGGTCGCATCTGGGCAAGAAGGAGACCGTGAAGGACACCGCCCGCGTGCTGGGCCGGGTCTATGACGCGATCGAATATCGCGGCTTCGGTCATCCCATCGTCGAGACGCTGGCGCAGTATGCCGGGGTGCCGGTCTATAACGGTCTGACGGACGAATTCCACCCCACGCAGATCCTCGCCGATTTCCTCACCATGTCAGAGCATTCCGACAAACCGCTGGGTCAGATTGCCTATGCGTTTCTGGGGGATGCGGGCAACAACATGGGCGACAGCCTGCTGATCGGCGGCGCCAAAATGGGTATGGACGTGCGTCTGTGCGGGCCAAAGGCCTGTTGGCCCGATCCAGCCATTCAGGACGAAGCGCACCGGATCGCAGAGACCACCGGCGCGCGCATCACCATCACCGAAGAGGTGGGCGAGGCGGTGAAAGGGGCCGATTTCATCTACACCGATGTCTGGCTGTCGATGGGTGAATCCAAGGACAAATGGGAAGAACGTATCCGCCAACTTCTGCCCTATCAGGTCAACTCGGACGTGATGGCGCAGACCGGCAATCCGCAGACCAAGTTCATGCACTGCCTGCCCGCCTTCCACAACGCCGAGACTGAGGTCGGTGCCGACATCGCAAAACATTTCGACATCACGGCGATGGAAGTGACCGAAGAGGTGTTCGAAAGCCCGGCCTCCATAGTCTTTGATCAGGCCGAGAACCGGCTACACACCATCAAGGCGATCCTTGTCGCCACATTGGCTAACTAGCCGTGCTGGTGGTCGCAGCGCTTGGCGGGAACGCCCTGCTGCAGCGGGGTCAACCCCTGACGGCAGACAATCAACGCGCCAACGTCCGGACTGCGTCCGCTGCGCTGGCAAATATCGTGCGCGCCGGGCACACACTGGTCGTGACCCACGGCAACGGTCCGCAGGTCGGGCTGCTGGCGCTTCAGGGGGCGGTGTACAAACCCGACGAGGCATTTCCTCTCGACGTGCTGGGTGCGGAAACCGTCGGCATGATCGGCTACATGATCGAGCAGGAACTGGAGAATGCGCTGGATCATGCGCTTCCGGTCGCCACGCTTCTGACGCAGGTTGTGGTCCACGCGGACGACCCCGCGTTTCAGGCGCCCAGCAAGTTCATCGGCCCGGTCTATTCCCGCGACGAGGCCGAAACACGCGCCACCGCCGCCGGTTGGAGCATCGCGCAGGACGGGGACAAATGGCGGCGCGTCGTGCCTTCGCCAAAGCCGCAGGACATTCCGGATCTGCGTGTGCTGCGCCTGCTGCTGGATCAGGGTGTGATCGTGATCTGCACCGGAGGCGGGGGCATTCCCGTGCTGCGCCTGCCCGACGGCAGCATGACCGGGATCGAGGCCGTGATCGACAAGGATGCCGCCAGCGCGCTGCTTGCGCAACGGCTCGGGGCGGATGCGCTGCTTCTGCTCACTGACGTGGATGCGGCCTACCGGGATTTCGGAACGGATGATGCGGCGCCCATCCGACATCTCACCCCGCCAGAGGCGCGGGCGCTCGACCTGGCGGCGGGCTCTATGGGCCCCAAGATGGCGGCAGCGGCCGATTTCGCGGAGGCAGGAGGCCTCGCTGGTATCGGTCAGCTTGAGGATGCGCTGGCGCTTCTGGATGGAACGGCCGGGACGCAGGTTCGTTCGTCACCCCCAAAATCATCAAAAGGAGATTCTCGATGAAACGTCTCGCCGACAAAGTCGCCCTGATCACCGGGGGCGCAGCTGGTATCGGTCTGGAAACCGCGCGGCTCTTTCTCAGCGAAGGTGCCAAGGTCGCGCTTGTCGACCTCAGGGAAAGTGATCTGTCGGATACCGCGAGGGATCTTGGAAATTCGGGCGATGTGCTGACAATCGCGGCCGACGTATCGTCGGTCGAGGATTGCGAACGATATGTCGCGCAGACCGTCGAGAAATTCGGACGCATCGACGTGTTCTTCAACAACGCCGGGATCGAGGGCAAGGTCGCGCCACTGATCGATCAGAAGATCAAGGATTTCGACCGCGTGATGGCAGTCAACGTGCGCGGCGCATTCCTTGGATTGCAGCATGTCTTGCCGGTGATGATCGGACGGAAATCGGGAAGCGTTATCAACATGTCGTCCATTGCGGGTCTCAAAGGCAGCCCAAACGTCGCGCCCTATATCACGTCGAAACATGCCGTAGTCGGCCTGACGCGCGCGGCTGCGATCGAGGCGGCGGGCCACAACGTGCGGGTCAATTCCGTGCATCCATCGCCGGTCAACACCCGGATGATGCGGTCGCTGGAGGAAGGCTTCAATCCCGGTCGCGGCGATGAAGTAAAGCAGCAGCTTTCCGATACGATCCCGCTGGGTCGCTATGGCGAAAGCCTCGATATCGCCAACCTCGTCCTCTTCCTCGCCTCCGACGATTCCGCGTTCATCACCGGAGCGCAATATCCCGTCGACGGGGGCATGGCGGCGGGCTGATCAGTCACGCCAATTCAGTCCTCAGTGCCTCTTGCTAACGCGTCGGTGTGTTGGCCGCAAACGCACCGACACCCAGCGCCGCATTCGTGCGCGCAATCGATGCGGCTCCGTCTGGCTCAGCTTGGGTTAGGGCACGGATCGCGTCGATGGTCTCGGGGATCACGATAGCCTGGTTGTCGACCATATAGGCATAGAACAACTCGTCGCCCTCTACCCTGAGCATGTCCTCCCACAGGGCCACCTCGTAGAGGCTGTCGTTGGGGCGCCCGAGATCGGCCATCATCTCCTTGACTGCGTTGATTGCACCCAGCCCGTCCGACATCCGGATCAGAGCAATGCGGGACGACGCGCAGAATGCGTCCAGCACCTCATCCTTTGATGCCTTGCGCGGCATCCTCACGGACCAGTAGTGCAAATGCGCAAGGGTCTGGGGCACCTTGACGGCCATCGTGATCACGTCAAGGTCGGGATCGACGCTTTGCGCATCGGGGCCTTGGTGGCTAGGGATTTCGGGTTCGGGAACGAGCGTGTTCATGATCCCGCCCAGATGGCTTTCCCATGGATCAGTGGCGCGCCGAAGCAGCGTTCCGCGCGCCGAGCCAAGCAGGCCGGACCGTTTGAGTGCGCTCAGCGTGCGGACGATCGAGGTCGTGTTGCAGGACACGACACGGGTGCTGTCGCGCCCGAGCGCCGTTTCATAATTCGCTTCGGCGACAAAGGAATGGCCCGTTACGCTGTGTTTTTCGCCGCCGTGAACGATGAAACGGATGCCTTTGTCGCGGTATGTTTCCACATTCTGAGCGGCGATCTTTTTCGGCGTGCAATCGATCACGATGTCGGCGGCGGCCAACAGATCGTCCAAGCCGCCGGCGAGGTTCAGGCCGGCCTTTTGTATCGCGGATTCCCGTTCCGGGTCTGCAGCGTAGAGGGCAAAGCCCTTGGTTGCCGGCATCCGGGCGCGCCAGTCGGCCACGACATCCGCCACGCCGATCAGGTCCATGTCGGCCTGCACGGCCACCGCGTCGGCTACGCGCTTGCCGATCACACCGTATCCGTTCACGGCGACCTTGATTTGCCCTTTGCCTGTCATCTTGCTCTCCCTATTTGTTTGCCGAGTGCCCTGATGTGGCAGTGGTGATCTGCCTCAGCGTCCGCGATGTAATTCCGCGTCAACGGAACGGTGTCGCGGCGTTTGGCCAACTGGAGCTGGAACACCATCAACCGGCCATGCCGGAATGCCATTTCGCAGACAGCCAGATAGAATTCCCAAATGCGGCAGAACCGTTCGTCGTAAAGCCTCCGCGCGGTCCCGCGCTCGGCTGCGAAGCGTTCGGACCAGTGCCGCAGGGTCTCTGCATAATGCAGGCGCAGGACCTCGACATCGGTGACCCAAAGCCCAGAACGTTCCGCCGCCGAGATCGTTTCGGACAGTGACGGAAGATAGCCACCGGGGAAAATGTATTTCCTGATCCACGCATCGCTGCCACCTTTGGGTGCCATCGTACCGATCGCATGTACAAGCGCGACTCCATCCGGCTTGAGAACCCTTCGGATCGTGCTGAAATAGTCATCAAATCCACTGCGGCCCACATGCTCGAACATGCCCACCGAAACGACACGGTCATACTGGCCTTTCTCTTGCCGGTAGTCGCGGAGTTTAAAGGCGACCTGTTCGGACAGGCCGGACTGCGTTGCGCTGGCGCGGGCGGCCACGATCTGTTCGGTAGACAGGCTCAGACCGGTCACGCGGGCCTGATGCTGTTGGGCAAGCTCCAGCGCCAAGCCCCCCCAGCCCGAGCCGATATCGAGAACGTCAAGGCCGGGCCGCAGCAGCAGCTTTGCAGCGATGTGTCGTTTCTTGAGGGCTTGCGCCTCGTCCAAAGTTTCATTGCCTGTGGCGAAGTAGGCGCATGAATACTGTCGGTCCGCGTCAAGAAAGAGGTCGTAGAGTTCGGTCGAGAGATCATAGTGGTGCGCCACGTTGCAGCGGGCCCGGTTGATCGGGTTGTGATGCAACCTGCGGCTCAAAAAAGCGTCCAGCCCTTGCCTGATCCGTTTCCCGGGCAAAGCGTCGACGGCGTCGAGGTCAGCCATGCAAATCGAAAGAAGGTCGCGCAGGCTGCCGGTCTCGATGCGGAGCGTTCCATCCATATAGGCCTCGCCAAGCGCCAGACTGGGGTTTGCAAGAAGTTGCGCAGGCAGCGCCTTGTCGGTCAATCGGACTGAAACGGCAGGGCCGTCACCGCCACCGAAACGCCAAGTCCCACAACAGGGGTCGATAACAGTCAGGTGACCGTTCCGAACCAGACGGCTGAGCAATTTGGCAAGTAACCACATCGCGGCCCTTCCGGGTCCAAGGCGTGGAAGCTGCCTCGCGCCGTCATGCAATTCAAACTGCTCATCAGGTGAGATTTCGCTGTTGGACATGATCGGTGCCTCCGCGTTTGTCTGAGTTTGGAAGGGGCATCGAACGACCCCGGCTCTCAAAAAGACGACCGGCGCTAGTGTTTGTTACAGCGCGCAGCCATATTGCGTCGGCACCTGAAAGCAGGAAAGCGCCGATTGGGCGTATCGGTCCAAGCGCTTTCGGTACACATTTGCCCGATTGCAGCCTATTGTTCGCCGAAGGACATGAGCCCACGACTTATCAAACGCGATCGTGATCATCTTTCGATTGCGGCTTCGGTCTCAGGCACGCGTGTAAGGCAGCAGCATTAAAGCTCCGAGGATCGCTCCGCGGTTCTGCGTGTTCTTCAGATTTCGCTTTCGTCCGCAAGGCCTTCGAGGCGGGCGCGGACCTTCTCTGCCGCGTCGCAATCGCAATCAAGAAAGCCGTGAACCGGGCAGGTCAGGCACATCTGCTGCAACCTTGTCTTCAATGCCTGCCTGCCCCGGTGAACGCGGACGTTGAGGTTGTTCAACGTGATCCCAAGGTCTTTGGCGACGTCCTCTCGCGGTTGTTCCTGAAGATCGACCCGCCAGATGACTTCGGCATATTCCGGTTTGAGCGTTGGCAACAACTTGTAGAGACAATTGCAGATAACCTCGTCCAGTTCTTCGTCAAAATCGTGATGGACGCCTTCCAGGTCGGTCGGGGCCATGACCACCTCCCTCTGTCGCTGTCGCGAAACCTTGCGGCCATGGTCCGCTATGGACGACGCAAGGATCTGACTGAGCCAGCCGCGAACGGCGCGCACATCACGAAGTTGCTCTGAGCGGTCGATGGCCCGCAGCATAAATGTTTGCAGGACATCCTCTGCCGCCTCTGGATCACCCAGTCGCCGACGCAGGAATTTCAGAATTTGATGTCTGCCTTCCACCAACGCGTGGCGAACGGCCGCGTCGGTGGATTTTGCAGCGACGTCGGACTGGTCAACTAAGGAAAATTTGTCGCCTTGGTCATTTTTCATCACACACCTCTGCAAAATACGACGCTCGTAAGTCGGATGCGTTACACCGTCTGCCACAAACGTCTGCGTTTCTTTCATTATACGTGCATCCTGGAACTCATAAAGCACAGGTCATCAGACGTTTGTCTTAATAACCAGTAAGGTTTCAGTCGCTGAAACGTCTGTTTGGTTCGTCCAATCACTGTCGCCAAGCCGCCGCACCGCAATTGTTGACACTTGCGACTGCGATCATCAACTACGAGAAAAACTTATCATTCTACACTGACTTGGCACGCCGGAAGATCTCCGCAATTCCAGCCGGTTCTGACCTGAAAAAAGGAAATCCCGATGTCGCCGACGACAATAACCAAGATCGTTCTGGCCATGCTCTTGTGGGCGGCGTGCTTTCCGCTGATCACGGCAGGGCTGCAATATTCGCCGCATTTGACCTTTGCGACACTGCGGGCAATTCTGGCTGCGGCCACCCTGGTGTTTGTTGCGGTGTGGCTGCAGCGGCCGTTTCCGCGTGGTTGGCGCACGTGGGTGACACTGGGTGTCGTCGGCCTTGGCGCGACCAGTCTGGGATTTCTCGGCATGTTTCATGCGGCAGAATTTGTATCTCCCGGGCTCGCCACGGTTATCGCCAACGCTCAGCCGCTGCTTGCGACAATGTTGGGCGTTGCATGGCTTGGAGAGCGACTGGCGAGGGTCGGTTGGGGTGGCCTATTGATCGGTTTCGCGGGAATACTTGTGATCGCCTTGCCACAATTGGGCGATGGAGCGCGAGACGGGACGGCCATCGGTTTTGCCTACATCGTTCTGGCTGCGGTTGGAGTGACTGTCAGCAACGTGGCGATCAAATCCATCGCAGGTCAGGTCGATGGACTTTTTGCAATGGGCTTTCAGATGCTGATCGGCAGCGTGCCTCTTGCCGTGGCGGCGCTTCTCCTTGAAGATCAGACGGCCATCCAATGGACATCTGTTTTCGTAATGTCGCTGTTGGGCTTGGCCTTGTTTGGCTCTGCACTGGTTTACTGGCTGTGGTTTTCGGTACTGGAGGAAGTGGAACTGAACCGGGCGATTGTGTTCAGTTTCCTGGTGCCGATATTCGGCCTCACCATCGGGGCAGTGTTCTTTGGCGAACGTCTTTCCGTCATGCAGCTTTCCGGCATCCTATTGGTCATTGCGGGAATTGTGTTCGTCAATCTCAGTGGTAGAATACAAAGCCAGCACAGCTGATCTTGACATAAATAAATATATTTCAATAGCTTGAGGCGATCTGGCAATAGTTGCCCAGGTCATTGAAAGGCTCCCCCGCAGAACGGGTGAGTGGACCTTGCCACGTCGAACCTGCGACAAGAACGATGGCGTAATTGATCCATGTCAACGCTTGCGGGCATTTAACATGACAGAAGTCATGATGACGTTGATGACAGTGCAAATTTCAAAAAATCTGGAAAGGACAGGAGTGTCATGGCTTTACGAGACAACGTAAGACCGAAGGTGCCGGACACCGCGACGGAACGTGCGTTGCTCGATGGACGTGGCGCATTTCTGGGCTTCCTGATCAAACGGCTTGGCAACCGGGCGGATGCAGAGGATGTCCTGCAGGATTTCAGCATCCGCGTGCTGCAGCGCAAGGACCAACTCAGAGACGCCGAACGGATGGATGCCTGGCTCTATGCGATCCTGCGCTCCACGTTGAATGACCATTTCCGCAAAGGCACGCGCCGTGACCAACTGGCCGCGGCGGTGGCGCGCGAGCCGGAAGACTGGACCGCTGATGCGCCGACTCAGATGGCACGGCTCTGCACCTGTCATGGCGGTCTGATTTCCGAACTGCGCCCGGCGGATTCGGAACTGATCCGGCGCATCGACTTCGGCGAAGAAGACCGTGAGCATGTGGCGCGCGACCTTGGACTAACCCGCAACGCGCTTGGCGTTAGGCTACACCGGGCGCGCACGGCTCTGCGCGAGGCGCTGACAAATCATTGTGGCGCTTGCTGCCGGGATGACCGTGACGATTGCTATTGTCAGCCTGAGGGTTGCAAGAACGCCGAGCACGAAACCGATTGCGAAGCAGGGCAGCAGAATTCCTGATCGAGACGCGGTCGGTTCTGTAACGTTTTTCGCCAATCGACGTCTTCTTTTGTGACTGCGCCTTAGGGCAGCACAGCAGGAGGACTGGGATCATGCCACCGGAGACGACGAATTTTCGTTCGGGAGCAACGGAACCGTCGCGGAATGCCGCCGTTCCGGAGTTAATGTCGCGGATGATATGCAATTGTGCAGAGGCCTCCGCGCATCCAGATGCCCCGATGGCATTAGCGTTGTTCCAGCGCGTGGAAATCTTAAAGCAACCCCCGGAATTAGCGGCGCGCGCATTGGGCCTCAAGCCCGGTGATGCGGCCTACCTGCTGACCGGTCTGCGCGAGGAGGTCGCCAAGGACCTCGCACTTGCGCTTCTTGCAGGGCGGCCATCCGGAGAAATCGATGAACAGAAGGAAGCCAACGATGAATAAGAGCTTGCGCCTTGCAACTGTGACGCCCACGCAATCCTCTCAACCTGTGCCGGAACAGACCTCGGCTGGCGCGAATGTGCCCTACGCTCAGGACGCCTTTGAACGCTGGGTGCTGTTCCTCGACACGTTACGCGAACGCGCCGACAACATGATCGCACATGAACGGCAGGGCATGCCGCCGCTTCTGGACTTCGATTACGAGCTCTTGCTGGATGCCCGCACCTTCGACCGGCCCGCCAATTATGCACTGCTCCGGATCACGCGGGCAGGCGAAGATTGCTGGGACGATTGCGTGGACGAGGCAAAGCCGCCGGTCATCGTCATTGATCCGCGCGCGGGTCATGGGCCGGGCATCGGCGGCTTCAAGCATGACAGCGAAGTAGGCATGGCGATGCACGAGGGCCATCCGGTCTATTTCGTGATCTTCTTTCCAGAACCCATGCCAAGCCAGACGCTGGCTGACGTACACTATGCACTGCGTGACTTCGTCACCGAAGTCGCCCGCCGTCACCCGAACGCAGCACCCGTGCTCTACGGCAATTGCCAGGCCGGTTGGGCCGCCGCCTTGCTGGCCGCCGATTGCGACGGTCTGACCGGGCCCATCGTGCTGAACGGCTCTCCGCTCAGTTATTGGTCGGGCGACGCGTCCACCAGCCCGATGCGAATGCTCGGCGCGCTCTCGGGCGGGTCGTGGGCGGCGCACATGATCGCCGATCTGGGCGACGGGCGGTTCGACGGCGCGTGGCTGGCGCAGAACTTCGAAACACTGCAACCCGAAAAGGCGATCTGGGAGAAATACGCCAACCTCTTTTCCCATGCCGATACCGAACGTGAACGGTTCCTCGACTTCGAACGCTGGTGGAACGGCTACTATACGCTGAGCCGCGAGGAAATTCTCGGCATCACTCAGAACCTATTCATCGGCAATCGACTGGAGCAGGGCGAGATGCAACTGGACGCGCATTGTACCATCGATCTGAAACGGATCCGCAACCCGATCATCGTCTTTGCCTCGGAGGGCGACAACATCACCCCGCCGCAGCAGGCGTTGGGCTGGATTGCCAAGCTATATCCTGACACCGAAGCGCTCAAGGCCGCAGGACAGCGCATCGTCTACATGACGCACGAGACTGTCGGGCATCTGGGTATCTTCGTCTCCGGGTCCGTCGCGCGGCTTCAGCATCGGGCGATCCTGGAAAGCCTGGAGGCGGTCGAGGCGCTGGCGCCCGGGCTTTATGAGATGGTCATCGATAATCCTTCCGGGGGCGCAAAGCGCAAAACCGACGACTACGACGTGCGTTTTGAGCAGCGCGACGTCGACGATCTCGGTTTTGGGTCAGACCATGGAGCGCTGGCGCAGGTCGCGCAGATGTCACGGATCAACGAGGCGGCCTATTCGACATTTGTTAGCCCTTGGATCAAGGCCGCGACTTCTCCGGCCAGTGCCGAGATGCTGCGCGCCCTGCATCCGATGCGATGGACCAGAACGATGTTTTCCGAACGTGTGAACCCATGGATGGCATTGGTGAAATCCACAGCCGACTCCGTGCGCGAGACGCGAGATCCCCTGCCGAAAGACCATCCCGCCATCCTTGCCGAACGCGCGTTGTTGGCGCGTACCGGCGAAAACCTCGGTGCCTTGCGCAAAGCGCGCGATGCATGGCTAACACATGTCTTCGGCGCGATGTACGGCAGTTTTCCTTTCGCCACCACTACGCAAACGGGCCAACCGTCCGACACATCAAACAAGGAGTGAACAATCATGGAATGGATTATCGAAAACTGGGTTCTGGTCCTCGTGGTCGGCGGGATGGCTGCATTGCATCTCTTCGGGCATGGACACGGCGGGCATAAGCACGGCAAGACCGCGAAGCGTCAAACTGCACAGAAGAAGGTGCCGGACGCACCCGCCGATACCCGGGTTCAATCGGAAGATGCCTGACTTCCCCGAATGCTGCGATCCCGTGGAACTTTTGGACCTGTCCGGTCGCAAGGGCCTGGTCATCGGCATCGCGAATGAACGCAGTCTGGCGTGGCCCGCCGCGCTGCATTTCCGGCAAGCGGGTGCCCAGTTGGCCATCACTTATGTCAACGAGCGCACCAAGACCCACGTGACACCATTGGCCGCGCGGCTTGAAGCGCCCATCGTCCTGCCTTGCGATGTGAAGGCACCGCATGAACTCGATGCCGTTTTCGATGCCATTGCAGAACGCTGGGGAAAGCTCGATTTCCTTCTTCACGCCGTGGGCAGCGTGCCGCCCGCCGACCTTCATGGTCGGCTGACCGATTGCTCTGCCGAGGGGTTCTCGGAAGCGATGGCCGTTTCGGTGCATTCGCTGATCCGTATGGCGCATCTTGCCGAACCGTTGATGTCCGGCGGCGGCAGCCTGATCACGCTAAGTTATCTTGGCGGCGAACGCGTGGTGGAAAACTACAATGTGATGGGGCCGGTCAAGGCGGCGCTCGAAGCGACTGTGCGCTATCTCGCGCATGAACTCGGGCCGTCAAACATCCGTGTCAACGCTATTTCGGCGGGTCCGGTGCTGACCCGTGCAGCATCGGGGCTGACCGGCATTTCAAGTCTTCTGGAGGCGACCGCGCGCGCAGCACCCTTGCGGCGCAACATAGAGGCCGACGAGGTGGGCCGCTCGGCCCTGCTCTTCGCCAGCGATTATACCAGCGGCATCACCGGAGAAGTGTTGCATGTAGACGCGGGTGTTCACATCGAAAGTCCGGTCTTTTCAACCCAGATGAGCGTCAAGTCGGAGGATTCACGATGAACAGGACCGCAGACGACCCAGTTCCGCCGCCCGCAACTGAGCGGCGCGATTTCTTGTATTATGCAACAGCCTCGACCGGCGCGGTTGCCGTCGGGGCTGCGGTCTGGCCGCTGATTGACTCGATGAACCCCTCAGCCGACGTGACCGCCTCCGGTACGGTCAGGGTCGATCTGTCCGGCGTCGAACCGGGCCAACGCATTACGGTCAAGTGGCGGGGGCGCCCGGTCTTCGTCTGGCGCCGGTCTGCTGCGGCAATCGAGGCGGCGCGTGCCGTCGAACTCGACGATCTTGCCGATCCGGTCGACAGCGGGCGCGAGAACCCCAACCAGAGCGGCGAAGTGCCCGCACGAGACGAAAACCGCACGGCAGATGCGGATGGTGAATGGCTGATCGTCATCGGTGTCTGTACCCATCTCGGCTGTATACCGCTGGGTCAGGACGGATCTGCGGTGGGCGAGTTCGGCGGCTGGTTCTGCCCCTGTCACGGATCGCACTACGACACGTCGGGGCGGATACGGAAAGGACCAGCACCCCGCAACCTTGACATCCCCCCCTATGATTTGGGCGATGACCTGCAGCTGGTGATCGGCACCTGATCGGTGCATCGGCCCATTATTTGCGAAGGAGACAACGACATGCAAGCCAAGGATATTATGACGACGTCCGTGATCTCCGTCCCGCAGGACGGAAAAGTCGAGGACGCCGTGCGCTTGATGCTCGATCATCACGTCAGCGCACTACCCGTCGTAGACGCGGACGGCGCCCTCAAGGGAGTGGTCAGCGAAGGAGACCTGATGCGGCGCGTCCGCGACACCGACGGCCCGCGCCGGTCCTGGTGGCTCGAGGTGCTGGGCGGCTCTGGCAATTCTGCCCAGGACTTCGTCAAGCTCAATAGCCGCCATGTAGCGGACGTGATGACCCGCGATGTCGTTTCGGTCGAGGAGGACACGACGGTCGCCGAGATCGCGCGTCTTCTGGAAAAGCACCGGATCAAACGGGTGCCGGTGCTGCGCGCGGGGCGCGTGGTCGGAATTGTCAGTCGGGCAAACCTGCTCCATGCCTTGTCGACAATTCCGGACGGGGCACTTTCCAAGCCCTCAAGCGATGATCGTGTGCTGCGCGCCAAGATTGACGAGGCGCTCAAAGAGGTGCCCGGTGCAGCGGTCAATCTGGTCAATTACACAGTTGATAACGGCAATGTGGCGGTCTGGGGCGTTGCCGACAGCGATTTCGAAGAGAACGCCATCCGGGTCGCGGTGGAAAACGTGTCTGGTGTCCGCAGCGTCGACATCCATATGGGCCGACTGGCGGCATGGGCCTACGGCATATGATCAATACTGTCGGCCAAGGCTCCGCACCATTTCCATGGCCTGCGGGCCGGAAAAGTTTCCTGCATGCTCGAAAGGCACTGATGTGGTGCAGAAGAGTGCGGAGAAATGGCCTGCGGGGAAATCAGACCCCGCAGGCGTTTACACAAGGTTCGGCAGAGGAAGGATGCCTGGCATCGTCGCACAAACCGGTTGACCGGCTTGTCCTCTGCCGCATGGTACCGGTCGGTGGATCTTGCGGTTGCACTCTGGACGCCAGAAGGCACGGCGGTACCGGGCGCCGGAAAGCGGCGAGATGATGGCACCTGTGCCCGACCATTCCGCCGGCAGCGATGACCAGATTGAAATTGTTGGAGCCGGGCCCGCGGGCCTCGTCTGCGCGATCGTTCTGGCCAAGGCCAACCGCCGGGTCACGGTGCGTGAATGGCACAAGGATGTCGGTCACCGTTTCCATGACGATTTTCAGGGTCTGGAGAACTGGACCGACGCGCAGGACGTTCTGGACGAACTCGCTGCGGTCGGAATCGCCGCCGATTTCGATCATCGCGGTATCACCGAAGGCGTCGTCTTTGACAGCCGCGCCACGGCGCACCGGGTTCATGATTCAAAGCCCCTGTTCTATCTGTTTCGGCGGGGCAACGCCGTGGGGACGCTGGACCGTGCCCTGCTGGATCAGGCCCAAGCGGCCGGGGTCGAGGTGCGGTTCAATGATCGGGTCACGGCCACGGCGGGGAACATGATCCTGGCAGGCGGGCCGCGCCGTGCTGATATCATCGCGGTCGGCTACGTCTTTAACACGGCCATGACCGATGGTGCCTGGCTTGCGTTCGGGCCGGAACTTGCCCCGAAGGGCTACGCATATCTGCTCGTGAACGAAGGACGCGGAACGGTGGCGAGTTGCATCTTCACGGGGTTTCGCGACCAGGCGAAGCATCTTGCGGCGACGGTATCGTATTTCGAACGTCACGCCGGGCTGCAAATGCAGAATGCGCGCGGCTTCGGCGGTTTCGGAAATGTCAGATTGCCACGCACAGCGATGCAGGGCGGAAAACCGGTGATCGGCGAGCACGCGGGGTTTCAGGACGCGCTGGCAGGATTCGGGTTGCGCTATGCGATGCGAACGGGCCGGCTGGCGGCAGAGAGCCTGATACACGGAACCGACTACACCGAGGCCTGGCGGCAGAGTTTGGAGCCGGGCCTGAGTGCCGGCGTGGTCAATCGGTTCATGTTCAACCACACGGGTACACGCGGATTGGATTATCTGATCGGAAAACTCGATGCGAACGACACCCGATCGATATTGGCTTCGGCCTACCGGCTGTCGTTCTCCAAGCGCTTCGTGCTGCCACTCTCCCGGTTTCGTTATCGCGAACCTCTCAAAGACCGCAGTTGCGACCATGTCGATTGCGATTGCGTCTGGTGCCAGCACGGTCTCCATGACGTGTCCGGTGCCTGACGGCCGTGGCCATTGCGCCACCATCGAGACCAAAGCAGGTTCTCGCGCCATCATATCAGGAAGCGGCGCACCAGTCGACGACCCTGACGTTGCTGCCAGATTCACGATGCGCTAAGCGGGAACCATGCGCGTCTTTGACAGAAATTTTATTCGGGCGGACGGTATCAGCCGCAAAGCAACGGGCGTCTCGCGGTCGAGCAAACATGCGCGCGCTGCGATGTGTGTGCCGGACCTCGGCGAGGGCGAGGGCACGTTCCGGCTTTTCGTCGAAGGCGATGTGCTTTTCGACGAGATGATCGCCGCGATTGAGCGCGCGACGCGCGATATCCGCATGGAGTCCTATATCTTTGCGGCCGACGAGGTCGGCGCGCGTTTCGTGGCCGCGCTCGCGGAAAAAGCGCGCGCCGGCCTTGACGTGCGGCTGCACCTCGACGCCTTCGGTGCCGGCCAGAGAAACTTTCGCAGGCTGCGACACGAATTGAAACAGGCCGGGGTCCGGTTCCGCTGGTTTCGCCCCTTCAGCCTGCTGCACCCGCTGAGATATCTGCAACGCAACCACCGCAAGCTTCTGGTCGTCGATGGCCGGGAAGCATTCCTGGGCGGTTTCAACATACGCCGACTGAACTCGCGCCGACTTCACGGCGAGACCCGTCAGCGAGACACCCATGTGCGCGTCGCGGGCCCGCTGGTGGAGCTCGCTGTCAGGCATTTCGAGCGACTCTGGCTTGACGCTGGCCAGCTTCCGGCCAGCGCGATTCCCGATGATACCAAGGGGATCGAGGGGTTGCTGGTGCCGAGCTACTCGCGCCTGTGCCGCAAGCGGCTTGCCTGTCTGCATGCGGGGCTGATCGAAATGGCGCAAACCCACGTTTATCTGACCTCACCATATTTCAGTCCTGGAACCGTGGTCGACCGCGCGCTTCAGGCCGCCGCCCGGCGCGGCGTGGACGCACGTTTGCTGGTCCCCCGCCGGAGCGATCCGCCGGTCGCCGGCTGGGCGACTCGGGCTGCATATGCGCACCTTCTGTCGGCGGGCGTGAGGGTCTATGAATACCTGCCGCGCCAACTGCATGCCAAGACTTCGGTCATCGACGCGGCTTGGTCGATCGTGGGCTCGGCAAACCTCGACTACCGAAGCCTGTTCATCAACCAGGAGCTCGTGTTGATCGCTCGGGATCGGACCCTGGCCGAGCAACTGCAGGCGCAGTATCTGGGCGACCTCGCAGAGGCCGCTGAAATCACCCAGCCGGCGTGGCACCGCCGCGGCTTGCGCGCGCGTGGCCTGGAGGCGATTGGCTGGGCCGCGCGACGACTGCTGTAGCTGTCAGAACCGCTCGACCCATGCCAGCCCGGATCGGGCGTCCCGGTCGGAGCTGCCAAACGACTGCCTCCGGCCTGCGAGACCGCCCGCATCCTCACACTGCAAACGCGCCAATGTCCGAATTCCTGTAATGCTGTCCGTCGAGCCGCGTCTATAGAACGAAGGCAACAAGAGGAGGTCCAGATGGACAGTCTTTCCAATACCCCGAAGCAAGCCAGCGCCGCCGAGAAATCGACCGGATGTTGCGGCGGCAAATCCGACGCGCAGGGCCAAGCCAAGCCCGAGCCGCGCGTCACGGAATCCGCCAAGGAGACGCCGGCCAAATCCGGCTGCTGCTGCGGCCACTGACACGACACCCCCGCGCGGGATCTGCGTCCCGCGCGAGCCACGGCACGGCGGCGCCGGATAGCAAGGCTCTTGCGGACCGGTCCCACCGGCGGCGAGGAGGGAACAAGCCATGATGCCTATCATCTATTTCACCGCAGTCGCGGCGATCCTTTTCCTGGCCCTGCGCATGACGTGCGGGGCATGTGTCATGGGCGCGGATACCGCGACGGGGCGCGCGCGCCTGCCACTTGTGCCGCTGGGCTGGGCGCTGAGCCTGTTTCTGGCGGTGACCTATCTGGTCTGCATCGCGTTCGATCTGATCTTTCCCGGCTATGCGATGTACCAGACCTGGTCCGGCCTGCTGCCAGGGTTCGTCTGGCTGACACCGCTTGGCTTCATCGTCGGTCTGGTCGAGAGCTTTCTCTATGGCTGGTATGCCGCGTTGATCTTCGGCGGGCTCTTCAACGCCATCGCGAATAGGGAGACTTAGGCATGACACAAATCACACGTCCGAAACTACGCTTTCTGGGTGCCGCCGGGACCGTGACGGGATCGCGTTATCTGATCGAGGCCATGGGACGGCGCATTCTCGTGGATTGCGGCCTGTTCCAGGGGTTCAAGAACCTGCGAGAACGCAACCGCAAAACGTTTCCCGTGCGTCCGAACACGATCGACACTGTGCTGCTCACACATGCACATCTCGACCATTCGGGATACCTGCCGGCGCTGATCCGGGCGGGGTTCGGCGGCCGGGTCCACTGCACCGAGGGGACAGCAGACCTTTGCGGGCTTATCCTGCCCGACAGCGGACACATTCAGGAAGAAGAGGCGCACTTTGCCGCCCGGAGGGGGTTTTCCAAACACAAGAACCCCAAACCGCTCTATACGCTCAAGGATGCAGAGGCGGCGCTGGAACGCCTTCGGCCGCATGGCTTCGATCAGAGGATCGACCTCGGCGACGGGGTCGCCGCCCGTTTCATCCCGGCCGGGCACCTTCTGGGCGCCGCCCAGATCCGTTTCGAGATCGGCGACAGGGTCGTCCATTTCAGCGGCGATCTGGGCCATGATCCCGATCCGCTGATGCGGCCGCCGAAACCGTTCGGTGGAGCCGATGTGCTGGTCTGCGAATCCACCTACGGCAATCGCTCCCATCCCGATACCGACCCCGAGGCCGAACTGGCCCCAGTCCTGAAGCGCACGTTTGCCCGTGGCGGCACGGTACTGATCCCGTCATTTGCGGTCGGACGGGCGCAGGGGGTGATGCTGCATATCGCGCGGCTCATGGCGCGGGGGGACATTCCCTATGTACCGGTGTTCCTCAACAGCCCGATGGCCGTGGATGCGACCGATATCTATCACCGCCACCACGCAGAGCATCACGTCAGCCGCGAAGACTGCGTCGCGATGTTCGAGATTGCCAAGCGCGTCAACACGGTCGAGCAATCGAAGGATCTGAACACGCGCCAGGGCCCGATGATCATCGTCTCCGCCAGCGGAATGCTGACCGGCGGGCGCATCCTGCACCATCTGGCAAGCTTTGGCGGCGACAGGCGGAACACGATCCTGCTGTCCGGCTTTCAGGCCGGCGGAACACGTGGCGCGGTGCTGGCCGATGGCGCGCGAACCTTGCGCATGTTCGGACGAGAGTTCCCGATCGAGGCCGAAGTGGTTCAGCTCCAGTCCTTTTCCGGGCATGCCGATGCCGACGAAATCCTGCGCTGGATGTCCGCCGGTCCCGCACCCACGATGACCTATCTGACCCACGGGGAACCTTCGGCTGCGGACACCCTGAGATTTCGCGTCAAACACGAGCTTGGACGATCCGTGCGCGTCCCGGAGCACCTCGAATCCGTCTATCTGGACCGGCCGCGATGACCGATACGCTTGCTCTTGTCCCCGCCGGGATCGACACCTACCGGCAACCGGTCGTCTATATGAACGAAGACTGCCACATCTGTCGCTCCGAGGGGTTCGCGGCCCAGACCCGTGTGCGGATCGACCTGGAGGACCGTTGGATCATCGCAACCCTGAATGTCGTTGGCCGCGGAGCGTGGCTTGACGTGGATCAGGCGGCGCTGTCCGCCTCGGCTTGGGCGGCGCTTGGTGCGCGAGCAGGGGACAAGGGAGCGTTTTCTCATCCCGAACCGCCCGTTTCCGCGTCGATGATCCGGTCGAAAGCCTATGGCGACAGGCTGGATCAGGCTGGGTTCGCGGCAATCGTGAGCGACACGCTCGACAGCCGGCTGTCCGATCTCGAGCTTGCCGCTTTCGTCACCGCCTGTGCGGGTGAGCGGCTGGATGAGCCCGAGACCGTGGCACTGACCCGCGCCATGCAGGGCGCCGGGCAGACGCTCGACTGGGGAGGGCGGACCATTCTCGACAAGCATTGCGTCGGCGGTTTGCCGGGCAATCGAACGACGCCGATCGTGGTTGCTATCATCGCCGCAGCGGGGCACCTGATTCCCAAGACGTCCAGCCGTGCGATCACGTCGCCGGCAGGGACGGCCGACACGATGGAGGCCATGGCACCCGTTGCGCTCGACGCCGCCGCGCTGCGCAGGGTAGTCGAAGCAGAAGGCGGGTGCATCGTCTGGGGTGGCGGGCTCGCCCTCAGCCCCGCCGACGATCATTTCATTCGTGTCGAACGCCCGCTTGATTTCGACTCGACCGGTCAGTTGGTGGCAAGCGTACTGTCGAAGAAGGCCGCGGCGGGTGCCACGCATGTCCTGATCGACATGCCGGTCGGACCCACGGCCAAGGTGCGCTCTGAGAAGGCTGCCGAGGCACTCGGCGTCCGTGTGTCAGCGGTCAGCAATGCGTTGGGTCTGAACCTGGCGCTGCATATCAGCGACGGCATCGCTCCGGTCGGGCGCGGCATCGGCCCGACGCTGGAAGCCATCGACGTGCTGGCGGTCCTGCGACGCGCGCCCGATGCGCCTGCGGACCTGCGCGAAAGGGCGCTGGATCTGGCCGGGCATCTTCTGGACCTCGCTCCCGACGGCGTGGCGGGGCAGGGACGAGACCGGGCCCGGGCTCTGCTGGATAGCGGCGCGGCTGAGGCCAGGTTCATGGCGATCTGTGAGGCGCAGGGCGGGTTCCGGGAACCCGGAACGGCGGCGCAGCGGATCGAGATACACGCCCCCCACGCGGGCCTTTTGACATCCGTGGATAACCGCCGGATCGCCCGCATCGCCAAGCTGGCAGGCGCGCCGCGTCAGAAATGCGCAGGCATTCGCTTGCTGGTGCGGTTGGGCGACCGGGTGGACGAGGGCCAGCCGCTCTATGAACTCCATGCCGAGACAGCGGGCGAACTGGCCTATGCCCTGGCCTATGCCGAATCCCAAACCGGGGTTCTCACGCTGTCCGAGGAGGGCCCATGATCCTCATACCGTTTCCCGAAATGAAGCTACTGACCGAAACTCTGGCACTCGCGATGGGGGCGGAATTGCGCACGCTCGACTGGCACCATTTCCCCGATGGCGAAAGCCTGATGACCTTGCCGGGCGATCTGGACGGGGCCGACGTGGCGCTCCTGGCGACATTACGCAATCCAGACCATCATGCGCTGCCGTTGCGCTTCGCCGCGGCGACGGCCCGCGAGATGGGCGCGCGCCGCGTCGGATTGATCGCACCCTATCTCGGTTACATGCGGCAGGACAGCCGTTTCGAGGCTGGGCAGGCGGTCAGCGCGCGGCTTTTCGCGCACTTCCTGGGTGAAAGTTTCGACTGGCTGGTGACGGTCGATCCGCATCTGCACCGGATCGCTCGGCTGGAGGAGGTTTTCCCGATCCCAGCGGTGCGCGCCGTTTCCGCCCCACTGCTTGCAAACTGGATCAAGACTAACCTGCCCGACGCTGTTCTTTTGGGCCCCGATAGCGAAAGCCAGCAATGGGTGGCCGAGGTGGCCCGGCTGGCCGGACGGCCCTATGAAGTGCTGCGCAAGGTCCGGACCGGCGACCGTCAGGTCGAGGTCAGCGTGCCGGAAAGTGCCGTGTTGCGCGATGGCACGCCCGTGATCCTGGACGATATCGCCTCTTCGGGACGGACCTTGGTGCGCACCATTGAACGGCTCGTTGCGGCGGGCAGCCGCGCGCCGGTGTGCCTCGTGATCCACGCGGTTTTCGCCGGTTCCGCACATGATGACATTCTGGCAGCCGGTGCCGCAAGGATCATCACCACCGACACCATACCGCATCCATCGAATGCGATCGGAATCGCCGACGTTCTGGCTGAAGCATTCGGGTCGCTTGGGGTGCGAGCGGGCACAAGCATCGACTAGAGAAGCAGGGAAATCAGGATGTCCGAAAACCACAACAGGCACTTGGAGACGCCGGCCGCCGGGCAAGTGCGGACAAGGGATCGGGCCGCTCTCTATCGTGGCAACGAACCGGCCTTTGCGGATTGGGTGCTTGGCGCGGGTCTTGCGGCCCATGACGACCTGACACAGGTGCGGGTCCACGACATGGTCGATATTCTCGAGCGTCGCGGGCGAGTGCGCGACAGGGCCGAAGCCTGGCGTATCCTCGCCGCAGCAGATCGCATCACGAAGGCGGCAATGTGGCTCGTGGTGCATATGACCTATGCGCGAAACGTGCGCACGGACGGGACACCGCTTGACGCCGAGGATTTCAAAGCCGGTCCCGATGGTCATACCGGCGGGTCGCTCAACATGGTTCCAGCCTATGTCGGCTATCTGGCTGCAAACGCGCTTGGCGGCATGACACGATCCTGGCTGATGGGACAGGGGCATTGCGTTGCCGCGATCGACGCGGTGAACCTCATCGTCAACAACATGTCGTCCGAACAGGAGAACCGATACTCGTTTTCCGATCCCGGCCTGACGCGCTTCGTTCGGGATTTCTATTCCTACGAGATCACCGCCGAGGGACGCCCCGCATCTGCGCTCGGCAGCCATGTGAACGCGCATACCGCCGGCGGTCTCATCGAAGGCGGCTATCTCGGCTTTGCCGGACTGCTCTACGGGCACATGCCTCAGCCCGGTGAACATCTTGTGGCGTTCATGAGTGACGGTGCTTTCGAAGAACAGCGCGGAAGCGACTGGGCACCGCGCTGGTGGCGTTCGAAAGACACCGGGCCGGTCGCCCCGATCATGATCGCGAACGGTCGACGGATCGACCAGCGCACGACAATGGCGCAATCCGGCGGCGTGGACTGGTTCCGTCGGCACCTGCGGCTGAACGGTTTCGATCCGATCGATCTGGACGGGCGCGATCCGGCAGCCTTCGCTTGGGCGATCTTTGAGATCGAGGAACGTCTCGCCGCCGAAGCCCTGGCCGTTCGGGAAAAGGACGAAGCACCTGCGATCCGTCTACACTACGGCATCGCGGAGACGGTCAAAGGTTTCGGATTTCCCGGCGCCGGCACGAACCGTGCGCATAACCTGCCGCTCGAGGGCAATCCGCGAACCGACGCGGCCGCCCGCCGTGACTTCAACGAAGGTGCCGCGAACCTCTGGGTGCCGCCAAAAGACCTGTCGGATGCGGTGCTTGCGCTCAACAACCATGACGCCTCGGGACGTCCCAAGGAGCGGGCCCATCCCCTGATCTCGCGCCCGGCGGTGACGCCCAGCCTGCCCGAACCGCCGTGGCACGCCTCTGAGGGTCGCAGAAACGTCTCGCCGATGGAAGGTCTCGACCAATACTTCGAAGCGCTTGTCCTCGCCAATCCCGGCCTGCGCGCCCGCGTCGGCAACCCTGATGAAATGCGCAGCAACAGGATGAACGCGACCCTAGATCTGCTGAAGCATCGTGTGACCGCCCCCGAGCCCGGGATGCCGGAATCCGAGACCGGTGGCGTGATAACAGCCCTTAACGAAGAAGCCGTCATATGCGCCGTTCTGGGAAACAAGAGCGGTCTCAATCTGGCAGTCTCCTACGAAGCCTTCGCCACGAAAATGCTTGGCGCTTTGCGCCAGGATTTGATCTTCACGCGGCAATTGATCGCCGCAGGTCGCCAACCCTATTGGCTTGGCCTGCCGGTTGTCCTCACCTCGCATACGTGGGAAAATGGCAAGAACGAGCTGTCGCATCAGGACACGACCGCCGCCGAAACGATGTGGGCGGAGATGTCCGATCTCTCTCGCGTCGTGTTTCCTGTGGACTGGAACAGTGCCGTCGCATGCCTGCGGGATGTCTTTCGATCACACGGGGCGATCTGGACGATGGTGGTTCCCAAGCGCGAAGTTCCAGACGTGCTATCTCCCGAACTGGCGCAACGGGCGCTGGCCGACGGCGCGGTCTGCCTGCGCGATGTCGGTGGCGATGACCCGGAATTGATCTTGGTCGCCATTGGCGCTTACCAACTGGCCGAAACTCTCACGGCGTCGGATCGCCTGAAAGAAAAGAGCGTGCGGCACCGTGTCATCGTGATGGTCGAGCCGGGACGGTTCCGCAGCACCCGCGACGATCATGAGGCGAAGATGACCGCCTCCGACGCGACGCTCGAAATATTCTTTCCCGAAACGGCAGGCGCCCGGGTTTTTGTCGCGCATACCAGGCCGGAGCCGCTCTGCGGTCTCCTCCGCCGCCTTGATACCGGATTGCGGAAGTCGAAATTCCTCGGGTTTTGCGGTCGCGGCGGTACACTCGATACCAACGGGATGCTGTTCGCCAACCGATCAAGCTGGGCGCATGTTCTTGCGGCTGCGGCGGATGTCACGGGGCGGCGGGCGCTTGATTTTCTGACAGAAGCCGAATTCGATGCGGTTCAGGGACGTCGCGCGCCCGCAGGAGTTCTTTTCAAGGGACATGACGTATGACGCGAAAAAAGACTGGCCATAACCTTGCAGAAACTGCGCGAATGGCTCCGACGCGTGGGGGCTGGTTTCATGTCCCCTCGATCCACAACTGACTACGGGAATGTGTTATGACAAGACATCACGAAAAACATTTGGATAATGACAATCCGCCGAGGCCGCCCTCGTTCTGGAAATCACGCGCGGGCATCTACCTGATCTTTGCGCTCATCCTTGGTGGACTACTGCTGGGTTACGAGCATCGGGTGCACATTCTGGGCAGCGGGTTGCTGATCTGGCTCCCTTTGCTGCTTTGTGTTGGCATGCATTTCTTCATGCATGGCGGTCATGGTGGCCACGGCGGACATGGCGGCCGCGGATCGGGTGATGACAAATGACGAGCGACCCGGGATCGTCATACGGGCTTTGGCTGCTCGTGTTCATCAATTCGGCGGTCTTCATTCTGTTCGCGTTCAGTTTCTTCAAGCCACAGACATCGCGTGACTGGCGCAGCTTCGGCGCATTCAGTGCTTTCATCGTGGCACTTTTTGTCGAGATGTACGGGTTTCCGCTGACGATCTTTTTCCTGTCGGGTTGGCTCCAATCCAACTGGCCGGGGATTGACTGGTTCGCCCATGACAGCGGGCACCTTCTGGAAATGATGTTCGGCTGGGAAGCGAACCCGCATTTCGGGCCGTTCCATTTCCTCAGCTTTGCATTCATCGGTGGGGGCTTCTGGCTGATCTCGGTGGCCTGGCACCATCTCTGGGCAGCACAGCGGGCCGGGCGACTGGCGGTCACGGGTCCCTACGCCCGGATACGGCATCCGCAATATGTGGGGTTCGTTCTCATCATGGCAGGGTTCCTCGTGCAATGGCCGACAATCCTCACGCTTGCAATGTTCCCGGTTCTGGTCTGGATGTATGCGCGACTTGCCAAGAGCGAGGAGGCCGACAGTCGGGCCCGGTTTGGCGAGGCATGGGAGAGATATGCAGAGAATGTTCCGGCGTTTCTGCCTCGATTCCGGGAAGTTGCCGCGCAATGAACGCAAGCGTTCTGTTCCGTTTTTTGCAGAGCGCAAGCTGGCTATCGGGAAACCGGAGCGGCGTCAGTTTTTCCCGACGATCGAGCGCTCGCCTGCGAATTGATCGAAGATTGAGTTTGATATCGGAAATGCAAGACGGATTTGCGATTTAGAAGCGCCGAGACCAAGAGGGTGAACGGAGTGAGCAATCTGGTGATCCTCGGAGGATCCGGTGATGTCGGGTCGCGGCTTGTTCGCCTCCTTTCCGACCATCAGGAATGGAAGGTTTGGGCGGTTTCCAGGCGAAACCGTGCGGTTGAAACGGCGCATGAAAACGTGGTTTACACAGCCCTCGACGTGGCGCGCCCCGACGCGGCCCATTCACTTCCCGACGACGCCATGGTCGTAAATCTGACCGAAGCGACACCGCCGGGGCTGGTCGCTGAAATTCTCGCAAGAGGCGGTACGGTGCTCGATACATCGGCGACGCCGAGCTATGTCCACGCCCTGATCCGGGCGGCGGACGGGAAAAACGGGTGTCTTGTGACGGGTGTTGGAACTGCTCCGGGTCTCAGCACATTGATGGCGGCAGCTCTGGCAAGCGACAAACGGGTAGAGACGCTGCGTATCGGAGTCGAGCTTGGCATGGGCCGTCACTATGGGAAGGCAGCGTCTGAGTGGTTCTTTCGGACGCTTGGACAGCCTTATGACGACCCGGTGACGGGCCGGTCTGTATTTCCTGGCACGCACCCCTGGTGGTTCAGTTTCGCACAGAACGAGGCGCCGAGACTGGCGCTCGATGTGGCGTTTCCCGATGAGGGAATTCATCCTGGCGGACGCGAAGTCCGTGTTCACCATTACCTGGCCGTCGATCCGCCATTTGTCACACGCCTGTTTGCAGTGGCACAACGGCTTTGGCTCGGACGCTGGATGTCAGAGCATTCCCGGCGATTGACAAAGCTTTCAGAGTGGCTGCCGCAATTCGGGCAATTAAGAACACGGATCGCGGCGGTTGCGTTCGATCGCGACGGCAAAGAGATTGCCGCGAACCTGTTCGAAGGTGGCGATCAGGCTGATTTGACGGCTGCGATGATATTGGTGACACTTGATGCAATGCGGTTCGGCGATGCGCGACAGGCAGGGGCCAATTCGATTGTTGACCACCTTGATCTGGAGCAGGCGCTGAGCTGTCTGCGTCGCCACTTGGCAGGCGGAGCGGCCATACACACGAACGCTTGGCAAAGGCCAAATTAAGAAACGGGAAAGACGGGGCAAATCATGAATCACGAGCACGGCCACGGCGGCGACGGCTACAAGAAGAACTCCATCACTTTGGGCGGCGCGGTTGCCATGGGCACGGGCGTGATGATCGGGGCAGGGATCTTTGCCCTGACAGGGCAGATCGCCGAGCTGGCCGGGCCGCTTTTTCCCATTGCCTTCATCATAGGCGCGATCGTCACCGGGTTCAGTTCCTATAGCTATATCAAGATGTCGAATGCGTGGCCTTCGGCCGGGGGGATCGGGATGATCCTCCAAAAATGCTACGGACCGGGGGCCGTTGCGGCAGGTGCGGCGCTACTAATGGCGCTCAGCATGGTGATCGCGGAAAGCCTCGTCGCTAGGACCTTTGCCACCTATCTTTTGCGCCCTTTTAATATCGAGGGCGGGCCACTTGTGCCCATCCTTGCTGTTGGGGTGATCCTTTTTGCCTTCCTCGTGAACATCGCGGGCAACCGGTCAATCGGGCTGTTCTCGATGGTCATGGCCGCAATCAAGATCGGGGGCATCGCGCTCTTCGGGATCGCAGCCCTGTGGTCGAGCGGGTTTGAATTCGCTGCCGCGTCGCGGGACGCTGTGGATTTCGGCCCGATGGGTTTCGTCGCCTCGGTCGCGCTCGCCATTCTTGCGTTCAAGGGGTTCACTACGATCACCAACAGCGGCGCCGAGATCACCGATCCCAACCGCAACGTAGGCCGCGCGATCATGATTTCGATTGCGCTTTGCGTGGTTGTGTACCTGCTTGTAGCTTTCGGTGTTGGCTCCAGCCTCACCATCGACGGGATCATCGCCGCCAAGGACTATTCTCTGGCCGAGGCAGCGGAACCCGCACTGGGGCAGGTGGGCTTCCTGCTGACGGTTCTTCTGGCGGTCGTCGCAACGGCGTCTGCCGTGCTGGCCAGCGTCTTTGCTGTCTCGCGGATGCTTGCGATGCTGACGGATATGAAGATGATCCCGCATAGCCATTTCGGCATGTCCGGACCGATCCAGCGGCATACACTGGTCTACACGGTGGTGATCGCATCCTTTCTCGCCGTGTTCTTCGATCTGAGCCGCATCGCATCGCTGGGCGCGTTCTTCTACCTTATCATGGACATGGTCGTGCATTGGGGTGTCTGGCGCTTCCGCCGGGCGGAAATCGGCGCCTCTGGCGTCGTCATTCTTGCGGCTCTCGGGTTCGATGCAATTGTTCTCGTCGCGTTCACCGCCATGAAGCTGCAGAGCGATCCAGCCATCGTCGCCTATGCGGCCGTTACGATCGCGGGAGTCTTTCTGTTCGAACGCGCCTACCTGTCGCGCTGGCTGGCGCCGCAAGATGAGCCCGCCCACAGTTGACGGATGTGGCCACGCAATCGGTCCTTGGCGTCCTTTCGCTGTTTTCGGGTCAGCTTGGTCCTGCGATCATCGCCTTTGCAACGGCCGCCGCGATTTTCGACGACCTCGGCGCAGTAATTGTCATCGCATTGTTCTACGGATCGTTCGATCAGCTTTGGCCGCTTTGGATGGTGGTTGGCGGCTTGGCAGGTCTATTTCTACTCAATCGAACCCGAAGGGCATCGCTCGTGCCTTACCTCGCCTTCGGCTGCGTTCTCTGGGCAGGACTTATACTGACCGGTCTCGAAGGAGCGATTGCAGGGGCAATTGTCGGGTTTTCTCTGCCGCTGTCGTCGTTTCCGCCAAGAGCGACAGCGCGCGCTGAGCGGCGCGTTTCGCCATTTGCTCTGTTCTTTGTCGTGCCGATCTTCACCTTCTTCAACGGCGGCGTTATGCTGGATTTTTTTCCCGCCGATCCACAGGCATGGTCCGTGGCCATCGGTATTGCGATGGCGCTGATTGTCGGAAAGCCTTTGGGACTTCTCGCCGGAACACTCCTGGCGCTTCGCCTCGGCATCGGAACACTCCCGCCCGGCACCTCGATGCGGGACGTCATTGGGGTCGCACTGCTGTCCGGTGTCGGTTTCACCATGAGCTTGTTCATCGTCGATGCGACATTTCATGCAACTCCGATCACCGCAACGGCAAAACTCGCCGTTGTGGGCAGTGCAGCTGCCGCCGCATTTCTCGGCATCGTCGCTTTAAGAAAATGTCGATCGGTCGGACCATAGAGAAGGTAAGCGCATTCCTAGTCCTTGGGCTCAACGCAAGGTTCCCAGTCCCACAGACGGTTCATTGTCGCAAACAGGAAGGATGCAGACCAGGCGATCATCAAAAGCCCGTTCAGTGCCTCGACACCGGCGAGAAATCTCAGATGCCCGGTCGGGACGATATCTCCGATCCCGAGCGATGTGTACATGACGGCCGAGAAATACAGATAGTCGAGCAAGTGTGCCATGTCGGGTCCCTCAAAGCCACCGATCCCGAACCACGCCCCCGCAATCCAGAAGCCGCCTGCGAAGAGCCCGATCTGGAATAGATGGGTGATAAACAACAGACTCACGATGGAAAGCACGCGCGTATGTGGCCGCATTGGAACCGATGCCATGCGGCCTGAGCAGAAGCGCAGGGACATCAGATGCAAATAGGCTGTGGCGACGAAGAGTGCGACGGATATGGATATCGAAATTGACAACGGTCATCTCTCTCTTGATTTTGTCGACACGAGAATGGGTTTTGACCCAATGCGTCAAGATAAACTAGGATCAGCCATTTTTGGAGGCTCAGGCTACTGGACGATGTGGGAGGCGATTTTTTGCGCGTTATTGCAGCGCCTGTTGACCGATCCTGCTTCGCGGGAAATCCAATGTCGAAATTGGTCGTTTTCTGGACGTTTCAACAACAGAAACTCTCCAAATTAGCAAAAAGAACGACTCTCAGATCTCAGGGCTTTCACCAAAAATTTACATAAACTTCACTATCGGATATTGAATCTGTAGCGGGGTTTTCCCGGCTCCAAAGCTTGGCAACCGAACCTACCTGGAAATTTCCCCTGCCAACACCGCTTGTCCGTGCACCGCTAAGGTTGCTGAGAACCTCTGACACCCAAACTTGCGGATTACATCCAGTACCCGCGCTTCGTAGGCAGCGTGACCGATCAAACGACACAGGTCGGACGCGTGGAACTGGCGGTTCGCAGTCGGGGCGGCTTGCATCTGTCTCAGCAATTCGCGCTCTTTGGGGTCTGCTACCCGTTTCTGCGATGGTTTCACCTCGGGACGAGGCGTAGTCCCTGGCGAATTCCGCCATCGGCGCATGAAGCCAAGCAGGAAGCCGGCCGGCACCCTGCCGTTGCCTCGGGACCGGTTGAAGGCGAGGAAGCGATCCCAGATGACCTGGGTGTCGATGTTCCAGCAGGGCAACGTGGCCTTCGCTGCTTTGATGAGCTCTGCCCAACTGGTCTGAAAAACGTTCGAACTCGGGGTGATTTCGATCAGCCCTGAGAAGATAGTTTTGTTATTATTTTCTCTAGATAGTGATGTGTCGCCTTCACCTGACACGAGATCATGAGTTTCACTCTCCTCGTCAAAGGCGGAAAACCGAAAAATCCAGGGCGCGAACTTGCCATTCGGCTTTGCCCGCTCGAGCTGCAATTCCGACGTCTCAAGTTCGCTCAAAAGAACCGAAAGATATTGTCGTGAAACACCCATCTTCTCCGCCAGGGCCGAGAGGGTGAAGGCTGCCGTTCCGCGCGACAAACCGTTGTAGCCATCCTTCCAGGCGATGGCATCGAGGATGAGGGTAGCAAGCTTGTGCGCAGCAACAGAGAGATTTGTCTGCGTGATCCGTCGCAGGATCAGGCCGGTCGTAGGTTCCATGGTCGAGGTCTCCTTGGAGATCCGACGCCATGTCGTGAGACAACAACATTCTTGCCAGCAAAACAACTTTGCTGGTTGCAGGTGTTTTGGCGGTGCGCTAGGAAACTCTTGTTCACGGAGTTTTCTAGCACGGCGTCAGGCTTCACGGTCTGGCGTCGTCTCCTTTTCAGGGGTCTTGCACAGCCTCCCGTGCGGGGTTGAGATGACGCGCGCGGCAAAACCGCGCGCAGATTTTGTCAGTAGCGAACTTCTTCAGAACCATAGTTCCCGGCGTGATCACGCCAGTCGACGAAGACGGAGCGGTAAAAGTAGCTGCCACATCCATTCGGGATGCTCAGGCCGGATGCGGCTGGCACCTGGCCCACGGTGGATCTTGTCCATCGGTAGTCGCCCTGCACGCCGTAGGACCCCAATCGCGTCGAGTCGCTGCGATTGCAGTCGCCATCTCGGTTTTCATGCTGGCGGTACTGGATGTGATAAACGCGAATGCTGCGCACGAAATCAAAGGCGTCGCCCGAGATGTCGATGTCGGCTTGTTCATCCGATTGGACGCGGACAAGGGGCATAGGAGTCGATTCCTGCGGTTCGGGCGGATAGCGGAACGTGATGTCATAAAGGCGTTCCATAGGCGACATTGGACTGGGGTCTTTGAACGACACACCCATTGGGCACCGCCAGATTTGTAAGGGCGGCTCGATCGGCCATGGCGTGATCCGCCGAATGAAGACCGCTCTGGCATGCGCGCAGGGAGCAGAGGCAGGCCAACCGCCCGCAAGGCAGAGGAGGATCGCACAATCCACCTGATAGGCCTGAGCCGGAGCTGACGAGGCCATTAGTCCGGATATGCTTATTGCCGTGGCTGTTGCCACGCAGTGGATCACGTGCTTCATGATGCCGACTCCATCTATAATGGTGCAGCGATACGAAACAACATTAATGATGACAAGGAGATTTGATTGAAGATTGCTTGCTAGTCTTGCCTTTGTCGCTCGTCAAATTCTCAAACCTGGCAGCGGACCGCAGTGGAGTTGCGGCCAAAGAACCGGCCAAATTGGCGGACGGGATGCCACTTTATGAGTCGGCAACCTCATGATAGTCTGTGGTTTAGAAGAGGTGATTTATGGCCATCAAAGCGGCCAGAAAGCAGGACAAGTGACAATCCCGGATGATGGAGAAACGGTAGGACTGTTCGAGCCACTCATGGTTTCTGAAGGTGCACCAGCGCGCGCGGGTCTAAACGATCTCGCGCTCGAGCTGGCAGAAAAGTCTGCCGCGTTCCGGAGCGGGTTGCCTTCCTCCGTCTCGGAGGCTTTGGCAGATCTCGTGCGGGCGATGAACTGCTACTACAGTAACCTCATCGAAGGGCACGACACCCATCCCATCGACATCGAACGCGCGATGCAGGGCGACTACAGCGCCGATCCATCGAGGCGAAACCTTCAGCTTGAAGCGAAGGCGCATGTCGCCGTTCAGAAATGGATAGACGAAGATGGCATGGCCGAACCACCAACATCGCCGGTGTCTGTCATCGAACTGCATCGCCGCTTCTGCGAGCTGCTGCCGCCTGAGCTTCTCTTCGTCGAAAATCCGAAGACGGGCGAAAGAATACCCGTCGGGCCCGGCGAGTTGCGGACGCGCTACGTTGAAGTCGGGCGGCACGTTGCCATCAGCCCTGGCGCGGTGCCGCGATTTCTCGAACGTATGCACAAGGCTTACAGCCTCCCCGGCAGGATCGAACCAATCCTTGCTGCGGCTTGCGCGCATCACCGGCTTCTGTGGGTGCACCCTTTCCTCGACGGTAACGGGCGTGTTGCCCGCCTCATGTCTTACGCCATGCTGCGCAGAACGCTCGATACACGCGGCCTCTGGTCTGTGGCGCGCGGGCTTGCACGTGAAGAGGCCGCCTACAAGGAGCACCTGGCCTCCTGCGACGGTCCTCGCCGTGGAGATCGCGACGGGCGTGGGACGCTGAGCGAAGCCGCGCTTGCTTCCTTCGCCGGCTTCTTCCTGCGCACCTGCATTGACCAGGTGGAGTTCATGGAAAGTCTTATGCGACCTGATCGGCTGCGTGACCGTATCCTGATCTGGGCCGAAGAAGAAATCCGCGCCGGGGCGTTGCCTCCAAAATCCGATACCGTGCTGAAAGCCGTCCTCTATCAGGGGCAGATCGAACGAGGGGAGGTCGAGTCCATCCTTGGCACGAGTGATCGCACCGCGCGGCGGGTGACATCTGCGCTACTTGAAGCGGGGGCTTTGTCATCGACCTCGACCCGCGCGCCGCTCAAGCTGGCGTTCCCTGCCAAGTATGCAGGTCGGTGGATGCCCGGGCTGTTTCCCGAAAAAGGCACATGAAGTTAGGCACAATGCGGTGATGCTTGATGGCATCAAGAAAATGGCCGAGCATCTCTATTCGATAGCATTGAGGAACCGGGCATAGTCATCGCTGACCTCCCTCGCCTCAACAAAGGCGCGGGCTCGCTCGGTGTCGAGACAACGGAAGTAGTCCTGCACATCGGCAATGTAGGTCTCGAAATCGCTTCTGATCAGATCGGCGTAGGCACGCATGTCTTCTTGCGACTGAGGCAAGAACGGTCGTTCGGGAGGTACGCAATCTGCTGCCGCGGCTATCGGCATGCTTCCAAGCAGGAACGCGAACAGCAACGGTGCGTTGCGCGCAATAAACAAGCGCAGGGCAAAACTCCTTTGCCGCCTTTAAGATTATCATTCTGTCGGCTATCACCGTTATCGGAGCAAGGCGAACTTCGTCAACACGTTATTATTGTCTTGCTATCATTAATGTTGTTTTGTATCGCTCACGGTGTTGCGACCCCGTGGGCCTGATACTGCACCCAGGCAGAACAAGGACCCAAGGGAAGGCCATGATAGAAGAAGCCCCGAATGTGGTTACAGAAGACGGACTGCGCGGCTTGCTCGCCGAGGGCTACCTCATTGAGGTGGTCTGCAAGGAGAGAGCAGAGAAGCGCCATAACAGTTGGTACGGCTCGTGGGTCATCCGCGCCGTCGCCACTGATGGGCGTGACGATAAGATGCTCGTCACCAGCCGAAGCGTCCTCAAGCTCCGCGACTTCAAAACCATCGTTGGCCTTGTCAGTTTCTTGGCCGACATGGGCTGTACGACCGCTAGCATCCCACTTGAAGAAGGTGGCCGCGAGCGCCACGCCGCGCCTCCGGTCAAAGGCAGCTGACCGCGCAACTGCGCTCGTCGTTGCTTTGGGTACAGGCGTTTGTTCCGCGCCCCCGGCCCTGGCCGACGGTTTCATCTTTTCGGTTGGCCCAGACGGCCAATTGATTTCCACTTCTCAAGAGGCAAACAGGCGCCTTTTTCTCTTCGCAGAACCTCGCGTTCCTGACGCAACGAGCGAGACAGCGATCCCGGCTCGATCCGCCGCCCGCGCCACCCCAGAAATCCTCCATGCGATCGAGACCACGGCTCTGCGGTATGCCGGGCATGGTGCGCTGCGTCGCGCAGGGCTTTCAGTCACTGATTGGGCGCTCCTTTACCGGGCCAATATCGAAGTCGAGAGCGCATACAATCCGGCTGCACGTAGCCCTGTCGGTGCCATAGGCCTTGGCCAGCTTATGCCGGATACCGCCCGCGACCTCGGCGTGGACCCACATGACATTGCGCAGAACCTCGACGGATCAGCCCGCTACTTGCTGATGATGCTCGAGCAGTTCGGCGAGGGCTCTCTGGCCCTTGCGGCGTACAACGCTGGCCCTGAGGCGGTCACACGCCACGGCGGCATCCCCCCTTTTCGAGAAACCCAAGGGCATGTGGCCCGTGTGACTGCCGTGTTTGAGCGGCTCAGAGGAGATCTTTCATGACATCGAGACCTTCGATCGTCGCGCTCGGCGCGATGGCCCTTATCGTGCTGGCCGGCCCCGCTCTGGCCCAAAGCATCGACCTCTCGCCCGTGCAGACGCTGCTGCAGGGCATCGTCGATGCGATCACCGGTCCTTTGGGCATCGTGATCGGCACGCTCGCGCTGATCGGCGTCTTCCTCTCCTGGCTCTTCGGCATCCTCGACTTCCGCCAAGCGCTTTGGGTCGTCGTCGCGATCGCGGGCATCGCCGCGGCGCCCACCATCGTCGCCGCCATCTGGACGACCTGAGAAGCACCCATGTCAGACCAGTCCCGCGTGTTCATCGGCCTTCTCAGGCCGCCCAAGCTGATGGGCTTGCCGATCATGTATGCCATGGTCTGGCTCTTCGGCTCGACGCTTCTGTTCCTCTGGGTGCAGAGCTGGGTGGTGGCCGTCTTCGCGGGGCTGGCCTGGCCGGCGCTTTGGAAGGCCGCGGACTGGGATCCGAACTTCCTTGATGTCCTGGTGATCACCCTGCAGGAAACCCCGCCCACGACGAACCGCAAGCTGCACGGAGGCGACAGCTATGCCCCGTGATGGAATTGCCGATGAGGTTGAGAACGCCATCGATCCGCTGACCGCGCTACCCGCATGGGTCAAGGGCGAGAAGCGGCTCTCAATGATGCTGCCTTATGTGAGCCTCGTGAACGACCGAACGATCCGGACACGCGGCAACGAACTGATGCAGTGCATCCGCCTCGAAGGGGTGAACAGCAGCACGAGCGAGGACGGGCATCTCGACCGGATCGGAGGGTTGCTGGCTTGCATCGTCGCGCAGGTGGGGACGGAGTTCTCCTTCTACCTGCACAAGGTCTCGAAAGCGGTCGATGTGACCCTGCCGCCCATTCCGGGCGAGGGGTTTGCTGCCGCCGTCGACAAACGATGGCACGCGCATCTCGGCCGCGCGGGCTTGCGCGACAAGACGCTGACCCTGACCGTGCTGAAGCGACCTGAGACCGGCAGCCGCTTGCCGTTCGGACTTGGGGCGTCTCGCTCGCGACATGCGGCCGACACCACCCGCCGCTTGCGCAAGCTCGACGAGGTTGTGGGCTTTCTGCTGTCCTCCTTCGATGAGCTGAAGCCCCGCCTGCTGGCCGCAAGCACCGGCGAGCTTCTGGGCTTCCTCGGTTCACTCAACACGGGCGAGGAGCACCCGCTCTTCCCCCGGTCGCGCCTCGGTGTGATCGCCGAGGACGTAGCAAATACCCGCGTCACCTTCCGCGGCACGACCATCGCACTCTCGGACGGTGCCGTCGGCGAAAAGCTCGGGGCGATCTTTGCGGTGAAGAACTACCCTGCCAAGACCGATAGCCTGATGCTCGACGAGTTGAACTTGCCCGTCGACATGGTGGTCACGCACTCTTTTGTGCCGATCAACGCCAACATCATGGCGGGCCGGATCAAGCGGCAGCTGCGGCTAATGCAGGCCGCCAATGACGGAGCCGTCAGTCTCGCCCAGGAACTGGAACTCGCGCAGGACGATCTGGAATCCAAACGCCTGATCTTCGGCGAGCACCACATGACCGTGGCCGTCTATGCCAGCACCCAGACGGCACTTGACGACATCGCAGCCGAGATCCGCAACATCTCCGCCACCTCCGGCATCAACCTGATCTCGGAAGCCTTCGGGGCACGGGCGCATTTCATGGCGCAGCATCCCGGGAACACAGGGGCGCGCAGCCGCAAGGCCGCGATCACGAACCACAACTTCGCCGATCTCGCGACCTTCCACCGCACACCGCTCGGAAAGACCGGGCGGGAAGTCCCTTGGGGCGTGCCGATCACGCTCTTTCCCACACCCGAGCGCAGCGGTTTTCGCTTCAACTTCCACGAACAGGGCGCGCCAGATCGCGAGCCCACAGGTGGGCACACGCTGATCCTCGGCCGTCCCGGCTCCGGCAAATCCGTCCTAGCGGCTTTCCTGATGACCATGGCACGGCGGGCAGGTGCGCGGGTCTTCGTATTCGACTATCGCGCGGGGATGGAGATGGCCGTCCGCGCGCTCGGCGGCAGCTATTCGACCGTGCGGGCGGGGCGCCCCACGGGCCTCAATCCGCTCCAGACCGAGATCGACGTGCGGGGCCAGGCATGGCTTGCTGATTGGCTCGCGAGCCTCTTGGAGCGGCGCGATCGACCGCTGACCCCGGTTCAGACCAACCGACTGCAGGAAGTCGTGCGCCAGAACGCCAGCGCAGGACATGCGGGTCTACGGAACTGGTCGGATTTCGCCTCGCTGCTGGTCTCGACCGATGACGAGGGCGATCTCTTCGAGCGTATGCAGGAATGGACGGCCGAGGGTCGCTACGGCTGGATCTTCGGGGCCAATGCCGAGGACAGTTTCAGCATCGATGGAGACGTCGCGGGCTTTGACCTCACCGGCATCCTCGATTCCGAGAGCGAGCGGGAACGCATGGCGGTCCTGTCCTACCTCTTCCGCCGGGTCGAGCGGGTGATCGAGGACCGCAAGCCCACCATCATCGTCATCGACGAGGCATGGAAAGCCCTCGACAACGCCTACTTCGCAGAGCGGCTCTCAAACTGGCTGGTGACCGCCCGCAAGCAGAACGCCGTCGTCGTGATGATGACCCAATATGCCAGCCAGCTCGAGCGCACGCGCACCGGCAAGACCATCGTGGAAGCGGTGCCGACGCAGGTGCTCTTGCCCAACATTCGTGCTTCCGCCGCTGACTACGCGATGCTCGGCCTGACCGAGAAAGAGCTCGACGTGCTTCTGGGCGTCGGCTCGGCCTCGCGCTTGTACGCGACGACCGTGGTTCCGTCGTGATCGATGCCGATCTCAGCGCGCTCGGCCCGCTCGTGACCATCCTTGGCGGAATGGAGAAGGGCGAAGCGCTTGTCGGCGCCGATTATCGCGAACGTCCTGATTTCTGGAGAGTGACATGACCCGTACCATCATTCGCAGCGTCGTGCTGCTCGGGCTCGGCCTGACCCTGACAGCCTGTGCGCAGCATAACCCCCCGCAAGCCAACTGCTTCAATTTTCGCGAGGCTCCTGCGCAGGCAGGAACCGCCACCGCCACGATCTCGACCATGGGGGCGGAGGTCACGCGCCGCGACACGGCCTGCGATTTCGTCCTCTTGGGGGCGGGCGGCTGAACCAATGCGGACCTGGCTTCCTCTCTCGATGATCGGTTTTGCGCTGGCAGGTCCCACGGCGGGGCCAGCGGTCGCCCAGGGCGTGCCGACCTTCGACCTGCGCCTCTTCGCAGAGCGGCAGGCCATCCTTGAGCAGACCGATCGGGACCTGGCATTGCAGCAGGACCGGCTAAGCCGCGAGGAGGAACTGGCCGAAATCGAGCGCCAGCAACTCGCCTCCCTCGAAGGGCTGATGGATGCCATGTCGCTTGGCGCTGGAGACGTGGCCGGAACCGTGGCGGGGCTCGAGGCGGGGCAGGGGGCGGTAGACGACGTCGAAAGCGCGGCCGCCAGTCTCTATGCGCCCGAGGACACCAATCCAGCGGCAGCGCGGATGTTCGGCGATGCCAGGGAGGGGATCGAGGAGCTGATCATCCGCGCAGCACGCGACACCCATAGTCTGTCCGGGGTCGGCCGCGCAGGTCTTTCGCTCGTGCAATGGCGCTGTCTCTTGCAGGCGCTGATCTGGCAGGAAAGCCGTTTCCAGATCGGGGCACGCTCACCCGTGGGGGCCTTCGGACTTACCCAGATCATGCCCGGTACCGCGGGCGATCTCGGGATCTACCCGGCCTATTACGACGATCCCTATCTGCAGGTCACCGGCGGTGCGCGATACCTCGCACAAATGCTGAACATGTTCGATGGCAACATTATCCATGCGCTCGCCGCCTATAACGCCGGGCCGGGCAATGTGCAGGATTATGGCGGTGTGCCACCCTTCGCGGAAACCCAGCATTATGTCGTGGTGATCCCGCAGCAGTACAACAGCTACCTCGCGGCCGTAGGCGGCATCGATGCGCTCGGCACCATCGACCCTGTGCTCCTCGCCAACGCGAGTTTCAGCCTCTCGGCCCACGGCGCAGGCGTCTATGGCGACTATTCGCTGGTCTCGGTCCGTGCCGCCGCCCTGCGGGTTCAGGACATCATCACCCGCATTGGTGAGACCGAGGATCTCCACGAGGCCATCGCGCTCAACACCTATGCCCGGGCCGAACTGGCCCGACTGGTCGCAATCCGGACCCGGATCAAGGCCGCCCGAACCGAGCCACTCAGCGCCGCGCAGATCGCCTTGGCGGCAGCGCAAGCTGCCGAGCGGCAATACATGGATTTCAGTCAGGAGGATTTGCGTTGAACCTGCGCCTGCCCCGTTCCCTTTTCGCCGGTAGCATTGCTCTCGCGCTCGCCCTCAATGTCACCGGACCTGCCGCGGCACAGGGTGTGCCCACGGTGGACACCCAGAACATTGCCCAGGAAATCCGCCAGCTTCAGCAGATGCTGCAGGATTTCGGGATCCAGACGGATCTTCTGGACAATGCGTTGGAGCAACTGGACATGCTGCAAAGCCAGCTCGATCAGCTGAACGAGATGTATGCCTCGCTCACCGGGCCGCGCAGCATCCTCGGGCTTGCCATGGGCGGGGACCTCGACTCCTTGCTTGAGGCCAACTTCGAAGACATCCCCGGCCTGATCCGAGGCATCCAGGCGGGCGATTGGAGCGCTCTAATAGGGCCCAATGCCGGGCCCATGCGCACGCAGATGGAACTGGCGCTGGCAAGCGCCGGATTCGACAAGGATTCACTCCGCGAGATCGCCACCAGCGGCAATCCGGGCGCCGAAGGCGTGGCCACGCGGGCAACCACAGGTGCTGTGATGTCGGCGGCGGCGCAGAATAGCCACGCAGAGGCGGAACAGTCTCTCGAACGGGTGGAACGTCTGGTCGAGATGATCCCGGACATGGAAGATCTCAAAGCCTCGATGGATCATAACACACGCGTCACGGCGGAACTCGCCATCGCCATGACACGGATGTGGGAGCTGGAAGCGATCCAAACCCTAGGCGCTGGCAATGCAGGCGTGGTTGACGCCGCCACCGTTGCTGAAGAACGCCGCTACATGGACTTCACCTTGCCGGATCTTGAGCCGTGAGTGGGGTAGGGGTGATGACTGCGCGCGAGCTCGTGGAAGAGGAACTTGTCTACGGTGCCCTGCGCCGGGAACAGCTTTGGCGGATGATCGGCATTTCCGGGGCAGGCTTTGGCGTATTCGGCTGTTTGACGGCTGCGGCTGTCGCGCTGATGGTCGAGACGCCGCTTCCCGTGGTTGTGCCCTACGATCCCGCGACCGGGATGGCGCTCCCCAATGCCACGGTTGAAACCGTGTCGCTCGCCGAACGGCCTGCCGTGATCGAAGCGCAAATCTACCGCTACATTCTCGACCGCGAGACCTACAACCAGCTCGACAACGACCTTCGTGTCCGCCGTGTCCTCGCACAGTCTTCCGGGGCGGCCGAGGCCAGCATGCGAGCCATGTGGACCTCCGGGCAGGACAGCTATCCGCCGACGCGTTACGGGGCTGCGGCCGAGATGGCCGTTGAGATCGCATCGATCACCCTTATTGGCGATAACCGCGCCCAGGTGCGGCTCAGAAAGCGCCTGACAAGCCCGCAAGGGGTACAGGATGGATCGTTCACTGCCACGTTGATGTTCGAATTCCGGCCAGAGCGAACCCGCGCGATCGACGATGTTTGGCAAAACCCTTTCGGTTTCACCGTCACCCAATATGCCATCCGATCGGACCGTTCCGAATGACTCGCACTCCAATCTTTACCTTGTTGGCCGCCAGTTTTCTCACGTTCGCGGGATCGACTGCCTTGGCCGAGACCACGCCCCGCCCAGGTTCTCATGACAACCGCGTGCGCGTAGCGACCTGGACTGAAGGCCAAGTTTACCGTGTCGTCACGACTCTGACCCGCGTCACCACAGTCGAATTCGGTGAGGGTGAAACAATCCGCTCGATCATCGCCGGCGATACGGTCGGGTTTCAATTCGACGGTGTCCCGGGTGGCCGTGCCTTCGCCATCAAGCCGACAGCATCTGGCGTCGCCACCAACATCACCGTCTACACCAACCGCCGCTCCTACTACTTCCATGTCGTCGAAGCCCGGGAGACGCCGCATTATGTCGTGCAGTTCCGCTACCCTGAAAGCCGCGTGCAACCCACCAGGGCGGTTGCGGCCGATGCGCCGAACGCGAACTATGCGGTCAGCGCCCGAGAAGAGTTCACGCCGACGGCCATCTGGGATGATGGTACCTTCACGTATTTCCGGTTCGCACGGAATGCGCCGGTGCCCGCCATCTTCCGATATTCGAACGGCAGGGAACGCGCGGTGAACAGCCAAGCCTTGAGGGACGGCGTCATCCGCGTGTCCGGCGTCAACCGACAATGGGTTCTTCGCCTTGGCGAAGAGGTGGTATGCGTCCAGGACGCAGGACAGGCCACATCATGACCGAAGGTACGGAAGACCTCGCCACGCGCCTCGCGGCTCTCGAAGGCTCGACAGGCAAAGCGAAGGCAAGCAAGCGGCCTGCGCCGCTTGCCGCGATCCTTGGCGTCGTCGGCATCGCGGCAGCAGGTGGTCTGGCGTGGGCTGCCCTGCAGCCGTCAGCAGAAGCACCAATGGCGACCGCCGCGCCGGAGGAGTTCCAGAGCAGCGGCCCCGGATTCGGAGATCTGGCGCCGATTTCTACCCCGCAGCCCAGCCAAGCCCCGCCTGCGGACACAGGTCCGAGCGAGTCGGAACTCGCGCTGATGGAAAGTCTTGCGACATTGAGAGCGGAACTCGAGGACCTGCGCGCAAGACCGGCCGAGGCCGCGGATAGCGGGGCGGAGCAGGCTATTGCGGACCTGACGGCGCAAATTGCCACCTTACAGGAAGCATCCGCCGAGGCTCAGCGTGCCCTCGAGCGGCAGCTGACCGAGCGGGACCGCGAATTGGATCAGCTCCGCATGGACTTGGAACTTGCACGGCTTGCACCACCAGAGCCGACCTCATTGGGACCAAGTGAAGAAGAATTGCGGCTGGCCGAACTCGAAAGGCGGCGCGCTGCTGAAGCTGAGGCCCGCGCAGAGCGTATCGCGTCTCCTATGATCGCGTTCTCCGGGATGGGCGCGGGTGCGGATAGGGAGAACACGCTGGAAGCCGCACGTTTGAATGCAGATGAAGCCTTTGTTCGTTCGGGCGCACAACCTGCGCAGGTGACACGTGCCGAAGTGATCGCGAACCCATCGAACACGGTTGTTCAGGGCACCATGATTCAGGCTGTGACAGAGACGGCCCTCGACAGCACACTGCCCGGCGCGATCCGCGCTATCGTCTCGGAAGACGTCCATTCTTTCGATGGAACGCGTATCCTGATCCCGCGCGGCGCGCGGCTGATCGGGCGCTACCGCTCGGATGTCGCACTCGCCCAATCGCGCGTCATGGTGGCATGGGACCGGATCATCTTGCCCGATAATCAGACCGTGCAGATCAGCGCCTTCGGTGGAGACGAACTTGGCCGTACTGGCACCACCGGGTTTGTCGAGACCCGTTTCGCGCAACGCTTCGGCTCCGCCGCGCTGATTTCCTTGATCGGCGCCCTGCCTGCGGCTGCAGCGGGTCAAATCGACAGCGAGGCGGCGGCCGATGTTGCGAGTGATGTCGGCACCGACCTGCGCGATAGCACGCAAAGCGTGATGCAGGACTATCTGGCGATCCGACCAGTGATACATGTCGATCAGGGTACACGGATCACGGTCATGGTCGATCGTGACCTCGAGATTTTCTGACATGGCTGCAAGTTATCTGGAAGCGTCGCTCGACCGTTTCGGCCCCGAGGTCCTGCACGACGACACGATCGAGATCTGCATCAATCCCGACGGACAAGTCTGGGGCGAATTCCAGGGCGATCACTTCATGCGAGGTCTCGGCAGCCCGCTGAGCCAGACCGAGATCAAGGACCTCGGCAACCAGATCGCCTCGGCCGCCTCGACGACGCTCAGCACGAAGAAGCCCATTGTCTCGGTCTCGATCCTATATCGAGATCGCCCGATCCGCGCGCAGGTGATCCAGCCGCCGGCAGTCGAGGGTGGGTTTTCAATATCGTTGCGGTTCTTCTCCTCCCTGCCGCTGGAGGCAATCCGGCTCGGCTTCCTCTATGGAAAGGAGCGCAGCCTCGAAGGTCTGCGGCGCGAACGAAACGCCGCGCTGCGCAATGTGGTTGCCTCCGGCGACATCGACGCCGCGCTGCGCTTCTGCGTCGAGAACAAGCTCAACATGATCGTTTCGGGCGGTACATCGACCGGCAAGACGGTCGCGGCGCGCAAAATCCTCTCCCTGATCCCTCCCGAGGAGCGGATCATCACCATCGAGGAGGCGGCAGAACTGCGCCCCGAGCAGCCCAATGCCGTGACGCTGATCGCTGACCGGGATACCGACGCCCGCAGCGCTGATGTGCTACTGGCCTCGACCTTGCGCATGCGGCCCGACCGGATCGTGTTGGGCGAGGTCCGCGGCCGCGAGGCGATGACCTTTCTCGAGGCGATCAACACCGGCCACGGTGGATCGCTGACCACACTGCATGCCGAGACCCCACAACTTGCTGTTCGCCGCCTCGCCATCGCCGCCCTGAAAACCGATGTGCCGATGACCTACGCCGACATGATCGATTACATCGAAGGCTCGATCGACGTGATCATTCAGGCAGGCCGCCATGAAGGCGCGCGCGGAATCACCGAGTTCTTCCTCCCAGGTCAAACCAGAGATTTGAACCTCGACATGGTCGACGGCAGAGGCAACAAGAGCCCCTCCGTTGCCGCTGAGTAAAAAAGGAACCCCCCAGATGCGAAAACCAATTCTCGCACTCATGCTTGCCGCCTTGGCGGGCCCCCTTGTGGCGCAGACTTCGCCTCAGGTCTCAAACGATCTCACGGTCGATATGTCGCCTCAACAATACCGGATCTGCAACGATCGTCCGGCGCGCCCGACCTGGATGGACGAAATCAATCCGCGGGAAGCTTACAAGGCAGCAGCTTTGATGGAGTTGTACGAAATTCGGGCCTGGGAGGAGATCGCTGAATCTGGCGACTGCAGCTGTGAAACCCGCTTTCCCGCTTGGGATAGCTCCGATGGCGAATATCATGAAAGGTATGCAGGCCTTAGCCAAGCCGAGCATTCAGCGTTTCGCCGCGACTGGATTGAAGTAAGGAAGCAACTCGAGCCGAGCGTGCGTACAATCTGCGAAGCTCAAGGCAACTGGTAATGGGCGTCGTCAGCTGGATGGTCGGAACGGCAGACGCGTTCCTTGTCGATGCCGCTGAGTCCCAGTTCGGGGCCGTGGCAAGCAATACCGGCACGATCGTCCTGCTGATGGTCACGCTTTCGCTAATCGGCGTCTGCATCAACATGGCATTCCAGTTCCGCAGCATGGATGGGGCCAGCTTCTTTTGGTACCTAATCAAGCTGATGTTGATAGGGCTCTTCGCCTTCAACTGGGCCAACTTCAACGCGGTCGCGAATGCCATCATCGGCGGGCTCGACTATGTTGCTGGAGCCCTGATTTCCTCGGTCGGCGGCGGAGGGGCGGGGGCCACACACTTTGCCGGCGAATTCGACATCCTGATCGAAAAATTCAGCCAGTACCTGAATGCCATCGGCAGCAACCTGAACTGGATGACGGGCGCGATCCTAGGCGGCATCGGGCTTATTCTTTTGAGCCTCCTTGGCTTCATGACCGGCATCGTCCTCATATTCGCCAAGATGATGCTGACACTCATGCTTGGCCTCGCTCCGATCATGATCGCACTGTCGCTCTTTGACGCGACCAAGGATTTCTTCCACAGATGGGTCTCGACGACAGTCAGCTATGCCTTCTACCCCATCGTCATCGCAGCCATGTTCTCGACCGTCGTCGGCATGGCGAATTCGCTTCTCGCCCAGCTCGGTGATCCTAACTCGGCAAACAACATCGGCTCGCTTGTACCATTCTTCGTGATGGTGTTCCTCGCCAAGGGTTTCGTCGCGGCGACGCCGCTAATCGTACGTGGGATCTCGGGCAACCTGATGGTTGCAGCCGCGCCGGCCGTTGTCGTTGGATCGGCTGGGATCATGCGCGGGATAATCAACACGACCGGTGTAAAAGGCAGGTCTCGCATCGGCGCATTGACCACCGGGGAAGCGGTCGGGCGAAGCGTAGTACAGAGTCCAGCGGCTGTGCAGGCGGCAGCAAAAACCGCCAGCGATCAGTTAGTAAGAATGGCGGAAAGGGCGAAAAGGTTGGTCCAATGATGGATGGTGACGATTAGCTCGTGATTTCAGTAGTTTGCGTGACAGTTTGTGCAGCTTGTGTTCATGTTGCGACCGGGCTTTGTCGCACTACTGAGCTGCCCGATCTGATTGGTCCAAGGTAATTGTTAGTGCATGATCGGGCTGGTTTCCATTGGGGTGATGGTTTCGGGAGCCGGCGGCCGATAGCCCAATGCACTGTGTGGTCTCTTGGTGTTGTAGTGTTTCCTCCATTGCTCGATCAGGATTTGAGCTTCACGCAGGCTATAGAAGATTTCCCCATTGAGCAGTTCATCCCGCATCCGCCCGTTGAAGCTTTCGCAATACCCATTCTCCCAGGGCGAACCTGGCTCGATGAATGCTGTCTTTGCACCGACAGCCGTGATCCAATCCCGAACCGCTTGTGCAACGAACTCAGGTCCATTGTCCGACCGAATGAAAGAGGGAGCACCTCGCAGAATGAACAGATCTGTCAGAGCATCGATCACATCTGATGAGTTCAGCTTGCGCTTCACCTTGATTGCCAGGCATTCGCGGCTGTGCTCATCCAGGATGTTCAACGTGCGGAATGCCTTCCCGTCATCGGTCCGGCAATGCACGAAGTCATAGCTCCAGACATGGTTCCGATACTCAGGCCGCAGCCTGACGCATGATCCGTTGTTCATCCACAAACGCCCTCTCTTGGGCTGCTTCTGTGGAACCTTCAGACCCTCTCGCCGGTTCGCCATGATGGCCGCCATCGGTCCGAGGCCCATGGCGGACGCCGTTCAACCCGACCATCGCTGACAGACCAGCCTGAATCTCTCAGCAAGGCCGCAATCCGCCGGTAACCGTAGCGACCAAACTGTCTAGCCAGTTCGATCATGTCGGCAACCAGCTGATCCTCATCTGCACGCCCCTTGGGCACATGCCGTTGGGTCGAACGATGTTGCCCCAACACTCGACAGGCTCTGCGCTCAGACACTTTGAACCGGTCGCGGACATGGTCGATACAGGCACGACGACGAGCGGGGCTCAGTAGTTTCCCTTGGCCGCCTCCTTCAGGATCAGCTTGTCCAGTGTCAGATCCGATACAGCGCGTCTCAGCTGCTCGTTCTCCTTCTGGAGCCGCTTCAGCTCTTTCAATTGATCTACGCCCATTCCGCCATACTGCTTGCGCCAGCGATAGTACGTCTGTTCAACAACGCCGATCTGTCGGATTGCGTCGAGACGGGACATGCCCTGTCCCATCAGCACCTCAACCTGTCGTAACTTCGAGACAATCTCTTCGGGCTTGGGTCGCCTGTTTGCCATTCTCAGTCCTCCGTTTCCTAAACATAGCGGTGGACCAGTTCAGTTGGGGAGGCTCACTCAGGTCAAGGCGGTCGCCGAAGAACACCTGACAGCGATTGACGACAAGATCGCGCAGCTTCAATCCATGCGCGAGACACTCTCGCATCTAATCAGATCCTGTCATGGCGACCATCGCCCGGACTGTCCGATACTCAGCGATTTAGCGGGTGGTCCCGCCTAGCCTTTGGACCAGTTGCTCTGCGGATGCCTAGCCACGATCATATTGCGCAGAAGACGACAGAACTGACCGTTCGAACTGTCTGACAGGACAGAGTATTTCTGATTTTTCGGAACCCTCCAGCGCTGGAGGGTTGTTTCTGTAGAGATATTTCGGAGGATCATCATGTCTGACGCAACGCATCAGAATACTCAAGCAGCGACTGCCTCACACGGTGCGCGGCAGACCGCGCGTGACAGAGCATCGGGGCATTCGACGTCATCCTATGGCAAATTCTTTGCCATGATTGGCACCTCGACGGCGATCATGCTCGCTCTGATGTACTTCAATACTTACCAGTGGACCCATCTGTTCTGGTCCGAAACACGCTTCTACATGGCTTTCGTGATGGGTGCGGCGATGGCGCTTGTAATGCTGACCTTCATGCTCGGTATGTACAAGAGCAAGGCGATGAACGCTGCAATCTATCTCGGATCAATCGTCGTTTTTGCTGGGGCTCTCTGGCTTGTTCGAAGCCAGGTTACGGTTGGCGACACCAGCTTCATGCGCGCGATGATCCCGCACCATTCGATCGCGATCATGACGTCGTCGCGGTCGAACCTGTCAGACCCTCGCGTCCAGAAGCTCGCTGATGAAATCGTATATGCGCAAGACAAGGAAATCGCTGAAATGCGGTACCTGATCGAGGATATCGAGGGCAATGGCGACGGGACCGAGGAGGAGGCACCTGAAGCACAGATCGTCCCGCTTTCGGAGGCGCTGTCGACCGCCAAGGTTGCCGCCATTGATCCGGAATTCCTGACCGAGGCCGATATCGCCAAGCTGTTCCCTGAGGGCGCGGCCTGCACGTTCAACTTCACCACCACGTCCAAACCTACTGTTGCCATGGGCGACGTCGACGGCGAAGCGGTGGCTCTGATGAAGCTGAGCGGCGACCTGATCCGCCTCTCTGCCTCGGAGACTGCGAGCGATGGTGCTGTCTCGCTTTCGACTGATGGGATGGCGGTTTCCATAACGCCGACCGAGGACGGGTCTTCGGACGACGCACTTGCCGAGTCGACGCTGGTTTACACGCTCGATGCCGGATCCCGGGCCGGGTTCATCGGCTGGACACGGTGCAACGCGTGACGTCAAACCCACAGGAGCTGACCATGCCTAAAGATACCGTATCCGACGCGAAAAAAGCCGTTCTCTACCGAATGGTGATGGAGGATCATCTCTGCCCATACGGGCTCAAGTCGAAGGATCTGCTTGAGCGGGAGGGCTACGAGGTAGAGGACCACCACCTCACGTCTCGTGCGGAGACCGACGCATTCAAGAAGGAGCATGGCGTCGAGACGACTCCTCAAACCTTCATCAGCGGTGAGCGTATTGGTGGGTACGACGCGCTCCGGAAGCATTTTGGCCAAGAGGTGCGAGGAGAGGACGAAACCACCTATCAACCGGTCATCGCGATCTTCTCGGTTGCTTTCCTAATGGCGCTCGGACTGAGCTGGGCCTCCTTCGGGTCCGTTTTCACCTTACGCGCCTTCGAGTGGTTCATCGCGATCTCAATGTGTTTTCTCGCGGTTCAAAAGCTTAAGGACGTCGAGGGGTTCTCCACGATGTTCCTGAACTACGATTTGTTGGCGCAACGCTGGGTGAGGTACGGCTACATCTACCCATTTGGCGAGGCGTTGGCCGGTATTCTCATGGTCGCCGGTGCGCTGGTTTGGATAAGCGCGCCCGTCGCATTGTTTATCGGGACCATAGGCGCTGTTTCGGTTTTTAAAGCGGTCTATATCGACAAGCGGGAATTGAAGTGCGCCTGCGTCGGCGGCGGCTCGAACGTACCATTGGGATTTGTGTCGCTGACCGAGAATTTGATGATGATTTTCATGGGGCTGTGGATGCCTGCACGGGCCTTTTTTGGTTGAATAGAGTATCGCTGATCGCTTCCGCTACTGTGGCTACTATGTCTCTGTCAGGTCTGATACAATTTGATACTTGTGAAACGACACATTGCCCGCTTATCTCCGTTTCATGACAGTCCGAGTTGCACCTTTTCTGAGTTGGATCACATCGGCGTTTTTCGCCGTCGCCCTCCTTTTGGCACCAGCCAATGCTGCCGAGATGCTCGAATGTGATTTTTCGGCGGAGGTGTCAGCAGCTTTGGATTCGCACGGCACCAATCACGGGCACACCATTACACTTGATGACAAATTGGACCCGCCCCCGCATGCGGCGGATCATTGTGCGTCACATGGATGTATTTCCGCGTTGACATTTGAAGCCGCAAAGAGTCTTGCGCCCTGCCATCTGGTGGCAAGATACGAGATCAGTGCCGATGACAAAGTCCTACCTAAAACGCCCGAAGGTATCGACCGACCACCCCGTCCAAAGATGTGAATGATCGTCACGGCAATACAGCCGCACGTTACCACATCTTCTGACGGAAAACGCACAATGAAAACCATGTTCGCGGCTGTATTGCCGCTGGCTATTGCGGCCTGTGCGCCGCTAGAGCCACTCCCGGTGGGCGCAGAGAACTCTGCCCCCGCGAACCCAACAACGCATCTCCATGCCGCTCCTCCGGTCGAATATCTCGGATATCAGGTCGTCGAGCCTGCCGATTGGCGCGGCGTCAATGACAGTCAAAGGGAGAACTGAGCATGAAGGGAAAACTCATCTCCTCCGTTGCGGCACTCGCCGTTCTCTCAGCCTGTGCGGACACAGCGACGATTGGCAAAGTCAGCACTCCGCGCGCAGGTTTCGCCGCCGTGGCGGACCGCAGCCAGCGCGCACAGACCGGCACGCCGGCTTGGCACCTGTCTGCAGCTGAGATCGCAGCTGCTGAAGCACAAACCAAGGCTTTGATCGAAGGCAAGACAATCAGTGCAGACACCGCCGTCAGGGCCGCACTTCTCAACAACCGTGGCCTCCAGGCGTCCTACGCGGAACTTGGCTTGTCTGCGACAGATGTGTGGGAAGCCGCTTTAGGCCCCGTTCCCACGATCGGCGTGTCAGTGTCGGGATTAGCCGGTGATGTCACGCGAACGCTCGAAGCGACTCTCCTCACCGCCGTTCTGGACGCGGCAACAGCAAAACCTCGAACAAAGGTGGCTGAACTTCGGTTCGAGCAAGCCCAACTGGCTGCTGCCGGAGAGACGATTGCGTTGGCTATTGAAACCCGCCGCGCATGGATCGAGGCCGTCGCCGCCTTCGAGGCTGCCGGCCTGATCGCACAAACCCAAAATGCAGCCAATGCCGCGTCAGAACTGGCTACCGAACTAGGGCGTACAGGTGCGTTGAACCGGGCAGATCAAGCCCGGGAGCACGCCTTCAACGCCGAAGTCGCGGCGGAGCGAGCTGACGCAAGGTTGGAAGCACAACTCGCCAAGGAGCGGCTGGCGCGGCTGATGGGCGTTTCTCTGGGGCAAATGACTTTCTACGTTCCGGACGCACTCCCAGGATTGCCCGGCGGGCCCCGTTCCCAAGTCGACATCGAGCGGTTGGCGCTGCAGAACCGCGTCGACCTTGCCGCCGGTCGTCTGGAGCTTCAAGCGATCGCAGCCGACTATCGGCTCACCGGTCAGACGCGCGCGGTTTCGGATATTTCGCTCATGGCGGGCATAGAAATCGAGCGCGAAGACGGCGAAACGGACCGAAACCCAGTTCTGGAAGTGGAATTCGAAATTCCGCTCTACGATACTGGCAAGCTTATCTCACGTCGGGGGTCTCTGGAGTACCTGAAGGCAGCCAACATGTTGGCGGAATCGGCCGTCGGCGCGCGGGCGGAAGCGCGAGCCGCACACAAGGCTGTTACAGGCAAGCACTCGGTCGCTCGGCACTGGCGCGACGTAGTTCTGCCCTTGCGCCGTACGATCGATGAAGAAGCCCTCTTGTCCTACAACGGGATGATCACATCCACGTTCGAACTGCTTGAAGACGCGCGTGATGGATTGGAAGCGCAGCTTAGTGCTGCCGAAGCAAAGCGAGACTACTGGTTGGCCGAGACAAGCGTAACCGCCGCAATATGGGGCGGATCAGCAAGTGTTGGCGGAGATGAAGAAGGAGACGATGAATGATGAATCGCAGACAACTTCTCGGCGCCGGGCTGACTGCGGGTGCCGGGGCGGTTCTTGCCAATGCCGGTTCCGCACAAACTCGGTTCCGCGACCTGCCCGAGGCGGCGTTTACGGACAGCCCCTACACTCAGGTGCCGCCGCGCCCGACGGACAGGTTCGACTATAACCCCGTTGTCACTATTAACGGCTGGTCGCTGCCTTACCGCATGAATGGCGATGTGAAGGAGTTCCATCTGGTTGCAGAGCCTGTGGAGCGGATCATGGCCGACGGCATGATCGCACGGCTCTGGGGCTATAATGGTCAGTCGACAGGACCGACCATCGAGGCGGTCGAGGGCGAAAGGGTGCGCATCTATGTGACGAACCGCCTGCCGGAGCACACATCGGTCCACTGGCATGGGTTGATTTTGCCCTCCGGGATGGACGGAGTGGGAGGTCTGAGCCACCCTGGCATCCCGCCCGGCAAGACCTTTGTCTACGAGTTCGACCTCGTGAAGTCAGGCACCTTCATGTACCACCCGCACGCGGATGAAATGGTTCAGATGGCCATGGGAATGATGGGCCTGTTCATCGTGCATCCACGCGACCCTGCCTTCATGCCGGTGGACCGTGACTTCGCCTTCCTGCTGGCCGCCTACGACATTGATCCGGGGACCTACATCCCGCGGATCATGGAAATGACGGATTTCAACTTGTGGACGTGGAACAGCCGAATCTTCCCGGATATTGACCCGCTGGTGGTGAACAAGGGCGACCGGGTGCGGGTGCGGTGCGGAAACCTGACGATGACGAACCACCCCATTCACATGCACGGCTATGATTTCCACGTCACCTGTACCGACGGCGGTTGGGTACCGGAGAGCGCGCGCTGGCCGGAGGTGTCGATCGATATTCCCGTAGGTGCCATGCGCGCCTACGAGTTCGATGCCATCTACGAGGGTGATTGGGCGATCCATTGTCACAAGTCCCACCACACGATGAACGCGATGGGCCACGACATTCCAACCTTCATCGGTGCGAACAAGCGGGTGGTGACCGAAAAAATCCGCCGCCAGCAGCCGGGGTATATGCCAATGGGCACCGCCGGTATGGCTGATATGGGCGAGATGTCGATGGAAATCCCGGGAAACACAGTGCCAATGATGGCCGGGTGGGGTCCACACGGCCCGCTCGAAATGGGCGGCATGTTCTCGGTCGTGAAGGTGCGCGACGGAATTGCACCGGACGATTATTCGGATCCGGGCTGGTATCAGAATCCTCCGGGCACCCAGGCTTACGAATGGACGGGCGAATTGCCCGAACATGCATCAAACACTTCACCAAACACGATCCTCACACCGCGCGGCGGTGTTCGGAAAGGTTGAACCATCGAGCACCCCAAGGAGAAACGCTCATGAAGAAAGCACTAGCAGTCCTCGCAATTGCCTTGTCGCCGACACTCGTTCTGGCGGCTGGGACACACTCGGGCGGACATGGCCACGATGAAACCAAACCGGCCGCGGGGCATGGTCACTCAGACAATCATGCACATGGTCATGAAGACGGCATGGCGGTCGGAAAACCGGCGGAGGCCAACCCGACCCGAACCATCAAGGTCGTGATGAAAGAGGACTATGAAGGGGACAACCTCTACATCTTTGATCAGAAGGAGTTGACCTTCGTCGCCGGTGAAACCGTCCGGCTGCACATCGTCAACGAAGGCGAGGAAGTCCACGAATTCGTCATGGATACGATGGAAGCGAATGCCGAACACAAGGAGTTGATGGCGAAGTTTCCGGAGATGGAACATGACGACCCGAACGCCGTTCGTCTCGAACCGGGTCAGGAGGGAGAAATCCTCTGGACGTTCGTCAATGCCGGGACGTTCGAATTCGCCTGCCTGCTGCCAGGACACTATGAAGCCGGCATGCATGGCCCCCTCATCGTAAACTGAAACTAGGAGAAACCAGACATGAAAATTCTCACCCTCATTGCCGCGTTGGCACTGACCGCAACTTCGGCCCTGGCGGATGGTGATCATCCGATGGCCACTGGCACTGTGACCAAAGTCGATACCCAGTGGAACAAGGTCACGATCGACCACGGACCGCTGGAAAACCTCGATATGCCCGCCATGAAGATGGTGTTCGTCGTAGCCGAGCCGGCCATGCTGGATGGCCTCTCCGAAGGTTCGCAGGTCAAATTCCTCGCAGATCGCGTGAATGGCAAGTTGACGGTTACCGAAATCGAGGTCGAATGACCGATGAATGATCTCCAGGGCCAGTTCGTTATTGCATCGTTGGAAATGTCCCAATGACACTGGCCTTGGAGGAAAACCTAGCCTGGCTGCTTGGCCTTGACGGGTTGATGCACCGCGTTGCTCGATTGGCCAGATTCGAGCTGGATGCGAGTGCGCCGGAATGGCTGCATCTGGTGTTGCATATCGTTCTGGTGATCGCACCATTCGCATTCATCGCAGTACTTGCGTACAGGTTGCTGCGGCTGGCCAAGCACTTCCTTGGTCACATTTCTGGTCAAAGTGCCGACTATCGTCCTTGGCGAGTCTTGCGATCCGTACTAAAACTGCGATGGCAGGAACAGGCTGCGGTCGTCGCTCTGGGCCTTTTGGCGCAGCCACTACTTTACGCAAGTCTTGAGATTCCGAAGCGGATCGTAAACGGGGCAATCGAATCAGGTCACTTTCCAGTCGATGTGATCGGTTTTCAGTTTTCGCAACTGGATGTTCTGGTCGCTTTGTCCGGGCTGTACCTGCTCACGCTGATGCTCAACGGCATGGTCAAGTACAAACTGAATGTGAAGAAGGGCGAGATAGGCGAGCGTACACTACTCCACCTTCGTTTTGACTTGTATCGAAACTGGCGCAAGACAGCGAAATGCCTGCGTAGGGCGGATGTCATTCCAATGGCAACTGGTGAAATCGAACCAGTAGGAGGATTTGCAGGCGATGTGTTCGCAACCCCGGTATTCCAGGGCGGCACCCTATTGACCGTGCTGCTATTCATGTTCGTTCAGGACCCGATTCTTGGTGCGGCAGCGATGACACTTATCCCTCTACAGATACTCATCATTCCAATTTTGCAGGCGAGAGTGAACGAACGGATGCGTCGCAGAATAATGGCAGTTCGTGTTTATGGCGACATATTAGGCGAACAGGTGGCGACCATCGTCAAAAGAGATACCAGTAATAAGACGCGAGCAACCATGCATGAGTTGCGAAATTCTCGGCTCAGTTTGCAGCGCGCGAAATTCATGCAGAAGGCAATCACGAATTTCCTGATGACCCTCACACCCTTCCTTTTGTATTCTATCGGCGGATGGCTGGTGATTGAAGGGCGCTTGTCGTTAGGAGCACTTGTTGCGGTCATTGCGGCCTTCAAGGACTTTTCTGCACCGTTCAGAGAGCTCATCCTTTATTATCAAAACCTTTCAGACGTTCGTTTGCGATCCTATCAATTCTATGACTTCTTGGAGAAATGCCGAGAGACTGAGAACCATAACCCCCTACGTTATGCTTCCGCTGCTAATGAGCGTGGTTGGGTGGGAGTTGCCACATGACTGGCGCGATCAATCGCGATATCGCTCGTGACCTGCCACGGGATTTTTCCTCCACCTGAAACTAGAGTCCGACCCAACGAAGGGACGGACAATGAAGCGATCAAGATTTTCGGAAGAACAGATCATCGGCATTTTGACCGAGCATGAGGCGGGCGCGACGTGCGCGGATCTCTGTCGCAAGTACGGCATGTCGGAAGGGACGTTCTACAACTGGAAAGCCAAGTTTGGCGGCATGACAGTTTCCGATGCCAAGCGGCTCAAGGCGCTTGAAGACGAGAACGCCCGGCTGAAGAAGCTGCTGGCTGAGCAGGTGCTTGATGCGGCGGCGATGAAGGAACTGCTTTCAAAAAAATGGTAAGGCCCGCCGTGAAGCGCGCGGCCGTTGCGCATCTGCAGGCCCGGATGGGCCTGTCGGAACGGCGGGCCTGCCATATTGTCGGGGCGGATCGGAAGATGATCCGCTACCGGTCGATCAGACCGCCAGAGACCGAGCTGCGTCAGCGGCTGCGCGATCTGGCCAATGAACGTCGCAGGTTTGGCTACCGACGCTTGTTCATTCTGCTGCGTCGCGAGGGCGAGCCTTCGGGCATCAACCGCATCTACCGGCTCTACCGCGAGGAAGGGCTGGCGGTGCGCAAACGCCGGGCAAGGCGCAAGGCCATTGACCTGCCCCCCGCGAAATCCCTCATCATGATGTAGAGTCTGCCCAACCTTGAAGGAGCAGACGAATGCGAAAGAGCCGTTTTACCGAGGCGCA
>NZ_FQZZ01000012.1 GCF_900142185.1 Lutimaribacter pacificus | reverse complement strand
CAGCCCCATGCAGAGGAGGTAGCGGCATGACCAAAACCGTTCTCATTGCCGGAAAATTTCAGAATGGGGCTGGACTGTCAGGATATGTCGCGGAGATTTCGAGCGCGTTCTGTTGCGCCTCGCTCGGGATCGTCCCGACTGTGCGCCACGCCGATTACATCGGCTCCTGGCTGGAGGTGATGCGCGAGGATTCCCGCGCGATCGTCCGCGCCGCCTCGCTCGCCAGCAAGGCGGCCGACTGGCTGCTGGCCCATCTGCCCGGCGACAGCACCGATGTTGAGCGGCAGACCCCGACGGAAGGGAGGGCCGCGGCATGATCCTCCTGACCGTTACACAGCGCAATCGGCTGCTGGCGAATGGCCGCGATCGCGATCAGGATCACATTCCGGTCGTGAAGTTCTTCAATCCCTTTGGCGCCGGTGTCTGGCTTGCGACCGAGCTCGACGAGGACGGCGACATCATGTTTGGCCTGGCCGACATTGGCTACCCCGAACTTGGCTCCTGGAGCCTCAACGAACTGCGCTCCATTCGGCTGCCCTTCGGCATGGGTATCGAGCGGGATCTGCTGTTCACGGGGGATTTCCCGATCTCGGTTTGGACCGAGGCCGCCCGGGATGCCGGCAGCATTCGCGATGCCGAGCGCCTGCTTTATCGCTCGGGCCGTCTGCCAGGCGGAACACGCCCTGATGCGGAGCACCCGCGTTCTTGAGGGGTTCTGCAGCTTCGGCGCCGCTCGCTTCGCAGGAAGAGGGCGGCGCCTCTCCTCGTGACGCGGTGAAAGTTCGGCGCCCGGCCGGCTGCCCGTCGGAGAACAGCACCATGACACGAAACACGAGAACACCCGACATCGAAGCGCAGAGACTCCAATTCTCCGCCCAAGAACAGGCCGTGGTCTACGAGGCCCGGCAGATCCTGCTGCGCCACCTCAATCAGAACCCTGTCCTGACGTCCTGGCAGGCGGTGCTCGACTATTGCGCCCTCACCATCAGGGGCGATGTGGAGCGCTTCCATGTCCTATATCTAGACCGCAGGAACCGGCTGATCTCAGACGAGTGCCTCGCCACCGGCACAGTCGATCATGTCCCGGTCTATCCCCGGGAGGTCCTGCGGCGCTGCCTGGCGCTTAACGCCTCCGCGCTGATCGTCGTCCACAATCATCCGGCCGGCGATCCCGAGCCCTCGGCCGCCGATCTCGCGATGACGAAGGAAATCCGGACGGTCTGTGCGGCCCTGGGGGTGGCGCTGCACGACCACATCATCACCGGCGCCGGCCGGGAGACCAGCCTGCGCGCCCGCGGCGAGCTCTGATGGGGCCGCGCGTTACGCCGGCTCATAAGAGGGAAAGGAGTGAGGGGGTTTCGTGACGGGCTGGTTGCCGGAGAGAGAGGCTCCCCGGCGTCCGTCATGGAGAACCTGACATGGCCACTGCCACTCAGAAGATCACCCTGTCGTCCTCGCGCGACATCCCGTTCAACAAGCTGGTGCTCAGCCAGTCCAACGTGCGGCGCGTGAAGGCCGGCATCTCGGTCGAGGAACTGGCCGAGTCCATCGCCCGCCGGGGGCTGATCCAGTCCCTGCATGTCCGCCCCGAGCTCGACGCGGAGGGCAAGGAGACCGGCCTCTTTGAGGTGCCGGCTGGCGGCCGCCGCTATCGTGCGCTGGAATTGCTGGTCAAGCAGAAGCGCCTCAACAAGACCACGCCAGTGCCTTGTATCGTCTCGGAGGCCAGTGACGACATCCTCATCGACGAGGTCTCGCTCGCAGAGAATATCGAGCGCGCGCCGCTGCATCCGCTCGACCAGTTCCGCGCCTTCCAGGTCTTTCGTGAGAAGGGCATGAGCGAGGAGGAAATCGCCGCCGCCTTTTTCGTCGACGCCAAGGTGGTGAAGCAGCGCCTGCGCCTGGTCTCGGTCTCGCCGGCGCTGCTCGAGACCTATGCCGAGGACGGCATGACGCTGGAACAGCTGATGGCCTTCACCGTCTCCGACAACCATGCCCGCCAGGAACAGGTCTGGGAGGCGATCAAGGATGGCTGGCAGAAGGAGCCTTACACCATCCGACGCATGCTGACCGAGACCACGGTGCGGGCCTCCGACAAGCGGGCGCTCTTCGTCGGTATCGAGGCTTACGAGGCGGCGGGCGGCTATGTTCTGCGCGATCTGTTCCAGCAGGACGATGGCGGTTGGCTCCAGGACCCGGTGCTGCTCGACCGGCTGGCGGACGAGAAGCTGAAGGCCGAGGCGGAGACCATCGCCGCCGAGGGCTGGAAGTGGATCGAGGTCGCCGTGGACTTCCCCTACGGCCATACCAATAGCATGCGCCGTCTGGCCAGCACCACCATCGACCTGACTGACGACGAACGTGCCGAGCGTGAGAAGCTGCGGGACGAGTTCGACGCGCTGGAGGCGGAATATGCCGAGGCTGACGAGTTCCCCGACGAGGTTGATGCCCGCCTCGGCGAGATCGAGGAGGCACTGGAGGCCTTCGAGGCCCGGCCGATGCGCTATGACGCGGACCAGATGGCCCGTGCCGGTGTCTTCGTCAGCATCCGCCATGACGGCCAGCTTGCCGTCGAGCGCGGTTATGTCCGCCCCGAAGACGAGGGGGTGGAAGGTCACGAGGGCGAAGACGCCGATGGTGCATCTGCCGAAGGCGACGAAGACGGCAGCGTCCGGCGCGCCGTCATCACCGTAGGCGGGGGCGCGCCGGAGACCGAGGAGGACGACGAGGTCGAGACCATACGGCCGCTGCCCGACCGCCTGGTCAGCGAGCTGACCGCGCATCGCACGCTGGCGCTCCGCGATGCCGTGGCGGCGAACCCGCATGTCGCCATGACGGCGCTGCTGCATCGGCTGGTCACCGATTGCTTCCTGCCGCATTCCACCAGGGGGTGCCTGGAGGCCCATGTCCGGGAGGTTCACTTCCCGGCACAGGCGGAGGACCTCGGAGAAAGCGTTTCGGCGAAGTCCATCCAGGATCGGCACGAACGCTGGGGCGATCATACTCCGGCCGACGATGCCGCTCTCTGGGACTGGCTCACCGATCAGGACGACGACACCCGGATGGAGTTGCTCGCCCATTGCGTCAGCTTCGGCGTCAACGCCTTGCACGAGAAGCCCAACCCCTATGGCGGCATGGGCGTCAGCCAGCACGGGCTCGACGTGCGCCTGTCTCAGGCCGACCGGCTGGCGCGGGCAACGGGCCTCGACATGGTGGCGGTGGGCTGGCGCCCGACCGTCGCCAACTATCTCGGTCGCGTGACCAAGCCGCGGATCTTGGAAGCCGTGCGCGAAGGTGCGGGCGAACGGGCGGCGCAGCTCATCGACCATCTGAAGAAGGGCGATATGGCCAAGGAGGCCGAGCGCCTGCTGGCCGAAACCGGCTGGCTGCCGGAGCCTCTGCGCATGGTGGACCGCGATGCCGATATCGCGGTGGATGCCGATGTCGACACCGAGGCGGACGATCTGCCTGAGTTCCTTGCCGGCGACGGCGAGGATGAAGAAGCCACGGAAGACGAGGAGCAGTCGATGGTCGCTGCCGAATGATCCTCAGGTGGGGCGGCGTTTGCTGCCCCACCACATCCCTTCCGTTTCCGCAACTCGCCCGGTCCTCGTGACCGAGCTTTTTCTTTGGAGAAATCCGATGTCCGCAGATATCGATATTGATCAGATCTTCCGCGAGGACAGCGCCAACCCGCCTTCGGAGCGCACGCTGCCTTGGGAGGAAACCCGCAGCGGCACCACGGTGGTCGTCGAGCCGAAGCTACATTGTGCGGATGACATGCGCGCCTTCCGTTTCGAAGCCTGCGCATATTGCCGCTACGCCGATTGGGCCGCGAATGGCGGTCATGCCCGGTTCTACGGTCATATCGACACCAGCGGTGATGAGGTGATGATGAGAGCGCGCGCGATGATCGCCCGCGAGATTGCCGATGGGCTCTGGGACTAAAGGCCCGCTCATGTCTGACGGTAGCCGCCACGGTCGTCCTGTCATCGGCCTGTATGGCTCCGGTTCCAGCTGCACGACGGTGCCGCTCATCATGTTCGGCATCGGTTTCCGTCCCCGTCCTCGAACACATTCCTGATGCCAGCGTGGCGGCAAGGCTGGCCGGTGAAGCATCTGCAAGGGGGTATCCGGCGCCTGTCGGATGCAAGACACCACCCCCGCTTCCATTCGCTAACCTTGGTCTGATCCGTCTCTTTGACATTCAACCCCGGCGGGGTCGGCTTACGCGCGCGTGCCGCCCTCGGGGATTCGGAAAAAGTCCGAACGCCCGAGGGTGAGTGCAGATCCGGTCAGACACGTCGGGCGCCTGTCGCGCGGGGGATGGTCCCCCGCCTCCAGTGACAGGAGCCAATCCCGATGTCCTATGCAGATGCCACCGCCTTCGCCGCCAGCCTCGCCACCACTCTGATGGTCGTGATCGTCGTGTTCCAGGCCGGGGACGGAACCCACGGCGCCATGCCCGCCGACGAGTTCGACGGCGACGAAGACATGGTGAAGCTGGAACTGGATCCATGGGAGTAAGGCGCGAAAGCGCCTCATCCCCGGCGGCCCGGTTCGCGGTGATCCCGTGACCGGGCCTTCAGTCCTGCGATGATTGCCCATCGCCGGCCGGTGCCTGCGGCGCCCGTCCGCAGAGGAAGAGTCCGGGCCGGTTGGCCGTGACGGGTTGAGGGCCGGAGAGAGAGGCTCGCCGGCGCCCGTCATGGAGTGATCCCGATGACCTTTGCCCGTTCCGAAACCTTCTGCTCTATCGGCCAGATTCTGGCGGCCGATGTTCTGCCCGCGCTCTCATCATCACCTCATCACCGCTGGTGTCGATATGACCGTAGAACCGGGCATGACCGCCATTCTCGGCCGAGAATCGACGGTTTCGGCGGCGGCGCGCATGTCCTCAATCTCGCTACCGGCGAAACGCTGGACTGGATCTATACCGATGGCTGGCTTTCCTCCGTTCTCGAAGGGAGAGATCCCTATGCCTGAGGTTATCGAAACCACCGTCTATCGCTTGGGCGAATTGTCCGATGCGGCGAAAGACAAGGCCCGCGCTTGGTATCGTGAGGGCGGCTTCGACGATGACTGGTACGATGCCGTCTATGAGGATTTCCAGCGCGTCACCGAAATCCTCGGGCTGAACCTCAAGACCCGAACCGTCCGGTTGATGGGCGGCGGCACACGGCAGGAACCCTGCATCTGGTTCCGGGGCTTCTGGAGCCAGGGGGATGGCGCATGCTTCGAAACCTTCTATGCCTACCGCAAGGGCGCGCCGCGCCGGATCAGGGAATACGCGCCGCAGGACACCGAGCTGCACCGCATCGCCGATGCCCTGCAGACGGTCCAGCGGCGTAATTTCTATCAGCTTCGCGCCGAGGCCAGCCATCGCGGCCATTATTGTCACGAGTATTGCATGGCGATTTCGGTCCAGCGTGACAGTCCGAGTTGGCAGGACTTGACCGCCGACGCCGAGGAGGTGGTTATCGAGGCGTTGCGCGATCTCGCCCGCTGGCTCTACCGCCAGCTCGAGCGCGAATACGACTATCTGTCCTCGGATGAGGTCGTCGATGAGGCCATCATCGCCAACGGTTACACCTTCACCGAAGCCGGACGCAGGTTCGGCTGATCCTGGCAAGCGCCCCCACCATCCGGTCGGGGCGCTTTGTTCATGTCGTCGTTTCCAGAGCCAGAGAGGTGCCGGGACGGGGTGAGTCCGGGTGGTCGAGAGAGAGCGCCGTCCGGGCTTGTCCCTCCCGCTCTCCGAGGTTCCCCGACATGAACATCTCATCTCCCGTGACCGGTCCGGTCACGCAGCCCGCGCCCGCGATCCTGGCCGCCGCCAATCTCCTGCTGCCCCATCTCGAACGAGGCCAGCGTGTGGAGGCCGCGATCCTGCGCGATGCGATGGAAAGCGCTTTCGGTGCCTCCGACGCCAGTGGCACCTGGGACTGGAAGCTTGCCTATGAGGCCTGCGAGGTCGCCACGGTTCTCTTCCTGCGCAAATACGGAAAGGCGCTTTTCCGCAAAGCCGGTTCTCCGGTTTCCCGGCTCGATCCTCTGGCGAAGATCGCGGGGTTGCTGCCCACGCAGACCCGCCGCTCCGAGGAAAGCCAGAGCTTCCAGCAGTTTTCGACGCCTCTGCCTCTCGGCTTTGCCGCCCTCATCGCGGCCACGATCACGCCCGATGACGTGGTGCTGGAGCCCTCGGCGGGCACCGGCCTTATGGCGATCCTGGCGCAGGCTGTCGGCGCCTCGCTGATCCTCAACGAGCTTGCCGAGACCCGCGCCGATCTTCTCTCTTCCCTCTTTCCGGTCTGTCCCGTCACCCGGTTCGACGCCGCCCAGATCGACGATCATCTGGCCCCGGAGGCCGTGCCGTCCGTGGTTCTGATGAACCCGCCCTTCTCGGTCATGGCCAATGTCGAGGGACGGATGGCGGATGCTGCGCTTCGCCATGTCGCCTCGGCACTGGCCCGGCTCGTCCCCGGCGGACGGCTGGTCACGATCACCGGCGCCAACTTCGGACCGGAAGCTCCAGCCTGGCGCGACGCCTTCATGCGCTTGCAGAACCGCGGGCGCGTGGTCTTCACCGCGGCGATCGATGGCGCGGTCTTTGCGAAGCACGGTACCAGTATCGACACGCGGCTGACCGTCATCGACAAGCTGCCCGCCGACGATCCGTCCTGTTTCCCGGCATCAAAGGGCATCGCACCGGATGTCGCCACGCTGCTCGGCTGGATCAAAAGCCAGGTTCCGCCGCGCTTGCCGGTCTCGCTGCCAAAGGTCGCATCTCCCGTTCCGGCGGCTGCCCCGAAGACCGTACGCGGTTATCTCGCTCGCGCCGCAGCATCCCAACCTGCCGCCGCACCAGCGTCCGATCCCGAGGGGGTGGAGCTCGAGTATGAGACCGTGGACTGGGCGCCGCCCGAGGGCGCGCGCCTGTCGGACGCGATCTACGAGGAATATGCGCTGCAATCGTTGCGTATTCCCGGCGCCGAGCCGCATCCGACCAGGCTGGTGCAATCGGCAGCCATGGCCTCGGTCGCGCCGCCAAAGCCGTCCTATCGGCCCATGCTGCCCGCCGACATCCGTACCCGCCTGTCGGACGCGCAGTTGGAGACGGTGATCTATGCAGGGGAAGCCCATGCCGATCACCTCGCCGGCGCATGGACCGTGGACGAACATTTCGACAGCGTGCGCGCCGCCGCCGAGGATGCCGCCGGTGCTGTCCGCTTCCGCCGGGGCTTCATGCTCGGTGATGGAACCGGCGCTGGCAAGGGCCGCCAGTCGGCCGCCATCATTCTCGACAACTGGCTTCGAGGTCGGCGCAAGGCGATCTGGATTTCCAAATCCGACAAGCTGATCGAGGACGCGCAACGCGACTGGTCGGCGCTCGGCATGGAGAGGCTGCTGGTCACGCCGCTCTCGCGCTTTCCTCAAGGCGCAAAGATCATGCTCACGGAAGGCATCCTGTTTACCACCTATGCCACGCTGCGCTCCGATGACCGGGGCGAGAAAGTTTCGCGTGTGAAGCAGATCGTCGAATGGTTGGGCAGGGACTTCGATGGGGTCATCATTTTCGACGAAAGCCATGCCATGCAGAATGCCGGTGGCGGAAAAGGCGAACGCGGGGATGTCGCCGCCTCGCAGCAGGGGCGTGCGGGCCTGCGGCTCCAGCACGCGCTGCCGGATGCCCGCGTGGTCTATGTCTCGGCAACCGGGGCCACCACGGTTCACAATCTCGCTTATGCGCAGCGGCTCGGTCTCTGGGGCGGCGAGGACTTCCCGTTTGCAACCCGCGCCGAGTTCGTCGAAGCGATCGAAGCCGGTGGCGTTGCGGCCATGGAAGTTCTGGCCCGCGATCTGCGATCTCTCGGCCTCTATACCGCCCGCTCGCTCTCCTATGATGGGGTGGAATACGAACTGGTCGAGCACAAGCTCACGGATGAGCAGCGCCGCATCTATGACGCTTACGCTGCGGCGTTCGCCGTGATCCATGGAAACCTAGACGCGGCGATGGAGGCGGCCAACATCACCGGCAGTGAAGGCACGCTAAACCGGCAGGCCAAATCCGCCGCGCGGTCGGCCTTCGAAAGCACCAAGCAGCGTTTCTTCGGCCATCTGCTCACTTCGATGAAAACCCCGACGCTGATCCGCTCTATCGACGCCGATCTGGAGGCGGGCCATGCCGCCGTCATCCAGATCGTCTCCACCGGCGAGGCGCTGATGGAACGGCGGCTGGCCGAGATACCCACCGACGAGTGGAACGATGTTTCTGTCGATGTCACGCCGCGGGAATATGTCGGCTCGTACTTGCAGCACTCCTTCCCGGTGCAGCTCTACGAGCCCTTCACCGACAGCGAGGGCAATCTTTCCTCGCGGCCGGTGTTCCGGGACGGCCAACCGGTCGAGAGCCGCGAAGCCGTGGCGCGGCGGGATGAGATGCTCGAGCAGCTCGGCTTGTTGCCGCCGGTCCCGGGAGCGCTCGATCAGGTCGTGCAGCGTTTCGGCACGGATGTGGTGGCGGAGGTCACGGGGCGGTCCCGCCGCATCGTGCGCAAGGGCGAAGGCGCATCGGCCCGCCTGGCCGTCGAGAGCCGCGCTCCTTCTTCCAACCTCGCCGAGACTTCGGCCTTCATGGATGACCAGAATCGCATTCTTGTCTTTTCTGATGCCGGGGGCACCGGGCGCAGCTATCACGCGGACCTCTCGGCGCGGAACCAGCGGCTGCGGGTGCACTACCTGCTGGAGCCGGGCTGGAAGGCGGATGCCGCCATTCAGGGGCTGGGCCGCACCAATCGTACCAATCAGGCGCAGCCGCCGCTGTTCCGGCCCATCGCCACGGATGTGAAGGCTGAGAAGCGGTTCCTCAGCACGATTGCCCGCCGCCTCGACACCTTGGGCGCGATCACGCGCGGGCAGCGTCAGACCGGCGGTCAGGGCCTGTTTCGGCCCGAGGATAATCTGGAATCTGCCTATGCCCGCGATGCGTTGCGCCAGCTCTACCTTTTGATCGTGCGCGGCAAGGTCGAGGGCTGCTCGCTTGAACGGTTTGAGTCCGCCACCGGTCTGAAGCTGATGGACACGAATGGGATCAAGGACGATCTGCCGCCGATCACCACCTTCCTCAACCGGCTGCTAGCGCTGACCATCGAGTTGCAGGGCATTCTGTTCTCGGCCTTCGAGCAGCTTCTGCAGGCCCGGATCGACGGGGCGATTGCATCCGGCACCTATGACATGGGGCTGGAGACGCTTCGCGCCGAGAGCTTCATCGTCACCGACCGGCAGGTGATCCACACCCATCCGGGCACCGGGGCAGAAACCCGGCTCCTCACGCTAACCGAGCGCAAACGCAACCAGCCGGTGACGCTGGATGCGGCCTTGGCAGAACTGGATGATCCACGGGCAAAGCTGCTCGTCAACGAGCGGTCCGGTCGTGCCGCCGTGCAGATCCCCACCACCAGCGTCATGCTGGACGATGGCGAGATCGAGCGCCGCGTCCGGCTGATCCGGCCGATGGAAGCGATGAACATGCCCGTGCGGGCGATGGGCGAGACCCACTGGGTCGAGGCCGAGTGCGCTGCCTTCGCCTCGGCATGGCAGGCCGAGTTGGACGAAGTGCCGGAGTTCACCGACAGCATCCTGCATATGGTGACCGGGCTGCTGCTGCCGATCTGGAAGCGCCTGCCGCAGGACTCCTCCCGCGTCTATCGACTCCAGACCGACGAGGGCGAACGCATCATCGGTCGCCGTGTCTCGTCGGCATGGGCTACCAATGCTTCGACCAGTGGCGTCACCAGCAGCCTGACACCGGATGCCGCCTATGCCGCGTTGATCGAAGGCCGAACGATCCTTGATCTCACCGAGGGGCTGCAACTGCGCCGCGTCCGCGTCATGGGCGCGAACCGTATCGAACTCACCGGCTTCACCGATACCATGCGCGATCGGTTGCGAACCTATGGTCTCTTCAGCGAGATCATCTCATGGAAACTCCGCTTCTTCGTGCCGGTGGACGCATCGGGGCCGGAGATCATCGGCAAACTGCTCGACCGCTTCCCGGTCGAGCGCATCTCCGAGCGGGGGGCTGCGTGATGGCACGTCTCAACGCTTCCGAGCTGGCGCAGCATCTTGGTCGCCAGGCCGAGGCGGTGTGCCGCCACTATCTCTCGAACGGGCGCAAGCAGGGCAATTACTGGCAGGTTGGGGATGTGCGAAACACGCCCGGTCGTTCAATGTTCGTCCGTCTGACCGGGCCGGAGGCCGGTAAGGGCGCGGCCGGCAAATGGACCGATGCGCAGAGCGGGGAACATGGCGATCTGCTCGACGTGATCGGCGAAAGCCTCGGCCTCATCGATTTTGCCGACGTTGCTGAGGAAGCACGACGCTTCCTCAGCCTGCCGCAACCTGAACCGGTGCCGCAGTCCCGTAGGGCCCAAACACCGCCTGTACCATCGGGATCGTCCAAGGCGGCCCGCCGGCTCTGGCGCATGACGCAACCGCTCACCGGCAGTCTTGCAGAGGCGTATTTACGGACACGCGGCATTGCGGATTTACGCGGAACCGCAAATCTGCGGTTCCACCCGACCTGCTACTGGCGTGCGGAGAGCGACGGCCCAACCGAAACCTGGCCGGCCATGATCGCCGCCGTCACCGACCTCGAAGGCAGGATCACCGGTGTGCATCGCACCTGGCTTCAACGTGACGGCTCCGGGAAAGCGCCGATCGATCCGCCGAGAAAGGCGATGGGAGACCTGCTCGAAAACGCCGTCCGGTTTGGCGAGGCGCAGGATGTCATGGCGGCAGGCGAGGGGATCGAAACCATCCTCTCGCTGCGGCAGGCATTGCCCAAGATGCCGATGATTTCGGCACTTTCGGCTGGCCATCTCGCCGCCATCCAGTTCTCCCCGCATCTGCGCAGGCTCTATATCGTCCGCGACAACGATCCGGCAGGTGACGCCGCACGGGACAGTCTGGTGGACCGGGCCATCGAGGCCGGGATCGAGGCCATCACGCTTTCGCCCATGCTGGGAGATTTCAACGACGATCTCGTCAGCTTCGGACTGGAGGCACTTCGGGCGCAGATCCGGGTGCAGATCGCCCCCGAGGACGTCAGCCGCTTCATGGCGCTTGCGTCATAGCCAGAGAGGGCCGTGATCGGGGATAACCGATCCTGCCATGGGCAAAGGATAGTAGCACCTCGGTACGAGATCCGCGCCTTGGCCTTCTTGAGAGGGCGAGCGGCCCACAAGCGCTCCGGCCCGGCAATGGCGGCGCCCGACTGATTTCCGTCGGCGGGCAGGCCCGCCTTTACAGCGCGAAGCAAATCAGCCGGGCTTTGCCATCAAGGCCCTGAGCCAAAGGGCTCGGGCTGCCCGGCCGGAGCGCCGGTGGGCTTGTCGTCGCCATGAAGGCCGCGACGGTCGCGGTCCAGCCGAAGGACACATCCCATGTATGCCCATGACGAATTCGAACCCGAACACAGCACGTCTCCCACCGGCCATGTCATCGAAGCGCTCGAACTTTACGGTTACCGTCCCGCCGAGCGCGAGGCCGATCCCCGGATCACGCCCGAGGACAACGCCATCCAGGGCGCGGTTGCCGACATCTTCGACGCCCTGATCTCCACCATGGCCGACACCAGCCTCGATTCCGACCTAGACGAGATCATGTGGTCCACCGTCAACACCTTCCACCGCGCCGTCGAGCGGATTGAACGCAAACTCGACGATAACGAGCAGGCCCAGAAGCGCCTTCAGCGCGAACAGGATGGCAGCGAGGTCAAATCCGTCCAGTTGGAGACCCTGATCGGAATCGGACAAAATCTGATCGAGCGCCGCGACAGCATGGAGACCTTTCGCGACACTGCCTCCGACCTCTACCTGCGCAGCACAGGCACGCCCTGGTCACCGCGCTCCGGATCACGGGTCAACCATCGCCAGATGACCTCGGCCATGATCGACAGCCGCGATTTCCTCGCGGCCAAGCGACGGGCCGACAATGAGGTTCTCTTGCCCGCTGGGCCGAAGATTGCTTTCTCGGGTGGGGAGACCACCGATCACCGCACGATCTGGGCCAGGCTCGATCAGGTGCATGCCAAGCACCCGGACATGGTGCTCCTGCATGGCGGATCGCCGAAAGGCGCCGAACGCATCGCCGCCACCTGGGCCAACAACCGCGAGGTGCCGCAGGTCGCCTTCAAGCCTGACTGGACCAAACACGCCAAGGCCGCGCCGTTCAAGCGCAACGACCGGATGCTCGACACGATGCCGATTGGGGTCATCGTCTTCCCAGGAACGGGCATCCAGGAAAACCTCGCCGACAAGGCCCGCAAGATGGGCATCCCAGTCTACCGCCTCGCGGAGGGCAGCGCGTGAGCGCTGCCCTACCTTGAAATGGAAGCTTCGAGACTTTCTTGACCGATACCACAGTGTGCGCGACTATCTGAAAGATGAGGAACTGTTCGTGTCCTCATAGCATTTTCTGTTTCAGGATGGAGCTTTCAGTGCAGTTTTCCGAGAGTTATTTGGGGCAATTGCGAGGCTTGGTTGGAAACAGGCGGCTGTTGGCAGTGGGTGCGCGCATCTTGATAGAAGATGACATGGGTAGGTTCTTGATCATCAAGCGGACAGACAGCGGTTACTGGGGGCTGCCGGGCGGTTCGATGGAACTGGGAGAGTCCTTGATGGATGTTGTCTTTCGCGAAGCTATGGAAGAAGCAAATGCGTCTTTAGAGCGGGTAACTCCTTTCGGCTTGTCGTCAGACCCGAACATCGAGCAACACACTTATCCCAATGGGGACCAATTACAAAACATCTCTCTGCTTGCTCATGCCTATCTTGCAAACTCCGATTACTCGCCGGACGGAGGTGAGGCTTCAGAAATCAGATTTGTTCGCTACGAGGAAATTGATCGAGAAAGCTTTGTTGCGACCGAGTACCCTACATTTTCGCACTGGCAGTCGTTCAAAGACACGGGAACTTTCCAAATCGTTTGATTGAAGCATCTGGTAGAAACAAAAACACTAAGCTGACGCTCTCCGGACCGACACCAGTGACCGGGTTGCCTCGCGCAGTAGGCCTGAGGAATATCTTGGCGTCTCGCCTTTGGACGGAAATCTTGCTAGACTTCAAGTTGCGCCATGGTGGTGATGGAAGGCGCGACCGTTCCAAGTTATCCGGGAGATCCCACCATGTTCGCTGTCGGTATCCTTGCGTCTTTTGCCGCCATCGCGGCCATGTGCTGGTTGGTGTTCAACCTCGCCGTCTTCGCCTTGCCGTTCCTCGTCGGACTTCATGCCGGCATCTGGGACTATGGCACCGGCGCAGGCTGGTTCGGTGCAATCCTCGTGGGCGGCTTCGCTGCAGGGTTGACGCTGGCCATCGGTCAGGCGCTGATCATGCTTGTCCGCCCGCTTTGGGCACGCTTTATCATTGCGCTGATCTTCGTGGTGCCCGCGGTGCTCGCTGGCTTCCACGCCACCCTCGGGAACGCCAGGGCCATGATGCCCTCGGAGACATGGCAGATGATCTTCTCGGTCATCGGCGCTGCAGCCGTCGGCATTTCCGCCTTTCTCCGCATTGCCGGTTCAGCCGCCGAGCCTTCGGGTAGGTCTCCCATAGGCGCCTGACACTGCTGACGATCCGATGAGGCGGGACCGGAGCGGCGCTGGAATGCCATCCCGATCATCAGGGTACCCGTATGGGGCTATGTGCGGATCGGCATGAGGCCGACGTCGCGGCTCGTGGCCGCGCGGTGGGGGGCGGACCGTTCGAGCGGTAAACCGCCCCTGTGATCGGGGGGGGCACGCCGGGCGGGGCGTCTTGGAAAGTGATGCGTATGGCCTGTCGCGGGTGAGCCAATCCGCCGGTGGAAAGGCCGGTCAGGCTGACGGGCATGCGCGGTCGCCATCGTCTCCGTTCCTTGCCCGTCCCATCTCCGCTCCATACGGCCCTTTCAATGGACTGATCTGGCCGAAGACCGGCTGTGCCTCGACCGGCTTGGCGCAACAGCGCCGCCATAACTTTCTTCCCCTGCCGGCGGAGCCGTCATTCCGCGCGGAACAAGAAAGTTCTGCCTGTGCTGTCCAGCCCCCGGCAAAGCGGGGGTGCACCGCCTGTCGTCTCCGGCCTGTCGATCGCCATCGGGCCGCAATGGTGCGGACCCGGAAACGGAAAACGGAGACTTAGAATGGCAACCATCGGCACCTTCAAGAAGACCGGCAACGAATTCACCGGCGAAATCGTCACCCTCAGCGTCCAGGCCAAGGGCGTGCGCATCGTTCCCGACACCCGGGCCACCGGCGAGAACGCCCCCAGCCACCTGGTTCTGGTCGGCCGCGCCGAGATCGGCGCCGCCTGGTCCAAGCGCTCGGGCGAGGGCCGCGACTATCTGGGCCTCAAGCTCGACGATCCGAGCTTCACCGCCCCGATCTACGCCAACCTCTTCGACGACGAGGGCGGCGAGAGCTACGCTCTGATCTGGTCCCGCCCCAACGGTCGCCGCAGCGAATAACGCCGTCGCGAGGCCCCGGTCCAAAGGCCGGGGCCGACCGCCAAACCGGGCAACCGAATCAGTTCCCGAAATTTCCGACGCCAAAGCGGAAACGCGATGTAAACACGTCAGAATTTTGGTGGTGAATTTCCAAAATACGACTATAATGGTCGTAGTTCTGGCGTGCGCGCCGGGCCGGATGGGAGGTGATCTGCATGATCACCGCCCGACAATCACGGGCCGCGCGGGCGCTTCTTGGCTGGACGCAGGAGCAGCTTGCGGATGAGGCCCGGGTATCTTTGACCGCGCTCAAGCGTCTCGAATCCGAAAGCGGACTCGAGGTCTATGAGACCACGCGCGATCAGGTTCGACGGGCTTTCGAAGCGAATGGCATTCTTCTCCTGAACTCCGACCAGGGGATTGGAGTGATGCATGTTCAGGCGAAGGCCGTCCCGAAGGGCTGAGTTTTGCGGCGCATCTCCCCGAAAAGGGATGCCCGCCGTCACCATGCTTACAAGAAGGTCGAGCCGCTGTGTTAGAAATGCTCGCAAACCGCAGTGGGGTTGCGCGTGAGAAGAGGCGAATTGCAGGATGTACCGCCGCAAGGAGCCGTGGTGACGGATTATGACCGTCGTCACATGACGCAGTATATGCGTCTGCTCGATGCTGCCGGCGAGGGCGCGAGCTGGCAGGAGGCCGCGCAGATCATCCTGGGGCTCGATACGCAGAAAGAGCCGGAGCGGGCGCGCCTGGTCCACGATACCCACCTTGAACGCGCGCGCTGGCTGAGTTCCGAGGGCTACCGGCAATTGGCGGCGGGGCGAACCAACTGAGAAGGTGATGCGTCCCACGCATCACCTGATGCCTTGCGGCGGACTTCCCAAGTGATTGATCTCTCGGAATCCTTTCTTGAGATCAACCTAAGGGAGAAGCGATGCCATGCAACCCGACCGCTCGAACTGGCGTAACCAGGCGGCCTATGACTATCTCGATGATCTGGCCGCGCCGGAACTCGGCTGGGAATGCCTGCGTCGCAATCCCGAATATCAACATGACTATGCAGAGCTTGCAGGGGGACCACCTGACAGGGCTGACCTGAGGGATCAGGTCGGCCGTCGATGGGGTCTGTGCTTTCCCGGTTCGCCCCGGTCTGAGCGCGACTGTCGCAGAGATATTCTGGCGCCCCGAAATCGATACCAGCGCCGTGATCCTCGCGGTTGCCCCCGGGGCACTCGCCGGAGAGACTGATACTCCCGGCGGTGAGATAGTCGCCCCGAAGGGCAGGGCATCCCCCATTGGTAAGCACCTGCGGCACAGGTTGCCGGACGGAACATACCTGCATCTCGTTGCTCCTCTGAAGCACTGTGGACGGCTTGTTGCCACTGTTCCTCTCGGCCCCGAGGGCCTTGATCGCATCGAAGCGATCCAGCGGCTTCTGGCGGACCAGCATCGACGTCGTTCAATCCCGCGCGACACCCGCCTGACCGCGCAGCAGAAAGCGCGCCTGCGGCGTGTCCTTCAAGCCTCCGACGCCGCCTTCGACGGCGCGACCCAGATGCAGATCGCCGATGTGCTGTTCCGTACCGGTCGCCTGGACCGCGATGAATGGCAGGTCTCCTCAGCCCGTTTTGCCGTCTCCAGTCTCCTTCGTGAGGGGCGTGACCTGATCGCCGGCGGCTATCGCAAGCTCCTGCGTCACCAGCGCCGCCTCTAGGTCGGCGATCCCGCGCCGCGGTGTGCGAATTTACCCCTGCCAACTCCCCACTGCATCTGACCAGACGCGCTTCGCCATCATGACCGTCATCCGCCGCTGTTTCGCGGCACTGGTCACACACAGCAGGGAGACGCCCGATGTCCGCCATCTCAACCGAACTTCCCCCGCGCTATCTGCGCACCAAGGAAGCCGCGCATTTCCTCAGCCTGTCGGCTCGGACGCTGGAGAAGCACCGGACCTATGGCACCGGTCCCGCCTACCACAAGCTGGGCGGACGCGTGGTCTATGCGATCGAGGACCTGCAGGCCTGGGTCGGACGCGGCGCCGTCACCTCGACATCCGACCCGCGCGGGCAAGTGCTGCCAGCGAAGCGCCATACGCTTGCCAACCTCCCGCAGCCCGGCCGCTTCGTGCGCTGACGCTGCGGCAATGTCATGACCGATGGACGCAAACCCCGTTCCGAGCGCGGACAGCTCGATCTGTTCCGCGCGCTGCCCGGTGACTTCGCCCCCAGAGATGCGCAGGACCTCATGGCCTATCCCTTCTTCTCCCTCGCCAAATCCAAACGGGTCGCACCGATCGACTTTGCCGCTGGTAGCGTCAGCATCCGGGTCGAGGCGGTTCCCGATCACGGTATGGCCACAATCTGGGATGCCGACATCCTGATCTGGGCGGCGAGCCAGATCGTCGAGGCGCGTGACGCGGGGCTACGCACCTCCCGGCTGATGGCCGCCACCCCATATGAGATCCTCACCTATGTTGGTCGCGGAACCAGTGCGCGGGATTACCAGCGCCTGAAGGCGGCGCTGGATCGTCTGCAGTCGACGACGATCTCCACCTCGATCCGGCAACCGGCGGAAGGACGTCGCCATCGCTTCTCCTGGATCAACGAATGGCAGGAGCGCAGCGACAGGGAGGGGCGCCCGGACGGCATCGAGCTGATCGTGCCCGACTGGTTCTACCGGGCCGTGCTCGACAATGCACTCGTCCTCACCATTGATCGGGCGTATTTCGACCTGACTGGCGGGCTCGACCGATGGCTCTATCGCCTGGTGCGCAAGCATGGTGGCAGGCAACGGGACGGCTGGCGTTTCGATTTCCATCATCTTCACCAGAAGTCCGGGGCGCTGTCCCCCTTCAAGCGCTTCGCCTTCGAGCTTCGCGACATCATCCGGCGGCAGCCGCTGCCAGGCTATACGCTCTTTCTCGAGACAGAGGTTGGTGGCCGCAAACTGCTGGCTTTCGAGCCCGCTCCGGGCTGTGGAAAACCTGTGAATGGGCTCGTGCTATCGGGAACCCTGACTATCGTGCCATCAGGAACCGGGGTCTCGTGCTATCAGGAACCCAAACAGGGTGTAACGCACAGAAGTAAAAGTGGAAATCGCTCCCTTAACTTAGAATCTAACGAAGACTCTAACTTTGAAGAGCGCGCTAGTGGTGTGGAAGACATCATCCGCAGCGCAGCCGGGAGGCTTCGAAAGGCTGAGAAACCGGACGCATCGAGCACGCCTGGCGCTGCCGGATCGCTCCCGGACAGCCCCGCCTCCGACACGGTCCGTCGCCCAGCCTTGGCACGCCTTCCACTCAATCCTCCGGGAGGCCGGTGATGAGTGTCATTCTGAGACCCGGCAAATCATCCGCGATTGAGGCTTCGTCGCTCGGCTTCGACCGTATGACCCGCGTCGAATTGATCTGGCTGGAGAAGCAGACCGAGTTCTGGATCCGGTTCGGCAACGGGGCAGGGGAGCAGATCCTCGACCGCAGCCGCCGCATCGTCTTCTTCCGTCCCGGCACCGTGTTTGGCTTCGTCCGCTGGGCGGCGAATGACTACGGTACCGTTGTCTCGCGCATCGACATTGTTCGCGCGATCGCGGCTGGCAACTCCTACCAGACGCTGCCCTTTGTGCGTCCCGGTGGCGAGATTTTGTTGAAAATCGAAGGCTGGCCCAAGGTCGAAGAGGTCCTGCGCCATATCGATGCAATCGAGAGTCTTGGCATCGATGCCGCCGACGTCGATCCCGATCACTGGCGCCATGTCGCCCACTGGATGAAGGCGGGCGAAGCGCCGCGACTCTATACGGCGGAACGCCATGCCGCATGGCTCCGGCGTCGGGAGATCGGAAAATGACCCACGTCCGCTACATCGTGGCGACGGTTGCCGCGCTCGCCGCCGTCATCGCCGGCAGCATTCCGACTGCGCCACGGCTGGTCTGGAACGCCTCGGCCAGCGTGCCGATCGGTTTCTACACCATCGCACCAACGGATCGGCTCGAGGTGCCAGATCTGGTCGCCGTTATGCCGCCCGAACCCCTTGCGGGTTTCATGGTCGCGCGCGGCTATGTCGGTCGCGATGTGCCGATCCTGAAGCACGTCATCGGGCTGCCGGGACAACGGGTCTGCCGTGACGGTGCTGCGATCACCGTCGATGGCAGACACCTGGGGGAGGCGCGAGAGCGCGACAGCCAGGGCCGCGATCTTCCCGTCTGGCAGGGCTGTCGTTCCATCGCGGAGGGCGAGGTCTTCCTGATGAACCCGGCGGTCGCTGACAGTTTCGACGGCCGCTACTTCGGCCCGTTCCCCACCTCGGCAGTGATCGGCCGGGCCAGTCCACTGTTCACCGATGAGGGCGGCGATGGCCGCCTCGTCTGGTGCGCGCCGGATCGGTGACGGCGCGTCCATGGCGGGACGTGCGAGCGGCCCGCATCCTAACCACCGTATTATGAAGGAACCTTCAATGCCACAGATCGGTCAATTCACCCGCACCCCGTCCGGCTATTCCGGACAGCTGCGTACGCTCTCTCTCGACCTGGAACTGACCTTCGTTCCCACAGACAATGTCGATTCCGAGAAAGCTCCCGCCTATCGCATCCATCTCGGTGACGATGAGGGCCCGGAGGTTGGCGCGGGCTGGAAACACACCGGCGAAACCGCCGGGGCGTTCGTTTCGGTCCTGCTCGATGACCCGGTTTTCCGGCATCCGATCCGCGCCCGCCTGTTCCAGTCGGATGAGGAGGGCAGGGACTGGGGGTTGCACTGGACCCGCCCGAAGAAACGCGACGAGCAGGACTGACGATGATCGCGTCCTGCACCGCTCCCGCTTCGGAGAGAGGTGGCATATGCCGCCGCATTCTCCTCCTTCTTCTTTCCGGCCTCCTCATCCCGGTCACCGCCACGCAGCCGCTCTTGGCGCAAACCGATGTGCCCGAACACGTAATTGCCGCGCATCCCTACGCCGTCCAAATTGCCGAGGCGTCGCAGCGCTTCGGCATACCGACGACATGGATCATGGCCGTGATGCGAACAGAGAGCGCGGGCGATCTGCGTGCGGTTTCTTCCGCTGGCGCGATGGGGCTGATGCAGGTCATGCCCGACACCTGGGCGGGGCTGCGCATCCGTCATGGTCTTGGCCGAGACCCTTACGATCCGCGTGACAACATCCTCGCGGGCACGGCCTATCTGCGCGAGATGTGGGACCGCTATGGCAATGTCGCGGCGATGCTGGCGTCCTATAATGCCGGTCCTGCTCGTTACGAAGAATACCGACTGGCGGATCGTCCGCTGCCTCCCGAGACACGTGCCTATGTCGCTGCGCTTGCACCCGTTCTGCTTGGCGAGCGGCCATCGGGCACCGGTATCACTGCAGCACGACCACGCGATTGGCGTGAGGCGGCGATCTTCATCAGCCGCGACGACGGCACGCTTGCAACCGATCCTGTGTCGCCTCACCCGACGGTCGGCGCCGCTCCTTCACCCGTCCCGGCGGTGCCGCAGGCGGGCATCACCCCGCAGCCTGAGGGCCTCTTTGTCCAGCGGGAGACTGGTGAGGTCCAGCCATGACTCGGGAGATCGCACTTCGCGCTCCATCGTACTCTGGCGTGCTTTTGTGGGGGCGGGCGGTGATGGCGGGCACCACGACCGAAGGATGGCAGGATAAAAGGGCGCACGGTGCGCGGCGGTTGGGCGGTTGTTTTTGTTCATGTTTTTGCTGCGTTCCGCACCGTGTGGCGCGTGCGCGCAGCGTGCGAAATGTGCCTAACACTCTGATCTTTCGCGTTGTTTCGCACTGTGCGGGGATTTCCCATGCCCGATGATCGCGAGTTCCGCATCCGCCCGGGGCGTATCCGCTCCACCCGGGCGCAGCAGGGTCGACCCTTTGTCGCACAGGCCCTGGCTGCCGCGAAGAAGGCCGGTGGTGGCGTCTCGCGGGCAGGGCGTGTCACCCCGGGCAATCGGTCCCGCTTCGGGCGTGGTCAGCGTGCCAGCATTCAGGCCAACCGCCTCATCACCGCCCGCACGCGCGGCGCGGTGGTCAAGGCGCGTGTGGTGCGGCACAGCGGGAAATCCGCGCCTCTCGGAGCCCACCTCGATTACCTGCGCCGGGACGGCGTGACCCGGGACGGGGAGAAGGCCAGGCTCTTCGGATCGGGAACGGAGGATCCCGATGGCCGGACCTTTGCCGAGCTGTGTCGCGATGACCGTCATCATTTCCGTTTCATCGTCTCGCCCGACGACGCGCCGGAAATGTCCGACCTGCAAACCTTCACCCGCGATCTCGTCGGGCGGATGGAGCAGGATCTCGGCACTTCACTTGACTGGGTCGGTGTCGATCACTGGAACACCGCGCATCCGCACGTTCACCTGATCGTTCGGGGTGTGCGCAACGACGGCCAGGATCTCGTGATCTCGCGGGACTACATCAAGGAGGGGATGCGCGATAGGGCACGGAATCTCATCACCCAGGAACTGGGTCCACGCAGCGATCTCGAGATCCGCCAGACGCTTGAACGTCAGATCGAGGCCGAGCGCTGGACGCAGCTCGACCGTCAGTTGCTGCGGGATGCGGGGCGTTCGCGCATCCTCGACATGGCGCCGGATGCGGATCGGCAGCCGGATGCGTTTCACGCGCTGAAGGTCGGGCGGTTGCGAAAGCTGGAAATCCTCGGCGTCGCCGACCAGATCGGACAGTCGCAATGGCACATCAGGGATGATGCAGAGGCGGTCCTGCGCGAGATGGGGGAGCGTGGCGACATCATCAAGCGGATGCATCGGGCGCTGACGGAACGCGGGATCGAGCGCGGGTCCTCGAGTTACGTCCTTGCCGCAGAGAGCCTCGATGTTCCCGTCATCGGTCGTCTGGTCCAGCGGGGCCGTGATGACGAACTGAAGGGGACAGCCTATGCCGTCGTCGATGGTGTCGATGGCCGGAGCCACCATATCCGTCTGCCCCATCTCGACGCCGCCGGCGACAGCGCCCCAGGCTCTATCGTGGAACTCCGCACCTATGACGATGCGCGCGGCCAGCGTCGTGTCGCGCTGGCGGTCCGGTCCGACCTGGACCTCGCTGCGCAGGTGACCGCGTCCGGGGCCACCTGGCTCGACCGGCAGGCAATCGCGCGCGACCCGCTCGCCTTGTCGGACCAGGGCTTCGGTGCCGAAGTCCGGGAGGCCCTGGAAGCCCGGGCCGAGCACCTGGTCACGGAAGGGCTAGGCGAGCGGCGGGGCGGCAGGGTGGTCTTTGCCCGGCGCCTGCTCGGAACCTTGCGCGACCGGGAGCTGCAGGCGGTTGGCGCGCAGCTCTCGGGGGAAACCGGGCTACCATTCAACAAGGCGGAAGCGGGTGACTACGTGAGCGGTATCTATCGCCAGCGTCTCGCGCTGGCTTCGGGGCGCTTTGCGATGATCGAGGGCTATGGAACTGACGGCGCGCTCGGCTTCCAGCTGGTGCCCTGGTCGCCCTCCCTCGAAAAGCATCTCGGCCGGGATGTCACCGGCGTCGCGCGCGGGGACGGCGGGGTCGATTGGGACTTCGGCCGCAAGCGCGGCCTCGGCCTCTGATCAACACACCGGAAAGGAGCGACAGTCATGTCCGCGACCAAGATCCTCTGGGGACAGATCTCTATCGTCTTCCTCATCATTCTGGCCACCAGTTGGGGCGCGACGCAATACGTGGCCGCGAGCCTTGGCTATCAGGCACAGCTGGGCTCGCCCTGGTTCGTGCTGTTCGGGACGCCCGTCTACTATCCACCGGCCATCTTCTGGTGGTGGTATTTCTACGAGGCCTACGCGCCGCCGGTCTTCGCGACGGGCGGGATCATCGCCGCCTCGGGGGGCTTCATCTCCATCGGCGTAGCCATCGCCATGTCGGTCTGGCGCGCCCGCGAGGCCCGCAACGTCGCGACCTATGGTTCTGCCCGATGGGCCGAGAAGGGCGAGGTGAAGGCGGCCGGTTTGTTTGACCCGGATGGGGTGGTTCTCGGTCGCTATGAACGGGAATATCTGCGCCACGATGGGCCGGAGCATGTGCTCTGCTTTGCGCCGACGCGATCCGGCAAGGGGGTAGGGCTCGTCGTGCCGTCGCTTCTCACCTGGCCCGGCTCCGCCATCGTTCATGACATTAAGGGAGAGAACTGGCAGCTGACCGCCGGGTTCCGCGCCCGGCACGGTCGGGTCCTGCTCTTCGATCCGACCAACCCGAACTCCTCGGCCTACAACCCCCTGCTGGAAGTACGCCGTGGGGAGTGGGAGGTTCGCGATGTCCAGAACATCGCCGACATCCTCGTCGACCCCGAGGGGAGCCTGGAGCGCCGAAACCACTGGGAGAAGACCAGCCACAGCCTGCTCGTCGGGGCGATCCTGCATGTCCTTTATGCCGAGAAGGACAAGACGCTGGCCGGCGTCGCCAACTTCCTGTCCGACCCGCGGCGTCCCGTGGAGTCCACGCTCCGCGCGATGATGCGGACGCCGCACCTGGAAGAGGCGGGGCCGCATCCCGTGGTCGCCAGTGCCGCCCGTGAATTGCTCAACAAGTCCGAGAATGAACGCTCCGGTGTGCTTTCGACGGCAATGTCTTTCCTTGGCCTCTATCGCGACCCTGTCGTCGCCCAGGTCACGCGCCGCTGCGACTGGCGGATCGGTGACATTGTCGGGGGACCGCGCCCCGTCACGCTGTATCTCGTGGTGCCGCCATCTGACATCAATCGCACCAAGCCGCTCATCCGTCTGATCCTCAACCAGGTTGGCCGACGCCTGACCGAGGATCTGCAAGGCAAGGATGACCGTCATCGGCTGCTTCTGATGCTCGACGAGTTCCCGGCGCTTGGCCGGCTGGATTTCTTCGAGAGCGCGCTGGCCTTCATGGCGGGCTACGGGCTGAAGAGCTTCCTCATCGCCCAGTCGCTGAATCAGATCGAGAAGGCCTACGGCCCGAACAACTCGATCCTCGACAATTGCCACGTCCGGGTGAGCTTTGCGACCAATGATGAGCGTACGGCCAAGCGGGTGTCCGACGCCCTCGGTACCGCCACCGAGATGAAGGCGATGAAGAACTATGCCGGGCATCGTCTGGCGCCTTGGCTCAGCCATCTCATGGTGTCCCGGTCGGAAACTGCGCGGGCGTTGCTCACCCCCGGAGAAATTATGCAGCTGCCGCCATCCGACGAGATCGTCATGGTGGCCGGCACACCACCGATCCGGGCGACGAAAGCACGGTATTACGAAGATGCGCGGTTCACTGAGCGGGTCTTGCCGCCACCCGACTTGGTGGATGTGGGCATCCCTGAGGAGGATGACTGGAGCAGTCTTGCAGTCCCAAAGCAGGACGACGAGTTGGAGCCAGTCTCCGAGACGGGACCGGCGGATGATGATCCGACAGCGTCGGAGCGCCGTCTTCAGCCGGAGCTGGCGCAACCTCAGCCCGTCGACTGGCATGCCCCCATTGAGAACGAGTTTGAATTCGATCCACCCGAGGATGAGGAAGATGGCGCCATCCGCAATCGGCGCATCGCGCAGCAGATGCGCGGTGTTGCGCGGCAGGTCTCCCTCAATCCCGACGACGGGATGGAGCTTTGATCATGACCACCAGCCGCAAGAAGACGAAGATCTCGGTCTACCTCGATCCCGAGGTCATGCAGATGCTTGCAGACTTCGCCGCCCGGCGTGATCGATCCCAGTCGATGGTGGCCGAGGCCGCGATCGCATCCTTCCTCTCTCCGGATGACGCAGAGCGACGCGAAGCGGTTCTGGCCAGGCGCCTGGATCAGATCGACAGGCGGATCACCCGGCTGGAACGCGATGTCGGGATTTCTGTTGAAAGCCTGGCCGTGTTCATCCGCTTCTGGCTTGCAACAACACCGGCTCTGCCGGAACCCGCGGCCAAGGCGGCGCGGGCAAAGGCTGGGGAGCGCTATGAGGCATTTATCTCGGCTCTCGGTCGGCGCCTCGCGCAAGGGCCGAAGCTGCGGCAGGAGGTATCGGAGGATGTGGAAGGGGGCGCAGGTGGCTGAAAGGGTGTCACTTGTCTCAGCCGCAGACGTCGGAACTGTAGCCGTGATCACCGTGTCCGGGTTGATCGGCCCAAACCGGATGAGGTGGGTGGCTCCTGCTCCACCGGCATCGAATGTGCCAAAGTGCAGTTGTGAATGACTGCTAGGAAAGGAGCCACCCAATGACAGTAAAGACCGTAGGCCTTGATCTGGCCAAGGATTTTTTCAGGTTCACGGCATTTCGGAGAACGGCCGCGTCATCTTCAACAAAGCGATCAAACGCGCGAAGCTGCTCGCTTTTTTTGAGACGCTTCCGCCGTGTGTCGTCGGGATGGAAGCTTGCGGATCATCGCATCATTGGGGACGCCAGCTGCGCAAGCTTGGCCACGATGTGAAGCTGATGCCTGCTGGCTATGTGAAGCCGTATGTGAAGCGCGGGAAGAACGATGCCGTTGATGCGGAAGCGATCTGCGAAGCAGTTCGACGCCCGACCATGCGTTTTGTCGAGATCAAGACGGAGGAGCAGCAAGCCATTCTCTCGATCCATCGCACGCGGGACCTGGCGGTTCGGCAGCGCACGCAGATGGTCAACATGATCCGCAGCCTGCTGCGCGAGTTTGGGCACATCTTGCCGATTGGGATTGAAGCGGTGACGGCTTTCGCAAAGCATCACCTGAATGGCGACCACCCGGACATGCCTGAGATCGCCAACGGTATGCTCGGCATCCAATGCTATCAGTTCATCGGCTTGAACGAGCGCATCGAAGGCTATTCCAAGATGATCGAACAACACGCAATGCTGAGCGCAGATGCGCGCAGGCTGATGCGCATGCCAGGGATCGGGCCAATCACCGCCTCTGCGATTGTCGCTACGATCGGCGATGCAAAACAGTTCCGGACAGGGCGTGACCTGGCCGCCTGGTTGGGGCTCGCCCCGCTCAACAAATCCAGCGGCGGCAAGGAACGATTGGGCAAGATCACCAAGAAAGGCGATCGCTACATCCGGAAGCTGTTGGTCGTGAGCATGACTTCGCGGGCAGTCATGGCGAAGCGTTCGCCCGAGAAAGTCGATCTCTGGACCGCGAAGATCATCGCGGACAAACCGTTCCGGCTGGCGACGACTGCAATGGCCAATAAGGCAGCCAGGATCATCTGGGCGATGCTCACGAAGAAACAGGAATACCGGCAGCCCGCGTTCTGATCGCGCCAGCTGCTCACGAGATGCAAGACGTTGAAGTGATGATGCGGAAGTAAGTCAACCAAGAGCAAGGACACTCCGGGAATGTCAGCGGCCCTCTTCTAAGGTCGATAAGCCGATAGGAACCTCGCTCGCGGAATTCATCAGGGCCAGCGGAACACCACCGCACAAACAGGCCGGACAGACGACGGTACTGACGAAAACGACCGCAGAAACCGCCAGAAAACTCTTGCAATGCAGGAGCCACCCACAGAGGACATTCGCCAAGCGCACCATCGCTGCGTCGCAGCTTCTGCGAACCGGTCCTTCGTGGAAACGTGCCGCGACATCTCTTTTCCTGAGGTCCGCAGCGCAGACATAACGGACACCGCTAACGTCACGGTTCGAGCATAGCCAATCGCTGTAGCTGAACGTCTGCAGGCACGGTTAGGACGTGTCTTGGGAAACCTTTACCTGTCTGCCCCAGGCAGAACATCGGAACCCTGTTCTGCGCGACCACACGCAGAACGTCGTCAATGGCGGGCTGATGCCGTTTCAGCATATTGCCGTGAGCAATGACCACGCATTCAGCATCGTCCGCCATCTCCATTATCGCTTCGAGGTTACGCGGGGTTCTCGCGGCCCCAAGGTCGCGGGGGATGTCTCGTGGACGAGTGGCGCGGTAGTCGAGTATGTTGCCCTTGAGGTAACGCGTGTATCCCCACTGCCGCGAAAACAAGAATTCTCGGTGGCAGGAAGGGTCGTTGAAGTTGATGTTCGCCGTGGAAGGGTTCATGCCGATCCATAGGATCGTCCGACTCTCCCGGCCTTCGGGGGTCCAATCCCTCATCAACTTCTGCCGAAACCTTTGGTCCTCTGAAAACTCCGCGTCACTCACCACCCCGTCGGGAAGGCGGATCATTCGTCGCCCGCCAGGATCGTGCTGGTTTAGAACTGGTTGCAGCATGCGTATTTGTCTCCTTCTGTGACAATAGAATGCGAAAGGCGACTGCCGTTCAATTAGGGTCTGTTGACGTTCAGGATTCCCATTCGGTGTGAGTTCTGATTCAAGGTTGCAAACAGAGGAGAGCAGCCTTGACCCGACGTGCCCTGACCGACGCCCATTGGGCGATCATCGAACCCTTCTGCCTTGGCAAGCAAACCGACCCCGGCCAGACTGGAGGCGATCCGCGGTTGTTTATGGAAGCGGTGTTGTGGATTGTGCGGACAGGCGCGCAGTGGCGTGAATTGCCTGCCGAGTTCGGGCATTGGAACTCAGTCTTCAAACGCTTCCGGCGGTGGGTCAAAGCCGATGTATTTTACAACATGTTCAGAGTGTTATCGTCGAGCCCCGATCTCGAGTACGCGATGATCGATGGCTCTATCGTCAAGGTCCACCGCTCGGGCCAGGGCGCTAAAGGGGGACTCTCAGCCAGGCCATAGGGCGCTCGCGCGGCGGTATCACCACCAAAATATTGGCGCTGACCGACAGTTTGGGCAACCTCGTCGACTTCAGGCTGATGCCCGGACAAGCGCATGACCTGCGCGCCGTGCCGGATTTGATCGAGCGGCTCTGTGCCGACCACCTGCTTGCCGACCGCGCTTTCGATGCCGACTGGCTGCGCTCTGCTCTCGATAAGCAGGACATAACCCCGGTCATCCCTCCGAAATCGAACCGGCGTTTCCCCGCGACCTTCGACAAGGAAACATACAAATGGCGGCATCTGATCGAGAATTACTTTGGAAAGCTCAAGGAAAACAGGGGCATTGCGCTGCGGTCATGCAAAACAGATCAGAGCTTCGCCGCCTTCATCTCACTTGCTGCAACCATCCTTCAACTCAGGTGAACGTCAACACGCCCTAGCTGGACAAGAAATCTTCCAGCCTAAGGCCCTTGCGGTGCAGCTCGAACCAAACGTACTTCAGGGCTGCCGACATTTTCTATATCTCTGTAGCGTGGCAGAAGGGCCTCTCTGGCCGCGACCGCCATCGGGCTCAGATGGTCGCGATCAAAGCCCTGATTGGTCACGTCATGCGCCACGACCCGATGCGTCTCGGTATCGACCGGAGTCTGGACGTTGTAGCCGACCATGCCGCTGTGCCGGGCGCTGGTCGCCATGGCCCACGCATCGGGGTCTGTCAGGGAGTTCTGTCCGTCGGGCGCATCAGCCAGGGCCTGGTCCATTGCCTTCAGCCGCGCGATCTCCTGCCGGATACGGCCATAACGCTGGCTCTCACTCTTATTTCAGCCATTCAACGACAAGCTCGCCCTTTCCTCAGGCCGACGGCCAGTTTTCAACGCTAGCTAGGCAAGGCGATGTCCGCAGTCTGAAACAGCGGGAGAATATTTTGAGGTCTGGGAACTGATTTTCTGTTTTGTGTAACGGAACTGTCAGTCTACGACGGGTAGCGATAGTAGGGCGGAGGCAGAAATCATGGGCATCACTAGGAATTTGTCCATCCGTGTTCCTTGGCACGACCGAGGTTGGGATGGTCACGTTTGCCACGACCCGATCGCGAATAGCTCTTGCCTGGCCCTGAAGCTGATCGCCGAGAATCGCAACGATCTGCTAGAAGCAGACCTGCACGACGAAGCGTTCGATGACTTGGCGCCGGACCAAAGACCACCATGTATGCGCTCAAGCGCGAGCTTTATGAGTGCGAATGCGCACAGCTTTGACAGTGTGATGGCCTATTCGAAATGGAGCCGAGATCACATCCATATCCTTAAACAAACAGTCCGCGTACCGGCTTGGGGGGCGGTTTCGATCCCCTACCGCTGGATGCTGAAAGACAGCGGCTTTGAAATAGCCGGGAGTCTGGAGCTCGATGCTGAAAAGAAGAGAGAGCCCTCTGCACCGGGCTGGCTGGAGGATACAAGCTGGATTCAGGGCTTTGATAATCAGGAAGCGCTGCTGAACGCCTTCGCGGCACCACTGATCGAAGGCGAAAGCCTCGTGCTCTTTTATGCAACGCGCACGCCGCTGTGCGATGATGAACGACGCGTCCTGCTTGGTGCGGCGCTACTGAACAAAAAGCACGATTTGACCGAATATCCCTACAAGGAAGGCCATAACTCGCCATTGCGGGCTATGGTCTGGGAGCGTCCCATCCAGCATTCGCTGCGTCCTGCCAAACAAGGCGGCGGCGTTACCGGCGGCTTCGTGATGCCATATCAGGCAGTGCTCAGCGAACTAGAGAAGCGGCAGGATCGCGATGCTGCCGAATTCGTGGCGTTCGTCCCCGATGATGCTAAGGCACAATTCTCCTATGGGAGCGAACATGTCTGGCATGGTGCGGCGGCGGCGTCTCTGATTGCCGCGCGCGGCGCGCTCGAACGTACCTCTGAAATCCTTAGCGGGCCGTGGGATCGGTATATCGGCTGGATCGATGAACGGCTCGGGCGGCTATGGGCAATGCAAGGTCCCGCCCCGGGGCTTGGTGTCGTACTTTCAGCGCTGCACGATGGCTTTAACGGTACCCTGTTCGCGATGGCGCTCGCCGACGAACTCGAAGAGAACGCGGACCCGTGGCCCGTGATAGACGCCATCATGATGGGCAAGCGCGATGCACCCATTGGGGCTCCTGACATAACCCGTATGATGAAGAAGCGGTGGGCCAAGCTCCGGAACAAGGATCCAGAAATGGATCGGCTCAGGCTTCTATCGCGCCTTGAACTGACCAGAGACCAGGCCATTCGGGCTCTCCGACTGGGCGCCGAGGAAACACTCAAGAATCCGTTCCTTCTTTATGAGGATGACCGCACCGCCCCCGATGCGATTTCGTTCGAAACGGTAGACCGGGGCATCTACCCCGGTAAGGAGGTCGCCACGGTTCATCCCCTTCCGGCTTCGTGCAGCAATACTCTCGCCGAATACGATAATGAGTTCAGACTTCGCGCGGCATCAATCAGCCTTCTCGAAGACAGCGCAGCTCAGGGCCACACGCTGCTGCCAATTTCGCAACTCGGCGAGGCGGCTGCGGCGCTCGCAACAGTGCATCCGTTGCCACTCGATGCCGATATTGTCGATCTTTGTCGGGATGATTTTGCGTCCAAGGTCGATGTGCAGGGCGAAGACGGTAATCTTACCCTTCAGCTCGGTAGGTACGTCGCGAGCGGGAAAATCATCAGCAAGGCTGTAAACGAGCGGCTCAAGGCGAAGAACGCCGCGACGCATATCGACTGGCGCAATCTGGTTGACGACAAGTTCAAGGCCTATCCCGTAACCGATCTTGACGAGAAACGCGCGCGGGATGAAAAGGCCGCAGCGCTCTCACGCCTTGGTGCGAGCGGGATCGGTGTCCTGATCGGCCCCGCCGGGACGGGGAAAACGAGCGTGCTGCAACTCCTACTTGGCCACACGGATATCGTGGGCAGCAGGGTGCGGTTGCTCGCACCGACTGGTAAGGCGCGCGTACGGCTTGGGGCGGAAACCGGGCAGCAGAGCAATGTGCAGACGGTCGCGCAGTTCCTTCTCCCGCACCGTTACGACCCAAACACTGGGCGCTACTTCATCAATCCTGAAGCCCCGAAAGTCGAAGCCACAACGTGCATCATTGATGAATCGTCAATGCTGACCGAAGACATGCTCGCTGCGATCATCGAGACGATCCCGCAAAACTGCCGCCTGATCCTAGTCGGCGACCCTTATCAACTCCCCCCAATCGGCGCAGGCTGCCCGTTCGTTGATATTATCGAATATCTGAAGCGCTCGCATGACAGCCAGGGTGTCGGTGAGCTAACGACACCACGCCGGCAGGTAGACACTGTGAGCGAAGATCGAACTCCGGCGCTGGCCCGTTCAGACGTGCAGCTCGCAGCAATTTTCTCGGGTCGGGAGTTGCCACCAGGCGAAGATGAAATCATCGTGCAGGCGCTTCAGGGCGAGGACGATGCTACCGTAAAATACAGACGATGGGATACGGTCGCCGATCTGTCGGGGCTGATCGAGAGCGTCATCGCCGAAGAGCTGGACGCAAATCAGGATGATCTGGTCGACAAACTTGAAGAGTCCCTTGGCGCAGAGCGCAACGGCAAGGGATATCTGAACTTCCACAAGGGATGCGCCGATAAAGCGGAAGACTGGCAAATACTCAGCGTCAACCGCAATACGCCCGGCGGTTCGACGTTCATCAACCGCCGCATCAAGGAACGGCTGCGACATAAAAGAGTGGAAGATGCTGTCGGCTCGGCGCGGGTTCCGCGCTACCTGGACTGGATGCGTTTCACCGAGCCCCGCGGCGCGGAACAGATCGTCTATGGTGATAAGGTAATCTGCGTGCGCAATCACCGGCGGAAGCCCTACATCTATAATCCCGCAGGAAGTGGCGATCAGGAATTCATCGCGAACGGCGAAATCGGAATGGTCACGGGGCAAACGAAGTACGGCAAGAGCCAGCCGAGCTTCACGCACATCGAATTCTCGGGGCGGGCGGACAGGAATTTTTCCTTCAAGCGATCCGATTTCTTGGAAGACGGTAGCCCCTACCTAGAACTCGCCTATGCCATCACAGTCCATAAGGCGCAGGGTAGTGAGTTTGGTAGCGTCATTCTTGTATTGCCCGCCCACAGTCGTCTCGTATCGCGTGAGATGCTCTACACGGCGTTGACGCGCCAAAAGAAACGCATCTGGATAATGCATCAGGGGCCGTTCGACTCGTTCTTGTCGCTCAGGCAGTATGTCTATTCTGACATTGCTGCGCGGTTCACGAACCTTCTACGCACAACCCGGCCACAAGCCGTCAAACTTCCTCCCGAACTGCCGCGAAGTTTGAGCAACTCACAGAGAACCTTTCTTGAGGAAAGACTTATCCATCGAACCTTGCGTGGGGAGATGGTGAGCTCGAAAAACGAGCTTGCCATCGCGAACATTCTGTACGGTTTTGAGAAGGAGGGGCGACTCTCATATCAGATCGAACCACGCCTTCCATTCGATAATGGTAGAGGCCGCTGGGCGGATTTTCTGATCGAGTCGAATGGCAATAGCTGGTATTGGGAACATTGCGGCATGCTCTCCGATGAGCAGTATAGAAGGCGTTGGGCGGGCAAAAAGGATCTCTACGAAGCGAACGGGTTTACGATCTATTCCACCAAGAATCCTGATGGTCGTCTCATCGTCACAGAAGACGGCCCGCAACAAGGCCTTGATTCGAAAGCGATCGAACAAATCGTCTTGAGTTTGATTGGGACTTGATCCCTGCTCATCCAGTTGAGTGGGGCTGAAGGTTTCAGGTCCAATTCGAATTTACAACACACATTGAGAACGTCATGATGAGGCCTTGCGAGCAAGGATGTACAAATGGCTGCTTTGCGGCCACCGAACTTCCGCTTCCCACGCACCGTCTTGATCAACCAGGGGTCCCCCCAAATTCATGGCTGAACGTCTGCTCTAGGGGCGGGCCTACGAGTTTCTCGCGCTTGCGGCGAACTCCCGGAATCCGCCCGAATTCACCATGTTCTCATTACGGTTGCCACGATGCCTTCCTCCCGGAGTGAAACTGGGGATCATTCCGCCGTTTTCCTGTCATTGCACGCTAGGCTACTACGCCCCGCGGAAACCTGTTGAGCCGTAGGCCTTTACGGCTTTCTTAATCGACCCCGATCCAGGGCGGCCTGTTGGAGGCGCCTGTAAAGGAACGGGGCCGGCATGGCAAAGACCGATCAGAGACCAGAGGTGATACGGAGAGGCGCGCGGATGCTGCGCACCGCGCTCGGGCCGGCGATCGCCGGGTTTCTGGAAGACCCCATGACCGTCGAGGTGATGCTCAACCCCGATGGGCGGCTCTGGGTCGACCGACTTTCCGAGGGGCTGGCCGATAGCGGCAAGACGCTGAGCGCAGCGGACGGCGAGCGCATCGTTCGCCTCGTCGCCCACCATGTTGGCGTCGAAGTTCATGGCCTCTCCCCTCGCGTCTCTGCGGAGCTTCCCGAAACAGGCGAGCGTTTCGAGGGGCTGCTTCCGCCCGTGGTCGCCGCTCCGGCTTTCGCCATCCGCAAACCCGCCGTCGCCGTCTTCACCCTCGAAGATTACGCCACCGCCGGAATCATGACCGGGATGCAGGCCGAGGCGCTGCGCCTGGCGGTCGCCACCCGCGCCAACATCCTCGTCGCCGGCGGCACGTCCACGGGCAAGACCACGCTAACCAATGCGCTGCTCGCCGAGGTAGCGAAGACGCAAGATCGCGTCGTGATCATCGAGGACACCCGAGAACTGCAATGCGCCGCGCCGAACCTCGTGGCGATGCGCACCAAGGACGGCGTTGCCAGCCTGTCGGATCTGGTGCGGTCCTCGCTGCGTCTGCGCCCCGATCGTATTCCGATCGGTGAGGTGCGTGGCGCCGAGGCGCTGGACCTGCTCAAGGCTTGGGGCACCGGACATCCGGGCGGCATCGGCACAATCCATGCCGGTTCCGGCATCGGTGCGCTGCGCCGCCTCGAACAGCTCATCCAGGAAGCCGTCGTCACCGTGCCGCGGGCCATGATCGCGGAGACCATCGACCTCGTGGCCGTCCTGGCCGGGCGCGGTTCCGCGCGTCGTCTGGCCGAACTCGCCTGCGTCGAGGGCCTCGGGCCGGAGGGCGACTACCGGATTTCACCTGCCATTTCAGAAACCGCCATCCCTCACGAACCAGGAGATCCCGAATGATCCGTCACGCCCTGGGCATCCGCCAGCACATCGCTACTGCGGTCGCCGCCACTTACGTCAGCCTGTTCATCGCCCCGGCCGCTCATGCCTCAGGGTCTTCCATGCCCTGGGAAGCGCCTCTGCAATCCATCCTCGACTCCGTCGAGGGGCCGGTCGCCAAGATCGTGGCGGTGATCATCATCATCGTCACCGGTCTGACGCTGGCCTTCGGCGATACCGGCGGCGGTTTCCGGCGGCTGATCCAGATCGTCTTCGGGATTTCCATCGCCTTTGCGGCCTCGTCCTTCTTCCTGAGCTTCTTCAGCTTTGGTGGCGGAGCGCTGATTTGATGGTGACGACCGTTGGCCCGCAGGGACACGAAAGGCTCCGGGGGAGCGTTTCGAGGGAGGAACGCCATGATCGGTAGCGAATGGCAAAGTTTCGAGGCCCTCGACACGGTCCCGGGGTTCTGCGTGCCGGTTCACCGCGCGCTGACCGAGCCGATCCTCCTCGGCGGAGCCCCGCGCTCGGTCGCCATCCTGAATGGCACGCTCGCCGGCGCGGTCGGCCTCGGACTTCAGCTCTGGCTGGTCGGGATCCTGATCTGGGCCGTTGGCCACATCGCTGCCGTCTGGGCGGCCAGGCGCGATCCGCTCTTCGTCGAGGTCGCCCGCCGCCATCTGCGCATTCCCGGTCAACTCTCGGTGTGAACCCCCATGATGAACCTCGCAGAATACCGCCGCACCGCCTCGCGCCTCGCCGACTACCTGCCCTGGGTGGCGCTGGTCGGGGAGGGCGTGGTCCTCAACAAGGACGGCTCGTTCCAGAGAACGGCGAAGTTTCGGGGGCCCGATCTCGACAGCGCCGTCGCGGCCGAACTGGTCGCGGTGGCGGGACGGCTGAACAACGCTTTCCGTCGCCTCGGTTCCGGGTGGGCGATCTTCGTGGAAGCACAACGCTCTGAGGCCGCGACTTATCCGGTGAGCATCTTTCCGGATGCGGCTTCCGCGCTGGTCGATGCCGAGCGCAAGGCCGAATTCGAGGAGGAGGGGAGCCACTTCGTTTCCGGCTATTTCCTGACCCTCGTGTGGCTTCCGCCTGCCGAGGACGCGGCACGCTCAGAATCCTGGCTCTACGAGGGCCGCGAAACCTCAGGTGTGAACCCCTGGGAACAGGTGCGCGGCTTCATCGACCGAACGGATCGTGTGCTGGCGCTGCTCGACGGTTTCATGCCGGACTGCCACTGGCTCGATGACGCCGCTACGCTGACCTACCTGCATTCGACGATTTCGACCAACCGGCACCGCGTGCGCGTACCCGAGGTGCCGGTCTATCTCGACGCGCTCTTGCCCGACCAGCCGCTGGCCGGCGGGCTGGAGCCGCGCCTGGGCAATCATCACCTCCGGGTGCTGACGATCACTGGCTTTCCCGGCGCCACGACCCCGGGCCTGCTCGACGAGCTGAACCGGCTGGCCTTTCCCTATCGCTGGTCGACCCGGGCCATCCTCATGGACAAGCTGGATGCAACCAAGCTGCTGACCCGGATCCGTCGTCAGTGGTTTGCCAAACGCAAGAGCATTGCCGCGATCCTCAAGGAGGTGATGACCAACGAGCAATCCGCGCTGGTCGATACAGATGCCGCGAACAAGGCCGCCGACGCGGACATGGCCCTGCAGGAACTCGGCGCGGATCTGGCTGGCATGGCCTATGTCACTGCGACGATCACGGTCTGGAACGAGGACGTTCGCCGCGCCGACGAGAAGCTGCGGCTGGTCGAGAAGATCGTCCAGTCCCGCGATTTCAGCGTCATGGTCGAGACGGTCAATGCGGTCGATGCCTGGCTCGGAAGTTTGCCCGGACATGCCTATGCCAATGTCCGCCAGCCTCCAGTCAGCACATTGAATCTCGCCCATATGATCCCGCTCTCCGCGGTCTGGGCGGGCGAGGCGCGGGACGAACATTTCAACGACGCTCCGTTGCTCTACGCCAGGACCGAAGGCTCCACCCCGTTCCGGTTTTCTCTTCATGTCGGGGATGTCGGTCACACCCTCGTCGTCGGCCCGACCGGCGCGGGCAAATCCGTGTTGCTGGCGCTGATGGCGCTGCAGTTCCGGAGATATCCGCGCAGCCAGATCTTCGCCTTCGACTTCGGCGGCTCGATCCGCGCCGCCTCGCTCGCCATGGGCGGCGACTGGCATGACCTCGGCGGAGAACTGACCGAAGCGGACGAGAGCTCCGTCATGCTACAGCCCTTGGCACGCATTCACGAGACGTCGGAACGTGCTTGGGCGGCCGACTGGATCGTCGCCATCCTGACGCGCGAGAACATCCAGATTACCCCGGATGTGAAAGAACATATCTGGACGGCGCTGACCTCGCTGGCCTCGGCCCCTGTCGGGGAACGTACCATCACCGGCCTCGCGGTCCTGCTGCAGTCCAACGATCTGAAGCAGGCGCTGCGTGCCTATTGCGTGGGTGGACCCTATGGCCGGCTGCTCGATGCCGAGACCGAACGGCTGGGATCGGCGGATGTGCAGGCCTTCGAGATCGAGGGGCTGGTGGGAACCGGCGCGGCGCCCGCCGTCCTCTCATACCTGTTCCACCGGATCGGTGATCGGCTCGATGGACGCCCCACGCTGCTCATCATCGACGAGGGCTGGCTCGCACTCGATGACGATGCCTTCGCGGAGCAGCTCCGCGAGTGGCTGAAGACGCTGAGGAAGAAGAACGCCTCGGTGATCTTCGCGACGCAGAGCCTCAGCGACATCGATGGCAGTACCATCGCGCCGGCGATCATCGAAAGCTGCCCGACGCGGCTCCTGCTGCCGAACGAGCGGGCCATCGAGCCCCAGATCACGGCCATCTATCGCCGCTTCGGCCTCAATGACCGACAGATCGAGATCCTCGCGCGGGCCACGCCCAAGCGCGACTACTACTGCCAGTCGCGGCGCGGCAACCGGCTGTTCGAACTGGGCCTCAGCGATGTCGGACTGGCCCTCTGCGCGGCATCGTCCAAATCGGATCAGGCGCTGATCGCCGAGATCTGCGCCGGGCACGGCCAAGACGGCTTCCTCGCCGCCTGGCTGAAGGCGCATGGCCTCGATTGGGCCGCCGACCTGATCCCCGACCTCACCAATCTCGCCATCGACGCAGAGGGGGCCTCTCCGGCCTCCGCTGTTGTTGAGGACGCCGACATCGACCTTGAAGAAGAGGAAGTCACACCATGACACGCAAGATCACGTTTCGGTCCGCAGGCACGTCGCTGCTCGCCCTCGCGCTGGCGATGCCCATCGCCATGTCGCCCCTCGCAGCGCCGCCCGCACATGCGCTCTTCGGCATCGGCGGCGGTCCGTTCATCGTCTACGACCCGACCAACCACGCGGAAAATCTCCTGACCGCGGCGCGCGCTCTGGAGCAGATCAACAACCAGATCGCACAGCTCCAGAACGAAGCGCAGATGCTGATCAACCAGGCGCGCAATCTCGCCAACCTGCCGTACTCCGCGCTCCAGCAGATCCAGCAGAACGTCAGCCGCACGCAACAACTCCTGGCCCAGGCGCAGAACATCGCCTTCGATGTGCAGAGCATCGACCAGATGTTCCAGCAGGACTATGGCAACCTTTCCCTGACGGCGACCGACCAGCAACTGATCGCCGAGGCCCGGTCCCGTTGGGAGAACACTGTCGGTGGACTGCAGGATGCCATGCGCGTGCAGGCCGGTGTCGTCGGCAATATCGACGCCAACCGCGCCGAGATGTCCGCGCTTGTGGGGCAGAGCCAGAACGCGGTCGGTGCTCTGCAGGCCACGCAGGCGGGCAACCAGCTCCTCGCGCTGCAATCGCAGCAGCTCTCGGACCTGATCGCGGTGATCTCGGCAAACGGCCGCGCCAACGCGCTGACCGAGGCCGAGCGCGCCACCGCTGCAGAACAGGGTCGCATCCAGCGCGAGCGCTTCCTGACGCCGGGCGCGGGCTACCAGCCCGGCAACGCGCAGATGTTCAACTGAGGCCGGGAGGGGGCGACGATGGAGGGGAAGGTGCTGGCCCGGATCGCGGCCATCGTGTTCGTGGCGATCGCGATCACAGCCACGGTGATCGAGATGACACGCGAGGAAGCTCCCGTGCCGGCCAGCACCGCGCCCGCGCTCCAGCCGTCTGCCGATCCTCTCCGCGCGACGCTGCGCCGGTGCCAGCAGCTTGGCGAGGCCGCTTCCAGCGATGCCGACTGCCTCGCCGCATGGGCCGAGAACCGCGACCGGTTCCTCGGTCGGATGCCTGCACCCGAAGCGCCGCAGCGTCCGGGAGATCAGTGAGCCATGGGCGGAACCGGCGTCATTGACAACTTTCTGGGCATCTTCACCAGCTATATCGACAGCGGGTTTGGGCTGCTCGGGGGGGAGGTGGCCTTCATCGCCACGACGCTGATCGTCATCGACGTGACGCTGGCGGCCTTGTTCTGGGCCTGGGGCGCCGATGACGACATCATCGCCCGACTGGTGAAGAAGACGCTCTTTGTCGGGGTCTTCGCCTATATCATCTCCAACTGGAACAACCTCGCCCGCATCGTCTTCGAGAGCTTCGCAGGCCTCGGTCTGATGGCTTCGGGCACCGGGTTTTCCGGCGCAGATCTTCTGCGCCCCGGCCGCGTCGCCCAGACCGGGCTCGAGGCCGGACGGCCGCTGCTCGAAAGCATCTCCGATCTGATGGGCTGGGTCGCAGTCTTTGAGAACCTCGTCCAGATTCTCTGCCTGTTCTTCGCCTGGGCGCTGGTGATCCTCGCCTTCTTCATCCTCGCGGTGCAGCTCTTCGTCACCCTGATCGAGTTCAAGCTCACGACCCTCGCGGGCTTCGTGCTGATCCCCTTCGGCCTGTTCGGCAAGACCGCCTTCATGGCCGAGCGCGTGCTGGGCAACGTGATTTCCTCCGGCATCAAGGTTCTGGTGCTGGCCGTGATCATCGGCATCGGATCGACGCTCTTCGGCCAGTTCACAGCCGGCTTCGGCGGCGTGACGCCGACCATCGATGATGCCATGGCGATTGTGCTGGCCGCCCTGTCTCTGCTGGGCCTCGGTATCTTCGGCCCCGGCATCGCCTCAGGATTGGTGTCTGGCGGGCCGCAACTCAGCGCGGGGGCGGCCATAGGCACCGGCCTTGCCGTCGGTGGCGCGGCGATCGGGGCCGGAGGGGCGACCATGCTGGCTGCACGCGGAGCCGGATCTGCAGTCTCCGGAGGCGCCGCCATCGCACGCGGCGGCGCGGCCGCGGCGGGCGCTGCCTCGAGCGCCTATACGCTCGGTTCGATGGGCGGAGGAGGTCTCGCCGGCGGGATGGCTGGTGTAGCGCGCGCCGGAGCCGCCGCCTCGGCATCACCGCTCAAGAAGGCGTCCTCTCGAACGGCTGGCGCCATCCAGTCCAGCTACGCCGAGGGCGTCAAGGGCGGTGTTGCGGCGACGGGCGGAACCACCTCGATGGGCACGGTCGGCGGCACGGCGCCCGAGCCTGGCAGCTCCGGCCCGTCCGCCTCCGATGGCCCGCCAGCCTGGGCGAAGCGCATGCGCCATAGCCAGGCCGTGAGCCATGGCGTCCGCGCTGCCGCCCACGCCGTCCGGTCGGGCGACAGCCACGGCTCGGGCTCCTCTGTCAATCTCTCCGAAAGGGATCGCTCATGAACCTCTTCAAGCGCTCCGCCACGCATTATGGCAAGTCACCTCAGCCAGAGACGCCTTACCAGAAGGCTGCGCAGGTCTGGGATGAGCGTATCGGCTCCGCCCGCGTTCAGGCCCGCAACTGGCGCTACATGGCCTTCGGCAGCCTGATCCTCGCGGCGGGTTTTGCTGGCGCCCTGGTCTGGCAATCCGCACGCGGCACGGTAGTGCCCTGGGTCGTTCAGGTCGACGCGCTCGGCGAGGCGCAGACCGTCGCCCCGGCCTCCGCCGATTACGAGCCGACCGATCCGCAGATCGCCTTCCATCTCGGTCGCTTCATCGAACAGGTCCGGTCGATCCCCGCCGACCCGATCATCGTGCGGCAGAACTGGCTGCGCGCCTATGAGTTCACCACGGACCGTGGCGCGGCCGCACTTAACGACTTCGCTCGCGCGAACGACCCGTTCACACGCGTCGGTCGTCAACAGATCGCTGTCGAGGTGTCCTCGGTCATCCGGGCCTCGCCGGGATCGTTCCGTGTCGCCTGGACCGAGCGTCACTACGAGAACGGTCAGCTTTCCACGACCGAGCGCTGGACCGCGATCCTGACCGTCGTGATCCAGACCCCGCGCAGCGCCGAGCGTCTGCGCGCCAATCCCCTCGGTATCTACGTCAATGCGATCTCCTGGTCGCGGGAGATGAGCCAATGACTGAACAGCGTTTCTGTGAGAGCAGGTCTCCGATGGTCGGTGCGCCTGCGTTGGTGGCTCTGCTGCTGTCCGCGTCCGTGCTGGCGGGGTGCGCCAGCAACCATGTGCCGGAATTCAGCTACGACGAGTCCGTGCCGCCGCTGCCCACTCCGCCCGCCTCGGCTGCCGAGGAACGTCCTCGGCCCCTGCACACGCCGCCGGTCTGGACAGTGGCGCATGGCGGAGCGGCGGCGGGCACACCGACCGGCCGTATCGAAAACGCCAATGCCGCCGCCCGGGTCGAGCCGCGCCGCGAGGGCTATTACAACGCCATCCAGATCTATCCCTGGTCGGAAGGCGCGCTCTATCAGGTCTATGCCGCACCGGGTCAGATCACCAATATTGCACTCGAGCCGGGCGAGCGTCTGACCGGCGCGGGGCCGATCGCCGCAGGGGATACCACGCGCTGGATCATCGGCGACACGGAGAGCGGGTCCGGATCAACCGCCCGCGTCCACATCCTCGTCAAACCGACGCGGGACGACATCTCGACCAATCTGGTGATCAGCACTGACAGGCGGGTGTATACGATCGAGTTGCGTGCGCGCGAGGCGCTCTACATGCCCTCGGTCGCCTGGGCCTATCCGGCAGCGCCGCGTGGTGGGCAACAGGCCGTGGCAACCGCGCCGACCATTCCGGCGCCCTCGGCCCGCAATCATCGTTACGGATTGCAGATCCAGGGTGAGAGCCCGCCCTGGCGCCCGGTTTCTGTCTTCGACGATGGCCGTCGCGTCTATATCGTCTTCCCTGCTGGCATCGCCCAGGGCGAAATGCCGCCGCTCTTCGTGCTCGGCGCCGATGGCGAACCGCAGATCGTCAACAGCCGTATCCGCCGGAACGTGCTGATCGTGGATCGCCTCTTCGGCGCCGCCGAGCTCCGGCTGGGGGCCGGAGACCGCCAGCAAGCGGTCCGTATCGTGCGCATGGAGGAGCGCGAGGCGGATGCGCGGACGGCGGGGGATGCGCGAAGGGGAGGGGCGTCATGAGTGACACCGATCCTGCAACTCCGATGCGTCTGCGTCCCGATCCGCCCCGCGTGACCAGGCTGTCGCGCAAGGTTCTGGCCGGTGTCGGAGCGGTCGTCCTGTTCGGCATCGCCGGAGCGCTGATCTATGCGCTCCAGACCCGTGAGGCCGGACCGCCAGGGGGAGAACTCTACTCCATCGACAACCGACCGACAGCGGACGGCCTGGAAGGGTTGCCAGCCGACTATACCGGACCGGTTCTGGGACCGGCACTGCCCGGCGACCTCGGGCGGCCGATCCTCGATGCACAGGAGCGGGGAGTGCCCGTAGGCCCTCCGCCGATTATGGGCCCGACCGTCGATCCGGACGCGGAGCGGCGCAGGGCAGAGGAGGAAACCGCGCGTCTGAGCGGTGTCTTCTTCCAGACGGCGTCTGGCAGGGCAACGACGGCCGGGGCCGGCGTGAGTCTTCCGGGCCTGGGTAGCTCCGAGCAACCTGAGGGGAACCGGCATACGGCTTTCCTCAACGGTCCGGTGGACCGGCAGACCGTCGCATCCGATCGCATTCAGCCGCCAGCCTCGCCGTACATCCTTCAGGCGGGAGCGGTGATCCCGGCCGCCCTCATCACGGGCATTCGTTCCGATCTTCCGGGGCAGATCACCGCACAGGTCACCGAGAATGTCTATGACAGCCCGACCGGATCACTGCTATTGATCCCACAAGGAACCCGCATCATCGGCCAATACGATGACGGTGTGACGTTCGGCCAACGCCGCCTGCTGTTGGCCTGGAACCGCCTGATCCTTCCCGAAGGCGGGTCCATCGTTCTCGAACGTCTGCCGGGGGCGGATGCGAGCGGCTATGCCGGCCTCGAAGATGGCGTGGACTATCACTGGTGGGATCTCATGCGCGCGGCCGGTCTGTCCACGCTGCTCGCGATCGGCGCGGACCTCGCCACCGATGACGAAGACCGTCTGGTCGAGGCGATCCGCGATGGCGCGGTGGACACGATCAACCAGGCCGGACAGCAGATCGTCCAGCGTCAGTTGCAGGTCGCGCCGACACTGACCATTCGCCCGGGGTTCCCGGTCAGGATCATCGTCACCCGCGATCTGGTATTCGAACCGGCAGGAGGGTGATCATGTCGAAACTGAAGCTTGGGCCGTTGCCCGATGACAAGCCGGTGAAGGTGACAGTGGAATTGCCCGCGTCTGTTCATCGCGATCTTGTCGCCTATGCAGAGGTGCTGGGGCGAGAGACGGGGCAGCCTGTCGCCGACCCTGTCCGGCTGATCGCGCCGATGCTCGAGCGGTTCATGGCGACAGATCGCGGGTTTGCGAAGGCGAGGCGTGCGGCTCAAATCCACAGAGATGCTCACTGATAGCCGCGCTTCTTTCCGACCCTGCTTTTGTCCTCGCCATGCTCAGAAGACGCCTGAACGCGGGGTTGTCGTTATTCGGCGACCAGATTGCAGAAAATGGAAGGCGCTCGCCCTTGATCGGTCGAAAGACCACTCCCGGGTGGTTCGTCACCGTCATCGCCTCGCTGACCACGGTCAAACCTCGCCCAATGGCAACCAATGACAGCAGGTTATCTCGACTTACGGATTGCACATGTATGTCAGGGTGCCAACTGAGGTCTGCCAGCTTCCTCACCAGATAGTCATAGATCTCTTGGCCCGGCGCTGTTTTGCTGACCATGAAAGCCTCGCCGCTAAGCTCGCGCCAGTCGACTGCTGTCCGGATGGCTAACTCATGACGTTCAGGCAGGACAACGAAAACACCTTCTGACCACATCAATGCGCTGTCACATTCTTGCCAGGTCCGGGTTCCAGTTAGGAAAGCGACGTCGAGTTTGAGCCGACGGATGGCAGCGACGTGTTCTTCCGGGTTTCCATCGATCAATTCGATCTGCACATGATTGTGCTGATCCCCGAAGGAGCACAGCAATTCGGCCAGAAAGCCCGAGGCAATCGATGAATAAATGCCAACTCTTATACTGCCGTTTTCCGATCTGCCAAGTGCCGCCATCGCGTGCAAGCTCTCATCAAGCCCGCGAATTATCTGACGTGCGCGAGGTAGAAATTGTTGCCCGGCGCGGTTTAGGGTCACACCGCTTCGATGACGGTGGAACAAGGATGTTCCGAGGCGATCCTCGAGATCGCAGATGCATCGACTGATTGATGACTGCTGGACACCCATCGTGCTTCCAGCCTTTCGGAAACTGCCATGATCGGCTGCATTAACGAAGCACCGCAGGTGCCGAAACTCAATGTCACGTGCTCTCCTTTTCATCGTGTGTCATCCGCTCGATGCCCCCATAGGTGAGTCTCGCACTCAATCGTGCAGGGTTCTGGTGCTGTGCTTGTGACGAGATCGTTCGTCCATTTTAGCTATGTGAACTACTCGGAAGTACTTTTGCGGAAGACCTGTCCCGGGCAACCGCCTGAAGTTCCAACCCGACCTGCATGGCTCTCTCCCGATTGGATTTAAGCGTCCAAGACAGGAGAAGTGTAGATCGTCGTGCCGACAGCACGGTACTGTCGGCACGACATTTGGTATCAGGCGTTTTTCACCTCGATGCGCTTGACCTTGGCCTGCGCCTCCGGGGTCTGCGGCAGCTTGATCGTCAGCACGCCGTTCTTGAAGCTGGCATCGGCCTTCTCACCGTCGACTCCCGGCGGTAGCGGGATCGTGCGATAGATCGCGCCATAGCTGCGTTCGGAGAGATAATAGCCCTTCTTCTCCTCCTGCCGCTCGATCTTCTTCTCGCCCTTGATGGTCAGCATGTCATCGGTTACGGTGACCTCGATGTCCTTCATTTCCATCCCGGGCAGTTCGATCGATACCTCCACGTGATCTTCGGTCTCGACCACGTCGGATTTCGCCTCGCCGCCTACCCAGGGCCAGTCGAAATCGCCGACGCGGTTCCAGAAGCCTTCGAACACACGGTTCATGTCGCGTTGAAGGGTGGCGATGGGGTTCTGGTCATCACTTTTCGGGTCGGGCGCATGATCCTTCCGCGCCCAGGGGATCAGGTCCTTGATCTGCATGTGAGTTCTCCTTTCTTCTTTTGGGTGCGACGTGCCCGGCTTACGACGCCGTTACCGTGATCTTTTTGGGTTGGGCTTCCGCTGCGCGCGGCAGCGTCAGGGTCAGCACACCATTAGAGACCTGCGCGCCGATCTTGTCGGGGTCGAAGTCGTCGGACATGGTAAAGGCTCGCTCGAAATCGCCCTCGCCGTATTCGGAATAGGCCAGTTGCAGCTTCTCGGGCTGCGTGGCATGGACCTTACCTTTGATCGTCAACACGCGCTTTTCGAGCGTGATATCCACGTCTTCGGCGGCGACGCCCGGCATCTCGAGTGTCAGTGTCACCCCGTCAGCCGTTTCGACGATGTCGGTCAGCGGCCTGTAGATACGACGGCCGGTGGTGGTTTCCGGTGTCTCGGCCGGGGTCTTGTCGGCAGTATGTGTTACATCGTTGGTCATATATTGGTCCTCCTCTTACGCAGCCTTGATCTCGATTCTCCGCGGCTTGTCCTCTTCGGGGCGGCCGATCACGATGCGGATCACACCGTTGGTCATCCGCGCCTCGACCTTGTCCTCCGCGGCCACGAAGGGTAGCCGAACCGAACGAGCGAACTTGCCAAAGCCGCGTTCGTTGCGGTGCCAGCGGGCGCCTTCCGGAATTTCGGGCGCCTTGCGCTCGCCAGAGAGCGTCAGGACATTCTCCTTCACGGAAATGTCGATGTCGGCCGGATCCACGCCAGGGAGTTCTGCAGTGATCGCGACCGCCTCGTCGCCCTGCCAGACGTTTACGGCGGGGAAAACGGGCTGGGTTACGCGGCCAGGAGAGGTCCCGTCAAAATCGCGCAGCATCGAGCGCATCAGCGCAAACGGATCGCTGCGACGTGTGTAGGTGGGATAGAGCATGTTTCGCCTCCGTCGTTTCAGTTGACGGCGTGGATTTGTCACCACGCCACTGAACGCCCGCGGAGAACGGACATGCTTCAAGGTTCGCCATTTTGGCGGCGGTCTAGAGCATTCGCGTCTGCCATGCGTTCCCCTCGGGCGAACGCCAGGCGGTCCGCTGAATCAGCCGAACCTGTCGCGTATCCGTGAAACCCCAACTGGGCGTTCCGCTGCGGATAAAGTGTTGCCTATTTGCAACTTCAAGACCTCGACGCAAAAAATGTTCTCATCGATAGACGCCCCAAGGCCCGTAACGCGGCGTGGAAACGCGCACAGCCCGCGGTGCGTTCAGGGGAACGGACGGTGGGACCGGTCGGCGGGGTCCGGAAAGTGCGCGCAGCCGCCGGACTCGATCGGCGGTGGGCGGGTGCGTGCGCAGGAGCGAGGGTTCGGGGATGCGGCGTCCGGGCAGGAACATGTCTTCCCAGACGCGCCCGACGCGGCGTTCCAGCTTGAGGAGGGCCGAAGCGAGGCCATCGGGATCGCCGGTCAGCTCGGCGCCGCCCCTGTCGGCATCGTATTCCCGGGCCCGCGACAGCGCGAGCTGAAGAAGGGCCATGATCGTGGGTGAAAAGATCAGGACAAGTGGTACCTGCCAGGGCACATAAGCCGCGCCGGCCAGGATGAGCGGCAGGTTCAACAGCAGGATGAGTTGCCCAACCCAGGACGCGAGCGACACCGCGCGCGACATCGCGTCGGCCAGACCCATGATCCAGAGATCGCGGTTGGCGATGTGAGCGACCTCGTGCGCCAAGACCCCGGCCAGTTCGCGCTGGTTCATAGATCGAAGAAGACCATCGCTGACGCAGACGGCGCTTTCATCCGGAGAGCCCATAGCGAAGGCGTTCGGCATCTGGCTCGGTACATAGTAGAGTTCCGGTACACGCGGCAGCCCGGCGCGGCGTGCGAGTTCGGCCAGTATCGCCATGCCCTCTGGAAATTCCCGCCCGCTGAGCCTGCGTGCGCCGTAGGCGTTCAGCAAAAGGCGTTTCGGGATGCCGGGTGACAGCAGCAATCCCAGCAAGGATCCGATGACGATCGCAATTGCCAAGCCCTGTCCCGCAATCGCCGAAACGATGAACCAGGCGATAACCGCCATACCCGCCAAAAGCAGTATGGATTGGAGCAGGTTCAGGAATTGGTGGCGCGGCGTCGCAGTCATGATCGCAATAAATTTCACTCGCGGCTAACGGGAAGTGGCACGCCACGGGATGTAAGAATTTTGGGCAGCGTTGCCAGCTTCGATCTTCATGTCGGATCCCTCTTGAACTCGGCTCAAGCAATACCAATCTGGCCGGATGTGACAAATCAGCCACATCTCTACGGGTTGGCGCCGAGGAGAGAAGGGGATGGAAAAGAGAACCGAATTTAACATCTGGTACTGGATCGTCGCATTTTTTGCGGTGATCTTTATTCAGGATCTGATCGCCAGCTACCGCAGCATCGCGCCGATCAGCTATAGCCAATTCGAACAGTATCTGGCCGACGGCGACATCGCTTCGGTTGCGGTCGGGTCCGATACGATCACCGGCACCTTTGAAACTCCCATCGGCGGCCGCTCTGGCTTCGTCACCACGATCGTCGATCCCACAATTCTTGAAAGGCTGGACGACGCGGATGTCGAGATCACCGGCGTTCCGCAAAACACCTGGATCGGGGCGCTTCTCTCCTGGGTGGTGCCTGCAGTGGTCTTCTTCGGTCTCTGGATGTTCGTCTTTCGCAAGTTCGCCGAGCGTCAGGGTTTTGGCGGTTTCCTGCAGGTCGGCAAGAGCAAGGCCAAGGTCTACATGGAGAAGGAAACCGGCGTCAGCTTTGCCGATGTGGCCGGGGTCGACGAGGCCAAGGCCGAGCTGGAGGAAGTGGTCGATTTCCTGAAGACCCCCGAGGATTACGGCAAGCTCGGCGCCCGGATCCCGAAAGGCATCCTCCTGGTCGGCCCGCCGGGTACCGGCAAGACGCTTCTGGCGCGGGCCGTGGCGGGCGAGGCGGGCGTGACCTTCTTCTCGATCTCGGGCTCGGAATTCGTCGAGATGTTCGTGGGCGTCGGCGCCGCAAGGGTGCGCGACCTGTTCGAGCAGGCCCGCAAGAACGCACCCGCGATCATCTTCATCGACGAGCTCGACGCGCTCGGCCGCGCCCGCGCCTCCGGTCAGATGGCCGGCGGGCATGACGAGCGCGAACAGACGCTGAACCAGCTTCTCACTGAGCTGGACGGGTTCGACCCGTCGTCGGGGATCGTGCTGCTGGCGGCCACCAACCGGCCGGAAATCCTCGACCCGGCGCTGCTCAGGGCCGGGCGCTTCGACCGGCAGGTGCTGGTGGACAAGCCCGACAAGAAGGGCCGCATCCAGATCCTCGGGGTACACATGAAGAAGGTGACGCTCGCACCGGACGTGGATGCGGAGAAGGTCGCCGGGCTGACCCCGGGCTTTTCCGGAGCGGACTTGGCAAATCTGGTCAATGAGGCGGCGCTATTGGCAACCCGCCGAAAGGCCGATGCGGTGACCATGGAAGACTTCAACAACGCAGTAGAGCGTATCGTCGCCGGGCTGGAGAAGCGCAACCGTGTTCTGAACGCGCGCGAGCGGGAAATCGTGGCGCATCACGAAATGGGGCACGCGCTGGTCGCGATGGCGCTGCCGGGGGTCGATCCGGTGCACAAAGTCTCGATCATCCCGCGCGGGATCGGTGCGCTCGGCTATACGATCCAGCGCCCGACCGAGGACCGCTTCCTGATGACCCGCGAGGAACTGGAGAACAAGATCGCCGTTCTTCTGGGCGGGCGTGCGGCCGAGAAGGTCATATACGATCACCTTTCGACCGGTGCCGCCGACGACCTGGTGAAGGCAACCGACATCGCCAGGGCCATGGTCGCGCGCTACGGCATGGACCCCGATCTGGGCCATGTCAGCTATGACACCGAGCGGCCCGGCTTCCTTGGCACGGGGGATCAATCCGCCTGGCTCAACCGCCGCCACAGCGAGGCAACGGCCGAGCGGATGGATACCGCTGTCAAGGCGATCATCGACGACATCTTCGCGCGTACGGTCGCGCTTCTCGACGCGAACCGGGCGCTGCTGGAGGAAACGTCCCGCGATCTGCTCGACCGCGAGACGCTGGACGAGCCCGACCTTCGGGCCATCGCAGAAAAGGTCCGCACTCAGGAGGTCGAGGCGGCCTGAACACAGAGACCCAGTCCGGACGTTCCGGCTGGGAGCATGACGGAGGTGAAAAATGGCAAACGGCATCTGTGATATCTGCAAATCCCGACCTGCCAGCTTTCGTGCGCAGGTCTCTGTCAACGGTGAACGCAAGGTGATGGAGCTTTGCGACGAGGACTACCGCAGGATCGCCCGACGGCAGGGGCGTAGCGCATCGCCACTGGAATCGCTTTTCGGAGGGCGCTCGCTCTTCGATGAATTTTTTGGCGATTCCGGTGGCCTTTTCGATCGGCTTGGCGAAGATCAGGGGCAACCCGTCCCTATCCGACAGGCGGGGCGCACCGCGCGGCGCGGCGGCATCAATATCGCTGACCGCCTGAGCGAACAGGCCAACCGGCTTTTGCAGGAGGCGGGCCAGAAGGCGCATGAATTCGGCCGGACCGAGGTTGATACGGAACACCTTCTGCTGGCGCTTACCGGCTCGGATGTTGTCCGCACGGTGCTGGGGCAGGTCAAGATCGACGCCGACGATCTGCGCCGCCAGATCGAGAGCGAAGCGAAGAAGGGCGACGCAACGGGGGAGGACCGTGAGATCGGCGTCAGCCCGCGGGTGAAGGATGCGCTGAACCGCGCCTTCATCGCCTCGAACGAGCTGGGCCATTCCTATGTCGGCCCCGAACACCTTCTGATCGGTCTCGCCGAAGAGGGCGAGGGCGTGGCGTCGAGCATCTTGAACCGGCTGGGCCTGACGCCGCAGGCGCTACGCCAGCAGGTGACAAAGGTCGTCGGTCAGGGGGCCGAGGAAGGCCGCGTCGAAACCCCGTCGAGCACGCCTGATCTGGATGAATACAGCCGCGATTTGACCAAGCTGGCGCGCGAGGGCAGGCTCGACCCGGTGATCGGCCGGGCGCGTGAAATCGAGACGACGATCGAGGTTCTGGCGCGGCGCAAGAAGAACAACCCGGTGCTGATCGGCGAACCGGGTGTCGGCAAGACCGCGATCATCGAGGGGCTGGCGCAGCGCATCGTCGCGGGCGAGGTGCCCGAGGCGCTGCGCGACAAACGGCTGGTCGAACTCAACATCAACTCGATGGTGGCCGGATCGAAATATCGCGGTGAGTTCGAGGAGCGGGTCCAGAAGATCCTCAAGGAGATCGAGGCCAACAAGGCCGACATGATCCTGTTCATCGACGAGATCCACACCATCGTCGGAGCCGGACAGGGCGGCGGCGAAGGCGGGCTCGACATCGCCAATACCTTCAAGCCGGCGCTGGCCCGCGGCGAGCTGAACCTGATCGGCGCGACCACCCTGAACGAGTACCAGAAATACATCGAGAAGGACGCCGCGCTGGAGCGCCGCTTCCAGCCGGTCTATGTCGATGAGCCGACGGTGGCGCAGACGATCATGATCCTGCGCGGCCTGCGCGACACGCTGGAAAGCCACCACAAGGTGACGATCACCGACGAGGCCATCGTCGCGGCGGCCGAGCTTTCCGACCGCTACGTCACTGGCCGCTTCATGCCCGATAAGGCCATCGACCTGATCGACCAGGCTGCCGCGCGCGTGAAGATCAGCGCTACCGCGCGTCCCGTCGATGTCCAAGAGCTCGAGGCTGAGGTCGCGCAGATTCGGCGCGAGCAGGACTACGCTGCGGGGAGGAAGCAGTTCGACCGTGCTGCTGAACTCAAGAAAGAGCTTGAAGCCAAACAGGTCGAGCTTGACGAGTTGATGGAAACCTGGAAGCGCGACCGGGCCTCTGCGACGGCTGAAGTGCGCGCTGACCACGTGGCGCAGATCGTCTCGAAACTGACCGGCGTGCCGGTGAGCGAACTGACGACAGAAGAGCGCGAAAAGCTGCTGAAACTCGAGGACAAGTTGCATGAGCGGGTAATCGGCCAGGAAGAGGCGATTCATGCCGTTGCCGATGCCGTGCGACTGGCACGCGCCGGGCTACGCGAGGGCTCCGGCCCGACCGCGACCTTCCTGTTCCTCGGTCCGACCGGCGTCGGCAAGACCGAGCTGGCCAAGACTCTGGCGGAGACGATCTTCGGTGATCAGGATGCGATGATCCGCATCGACATGTCCGAATATGGCGAACGTCACGCGGTCGCGCGGCTGGTTGGCGCCCCGCCGGGCTATGTCGGCTACGACGAGGGCGGCCAGTTGACCGAACGAGTCCGGCGCCGGCCTTATTCTGTCGTGCTGCTCGACGAGATCGAGAAGGCGCATGCAGATGTCTATAACATCCTGCTGCAGGTCTTCGACGATGGCCGCCTGACCGACGGCAAGGGCCGCGTGGTGGATTTCACCAACACCATCATTATCGCCACGTCGAACCTCGGCTCCGATATCATCCAGCGCAACCTTCGCAAGCGCGGAACCAAGGAGTTCGACGAGGCAGGGCAGAAGTCCGAACTGATGGACGTGTTGCGTGCCCATTTCCGGCCCGAGTTCATCAACCGGATCGACGAAATCATCGTCTTCCATTCTCTGAACCAGTCGGAAATCCGGCAGATCGTCGAGCTGCAGCTGGCCCGCGTCGCCCGCACGGCGATGACCCAGGGCGTCGAGCTCGACTATGACGGAAGCGTTGCGGAGCATTTCGGAGCGGTGGGTTTCCGGCCAGAGTTCGGCGCCCGCGAGTTGCGACGGCTAATCCGGTCGGAACTGGAAACCGAGCTCGCCCGCGAGATGCTTTCCGGTCGGATCGAGGACGGCGACAAGGTGCGCGTCGCCTGGACCGCGGATGATCAGAAGATCACGTTCCAAAAGCTGGAGAGCGCAGAAGAAACCGAGGCCCTCGGCGAGCCCGGCAATGGCGATAGCGAAGAGGCCGAGCCTGCCGCCGAATGACGGCCCGTGCACCGGCGACGGTAACGCCGCCGGTGCCGCAATCCGAAGAGAGGTAAATCATGATGAAAGGACATAACCGCCCCCCGTTTCGACCGAAGATCCCCGGAACTGACCTGACATCTCCATACGTGCCGACAGCGTTGATCTACAGGCCAGCTCGCTCGTCCCACACCTCCGCTCCAATCAGGCGGCAGCATTGGATACTCGAGTTTGAGCCGGCCCGGGCGCCGGTCATCGAGCCTCTTATGGGCTGGACCGCAACCGAAGATCCCTATCGTCCGATCCGCCTGACATTCCCTGATCTCGACAGCGCCATCGCCTTCGCGGAACGAAACGACTGGCAGTATATCGTGCGCCACGAGCCGGACAAACGTCGATCCGTGCCACCGCGCCGCTTGTGGTGGGAGACAGTGCCAACCAGCAAGGGAGCCGATGCTCCTGGCGCCCACCGCATCGAGACCGGCCACCGACCGAGTTCCCGGCACCGGCTTCACCGAGGCATCGACGCGGCCAGCGTTCGTGATCTCTCAGCGGAACTCGCGACGGCTGCAGACCCGGTCTGTGAAGCGAGTGCTGAGTCCTTCCCCGCGTCCGACCCACCGGCGTGGATCGGGGCGACTGTCTATGGAAGCGGGCGACGTTGATGCACGCCGACCAGGGGCTGTTGGAGGCCGCCGCGTTGCTCGCCATGATGGCTTTCTGCCATGTCGCGATCTGCGCACGGCTTGGCATCCCCGCACTGGTCGGTTTCCTGCTGTCCGGCATTGTGATCGGGCCGTCCGGTCTGGGGCTCATCGCCGAGGGTGCCACACTGACGCTTATCGGTGAGGTCGGGGTGATCCTGCTTCTCTTCGCGCTTGGTCTGGAATTCTCCCTCGACAAGCTCGTGTCGCTCCGGCGGCTGATCTTCGGACTCGGTCTGACACAGGTGCTCGTAACCGGAGGGTCGGTCACCGTAGGGCTGCTCGTCTTTACCGAGATCGCGCCGGCGGCGGCGGTCCTGATCGCTGGCGCGGTCGCGATGTCATCGACCGCGCTTTGCCTCAAGGTCCTGGCGGGCGGCGATGCGCTCGGAACGCCTCAGGGACGGGTCGCGATCGCTGTTCTGCTGTTTCAGGATCTGGCGGCCGTCGGCTTTCTGGCCTTTCACGATGTCATCGCCGCGGCAGGAGTCGTGGAAAGCGCGCACGACGTCCTGAAGATGGTCGGGGGCATGGGCGTGCTCGTCGGGTCGCTCTTCATCGCCCGGTCAATGCTTCAGCGGCTTGCCGGATGGGTCGCAACCCAGGGCGAGGCTGAACTCGCACAGCTTCTGGCCCTGACCGTTGCCTTGCTCGCGGCCATTATTGCGCAGGTTGCGGGTCTTTCGCCGGCGCTCGGTGCATTCGCTGCCGGCATGATGATCGCCGAGGGCGACGCCCGCCAATTCGTTGAACGGGAAATCAGGCCGTTCCGGGATTTGTTCGTTGGGGTGTTCTTCATCGGTATCGGAGCTCAACTCCATATAGATGCGGTTTGGTCGACATGGCCAAGTGTGTTGGCATGGCTTTTTGTGCTCATGGTGGTGAAACTCGCGCTTGTTGTTGCCCTGACCCGCATGTTCGGAGAACAGCTCGAGACTGCGCTTCGCGCCGGCGCAATCCTGGCCCATGGCGGCGAATTCAGCTTGATGCTCATCTCTGTCACGACTGCCTCCGGCCTGTTGCAAGCCAAGATCGCCGACCCTTTGTTCCTCGCGTTGGGGCTGAGCATGCTGATTGGAGCGGTTGTGGTTCGTCGCGCAGCGTGAATGCGACCAACGCACACTCAGCACCTGCCTGTTTCAGGTCATATTTTTTGCGCGCCGGAGGGGGTTGAAACTCCAAAGTCGATTTCTAACTGAACTTTTCGCAGGGGTTCCCTGCTATCTGACATCGCTGTTTTGCGCAGGAGGTTTTGCCGGGCAAGGCCATCTCGGGTTCCGGAACCATGGTCCGGCGGATGGCAGTGATCTTGTATCACGACTGTCCGAATTCGAGATGCCACATCCGGCGGTCATGCCCAGGCGGGGTGATCGTAGACGACCTTCTCGCATCCATTGTTGAGGCTTCGCTCAGAAGAGGAGGTTTTGCTGATGAAGATCGCACAGATCGCACCGCTGGAAGAAAGTTGCCCGCCGCGTCTCTATGGGGGAACAGAAAGGATCGTCTCCTATCTCACCGAAGAACTGGTCAGGCAGGGCCATGAAGTCACGCTGTTCGCCAGCGGCGACAGCCGGACCAAGGCCCACCTGGTCCCGTGCAGCAAGGAAGCGCTCCGGCTCGATCCGAACGTGAAGAACTCGCTGCCTTGGCATGTCGCCATGCTGGAGGAAGTCCGCTTGCGGGCCGATGAATTCGACGTGCTGCATTTTCACATCGACTTCCTGCACTATCCCATGGCGCGCGCATTCGCCGATCGCATGGTGACGACCATGCACGGCCGGCTCGACGGGCCTGATCTTCGTCCCTTCTATGCGACCTTCCCGAACTATCCGCTTGTTTCGATCTCGGACGACCAGCGCCGTCCGCTGCCCTTCGTGAACTGGGCAGGAACAGTTTATCATGGTCTTCCCAAGACTCTGCTGCCCTTCACCGAACGCCCGAACGGCGACTATCTTGCTTTCCTCGGACGGATTTCGCCGGAGAAACGCCCGGACCGCGCCATCGAAATTGCGGCGCGGGCGGGGATGCCACTGAAAATCGCTGCCAAGATAGGCGATGCGGATCGCAAGTATTGGGAAGAGATCATCGCGCCTATGGTCGACGCCCACGACAATGTCGAGTTCATCGGAGAGATCAACGAGAAGCAAAAGGCCGAATTTCTCGGGAACGCGCGGGCGCTGCTCTTCCCGGTCGACTGGCCCGAACCTTTCGGCTTGGTGATGATCGAGGCCATGGCCTGCGGCACGCCTGTAATCGCATGGGCGAATGGCTCAGTGCCCGAGATCGTGGAGCCAGGGCTGACCGGCTATGTCGTGCACTCGCTGGAGGACGCTGTCGCGGCCGTCAGCAAGCTGGACCGTATCAGCAGAGGAATCGTGCGCGAGACGTTCGAAGAACGCTTCACCGCAGATCGCATGGCGCGCGACTATGTCGAAATCTATCGCGGGCTGCCGGGCGTCGAGGCTGTTACGATGCCGCTCCCGCATATGCTCGGCGGCCACGGAGCCCGGGTACTGCATGCGGCGGAATGAGTGCGAAGGAGTGTAGGATGACCGAGGCGCTGCAACAGACGGCCTTGCGTGCGTCGCAACTGGTCGCGCCGCCGGCGCAATTCTTCATCCCGGCGGCAGCCTCCTTGCAGGAGCGGCGGCCACGAACCCTGAAGCACGGCGATACCTTCGCCGTGTTCGATCACAATGGCGATGTGCTTTCGGGGCCGGGCAGCCCCGAGGGCCTGTTCCATCGCGACACCAGGTATCTCTCGCATTACTATCTGACCATCGGGGGAGAGCGGCCCATGCTGCTCTCGTCCACATTGCGCGACGATAACGCCACGCTGACCTGCGATCTGACGAATCCCGATCTTTATGACGAAACCGGTCGCTGTCTGATTGCGCATGATCGCATCCACATGCGCCGGACGCGGTTTCTTTGGCAAGGCACCTGTTATGAGCGGCTGGCGGTACGCAATTTCGACGAGGCCCCACATGAGATTACCTTGGAAATCGCCTTTGAGGCCGATTTTGCTGATATTTTTGAGGTCCGTGGCCGGGTACGGGCCCGCCGGGGAACGTCGCTCTTGCCGGAGGTGGATGGCTCGCACGTGCTCTTGTCGTACCGGGGGCTCGACCACAATCCACGTAGCACCGCGCTGCGTTTCGATCCTGCGCCTGTGCAGCTTGAGCCGGGGAAAGCCGTCTATCGTCTGAGCCTCGCCCCCGGCGAAACGCGTTCGCTCTTTATCGAGATCGGCTGCGACGTGAATGGGGCCGAGGATCCTCCGTCGCGCCTGTTTTTCCGCTCGTTGCGGGACGCGCGCCGCGCACTCAGACGTTCCTCTTCCCGCGCAGCCACGGTGCAAAGCTCCAACGAGATATTCAACGAGACCATGCGCCGTTCGGTCTCGGACCTCTACATGCTCATGACCGATACGGAGGAGGGGCCCTATCCCTATGCGGGCGTGCCTTGGTTCAGCACCGTGTTCGGGCGCGATGCTCTGATCACCGCCTGGGAAATGCTCTGGCTCGACCCGGCGGTCGCGCGGGGCGTTTTGCTGCATCTTGCGGCCAACCAGGCGACGGAATTCGATCCGGATACCGATGCCGAGCCAGGCAAGATCCTTCATGAAGTGCGTTATGGCGAAATGGCGGAAACCGGCGAAGTTCCGTTCCGGCGCTATTACGGCAGCGTGGATTCGACACCGCTGTTCGTGATGCTCGCCGGGGCGTATTTCGAACGCACCGGCAATCGGGAGGTGCTGGAAACACTCTGGCCGCATGTCCGCGCGGCGCTCGACTGGATCGAGACCTATGGCGATCGGGACGGCGACGGTTTCGTGGAATATGGACGGCGCAACGACAAGGGGCTCGCCAACCAGGGGTGGAAGGACAGTCATGATGCGGTGTTTCATGCCGATGGGACGCTGGCCAAGGGGCCGATCGCGCTTTGCGAGGTGCAGGGCTACGTCTATGCTGCCCGGCTGGCTGCGTCCGAGATCTCAAGGGAACTCGGTCATGAAGGGATCGCGGAGGAACAGGCGCAAAAGGCCTCGGAATTGAAGTCCCGTTTTGACGCGGCGTTCTGGGACGATGAGCTTGGAACCTATGTGCTCGCCCTCGATGGTGACAAACGGTCCTGCCGGGTGCGCAGCTCGAACGTGGGCCATCTGCTCTGGACGGGGATCGTCCCGGAGGAACGCGCCGAAACGGTCGTCGGAGCCCTGATGGGGCCGTCGTCTTTCTGCGGATGGGGAGTGCGGACCATTGCCGCGGGTCAGGCACGGTACAATCCGATGAGCTATCACAACGGCTCGGTCTGGCCCCATGACAATGCGCTGATCGGGGCGGGGCTGGCGCGCTACGGGTTCCGTGAACAGGCCGCGCGTATATTCGAGGGCATCTTCTCCGCCGCCACCTATATCGATCTGCGACGGTTGCCGGAGTTGTTCTGCGGCTTCCCGCGCCGCGAGACGCAAGGTCCCACCTTCTACCCAGTGGCCTGTACGCCGCAGGCCTGGGCGGCTGGAGCGCCGCTGTTGCTGCTTCAGGCTTGTCTCGGGCTGCGCTTCGACGCCGAGGCGCGGCAGGTGATCTTCGAGCAACCGATCCTCCCGGAGTTTCTGGGAGAGGTGGTCCTGCGCAATCTGCGCCTTGATGGTGGAACTGTCGATGTGACTCTGCGCCGGTCCGGCACTCACGTGGTTGCCGACGTTCTGCGCCGCGACGGGCCGGTTCGGGTGATCGTGACCACCTGAAGAGACGGGCTGGCATCGTCCTGAATGCCAGCCCGATTTCTGTTATAGCAGATCGTCTTCTTCCTGATCGGCTTCGAGCAATTCGACCAGCCGAGCGATGCGGCCCGATGGGAAGGGGCTATGGGCATCGACCTGCGCCTCGTCCGCCTCGACCCAGGCCTTGGCACGGGCAAGCTCGGAGGCGTTGGCGCCGGTGCGCAGAATATCAGACAGTAGCGTGGGGTCCGTGCCGGGACCCAGGATGCTTTTCACGTCGTTTTCGGTCATGATCTCCTCCTTTCGAATGCCACAAGGAAGCAAGAGAAATATAGGAGAGATGTACGTAGAAAAAAAGTTTCCGAGCATCCTCTTGAAATCGTAAGGTACTGTACCAAATCACTTTATGCAGATCGCCCAGATGGGGATCGGCCATGAAGCGGGACATCGCTCCTGCGGTGCTCCCGATGTCTGTACCCATGTTGCTCAAAGGAGGATATGGCTATGGCAACGACACTTGATTTTGCACCTCTGTTCCGTTCGAGCGTTGGCTTCGACCGTATGCTCGACGCGCTCGAGACAGCCCGTCGAGTGGAGACGCTCGACAACTGGCCGCCTTATGACATCGTCAAGACCGGCGAGGACGACTATCGCATCGACATGGCGGTGGCGGGCTTTGCCGAAGACGATCTGACCCTGACCCAGGACAAGAACATGCTGATCGTGTCAGGCGGTAAGGAGACGCCCGAAGGTGACGGCGGTGACAGCTATCTCTATCGTGGCATCGCCGGCCGGTCGTTTGAACGTCGGTTCGAACTGGCCGATCACGTCCGGGTCGAAGGGGCCACGCTGTCGAACGGCCTCCTGACCGTCCAGCTCAAGCGCGAGGTCCCCGAGGAACTTAAACCGCGTCGGATCGAGATCGCGTCTCCCGAGGCGACCGAAGGTCTTGAGACCAGGCAGCTCGAGACAGCTCCAGAGCCGGAACCTGTCGCGGCCTGAACCAGCTTGGACCCAGAACGGGACGTTCCGGCCGCTCGGGTGGCGGCCGGACGCCCTTCCTGCAATCTGGAGGCTAAGAGATGAACGTGATCAGCGGAGATTTCAAAGCACAATCACATGCCTCACCCATTCCGAGCCAAGCCGGTTCGCGACCAGATTGGAATTCTTCTCTGCCGGACGATGCGGTCGCCCGGATCTGGAAACCGTCGAGATCGGCGATGACCTCGGGGCGAGCGCGTACGAAGGGCTGGAAGATGAGCTTTCCACGCCGGACCGGTCCCTGGCTCGAGCCTTTGATGGGCTGGACAGGTGGCGACGACACGATCCAGCAGATCGACTTGAGCTTTCCGACGCTGGAAGCCGCTATTCGCCATGCAAAGCGTCTAGGGGTGGCTTACGAGGTGCATTTGCCGGCAGGCGAGGCTGAGCGCCGTGCCGCCCGGGTCCGGGATAGGCAGGCTGGGCTGTGGTCCGATGCCACGCTCTCGCGGCTCGGGCTGTCGGAGATGCGGCAAGCCTATCGCGACGCGATGGCTGGCGCGAAACGGCGGGGCGATCCGAAAGGCGGTGATGATGGGCGTTCTCCCATGGAGGTTGCTTCGGACGCCGGCCTGTCGTTGGAGGCTCGCCGTTCTATCCTGATGAACTGGGCCTACACGGAGTATCTTCAGGATGTCGCCAGCACCGAAGGCATGCCGGAAAACCAGCGTGAATCGCAGCTTGCCGAGGTTGAACGGGCGCTGTTGGCACTTGAAGCGGCGGTGGCCGCCGACGGCATGTATCCGTCCGTCAAGGAAGGGAGGGCGGCATGAATCCCTTTGTTGCAATCGATGCCCAGCAGGCAGTGCCCGATCGCTTCGCGCTGGTCCTCGCCGCGAGCGCCCGCAGCCGGGCGCTGAAGGCCGGGGCAGAACCGCGGGTCGAACCTGAACGGCAAGCCACGGAAGAGCTTGCCTTGGAAGAGATCGCGACCGGCGCGATTTCGCAAGAGGAGCTGTTGCCCTTCCTGCCTGCGCCGGCGCCCAAGCGGCTGGCTCGGCCGCATTGAATCCCTGTGAAGAGAAAGGAGGTAACACCATGAGCAAGACCTGGACCACGAACTATGACAAGCTTGGCGACGGCATCAGCCTTCTCGCGGGCCTCGCCTTCGCCGGGTTGCCCTTCGTCGTCACGATGACCGATATTACCTTCTGGAGCGCCCTACTGACAGGCGGACTAATCGCAGTGCTTGCCGCAATTGCGCTTTGGCGACCGCATGAAGGGCTCGACTGGGCGCGTATGGTTGCGGGTATCTGGGCTGCGATCAGCCCATGGGCTCTCGTAGCCGGTTTCACGCTCAGTATCGCATTCGCCCATGTGGCTCTCGGCGTGCTCGCGCTGGCCTTTCCCGCCTGGCGGCGCTGGAAGAACGACGGTGGGAATTCTGCACTGACAGCCTAATTTGGCTACCGGCCCCGCGAACGGGGCCGGTAGTTTCTTACGTTGTTGGAAAGACCAACGACGTAGTGACGCGTTATCGGGATTCGAACCTGAAACCTCCACCTTCGGAGGGCAGCGCTCAAGAGTGCTGTCGCATTTCCGCCAAGGCTAAGCTACCGCTCGAAATAGCAATTCCAGACCGCGGGAAATCCCTACAACCATCGCAATTTTCTTAGCTACATCCCTAACATCATCTGGCCCCATGGGCCGACCGTCCAGTAGCAAGTTATGATGGGTGCGCCCCCCGCAACCAATCCCCTCAAGAAACCATATCAATTTCAGTGCCTTGGCGAGCAGCGAGATATCGCCGTTCATTCGGTCGAAGCAATATCAACGACTTAGCCCCGTAGGTGCAAATCACCCCGCAACCAACAGCGACGGCGTAGAGTAGCGTCGAATCGGCGTCGATCTCGTGATGGATGGTGGTGATTGTGCACTGATTTCAATCAGTTGCTAGGAACCGTGTGCAATGTATGTTCATGTTTCGATCGCGCCGTGTCGCGCGATAGCGTGTGGTCGTCGCTTGTCTTGTCCGAGTAACGACCGATAGGCGCGAGGGATCTGGATGCCGGTAGCTTGATTGGCTCGGGCCGTTCGAATTGGAACCAAAGCCTGGTTCTGAAAAATAGCGGAACGCATGGTCCCGACATCGATCAGTAAACGCCGCTCAAGTGCAAACGGATGAGCCGCAGCCAAGTCGTTCGGCTGCGGCTCTCAACTTAGCTGGCAGTTTCCTCCGTCAGGTCATCCAAAGTCCAGCTGAAGACTTCGGCGTCGGATGACGACATCGAAAACTCAAACCCGGCGGTTGTCGCGGCGAGTTCGGTGTTGCCGCTTGCGTCGATGCGGAACCAGCGCGTTTCATCTGCGCCGTCGGACCCGCTGACTTGAGTGAGAGTGATTGTCGTTCCGTCCTCAAGGCTGGCCTGCAGGGCTGGTCCCGCAGCTTCGCTACCGCTCGCCATGCCCGCGCGCACATCCGCAAAGTCGAGCGTCTCGAAGAGCCGGACGATCCGGTTCAACTGGTTCTCGGCGGGAACACGTCCTGTCATCAGCAGCTGATCGATGGTCAGCGTGCCGTCTGCGCCCGACATAGCAATCACGCTGCCATCTTCCGTGGTGAGGGTCGCGCCAGTGAGCTCGACGGCGTCCACTTCCATCAAGCGCGTGTCGAACCAGCCTGCGCGCGAGATTGGCGGGTCAAGCCGCGCGTGGACGAGCCACGTCGCGTCTTCATCGCCACGCCGGACGTATTGACCGCCGGTGACACCACCCAGGGTGAAATCTCTTTGGCCGGCGATCACATGGGCAAGGGTGTCGCCATCCCCGTCCCGGAGGATGATTTCGCTTCCGGCGCCCTCGTCATCCCCGATAGCAGCAAGTTGCAGATCGGCATGTCGCGCGGGGTCTGCGGTCTTGGCCTCTGCGATGGTGGCCATGGTCATGCCGCTGACAAGGTCGCGCAAGGGGTCTGGATCAACCGGGAAGCCGGAGGCCGCGTCGACGAATACGCCGTCGCGGGACTCGATGGTGATGGCGAAGTCGCCTTCCCGGATTTCCAAGCTCGCCACGTCGGCGCTGGCCTCAGAAAGCCCCGGGAAGAGGGGCTCGCCAGCTTCGGCAAAGGCGGGGGCATTCCCGCTGCCGAAGAGCGTCGCGCCCGCGGCGACGAGCGACAGGGCCGTGGCACCGCCAAGCATCAGAAAAGACTTCTGGTTCATGAGATGTCTCCTTTGACTGTCTGTTTATGCCGCAACACGGGTCGGCACGGTCCGCTTGGGGCGGCGCAATGCGAAGAACAGCGCAATGACGGCGGCAAGGAAGGGGACAAGGCCCACATTCAGCGTCGTCACACTGGCCTGAAGCGCCTCCACATCGCTGCGAAGGTCGTATTGCACCTGGCGCAGCTCCGCGCGGGCGGCGAGCAGGTCGGCACGCAGGTTCTCCGCCTCGGCCACCATCTCGGCGCTGAAAAGGCCGTTCCCGTCACTGTCTTGCGGAGCGAGGTCGCGCAGGGCGGCTTCGGTCTCGGCAATGCGCTCGAGCAGGGCTTGCTCGGTGGCGCGGTACTCGGCCTCGGCGGCGCGTTCCATCGCCTCGATGCGGGTGAGCGGACGCCAATCCACGGCCCGGCCACGCAGGTCAGCCAGAGCGGCCCCACCGGCCATTTGCTCAACGGCGTTCAGGAAGAAATCACCGTTGTTGGCAAAGGCCTGCGGGATCTGCGCACCGAAGATGCTCCGCTGTTGGATCCAATTCCGGTCCATCAGCATGTCGGCATCGCCCGAGAGCAGCACATTGGCGACCTCGGTGCTGGCGATATGCTCGGCCTCCCATTCAGAGCTTTCGGGTTTGCCATCGGGGAAGGCTGATGACACCGCACCGCTGAGGCGTGCGATCACCACGGGGGCTGCATCTACGGCCTCGCCGCTGGTCAGCAGATCACGCGGATCGCCGAAGCGGTTGGAGGCGTCTGTGGCGCTCGCCAGCACAGCGGCGTCGGACACGGTGGCCAGCGGTGTCAGGGTCGGCCCATCTTCGCCGGTCGCAAAGCTGCCCGCGGTGGTCATAACCATGGCCGAGAGCCGGGCAAGCGCCGGGCTGTCCTGATCGAGCGCACTCGCATCAAGCCGCAGCCAGGCCGGGTTCCCGACATTCACGTCACGTCCCTGAACGCGCCGGTTCGTGGCGAGCGCGTAGGTCGGATCGGCGACAGCTTGCGTGGCATCAAAACCGACTCCCCAACCTTCGAAGAGTGCCGCGAAGTCCGACGCCGCATCCGGCGCGGGCATGCCTTGCGGGCCCATCTGCGTCTCGGCATGGGGATCGACGAAGGCCATCAGGGCACCGCCACCCATCACCCACTGATCGAGCGCATAGAGCGTCGGTTCGGTCAGCCCCTGCGGATGCACAACGGCGACGACTTCGGTGCCTTCGGGGAAGCTGTTCACATCGCCCGACAAGATCTCAACGTCATACAGTTCGCGCAGCATCGCAAGGCTTTGCTGTTCCGCCCCGCCCATCATCGGGTTGCCAGAAAGGCCAATACCGTCAAGCAGAGCGACCTTGGGCTTCTCGGGCTGGCCCAACTCGGCCACAAGCCGGGTCAGATCGTATTCCAGCCAAGCCTCGCGATCCGGCGAGAAGACCGGGATCGTGGCCCGCCCATCGGTGGAGTTTGTGGCGGCAAGGCCAAAAAACATCGGCTCAGGCGCGCCGGCCAACGCAATTCGGTTGATGCCAAAGCCCACAGCGCGGTCTTCTTCATCCGAGAAGGGCTCCGGGTCGATTACTTCGAGCGTGATCTGCCCATCGGCCTGGTCGGCGTAGGACTGCAGCATACCCCGCACACGGTCGGCGTAGCTGGCCAGTTGCGGTGCGGCCTCCGTCAATCCGTCAGACAGGTAAAGCCGCAGGTGCAGGGGCTCGGCGAGATCGGAGAGCAAAGTCTCCGTCCCCTGAGACAGAGTCCAGACTTGAGTTTCGGTGACATCGGCGCGCCATCCATCGAGGGCGCGGGCGGCGAAGATATTGACCGAGATGAACAGCACGGCGCAGAGCGCGATGGAGGTCCCGATCATCTGGCGGCGCGACAGGCCGCCGATCCAATGCGTGGGTTTTGCAAAACGGTCCATTGTCATTGAGCCTTCTTCAGGTCCACGAGGAACGTGTTGATCATGAGCGCAAGGACGATGAGCGAGCCGAAGAAGATCAGCGTCGGCGCCTCGATCAGCCCTTGGGTGATACGCTGGAAGTGTTCCAGGACGGACAGCGCTGCAACGGCTTCGGTCATCCAGTAGGGGGCCCAGCCGCGGATCGCGCCCAGCACAAGCTCCAACCCGGCCGTGACCAGGATGAAGGTCACGATGGCGGCCGAGATGAACGCAATCACCTGGTTCTTCGTCAGCGTCGAAATGCACGCGGCAATGGCCAGAAAGGCCCCCGCCATCAGGAAGGTGCCCAGATAGCCCGCCACGATGACCCCGTTATCTGGGCTGCCCAGCCAATTGACCGTGATCCAAAGCGGTGTGGTCAGTGCCAGTGCGACGCCGGTAAAGGCCCAGCCCGCGAGGAACTTGCCCAGCACGATGGTCCAAGGGGCAACCGGCATGGTCATCAACAGTTCGATGGTGCCAGAGCGGCGCTCCTCCGCCCAAAGGCGCATGCCAATGGCAGGCAGCAGCACCAGAAAGAGCCACGGCATCCACGTGAAGAAAGCCGCCATATCGGCGCTGCCCCGGGCAAAGAAGCCAGAGACGAAGAAGGTCATCGCCCCGGCAAGGGCCAGGAACACGACAAGGAAAATCGCGGCAAGCGGCGTCGCAAAATAGGCGCGGAACTCACGGCCAAAGACGACGCTCACCGAAGAAAGCGAAGCAGTCATGGTTTCGGTCCTTTTTTAGTGAATGCGGGTGGTCACATCGCGGAAGACATCTTCGAGGCGCGGGCGATAGATGCCGACTTCCTCGACAGGCAAGTCTGCCGATTTCAGACGTGTCTCGATGGCGCGTGTGTCTTCTGGCTTATCGTTGTAGCGCAGAAGCACGCGCGTGGAGCCGTTTATCCGCTCCATCACCTCAAGTTCCGCTCCATCCGCGAGCGGCTTGATCTTTTCGATGACCGACGCCTCTTCTGGTGAGCCGATGCGGATCTGAATTGCGCGTCCGTCGTCTTTGGAGCCGACAAGATCGCGCGGCGTGGCGTCTGCAACGACTTTGCCGCTGGCGATGATCACCGCGCGAGAACATACTGCCTCCACCTCTTCAAGAATATGGGTCGAGACGATGATGGATTTGTTTGGCGCGATCTCTCGGATGAGGTTGCGCATTTCGTGCTTTTGGTTCGGGTCGAGGCCATCCGTTGGCTCGTCGAGGACCAGGATGTCCGGATCGTGAATGAGCGCCTGCGCGATGCCGACGCGGCGACGATAACCCTTTGACAGTGCCTCGATGGGGCGCGACCAAACCTCTGTCAGGCGCACACGTTCGGCCATTTCGGCAAGCCGGTTGTTCAACTGAGCTTTGCGCAGCCCCCGCATTTTCCCGCAAAAGGTCAGGAAGTCCGCGACAGGCATGTCACCGTATGCAGGCGCGCCCTCGGGCAGGTAGCCGAGCTTCGCCTTCGCTGCCGCGGGGTCGCGCCAGACATCATGGCCGCCGATTTGAGCGGTTCCGGTATCGGGCTCGAGAAACCCGGTGATCATCTTCATTGTGGTGGATTTGCCCGCTCCGTTCGGACCGAGAAACCCGACAACCTCTCCCCGTGAAACGGACAGAGAGACATCATCGACCGCGGTCATATCCCCGAAGCGCTTTTTTAGCCCGTGGGCTTCAACAAGCGTCGTCATTGAGAATGCCTCCAGTTCGGGCCAGCGTGCCCGACGAAGGGCCGCGCCAGCGGTTGAGATCAGACCGAACGTTGGAGGTGCTCCCTGAATTCGTGGGCCGCCTCTTCTGGACGGTCGCTTGAGGGTGCCGCGGGCATGGGCCCGCGACACTATCTTTTGATACAGCGCCCCGCAGAACGCCGGATCGACTTACATGAAGTCGTCCATGCCGGACATGGCAGGCGCCGCAGCCTCTTTCTTGGCCGGTTTGTCCGCCACCATGGCTTCGGTCGTGATGAGAAGGCCGGCAACGGATGACGCGTCTTCAAGTGCCGTGCGCACCACCTTTGCCGGGTCGATCACGCCGAAGGAGAACAGATCGCCATACTCTTCGGTCTGTGCATTGAAGCCGAATGTGACATCGTCGCTCTCCCGGATCTTGCCAGCAACCACGGAACCATCGACGCCCGCGTTCTCCGCAATCTGGCGCAGCGGTGCTTCCAGCGCGCGGCGCACGATCGCGATGCCTGCGTTCTGGTCGGGGTTTGCGCCTTGCAGGCCATCGAGTGCCTTTGCACCTTGAACCAAGGCGACGCCACCACCGACGACAATGCCTTCCTGAACAGCGGCACGGGTCGCGTTCAGAGCATCGTCGACGCGATCCTTGCGCTCTTTCACCTCGACTTCGGTCATGCCACCAACACGGATCACGGCCACACCGCCTGCCAGCTTGGCCACGCGTTCCTGCAGTTTCTCACGATCATAGTCGGAGGTTGTCTCTTCGATCTGCGTGCGGATTTGGCTGACACGTGCGTCGATTTCCGCCTTGTTACCAGCGCCGTCGATCACTGTCGTCTCGTCCTTGGTGATTGCGACTTTCTTCGCGGTACCGAGCATGTCGATGGTGACATTCTCAAGCTTCATGCCAAGGTCTTCGGAGATGACCTGGCCGCCGGTCAGGATCGCGATGTCCTGCAGCATGGCTTTGCGACGGTCACCGAAACCAGGAGCCTTCACAGCAGCGATCTTCAGACCGCCGCGCAGTTTGTTGACGACCAGCGTGGCCAAGGCTTCGCCTTCCACATCCTCAGCAATGACCAGGAGCGGCTTGCCTGCCTGAATGATGGACTCGAGAAGCGGAACAAGCGGCTGGAGCGAAGACAGTTTCTTCTCGTGGATCAGGATGAACGGATCCTCGAGCTCTGCTGTCATCTTGTCGGGGTTCGTCACGAAATACGGGCTGAGATAGCCGCGGTCGAACTGCATGCCTTCGACGACTTCGGTTTCGGTCTCAAGGCCCTTGTTTTCTTCGACGGTGATGACGCCGTCATTGCCGACCTTCTGCATGGCGTCAGCGATCTGACGTCCGATCTCCGCTTCGCCATTGGCCGAAATGGTGCCGACCTGCGCAACCTCGTCGCTGTCCTTGACGTCACGGGCAGCCGACTTGATGGCTTCGACGACCTTCGACGTCGCGAGATCGATGCCGCGCTTGAGATCCATGGGGTTCATGCCCGCGGCCACGGCTTTCATGCCTTCGTTGACGATGGCCTGCGCCAGAACGGTCGACGTCGTGGTGCCGTCGCCGGCCTGATCGTTAGTGCGGCTGGCCACTTCCTTGACCATCTGCGCACCCATGTTTTCGAACTTGTCTTCCAGTTCGATCTCCTTGGCGACGGTGACGCCATCCTTGGTGATGCGCGGTGCGCCAAAGCTTTTGTCGATCACGACATTGCGGCCCTTGGGGCCAAGCGTCACTTTCACCGCATCGGCCAAAGTGTTCACGCCGCGCAGCATCTGGGAGCGGGCGGCGGTCTCGAATTTGACGTCCTTTGCAGACATCTCTGTATCTCTCCTGTGGCTTGTGTGGAATTACGCGGCTTTGGCGATTTCTGTGTCTTCGATGATGCCGAGGATGTCGCTCTCTTTCATGATCAGCATCTCCTCGCCATCAAGGGTAATCTCGGTGCCCGACCACTTGCCGAAGAGGATGTGGTCTCCCGCTTTCACGTCCATGGCGATGTGTTTGCCATGCTCGTCTCGCGCACCGGGGCCAACCGCGATGACTTCACCGCGACCGGGCTTTTCCTTGGCGGTATCGGGGATAATCAACCCGCCGGCGGTCTTTTCGTCGCTGTCAACGCGGCGCACCAGAACGCGGTCATGCAGAGGGGTAAATGTCATGTACAAGGCTCCTCCATTAGAGTGTCAATGCTTTTGGCACTCACGTCGACAGAGTGCCAACGACGCGTAGATCGTGGGGAGCATTTTCGATTTCAAGATGTTCGGGAAAAATTTTTATGATTTGAAAATCAGAGGCTTGGACAGAATTGGCGAAATTATGCCATGTCAGCGCGTCGTCAAACGGCCTCAGTGCACAGTGCCGCGTGCGTATCTGTCAAGCTGCAAGGATGAGGTCGAATAAACGGGAGTTGCCGGCCCAAATGGTCGCCTACGGGGCGGCCAACTGCGCGGTCACCTCACGCGTTTCACCGTCCCGCCAAACGGTCAGTGTGATCCGGTCGCCGGGCTCATAGTCGTCTAATATTGCGCCAAGGTCAGTGCCTGATGCGATGCGTTGTCCATCCACGCGTTGAATGACATCTCCCGCCACGATGCCGCCATGCGGGCTGCGTTCGGCTGGCCGCAGTCCTGCCACATCCGCGGGGCCACCAGGATCGACGGACAACACGACGGCCCCTTCGATGCCATTCCGACGCGCCAACGCGTCGATGCGGGGGTCAAACCGGATGCCGAGGATCGGCGGGCGATACACACCGGTCGCGATCAGTTGCGGTACAACCCGTTTCACCAGATCCACGGGCACGGCAAATCCGATCCCCGAGCTTGCGCCGGACGGGCTGAAAATCGCCGTATTCACGCCGATCAACCGGCCTGAACTGTCGAGAAGCGGCCCACCGGAATTCCCGGGATTTATCGCCGCATCTGTCTGGATCAGCCCCTCGATCACACCGTTCCCGATTGGGATCTCGCGATCAAGCGCGGACACGATCCCCGTTGTCAGCGTCCAGTCGAGCCCGAAGGGGTTGCCGATCGCCAACACGCTTTGACCGACGCGCAGATCGGCACTGTTGCCGTTTTCCAAAGGCTCCACAGGTGTGCCATCGAGATCGACCCGAAGCACGGCGAGATCGAATTGCGGTGCAGTTCCGACAAGTCGTGCAGGCAAGACGCGCCCGTCCGACATGTGAATGTCCGCCCGCGCGGCCCCTCGGATGACATGCGCGTTCGTCACGATATGGCCGTCTTCCCCCCAAAAGAAGCCGGACCCCGACCCGCTCGGCACGATTTCGGCCCGGCGCATCCACGGATCAACACGCCTTTGCCCCGTCGTGATCGACACGACCGAAGACCGCGACGCCTCGAAAAGCGAGATCAACCGCTCCTCTGGCGCCGTGAGGTCCTGGGCCACCGCCGATGCCGCCAACACCAGCGCTACCGCCATTGTGCCAAACAGCTTCAGCATCGGTACGCGCCCTGGTCAGGCCCCGAAGGCGCGGGACATGATGGACCCCAAACGGCGTGCGAAGCCGGCGGGATCGGCCGGGGTTTCGCCTTCGACGATCCGGGCCTGTTCGAGCAGAAGGTGTGCGGCGTCTTTGAGCAGGTCATCCGCGTCGCTCTTGGCGCGTTCCGCGAGCTTCGAGATGAGCGCGTGATTTGGGTTCAGTTCCAAGACTCTTGGCAAGCCGTCCTGCAATTGCCCGTGACGCCTCAGCAACCTCTCGAGGTTCACGTCGATGTCGCCCTCATCCGCAATCAGGCAAACGGGGCTGTCAGTCAGACGCTTGGACGGGCGGACGTCTTTGACGGCCTCACCAAGCTCTGCCTTGATCGCCGCGATGAGTTTGGACAGGTCAGCCGCGCCGTCGTCGTCCTTGTCGGCTTCGTCGGCGTCGGCCTCGATCGCATCCAGATCTGCAGCACCTCGCGTGATGGATTTGAACGGTTTGCCCTCGAATTCGTGGATGTGCTGGAGCCAGAACTCGTCCACGTGGTCCGACAGCAGCAAGACTTCGACCCCCTTGGCCTTGAAGCCTTCGAGATGCGGGGATTGCGTCAGTTTGCCCGCGTCTTCGCCCGCGATGTAGAATATCGCGTCCTGACCCTCTTTCATGCGTTCGACATAAGCCGACAGGCTGGTGAGCGCCTCGGGGCCGGTCGAGGCAAACCGACAGACTTCCAAAATCCGGTCGCGTGAGGCGGCATCTTCGACAAGACCTTCTTTCAGGACGGCGCCGAAATGGCCCCAGAAGGTGGCATAGTCTTCCGGTGCCTTTGTCGCCTTCTTCTTGAGTTCACTCAGGACCTTTTTGGTGACCTGGCTCTTGATTTTGGCAAGCTTCGGGTCGGTCTGTAGCATTTCACGCGAGACATTCAGGGACAGGTCCTGGCTGTCGACCACGCCCCGAAGGAAGCGCAGATAGGCCGGGATCAGGTCCTTCGTCGTCTCTGAGATGAACACGCGGTTCACGTAGAGCTTCACATGGCTTTTGCGTTCCGGATCGAACAGGTCGAACGGCTGCACCGACGGCACGAACAGAAGGCTTGTGTGGTTCAGCGACCCTTCCACCTTGTTGTGGATGGTGTGCCACGGGGTGTCGAAGGCATGCGACGTATGCTTGTAGAACTCGGTGTATTGATCCTCGGTGATGTCCTTCGGTGCCTTCGTCCACAGCGCTTGTGCCGCGTTGAGGGTCTCGTCGCCCAGCTTCACCGGAAAGCTGATATGTTCGGAATAGGTCGTGATGATCTGGCGGATGCGCGCCGGGTCGGCGAACTCCTTGGCGTCCTTCTTGAGGTGAAGCGTCACGGTCGTGCCAGCGGCATCGCGGGTCGCAGGCTCGATGGTGAAGGAACCCTTGCCGTCCGAAGACCAGAGCCAGGCTTCGTCCTCACCGGCCTTGCGGGTCAGCACGTCAACCTTGGACGCAACCATGAACGCCGAATAGAAGCCCACGCCAAACTGACCGATAAGGCCGGGGGCATCCTTTTCGTCGGCCTTCAACGCTTCGATGAACGCGCCGGTGCCGGATTTGGCGATAGTGCCGAGCGTATCGAGTAGGTCGGCATGGTTCATGCCGATGCCGTTGTCTGAAATCGAAAGAGTTTTCTTATCGGCAGCGAGCGTGATCGCGAACCCGTCGGCGGGGGCGAGGCTTGCATCCGTCAGCGCCGCGTAGCGGAGCTTGTCGCAGGCGTCCGACGCGTTCGAGACAAGCTCGCGCAGGAACACCTCGCGGTTGGAGTAGAGCGAGCCTGCGACAATCTCCAGAAGCTGCCCCACCTCGGTCTGGAAAGAAAAGGTCTCTTTCTCAAGAACTTCGGTCATGTTTTCTCCTCCAGTTTCAAACGCGGCGCTGATTTATGGATCGCGCTGGGGGCCTTCAATAGGCGTCGTTCACCCCCACGGACCCGCGCCTGCTTGTGCGCGCGGTGCACGACGCATGGATGCACCGCTGAGTTTCCGCAGTTCCGCTATGCGCTTTTCTATGGGTGGATGTGTGGCAAACAGGCTGTCCACAGCCTGCATATGCAGCGGGTTCACGATGAACATATGCGCGGTGGCCGGGTTTCTTTCGGCGGCGATGTTGTCGATCCGGCCCGAAAGGACCCCCAGTTTGTTAAGTGCCGAGGCCAGCCACTCAGGGTTCCCGCAGATCGCTGCACCTTCGGCATCAGCCTCGTACTCGCGCACCCGGCTGATCGCCATTTGCACCATCGCCGCCGCGAGGGGTGCCAGGATCATCATGGCGATTGTGCCGATCATCCCGAGCGGGCGGTCTCGCCCGCCGCCGAAGAAAATGGCGAAATTGGCGAGCAGCGACACGGCGCCCGCCAGCGTGGCCGTGATCGTCATGGTCAGCGTGTCGCGGTTCTTGATATGCGCCAGCTCATGGGCCACGACGCCCGCGACCTCCTCTCGGCTCATATTGCGGAGCAGTCCGCGTGTGACGGCAACGGCCGCGTTTTCGGGGTTTCGCCCGGTGGCAAAAGCGTTCGGTTGCTCGGTCTCGATGATGTAGAGGGCGGGCATTGGCATCTCCGCCCGCCGCGCCATGCTTGCCGTCATCTCCCACAGTTCTGGTGCCGATCTTTGGTCCACAGGCCGTGCACCATGCATCCGCAGAACGACTTTGTCAGAGTTCCAGTAGGCAAAAAAGTTCATGCCCGCCGCGATGGCCAGCGCAATGACGAGCCCAGCCTCACCGCCCAGCAAAAGCCCCGCCACGCCCACAAAGGCGGTCATGGCTGCCATAAGCAAGAAGGTGCGAACCATCCGTTTCCTCCGAGTATTTATGCCCCGCACATAGGCATGGCCGAAATCAGCGGCAATAAACGTCCAAACCGGAATGCGTTTCTTCAACTACTCCCTATTTCAGTGGAGCGTCGGCGACATGAGATCGAATCGATGAACTGAAAGGGGTGATTGTTCAGAGTACACCAATGAGGGCCACGCCAAAACAACGTGCCTATCCAAAGACAATCTCAAAAGAAATCGGTTTGAGCATTACCGATATATCCGAGATTAGACAAAAGAGCCCGACGGTTTCATCCGCCGGGCTCTCGACGTCGGCGGAATGGCGATTATTCGCTTGCCGGGGCTGCCTCTTCAGCGGCTGGAGCCACGGCTTCGGTCGCACCGGTGCCGAACCAGTCGAAATAGTACCCCGCGCCACCAAGCACGATGATCGCTGCGACGGCAACAGCGCCCCAGATCTTCCAGTTGATCTGCTTTGGGAGTTTTTCGGTCATAGCCATGTGCAGTGTCCTCCTGATCAAGATTGACGTTTGTACAAAGCTGGTTACTCAGCAGGTTCTTCGATCAGACCAGCCTCGAGTGCGGCTGTCAGTTCGTCTTCGTCGACAAACTCATCACCGCCGGTGTCGACCTCTGCAAAGGTCTCTTCGGTCAGATCGGGGTAAAGCTCCGCCATTTCGGCGAAAGAGATGAGGCTGTCGCCATCCGTGTCGACATCCGATACCGAAAGAGCGAAAGCGGGTGCCGCCAACAGAGCGGCAACGGTTGCACCAACTGCTAAACGACGCATTTGCGTATCTCCTGTTTGAGTTTTGGGAGGCCCTTCCTCCCGCGCGCCGCAGAGATTTGTTGGGCCAAAAACGTTTTCAAGAGGTCTGACTGGCAAATTTTCTGTCGTCGGCGGTCCCGTGCTTATGCAGCTCTGTCGCCATGTGACTTGTGGAATTAGCGGGCATTGCAACGAAGCCCTGCTTGTCGCCTTCTGGCTGGCGGCTGCCGGTCAGCAGGCGCCAAATGACATAGGCGGCGAAACCGAATTGAAGCGCAGCCGCCGCCGCAAAAAAGGTCGCGGGGCCGAACGCTTCGACGAGGATACCGATCGTAATCGGACCAAGCGCCGACCCGATCGCGTAAAAGAGCAGCAGAGCGCTGGCTGCTGCGACGATTTCATCAGCCTCGATCCGGTTGTTGATAAGGGCGAGGCAAACAGAATAAATCGTAATGCTAGCGCCCCCGTAAAGTGCCGAGGTCAACAGAAAGACCTCCCAGTCTTCTGTCCCGATCGTTGTGAGTGCGACGGCGCAGAGCCCTGCCAGGAGTGTCACGAAACCGATCACCACGCGCCGGTCAATCACATCCAATAGCCAGCCAACCGGCCATTGTGCGACCAGCGCGCCGATCATGACAACGGACATGAAGATCGCGACCTCGGTGTCGGAAGGGCCGGACAACTGCCCGTAGGTTAGCCCCAGCCCCCAAAACGCGCTGGTCCAAACACCAATCAGAAAGCCGCCGACCAACGCAATAGGTGAGATCGCAAAAAGCCTTGATATTGAACTTCGGCTCGCCTGAATGTCTGGAGAGACTGCTCCCCGAGATAACGTCAAAGGGACGAGAGACAGAGACACCAGAATTGAGATGACCGCGAAGAGCACGAAGCCTTCAGGATCGGCGAGGCCGATCAACGGCTGGCTCGCGGCCCAGGCCCCCATCATCAACGCGCCATAGGTTGCAAGGACGCATCAGCGTGACCTGCTAGGCGTTGACGCATTCAGCCAGCTTTCGACAACCACGATCATCGCCGCATAGCAGAAGTCATTCAGAAATCTGAGAACCAGCCAGCCAGAGACACTGATATGGAGCGCGTAAACCAACGCAACGGCTGATGTCATCGACGCAAAGGCTGCAAACGCGCGGATATGGCCGACGGCCATGATCACGCCGGGGCTCCAGACCGATCCTGCGGCGGCGCCCGCAAAGTAGGCCGACATGACGAGGCCGATGTCTCCCGCCGACATGCCTTCTCGACCACCGCGGATGCCAAGCAAGGTGCCTTGCAGTCCGTGCCCCAATGTCAAAAGCGCAACCGCGGCAAGGACTGGCGCGATGGCGACAATCACCGATGTCGAAACGGTTTCTCTTTGCATCTCATAAGTTTCGCAGTTGGTCGTTTCGCCATTTTCGCGGGCGAGATGGGAAATGGCTTTTCGTTGGTCAAGAGATTGAAATGCCCGCCGCGCCTCCCCAAATCGCCACCGCTCGAGCCGGGATGATCCCGACCGGGCCATTTGCACTGAACACATGATGGAGGACATGGATGGCACAATCCGCAAAACTGCGTTCCGACCTTGACGTTCGGGCACAGAAGAACATCGCACATGACGCACGGGCAGAGGTCATCGCGTTCCCGAAACAGGATCAACGTGGGAAAGATGCCGACAAGACCACCGTACCGGGCACGGCGCCCCTGGCATTGATCCATTGGCCCGCGCGGTCCGCAATGACGTCAGGACCGCGTAGCAAGAGTTGGCGGCTTGTTCTGCAAGTCACGCAGCCGCAATGGCTGGAGCCTCTGATGGGCTGGACAGCAGGGAACGATCCGGCGCGCCAGGTTTCACTGACCTTTACGACCAAAGAGGCCGCACTCGATTTTGCCGAACGCCAGGGATGGCGTGTAATCGTGCTGCCAGAGAACCGCCGCAAACCGGTGATCAAGAGCTATGCGGACAATTTCCGCCCGGATCGGCGCATCTGAGGGAAGGGTGCGATGAGACATCCGGTAGACATCGCCGACGCGGTCGCGCGAGATGCCGACCGCTTCGGCCTTATCCTTGCGGCCGCCCAACACGCGCGGGAGATGGGAAACAACGTTGTCAAATGGCAGGCACCGCCTAGTGGTGCGCGCTGCGCAGTGGCGCTCAACGAGGTTGCACTCGATGCGCACTTGCGGCGAGAGGCGTGGCAGCGACTAATCGAAAGACAACGCCGTACGGGGGAAGTGGACGCACCGTCCGAAACGGAGCTTTTGGACGAAGCCAGCCTAATCCAGCTTTTGTCCGACGCATCGGACAGGGATGATCTGGCGGCATAGGTGTGGGACTACGCGCGCGCTTTTGTGAGGCCGCGACGGGGTTGCGTAGCATGCACATACGTCTTGCGGCCTCATTCCGCTAGACCCATTGGCCGTTCCACCGGTTTGGCGATAAAGGCGAGGCCGGTGTCACCCAACGTCTCCCGTCCGAGCGGAGCGCGGGAGGTTTCCGCGAGCCGATCGCGGTTTGCTTGCAAAGGCACGAGCGCTATATCGAAGACCGCGTCGATTACTCAGTATACGTTGGCTTGGATGCGTCCCATGTCGACAAGAAAATGTACAAAGACATTCTTGAAAATCGGGATCGACCTCACCTTATTAGCAGCGAGACGCCCAGATGGGGTTTCAAGGATACGCATAAAGGTTCGGCTCTGACAGCGGACCACCGGCCACTCGCCATTTTGGGAGCGGAACGGAAACGCGAATGACATCGAACGCCGCTTGATCGGCGAACCTTTAGACAAGTCCGACCTCCTCGGGCGCCTCAATCGCATGCGACCTTTGTCGCATGTTTGGATTGGCAAAATGAGGAGGCAAGATATGTACTATCCCACCTACACGCGTCGCAGTGATCCCTTTGGGATGATGCGTTCCATGCTGCGTGACGTGAACCGGTTTATCCCGACGAACTCTGATCAATCCGTCTTTCCAGTGGTGAATGTCTGGCAAGGCGACGATGCCGTTGCCGTCACGGCGGAAATCCCCGGTATCGACCCGTCCGACATCGATATTTCGGTCAAGGACAACGTTCTGACGATCTCGGGCGAGCGCAAGGCACCGGACCTACCGGACACCGCGCGCTGGCATCGAAATGAACGCCGTTTCGGAAAATTCACCCGCGCGATCCGGCTGCCCTTTGCTGCGTCCGACGAGAAGGTCGAGGCGCGGATGACAGCAGGTGTCCTGCGCATCGTCGTGGGTCGTCCGGACGAGGATAAACCACGGAAGATCGAGATCAAAGCCGCTTGAGAGGAGAAAACGCAAATGACGGACCAAATGACCCACACGCCTGAGACGGTTGAGAAAACCCCGGCCCAGGCCCCCGAAACCATGGCGGGCGGTCGCATCTATCAACCGCTAACCGATATCGTGGAAACGGATGAGGGTGTCACGCTGATGCTCGAGATGCCTGGCGTTTCTGCCGAAGACGTCGACGTCACGCTGGAAAAGCGCGTTCTGACAGTCCGCGGCAAGATCGAGGGAACGCATCCCGAGAAGCTGCAACTGGCATACGCCGAATACGGGGAAGGCGATTACGAACGCGCCTTCACCCTGTCCGACGATTTCGATCCGGACAAGATCGGAGCGTCGGTCTCGCATGGCGTGCTGACCGTAACGCTGCCTCGGACCGCCGAGGCCCAGCCCAAGAAGATCGCCGTGACAGGGTCCTGATCCGGGGCCTTCCGCGCAGAAATGAAGGAGGAAAGAAATGCAGATCAAAGATTTGATCCCGTGGGCGCGCAAGGATCATGCGCCCGAACCGAAGGCCGATGATCAGAACCCCATCGCCAGTTTGCAGCGCGAGATGAACCGGGTCTTCGAAAGCTTCTGGACCCGCGCCGGCGACCTCGACTGGCCCTGGGGCGGTGGAGATGCCAAGTCTGACGTGGTCGAGACTAAGGACCATGTCGAGGTTTCGATCGAGCTGCCGGGCATGGACATGTCGGACATCGAGGTGTCGGTCACCGACGACCTGCTGACCGTGAAGGGCGAGAAGAAGGTCGAGCGGCAGGAAGAGAAGAAGGGCTATTACTTGTCTGAGCGCAGCTACGGCGCGATCTACCGCACGATCCCGTTGCCTCCGGGCATCGATGGCGAAAAGGCTGAGGCCAGCTTCAGGAACGGCGTGCTGACCATCAAGCTGCCGCAAACCCCGGAAGCTCAGGCCAAGGTAAAACGCATCGAAGTGCAGGCCGCGTGATCCCGTGCTGATGCGCCGCTGGTGCGCAATCCCGGCGGCGCGCATTTGCAAAGGAGATGAACCATGCTGAGCCGTCTGGCTTTTCTATTCGTCTTTTCGATTGGTGTTGTCGCGGGGCCGGCGGTTGCCCAAATCGCAGCGGTTGAGCCTGATGAACGCGGCATTCCGACCATCGCGCCGCTGATCGACGCCGTGGATGACGCCGTCGTCAACATCGCGGTCGTGTCTGAGCGACCCGCGCAGATGACGCCGCTTTTCCGCGATCCGTTCTTCCAGCCGTTCTTGCCGCCGCTCGAGCAACTGCCACCGCAGCGGCAGATGAGCGCCGGGTCCGGTGTCATCATTAATGCTGATGAAGGATACATCCTGACGAACAACCATGTCATTGAAAACGGGGATGAGATCCGCGTGACCCTGCGTGATAACAGGACCTTCGAGGCCGAGTTGATCGGGCGTGATCCGGCCACGGATATCGCCGTGCTCAGGATCGACGCGAATAACTTGACAGAGGTGCCACTCGGCGATTCCGAGACCCTTCTCGTGGGGGATTTCGTTGTTGCCATCGGCAATCCTTTCGGTCTCGGACAGACCGTGACGAGCGGCATCGTCTCTGCGCTTGGACGGTCGGGGATCAATCCCGAAGGCTATGAAGACTTCATCCAGACCGACGCCTCGATCAACCCTGGTAACTCAGGCGGTGCGCTGATCACCCTCGATGGCAATCTCGTTGGTATCAACACGGCCATTATCGCGCCCAATGGCGGCGGCAATGTCGGGATCGGTTTTGCGGTGCCCATCAACATGGCGCTGGCCGTTATGGATCAGCTGGTCGAGTTCGGCGAAGTCCAGCGCGGTCGGCTTGGCGTGATGATCCAGGACCTCACGCCTGACTTGGCTGTAGCGCTTGGTGTCGAGGCCGAGACAGGCGCCATCGTAAGCTCGGTCGAGCCGGGCACCCCTGCCGATGACGCGGGTCTTATCGCCGGAGATGTCATTGTCGCGGTTGACGGCGAGGGTGTCGACGGATCCGCCGACTTGCGCCAGAGGATCGGCTTGCGCCGACCCGGCGATGAGGTCGAAATCGCCTATGTTCGAGATGGCGAGCGCCTGGTGACGCAGGTCGCCCTCGCAGATGGCGGAGGCCCCCGCTTGGCAGAGCGCGATCGTGGCGCATCTGATGCGTTGGCGGGTGTTCGCCTTTCCCCGCTCGATCGGAACCATCCGGCTTGGGGCGACGCAGACGGCGTTGTCGTTTCGGAGATCGCGCCAGGCAGCCGTGCCGCGCAGGCCGGTCTGGAGGCGGGGGACGTCATCACGGCGGTCAACCGGCAGAGGGTAGGGTCGATCCGCGACATCGACCGCGCACTCGAGGACGCGCCGAACGCGGTGGCGCTGACCGTTTGGCGTGATGGTCGGACCCTGTTGATTGTGCTCAGATCATGACCCGTCGATCTGGATATCCTTGGCGCGCCCGAGTGCCTGGCCTTGGCTCTCGGGCGATGCCAGAGGTCCTTTGGCAATCACCGGCCTCGCCTGTTTTGCAGCATGGCAAGGGGATTGAAAGCGAAACAAGATGAGTATCGACCCATACAAAGTCCTAGGCGTTCCAAAGAGCGCACCCCAGGCAGAGATCAAGAAGGCGTATCGTAAGCTGGCGAAGGAGTTGCATCCCGACCTGCACCCCGATGACGCCGCGAAGCAGGAGCGCTTCAAGGCCGTCTCGGCGGCTTACGATCTGCTGAGCGATCCCGAGACGCGCCGTCGCTTCGATGCAGGCGAGATTGATGCCAGCGGCCAGGAACGCGCTGAACGTCAGTACTACCATCATTATGCCGGACAGGATGCTGGCCGCCGTTACGACCCCGGCCCTGGCTTCGGCGGCGGTGTCGGCGACGGTGATTTGGGCGACATCTTTTCACAGTTTTTCGGTGGCCGTGCCGGCGGTCCACGCCAGAGTGGGTTCCACAGAGAGGTCCACGCGCGCGGTCAGGACTTGCGCTACCATCTTGATGTCGATTTCCTCGATGCCGTGCGCGGTACAAAGCGTCGCGTGACCATGCCCGATGGCAACACCATCGAAATCAGCATCCCGCCGGGCCTGAAGGATGGCCAGACGCTTCGACTGCGCGGCAAGGGTGCGCCGGGATACGGTGAGGGCGCGCCAGGCGACGCGCTGGTCACTGTTTCGGTCAGACCGCATCCTGTGTTTGGCCGTACGGGCGACGACATCGAGTTGGAGCTACCGATCACGTTCGACGAGGCGGTGCTCGGCGGATCTGTCGATGTGCCCACGGTATGGGGGCCCGTCTCGCTCACCATCCCGAAAGGGGTGTCTTCCGGTCAGCGCCTGCGCCTCGGTGGCAAGGGAATCAAACCGGTCAAGGGGAAGGCGGGCGATCAGATCGTGCGGCTGAAGATCGTGCTGCCGAAGAAGATCGACAAGGACATGGAAGACCTGGCGAAGCGCTGGCGCGAGACGGCCGGGTTCGACCCGCGAACCGAGTTAGGGAGGTCGACATGATCTATACCGAAGAGAAGGTCCTGTCGGAGATCCGAAGGCTTACCCGTCGTGACTTGCGGGTTTGGGTGCGCGAGGGCTGGGTGCGGCCCGCGATGAGTGAAAGCGGCCCACTGTTCGATGACATCGATGTCGCACGCCTGCGGCTCGTTTGTGACTTGCGGCAGGAGATGGCGCTCACGTCCGACGCGGTTCACATGGTTTTGTCCCTCATCGACCGATTGCATCAAACCCGGCGTGATATGCGCATGTTGCTCGCGGCCCTCGACGATCAGCCGCGAGAGGTGAGGCATGCCGTGGCGTCGCGTTTTCGCGCGCAACTGGAAGGTGATGCACCTGAAAAAGATCGATGACATTCGTCAATGCCAGCGCGTTCCAAGCGATTACTGGTACCAGGACAGGAGGACAACAGTAACCATCCGGCGTAGGCCGCGGTCGCTGGCGTCACTCAGATCGTAGTTTTGGGTTTGCGAGGCCGCGGGGCCCATTTCTTCGCCAGCCGCTC
>NZ_FQZZ01000011.1 GCF_900142185.1 Lutimaribacter pacificus | reverse complement strand
CTTGCTATATGAGGGCCGCACGCTCCAAGGCGCTCGCCCCAAACTGGCCGACTTTTGCTCCGCCACAATGGCCGAATTTTACTCCGCCGTTGACACGCGGCCCCGCCCCGAACGGCAGATAGGCGAAATGCGGCCAAGTCGGTTCGGTCAGGAAGCGAGACGGATCAAACGTATCCGGGTTCGTGAAAAAGCGCGGGTCCCGATGGGTTGTGAATGGGACGATCTGCGCCAGATCGCCTTTCGCCAACCGGACATCCAGTAACTCAACCGGTTCGATCGCTTCTCGCAGGAACAACGTGTAAGCAGGCGGGTAAAGCCGCAGCGTCTCGTTGATCGTTGCGCGCAGGACCGGCAAACTCGCAATACCCTCCGGTGTCGGTGCTTCCCCGCCCAGAACATTCGCAAGTTCCTCCTGGACCGCCGCAAGACTATCGGGACATACGGCGAGACAGGCAAAGAGCCAACTCAACAGCGCACCAGAGGTTTCATGGCCTGCAATCAGAAGGCTCATGACGTCATCTCGGATATCGGTGAAATCTCCATTGTGATGTTCGATCAACGATCCAAGCAAATCGGTTGAGGCTTCGCCCTCGCCGCGGTCAATACCCGTGCGCACAAGCCCCGAGACAAGGTCGTCCATGACTTGAATGGCCCATAGCTTTTGGCGTTTGCGCTTGAGCGGCAACCAATCGGGCAGCACGATCGGCGATGTCGATTCCGAAAAGGCCGTGTCGGACAGAACTTGGATCGCGTGTTCGATCTCGAACCCGTTCTTTCGCGGTGGTGCACCGAACAAGGTCCTTGTAGCGATATCCAAGGTGAGTTTCGCCATCACGGCATCGGTATCAAAACCAACCACATCCGATTTTTCAGTATCCCGGAGTGTTCTGCAAAGCCGCTCAGCTTCCGCGACGGCTGCGCGTCCATATGCGGGCAGTCTCCGCGTCTGGAAGGCTGGTAAGACCTTCCTGCGCCGCACCCGCCAGCTTTCGCCCTCTTCCACGAGCAAGCTGTTTCCATTCCATTGTCGAACCACATCCGTCAGCTTCCGAAAACGAATGAATGAACTCGAATTCCGCGCGAGCAAAGCCTCGATGTGATCGGGGTGGAAGAAGATATGTGATCGGTATGGACCGAGGCGCAGGGCGACATGATCTCCATGCTTCGCGCGCAGTCGCTCATAAAAGCCAAGCTGGTCATTTCGGATCGCAATTAGGCTGTCGAGGCCAAGGAGCCAGGGAGACGGATGTGACGCGACCAGTTTCGGGTCTGTCATGTGCGCACCTGCTCAGGCTGGCGCAAATGCGCCATCATGTATTTCGTGGCCATGACGACAAGCAACGCGGCGTGTGCGGCCACAGCCCACGCGAAATTCACATGGGTCACGGCGAACAGACGCGCCTCGATACCCGTGAAATGTCGTGGGTCTTGCGCCGGCTGGTACTTCGTTGCGCCGTCCCGAATTTCGATATCGAGACCCGTGGCACTTCCGAGTATCCGAAGAAGCGTCTTGTTCTCCTCCCTCAAGGTCGCATGTGCGGGCGATGGCACCCATGGTCTCCAGCGCGGGATCCATTCGGGTACGTTTGCTTTGTACTCAGGCCAACCTTCCGGGAACCGCTTCAAAAGGTCGTGCCTGTGATGCCACCGCACCATTCCTTGCACGAACACCCAAGCCATACCCGCCGCGGCGATGACCCAGACGTTCTGCAGGAAAACGCCCAGAATGATCCAGCAGAGCGCGGCAGAGAGCTGCATCGGATTAGAGACATAAGAATAGATGCCCGACCGGACCAAACGCTTTGTCGGATCAAGCGGAATTGGCGTACCGCCCCCTTGCAGGCATAGCATTTGATTGGCAGCCAACCCGATGACCGACGCGGTGGCCAAGCACAGTCCGGCAACGACAGAACTCCATGGCGGGCGCGCAAGAAGCTCCCACTCCCCACCCATGGCCTGCATGATCAGTGACGGTAGAACGACGAAGATCATACCGCCCGTCATGAGCGCGAGCAGCGCACATCGCATCGGTAATCGCCGATCCTCCGCCGTCCATTTCGCAAGGTAAATCGCGGGAATATGAGCCGTCACAAATACAAGAACCACGCCACCGAACCAGAACGGCCCCGCATGAACCAAAGGCTTCAGGGAGCTAAACAGTGTTGCGTGCAGCCCGACAATGATCGGCAAGCAGATCATGAGCGGGCCGACCTTTGGGAAGGCAAAGAAAAGACCGGGACCGAACAGGATCGCCCCGCCGATTAGGATATCCACCGGAATCCCGTTGAGCATCAGCGCATCCCAGCCATAGCGCCACCACCCGAAATGAAGAGCGAGCGAGTGCGTTATGAAGATCAGAGGGATGCCGTACAAGAAAGCGAACAACCCGCCGATCTTGGCGCTCCGTGTGGTGTCTCGCAAAAACGCAAAGAACAAGACCAGGCAGATCGGCCCAAGCAGTAGAAGCCAACGCAGGGCGAGCATGAGAGCCTCTGGCAGGTCCAGTTCTAACATGTGATGACCTGCTTCTTGATCCACGCGCGGTACTTCGCCGGAAATCGAGTTTCAAAGAGCTCGACGACGAGGAACACAACCGGAAAACCCAAAGCCAGATAAAGCGCAATCCCCGGCAGTGCCATGATCAGCAATAGCTGGACCATCGTCCCAAGCTGCATCAAAACCCCCTCTTGCGAGGACATGTCGTGCAATGTCGCCAGGAACAGGAACGCCAAACCGGGGATCATAACGGTTAGCGGGAAGGCCAGGAACGCCGTATTGTCAGACCACAGGGAGGATATGGCTTCGATTGCCCGATACCCGCAAGCTGCGAATGCGCTTGTTGAAAGCAACCACACCACCCAAGGTCGGATACTGAAACTCACTCGGACGCCGCCTGCCTGGTTGTCTCTTCCGATAACTATATCAACCAATTGATCGCCTTTGAAGCTCACGAGGCCATCTGGTCCGGTATTGGGTCACCTCCATCGGGCTTGAAACCAGTACCTACGGCACGCATTCCATGCAGCGAACCAAAGTCACATAAATCTACAAGAAACCCGGCAACCTGAGAACTGTACAGCTTCTGCTCGGTCGTACCAGAATGGATAGCACGGTCCGATATCTAAGCACCCGGGAACCTCTGCGCCCGTCAGAGCGATTCTAACCCCGGCGTCCGTTTCCGCCTCCGGGGTTGATCCGTGCTAGACCCCGGTTATGGCGCTCCGCTCTTTGTAACCCCGGAGCTCTGCATCCGGCAGAGGCAGATCACCCCAGGAACTTTCGGAACCTTTGCAATGCCAGCCAGAACAGGACCATTCCTATAATCAAAAGGGCCAAAAGCTGTGGCCAGACCGTTTCGAACCCAGCGCCGCGAAACAGGATGGCCTGCGACAGAATGATGAAATGGGTATTCGGCGCGGCCAGCATGATCATCTGTATGATCTCGGGCATCGACTCACGCGGTGTCATGGCCCCCGACAGCACTTGAAGCGGGAAAATGACGAGCATTGTCAGCAAAGCAAACTGCGGCATGGTGCCTGCGATCGTGGCCATGAAGATGCCAAGCGCAGTCATTGCGAATAGCATCAGAACGGACCCCGCAAGAAAGAGCGGCACCGATCCGTGGATCGGCACTTCCAGAAGCCCCTGCACCACCACGACAAGCGCAAAGGCCGACCCGCACAGCACCACACCACCCATGGACCATATCTTCGACAACATGATCTCGCCGGCCGTTACCGGCATAACCAGCAGGTGCTCGACCGTGCCATGCTCTTTCTCGCGGATCAGCGCGGCGCCGGTCAGGATCAGGGACAGCATGGTGATCGATTCGATGACACTGGTGATCGCGCCGAACCACCCCGGATCCAGCGAGGGATTGTAGCGCGCGCGCAATGCAAGCTCGACCGGCAGGGATGTTTCGGCCCTGTATTTCGCTACATATTCCGACACTTCGCCGGTGACGATCTGCTGGATATAGCCACTTCCGGTGAAAGCCTGACCCATGCGCGTGGCGTCCACGTTCAACTGGATCGCCGGCATCTTGCCCGCAAGCACGTCGCGCTCGAAATCGGGTGGTATGTCCAGTGCGAACGTATCCATACCTGCATCCATCCGGTCGTCCATCTCGGTCGTGGTGATCATCCCGGGCTGGACGAACCATGGCGGGTAGAACGCCGAAACGATGCGCGACGAGAGATGCGACTGATCCTCATCCACGATCGAGATCGCGGCGTTCGCAAGCGCCTCCGGGCTGGAACTGGCGGATGTGTAGATAGACAGCGAAAAGGCGTAGATAATCAGGACCAGCATGATCGGATCGCGCAGCAGGCCGCGCAGTTCCTTGATGCCGAGGTTCAGGACATTCTTCGGGTTCACCGCTTCATCTCTCCTGCTTCTTCAGGAAGGCCACGGCCAAACCCAGGATGACGGGAACCGCCAGTGCCATCGCGAACATTGGCTGGACAAGCTCGGAAAAGCCGAAAGCCTTCGAGAAGGCGCCACGCGCCGCGGTCACGAACCATGATGTCGGATAAATCTCGCCGATCACGCGGCCAAACCCCTGCAGCGAGGAAACCGGATCAATCAGACCGGAAAACTGCACCGCCGGGATCATGGTCAGCATGGCCGTGGCAAAGAGTGCGGCGACCTGGCTGGAAATGAAGACAGAGACAAGAAAGCCAAGCGCCGTCGTCGCAGTCACATAGACAAGAGCCGCAAGGGCGAAACCGATGAAACTGCCGGTGAAAGGCACGCCGAAAAAGACGATTGCCATGCCCATCATCAGAAGGAAATTAAGCAACGCGAGCCCGATATAGGGCAATTGCTTGCCAAGCAGGAATTCAGAGCGCGTCACCGGCGTCACGTAAAAATTGATGATCGAGCCAAGCTCCTTCTCCCGCGCAACGCTCAGCGTGGTCAGGATTGCGGGGATCATCAGAAGAAGCATGGGGATGATGGCCGGAACCATCGCCACGATGCTGCGTATGTCGGGGTTATAGCGAAAACGCGTGACCAGTTCGAAATTGCCGGCCAGTGCCGCCGCGCCGTAGACCTCGCTCGTCTTGCGCATGATCCAACTCGCATGCATGCCCTGTACATAGCCTTGAACGGTGTTGGCCCGCGTCGGGTTGGCGCCGTCGAACCAGGCCCCGATTTCGACCTCACGACCGCGCGCCACATCGGCAGCAAAGCCGGACGGAATTTCGATTGCCAGGCTCAGATCGCCGGAGCGCATTCGCGCATCCATGTCGTCATAACCGGACAGGGGCGGTCGTTCGGTGAAATAGCGCGACCCGGCGATATCCTGTATGAAATCGCGGCTGGTCGTGGTCTGGTCCCGGTCGAGAACCGCGAAGGTCAGGTTCTCGACATCCATGTTGATACCAAGGCCGACAACGATCATCAGCATCAGGCTGCCTACCAGCGCCATGGTCAGGCGAATGGGATCGCGCCTGAGCTGCAGGGCCTCCAGCCGGGAATAGCTGAGAAGGCGGCGCAGGCTGAAACCGTCCGGGACGGGCGCCTCGGACGAAGCAGCCGCTGGCGAGTCCGGCACCGCGACAGGATCGGAGGGCGGTTCCACCTCGCCAATCGCATCCTCCAGGTAACGGACGAAAGCGTCCTCCAGCGTGTCGCAATCCCTGGAGGCGATGATGGCGGCGGCGGTGTCGCTCACCAGCACCTTGCCGGCATGCATCAGCGATATGCGGTCGCACCACTCCGCTTCGTTCATGAAATGGGTCGAAACGAAAATGGTCACGCCGTCCTTGCGCGACAGCTCTCCCAGACTCCGCCAAAAGCCATCGCGCGCCACCGGGTCCACGCCCGATGTCGGCTCATCGAGGATCAGAATTTCCGGGTCGTGTATCATGGCGACAGCCAGCGACAGGCGCTGGCGGATACCAAGCGGCAACGCCCCCGGCAGGCTATCCACCACGTCTTTCAGATCGAACCGGGCGAGCATCTCTTCGATCCGGTCGGGGATTTTCTTTTCTTCCATTGCGAAAAGCCGCGCGTGCAGTTCGAGATTCTGCCGCACCGTCAGTTCGGAATAGAGCGAAAACGCCTGCGTCATGAACCCGACGCGGCGGCGCACGGCCATATCGCGCGCATCTACCTCCTGCCCGAAAAGCCTGGCGCGCCCCTCGGTAGGCGCGAGCAAGCCGGTCAGCATCTTCATCGTCGTGGTCTTGCCGCACCCGTTCGACCCGAGAAAACCGAATATCTCGCCACGCGGAATGCGAAAGCTGACATCGTCAACGGCGGTAAAATCACCGAAGCGCATGGTCAGGTGTTCCGCCTCTATGGCAATTTCCCCATCTCCCGTTCGCGGAGGGATCGCAACCGCAACCTGTTCACCCCGTTTTGCCTCAGGCAGGAGCGCGATGAATGCTTCATCCAGGTTGCTCGCGCCGGTCTCCTCCAGCAGTTGCGCGGGCCCGCCCGTCGCCAGCACCCTGCCCGTATTCATCGCAACCAGCCAATCAAAGCGCCCGGCCTCTTCCATGTAGGCAGTCGCGGTGATCACGCTCATGCCCGGCCGGTCACCGCGAATGCGCTGGATCAGATCCCAGAACTGGCGGCGTGAGAGCGGATCGACGCCGGTGGTCGGCTCATCGAGGATCAACAGATCCGGGTCATGAATCAGCGCGCAGCACAGGCCGAGCTTCTGCTTCATGCCGCCCGAAAGCTTCGCTGCGGGCCGGTTGCGAAAGGGTAACATGCCGGTCGCAGCCAAAAGCTCGGTTATGCAGCGATCACGCTCGGTCGCATCATGGCCAAAAAGGCTGCCGAAGAAATCGAGATTCTCCTCCACCGACAGGGTCGGATAAAGGTTCTTGCCCAACCCCTGCGGCATGTAGGCAATGCGTGGGCAGACCCTGCGGCGATGACCGACCTCGCGAAGATTGCCACCCAGTACCCTGACCTCGCCTTCCTGTATGATCCGGGCCCCTGCCAACAGCGACAGCAGGCTTGACTTGCCGACACCGTCCGGGCCGATCAGCCCGACCATCCGGCCGGACGGGATGGCCAGCGTCACATCGTCGAGTGCCGTGACCTTGCCATAGCGCAGCGTCAGACCGGCAACTTCGGCCACGGGCGAAGGAGCCGCCTCGCTCATTCGACGACATTGGTCAGGAATGCCGGCCATTCCACATTCGGGTCCAGGCGCAGATAGGCCATGCCGGGAAGGCCTGTCTTCACATATTCGATGTATTGCGTCAGAAGCTGCGGGTCGATACGCGCGCGAACGCGAAACATGAGCTTCTCGCGCTCATCGGCGGTCTCCACAGTCTTGGGCGTGAACTGTGCGACATCCGCGACGTAGGAAACCGTCGCCGGAATGACGCTTTGCGGGGCGGCATCCATCACCAGCCGCACCTCGGCACCAAGCCGCACCCGGCCGGCCTGCGAGGTCGGCAGGAAGATCGTCATGTAGACATCGCTCAGATCGACGAGGCTCAGGATTCGACCGCCCGAACCTATAATCTCACCTTCCTGCGCAATCCGGTACTGAATGCGTCCGTCGCGCGGCGATTTCAGTGTGGCATCGTCGATCGAAGCGGTTATGGCGTCGATCGACGCCTTTGCAGCCTCGATGGCAGCCTCGGCATCGACAACCTGCGCCTGCGCGGCGCTGATCCCGGCCTGGCTGGCGGCATGTGACGCCTGGGCCGAGGCAAGTGCCGCCTTTGCCTGACGATCGCTGGCGCGGCTGTCGTCAAGCACCTGCTGCGAGATCGCGTTGCTTTTTGCAAGCTGCTCGGACCGGGCAAACCGTTGCGCCGCAGCGTCGGCCACCGCCTGCGCCTGATCGACGGCCGCCTCGGCAGCGCGGCGCTGCGCTTTGGCCTGTGTCACCATCGCTTTCGCGGTCTCCACGCCGATTTCCGTGCGGCGTAACTGGGCCTCGGCCTGACGCTTCTGGGCGTTCAACTGCACGACATCCATCTGAACCAGAACATCCCCCGCCTTGACGAAATCGCCCTCAACCGGGTGAATCGACGCGATACGGCCGCCGGTCAGGGCCGCGATATCGATCTCGGTCGCCTCGATCCGGCCGTTACCCGCGGCGATACCCTCGGGAAGTGCGGACGATTGTGCCCCGCTCCACGCGTAATAACCGCCATAGCTTGCAAGTATTACAAGAAGTACAAGGATCAGCGGTCTGCTTGGCATGTTCATGGTGAAACTCTCGAACTCCGGGTCAGGTGAACAGTATCGTGGAGCAGGACATCCATCGGGTCAGACGGTCCTTGACAGGTCGGTCCTCATATCGGCCCGGACCGGTGCGTACCGGTTCCCTTGCCAGATGAACTGATCGACCGGAATGAAGCCTGCCGCGAGATGACCATCTTTGCAATGTTCCGTCCTCTCGTGGGATGGAATGACATGTTCGAACTGGCCAGATGTCTGCTCAATGCGGGCGCGGCCCTGATGAATGACCTTGTTCCGTTGCTTTGGCGAATACCACCACCAAAACTGGTTCTCTCTGACCCATGTCAACAACAACGGTTGATTGCATCTAATGATAGAAACGATGCTGATTTTTGCTGTTGCCCTCCCGGACGCGCGGTCGCCATCGCGCAGGGCAAGGTGATTTATCGTAATCACCTTGCCGAACTGATCCACTACGTGCCCGGCTGGCCCGTCAATACCGCCCGGGCCGTCAGCCTTTCAATTCATGAGCGGACATCATGAGTAATAGCGACGGAGCCCCCCTAATCGTATCGGAGCAAGCCGATATATTACCGCTTATGACATGCGGGCGCTATGTGCAGTCAGATAACCAGGCCTTTGGAGAGGCTGCCAACCGCGAAGCCGGGCCCATAGCGCATCCTGCACCGACGCGAAACGGCCTGTTCGCGCAATTTCCGAAGAACGGGGCCGGAGGACGGGGCCCTGCAACAAGAGAGATGACGTTCGATGCTGAACCGCCGTAGCTTTTCCGCCGCATTGCTGTCTGCCTTCGCTGCGCCGTTCGTAAATCGCGCGATGGCGCAAACCGCAAGCGACATCCGCCCGGCCATCGACGCGCTGCCCCAGTTGCACGCGATGATCGTGCAGCGCGGCGATGACATCGTTTTTGCCGAGGCACCGCGCGGTCCGGGCCTCGACCGGGCCGCGAATATCAAATCCTGCTCGAAAAGCATCGTCGCGTTGCTTGCCGGCAACGCGATTGCGCAAGGGGACATTGCAGGCGTGAATGCCACGCTCGGCACGGTGGCGCCCTCGATCATACCACCCGATGCAACCCCGGGTGTCGCGGACCTGACCATCGAGGATCTGCTGACATTGCGCGCCGGCCTCGAAGGAACGTCGGGCCCCAATTACGGGGCGTGGGTCAATTCCGGTAACTGGGTCGATTTCGCCCTGCGAAGGCCGATGATCGCCTCGCCAGGCGAACGGATGATCTATTCCACCGGCACCACCCATGTTCTCGGCGCCGCTTTGACGGTTGCAACGGGTCAGAGCCTGCTCGAACAGGCGCGCTCGGTCCTCGGGCGTCCGCTGGGGATCGAGATTCCCCCCTGGACCCGCGATCCGCAGGGGTTCTATTTCGGCGGCAACGAGATGGCACTGACGCCGCGCGCCATGTTGCGCATCGCCGTTCTCATGCGCGATGGCGGACAATTCGGGGGTGAACAAATCCTTTCGCCCGACTGGATTCGCGCCTCGCTCCGGCCCCGTACCCGTTCACCTTACTCCGGGCTCAGCTACGGTTACGGGTGGTTTCTGACCGACAGCGGCTTCGTCATCGCCCGCGGCTACGGCGGCCAGATCATCGCCGCGCACCCGGAACGGGATCTGGCGGTTGCCATCACCTCGGACCCGAATTCCCCCGCGCGGTCGGGCGGGTATTTCGGGCAGTTGATGAACCTGCTCGAGGGGCCGGTGCTGACATCCGGCTGACCGTGAAAAGGAACGCCGCAGGACCAAATGCAACGAAAGGAAATCATCATGCCGAACGAACGCGACAATTCGCCCGCAACCCCGGACAGCAGCCACGCCGGCACTGTCAGCCGGCGCAGCGTGGTCACGGCCGGGGCCGGGCTGGCCATCGGCGCCGCCGTTCCCAAGCTGCTGTCGGGCACCGGCGCGCAAGCCCAGGTCACGAACGGCACGCCGCGAACGCTGATCATCGCCTCTCATCCCTATCCCGACCGCTCGGTCGTCAACAGGGCGTTGTGGGAGCCCGCACAGGCCGCCGACGACACGATGTTCAAGAACCTCGAGTCCGTCTACGGAGACAACCTGCAGGGCTTCGACCGGACGGCAGAGCGCCGCCTCTACCAGAGCATGGAGCGGCTCGTCCTGATGTTCCCGATCCACTGGTTCAACATGACGCCAATGATGAAGGCCTACATGAACGAAGTCTGGGGATCGGGTGCGCCATCCGAACTCAGGGGAAAGGAGCTGCTGGTGGTGACGACCACCGCCGGCGGGCCGGATGCCTATCGCCGCGACGGCCGCCTCGGCTTTACCATCGAAGAGGTGCTGACACCGCTGCGGGCCAGCGCGAACTACACCAGCATGATCTTCTCGGAGCCGCTCGCATTCCTCGGTGCGGCCGGTGCAGGGGCCGAGGCACTCCGACAATATCAGGACACCCTGGCGGCAAGGCTCCGCGAAGCGCCTCGAAAGGCTTGACCGAGCCTTCGGGGCCGCACGTTAATGTGCTGCAATACTGCAATACGTTTTCAGTTCACGGTGCGGGGAGTATCCGGTTCGGGAGGCGTTCCGGCAGTTGGGCATCGGCGCGCACTCTCTCTGAAAGTGGCTAAAGCTGTTTGTTGAACCATCATCTGTCTGACGCCGGAAAAGCTTTGCGTGATGGTCACTTCGACGCTGTGAACCGGAGTTCAGGCCTCCCAGTAGTAAGCGAAATATCCCTCATTGGCCCCAAGGCCGAGCTTTTCCCGGAAGCGTGCTTTCGCCTTTCGGACAAGTGCCTTCTCGGCTGCGACCCAGACGTACCGATCAGGGCCCGGCGGCAAGTGGGCAGTCGCGAGGTGGTCCCACAGCGTTTCCTGCCGGTCGCGGACAAGCCAGGTCAGCGCGATGCCCTCGGGCCGCGGCAGGTCGCAGGTATCGTCATCCGTACCAACCTCCAGAAAGGCATGACCGCTCCGATCCGCCGGAGAGGTCTCCAGGATGCGTCGGATCGCCGGAAGGGCGGTCTCATCTCCGGCGATCAGGATATCCTGACCGGGCGGGATATCACCGCTTCCCGGGCCGCTGATCCCGACGATGTCTCCGGGCCGGGCCGTCCGGGCCCAGGTCGTGGCACGCCCGCCATCGTGTTCGAAAACATCGAAGGTGAAACGGCCCCGGTCCGTATCCAGATCGACGAAGGTGTAGGCTGCGCGATGCAGCCGGTCGTCACCCTGCGGCATCACGGTCCGGCCGTTGCCATCCAGTTGCGGCCAGACGGGCACACGCCCCTCCGTCGGAAGGAGGAGCGAAAAATGCATCCCCCGTTCTTCCGCCAGGCGTTTCGTATCAGTGCAGTCCAGTTCGACACGCAGGAAATTCGGTCCCACGCGCCGAGTGCCGCGCACCGTTGCGGTGCAAAAATTCATTGGCGGCCGATTGCGGACGATGTCGCCCTGCCAGTCTCCGGCCGGGGTAAGACCGGGCGCGACATGGTCGAGAATGTGAAGCAGGTAGTCACGGATATTCTGAAGCGCGCCCCGGTCCACGGCATCGATGCGAACCCGCAGGGCCGAGCACCCTGTCTCCATGGCGACCGTCGCCAGGGGAACCGTGATGATCAGGGAGGTTTCGCTCTCTTCCAGCTGAAGTTCGGCCTCCCGGGCATGGGCGGCGATGTGGGGAACCAGGTCAGCGGGCAAGGCACCCTTGAAGATCGCCGTTGCGTGCGCGGTGTAGGTCATGACGTAGTATCCTCTGTCGACAGCCCGGCCCCCGCGCGATGTCGGCCCAGGGGCAGCATCATCGGCTTGCCGGACGTGGGGTCGGGTATCACGCGGCATGACACACCGAAGACCTCTTTGACCGTGCGTTCGGTAAGGACGCTTTCCGGCGATCCTGCCGTGTGCAGCCTGCCGCAACGGATTGCGACGAGGTGGTCGGCATATCGCGCGGCCAGGTTCAGATCGTGCAGGACCATGACGATCGTCGTGCCACGGCTCTGGTTGAGGTCGACCAGCAGGTCCAGGATCTCGACCTGGTGCGCAATGTCGAGAAATGTCGTCGGCTCGTCGAGCAACAGGATATCCGTCTCCTGCGCCAGTGCCATCGCGATCCAGACCCGCTGCCGCTGCCCGCCGGAAAGCTGGTCAACCTCCCGGTCGGCAATATCGGCGGTCCGCGTCGCCTCGAGCGCGGCCGCGACGGCCCGGTCATCGTGCTGCGTCCAGCGCGACAGCATACCCTGATGCGGATGGCGTCCGTAACTGACCAGATCCGCCACGGTCATTCCGTCCGGGGCGATCGGCGATTGCGGCAACAGGCCCAGGCGACGTGCCAGGTCCCGTGTCGGAATATGGCGAACAGACCGGCCATCCAGAACAACTTGCCCCGCGGTTGGCCGCAGCAACCGGGCGAGACAGCGCAACAGGGTGGATTTGCCGCAGGCATTGGCCCCGACAATCGCGGTGATGGCGCCCGACGGCACCGCCAGGTCGAGATCGGTCAGGATCGTGCGCGACCCGTATCCGGCCTCAAGCGCTTCGACATTGAGTGTAGTCATGCCTCTCTCCCGCTGCGGTGGGATCGGATAATCAGGAAAATAAGATAGGGGGCGCCGAGTGCGCCGGTCACGACGCCCACGGGATAGCGGCCGGCAAGAAGATGCTGCCCGGTGTAATCACCGAGAAGCACGAGCAGCGCACCCACAAGCGCCGCAGCAATCAACGGCGACCTGCCGGGCCCCGTGATACGCTTGGCGATAGGACCGGAAAGGAAGGCGACGAAGGCGATCGGCCCGGAGACCGCGGTCGCCACCGCGATCAGCCCGACCGCGGCCATGACCGCCAGCAGCTTTTCGCGCGCCAGGGGCACTCCGAGGGCGGCAGCCGTGTCATCGCCAAGCCGCATCGCCTCGAGATTGTCGCGCCGGGCCAGCAGCAAGCCGCCGAAGATGGTCAGCGAAAGCAGCACGGGCAGCGCCTCGGCCAGAGTCGCGCCGTTCACGCTGCCGGTCAGCCAGCGCAGGGCGTCCTGCATCGTCCAGGCCGGGGCGCGCGAGAGGACGTAGGCAATCATACTGTCAAGCATGGCCGAAAGCCCGATACCGACCAGGATCAGCCGCGCACCGGCCACGCCGTCGCGCCAGGCCAGCAGGTAGATCAGCAGCGCAACCGCCATTCCGGCAATGACAGCCAGGATCGAAACGGCAGACCCGTCCCAGCCCAGAACCACGATGGCAAAGACGGCCGCAGCACTGGCGCCGGCGCTGATGCCAATGATGTCGGGACTGGCCAGAGGGTTCCGAAGCAGCGTCTGGAAGATCACCCCGCCAAGGCCGAAACTCATTCCGGCAATAATCGACAGGACCGCGCGCGGCAGGCGCAACTCACGCACACTGAAACTGGCGCCGGGCACGTCGTACCCGGCCAGAATCCGCAAAAGTTCGGATGGCGTGGTCATGGATGGCCCCGTGACCAGGGTCAGGCCCACGCCTGTCACCACAAGGCCAAGCATGATGGCGATGAGCCGCAGCCGGGCCTTCCGGCGCGCAACGCGCAACGCCACAATCCATGCGGCCGTTTCGGTATGGGCGACAGAACTCATAGGTCACGGACCCGACGCTTGCGCACGATCCATATAAAGACCGGGGCGCCGATAAATGCCGTGACGATACCGACATCCATCTCCGACGGGCGGGCAATGATCCGCCCGATCACATCGGCACCAATCAGGAGGATGGCGCCCGTCAGGGCGGAAAAGGGCAAAAGCCACCGGTGATCCGCTCCGACCAGCAATCGGCAAACATGCGGCACGACAAGCCCCACGAACCCGATCGGCCCGCAGATCGCCGTGGTCGCGCCGCACAGCAGCACGGCGCCAAGCGCCGCGCCGCCGCGTGCCCAGGCCACATGCGCGCCCAGACCGGCAGCCGCGTCGTCCCCCAGGGCCAGCAGGTTCAGACCGCGGGCCGACAGCAGGCACAATATCAGCCCGGCGACGAGAAACGGCAGACACGGGAGGATCGCATCGAAGCTGGCGCCCCCGATACCGCCGATCTGCCACGACCGCACCCCACCGGCAATATCGTTACGCGGCAGGATGATGGCGATCGTGAACGAGGACGAAGCGATGGCCGTGGCCGCCCCCGCCAGGGCCAGTTTCAAAGGTGTAGCACCACCCCGCCCAAGCGATCCGATGGCATAGACAAAGCATGCGGCAAGCCCGGCCCCCAGGATAGCCGTCCAGAGGAAGGCGTCGAGCGTCTCCATCCCGAACCAGGCGATCCCGATAACCACGGCCATCGCCGCCCCCGCGTTCACGCCCAATATACCGGGGTCCGCCAGCGGATTGCGGGTGACCCCCTGCATCACCGCACCGGCAAGGCCGAGTGCCGCGCCGGCCAGGACCGCAAGAACGGTTCGCGGCACCCGTACCACGACCACCGCCTGTGCAATCGTCTCGGTAGAGCCCGTCACGCCCGCGAAAATATCTGCCCAGCCCACATCACGCGTTCCAAGGCTGACCGACAACAGGCAGGCGCAGGCCAGTACCGACAACACGACCGAAAGCCAGGCCAAATGGCTCCGCCGGGACCGCTGCAAGGCGCCGAGGGTTGACCCTGTGGAACTAACGGCTGTCATTCCGCCTTGCGCGCCGCATCCGCCAGACGAGCGACATAATCCTCCAGAACCCAGGGGATCGACAGCGGCGTCGGGTTCGCGGCCGTGCCGACGGGATCGTTCCCCAACAGAACGATCGCCCCGTTTTCAACCGTCTTCATGCGCGACGTCAGCAGGTTCTCTCGTACCCGGTCGAATAGTGCTTGCCCGCCATAGGTCACCACGATGTCCACATCGCCAAAGGCGTCTATCTTCTCGGCGCTGATCTCGCCCGAGTAGCGACCGGGAACCGTGGCCTCCAACACCGCTTGCGGGGACTGCAGGCCCAGGTCTTCGAGGAAGCGGACACGCGGGTCATTCGCGGAATAGAACCGGATAACGCTGAGGTCGCGGATATCGAGATGCGTGACAAACATCGCGCTTTTCCCCACGATTTCGGGATGGCGTGCAATGACGTCCGAAATCTGCGCCTCGATACTGGCGACAAGGTCTTCGCCCTCGGCGGCCATGCCAAGACCTGCGGCATTCAGACGGATCATTTCACGCCAGCCGGTCGACCACGGGCCGTCACGATACGGGATCACCGGGGCAATCTTGGTCAACGTTTCGTATTCCGACCGGGAAAGACCGGAATAGGCCGCAAGGATGATGTCGGGCCGGGTCGCGGCAACCGCCTCGAAATCGATCCCGTCGCCCTCGTCGAACAGCGGCGGGGTATCCGCGCCCAGGTCTTGCAGCCGTTCCGATACCCACGGCAAAAGGCCGTCGTCGTCGTCGTCACCGAAATTCGCACGGGCGAACCCGACCGGAACGATCCCGAGGGCCAGCGGGACTTCGTGATTGGCCCATGCCACGGTCGCCACCCTTTCAGGCCGGTAGGGGACGGTGGTCGTGCCAAAGGCATGTTCAATCGTAACCGGGAAATCTTCGGCGCTGGACGGGGGGGCGATTGCCAGCCCAAGCCAGAAGGCGAACACCGCAACAGCTGTTTTCATCGGTTCAAACAAGTGAATCCATAGCCTCCGATTTGGCGATATTTTGAGAATTCTATGCACCGGCTATTCGTTTCCGCAGCGGCGCGTCAAGCTGAGCACCCCGGCAAAAACGGCAAATCCTACTGATTCCGTCAATTTTCCAGAGATTCCGACAAAAACCGTCGGTTTATACAATACAAATTCGCGCGATCCTGCGTTATGTGCCGTCGTCGCATGAATTGCCCGACCCTGTTCAGGCCGGATGATTCAAGACACGAGCCCTAAGGATCGCAGCCCAAAGACCGGTGATCCCGCTCTGCCAGCAAGTTGTCGAGCCTGACAGCGCGCCAGAATTAAAGTCACGTCAGAAGAATGGAACCACGTCATGGGGTCACCCTCAACAGCACATCGACCTTCTCAACTTCGCCCTGCCCGGTCAGGCGCGGCGCTTTTCGGATGCACGGCGCTGGTGGCGATCCCACTGGCCGTCTCCGCGCAGGAAGGTTCCGGGTCCGAGCCTTATCGGCTGGGCACGATCTTCGTGAATGTGGGGGTCGAGGCGGACGACGACGCCAATTCGACCATCGCGAAAGAGCTTTGGACCGGGGGCAAGGTCGCAACCAGCGTGCTGGATACGCCAGCCTCGGTATCTGTCGTTACACAGAAGGAGATCGAGCAACGCAATGCCGACAAGGTCGAGGATGTGCTGGAATACACGCCGGGCATCGTCACGGATTACTACGGAACCGACGACCGCAACGACTACTACCTTGTGCGCGGCTTCCAGGCTTCGACCTATCGTGATGGCCTCACGCTCGGCTCGATGCGGGGCGTTCGGGAAGAACCCTACGCCTTCGAACGGGTGGAAATCATGAAAGGCGGCAATTCGACCCTGTTCGGCACGTCCGATCCGGGCGGCACGCTCAACTTCGTGACCAAGACACCGAAGTTCGAACGGTTCGGCGAAATCTACGGGTCATTCGGCTCCAACAACCATAAAGAACTCGGCTTTGATTTCGGGGACATTCTGAACGAGGCGGAAACGCTTTCCTATCGCATTGTGGGAAAGGTTCAGGACGCCGACTTGGAATATGACGGCTCGAAGGACGATGAGCGGTTCTTTCTCGGCTCGATCGCATGGGCGCCTACGGATCGCACCAAGCTGACCTTTTCCGTGGATTACCTCAAACGTGACGGAACGCCGAACAGCGGGGGGTATCCGCTCGACCGGCTGTATGACCGCAGACAGTTCTTTGGCGAACCGGGCTTCAACTACCATGATGTCGAACGCCTGACGGTCTCAGCAGGCTTCCAGCACGAATTCGACAACGGGCTCAGGCTGAATGCGAACCTGCGTTACAGTGACCTGAATGACGATTTCGGCTACATCTACCTGTCCGACAATGCTGCGCGGGTCGGCACGATGGTCGACCGGTTCTACTTCGGCACCGACAGCACCGCCGAAGAACTGATCGGTAACGTCATCGCACAATACGACACCAGTTTCGGAAACATCGACAGCAGCACGCTCGCAGGGATCGAATTCCGGGATGCGTCCACGACCAGTTCTTCGATCTACGGGGCGCATACACAGATCGACATCAGCAATCCGGTCTATACCGGGGCACCGACGGGGCTTGTTCCTTACAGCGTCCAGGCAAACGATTTTACGACAAAATCGGTGTTCCTGCAGCAGAACCTGTCCTTCTCGGACAAGTTGATCGCAACCGCAGGCGTGCGGCATGACTGGCTCGACATCACGAATACCGACCAATTGACAGCAACGACGACATCGGCGGATTTCTCGGAAACCTCGTACAGGGGCGCGCTGACATACAAGTTCACCAATGAGCTTTCGGCTTACGCAAGCTATGTTCAATCGGTCGCGCCACCCTCCATCGGCACCCAGCCCGAGCGGGGGGAGCAGTACGAGATCGGGCTCAAGTACCAGCCGGAAAGCATCAACGCCCTGTTCACGGCCTCTCTCTACGATCTGACCAAGAAGAACGTGGTCGTGCCGGTCGTGCTGCCAAGCGGCGCCATAGAAAGGCAGACGATCGGCGAATCCCGCGTCCGTGGCCTTGAGCTGGAAGCGAGGATGGAACTGGCCGAGGGGCTGACGCTGTTCGGCGGATACAGCTATCAGATGTCCGACTTTGTCCGTGGTGATGTACGTGGTGTCACGGTAGACGGAAACCAGTTCGCATCGGTGCCCAACCACCTCGCGTCGCTTTGGCTGAATTATGACCTGCCGTCCACCGGGACTCTCGGTGACATGTCGGTGGGTATCGGCCTGCGGTATGTCGGCCCCTATTACTACAACGTCTATAACGACAACGGGAAAAGCCCGGATCAGCTCTATGTCGACGCGTCTTTTTCTTATGAGTTCGCGGAGAGCACCGCGTTGAACATCAACGTCAGCAACCTCTTCGACAAGCAATATGTCGTCGGTCGTGGAACGGCCGATTATTACAACAACGGCAGGACGATCACGGTGGCGCTGAACCATAGCTGGTGATTGCCGTTGATGCGGCCTTTGCCCTCAATCCTACGGGACGAACGGGGGCAAGGGTCGGCAAAGCTCGCGTCGCCCACCATGATCAGCGAAGCTGCTGATCCCGGCGCCAGCTTGCAGGCGTCTTGCCGACAAGCTGGCGAAAGGCCCTGGTCAGATGGGCCTGGTCCGAAAAACCGAGACGATCGGCAATGTCCGCCACACTAAGATCGGTGTCCGCCAAAAGCTCCCGCGCCTGATCGACCCGTTTGTTCAACTGCCATTGGTGAGGCGACATTCCCGTCGTGTTCTTGAACACCAGCGAGAACCAGCTTTCTGACAGGTTCACCGCACCGGCCATCTCTGCCGTGCTCATCCGTCGTCCACCACCGTCTTCGAAACGAAGCGCGACCTTCCGCATCTGGGCGGCGGTCAAACGCGCATTGCCCGTGTCGGGCCTTCGCTGATCCACATCCAGCACCCCCGATATCAGGCAATTGGCAAGGTTTTCCGCAAAAAGGTCGTGGCGGGTCGGATTGCGTATCTCGTTAACCAGCAATCGCGCAAGCAGCTCGATATCCGAAATATCGTTCCGCTCGGCCGGCTTCTCCAGGACCTGCACTGCCATTGATCTGGGCAGCGCGGCGGACAGGAACTGGACGGCCCAGGAATAGTCCATATGGATATCCACATGCGCGAACCTGAGCCGCTTCGAGAAGCAGGTCCGAAGCTCCATGCCTGCCGGGACGAAAATGGCGCGGGCAAGCTTGTGTGTCCCGTTCCCCGTCGTCGCGGAGATGGAACTCATGTCGTCAAAAAAGATACTCAGCCGTGGATTGGCCGAGACATACTGCCCCGTTGCGCCGCGATCACCGCTGGCCTCCCAATGGGCGATCAACAGGTTTTCGAACTGCCGCCATTGCACGGGCGAGACGCAATGCAACTTTTCAGTGAGACCAGAGAAATCGTGGTTGTAGCCCATTCCGCTCAGGCTCCGAGTTCAACATGCTGGGGCTTGGCTGTCCAATGCGCGACGCGAGATAACTAATGCGCGATTCAGACTGGCTTTGCCGTTTATTATGCGACCTAACGCGCCCCGCAACAAGTCAGGGCCGGAATAGTGAAATCTTGGGTGGCCACAGGCAACCCGGGAGCAAGTCGTCTACACGGATGGTGGCGTGACTCCTTGGGGCGGCTTCGGCTGTCCCTTTCATTTTATATGGTCACGCCAGGCAATCACAGCGCCATATCAACTGAAGTTCTCAAATCTCAGGATTAGGCACTATGCACTATCAGGTCCACCTGTCGCTTGGACAAGATCAGCCCTTTTGAACATGCCACTTCCCACCACATAGCTTTCGGGATGCTTCGTCAAAAATCAAGCCCGATAGGCAACATTGGCATATGTGAATCGGATCACCTACCTCATGTTGGCCGTCCTGATTGTGATCTTTCTGATCATCTTCCTGACGCTGTCGTCTGTGATATCGCTGGATTTGGTCGGATGGATGATAGATGATGCTTTTCGATACCCTCGGCCCTAAAGATTTTTCTTATGCCACATTCTCCGCAACACCTCGATCGCCTGCGTCTGCGCCACCTCCGACTACTGGAGATGATCGACCGGCACCGTTCGCTCCGCGCCGTGGCGATGGAGCTGGGGCTGACGCAGCCCGCCGTGTCGCAGATGGTAAAGGATCTTGAGTTCGCCTTCGGCAGCGAACTGGTCGATCGTTCCGTCCGCGGCGTGTCTCTCAGTCCCGATGGGCGGATCGCGTTGCAAAGGACGCGAGCCGGCCTGGCGGCCTTCACGCACCTTGCGCATCAGTTGGACAGCGCGCAGCCACCCGTCCTTCGGATCGGGACCAACCCGGCGGTCATGCTGGACCTGCTGCCCGCCGCGCTCAGCTATCCGACCTTTGCCGAGACCGGGCTGCGATTCGTCATCCGCACCGGCCTCGCCAATGCGATGACCCACGCGCTTTGGGACGGCGAGATCGACTGCTATGTCGGACGGATCGACTGGGACGAAGTCGCGCCGGAAGCGGCGGTCGCGCTACGCCATGACCCGCTGATGACAACGGAACTTGTGGTGGTCTGCGCCGACACGCACCCGTTGGCATCCAAGTCCGATCTGACCGTGGCGGATCTGGCCGGACATACCTGGGCCCTGCCGCCCGAGGATTCGCGCAACCGGGTCGCCATCGACAGCGGACTGCGAAACAACGGGCTGCCGATGGCGAATCCCCGGTACGAGATTGCGGCCGATCCGAACTCGCTCCTGATCCTCGCACGCCGCGCGGGGGTCCTGACGGTCGTTCCCCGCAACGCGCTGGATGCATCGGAGCCCGGTCTCGTCGCGCTGGACCTTCCCTCGCTCGCCATGCCGGCGGTTCAGCTTGGCCTCTTCACGCTGGTCGAAAACGAACAGTTGAGTGCGGTCCAGATACTGCGCGACACACTGAGAAAAGTGGCGCGACAAACCGCAAAGGTCACTTCGATTTGAAAAGCACCCCGGCCGTGCCGATCCGGTCCTCGACAAGCCGGAGCCAGTTCTGCGCCCGCATGTCGCCCGCCAGATAGGCATCGAGGAAGGCAAGGGTGACCCCGCGCACCGCCTCTTTCTGCTCAGTGATACCTTCCTCGCCAGGGGTGAATCCGCCAAGGTAGTGGTCGCCGCCTTCCAGAACGACGAGGTATTTGTCCCCTGCCGGGCTGAACTCGTAGGGCTCGCATTTCCAGTGCCAGTCCTGTCCCTTCGCGCCACCGTCCTTCGTACCGGTCACGGTCAGCACCGGCCCGGTCAACCCGTCCCACGATCCATTGCGCAGGCCCTGCTGGTCCAGACCCTGCCCGCTGAGGACCAGGGCCGCCGAAAACCGGTCGTCACGGAACCGGGTCGCGCCCTGCCCCGGCAAGTCGATCTCCGCCCCGGCGAAAAGCTGCGCGGTATAGGCGCCAAAGGAATGGCCGGCGATGGCGCAGGGCAGCCCTCGCGCAGTGCCCCGGGCCTGGCGCAGAATGTCCGGCAGGCAGCCCATGATCCGCCTGACGATCCGAACGCGGTGCAACCAGTAGTCCGGGTCATGCAGCACGGCATGCATCGCGGCACGGAGACCGGGATTTGCGGTCCACCCCGAGAGGTCCGCACCGGGGTCGAGGCCGAGGCCGGGATTCTCCGCCGCCACCACGTTAATCGAATCCGGGAAGGTCGGCTGTATAACCACATAACCATGCGCCGCCCAGACCTCCGTCAACTCGCCATAGGCGGCCCGCGATGATCCCAAACCATGACAGAAGACTACAGTCCCGCGTGCTGCCCCCTCCTGCGGCCACCGGACCGTCAGGGGCAGGTCGCCCTCGGTATCGTGCAGCGTCACCTCCTCTGAAAAGGTCACCGGACCGGCGCGGGTAAGCATGTGCCATGGGGTGCTCATGTCCGGGTCTCCTTTTCATTCTCGTCCAAAAGAAAACAGGCTGCCGTCCCGCCTTCCTGGACCGCATAGGCCGGTGGAGCTTCGACCCTGCAACGGTTCATCGCGAACGGACAGCGGTTGGAATAGGCGCAGCCCCTGTCGGCCGCCCGCGGCAAATCGGGCACCGTTTCCCTCTTCCGCTCTGCACGCCGCTGGCGCTGCCTTTCCGGGTCCAGCAGCGGAACAGCGTCGAGAAGAGCCTTGGTATAAGGATGCGCCGGCGCGTGATAGACACGGTCAGCGGGCCCCTCCTCAACGATATGGCCGAGATACATGACCGCGATCCGATCCGAGATGTGATGCACCAGCGCAAGGTCGTGTGCGATCAGAAGATAGGCAATCCCCAACTCTTCCTGCCTCTCGTAAAGCAGGTTGATGATCTGGTTCTGGGTTGAGACATCAAGCGCCGAGACCGGCTCGTCGAGCACGATCAGCCTGGGCTGGAGCGCAAGAGCGGAGGCGATGGCAATCCTTTGCCGCTGTCCGCCCGAGAACTCGTGCGGGTACCGCCCCAGATGCGCGGGGTCGAGGCCAACGAGGCTGAGCAGTTCCGCCGCCCGCTGCCGCCGATCTTCCGCGCCCGTCTCCGTATGCACGCGCAGCGGTTCGGAAACGATCTGCTCAACCGTCATGGCTCCGTTCAGCGAGGAATAGGGATCCTGGAACACCGCCTGGATGCGCTTGCGCACCTCGGGCGGATAGCCGCCGGTCATTGCGGCCAGATCCTGCCCGTCGAACCGCATCGTCCCGGACCCGACGGGCACCAGCCCGAGCAGGGCATTCGCAATAGAAGATTTGCCCGAACCGGATTCACCGACCAGCCCGAGCGTTTTTCCGGTGGCGATGGCGAGGGTGGCGTTCTTCACCGCGTGGAAAGGTTTTGGCCGCAGCCCGAGACCCGGACGGGACCAGTAGGTGACCGTGACGTCCACGATTTCGACCAGATCGCTCATGCCGCCCTTCCCGGCCTGATCTCGTCCGAACGGACGCAGCGAACCCCCTGGATCAAAGGCACGCGGACCTTGCAGGCCGCTGTCGCGTAAGGGCAACGGGCGGAAAAGCGGCAGCCCTCGGGCCATTGGCCGGGCGTCGGCACCGATCCGGGGATCGTAGGAAGCGGTGGCGTCCCGTCCGACCCGTGCGGTGAGGCCGAGAGCAGGCCCGCAGTGTAGGGGTGACGCGGCGTGGCGAACAGGGCATTGACCGGTGCGGTCTCAACGATCTCGCCGGCGTACATCACACTGATCCGGTCGCAGATATCGGCCGCTACGGCAAGATCATGGGTAACAAAGAGCATGGCCATCCCGAACTCCTCTTGCAGATCGCGAAACAGGTCGAGGATTTCCTGCTGCACCGTCACGTCCAGCGCAGTCGTCGGTTCGTCCGCGATCAAAAGCTTGGGATTGCACGACAACGCCCGCGCGATCGCGATCCTCTGCGCCATGCCGCCCGAAAGTTCGTGTGGGTAGGCTTTTGCCCGTTCAGCCGCACCCGGGATACCGACGCGGTCGATAAGCTCCACCGTCTGTTTCTGCGCCTCGGTCGTGCCGAGCCCCTTTTTCCGGCGCAGCACCTCGGCGATCTGGTTGCCGACCGTGTAGGCGGGATTGAGGCTCGTGGTCGGATCCTGAAAGACCATCGCCACGTCGTTGCCCCGCACCTCGATCATCCGGCGACGCGACAGCCCGCGCAGGTCGATGCCGTCCAGCATCACCTTGCCGCCGGTCACGCGCCCGCCCGCACCGATCAGGTCCATGATCGCAAGCCCGGTGATCGTCTTGCCCGATCCGCTTTCCCCGACCAGTCCGAGAGTCTCACCCCGCGCGATGGAGAAGCTCAGGTCCGAAAGGACCTGAACCTCCTCGCCGGTCTTGGCGGTCACGAAGACCTCCAACCCCTCGACCCGCAGAACGTCGTCCTCGCGCGGCATCACGGGGTCGGAGGCAACCGTCGCCGCCCGCTGCACCCGCCCCCGGGGCGGGGTCGCCGTGCGGATGCCGCGCCCGATACTGTCGCGGATCACGTCGCCAAGAAGGTTGACCGACAGCACCGTCGCCACAATGGCCAATCCCGGAGGAAGGGCGAGGAAGGGCGCAAGGTCCATGAAGACGGCGGCGGTGTTCAGCATCGTTCCCCAACTTGCGTTCGGGGGCTGCACGCCGATGCCGATAAAGCTCAGCCCGGCCTCGGCCAGCAGGACCGCGCCAACCGTCAGGGTGATCTGCACGATAAGCGGTGGCGCGATATTGGGAAAGATATGCCGCAGCAGAACACGGCTCGGGGAGGCACCGATCACACGGGCCGATTTGACATAGACCTCCTCCCGCTCGGCCAGCACGACGGACCGCGCAAGCCGCAGGAAGGCGGTAGAATAGAGGATACCGAGCGCAAACATCGCCCGGTGCAGCCCGGTGCCCAGGATCGCGATAATAACGATGGCAACCATGATGCCGGGGATCGATACCATGGCTTCGACGATCCGCATGGTGATCCAGTCCCACCATCCGCCACGAAAACCCACGAACATGCCGATCGGCACCCCGATAAGCACCGCAATCCCCGTCGCTTCCGCCGCTGCGATCAGTGCGATCCTGCAGCCATGGATCAGGCGGCTCAGCACGTCGCGGCCCAGATCGTCCGTGCCCAGCCAATGCCTGGCCGAGGGCGGCTGAAGCGCCGAGATCAGATCCTGCTTGAGCGGGTCGTAGGGGCTGATCCAGTCGGCGAAGATCGCACAGACGACCAGCGTTGCCAGCACCAGGACAGAGGGCACCATGACGGCCAGATAGGACGGCTGAAGCCAGAGCCGGGTCTTGCGGGGCGTCATGCGGGCCGGGCCTTGGGATTGATAAGACCGTAAAGAATGTCCGTGCAAAGCTGCACCGCCATCACGATCATGACCAGCACCAGAACGATGCCCTGGATCATCGGGATATCCTGCTGCCGCACCGCGGCCACGGCGAGGGACCCGATACCGTTGATGGCAAAGACATGCTCCACGATCAGCGCACCGCCGAGAAGAACGGTAACCTGGAACGACAGGACCGTGACCACCGGGATCAGAGCATTCTTCAACGCGTGCTTGAAGATCACGCGGCGGCGGCTCAAACCCTGCGCCAATGCTGCGCGAACGTAGTCCTGCTGCAGCACGCCGACCATGGCCGAGCGAACCTGCCGCGCGATGGCCGCGCTTGTCGAAAGACCAAGGGCCAGCGCGGGCAGCGTGATGCTCGACAGCCAGCCCAAAGGCGACTGGCCGAACGGTGTATATCCCGTCGCCGGAAACCATCGCAGGTTCACCGCGAAGACCCCGGCCAGAAGGATGCCGAACCAGAAATTCGGAATCGCCTGCCCGATCGTTGCGCCGAACGTGGCCAGCCGGTCGATCCAGGATCGTGGCCTCAGCGCCGCCGCGACTCCGGCCGACAGGCCCACAACAATCGAGATGAGCACCGAGGCAAGGGTCAGCGACACCGTTGCCGGTATCCGCTGCGCCACCGCATCCATGACACGGACCGAATTGAAGAAGGAGGTACCGAGGTCCCCCAGCACCGCCCGCTGCAACCATTGAACATAGCGCAGCAAGAAAGGCTGATCGAGACCGAGGCGTTCATGCACCATGCGGTACTGTGCCTCTGTCGCCCTGTCACCCAGGATCAGGTCGGCCGGATCACCGGGCAGCATCGCTGTAAGAGAGAAGGTCAGGAAGGACACGATCAGCAGGAGCGGCAGCATCGCCAGAAGCCGTTGCGCAATCAGACGTCCCATTCCCTGACCTTTCCGTCCGGCTCAGTTGTCGACACGCAGGCCATGAAGGATCGGCGTATCGGTTCCGGGGCGGAGCCGCAGCGTCGGATTGGCGGCAAAGACATCGGTCGCGCCGAAGAGGATCGGCGTGGTGGTGATGAAGATGATATAGGCCTCATCCGACACCTTGCGAAACATCTCGTTATAGATCGGCGCACGCTCCGCGTATTCAACCCGGTTCAGGCCTTCCTCGCTCAACTCCATCAGCTCAGGGTCCGGCGCGATCCGGTACGGATTGAAAAGCGCCTCTTTCGCAACATAATAAGTCGTCAGATATTTCGGGTCGAGAAAGGTGTTCCACACAAGGTTCGTGGCCGGGAAATCCGTCGACATGCTGCGCCGTGCCAGCGTGCCCGGTTCGACGGTCACGATATTCATCGTGATGTTGATTTCCTTGAAAAAGCCCGCCACCGCCTCGAGCCGCGAGGCAAAAACCGGGATCGACGGTATGTCGAATTCAAACCCGTCCTCGTATCCGGCCTCTTTCATCAGCGCCTTCGCCTTATCGAGGTCGTAGGCATATTTCTCTCCGACCGCCGGATCATGCGGCCAGAGCCCTTCGGGATAGGCCTGATAGGCCGGTTGCGACAGGCCGAATTCCACCGCCTTGGAAAAGGCCGCCCGGTCGATGGAATGGGCCATGGCCATGCGGACACGCTTGTCCGCGAAGGCCGGAACCCTCGTCCCTTCGCGGTCCATGATGCCAAGGTGATAGGTTGTGCCTCCCGGTTGGCGGAGAAGCTTGATGCCTGGGGTACGATCGACGATGGCGGCCTGCGGACTCGACAGGAAGATGGCGAGGTCGATCTGACCCGTCTTGAGCGCGTTGACCATGGCGGTCGCGTCAGGAATCTCGCTCAGTTCCAGCCGCGCCACGCCCTGAAGCTCGGGATCGCGGTAGGTCGGGTTCGGCAGGTAGACCCGCAGCTCACCCTCGCGCGATTCCTCGGGCGAGTAGACATAGAGGCCAGTGCCCACCGGGTTGCGGTCCAGCGCCGGGTCCTCCATCGCCTTGGGGCTGATCATCATTCCGGCCGTGCCGGAAAGAGCGTCAATGATCGACGGGTCGGGGCTCGCTAGGGTCAGGGTGATCTCGTTTTCGCCCGTGACCTCAGCTTTCTCGGCCAGTTTCATCGAGGCCTGGATGCCCAGCCCGATCACCCGGTTGATATTGGCGGCCGCCACCTCGGCTGTCAGAAGCTCGCCGTCGGAAAAGGTGATGCCCGGCCTGAGCGTAATGACAATCTTCGCCCCGTCGACCTCATAGCTTTCCGCAAGGAGCGGCACGAGGTTGTTGTCCTCGTCATGGTCGAAAAGCGACTCGTAGACCGGCCTCAGATAACCGATACCGCCGCCCGAATGCTGGTGCGGGTCCATCGTGATCAGCTTGGCCTGTTCGCCCAGCCGCAACGTGCCGGAAGGCTCTGCAACAACCTTCTGGGGCACGGTTGCGGCCATCAGGGCCAGCCCCGCGGCTACGGACAGCAAAAATCGCCTGGTGGAATAGATCATGTCAGGCCCTCCCCGCCTGGTTCTCCTCACCTTCAGAAGTATGCGGCGCCCAACATCAGGAATAGTCAGAACTTTCTTGAATATGATTACTTGAGGTGATCACTCGATGCTGAGATCGGACATCATACAGTGATAAATCTGACTTATCGTATGAAAGAAAATTTCTAGTATTTGTTAACCCTGTATCCCGCTACCACTGAAAGGGACCGGTGCGTCCGGCATGGGAGGAATCATGAGAAGAGCGAACGCCATCTCCGGCTTTGTGCTGGCGGCCATAGCGATCCTTGCATTGCTGGTCGTCATTCCCTGGCAGATCGAGAACGGACCGGCCGGCATGATGTCTCCTCGCCTCGTGCCGCAGCTCATGATGGGTGCGGTGCTGGTTCTGTCGGTCCTGCTTGTCCTCACCAACCTCGAGCCCGCCGGACGTGACGATCCGCCACCGTTCAGCCGCGAAGAACTGCGCGCGCTCGCCCTCATCTCGGGTGTCTTCGCCGTCTCGATCACCCTCTACCTGACGATCGGTGCTCTCGCCTTCGGGAGCGTGCTGGTGGCGGGAACCCTGGTGGTTCTGGGAGAGCGCCGCCCACTGATCGTGGCCGGAATGCCCGTGGCCCTGATGCTTCTGCTCTGGGTCCTGTTCTACAAGATTCTCGGAACGGCAATCCTGTGAGGTGGTGATGGAGTATCTTCTGATCGCCATACAGGACGTCTTTACCGGACCTTCGCTGTTCTGGGTCGCCGGAGGGGTGCTGCTGGGCTATATCCTGGGCGCGATCCCGGGGCTGGGCAAGGCCACCGGCGTCGCAGTGTCGATACCGCTGACCTTCTACCTTGATCCCGTCTCGGCCCTCGGCCTGCTGATCGGCATCGCCAAGGGATCGGGTGCGGGCAGCGCCGTCTCGGCCATCCTGTTAAACACACCCGGAGAGCCGTCCTCGGCGCCCACAGCCCTCGACGGGTATCCGCTGGCGCGGCAGGGCAAGGCGCAGAAAACCCTGAAAATGGGTCTCTTCGCCTCGGTTATCGGGGATTTCGTATCGACCGTGGTACTCATCCTGCTTGCCGCCCCGCTGGCCCGCTACGCCCTGCTGATCGGGCCAGTAGAGCTTTGCGCGATCCTTGTCTTTTCGCTCACCTTCATTGGCGGCCTGTCGGGCGGCTCGATGATCAAGGGGCTGATCGCGGCCTGCTTCGGCATCTTTTTCGCCACCGTCGGGATGGAAACCGAGACCTTCGTCCCCCGTCTGACCTTCGGCTTCCTGCAACTGGACGATGGCATTTCTCTGGTACCCATGGCCATCGGGATGCTCGCCGTGGCCGAGATGATCGTTCAGGCCGGCAATCTCCGCGAACTGGACGCCCAGACCGAGCGGATGAAGGACAGCGACAATCCCGACGACCGACGCATCACCGGCCCGGAATGGCGGCGCTGCGCCCCGGTGATCGCCCGCGGCTCGCTGATCGGTACCATCGTCGGCATCCTGCCGGGCCTTGGCGCCAGCGTCGGATCCTTCCTGTCCTATGGCGCGACCAAACGCGCGTCGAAAACGCCCGAGAAATTCGGAACCGGCATGATCGAAGGCGTAGCCGCATCGGAAAGCGCCGATAATGCCGTTGTGCCCTCGTCGCTGATCCCGCTCTTTGCGCTTGGTATTCCGGGCAGCGTCATCGCCGCAATCCTGATCGCCGCCTTCATCCTGCACGGCCTGACCCCCGGCCCCCGCATGTTCACCGAACAGCCGCGCCTCGTCGCCGATCTCTACATCGCGATGCTGTCGGCCAGCCTGATCATGCTCGCGCTCGGCTATGCGGGGCAGCGGATCTTCGCGATGATCATCCGGGTGCCGCTGCGCCTGATCATCCCCGGTGTTCTGCTCTTTTGCTGCGTCGGCGCATACATGGAAACCTCGAGCGTTTTCTCGATCTACATCATGCTTGCCTTCACCCTGATCGGGTTTCTGTCACGCAAGCTGGACTTCAGCTTCGTGACGTTCCTGATCGGGTTCGTGGTCGCCCCGAAACTGGAGCTGAGCTTTCGCCAGTCACTACAACTCTTGAACCACGACTGGGCGAATCTCGTCAAACACCCAATTGCCATTGCCTTTTTCCTTGCCGCAATCGCCACCGTTCTGGCCGTCGCACGGAAAGAGGCGCGTCAATCCGTCGGAACCATCGACACCAAAAGGGAGGAACTATCATGACAACCAGACGCACGCTTCTGGCCACAGCAGCGGGTCTTGCGCTCGCGCTGACCGGCCTTCCGGCCATGGCGCAGGACGAATATCCGACTAAGCCGATCACCATGCTCGTGGGCTACGGCGCAGGCGGGCAGACCGACCTCATCGCCCGCGCCTCCGCCAAGGTGCTGGCAGACCAGCTGGGTCAGCCCGTCAACGTGGTGAACAAACCTGGGGCGGGCGGGGCCGTGGCAGCGAACGAGCTCAGGGGTATGGCGCCCGATGGCTACACGATCCTGTTCCAGTCGAACGCCGTGATCAACGCTGCGCCCTTCCTGATGGACCGCGTCGATTTCAAGCCCGACGATTTCGAGTATGCCGGGATGATCACCGCCTATCAGACCGGCCTCGCCGCACCGAAGGACGCACCCTATGAGGATCTGACGGGCTTCATCGCCTGGGCCAGGGAAAACCCCGACTTCGCCTATGCCGCCCTGTCGGCCGAGGCGCGGATGTACATGGACCGGATCGCCGAACAAGAGGGCCTGCAGGCCAATGCCGTGCCGGTGCAATCGGGCTCGGAAATGGTGAACACGCTGCTTGCCAAGCAGGTCGCCGTCGCCTTCTCGGGCGGGATTCACTATCGCTACCCGGACGAGATCAAGACAATCGCGCCGACGACGACCTTTCGTCATCCCTCGGCGCCCGACGTGCCGACCATCGAAGAGGCGGGTTTCCCCCTCGCCATGGATACGCGGACCGTGATCATCCTGCCCAAGGGCACTCCGCGGGAAATCCTCGACCGGATCAGCTCGGCACTGAAAGCGGCCGAAACAGACCCTGAATTCGTCAAGGTCACAGAAACCGCCAACATCCCGATCATGTATTACGATGCTGCGGCCGCGGCGAAGGAGATGCAGGAGACTTACGACAAGAACAAGGTCATCCTGACCGGCGGAAACTGATCCGCCCCACCTCGCGCCGCGGGCCCCGGATGGCCCGCGGTCCTTCCCAACACGAACCGACAGAGGCCGCATGTTCCAGCCACTCAAGGGTGTGAAGGTCGTTGACCTGAGCCAGATCCTCGCCGGACCCTACGCCACCTACCTGCTTTCCCTCATGGGGGCCGAGGTCATCAAGATCGAGAAACCCGGTCAGGGCGACTGGACCCGCGACCTCGGGCCGCTCAAGGACCTGTCAGCCCGCAAGATGGGGCTGGGTTTCATGACCCAGAACGCGGGCAAGAAATCCGTCGCGATTGACCTCAAGTCCGAAGCGGGACTGGAAATCGTGAAGCAGATCGTCGCAGATGCCGATGTGTTCGTCGAGAATTTCAAGCCGGGCGTGGCCGAAAACCTCGGTCTGGGCTACGCGGAGACAAAGGCGCTGAACCCGAAGATCCTCTATTGCTCGATCTCTGCCTACGGGCAGACCGGCCCCTTCGCGCCACGCCCCGCCTACGATCACATCATCCAGGGCATGTGCGGCATCATGAAGACCACCGGCACAGCCGAAGGCGGCCCGACCAAGGTCGGGGCCCCCTATGTCGACTATGCCACCGGGATGAACGCCGCCCTTGCCATCGTCTCGGGCCTGCACGAGGTGCGGCGCACCGGAACCAGCGTGCAGCTCGACGTGGCAATGCTGGACACGGCACTGATGCTCATGGCGTCGCTCATGACACAGCATTTGTCTTCCGGCTGGGTGCCTGCCCCGAACGGCAACGAAGCGTGGAGCGCCAGCCCCTCCTCCGGCGCGTTCGAGACACCCGACGGCCTGCTGATGCTGGCGGCCAACAATGACGCGCAATTCGCCCGGCTCTGTCATGCGCTCGGCCGGGGCGACATCCTCGAGGATACACGCTATGCAACCTCCGAAATGCGCGCAGCGAACGCGCCCTCGCTCCGGGCAGAGCTGAACGCGATCTTCCTGACGAAAACTGCCGCTGAATGGGAGGCACTTCTGGCCGAGCACAAAGTGCCCGCCGCCCGAGTCCGCGGCCTCGACGAAGCGCTGGCCGAAGAACATCTGCACGCTCGTGGCATCACACGCCGAATGACGGTGACGGGCGACGTGGATCACTCGGTCCATGTCCCATCTCTCAGTTTCCTTGTGAACGGTCAGGCCATCAGCCCGCAAGAGATACCACGTCCGCTCGGCGCCGATACGGAGGCGGTCCTGACCAGGCTTTCGATCGACCCTGACCGAATCCGCCAGCTTCGCGACGCGGCCGTGATCGGCTAGAACGGACAGAAAGGCCGGCTTGGGTCGCCGTATTCTGCCTGCGACCCATGCCGGCCTTGCTGCCAGACTGGTATCGGAATCGTGTCTCAGGTCCGGGAAGCAGCCTATCACTCCCCGGATCGAGGCCTGCGCTCCTCAATGCACGGCGGCGTACATGATCTTTTCCTCGGTCGTCGTTTCCCCGTCGAACTCTTCGACGATACGTCCATTGCGCATGACCAGAACCCGATCTGAAATCGCGAGGATCTCGGGCAGATAGGACGAAATGACAACCACCGCCAGACCGGCATCCGCCAGACTGTTGATGAAGTTGTGAATCTCCACGATCGCGCCCACATCGACACCGCGCGTCGGCTCGTCGAAAATGATGAGCTTGGGATGCTGTACCAGTGACTTCGCGATTACGACCTTCTGCTGGTTCCCGCCAGACAGTTCGATCACCTTCGCATCTTCGTTGATCGCGCGGATGTTAAGCGACTTGATCCATTCCCCGGCCAGCCGCCTGACCCGCACCATCGAGTAGACCGAAAGAGGCCCACCATTGATCGCCTGATCGCCCATCCCGATGTTTTCACCGATCGACATCGCCTCGAAAAATCCTTCGAGCTTGCGATCTTCGGTCACGTAAACGATCCCGTCCCTTACGGCAGGCTGCGGCGTGATATAGCGCACGCTCTGATCGTGGAAATGAACCTCCCCACCGTGAAAGAAATCGCGTTTCAGAACACCCGCTATGATCTTGGCTGTTTCCGTCCGGCCCGATCCGATCAGCCCGAATATGCCCGTTACCTGCCCGCCGAACACGGAAAACGAATTGCTTTTCACCAGATTCGCCATCGACAGGTTGGAGACGCTCAGAACCTTCTTGCCCGGCTTGCGAATGCTGCGCTCCTCGGCAGCGGTGCCATAGATGTCCTTCGACAGCGTGCGCCCGACCATTGCGCGAATGATCGAATCCCGGTCGAACGCGTCCGTACGGCCGTTTGTCACCATCTCGCCATCGCGCAAAACGGTGATCCGGTCGGCATAGTTCAACGCCTCTTCCAGCGCATGGCTGATAAAGATGATCGCGACACCCGACTGCTTGAGGCGCCGCATCAGCCCGAAAAAGTGATGCTTCTCTTCGGGCGTCAGGGTGGCCGTCGGCTCGTCAAATATCACGACCCGCGCGTTCTGGCTGACGGCGCGCGCAATTTCGACCATCTGTTTTTGCGCGGCCCCGAGCGTGGCTACCGTTGCCGTCGGATCGACGTTGAAGTTCAGCGATTGCATAAGCTGCTGGGCAGCAATGTTGATACCCCGCAGGCGATTGTAAAACCGCTCGCGTCCGACATAGATATTCTGCGCAACAGTCAGGGCCGGCACCAGGCTGTTTTCCTGGTAGACCATCACGATCCCGGCGGCGAGGGCGTCCTTCGGCGCCGCGAAACTGGTCGGGGCACCGTCGATCAGCATCTCGCCGCTGCTGGGCGCGACCGCGCCTGCGATGATCTTGGTCAGCGTGGACTTCCCCGCTCCGTTTTCGCCGAGAAGCGCGTGTATTTCGCCTTTTTTCAGCGTGAAGTCGACGGACTTGACGGCGTAGACGCCGCGATAGTCCTTCGTCACATTCTTTAGCTCCAGAATGTCGGTCACGGTCAGCCCCCGATATGCAGAGATAGGATCTTGTTTCCGCCCCGGCTGGCGACGTAAAGGCGGTTGCCGTCCTGCAGAACGCTCGTCACCCCGTGATGGGTTCCGTCAGCGCGGCTGTGATGGCTGGACACGGGAATGAAATCCTCGCCCAGCCGGATAACCAGCCCGTAGGACCAGCTCGGCGCCCACGGTTTGAGAATGCCCAGCTGCTTCACGCCCCCGCCCTGCAGCGGTTCCAGAAACGACTGACGACTTTTCATCGACGGGGCCACCCAGTGATCGGGATGAATCTCCGCGACCATCCGGTTCCGGTACCCTGCTTCGCGCAGCACGAATTCAACCATCTGGCTGCGTGGCGCGAAAGCGGCCAGCCAGTATCCACCGCCCTCTGCCCTGGCCAGACGCGCGGGATAGGCGGGCAGATCGGAATACAGTTCTTCCCGCCTCTCGGGACGGTTCGGATCGATCGCCAGCAGCCTGTGCTTCCATCCCTCGGAAACGACAAGCCGCCCATCCTGCGCAAGCGCGAGTCCATAAGGATAGCCAAGACCATTGGCAATCTCCGTCTCCTGACCTTCCCGGCTCAACCAGACCGACCCTGTTCCAAGACCGGCCCGTCCGCCTTCCATAAGATCGCGCTTCCAGTCGGCGTTGCGATTGTTCGCCGATCCGTTCGCAACGACCAGCGCATCATCGAGAAAAAGCAAGGCCGTCGGATTTTCCAGATGACTGCAAACCCGCGTCTCGGCCCCGTCCGGCGCAACGATCATGACGCCCGCCCCGTCCAGCCCGACGGCAAGCCGGTCATCGGGGGAAACGGCAAGCGCCGTAATCGCAGCCGGAGCTTCCAGAACGGTCTGCCCATCGCTTTTAAGGATTTTCGAACCCGACGAGAAAACCACCTCGCCGCGATAGGAAACCACGTTATCAGGCGCTTCCGCTTCGCAGACGGTATCTGCTTCTTCGATATCCTGGTTCGGCCGCAACGCCCCATCCAGCAGCGGCACCCGGACCGATGCGTCACCGCGCCCTGTCAGTTCATTGAACACCCGGCGAAAAACGCTCATTTCTTCCCCCAGTAGTGATCGCAAGAAGTCCAGTCGGGGTCGGCGTCTTTCAGGCGATAGCGTCCGATTCTGTTGTTGGACAGCCCCCCAAGAAACAACGAGCCCTTGTGCTCACGCATCGAGGTGATCATCGGGTGGTTGGCGCCCGCCTGATCCCACAGCGCCTCAAGGATGTTGCCCTCTTCGTCGAACTTCACCACGCAACCGGTGTTGATGTTCGGATAGATCCATTCATCCTGCGCCACACGCCGCGACATCCGCCGCCGAAAGCCGGGCATTTCGGCCGCCAGATCCATCGCGGGCGTGCGCATCCCGACCAGGGCAAGCCAGTAATTCCCGTCCGATGCCCGGTTGATATTGTCCGGGTGCCCCGGAAGCGCGCCGATAATGGTCTCGACCGTGCCGGCCTTCGGCCCCTCGATCCAGTAGCGTTTGATGGTGCAGCCGAAGGTTTCTGCATAAAGCACGGACTTGCCGTCGAACGAGACACAGACACCGTTGGCAAAGCGGATGTTCCGAACGACCGTCTTGGTCGATCCATCACGCGGATCGTAACAGAGAATACGGCCATTGCCCCTGGCCTCGATGGAATCCACCGGCCAGTCATGCATCTCGTAACGGATTGTCCCCTCCGAGAAAAACACCCGCCCGTCGGGCGCGATATCCAGATCGTCCGCCAGCCTCAGCCGGGAATCGTCGTTGATCGAGAAAGGTGTCCGATTGGTCTCATCGGTCGCCTTCACCACCTCCCTCTCGGGCGTGATGTAGTAGAGTCCCATACCGCCCACGCAAACGTACAGATTGTCGTCGCGGTCAAAGGCCAGACCCAGCGGCTGCCCGCCGATATGGGCGAAAATCTCTTTCTTCTTATAGTCCGGCGCAAGGAACCGGACGATGTCACCCTGACGCGACCCGCAATAAAGGTTGTCGTTGCGGTCCAGGATCACATCCTCGGGCGCCTCGATTTCGCCAAGCCCGATCAGTTCGACATCATGCAGCCGGTCATTGACCTCGTAGGCCGAGCCGGACCCCGCCTGCGTCGGCGGCGCCGGGGGAAGTTCGTTCACTACGGGTGAGACGTAGACACTGGCCAGCAGCTTGTAGCGGTTCTTCAGGAACCTCACATCGAGCGTCGCAGCCAGCAGCAGGACCGCCCCCAGGGCGATGGAGCCGACGCCGCTCGGCATCCCCATGCGAATGACGCTGTTGGTCACGACAAGAACCGTGATCGCCCCCATGATCGCTTTGGCCGAGGACGCCCGCCCGCCACCAAGCGCATTACCGCCCAGAACAGCGGCGGTCAGGGCCGCCAGTTCCAGCCCCATGCCGGCATCGGCGCCAGCGCTCGACAAACGTGCGGCATACATGAACCCCGCCATGCCAACCAGAACGCCCGCGCCCACATAGGTACCAAAGACGGTCCAGCGCACCGAAATGCCCGAGTTATGTGCCGAACGGCGCGATCCGCCGACAGCCATGATCCGCCAGCCCGGCCGTGTGCGCGTAAGCAGGACGTGAATGACCAGAGCAGCGACCAGCAGAACGATGGCGCTGAACGGAATACCGAAAACCGATCCCATCGCAATGAAATCCCAAACCAACGAGTCGGGAAACCCCGCCGAGATCGACACCGCATGCCGAAGCAGCAGCATATCCACCACGGCGCGCACGATGATAAGCGTGACCAACGTCGTCAGGAAGGCGCGGAGACGCAACAACCCCACAAGAAAACCGTTCAGCAGCCCGACGAACGCGCAGGCGGCCAATGTGGCCATCAGCGCAGCCCAGACCGGCCAGCCCAGAATGTGCATGGTCGCCAAGGCAACGAAATTCGCCAGTGCGAAATTGGACCCGACCGACAGGTCGATGCCCCCCGCTCCGATGACAAGCATCATCGCCAATACGATCAACCCGAACTCGCCAAGCTGGCGCACCATGTTGACAATGCTCGAAGGTGCGAAAAAGCCATCGATCAGGCTGCCGAACAACGCGATCGTCAACACCATGAAAAGGAATGGCGCTACATTCTCAACCCACTTCTTGGCCAGAATTTCACCCAGAAGGTGATCCGGTATCAGATCATAGCGCAGTCGGATCAGCTGGCTTGCCAGAGATTTCTTCCGTGCACCGATAGCCGCGCCCGGATTGGGAGTGTTCGCAGTCATATTCCTACCCAGAAAGAGGGGATGGCGAACCCGGCCACGAAGGTCATGAAAGCCGGGTTCTCACTCTACAAGACGGTTTACCGGCCTTCCGGCAGGCTCCAGCAGCTGTTGGCCTGCAGGCTGTCCTTTGTCAGGACCGTCAGCGGGGAATACTGAAGGATCTTTACCGAGCCCGCTTCGGGCTTGAGCTGGAGAAGGGTCTTGACCATCGTGTTCAGATCCCGGCCCTGCCCCATTGCGTCATAGTTGATCAGCGCGTCGAACACGTCACCGCTTACGGCATCGCAGGCCGACGTAGCGCCACCGCCCGAGGTGATGATATAGACATCGTCGGTCTTTCCGGCTTCCTTGATCGCCGCGGCCGAACCGGTGTCCATGCCATCCCAGAAACCGATCACGCCACAAAGGTCGGGATGCTGCTGCAAAACCGTCTGGGTGATGGCCTTGGCCTTCGAGGCATCCCAGTCGGCGGCCTGGTTCGAAACCACCTCGATTTCGGGATGCTCGGCGAAGACGCGCGACACCCCCTCGATCTGATAGACCGAAGCGCCGCCTGTCAGAACGCCCTGCACGATGGAAACCTTGCCCGATTTGCCGCTTCCCTCACCGCATTGCTCGACAATCCGTTCGGCGGCCATTTCCCCCAGGCGGTTGTAATCGCTGCCGACATAACCTTCTGTCAGGTAAGCGGATTTCATGTTGATCTGCAGAACGTAGATCCCTGCTCTCTCTGCCTGCTTCAGAAGACGCGCATAGGACTGGATGTCGGGGTTCTGTACCACGATCACGTCCGGCTTTTCCGAGATAAGTTGCGTCAGCGCCTGCGCACCGGCATCGGTGCTCCAGTTCGGGTCGCGCACCTCATAACCGTATCCAAGCTCGTTCGCCTGGGTTTCAAGCTGATGGCTCCAGGCCTGGCTCAGGTCGAACCCCATCGAGATCGGAAGAAAGGCGACTTTCCTGCCTTTGAACGTTTCCTGATACCCCGCGCGATCGGGGTCAACGATACCATCGGCTAAGGCCGCGGTTCCTGCTGCAAACGCGGCCAGTCCGATGGCCGTACAGATAGCTCTTGTGAATGAGCGCATAACGTCAAGTCCTCCCATTGGTTTGGTATTTCCACAAAATCCCGTTTTTCGCGGGAAATCAGATATCTCCTTGTTGCGCGGTCTGCTCGTCCCGGGGGTTAAGCAGGCTGTCAACGATGATTGCGATCAGCAGGATCATGCTCTTGATCACGTTCTGCACAGTGTACTGGATATCCATGATCGTCATTGCATTCAGCAACGTGCCGATCAGCAACGTCCCCACAAGAACGTTCCGCACGCCCCCCTTGCCGCCCGACAGCGAAATCCCCCCGATGACGACAACGAGAATGACATCGTAGAGCATGGTCGAGTTCACGATACGCGTGTTCATGCTGCCAACGCCCGTCGCCGTGATGATCCCTGCGCAATAGGCGATGGTCGACGACAGGATATAGGAAAGCACATAGAGCTTGCGCACCGGCAAACCGGTAATCCGTGCCGTGGACGGGTTGTCGCCGATCGCATGAATGAACCGGCCGATCCGCGCATATCGCAGGAAAAGCGCCACAAGCCCGGCAAACAAAAGCAGGAACAGAATCGAGACCGGAATGCCGAACACACGACCGGCACCAAGCCAGCTCAGGCTGCCCCCCTCTGGCGGGATCAGGACGATATCCTGGTTGAAGAACCCGAAGCGGCCCACCCCGTAGATGAACAACCCCATGGCCAGTGTGGCAAACAGTGCCGGAATCTCGACATAGGCGATCAGAATGCCCGAGACCGTGCCGACAAGAACGGCGAAAACAAAACCGGCCAGAAGCGCGACGGGAATACTGTAGCCCTGCTGAAGCAGCACGATCGCCCCAGCGACGGAAACCGCCATCGTCGCAACCATCGCCAGGTCGATCCCACGGCCGATCACAACGATGGCCATCCCGATCGCGAGAATTCCCAGAACCGAAACACTGCGTAACAGGCTAATCAGGTTCCCTTCGGTAAAGAAGTTCGGAAGCGCGACGGAAAGCGCAACGAAACTGATCGCCCAGATGATGAAAACGATAAGTTCCTGATGAATTTTCATGTCGACGCCATCGTCGGCAGGTTGATGCAAGTCATCATATGCAAAGTGAAACTCCCCCTTGGCGCCGCGATGTTTTATCGTCTGTTTGTCAGACATAACTGCAAAGAGCGTCGGCTAGTCAAACAGTTTGTGACGTACTCGGGGTTTTTTTATGCCTGCGCTTCCAGGGGACTTTGCCGGACGCCATCCTGTGATGTGCGGGCCGCGCTTTACGGGTGTTGGGCACGGATCTAACGCAGATCCACAACCTCGACCCATCACTGGCGCTGAAGCTGGTAGCGGAATGCGGCACGGACTTAGGCGCATTCTATCGACGCCTCTCGGCGCGGATCGGTAAGCAAAAGGCGGTGACGGCTACGGCGCGCAAGATTGCCGTTTTACTCTACAATGCAATCCGCCATGGCATGATATATCAAGATCAAGGAGCGGCGGCCTACGATGAGCGTCACAGGCACCGTATGCTGTCGAACCTCCGACGTCGGACCAAGACACTTGGTTGTGCGCCAGCACCTATCCCGAAGGCAGCCGTTATTTCTCAGGAAGGAAGCGCACCTCGTGAGGGCGCTTCAATATGGCGTTACTATGAGCTTGTGAACGACCCGGCCGCGTTGTGTCATCGGCACAAGGGCACTCGCGGTGGCAACCGAAGGCCGAACACTGCAGCCAACAATCAACAAGATAGCGATAAGGGAAGAAATGGTAGCGGAGGAGGGACTTGAACCCCCGACACGCAGATTATGATTTTCCCTGTGAGCAACGCAGTTCACATTTACGTTTCAGCAACGAAAGTGAGACGTACGGAACAATGCGTCAACTCGCTGTCACGGCGACGGGTTGTGATAGACACGTCAGTGGCCCGGCCGGGGATTCAATGCGAAAGACCTTAACCGAAATCGGGGACGTTTCCGGTGATCACACCAGCCTGCCTCCATCCTCCCATTTTAGTCAGATCGACCCTGCGCTCAGCGGAAAGCCATAGATACTGCTGCCCTCCAGCCCCAGTTCCCGGCGGAGCACGCGGCTTCGGACTGCGCAATTCAGGCGGTCCAGGGCAAGTTCGGAGCGTAGTTCGGCAAGTTCGGCCTGGCGTCCGTAATATTCCTCCTCGTTGTCGAGAAGTTCGGACAGTTGCCGCGTTCCCATGTCGAAATACTGGCTGCGATAGAGTTTGCGCGTTTCCGAAAGAAGCCCGATCTGCCGTTGCAGCATCTCGCTCTTTCGCTCTCCCGTCGCCAGCGAGCGAAGCAACCTCCGCTCGTTCAGGCTGTCCTCCAGGCCGGCATTCTCCAGCTTTGCCCGCGATGCGGAAAGGGCGTTGCGCGCCGCGTTTGCCCTGGCCTGAAGCGCACCGCCCTCCAGAAGGTCCGACCGGATATCGACATCGACCCCGGCCGGCAGCCTGCCGGCGCCAATTTCCCCGCGGATCACCGGCTTCAGGGAGATTCGGGGAACACGCGCCTTTTCCGCCTTTTCAAGCGCAAGCTGCGCCCGCGCCAGCTCCAGCCGCGCTATGCGCAGATCGTCGGTTTCGCCCGCGGCTTTGCAGCTTGCGGGCCGTATCCGAACCTGCCCGCCCCGCGACTGGCCCGTCAGCAGAACCAGCCGGTCCCGCGCCTCGGCCAGCGCCAGTTCCGTATCCGTCACCAGGAAGGCCGCGGATTGCACCCTCTTGCGGGTTTCCAGAAGGTCCGTGGACGAGGCGGCACCACTGTCGACGCGCCTTGCGACAAGAGCCTCCAACTCGCTCAGCGCCGTCAGCTGGTTCCCGTAGATTTCGAGCAGGTCGCCCTGCAACTGAACGGCATCATAGGCCGCCAGCAGGTCGATCAGGACCTCATCCACCGTTTTCTGAAAGGTGATATAGTCGATCTGCAGGTCGAAATCGGCCAGCTTGACGGCACGGCGGCTGTTACCCCCGTCAAAAAGCAGTTGCGAGGCTTGCAGCTCCAGGGCCGGATCTCCGCTGCCGGCATCACCGGCGCCCCCGACCATGGTCAGGGCAAGGCCCGGGAACAACGCCGCCCGCTGTACCCGGACCTCGTCCGCGCTGGCGGATACGAGACCCGCGCTTTCCCGAACCGAGGGGCTGAGCAGCAGACCGTTGCGGGCGGCACTTTTGCCGCCACCTCCGTCGGCGGGGGTCAGGGCGGCAAGCCCCTCGGCCTTTTCGATAATCGCCGCTTCCAACCCGTCGGGTTCGGGCAATGCCGCGCATCCCGCCACGAGAACGCACGCGGCGATGAACGGAACCGTCGTCCTGAACAGCCTTAAACGTATCATGCAGGGCTCAGTTCTACCGCCCGAGAACCAGGTCCGCACATTGCGGACGACGCCAGACACCATGGGTAAGCCGGCCCTCGTCGTCGAAGAACACGCGGTACTGGCAGATCAGCCGGTCACGTCCGGTCAGCGGCAGCGAGAGATGATATTCGAAGGACCCGTCATTGTAGCCCACAGCCGGGCTCCCCAGCGTCGCCCGGACATCGTTCAGGGGCTGGCCGACGGCGATGCTGCGCACCTGCGCCACGTTGCGGCGGGTGCCGACCCGGGCATAACGCGCGTCCATTTCGGGGAAGGCCCGCGAAACCGACGTGAACCCGACCCTTGGATTCACCTGGTTGAGCCGGTCGCCCTGCTGCGCCCCGGCAGGGCCAACCGGCAGAAGGGCCACAAGGGCTATCGTCAGAAGCACGCTGCGTGCGCCGAACCATCGTGTCATATCGGAAACCTCTTTTCGATCATGGAAGATGTTGCAGGGAACCGTATGCGGAATAAGCGGTCATCGTTCCCGAAGCGCCTCCTGCGCGCGGTTGAATGGTTTGATGAGGTATTGCCACACGGTCTTTTCGCCGGTCTGGATATCGACCACCGCGATCATGCCCGGAACGATCGGAAACCGGGTTCCGGCCTCGTTGACAAGGTAATCCTCGCGGGTGCGGATATAGGCCCGGTAATAGACCTGTTCGGGCTTCACCTCGTCGCGCACGGTGTTGGGCGAGATCGTGACCACCTCGCCGGTCAACCCGCCGAAGATCGCGTAATCGTAGGCGGATATCTTGACCTGCGCCTCTTGCCCGGGGTGGATGAAGGCAATATCGCGCGGCGAGATGCGTGCCTCGATCAATAGCTGGTCGTCCATCGGCACGATGGTCATGAGCTGCCCGCCGGGCGGGATCACACCGCCGATGGTGGTGACCACGATATCCTTGACGATCCCGCGCATCGGGGCGCGGAACACCAGACGTTCGAGTTGGTCGGACAGGCCCCGCATGACCGATGCCTGAACCTCGGCCTCGGCATTGACGCGCTGCAATTCCTCACCAACCTGCACGCGGGTATCGGCCCGGAGCCGGTCGATCTCAAGCCGGGTCGCGGTCGCTTCGCGGCGCAGGCGGATCACCTCGACCCGGCTCGCGGCGCCGCTGTTCTGGAGCCTTTCGGCAATCTCCAGTTCCTGCCGCGTAAGTTCCAACCCCTCGGTCAGGCCCGACAGCGCCTCGTCCAGGCTTTTGCGGCGCGACCGGAACAATGCCATCTCGTTGGCACGCAATTGCGCGAAACGTTCGCCCGACAGTTCGTCGGGAAATGTCAGGGTATCGCGGTCATCCAGTTCCGCACGCAAACGCGCCGCTGCCGCGATGGCCGCATGGTACTTCGCCGCCACCTCTTCGACGCTCGAGGCCGACCGCGTCGGATCGAGACGTGCCAGGATCTGCCCTTTTTCGACGATATCGCCCTCGCGTACCGAGATCGAGGCAACGATCCCACCCTCAAGCGACTGGATCACCTGCTCGCGCGAACTGGGCACCACCGTGCCCTGGCCGCTGGACACTTCCACCAGCGGAAAATACCACGCCCAGCCCAGGAACAACGCAAGCATGGCGAAAACCAGCCAGACGAGGCGGCGTTCGGGCCGCGCGGTTCCCCGCTCTGCGATCATAACCGAGGCGGTCATGCCGCCACCTTTCCGGCGCGCAGTTGCGCCAGCACCTGATCCTTGGGTCCGTCCATGGCGATCGCGCCGTTATTGACCACGATCAGCCGGTCCACAATCCGCAGCATGGCCGGCCGATGGGTGGCGACGATGACCGATGTGTCGCGCTCCAGATGCCCCAGCATGTCGATCACCGCTGCCTCGGACACTTCGTCGAAAGAGGCGGTCGGTTCGTCCAGCAACAGGACATTGGGACGGCGCAAAAGAAGCCGCGCCAGAAGCAGCCCCTGTTTCTGGCCACCCGACAGGCCCAGCCCGCCCTCGAGCACCATGTGATCCAGCCCTTCGGGAAGCCGGTGGACGAAATCCGCCAGCCCCATCCGGCCGAGTGTTTCCAGAATGGTCCCGTCATCCGCGCCGGGCGCGCCAAGCGTCAGGTTCTCGCGCAGGGTGCCGTGGAACAGCCGCGCGCCCTGCCCCATCAGGCTGATATCGCGCCTCAGATCGGCCGGGTCGATCAGGCCCATCACCACGTCATCCACACGGACCTCGCCCGCCAGCGGCTCCAGCAGGCCGGCCAGACCGGCCAGCAGGGTGGATTTTCCCGCGCCGTTGCGCCCAAGGATCGCGATGCGCTCACCGGGGGCGATGGCCATCTGGCCAACCTTCAGAACGGGGGTCTGCGGATCGTGGCCGAACAGGGCATCCTTCAGCCTGAAATCTCCGTGGATCACCGGCTTGTGGACGCGTTGCTCTTCGGCCGAGGCGTCGACCGGCAGGGCCATCAGCCCGTCAAGCGCCTCGCGCGCGACCTGGGCCTGCTGCCAGCGGTTGATGATCTGCGTGACCGAGGCCAACGGGGCCAGCATCCGCGACGACAGCATCGAGGCGGCGACAAGAACGCCGGTGCTCATCTCGCCGGCCATCACCAGCGGCGCCCCGAAGAAAATCACCACGGCGAACACCCCGCCCTGCACCGTCTGCGCCCAGGACGACAGCCGGTTCACCAGGTCACGCAGCTCCATCGACGATCCGGCGGTGGTTTCGTTGTAGTGGTTCCAGAGGTTCTGAAACCTCGCCTCGGCCTGCAACGACTTGATATCGTCAAGGCCCTGGATCGCCTCGACCAGCATCGCGCTGCGTAATGAGCTTTCGCGGGTATTGGCCTCGGCCAGGCGGCGCAGGCGCTTTTGCGCCAGCAGGCCGGGGGCCACCAGCAGAACCATCGCCACCAGCGGAATCCAGACCAACGGCCCCGCGATATAGTAGAACAACACGCAGAACAGCAGAAAGAACGGCACATCGGCAATCGCCGCCACCGTGCCCGAGGTCATCATCTCGCGCACATGCTCCAGTTCGCGGATTTGCGAGATAAAGGTGCCGGTCGAGCGTGGCCGGACGGTATTGCGCACCCGGAGCGCATGGCCGAAGACCCGGTCGGAAATCCGCAGGTCCGCCGCCTTGCCCGCCAGATCGGTGATCCGGCCGCGAGCGATACGCATCACGAAGGCAAAGACGGTCGCCATCATCACGCCGGCAAACAGCACCCAAAGCGTGCTCATCGACTGGCCCGGAACCACCCGGTCATAGACCTGCATGGAAAAGATCGTGCCCGCCAGCGCCAGCACGTTGGCCACCAGCGAGGCGACCATGACCGCGCGATAGGGGGCCATGTCGGCCAGCACGATGCCGCGCAGCCAGTCCGGGCGCCAGGGCGCGATATAGTGGTCGACCCGGCGGTCGGGGCGGCCAGCGCTCGGGCGCAGCACGAACAGCCGCCGCAACCGGCGCTCCAGCTCATCCCTGGCAAAGGGGGTTTCCAGCCCCCCGTCGCCCGCCAGAACGACGACGAACCCCTCGGTGGTTTCGCGCTCGATCACCCCGATCTCGCCGCTGTCGAACTCGGCCACCAGCGGCAGGCGCAGCGAGGAAACCGCGTCGCGCCCCAGCCCCGCCTCCCGAACGGACAGGCCGGCGGACCGCGCAAGCCTGCCTATCCGGTCGCTGTCCGGCGACCACGCCAGATCGAGCCGCACCCGTTCGGGCGAAACGGCGATACGGTAATGCGCGGCCACGCGCAGCACCGCGTCCATCCACCCCTCGCGGGCAGCGGTGCCGCTGTTTGCGGATCGCAGGGCGTTCTGATCCGCCACCATCGCCTCAGATCTCGTAATGCGCGCCGGACTGGAGGTCGTCGTCAAGCGCAGACCCCGAAGCGTCCCCGCCCCAGTCCGAAGCCCCGGCCGCCCTGCCCGCGTCATCGGACGGGATCGGATCGCCAGCGTCCTCTTCCGGCAGGCCAGCGGTCAGGTCTTCGCCGTCCCTCCCCGAGCCCAGAACATCGTCAAGCCCAAGCGGTGCGGTGTTATCCTCCGCCGCCTCCGGCTCTGCCGCTCCGTCGAGCGACGCCAGGCCGAAACCGTCCGCCGCCCCAAGCGGCAAAGCGAACGGCATCCCGAAGGGCGCGGCGGGCGGCGTGACGGTCACGTCCTCGACCGCCAGGGTGACGCTGCCGCCGGCAAGGGTTCCGGTATAGGTGCCGTCGCCGTTATCGCTCCAGTCGCCGGACAGCGACAGGGCGTCCTCGGACGATCCGCGCACCGTCAGCAGGTTGGCGCCATCGGTCATCGCCTCGACCTGCCCGGGGGTCAGGTCGGTGATCCCGTTGACCCCCGCGATCCCCAGATCCAGCGTTTCGACATTGCTCAGCTGCGCGGCCAGATCGGCACCGCTCAGGCTTTCGCCCTGTCGCAGGTGCACCGTATCCGCACCGCTGCGCCCGTTGATGGCGTCACCGGTCCAGATCAGGTTATCGTCGCCGGTCGTGGGCAATTGCGCCCGGACGTTGAGCGTCAGGGTGCTTTGCGTATCCGCCGACACGTCCGCCCCATCCACGGTACGTGCCGTCACATTGATCTGAAGCCCTGCGGCACTGCCATCCATATCGGTCAGCGCGCTGGCCGCCTGGCTGAAGCCCAGCGCATCCAGATCGGACTGGCTCAACCCGGTCAGGGTGTAGGTGTCGCTTCCCGCGTCATAGCTCACGTTCGCAGTCACGATATTCGTCCCGATATAGAAGGACGCGTGTTCCCCCAGCCCCTGAAGCTGCAGCGTTACCGTTTCGGTGCTTTCATCCGACGCGGCGGTAACCGATGCATCCTCGAAATCGACCATCGAGGCGTTCAGGTTGAGCGGCACGATCGTCCCTTCCAGTCCGAAGGAATTGGTCGGGTTCAGGGTGACCCCGTCGGCAACCGGCGTCACCGTGACATCGCCAAGTTGCAGAACGTCGACACGGGTGTCCGACAGCGTGGTTTCCCCCGAGGCGACGCTCAGTTCCAGATTGTCCAGCGTCCCGCTCCAGTTCTTCGGCGGCAGGATACCGATATAGGGCGGCAGCGGGTTGCCGTCGCTGGTCAGCACCCAAGTGTTCAGCCCCCCGGTGCCGCCCGCGTTCGTCGCCATCGAGGCAAGGCTGGCGTCGTCCGCATCGGTCCCGGTGTAGAGCAGGAAACCCTCCGGCAGGTTCGACAGAAGCACGGTCAGGATCGCCTCGGACCCGTCATCGTCGTTCAGCACCAGCGACGACAGGTCGATCTCGATCAGCGATGCGTTGGTGGAATCCGCCGCCTCGGCGCCGCTGATCGGGCTGGCCGCAAGGCTCACCCCGTCATTGCTTATCTCGACCGTCAGGGTTTGCGTGCCGGTCGAGGTGATCTCGTCCGCACCGGCTTCGACGTTTCGCACCCAGGCATCGACCGTGACATCGCCCGCGGTCATCGTGTCGGGCGTAAAGACCAGATCGAGCGTGTCGCCCATATCGACGCCGGGAATGACGTAATAGGTGCCGTCCGGGATACCGTGGACACCGCTGACGGGTTGCGGCGTGTAGGTGATGCCGCCCAGCGTCAGTTCCCCTGCGCCCAGCCCGTTGGTGCCATCGATCTGCAGGTACAGATCGCTTGCGACCGATCCCGCTGCGCCGTCGGCCGGGTTGGTCACGCTCAGCGTCAGCGGAATCCCGGTATCGGTCTCGGTCAGCACGCCGTCGGCATCCGCCGCGCCCAGCGCGATCGGGATGTCGGCAGGGTCGGTCACCGGATCGACCGGGATTTCCACGGGCGCGATCGTCGCAACGTCGGAACTGCCGCCGATGGCGGCGGTGGTCAGCGTGGCATTGAACGAAAGCGGCCCCGAATTGTTGTCGTTCGCGTTTTCCGGCGCTTCGAGGGAAATGCCATCCATCAGCGCGTCGAGCGTCGCCTGAACGGCGGCCGCGTCGTCGCCCGGATCGGTCGTCACCGAGGCGGTCCAGACCTCCTGGCCGCCCACCACCGAACGTACCATGCCGGTCACCTCGGTGCCCGCAGGCAGGTCGGTGATCGTGACGGTCATGATGCTGGCCGGCGTGCCCGGCGGAGTGGATACGGTCGCGTTGATCATGTCGGACAACAGGAAGCTCGTGTCCTCGGTCGCGACCGCGTCATTGTATTCCCAGGTCTCGATGCTTGGCGGCTCACCGGGCGCACCCGGGGCGAAAATCGTGGTCAGGGACCAGGTAATGCTGTCGTCGAGAATATCCGTCCCGACCCCGGCCTGATTGCCGCGATCCTGCGTTTGCACGGTGACGCTGATCGGCACATCCGTCAGACCGCCGGCGGCCTCGCTGACCGTGAAGGTCACGGGCAGAACCAGCCCGCCCGCATCGTCCACCGGCAGGGCATCGTCCCCCTCGTAGAGCAGCAGCCAGCTTCCGTCGCCCAGCATCTCGCCATCGTCGAGGGTCACGCCGTCGGGCACGCCATCGACGATCACGCGGATCAGGTGTTCGCTGCCGTCGCTGTCGGGCGAAGCGATGTTCAGGTTCAGCGTCACCTGTTCATCCGCACTGGTCACCGTGACATTGTTACCCGTCACGGAACCGGCGCTGCCGCCCAGGCTGATATCGTCAATCGTCAGCACCGGTTGGTCGGTTACCGGCGTCGCGCTCAGATCGAAACGTCCGGGCGTCCAGTCGCTCGTTGCATCGGCCACGCTGCCATCGCCCGGATCGGTGATCCGGTAGAGCAGGTCGAACCTGCCCAAGGGCCCGTCGAAATGCTCCGCGCCCTGCGCTTCCAACTGCGCCGCCTGCGCCGCGGTCAGTTCATAGTAGTCGGCGCCGCCCTCGGTGATGACGGGCAGGCCCGCCGCCGACAGTTCCACGCCGCCGAGGTAGAGCGTGAAATTCGCGCCGGTAAGATAATCCACCCTGATCGCCACGCCCGCCAGCACCTCGTCCGTATCGCCATTCTGGTGGACGATGCCCAGGTTGATCGGCTGGCGCATATCCTCGGTCAGGACCGCCTCGGTGGTGACGGTGGCTTCGGGCGACGGGGTCACGGTGAAGCTGACCGGCTCGGGCGTGCCGGTCAGCGACGCGCCGTCATTCTCGGTCGTGACCGGCACCACGCTGAATTCCACCTCGCCGCTGAAGTTCTGCGGCACCGTGATTTCAGCCGTGGCAAGCTGCCCGGCCTGAAGCGCCCAGACCCGATCCTCACCCGTCACACCGGGGCCGGTCAGCAATGTCCCATGCGACAGACCGAACCCGTCGGGCAGGCCGGTGATCTGCATCGTCAGCGTTTCGGACGTATCGTCATCCGTCAGCATCACAGAAACCAGATCGGCCAGCGCCACGCTGGCGGTGCCGGAGTCGAGATCGGCCTCGACATAGGTTTGCGGGGTCGTGCTAACGCTGGCCGCATCGGCAACACCGCGCATGGTGACATCCATCATCAGCGTGGTCGCATCCGACGTATCGCTATGGACGGTCCCGCCACCGAGATCCAGTTCATCGACCGACCGGGCCGAGACCGTCAGGGTAAAATCATCGTTGCTATTGGGCGGCGGCAGCAGGGTAAGCGGTGCGGAGGGATCGAAATCCGTGATCGTGACGCTGCCACCCGTCACCGTCAGCGGGCTGCCGCCATAGCTCAGAACGGCGCCGTCCGGGATATCCGAGATGGTTATGTTGAAGGTTTCGGACGGGTCAGAACTGGTCGGACGGATCGCCAGCGGAATCTCCGTATCCTCAAGGCCCTGCGCCCGTGCGGCAAGCGACAGGCTCACATCGTCGGCCACCGGCGTGATCAGGACGTTTTCCAGGTAGGCCTGGCCGCTGACCGCCTCGACACTGGTCCCGCCATCGTCGTCGGTATCGACGGTATAGGCCTGCACCCCGATGCGGAACTGCCCCGAGAAATCGGGCGCCGCACGGAATTCCAGCGTGCCCAGCGCACTGACCGGCACGTCGACCGGCGAGCCGTCGAAGATGGCCGTCCTGGTTACACCACCCTCAACCCACCGGAACTGGGAGCCGATGGCATCGGCCTGCGATCCGTCACCGTTAAGCAATTCGGGCGTGAGCCGGGCAAAGGTTTCTTCACCACTGTCCTGGTTGCTCCAGCCCGCGGTCAGGTCGAAACCGTCGCTGTTCAGGTCGAACCAGGCATCCTCTCCCGCCGCGCTGGCATAGGTGACGCCCGGTGTCATGGTCAGGTCGTCGGTGCTGTCACCGTCGGAATCGTCGCCGATCACTTCGGCCACCGGGTTCACCGTCACGACCAGGTTATGCGTTGCCGTGGCGGTATCGGTCACGGGGACGCCATTGACGATGCTCGTGTCCGCGCTGGTGATCGTCAGCGGGATCGTTGCGTCGCGGCTGTCATGGGCGGGCGGCGTGATGCTGAAACCGTCGAGCCAGGCTTCACGCTCGGCCTCGGTGCCGCCGGTGAATGTGATCGTGTAGGTCGATCCTGACTGCCCTGCGGTCGCGTTCGCCCAGGGCGCCGGTGCCGTCACCTCCCAGCCGGGGGACACGTCGAAGGAAATGCCGGTGATGACCTCGGTCCCGCCCGCGCCGGTGCTGGCGTCGGTCAGACTGACACCGGCAAGGAAGGCGATGGGCATGTCCTCGTCACCTGTCGCGGCCCCGACCTGCACGTCATCCGCCACCGGCGTGACATACAGGTTCAGCGTGACGCTGTTGTCACTGGTATCCGCTTCGGGCTGCCCCGCGGCGCCCGGTGTCGGATCGGACAGATAGCCGTCCGCATCGTAATCCTGCGCCTTCAGCGTCACGGTGATCCCTTCCAGATCGCCACTGAAATCCGCGGGGCCGCCGATATTGATCGCAGGGAAGCCGACGGTGTCGCCGCTCAGGCCCGGCGCCGCAATATCCACGCTGGCGCCATCCGCAACGGTATTGCCGTTCACGACAATATCGGACCCGGTGTTGTTGGTGATGGTGAAGGATCGTATTTCGCTGCCGTCGAGATCGTCGAAACTGGCTTCGAGGATATCGGCGATATTGACGGCGCTATCCTCGGCCAGTGTCACGTCGGCCTCGGTGGCACCGGTGAAGTCGATATTGTCGGCATTGGAGACCGAGGACGCATCTGCGGTCGTGTCAAACTCCAGAACGGCCGGGTCAGTAGCAGCCTCGACATAGACCATCACGCTATCGCTGCTGGTCGCGCCCGATATGCCGGGCAGGGCCGCGCCCGTGCCGTCCACCTCGTAGCTGGTGACGCTGTAAGTCACCTCGAAATTCGCCGAGGCATGTTCCGGCGGCAGCACTTCCAGCGCCTCGAAATCGGTGCCGGACATCGTCAGATCGCCGGTTGTGCCACTTACCGACAGGCCGGGATCGCTCAACGCGATGGTCACTGTGCCGCTAGCGTCGACGACATGGCTATTGCCGCCCCAGATCAGCGTCGCACCCTCCGGCAGACCCGTCAGGGTGATCTCGCCAATTCGCTCCGGCGTGGGGTTGTTGCCCGTCCCGGTGCCGTCATCGGTGATGACCGGGGCGTTCAGCCCCAGCGCCACCGCGGTATCCTCAACCGTGTTGATGTTCGCCGCATCGACCGTGACCGTCGCCGCATCAGCCACCGGGGTGACGTCCACCGTCACGGTCGAGGTCACATCCGCGCCCTCGTCATCCTCGGTCACGACGTCGAAGACCTCCTGCCCGCTGAAATTCGGATCGGGCTCATAGCTCAGTTCGCCATCGGGGCTGATGGTGACGGTGCCGTGCTCGGTCTTGTATTCCATGCCACCGCCGGAGGCCGGGGCGCCGGTCAGGGTCAGGCCGTTCTGCACCAGATCGGTATTGTCCGAGGTCGCATCGGCCGAAATGTTGTAGGAAAAGCCGCTGCTGTCCTCGTCGACGGTCCGGTTGATCGTCGTCTCCGGGGTATCGTCCACCACGGTCACGGTGAAACCGGCCGTATCGGTATCGCTGTCGCTGTCCTCGACCTGCACACTGAAGGTCAGGTCCAGATCCGCCGCACCGCCATGATCGAGCGGCCGCAGCAATTCGAACGTGTAGCCCGCCGATGCGTCGGTCGGATTGGTCAGCGTCACGACGAAGACCGGATCGGATACATCGCCGGTATGGGCGGTCAGGGTATGACCATCGGCGGACAGTGTATATTGCACCGGCGCACCGCCGGCCTCCAGCCCGGCCGGCGGCGTATTGCCAGCCGCCAGCGTGACGTCAACGCTATCCTGCCCCGGCGTCAGGTCGAGCGACCCGCTTACCTCACACTGAAGGGCATCGGGGTTACTGCCGGTCGCCAGATGCTCTTCGTCGATGGTCGCATCGTCCGGCGTGCCCAGTGCGGGCACCGTGTCGGTCACGGTGATCGCTTGCGTCGCCGAACCCGGCGAAACGTCGCCATCGGCGTCGATGGTCGTATAGCTGAAATCGTCACGCAGCTCGGTATCGCTGCCCGGCTGGACGTGATCCGCACTCGCCACCGGCGTGTAGGACCATGTGCCGTCGCTGGTGACGGTCAGTTCGCCATATTGCGTCTCGACGGTCTGATCCCCGCCATCGGGGATCACGACCGAGGCGCTTGCGCCCGAACGGTCGGTATAGGTGATCTCGTGCACCCGCCCGCCATCGGCACCCAGCGTGTCGTTGGCCAGCAGGTTCGCCCCGCCATTGGCCGACCCCACGGCGGCACCGCCTTCGGCCACGGATACCGGCGTATCGTCCACGGGCGTCTCTGGCGCATCGTCCTCGACCGCGACGATCAGCCGGTCCACCCGGGTATCGCCATCGGCGTCGACCGCGGCGATCTGGATCGTCTCGCTGACAGCGGCGTCCGACCCCGGGGCGGCGTGATCCTCGGTGTTGTCGTCCAGCGCGTAGGTATAGCTGATCGTGCCGGTCCCGGCATCGTAGCCGGTGATGGTCAGCGTGCCGTATTGCGTCGTGACATCCACCGGCGTGGTCGCGGCATTCTGCAGATCGGCCAGCGACACCGTGGTGCCACCGCTTACCGCGCTGCCGGATACCGCACCGCCGATGATGACGTGATCCAGATCGGGGGCCGCATCGAGTACGAAGGTCGAACTGGCCGTATCCGAGCCGCCGCCGGACCCGCCCGGCAAGGCGGATTCCTGAACCGCGATATCCTCGGGTCCGCCCGCCACGTCGTCGGTGATCCCGACGCCGGTCACGCTGCGATCGGCGGTATTGGTGTTGCCGTAATCATCCTCGGCACTGACCGAAAGCGTGACCTCGTCCGTGCCCAGCGGGGCGGAAAGCGTGACGCTCCAGGTACCGTTAGACTGCACCGTCGTGCTGTAGGGGATGCCGTCCACGTCCAGCGTGATCTCCGCCCCCGGCTCGCCTGTGCCGGTGACCACCGGCGCCTCGCCCTCCACGATCAGGACCGGGTCGATCGCCACGGGCGTCACGGTATCCTTGAGGATCGTGTCGGTGGTCGTCACGGTATTGCCGGCCGCATCTTCGATCCCGGCGGTCACGGTCAGCGTGCCGTCGTCCAGCCCGCTCAGATCGGCCGTCACCGAATAAGAGCCATCAGACCCCACGGTTATGCCAGCTGCCGGAACGGTCACACTGTTGGTGCCGTCCGAAATGGTCAGCGAGGTGACGGTGCCGCCCACCGCCGCATGGCCGGAAATCGCCACGTTTTCCAGATCGTCCACCGAGGAAAGCACATCGTCGGGCACGGTCGCGCCCAAGGGGCTGGCATCGTCGGCAATATCCACGCCGGCAATGTTGATCACCCAATTCGCTGTTGCGGTGGCATTGCCCGTGCCGCTGCCGTCATCGACGGTATAGGGCAGAACAACCCGGCCCGGAGCGTTAGGGCCGGGCACGAATGTCAACTGACCATCGCCGGAAAGCGAGACCGTGCCGACGCCCCCGCCCAGCGTGATGCTGCCGCCCGGTGCAATCGCCTGGCCGTCGACATGGGTGACCACGAGCGTATCATTCGTGTCGACATCGGCGTCATTGTCCAGAACGTCCAGAACCGCCGTATCACCCACCGCGATCAGCGAGGCGTCGTCTTCCGGCTCGGGCTGGTCGTTGGTGCCGTTGATCGTGACCGTCACGGTCACCGTGTCGGTCGCGCCCGCACTATCCTCAACTGTCACCAGATAGTCCTGGGTCAGAACCTCGCCCTCGCCCAGCGCGTCGATATCGGCGTCATCGACGCTGAAGGTCCAGTCGATCTCGCCGGTCGCGGGGTCGATCCCGCCATGCGTGAAGCTACCCAGGTATCCGGCGCCCTGCGGGGTCACATCGACCGACAAGGTATCGCCGGTATCCGCATCGGACGCGTGGATCGTGCCGGTCTGGGTATGGGTGTCGGTGTTCTCTCCGGCCGCGCCATCGGTAATTTCCGTCACCGTGGCGGTGATGTCGGACCCGCCCGAGATAACGGGCGCGTCGTTGCTGCCGGTAATGGTGATCGTCACCACCTGCTCGTCATAGCCGCCGTTATTGTCGGTCACCCGCACGGTGATCTCGTCGGTAATGGTGTCGCCCGCACCCAGCGCCTGCACGTCCGGGTTGCCATTGTCGAGCGTGTAGCTCCATTGCCCGGTCCCGTCGACACTCAGCGTGCCATAATCGCCGGTCCCACCCTCGACGCTCCAGCTGTGCATGTCGGAGGTATCCACATCGGTTTCCGAAAGCTGCCCGGTGATCGGCACGGTTGCACCTCCGGTCACACCGCCGGTGTTGGCACCCGAGATGACCGGATCGTCATTCGTGCCGTTGATCGTCACCTCGATGGTGCTGGTGGCGGTGCCATCGACGGACTCCACCGTCCAGCTTTGGACGATCGTTTCACCCTCGGCAAGCGACTGCACCTCGGTCAGGGAATTGTCGACCTCATAGCTCCAGTTGCCATCGGCATCGACGGTCAGCGTCCCCAGCGGCGTGCCGCCCCCGGTGAAGGTCAGGCTGCCGGGGTCGAATGCGCTTTCACCGGCATCCGGGTCGTCCACCGTCACCCGGCCGGACGTGCCCAGCATACCGGTGCCGCCGTCGGACTCCTCGGTCACTTCGCCTGTGTCATCGGTCACCACCGCCACGTCATTGGCACCGGTGACAGTCACGGCGATGGTTTCGGTCGCCGTTCCGTCGAGGCTGGTCACCACCAGTTCGTCGGTCACGGTCTCGCCATCGGTCAGGGCCTGCGTGGCCGCGCGGTCGTCGTCGAGCGTATAGGTCCACGCCCCGGTTGCCGGATCGAAGGTGAAGGTGCCGTAGGTGCCGCCAAGGCTGGGCGGAGCCTGGAAGACGGACTCGCCCGGATCGGCGTCAGTCACCGTCAGCGTGCCGCTGGCGGTGGCGGTGCCCGGTGTGCCATTGGCAGTGCCGCCGGCCTCAACGGCCGCGCCGGTATCGTCGCCCGTAATATTTGCTGGGCTGGTTACGGTCACAGGAACGGTCACGGTAGTGGTGCCGCCGTTGCCGTCGTCCACCGTCACCTCGAAACTGTCGGGACCGCTGTATCCCGGGTTCGGCGTATAGTCATAGCTGCCGTCCGGGTGCACGATCACCGTCCCGTTGCCGGGGCCACCGCTGACCGTATAGGTCAGACTGTCGCCATCCGGGTCGCTGGCCGTAATCCTGCCGCTGACCGCCTCATCCACGATTGTCGTCACCGGATCGGCCGAGGCCGTCGGCGGGGTGTTGGCGGGTCCGCCGCCACCACCACCGGCAGCTGCACCGGCGGCCAGAGCCCCAAGACCGGCCAGAAGCGGGAACGGAACCGCCACGGCGACAGGATCGTTGATCTCGGCAATGTCGAACCCGCCGGTCCAGTTCTCGCCGTACTGCGCCCACCAGGTAACACCGTTCCCATCCTCGAACACGAGGTCATTGCGCCCATCGGCAGTCACGACAAAGAAGTTCTCGATCACCAGGATCGTGCCGTCTTCAAGGACGAGCACGAGATCATTGCCGTCCCGGTCGAACCGGGCAACCTGCTCGGGGCCGATCTGCACCTGGATAACGCTCGGTTCATCGGGAGAGATACGATCCCCGTCAAAACGTTGCGACGCGCCGTTTCCCGATTTCGGAAATACCTCTGCTCTCATATCGACCACCTGCACGATGCCTGCTGCATATCGCGTGGAATGGCTGCCCAAGGAGATGGGCGGCCGGGACGCGCCAGCCTTGGATTTTCTACGCCCGCTGCGGGCATTTTAACGTTTTATTAACGGTCCCGCCCAACGGGCCAACTGGTATGGCTACCAGTTGAACAACCCTTGCGAGCATACCGCGCAAGGTCGGGGCCGATTGAACCGTCACACCCGGTAAGCTACACTGCGGGTGTGCCGATAGAATTGTGTGCAAGATATGCTGAAGAAGATTTCGCGGTCTGTAGAAGACCTTACCGCCGCGGAGACTCTGGAAGAGTTGCGCTCTTCCCTTGCCGTCGCGGTCTACAGGCTGGGGTTCGTGAACTACAATATCAGCCTGAACAAACGTCATGCCGTGGAGTTCATGGAAGAGCCGACGCTGACCACATGGTCGGCGAATGACCTGACGACATACGCGAATACCGGATGGGCCCCACGCGACCCGTTGCTGCACAATGCGGTGGAGAAGCCGTCGGCTTTCCTCTGGCGCGCAAGCGACTGGGAAGGCACCGAGCACGCCGAATATGCCGAGTACCTGGGGGTCAGCGGTATCAGGGGCGGCGCGACGGTTCCGCTTTCGCAAAAGCCGGGCCGGCTTGGGGCCATGACACTGTTGTCGGTCACCGACGAACCGCTGACCGATGACACGTTGCTTGGTGTCCAGATCATTGCGCATCTGGCCTTGGCGCGTACCTCGGCCTTGACCTACGGCCTTCCGCGGTTTGGGCAGGACCCTCGTGGTCTCCAGACACTGTCCGGCCAGCAGCTTGAAATCCTGCGATGGGTCGCCAGGGGAAAGACCAACCGGGAAATCGCGATCATCATGGGCAGCACCCGGCGCGCCATTGACTATCATATGCAGGAAATCCTCAGCAAACTGGGGGTTTCTTCGCGCACCCAGGCGGTGGCGATCCTTGCAAGCCGCGAGTCCTGACGGCGCAGAAGATGGCATATCATGCGTGGACGCATATGGATCCCGCGCAATTTGGTCTGCCCCGCCTGAATGGTCCGGTTTGCCTGTTAGGGTCGCTTGGTATTTTCTCCACGCACCTGGCGTGACATTGTGCGACTCATCGGAATTCAACCGACTGAACGTTCGGGCGATCCAACGGTGGCTGATCAACAGCTTACTCATCGGGGTGTTCGCCAGCACGTCGGATAGGACGATCACGGCCGCTCGCGCGACCCTGAAGAGAAATCCGCGACAAGCGAGACGCGCCAAGCCGAGGAGGAATGGCTTCTTGGCATCGTGCATGGGTCTGGCGTCAATGTAAGGGTACGGCAGCTCGATAGGGCCTGCTCCTACGAGCGCTCGGAGCTGACGACGGCGATTGGCGGGTTCCTCGGAGGCCTAAAGCGAACTCCCCCGATGTGCCGGACGTCCACAACCGCTTTATCAACAGCCTCATTCAGGGCGAGATCGAGAATTTCGACAGCCGCTTTCAGGACGCGCCTTATGGAGACGGTTCAATCGGGGACGAACAGGCCAGACGGGACAAGTTCAAATTGTTCCGCAAGCAGTTTGAATGCGTTTGCGGGTGGACAAAGTATAAGCGGCCTTTTGGCAAAGCAAACCAGTATGCGCACACGACAAGTGCGAAACGCAGTTCGCTTTCATGCCGCCTGCGGAAGACGTGATTGTAGCCCCCATGGGCGCTGTGTTGGCTCAGTAGAAAATGGGTCTGCCCGTGCAAATGTCAGCGCGGCGTCTCTGTCGAAAGGACATGCAGATCAGTGGGATGGGTTATGTGAATAATTACCGGCCAGGTGAGCGCGGATTGATCACCTTGCCCCAAAACGGTCGTTCGAAGATATCGCAGCGAACCACCGGCACCCGCCCTTCTGAGCTACGAGTCGACCCCGAAGCAAACCAAGGCAACCGAAGGCCGAACACTGCAGCCAACAATCAACAAGATAGCGACAAAGGAAGAAATGGTAGCGGAGGAGGGACTTGAACCCCCGACACGCGGATTATGATTCCGCTGCTCTAACCGACTGAGCTACTCCGCCACTGGGTGACGCGGATTTATGGGAGTCGGTCCGCGCGGTCAAGACCGTAAATCGCGCTTTTTCGCGCCGAAACCGCGCGGTTTGGCGGTCAGCCCTGCCGCCACTCGAAAAATCCCGGCCCCGCCTCGTCCAGCAGGTCGCGCGCCATTGCCTCGGCCATTGCCGCGCCTTCGGCGATCGAACAGCTGCGATCCGCCGCGATCCGTTCCGAGCCGTCGGGGCGCAGAACCTCGCCGCGCAGGCGCAGGGTGTTGCCGTCCAGTTCGGCAAGCGCGGCGATGGGCGTTTCGCACGATCCGTCCAGCGTCGCCAGGAACGTGCGCTCCGCCGCAAGCCGCTGGCCGGTGGGGCCGTCATGGATCGCCTCCAGCATCGCGGCCGAATCCAGGTCGTCCTTGCGCCGTTCGATCCCGATTGCGCCCTGCGCCACGGCGGGCAGCATGTCCTCGGGCGGGATCGCGGCGCGCGCGACATCCGCCATGCCCAGGCGGTTCAGCCCGGCCATCGCCAGAAAGGTCGCCTGCGCCACGCCATCCTCCAGCTTTTTCATCCGGGTCTGCACGTTGCCGCGGAACTCGACCACCCTGAGATGCGGGAACCTGTTGAGCAACTGCGCCCGCCGCCGCAGCGAGGACGAGCCGACCAGCGCCCCCTCGGGCAGATCCTGCAGACTGTCGGCGCTTAGGCTGACGAAGGCGTCGCGCGTATCCTCGCGCGGAAGGTAGCAATCCAGGATCAGCCCCGGCGGCTGTTCGGTGGGCATGTCCTTCATCGAATGCACGGCGATGTCGATGCGGCCCGCGACCATCGCATCCTCGATTTCCTTGGTGAACAGCCCCTTGTTGCCGATCTCTTTCAGCGGGCGGTCGGCGTCGATCATCGCGCGGTTGTCGCCGGTCGTCTTGATCACGACGATCTCGAACGCCTCTTCGGGCAGGGAAAAGGCCCGCATCAGGCGGTCGCGCGTCTCATGCGCCTGCGCAAGCGCAAGGGGCGATCCGCGGGTGCCGATCTTGAGAGGAGAGGCGGGGCTTGGCAATTGCGTGGTCATACGACCCTGTTAGTCCGGCTCGGACGGGCTTTCAACCTTGCTCTGCGGTCCATCTTGACGCGCCCCGGGGCGCCGCGCATCGCAACCGGGCGTGTCCCGTTCCTGCACCGTATTCGCCGGTTCCGCCTGCCGCCAGCGCCCCAGGCCAAGGCGCAACATCGTGATCTCGTCGTAATAGGCCATTTGCATCCTCCAGCCGCTTGCGGTGAGGCTTGCAAATCCCTCCTGACAGGATGCTGTCAGCAGCGCATGGTAACCTGTCAGCAGCACGACCCGACAAAGGCCGCACCGATGCCCCGATCCGACCGCCTGTTCGAACTGATCCAGATCCTGCGCGCCGCGCCAGGATCGCGCACCGCGCACGACCTGGCCGAAGAGCTGGAGGTCAGCGCGCGCACGATCTATCGCGATATCGCCGCGTTGCAGGCGATGCGCGTGCCCGTCGAAGGCGCGGCCGGGCTCGGCTACCTGCTGCGCCGGGGCTACGACCTGCCGCCGCTCAATTTCGACCAGGAAGAAACCGAGGCGCTGCGCGTGGGCCTTGCCATGCTGGCCCGCACCGGCGACAGCACGTTGCAGCGCGCGGCCAAACGGGTCTGCGACAAGATCGATTCCCTGCATGGTCCGGCCGACTGGCTGTTCGTCGCGCCCTGGGGGGCGCCCGTCGACAACCCTGACCTCGGCTGCGTCTCGATCGCCCGCCTGCGCCAGGCGATCCGCGAAGAGGAAACCCTGCGCATCACCTACCAGTCCGAGGCCGGCGACCGGACCGAACGTTGCGTGCGCCCCATCGTGGTAATCTACCACCTCAACTGCACCATTCTGGCCGCCTGGTGCGAGCTGCGCGGCGATTTCCGCCATTTCCGCACCGACAGGATTTATGCCTGCGACCCGACGGGGCGATTTTTCACCGGCGAAAGCGCGGTGCTGCGCAGCCTCTGGCAACAGCGCGAGGCGGTTGCGGCGGATGCGCCCACCACCCCCGCCTGAACCGTGCTTCTGTCTTGACATCCCGTTCCGGGAAAGGGACGAACCCGGGAACATGAAAGGATGCAGCATGGCCGAGTCCAAGACACTCCTCCGCGCCCTGGCGGGCGAAACCCTGCCCACACCGCCGATCTGGATGATGCGGCAGGCGGGGCGTTACTTGCCGGAATACCGCGCAACGCGCGCGCAGGCCGGGGATTTCCTGTCGCTTTGCTACAACCCCGAACTCGCCGCCGAGGTGACGCTGCAACCGATCCGGCGCTACGGGTTCGACGCGGCGATCCTGTTCGCCGATATCCTGCTGGTGCCGCAGGCGCTGGGGGCCGACCTGTGGTTCGTCACCGGCGAGGGCCCGCGCCTGTCCACGATCACGACCGACGCGGAAATGGCCGCGCTGAAACCGGTGTCTGACATCCACGAAACGCTGAACCCGGTTTATGAAACCGTCCGCATCCTCAGCCGTGAATTGCCCAAGGAAACCACGCTGATCGGCTTTGCCGGCGCGCCCTGGACGGTGGCGACCTACATGATCGCCGGCCGCGGCACCAAGGATCAGGGCCCGGCCCATGCGCTGAAATCGGAAAACCGCCCGCTATTCGAGGCGCTGATGGACCGCATCGCCGAGGCGACGGTGGAATACCTCTCGGCCCAGATCGAGGCCGGCGCCGAGGTGGTCAAGCTGTTCGACAGTTGGGCCGGGTCGCTCAGGGGTGACGATTTCGACCGCTACGCCGTCGAACCGGCGCGCTGGATCATCTCGCAGATCAAGGAGCGCCATCCGGGCATTCCCGTCATCGCCTTCCCGCGCGAGGCGGGCGATGGCTATATCGGGTTCCACAAGCGCACCGGCGCGGATTGCGTGGCCGTCGATGACAGCGTCGATGCCGCCTGGGTGGCGAAGAACGTTCAGGTCGATGGCTGCGTGCAGGGCAACCTGAAATCCTCGCATATGGTGACGGGCGGGCAGGCGCTGGTGGACGAAACCCGCCGGATCGTCGAGGCGCTGAAGGGCGGGCCGCATATCTTCAACCTCGGGCACGGGATCACGCCGGATGCCGATCCCGACAACGTGCAACTGATGATCGACACGGTCCGCAACGGCTGAGGCAAGCGCCTCAGCCCGCCCGCGTCGCGCGGTTCACCAGCCAGACGCCGGTGATGCAGACGACCATGCCAAGCATGGCCACCGGCGTCATCGTCTCGCCCAGGATGAACCACGCCACCACCATCGCCAGCGGCGGCACGAGATACAGCAGCGAGGATATGCGCGTGGCGTCCCCCCGCTGCACCAGCCCGACGAACAGGCTGATCGAGACGATGGAATTCGCCAGCACGAGATAGGCCAGCGAAATCGCCAGTTCCGTGCCCCAGTCGATCGCGCCGATCCCGAGATACAGCGCAACCGGCGCCATCACCGCGAAACCCACCGAATATTGCACCACGCCGCCCACCACCGGATCGGTGCGCATCCCGTGCCATTTCTCGAACAACGTCGCGCCGGTGATCGACAGCAACCCGATGACGGCGAACATAACCGCCAGCCACGGGCTGGCCCCCAGCGTCTTGCCGCCCAGGATCACGATCACCACGCCAAGCAGCCCCAGCAGCAGGCCCAGCCACAACAGCGCGCTGCCACGCGCCGCCCCGATCAGCGGCGCCAGCGTCGCCACCAGGATCGGCTGCAACGCCATGATCAGCGCGGTGGTGCCTGCATTCATGCCCCGTTCCAGCGCGAAATAGGACGCGCCGAAATACATGCACTGGATCAGGAAGCCCGACACCGCCACCACGCCCCAGTGCCGCGCCCCCTGGGGCCAGACCGGGCGATGCACCAGCAGCACCGGCAGCAGCACCAGCACCGCCAGCGCATAACGCATCGCCAGCAGCGTCATCGGCTTGATATGCGGCAGCCCCAGTTTTGCGAAACTGTAGCCCCCGGCCCAGAACAGCACGAAGATTACGGGGGCGACGCGCCAGAACAGCGAGTCGTCGGTTGAAGGCGTGGCATGGCTCATGCCCGCCAGATTGCGACGGACGCGGGGAAACGACAATCGCGAAAACGGCGTTTCCCTGCCATTAACGATCCCAGACAAAACCCCGGTATTGTCTGCCCCTTGCCACGGTCATGCCCGATTTCACCACGATACCGTTTCTCGAAAAGAAGGAATGTTTGAGGTATCGACGCATGGACCGACTGACGGAAATGGAGGCATTCGCCACCGTCGTTGATCAAGGGGGCTTCACCGACGCCGCCAAGAAGCTGGGGATTTCGAAATCTGCTGTATCCAAGCATGTTTCGAGCCTCGAGGCACGGCTGGGCGCAAGGCTGCTCAACCGCACGACGCGCCGCGTCAGCCCAACGGAAATCGGGCTGGCCTATTACGACCGCGCCCGCCGGGTGCTGAACGACGCGGGCGAGGCGGACGCGCTGGTGACCTCGATGCAATCGGCGCCCTCGGGCCTGCTGCGGATCAGCGTCGCCACCGATTTCGGCGTCAATCACCTGTCGCCGGTTCTGGGCAACTTCCTGCAGGAATACCCCGATATCACCGTCAACATGGTGCTGAACAACCGCTACGTCGAACTGATCTCGGAAGGGTTCGACATGGCCGTGCGCATCGGCGACCTGGAAGACAGCTCGCTCCGGGCGCGCAAGCTGACCGAGACGACCAAGCGCATGATCGCGTCACCGTCCTATTTCCAGAAATATGGCCGCCCGCAAAAGATCGACGACCTGAACGAACACAAGCTGCTGCATTATTCCAACCAGTCGGCGGGCAACGTGTGGAAACTGACCGCACCCTCGGGCGAAAAGCGCCAGGTGCGCACCGCCGGCTGGCTGAGCGTGAATGACGGGCAGTCGCTGCTGAACGCCTGCATCGCGGGGCTTGGCATCGCTTACCTTCCGTCCTTCCTTTACGCCGACGCGATGGCCAAGGGCCAGGTCGAGGATGCGATCCCCGACCTGCCCGTCGAAACGCAGGGCATCTATGCCGTCTACCCGCCGGGCCGCTTCACGCAGCCCAAGGTTCGCGCCTTCATCGACTTTCTCGTCGACAGCTTCGGCGACAAGGGTCCGACCGACTGGTAAGCGGTGATCTGTTGCGTGAAAGGGCGCGGCCGAGGGGTCCGCGCCCTTTTTCATGGCCGCACCCCGCCCTAGATAGGCGCTGCATGGACAGTATGCGCGCAAGCGGCTAGGGAATGGCGATGGCCAAGGCAAAGACAGATCCGAACTACAGGGTGATCGCGGAAAACCGCCGCGCGCGCTACGATTACGCGATCGAGGAAGATCTCGAAGTCGGACTCATGCTTCAGGGGTCCGAGGTCAAGTCGCTGCGCGAGAACTCGGCCAATATCGCCGAAAGCTATGCCGCCGTGGAAGACGGCGAGCTGTGGCTGGTGAACGCCTATATCGCGCCCTACGAACAGGCCAAGACCTGGGGCCACGAGGAACGGCGCAGGCGCAAGCTTCTGGCCTCGAAAAAGGAACTGGCGCGGCTGTGGAACGCGACCCAGCGCAAGGGCATGACGCTGGTGCCGCTGGTGCTCTATTTCAACCACCGTGGCATCGCCAAGCTCAAGATCGGGATCGCCAAGGGCAAGAAGACCGTGGACAAGCGCGCGACCGAGGCCAAGCGCGACTGGAACCGGCAAAAGCAACGGCTGCTCAAGGAACACTGACGCGCCCTTGCCAGCCCCCCGCCCCCATTGTAGGCAATGGGCAGCATTTTTCGGGGGATCACGATGGCACATGACGACCCAAGGACTCTGGTTTCAACCGACTGGCTGGCCGCGCATCTGAAAGACCCCGACCTGCGGGTGATCGACGCGACATGGGCGCTGCCGCAGATGGGGCTCGATCCCGTCGCCGGCTATAACGAGGCGCATATTCCCGGCGCTCGGTATTTCGACATCGACGAAATCGCCGATCACCGCTCGGACCTGCCGCACATGGCCCCCCCGATCGAGAAATTCATGTCGCGGATGCGCGCGATGGGCGTGGGCGACGGGCACCAGGTCGTCGTCTACGACCAGATCGGCACCCATTCCGCGCCGCGCGTCTGGTGGACCTTCCGCCTGATGGGGCAGGACAATATCGCCGTTCTGGACGGCGGCCTGCCGAAATGGCTGACCGAGGGGCGCGAGACCGAGGATCTGCCCCCCGTCGTGCGCGATCGCCACATGACCGTGCGCCGCCAGGCCCATCTGGTGCGCGACGTCACGCAGGTATCGGCCGCGTCCAAGCTGGGCGATTACGAAATCCTCGACGCGCGCTCGCCCGGCCGCTTTGCCGGAACCGAGCCGGAACCGCGCGAAGGGCTGCGCAGCGGCCATATCCCCGGTTCGAAATGCGTCCATTTCGAAACCCTGCTGAACGCCGACGGCACGATGAAATCGCCCGACGACTTGCGCGCCGCGTTCGGTGCCGCCGGCGTCGACCTGTCGAAACCCGCGATCACCACCTGCGGGTCGGGCATCACCGCCGCGATCATCAGCCTTGCGCTGGAACGTATCGGCAAGACCGACCATTCGCTTTATGACGGCTCCTGGGCCGAATGGGGCGCCTTCCCCACCCTGCCCGTCGCAACCGGAGACAAATGATGTTTTCATCGCTCAAGGAACAACCCGCCGACAAGATCCTCCAGCTCATGCAGCTGTTCAAAGAGGACCCCCGCGACACCAAGATCGACCTGGGCGTCGGCGTCTACAAGAACGCCGAGGGCGTGACCCCCGTGATGCGCGCCGTGAAAGCCGCGGAAAAACGCATCTGGGAAGAACAGACAACCAAATCCTATGTCGGCCTGCCCGGCGATCCGGCCTTTGGCGATGCGATGGTCAGCCTGGTTCTGGACGATGCGGTCGATCGCGGCCAGGTCGCCGCCGCCGCCACGCCCGGCGGCACCGGCGCGGTGCGCCAGGCGTTCGAGATGATCCGCATGGCCAACCCCGACGCCCGCGTTTTCGTGTCGAACCCGACCTGGCCGAACCATGTCAGCATCCTGAAATACCTCGGGATGCCGATGGTCGAATACCGCTATTTCGACAGCGAAACCGGCGGCGTGGATTTCGACGGCATGATGGCCGACCTCGACGGCGTGAAAAAGGGCGACGTGGTGCTGCTGCACGGCTGCTGCCACAACCCGACCGGCGCCAACCTGAACATGACCGAATGGCAGGCGGTGGCCGACCTGCTGAACCGCACCGGCGCGATCCCGATGATCGACATCGCCTATCAGGGCTTCGGCGACGGGCTGGACGAGGATGCCGCCGCAACCCGGCTGATCGCCTCGTCGGTGCCCGAAACGCTGGTCGCGGCCAGTTGCTCCAAGAATTTCGGCGTCTACCGCGAACGCACCGGCATCCTGATGGCGGTGTCGCAGGACGCGGGGCTGAACAAACTGACGCAGGGCACGCTCAACTACCTGAACCGGCAGAATTATTCCTTCCCGCCCGATCACGGGGCGCGGGTGGTGTCGACCATCCTGCACGACCCGCAACTGCACGCCGACTGGGCGGCCGAGCTGGAAGATGTCCGCCTGTCCATGCTGGGCCTGCGCGAACAGCTCGCCGGTGAATTGCAGCGCCTGTCCGGCTCCGACCGCTTTGCCTTCCTGGGCCAGCACCGTGGCATGTTCTCGCGCCTCGGCACCAGCCCCGAGATGGTCGAACGCCTGCGCGCCGAGCATGCGATCTACATGGTGGGCGACAGCCGCATGAACATCGCCGGGCTGAACAGCACGACCGTGCCGATCCTCGCCAGGGCGATCATCGACACCGGCATCTGATCGCCGCATACCCCGCAAAGGAAACGCCCCGCAGTCTTGCGGGGCGTTCTCGTTTCAGCGCATGGCCGGACGTGTCAGTTCATCAGCCCCGCATGGCGCATCGCGGCGTCCACCTTGGCCTTGGTCGCATCGCTCAGCGCCATCAGCGGCAGGCGCACCTCGTCCGAACACAGGCCCAGCTTCCACATGCCGTACTTGGCCCCGCACAGGCCCGGCTCGGTAAAGATGGCGTCGTGCAGCGGCATCAGGCGGTCCTGGTATTCCAGCGCCGTCTTGTAATCGCCCGCCAGCGTCGCCGCCTGGAACTCGGCGCACAGGCGCGGCGCCACGTTCGCCGTGACCGAGATGCAGCCCAGCCCGCCATGCGCGTTGAACCCCAGCGCCGTCGCGTCCTCGCCCGAAAGCTGCAGGAAATCCGGCCCGCAGGTGATGCGCTGGCGCGGCACGCGGGCCAGGTCGCCCGTGGCGTCCTTGACCCCGATGATGCGCGGCAGCCTGGCCAGCTTGCCCATCGTGTCGGGCATCATGTCCACGACCGAGCGGCCGGGAATGTTGTAGATGATGATCGGCAGCTCGCAGCAATCGTGCAGCGCGGTGAAATGCGCGATCATGCCCTCCTGCGTGGGCTTGTTGTAATAGGGCGTCACCACCAGCGCCGCGTCGGCACCCACCTTTTCGGCATGCTGGATGAAACGCATGGCTTCCAGCGTGTTGTTGCTGCCCGCCCCGGCGATCACCGGGATACGGCCGGCGGCGGCCTCGACCACCACCTCGATCACGCGCTCATGCTCCTGGTGGGTCAGCGTGGGGCTTTCGCCCGTGGTGCCGACGGGGACCAGACCGCCCGACCCTTCGCCGATATGCCATTCGACAAGTTTCTTGAGCGTTTCAAAGTCCACTTCGCCGTTCTTGAACGGCGTGACCAGGGCAGGAAGGGATCCCTTGAACATGATACGCTCCTTTTCTCATCGTCACGGGGGGCGGCCGCCACCCCGGTTCTGGTTTCGCGCCGGCCCCGTCAACCGCCGCCCGATCTGCCGAGTTCGTGAATTGCGGCAGCCCGGGGGCGCGGATAGGCTGGCGCCGTTCTATCCTTTGTTCGAGCGGAAAATGCAAGAGACGTTGCGCCGGATCGCGCTGATCATGACCCTGGGCCTTGCCGGCCCCGCCATCGCGCAGGAAGGGCCCAGGCCGCTTGCCTCGGCGCTCGACGCGGTGCGCGGCAGCGACTGGACCACCGCCCGCGCGCTGGCGCAAAGGGCTGGCGATCCGGGGCCCGACATCGTGGAATGGCACCGCCTGCGCGCGGGCGACGGCACACTGGCCGAGGCGGTGGATTTCCTCGACCGCAACGCCGACTGGCCGGGGCTCGACCTCTTGCGCAGGCGCAGCGAGGCCACTGTGGACAAGGCGCCCGACGATCTGGTGCTGCGGTTCTTCGACGGCCAGATCCCGCAGACCGGCACCGGCGCGCTGGCCCATGCCCGCGCCCTCAGCGCCGCAGGGCGCGACGGCGCGGCCGAGATCGGGCTGGTGCTGGCCTGGCGCACGCTGGCGCTGGACGACGAGGAGCAGGCGGCGTTCCTGGACCGCCACGCCACGATCCTGAAACCGCATCACGAGGCACGGCTGGACATGGCGCTCTGGCGCGGCCTGTCGCGCGATGCAGCGCGGATGCTGCCGCTGGTCGGCGACGGGTGGAAGGCGCTGGCCGCCGCGCGGATGGCCCTGCGCGGCGACCGTGACGGCGTCGATGCGCTGATCGCGGCGGTGCCTGCCGATCTGGCGGACGATCCCGGCCTGGCCTATGAACGGTTCGACTGGCGCATCCGCAAGGGCCGCACCGACGACGCCATCGCGCTGCTGCTGGAACGCTCGGCCTCGGTCGACGGCCTGGGCCAGCCCGAATCCTGGGCCGGCTGGCGGCGCTACCTGGCGCGGGCCGAGATGCGCGCCGGTCGGGCGGAAAACGCCTATGCACTGGCCGCGTCCCACTGGCTGACCGGTGGGTCGAACTATGCCGACCTGGAATGGCTGTCGGGCTATATCGCCCTGCACTACCTGAAAGAACCCGCACTGGCGCTGGACCATTTTCAGCGGTTTCGCGCGGGGATCGAGACACCGATTTCGCTGGGCCGCGCCGGATACTGGATCGGCCGCGCGCAAGAGGCGCTCGGCGATACCGAGGCCGCGCGCTTCGCCTATGCCGAAGGGGCCGAACACCAGACCAGCTTCTACGGCCTGCTTGCCGCCGAGCGCGCGGGCCTGCCGCCGGACCCGGCACTGGCCGGCACGGAAACCTTCGCCCACTGGCGCGATGCGCCTTTCACCCGCTCCAGCGTGTACCGCGCCGGTATCCTCGCCCTCAATGCGGGTCAGCTTTCGATGGCCGAACGTTTCTTCGCCCATCTTGCCGAAACGCTGGACCGCACGCAGCTCGGCCAGCTCGGGCAGATGGCGCAGGAGCTGGACCAGCCCCACCTGGCGGTCATGATCGGCAAGGCGGCGGCGGGCCGCGGCATCACCCTGCCGGGCCCCTATTACGCGCTGCACCCGCTGAAGGACATGAAACTGCCGGTGCCGGTGGAACTGGCCCTGTCCATCGCCCGCCGCGAAAGCGAATTCGACCCGAACGTGGTCAGCGGCGCGGGCGCACAGGGGCTGATGCAGCTGATGCCCGGCACCGCCGCCGAGGTGGCCATCGGCCTCGGCTACGACCACCAGCCCGCCCGGGTGCTGAACGATCCGTCCTACAACGCCATCCTGGGCAGCGCCTATCTGGGCGAACTCGCGGTGCGGTTCGACGCCAATATCGTCATGGTCGCGGCGGCCTACAACGCCGGCCCCTCGCGCCCCGAACGCTGGATGGCGGAAAACGGCGATCCGCGCGACGGCGGCATGGATATCGTCGACTGGATCGAACACATCCCGTTTCGTGAAACCCGGAACTACGTGATGCGGGTCGCCGAAAGCCTGCCGGTCTACCGCGCAAGGCTGGGCCGCGATCCGCACCCGATGCCGTTTTCAAGGGAGCTGGTGGGCCGCACGCTGCTCGGACAATGACCGCCGCGCCCATGGCCCGCGCGGACGCCTCCGGCGGGAGTATTTCGGGAACGATGAAGGGCGGGGCGCGCCCCTGGCTTCATCGTTCGTCAAATACTCGAAATCCGCACATCTGCCACGATCACCGCGCCTGCCGTTCCCGCCAGAAGGTGAACAGCCCCGCCGCCACGATGATCGCGGCGCCCACGGCGACGTTCGTGCGGATCACCTCACCGAACAGGATCACTCCCATGACCGAGGCAAAGACAAGCTGGAAATAGGCAAAGGGCTGCACGACGCTGGCCTCGGCCACCTCGTATGTCTTGATCAGCAGGTAATGCCCGCCCGCGCCGGTCAGGCACAGCAGGCCCATCCACGCCCAGTCGCCGCCGCTCATCGGCTCCCAGAACCAGGCGCCGACGGCGGTCATGGCGACCATGCCCACCGTGCCGGTCCAGAAGAACGAGGTCGCCGCGCTGTCGCGGCGCGCGGCATAGCGCGTCAGCAGGCCGTAAAGCGCGAACATCAGCGCCGAGACCAGCGGGATGATCGCCGCCGGCTGGAACACGCCGAACCCCGGTTCGAGGATAACGACGATCCCGACGAACCCCACCCCGATCGCCGCCCAGCGTCGCCAGCCCACGGATTCGCCCAGCACCGGGCCGGACAGCGCCGCGATCAGCAGCGGGTAGCAGGCAAAGACGGCGTGGCTTTCGACCAGCCCGAGGATGGTAAAGCCCCAGATCGCCACGCAGATTTCCGCCACCAGCAGAACCGCGCGAAAGGATTGCAGCCAGGGTTGCCGCGTGGCGGCGGCGGCGCGCAGACCGCCGGCCTTGCGCGCGGCCAGTGCCGTGACGAAGGCGGCGAAGAACCAGTAGCGGATCATCACCACCATCAGCACGTTGTATTCCCCCGCCAGGTGCCGGCTGATCCCGTCCTGCATGGCAAAGACAAAGGTCGTCGCCACCATCAGCAGGATGCCGAGGCGGGCATTCGATTCCTTCATCACGTAGGTGCTGGTCATGGCGCGGGCATCCTGGCGGCGGTCATGTGGCGTTTGCGCCCGTATCCGGGGCGGCGCTCGACCGTAAACCCGGCATCGGCCAGCGCGCGGCGCACATGGCCCGCCGCGGTATAGGTCGCGGCGGTGCCGCCCGGCACGGTGTGACCGGCCACCGCCCGCATCAGCGCCTCTTCCCAAAGCTCGGGGTTTCGGGCAGGCGAAAAGCCATCGAGGAACCATGCGTCGGCACGCCCGTTCCACGCCGGCAGGGTCTGTCGTGCGTCACCCGCGATGACTTCCAGGTGCATCCCGTGGCCAAGGTCGATCTCGCCTGCGCTATTCCCCCACGCATCCAGCAGCGGGACAGCCAGCGGCGCAAGCTCAGGAAACGCGGCCAATGCCTGCGCCATCGCATCGGGCGCCATCGGAAACGCCTCGAAACTGGTGAAATGCAACCGCCCCGGCGCACCTGCGGCGATCCAGCCTTGCAGCGTGGCCAGCGCGTTCAGCCCGGTGCCGAAGCCCAGTTCGGCAATGTGGAACCCGTCGCGGAACCGCGCGGGCAGGTCGTTGCCGGCCAGAAAGGTATGGCGCGTTTCCGCAAGCCCGTTTTCAAGGCTGAAATACGGGTCGTCGAACCGGGTCGAAACCGGCACCCCGCCCTCACGCCATTCCAGTTCCGCCCGCTGGTCTTGCATCGCCCGTTCCCTTAAACCGGGCCGAGGATGAACCGGCAGCAGGGTAATGGCAATGGTGGACGTGACGGTGCGCGGGGCGGGGATTTTCGGCCTGTCGATCGCCTGGGCCTGCATGGAACGGGGGGCGTCGGTGCGCGTGGTCGATCCGCATGGCCCCGGCGCGGGCAGCAGCGGCGGGCTGGTGGGGGCACTGGCCCCGCATGTGCCGGAAAACTGGAACGACAAGAAGGCGTTTCAGCTCGACAGCCTGCTGATGGCCGAAACCTTCTGGGCCGGGGTCGCAGCGGCGGGCGGTGCCGATCCGGGTTATGCGCGGACGGGGCGGTTGCAGCCGGTGATGGACGCGCGCGGGCTGGAACTGGCGCAGGAGCGCGCGAAAGGCGCGCAGGCGCTTTGGCAAAACCGCGCGGTTTGGGAGGTAAAGCGCGCGGTCTCGGTGGGCGACTGGGCGCCGACCTCGCCCAGCGGCTGGCTGATCCACGACACGCTGAGCGCCCGGATGCACCCTCGCCGCGCCTGCGCAGCGCTGGTGGCGGCATTGCAGGCACGCGGCGCCGGGATCGTGGCCGAAGCGGCGGATGAGGGCGTGGTGATCTGGGCCACCGGCGTTGCCGGGCTGGAGGCGATAAGCCGCGCCACCGGCACCACCTTCGGCAACGGGGTCAAGGGGCAGGCGGCGCTGTTGCGGCTGGACCGCCGCGATGCGCCGCAGCTTTTCGCCGACGGCGTGCATATCGTGCCCCATGCCGACGGCACCGTCGCCGTGGGATCGACGAGCGAGCGCGATTACGACGCGCCCGGCACCACCGATGCGCAGCTCGATACCGTGCTGGACAAGGCCCGCGCCGCCGTGCCCGCCCTGCGCGATGCGCCGGTGATCGAACGCTGGGCCGGGGTGCGGCCACGTTCGAAATCGCGCGCGCCGGTGCTGGGGGTGCATCCGCTGCGGCCCGGGCAGTTCATCGCCAATGGCGGGTTCAAGATCGGCTTCGGCATGGCGCCGAAGGTGGCGCAGGTCATGGCCGACCTGGTGCTGGACGGGGTGGATGCGATCCCCGACGGGTTCCGCGCATAGAGCGCCCTACACCATCCACGCCAGAAGAACCGACAGCGTGACCGCCGCGCCCGTCGTCGCCAGCATCAGCGAGAGCGAGGCCAGCCCCTCATGCCCGTACTCCTGCGCGAGGATCGGATAAATCCCGAACATCGGCATCGCCGCCGACAGCACCACCGCCGTGGCCAGCGCACCCTCGGGCACCGGCAGGCCCAGCATCGGCAGCAGCATCAGCGCACCCGCCACCAGCGCCGGGTGCAGCACCAGCTTGCCCAGCGCGATCTGCGTGCCCAGGAGCCTGTCGCCCGCCAGGCTGAGCCCGGCCAGCGAGCCGCCGATCACCACCAGCGCCAGCGCCGAGGACGAGGCCGCCAGCATGTCGAGCACGCGCAGCACCGGCCCCGGCAGGTCCAGCCCGCTGAGCGAGATGGCGAACCCGGCCAGCAGGCCCAGGACCATCGGGCGTTTCAGCAGGTTCAGGAACACCGCGCCCAGGACATGCAGCAGCGACCGGCCATCGCGGGGGCGCGACAGCTCCATCAGCATCAGGCAAATCGGGATCAGCAGGAAATTCTCGACGATGAAATTCAGCGCAAGGATCACGCCGGCGAGGTCGGGAAAGACCAGCAGCATCACCGGATAGCCCACATAGCCCGAATTCGGGCAGGAGGCCCCCATCGCCGCCACGCCGCGCCGCGCGGGCCCCACCCCCTGCGCCCAGACCCACAGATACATCAGCGCGATGGTCGCAAGCCCGCCCAACGCGCAAGCCCACAGGTAACCGGCGTTCAGCACCTCGGACAGGTCGCGCCGCGCAATCGCCCCGCATAGCAGCGCAGGCAGCGCGATGTTCAGAACGTAGCGGCCCAGAACACGCATGTCCGACGGGCTGAACACCGAAAACCGGACAAGGCCAAAGCCAAGGGCCGCTGCCGCAAAAATCGGGAACACGATGCCCAGCACATCAAACACCGGCGCCGCTCCATCCGTCGGGGGCATGGCCGATCTCGTCCGCCAGATCGCGGGCGAAGCGCAGCATCGTGGCGATCCGCGCGCGGGCCAGCCGCCGGCCCGTGGCGGTCGTCATGCCATCGGGCAGGCGCAGCAGCTTGGCGGGCCAGTGATCCAGCGCAAAGCTCTGATCGTCGGGCGCACGCGTGGCGGCAAAGGGATCGCCGGGGTCGTAAAGCGCGCGATCCAGCGCCCCCGACACGGCAAAGGCACGCGCGATACCGATGGCGCCCAACGCATCCAGCCGGTCGGCATCGCGCAGGATGCATGCCTCGGGCGTTTCGGGGGCGATCCCGGCGGAAAAGCTGTGCGCCGCGATGGCATGTTGCGCCGCCGCGATGCGCTGCGCATCGAATCCCAGCGTCTGCAAATGCGGCCCTGCCGCCCTGGCCGACAGGGTCGAGGCCTGCGCGCGGTCGGGCGCGTCCTTGGGCAGGTTCACCAGGTCGTGCAGGTAGGCGGCGGCGCAAAGCACATCCATGTCTGCCCCGCCCTCACCCGCGGCGATTGCCTGCGCGTTGGCCCAGACCCGGTCCAGATGGGCAAGGTCATGGGCGCTGTCCTGCGCCATCCCGGTCGCGGCGATGGCGCGAACCTTCTGACGCAGGCCTTCGGTCACCCGATGCGGCCCCGGTTTTCCCCGATCTGGCCGCGATGCAGCAGCAGGTGGTCCAGCAGAACGCAGGCCATCATCGCCTCGCCCACCGGCACGGCGCGGATACCCACGCAGGGATCGTGGCGGCCCTTGGTGATGATCTCGGCCGCCTCGCCCGACTTGGTGATGGTCTGGCGCGGCTTCAGGATCGAGCTGGTGGGCTTTACCGCGAACCGCACCACCACGTCCTGCCCGGTGCTGATACCGCCAAGGATACCGCCCGCGTGGTTCGACGAGTAAACCGGCTGGCCATCGTTGCCCATGAAGATTTCGTCGGCATTGTCCTCACCGGTCAGGGTGGCGGCGGCCATGCCTTCGCCGATTTCCACGCCCTTGACGGCGTTGATGCTCATCATCGCGGCGGCAAGATCGGTGTCGAGCTTGCCATAGACCGGCGCGCCCAGCCCTGCGGGCACGCCGCGCGCCACCACCTCGACCACGGCGCCAACCGAATTGCCGGATTTGCGCAGCGCGTCGAGATAGCCCGCCCATTCGCCCGCCGCCTGCGCATCGGGGCACCAGAACGGGTTGGCGTCGATCTGGTCGCGGTCAAAGCGGTCGCGGTCGATCCCGTGCGGGCCGATCTGCGTCATGTAGCCCCTGATCTCGATCCCCGGCACAAGGGCGTTCAGCGCCGCGCGCGCCAGCCCACCCGCCGCCACCCGCGCGGCGGTTTCGCGCGCGCTGGAGCGTCCGCCGCCGCGATAATCGCGGATGCCGTATTTCTGCCAATAGGTGATATCGGCATGGCCGGGGCGGAACTTTTCGGCGATCTCGGAATAATCCTTGGACCGCTGGTCGGTGTTCTCGATCATAAGCTGGACGGGCGTGCCGGTGGTCTGGCCCTCGAACACGCCGGACAGGATTTTCACCTGGTCGGGTTCGCGCCGCTGGGTGGTGTATTTCGACTGTCCCGGCTTGCGGCGATCCAGCCAGTGCTGGATCTGCGCCTCGTCTATCGTGACGCCCGGCGGGCAGCCATCCACCGTTGCGCCCAGCGCGGGCCCGTGGCTTTCGCCCCATGTGGTGACGCGGAAAAGATGGCCGAATGAATTGAGCGACATGGGCGCCTGTCCTTGGATGTGGTCAGGGCGGGGTTACCCGATTGCCGCACGCGGCGCAATTGTCGCGGGTTGCCGGTCGGTCGTTCACCGCAGCGCGTGGAAATGATCGACCGGCCCGTGGCCCTGCCCGACCTGCAGGCCATCGGCCCCGGCAATCGCCGCGTGGATATACGCCTTGGCCGCCCGTGCCGCCGCCAGCGGATCGCCGGTCAGCGCAAGCTGCGTCGCCAGCGCCGAGGACAGGGTGCAGCCCGTGCCATGCGTGTTCCGCGTGGCGACACGCTGCGCCGGCAGCCAGTGGGCGGCATCGGCCGTCACCAGCAGGTCGGGGCTGTCGCCGCCCGCAAGGTGCCCGCCTTTCAGCAGCACCCCCTGCGGCCCCAGCGCAAGGATCGTCCGCGCCTGTAGGATCATCCCGGCCTGGGTATCGGCCTCGTCCATGCCCAGCAGATCGGCCGCCTCGGGCAGGTTGGGCGTGACCATTGTGGCCAGCGGCAGCAGCACATCGCGCAGCACCGCCACGGCATCCGCCGCCAGCAGCCGGTCGCCGCCCTTGGCCACCATCACCGGGTCTAGCACGACAGGCACACCCCGCCCCTGCAACACATCTGCCACCGCCAGTGCGATGTCCGCGCTGCCCAGCATCCCGATCTTCACCGCATCCACGCGGATATCGTCGAAAACCGATGCGACCTGCGCCGCCACGACATCCGGCGCAATCAACTGCGCGCCCTGGACGCCGCGCGTGTTCTGGATCGTCAGCGCAGTGATCGCGGCCATACCATAGCCGCCATTGGCGCCGATCGCCTTTATATCGGCCTGGATACCGGCCCCGCCCGACGGGTCCGAGCCTGCGATGGACAGGATGTTGGGAATCATGCAGTTCTCCATGTTTCGACAAGGACGCGGGTTGCTGCGGCCGGATCGGGGGCCGCAGCGATGGCCGAGACAACGGCGATCCCCGCGCATCCCGCGCGTTTCAGGGCAGGGATATCGGCGGTTGAAACGCCGCCGATGGCCACGGCGGGCACCGGGCTGCGGGCGATGAGCCGCGCCGCCCCGTCAAGGCCCAGCGGCGCGGCGTGATCGGGCTTGGTCGCGGTGGCATGAACCGGGCCCACGCCGATCAGGTCGACCGCCCCGGCGGGCATCGCATCCAGTTGCGCGGCGGTTTCGATGGACAGGCCCAGATGCCTGCCCGGCCCCAGCGCCGCGCGCATCTGCGCCGGGTCGCCGTCGCCCTGCCCGATATGCAGCCCGTCCGCCCCGCTGGCCAGCGCGACCTCAAGCCGGTCGTTCACGATCAGCGGCACGGCGGCAGCACGGCAGAGCGGCAGCAGGCGGCGGGCCTGCGCCACCATTTCCGCATCGGTCGCCGCCTTGTCACGCAGCTGGATCATGCCCGCCCCGCCCGCCAGCGCGGCGCGCACCAGCGCGTCGTCGCAGCCGTCGGGGGTGACGAAATAGACACCGATGCTCATCCCGGCATGACCTTTGCGCCAGCGCTCACCTCGTCAGGTGTCAGCGAGTAAAGCGCATCCAGAAACGCCGGCTGGAACGAGCCCGGCCCATCGGCCCGCGCACCCGCGCGCTCACCCGCCAGCCCGTAAAAGGCCAGCGCGGCGACGGTGGCCCGCAGCGCGTCCTGCCCCACCAGGAACGCGCCCACCACGCCGGTCAGCGAACAGCCCATGACGGTGATCTTCGGCATCAGCGGATGGCCGTTGTCCACGCGCCACGCCCTTTCGCCATCGGTCACGAAATCCTGCGCGCCGGTCACCGCGACCACGCCGCCGGTGCGGCGGGCAAGGTTGCGGGCGGCTTCCTCGGCGGTGGCGACGCTGTCGGCGGCATCGGCCCCCTTGCCCGCCGCATCCGCCCCGGCCAGCGCCAGCACCTCGGACGCGTTGCCCCGGATCACCGTGGGCCTCAGCGCCAGCAGGCGCGCGCCCGCGTCGCGCCGCATGGCGGTGGCCCCCACCGCCACCGGGTCCAGCACCCAGGGCGTTCCCGCCTCGTGCGCGACGCGGGCCGCCGCCTCCATCCCGCGCAGCCAGTGCGGGCTGAGCGTGCCGATATTCACCGTCAGCGCCTGCGCGATGGCGGCGAATTCCCCGGCCTCGCCCTCGTCATGGACCATCGCGGGCGATGCGCCCGCCGCCAGCAGGACGTTGGCCATGACGTTCATCGCCACGTAGTTCGTGATGTTCTGCACCAGCGGCGCGTTGGCGCGCATGGTTTCCAGGTGATTGCCCCAGTCGGTCATATCCACTCCTTCCGAGGCGGAGAGACGGACCTTTCGGCCCCGACCGGGGCCATGAACCGCGACTTCCTCCGCCAGCATGATCTGGTTCAGGTTCAAAGGGTGCATCTCAGCCCCGGTTTTCCGGGACGCCCCTGTCGTGCGCCCGAGTTAATGCGATTCTTTCGCCGACCGCCACCCCTTGAAGTGCGCCGGTGCAAACACTACCGTCTGCGGCACCTCGGGGTGCCCCGGCAAAGGGCTGAGATGCGGCGATGCGAACCCGTTGAACCTGAACCGGTTAATACCGGCGGAGGGAAGGGATTGGACATCCTCCAAGGCTCTCGCCCCGTCCGTCGCAATCAAGGAGGATGCCATGCGCCATCTGATACTTGCCACGGGACTGATCGCAACCGCCACGGCGGCGGCAGCGCAGGACCGGCCCGTCCTGACCGTCTATACCTATGACAGCTTCGTATCCGACTGGGGCCCCGGCCCCGCCGTGGAAAAGGCGTTCGAGGCGGAGTGCGCCTGCGACCTGCAATTCGTCGGCGCGGGCGACGGCGCGGCGCTGCTGTCGCGGCTTCGGCTGGAGGGCGACCGGACCGAGGCCGATATCGTTCTGGGCCTCGACACCAACCTGACGGCGGCGGCGCGCGAAACCGGGCTGTTCGCGCCACATGGCATCACCGCCGAATTCGACATGCCGGTGGACTGGGCCGACGACACCTTCCTGCCTTTCGACTGGGGGTATTTCGCCTTCATCACCGGCAAGGACACCGACGCGCCCGGCGATTTCCGCGCCCTTGGCGACAGCGACCTGAGCATCGTGATCCAGGATCCGCGCAGCTCGACCCCCGGTCTGGGGCTGGTGATGTGGGTCAAATCCGCCTATGGCGATCAGGCCGGGGCGATCTGGGACGGGCTGGCCGACAATATCGTCACCGTCACCCCCGGCTGGTCCGAGGCCTATGGCCTGTTCCTCGAGGGCGAGGCCGACATGGTGCTGTCCTACACCACCTCGCCCGCCTATCACCTGATCGCCGAGGACGATGCCGGCAAGATGGCCGTGCAGATGGACGAGGGCCATTACATGCAGGTCGAGGTGGCGGGCAAGCTGGCCGGCAGCGACCAGCCGGAACTGGCCGACCAATTCCTGGCCTTCATGCTGACCGACGCGTTCCAGTCGGTGATCCCCACGACCAACTGGATGTATCCGGCAAAGACACCTGCCGACGGCCTGCCTGAAGGATTCGAGACGCTGATCGCGCCGGACAAGGCGCTGCTGTTCGACCCGGAACAGGCCCGCGCGCTGCGCGATGCGGCGATTGCCGAATGGCAAGCGGCGCTGGCGCGCTAGGGTGACGCGCCACGCCCCCCTGCCCGCCTGGCCCGGCCTTCTGGCCGGGCTTTTCCTGTGCGCGCTGATCCTCGGGCCGCTGGCCGCGGTGACGTGGCGCGCGGGCGGGGGCGGCTGGCCGGTGGCGGCGGACTGGGCGGCGCTGCGGTTCACCGTCCTGCAGGCGGTGTTGTCGGCGCTGATCTCGGTCGCGCTGGCGGTGCCGGTGGCGCGCGCGCTGGCGCGGCGGCGGTTTCCCGGGCGGGGGCCGCTGATCACGCTGCTGGGCGCACCCTTCATCCTGCCGGTGATCGTGGCGGTGCTGGGCCTGCTGGCGGTGTTCGGGCGCGGCGGGGTGCTGAACGACCTGCTGCTCTGGCTCGGCCTGCCGCGCGTGCAGATATACGGGCTGCATGGCGTGGTCCTGGCGCATGTGTTCTTTAACCTGCCGCTGGCGACCCGCATGATCCTGCAGGGCTGGCAGGCAATCCCTGCGGAACGGTTCCGGCTGGCGGCCAGCCTGGGCATGTCGCCCGGCACGGTGCTGCGCGTGCTGGAATGGCCGATGCTGCGCGGTGTGCTGCCCGGTGCGGCGCTGATCATATTCGCGCTGTGCCTGTCCAGTTTCGCCGTCGCGCTGACGCTGGGGGGCGGGCCACGGGCGACAACGCTGGAACTGGCGATCTACCAGGCGTTTCATTTCGATTTCGACCTTGGCCGCGCGGCGGTTCTGGCGGTGATGCAGCTTGCGCTGGTCGTGGCCGCCGCCGCTCCGGCCCTGCGTTGGGGCGCCGCCACGGGGTTCGGCGCGGGGCTGGATCGCGTGCAGCGCCGGTGGGAGGCGGAAACGCCCCTGCTGCGCGCGCAGGATGCGGCACTGATCGCGCTTGTGGCGCTGTTCCTGCTGACGCCGCTGGCGGCGGTGGTCTGGCGCGGACTGGCGGGGGTCGCCGACATGCCCGCGCAGGTCTGGCGCGCGGCGGCGGTGTCGCTGGGCGTGTCGCTGGCGGCGACGGTGCTGTGCCTTGCGCTGGCGCTGGCCCTTGCCGTGCTGGCGCTGCGCCGCCCCTGGATCGAGGCGCTGGGGCTGATGGGCATCGCGGTCTCGCCGCTGGTCATCGGCACCGGGCTGTTCCTGATCGTGAACCCCTGGGCCGATCCCGCACGGCTGGCGCTGGCGGTGACCGCGCTGGTCAACGCGGTGATGGCCCTGCCCTTTGCCCTGCGCATGATCCTGCCCCGGCTGCGCGAGGTCGAGGACAGTCATGGCCGGCTTGCGACCTCGCTGGGGATGACCGGCGCGGCGCGGCTGCGGTGGCTGATCCTGCCAAGGCTGCGCCCGGTTCTGGGGTTTTCCGCCGGGTTGACGGCGGCGCTGGCGATGGGCGACCTGGGGGTGATCGCGCTGTTCGCCGACATGGAAAACGCCACGCTGCCGCTGCAGATCCTGCGGCTGATGGGGGCCTACCGGATGGAGCAGGCCGCCGGGGCGGGGCTGCTTTTGCTGATCCTCAGCCTGGCGCTGTTCTGGGCTTTCGACAGGGGAGGGCGCGACAATGCTGCGGTTTGAGGATGTGCAGATCACGCAAGGCGATTTCACGCTGCGGGCCGACCTGTCGGTCGATCCCGGCGCACGGGTGGCGGTGATCGGGCCCAGCGGCGCGGGGAAATCCACGCTGCTGAACGCGGTGGCGGGGTTTCTGGACATCGCCGCCGGGCGGATTTCGTGGGATGGCGGGGACATCACCGCAACACCGCCCGCCGCACGGCCGGTGGCGATGCTGTTTCAGGACAACAACCTGTTCCCGCACCTGACGGTGGCACAGAATATCGGGCTGGGCCTGCGCCCCGACCTGCGCCTTTCCACCGACCAGCGCGTTCTGGTCGACGGCGCGCTCGACCGCGTGGGCCTTGGCGCGCTGGGCGACCGGCGGCCCGGGCAACTCTCGGGCGGGCAGCAGGGGCGCGCGGCGCTGGCGCGGGTGCTGATCCAGCGCAAGCCGATCGTCTTGCTGGACGAACCCTTCGCCGCGCTCGGCCCCGCGCTGAAAACCGAAATGCTGGACCTGGTGGCCGAGCTTGCCTCCGAAACCGGCGCGACGCTGCTGATGGTCAGCCACGACCCGGCCGACGCGCGGCGCATCTGCCCGCAGACGATCCTGGTGGATGAAGGCCGCGCCGCGCCGCCCACCGACACCGCGCATCTGCTGGACAACCCGCCCCCGGGCCTGCGCGCCTATCTGGGAAACTGAGCGCCCGGCAAGGAAAAACCCCGCGCGATGGCGGGGTTTTCCGATTTCTCGTCCGACCCGGGGATCAGGCGGTTTTCTTGCCCTTCACCGGCGCCCAGATGCGCTTGTTCGTGAGGTAGAGCAGAACCGACAGCACCACCAGGAACAGCACGGCGACGAACCCGGCCTGCTTGCGTGCCATCATCTTGGGTTCGGCCGCCCACATCAGGAAGGCGGATACATCCTCGGCCATGTGGTGAACCGAGTTGTCGTGCCCGTCGTCGAATTCCACCGCCTCTTCGAACAGCGGCGGCGCCATGGCGATCCAGCCACCCGCGAAGGCGGTGTTCTCATAGTAGAGCGTGCCGGCCTCTTCCTTTTCCTCGCCGGTATAACCGGTCAGGATCGAAACGATGTATTCCGGTCCGCCGATGCCCTGGAACAGCTGGTTCAGGCCGGTGCCATACGGGCCGTGGAACCCGGCGCGGGCCTTGGCCATCAGCGACAGGTCCGGCGCGTTCGGATCGCCGCCCTCGGGGAAGTGGTCGGTCGGCAGGGCCGGGCGAAAATCGTCCAGCTCGGCGTCGAACACCTCGTACCGCTCGGCATAGGCGCGCACCTCGTCCTCCGAGTAATGCGGGCCGCCCTCGTCACCGAGCGTGCGCAGCGGCACGTATCTCAGCCCATGGCAGGCCGAGCAGACCTCGGTATAGACTTTGAGGCCGCGCTGCAGCTGGTTCTGGTCGAACGTGCCGAACGGCCCTTCGAACGAAAAGTCGACATCGTGCACGTGCCCCTCGTCGCCGGCGGCCAGCACCGCACCGGCCGAAAGGGCCAGGGCTGCCGTTGCGGAAATCGCAAGTTTCTTCAGCATTTCCTTTGGTCCTTTCTTACTCGGCCGGAGTTTCGGCTTTGCCGTAATGGGCGTTGAAGTCGTCCTCGATCGTGGCAGGCAGCGCGGCCGGCTTCTCGATCACGCCCAGCAGCGGCAGGATGATCAGGAAGTAGGCGAACCAGTAGGCCGCCGCGATCAGCGAGAAGGTCGCATAGGGCTCTTCCGCGGGCATGGCGCCCAGCCACATCAGCACGATGAAATCGACGCACAGCAGCGCGAACCACCACTTGAACATCGGGCGATACCGGCCCGAGCGCACGCGGCTGGTATCCAGCCAGGGCGCCAGCGCCATCACCGCGATCGCGCCGAACATCGCCAGCACGCCAAAGAACTTGGCGTCGATGATGCCCCCGGTGATCCAGCTTGCCGCGATCACGACCCAGACGTCGCCGGTAAAGGCACGCAGGATCGCGTAGAACGGCAGGAAGTACCATTCCGGCACGATATGCGCGGGGGTCACCAGCGGGTTGGCCTCGATATAGTTGTCGGGGTGGCCCAGGTAGTTCGGCATGAAGCCGACGATGGCGAAGAACACCACCAGGATCACCGCCAGCGCGAACAGGTCCTTGATCACGAAATAGGGCCAGAACGACACGGTGTCCTTATCGGCCTCTTCCTTCGAGCCGCGGCGCACCTCGACCCCGGTGGGGTTGCTGTTGCCAGTGGTGTGGAAGGCCCAGATATGCACCGCCACCAGCGCCGCGATCACGAAGGGCAGCAGGTAGTGGAGCGAGAAGAAGCGGTTGAGCGTGGCGTTGTCCACTGCCGGGCCGCCCAGCAGCCAGGCCTGGATCGGTTCGCCGACCCACGGGATCGCGCCGAAAAGCCCGGTGATCACCGTGGCGCCCCAGAACGACATCTGCCCCCAGGGCAGAACGTAGCCCATGAAGGCAGTGGCCATCATGCACAGGTAGATCAGCATACCGATGATCCACGTAACCTCGCGCGGGGTCTTGTACGACCCGTAATAGAGGCCGCGGAAGATATGCAGGTAGACCGCGACAAAGAACAGCGACGCGCCGTTCGCATGAAGGTAGCGCAGCATGTGGCCGCCGTTCACGTTGCGCATGATGTGTTCGACGCTGGCGAAGGCCATGTCGACATGCGGCGTGTAATGCATCACCAGGACGATGCCGGTAACGATTTGCAGCACAAGGCAGAAGGTCAGGATGATGCCCCAGATCCACATCCAGTTCAGGTTCTTGGGCGTGGGGATCATGATGGTGTCATAGAGCAGCCCGAGGATGGGCAGGCGGCTGTGCAGCCATTTCTCGGCGCCTGTCTTGGGCTCGTAATGATCGTGCGGAATTCCGGACATGAGCGCGTTTCCTTATCCCAGTTTGATCGTCGTCTCGTCGACGAATTCGGCGACGGGAATATCGAGGTTGCGCGGCGCGGGGCCTTTGCGGATGCGGCCAGCCTCGTCATAGTGCGAGCCGTGGCAGGGGCAGAACCAGCCACCGAAATCGCCGGAGCCGTTGCCGATCGGCACGCAGCCCAGGTGGGTGCAGACGCCGATCATCACCAGCCATTCGCCGGCTTCGTCCATCGCCCGGTTTTCATCGGTCGCGGGGGAGGTTTCGTCGATATTGGCGTTCTGCGCCAGCGGATCGGGCAGGCTGTCCACCTCGACGGCGCGCGATGCGTCGATCTCTTCGGGGGTGCGGCGGCGGATGAACACCGGCTTGCCGAGCCATTTCACCGTCAGCTGCGATCCTTCCGAAACGCCCGAGACATCGACCCGGATCGAGCTGAGGGCCTGCACATCGGCCGAGGGGTTCATCTGGTTAACCAGCGGCCAGACGGCGGCGCCGGTCGCAACGGCACCTGCGCCAGCCGTGGCGTAGTAGAGGAAATCTCTGCGGGTGCCTTCGTGATCTTCTGCGTGGGACACGAGGTTCTCTCCTTCTTCAGCCGTCACCGGCCAATGCGGGTTGGGCCGCATGGGCTGCAGCCAATTCCGTGCGCGTGTTTAACCGTGCTTTTCCCTACAGTCCAGCGGACAATGCCGCGCAGTTTAGTTGCCTGCGCACCATACCCTGCCGGACCGGGCAATTGCCCGGGAAGCCCGACGATTTCCTGTCGCCTGACGGTAGCAATAATGAAGCTGCGCCAACCCTCAAGGGAAAGATTGACGCAGGCGCCGCACCTCCTGCCGCACCGCCGGGCAGGAAAGACTCCGATACGCTCAGTCTCGGGGTTCGGTCGCCTTCATCGACGGGATTTCGGCGAAAGCCGCGTACCAGTCGTCCAGCGCCCCGCGGCCCTTGCGCCATTTCCGCGCATCGTGCCGGAAATCGAGATAGCCCAGCGCGCAACCCACCGCGACCTGCCCCATGTCGAGCGGGCCGCTCAGGTGGCTCATCCACTTGGCGCCCAGCGCATCGAGCGCCCGGTCGATCTTGGCCCATTGCGCCTCCATCCAGTCCTCGGACAGCATGTTCTCGGGACGGAACCGTTTTTCATAGACGATGCCGATGGCGGAATCGAGGATGCCGTCGGCGGTCGCCTCCAGCGTCAGAACCTCCCACAGGCGTGATTCGGGGTAGAGCCCGGCCTGCGCATGTGCGTCCAGGAACCGGCAGATCACCCGGCTGTCGTAGATCGCCGGGCCCTCGTCGCGGATCAGCGCGGGAATCTTGCCCAGCGGATTGGCCGCGGCGACATCGGCGGCGGTGTCCATCGGGGTGGTCTTGACGGGCAGTTCCTGCACCTCGTCGCCAAGGCCCGCCTCGTGGATCAGGACGCGCACCTTGCGCACATAGGGCGATGCGGGGGAAGAGATCAGTTTCATGGGGCCACCCTGTTTCTTGTCGGTCCGCCGCAGGTTAGCGTGGCCGCGCGCTTATGCAATGGGCTTGGCATCCGGCGGGTCGCGCATCAGCGCGGCAAGCTGCGGATCGCTGTCGGCCAACGCCGCGGCAGCGCCCAGCCGGGCCGCCTCGGGCTTGTTCTGGCCCAGCTTCCAGGTGCCCTGCACCTCTTCGACCGCCATGCGGAACGGCAGGATCTGCCGCATCATCCGTTCGATCACGCCCGGCGTCATCTTGTCGGTGCGCCAGCGCGGCTTGGGGTCGAGCATGGCCTCGAACCGCTCGGACAGCGCGTCCAGCATAGGGCGCAGCGCATCATCCGGCAACGGCTGGACCTGGCCGACCAGGTGGACGGCGACGTAGTTCCAGGTCGGCACCTGGTCGTCCATGCCGTACCAGTCCGGCGAGACATAGCCATGCGGCCCCTGCACCGCCAGCCGCGCGGAAAGGCCATCGCCCACCAGCCGACAGATCGGATTGGACCGGACAAGGTGAAACGTCACCTCGATTCCGTCATCGTTCAACAGGAAAGGGATGTGGCTGATCAGCGGCGCCCCGTCGGACGGGACGGCAAGGGTGCCAAAGCCCTGGTCGCGGGCAAAGGCAAGGTTGCGGTCGGGCGGCATCTGGCGGAAGGCGGGGTTGGGATGCATCGGTGCGGTCCTTTTCGGGGTAACGGGAAATTAACCCGCGAAACCGCGCGATAACAGGACCAAACCGCGCGGTTTTCGGCAGGCCGCTATCCGGCGGTAAGCTGGTGCCCCCGGGTGCCCGTGATCGTGGCGGTGACGATCTGCCCCTCGTCCCGGTCGCTGGCGAACGCCACCTCGGTGAACTGTTCGGTCCGGCCCATGCGCGGGTTTTCCATCAGCACCTTGTGGCTGCGCCCCTGCTGCGCGGCCAGATGGCGGGCGACCTGCGCATCGCCTGCCGCACGCAACCTTGCGGCACGCTCCTTGATATCCTTGCCGTTCACCTGCTGCGGGATACGCGCCGCCGGTGTGCCCTGCCGTTTGGAATAGGGAAAGACATGCAGCCAGGTCAGGCCGCATTCATCGACCAGCCGCAGCGAGTTTGCGAAATGCGCCTCGGTCTCGGTCGGGAAGCCTGCGATGATGTCGGCCCCGAAGGTGATATCGGGCCGCAGCCTGCGCGCCTCTTCGCAGAACCGGATGGCGTCGTCGCGCAGGTGGCGGCGCTTCATCCGTTTCAGGATCAGGTCGTCACCGTGCTGCAGCGACAGGTGCAGATGCGGCATCAGGCGCGGCTCGGTCGCGATGGCCTGCATCAGGTTCTCGTCCGCCTCGATCGAATCGATCGAGGAAATCCGCAACCGCGGCAGATCGGGCACCAGCCGCAGGATGCGCATCACCAGGTCGCCCAGCCGCGGGCCGGCCGGCAGGTCGGCGCCCCAACTGGTCAGGTCGACGCCGGTCAGCACCACCTCGTTATAGCCGCGATCGACCAGCCGCCTGATCTGGTCCACCACCACACCCGCCGGCACGCTGCGCGAATTGCCCCGGCCATAGGGGATGATGCAGAAGGTGCAGCGATGGTCGCAGCCGTTCTGCACCTGCACGTAGGCCCGGCTGCGCGTGCCGAACCCGTCGATCAGGTGCCCGGCGGTTTCACGCACCGACATGATGTCATCGACCTGCACGCGCTCGGTTTCACCGACGAAATCGGGCGCCAGCCGCGTCCAGGTTTCGGGCTGCATCTTTTTGGAATTGCCGATGACATGATCAACCTCGTCCATCGCGGCAAAGGTTTCCGGCTCGGTCTGGGCGGCGCAGCCGGTCACGATGATCCGGGCGGCAGGGTTGTCGCGGCGCAGCCTGCGAATCTCTTGCCGGGCCTTGCGCACGGCCTCGGCGGTGACGGCGCAGGTATTGACCACCACGGCATCCCCGATCCCCGCCTGTTGGGCGAGGTCTTTCATCGCCTCGGTCTCATAGGCGTTGAGCCGGCAGCCGAGCGTTGCGAAGATCGGAGGGTTGGTCATGGCTCAGCCCCGCCAGACGCCATCGAACACATGCGCGGTCGGGCCGGTCATCCAGACGCCGTCATCGGCGATGCGCACACGGATTTCGCCCCCGTCGAGGTGAATGGTCACCTCGGGCCCGGTCAGCCCGCGCCGATGCGCCGCCACCGCCACAGCGCAGGAGGACGAGCCCGAGGCCAGCGTGATGCCCGTTCCACGCTCCCACACGCGCATCCGCAGGATATCGGGGGCGATGACATGCGCGAACTGCACGTTGGTGCGTTCGGGGAAAAGCGGGTGATGCTCGATCCCGGGGCCGCGCGTGGCAAGATCCACCGCCCCGGCATCCGCAACGAAAAAGGTGCAATGCGGGTTGCCCATCGAGGTCGCGGTGGGCGCACCGTCGATCGGCAGCGCCAGCGTATCCACCTCTTGCGCAAGGGGGATTTCATCCCACCGCGTCATCGGGTGGCCCATGTTGACCGAGGTCAGCCCGCCGCCCGCATCCCGCGCGACAAGCGTGCCGCGATCGGTGGCGAGCGTCAGATCGGTCTTGCCGGTCTCGTCCATGATATGCCGGGCGATACAGCGTGTGGCATTGCCGCAAGCGGCCGAAAGCGACCCGTCGGCATTGTAGAACACCAGCCGCGCATCGGCGGTATCCGAGGGCTCGATCACCGCCAGCTGATCGAATCCCACGCCGCGATGCCGGTCGGCCATCGCCCGCGCCAGACCGGGCGTCATGGCCACGGCCCGCGCGCGCGCGTCGAGAACCACGAAATCATTGCCGAGTCCGTGCATCTTCATGAAGGGAATATGGTCCGCGCGCGCAGTCATGGGCCGGCATATACGCCCGGCACGGACATGAATCCAGAGATCGCGCGAAAAACCTGCTTTTCGGGGTTGACCCGGCAGACGCGTCTTTCTAATTACGCCGCCTAGTGGGCCGTTAGCTCAGTTGGTAGAGCAACTGACTTTTAATCAGTGGGTCGCAGGTTCGAATCCTGCACGGCTCACCACTTTACGAAGAAAAATCAATGGCTTAAGGCGCGCCTCTCTGTGTGTGCGATTTTTTGATCTTCGCCGGAAGCAATACGGAAGCACCGTAGACAGCGGCCATGCGTTGCTGGATTATCACAAGGCATCATGTGCCTGTGTAAAAAATGAATCGCCAATAATGACCAGAAGCGGCCCAAAGCTGCAGTTCACCAACCAGCCGATTGCTGCCGTGCAGCTCAATCAAAGCGGATTTTTCTGCCGACACGATGCATCGCGAGGACATCTGCTCACCGAGTTGGGTCTCAAGTTTCGAGACGCATCCAAACTGAACAGGATCGAAGCGGGATAAAACTTGCCTCTTCAATGGCTTAACGGCACGGAGGTCCAAACGCCGCATTTGCCATCCGGCTCAAAGGCGTGTAGAGCTTTGTTCAACGACCCCTCACCGGGCCAAATTGAGGCAGACCCGTGATCACAGAAATCGAAATCGAGCGCTTCAAGTCGATCCGCGCGCTAAAGCTTGAGCTTGGTAGGGTCAATATTTTTATCGGTGGCAACGGTAGTGGGAAATCCAACTTCCTTGAGGCAATAGGTATCATCTCTGCGGCTCTAAGCAGAGGTCTCTCAGATAGCGATTTTCGTCGCAAAGGCGTCAGAATTACACCGCCCGCCTTGATGAAGTCGGCCTTCAAGTACCAAGATCTCCCGCGAACATTTACTTTGAAAGCTAAAGCCTCCTGTGATGTGCAGTATACTTGCACCTTGAGTTCATCCGAGATCGACACTGCGCTTTCATTCTCGCACGAAAACTTTCAGCAATCAGGAGAAAAGCTTTTCGCGAGAAGCACGAATGGTGCGACCGCTATGGGCAGCCGCTTGAAGCGCGGAATGGACAAATACAGAGGCATTTGGGATCAAACACGAAGTATCTTTGATTATCCGGAAGAGGCTTCTGAAGAAATTGAGAAAATCTCCAAATACGCCATCTACTCGCCTCAAACTGAATTTTTGAGAGGGCGTAGAGTAGGTTCGGTAGATACACCTCCAATTGGACTGCATGGTGAAGGCCTGCCAAGCGCGGTAAGGACCTTTCTTCATGATTTGCCTGTCCCAAACCGGACAAGAAAAAAAGGTGACAGAAGTGATCCGGAGGTAACCCTTGTCAATCGAGCGGCACATTTGCCGTTTGCTCCTGGCTGGGCGTCCTCTTTCCAAGTCGGTAAGCTTTCTGAATTAACCACCTCCAGCGACATGGAGCTGGCAAATGAAGATATGGTATACTTTGTTGACAGCTTTATGCACGCCAAACGCAATAAGCTCTCCGTGTATGATAGTAGTGAGGGAACGCTGTTCCTATTGTTTGCTGCAATGCTCATCGCACACAAGCAATCCCCAAAGATTTTCGCGATGGACAATGTAGATAGCGCGCTGAATCCGAGATTGACGCGCCTTCTTCTGGATGAAATAATTTATTCTACTGAGGCGAAATCCAAATACTCGCTCAACAGGGGGCCGGAGCAGGTTTTCCTCACGAGCCATAATCCGACGTCTTTGGATGCATTCGACATTTTTGACGACGCTACCCGTATTTTTGTAGTTTCAAGATCTGAAGATGGTGAAACCATGATCGAAAGGCTGCAGCCTCCAAGTGGCATGTCGCCATCTGAATGGCATGAAGTTAGTCAAGGGCGCCGATTGTCCGAGATGTGGATCGATGGTGAAATCGAGGGCGCATTAGGGAACGATATTTAATGCGCTTTGGTCTCGTATGTGAGGGTGCCACGGATTTCATTACAGTGGCAAATTTTCTTTCAAAAGCACTTTCCGACAGGGGCGTTTCTGCAGATTTTATTGACCTGCAGCCAGGGCTCGACAAGACAAGCGAAATGAATTGCGGGTGGTCGAATGCGCTTCTCTGGCTCAAAAATAATAACCTCAAGCAAAGGCAAGTGTCTATTTTAGGCCGAGGACTTTTCAGTGGTCGACTAGCCTCAAAAAAGTGCGATGCTATAATAATCTCTTTGGACTCCGATTGCGCGGCAGATGAAGGATTTCTGAATTTTTGCAAAAAGCATGCAGAGGAAATCCCCGAGGGGCTCTCCCACATCGATACCGTGAAACGTGCGATTGTGAATTTTAGCGAGTTATCGCTGGAAGGTGCTAAAGCTGAAAAACACGTGATTTGTGCAGCTTTGCACAACTCAGAATCATGGTGCGTGGGTGTCTTGCCCGATGATCCAGAGCGACAAGTCGAGCAAATTCCAATCGAAGAAACCAACGCATTGCTTCTTGCTGCGCTATCTGCGCTACCGAATGCAGTTCTCGTCGATGAGGGGCGAAGAATTAAAGATAGAGCTTTGCGAAATGATTTTTGCCAGGCGAACCTCGGAAAGATAGATCACTTGATTAGAAGGAGCGGTAGCTTCAATCAGATGCTCGATGATGCCCGTGAAATTGCTGTAGCTTAGTGGCGCCGCAACATGTGGGCTCATTGCCAGTCATCGCGTCTCCTCAATTAAGTTTTTAGTCGGGTTGGATGTTCGCGCAGATAAGCTCGGTCTTGGGGTTTGGAGTCTTGGATCTCGGCTTGGAGAGAGCATCAAAATTTGCGGATTACTTAGCGAGTTCCGTTAATAGTCTCAGACGGCCTGCTCAACTGAAACGAATTCAAGATCGATCACGAGGTGGTCTGCATGAAAAAGGCAACATTATATTTTTTCCATTCAGGTCGCGCTTTGCTCTGATACTTATTATCGTCCGAACGTCCGCCCCCATGATCTGGTGAGGTTGAATTCGCACGTGCAGAGAAGGTCCGGTTTCCGCGCCCTCAGTTCACTGTCACCACCGCCCCTGCCGGACGAGGACAATCGGGCGATGCCACACACCGCCCGGTGCGGAAGCTCAACTACTGCGCTTTCTGTTTTCGCTGAAGCCCCTGCTGCGCGTCGATCTGCGCGTCAACGGCAAGAACGGTGGCGATCCGCCTTTCATCGGGCGGATGCGTGCCCCAGAAGCTGAGATTGCCTGAGTCTGTTCGTGCCTTTTCGGGACGCGCGAAATAGCGGGCGCCCTTCACCGGATCATAGCCGGCCGCTCTGGCAATGCGGGTTCCGAGTGTGTCGCTTTCAAGCTCATAAGATTGAGAATAGGCCATTGCCCCTGCGGCGGCACCAAGCTCAATATTTCGCCCCACCGCATTGGGATCATAGTGCATACCGGCGGCGGCTGCCTGAGCATTTGAATACGCCGTAAGCATCCCGAGAATCAGTGCACCAGCCATTGCCTGCTGTTGCTGCTTTTCGATGTGGCGACCGACAAGATGACCGTATTCATGCCCCATGACGAAAGCCACTTCATCGTCGCTTTGCATGTCCTGCAAGATCGGCATCGTCATGCGGATCACTGGCTGGTCTTTCACATAAGTGAAGTAGGCATTGCGCACTTTCATCTCGCGGTCGATCTCGATCCGAACCTTGCAGTCGAAATTCTCGATCGTTGCCGTCTCAGCTTTGCAAAATTGTTCTGCAACCGGCTTTACGCGGCTGGCCACACGTTGAAACCGGCGTTCGGCCGCTGCCGGCTGCATCGTATTGCGGCTTGTGTCGGTCCGGGCCTCCGCAAACATGTTTTGCGCCCGTATCGCGGTGGTTTCGTCGATATCCGGCAGAACGTAGGTTGTTCCGCATCCGCTTAGAAATATGATCGCGCTTAACGTTGAAATTTTTCGCAACACAGTTGAAATCCCTCTTGAAGTTAGCGCCAAGCGTGTCTCGAAAAATCATGTCTTCATATTGATTTGTATGTGGAAAAATTAAGTCGCAGGCTCGCATTCAGGACATACGCAATCGAAAGGCGACCCGACCTGGCATCGGGTCGCGATTGGTTTTAGCGGGAAGGCTGGGAGGCGGATTTATTCCCTGAGGCATTGATGAAAACATACCTGTCCCGCGCATCCTGCAATTGTTTTGCGGTGCGTTCCGGCTCTGCATCAATCTGATCTGACAGCTTTTTCGCCGTGTCCTTGAAAAACCGCTGCAGATCGTCCTGTTCGACCCCATGCAGCGCGGCAAGCGTGATCGTGCTGCCTTTGATGTTTTTCAGAAGGATGCCGATGTGATGGCTGCGCTGCACCTCTTTGACCGGGGTGGGGTCGGTGCCCTCGTACATCTCGATCAGGTCGGTGTTGATTTCGCCTAAAGCGATATCCCAGATCGGATGGTTGGGCCACCGCGCGCGATTGCTGTCATGGCCGGAAGGTTCGGTGTAACGGATCACCCGGCCTGTTTCGTTGGACAGGTCCCCGAACCGCGTGAACAGGTCTTCCCAAGTGCGGATGTTCCAGCGGTCTTTCAACAGGTCTTTGCCCGCGCGGAATTCGATGCGCCAGATACCCAAGCCACCTGTCTCGGGGCCGACCGGCGGATCACCGGCGTTTTGGCGGGTCTGATTCCACAGAAGCCACCAATGCGCCTTGTGTTTCTGGATCACTTCGGCCCGCTTGTCATAAACGATCACCTGACGGGCCCGCGTGCTGCCGATGGTGACAGACGTGGTGCGCCCGGATTTCCCGCTGACTGCCATATCCGCATTTGCGACATGATCGCGCCGGTTCGTGCTGGAATGCATGACGAACGCCTCGGGATCGAGGATGAAGCCTGCTGCTGTCAGGATATCGACACAGTAATCGACGCGGGAAATGCTGAAATCCTCGGGGCGGGTCCGAATACCCAGCCGGTCCAGAACCGTATCGAGATGGGCACGGGCTGCGCCAAGACCCAAGGTTGCCATGAACGCCGATCCAAAAATCACACGGATGCCCCACGGGTCTTTCGGGTTCGGCTTCTTGAACGCCCATTGCGCACCCATCGGGCCACCATTCGCGAGATATCGGTAGCCCGCCCCACCATGCCCTTTCATGTGAAGTTGAACGCCATTGTAGTCGATCAGAATGTCTTGCTGTTCCTTCTCGGCCAGTTCCTTCTGCGCGTCGAAATAGGCGACAACCTCGGGCGGTAACTGAGCCTGCACCGCTACGGTCAGTGTGTCGAACCCTTTGTGCAAGACCTGATAGGCATCGGGGTGGTCTGTATTTCTGGAGAGGGGTGCTACTATCCCCCCTCTCCGGGTCGCACCCGGATTGCCATCGGTGGCTTTGCTTGGCTGGCCTACGCCTCCGGCGGGGTAGCTTTTGTTTTGGGGCCGGGTCGTGGACCCGGCTTCGATGTGTTTGATGTTATTGTGCTGCATGGGTCTTCCTCGAAATCCAGATTTCCGCGCGCTCGGCGCATTTGGCGATGTTGAGAAGATCGGCCTGCGAGAACGTGGCCGTGTTCTGCCAGTTCCCGTCCTTGTCTCGGTATGAGCGGGACAGATCGACGGAATAGAACCCGTCATTGTCCCAGATCGTGGCCGTGATCAGGCCCAGCCTGATCTTATGTATCGGTTGGTGTGTCATGTTGCCTTTCTTCCTGGCTGTTTCGGTTTGGCAGGCAAAGAAAGGGCGCGAGGTGCGTTTACCCCGCGCCCCTTTTCAGGCCGTCCGGCCCCAAAATCCCGCGCTGCGCTACCAACTGTCAACGGCGGAGTAAAATTCGGCCATTGTGGCGGAGCAAAAGTCGGCCAGTTTGGGGCGAGCGCCTTGGAGCGTGCGGCCCTCATATAGCAA
>NZ_FQZZ01000010.1 GCF_900142185.1 Lutimaribacter pacificus | reverse complement strand
CGAGCGGCTGGCGAAGAAATGGGCCCCGCGGCCTCGCAAACCCAAAACTACGATCTGAGTGACGCCAGCGACCGCGGCCTACGCCGGATGGTTACCAACGACCTAACGTCACCGGATTTTAATTTTGCCTTCAAGCAACCTCCTTTGAGCGAGATTGACTATTCACAACTCTATCCGAGCAAATCAATCCGGATGCCTCTTGTTTCATTGTTCGCCGACTTATCGGGCTACACAAAATTCATCGATGAGGCAGTGTCCAAAGGAAGTATTCAGGATGCCGTACGCGCGCTATTTGTCATACGCCAAGAGTTTCAAAACGTGGCAGAAGCCGACTTTGGCGGTCGCAAAGTTCGGTTCATCGGTGACTGTATCCATGCTTTGGTTGCAGAAGGCAGCGGCAAATCAACTGACGAAGCTAAGAGTGTCGCCACAGCCACACAGTGCGCAGCGGGATTTCATGCTTCCTTCGACCTTTGCAAATCCATGCTTGAGGGGATCGAAAGCCTAGAGCTTGCCGTAGGTCTAGAGCTCGGCCCGACTCCGATCTCCAGGATTGGTATTCGCGGGGAGCGATCCGTACGAGTTGCATCATCAAAAGCAACGTCTGAGTCGGAGAAAATGCAGCGAGAGTGTAACGGGGGCGGTGTAAAGATCGGACCAGACGCACTTCGCGTCGCCCCCAAGGGCCTGATCGATGTCCTCGGTGATCAGGGGTACGCGAGAGACATCGACTACGACGATGTTTCCGCAAGTATTCTTGCGACGCCGACTGAATTGTCTCAACCGTTGTACGCCCGCGCTCACGTACCCGCAGAGCCGAGCCAACCGCGCGCGCATCTCGCGAAGAAATGAACTCTCTTAGGCTGCTACTGAAACACACGCCTTCGTGGGTCCAACTAGTAAATGATAGACAAGTATCGGCTCAGGTATCCTGTGCTCCCCCAAAGGCCAGCGGGCTGATCGCAGGACACTACTTTTTGAAGCTCTCTCTCTTGCGAGGAGGTGGCGTGAGCGTGGCTGAGGACAAAGAGGTCAGCAGTTTCCCTAAATCCTGCCCAGAGAGGCACATAAATCCTGACGCCACTTTTTGTATCTCCTACGGATCAACTGAACCGCTTATTGAGGCACATGGGGCGATAGCATGGTGGGAATACCTACGTATGTTCCTCCTTCATCAGGCATATGCCCAGAAGTACGGAGTGTGGCCTCTTGAAGGAGGCCTTTCTCACGGAGACGCAGCGCGGATTCAGGAAAAAATGGAAGAGTTGGCTGCACCATTGGGTTGGAAGGAAGAAATCCTAGTCGGCATGTTTCGCAGTAAGGGCTGGCTGGCCAACAGCTTGCCCAAGGCGTCTCCGCGCTTGGACCGATTGCTCAATTCTAGAACTCCGTGCCCGAGAGGTTGTACGCATCAGGCTGACAGCGACCGTTCGATTGTTTGCCGTCCTGCAGATACCGATCTTGAGGCAACAGATGGGAAGCCGATCCTCAGGGCAGAGTGTCCAAACAGATCCGCACTAGAGCGCATTGCTTTGCTGGAGCACAGGCGTCGCAAAGCGCAGTACGACTTTATCCAAGATATTTGCAAGGATGCGCCGAAGTGTTGCGGGACGATGAAATACTGCCCACTGGCGAATTCGAGTTCGTGACCGGTACCCGTTACCGCCGCCCCAACCTTGCCAACCGAGCCAGTTGCGCCAGCATTTGAGACCCGGCCCCCGGTGACCCAGTGCCGCTTGCCTGACCTGTCTGTCCCATGCCTTGCCGCACTGGCATCTGCTGTAACCCGAAGAACTGCCGCGCTCTAAGGGCGGTATATTCCGCCCCACTTGCCCCGCCGATCAAGTAGCGATTGTACGCCTGCTGGCTGCCCATGGCGGCGCGGGCAAAGCTATATCCGCCACCGAGGCCGCCGGAGAGCGCTGGCATCATGATGTTGCCGGAGATCGCGCGGACGATGAAGGGCGTGGCAATGATGAAGCCCTTGGCCATGAGGACCATCATGAAGAAGGGGATGAGCGCGCCTATGTTTGAAGCCCCTTCCGGGTCGCCGAGTTCGCCGATGAGCGCGGAGGAGACGCCCGTGATTGTCGCGAACACGCCGGCCACGACGATGGGGTAGAGCGCGAAGGAAACCAGCGCCGACAGCCAGCGCGCAAAATAGTCTTTGGTCACTTCGAAGAGGGTCAGGAATATCATCACCGGTGCGATCCCGATCAGAAGCGCGATCATCAGGCGGGAGGCAACGAGGATGAAGGCGGCCAGCCCGCCGAGGATCGAGAGCAGAAGCACACCGACGATGTCGAGCATGGCACCGGCCATCCAGTTCAGCTCGGACCCGGCAGCGTTCAGATAGTCGCCCAGTTCAGCGATCAGGCGGTCGAATTCTTCGGCGAAAGTTCCAGAAGGCCCCGGGGTGCCGCCACCAACCGAAGCAACCAGCGCGCCGGCGATGCTGTCGATCCCGGCCAGGATGGCGGAGGACAGCGCGTTGAACTGCATCCAGTTGGTTGCAAATATTCCGATCAACCCGATCTTGACCGCGAGCCAGAAGGCCGTGCGCCCGTCCATCGCCTTGTACTGGTAGATCATGTTCAGGAAGACGAGGATCACCACGAGCGTTGTTCCCAGGACGAGAAGCGTGCCGACCGTTGCCGCGACCGACCCGAACTGGGTTTCTGCGGCGGTGTCGAGGTAGCCTTGGGAGGTTTCAACGAAGTAGGTGACGACGCTCATAACGGGGCTGCCTTACCGATTGCCCGCGGCTTCGCAGATGGCCTTGGCGGCAGGGCGGGCAGCGTTTGCGCGGCGGTTGTAGGCGTCCGAGGCTTGCAGCATCTCCCATCGTTCGTCACTCGCGTACCTTTCCCGAAACACCGCTTCGGCAGCGTCCCAAGACGGGAACTGGATTTCGCAGGCGCAGCTGCCGGTCTCGACAATCCGCTCGAGGTTTTGGGCGCGGTAGATGTCTTGAACCAACACGCGCTGATAGGCTTGGCGCAGGGGGATTTCCTGCATCCACATGGGTTCAGCGGGCCGGTCTGGACAGACGTCGAAACTGCGCTCGAGGGTCGGCACCAGATTGCGCTCAGCGAAGGCGGGTGCCGACGTTAGGCCCATGACCAGCGCAGTCAGTACGAGGGTACAGCCCGCCTGCCTCATGCCGCGGCTCTGGCGGGTGTGGTCTCGCGCTTCAGGAAGACAGTGTGTCCCACGTTGGCGAATTCCGAGGAGCTGATCGACACGACCTCCCAGCCTTCTGCACCTTTGGCATTCAGGCTGGCCTGCATGTCAGCGAGACTAGTCTTACGGGTCATGGGGAAACTGAGGATTTCATATTCAAGGGTCTTCATTGGGAAGCTCCGATCTGATTTGCGCCGGGGAGGTAGAATTCGGTGATGCCGCGCCTGCCGTCATGACGCCCGGCCTGGATGATCACGTCGATGGAGTTCTCGATGTACTGGATCATGTCAGCATAGGTCATCGGGATCTCGGTCTTGAGCGCTGCGATCGCGAGCCGCTGCACGGCGAGTTGCGGGGTTTCGGCGTGAAGCGTGGTCATGGACCCACCATGGCCGGTGTTGATCGCTTCGAGGAAGGTCATGGCCTCCTTGCCGCGCACCTCGCCCAGGATGATCCGGTCGGGGCGCATGCGCAGCGTGGCGGTGAGAAGCACATCGGCGGTCTGGAATTCCGCGTCGCGATTGGCGATGAGGGTTACAGCATTTGGTTGGGTCGGCAGAAGCTCGGCGGCTTCCTCAATGGTGACGATGCGTTCCTCTGATGGCACATGAGAGAGGATTTTCCGTGCGGCGACGGTCTTGCCGGTGGAGGTGCCACCCGAGACGATCATGTTAAGCTTGTTGTCGACGCAGAAGGTCAGGGCATCGTCGATCACACCCGCGGCCACGACCTCGCGCAGCTCCCGGGTTTTCTCGAGGCGGAGTTCTTCCAGTTTGCGCTCCTTGCCATAGAGGAAATCAAGCGCAATCCCGTCAAGCGGCAGGCTTGAAAAGAACCGAAGGCTGATCGACATGGCCGAGAGCACGGCAGGCGGGGTGATGACCTGTGCGCGGATCGGACGGCCCTTGTAGGTGATCGAGACCGAGACGATGGGGCGGTCCTTGCTCATCGTGGTGTTGGCAGAGGAGGCGATCTGGTTGCCGAGGTCTTTGACTTCTGTCGCGGTCAGCGTCTGGTCCAGTTTTCTCATGAAGTGATCGCCCTGGAACTCGCCCCAGCAGGTTCCGTCTGGGTTGATGCAAATCTCGATGACATCGTCACGGGCGGCAGCGTCGATCCGGTCGAGGGAGGTCTGGAGATAGCTCAGCGACATGGGCTCAGAATATCTCCAGATCGCGGTCGACCATCACCGTGACGCGCGCGCCCTGGTCGACATAGATGACGGGGCCGATGGAGAGATAGTCGCCAATCACGCTGTCCGTGGCATCCGCTAGATCATCGCCCACGTCTTCGAGCACGTCCGCGGCTGTTTCGTCCTGGACATGTGCGGCGGCGGCGCTTGGTGCGGCGGAGATCAGTGAAATCAGCGCTGCCGAGCCAAAGCGCTCATCAAAGCGCGTATCGACAAAGCCAGTCACACCTGAACGCCCCAACTCATCACCCCCGAAGGAGCTGATCTGGATCGTCTGGTTGTCGGGCAGGATGATCCGGTCCCAGGCGATGGTGACCCGGCGCTGCGCGATATCGACGCCCGAACGATAGCGCCCGATCAGGCGGGACCCACGCGGGATCAGAAGGCGGGAGCCATCGAAACTGAACACGTCTTCGGAAACAACGGCCCGGGTCTGGCCGGGCAGAGAGCTGTCGAGGGCGGTTTCCATGACGGCCTGGATCATCGTGCCCTGGATGATCGTGTTGGAGGGGTTGGCGATGACCTCAGCTTGCGTCACCGAAGTAGGTAGCGCGCCATTCAGCACGAAATCCGTCACCTCGCCGAAGGTGCGTTCGGTCAGTGCCGTTTCATTCGCACCGGATGTGCCACCAAAGGCGATAGTGGGCGAGGCGATGCGGCGTTCCTGAAACGCACGCTCTTCGGCCGCGCGGCGTTCGAGTTCCGCGAGCCGTCTTGCTTCCTCCTCGCGGCGGAGCCGTTCTTCTTCGCGCGCTCGCAACTCGTCCTCGGTGGGCCCGATGGGTGCGGGGGCAGGGCGGTTGGCCTCAAGCTGCGCGAGTTCGAGGTCCATGCGGAGTTGCTCCAACTCGCGGTCGCGCGCTGTGAGCTCATCGCGAAACTGCTGCTGCGCGGCTTCCGAGGCGGACTGCAGGGCGGCGATTTGCGCTGTCAGCGCATCAATGGCTTCGGCGGCTGCGGTATCTTCTTCAACCACCGGCTCGGGCGCGTTGCGCAATTCCTCGATCTGGGCCTGCAGGGCTGCGAGCTGTGCGAGAAGTTCTGCATTTGGTTCGGCCGGTTCCGGCGCGACCAGAACCACCTCAGGCTCGGGTGGGGGCAGGGTTTCGATGGCGCCGAAGCCGTCGCCTTCGTTCTGGAACACGTCCGGCGTGGCCGTGGGCAGGGCCTCCTCTTCCTCGGGTTGGGACATGAGATAGAGCAAGGCACCGCCCGCGCCGATCACAAGGACGACGACCAAAGCGAGCAGCGGTGAGCGCCGTGGGGTAGGGGGCGAGCTCGCGCCCTTGCCTTGCTCGAGAGCAGCGAGGCGTTTCTCGAGGTCCACGTTTCCGGTGTCGCTCATGATCCGACTCCCGCAGGCGGTGTGGCCTCGATACAGACCACCTCGTCACCGATCCGCAGCACCCATTGCCGGGTCACACCCGATACCCGGATCACGCCATCCTCGGTGGCTTGCGTGTTGACCGTCCGTTCCCGGCCATTGGCGTAGCGGAAGATCGCGGGCACCGGCGCATTCCGTGGGAATTCGAAATACGTAAACGTCCCGTCATCCCAGACGCGGGTTGGGGTGAACTCGGTCCGCGCGCTGGCACCGTAATTGTAGTTCGGCGCTTGGGCCGCGATGGCACGTGTGGGCCGCGTATTGTCTTCGGGGTAGCGGAACTGGACCACGTAAAAGGTCGGACTGCGGGTCTCCTGGACGTTGAAGTAATAACTGCGCCTGTTCGTGTAGACGGTCACATTGGTATGCACCCCGCGCGCCACCGGCTTGATTGCGAAGGCCTGCCCGCCCGGCACGCCATCGATCTCGAAGCCTTCCGTGTCGCCTGCGATGATCGAGCGGATGCTTTCTCCCTCGCCGAACTCGACGGTGGTCACATGGGTCAGCGAGACATTAAGACGATAGACCTGGCCTTCTTGGTAGGTGGCCAAGCGGACGCGACTGTCATTGGGGCCACCGCGCGGGATGGCTTCGGCGGAGGCAAGGCCGGGCAACAGGGCAATGACATAAACAAGCGATCTTGTGAAAAACAACGTCAGTTCTCCAATCTGTCGGAGCGGACGGAATATTCGAGGACCGTGAAGCCGAAGGGGTTGGTCCAGACCTCATCGATGGAGCGGCGGGTCTCGGGGCGGAACTCGAAGAGCAGCGTGGCAGTGAAGAGGCCTGTCTGAACGCCATTAATAGAAGTCAGGCGCTTGCGCAGGCGGACCGTGGCGCGGTTGGTTCCGATCCGGTTGATGCTGAGGATCTCCACGTCGAGCCGGGCATTGGGGCCATAGACGGTCGGCGGGTAATTCTCGTTGGCGCTGTTCCAGATTTGGCGCAGCCCGCTCTCGGCGGCCCCGTCCGAGCGGCGCAGAACGCTGCGTATGCGCAGATCGTTGTCGAGCTGGTTATAGACCTCCCGATCGGTCACATAGCGGAAGACTTCCGCCTCGATGATCGCTTGGTTGGCGGTCACCGAGGAGGCGCCCACCGAGGCTTCGGGGAGTGCAAAGCCGGTGGCGGGATCATAGGGCACGACCACAGGCGGCGGATCGACATCAAGGATGGCAACAGCCGCCGCGCTCAGGCATCCGAGGATGCCGAAGATGAGGCCCATGAGCCCAAGACGTTGCCAGAGCCGTTCGCGGCGCAGGGCACCGTAGACAAGTTCTTCCTCGATGATTTCTTGTTCGCTCGCCACCATTCATGCCCCACGATTACTCGGCCCGAAGGTCCGGCAAGGTGAAATCCATGAAGCGCTGTTCTTCGGCGATTGTGGCGGCATCGATCACACCGCCTGTGCCGTCACCCACGGTTTGCACGGCCTCAAGCTGCCACATGGCTACGAGGGCAATTGCCAGCTCCGCCGTCACCCGCGTGTTGAGGTCGATGCTTTCCTTCAGTTCGTCCATGTCATCGATCAGCCCGACCAGCCTGTCGACGCGTTCCAGCGATTGGCCTGCGTCTTCATAGCTGTTCTGGGCAGCGGCCGAGACGAGTGCGCCGGTCGTGGCCTGGGTTGCGACACGGTTCGCGCCCGGATTGCCGCTGGTGGCCATTTCCGAGAGGGTGTCGTCGTCAAAGCCGAGATCGGCCAGCACCCGGTCCATCTGGGTTTCAATCTCGCCCGCTCCGGAACCGGACAGACCGGAGAAATCGCCCGTCTTGATGGCCTCAATCGTCGCAAGGATGTCGCCGAACTCCTGATCGAGCAGGCCGTTCAGCTCGTCCTCCATCTCGGTGCGGATAATCTCGGGAAGTTCGGCAAGGCGGGTAAGTGCTTCATAGGTTCTTTGCAGCTCCGCGAGTTGGTCCGTGAGTGTGGCAAGCTGTTCGCGGAGCTGCGTCAGCTGCTCGTTTTGCAGAATCTCGTCTTCGATCATCTGCCGAAGCTGCTGGATGTTTTGCGTGATGTTCTGGGTGTCGACGACGGGTACGCCCTGCGCCATGGCAGGGGACAGGGTGCCGAAATGCAGGCAAGCCCCAAGCGTTGTGGCCAAGGCCGTTCTCAGAAACATCCGTCCCATCATTCAATCTCCCTGATCGTGAATTCCATGAATGCGCCCTCGGCCATGCGGGCGCTGGCCTGCGCCAATTCTTCTGCGCTCAGGACACGGGTCCGCGCCGCCTGAAGCCGGATGCGGGCGGCGACGAGGCGTACGAGTTCGGCGCGGGCATAGGTGTTGAGCGCGATGCTTTCCTGAACATCTTCCGTTTCGGAAATCCGCTCGACGATGTCTTGGATGCGCAACGCTGCCTGTCGGATCGCGGCGGGCGCGTTGTTGCCATAGAAAGCCGCGCCGTGCCCGGTGATCGAGAGGTTCGCATTGGCGAGAAGCGCCGGATCGATCGTGCCGAGCGCTTCGATCCCACCGATGCGGCTTAGGTAGAGATTGTAGCGTTCGGGGATGACCTGGACGTAGTGCTGGGTTTCGGCGAAGGGTGGAACGCCGCCATATTCGAACACGCGACCGGGTCCGGCGTTGTAGGCCGCGAGCGCGTTGATGATATTGCCGTCGAAGGTGTTCAGTTGCGTTGCGAGATAGCGCGCGCCGCCATGCACCTGCAGGTAAGGGCTGTCGTAGTATTCCGGGTTGATGCCGAGATCGCTGGCCGTACCGGGCATGATCTGGGTGAGGCCAAAAGCGCCGACCGGCGAGCGGGCGCCGATGGTGAAGCGGCTTTCCTGCCAGATGAGCGCCTGTAGGAGTGCGCGCCATTGGACCGGGGAGAGGCCCGCGCGGCCCACGCCGGCGAAGCCGCTGGTTTCCTGGGCGACGCGGATGATGAGCTGCTCGATGGTCTCGGACGCATCCCCGAACATCTGTGCGCCGCCGGGATTGGGGTCGATGTCGGCATTGCCGTAGACCGCTTCGACGGAACGGGCTGGATCGCCGCTTCCGTTTTCCAGCCCTGAAATCATCGCGGGCAGGCCCTGACCGCCGAAGCTGGTTTGGGCATCGAGGATGCGTTGAAGTATGGCCAATTGCTCGCGTTCGATCTCGGCAACGAGTTCGCGCACGGACAGCTTGTCCGCCTGGATCGCAAGGTCGGTCTCGCGATCTCCGGTCTCGACGATATCGCGCGCGGTCAGCCCGCTGTCATTGGTCGGCACGCCTTGGGAAAGGGCGATGCCGGGCAGCAGGCAAAGCACGAAGATATGGGGCAGTTTAGACTTCAATGTCGCCCTCCGGCGCGCCAAGGGGCATGAAGGTGCAATCAGGTGCTGTGGGTGCCGTCGAGGCCAGGAAGGTGAAGCAATTGGCCTGCGGCTCCTGGTACTGGGCGCAGGAGGCCAGCGCACCGAGCGCCGTCACAGCTAGAAGAATACGGATCATGAAAGCCTCCAAAAGTCTGGGCGGTCGCGGTAGTCGGCACCGACGAGCGCTTCGCCTTTTTCCATGCCGCCGAGGATGGTGAGATTGGCTCCGAGGGCGCTGAGATCGGCATCGACGACGATGGAGCCCTGGTCGTCACGGATGAGGGCGAGACGGCTGTCGCTGCCGGTGTTGAGCAGTACGTCCAGCTCCTTCTCATAAAGGTTCAGCATCGCGTAGTCGGACGCATGGGCGCGGATGTTCGGAAGCAGGATCTGCGTCGGTACCGCCTCGACGATGGTCTTGCCGGTCCGAGTGCGCTCGAGCTGGCTGGCGTATTGCGTCATCATCACCGCGACGGTGTTCTGCTTGCGTGCGGTCACCAGCCAGTTCGAGAGCCGCTCGGCAAAATACGCATTGTCCAGCGCCTTCCAGGCCTCATCGATCACGATGATCGTGGGGCGGCGGTCCTCGATCTCGCGCTCGACCCGGCGGAAGAGATAGGAGAGGACCGCCATGCGTTCTTTCTCGGCCTCGCTGTCGAGAATGTCAGTGAGATCGAAGCCCACGACATCGCCTTCGAGCGAGAAGGTGTCTTCCAACGTCTGGCCGAATATCCAGCCGTAGCGGCCTTCTTCCGTCCATTCGAGCAGGCGCTGGTGAAGATCGCCGCCATCATCGGTGGACACAAAGAGCGATGCAAAATCCCGCCAGTTCCGCAGGGCCGGATTGGAGGCCTGCGCGTTCTGACGCACGACCTCCTGGATGCGGTTGGTCTGTGCCGGCGTCAGCGGCTTGTCTGCGCGATAGAGCAGGGTGGCGAGCCAGTCCGAGAGCCAGGCCGTGCCGCGGGCATCGGTTTCGGTCCAGAGTGGGTTGAGGCCGGTGGCCTGTCCCGCTTTCAAAGACGCATAGCGCCCGCCATTGGCGCGGACCGCCATCTCCATACCGAGACGGTAGTCGAAGACGAAGATCCGCGCCCTCGCCCTGTGGGCTTGCGTCATGAGAAAGGCGGACAGCACCGATTTGCCCGAGCCGGGCCGTCCCATGATCAGGGTATGCCCGCTGGTCGGTTCTTTGTCGGGCGATCCCCGCTCGTGATAGGAAAACCGGTAGGCGCTCTTCTCGGGCGTGGGCAGATAGGTGATGACTTTGCCCCAGGGGGTTTTCGCAGCCGGTTTGCCGAGCTGGGTCCGATGAAACGCCGCGAAATCCGCGAAGTTGCGATTGGTGATGGCACTGGCGCGCACGCGCTTGGGCTGATTGCCGGGATGTTGACTGAGGTAATGCGCCTTGGCCGCGACCCGCTCACCGATCATCTTCACGCCCTCGGCGGCGGCGGCGTTCACGATCTCGGCGCTGAGCGTCTGCAGCTCATCGATTGTATCGCAGAAGATCGTCACGATCATGTGGTGCTCGCCAAAGCTCTGGCGCTTGGCCTCGAGATCATCTGCGGCGATGTCGAGTGCTTCCATCAGCGAGAGCGCCGCATCTTGGCTGGCCTGCATCTGACGCTTTTGCCGCTTGATGCGGCCCGCCATGAGGTTCGAATTGATCGGCGTGAAGGAATGCGTGACGATCATGTCGACCGGCAGGTTGAGCATGTCGAACATGGTGCAGGAGGTGCCTTCGGAGTATTCCCCGATGGTGAAGCTCTTCCCAAAACGATGCCCGGCGACGCCCTCCGAGAGCTCGAAATGGTCTCCGTGAAACGTCACACGGGTATTGGCGACGTTGAAGGACAGGAAGCCGTAGGTGTTTGCCGGGTAGAGCGGCAGCTCGGTGCCTGTGTTCAACGCCCCCAGAAAACCAATCAACTCGCCCGACTTGGCCGAGAGCACATGCGGGTTCAGCTCCGCAAGGCCAGAGAGAAACACGTTCACTGCTTCGCCCAGGCGGTGCAGGCGCTTCTCGGTTGCTTGTTTGAGACGATCCGGGGCGCTGCGGTTCAGGAACGGCAGGACGCTTTTGGGAGGTGGGCGATGGATGACCGTGAGCGTCAGGGTCTTGTCGCGCAGCCCGCTGCTCTTGAGTTTCTTGCGCCAGAGACGGTCAACTTCTCCTGCAAAACTGTCCTCGCGCATGGGCTCGAGGTCCGGTGTGATCGCCTTCGATACCTTATGGACGTAGTAGCTGAACTCCGGTCCCAGCTGCGCGATAATCCGGGCAAAGAGCGCGGTAACCTTGTCGAGATAGGCATCATCCGTCGTGTAGCTGTTGACCCCATCGAGCCGGATGCACTGGAAAAGCTCGTTGACCCGCGTACGCACGGTGCGGTCATCGACCAGACTGACGTAAGGCAGCATATGCGCGAGGCGGGTTTCGCGGGCATACCAGTTCGGCGTCATTGTGCGGAGATCGAGGCCTTCATCCCCGGCTGTATTAGGGCGCATAGCTGTCCCCGCCATGGATGGAGCGGTTCCGCGTTGGCGGCGTTTCCTGCAGCGCCGTCATCATCACGTCGATGAAGCGCGGATCCCAATCGGCGGCCTTCCAAAGCAAAGGATAGAGCAGGGCGGCCACGCCCAGCACCGCGATGTGCTGCACCCAGACGAACAAGAGCACCGAGCCGAAGAGCCAGACCATCGCATACATGATGGGCAGGCCCAGAAGCTTGGGCGGGCGTACGAGGCCGAGAAAGAGGGGCGAGCGCTCAGCCACCGGCAAAGACCGCGGCAACGATGGTGGGAGCGGCGGCGACACCGGCGATGCCGACAAGCACCCAGAGGGCCTGGCGCAGGTCGATGATGTTGAAGAACCAGCTCAGGAAGACGCCCAGCACGGCCAGCGTCGCGATGACAACGCCAAGCGGACCGGTCAGCGCATCGACAATGCCCTGCAACAAGCTCTGGATCGGGGAGAGATCGATGCTTTGAGCAAGCGCAGGCTCTGCGACGAGCAGGAAGAGCGCGAGCGACGCAATAAACAGGTTAGAAATCCAACTTGTTTGGAAAAAGCGGTATCGCCAATGCACTGCCGCGCTTCGCGCTCTCGTGACATTGCCGATGAGTGTTTTGAGGAATGATTTCCAAAAAGGTTGGGACATCATGAATTTGATCCTTCCAATCGGGCCACGACGGCCATGACACGGGCCACGTGGTTCTGGGTTTCTCTGTAGGGGGGAATGCCGCCGTACTGGCGGACCGCATCCGGTCCGGCGTTGTAGGCTGCGAGCGCGAGCCGCGGATCGCCGAATGCCTCCAGCATCATCGCGAGGTAGCGGGCGGACCCGTCGAGGTTCTGAAGGGGATCACGCGGGTCGACGCCGAGGTCGCGCGCCGTCGCTGGCATCAATTGACCAAGGCCAATGGCGCCTGCACTCGAGACCGCATCCTGCCGGTAGGCGCTCTCCACCTCGATATTGGCCCGGTAGAGGGTTAGCCAATCGCGAACCGAGAGCTCCGCGCCGCGTAGCCCGGGATGCCTGGCATAGCGAAAGGCGGTGGCCTCGATGGCCGTGAGGATATCGGCGCGGGGTAGGGGCGCAGGCTGTGAGAGGGCTGCCAATTGGATGTCGTCTGGCTCACCATCCCGTTCGCCAAAGATTGCCAGATCATCGGCCGCTGAACCTTGTCCAATGCCGTCATTGTAATTGCGGGCAAAGCTGTCCTGGGAGCGGGATGGGGTCAGAGAGCCGTCGCTCTCCATGACCAGCACCATCTGTGCGGAGGCGGGACCCGCGAGATACCAGAAAAGAAGAAGGCTACTTGCTGCCGCCCTTGTCGGTTGCAGCCAGCTTGTGCGTCGTTCGCTGGCCTTCCTCGAGCGGGACATCGGCATGGGAGAAACCGATCCCAATAAGGAAGGACACCACGCCCGTGATGGTCTTGAACTCGCGAATCTTGATGTCGTTATAGGTCGTTCGGGTACGGGCCGTGACCAGCAGCTTCTCCACGCCTTCGTCAGAGACGACACGCATGATCCAGACCCCGTAATAACTCGGGCCCTTCTTGTGTGCCGACTCCTGGCACAGGATTTCAGCGCTATAGCCGCTTTCCACGAGTTCGCGGAAACGTGCTTCCGTAACCACATTTGGTGCTTCGATGTCCCAGTTCATGGCCCGGCTCACGCTTTCTTCAAACGCGCAACGCCCGGGCATTCCCACTTGAAGCCCAGAGTTACGATAGTATACTATTAACCGCAAGATATAATGCGGCAGATACGGCTGTATCTCGGTTACTCAAACTCTAGGCACGGCCATTGGCGTCTATCAAGGAAAATAGGGGTTTCAGAAACCTGCGGTTGAGCCGATGGGTGGGCATGCAGTCTGTGGCCTTCCTGATGCTCGCACCAGTGGCAAGCCAAGCAGAATCCTGTCTCGCTCCGGTCCGGCCCTTCATGCCAAGCGATTCGCAAGCGGCCAGGGATTATGCCGACATCATCCGGCGGGACTTTGAGGTCTACATCACCGACATTCAGGACTACTTCCGCTGCCTCGAGCAGGAGCGTGCACGCGCTTTCGAGGAAGCCCGCGAAGTCAGTCAGGACTACGGTCGGTTTCTGGAACTGGTGGGGGATTGATGGGCGATTGGGCGTGCACCAGACTTGCAGCCCTTGGAAACCAGACGCCGATAACACCCTCAAATATCTACTTTTTAGATAACAGATTTCATCCGCTAGCGACGTCACAAAAGGTATGTGACGCGTGGCGAAAACAATCAGAACAAATGGCCAGTTGGCGCTCGTCCGTGCGTTGGTTGATGCACGTCAGAATGCGGGTCTCAGCCAGCAGCAGTTGGCGGCCAAGCTCAAACGCCACCAGTCATTTGTGGCGCGTCTCGAAAGCGGCGAGCGTCGTATCGACGTCGTGGAGTTCACGGTTCTGGCGAGGGTCATTGGCTTTGACAAAAATGAAGTCCTGGCGATCGTCGAAGCCGCCACGGAGCCCGACCACAAGATTTGAAAGCAAAGAAATTTTTGGACGCGCCGCTTCGTGCGTCCCCATGTGAAGTGAGCTCCTCAAGGAAGAGCAGTTAGCCAACATCTAACATTTGCGGCCTGCGGCGCGAGTAAGCGCCTTACGACACCATGCCGCAAATTCAGCGCCACAGTGCAGAAAGTCAGTAAACAGTGAACGATGATAAAGGTGAGGGCGTCGCGATCGCCAATCTGATCGGGACCGATGGGTACAGCATTGTTGGGTGGGTGTATCGCTGGACCACAGGCGCGCATGCGGTGATGTGGGACGTCGGCGGGCCTCAGCCGGTATTGGAAACCCGGCCAGATCTGAGTACGGAACAGAAACTAGAAATTAACTTCGACGCGCTCACGCGGATCGGACGAGGCGGCGGCGGGTAGGCTTCTCAGGTAGTCGCCAGCTCATATTGATGGAGAAGGTCAGCCAGCATACCGGATATTGGAGCTGATGGCAGCGAAGGTCTCGAAGGGGGCCAAGAGTGACGGATGCTGCAGAATGCACCAAGATCTGATAACCTTGAAGCAGCGGCCATTCGAAGACGCTCTTAGCGGTGGTCCAGTGATGAATGGTGGTGATGTTGTCAGAAATTCAATCGCTTGAGAGGGTTCGTGTGCGATTCACATTCTGATCGTGCGATTTCGTGTCCCGTCGCACTCTTTCGCAATCTGCGGTCGTAAGCCGGTCTCGCCAAAAAGCTTGGCCCGCCAGCGAACGGATTGGCTTCTCCTTCGCGCTCGCTCCTAACGTGTCTACGTAAACGGCAAGCCGTGGGGTGGATTGGGCGCGACCAGGTGCGGACTTGCCCAAGCACAGGGACACTTAGCCCGCGTCGATGAGCACGGGCCTTCCATCTTCGCGCCACTCCGGCAGTCCCCCGTCGAGCCGGCGGGCGTTGAGACCATACCGGCGCAAGGTGGCGACGGCCTGATGGGCATAGACGCAGTAGGGGCCGCGGCAATAGGCGACGATCTCGGCGTCCGGTGCGAGCGTGGGGAGGATCTGCTCCAGTTGCGCCAGGGTCGCGTTTAGCGCGCCTGGAATATGGCCCGCGGCGAATTCGTCTGCCGGCCTCACGTCGAGCACGGTGACGGAGCCTTCGGCAAGCCGCGCGGCGAGGTCCGTTCGACTCACGGGTTCGGGGGCGTCCTCGCCGCCCGAGAGGCCACGGAGGATGCGCTCGACCTGCGCCAGGTTGCGCTCGGCGACGATACGCAGAAGGTCCATGAGGTCCAGCGTCTTTGCGTCGGTCAGCCGGTAGATCACCGCCTTGCCCTCGCGCCGGCTTGTGACCAGACCAGCGCGGCGCAGCTGCTGGAGATGCTGCGAGCAGTTGGCGATGGTGAGGCCCGTCTTTTCCGCCAGCGCCTCCACGCCACGCTCCCCCTGCGCGAGCTGCTCGAGGATCATGAGCCGTGCGGGCGCCGAGAGGGCGCGCGCAACGAGGGCATATTCTTCGAGCAGGGCCAGTTTCGGGCTGATTGACAAGGACGCGCTCCAGACGATAGATCATTCAAGTGATTGATTGAATGATAGCGATTCCATCGCGCCCCACAAGTCCGAAGTCCAGATCCCATGTCCGAGACCATCCTCGCCGCTGAACCAACCATTCGCCTTGCCACCTTTCTCGGCATCCTGGTGGCCATGGCGCTGTGGGAGGTGGCGGCGCCGCGCCGACGGCGCGAGATCCCGCGCGTCATCCGCTGGACGAACAACATCGCGCTCGTGGTGCTCGACACGGTTATCCTGCGGCTCAGCTTCCCGATCCTCGCAGTCGGACTCGCCACGATGGCGGAGGAGCGCGGCTGGGGGTTGTTCAACAACATCGACGCCCCGGTCTGGCTCGCCATCGTCGCCTCGATGCTGTTGCTCGATCTCGCGATCTATCTCCAGCACGTCATGTTCCATGCTGTGCCGGGGCTCTGGCGGATGCACCGGATGCATCATGCGGATCTCGACTTCGACGCGACGACGGGCTTGCGGTTCCATCCCGTGGAGATCCTGATCTCGATGGGGATCAAGCTTGCGGTGGTCGCGGCACTGGGTCCGCCAGCCGTCGCGGTCCTGCTGTTCGAGGTAATCCTAAACGCGACCGCGCTGTTCAACCACGCCAACATCGACCTTCCGCGCCCGGTCGATCGCTGGCTGCGGCTCTTCGTGGTCACGCCGGATATGCACCGCGTCCACCACTCCGTCGATCCGCGCGAGACCAATTCGAACTACGGTTTCAACCTGCCATGGTGGGACCGGCTGCTCGGCACCTATGTCGCCCAGCCCGCGAAGGGCCATGAAGGGATGCAGATCGGGATCGAACAGTTCCGCACGCGGCGCGATCTCTGGATCGACCGCATGCTGATCCAGCCGCTGCGTGGGCCTGCGAGTGGCCATGCACTCGACCCGCGCGGCACCACCAGGGATTCCACCGAATGACGGTCGTCAGCCTCCAAAGCGGCATCCGCGAGAACCGGGGCCAGGTCGCCCACCAACTGATCCAGGTGACGCTGGTGGGGTTTGCCATCGGCATGACGCGGACGGTCGTCCCGGCTCTGGCGGAAAGCGAGTTCGGGCTGGAGCATGGCTCGTTTCTTCTGCTGGCCTCCTTCGTCGTGGCCTTCGGCGCGGTGAAGGCGGTCATGAACTTCGTCGCCGGTCGCTGGTCCGAGCGGATCGGCCGCAAGCGCGTGTTGTTCTGGGGCTGGGTCGTGGCGCTTCCTATCCCGGTGATGATCTGGGCCGCGCCCGATTGGAGCTGGATCGTGGCCGCCACCGTTCTCCTCGGGGTGAACCAGGGGCTCTGCTGGTCGATGACTCAGACCGCGAAACTCGACATCACGCGCGCCGAGGAACGCGGTCTCACCATGGGGCTGAACGAGTTCTCGGGCTATGTCGGGGTCGCGCTCGCCGGTATCCTGACCGCCTATGCCGCCGAAGCCTTGGGCGCGCGGACGGGTCTCCTGGTCTTCGGCATGGCGGTGGTCCTGCTGGCGCTCGTCCTGACGGTTGTCTGGGTCAAGGACACGCTGCCATGGGCGAAGGCAGAAACTGCCGCGCACAAGGCCGCGCCCCCGAAATCACTGCCGCGTTACCCGCGCGGCGTATCAGAGCACCCCACGACGGGCGAGATCTTTGCGCTGATGAGCTGGCGGGACCGGCGGTTGTTCGCAATCTCGCAGGCCGGGCTCGTCGAGAAGTTCGTCGACGCGCTGGTCTGGGCGCTCTTCCCTGTCTTCCTCGTGAGCCGCGGCACCAGCCTTACCGAGGTCGGATGGATCGTCGGCACCTACGGCTTCGTCTGGGGCGGCTCGCAACTGGTCACCGGGCGGCTCTCGGACAAGGTCGGCCGGTTCTGGCCCAACGTGCTCGGCATGTGGATCTGCGGCGCAGGCGTGGCGATGGTGGTCATGGGCACTGGCGCGCTCTGGTGGTCGGTCTCGGCGGGCGTGGCAGGCTTCGGCATGGCGCTGCTCTACCCGAACCTCTCGGCGGCGGTGGCCGATATCACGCCGCCTGCATGGCGTGGCTCGGCCATCGGCATCTACCGCTTCTGGCGTGACCTTGGCTATGCGATCGGTGCGCTCGGGCTGGGCCTTGCCGCCACCCTGACTGGCGCGGCGGACGCCGCGTTCTGGTTCGTGGCCGTCTCAATGCTCATCTCCGGCGGTCTGCTATTCTGGTTCTCCGAGGAAACCCACCCGCGGCTGAACCCCGCCGATCCATCGGAGCCAACTCATGTCTGACACGCTTGCTCGCCGCCTGGGCTTTCTTTCCATCCTGCTGGGGCTTGCCTCCCTTGCGCTTCTGGCAATCGCGGTCTGGGGGTTCCGCACCGCCGACTGGCCCTGGCCGCAAGCCTACGACCTGGCCGGTTGGGGCGCCTGGACGGCGGGCGCAGGGATCGTTGTGGCCCTGATTGGACTGGTGGCCTGGCTCCGACGCCGGCGTGGCGGTGTCGCTGCCGTTCTCGTCGCGCTGATCCTGTCGCTGCCCGTCGCGGGCCTTGGCGCGGCCTTTGAGATCGCCGCGCGGACCACGCCGCCGATCAACGACATCTCGACCGACACTGAGGATCCGCCGGTGTTCTGGTTCACCGCGACGCCCAGCGACTACCCGGCGCAGAACGCCGAGCCGCAACGCGCTGCCTATCCGGATGTCCGCTCGCTGGATCTGTCTCTCGCCCCGGACGAAGCCTTCGCGGCGGCACTCGGCCTCGTGGAAGAGCGCGGCTGGGAGGTTCTGTCGGCGGACCCCGCCGAAAGCCAGATCGAGGCCATCGCCCGGAGCCGTCTCTTCGGCTTCGAGGACGAGGTGGCGATCCGGGTGACGGAAACCGACACCGGGACCCGCGTCGACATGCGCTCTCGTTCGCGCCTCGGCCAGATCGACCGCGGTGCCAACGCCCGGCGTATCGAAGCCTTCCTCACCGACCTGCAGAAACGCGCCCGGACCTGAGAACTCACGATGAAACACCTGATCCTGCTCAACGACCCACCCTACGGCACCGAGCGCAGCTACAACGGTCTGCGCATGGCCCACGCGCTCGAGCGGAATGATCCCGAGGCGGAAGTGACCGTCTTTCTGATGGCGGACGCGGTGCTCTGCGCCAAGGCGGGGCAGAAGACGCCCGAGGGCTACTACAACATCGAGCGCATGCTCCGCCGGGTTCTGACGGCAAAGGGACGCGTCCTGATGTGCGGCACCTGCATGGACGCGCGCGGCCTGACGGAGGCCGATGTGATCGAGGGGGCGAGCCGATCCACCATGGACGAGCTCGCGCAGGCGACACTCGCCGCCGACAAGGTGCTGGTGTTCTGAGGCCGGCCAACGAACAGAAATCCGAAAAGGAGGAAACCCCGGATGACCCTGAAACACCTTGTGGCGGCTGCGACCGTCGCGCTCGCCGTCCAGACGGCGCCGGTGCTGGCGCAGGACGCCGCCATCGACGCCATGCAGGAATACATGATGTTCTCGGAGTATGAAGCCGGCATCATCCTGCCCCAGCAGATCGACCAGACCGTCTTCGAGACGGCGCTCTTCGTGGACACCCGCGATGCGGGCCAGTTCGAGGAAGGCACCATCCCGCGCGCCGTCAACATCGAATGGCGCGAAGTGCTCGACCGGATCGATGAGATCCCCGAGGACCGCATGACGATCCTGTTCTGCAACACCGGCAGCCTGTCGGCCCAGGCCGCCTTCGCGCTGCGCGTGGCGGGGCGCTCGAACGTCGTCGTCATGCAGTCGGGTTTCACCGGCTGGCAGCAGGATGCCGCCTACCGGCCCTGAGCGATCGCTTCGGCATCACCCATTCCAGCCTAGAATTCGAACACGAGGAGAACGCCCACGCGAATGCAGCCCTTTACGGTCACGAGAGCACTGGTCGCTCATGAAGCCAGCGAAGAATTTGGGAGCGAGCTTCGCGCGACATGAGCCTCAAGCGGTTTGGCCAAGGTCGAAGTCTGCATGGCCAGTTGCGAAGGCAGAATGAAGGCCGACCGCCTCCTACCCCCCAGTCAAGTAACCTATCTAGCGAATAACATCATTCTTTGGAGGACTGGACGCTCTCCGGACCTTGCCACCGACATCGCGAACGGAAGGTATTTGAATAACCGAGCATGCTAAAACTTCCGCATTATGACGGCACCGCTGTCATTGTCAGCGCTAGTAGTTCACCTGTTCGAAGCCGTAGTTGCCCTCATAGTCGCGCCAATCGACGAAGACAGATCGGTGATAGATACCCGGGCAATTCTGGCCCCAACGTTCAAGTCCTACATGAGCCTCGGGCAGGGCAGTTATGGAAGATCGTTGCCATGAGAAATCGCCTTGGGTCCCGTAAGTGCCCAAGACCACGGTCGCGCTGCGATTGCAGTCACCGTCACGACCGGATTCATGCTGCCGCGCATAACGAACATCAAAGACCCGGATAGACCGGACGAAGTTGAACTCAGGTCCGCTGATATCGATGTCCGCGCGATCCTGAACGAGCCGGAGTGCCTGGTCGGCGGGAACAAGGTAGTCTGGGGCTTCTGTGCTGCGCCAAGCAGCTGCAATTGGGTCAGCGGTATCGCGCGCTGGAAAAGATTGTCGCGGCGCTGTGCTTTCGTTTTGGAACAACGCTTCAAAGATGCGGTCTGCACTGTTTGATGAAGGAGAGGTCTCATAGGACGCGCCCATGGGACAGCGCCAGATCTGCAGCGGCGGTTCCACTGGCCAAGGCGTAATCCGCCGGATGAATTCGGCGCGCGCTCGTGCGCAAGGGACGGAAGCAGGCCAGCCGCCAGACAGGCACAGGAGGATCGCGCAATCGATCGGGTATGTCTGCGCGCGGGCGGGTGCCGGAAGCGAAAGACCTGTCACAGCCAAAGCGACTGCGATCGAGGGGAGGAGCTTCTTGACTGAATGGCGCATGCTGAGGGACCTCCGTGACAGGATTTCAGCATACATACGATAATATACTATCGCAACACTAAGTATAAAGTCGCATAATGAAGTTTATGTTAACCAACTGGCGCCCTGAGCCGCTAAAACATTACGATTTGATAATGCCCCGGCAAGGGCAGTGCCACCGTACCAAAGTTACTCCTTTGCGAAAGGAGCGACCATGTTCAGAACTTTCGGATTGCTCTTGGGTCTCGCAACTGCTGTAGTTCTTTTGTTTATGGTTTCGAACAGATGCTGTCTTCTGCGAAGGCATCTGATTGAAAGCTACTCTACCTTTCACTTGCCCAGGCGATTGCCGCCTTCATTTCCGCCGGGTCGAACTAACGGAGTTCTGCCGTGGTCAGCACGTCGGCGAACCTGGTTCCCCACTCCAACAAAGCCCCTTCGCCCACCACAGAGACGCGGCGGAAGTCATTCCTATGGGCTGTGTCGATTTTCAGATCTTCGAGCAGAGCGGACGGCCCATCGTAGCCTTCGAACCTCGTGAGATCGAGAACCAGGCCGGGCTTACTTGTCTCTTGCAGGCGCTCATGAAGCAGGGCGTGCATCCGTTTCAGGTCGCTTTCGCTGAGCTTGCCCTCGCAGGCGAGGCCAATCGTGTCGTCATGAGCTGTCAGTGTCTCGGTGAACATGGTTTTCCTCCTCTTTTTCCGGTTTGCCGTGACCGTAAAGGTCAGCGTTTTCGTGTGCGCGGTCTTCGTGCTCAAATTCCAGACTCGAATGACCGATGCTGAAATCGTCCTTCAGCCGGTCCTTGATCGCGGCCTTGATCTTTTCGATTTGACCCCAGCCGTCCGCTGTCAGCACGACGTGGCAGTCCAGAGCCGCCTCGTGCTCCTGCATCTGCCACAGATGCACGTGATGAACGTCCGCGACACCATCCACACCCCGCATCGCCTGAACGACGGTTTCATTATCGATGTCCGGTGGACTGCCGAGCATCAGCGTCCGAATCGGACCGCCGATCTCGGTAAATGCGAGGTAGAGGATGTAGAGAGCGATGCCGATGGTGATCGCCGGGTCGACCCACCGCATGTTGTAGAGGAGGATGAGCGAGCCGCCGATGATGACCGCCACGGAGGCCAAAGCGTCCGATAGGTTGTGCAGGAAGAGCGCACGGATGTTCACGCTGCCTTTCTGCATCGAATAGGTGAGCAGCGCCGTCAACGTGTCGACGACCAGTGCCACACCGCCCAGGATCACCACCGTCCAGCCCTGTACCTCTGGTGGGTCGATCATGCGCATACCACCCTCGTAGATCAGGTAGAAGCCGATCAGGATAAGTGTCGTGTAGTTGATGAGCGCTGCGACGATTTCTACCCGCCCATAGCCGAAGGTCATGCGCTTGTCCGCCGGGCGGCGAGCGATCTTACGCGCGAAGAAGGCGATCACCAGCGACGCCATGTCCGAGAAATTGTGGAGGGCATCCGCGATCAGCGCGAGGCTGCCGGAAAGGATCCCGCCGACGATCTGCGCGACCGTCAGGAGGCCGTTGGCCCAGATGGCGATGGAGACGCGACGATCACCGGATTGAGGATCGATGTGGGCGTGGCCGTGATCATGCGGCACGGTTCGTCTCCTCATGGCGGCGGTTCGGCCGATCGAATCCGGGGACCGGCGGCAAGATTCCGCGGCGGATGCGGCGAACCCTGGCATTCATCCAGTGACGGATGACGTGGCGATAGAGCAAGTCGCGCACAAATCCGAAGTTCTGGCGGTGATTGACCCATCCGTCGCCCAAGTCCACCTCTACCCAGGAGTGGAGGATTTCGGACGGCGCGAGGGGATAGACGAGTTCCGGAACGACGCCTCTCTGAAGCGCCTTGTGGATTGTGAACCCGTGCAGTCGGCAGCGAACTCCCACGCCACGCAGCAGGGCCATGAGGAGCGTGCCCTTGGTGTTGCACTGCCCGTGGCCATCTGCGAGGACCTCGGACGCCGGAATGTCGTCGGCGCGGTTGTAGCCGAAGGTAATCTCGTTCCTGACGAAATCGTAGATGGCCCCAATTCGGTCGTCGCTGGGAAGGTCTGCCCAGCCGCGCTCCTCGATCAGTTTTGCAATTGAGGTCGCGTCAAAATCCAGCAGCCGGGTTTTGGCCAAATGAGGGTCGGCGGGGTTCACGGGATACCTCCTCGAATCGTTCACGAGAATATGTAGTTGCTACAGTCACTGTAGCTTCAAGCCCCGATTTCAGGCCGAGTCCTTGGTTACCTGATCGTCATTGTGCACCGCCTTGTGGTGTTCACCATGCGCGTCTCTCAGGATTCCGACGCCACCCCAGGCCGCGATGCCGGCGACAATCACGCCCACGACAAGGTCCGGCCAATTCGTTCCGAGCCAGGCTACGAGCCCGCCTGCGACGACGATTCCGAGATTGGCCGCGAAGTCGTTCCAGCTGAACGTATTCGCCGCTCGGATGTTTACGTCTGGATCGCGAAGCCGTGCCAGCAGCCAGACGCAAAGTGCGTTGATGGCCGCCGCTACCAGCGCCATGACAATCATGATCGTGCCAAGAGGATCCGATCCGCCGACGTAGCGGCGCCACGCGTCATACAGGATTCCAAGGGCGAAGAGGATCAGCAGGCCGCCCGAAACGTTCGCCGCTCCGCGCTTCCACTTGGCGGAGCGGGACAGCGCGAAGAGGCTGATCGCGTAGACGAAACTGTCCGACAGATTGTCGAGGCCATTGGCGATAAGCGCGCTTGACTCGCCGAATGCGCCCGAGGCGAAGAAAGCGACTGCCAGCCCGATGTTGAGACCCAGCACGATCCAGAGTGTGCGTCTTTCCGTTGCGTTTCTCTGCTCCGCCATGCCGGGTATCCAAATTAGTGAATTGCCAATGAGTAACTAACACCGGGCTTTTTGCGTTCCGATCAAAGGTCGTCGAAATTGCTCAGGCGCCGATCTCTTCATGGTCGGTCAGGCATTCGGAATGGTCGCGCAGTACCTCGAGCACACGGCAATCAGAAGTCTGTCCGCCGCTGCACTCATGCACCATCCGCTTCAATTCCGTCCGCAGCGCCTCGAGCCGCGCCAATCGTTGCTCGACCTGTTTGAGTTGCCGACGGGCTATTGCATCCGCCTCAGCGCAGGACTTTCCCGGATGATCGCTGAGATCGAGGAGCTCACGGATCGCGTCCAACGAGAACCCCAGTTGCCGTGCGTGCCGGACGAATGACAAGCGGTCGAGTTCGGCGTCGCCATAGCGTCGTTGGCCCCCCTCGGTCCTGCCGGGCTCAGGCATAAGTCCGATCTGCTCGTAATACCGGATGGTCTGCACCTTTGTTCCGGTCTTCTTCGCCAGCGTCCCAATCGTCAGCATTTCCGCTCCCCACATTACCTACAGTGGGTGTAGCTTTATGCGGTGCGCATCACAAGCTTCACCCGAGTTTCACAGATCGGTGATTGTTGGCCGATCGATGACAATCACGCTTGAACCTACAGTAGCTAGAGGATGTAAACGCACACAAAATATAGAATCAGGTTCGGGCGGAGCGGCGTGAGGCTTTCAGGTCTTCAGAAGGTATTGTGGGTGTTGGCGGGCGCGGCGGCGTTCGTTTTCATCTGGCTGTTGCTATGGTCCGACTACCGTGCCGATCTTGCCCGCACCGAGAGTGAACCACCGTTTCTTGCTGATTTCGAACTGACCGATCATCGCGGCATGGTCCAAACGGACGAAGATTTCGCAGGGCGCTGGATGCTGGTCTTCTTTGGCTTCACCAATTGCCCCGACGTCTGTCCGACAACACTGTCCGAAGTCGCGGCCGTGATGGAGGGCCTGGGCGATGAGGCAGCAATGGTTCAGCCGATTTTCATAACGATTGATCCGGAGCGGGATACGCCGACTGCACTTGCCGAGTATGTGCCCCTGTTCGACGCAGGGATCATCGGGCTGACCGGTACACCAGAGCAGATCGCCGCGACATCCGAAACCTTTCCGATATTCTTTGAGCGGATCGAGCAGGCGACTGCGCCGGGCGGATACACGATGGGTCACACGTCGCATCTTTTCCTTTTCGACACGCAAGCAGGCTTCGCGGACTCCTGGCCCTACGGCACGCCCGCCGAAGAGATCCTCGCCGATCTGAGACAGAGGATCTGATCGTCATGACCCGACTTTCCGGAGAGACGGCCCTTGGCCTGGCCTGGATCATCGCGCTCACCGCGTCGCTTGCCGTGCTCTTCATCGGCGAGGTTCTGGGGCAGACACCTTGCGTGCTCTGCTGGTTCCAGCGTGCCTTCATGTTCCCCTTGGCCATCATCCTCGGGCTTGGGCTGTGGTGGCAGGATCGGCGCGTGGGTCGCTACGGGATCGCGCTGGCTTTGGGCGGTGCCGCCGTCGCGCTTTGGCACTTGGGCCTCTATGTCGGCGTTATCCCCGAGCGTATCCAGCCCTGCACGGCGACCGGCCCATCCTGTACCGACGACAATCAACTGGTCTTCGGCATTCCGATTCCTTTGATGGCGCTCGTCGCCTTCGCGATGATCGGTCTGCTGTCGGCTCTCTCACTGAAGGAAACACAAAAATGAAACGACGCGGCCTCATCCTGTCCGTTCTCGCGCTCGGGGTCGCCGGTTTCGGCGGTGCCGCCTGGTATGCCACCCGCCCCGACCCGATTGCCGCGTCCGATCCCATCGACCCTGAAATGGCCGACGCGCTGATCCGACCCTATTCCCCGATCCTCGGGCCCGAGGATGCGCCCGTAACCATCGTTGAATTCTTCGACCCGGCCTGCGAGGCATGCCGCGCTTTCTATCCGGTCGTCGAGGATATCATGGCGGAGCACGGAGACGCGGTGCGCGTTGTAATCCGCTATACGCCTTTTCACGGCGAGGCGTCGGTAGAAGCGATCCGTGTGCTCGAGGCGGCGCGCATGCAGGACGTGTTTGAACCTGTGCTCGAGGCAGTCTTGCGAGAGCAGCCCAGATGGGCGTCTCACGGGACCCCGGCACCCGGATTGATCCTTGAGATTGCAGCAAGCGGAGGTCTGGATGTCGAAGCTGCCCGGACACAGATGCTGGCCCCCGGTGTTGTGGCGGTGCTCAACCAGGACCGCGCCGATGTCGAGACAGTCGGGGTCCGCCAAACGCCCACGTTCTTCGTGAACGGCAAGCCTCTCGATCCGTTCGGTGAGGCCGAATTGCAGAGGCTGGTGGCAGTGGAAGTTGCGGCAAGCCAAAGCTGATTTGCGGAGGCAGGAGAAACGAGTGGTGAAGAAGTTGAGATATACCAATGCATTGGCCGTGCTTTTGACGGTTGCAGGGCTGTCGGCCCCCGCACTGGCCGGTTCGGAGGATGTCGTGGTCGAGAATGCGTGGTCCCGCGCCTCGATCGGCGTCAACAGGCCAGGTGCCGCCTATATGACCGTGCGCAACACGGGTGAAGACGCCGTTACGCTGACCGGACTTGCGACACCGCTGGCAATGATGCCCGAGATCCATGAGTCGAAAACCAACTCCGATGGCGTCAGTTCCATGGCGCCTGCAGGCGAGATCACGATTGAGCCCGGCCAAAGCGTGGCATTGGAGCCGGGCGGGTTGCACGCCATGCTCATGAAGCTGCAAGAGCCGATGACCGAAGGCGAGAATTTCCCGCTGACACTGACCTTCTCGGATGGCGGCAAGGTGACGGTCGAGGTCCCAATCCTCGGAATCGCCGCGCGTGGACCGGAGGGCTGATGCAACGTCGGCAGCTCCTTCTATACGGCGCAGCCGGTGCCGGCGTTCTTGGCCTGACGCTCTTCGTGGGCTGGTGGCGGGTGGACGGGCCCGGTGCGCCTGAACCAAAAGGGCAGCGGCCCCTGCCCCTATCGGCGATGGAGTTCCGGCTGACCGACCACGAGGAAAATGAGGTAGGGCCTGGCAACCTGATCGGTCGTCCCACAATGGTGTTTTTCGGGTTCACCTACTGCCCGGACGTCTGCCCGACGACCCTATCGGATATTTCCGGCTGGCTTGAGGAACTGGGCGACGAAGCATCAGAGATGAACGTGGTCTTCATCACGGTCGACCCGGAGCGGGACACGGTCGAGGCCATGGCCGAATATGTCGGCTATTTTCATCCGGTCATTCGTGGCTGGACGGGGCCGGAAGACCAAATTGCCCGCGCTGCAGAAGGGTTTCGTGCCTCATTTGAGCGCGTCCCGACTGAGGGCGGCGGCTATACGATGAACCATACGGCAAGCGTATTCTTGTTCGATGCCGAGGGTGAGCTCGTCACCATGATCGACTATCACGAGCAAAGAGAATTCGCGGTGCCGAAGATCCAGCGCGCACTGACAGAAGACGTAGAGGGGGCAACATGAAGATAAGAACTGTCTTGGCGGCCGTTGCGGTCGCAGGCGCATTTTCGGTGACCGCCATCGCCATCTCTGGCGTTCTGTCCAAAGAACCGGTGCCCCCTGCGATTGCTGAAGCGACCCTCTGGACTCCCAATCCGCTTGCGCCGCCTCGGATTACCGAAACCAATTCGGTCCGCCCTACACTCGCCCAGGCGGATATCGCATTCGAGTTCAGACCCCGGCCGCTCCTGACCGTTTCCCCCGCTGATACCTCCTTGCCATCTATCGAGCCCCCGCTGGTCACCTGGTCGCGGGAGATTGCGTCCGGCGAGACGCTTGATGCGGTCCTTTCCGATGCGGGGCTGGATGCTTCGGATCGCGCCGAAATCGCCTTGGCGATTGGCACGGAATACGATCTGCGCCGTCTGCGTCCGGGTCACATCATTACGGTGGTTTCCACAACGGACGACAACCCGCGTCGTGTAGAGCTCGCCGTCGAAGACGGTGTCCGGATAGAGGCGGTCTTCGGCGAACAGCTTGCCGCCCGCGTGTTGGACCCGGATCCCGAATTGGTGACTTTCGCCGGCGAGGCGGTGATCGAGAGCTCGATTTTCGCCGCCCTGAACACGGCAGACATCCCCGCCCGTTTTGCGGTGGACCTGGCGCAGATGCTGGGCGGCACCGTGGATTTCCGTCGTGATCTTGCGGGTGGCGAGACGATGCGCCTCCTTTGGCGCGAGGCCCGAGACGGGAACAAGAGGATTGGTCAGCCCGAGCTTGCCTTTGCCGCACTGGATATCGATGGCTCGGTCTATGAAATCGTCTGGCCGAACGACGGCAGCGGCCAAGCGACGATCTATGTCGACGGAGAAGTCCTGCGCGTGTTTGCGCAACCGGTCGAAGGTGCACGGCTGAGTTCTGTGTTCGGGCGCCGCACCCATCCGGTCTACGGCAATGTACGGATGCACACAGGAGTCGACTTCGCGGCGGCGCGCGGCACGCCGGTACAGGCGACGGCGCCGGGCCGCGTTAGCTTCATCGGCCGACGCGGTGGGTATGGCCGGGTCGTCGAGATCGCTCATGGCTCCGACACCCTGACGCGCTATGCGCATCTGAGCGCCGTACCGGACGGGCTCACACAAGGGCAACGCGTGATGGCCGGAGATATGATCGGGCGGGTCGGTGCGACGGGTACCGCGACAGGCCCCAACCTACATTACGAAGTGCTGGTGGACGGTCGCCCAACCGACCCTCTCTCTGACGACCGATTGGCAGAGGCGGCCGAGCGTGAAGCGGACGACACGGCCGCGCTTGAGCGACTGCGTGAGGCGCGTTCACTTCTTGCTGAGAGGCTCGCCAGCGAATTTGCACAGACGACAACCGAAAGGCTTTGATCCATGAAACGATTTACTCCCGCTCTTGCCATCGCATTTGCCTTGCTTCCTGCGGCGCAGGCCGTCGCAGAGGCGATTCAGATCGACGTCCGGAAGACAAACGGCTGCGGCTGTTGCCTGTCCTGGATGAAGCACCTCGAGGAGAATGGCTTCGCGCCGATGGGCGAGGACATGTTCGGAGGATCTCTTGTGCGCTTCAAACTCGACAATGGCGTGCCGCAGCGCATGGTCTCCTGCCATACGGCTTTGGTCGACGGCTATGTGATCGAGGGCCACGTGCCGGCGGCTGACATCCAACGCCTGCTGGAGGACCGGCCAGACGCGGTAGGCCTGGCGGTGCCGGGAATGCCCTACGGGTCGCCCGGCATGGGACCGGAGGACGACCGGGAGGCTTACGATGTCTTCCTGATCCACGAAGACGGATCGACCGAGGTCTACACCAGCTACTCGGCTCCTGACTGAACTCGCGGCAGAACCTTAACAATTGGAACCCCTCTCCCCCATAGCGCTTGGCTTTCTTGGAAGCCTGGCCGCCGGATCGCTGACCGCGGTCGGGGCGGTCCCCGTTCTTTTTGGGCGCATCCCGTCCCGGGCCACGCGCGATCTGCTGCTTGGCTTCGCGGCGGGTGTCATGCTCGCGGCTTCGTTCTTCTCGCTGATCATCCCGGCTCTCGACGCAGCTGAAGGACAGTTCGACAACGGTGCTCTCCCGGCGGCCATCGTATGTGTTGCGATCCTGCTTGGCATGGGCGCGATCGCTCTGATGAACGAACGGCTACCGCATGAACATTTCAAGACGGGGCGGGAAGGTCCCGACGCCGCATCGCTGCGGCGCGTCTGGCTTTTCATCATCGCGATCACTATCCACAATTTTCCCGAAGGGCTTGCCGTCGGCGTCGGGTTCGGGGCTGACGGTTTGTCGGGCGGGTTGCCACTTGCGATCGGTATTGGATTACAGAATGCCCCCGAAGGTCTGGCGGTGGCGGTTTCGTTGCTCGGCGAGGGCTATTCCAGGCTTCGCGCCTGGGGCATCGCCGCTCTGACCGGTCTCGTCGAGCCCGTCGGTGGACTTCTCGGCGCAGGGATTATCAGTCTTTCGCAACCGCTGCTGCCCTGGGGTCTCGCCTTCGCAGCAGGTGCGATGCTCTACGTCATCAGCCACGAGATCATTCCGGAAACCCACCGATCCGGCCATCAGAACAGGGCGACGCTCGGCCTCGCCGTTGGTCTTGTGATCATGTTGTTCCTCGACGTCTGGCTGGGATAAGCTGATGAGAACTTGCCTCTTCGTCGGTCTGCTTGCTGCGCTGATCGCCTTTCTTGTCGATCAGGCAACGAAGGCAATCGTTGTGTCCAATGCGACTGTTCTTAGTTCCGGCGTATCGGTCTTTCCCGGCTTCAATCTCATCTACCTGCGCAATGACGGAGTGACCTTCGGGCTTCTCGGCGGCGCGCCGTGGTGGAGCCTTGTCTTACTGGCGCTTGGCATCTGCGTCTGGCTGGCGTTCATGCTGGTCCGTACCAGCAGCCGGGTCGAGGCCATTGCCTATGGTGCGATCATCGGCGGTGCACTCGGCAATATTCTGGACCGCCTGCGCTATCGTGCGGTGACGGATTTCCTCGATTTCTACATCGGGACGGCGCACTGGCCTGCCTTCAACATGGCCGATGTTTTTGTGGTTGGCGGCGTGATGCTGCTGCTCATTGCGCCGTGGGTTGGCGCTCGACTTCAGACCGATTCATGAAGCCGGGATTGCCGCAGTTCGTTAGTGAGGACCTGAACCTGTTCCAGCGCATGGGTCTTGCCCTTGCTGCCGGCGGATTGACGGTTTTGACTCTTCCGCCGTTTTCTTGGCTCATCGCGGTCCCTGTCGCCTTCTCCGTGCTCTTTATCGTTCTCCGGAACATCTCAACCTCGCGCGCTTTCCTTGTCGGTTGGGCTTTCGGACTGGGCCAATTCGGGATTGGAATTTCCTGGATCGCCGAGAGCTTTTACGTCGATGCCGAACGTTTCGGCGCACTGGCGATTCCGGCGGTCGCGGGTCTGTCCGCCGGACTTGCCATCTTCCCGGGCATGGCGGCGATGCTTTTTGCCGCCATCATGCAGCGCCGAGCTGTCGGCGGCATTGCGGCGGGCCTGCTGTTTGCAACCTGCTGGGTGGCCACGGAATGGCTGCGGGGTCATGTCCTGACAGGGTTTCCCTGGAACCTTGCCGCTTATGCCCTTGTCGACTATGCCGCCCTGCGCCAACCCGCCGCCTGGGTCGGAAGCTACGGTTTGGGCTTTCTCACGGTCTTCATCGGCATATTGCCAGGTGTGTTGACTGTGGCGGCGCCAAAGAGACGCGCGCCTGTTCTCGTGCTCTTCGCCGTTGCTGCGGCGGGTTTCTGGGTTGGCGGTGCGCTTCGGTCAGGGCAGGACGTGCCGCCGACAGACGTTGCTTTGCGCATCGTCCAAGGCAATGTGCCACAAGTCGAGAAGTGGGTACCGGGCAGCCGCCAGCGAACCTTGGAAAAATACCTGGGCTTGTCCGCGCAACCCGGACGTTTCGATTTGCTGCTTTGGCCGGAAACGGCCTTCCCCGGCTTTCTGGACGAAGATGCTGCGGCACGCGCGCGGATATCTGCAGCTTTGCCAGACGGCAGGATCCTACTGACAGGTGCGCCTGACCGAGTGGAGGGCGATGGGGGAACCAGATATTTCAACACGGTTCAGGCCTATGACGGCAGCGGCGAGGTTCTGACGGGGTATGCAAAACATCATCTTGTTCCGTTCGGGGAATATGTGCCCCTGAAAGGCTGGCTGCCCATCGAGCGGCTGACCGAAGGGTTGGGCGATTTCACGCCGGGACCAGGGCCGCGCACGCTGGCGATCCCTGGCGCGCCTCTGGTCGCGGTGGCGATCTGTTACGAGATCATCTTTCCGGGCCACGTGGTCGATGACCTTTTCCGCCCCGACTGGATATTCAACGCCACAAATGATGCCTGGTTCGGAACCAGCATCGGACCCGAGCAGCACCTCGCCTCCGCGCGGATGCGCGCGGTCGAGGAGGGACTTCCCGTGGTCCGGGCGGCCAACACTGGGATATCCGCGATCATCGACGCCAATGGAAATGTCGTCGCGCGTCTTGATACCGGGGAAACAGGCACCATTGATGCCGGCCTGCCGGGCGCGCGTACTCCAACGCCCTATGCGCGGTTCGGCGACTGGACCTTGTTGGTTCTTGTTTTTGGGTGCTGGGTCTTCGGCTGGCTGGCCAGTTTGCTCGGACGAGATCCCGATGCGCGGCATTTTGGAACGGAGGTATCCTGATGCTTGTGATCGTGAGCGCTATCGGAGGCGCGATCTGGGGTGGCTATCTGGCACGACGGAGGAGGGGGAATCACCTGGATATCCTCCAATATGCGGTAGCGTCTGCGATCGCCTTCGGACTTGTCGCCCCGTTTGCAACCATCGTGCTGTCGCGGGTTCTCGGCTAGCGAGCTTCGAAATTGCGCAAACGTGTCAGCGGCTTGAAGACCTGATAGCTCGAGGTCCCGATAGAGAATCGCGCGAATGTGCATCTAGGCGAGCTCATTTCTGATTGAGCCGTCGCTCGAACGCCTCCAATGTCGTCCCGCTGACGTGATGCTCGATCCCTTCCGCATCGCGTTCCGCGGTCTCTTCGTCGATTCCCAGGCTCAGAAGAAAGGCGACGACGACCCTGTGGCGGCGTCGACAGATCTCCGCGAGGTCCTGCCCGGCATCGGTGAGGAATATCGCGCGGTATGGCTCCCGCCGGACCAGACCAGCAGCCTTGAGCCGCGAGATGTTCTTGGTCACGGTCGGCGGCTTCACGCCAAGCCGCTCGGCGATCTCGACCGGTCTGGCCTCCCCGCGCGTCTCGATCAGTTCCGCGATCAGTTCGACGTAATCCTCCGCCATCTCGCTTTCATGTGCCTGACGCACGGTCGCAAAGCCATCGGCCTGCGCCTCGGGAGCCCGGTCGACCGCTTCGAATGGCTCACGCCCTTGTGATTGTAGCTTTGTCATACTCGGGACTTTGCAGCGAAACAGCGGGATTGACAACTTGTTTGCTTCGGGTAGATAAGTTAGCCATGTCTAACTTTTTACTTTGGAGGCCGTGGTGATGCGAAATATTATGAGAGTGCTGCTCGCCACACTCGCAAGTGCGCTCCTCCTGTCCGGACCTGTCGCCGCGACGCCGGCCAAGGAGGCGCCTTGGCTTCCCGAGGCAGCGGCCTACCGTCTGACGCTCTTTCTTGGAAATCTCGAGCCTCTGCCCTGGGACGACATCGAGACCGCCTGGACGGAACCCTACCGGGGTTCGGAATTCTCTGTCGGGGCGCTGGCGTGGCTGGACCGCAAAAGCGATATCGAGCTACCGAAACCGCCGGATCAATGACCGTGCGCCAGTGCTCCTTTCGCCATCTGCTCGCCCACCGGTTCTCCGCCTGAAGGCCCGGCCTCAACCTGATGGCCGTTCAGGAGCCGAAGTGCGTTGGCGACCACCAGCAGAGACACGCCTACATCCGCAGCAATGGCGCCCCACATTGAGGCCATACCGAACGCGGTCAGCCCGACGAACAGCGCCTTGGTCGCCAGCGATATGCCGATATTCTGGTGGATGATCGTCATGGCACGGCGCGAATGGCCGATAAGCCAGGGTACCTTGCCGATGTCGTCGGTCATCAGCGCGATGTCGGCCGTCTCGATCGCGGCATCCGATCCGACAGCGCCCATGGCGATGGCATAATGCGCCCGCGCCATGGCCGGTGCGTCATTCACACCGTCGCCGATCATCGCCACCATGTCGTGGCTTTCGACGAGTTCCTCAATGGCCGTCACCTTGTCTTCTGGCAAAAGTTCGGCGCGCACCTCGTCGATGCCGACTTCGGCTGCCACCGCGCGCGCGGTGCGTTCGTTGTCGCCCGTCAACATCACGATGGTCTTCACACCCTGCGCATGCAGACGCGCAACGATCCCCTTTGCATCTGGGCGGATGCGGTCGCGAAGCTCCAGTACGCCGGTCACGCCGGTCTCGTCACCCACGGCAACGAGGGTGCTCCCTGCCCCTTCGATCCGATCCCGCAGATCCGCCGGAATGGCATTGCCGAACCCCTTCTCTTCGGCGAAGCGATCCGAGCCGAGCCAGATAGCGCGCCCGTCGGCGCGTCCTTCCAGACCGCGCCCGGGCACGGTACGGGTGTCCTCTGCGGCAGACACGGAAACACCATCGGCTTCGGCGCGCGAGAGGATGGCGCGTGCCAGCGGGTGTGAAGACCGCGCCTCCAGGCTTGCTGCCAGCGCCATGAGATCGCGTGCGGAAACGCCGACCAGTGGGTGAACCGCCGCCACCTCAGGCTCGCCCATGGTGATCGTCCCGGTCTTGTCCATCGCCAGTGCCGTGGTCCGCCCCGGCGCCTCGACATAGGCGCCGCCCTTGATGAGCACCCCCGCCCGTGCCGACGCGGTCAGCGCTGCCACGATGGAGACCGGCGTAGAAATGACCAGCGCGCAAGGACATGCGATGACCAGAAGGACCAGAGCATTGTAGAACCAGTAGTCCCAGGCGCCGCCGAGCAGCAGTGGCGGCACCAGCGCGATGGCGATCGCCAAAGCCATCACGATGGGTGTGTAGATGCGCGCGAACTTGGCCACCCACTGTTCGACCGGCGCGCGGCGGGCATGGGCATCGCCCACCATGCGAATGATTTTCGCGAGCACCGTGTCCGAGGCGGCCTTCGTCGCCCGCACCGTCAGTGTGCCCTCGCCGTTGATCGTGCCGGCATAGACCTCGTCGCCTGGTTCCTTGGGCACTAGCGCGCTTTCCCCAGTAATTGGGGCCTGATCGACGGCCCCTGCCCCGTCCACGACCTCACCGTCGAGGGGGATCCGGTCGCCGCCGCGCACGATAAACCTTGCATTGACTGCCACGGCCGCGGCCGGAACGTCGGATTCAGATCCGTCGTCGTAAAGAACCCGCGCCGTTGGCGGCGCCAGATCGAGGAGCGCGGAAACCGCATTACGCGCCCGCCCCACGCTCCAGCTCTCAAGATAAAGCGAAAGCGAGAAGAAGAAGGCGACCGTCGCGGCCTCAAAAAACTCGCCGAGGCCGATGGCGCCCGCGACGGCCACCACCATGAGCAGGTTCATGTCGGGGCTAAGCCTCCGCGCCGAAGACCAGGCCTTGGGCGCGACAAGCCAGACGCCAAAAAGAATCGCGACGGCGAAGATCCCTGCTTCCACCATAGGCATAGGCACCTCGCCATGGCCCGCAAAGAGCCCGAGCGCGCCGCCCATGCCGGTCTCGACAATGTGAAAAAGGAATCCCGCCGCCCAGAAGCCGCCGCTCAACGAGGTAAAGCGCTTCTGACGTGCCAGATGCGCCGCCTGGTCCTCTGCTGCGTTGTCGGCATCCCATGGCTTGGCGCTCATGCCGGTCGTTGCGACCAACTGCGTGACTTCGTCGTCTGGTATCCTCTCGGCGCTATCGAGGATGGTCATTCGCCCGTTGATCACGTCGAATGCCAGGTGTTCGGTTCCGCCCACTTTCGGCCCGACAACCCGGTTCAGGATCGCCACCTCTTCGGCGCAATCGAGCCCGGAGACCTGAAAGCTCCTTCCGCCAGACGGCGCTGGCGCCGTGGACGCGACGTCCTTGCTGGCGTCGCAACAGGAGTTGCCTCTTGGGTCAGAATGCTCTTGATCACCCGGATGACCGTGATCGTTGCGGTTGCCGTCGGAAGACATGGATTGACCTCAGGATTCATTGATTCCACATTGACATAGCCCCTACAGTAACTAGAGCTTCAAGGGCAACAAGTGGATATTCGTCCAGCAAGAAAGGCGCCCTGCGGAGGCTTGAAGCTAGCCGCCCCCTTGAAACGACGCGGTTGGAGCAACGCTTGCCGGTACGAAGCGATCAGAATGAGTGAGGTAGACATGCAGAAACGAAACGCGCCGATTATCGCAGCGACATTGGTGCTTGCTGGCTGCGCGGTGCCAACGCTGGACGACGGCGGCGCTCGCAACGAAGTGGGAAGTGTTCCCGAGGCCGTCATTGCCCTTGCTGCGCCTGGTCAGGATCTCACCACGGCGCGGCTTCGTCCCGAGGATGGCTGTTATTGGTATGAACACAGCGGTCCGGTGGAAAACACCTTGGTTCCGCTACGCTCGGCAGGTGGCAACCCCATCTGCACTTCGCGCCAGTCCTGATCAGCCCATAGATGCGTCAAGCCCACGCGTAACACATGATGCGCCAGTCAACTTCTCGGGGTGACGCTGTCTTCCGCCGAGTACAGGAATGCCGTCGAGCCAATCTCGACGTTGGGATAGAGATCATTGATGTGTGCCATGACCATTCGGACGCAGCCGGAACTCGCACGGCCGCCAATGCTTCTTGGATACGGTGTCCCGTGAATCCTTAGATAGGTGTCTCGGTCGCCGACGAAGAGATAGAGGGCTCGCGATCCGAGCGCGTTTTCAGGTCCGGGTTCCATACCGTCAGCGATATCGGCGTAGAGCTCTGGGTCGCGGTCGATCATGTTTTGTGTCGGCTGCCAATGCGGCCACCTGACCTTGCGCTTGATCGTATAGGTGCCCGGTTCGTAAAGTTTACCGCGCGCGATCGCCACGCCATAGCGCATCGCCGTGCCGCCTTCTTCGATGTGGTAGAGATAGCGCGCAACAGCATCGACATGGATATCACCGGGTACAAGTCCGTCCTTCGCGAGGACCCGCTGTGGCAGGAAGCGAGGGTGAAGGCCCCAAGGGTTGGACGTGGCCGGGTCGTAGCCGGGAGGTGTAACCTGTGCGTCCCAAGCTGCCTTCTGCGCATCGGTAGGCCACGTGTCTGCAAGGAGCGGGCTGGATATCGATGCCGAAAACAGCGCGGTGGTCGTCTGGATGAAATGTCGTCTTGTCAGCATATAGATTGCTCCGTTCACGCATTGGACGGCAAACCGAACCTTACCCCGAACGCAGTGTTGTTCGCCCGGGAAGGAGTGAGGCGTTATTGGCAACTTGCTCCATGGTGCCGTTCTTTGTCGGTGGCTTAACTCCTAAAGCTACTAGAGGTTCAAGAAAATTTTCTGTTATCAATAGACGCTGCTACTAATGGAGCTATCCGATCCGTCCCAGAACCGGAAATACGTCGAGCATCCAGTATGACAGCGCGCTCAACTGCCCTGTCATCATCGCCAGCCCCATCAAGATCATCACTATGCCCGCAAGCTGGTGGAGGCGGCGGCCAACCCGGCCGATGGCCCGCAACCGTCCCGCGATCTGGTCGGTGAATCCGGCCACGATCAGAAACGGTATTCCAAGGCCGGCGGAATAGACGGCAAGCAGCATGATACCTTCGCCCATCGTGGCACTCGCCGCACTGGCTGTCAGGATCGCGCCGAGGATCGGGCCGATGCACGGAGTCCAGCCGAAACCGAAGGCAAGACCGAGGACATAGGACGCAGCGGGTTGGCCCCCGGGGATGTTGAGATTGAATCGGAAGTCGCGTTCCATGACCGAAACACGCGCGGCTCCTATCATGAAGAGCCCGAAGAAAATGATGATGCCGCCCCCAACGAGGTTGAGTTCATACCGCCACCGAAGCAGGGCCTGACCCATTGCAGTCGCGGATGCGCCAAGTCCCATGAAGATGGTGGAGAAGCCGAGGACAAAACACAGGCTCAGCCAGACCGCGCGCGACGGCGAAGCGCCGACCACCCCGCCCTCAGCGGCTGTGCGCCCGGTTACGTAGGAGACATAACCTGGCACAAGAGGTAGCACGCAGGGGGACAGAAATGATATCGTGCCGGCTAGGAGGGCGGCGGTGAGGGCGCGCGCCAAGTGATGTCTTCGTCGACCCAGATCAGCAGGGACCCCCGCTTGCGCAGCGATGCGTTGTAGCTGGACCAGTTGGTCGTACGATAGCGGGCGGGAGATGGGTTGCTCATGGAATGCGGCTAACAGCATGGGTTCGCGAAGGGAATCCTGAGGCGTCAGACTTGTGCAACAACGCCCCGTATCATCGACCTAGTGGTGCCCACATGGCAGGCTATTTCAATGGATAGATTTTTCTCTATCAGTATGCCCGCGGCTCAGTTTGTTAGAAATGTCCTGCTGTTCAGCTTCGCTGCATTACTGCCGGTCCTGTTGTTCTACGTCTTACTGGCTCCGGGCTTTGCTCCGGCTCTTGCTGCCGGCGGACCGGCACTCATGCGCTTACTAAGGCAGGTTGCGACCAACGGTTTGCCCGTGGTTTTTGCCGTCAACTATGTCAGTTTTTTCCTTTTCGCTATGACAAAGCAACCAAAGGCGGGCTCAAGAGACACGGCGTTTTTCGTGCTGGTCGATGTCTTGCTCAGAGCCCTTCTCTTTCCAGGTCTCCACGTGCTGATATACGTTCTATCTGCCGACTGGTTCGGGTCATTCGGCGGCAATCGTTCAACCGCTTTGGCGGTTGTATCCCCGACTCTTGCGCGTTCGGCGTTTTTCGAGAACATCTCCGGCGTTTACCTCTATGCGACTATGATAAGCGCGTTGCCGCTCTACGTCTCGGCTTTCGGGCGGTCGGAATTTCTTGGACCGGTTGTACGTCGCTTGCCCATGAACACGGGCGTGATGCTGCTTGCCCTGGCTGCGTTTGCCTTGTCGGTCGGGCTGATCACGATCGGCGCACAAGGCATCGCATCTCTTCAGGCCAGGTGATGGCAGGCTAATCACCGTGGGCGTGGGCGGGGGCGGGGGCGACTTGCGGTGCCACCCATTGCGACAAGTAAACGCGCTCGAAGGCGAACACAGCGATCATCCCGACAGCGGCGTAGAGAACGATCATCGGGTCGCTTTGAAGCTTCATCACGGTGAAAGCTGCCAGTACTATCGCATCGAGCGCCAGGGCAGTCAAAAGCACGATACCGAAGGCGCCGACGTCTGCTCGACGATAGCGGAACACGCCCCAATGTATGATCATGTCCATGACGAGGTAAAAGAAAGCACCGAGGGATGCGATCCGGCCTAAATCAAAGAGCACGGCCAACGTCGCGGCGATGACGACAGTATAGACCAGGGTGTGGCGTTGGATGGGACCTGGCATACCGAAGTGGCTGTGCGGGATCATTTCCATGTCGGTCAGCATCGCCAGCATACGCGACACCGCGAAGACGCTGGCCAGAACGCCGGACGCCGTTGCGACAGCGGCCAGGATCACCGTGAGTATGAAGCCGGTTTGTCCAAGGGCGGGCTGCGCCGCTTGTGCCAGCGAATAGTCACGCGCTGAGATGATCTCCTCGATCGTGAGACTCGAACCGACCCCGTAGGCGACCAACAGGTAGACGACGACGCAGATTCCGATAGAGAACATGATCGCTCGGCCAACATTGCGATTTGGTTCAGTGATCTCGGCTCCGCTGTTGGTGATCGTGGTGAATCCCTTGAACGCAAGGATGGCCAGCGCCGTAGAGGCGATGAACCCCGTGAGCCCGTAGGATTGTGAGGTCTCGGACGCCGCGGCGAACGCAAAACCACTGGACCACAGGGCCGCGATGCCAAACAGAGCTATGCCTCCGATCTTGATCGCGGCCATGATCAACGAGAACAGCCCGACCGAGCGGTTTCCGGCCATGTTCACCAAAAAGGCGAAAACGATCACGGCCACAGCCAGAGCGGGGACCAATGGGCCACCTTCGATATCGAAAGGGCGCAGGACATAGGTGGCGAAGGTTCGCGCGACGAGGCTTTCCGCGATCACCATGCTGAGCGCCATCAGCAGTGCGGCCCCGCCCGCGATGGCTCCGGGGCCATAGCATTTCTGCAGGATCATGGCGATGCCACCCGAGGACGGCCATTTGTTCGACATCCTGATGTAGCTGTAGGCGCTGAAGCTTGTGACGACCGCGCCGGCGATGAATGCAAGCGGGAAAAGCGGGCCGGCGAGCTGCGCGATTTGCCCCGTCAACGCAAAGATTCCAGCGCCGATCATCACGCCTGTCCCCATCGCAACGGCTCCGCCCAGACTGATGGAATTTTCGCGGTACGTTTCTTTTTCGCTCTGCATAAATGGCCCCCTTTTAATTTTGGTTCATCCGAACGCTGTTGCGCGCTTCTAGATACGAACGCCGCGAAGGCGCAGCGAATTGAGCACCACCGAGATTGACGACGCGCTCATGGCGAAGGCAGCAAACATCGGACTGATGAGGATGCCAAAGAAGGGAAACAGAACTCCCGCCGCGACCGGCACGCCGGAGGCGTTGTAGATCAGCGCGAAGAACAGGTTCTGGCGGATGTTGCGCATCGTGGCCCGGGCGAGCCGCCGCGCACGCACGATACCATCAAGGTTGCCCTTGACCAGCGTGACGCCCGCGCTTTCGATGGCCACATCGGCGCCGGTGCCCATGGCGATGCCGACATCGGCCTGCGCGAGCGCGGGGGCGTCGTTGACGCCATCCCCGGCCATGGCGACCTTGTGGCCCGCCTCTTGCAACTCAAGGATGATCCGCGCCTTGTCCTCCGGCAGCACGTCGGCCCGGATCTCATCGATTCCGAGCCGCGTGCCGATGGCCTTGGCCGTGCGTTCGTTGTCGCCGGTCGCCATGATGACGCGGAACCCCAGTTCATGCAGATCCTCGATGGCTTCTGGCGTGGTCTCCTTCACTGGGTCGGCGACAGCAACTAGACCGGCGATCTCGCCATCCAGCACAACGAACATGACCGTCTCGCCTTCGTCGCGGCGGGCATTGGCCTTGGCGGTCAACGCGCCCGCCTCGAGCCCCAATTCGCGGATCATCGCCAAATTGCCGAGCGCGACCGCTTTGCCGTCAACGACCCCCTTGACGCCCTTGCCAGTGACCGCCTCGAAGTCCCGTGCCTCGTCCATTTTGACATCTCGCTCCTCCGCACCCCTGACGATCGCTTCGGCCAAGGGGTGCTCCGATCCGCGCTCAAGCGATGCGGCGAGACGCAAGACCTCGGCTTCGTCGTGGCCGGGTTGCGGGAGTACGTCGACAAGCCGCGGCTTGCCTTCGGTCAACGTGCCGGTCTTGTCGACGATCAGGGTATCGACTTTCTCGAACCGCTCCAGCGCCTCGGCGTTCTTGATCAGCACCCCTGCCTGAGCGCCCCGTCCTGTCGCTGTCATGATCGACATCGGTGTCGCCAGGCCAAGCGCACAAGGACAGGCGATGATCAGAACCGCCACCGCCGAAATCAATGCGTAGGAAAGCGCAGGCGCGGGCCCCCAGATCGCCCAGGCGATGAAGGACAGGACCGCGATACCGATGACGGCCGGAACGAAATATCCCGCCACCTTGTCGGCGTATTTCTGGATCGGGGCGCGCGAGCGCTGCGCGTTCGACACCATCTCGACAATTTGAGCCAGCATCGTGTCGGACCCGACACGCGTCGTCTCCATCACCAGACTGCCGGTGCCATTGATCGTCGCGCCGGTCAGCGGGTCGCCCTCGGTCTTCTCGACCGGCACGGGTTCACCGGAGATCATGCTTTCGTCGACCGAGGACCGGCCGTCCAGAACCACGCCATCGACCGGCACCTTGTCACCGGGCCGCACGCGCAGCCGGTCCCCGACTTGCACGTCCTCCAGCGGGATTTCCTCCTCGGATCCGTCGTCCCGGATGACCCGCGCGGTCTTTGCCGCCATGTCGAGAAGCGCGCGGATCGCCTTGCCGGTCCCCTCGCGGGCGCGTAGTTCCATCACCTGGCCGAGCAGCACCAGCGTCACGATCACCGCCGCCGCCTCGAAATAGACGCCGACATGGCCTTCGGAGTCTCGGAACCCATCAGGGAATATGTCCGGTGCGAGAACGGCAACGACGCTGAAGAGCCAGGCGGCAAGAACGCCCATGCCGATCAGGGAGAACATGTTGAGGTTCAATGTGCGGAACGAAATCCATCCGCGTTCCAGAAACGGCCAGCCGCACCACAAGACCACTGGCGTTGCCAGGATCAATTCGATCCATTGTGTGGTGCTTTCGCCAAAAAAAGTCCGGACTGCGGGGAAACCGACGAATGGCCCCATCGTGAGGACAAGGAGCGGGATCGTCAGGACTGTGCCGACCCAGAACCGCCGTGTGAAATCCACCAGTTCGGGATTTGGACCTTCATCGCCCGGCACACCGGATTCCAGTTCCAATCCCATACCACAGATCGGACACGCGCCCGGATCAGGCTGCCGCACCTGAGGGTGCATCGGGCAGGTGAAAATGGGACCATCATGTCCTGTAGGAACCAGATCATATCGGCCATCGGCCGGCGTGGCACCCGCGTGGTGTTCGTGATGATCATGTGCTGAATGGACCTCGAGCTCCGATTCCGGCACGAGGTGCATCCCGCATTTCGGACAATTGCCGGGCTCGTCCTGCCGCACCTCAGGGTGCATGGGGCAAACGAATACCGAAGAAGCTGCTGTGGTTTCAGAACTGTCGGGAGTGCTCATTTTGCGGTCCTTTCCGAGAATGCTTCTCTTGCCTAGGGCTTCCATCCGCGGGAGGGTCAAGAGAGATCAGTACGGCGATTACATTGCGGCTCTGCGGGGTGGCGCTGTCCGGCCCCGTTCCCGCCGGGCGAACACGATCAACGCCAGCCCGACCAGCGCCATTGGCATGGAGAGCAACTGGCCCATGGTCAAACCCCACTCACCAAAATGAAGCGCATGGCCGATCGGGTTGTCCGCCGTCACAAATTGTTGGTCCGGTTGCCGGAACATCTCGACGAAACTTCGGGCAAGACCATAGCCGGTCAGAAACACGCCAGCCAAGGCACCGGGCATTTTCAGCCAGCCCCGGCCCCAAGCGAGATAAATGAGCAGTATTCCAAGAATGAGCCCCTCCAATACCGCCTCGTACAGCTGGGACGGGTGTCGGGCGCAGAGGCCGCTAACCCCTGGGCAGGCCTGCGCGACTTCGCCGGGAAAGATCACCGCCCAGGGAACGTCCGTTGGACGCCCCCACAACTCATTGTTGGTGAAGTTCGCCAGCCTTCCAAGAAACAAGCCTGGTGGTGTTGCCAAAGCCAGCAAGTCGCCAGTGCTGAGCAATGACGCGTTCTGTCTAAGGCAGAACAGCAAGGCCGCGATGACAACTCCCGCGAACCCCCCGTGGAAAGACATGCCGCCTTGCCAGACCATCAGAATTTCCAAGGGATTGGCGAGATAATATGCGGGCTGGTAGAACAGTACAAAGCCCAGGCGACCACCAGCAATCACGCCGATGATGATCCACGTCAGAAGATCTTCGATCTGCGTTCGGTCAAGCGGCGGTCCAGCTGACGTCCAGAGCGCGGGACGGCTTATGGCACTCGAACAAATGCGCCAGCCAATCAGGATACCGAAGATATAGGCTAGCGCGTACCAGCGGAGTGCGAATGTGACCCCCCCGATGTCGAAGGAGAAGAGGTCGGTTCCAATATCCGGAAATGGCAATCCCGCTGGCAGCACTGGGTGAGTTCCTCATCAGGAATTTACGTGGGGATTAGATGGCATTGATCGAGCACCGCTAAAGGCGCTCGATCTGCGACAGGGCATCCAACGCCCATCCCGCCATCACGCGGTGTCGAGGGCGTCCCGAAGGAGATCGCGGACTTCGCCGGCGACCGCGTCCAGGTCTTGGTTCTGCACCGCCTGCATCGAAGCGACAGGATCGACCGCGCTGACCTCGGTGTCGCCGTCCAGTTGCCGCAGGATAACATTGCAGGGAAGCATCGCACCGATGCGAGGCTCGATCTCGATGGCTTTGTGCGCCATGCCCGGATTACAGGCCCCCAAGATGCGGTAAGGCGGCATGTCCGCATCAAGTTTCTTTTTCATCGTCGCTTTGACGTCAATCTCAGTCAGAACGCCGAAGCCCTTGTCTGCCAAAGCATCCCGAACACGCATCTCTGCGTCATCGATTTTGGTGTCTTTCAGGACGCGATCATAGGTATAGGCCATGGGAATTTTCCTTTCCGTGTCTCTATTTGTTGGCATACCGAGGCTAAACGGTTCAGGTCGCGGTTCGGTTCAATGTCCCGACCGCGAATGGTTTTGGGGTTGTGAGGACGGGTGCCGGAAAAAAACCGGCACCCATTGGCTCAGTTGTCCTGCATCATGGAGCCGTTGCCCATGCCCTGACCGTTGCCAGGCCGCGCAGGCGCATCTGCCATATTCGACCGCATCATCTGCATCCGCTCCATCCTATCGGCAGGAGCGGCCATCTCTTCCGGCGTCACCGCGCCGTCGCCATCGGCATCGAGGTGTTGGAAGCGATCCACCATCATTTCGCGGATCATCGCGCTGTGGAGAGCTTCAAACTCGGTAATCGAGAGGCTTCCATCCCCGTCGCTGTCAAACTCGGAAAGCTTGGCCTGCAGCTGCGTGCGCATTTCTTCCGGCGTCGTTGTGCCGTCTCCATCAGTGTCGAACATTTGCATCATGCCGCCAGCCATGCCTGGGCTCATCATACCACTGCCCATGCCTGCGCCCATCATGCCTGCGCCCATCATGTTTCCGTGCATGCGCTTCATCATGTCCATCATTCCGCCCATGTTCCCCATCATACCGGGACCACCGTTCTGCATCATGCCTGGTCCGCTCTGGGCGCCAAATTGTCCCCCACGCCCGTGGTTGGCGTCCGCGAATGCGGCACCGCCAAGGGCGGTTGCAGCCAGGGTCATTGCAGCGAGTAAAGTGTTGCGTTTCATTTCGATCACCTCGTGTCAGTGTTGCGATACCCAGCATATGGGGGGCACCTGCAGATGCGGAATGCCACGCGAGCCGGTGTTTTGTATCGCGAGGTCACAAAGGCGGGGTCTGTTACAAATTGCGACAAATCAATTCGGGGCGAACGCTCCTCTTCATCTGAAACATGCGATATCCAGAAAAAAAGGTGTCGAGGATCCGTATACCAACCGAAACCGAACCCATGTTTCGGTAGAGGTGAAATCCGGAAGAGTTGATGTCGAGATTGCTAGAGGCCCTGAATATCCCGAAAATTCAATCATTCAACCCATGGCAGGAGGCTGCAGGGTGCTCTTTTTGAACCGCATTTTCTCAGTTCTAACCTTGGTAATTTTGGCGGGGTGCGGTGCAGGAAACGACATGCGCCCGGATGCTTCAGCCGAAGTCATCAGTAGCGCATCCTACCGTCACGATGGACCGGCCGCGCTGACGTTGTACACCATGATCAACAACAGGTCCGGGGCGGGTGCGCATAGCAGCGTCATGATTAATGGGTCGCAGCGTGTTATCTTCGATCCGGCAGGAACGGTCCGGCTGAGCGCTGTACCGGAACGGGGAGATGTGCTTTATGGCATTACTCCACAAGTGGCCGATTTTTATGCGCGGGCTCATGCTCGCGAGACCTACCATGTCGTCATACAAGAGATCGATGTGTCTCCCGAAGTCGCGGAGCAGGCTTTGCGCCTTGCAATTGCCAGCGGCCCAGCCGCTTCCGGTTTTTGTAGTGCCAGTACCTCCGCGGTACTCAGACAATTACCAGGATTTGAATCCATCGGACGCACATTTTTTCCAAAGCGCCTGATGGCGGATTTTGGCAAGTTGCCGGGCGTGCGAACCACAAAGCTGTTCGAGAACGATGAGGACGACAAATCCGTAGCGATCGCACAGTTCGAAAGTTCACTTGCGACACAGCCGTGAGTGTTCGTCCAACAATTCATTGGAAGATGTCCCTGCACGACGCAGTCCTCGGCGTGTGAGCCAAAGATGCAATAGGTTAGCTTCGAGCGGTAACGCTGTCTTCGGCCGAGTAAAGGAACGCCGTCGATCCGACAGCGACATTCGGATAGAGATCATTGATGTGGGCCATCACCATGCGCACGCATCCCGAACTGGCCCGGCCGCCAATGCTGCGAGGGCTCGGCGTTCCGTGAATTCGAAGGTACGTATCCCGATCTCCGACGAATAGATACAAAGCCCTGCTGCCCAAGGCATTGTTGGGGCCGGGCTCCATACCGTCGGCAAACCGCTCGTAAGCCTCCGGATCGCGTTCGATCATTGACTGCGTTGGCGTCCAGTGCGGCCATTCGACCTTTCGGCGGATCGTATAGGTGCCGGGTTCATAGAGATCGCCCTTGGCAATCGCCACCCCGTATCGCATCGCGGTGCCACCTTCCTCGATATGGTACAGATAGCGCGCGATCGCATCGACGTGAATGTCACCCGGGCGCAAACCGTCATTCGCCAAAACGCGTTGCGGCAGCAGCCTGGGATGCAGCCCCCATGGGTTGGTTGTTGCCGGGTCATAGTTGGCGGGCGTGATCTGCGCATCCCAAGCTGCTTTTTCGGCTGTTGACGGCCAGGTCTTAGCGAATGCTGGCGAACTCAGAGACGCTGAAAACAGCGAGCCGGAAAGTGCAAGGAAGTGTCGTCTTGTAACCATGAAGCGAAGCCCTTTGTTTGTTTTCGATGAATGCGGGACGATTCAAGAAACGTCCGCGACCCCATGCCACCGAACCTTTTGATGTCTTGCGATCGCGACCAACCAGAGGCAAGCAAGGACACCGCTTAGGATCGCGTTCCAACTGGCCATGGACAACGTCAGAAATTCCCAGACAACCTCACTGCACAGAACAAGATTGGACGTATTTGAACTGGCAGAGGGCAGCAATTCCGATACCGACATTTGGGAAACATCGAGGCCGGATCCCGTGCAAGAAGTCGGTCCCTCCCACCAGCCGCGCTCGACACCGGTATGAAACACTCCCAACGCGGATGTGCTGAGTACCGACAGGGCACCGATTATCAGGATTGGCAAAATCGGCAGAGCAAAGAGCAACAGAGCGCCCATTCCAATGGCGATTGCGTGTGGGTAGCGTTGCCAGATGCACATTGCGCACGGCGCGTACCCAAGAGCCTGGAAAACGAAGGCCCCCAACAGCAAGGCGGCTGATCCTGCCGCCGCAGTCATGCCGAGAGATTTTGGTGTCAGGGTCAATGAACGCTCCCATTGGCAGTCGATGGACCTGTTTCTCGCTTGTCAGGTTACGTAGACGGCGAAAGGCCTGTTATCATTCAGAGATTTGTAACGGTATGTATCCGTCTCGACCCTCAGCCGACTCTGATCCACGTTGCCATACCGTCGGCTTGGTGGCTCAACATGTGGCAATGCAGCATCCACGATCCCGGATTGTCCAGGACGACGAGAATATCCCGCGTCTCGCCGGTATCCAGATAGGTCGAGTCCCGGTATGGACCGGCTTCACCCGCCGCATCGAGTTCCCAGAAATGGTGGCCATGCAGATGCATGACGTGTGGGAACCCGGTTTCGTTGCGGATCGAAATGCGCGCGGTCGTCCCCTGCGCGGCGGATAGGAAAGGCCTTCGAGGCAGGCCGGATACGTCATTGAGCGCCCATGTCCCTGTGCCGTTGTGGGACGCGCTTCCCGCACCTCCCTGGAGCACCAGCTCCGCGGTTTGGCCGGGGTCTTTCGGGGCGGGCATTCGGTTGGCGGGCAATGCGGTGATGGGCGCTTTCGCGGGCTCACGGGAACCGGAAACAGCGATTTCGCCAAGGCTCAACGTCTGTTCTCCAAAGCTGTCGTCGAATCTAATAGGCCCGGTCGCATCACCAATCACATCGCATCTTTGCCCCGGAGCGAGAAGGATCGGTTCGAGCGTCCGAGGATGCGCCAGAGGCATGCCATCCAGTGCAACGATCTTGCCTATCAAACCATCCAGGCCGACACGGTACACCCTGTCGATAGAGGGATTTATGAGACGCAGTCGCAGACGGTCGCCTCGTTTCACAGTCTTGCCGGTTCCATTGAAAACAAGTGCCGTGACCGTATTGCCGATACGGCCCTCGGTTGCGAAGTGGGCCGGGTTGAACGCTTCGTCGTACTGCCCGGACTGATCTAGCAAGACATCGAAGAACTGAACAACGATGTCATGGTCGACAGCCGGCGCATTTTGCTCCTCGACGATGAAGGCGCCGAAAAGACCGCGGCTGACCTGATCGTAAGACAGGTAATGCGAGTGATACCAATACGTGCCGGCATCCGGGACGCCGAATTGATAACGATACGAGTCGCCCGGAATGACCACATCCTGAGTGAGGACGTTGACACCATCCATCCGATTTGGAACCCGCAACCCATGCCAGTGAACGAGAGCGCCCTCCTCCAATCGGTTATCGAGGGTAATGCGGGCGGTTTGTCCTTGTCGCATTCTGACTTCTGGGCCCGGCAGACCACCGTTGAAGCCCAACATCGACACGTCGTACCCAGCAAGGTGCGCCTTGATCGATTGGGGCGCGAGGATCAACTCGTGTGTCGCTGCTCGCAAGCGGGTACCAGCCAGCGCAACGGTCATCCCGCCAAGGAAAGACCTCCGGCTCAAAGACAATTCCGTCACCTCATGAATGATAGACTGGCTTTCGCCAACTGCCGCACTTGTGCCATTTCCGGAAGAGGAACTTCAAGGCGACAGAACACTCCTCACGCCGTTGTCACTTTGGGATACAGGAAGACGCGGGCGCCGATTTCAACGCGTTCGTACAGATCCTTCACATGTTCATTCGTCAACCGCGCGCATCCATTCGACACGGCAGACCCAATTGTCTCCGGGGCGTTCGTTCCATGAATGCGAAGATAGGTATCGCGTCCCTCGGCATCGTAGAGATAGAGCGCGCGGGCCCCGAGCGGGTTGTTTGGCCCGCCTTTCAGTCCATCCTTGTACTTTGCGTATTTGCGTGGCTCGCGCCGGATCATGGCGTTCGTTGGCCGCCACCATGGCCATTTGGCCTTGCGCGCTACCGTGAACTCTCCGGGTTCGTACAAACCTTTGCGCCCTACCCCGACCCCGTAGCGGATCGCCATCCCGTCCTCGAGCATGAAATAAAGGAAAAAATCGTCGGGAACGACGTGGACATCGCCTTTAACCCAGTCACCACGACGGGTGTTTACCAATTGTGGTTCGAACCGTTCGGGCAATTTGACTTTGTGGGCCCAGGCAGTTGTGGGCAGAAAGCAACCCATCGCTCCGGCACAAATCAATTCTCGTCTCGTGAAATTCTGCATGGCGCGATCTCCTCGGACCCATGAAAATTCAGTGCGCGTCAGGGGCAAAGAAAAGAAGCCGTGAACCGGGGCAAACGACGCGCCTTTGTTGCCTTGAAACTACGAAAATTCGTGCTTTTGGAACTCTCCAGCGCTGGAATGTTGTTGTTTTACAGAGAACTGCAAGGAGGTGACTGGAAATGCACTACTCACGATTCTTTATGATGATCGGAACATCGACCGTGGTCATGTTCGTTCTGATGTACCTGAACACCTATCTTTGGGGCCATATCTTCTTTTCGGAGACACGCCTTTACATGGCCATCCTGATGGGGGCGACCATGGCCGTGATCATGTTGGCGTACATGTTGTCCATGTATCAGAACACCAAAGCCAACATCGCGATTTTCGTTGGCGCAATAGTCCTTTTCGCGGCGAGCCTCTGGCTGGTTCGCGTGCAATTCACGGTACAGGACAGGTCCTACATGCGCGCCATGATCCCGCACCACTCGATCGCCATCATGACGTCGACTCGTGCCGAGATCACCGACCCGCGCGTCCGGGGGCTCGCAGACGACATTATCTATGCGCAGGACAAGGAAATCGCCGAAATGCGCTACCTTATTGCTGACATTGGAGCAAACGGCGAAGCATCGGCCACGCGAAGCGAAACGCCGGCGCAGGTTGTGGATGCGCAACAGGCGCTTCAAACGGAGGTCGTGTCGAAGGTCGATCCTGAGTTTCTGACGGAAGACGAAATCGCTGCGGTGTTCCCGAATGGCGGAAATTGCCGCTTTGCTTACACCTCGGACAGTCCGGCTGTACTGGTGACTGGTGAAACCGGCGAAGGGTCTGCCGCCGCAATGAAGATCAGCGGTGATCTGGTGCGCCTGAATGCGCAGGGCGAAAATGCATTTTCTGAAGGCCCGCTGTCGGCCGAGATCGCAGAGACGAACGGTGACCTGACCGATCTGATCGTCAGCGCGGGAACCGACTACGAAGCCGGGTTCCGTGGTCAACTTACGTGCAGCGGATAAGGAGGAAAGGACATGCCCCGCGACACAGACAGTAAATCCGCGCAGCTTTATCGCATGGTCATGCCGGGCCATGTCTGCCCCTACGGTCTGAAATCGAAAGACCTGCTGGAGCGGCAAGGCTTCGAGGTGGAAGACCATCCGCTTGACACCCGTGAAGACACCGATGCTTTCATGGAGAAGCACGGGGTCGAGACGACGCCGCAGACTTTCATCGGGGACGAACGGATCGGCGGTTACGATGATCTCAGGGTGTTTTTCGACATTGACCCACCCGAGGAAGAGCAAAGCGACACGACCTACCAGCCGGTCATCGCGATCTTTTCCGTTGCCGCGCTGTTGGCATTGGGCCTGTCTTGGCACCAGTACGGGTCGGTCCTTACCTTGCGGGGGTTCGAATGGTTCATTTCGCTGTCCATGACCATTCTCGCGATCCAGAAATTGCAGGATGTCGAAGGGTTTTCGACGATGTTCCTCAACTACGATCTGCTGGCGCGCAAATGGGTGCGATACGGCAAGGTCTACCCGTTCGGCGAAGCGTTGGCAGGTGTCCTGATGACTGCCGGCGCGCTGCTGTGGCTCTCGGCGCCTGTCGCCCTGTTTATCGGCACGGTCGGCGCTGTCAGCGTGTTCAAGGCTGTTTATATCGACAAGAGAGAGCTGAAATGCGCCTGCGTCGGCGGTGACAGTTCCGTCCCGCTGGGGTTCATTTCGCTGACGGAAAACCTGATGATGATCTTCATGGGTATCTGGATGCCGGTCCGCGCGATCTGGTTCTGAGGTACAGCCCCTTCTTGCCTGTCACTTGGCCAACCGCTCCGGCGACAGATCCTCGATGATGGGGCAGTCGGGCCGGTGATCCCCGGCACATTTTTCCACCAGTTCGGCGAGCGTCGCGCGCATGGATTGCAGTTTCGCGATCTTTTCCTCGATCTGGCGCAGATGGTCTTCCGCAACCGCCTTCACTTGCATGCTTTCGCGGTTTTCATCCTCGTAGAGCGACAGGAGCGTCCTGCAATCTTCGATGGTGAACCCCAAGGCCCGTGCGCGACCCAGAAACGCCAGCTTGTGAATGTGGCTCTCGGTGAACGCGCGGTAGCCGTTCTCGCTACGGTTCGGGCGGATCAGCCCGATGTCCTCGTAGTAGCGGATTGTTTTTGGGGGCACACCCGATTGTCGGGCAACGTCTCCGATGTTCATGTCGAACCTCCGTTATTCTGCTGGAGCAGGAGTGGCGGCTGCCAGCTCTGCCGGGATTGCGCGCTGCTCGTCCATCGCAGGCGCGATGCGCCGCAGCCGCAGGGCATTGGTCAGGACAAACACCGAGGACAACGCCATCGCACCCGCCGCAAGGATTGGTGACAGGAGCAACCCAAAGGCGGGATAAAGCACCCCGGCAGCGACCGGAATAAGTGCCACGTTGTAGGCAAAGGCCCAGAACAGGTTCTGCCGGATGTTGCGCATGGTCCGCCGCGATACTTCGAAGGCGTTCACCACGCCGCGCAAATCGCCCGACATCAGGACGACATCCGCAGATTCGATGGCCACATCGGTGCCGGTTCCAATGGCGATGCCCACATCGGCATGCGCCAGCGCCGGGGCGTCGTTGATCCCGTCGCCGACAAAGGCGATGCGCTTGTTCCCTTGGCGCAAACTGTCGAGCGCCGCAACCTTGCCGTCCGGCAGGACGCCGGCGATGACGTGGTCGATACCGGTTTCGCGGGCGATGGCTTCGGCGGTTTCGCGTTTGTCGCCGGTGATCATCGCAACCGCAAGACCCTTTTCGTGCAGCGCTGCGATGGCTGCGCGGCTTGCCGGTTTGACCGGATCGGCCACGCCGATCACGGCGGCGACACGCCCATCTATGGCAGCGTAAAGCGCCGTGCGACCCTTGCTTGCGATCTTCGTTTCCTCTGGAGCCAATGCCGAGACGTCAATGCCTTCGCGCGCCATGTAGCGGTCGGCCCCAACCAACACCTCCACGTCTTCGACCACGGCGCGCACGCCGTAACCTGTGACCGATTGAAAGCCTTCGGCCGCCACAAGAGGTGCGCCCTCGGCCCGCGCGGCCCGCACGATGGCGTCCGCGACAGGATGCTCGGAGAGCGACTCCACGGCAGCGATCTTCGAGAGCGTTGTTGGGCGATCGAACCCTTCCGCCAGCACAAGGTCAGTCAGTGCGGGTCGCCCCTCGGTCACCGTGCCTGTTTTGTCGAGGGCGACCACATCAACGGAATCAAGTTGCTGCAAGGCGTCACCTTTACGGAACAGGACACCCATTTCCGCAGCACGTCCCGTCCCGACCATGATCGAGGTCGGCGTCGCAAGCCCCATCGCGCAGGGGCACGCGATGATGAGCACCGACACACCGGCGACCAGCGCCATCGTCAGGGCCGGATCAGGCCCGAAAAACAGCCAGACCAGCACGGTCGCCGCCGCGATCGCCATCACGGCAGGCACGAACCACAAGGTGATCCGGTCGACCAATCCCTGGATCGGCAGTTTGGCGCCCTGGGCCTCTTCGACCATGCGAATAATCTGCGCCAGGGTCGTGTCGGCGCCGACCCGCGTGGCGAGGAACTGCAGGCTTCCGGCGCCGTTGACCGTCCCGCCGGTCACCGTATCTCCGGCACCTTTTTCAGCGGGGATCGGCTCGCCTGTCAGCATGCTTTCGTCGACGCGGCTGGTCCCCTCGATGACCTCGCCATCGACCGCGATGCGTTCACCAGGGCGCACGATGACGATGTCACCCTGAACCAGCGCATCGATCTCGATCTCGACGCTTTCTCCGTCCCGCATCACGCGTGCAGTCCGCGCCTGAAGCCCTAATAGCTTCTGGATGGCCGCGCCCGTTCTCCCCTTGGCGCGCGCTTCAAGAAACCGCCCCAGAAGGATCAGAACGACGATGACCGCTGCCGCCTCGAAATAGACGGTGCGCAGCGTGTCAGGCAGGACCGACGGTACGAATGTCGCAACCACGGAATAAAGGTAAGCCGCCCCGGTGCCGACCGCGACGAGGCTGTTCATGTCGGGGGCACCCCGGAACAAGGCCGGGAAACCCTTGGTGTAAAACGTCCGGCCCGGGCCGAAGAGAACGATTGTCGTCAGCACGAACTGAAGAAGCCAACTCGTCTGCTGGCCAATCGTGGTCTCGATCAGCATATGAACGGCCGGAATGACGTGGCCACCCATTTCGATCAGGAAGACCGGCAAGGCGAGGATGGCCGCAAAGGTGACCCGTTTGGCAAGCGCCTGAGCCTCTTCCTCCTTGCGCGCAACTCTGTCGTCACCGGCCTGGGCCGTTGCCACGGTTGCTGGATACCCTGCCGCGCCGCTTGATTCGATCAGATCGGATGTCGTGACAAGACCTTCGACGTAAACGACCGTCGCCGTCTCTGAGGCGAGGTTGACGTTCACCTCGACCACCCCGGGCACCGCGGCAAGCGCCTTATCGACCCGCCCGACGCAAGAGGCACAGGACATCGCTGCAATCGTGAGTTCGGCCCTGGCCTTCCGCGCGGGGTAGCCCAGCTCGCGAAGGGATTCGATGATGTCGGGAATGCGCTTGAGCGCGTCCACGCTCATGCGAGCAGTTTCCGAGGCAAGGTTCACCGACACATCCTCTACGCCGTCGATTGCATTCAATGCGCGATCGACCCTGCCAACGCAGGACGCGCATGACATGCCTTCGATCGGCAGGCTGATCTGTTTGGGTTCGGGCATATGTGTCACCTGTTTTTCCATTCGAAGTGGAATATGAGGCTTCCAGTTACTGGAGGGTCAATGGGAGGGCGCCAAATAAATTTCTTCACTTGACCTTCCAGCGGGGGGAAGCCCCATGTCACCGATAGAAATCAGATCAAGGAGTGGTTCCGATGAAGTTCAGCGTTCCGGACATGAGCTGTGGGCATTGCACCGCAGCAATCGAAAGCGCGGTGAAGAGCGCAGATCCGAATGCAGGCGTAGAATGTGACCTTTCTGCCCGACAGGTGCATGTCGACAGCGTGTTACCAGCCGATCAGGTCCAAGCGATCATTCGGGATGCGGGCTACAACGTGGAACCTGCGGCCGCTTGATGCAGTGCCTGGACCACCCAAGGGTGGTCCGGGCACAGAATTTCAGTCTTCGACTTTGCGGGCTTCCTCGACCAAGTCGGCAAGCTGCGCCTTTTCGACGAAGCCCGGGACCAGCGCATCCCCGATCACGAAAGACGGCGTGCCGTTAAAGCCCAGAGCTTGGGTCAGTTGCATGGAGGTCGCAATGTGCTCTTCGACCTCGGGGGCCTCCATGTCCTTGCGCAACTGCGCGATATCCAGGCCGATCTCCTCGGCCACGCGCAGCACGGAGGCCTCTTCCGCGCGGCCTTCCAGCCCCATCATTGCCCAGTGAAACTCTTCGTATTTGTCCTGCTTGCGCGCTGCCAAGGCCGCTTTCGCGGCAAACACCGATCCGTCTCCGAGAATGGGCCATTCACGATAGACGAGGCGAATGTTGGGATCGTCTTCGATCAAAGCCCGCACCTCGGGTTTGACCCGCCGACAATAGGGACAGTTGTAGTCGAAAAATTCCACAACAGTGACGTCCCCTTCCAGGTTGCCGAGAACCGGCGCATTCGGATCGTTCTCGATTAGATCGCGCTGGTCATTCAGAACTTGGGCCTGACTGAGCTCCTGCGCTTGCGCCTGCCTTTGTTCGAGGATCGCCACGGCCTCCATGACAATCTCCGGGTTCTCGCGGATTGCCTCGAGCACAAGTTCCTTGACCCGGGACTCTGACAGTTCGTCCGCGAGTGCCGGTATCGGAAGCAAGGCAGCTATCGCGACCGTCGTGAAGGCTTGTCTGAAACGCATTTTAGTTCTCTCCCCGTTGTTCGTCGGCTTCTGTCCGCGCGGCCTGGACTTCGCGGATGCGGTCTGGCCAGGTGGACCGGATGAAGGCCAGGATGTTGTGAATTTGCTGGTCGGTCAGCACGTCTGCGAAACCGGGCATGCCACTGTCGAATTCGACGCCCTGACGCGCCAGAAGCGCCGCACCCCCCAGTTTTGTGTAATCGAAGAGCAGGCTGTCAGGATGATGCCAGGTGTGACCCGTCTCATCATGTGGTGGTGCTGGCAGGCGCCCATCCGCGCCGGGCGTTCGCCATTCCGGCTGGCCTTCCAGACCCGCGCCATGACAAGACGCACAGTTTTCTGCGTAGAGCAACGCGCCTTCTTCGATGTCGTAGCTCTCCGCCCTGGACGCGCTGCCGACATCCGAGGATGCACTGGTCGAGAGCCAATACGTGAAGGCGGCTGCTGCGACAGTGATCGGAAGGGACCAAACGAGATATCTCATGTGACCCGTATCCAGGTTGTCATGCCAGATGCGGCGTGGCTGAGCATGTGGCAATGGAACAGCCACTTGCCGGGATTGTCTGCCGTAAAGGCGATCTCCCGGGACTCGTTGCCGGCCAACAGGATCGTGTCCCGCATCGGCCCGAACGCGCCGTCGGGGCGCAGCTCGCGGAAATGCATCCCGTGCAGGTGCATCGCATGTGGGAAAACGGTCTGGTTCTCGATCTTCAGGCGCACCGGCTCGTTCAGGGATAGATCGGCCAGTGGCGTGTAGGTCATTTCGGCGACATCATTCAGGGCCCAGAATTTGCCCGCTTGGGCAAGCTGACGGAATCCAAGACGTTCCCCGCCAAGCAATGCGGACTGCATTCGCCCCATTGCCCCGCCGGACATGACCAGTCGCAAATCACGCGCATCGGCAAGGTCCGGGGCGTGTGCCGCGGGGTTCGGCGGCAACGGCAGTGGCTTGCCTCTTGGTACTGAACTGGCTGTGCCGTTGACCAGAAAACTCACCAACGGGGTCAATTGATCATCATCGCCGATGCGAAGCAATTGGGCGGTGCCGCCTTCGTCTTCGGTCACATCCACAATTAAGTCGACGCGCTGTGCCGGGCCGAGGATCAACTCGCCGTCAACCGACTGGGGTTGGCCGGTTGGCATTCCATCCACGGCCACCGTCCAGCCACTGAATCCAGAGAGCCTCAGCGGGAAAATTCGAGCGCTTGCTGCGTTGATGATCCGCAAGCGAATGCGCTCGTTGCGCTGCGCGGGCAAGGTCAGGTCATAGCGCCCGTTGGTCGTGATAAAGTTGCCGGTACGTCCACCGTGGCTCATCATCATGGGCTGTTCGAAATTGTCGAACAGCTGCCCGCTCTCAGGGTCGAGCAACCAGTCCTCCAGAACGATGACTTCCTCGCGGTCGATGTCCGGTCCATCGACCTCTTCGACGATCAAGGCACCGCGCAGACCACGCGCGACTTGCTCGTATGAGCGATTATGCGCGTGATACCAATAGGTGCCCGCGTCCGGTACGACGAAGTCGTAGTCAAAGGTTCCACCCGGCGCTACGGCCTCTTGGGTCAGCCCTGAAACGCCATCCATCGCGTTGTCGATCCGGATTCCGTGCCAGTGAACCGAACTGGGATCGGGTACCTCGTTGCGAAACCTGCGACGCACCCGATCGCCTTGTGTGACCCTGATTTCCGGGGCCGGAACGAGGCCGTCATAGCCCCAGATCTCTGTTTCCGGGTAGGTGTCCGGAAGAAGCTGTCGACGTGCAACCTTGGCAATCAGGTCCTCGAACGGGGTCGCGGCAAAAGCCGACTGCGGGATGGCCGCCGCGCAGGCCGCCAGTGTTGCATGGCGCAAGAAATCCCGACGTGTTTGTCTCATTTCGATCCTCGAGAAAGCGGGGGCGTGTTGCCCCCGCGTGGTGTTAGTTCGACGCGGGGTTCTCCGCCTCGACCGTGTCCTTGTTCAGCAGGAAAAGCGCCATCGCTTCGCGATCGGCAGGTGTCAGAAACCGAGTTCCCTCGCGAACCACTTCCGCCATGCTGCCGCCGAAAGCATCGCCCGAAGGGGTGATGCCGGTCTGGAGCGCATAAGCGAGGTTTGAAACCGTCCAGTCATTTTTGACCAGGTCTTTTGGCCGTATCGCGGGGGCCTTGCTGCCACCGGGAAGCTGGGCGTTGCCTGCAAAGGAAGCACCGATATCGCGGCCTCCCGCAAGATTGCGCGGCGTATGGCAGGCTCCGCAATGTGCCGCACCGCGCACCAATTCCCGTCCTCGATTCCATGCGTCGCTTCGCCCTTCAATCGGTTCGGTATCCGGATCGTAGAAGAACGCCGCTCGCCAGAGCTTCAGCCCCCATCGTTGGTCGAATGGGAAGCTGACATCATTTTCTGGTGCAGGCTCGTCCACGGGCGGCACGGTTTGAAACGCCGCCCAGAGGTCAGCGATATCCTGATCAGAAAAATCCGCATAGAAGGTGTACGGGAAAGACGGATAGTACGGCGTTCCATCGGGGCCGATGCCTTGCCGCACGGCTTTTGCGAACTGTTCTGCCGTCCATTCGCCCATGCCATGTTCCGGGTCTGTCGTCAGGTTGGGCGGGTAGAACGTTCCGAACGGGGTTTCGAGCGGCGCCCCTCCGGCAAGTGGTGCGCCGCCCGCTTCAAAATTGGTATGACAGGCAATGCACCCACTGGCGCGCGCCAGATATGCGCCCCGGTCGACATTGCCCTCTATTGCAATCGGAGTCACTGCACTGCCGACAGGCCATGCAATCACGACGCCGAGGCTGGCCGCGCCCAGCACGGCGGCCCCGCTGACGAGTGTCAAGAACCGGCGCATGGTCAGTCTTCTTCCGCCCGGAAGCGTTCATGGCATGCGGAACAGACCTGGGTCGTCATCGCGAATGCTGCGTCGGCGGGCATTTCGGCAATGGCGGCCGCATCCATCATGTCGCCTCGGCCCATCATCGTGCTCCCGCCCATCATGGTTGTATCGCCTCCCATCATTGACCCGCCGCCCATCATCGAGGCGCCATCCATGGAGGTATTGCCGCTCATGCCGCCCAATCCATTGTCGGCTGCGCGTTCCAGGCCCTCAGAGTATTCTTCCAGCTGACTTGCCAATGCCGCGAAGCGCTCCCAGTCGGTCCACACCTCGTCCTTGGCTTCCGAGGGCATGCCCCCTGTGCCCTCTGGGAACAGCTTTGTCATGCTCTCACCGGCGTGCTGCTGGAACAGGCGCGCGGCATCGCGCACTGTTTCTGCGTCATAGGCCGTTTCGCCCCGCATCATCGGGGCCACGGTCTTGACCGCCTTCCCCATTGCAAGCATGGCATCCATGCGCTCTTTCACGATGCCGGTGGCACCGCTATGCGCGAATGCCGTGACCGCAGTACCTGCAATCAACACTGCCGCTACGATAGTCGTCTTTTTCATGTCTTCGATCCTTCTTTGGGTCTGCTTTTCGAGCGATGTGAAATCAGACCCACCGTCGGGGCGGTGGAGGATCGCTGATCGGGCGCAATTCGGTTCGTTGGATCGCGCCGTCTTGCATGACGGCTTTCAGAAAAGAAGGCTCGTACGCCATGTTCGGCTGAAGCAATAACGCTGCCGGGACAGAACAATCGAGGCCTGGATGGCAGTGGCCAGAGGCCTCGGTCGATGGCCCTGCGTCTTCGTGACCATGGTATTCCTGCCCCAACGACGTTTCACCATGATATACCGGCGCCTCTGGCACCCCGAGTACTACAAGGAAAAGGCCGAAAACGGCCGACAGAATCCATCGGTTCGTCTTCGACCAACGCATCAGTTGATCCCGTTGGCCCGCTGCAATTCGCGGACATAGGCGGCCACCATCTTGACGTCTCCTTGGGTCAATCCCTCGATCTTAGGCATATTACCGAAATTCCAGTGATGTGCACGGACGCCGTTTTGAGCTGCCAGAACAAAAGCCATGTCCGAATGGTGGCTCGGTTCGTAGATCTTGTGCACGAGAGGCGGCGCAACACCGTTGCGACCGGCGGCATTTTCGCCGTGACACTCGGAACATTTTGCCTCGAATATGTTCTTCCCAAGCGCCGCCTGCTGCGAGAGTGCGTCAGGCAGCTGGACCTGGACGATCGGATCGCCTTCGGCAATCTCGCTTGTGTCAGGTGGCGTCATGGAGTGGCCAACCGCTAAATCTTCGGCTCCAACGAACTGCCAAACGGCAAAACCCCCGCCGATAACAAAAACGGCACCAATCAGCGCAGTTAATTTGTCCATGCCTGTATCTTCCGCCTTGCCCGTTGGGTCAGATGAGTTTGACTTGAGTGCCGACAGGCGCTCGCTCGTAGACTTCCTCGATCTGTTCGTTGAACAAACCGATGCAGCCGTTTGACGACCGGCGGCCGATCTTGCGCGTGTCCTGTGTCCCGTGAATACGGTAGTACTGCCACGACAGGTACAGTGCGCGAGTACCCAAGGGGTTGTCCGGATCACCCCCCTCGATACGTGCCGGCCATTCCGGATTGCGTTCCCGCATGGAGGGCGTCGGCGCCCAACTGGGGTTTTTGCGTTTTTCCACCACTTCAGTGTAACCGCGTTTGGTGAGTTCGTCGGTCAGCGGAACGGATGTCGGGTAAATCCGCATCTCGCCGTCCGCTGTCCAGTGCTGTAGCGCCATCGTCACGGTGTCTGAGATGATGATCCCTTTGCCGAGCGTGTCGAAATGGTCTTGCCAGTCATGAACTCGGAAAGAAGAAATGTTGCGGCGAATGGTTTCGGCTCGAACCACGCTTGGTGCAACCAAAGCGACAGCCGCATACCCCAACAGGCTTCGTCGATTGATCTTGTTGTTTCGCGATGTCGTCATGACACACTCCTAGCCTACGGTTTGTACATGTCTTTTACGGGAGACCCGGCATCAGGCAACCTGACAAGGCCGCGAGAAGTGTATCCATTTGTATCCTTGACCTTACCCTGCTGGAGGGTCGCAAATGACGCCAGGAACGAGACAAAGAGGGTGTCATGGACGACGAAAATCCCAAGAATAAGCCGATTACAGACAGGCTCATGCATTACGGAATGATGGCGTGTTGCATTGTGATGCTGTTGCCCGTGATCGGTTTTTTTCTCGCTGGCGGAACGCTTGCGGGTATGTGGGGCAATGCATCGGCTTTCGCCCCGCTCCTGTTGTGCGTTGGAGCGCATCTTGTGATGCATAGATTCATGGGGAAATCGTGCCATTCCGACAAGGCAAACGATACTATCGAGGAAGCGCCCGAGCCCATAAGTTCCGTGATTCCTAGCGTCGCCCGCAACAGGCAGTGATGTGCGAGGGAAAGCAAAGGTATTCGTATTGCTGTTGATGGTTACATTACTTGGAGGTTGCGCGGGAAGCCTTGCAGACTGCCTAGATCTGAAGGCTATCGTGTCCACGAAGCAAGCGTCAGACCTTCTGCCGGATGGGTGTCGAACCCTTTCATCTTCTGCGACTGGCGTTGCGCGAATTGTCTGTGCGGACGGTCGTCAGGGTTTTGCCACAGGTGGACTTTGACGCAATTTCCGCCGTCCTGGCGAAATCTGCGGAAAATATGGGAAGGAAGCAGGTATCTTGATCGATTGCCTTTTGATCCTGCGACGGGTTTTGCTTATTCCCTTCGTGCTCCTGGCCGTTGTCTCTGGAAGTGTCGCGGCAGCAACCTCTGCTGAATACCAGAGCGCGCCACTCACCGCGCATCTCATTAGTGTACAGGACGGCGTTCCCGAGAACACACAGACTCTGTCAGCCGGGCTTCACCTTCAACTGAACGAAAACTGGAAGACCTATTGGCGGTCGGCGGGCGAGGTGGGAATACCGCCTTCGGTCGAATGGAGCGGTTCCGAAAACGTCGCAGATGTCGAATTCATGTGGCCCGCCCCGACGCGCTTCACCGCCTTCGGCATCGAAAATTTTGGTTATGCGGGTGAAGTCGTCTTTCCGCTGCGCATAACGCTCAAAGATCCCGGCGCACCTGTGACTCTTTCCGCGCAGGTCAAACTGCTGGTGTGCTCCAATGTCTGTGTCCCGGAAGAGTTTGACCTGTCACTTCGCCTCGGACGGGGCAACGTCATCGACAGCACTTCGGCTGGGCTGATCGGTACGTTTTCCGAGCGCGTCCCCGAAGGGGCCAAGACGAGCGGCGTCAGCGAGGCAAATGCCTTCATCGACGAAGACCTCACGGAGTTGATCGTCAGCCTTCGCGTCGATGAACCACTCCAGTCGCCGGATGTGTTTCCCGAACTGGGTATGGGTGTTGCGCTTGGCAAACCCGATATCCGTTTGGGAGAAGAGGATCGTTTGCTTTGGGCGCGCTTGCCGATCCTCTCGTCGAATACGGATGTGACAGTGGCTCCGTCGATTACCGTCACCGACGGCGAGAACCGGGCCTTCACGATCATCGCGGATCGCGTGGCGCAAGGAATAGCACCACCCTTTGAACTGGCCGCCACGACACCGGACATGATGGAACTGATCTGGATTGCCGCGATCGCGCTGCTGGGCGGATTGATCCTGAATGTGATGCCCTGCGTGCTGCCGGTGCTGTCCATCAAGGTGTCGTCTGTGCTCAAACACACCGATCACGACACAACCCGTGTCCGGTTCGGTTTCGTCGCTGCCAGCGCCGGCATCATGACGTTCATGTGGGGTCTGGCGCTCGTCCTCTGGGCGCTCCAGACGGCAGGCCTCAGCGTCGGGTGGGGTTTGCAGTTTCAAAGCCCGCTGTTTCTTGCGGCGATGATCGCTGTCCTGCTCGTCTTTTCGGCAAATCTGTTCGGAGCGTTCGAGTTCGCCCTTCCACACGGCATGCAGACGCGGCTTGCAGGGGCCGGAGGAAGCAACGGGTATTCCGCCGACTTTTTCACTGGCATGTTCGGTGCCGTCATGGCGACGCCTTGTTCGGCACCGTTCCTCGGCACCGCGGTGGCCTTTGCTTTGGCCGGGCGTGGCGTGGACATCCTCATCGTCTTTACGAGCCTCGGGCTCGGCCTCGCCCTGCCCTATCTCGTCATCGCCGCGTTCCCGCGTCTGGTCGCATTCATGCCCAAGCCTGGTCGATGGATGCTGATCATCAAAAGCGTCATGGGGGTTTTGTTGCTTGCAACCGCCGTGTGGCTGTTCTGGGTGCTCGACGGTGTCGCCGGGCTTGCGTCTGTCATCGCGGTCGCGGCGTTGTCCGGTCTCGCCGTTCTGATACTATCTCTCCCGAATGTGCAGTCCCAATTCAGGTGGTCTATTGCCATAGCCAGCCTTGTCCTGGCCATTGCCGCAGGTCCTCTCTTGCAGCAATCAGCACCTGCGCGTTCGACGCCGCAGTTGGCAATGGCTTGGATCGCATTTGATCGTTCGGAAATAGCGAAACGCGTGTCCGCAGGAGAGGTCGTTTTTGTCGATGTGACCGCTGACTGGTGTCTGACTTGCAAAGCGAACAAGACACTTATCATCGATCGGGAGCCAGTCCGGAGCGCGCTTGAAGCGCCTGGAGTCACGGCGATGCAGGCAGATTGGACACGCCCGGACACGCGCATTTCCCGCTACCTTGAGAGTTTCGGCAGATACGGCATCCCCTTCAATGCCGTCTACGGACCATCGGCACCGAACGGCATTGTGCTGTCCGAATTGCTAAAAACCGAGGACGTGATGAACGCCTTGGCGCAAGCCAGTGGTCGGGATGTTTCCGCAAAGGTTGCCGGACAGGAGTGACCTGCTCGACCGGGACACCGAGCAGTAGTCAGCCGCCGAGCCGCTCAAGCGCGGCACGGACCGCCGCACGCCGAGGATCACTGGCGGGCTGCTGCTCCAACAGCGCTTCAGCCTTGCGGTAGGCCTCAACGGCGCGATCGGGCTCCTGAAGGACGGTATAGGCATTTGCCAGCCGCATCCAACCATCCAGATCGTCCGGTTCATCCTCAAGACGCTCGGCCAGCCGCGAGACCATCGATCGGATGAACTCCGCGCGATCCGCGTCATTCATCTCCGACGCCGCCGCGACATCTGCGGCACTCGGGCCTGGTTGCGACGTCGGCCCGCTGGGTAGATTGACGACCGGAAGGTCAGCTGCCGCTGCAATCCGGTTGATCTGCGCTGCATAGGTCTCCATCCAGGGAACGTAAGCCTCTTCCTGATTCAGTCGTGAAACAAGCAGATCGTAGGCCTTACGCGTCTCTTCTTGCTGAAAGTAATACAGAGACTCGAAGTAGGTTGCCGCAGGATTGGATGGGTCAAGGTCCAAAGCGCGATCAATGGCCAATTTCGCCCGTGGAATAACAACGCCGTCATTGGCAACCGCGACAGCCTCTGCCAGCATGGAGAATGTCGCGGAGGTGGCATCCTCCCGTTCGGCAACGACTTCGAAGGCTTCGACGGCATCGGCTGCTCTGCCCATGCGCTGATAGGTCTGGCCCAACAGCATCCACCCTTCGCTAGGGCCGCCGGTCGGATCGGATACAAGCCTTTCGCGAAGTTGTATTGCCAGCGCCGTCACTTCATCAGTCTGTGCCCGCTCCTCTGCACGGGCAGCGAAGGCCATTGAAGGAACCTCCGGCGATCCCATCGTCAGATAGTAGCCCGCGGCAATAACCGGCGCGAGGACCGCCGCGACAACGAGAGTGACTCTGCCACCATTACGGGATGATCCGGCTTTTTCTTCCGAATTGCGGGTCGTCGCGAGGATCCGTTTCTTGATCTCGAGTCTGGCCGCTTGAGCTTCCTGTTCAGAAATCAAACCGCGGTCCATGTCTCGTTGGATTTCCCGCATCTGATCGGCGAGGATCGCCGGTACCGCATCCCCTCTGGTGAGAGTGTTCGATTTGGACAGCAGCAGCGGGTAGAGGACAATTCCGATTGCGACCAGCGTCAAAAGAACGAAAATACCCCAGATCATGACGCATCCCTCGCTTCGTTTTGCCTGAGAATTTCGGACACGGTGTTCTCATCCTCCGAGCCCAAGTCTTCAAATGCCTCTTGCTTTCGCCGACTCATCAGTAGCCCGCCACCAACGAAAACCCCGATCAGAACGAAAGCGATCGGAGCGAACCAAAGCGCGTAGGTCGCAGGCTCCAGAGGCGGTTTCAGCAGCACGTAATCCCCGTACCGCGCCCGTATGTATTCGATCACCTCCGCGTCGCTGTCTCCAACGACCAGGCGCTCGCGTACGAGCAGACGCAAGTCCCGCGCCACACCCGCGTTCGAACTGTCGATGTCCTGGTTCTGACAGACGACGCATCGTAGATCCTTGGAAATCTCCCGCGCACGCTGTTCCAATACCGGGTCGGTCAGCATTTCGTCTGGTTCGACCGCATTGGCGGCAAAGGGAAAGAGCCCGATGCAAAACGCGAAAATCAACTGTCTCATGATGCTGCTCCCTTTGGCAGTGCGCCTGCCTGCTTCAGGGCTTGCGTGAACCGTTCGACGGCGTCCGGACCCACGACCGGCCCGACATAGCGAAACAGAACAGTACCATCGCCATCGACGATGAAGGTTTCCGGCACGCCTGAAAGGCCCCATTCGATCCCTGTCCGGCCTGAAAGGTCGGACCCGATCCGTTCGTAGGGATTGCCGAGGTCATTGAGCCACTTCACGGCATCTTCTGGTTTGTCTTTGTAGTTGATGCCGAACAACCGCATGCCCTCGCGTTCGACAAAGCGTGTCAACACGGCATGTTCCGCGCGGCAGGGCACGCACCAGGACGCAAAGACATTGACCACGACCGGTCGTTCGTTGCCTACAAGATCGCTTCGGGCCAGGCCGGGTGTCTCCAACCCCGGCACGGGATCGAGGTCGAACGCCGGGGCCGGTTGCGAGATCAGGACGGAAGGGATCTCGTTGGGATCCCGGTCGGGATTGAGCCCCCAGAGAAAAAAACCCCCGAATATGACCGCCGCAATAAACGGCAGCCCGGCAATGAGACGTTTCATCTTCTCTCCTACTCGGCAGGAACAGCATCGCTGGCTGGCTGTTTGGCGCGGCGCGGCGCCCCGACCCTCAAACGGCGATCCGACAAGGACAAACAGCCACCGATCACCAGCAGGATCGAGCCGATCCAGATCAGGTTGACGAGCGGTTCATAGAGGATCCGAAGGGTCCATGCTCCGGCGTTGTTCACTTGATCGGAGGCTGGCGTTGCAATCGACGTATAGAGATCACCCGCCAATGTAGAGCGGATGGCCGACTCCGTCGTCTGGCTTTCCGCGACCGGGTAATACCGGCGTTCTGGGAAAAGCGTCGTGACCAGCTCGCCATCCCGACGGACCACAAGGGTGCCGCGATCCGCGATGTAGTTCGGCCCTTGAACCTGTGTGGCCCCTTCGAAGGTGATGTCGAACCCCGCGATCGTGACTTCGGTCCCGGGGGCGGCAAAGACGATCTCCTCACTCTTCCATCCGGTCGAGCCGATCATCCCCATCATCAACACAGCGACGCCGGCATGGGCGAGTGTCATACCGTGAGAGGCGCGTGGCAGATTGCGCGCGCGTCTCGCGCTCTCTGCAAGGGGAACCTCGAACAGGCGGATGCGCAGCGCCCATTCCCGTAGGGTTGCAAAAAGCAGCCACGCTGCGCCAAGGATGGCAAGATAGGCCATGATCGGCCCACCGTTCAGAAGATACCATGCGGCCAAAACTGCGATGAACGCCAGAACGACCACGAACCGAATGCGATCGAGCAACCCGGCGATATCAGCCCGCTTCCACGACAGGAATGGACCAAGACCCATGAACACGACCAGCGCCAGCATCATCGGAATGAAAGCCGCATTGAAGAAAGGTGGACCCACCGAGATCTTGTCCCCCGTGATAGCCTCGAGGATCAGCGGATAAAGCGTCCCGAACAGGACCGTTCCCGTAGCGGCGGCCAGAATGAGGTTGTTCACGAGCAGCCCGGCCTCGCGGCTGATCGGGCGAAACAGACCACCCGGCTCCATTTCGGGCGCCCGCCAGGCGTAGAGCGCCAGCGACCCACCGATGGACACGGCCAGCAGACCCAGAATGTAAAGCCCGCGCTCTGGATCGACGGCGAAGGCATGCACGGATGTAAGCAGGCCTGACCGGACGATGAACGTCCCGAGCAGCGAAAGCGAGAAAGTCAGGATGGCAAGTAGGATGGTCCAGCTTTTGAACGCGTCGCGCTTTTCGGTGACGATGGCGGAATGCAGCAGCGCCGTGCCCAGAAGCCAGGGCATGAAGCTCACGTTCTCGACCGGGTCCCAGAACCACCAGCCGCCCCAGCCCAGTTCATAATAGGCCCACCACGATCCAAGAGCGATACCTGCCGTAAGGCTGACCCACGCGGCCAATGTCCACGGGCGGACCCATCTGGCCCAGGCCGGATCGACGCGCCCTTCCAGAAGAGCCGCAACGGCAAAGGAAAACACGATGGAGAAGCCGACATACCCGAAATACAAGAGCGGCGGGTGCATGGCGAGACCCATGTCCTGAAGCAACGGGTTGAGGTCATTGCCGTCGAGCGGCGGCGGAAACACCCGCTCGAAGGGGTTCGACGTCAGCAGCAGGAAGGACAGGAAGCCGACGCTGATCCACGCCTGCACCGACAAGGTGCGCGCCTTGGTCTCGGCGGGGATGTTCGATCCGAACCAGGCGACGCCCGCGCCGAACACCGCGAGTATCAGGATCCAGAGCAGCAGCGAACCCTCATGGCTGCCCCAGGTCCCGGCCACCTTGTAGAGCATTGGCTTGAGCGAATGGGAGTTCTCGACGACGTTCCTGACGGTAAAATCGCTGACGATGAAAGCCTGCATCAGCGCTGCGAAGGCGATGGCCACAAACAGCACTTGTCCTATTGCCGTCGCCTGGGCGGATTTCATCCAGACGGCATTTCTACGCGACGCACCTGCAATCGGTAGAACACTCTGAACAAGCGCAAGCGCCAGTGCGAGGGCCAGTGCGAAGTGACCAATTTCCGGGACCATGGCGTTCTTTCCTATTCAGCGTCGGTGGGCGTCGCGTCGGACGGCTTTGGCGTCCGCGGCGGGGTCTATTCGTCGAGCGTTGCTTTGCGGCGACGGAACTCTTCTTCGTCGATTTCCCCATTTGCAAAGCGGCGCCTGAGCGCTTCCTGCGCGTCCGAGTCCGGGGGACGGGTGCCATTGTCCCGCAGCCTGAACACCAGAAACACCACCAATGCGATCAGCGCACCCCAGAAGGCGAGCATCATGAAGCCGCCCATAAAGCCATAGCCACTGCCCCACATGTGCCCCGTCCAGGAGCCTGGTCCATCAGCCTGCGCCATGCTGGCGGGCAAGCTGGCCAGCAACGGCAGGATCAACGCGTTCAGTTTCATCTGTTTCTCCTTCGATCAGTTCGGTTTCATCCAACGGGATGGTGACAACAGCGCGCAAACCCGCGCTGTTCTGATTGACCAGCTGGATATCGCCGCCATGGGATTGGACGATTGTCCTCGCGATTGAGAGCCCAAGCCCATAACCGCCCGTTTCCAGAGACCTCGATTGCTCGAGGCGATAGAACGGATCGAAGACCTTTTCCAACTGGTCGACGGGAATGCCGGGCCCATTGTCATCGATGTTGAGTACGAGGTTCGAACCGTGGGTCGCCCAGCTGACTTTTGCGGCACCACCGTAGCGAACGGCGTTCTCAAGCAAGTTCCTCAGTGCCCTTCGGAACGCGTTGGGTCGAAGCCGCACGGCAACATCATCACTCGGGGCAAAGGTGCAGTGTGCCGCCATATCGCTGCACAAGCTGTCCAGAAAATTGCGCAGATCGACCACTTCGGCACCTTCGGATCCGGTAAGGCCGCGTGCAAAGGTGAGCGTCGCTTCGACCATACTCTGCATCTCTTCGACCGATGCGATGAGGCTGTCCCGCGTCTCTTCTTCGTCAACCAGCTCCGCGCGGACACGCATGGCAGTCAACGGCGAGCGTAAATCGTGGCCAAGGGCTGCGAGCATACGTGTACGATCACTGACAAACCGGGTCAGCCGTCGTTGCATGCGGTTGAATGCGACGGTCAGATCTCTGACCTCGGTCGGCCCTGTGACCGCCAATTCGCCCACATCTTCGCCCCGGCCAAGATGGTCCGCGGCCTTCGACAGGTGCCGCAAAGGACGCGTCAGGCGCGTCATTACAAACCAGAAGATCGCCACCAGAAGCAGTCCGGCGGAAATCCCGAAGGTCAGCATCGAATAGAAAGGCCATTGGATCGGCGGTCGCTCGAACCGCGTTCCGACATTCAGCCAACGCGCTCCCTTGATGGCGATGGACAGGTTCATTTCAACCGCTGTCAACTCTCCGCGCATCATCGCGAGATGCATTTCTGTCATCTCGTCCGAGAGATTGGGAAGAGGCCGCAACTCGCCCTCGACCTCGTGCAATTCAACGCGAATATCCCGGCTGTAGCTGTCATCCATCAGGGCGCGTATGCGCGCTTCCACGATGCCGCCGTCCGAATGACCGGTGTGATCCACGATCGGAGCGTCCGACAGATCGAACCGGATCAGAGGCGAATTTGCCGCGCGAAGGATCGAGTCCTGCAGATCCAGCGGGGCCTCTTCGATCAACCGCGCGACATTCGCTGCGCGACCCGCGGCCTCGAATCCTAAAGCTGCACGGATCGCAAGGCTGCGCTCGTCGGCGAACAGGAACAGGCTGATCACCTGGGCCACGACAAGTGCCGCGACCACAAGCAGGATCAATTGGCCGCTCAGAGATCTCATCGCACGGCGCATCACGGCGCATCCTCGACATCGGCAGCCAGACAGTATCCGCCGTTCCGCACCGTTTTGATGACACTGGGCCTAAGTACATCCGGCTCGATTTTGCGGCGGAGACGGCTGATCTGATTGTCGATGGTGCGATCCATCGGGCCTGCCGTCCGACCAGCGGTCAGGTCAAGCAACTGGTCACGGCTGAGCACCATCCTCGCGCGTTCCAGCAGGACCGCCAGCAATTTGAACTCGGAGGTCGTCAATGGGGTCTCGGTGGTGGACTCGTCAATCAGCACCTGCCGGTCGGTATCCAGTATCCAGTGCGCAAAAGAGACTTTCCTCCCAGCGAGGCTTCCGGCCACAGGTTCGTCGCGGTTGCTTCTCCGAAGAACCGACTTGATGCGGGCGAGCAGTTCTCGTGGATTGAACGGCTTGGCGAGATAATCGTCCGCACCGATTTCCAGACCCACGATCCGATCCGTTTCCTCACCAAGCGCCGTCAGCATGATGATCGGAAGATCACCCTCTGGCGCAAGTCTGCGGCAAACCGACAAACCGTCCTCGCCCGGCATCATGACATCGAGCACGAGGAGGTCGAAGTGACCAGTGGCCAGCTTGGCATCCATCTCCACGGCATCCCTGGCGACGGTCGTGCGCATTCCGTTCTTCTCCAGGAAGCGCGCGACGCTTTCGCGTATCTGAGCGTGGTCGTCCACGATAAGGATATGAGGTGGCGGTCCCATGGCGTCCTTCCTAGATCATCGTTGCATTCTGTTTCATGGGCAGAATTGTAGCCGTTTGTATCAGGTCAGTCCCTTGCTACAGATGGATACAAATCTGTGCCTGCACCGTGTCGTGCTCCCGGGTAGCGTCGCGCGTATGTTATGTGACCTTTGGGATCGCAACCGATCAAAGGATGAGGTTTTCGAATATGGCTCTTGATTTGAACCGGCGCCGTTTCGTTCTGGGTGCTCATATGACGGTGCTGACCGTCGCGGCGTCACCGCTGTTGGCGCAGAGCCGATCTGTCTGGTCGGCAGAGAATGCCTTTGACGCGCTTCTATCGGATACGGCGCGGATCATCGATGTCAGAACGCACAAAGAGTGGCAAGAAACCGGCGTAGGTGCTGGTGTATGGCCGATAAGCATGCACGCGTCCGGTTTTCCGGACCGATTGTTCAGGGCCAAGGAACTGAGCGGTGATCGCACTGTTGGACTGATCTGCGCCACTGGCGGACGCTCCGCATCGCTGCTTCGAGCGTTGAGACAAGCTGGTTATTCGGGCTACGCCGATATCTCGGAAGGGATGTTGGGATCAGGCGAAGGGCCTGGCTGGATCGCATCGAACTTGCCGACCGTTCCGGTGGATGTCGCCCTGAACGGGTTGCCCCCCGCGTTGGCCTGACCAGTGAAGAATCAATTGGTCCCGTTGTGCTAAAAGCCTGATGTATGGTCAAATTGACCTGTTTGAACAGGAAGACGGGTTTGGGTGTATGACCGAGTTGATGGCTATGTTTGTCGGAATATGCGCGGCGATCGTGATGGGAATTGTCCATCATTATGCGTTGTCGGGCATTCTGAAGTTTTCCCCGCAGCGGTCGGATGGCTCCGGCTTTCGGATCATCCTGACGTTTTCCACGTTGCTGTTGCTGCATGTCTTGGAACTTGTGACGCTCGCCGTGTTCAACACGATGGTGGTGGCAAGCGTTCTGCCGCAATCGTTCAGCAACAGCCCTCCGATGTTTCAGGATGTTCTCTATGTTACGGGCATCTCGTTCTCGACCCTTGGCTATTCGTCCATAGAGGTGGTCGGACCCTTTCGACTATTGCTGATGCTGCAATCGCTTTTGGGCTTCATGTTGCTGACCTGGTCAGCGACGTTTCTTTACTCAGCCTGCCAGCAAGTCTGGCAGAAGGCGAAAGATGACTGAAAATCGCCACGCGCGTCGGACATGAGCTTGGCGTCAGCGTCAAATACGTCCTGATATCGGTCCTTTGACCTCACCGTGGAACGGTTGAGTGAGCGCTGCGTTGCGCGCGTGGATGAATAGCCCTTGACCTTCCAGTTGCTGGAATCCCTAGGTACAAAGCCATGGCACAGATTTTCGAAAAGACAGGCGATCACGTATCGCACCATCGACACGGGGATATCTTGAAATCTCCCGTATGGGTTGGCGTGTTGCTTGTCGTTCTCACATTGCCGGCTCACCTTTTTTTGGATGAGCAAAGCTCGATAGCTCTTGCTTCGATCACGCTTGCTTTGATTGGCGGTGCCTATATCGGCTTTGGCGCTGCGGACGGCAGAGCGCGCGTGTTCTGGGCAGAGCTCGCGGTCGCCCTTTTGTTCGGCTTAGCAGCGTTCCTGGGGCTGATATGGCAGTGGGCCTTCCTCCCCTTGGGCTTGGCCCTTCACGCCCTTTGGGACATGTCACACCACAATTCTTATCGTCTCGCCCGGATTCCGAACTGGTATATTCCATTCTGCGTGGCCTTTGACCTTTTGGCAGCGACGTTCTTCGTTCTGCTCTATGCCGTGTTTTGATCCATGATGATGCGCATCCTTCTTATGGCGGTGTTCCTGATGGGAGTCGTCGCATTGGCCTTCCCGGACGTCCTTGGCGTTGACATTCGCCTGCCGGATCGCGCGGAAATTGACCGCTGGATCGAGGCGGCAGGTCTTGCCGGACCAATTGTCATCGTGGCGCTCATGACAATCGCTATTGTCGCAAGCCCCCTGCCCTCGGCGCCAATCGCACTCGCCGCCGGAGCGGCTTATGGACACACGTACGGGACGCTCTTCGTCGTTCTAGGTGCGGAACTCGGTGCGCTTGCCGCCTTTGGTCTGGCCCGCGGCTTGGGTCGTCCCTTCGTTGAGCGTCATCTCGGTCAGAAGATTAACGCAGGCCTGTTCGGGTCCCAGAACACTCTGACCTTCCTGGTCTTCGGCAGTCGCCTGCTGCCGTTTCTGTCCTTCGATATGATCAGTTACGCCGCAGGTCTGAGCAAGCTGCATCTTTGGAGGTTCGCGCTGGCCACGATGGCCGGGATTATTCCAGCGAGTTTCTTGCTCGCTCACATGGGCAGCCAGGCGATGAACGGCGATGCCCGCACTGCCACATGGACCGCACTTGCGCTGGGTGGCTTTACCGGCCTGTCGGTTCTCTTCGCCGCGACGCGAAAGACCGGTACGAAACGGAAGGAGAGCTGATATGGCCAGTCATTCCCACGCCGGGCATATGCCGAGTTCCGGCAAGGCCCTTGTGATTTCGGCCTGGCTCACCGGCGTCTACTTCGTGATTGAACTGGCCGTCGGGCTCTGGACTGGCTCGATTGCCGTCCTGTCGGATGCGTTTCACACCCTGTCGGCGGTTGGCGGCGTTCTGGTGGCCATCATCGCGCAGCGCATTGCGCGCCGCCCGGCGGATTCGGCGCGGAGTTTCGGCTGGTACCGCGCCGAGATCATCGGGGCACTGGTGAATGGCGGCTTTCTTCTCGGTATGGCGCTTCTGGTGATCTGGATGGGCGCGATGCGGCTCGGGAATCCGATTCACCTGGTGTCGCGTTGCCCTTTAATCGGCTCTGCCTCAATCTGTGTGGTGGAACGGTAGCATTCTCGCCCGCAACAATTCTGGACCGGCTCGGCCGTACATGGCGCGTTTGAGGGTCTTCAGGCGATTGATCTGACCTTCTGCTTGGCCGTTGCTCCAGGGCATCTCGATGGCGTTTTTGACGGCTTCGTAGTCCCGGTTCACTGTGCGGGCAAAGCGCACGATGGGCGCCAGGTCGGTTTCGATCGCGTCGTCGATCCATGCAGGGAGCGGGTCTGCCACGCGGCCGCGCAGGATACCATTGAACCGCATGGCGAGGCTGCGCATCGATACGAAGGCGGGAGAGCGGGTCTTGAGCGCATCGACTTTACGCGCCTGATCCGAGGTGAGCTTGCCGCGCGGTTTGATGCACAGCGCGGCCGCGATGACCGGGGAGATCGCGTGCCCCGTTTCCGGGTCCCGAACCGGCTCCAGGATCTTGTGTTCTACCTTGGGATCGCTCGCTTGCTGTTCGGCTCTGCGCCAACCCGCCAGCAGCCGCTGCAAATGCGACTGGCTCCCCTCGTAACCACGCTCTTGGATCAGACTGAAAAGGGCGCTGCCAGTTCGAATGCCCTCCTTCCAGCTTTGGCTCAGGAACTCTTCAAAATACCATGGCGAACTCGGCTTCAAAGCGGCCCGCCTGCGGTCCGGTGGTGTTTCGAACTGCAGCCATTTCGCGATGCTGCGACGCGGAAACCCTGTTCGCCGCCCGATCTCGCTGCAGGAAAGTCCCTGATTTCGGAGCGCATGGATGGTGGTGAAAATCTCTTCCCGGGACGTCCTGTGCGCAAGGCGGGACTTCAGAAGGCTTCCGGCTGCGGTGATGTTGTCGGCGTCGGACAGCAGCGCCCTGCCGGTGGCACGGCCGTGAAGGTTCATCTGTTCCTCAATGGCCTGCCGCAGGTTTTGCACGATATGGAACCGGTCGGCGACCTGCTTTGCCTGCGGTGCCCCTTGCCGGGCAGCCTTGGCGTAGAGACCGCACCGATCTCTGCTGATCACTTCCACCTCGGGGTGTCGCTTTAGTCAGTTGGTGCAGGTGACGACATCTCGATCCTCGAGGATGTCGATGACCACGCGACGCTCCAGATCCACGATGATCGTGCCGTAGGTTTGCGATTTCCGCCAGCTCCAATCGTCGATCCCGATGATTGTCGGCGCCTCGGTGGTGCCTTGAGCACACCTTTTCAGCTGCCTGAGCACCGTGTCATCGCTGACCCCAAGGCCCAAACGATGCAACAACCGCTCCGCAGGCCGTCCGCCTGTCGCATGCCCAAGATGGCCGACAATCTCCCCTACACGCGAAGTACGACGTGCAAATGGACGCGCAATCGAGCTGATCTGGTCCGAGAAAGTCCGGCGCGGGCAAGCAGGCGCCAAACATCGCCAACGGCAAACTGCGAGATCAACCGTTACCGCGTCTCCATGCGCGGGATAATCCTGCAGCCACCGACGCCGCCAGCCATGACGTCGGCGTGAATGCAATCCACAGTCTGGGCAAATGCCGTTGGGTGCCAAGACGCCAGATAGTTCGCCCTGAACAACTCCCAAGCACCTGACTTTGCTTGCTGATCTGATGAAATTGATGGCGTGGAATCGCAGGCTTTCGTAAGCTGCGTCTTGAAACCTTGCGATTTCCGGAGCCGTGATGAAGCCTCGTCCCCGCGCTGAAGAGCAGGACGACCTCCTGCGTCCCCGCCTGACCGACATGATCGATCTGCGCCACGAACTGGCGAAACTGGCGGAGCTGATCGACTGGGAGTTCTTCGAGCGGGAGTGGGCCGGGTTTTTCCCCTCCTCCGTGGGAAGGCCAGCAACGCCGCCGCGGCTCATCGCAGGGCTTCTCTATCTCCAGCACGCCTTCGACCTGTCGGACGAGGCTGTCGTCGCCCGCTGGGTAGAGAACCCGTATTACCAGCACTTCTGCGGCGAGATCTTTTTCCAGCACCGCCCGCCGATCGACCCGTCCTCACTCACCCGCTGGCGCAAGCGCATCGGTGAAGAGGGCGTCGAATGGCTGCTGACCAAGACCATCGAGGCTGGCCGCGCCTCAGGAACGGTTGAGGAGAAGAGCTTGGAGCGGGTGTCGGTCGACACGACGGTCATGGAGAAGAACATTGCGCATCCGACCGACGCCCGGCTCTACGAGACGGCGCGGCAGAAGCTGGTGGCGCTGTCTGCCGAGGCCGGCATCGAGCTTCGCCAGAGCTACGCGCGCCTGGCGCCGCGCCTGGCGATCAAGGTCGGACGTTATGCCCACGCTCGCCAGTTCAAGCGGATGCGCAAGGCGCTGCGGACGCTGAAAGGCTACACGGGCCGCGTCATGCGTGACCTGCGCCGCCAGCTCGACAGCGTGCCGGCAGGCCCGCTACGGGAGCGTATTCTCGACATGCTGGTTCTGACTTCGCGGCTGCTGCGCCAGCAGCCGAAGGACAAGGGCAAGATCTTCAGCCTGCACGAGCCGGAGGTAGACTGCATCTCCAAGGGCAAGGCGAGGGTGCGCTACGAGTTCGGGACCAAGGTCACTGTCGCCGCCACCATCGACGAGGGCTTCATCGTCGGCATGCGGGCGCTGCCCGGCAACCCCTATGACGGCCACACCCTCGCCGAGGCCCTCGAGCAAGTCGAGGTGTTGACCGACCACCGCCCGGCTCTCGCGCTCGTCGACCGCGGCTACCGCGGGCACGGCGTCGAGACGACGCGGGTGCTGATCAGCGGCACTCGGAAAGGGATGACGCCAACACTGACCAAGCTCCTGCGTCGCCGCAGCGCCATCGAGCCGGAGATCGGCCACATGAAAACCGACGGGCGGCTGACGCGCTGTCCGCTCATGGGCACCACCGGCGACGCGCTCTTCGCCGTCCTCTGCGCCTGCGGCCACAACATCCGTAAGATCCTCGCCCACCTCAGGGCGCTTTTGGCGCTCTTAATCCGCACCATTCTCAGCGCGTTCGCAGCGGGACACCCTCACGGAAACCGAGCTGTCGCCGTCTGAGCGAATTGTTCAGGGCGGACCAGATACAATCCACCCGCCGGATTCACTTCGTTCAACGCTTTGAACTGCAACATCGCTGCCCGGCGACCAGTGCTTCTTCGAACTCACAACTATCCCTCCTGAATTTTCCAGTTTCAGGATAGTTGCGCCACACAAAGTGAGGCAGAGCCCAATTAAGGGCTACGCGACGCGATCAACGCACCGGGAAGTGTCGACAGAAGATCGGTCCTTTCCTTCAGCACCATGGCATTACCCCGCGCAGCAGCTGAGTTTGGCCACATCCTTGTCGAAAGTCTGGGCCGCAAGTTTCAGCCCTTCAACCGTGGTCAGATATGGGAAAATCGTTTCGCCGAGGGCCTTGGAGGTCATGCCGAACTTGAGCGCCATTGCCAGCGTCTGGATCGTGTCCGAGCCTTCGGGCGCCACGATCTGGCCGCCCAGCAGGCGGTCGGTCTTGGCGTCGGCCACCAGCTTGATCACGCCGCGGGTGTTGCGGGCCGCGGCGGCGCGCGGGACGTTGTCGAGCGTGATCACGCTGATCTTGACCTCGTGCCCCGCCGCCTTGGCCCCAGCCTCTGAAACGCCGACACCGGCCACTTGCGGGTCGGTGAACACGACCCATGGCATCGCCGCATTCTCATAGCGCATTGGCTCCAGTCCAAGGGCATTGTTGATTGCCACCTTGGCACCGTAGGCGGCCATGTAGACGAACTGGTCACGGTCGGTGACATCGCCCGCCGCCCAGACGCCGGCCCGCGTCGTGGCCATGTCAGGACCGACCTTGATCGAGCCGCGCGCGTCGGTCTCTATCCCGAGGTCTTCCAACCCGAGGTTCTCGGAATTGGCCACCCGTCCGGTGGTCACAACCAGCCGTTCGGCGGACAAAACCTCGGTCTTTCCATCGCGTTCGACAGTCAGAATGACGCCGCCCGCAGCTTTCGCGGCCGAGACGTAAGCAAGACCGGTCTCGACCGCGATGCCTTCGGTCTTCAGCGCTTGCGTCAGCGCCTGGGCCACCTCCGGCTCGGCGCCGGGCAGAAGGCGCGAGCGGGTCACAAGCGTGACTTTCACCCCCAGCCTTGAGGCCATCTGCGCCAACTCGCAGCCGATATAGCCGCCGCCCAGCACAATGATGCTTTCGGGCCGGTCGGGCAGAGTCAGCAGACCGGTGGAATCGAGGGTCTCCACGGTGTCGATGCCTTTGATGGCAGGTTGATGGGGGCGCGAGCCGGTGGCGATCAGGATGCGCGGGGCGGATATCACCCGCCCGCCGACAGCGACGCCACCCTCGACCAATCGCGCCGGGCCGTCCTCGATATAGGTGACGTTCTCATAGGCGGGCAGCAGGTCGATATATTTCTTGTGCCGCATCTCCGCGACCAGATCGGTCGTGCCTTTCACAACGGCTGGCCAATCCACCGCATGTTCGCAGGACGCAATGCCCGGGAACCGGGCAGCGGACGCGCCACCATGGGCCGCCTCTGCGGCGCGGATCATCGCCTTGGACGGAACGCAGCCGACGTTCACGCAGGTGCCGCCGATGGTGCCGTGCCCGACAAGCGCCACCCGCTTTCCGGCTTCAGCTGCAGTGATCGAAGCCGAGAACCCGGCAGAGCCCGCACCGACGACGATCAGGTCATAACTGTCGGCGCCGACATCCTTCGAAGAGCAGCAATCATGTTCCTTGACGGTTTGATCCATTTTCATTTCCTTTACTTGAACCGGGCGCCACCATCTTGGCGGCGGTCAAATTTCAATTCACACCATCGACCCGATGTCGGAGGCGTAACTGGGATAAGCGAAAATCATCGCCTTGATCTGATTTGCGGTCTGCCCGGCACCCATGGCCATGGCGAAAAGATTGATCTGCTCCTCGGCTCCTGGTCCGATCAGGTGCGCGCCGAGTATTTGCCCGCTGCCCCGTTCGACAAGAACCTTGAATCCGGTGTGTTTCGCGCCGACGCGCAGCGACGAATACCAGCCCTCCGTCTTCTCGAAATGCACATCGAACTTCAGCCCCTGCTCCCTGGCCGCCGCTTCCGACAAGCCCACGGTAGCAACCATGGGCAGGGTGAAGACCACTGACGGGATCGGCGGATACTTGATCTCCCGCGCGTCCTTGCCGCCCAGAATGTTCTTCCCCGCGATGCGTCCCTCTGCCGCCGAGACCGGGGTCAGATTCAACCCGCTATCAGCGCAGTCGCCGGCCGCGAAAATGGCCGGGTTGGTGGCGCGCATCGCGTCGCTCACCTTGATGCCACGGCGTGAGTATTCGACTCCAGCGGCCTCGAGGTTCAGCCCGTCTATGTTGGGCACGCGGCCGGTGCCATGCACCACCAGATCGCAAGTGATCGTTTCGGTGCCGTCGTGACGTTCCACGGTGACCACGACTTCGTCGCCCTGTTTCTCGATCTTCGCCACCTTCGCTTTGGTGCGCAGATCGACGCCCAGCTCTGCGGTCGCCTCGACCAGCATCGCGACCAGATCGGGATCAAAGTTGCCCAGGGGGCGGTCCATCATCTCCAGCACGGTCACCTCGCGCGCGCCCGCGCGCTTGGCCACATGGGCGAATTCCATCGCGATGAACCCGCCGCCGACAAAGGCGATGCGGTCGGGACGCTCGGGCAGTTCCAGGAAATCGGTCGAGGTGGCGAGATACTCCTCGCCCGGGATGTTCAGCGTCATCGGTCGGGCACCGGTGGCGATGTGGAAATGCTTCGCCCTCAGGGTCTCGCCGTTCAACTCGATCGCATCGGGGCCGGTAAACCGTACCTCTCCGTGCAAGACGTCGATCCCGGCCTTTTCCAGCCCGGCCTCGATGCGCGGTGGCATCGCGTCGGTGAAGCTGCGCTTGAAGGCGATCATGTCGGACCAGTTGACCGAAGGCTGCGCCTCCAGCCCCTTGCCCTTCATGTTTTCCGCCCACTCGACGCCCTCGGTGACGGCGATCAGCATCTTCTTGGGATCGCAACCGCGCAGGGCGCAGGTGCCGCCATGGGGCTCGCTGTCGATGCTGGCGACGCTCCAGCCGGCATTCGCCGCCATCCGGGCGACGCCATTGCCACCGGTTCCACCGCCGATCACGATAAGGTCGTAGCTCTTCGTCATAAGGTTTTTCTCTTCAATGCTTTGTCTGAGGCGCTATTTGGATGGATGTCAGCCCAGTTTCCCTCAGGACGCCGAGCCGCGCGCGTTCTTGCGCCAGAGCGCGTAAATGGTCAGCAGGATAAAGATGCCCAGTGCCGGAAACAGCACGAGGTCGAGATATCCGACGACGGCGGCCAGGCCGACCGCGCCGAAGAGGATCACCAAAATGGGCGTAAAGCAGCAGAGCGCCACAATGATGGTGCCGATGATGCCCACTTTCAAAAGGCCGTTCGAAGATGTGTCGTCTGAAGGCATCGTAATTTGTTTCCTCATGTCTGGTGCATCAATTGCGTGGTGCCACCGGATCCGGGATCGACCCGAACAGCCCAAAGACCTGTGCCGGTGCGTTGCTCTACTCGGCCGCGAAATCGGCCGGGCGGTGGATACTCTCACCGGCGGCCCGGGTTTTGGTGCAAGTCTCATCCGGTGCGCCATCGACACCTGCTGATCCCCTGCGCCTGATCTCGCGAACAACCAGCGCCGCGCCAATTGCCGCGACGACAGCGGCTATTCCGCCGAGCCCCATCAACCACCCGCCAATCCCGCCGAGAATGGTGGCTAGGATGACGCCACCGCCGCCGCAGCAGATCACCATGATCGGCGCGGCAATGATGAAGGCCAGAAGCCCGCCCAAATGTTTGTCATCCATGGCCATACCCGTCCTTCCGTGCTCAGGACTCCCCCGCCTGGAGCACCTCGGCCGGATAGCCATTGGCCAGAACCGCCTCGATGATCATGTCTGGGTTGGCCGCCTGATCGTCGAAGGCCACGACGTAAGTGCCCGTGCCAAACTCCTCGCCTTCCTGGAAGTCGACGATTTCGACCGTGGGCACGCCGCGCATCGCCGCCGCGACGGTGAACGAGCAGGTCGGGCATGTCAGTTCGGCGACACCGACATTGATGCGCTGTTCTTCGGCACTGGCGGGCATTGCGGCCAGAATGCCGAGAGTTGCGAGTGCGAGAGAGAGATGTTTCATCGGTTACGCCTTTCAGTAGGACAGGATGTAGGGGGTCAGGTAGGGGAAGATCATCGCCACGGCGACGATCCCGCTGGCAATCCAGAGAATGGACCGCATGAGTGTTCGGTTCATCGGTCGCGCGCAGGTGCCATCAACGCAGGCTTCGGCCGGGATCGGGCTATACGCCTTGTAAAAGCCGTATCCGATGAAAGCGGCACTCAGTGCGAAGGTGATCCACTTATATTGATAGAACGCGCCCAACTGGGCGATGAACACGCCGGTGACGCCGAAGCTCACCAGCACCAGCGGCAGGATGCAACAGGAGGTCATGGCCAGCGCGCCGAGTACGCCGAGCCCGGTTGTCGCCCATGCCTTTTTGTCAGCTGCCGGGGTTTCGCCCATTGCCGACTGGCGGCCGGCGGATGTGGTTTCAGTCATGGTTCGAATCATCCTTGCCTCAGTGATGATCTCAATCTAGGGTCTGTAGCTGGTACAGGCTCAAGGGGGTTTGGTGTGAATAATCATCACAGATCGGTGAAGGTCCTCAGGCGCGGAGATCTGGCCAAGCTGACCGGCTGCAATCTCGAAACTATTCGCTACTACGAGAACATCGGCGTCATGCCCGAGCCGCCGCGCTCCAGCAAAAATTATCGCGTCTACGATGACAGACATGTCGCGCGTCTGCGCTTCATCATGCGCGCGCGCGAGTTGGGGTTCACGCTCGACGAGGTTCGCGATCTGCTCGCATTGGTCGATGGCGGGGCCCAGACCTGCGGCGAGGTGCAGGGTCTGGCAAATGCGCATCTCGCTTCAGTCCGCGCCAAGATCGCGGATCTCAAGCGCATTGAGCACGTCCTGTCGTCCACCGTGGCGCAATGTAGCGGAGACGATGTGCCCGAATGCCCCGTCATAGATGCGCTGAGGGAGGAGGCCTAAAAGGTTTCTTGAGGAAATCCGCGGCAATCAAACCGGACAGTCCTTGGTGTCGCGTTGCCCTTTAATCTGAGACGGGGCGCGTTTGGCGAAAATTTTTGCCCTTAATTGTGAGATGCGGCTGTCATGGGGCCTTTGCTTCTCGCGCGCCTTTGCGCGATGTGATCAACCGCAGCAAGCAGACGGGGCTCCGTCTCGAAGGCGCGCAAGAGAGCAACCCTTGCATAGTCGTCGATGCTTTTGCTGACGATGGCTGCCTTAGCCAAGGGATGGGATCGAGCGGCGGCGATTGCGGCGAGGCAGAACAGCCTAACTTCCGATCTGGGGTTCTGGACAGCGAACGACGGATCCCCGCGGAAGGTTTTGAGTGACATGGCAAAGGTGACTGCGCGCATTGCGCGCCGAAGTTGCTTGGGGCCGCGCGATCGCGCGGCGCACTCAAGCATCCCTGCCCCGCGGCGCGCTCGGTATATCAGTTTTCCGGATATTTGTTCCTCACCGGGTTTGCCAAGGGTCTGCACAAGTCTCGTCCCGCAGAATTGGCAGTCAAATGCCCAGGCCCGCCTCCAATGCCTGAGCGAAAGGCCCTCTCGGGAGCATTGCATGCAATGCTGGAATGGTATCTGAGCCGTCAGCGAAGCTTCTCGTGCTGTCATCGCCGGAAAGGCCAAAGATCGCACGACATCTGGGTCGACACGTGCGGCATTGGCAATCTTCTCTGCCGTAGCCGCGTCGATGCTGAAGTCCAAGGCAGTGCCATGCACGTAATCGATTTGTATATGAGCCAGCAGTTCCGTGTCATCACAGTAGTTGGTCGCAGCCAGCCGAGATAGCCAACCTGACAACAGCTCGTCTGGCAGCGGCGTGACAGTTTTCGGCAGCGGGCGCGGCTTCACACCCCGGACTTTTCCAGCCGCCGATGGGAGTTTGCATGGCGCGACCAAACCGGTGTCCATTTCGCGATCGCGTCATCAGTGATGCATTCCTCACCTGTGCCAATGGCGTCTATGGAAAGATCCTTGATCAGGGCGAAGATGCGCGAGGTCACCCCACCGGTCAGCGCAAGTATCTGCTTGAGCGACTTGACCTTCAGATTGGATTTCTTCTCGAGAGGCATTGCCGCGATGAGTGTCTGGATCATGTCCGAGAACTCGGCATCGTCGCGCCAGTTTGGCAGGTGATGTTCGTCCAGCCGCCTGGCAAGCTGGATATCACCACGGATGGCATCGACGGCCTCGCTGACCCCGAGGCAGACCAGCGATACTTCGAGTTCATTGCTGAGATACCGCAGAACATTGAGAAAGCGGCGCTGTTCGCGGTGGGTCCCGGCCAAGAGGTTGTGAACCTCGTCGATCATGATCATCCGAAGGCCAAGGTCGCGTAGGAGCGCGATGACGCGGACTTCGAGGGAAGCCACATTTTGAGCGCGGGCGCTCAGTGCCGTCGCCGGGGCGCCGACGGCGGCCAGGATGTGCAGGTAGAACCGCCGTTCGTCAGGCGCAGGCGGCGCTTGCAAAAGCAGCAGCGGTGTGCGGGTAATGCCTGACGCAGGATCGTAGTCTGGTGCGTACTTGCGCGACAGGTTTCGGGCGATCATCGTCTTCCCGATCCCGGAGGCACCATGCACAAGAAGCCCAGGCATACGGGTTTGCCGTGGCGCTTCGATCATACCCTGCAAGCGGTCCAACACCTGTTCGGCCCGTGGAAAGCCGATCCAGATGTCTGATTGAATGAGGGCGATCCGACCGTCTTCTTCAGTTGTCCCTGCCCTCAATTCACCATCTCTCCACCTTGAACAATGGGCGCGATGTATCACCCGTGTCGATCGGGCGCAGCCCTTCGGTTGACGAAACGGCCGAGTTGGCGCCCTGCAATGCCCCTTTTCGTTCACGGGTTCTGCGTTCGGCCTTCGTCAGGCCCCGGCTTTCAGCCTCGATCTGGCGTTGCTGTCGGATCAACTCTGCCAGAACCAGCTCATTGGACCCGGACTTGCCAAGGGCGCGGGCCTTCCTCATGGCTTCGCGATATTCCCAGAGGGACACGGGCGGAATTTCCAGGTTTCTGTACCGCGCTTCAACAAATCGGCCATCGTCCAATTCAACCCATATCATTGAGATATCACGAGGATCGTAGCGAACGACCACCTTTTTGTCCCCGCGCCCAATGTGACCTGCAAGGGCATCGGACCAGTACCGTATCTGGAACAGATGGATGCCGTCCCGCCTGACCTTGCGCAGTTCGCTCGGCAGGAAGCTCACCTGAAAGGCTTCCATCTCAAAGGGGATGTCGCCCATCATCTCCACCGAGAGCGTCTCCCATTTGGCGATAGGCGTGCAGCCAAGACTTGAATGAACGCTGTTGTTGTATCGGCAGATTTCCAAAGCAAACCAACGATCGAATTCGCTCAACGTCATCGTGGCCATGCCTTCCGCATCATAGTCGCCCTTGGTCGCGACCGAGGATTGCGTTGTTCCCGGCAACAGGTGAACGGCCCCCATCATCGTCCCGATCAAACGTTCGATGTGACCTCCGAAGTGAGGACTTCCCGGCGGCCGATAGACCAGATCTATCCCCCATTCAGCACATGCCGATCGAAAGGCCCGCGAACGGAAATCGCGGCCGTTGTCGACGTGGAGGCTGAGCGGTTTGCCCTGTGCGGGCCAAGGAATATTGCACGCCAATTCCGCCAGAAGTTCCGCCTTGGGGGCAACCGCCTGTGTCAGGCAAAGCGCCACTGACAGTCGCGAAGGCGCCTCGAGAGAAGTGTAGTATCCGGTTACCATCCGCGTTGCGATGTCGATCGCCAGCGTGACCCAAGGCCGCCCAATTGGTTGGCGTTCAAAGCTGTCGACAAGAATGATGTCCGCCGGCGTATGATCAATTTGGACGATCTCTAGTGGCACACTGGCCTTGTTCTCACCTGTTACCGGCGCAAATTTCTGGCGGGCTGCCTTTGCGCCCTCGCGTGCCTTCGCAACTTCGCGGGCATCCATCGCATCCAGGCGACGCTGAACCGTCCGCCGTGTCGGCGGCTGCAAGCCTTGTTGCCAGCACGCGCTGCGGATTTCTGTCACGACGCGCGAGAGGCTCGGACGCTCCCGGCGCAAGAAATAGCGGCGAAGGTGCTCTTCGATCACCGCTTCGACCTTGCTAGATATCAAGGCCGTACCGGCTGGACGACCCCGTTTCCGCGGAGCAAGGGCACTGGTGCGTCCACCATCTTCGACCAGCCGCTTTATCCAACGCCAGACCGTCGCCCTGCTGACACCAAGCTCCCAAACGGCGTCATTGATGCCACGTTCCAGACTGCCAGTACCTTTCAGATATGCCTGGACAAGCGGACGCAGCACCGCGGCCCTGCGCGCCTCCTCAGCACCAACGGCAACGGAGTCTTCGCCATCATCATCCATCGATACTTGCCGCACATGTCTGTGAACCCTGTCGCAGGTTTAAGGGTAAAAATATCGGAATAAAAGGCAAAATCTCATATTTAAGGGCAAAGCACAGCCGTTGATTTCGTTGGATTTCTCATCTCACAATTAAGGGCTACGCGACATGAGGTCTGAAATTCCCTATGACGCTCATTAGCGCCACGCTTTCCGCAACCGCAAGGCGAGCTTCCGCCGGTGGGCGAAAATCCACCGGCGAAACGCAAGTTATCTTTTCAGATAGGTCTCTTACGGTGTGTGCTGCTCATGCGGCGATGCAGCACGAGCAGAAATTTCTTCCAGGATCTTGTCGATCTCGCCCCAAATGCGTGGTTCCACTTGGCCGCGGATCAGGGCCCATTTACTCAAGACGTCGAGGGGGTCGTGGTCCCGGAGGAGGACGCCCAGGCTGGCCGCATCGACTGCCAGAGATGTCCGGGCCTGCCACTGTGTGTTTCGAGTGCGTCGCTCCTCCGCGACTGGGGCGAAGACCGGCGACAGTTGCCAGCCTTTGACTGCACGGCGCAGGGCGGCACGCACCACATGTGCCGGCTCAACACCACAAGTTTCCAGCGCTGCTTCCTGTCGTTCGAGTGCGTTGACCCTGATGTCGATCTTCCGGGTCGGGCTCAAAGCTCGTGCCGATACGGGAGCTCTCAGGCTGGTATGCGGGTCAGAGCTTTCCTCGGTGATTTGGTGCGGCGCCACGGCACTTTCCGGCGCACGCTCCGACTCGTGCCGATCAGCGCCAACGTCAGCGACTGGGGTGCCTGTCTTTGTTGCTGTGACCTGTACCTCTTCCTCCTTCCCGGGAACCTCGCGGTCACCCTGTTGCAGGGTGGCGGCGTAGGCTGGGTCGGGCCTAGTGATGGTCGGGATCTTCTTGCGCAATCGACTGTCCTCACGCAGCAAGAATATTGTTGAGGATGTCCGTCGCCTCCTCGAGCGCCTCGACGACATGACGTACATGTGGACGCATCAGAGGGTTTGGATCGGTTTGCTTTTCCAGCGCCAAGGCGTGGAGAAGCCCCTTCTGGTCCATCTCCTTGTAAGTGTTCCGCCGCATCATGACGGTCTCAATCACCGGAAAACGGGTGAGCGCTTCTTCAATTAGGGCGGCGTCAGCACGGGTCGTTTTCGGGTCGACCATGTTCAGGACGACGTGGTGGCGCGGAAGGCTGGAGGGGTCGTCAACGCGGGATTTCAGCTTCTCATACCAATCGGCAGTCTGTGCGCCGACATCGAAATCAGACGTCGACAGCATGACGGGCGTCACAATGTGGTCCGCAAGCACCGCGATGCCGTCTGACCATTCGGCACCGACCCCTGCGGTATCGATGAAGATGAAGTCTGCCGTGCCTGCCATGTAGACCTGATCGATCTGATCCTCGACACCCGCCACGCTTTCGACGGTGGCCGAGCAGAGAAGCGGCGAACTCAGCCCACCGGCTTCCGCCCGAGCATGCCAGGCCCCGAGCACCCTCGTGCTGTCCGTGTCGATCAACATCACTCTGCGTCCGGCGGCGATCGCGGCGCTGATCAAGGCGCGCGAAAGCGTCGTTTTTCCACTGCCCCCTTTCCGGGCCATCGCTGCGATCACCACAAGATTTTCGTTCGGCATTCTGATCCTCCGCAAAAATAGTGAATCGCAACGATAATGTAAAAATGTCGCTAAACGCATGGGGCGGAGGGGTCAAGCAGAAGTCGGGATGCGGCCCGCGCTTGGCGTGCAGCGGGTGGCGTTGTGCGATGACCGTGCGACGTCTTCCGTGGCGCCTTCAGCATTCGTCGCGAGGCACCACACACCCTCCAAATGTCGGGATGCCCTCGGCGATGTGCTGCGGACGGACTGCAGGTGACGGATAGCGTGCGCCAGACGACGGGAGGCAGCCGCGCGTATGGCGTTCTGCGGGTGACGCGAGACGGTCAGCACGCAGCAAAACCCGTCTTGCGGGGTGCAAGCGACGGGGGGCGAAAGACGCGATGCGCGATGCGGAGACCGCATCGCGTGGTGCAATGAGCGCGAAGCGCGATCCATTTGACAAGGGACGGGAAATCGCCCCTGCAGGGCGATTTTTTATATTGAGTACAAGCCCTTATGGCCGACTCCACTTGCGTTGGGAGTCGGCGGGCTTGTACGAAGTTGGCAAGAAATAGGAACGTTAACTTCAAAATGCCCCGCCGTCGCAGACTGTCAGAGACCGAGCGATCGATCATCGCCCAGGACCGCCGGAACGGCGTCTCCGCGGCGTCGTTGGCCGCGCACTACGATGTCAGCCTGAAGACGATCTACAACGTGGTGAACCACTGGGGTGAGCGTCAGACGGCGAATGGCAGCCGTTCGCGGGTTGTGGGGATCCGGGTCTCGGACGACGACCTGCGCCGGTTCGACGCGGCGCTGTCGCGGCGCGGGATTGCGCACCGCTCGGATGCCATGCGCCGCCTGATGCTGGCGGCCGAAGGTGTCTTCCTGCCCGACGACGAGATGTGTGACGAGTTGCGCAACCTCGGCGCCGCGCTCAACCGGGTCGGCAACAACGTGAACCAGATCGCGCGACGTCTGAACGAGGCCAAGGTGCGGGGCGAGAGACTGTCCTACCCGGCCTCAAGTCACCGTGACGTCCGCGCCCTTGCGGGTCTGGTCTTCGATCTGGCCGACCAGGTCCAGGAGATGTCGCGTGCGCGGCGCAGCCTGCTTGACCTTGAGATCAGCTCTGCCCTGGCGGGCCTCGCCGAGAGGGATGAGAATGGCGCGGAGTGACCGGGTCAGTGGCATCGACCCGGCGCTCTTTGACCGCGGCTGGAGCCGGGTTTCGGGATCCTGGCAGGGGCTTTCCAAGGGCGCGCAGATGGTTCGGGCCGCGCGCGGCTATTCGCCAGCGATCTTCAAGGCGATCTCGAAAGGGGGCTGTCACACCGGAGCGCAGCTACGGGCGCAGCTCACATATCTCACGACGAAGTCGACCCATATCCTCGACAGCCGCGGCACCCATGACGGGAAGAAGCAGCTCTCGGAAGCCGAGATCAACCGCGTGGCGCGGCGGTTCGAGAACCAGTGGAACGAGCGCTACAGCCCCAAGCTTGGCCATACGTCGCATCTGCTGATGGCATTCCCGGTTGGGACCAGGGGTGAAGAGGTGCGCGATATCACCCAGGCGGTCTGCGAGAAGTTCTTTCAAGGTGAGGGCTCGCAATTCGACTATATTGCTGCAATACACCAAGATCGCGCGCATCCACATGCGCATATCGTTCTGAACCGCCGCAGCAAGGATGGCGAAATGTTCTTTCTCGGGAAGGATCATCACTTCAACTACGACGCCTTTCGCGAGGCGATGGTCGAAGCGGCCAGAGGACACGGGATCCGGCTTGAGGCAACGCGTCGTCTGGATCGCGGCGTCACGACCTACCGCGCCGAGATCGATGAAATCTACAAGGCTCGCGACGAAGGTCGTCCCCCAGTCGAGCGCCAGAGAACCGGTGCTGACCTGGCGACCGCTCTGGAAACCGTCCGGCACAACGCTTTGATCTATCGCGGGCTCGCGGCGGAGGCGTCCTGTTCGAATTTCGACGACGTGGCCGAAGCGCTCGAGAGGGCCAGCACCATCCTTGCCAGTGGCGGTCAGATTCAATCTGACGGAGCCATCTACATGTCCCAAGACGAAGCAGCGTTCGACACGCTGATCACCGAGTTTTCTCAGAACATTCGCCAGATCGAGGCGGCGATCGACAGGGCGCCGGCGGCCGAGAGGCCGGTGATCGAGCGCAAGCTGACCGACGTTCTGGCCTCGGTCGCGCATTTGAACCCGCTTGGGGATCGCTCCGCCGCCTTGGTCGATGCCCCGTCCCGGGACGGCATCTATGCAAGGTCAAACGCAAGTGAAGATCACCTCGCGCGTCTTGACGATGGAGAGGTGGCACCAAAGCTGGCCGAGGCTTTGCAAGGTACGGGCATCGATGCCGAGGCTGTGGCCGCGCGCCTGCGGGAAGGGGCTGGCAATGCCGCACTGGAACGCCAGTGGCTGGCACAGGATCTGCAGGGGATTGCCAAAGCAAGCGACCTCGATCTGGATAAACCTGCGGACCTGGAAGAAGCGCTCGACCGGCTGGAAGCCGTGCATGTTCGGTTGGGCGATGTTCTGACCGACGTACGCGTCCTTCGCGCGCCAACCGAGATCGACGAGGTGGACGACGCTGAGCCAGCGCTCAGCGAGCGGTTGGCGGCACCAAGGGGTGATCTCGAGAAGGACGGGTCCAACATTTTTGCCCCATCGGAGCGGCAGGCGTTCAGGGCGCTGGTGGCGCAGTTCCGTCGGACGGATTTTGATCATCCGTTCTCCGACGACCCGTCCGTCCGGCGGGCGGGCGCCGTGGAGGTGGAAGAGGCCCGCGCCGCGTTCGATGCCTATGCGCAGAGATCCCCGCAGCATGCCGAACTGGCGTCGATGGCCTGGGACCAAACGACCGACGGCCGAAAGCCGCAGCAATACGCGGTATCGGAACAGGACCGCACGCTTCATGCTGGCGACATGGACCTCGCCTTGCGGGATCCTTCGGATCATCTGGGTCCGATCACCGAAGAGCTCCGCACCCTCGCCCGCTATCGCACGGAGATGCCGGATGATGAATTCGGGCACGCCGTCCAGGACGAAATCAATCACCTTCGTTCGCTCGGCGCGTCGCGTGCCTATATCAGCGAACGCAGTTTCGAGATCGAGGACCAGGCGCGACAAGACTACGCCGAGCGCCGGTATCTGGAAGAGACAGCGCCAACCGTCATGGCCTTTGTGCGAAACGCCGACGTCGAGGGCCCGCTCTCCGAGGCAGAGCAGCAGGACATCGTCCAGCAGATAAACGAGCGACTAAGCCCCGACGCAATCGACGCGCTGCGGGCGGGAAATGCGGACGTCCTGGACAAGTTCACCGAGGATCCGCTGCGCCAGCTGGAACTCGCCAAGACCTATCTTCAAAGCAGCGAGGTCACCGCGCATGGCCCGGCCATGGAGCGCGTTCTCGATGCTCTGGCCGAAGAGCAGATCGAGGCGCAGCGCGCGCGCCACGCTGCGGCAGATGGCGAGAAGGGGATCACCCATGGATAAAGGCAAGATTGCCCTAGGAGTTTTGAGCCTCGTGCTGGTCGGTCTCGCCATGGGCTATGTCGTGGCGACCGGCTTTGTCATGTTCCGCTATGGGCTTTCTCCCTCGCGTTTCGACGTCACCCTGCTTGCCCGCGAATTTCGGGGTCTGTCTCAGTCCGCACCAAAAGACTTCCTCTGGGTGAACCTCATCCTTGGCGGCTTCGGCCTGGCATCGCTGATGCTGAGCGTCACGCTTCTGGGGGATGCATTGACCCGCTTCGGGACGACGCATTGGCAGACGCGCAGCGAGATGAAGAGGAACGGTTTCTTTGCCAAGCCCGGCGGCGGCTTCCTTCTGGGCAAGCTCGGCTCCCCGAAATCCAGGCGCCCGTTCCTAGTCTCAAAAACCTTCCCCCACGCGCTGATCGTGGCGCCTACAGGCCGGGGCAAGGGCGTGGGGTTCGTGATCCCGAACCTGCTGACCTACAAGGGCTCCGCCGTGGTGCTCGACGTGAAAGGCGAGAACTTCCGCGAGACCTCGCGCTTCCGCGCCAGCATGGGGGACAAGGTTTTCCGCTTCGCGCCGACCGACTGGGACCGACCGACGCATCGCTATAATCCGCTGGCGCGCATTGCTGCCATGACCAACCCCGACCGGCAGCAGATGGAGCTGAAACTCACCGCCAAGCTCTTCCTGCAAACCGACAACGAAAAACTGAGCGGGCTTTTGGCCGGGGGTATCGACCTCTTCGTGGCGGCCGGTCTTCTGGCCTTCGAGCGCGGCGTGCCGACCATCGGCGAGATCTACCGCATCACAGCCTCGGGGGGCGACAAGCAGAAGGAATATCTGAAGCGCTCGCAGGAAGTGAAGAACACCTCGGCCAAGCTGATCTTTGAGCGCATGGCTTCGACCAACAACGACACCCTCACCTCCTATCTCTCGCTTCTCATGACCTCGGGTCTCGACACCTGGGACAACCGCGCGATCGACGCGGCTACCGCGACCTCTGACTTCTCATTCCGGGATATCCGCCGCCGCCCGCACGCGATCTATCTTGTGGTCGAGTCGGAGATGATCCGCCCGCTTGCCCCGCTGATCCGTCTCTTTTTCTCGGACCTGATCGCTTCGTTGCAGGCGCAGGAACCCGGCGATGACGAGCCCTGGCCGGTCATGATCATGCTCGATGAATTCGACCGGCTCGGTAAAATGCCGATCGTCGCCGAGAGCATCAAGACGCTGCGCTCCTTCGGCGGCAACCTCGCCATCGTGACCCAGACGATCCCCGCGCTGGACGAGATCTATGGTGAGAACACCCGCAGGTCGCTGCAGGGCGGCGCCGGCGTGAAGCTCTACCTCACCCCGTCCGAGCAGAAGACCATCGAGGAGCTGAGCCAGGCTGTCGGTAAGACCACCAAACGCGTTGTGACCCGCTCCCGCGCTGTTGGTCGCAATCCGTTCGAAGGGCGCAGCGTCTCGGAGCGGACCGAGGATACCCCGCTCCTGACCGAGGATGAGGCCCGGCGCATGGACCTCGACGAGGTCATCCTTGTGATCGACGCGCAGATGCCCATCCGCGCAAAAAGGGTGAAGTATTTCGAGGACCCGGTGTTGAAGGTTCTGCACACCGGTCAAGCGGGAAGCTTCCCATATCCGGACGAGGACGGCCTTCGGCGAGATCGGCAGATGTCCGAGACTCGGGAAACGGTCGAGAAGCTGAAGCAGGAGCTGCAGGAAGTGCGGGCGGCCGCAGGGGCGCAGGGGGCCGATATTGCTACGCTGCAAAAAACGCCTCAACCTTCCTCGAGAGAGCCGCTCGATCCTAAGCCTGTACTGAAAGGCCGAGCACGCGGGAGGGCCGCACGGGCCGCTGCAGGAGGCAGAGGGTCAGGCCATCTGTCGATCAATCTGGCTAAACTGGGGATCCAAGAGGCAGCGGACAGGTCAGTCTTGGCGGCAGCTGTTCAGACGACACGATCAATCATAGAAGTACATGGTTAATTGGATGCCGCTGCTCCGTGGACGATCTCGTCCCGGCTTTCGAAAATGCGCATACGGATCGCACATCGGTATTCCCTACCCACCTCTTGTTCCTATGGAGTCAGTCCGATCCTTCATGGCCAACTTGCCACTTTCCAGCCTAACATAGGATTGAACGGAATATGAGGCTGCTGGTTTGGAAAGGTACTTCTCGACCCAATTGCCGGGAATGGTATTTCTCAGAAACGTCCTGCTATTCAGTCTCGCAGGATTGCTGCCGGTTTTAGTCCTCTACATTGCGCTTTCGCCTAGATTTACAACCGCTTTGGCTGGCGGAGGTCCGGCTCTAGGGCGATTTTTACGGCAGGTTTTGACAAACGGTTTGCCAGTAGTCGCAATGGTCAACTACGTCGGTTTCTTTCTCTTTGCACTGTCTCACGAACGTTCCGGTAGCGGTCGCGATCCGGGGGCCTACATCGTCGTCGACTTCTTCTCCAGACTCGGTATTTTCGTTGGCCTTCACGCCCTAATCTACGTTGTTTCAGCCGACTGGTACGGATCGTTTGGCGGAAGCCGTGCAACAGCTTTGCGGGTTGTAGCTCCAACACTAGCGCGTTCCGCGCTATTCGAGAACGTCTCGGGGGTATATCTCTATGCGACTTTGGTAAGCGCCGTCCCTCTTTACGTTTCAGCGGCCCGCCGCTCATCACGCCTCGCACCGGTCGTTCGCTTCTTTCCCGAACCTATCGGACCGGTCGCATTCGCGCTTCTGATATTTGTGGCCGGGGCGGCCTGCTTGACAGCTCTGGCGACCGTCTTCGTTCGTCTGCAGGCCTAGGTCGGCACGGCAGACCGCCTGTGGGCGATTGCTCGCAGAATCGCCAGAACCCAAATTCCGGCAAGAACAGCACTCCAAAGTGCGTTCCAGCTTGCCATCGATAGAGTAAGGAACTCCCAGGCGACCTCGTCGCACATGACCAGGTTGGACGGACCCGAAGATGCAGATGGGAGAAGATCCGAGCCGGCCATATTCGAGAGATCCAGCCCGGACCCGGTGCAAGATGTAGGCCCTTGCCACCAGTCACGTTCGACACCCGTGTGGTACACTCCGATAACAGCGGTCGTCGCTGCGGACACGGCGCCAACAGCTAGGAAAAGCAGTGGAGCAAGTCCAATGGCCAAGAACACTCCTGCCCCAATCGCCACGGCATGGGGATACCTTTGCCAGATGCACATCGCGCATGGTGCATATCCAAGTGCCTGAAAGACGAATGCTGCCAGAAGAAGAGCAGTGGATCCTCCGGCAGCGAGCAGCCCAAGTTGTTTGCCTGTCACTTATGCCTCGTAAAGTCAGATTGGTTTGGCCCCAGGTTCGTTGGGCGAAAAGCTTAAACCCTCGCGCTGTGCATTAACCCGCATGCCTATTCGCCGGTCAGCAGCTTCTTTCGAGCGGTGTAGTCCTCAGCGTCTATTTCGCCCTTCGCGAAACGCAAATCGAGTTCCGTCATCGCGTCGGACTTTCCGCGCATGCTCGATCCACCATCCGTATTGCGAACGAACCAAATGACACACGCAACAACCAATCCCAGGACAACGATCCAAAGGATAGGACCGAACATCATACCCATCCCATATCCCCAGCCCGACATGTGCCCGTAGCCGTCTGGATCGGCCAAGGCAGGTGTCGCGAAAAGCACTGCAAGCAAACCCAATCGATACATTTTCACCTCCTGGTCCAAAAGGCGTCGATGACCCTCGACCCCAGCCTTCGATACCCTGTCAACAGACTGTTTTCACGGCGAGAAATGTATCAGTTTGTAAAGTTGACCGTGGCCCGAACATGGCGGTACTGCCAGTCTCACTCAGAGATAGGTGAAGTAAGGACATGGATTCTGGAAAGCGATCGACGCTCATTACACTCGGTGCGATTGTCGCGGGATACGCGGCTCTGCGCACAGTGCCGTCGCTTTTGCCTGAAAAACTGGAACTCGAGCCGCTCAATAACCCTGCGGGCTTTCGGAAGTACGTCGCGGGTGACACGTCAGGCGGTTTTGATCCCTTCGTAGGGCTGGGTGCCCGCGAAAGCGATGCCGTCATCGCTCGCAAGGAAGCTGCGTTCGAGCGTGTCTCGAACAATGTCTGTGACGCTCTCTACGGCGAACTTGGAACCAATCCTGCAAGGGTGCCGATCGCGTCATTCTCAGACTACTACTGCCCGTACTGCCGCATTCAGACGAAGCGGCTTGCGGAAATAACCAACGCGATGCCAAGCGAGGTTGCAGTCGCCTGGCACGAACTTCCCTTGTTGGGTGATAGCTCGAATCTGGCTGCCAGAGCAGCCCTCGCGGCAAAGCGTCAGGGCGCGTATGTCACCTTTCACGAGAGACTGATGACAACGCCTTTCCAAGCAACGCCGGAGTATCTTTCGCGTCTCGCGGGCGATCTTGGAGTCGATGAAGAACGTTTGGTCGCGGACATGGAGAGTCCCGAAGTCGTGCGGGAGTTGGAAAACAGCTCAGCGCTTGCGCGTGTGTTCGCCTTTGTTGGCACGCCGGCGCTGGTCGTTGGTCGTACGGTTGTTCAAGGGCAGATCAGCGACAAAATGGTGCGAAGGATCATCGAACTGGAAAGAGAAGAGGGTTGGAACGCAGCGTGCGTCACAGTGTGATCGATTTCAGTCACGGAGGCCGACAAGCGCGCGACGAGAATTGGAGATTCCATGAATAGAAGACAGTTCTGCGCGCTTGCCGCTGCAATGGTGTTGCCTGGTATCGCATGGGCTGCGACCCGCGAAATTTGGTCGGCACCAGAAGTTGCCGAGGCACTCGACGCGGAAGCAATAACTCTGCTGGATGTTCGCACTCGTGCCGAATGGGCAGAGACGGGCCTTGCGAAGGGAGCCTGGCCGGTCAGCATGCACGAGCGAGGCTTTGAACAGCGGCTCTTTGCGGCACGTGATCTCGCTGCTGGACGGCCCGTCGCGCTGATCTGCGCCACTGGCGGTCGCAGTGCGCAGCTATTGGCAGCCCTCAAACGTGCCGGATATACCGGCTTTGTCGATGTCTCCGAGGGAATGCTTGGCTCGCGCCGCGGTCCCGGTTGGATCGCGCGTGGTTTGCCGATCACCGATCTCGAAACGGCACTCGCAGCGATGCCGCAAGCGCTGCGCTGAATGGCGGAAGAGGCGGTGACACCGCGATTGAAATGGCTTGCTACGCGCATCTTGGCCATATTCGCAGTGTGGGTTACGCTCGCACATCTGGATGTCGTGCAAGCCGCCGAGTCAAATGTTTTTGAAAACCCAGCGGTCGCCGCTCGCCTGATTTCAGCCGAGGACGGCATCACACCGGATGCAGCCTCCGTCTCTCTCGGACTGGTTCTTGAATATGGTGAAGGATGGAAAGGCTATTGGAGAACGCCCGGCGAGGTGGGTCTAGCACCAGAAGTTGACTGGAGAGATTCTTCCAATCTCGCCTCTGCCGAAATCCTGTGGCCTGCACCGGATCGCTTTGAGGCCTTCGGCATTGAGAACTTCGGGTATTCTGGCTTAGTCGTCCTGCCGATCCGAGCGACGCTGAAAGATCGTGGCAAGCCCTTGCAGCTTCGAGCCAGCGTGACGCTCCTGACATGTTCCGATGTCTGCGTCCCTCATGCGTTCGATCTGGCTCTGGATGTACCGAGCGGCACTGGCATTGATCACGTGTCCGCCGACGCAATCGCAACTTTCGTTGCGCGCGTTCCGGCGAACGCGGACGAAAGCGATATCAGGATCACGACCGTGGCCCATGACGAGAGGTCTTCTGCACTCGTTGTCACAGCCGAAAGCGACCGACCATTCGAGACCGTCGACGTCTTTCCCGAATTCGGGCCTCTGGTGACGTTCGGCAAGCCTGATATCCGCCTCAACCGCGATCGATCAGATTTATGGGCTCGCATTCCTCTCAACGCGTGGTCGGACGAGCATACAACGCCGTTCCTTACGTTGACAGATAGCGGACGGGCGGTCACAGCTCCGGTGGTTTTGAGTGCCGACGTCCCTGCCCCGCCCTATGAAAGAGCATCATCGAGTGCCAGCGTACTTCAGTTGGCAACGATCGCTGCGATCGCCTTTCTGGGAGGTCTGATCCTGAACGTGATGCCCTGTGTTTTGCCTGTCCTGTCGATCAAGCTCGCTTCGGTTCTGAAAGCATCAGGCCAATCTCAACGGATCATTCGGAACGGGTTTCTGTTTACCGCAATGGGTGTCCTGACATTCGTCTGGATACTTGCGATGTTCGTTCTTGGCCTCAAATGGGTCGGCGTGTCGGTTGGCTGGGGTATCCAGTTCCAAAATCCCGTCTTCGTAGCACTGATGTTCATCGTGATTTCCATTTTTGCAGCCAACTTGTTCGGTTTGTTTGAGATCTCCCCGCCCTCTGGCATCCAGAATCGTCTCGGGGCGAACAGTACAGGTTCCGGGTATGCAGCTGATTTCGGCACTGGTCTGCTTGCCGCCGTTCTGGCAACCCCATGTTCTGCGCCGTTCCTTGGGACAGCGATCACTTTTGCCTTGGCAGGCAGCGCGACCGATGTGCTGTTCGTCTTCACCGCTCTCGGGATTGGACTGGCGTCGCCCTACCTGTTCATTGCGGGACGTCCCGGCCTGGTCGAGCGTTTGCCCCGCCCTGGCCGTTGGATGCTGCTCGTCAAAGCCGGCCTCGGGCTTCTCCTCGTGGCGACTGCCGGATGGCTGCTGTTCATACTTGTTGGGCTAACGGGGTGGCCTGGCGCTGCGCTGGTCGCCGCCTGCACCACTGTTCTGATCCTATTGCTCAAGACAGGTCGGCCACGCGGAACTTCTAGGAGCAGTCTTGTCGCCGCGAGTCTCATACTGCCCCTGATCTGGGTCGGTTTGTTCACGCATCAATCGCGGCCCGAAGATCCGACAGCAAACACCTACTGGCAGGCGTTCGAGCCGCAGCAGATCGCAAGATACGTGTCAGAAGGCCAGACCGTCTTTGTGGATGTCACGGCCGATTGGTGCCTGACCTGCAAGGCCAACAAAACGCTCGTCCTGGATCGCGGGCCGATTGCTGTTAGGTTGAGCGACGAGACGGTAATTGCCATGCAGGCCGACTGGACCCGACCGAATGACGAGATCGCACGCTTCCTTGAACGCCACGGACGCTACGGCATTCCTTTCAATATCGTGTTCGGGCCGGGGGCACCATCGGGTATTGTCTTGCCCGAAGTTCTGACCCAAGCAAGGGTGATTGCTGCAATAGACAAGGCATTGGCGAGATCCATCAAGATCAAATGACGCATTAGTATTAGGCGTAGAAGCAGTGCAGACCTTCGCGCAACGTCGTTCCTAGTGGTCGTCGTGTACTAACAGCTACCATCTTCTAGAGCATGCGTGTCGACACGGACAGTTCCATCCCTGAACTCGAGCAAAAGCGGAACATGCTGACCAACATTCAGATCTTGCTTCATTCCTAGCAAGCGTACCCCGACATGTGAACTCGAAAGGTTCAGTGTTTCATTCTGAAGAATTGTGAGACTTTCAGATTGAACCGATGTGTTGAACGCTCCTCGGAAATAGAGTTCACCGCCTTTGGACTTTTCCGACTTGATGCCTGTAAGCGCAACAGTTTTACCCGACCAGTTCTCAATACTTAATTTGACGTCTGGGTCATCGCCCTTGCGCGCGCTCTCAACGCACAATTGGGTGATTGAAACACCTTGAAGCGGCTCGAAATCACGCTCGATACCGTCAGCAGAAGCTTGGGTAGCGAGAACCAGCGAAATGATTGCGGTTCGAGTGACCTGCCACTGAACTTTCATCCAGCCGGAACCGGAGCCCTTTGGGTTGATACGCCGATTGGCGCAGGTGGAGCAACCGACAGATGCGCGGAGCTTTCAGGTAGCGCAGCGCGGCTGTCGGTTGCGGTGAACAGGTCCTCGGCGAACGCCTTTGGGGTCTGATAGCCGAGGGCCGAATGGGGCCTCTCCTCGTTGTAGTCTGCCGCCCAGGCCCGGATCGTGGATCGTGCATGGGCCATGTCGCGGAACATGGTCTCGTTCAGAAGCTCGTCTCGCATGCGTCCGTTGAAACTTTCGACGAACCCGTTTTGCATCGGCTTGCCGGGGGCGATGTAGTGCCATTCGATGCTGCGCTCTGCGGCAAAGGTTAGGATCGCGTTACTGGTCAGTTCGGTGCCGTTGTCAGAGACGATCATGCCCGGCTTGCCCCGTCGTTCTATCACCCGGGCCAGTTCCCGCGCGACACGGCGTCCGGAGATCGATGTGTCCGGGATCGCCGCCAGACATTCCCGGGTCACGTCATCAACGACGTTCAGGATGCGAAACCGTCGCCCGCAGGCGAGCTGGTCGTGGACGAAATCCAGAGACCAGCGGGCATTGGGCCGCGCCTTGACCAGGATCGGGGCACGCGCGCCGATGGTGACCTGCCCCCCTTCGGTCCCTCGTTCATAACGAGAGTCTGCGGGTTTGATCTTGATAATCATGGGTTTCGGTTTGGGCAAGCGCGCCGGGCGC
>NZ_FQZZ01000009.1 GCF_900142185.1 Lutimaribacter pacificus | reverse complement strand
AGCCAGATCGCGGCGGCCCGGAACAGCGCCGCCCCCAGCCCGGATATCGCGATCACCTCGCCCATCAGGACGAACAGCGGCACGATGACGAGGACGAAGCTCCAGGTTTGCGAATAGGCAATATTGGCGATCTGCACCACCGCGCGGGGCGACACGAAAACCGCCGTGCCCGCGATGCCGATAAGCCCCATGCTGACCGCGACAGGAATGCGCAGCGCCAGCAGGAGCGTGAGTGCGCCGATAAACGCGGCGAACCACAAGGATGCGTCCATGATTGTCCCTTACCTTATTCCGTTGGCCGCGCCCGCAGGCGCTGCTGCGCCTCGGCAAGCCGCAGCAGGGCGGTCAGCACGAACTGGAGAACCCCGACCGGCCCGATGACCTGTATCCATTTCAGCTGGACGACGACGACCGCATTCGCCAGGCGATTATCCCCGAAGGACCGCGCCGTAAGCTGCCAGAGATACCAGAAGAAGACCGCGCCGAACACGATGCAGGCGATGGCGGCCACATGATCCAGGTACTTCCTGAACACCCGTGGCACCAGCCCCTCGAACAGCTCGACCGTCACGTGCTGCCCGGCCTGAAGCGCCGGCGCAAGCGACAGGAACACCACGTAGACAAAGGCGATCTGGGCATAGTCATGCGCCCAGATCACCGGCGTGCCGAAGCTGCGCGCCAGAGTCGCCCAGACCACGATGATGCCGATCGCGGCGACCAGCACACAGGCGATGGCGGTAAAGAGGGCGTTCACCCCCTCTACCACGCGCCTGAAAAGCGAAATCGCCGCCATCGGACCGTCTGTGCTTAGCTGGGCACTCACTGTTGCGTCCGGTAGGAGTACAGTTTCGAGACCAGGCTTTTACCGGTTTCGTCCGTAACGGTGCCCAGCAACTCCTCGAACACGGGGTCCCAGGCACGCGCCAGCCCGTTCCGCGCCTCGGGCGTCATCATGTAACGCTGCGCCTTTTCGTCGATCTGGGCGATGGCCGCGGCATTGATTTCGCGCAGGCGCTTGGTGCCCTTGGAGGTCATCTCTTTCGAGATCTGGCCGACGGTTTCGCGCTGTTCGTCGGTCAGCCCTTCCCAGACGTCGTTGCCGACGATGGTGATCAGCCCGTTGCCGGTGAAATCGTAGCCCGAGAAATACGGGGCGACCTCGTACATCGAGCTGGCCAGGAAGATCGTGGGCACCGTCAGGGCGCAATCGACCGTGCCGTTCTGCAGCGCGGTGTAGATATCCGACGCCGGCAGCGCGATGGGCGTGCCGCCCGCGGCCTCGACCTGCTTGGCCTGCCAGCGGCCGGCGGCGCGGATCTTCTTGCCGTTCCAGTCGTCCACGGTTTCAAGGAACCCGTCGCGGCAGGCGATACCGCCGCCGAAGGCCGGGATCATCCACAGCGCCTTGACGTCATGCTGGGCAAGCAGGGCTTCGATCTGGGGAAAGATCTCGGCCATGGCGTCCTCGGTCGGGGGATTGTCGGTCGGCACGCCGTCGCCCATCTCGATCGCGGCGAAGGCCGGGATGACACCCGCCATCGCGGACACCACCGCCTGCGCGGCCGGGACCACGCCGCTGCCCACCGCATCCAGCGCCTCGGGGATCGAGACCAGCGCGGCGTTGAAATCGGGCTGGAAATGGATCTCGCCATCGGTCGCCTCGGACACGGCTTCGGACCATTCGACGCCGATCTGCGAAAACTCGTTCGCGGCGTTGAACGGCAGCGAATACGGGAACTCCTCGCCGATTGCGCTTGTCGCAAGGCACATCGCCAGCAGCGAACTCAGTGTGTATCTCTTCATGGTTGCTTCCTCCCTTGGTGAAATCGGGCGAACGGGCCCGGAACTGGTACTCTGGCCGGGGGTCACGTCATGCCATGCCCCCGGTACATGATGCCCTGCCCGGCCTCAGGCCGGGGCACGGTCCGCGCCTTCGGACGTTCGATAGATCACACCCGCAAGCGCCTCGTCCCTGACCCGGCGCCGGAACGCCTCGATCGTGTCGGGCCAGTGGGTAAAGACCTTGCCGTCGCCACCGACGCGGTAGTAGGAAATGCAGTTGCCCTGCACCATCACGCTGGCATCGGCGCGCGCCTGGATATCCTCGTTGAACAGGCGATAGGCGTCGGCGTCGACCTCCACCACATCCGCGCCCTGCGCCTGCACGCCGGCCATCGCATCGAGGATGAAGCCGGTCTGCGCCTCGACCATGTCGGTCACCGAGGCGCCGCCGCCGTTCGGCCCGCAGATCATGAAGAAATTGGGGAACCCGTCGACCATGGTGCCGAAATAGGCATGCGGCACCTCGTGCCACTCCTCGGCAAGCACGCGGTCGTCGCGGCCCTTGACCACCAGGTTGCCCAGCATGTTGGCCGGTTCGAACCCGGTCGCCCAGATCACCATGTCGACCGGGTAACGGTCGCCTTCGACATCGACGATGCAATCGCCCGACAGGCCGGACACGCCGCGCCCGATCAGTTCGACGTTGTCGCGGCCGATGGCGGGATAGTAATCGGTGCTGAACAGCGGCCGCTTGCAACCGAAACGGTACTTCGGCGTCAGCACCTCGCGGGCATGCGGGTCCGTGACCTGTTCGTCGAACAGTTCCTGCCAGACCGCCTCCTGCTCGGCGATGATCTCGCTGTTCATGGGAAAGCGCGATTTCGCAATCACCTCGAAACGTTCGAACCACTCCATGCGGCGCGCGTGTTGCTGCTCGGCGAATTCCGGGCTGTTGCGGTCCTGATCGGCGAACGAGATATCCGGCCGCGGCAGGACATAGGACGGCGTGCGCACGAAGACATAAAGCTTGTCCGCCAGTTCAGCGGCGTAGGGCACGACCTGGATCGAGGTCGCGCCGCCCCCGACAAGGGCAACACGCTTGCCCTTAAGGTCGATCCCGTCATGCCAGTCCGACGTGTGGATCGACTCGCCAGTGAAACCTTCAAGCCCCTCGATCCTGGGCAGCGTCGGCTGCGAGAACAGCCCCCCCGACCAGATCAGGTAACGCGCGCTCCACGACCGGCCGTCCGTGCTGGTGACATGCCAGCAGGCAGCTGCCTCGTCCCACTCGGCCGTGTCGATGCGGGTGTTGAAGGCGATCTTCGGCGTCACGCCGAAACGGTCGGACAGCTCGTGAAGGTAGGCCCGGATTTCATTGCCCGGTGCGAAATTGGTCGACCACTTGTTGCCGGGGTAGAAGCTGTAGGCGTAAAGGTCGATGGGCGTGTCGCAGGCCACGTTCGGATAACGGTGCTGGCGCCAGACGCCGCCGACCTCGTCGGCCGCCTCGATCACCACGATATTGCTGCACCCGCCTTCGATAAGCTGCGCCGCCGCGCCCACGCCGCCCAGCCCGGCGCCGATGACAAGCACATCGAGCATCCCTTGCGGATCGGGTGTCGTTTCCCGGTTGATCACGTTCATTGTCCGACATGCCCCTCGGCTTGCGCCGCAACGGCGGCATCCCTGCCCCGGGCGGTCGTGTGACCTGCAATTGCTTTCATCGTAATGCTCCTCCCTTGTCGCGGCGCCGCGGAATGCGATTGCATGGCCCCGCGCCGCCGCTTGTCCTTGCAGTTCCCGCGCGCCACGGCATTGCCGGCCGGCGCGCAGGGTCGGTCAGTCGTAGCTCAACCCGCCATCGACGGTCAGCGTCTGCCCGGTGATGAAGCTGCTGGCCTCGCTGGAAAAGAACAGCACCGCGCCGCACAAATCCTCGGCGGTTTCCAGGCGCGGAATGGACCGCATCTGCAGGAACGCCTCCATCTGGGCCGGGCTGACGGTTTCGCGGGACACCTCGGTATGGGTCGCGCCCGGCAGCAGGCAGTTGACGGTGATGCCGTCGGGGCCCAGCTCGCGCGCGACCGAGCGGGTCATCCCCACCAGCGCCGCCTTGCTTGTCGTGTAATGCAGGTAATGGGGCCGCCCCATCGCCCATGCCGCCGACGAGATATTGACGATGCGGCCCCACTTGTTCTTCCGCATCAGCGGCAGCGCGCCGCGCGTGGTCAGCATGACGCCGGTGACGTTGACATCCATCACCTTGCGCCACTCGGATGTCGGAATATCCTCGAAAGGCCGCATCTTAAGCGTCGAAAAAAGCGCCGCATTGTTGATCAGGATGTCGAGGCGGCCGAACTCCTGTTCGACCCTCTCGTACATCGCGGCGACCGAGTCCTCCGACGCGACGTCGACGGCCACCGCGATGGCCTGCCCGCCCGCGTCGCGGACTTCCTGTGCCACGCTTTCGGCGTTGTCGGCGGCGATGTCGGCCACCACCACGGCCGCCCCGAAGCGGGCGAATTCCCTGCTGTAGGCCCGGCCGAGCCCCTGCCCGGCACCGGTGACAAGCGCGACCTTCCCGGAGAAATCAAGAAACCCGGTCATGCCCGGCCAATCCCGGCAGCCACGTTCCGGTCACGGCACCACGCCGGCGAATAATGCTGAATACGCACCCTGCAAGCCCTCCCAAGCTTCTCCTCCGCAGTATGTAGTTCAGTCTTAGATATCTACAAAAGAACGTCAAATATGTCTTTGTAAACTTTTCATAACGATGGCCTTATACATCTTCAGGCTGTCCCTCACCGCACCGCGTCCGGCATCGCAACCGCCCTGCCGGACACCCGCGGCCTTGACAGCGGGGGCGGTTGCGGCCCAACCTGACCCGGTCAGACGAAACACCCGGGGCGCGCGCGCGCCGTGACCGGGGCAGGCATGGCGCCTTCGTGCAGTGGCAAGCGATGCGTTCGCGCGCCGGGACAGACCAGAAGCAGATGACCGGCTCAAAGAAAACGGACCCCACCCCCTTCGACACCAGCATCCGGGCACGGATGGGCCACGTCACGCTCCACAAGGTCGAGGTGTTCCGCACCGTCGCGCAGCTGTCCAGCGTCACGAAAGCCGCGAAACAGCTTGGCATCGCCCAGCCCGCAGTGACGGCGCATGTCAGGAGCCTTGAGGAAAAGTTCGAAACCAAGCTGATCAACCGCGTCGGGCGGTCGGTCGAACTGACCGAGGCCGGCAAGAGGGTCTATCGCTGGGCCAACAGCATGGTCGTGGGCAGCACCGAGATCGCCCGCGAGCTGCAGCATCTCAAGGCAGGCGAGGTCGGCGCGGCCTGGATTTCATCCTCGATGGTCGTGGGCACCTACGTGCTGCCGGGGATCGTGATTGATTTCCAGAGGCGGTTCGCGGGGGCGCGGATACGGGTCAACACGTCCAATCCCCGCGTCGCCATGGAGGCCGTGCGCCTTGGCGAATCCGATTTCGCCGTCACCATCCTGGACAAGGACCAGCCGTTCGAGGACCTCGAATTCGAGCATCTTTATACCGAACCGCTGCGGTTGGTCGCGGCGCCGGACTCGACGCTTGTGGGCAGCCGGGTCACGCCGCCGCAACTGGCCACGCTGCCATTCGTCACCCCGCCCGCCGGCTATATCGCGCGCGACGTCGAAGACGATATCCTGCGCTCCTACGGCATCGTGCGGCGCAACATCGTGCTGGAATTCGGCCACCCCGAGGCCATCCTGCAGGCCGTTCGGGCGGACAGGGCCGTGAGCATCATCCTGGAAAGCTCGATCGAGGCGGATATCGCCGCCGGCACGCTGCGCATGGTCGAGATCGCGGACGCGCCGATCAACGTGCCGCTGTACCTGATCCGCAGGAAGACCAAGATATTCTCGAACCTGCAAAATCGCCTTGTCGGCGAAATCCGCGATTACTTCACGCGAAAGACGCTCGACCGCAGCGCCGGCTGAGCCTGCGGACTCAGCCCGAGGGGGTGCCCCGGAAATCGGGCGCGCGGCCGGCCAGGAACGCGGCGATCCCCTCGCGGCCCTCGGGGCGTCCTGCGGCATCCACGATATTCTGCACCTCGCGGTCCATCTGGTCGGCGAAGGTGCTTAGGAACGCCTCGTGCAGCAGCCCCCGCGCCTGCCCCATCGCCGCCACCGCGCCGTTCGCCAGGTCGCGGGCCAGCGCCATGCCCTCGTCCTCCAGCGCCCCTTCGGCGACGGTCCGTGTGATCAGCCCGATCTCTGCCGCCTCGGGCGCGGGCACGCGGCGGCTGGTGACAAGCAGATCCTGCGCGCGGCGCATCCCCACCAGGCGCGGCAGCGTCCATGTCATGCCGCCATCCGGGGTCAGCCCGATCTTGCCGTAGGCGCATGTGAAATAGGCACCCGGCGCGGCAAGCGCGATATCGCCGGCGATCGCCATGCTCATCCCCGCGCCGGCGGCCGGGCCGTTCACCAGCGTGACCAGCGGTTTCGGCATCGCCGCAAAGCGGTTGAGGGCCTTGTGCAAGGTGCCCGCCAGACGCGTCATTCCGACGGTCGGATCGTCGCCCCCGGACAGGAATTCGGTTATGTCGCCGCCCACGCAGAACATCCGCCCGGCGCCGGTCAGCACGACCACGCGCACCGCCGGATCGTCGGCCACCTGCCCCGCGATCGCCAGCAGCGCGTCGGCCATCGCCTGCCCCAGCGCATTGCCCTTGTCGGGACGGTTCAGGGTGATCCGCGCGATACCGTCGGCAATCTCCAGCAGCACCTGGTTGTCAGACATGGGCTTTCCTTTCGTGCTCAGGCATACAACGCCTCGATATCGCCTGCGTATTTCTGCGCGATATTGGCGCGGCGCACCTTCATCGTGGCCGTCACCTCGTCATCGTCGTGATCCAGTTCCTTGGTCAGCAGGTGGAACTTGCGGATGCGCGCGACATTGGCAAGGCTGCTGTTGGCGCGGTCGATCTCGGCGGCGACCAGGTCGCGCACCGCGGGGTTTTCCGACAGGTTGCGAAAATTGGTGTAGGGAATGCCCTGTTCCTCGGCCCATTTGCCGACGGTTTCAAAGTCGATCTGGATCAGCGCGGCCACGAATTTGCGCCGCTCGCCGATGGCGATGCATTCCTTGATGAAGGGGCTGCCCTTGACCGTGTTCTCGATCTCGGAAGGGCTGAGGTTCTTGCCCCCCGCGGTGATCATGATGTCCTTGAGGCGGTCGACGACACGGTATTGCCCGTCGCGGACATCGACGACATCCCCGGTATGCAGCCAGCCGTCGCGGATGGTGCTTTTGGTGGCCTCGTCGTTCTTGTAGTAGCCGGCAAAGACGATATCGCCCCTGACCAGCAGCTCATCGGCCTCGCCCAGGCGCACGTCGGCGTTCACCACCACCTCGCCCACGCTGCCGGGATCGAGATGGGACAGGCGCTGCCCCAGCACCACGCCCGATGTTTCGGTGGCGCCGTAGACCTCGATCAGCGGCACGCCAATGGTGCGGAAAAATGCCACGATACTGGGCGAGATCGGCGCCGCGCCCGTCATCGCGATCCGCGTGCGCCGCAGCCCGATAAAGTTCTGCAGCGCGCGGAACACCAGCCAGTACCAGAAGGCGAAGGTCAGTTTCTGCCCCAGCGTCCGTTGCGCCCGCGGCACCGTCGCCAGCGGCTCGCACGCCCGCATCGCCCGGTCATAGAGCGCCTTGCGATATCCCCCTGCCTCGAGCATCCGAATATGGATGGCGGAATGCAGCTTTTCCCAGATCCGCGGCACGCCCAGGAACATCGAGGGGGCAAGTTCGCGCAGGTCTTCCTGGACGGTGCGCAGCGACTCGCCGAAATTCACCAGGCTGCCGTTGTAAAGCGGCGCCATGACCGTCGTCATCTGCTCGGCCACGTGGCAGAGCGGCAGGTAGGACAGGTGCGAATCCGCCGCCGTCAGCCCCAGCCGTTCGGTGACCGCCACCGCCTGCGCGCGCAGGTTGCGATAGGTCAGCATCGCGCCCTTGGGCTTGCCGGTCGAGCCCGAGGTATAGATCATCAGCGCGATATCATCGAGGGTCTGGCGCCCCAGCACCTCCTCGACCATGCGATGCCCCTCGTCCCCGGCGGCGCGGCCTTCGGCCTCGAGCTGCGCGAAAGAGGTGACAAACTCGCCGGGATAGCTGCGCATTCCCTTGGTTTCGATCACCACGATGCGGGCCAGGCGCGGCAGGCTGTCGCGCACTTCCAGCACCTTGTCGACCTGTTCCTGATCCTCGCAGATCACGATCTCGGCGTCGGAATGTTCCAGCACATAGGCCACCTCGGCGGCGGGGCTGGTCGGGTAGACGCCCACGGTGATCGCACCGCAACAGCCCGCCCCCATCTGCGCCAGCACCCATTCGATCCGGTTCTCGGACAGGACGGCCATGTGCCCGCCCTCGGGCAGGCCCAGACGGCGCAGCCCGGCGGCGACGTCGCGCGCGCGGTCGTAATATCCCTGCCAGGTGGTGACCTGCCAGATGCCGTAATCCTTTTGCCGGATCGCCGTGCGCGCGGGATGGGCCTGCGCGTTCTGGCGCAGCATCTGCGGCAGCGTGTAATCTGGATAGTCCGGTGTCATGCCTGCATCTCTCCGGTCTCAGGACAGCCAGCGCTTGCGACGCTTGTAATGCTTGATTTCGCGGTAGCTGCGCGATTTTTCGCCATCGGACTGGCCAAGGTAGAACTCGCGCACGTCCTGGTCGGCCATCAGCCGCTCGGACGGGCCGTCGAGCTGGATCTTGCCGTTTTCCATGATGTAGCCGTAATGCGCGATGGCAAAGGCAACCGCCGCGTTCTGTTCGACCAGCAGCATCGACACGCCGGTCTGGCGGTTGATCCGGCCGATGATGGTAAAGATCTCTTCGACCAGCAGCGGCGACAGGCCCAGCGACGGCTCGTCCAGCAGGATCAGCGAGGGCTGCGCGATCAGCGCGCGGCCGATGGCCAGCATCTGCTGTTCCCCGCCGGACAGGTACCCGGCGCGGGACTGGCGCCTTTCGTACAGGCGCGGGAAATAGTCATAGACCATGTCGAAAGAGGTGCGTTTCACCCCCCGCCCAGACAGGGCGAAGGTGGCGGCGGTCAGGTTTTCCTCGACCGTCAGATCCTCGAAAACGCGCCGCCCCTCCATGACGTGAAACAGCCCCTTGCGCACCAGCGCGTGCGGCTCCATCCCGCGGGTGTCCTGCCCGTCGAAGCGGATACGCCCTGCCGTTACCTCGCCGTTTTCCAGCGACAGCAGGCGCGATACCGCCTTGAGGGTGGATGACTTCCCGGCCCCGTTGGAGCCGAGAAGAGTGACGACCTGACCGCGAGGCACCTTCAGGGACAAGCCCCTGAGAACCTGAACGGACTTGTTATAGACAAGCTCGATATTCTCGACGTCCAGAATGGTGTCCCCGGTCACGTGGCTTACTCCTTGTCGAGGCTGATCCAGTCCGACACCGCCACCATGCGGCCGGCCGATGCATCGAACTGGTAGACACGCCCGACGGGCACCGAGTTGCCGGGAACCGAGATCGGCACGCCCATGATCCCGCCGGTGTCGAAATCCTCGATCGTGTTCATGGCGGCCTTGAGGGTCTTGCCGTTCAGCTCTTCGCCATTGTCAAGGACGCGACGCGCGGATTCCGCCATCAGCATGGCCGACAGGAAGCCCTGCATATAGCCGGTGGCCTGATAGTCGGGGCGCATCTCGCGGATGGTTTCCATCATCGGGGCATTCTCGGCATCGTCGTAGTAATACCGATAGGGCATCACACCCATGAAGCCGTCGGCAGCCTCGCCCACGCCTTCCCAGAGCGAGCTGTCCATCGACCAGAACGTGCCCATGAACTTGGTCTCAAGCCCGAGCTGTTTCGCCTGGCTCATGAATTCAGGCAGCGGCGACAGGACATAGCCGTGGAACAGCGTGTAATCCGGGCGCGCGCGGCGCAGTTTCAGCACCTCGGTGGACACGTCGACCGAACCGGGCGCGGTGATGATTTCCTCGACGATCTCAAGCCCCAGCTCGGCGGCCTTGGCGCGGGTGCTTTCGATCGGGTCGCGGCCGAATTCGGTGTCCGAGTTCACCAGCACCAGGCGCGCGCCCGGCGTTTCCTGCGCGATATATTCCAGAAGGATGCCGAACATCTCGGAATAATCCGGGCCCGCCATGAAGATATAAGGGTATGCTTCGGGGTCGTTCAGCTCGCTTGCGAAGGACGCGCCGCCCATGATCATCTCGCCCGAGCGGGCCAGTTCCGGGGCGATGGTCTTGGCGAAGCCGGTCGAGTCGCCGTAATAGAGGTGGATCTCGTCCTGGCTGGTCAGCTTGTTGAACACCGCCACCGACTGATCGACCTTGTAGGCGGTATCCTCGTAGGCAAGACGCAGGTTGCGCCCGCCGATCCCGCCCTGATCGTTCACGATCTTGATGTAATCCTGCATCCCTGCCTCGACGGCGACACCGGCAAATCCGAAGACCCCGGTCATCGGAAGCGAACCGCCGATGACGATATCGCCGTCCTGCGCGCGGGCCGCGCCCACACCGATGGCAAGGCTTGCCGCCCCGGCCATCAGGCCCATCATTGTACGTCTGGTCGTTTTGAACATTTTAGTTCCTCCCTGGGTTTGCGACGTGTTGTCGTCAGGTTCTGAAGGGCCACAGCCGGAAGAACCGGCGCACCCTTTGTATGATCTCGGCCAGCCCCTGCGGCTCGAAGACCAGAAAACCGATGATGAGACCGCCGAAGACGATCGTGCGCACCGGCGACAGAAGCGTTCCGGCATTGGGCACCCACGGGCTGACCCATTCCACCACGAAGCGCAGCAGCTCCGGCGTGATGGTCATGAACACCGCGCCCACCACACCGCCGAGGATCGTGCCCATGCCGCCCACGATGATCGCCGCCAGCAGAAAGATCGACATCATGAAGGGGAAGCTTTCCGGCGTCACCACGCGAAAGAAATAGGCCCACATCCCGCCCGCGACCCCGGCATAGAACGACGCGATGGCAAAGCTCATCAGCTTGTATTGCAGCAGCGGGATGCCCAGCACCTCGGCCGAGATATCGCGGTCGCGGATGGCGATGAAGGCCCGCCCGATCCGGGTGCGAAAGATATTCGCCGCCGCCACCACCATGATGATCGTGACCGGCATGATCACCCAGTAAAGCTGGAAATAGGTGGTCAGTTCCATCCCCGGTATCCTGGCCGGGGCGACGTTGATGCCCGTGTTGCCGCCGGTCACGCTTTCCCAGTGCACGAAGACGAAATGCAGGATGAACGAGGCCGCGATCGTGGCGATGGCCAGGTACAGCCCCTTGACCCGCAGGCTGGGGATGCCCACCACGATGCCCAGGGCCGCCGCCGCCAGCCCCGCCCCCACGAGGTTGACAAGAAAGGGCGTGCCCAGGTCGCGCTCCATCCAGGCGACGGTATAGGCGCCCACCGCCATGAAGGCCGCCTGCCCCAGGCTGACCTGCCCGGTGAACCCGGTCAGGATGTTCAGCCCGGTCGCGGCGACCACGTTGATCGTCATCAGGCAGACCATGTAGAGCCAGTAATCGTTCACCGAGAACGGCACGATCACCAGGAAGGCCAGGAAGATCGCCATCCAGACCCTTTGCGGTTTCGTGGTCAGCAGCGCCTCGTCGGCGCGATAGCTTTCTTTCGCCGTGCCGATGATCATCGCTTACAGCCTTTCGATTTCATGGGTGCCGAACAGGCCGTAGGGCCGGATCATCAGCGCGACGATCAGCAGGCTGAAGGTGACGACGCTGGTATATTCGCCGCCCAGGTAGGTGCCCGTCCAGGACTGGATCAGCCCCAGTGCCAGCCCGCCGACCAGCGCGCCCAGGATCGAATCGAGCCCGCCCACGATCACCACGACCAGCGCGGACAGGCCGAAAATGCCCATCGTGGGGGAAATGCCGCTGATCGCGCCCAGCAGAACGCCGGCCCCGGCGGCGGTGGCGCAGCCGATGATCCACGCCAGCGAGAACACGCCCGGCACGTTGATGCCGCAGGAATAGGCCGCCGCCTGGTCGGTCGCCGTGGCGCGCAGCGCGACGCCGCCCCGCCAGAACCGGAACAGGACCAGGAAGACGGTCACGACAATGCCCGCCACCACGAAGGCCACGGCGATCTTGCGCGACACGTAAGCCTCGCCCAGGAACAGCGGCGCGGTGGCGATGAAATTCGGCAGGCTGCGCGGATCGGTGCCCCAGATCAGCTCGACCAGCCCGACCAGCACCGAGCCGAGGCCGACCGTCACCATGAAGACCGAGATCGCGGCCTCGCCCAGCATCGGGCGGATGATGCCGCGTTCGACGATGCCGCCCACGATGCCGCCGCCGATCACCGCCAGCGGGATCGCCACCCAGGGCGACAGCCCCATGCCGGCGGCGAAGGCGAAGAACAGATAGCCGCCCAGCATCAGGATCTCGCCCACGGCAAGGTTCACGACCTGCGTCGCCTTGTAGATCAGGACAAAGGCCAGCGCCGTCAGAGACAGCAGCGCGCCCGAGCCAAGCCCGGCCAGCGACACCTCGATAAAGAACAGCCAGTCGCTCAATGCTCCGCCTCCTCGTGCAATCGCTTCATCAGGGCGGCGGGATCGCCGCTGCCCAGATACGCCTCGGCGACATGCGGATCGGCCTGCACCTCGGCCGGCAGGCCCTCGGCGATCACCTCGCCGAAATTCAGCACCGTCACGTGATCCGAGATATCCATGATCAGGCCCATATCGTGTTCGACCATCAGGATGGTGACGCCCCACTCTTCCTTGACGTCCAGGATGAAGCGGGCCATGTCCTCGGTCTCTTCGCGGTTCATGCCCGCCACCGGTTCGTCCAGCAGCAGGATACGCGGCTGCATCGCCAGCGCGCGGGCCAGTTCCACCCGCTTCTGCAACCCGTAGGACAGGACCGAAACCGGCATGTTGCGGATATGGTCGATTTCCAGGAAGTCGATGATGCGCTCTTCGACATCGCGGCGCAGCGCCTCTTCCTCGCGCGCGGCGGCGCCGGAATAGAGCATCGCCTGCAGCAGGTTCGTCTTCATATGGGCGTGGCGGCCCAGCTTGATGTTGTCCAGAACGGTCATGCCGCGGAACAGCGCGATATTCTGGAACGACCGCGCGATCCCCAGCGCCGCGCGCCTTGGCGGGCGCAGCGCGCTGATATCCTGCCCGTCCAGCAGAACCTGCCCCGACGACGGCCGGTAAAACCCGGAAATGCAGTTGAACACCGATGTCTTGCCGGCGCCGTTCGGCCCGATCACCGCCGTGATCGACCCGGCCTTCGCCTCGAACGACACATCGCGCAGCGCCTTGACCCCGCCGAAAGACAGCGTCACGCCCGCAACCTTCAGCGCGGCCGCATCACTCATGCGCATACCCCCATGGCCTGCATGGTGGTCGCACCCGGCATCCGGGTCAAGCCCCCGTTGGTCAACACCGATCCTCCCCCTCGTTGCCCGGGATTACCCCCCGGTTGACCGGAATGTTACTCATGGGTAAATTGATGACGCAAGAGGAAATGTCGGACAAACGGGCCCGTGGCGGACAATTTGCAGAATAACGTTTCGTCACCATGGCCGGGAAAGGCCGACCGCGCGCGGCAACGCGCCCTCAAGCGCGAGGCGGTGCTGACGACGGCGGTGCGGTTCTTCAACCAGAAGGGGTTTCACGCGACATCGCTCGACGACGTGGCCGAGGCGCTGAACGTGACCAAGCCGACGATCTATCATTATTTCAAAAGCAAGGACGAGATCCTGTTCGATTGCGTCAAGCAGGGGCTCGAGGCGATCCGCGCCGCCGCCGAACGGGTCGAGGCGCAGGGCGGCACCGGCATCGAAAGGCTGCGCTCGCTGGCCTATGATTACGCGATCTGCATGACGCAGGATTTCTGCATCTGCATCACCCGCACCGCGGATCACGAACTGTCCCCGAAATCGCGGGCGCGGTTCCGCGCGCTCAAGCGCGAGATCGACCAGACCATGCGCCAGGTGATCCGCGACGGCATCGCCGACGGCACGATCGCGCAGGGGGACGAGCGGATCATCTCGTTCACCATGGCCGGGGCGCTGAACTGGATCGCGCGGTGGTTCACTCCCGAGGGCCCGATGTCGCGCGAAGAGGTCGCCGAGGCGACCGTGGCGCAGCTGATGTCGGGCGTGCTGCCCCGGCAGGAGGCACCGGGCCGCTGACGGCCCGGCGGCGGCCCGGTCAGGCGGTGGCGCTCTTGGGCGCCGGGGCGCCGGCCTGGTCCCGCACCCGCTTGCGGCTGAAGATCCGCGCCACCAGCACGAAGAACAGCGGCACGAAGATCACCCCCAGCACCGTGCCGGTGATGGTGCCACCCAGCACCGCCGAGCCCACCGCCGTGCGCCCGCCCGCACCCGCGCCGGTGGACAGCGCCAGCGGCACCACCCCCAGCGTAAAGGCCAGCGACGTCATGATGATCGGGCGGAACCGCTGCCGGGCGGCCTCGCGCACCGAGGAATACAGGTCTTCGCCCGCTTCGAACCGTTCGCGCGCGAATTCCACGATCAGGATCGCGTTCTTGCCGGTCAGCCCGATCACCGTCAGCAGCCCGACCTGGAAGAACACCCCGTTCTCGAAGCCAAGGAAATAGGCCGCGCCCATCGTGCCCAGCACGCCGATCGGCATCGCCAGCATGACCGAGAAGGGGATCGCCCAGCTTTCGTAAAGCGCCGCGAGGCACAGGAAGATGGCCGCCAGCGAAAGCGCGTAGAGCATGAAGGCCGAGCCGCCGGATTCGAGTTCCTCAAGCGACAGGCCGGTCCAGGCGGCGCTGTAGCCGGGCGGCAATTCGGCCACCAGGCGCTCGATCTCGGCGATGGCCTCGCCGGTGGTCACGCCTGGCGCGGGCGAGCCCTGGATCTGCATCGCCGGAACCCCGTTGTAGCGGGAAATGCCCTGCGCGCCGTATTCCCAGCTTTCGGTGGTGAAATTGGCAAAGGGCACCAGTTCGCCACTGGCATTGCGGACCCGCCATTTCTGAAGGTCCGAGGGCGTTGCCCGGCTGTCGGGCTCGCCCTGCACGTAGACGCGCTTGATCCGGCCGTTGTCGTTGAAGTCGTTTACATAGGCACCCGCCCAGGCGATGTTGAGCGTCGTGCCGACATTGGCGGGCGTCACCCCCACGGCCCCGGCGGCGCGCCAGTCGATATCCAGCTTGAACTGCGCCGCATCCTCCAGCCCCGAAGGCCGGGCCGAGGCGATGAGCGGGCTTTGCGCCGCCAGCCCGAGAAGCTGGTTGCGCGCCTCCAGAAGCTGCTCATGCGTCTGCCCGCCCTGGGCCTGGAGGTAGAAATCGAACCCCGAGATATTGCCCAGCTCGATCACCGAGGGCGGCACGATGGGAAACACCATCGCGTCGCGGATGCCCATGAAGGCCGGAAAGGCGCGTTCGGCCACCGCCTGCACGGATTGCGACGGCAACGGCCGCTCCTCCCAGTCCTTCATGCGGATAAAGGCCAGCCCCATGTTCTGCCCCTGCCCCGCGAAACTGAATCCGACAACGCCGAAGGTGGATTGCACGTTATCGGCCTCGGCACCGTTGAAGTAATCCTCGACCTCGTTGACCACCGCCTGCGTGCGCTCGGCCGTGGCCCCGGTCGGGGCCTGGATCAGGGTCATCAGGATGCCCTGGTCCTCGGCGGGCAGGAAGCCGGTCGGCGTGTTGTTGAACAGGAACACCATGCCATAGCCCATCACGCCATAGAGGACGAGCATACGGACCGAGCGGCGGATGATATACCCCACCGTCGCGGCATAGCCGCCGGTCACCTTGTCGAAGCCGATGTTGAACCAGCCCAGCGGCCCGCGGCGGGTGTGATGGGCATCCTTGGCTTTCAGGATCGTGGCGCACAGCGCCGGCGTCAGCGTCAGCGCCACCAGCACCGAAAGCGCCATGGCCGACACGATGGTGATCGAGAACTGGCGATAGATCACGCCGGTCGAACCGCCGAAGAACGCCATCGGCACGAACACCGCCGACAGCACCAGCGCGATACCGATCAGCGCGCCGGTGATCTGCCCCATCGACTTGCGCGTGGCCTCGCGCGGGGGCAGGCCCTCTTCCTCCATGATCCGCTCGACGTTTTCGACCACCACGATGGCGTCGTCCACCAGAAGGCCGATGGCCAGCACCATCGCCAGCATGGTCAGCGTGTTGATGGTGAACCCGGCCAGCGACAGGATCGCAAAGGTGCCCAGGATGACGACCGGCACCGCAAGGGTCGGGATCAGCGTGGCGCGGAAGTTCTGCAGGAACAGCAGCATGACCAGGAACACCAGCCCGATCGCCTCGAACAGGGTCTTCTGCACCTCGTGGATCGAGATTTCGATGAAGGGCGTGGTGTCGTAGGGAATGACATAGCTTACGCCCTCGGGGAAATATTGCTGGTATTCCTCGAGCCGCTCCTTCACCCGCTCGGCGGTGTCCAGCGCATTGGCCCCCGAGGCGAGGTTCAGCGCCATCCCCGACGAGGCCTGCCCGTTGAACCGCGCGATGGTGGCATAGTTCTCGGCGCCGATCTCGATCCGCGCCACGTCCTGCAGCAGCACAAGGCCGCCATCGGTTTCCGCGCGCAGCACGATATTGCGGAAATCCTCGGGCGTCCGCAGCAGGGATTGCGCGGTGATCGTGGCGTTAAGCTGCTGGCCCTCGGGGGCGGGCAGCGATCCGAAGGAGCCGGCCGAAATCTGCGCGTTCTGCGCCGACACGGCGTTCACGACGTCCGACGGCGTCATCTCGAACGCCGCCAGCTTGGACGGGTCGAGCCAGATCCGCATCGCGTATTGCGCGCCGAAAACCTGCGCGCCGCCCACGCCCTCGATCCGGCTGAACTCGTCCACCATGTTCGAGTTCAGGTAATCCGACAGGTCGGCCTGGTCGAGCCGGCCGTCCTCGGAGATCAGCGCGATCACCATGAAGAAGGACGACGACGCCTTCTGCACCCGCACGCCCAGCCGCTGCACGGTTTCCGGCAAGAGCGGCGTCGCCTGTGCCAGCTTGTTCTGCACCTGGACCTGCGCCACGTCCGGGTCGGTGCCCGCCTCGAATGTCAGGGTTATGTTCGTCGTGCCCGCCGATGTCGAAGAGGACGACATGTAGCGCATGCCGTCCAGCCCGGTCATCTGCTGTTCGACGATCTGGGTCACGGTATTGGCCACGGTTTCGGCCGAGGCGCCGGGATATTGCGCGCTGATGCGCACCGAGGGCGGCGCGATCTGCGGATACTGCGCGATCGGCAGCGTGAAGATCGACAGCAGACCGACCCCCATGATGAGGATCGAGATCACCCAGGCAAAGACGGGCCGGTCGATGAAAAAGCGGGCCATTGGCGGACTCCCGGGTTCGCGCTCAGTTTCCGGTCGGCGCGGCCTCGGCGGCCCCGCGTTCCTCGGGTTTGACGACCATGCCGGGCGCCACCTTCTGCAGCCCGGCCACGATGATACGGTCGCCGGGGGTCAGCCCCTCGGTCACAACCCACTGGTTGCCCTGGTCGCGCTGCACGGTCAGTTCCCGCATCTCGACCTGGTTTTCCTCGTTCACCACCATCGCCACGGGCCGGCCGCGGCGGTCGCGCGTCACGCCTTCCTGCGGGGCGAGGATCGCGTTCTGAACCACGCCCTGCGGCATGACGACCTGCACGTACATGCCCGGCAGAAGGAACCTTTCGGGGTTGGGAAATTCCAGCCGCAGGACGATCACGCCGGTCTGTTCGTTCACATGCGGTTCGGCGGCGGCAAGAAAGCCCTCGTGCTCGTATTGCCCGCCATCGGCCAGGCGCAGGGCCACCGTCACGCCCTCTTCCTCGGCCACCTGCTGCCCGGTGCGGCGCCACTGCAGGATCTCGGCGGCCGATTGCGTCACGTCGACATTCACCGGGTCGAGCTTGCGGATCACCGTCAGCGCCGTGGACTGCCCGGCGGTCACCAGCGCGCCCTGGGTGGTCTGGCTCAGCCCCACCGTGCCCGAGATCGGGGCGCGGATCGTGGTGCGCTCAAGGTCGATCGTGGCGGCCAGAACCTGCGCCTCGGCCACCTTCACCGCGGCCGCGGCCACGTCGCGGGCGGCCACCGCATCGTCAAACACCTGCCGGCTTGTCACGTTCCGGTCCAGCAGCTCCTGCTGGCGCATCTCTTCGCGTTGCGCCGCGCGCAGTTGCGCCTCGGCCTGCGCCAGCCCGGCCTCGGCAGCCGCTTTCGCGGCCTCGTAGCTGGCCGCGTCGATACGGTAGAGCGGATCGCCCGCCTCGACCGGCCTGCCCTCTTCGAACAGCCGCTCGGTGACGATCCCGCTGACCTGCGGGCGCACCTCGGCCAGGCCCGAGGCGGCCACCCGGCCCGGAAGCGTGGAGGTAAGCAGCACGTCGCTGGCCTCGACCGTCACCACGGTGACCGGCATGGGCGGGGCTTCGCCGCCCGGGGCCTGCTGGGCGGTCGCGGGGGAGGCCGGCGCCGTGAAAGCGAGCGCGGCGGCCAGGATCGGGGCGATAAGACGGAATGTCGGCACGAAAATCTCCGGCAGAATAGAATACACCCGCCGGGCCGGCGGGGCGATTGGAGACCGCAATAAGGAAACTGGATAGTTTTGTAAAGTTCGGATATGCTGCGGGCCGACCCCTTCGTGGGAAAACCGGGGCAGGAGCAGATCGGGATGCCGAACAAACCGGCAGGATGTGATGAGCGGGCGGCCCGCCGGCGCGGCAGGCCCGTGCAGATGGACCCCGCGGAACGCGAGGCGCTGGTGCTGGACCGCGCCATCGAACTCTTGTCGGAACGCGGCCCCGACGATGTGACCATGGCCGATATCGCCAAGCGCGCGGGCATGTCGAAACGCACGCTCTACGCGCTCTATGGCAGCCGCGAGGAGCTTTTGGGCGCCGGGCTGAAACGCATGAGCCAGTCGCTGTTCCGCCCGCTGGACCCGGACGAGCGGGGCGCATCGCTCGAGGAACGGTTGCGCATCCTGCTGACCTTCACCCCCCGGGTCGAGAACCCCTTTGTCCCGCTGGAAATGCTGCGGGCGGTGATCGCCGGGGCACCCAACTATCCCGAACTCGGCCGCAGCCTGAGCCGCAAAGGCCCCGGCCAGGTCGCCGACCTGCTGCACGAGGAACTGGCCCGCAGCGCCGAATCAGGCGAGATCGAGATCGTCCCGGAAGAGATAGCCGCCGCCGCCGAACTGCTGGTCGACATGGTGGTCGGCAATACCATCCCCTGCCTTCTGGACCCTGACCGCATCCTGCTCGACCCGGAAGAACAGGCCGCGCGCCGCGACCGGGCGATCGACATCTTCCTCAACGGGGTCCGTCCGCGCGGCGATTAGGCCGGGCGACCGCCCTGCCCCGGCGCCCGCCATCAGGTCACAGGAATTGCCCGAGCAGCGTGCGGAACGTGGCCACCAGGTCCGCGCGGGGTTTCGGGCTCGCGCCGATCTGGCCCTGCATGAGGTAACGGAAAACCCCGTCGAGCAGCGCGTATTGGAGCGCGATATCCCCCGGTTCGGCGCCATTGGCCTTGAGGAACGCGTTGCGCACGATGCCGATCAGTTTCTGCTCGATCTCCGCCACGACGGGCCGGAAGGCGGCATCGAACATCGCCTGGGTGCGGATATCGTACCACAGCCGGTGGATCATCTCGTCATCGACGATCGAGGCCACCAGCGCCTCGGAAAAGGCGTCTATCACGGCCTCGCGGCCCTCGGCCCTGTCCAGCGCGTCCGAGATGTCGCGCACGAACTGTTCCTTGTAGATCGAGACGCAATACAGGATCAGGTCGGTCCGGTCGTCGAAATAGTAATGCAGCATCCCCAGCGACATGTCGCTCTTGTCGGCGATGTCGCGCAACGAGGTGTTGGCATAGCCAAGCTCTTTCAGCGCCTCGATCGCGCTTTCCGCGATCTGGCGTTTCTTTTCCTCCCGCTTGGCGGTCTTGCGCTCGGCACGGGCCTTCAGTTTGGCGGGCATCTCGTTCATGGCACTCACATGGCTTTGTTACGGGCGGGTTGCAAGCCTTTCCGCCCGGAACAGGGGGGTATCGCGGGGCGGTTCCATCGCCCCTTTTCAGGCCGCGCGCTACCGCGCGGCGACCGGGGCGGCGGCATATTCGGCCCTGATCATGTCGGCGCATTTCTCGCCGATCATGATCGAGGGCGCGTTGGTGTTGCCCGAGACCAGCAGCGGCATGATCGAGGCGTCGGCCACGCGCAGCCCGTCGAGGCCGCGCACCTTCAGGTGCGGATCGACGACCGACATCTCGTCGACCCCCATCTTGCAGGTGCCCACCGGGTGATAGACGGTATCGGCGCGGTTGCGGATCGCGCTTTCCCATTCGGCGTCGGTCATGTCGTCATGCAGGCCGAACAACTCCTTGTGGATGTATTTCTTCATCGCCGGGGCGGTCATGATCTCGCGCGTCTTCCGCGCGCCCCTGATCAGGGTTGCCAGATCGCGCTCGTCGCTCAGGAATTTCGGGTCGATCCTGGGCGCGTCCATCGGATCGGCCGAGTTCAGCCCGACCTCGCCGCGCGAATGCGGCCGCAGGATGCAGATATGGCAGGAATAACCATGCCCCAGGTGCAGCTTGCGGGCGTGATCGTCGACGATCGAGATCACGAAATGGGTTTGCAGGTCGGCGCGGTCCACATCGGGGCCGGACCTGAAGAAACTGCCGGCCTCGGCGATGGTCGAGGCCACCATCGAGTTGCCGTGCCTGCGCCACTTGAGTATCTCGGAGGTCAGTTTCAGCGTCGCGCGCAGCCCGAGGCCGATATTGTCGGTGTCCTTCGTCTTGTAGGCCAGGATGAAATCCAGGTGATCCTGAAGGTTCTGGCCGACACCCTGCAGTTCGTGAACCATCCCGATCCCGTGCGGCGTGATGTCCTGCGGCCGACCCACGCCCGACAGCATCAGCAGTTGCGGCGACTGGAACGCGCCGGAGCTGACGATCACCTCCTTGTCGGCGCGCACCTCATGCGTCTTCTTTCCGACGCGATACTGCACCCCGACCGCGCGCTTGCCCTCGAAAAGGATCTTCGACGCCCGCGCCCTGGTGATCACCGTCAGGTTGGGGCGGCTGCCCATCACCGGATGCAGGTAGGCCGCCGCCGCCGAACACCTCTCGCCGTTCTTTTCGGGCGAATGGAAGATGCTGCTTTGAAACAGCGCCGCCCCTTCGTTGTCGCCGGTGTTGAAATCCGCGATCTCGCGGATCTGCACCTGGGTGTTGGCCTCGACAAAGGCTTTGGAAATCGGGCGCGGCGCCTTCTGGTTCGAAACGTGCAGCGGGCCCGCACCGCCGTGGAAATCGTCGGCGCCGTTCACGTTGTTCTCGGCCTTCCTGAAATAGGGCAGGACATCGTCCCATCCCCAGCCCTCGCATCCCAGTGCGGCCCAGCCGTCGTAATCCTGCTTCTGCCCGCGGATATAGAGCATCGCGTTGATCGCCGACGACCCGCCCAATGCCCGGCCCCGCGGCTGATAACCCTGGCGGCCGTTCAGGCCGGGCTGCGGCACCGTCCTGAAGGCCCAGTTGTTGATCCTGCCGTAACCCGGCAGCATCGCCACCACGCCCAGCGGCGCCCGGATCAGGATATCCCTGCCCGCGCCCCCCGCCTCCAGCAGGCAGACCTTCACCCTGGAATCCTCGCTCAGCCGCGCGGCGATCGTCGCCCCGGCCGATCCTCCGCCCACGATCACGAAATCATATGACATGCTTTCCCTCCTCCCGAACCTCCGGTGTCACACCTGTTCCCGGTCAGGACACGGGGAACAGAGTTTGCCGGACGGCGTTGATGGCACAACTTAACATCAAAATCTAAACACTTGTCTAGTTTTTTCATCCGACATACGCCCGGCACCCTTGTTCCGCAGCCCCGCCCGGCCGATCCGGCAGCAAAGCGGGCACCGGAGGCGCGGTGCCGGTTACAGCCTTGGATGGACAACCATTTCCCGCCCCTATACAGCTATTGTGGTCTTTGAGATCGACCTCATGGATCAGTGCAATCAATCGTTCTTGTCAGGAGGAAAAATGGACCGTCGTTCGTTTATCAAGAATGTAGGCATCGCCGGCGCAGGTGCCGCCGCGACGTCGCTCGCCGCGCCCGCCGTGGCGCAGGGCAATATCACGTGGCGCATGGTCACGACATGGCCGAAGAACTTTCCCGGCCTCGGTGTCGGGGCGCAGCGGCTTGCCGACCGGATCACCGCAGCCTCGGGGGGAAGGCTGACCATTCAGGTTTACGCCGCGGGCGAACTGGTGCCGCCGCTTCAGGCGCTGGACGCCGTGATCGACGGCAGCGCCGAGATGAGCCATGGCGCCGCCTATTACTGGCAGAACAAATCCACCGCGCTGAGCTTTTTCACCGGCGTGCCCTATGGCATGACCGCGGGCGAGCTGGCCGGCTGGATGCGCCACATGGGCGGCCAGGAGCTGTGGGACGAGGTCTATGACCAGTTCGGCGTCCAGGGCTTCCTGTCGGGCAACACCGGCACGCAGGCCGGCGGCTGGTTCCGCGACGAGCTGACCGGGCTCGACTCGGTCAAGGGCGTGCGGTTCCGCACCCCGGGCCTGGGCGGCCAGGTCTGGGAAAAACTCGGCGCCACCGTGACCAACATGGCGGCCGGCGAGATCTTCCAGGCGCTGCAGTCGGGCACGCTGGACGCGGCCGAATTCGTCGGCCCGTATAACGACCTGGCACTGGGCTTCTACCAGGTGGCCAAGAACTATTACTTCCCGTCCTTCGTGGAGCCGGGCCTGGCAACCGAACTGGTGGTCGACAAGGCCAAGTACCAGGAGCTTCCCGACGACCTGCAGGCCCTTATCCGCGATGTGAGCCAGGCCGAGTACGACATGGTCGCCTCGGACTTCGCCGCCAACGACCCGCGCGCGCTCAAGACGCTGGTCGAAGAGCATGGCGTGCAGGTTCGCCAGTTCCCCGAGGAAATCCTCAAGGCCGGGGCGGATGCATCGAAAGAGCTGATGATGCAGCTGCGCGAAAGCGACGACGAGATGACCCGCCGGGTGACCGAAAGCTTCATCGAATCGCTGAACGTCATGCGGACCCGCGTCGAAAGCAACGACAGCGTGTTTGTCCGCGCACGGGAACAGTATCTCGACCTCTGAAACGGTGCCCCGTCACCGAACGGAAAAGCCCGGCGGAAACGCCGGGCTTTTTTCGTTGGGCCGGGGGTCGGTCAGTTCGCCAGGACCGAGGGCATCCAGGTCACGATCCCCGGGAACAGGAACAGCAGCGCGATCCCGACGATCTGCAGGATCACGAAGGGAATGACGCCCCGGTAGATCGCCGATGTCGGCAGCGAATCCGGCGCCACGCCACGCAGGTAGAACAGCGCGAAACCGAAGGGCGGCGTCAGGAACGAGGTCTGCAGGTTCACCCCGACAAGCACGCCCAGCCAGACCGGGCTGACATCCATCGCCAGCAGGATGGGCGCGGTGATCGGGATCACGATAAAGATGATCTCGAACGTGTCGAGGATGAAGCCCAGCAGGAACATGATGAACATGACGACGGCCACAGCGGTCAGCGTGCCGCCCGGCAGCCCGTTCAGGAATTCATGCACCAGGTTGTCGCCCCCCATCATGCGGAACACGATGGAAAAGACCGAGGCCCCGAACAGGATGATGAACACCATGCAGGTGATCGTCGCCGTGCTGATCACCGTCTGGTGCAGGACGCGAAAGCTCAGCCGCCAGCGGAACGCGGCAAGGATCGTCGCGCCGATCGCCCCGACCGAGGCCGCCTCGGTCGGCGTGGCGATCCCGCCCAGGATCGAGCCGAGCACCGCCAGGATCAGCAGCAGCGGCGGCACCAGCGCCACCACGATCTCGCGCCACAGGTCACCGCGCTGATCCTCGGGCACCGGCGTCGCCGGGCAGCTTTCGGGATCGGCGACCGCCTTGAAGATGATCCACAGGATATAGAGCCCGACCAGCATGACACCCGGCAGAAGCGCCCCGGCGAACAGGTCGCCGACCGAAACCGGCGTCGGCGCGAAATTGCCCTTGGCCATCTGCACCTGGCTGTTGATGCCCGACAGCATGTCGCCCATGAAGATCAGCACGGTCGAGGGCGGGATGATCTGCCCCAGCGTCCCCGAGGCGCAGATCGCGCCGGTGGCCAGCCGCGGATCGTACCCGGCGCGCAGCATGGCCGGCAGCGAAATCAGGCCCATCGTCACCACGGTCGCACCGACGACGCCGGTCGAGGCGGCAAGCATCGCACCCACGATGACGACCGAAATCGCCAGCCCGCCGCGCATGTTGCCGAACAGTTTTCCCATCGTCAGAAGCAGTTGCTCGGCGATGTTCGACCGCTCCAGCATCACGCCCATGAAGATGAAAAGCGGCACCGCGACCAGCACCTCGTTGGTCATGTAGCCGATATAGCGGTTCGGCAAAGAGCCGAAATTCGACGGGTCGAAAACGCCGAAGGACATGCCGATCAGGGCAAAGATCAGCGAAACGCCCGCAAGGGTGAAGGCAACGGGAAAGCCCAGCAGCAGGAACCCGATGATGCCAAAGAACATGAGGCCGGAGAGGATCTCTCCAATCAGTACGGGGTCCATCAGGCGGTAACCTCCGGCGTGGCGTCGTCACTTTTCGAATACCGGATACGGTCCGGCACCAGGTCCTCGCGCCCGCCAAGGATCAGGACCGAGCGCAGGATCATCGCCACCCCCTGCAGGGCAATCAGGACGGCGAAGGCCAGGATAAAGCTTTTCAGCACGTAAAGCCCCGGCATCCCCCCGACATTGGCCGACCCTTCCTGGTATTGCCAGGAGCGCGATACGAATTTGAGGGAATAGGCGCTGACCACCCAGACGAAGGGCATCAGGAAAAAGACCACGCCCACAAGGTCCACCACCGCCTTGCGGCGAAAGCTTGCCGGACGGTAGAAGATGTCCACCCGCACGTGACGGTCAAGCATCAGCGCATAGCCCGCCACCGCCGTGAACATCGCCCCGTTCAGCCAGATATAGAGGTCCTGCATCCACAGATGGCTGACCGAAAAGACGTATCTCTGGACCACGACGGTAAAACACACCAGCACGATCCCGAGCGCGAACCACGAGAACACCACGCCGATGAACGCGTTGATCGCGCATAATACAGAGGCCAGCCGTCCCAATGCCCTCATAGTCCCGGTTCCTTTCCTCAGCGAATTCACCCTGCGGCGCCGCGGCCTTGCAGCAAATCCCGGGGGGCTGTCGTTTCGGGTATCGAGCCCGCTGCCCCGCATCCGTTGCTGCCCGGCAAGCTCCGGCTCATGAACGATTGGGTGCGTGACTATCCCGGCAGGCGCGGCTTCTCAAGCAAAGTTTGCGCGTATGCGCACGAAAGCGGGCGCCAGATCGTCGCCGTCACGCCAGGGCCCGTGGCGGCGAAATCCGCACGGGACAGGGCGGGCGGTCCGTGCGGTGCGGCGGTTTTTACAGAAACCCGCCATAAAATGGTCACATCCAGACCTTACGACACTTCGCATTCGTGAGAGAGAGTGATTTGAGATAGTCGGGCCTGCTGCACCGCCGGTGCGGCGGGCCTATTCCGGTGATGCCGCGCGCAGCGCGGCCTTCCCTGCCGGTCACGCGGAACCGGATTTTACCCCCGTTTCGACAGATCGCACGCCTGCCCGGAAAAATCCGAAAGCCCCGGAACCAATCCCGATCTGCCGGGTTATGTGGCTGAAGCCGGCGCAGCGTCGCGTCGCTTTACCCGGGTTTGTCCCCGTCCCTATCCGGCAAACCCGGGTCGTTACCCGCCTCTCCCTCGGGTGCCTGCCCCCGCCTGCGACATGGCGGGGGCATTTTTTCGGCTGGCCGCCGATACCGCGCGGAAACACGAAAAAACCGCGCGGTTGCGACACCGGCGACCGGAAGCCCCGAACCGGCATTCGAACGCTGCCCCCGGGCCGGGCGGTTGGCTGCTGCAGGCACTCCGATTTGAGGGGGGATGTGGCGAGGGTCGACAGGACGCATCCGGTGAGTCCCGACAGGTCCGATCACGGAAAGGACCGCGGCAGCCGGCGACTGCCGCGGATGGGCTGTCAGTCGTCCTTTTCGTCCGACTTCCTGACGCGGGTGGCGCCGGCGGGGCGTTCGGTGGCGCGCTTCAACTCGTCCTTGCTGGCCTTCTTGCGCTGAAGCTCACCGCCGGTCCGGCCCTGGTGGCCGACCGGCCCTTCCGGCCCGAACAGCCGGTCGGTGTCCTTGCTGCGGTCTTGCGATCGTTTGCGGTCTGCCATCCGTATCGTCCTCCTTGAAAGCGGCGCTCGCCCGACCGTCGGGGCCGGGATCAGAGCAATGAGAAAAGCAGCGACAGAAGGGTTGCGCCGACCACCAGCGCCACCAGTATCAGGATGTCGTATTTGCGGCGGGCCGGATGGCGGCGCGGCTTCTTTTTCAGAAGGCGCGGCTTGTCCGATGCCCCGGCATCGCCCGGCCCGGCGGGCACCTCGGTTTCGGCGGGCGTCCTGCCCTTTTCGGCCTGCGGCGGCCTGCCTTCTCGCGCGGCGGTCATCGGGACGGCCCTCCTGTGCTCACCCGAATCCAACGCGCGTCACGCCGTTTCGTTCCTGCGCCCGGCATGACCAGCCCCGGCCGAGAACGCGAGCGTGACAAGAAGCGCGCCCCAGGAAACCAGGTCGATCCCCAGCACCACGCCCGGCAGCCAGGCGGCGCTGAACGGCAGCCCGGCCGACAAGAGCAGCGCAATCGACAGCGCGGCGATACCCGAGATCACCATCCACACCGCGCCCGCCCGCTTGCGGCGCCTGATCCCGTACCAGATGCGCAGGGCGCCGCTCAGCCCCAGCCAGACGATGATCAGCGCGGCCAGCGCCAGAACGGCGACAAAGGGCTGAACGATCATCAGCCCGCCGATCCCTATGGCAACGATGGAAAGCGCAAGCACGCTGGCCATCTGCCAGTCGTGCCGCCGGCGGACCACCGCCGCCAGCCCGATCATACCGGAAAACACAAGGCAGCACCCGGTGACCAGCGCCGCGGCCACCGAGGCGACGAAGGGCAGCAGGATCGCCCCTGCCCCGGCGACGATGCTGGCGATCCCGATGACCGCCAGCAATCCCCGGCCATGTGCCGAAAACTCGTCGGGGCCCAGCGCGACCTCTGCCGCGCTGTCGTCCAGCGACGGCGCATCCAAACCGGGCGACCCGGTTTCCGGCTGCGTCCCGCGGGTCATGGCAGGCCCGTTCCCGATATCGGCAGGCATCCTGTCACCTCGTGGCGGTGGCGGCCTCAGAGCCTGCCGGCCCAGTCGTCGACCTCGGCCTCGGCCTTGTCGCGGGCGATGCCATAGCGTTCCTGGATGATCCCGATCAGCTCTTCACGGCGGCCTTCGGCGGCCTGCCATTCATCATCGGTCACATCGCCCCACTTGGCCTGCGCCTGTCCCTTGATCTGCTTCCAGTTGCCTTCGATCCGATCCCAGTTCATGTCCTGTCTCCTTCTTGCAGGTTTGCATTACAGTCCGCCCGGTCAACGTGGCGGCGGGTGAAGGGTTCCGCGGCCGCGCGGGGATCAGGCGGCACGCCGCTCATGGGGGCCTTCCTCGATCTCCTCGGCGATTCTGGCGACGAAGGCCGGCAGGTCCCCGGGCGCGCGGCTGGTCACGATCGCCTGGTCGACGACCACCTCTTCGTCCTTCCAGTTCGCCCCGGCATTCCTGACATCCGTCGCTATGGAGCGGTACGAGGTGGCGTCGCGGCCGCGCAGCACGTCGGCCTCGACCAGCAGCCATGGACCATGGCAGATGGCGGCTATCGGTTTGCCCGAAACGTAGAAGTCGCGCACCAGCTGCACGGCCTGTTCGTCAAGGCGCAGGATATCGGGGTTGATCTGGCCGCCCGGCAGGACGAGCGCGTCGAAATCGCCCTCGCCGATATCGGCGATGGCGGCATCGGCCTGCACGCTGTCGCCCCAATCGCCATCCTTCCAGCCACGGATGTCCTTGCCCTCGGGGCTGGCGATGCGGACCGTGGCGCCGCGCGCACGCAGCTTTTCGACCGGCACCTCCAGTTCGGACTGTTCGAACCCATCCGCCGCGAGAACGAGAATGCGGGCCTTGCTGATACTGGTCATGTGTCTTTCTCCTGCAGATGTTGCACCATGGGGCAGTTTCGGAAAAACGGCCCGGACCGCCCGAAAGGGCGCCAGAAGCCCGTCATTCGATGATCACGTCCTCATCGCCGGGCTCGACCTCATCGACCGGGGCCGTGGGCGGAACCTCGACATCGCCGGAATCGAGCTGTTCGGGGCTGAGCGGCTCGGTCTCCTGCTGCTCTTCCTGCTCCTCCTGCCCCTGCGGGCCCGGTGCCTCGTAAGCCAGTTCGGCAATCCAGTAGAAGATCACCGCGAAGGCGAAGATCACGACGATGACCATGCCGATCAGCGGGCCACGGTGCCGTCGCTTCTGCTTGTCCAGTCTTGTGTCTGGCGGAGTCATGGGAATGTACCTCTCGTCTGCGGGGTTGCGGGGCGGTGTTTTTCCGCTCGCCTGCCCAACGCGCGGGGCAGCCCGTTGTTCCCTTGGCCCCCCCCCCCCGCAAGGTCCGCGCGCGCGGTGCCGTTGGAACCATCCCGCGCCGGCAGCGGTTGGCCGGATACAGCCACCACGCAAACGGAGGGTCACATGTCCTATACCCGGTTCAGCCTGATGATTGCCGCCTCAACGGTCACCATGTTCGTGCTGATGTATCTCAACACCTACGCCTGGGAGCATGTGTTCTTCTCGGAGACGCGCCTTTACATGGCGCTTGTCATGGGGGCGACGATGGCGGTGATCATGCTGGCCTTCATGCTGGGAATGTATACCAATCGCGCGCTGAACATCGCCATTTTCGCCGGTGCCGTCATCGCCTTCGGCGCCTTCCTGTGGCTGGTCCGCGCCCAGGCGACAGTTTCGGGCACAAGCTACATGCGCGCGATGATCCCGCATCACTCGATCGCCGTCATGACCTCGGAACGCGCCGGGATCGAGGACGCGCGGGTGCGCAAGCTGGCCGACGAGATCATCGCGGCGCAGCGCAGGGAAATCGCCGAGATGCGGTACCTGATCGCCGATATCGACGCGGGCAACCTGGTCCGCGACATCGCCGGAACGCCCCCGCCCGAGGCCGGCAGCGTCGCGGATGCCATCGCGCGGGTGCGTGTCCCGACGCTGGACCTGGAGCCGCTGGGGCGCGACGCGGCGGGCCGGGTTCTGCCGCAGGACGGTGGCTGCCGCTTCAACACCTCGCCCGAAACCGAGCCGGTGCTCTGGACCTCGGGCGACGGCGCGCAGGGCGCGGTGATGGTGAACAACACCGTTATCGCGCTGAGCGGGGATGGCGGGACATTCGCGGCCGAAGGGATCTCGGTCCGCGTCAGCGAGCTTGGCGATGAGGGCGACTGGCGCTCCGACGCGGCGCTGGTGGCCACCATCGGGCCGGATTTCGAGGTCGGATATCGCGGGTTCTGGCGGTGCGGCTAGGGACCGGCCACACCGGCGCGGGAACCCGAAGGCGCGGTCTTCGTTGACCGGATACCGGATTTCAAGGAGGTGACGGACCATGACCGACAGGGAAGAGATCGTCGAGTTGCTGCCCGTTCTGCGGGCCTATGGCCTTGCCCTGACCTGTTCCCGAAAGGATGCGAACGCGCTGGTCCGCGACACGCTGCGCGGCGCGATCGCAGAGGTTCGCACGCTGCCCGGCGGCGCGAACCTCAAGATCTGGCTGCTGCGCACGATGCGCGGCAGGTATTACGCATCCGCACAGACACGCGCGGTGACGACCACCGGGCCCGGGGCACCCCGGCCGGACCGGCGCCCGCCGCCCCGGAGCGACCTGCCCGCCGCCGTGGCGAAGCTGGCCGTTCACGACCGGGAGCTGCTTGTGCTTGTCGTCATGCTCGGGGAAAGCCGCGACACGGCGGCCGGGATCTGCGGGCTCAACACGGCCATCGTCCAGTCGCGGGTGGACCGGGCGCGCAGGCTGATCGCCGGATCGCCTGCACCGGCCGCTGCGGGCACGCCCGGCCCGCTGGCGTGACCGCGGAGAGGAACGGGAGAAAATCATGGCGACCCTATCATGCGACGTTGCAATCATCGGCGCGGGCACGGCCGGCCTGTCGGCCGAGCGCCGGGCGCGCGAGGCCGGGGCGAAAACGCTGCTGATCGACCCGTATTTCGCCGGAACCACCTGCGCGACGGTCGGCTGTATGCCGTCGAAGCTGCTGATCGCCGCCTCGGACGCGGCGCGCGCGGCCCGGAATGCGGCGGCGTTCGGCGTGACCGCGCCTCCCGATATCGACGGCGCCGGGGTGCTGGAGCGGCTGCGCCGCGAACGCGACCGCTTCGTGCGTTCGGTGCATGACACCATCGACGACATTCCGCAGGCGAACCGCATCACCGGCCACGCCGCGTTCATCGGGCCGGACCGGCTGCGCCTTGAGAGCGGCGACGAGATCGCAACCCGGGCAACCGTGATCGCCACCGGGGCGAGGCCGGCGATCCCCGGCCCCTTCCGCCCGGTGACGGAGCGGCGGCTTCTGACCAACGAAACGCTGTTCGACCTGCCCACCCTGCCCCGCTCCGTCGCCGTGATCGGCGCCGGGCCGCTGGGGCTGGAAATGGCGCAGGCGCTGGCCGGCCTCGGGGTCCGGGTGGCGCTGTTCGACCGCACCCGCACTCCCGGCGGGCTGGGCATCCCGGATGTCGCCCGCGATCTCTGCGCGGTGCTGGAAACGGAAATGGAGCTTTACCTGGGCGCCGACACCTCGGCCGAGGACGATGGCGACGGGGTGCGCGTCACCTGGAACGACGGCCAGTCCGCGACGTTCGAGGCGCTGCTGGTCGCGGCCGGGCGGCCACCGGCGCTGGACGGGCTGGACCCTGGCAGGGCCGGGCTCAGGACGGACGACAGCGGGGTGCCGGTCTTCGATCCGGGCAGCCTGCAATGCGGGGACGCCCCGGTATTCATCGCGGGCGACGCCAATGCCCACCGCCCGCTGCTGCACGAAGCCTCGGCCGAAGGGGCCATCGCCGGCGAGAACGCGGCACGCTATCCCGACGTGTCGGCAGGCCATCGGACGGTGGCCTTCGCCATCACCTTCAGCCGGCCCGAAATCGCGCTGGTCGGCCGCCGCGACACCGACGAGCTGCTTTCGGCATCCTGCCGCTGGGGCGGCCGGGGCCGCGCGCGCATCGAGGCGCAGGAACACGGCGCCGGCTGCCTGTTCGCCGAAAAGGACGGCCGCCTTGCCGGGGCCGAGATCTGCGCGCCGGGGGCCGAACATCTCGGGCACCTCCTGGCATGGGCGGTCGAGCGCGGGATGAGCGCGGGCGACATGCTCGACATGCCGTTCTACCACCCGACGATCGAGGAGGGGTTGCGCCCCGCCCTGCGCGCACTCTGCCGGCAGAGCGCGACGGCACGCCCCTGGGACCGCGACGACCAGGACCGCCCCGGCAGTTGCTGAGCCGCCCCACCGCGTGCCGGGGAACAATAGGCCCGAGGCCGCGTTGAAGGATCAGGCGGCCCGGAGGCCGCGCCAGGAACGGAGGCGCTTATGCATGCCATCATCTATCTCGTGGGGTTGATCGTGATCGCTCTGGCGATCGTCAACTTCGTTTTCTGAACCTCAGGGGGAGCATTCCGCCATGAACACCAAACCGCAGACCCCCGCTGGCCGGGCACCGGCCGGCAATCCCGAAACCGCCGGAGCCGCCGCCGCGGATATGCGCGACGAGGCCGGGGCGCTTGGCCGGGATATCGCCGATGCCGCCCGGGACAGCGTCGCCGACGACATGTCGGCGATATCCGGGGCGCTTCGCCGCGCCTCGGACGAGTTGCGCGACGGCTCGCCGCGCGAACGCACCTTCGGCGCCGCCGCCGACGCGATGGCGGACCTGGCCGACAGCCTGCGCGACCGCGATCTCGGCCAGATCGCCGACGAGCTGGGCGATTTCGCCCGCCGTAACCCGGTCGGATTTCTCGGCGGCGCGGCCCTTCTGGGCTTTGCCGGCGCGCGCATGGCCAAGGCCTCGCGCCGGGCACGGCTGGGCGACGGGGATGACAACCCCGCCCGGAGCCGGGCGACGGCGCACGCGCGGCCGGTGACCGCCAGCGGCACCAATCGCGGTGACGGCCCCACCCCGGACATCACCCGGACAGGAGAAACACCATGACCCATGAACCGACCGAAACCGCCTCGGGGCTGATCGCCGACGCGCTGGCCCATGTCGGCGCGCTGCTGCGCGGCGAGGTCGACCTCGCCCGCGCCGAGATCGACCGGAACCTGCGGCGCGCGGGCACCGCACTCGGGCTGCTTGCCGCCGCGCTGGCCGTTGCCCTGACCGCGCTGAACGTGCTGACCGGCGCCATCGTCGCCGGGCTGGCCGAGGCGGGCATGGACCCGGGCTGGGCCGCGATGCTTGTCGGCGTGGTGCTGGCGATCGTCGCCTATGGCTTTGCGCACAAGGGATTGAACGACCTCAAACTGACCAGCATCGCCCCCAGCCGCACCGCGGCCAATCTCAGGCGCGATGCCCAAGCCGTGAAGGGATCTGCCGATGCCCACTGACACCCGAACCCCCGACCAGATCGAACGCGATATCGAGCGCGAGCGCGCCGAACTGGCCGATGCCGTCGATGCGCTGCAACGGAAATTCTCGCCCGAGGCGGTGATCCGCGAGATCGCCGGCGGGGTCCGGCGCCATGGCGGCGAATTCGGCACCGCCGTGTCGCGTTCGGCCAAGCAGAACCCGCTTGCCCTTGCGGTGACCGGCGTCGGCCTTGCCTGGCTGATCTTCGGCCGGTCGCATGACGATCCCGCCGAGGGTCTTCGCCGGGGCGCGGACCGGCGATCGTTCGACCGGCACCCGGATACCGGCATCCCCTGGACCGGCTATCCCGACTGGGCGCAACCCGATCCCGACGACGGCGCCGGGCAGATGGCCCGAAACGCCGCCGAGCGCACGCGCAAGACCCGTGAACGCCTTGCCCAGGGCACCGAGACCCTGGGCGAAACCGCCCGCGAGCGCGTCATCGACGCCCGCAGCCGTGCCCTGGACATGGCCGGACAGGCCGAAGAGGCCGCGCTGCGCGGGTATCGGCGCAGCCGCGACGCTACCGCCGATTTCATCGAGGAGCGGCCGCTCGTCGCGGGCGCCATCGCCATGGCGGCGGGCGCCGCGCTGGCCGGGGCCCTGCCCCGCACCCGGCGCGAGGACGAGACCTTTGGCGAGACCCGCGACGCGCTTTTCGACGAGGCCGAGCGCATCTTCCGCGAGGAAAGCCACAAGGCCGGACAGGCCGTGCAGGCCGCCGCCGAAGAGGTCGGCGACATCGTCGGCGAAGCAAGGGCCGGTGCCGGCACCCCGGACATATCGCGGGGCTGACCCGCCCGTGCCCGCGGTTCCCGGACGCGACGCGGCCCGCCCGCGCGACATTCCGCCCGCCGCCTGGCGGATGATCGCCATCCGGGTGTGGCACAAGGCCGGCCGGGACCATATCGGCCTTATCGCCGCCGGCGTCGCGTTCTACGGCCTTCTGGCGCTGTTTCCGGCGATCACCGCGCTGATGGCGATCTCGGGGCTGATGTTCGAGCCCGAACAGGTCACCGGGCAGATCGAGACCGTGACCGCCTTCATGCCCCGCAACGTCGCCCGGATCGTGCTGGACCAGGCCGTCGAGGTGGCCGGGTCGCAAAAGGGCGGCCTCGGGCTGGCGGCGCTGTTCGGCCTGGGCGTTGCGCTCTATTCCGCCTCGCGCGGGGTGGCGAGCCTGATCGAGGGGATGAATGTCGCCTATGACGAGGCCGAGACACGCGGCATCGTCCGGCTGACCGTCACAAGGCTCGCCCTCACCGCCATCCTGTTGCTGGGCCTTGTGTTCGGCCTCGGGGCGACGCTGGTCCTGCCCGGCATCCTGAAGCTGCTGGCGCTCGGGCCGCTTACCGACATCGTGATCGGCCTGACCCGCTGGGCGGTTCTGCTGGCGATGACGGTCGGCGGCATCCTGATCCTTTACCGCACCGCGCCCGACCGGGCCTCGGCGCGCTGGCGCTGGCTCTGGCCCGGTGCGATCCTGGCCTGCGTGTCGTGGATCGCCGCCTCGGCCGCGTTCTCGCTCTATGTCGAGACCTTCGGCAGCTACAACGAAACCTTCGGCGCGCTGGCCGGGGTGATCGTGCTGCTGATGTGGCTGTGGCTTTCGGCCTTCGTGCTGCTGTTCGGGGCCGAGATCAACGCCGAGGCCGAGGCGCAGGTGCGCCCCGATTCCACCACCGGCCCGGGGATGCCCCTCGGGCTGCGCGGCGCGGTCAAGGCCGATCAGCTGGCCGGGCCGGATACCAGGGGGCGCTGAGCCCGCCAGCAGGCGGGATGCACGAAAACCGCCCGACAGGCCCGGCATTCCGGCCGCCGCAACGCCCCGCGCCGGAACCCGCCGGGCGGTTCGGACGTTTGACCGGCACCGCAAGGAAACTGCGCTGCGAAGGAGGCGACATGCTGGAAATTACGGGACTGGGCGGCTTGATCCTGCTTGCCCTCGATATATGGGCCATCGTTTCGGTCGTCGGATCGGCGACAACAACCGGGAAAAAGGTTCTCTGGGTCCTGCTGATCCTGATCCTGCCGCTTCTGGGCTTCATCATCTGGCTGATCGCCGGGCCGCGACCGCTGCGCGCCTGAGCGAAGGCGTGCCCCCGCAGCCCCGCCCGCTCGGGGGCCAGAGCCCGCCGGTGGAACAGGCCCCCGCCTGCGGCGTTGATCCGGCGAAGCTTTGTCAGGGAGAATACGCCATCCGGGTCAAATCCCATATCGCGGTGCTTGCCGCCCCGCTGCTGACCGGCTGCGGGGGCCGGCATTCCTGGCTGGCCGGTGCCGGGGCCGAGGCGCGCATCATCGAAACGCTGTTCTGGCCCTTCCTGTTCGGGGCGGCGGTTCTGTGGCTGGCGGTCATGGCGCTGGCCATCGCCGCCTTCCGGTCCCGGCGGGAGGAAACCCGCGGGCTGGTCCGCGCGATCATCATCGGCGGCGGCGCGATCGTGCCGGGCATCATCGTCGCCGCGCTGCTGGTGATCGGGCTTGTCACCCTGCGGGCGCTCGCGGCGATGCAGCCGGGGCTGAGCGTGCAGGTCGATGGCGAGCAATGGTGGTGGCGGGTGGTCTATGACACGCCGGCGGGCGCGGTGGTCACCGCCAACGAGATCCGCCTGCCGCGCGGCGAGACGGCCGAGCTGCTGCTGAGTTCCGACGACGTGATCCACGCGTTCTGGGCGCCGGCGCTCGGCGGCAAGATGGACATGATCCCCGGCCGCACCAACCGGCTGACCCTGACGCCGCTGACCCCCGGAAGCTGGGGCGGGCTGTGCGCGGAATATTGCGGCGGGGCACATGCGCAGATGCGTTTCGACGTGACGGTGATGGAGCCCGCGGCCTTCGGCGACTGGCTGGCCGCCGAAGCGGAACCCGCATCGGCGCAGGCGCTGGCGCGGCAGGACGGGCTTTCGGTGTTCCTCGATTCCGGCTGCGGGGCGTGCCACAGCGTGCGCGGCACCGAGGCGGCGGGACAGGTCGGGCCGGACCTGACCCATTTCGCCGCGCGGCAAAGGCTGGGGGCCGGGATCGCGCCGCTGACCGATGCCGCGCTGCGCCGCTGGATCACACGCACGCAGGACATGAAACCGGGCGTGGAAATGCCCGCCTATCCCGATCTTTCGCCCGAGGCGCTGGATGCGCTCGTGGGCTTTCTGATGGCGCTGAAATGACCCAGGTACCGGACGATCACCAGCCGCGCGACGGCGGACGCGACGCGGCGGAACGCGCCTCTCTGGCCGAGGCGTGGCGCACCCCGACCGGCTGGCGCTATGTCTCGGCGGTCAACAATTCCCATGTCGGCAAGTGGTATATCCTGGCCGCCTTCGGCTTTTTCACCTTTGCCGGGCTGCTGGCGCTGCTGATCCGCACCCAGCTTGCGGTGCCGGAAAACGACCTTTTGTCGATGGAACTCTATAACCAGGTCTTCACCCTGCACGGCACCGCGATGATGTTCCTGTTCGCGGTGCCGATCTTCGAGGCGGTCGCCATCCTCATCCTGCCCGAGATGCTGGGATCGCGCGACCTGCCCTTTCCGCGCCTCTCGGCCTTCGGGTTCTGGTGCTTTGTGATCGGCGGGGTGTTCGTCTGCGGCTCGATCTTCTGGAACGCCGCGCCCTCGGGCGGGTGGTTCATGTACCCGCCGCTGTCCTCGGACCCCGAGCAGACCGGGATCGGCACCGATATCTGGCTGCTCGGGCTCAGCTTCATCGAGGTCGCCTCGATCGCCGCGGCGATCGAACTGATCGTGGGCGTCCTGAAATGCCGCCCGCCGGGGATGCGCCTGAACCTGATGCCGCTTTACTGCTGGTACGTGCTTGTCGTGGCCGGGATGATCCTGTTCGCCTTTCCCCCGCTCATCGCCGGCGACCTGCTGCTCGAGATGGAGCGTGCCTTCGGCTGGGCCTTTTTCGATGCCGACCGGGGCGGCGATCCGCTGCTCTGGCAGCACCTGTTCTGGATCTTCGGCCACCCAGAGGTCTACATCATCTTCCTGCCCTCGATCGCGCTGATCGCCACCATCCTGCCCGCCATGACGCGCAGCCCGGTGGTGGGCCATTCCTGGGTGATCCTGTCGGCCATCGGGGTGGCGTTCCTCAGCTTCGGGCTGTGGGTGCATCACATGTTCACCACGGGTTTGCCGAACATCTCGCTCGGGTTCTTCTCGGCCGCCTCCGAGGCGGTGGCGATTCCGACCGGCATCCAGATCTTCTGCTTCATCGCAACGCTGCTTGTCGGCCGGGCAAGCCTGAACGCGCCGATGCTTTTTGCCGGCGGGGCGCTGGCGATCTTCGTCTTCGGCGGGCTGACCGGGGTGATGGTCGCCATCGTGCCGTTCGATTTCCAGGCCCATGACAGCTATTTCGTGGTCGCGCACCTGCATTACACGCTGATCGGCGGGATGCTGTTCCCGATCTTTGCCGGGGTGTATTACTGGTATCCCTTCGCCACCGGCCACATGCTGTCCGAGCGCCTGGGGCGATGGGCCTTCTGGCTGATGTTCGCGGGCTTCAACATCGCCTTCCTGCCGATGCACTGGACCGGGGTGCTGGGGATGCCGCGCCGGGTCTGGACCTATGCGGCGGACATGGGGTGGAACGAGCTGAACCTCGTGTCCAGCGCCGGGGCCTATATCCTGGCCGCGGGATTTGTCGTCTTCGCCTTCGACGTGCTGCGCCCCAAGGGCCGCACCCCCACCGCGCCGGCGGACCCGTGGAAGGCGGCGACGCTGGAATGGGCCCGCGAAGGCCCCGGCAGTCCGTGGGGCATCCGCTCGGTGCCCGAGATCACCACCCGCTACCCGCTGTGGCAGCAGCCGGGCCTGAAGGACGAGATACTGCGCGGCGCGTGGTACCTGAGCGACGCGAAGGACGGCCGGCGCGAGATGATGGTGACCGATATCCTCGACGCCCGGCCGATGTTCGTGCAGCGCATCCCGGGGCCGGGTTTCGTCACCATCTTCGCGGCCGGGTTCCTCGGGGCGGCCTTCATCTTTGCCACCTACCACTGGTGGCTTGCCGCCGCCGCCGCGCTTGCCGCCTTCGTCGCCACCGTGCTGTACTGGCTCTGGACCGGCACCGGCGGCATCCCCCAAACGCCCCGGCGCGATTGCGGCCGCGGGCTGGAACTGCCGCTTTACGCCAGCGGGGCGGGTTCGGCCGGCTGGTGGGCGATGTTCATCACCATGATCGGCGACACCACCGCCTTCGTCGGGCTGGTCTTTGCCTATGCCTTTTTCTGGACGGTGCATGGCAGCTTTCCCCCGCCGGGCACAACGCCGCCCGATCCGCTGCCGGCATCCGGCGGCGCGCTGCTGATCGCGGCGGCATGGGCGCTGATGATGGCGGCGCGCGGGCTGAACGCGGCCGGTCGCCGGGGCGCCGGAGCTGCCCTGCTGCTGGTGCCGGTCGCGGCGGTGGCGGGGGCCGCGGCACTGGCATTCGCGGCATTCCGTGCCGGGCTCGACCCGACGCGGCACGCCTTCGACGCGACGATCTGGGTGCTGATCCTGTGGATCTGCGCGCATGTGGCCGCCGGCATCCTGATGCCGCTCTATTGCCTGGCCCGTTTCCGCGCCGGGCACATGGACGCCACCCACGACGCGGAGCTGCGAAACAGCGTGCTGTTCTGGACCTTCCTGCTGGTGCAGACCGGCGTGACCTGGGCGCTGATCGCGCTGGCGCCGCTGATCCCGTCGGGGGCATCATGACCTATCCGCGCCTCATAGACGACGGGTCGGTCTGGATCGTGGTCATCCCGCCGGTGATCTGGGCGGCGCATTTCCTGACATGCTACTGGGTCGCCGCCGTCTGGTGCGCCTCGGGCGCGGCGCCGCTGACGCCGGTCGTGTGGGCCATTGCGGCGATCACCGTGGCGGCGCTCGGCGGTATCGGCTGGGCGGCCGTGGTCGCGGTGCGGCGCTATGGCGGCCTGCGCCGGCCGGGCCGCCACGTTTCGCGCGACGAACCGGAGGGGCGCAAAGCGTTCCTCGGGCATGTTGCGCTTCTTCTGGCGTCGCTGAACGGGGTGGCCGTGCTGTTCACCGCCCTGCCCGTGCTGGTGTTCCGGCAATGCTGAGCGCGATGCGCATAACCGGGCTGGCGATGCTGGCGCTGATCTGGCTTTCGCCGGTCGCGGCGCTGACCACCGGGTCGATCATCGTCCATATGGGCGTGCACCTGACGCTGGTGGCGCTGGCCCCGGCGTTGCTGGCTCCGCGCCTGCCGCTGCGCCCCGGCCCCGCCGGGCTGTTTGCCGTGCTGGCCGTCGAGATGGCGCTGGTCTGGGCCTGGCACGCGCCGGCGGCGCATCTCTGGGCAAGGCTCGACCGGACGGGTTTCGTGCTGGAACAGGCCAGTTTCCTTGGCGCGGGCCTTCTGGTGTGGGCGGCCGCGCGGTCGGCGGGGCGGTTCGGCGGCGCCTGCGTGCTGTTCGGGACGGTGATGCACATGACGCTGCTCGGGGCCCTGATCGGCCTCGCGCCGCGCCCGCTCTATGGCGAGATCTGCGCGGGATGGTTCGGGCTTGGCCCGCTGCAGGAGCAGCAGGTCGCCGGGGCGCTGATGGCGGTGGGCGGCGGGGCGATCTATCTCGCCGCGGCGCTGGTGCGGCTGGCGCCGGGCCTGACCCTGCCGGAGCCCGCGCGATGAAGCGGAGACACCGCCATATCGCCCTGGCCGCCGCCTTCCTGCCCGTCGCCGCCGCGGCGTTCTGGTTTGCCGCGCCCTACAATATCGCGGCCTCGGTCGAGCATTACGCCCCGATACGCGCGCTGCTCAACGGCTACATGAAGAACGCCGTGGCCATCCGCGCCGCCCGGACCGAGCCGCCCGACTGGTTCGACCCGGACGACCCCGCGCTGATCCGCCTGGGGGCGGGGCATTTCGCCACCGGCTGCGCCGCCTGCCACGGGGCGCCGGGCCGGCCCCGCAGCCCCGTCGTCAGGGGGATGCTGCCCGAGCCGACACGGCTGGAGTCGGCGCAATACAGCACCGGGGAATACTACTGGCTGGCGCGGCACGGGCTGAAATACACCGGCATGCCCGGATGGGCCGGCGAAGGCCGCGACGACGAGCCCTGGGCGCTGGCGGCGTTTCTCGGCAACTACGCGGCGCTCAGCCCCGGGGACTATCACGACCTGGCCTGGGGCCCGTCGCCCCCGCCATCCGACGCGGCGGCCATGACGCTCGGCGGCGTGGCGGGCCCGCAGACCCCGTTCGACGGCTGCGCCCGCTGTCACGGCCGCGACGGGCTGGGGCGGGACGGCACCGCGCCGAAACTTGCCGGCCAGAGCGCCGAGTACCTGGCCGCCGCACTGGACGCCTATGCCGGGAACCGCCGCCAAAGCGGCTTCATGGAGCCCGTCGCCGCCGCGCTGTCCCCCCGGCTGCGGGCGGAGCTGGCCCGCCGCTTCGCCGGGATGCCGCCCGCGTCACCCGTGCCGGACGGAGCCCCGCCGCCGGGCGACGCCGCCCGCGGCCGCACCCTGGCCGAACGCGGCGATGAGCATGACGAGATCCCGTCCTGCATCGCCTGCCATGGCGGAGACGGCACGGCGCCGCGCGCGCCCGACATTCCCCGGCTCGCCGGGCAGGATGCGCGCTGGATCGTGGTCTGGCTGCGGATGTGGCGCGACGGGCCGATCCCCGACACGCCCGGCGCACCCCGGATGGCGGCCGCCGCGCGCGGCCTCGACGATGACGAGATCGCCGACCTCGCCGCGTTCTACAGCACCGCCGCCAGCGCCGGGGCCAACCGGGAGCGGTAAGCCACCGTCGCTGCCCCACCGGGGCGGGGGTTCTTCCCCGCCATGCTGCACGAAGCGGAAACGGGCTGTGCGGGATGAAAATGATGGTCGGGCAGCGCGCAACAGAGGGCATCGCACGGCCGCGGTCGGGCGATCCAACGCTTGTGGAATGGCATTTTATCGCGCCGCCACTTCCTCCCTAAAACCGTGGCACTGGCGGCAGCCAATCGCCCGGCCGGGGGGCGGCCGTGCGATGCCCGGGCCGCTGCGCGGCTGTTCCGGACAGGTGCAGGGCGGAACATCCGGGCGCGATATCCGTTCACCAGATATCGGCGCACAGGCCGATCCCTGACATGAAAGGACATCCCGATGCCTGCCAGATCGAAAGCACAGCAGAAGGCGGCCGGTGCCGCCCTGTCGGCCAAGCGTGGCGAAACCGCCGTCGGCGACCTCGAGGAACCGGCCAAAAGCATGTACGACTCGATGAGCGAGCGGGAGCTGGAGGACATGGCCGGCACCAGCCGCAAGGACAAACCCGACCATGTCGACGACTGACCGCCGGTGCCCCTTGCCCGAACCGTCCTGAACCAGGAACGGCCCGACGGGTTCCATTATTTCTTTTTTCTTTTTCCGAAACCCGTTCGCGCGCCGCGTGTTTTTCCATCAGTGGGACAAGCGCCCCTGAACACCTATGGATGAAATGGAGAAAGTGACGATGAAACGCCTTCTGACAACCACAGCCGTCGTTGCCTGCATGGCGATACCGGCCCTTGCCGAACAGCACGGTTCCGAAACGTCCGAAACCACCGGGCAGACCGACAGCATGGATACCACCACCGGCACCACCGGACAGGCCGACACGGGCGGCACCGACGCCATGGACACCGATACCGCCGCGGAAACCAGCGCCATGCCCGGCGCCGAAATCCAGGTCTCGACCCTGATCGACAAGCGTATCTTCATGGCCGGCGAACCTGCAGAAGACGGTTCGGCCACGCAGAACGAGCAGAACGATGCGACCGCCGATGGCGACATGGCCGCCGGTGTCAGCGAGATCCCCGACAACTGGCAGATGGTCGGCGATATCGACGACCTGATCGTTACCGAGGACGGTGAAGTGCAGGCGCTTCTGGTGGATGCCGGCGGTTTCCTCGGCATGGGCGAGACCGAGCGCCGGATCGGCATCCAGGACGTGCGTTTCGTCCCCGACACCGATGACGAGGGCGACTATTACGTGGTCTTCGCCGGCAATCGCGCGACCTTCGAAGAGCTGGGCACATACGACCAGACCCGCGCGGAAGACGAAGGCTGGATGCGCGCCTCGCAAAACGAGGAGATGGCCCGCGAACTGGACCAGAGCCCGCAACGCCAGCAAGAACCCGTCGAGTGGGGCGCAGTCACGACAGACGAGGTGCTGGGCGCGGCCGTCTATGGTGAAGACGGCGAATGGATCGGCGACCTCAGCGAGCTGAACGTGACCGGGGACGGCGAGGTCACCGGCGTCATCCTCGACGTGGGCGGCTTCCTCGGCATCGGCGAAAAGTCGGTGGAACTGCCGATGGACCAGGTGGAACTGCGCCGGACCGAAGGCGACGAGATCCGCGCCTATGTCTCGGCCACCCAGGAAGAGCTGGAGACCATGGAAGAGTGGTCCGACCAGTCGTAAGTCGTAAGCCCTTCCGGCAGAACGGCGAAGAGGCGCGGTTTCCCGCGCCTCTTTCCTGTTTCGAATCCCGCCCGGCCCGTGGCGGCAAGTAGCATGCCACGCGGGATCAGTCCTTGTCGCGGGGTTTTCCCCCGGCCTCCTCCTCGGCGATCTTGATCAGCCTGATGACGATCAGCGCCAGCACCGTCGTGGCCAGCGCCATCGACCACATCCCCCACCCGGCGGACAGGCCGATCGCGGCGGCCAGCCACAGGCTCGTGCCCGTGGTCAGCCCCCTGACCTTGCCTTGCGAAAAGACGATCATGCCGGCGGCCAGGAAGGCGACCCCGCTGGTCACCGCCTCGATCAGGCGCAGCGGGTCCATGGCGACCTGCCCGGTATGGGCCTGCGACCTGACCAGCGCCTCCAGCATGATGAGCGTGTAAAGCGCCGCGGCCAGGCCGACCAGCATATGCGTCCTGAGCCCGGCAGGCCGCTGCCGCGTCTCGCGTTCGAAGCCGATCAGGCCACACAGGACGAGAGCGCCCACAAGCCGCGCGACGATCACCTCGAGCGGCAGGGCGGTGGTCGCCAACAGTTCGTCGAACAGGTCTTGCATCGTGATCTTCCCTCCTCGTGTCCGGTGAAGATCAACGGCATCCGGTCGCTCCGGTTCCCGGCGCATCCGGCAGGGAACTGTATGCCTGTCCGCGGGTTGGGCTTTCAGAAATCAACGCAATCGCATGAAAAAACGGGAAAACCCATGACGGACGCAACCAGGGTCGCAGTCGTCGCCGGTGGCACGGCGGGCGTCGGGCGCAGCGTGGTGTCGCACCTGATCGCCGCGGGCTATGACGTCGGCGTGCTTGCGCGCGGCAAGGACCGGCTCGAGGCGCTGGCCCGGGAATACGGCGACCGCGTCGCCTGCCTGCCCTGCGACGTCTCGAACGCGGCCGAGGTGTCGCGGGCCGGCAGCGCCATCGAGGAATTGCTGGGCCCGGTCGAGGTCTGGGTCAATTCCGCGATGCTCACCTCGTTTTCCCCCTTTGCGGCGATGGAGGCCGGTGAATTCGACCGGATCGTCGACACGACGCTGCTGGGCGCGGTCAACGGAACCCGGACGGCGCTGGCGCTGATGGAGCGGCGCAACACCGGGCGGATCGTCAATATCGGGTCCGGCTTCGGCTATCGCTCGGTCCCCTATCAATCCGCCTACTGCACCTCGGAACACGGGATCAACGGATTCAGCGCCGCTCTGCGCTCGGAACTGATACGCGAGGGGTCGCGCATCACGCTGAGCCTGGTGCAGCTGCCGGCGGTGAACACGCCGCAATTCGACTGGGCGCTGAACCGGATGGCCATGCGCCCGCAGCCCGCCCCGCCGGTGTTCGAACCCGACGTCGCCGCGCGCGGGGTGATGCGCGCCGTCCGCGAGGGCCGGCGCGAATATTTCGTCGGCCGGTCGGTGATCCGGCTGATCCTGGGCAACATGATCTTCCCCGACTGGTTCGATCACAGGCTGGCGGATGTGGGGGCCGAGATGCAGAAATCGGACATCGCGGAACCCGGCGGGCGGCCCAACAACCTTGCCGGCCCGGTGCCTTCGGCCGCGCCCGTGGCCGAGGGCCGGTTCGGTGCCCGGGCCGAGAACCGGGCGATCATCGTGGATGCGGACCGGCTGCGCCTGTCGGTGTTCTGGGCGGCCCCGGCCGTCGGCCTGCTGATCGGGCTGGTGCTTGGCTGACGCACCTGTCCGGCAAGGGATCAGTGGTCGTGGTCGGCAGGGCTGCCGCGTCCCTGCCGGACCTCGTTCTTGACCTGCCCCCAGGCCAGCATCGTGAAAATCGCGGTTCCGCCGACGACATTGCCCGCCAGCACCGGCAGGAAAAAGGTCATGAGCACCTCGACCAGGTCCAGCTCGTTGCGCCACAGCAGGAACCCCATTTCGACCGAACCGGCGATGATATGGGTGAAATCGCCCGCGGCGATGGCCCAGGTAAAGGCAAGGATCACCAGCAGCTCGTTACCCCGCGCCGATGGCATGATCCAGACCAGCGAGGCGACCAGCACGCCCGCGGGCACCGCGCGGATAAAGCTGTCCCACGTCCCCATGCCGACGGCGTGGCGGGACAGGCCGGTGATCGCCTCGGTCATGTCGTCCGAAAATACGCCGGGGATCGTCATGAACCATCCCGCAAGCAACGCGCCCAGTACGTTCGCACCCAGCACGACGCCCCAAAGCCGCATCATCGCGCGAAAGCACGACAGGCTGCGCCGCGTGATGGCCGGCAGGACGGTGGTGATCGTGTTCTCGGTGAAAAGCTGCATCCGGCCCAGGATGACGACGACGAACCCCAGGCTATAGCCCAGGTTCTCGATCAGGAAGGCGCCGCTGGTGTCGGGCAGGTTCGCGCGAAAGATCGCCTCGCCCAGCACCGACAGGCTGATCAGGATACCCGCCGCGAAGCCCGACCAGAGCAGCGACACGAAGGGCCGGTCCAGTTCGGCCTCGCCGTCGCGGCGGATCACCTCGTATATCAGGCGCGCGGAGAGCCGCGTTGCCTCGAGCACGAAGGCCTCTTCGCGTTCCTCTGTCTCGGCGCCGCCCCCGGCCGGGTCGGGGCCGGTCGCCCGGTGGTGTTCCTCTGCCATGCAGGACAACCGCAACGCGCCGGGGTTGGTTCCGTTCCGCCCCCTTGCCGGGATGTCAGGGATGCCGCAGCGCGGCCGAAAGGGTTTCGGTCGTTCCGAAGGGTTTGCGCCGGAAGACCACCGTCAGAAGGTAGCAATGCGCCTTGTGCTCGTGCTGCGTTCCCGCCTCGAGCTGCGAGGCGAAGGCCGCGATCAGGCGAATGCCCAGCCCGGCGCCGTCCACCGGCGCGTCCGAGGCCATGGAATTCTCGATCTCCAGCCGGATCAGCGGCTCACCGTCCGGCGCGTCGCCCGGTTCGGCGCGCAGCGTCATCTTCACGTAGCGCGGCCTGCCCGGGTCGGCCGACAGGTATTTCAGCGCGTTGGTCACCGCCTCGGTCGCCAGCATCGCCAGCGGGCTGGCCTGGTCGGGCGACAGCTCGACCGGGTCGAGATCGAACCGGAGTTCGATATGCTTGCCCGGTTCCGCCCCCATCGCATAGGTCTGTTCGACCAGGTCCCGCAGCAGATCGTCGACCCGCAGCTTTGCCAGCGACGACGTCTGGTAGAGATCCTTGTGGAACTTGGCGAGGCTCGCCAGCCGGCCCCGCACGCGCTGCAACGCCTCTTCGGCCTTCGGCTCGTCCGCCTGCCGGATCTGCATGTTGATGATCGAGGACATCAGTTGCAGGTTGTTCTTGACGCGATGGTGGACCTCGCGCAGCAGCAATTCGCGTTCGTGTATCCGGTCTTCCAGCAGCGCCTCGTCCCGGACGACCTTTTCCGCGAGGCTTTCGAAGGCGCCGCCGATCTCGCGCAGCTCGGACGAGGCGCTTTTCAGCGAGTTGCCACGCAGCAGCGAACGCCCGTCGGCAAAGTTGCGAAAGCGCATCCGCAACGTCTTGATCGGCCGGATGACCATGTGGCGCAGGGTCAGCAGCACAACCACCAGCGTCACCAGCCACATGATCACCGGGAACAGCATCATCGACCAGGACACCGGGCTGGCGTAGGAAAACGGCAGGTCGCGTTCCCAGCTTCCCAGCGCATAGGCGCGGCGCGGCACGATCGGGACAAGCACGAAATCCCGCATCTCGCCGTTCTGGCTGGCGCCGTGAAACACGAACTCCCTTTCGCGCACGATATCCATCAGCTCGATATCCGCCGGAAGCAGCGCCGGAAGCTCGTCCGGCGCAATGTCCGATGTCAGGATTTCCCCCTTGTTGTTGAAGATGAGGATGCGGGTCGTATCGGGCAGGTCGTCACGCTCGCGCAGCTCGACCAGCGGCAAGGCCGAGAACGACAGCGAAACGAACCCGTCGAACGCCCCGGCGCGGTCATAGACGGGCTGGTTGAAGACGATGGCCGCCGCGCTGCCGGCCTCGGTCGAAGGGGTAAAGCTGATATCCGATCTCGGTTCGGCATAGAGGCGCTGACTGTCGCGGTTCGCGGAAAAGTCGATTTCCTGGTCCAGGCTGTTGCAGCGCGACCGGGCCTCCCGGTCCAGGTAGGCGGCAAAGCCGACCCCGGTTCCGCGCGCCACGACGCTTTCCATCAGCTCGACGCACTGGGCCCGGGACATGTCGATTTCCCCCACCGTCGCCGCCAGCCCCTGCGCCAGCCCGAAGGCGTGGTAAATCGCCTCGTGCTCGGGCCATACGGCGCGCGAGGTCCGCGCGACGATATCGGCGCGATAGACCTTTTGCGCCCCCTCGACCGCGCGCTGGGTCTGCAGGACCGCCAGCAGGCCCAGCGGCAAGAGCACGATGGTCAACACGATGGCCGCACGCATCTGCAGCGTGTTCCAGCGCGTGTCCGGCGGAACCCCGTTCGGACGCATGTTTTCCGGTCCGGGCTGTTTCTGGTTCAATACGTCCCCCCGATCATCGCCGGCACCGCCGCCGGATATGAGTGCAGCGCCGTGCGCCTGCGGTCTTCAACTGTCCCGGTCACTGGCCCGACTCCATGACATGATGATGTCTTGTAACATGTCAGGCGGCGCCCCGGGACGTGCAAGTCTGTTCCCCGGGAAAAACCGCAGCTGCGCGGCGTCAGGCGGCCCGGCCGAAGGACACCACCCGGTGAACACCGACATCGGGCTCGGGCGCCCCGTCCCGCGTTCCGGCGCGCAGCAGTTTCAGCCCGACCAGAACCCGGTTGGCCTGCGACGCCCAGATCGACGCCTCGTCGGGGGTGAAGCGCAGCAGGCGCACCTGCGGGTCGTCGCGTCCGCCCGCGAACCAGGCCGCCACCGCGACGTTCCACAGCGCGTCCAGCTTGTCGGCATCGGTCACGGTCTCAAGCCGGCCGGTCACCGCGGCCTGGTAATCCTCTTCCGGCGCCATGAAGATCACGCTGGCATCGGCACCGCCGCCGACCGCCGCGGCGAGGTCCGTTTCGCCCGAGGTGATGTACCACAGCACGCCGGCCTCGCGGTCGGCGAAATGCGTCATCGGCTGCGAATGCTGCGCGGCGCCGGTCACGCCGAGCATCGAGATACGGCTGCCTTCCAGACGCTTCCAAAGCTGTTGTTTCGCGTCCGTGTCGGTTTCCACCTGCTTTGCCATCTCTTTCTCCAATCGTTGCGGTTTCCGGCGCGGCCACGGGCGGGCACGCGCCGTTGCAGCCCCAACGGCAACGGCCGCGTCCGGTTCCATCCCGCAAGCGGGAGGCACAGCGCCGGTCAGGCGCGTTTCAGGGTCTCGGTCGAGGCGAAGAACATCGCCTGCGACACCGCCGTGCGCACCTGCGCCTCGGTATAGGGCTTGACGATCAGGAAGGCGGGCTCGGGCCGCTCGCCGGTCAGCAGGCGTTCGGGAAAGGAGGTGATGAAGATGACCGGCATGGTGCCGACGCTTTCCAGAATATCGTTCACCGCATCGATGCCCGAGGAATTGTCGGCAAGCTGGATGTCGGCAAGGATCAGGTCGGGCTTTTCGCGCTGGCCAAGCTGGACCGCGCCGTCCCGCGTGCGCGCCACGCCCGTGACCTGGTGGCCGATCTCGGCCACCAGCGTTTCCAGGTCCATCGCGATGATCGCCTCGTCCTCGATGATCAGCACCCGGCCCGCGATCGCATTTTCCATCTCGGTGAAGGCGGCGGCGACCAGCGCGTCGGCCTCTTCGGGCGAGACACCGATGATGGCGCCGATCTCGTCGGGGGTGAATTCCTCGATGGCGGACATCAGCAGCGCCTCGCGGCTGTTCGCGGTCAGCTTGCTCAGGTGCTGGTTGGCACGCGCACGCAGGCCGGTTTCCTCGCCGTCCGAGGGGGCGCCGCTGGAATGCCACAGCGAATGGAACACCTTGAACAGCGCAACCCTTGGGGCGAGATCGCCATCGAAGGTCGTGTCGTCGGCCAGGATCGCCTCCAGCGTGGCGGCGGCATAGGCATCCCCCGACGCCTGGCTGCCGGTCAGCGCACGGGCGTAGCGGCGCAGGTAAGGCAGATTGCTGCCAACAAGCTCTGCCAGACCGGGTTGTGCATTCTCGGTTTCCATATTTCCCATCCTTTTCGGCTCCCATCTTGCCCGTTTTTTCAAAATTTATGGAACCCAACCGCCATCCCGGCGTTAGGTTCCGTCCTGTTATGGAAAAAAACAAGGTTAGGATCAGACGGAATGGCGGGCGAAGGCAGCAACCGGAGACCGGGAACAACCGGCAAGTCACGGCAAATGATCGAGGAAAACCTCAGGAAGGTCTACCAGGAAATGGTCGATCAGGAGGTGCCGGACAAGTTCAGGGATCTTCTCGCGCAGCTCAGGAAAGCGGATGAAGAAGGCGACGCGAGCAAATGACCCCGACAAACCCGAAAGACGAAATCGTGGATCATTTACCCGCTCTCAGGGCGTTCGCCATGAGCCTGACACGCAATCCGGCGATGGCGGACGACATGGTGCAGGATGCGGTCGAAAAGGCGTGGCGCAACGTCGACAAGTTCACGCCGGGCACCAACCTGCGCGCCTGGCTGTTCACCATCCTGCGCAACACCTACTATTCCAACCGGCGCAAGATGAAACGCGAGGTCGCCGACCCCGAAGGCGTGTTCGTCGGGCAGCTTTCGGCCAAGCCCGCGCATGACGGGCGCCTTCAGCTTGCCGAATTCCGCAAGGCCTTCGCGCAGTTGCCGGACGAACAGCGCGAGGCGCTGGTGCTTGTCGGCGCGGGCGGCTTTTCCTACGCCGAGGCCGCCGAGATGTGCGGCTGCGCCGTCGGCACGATCAAGAGCCGCGCCAGCCGCGCCCGCGAACGGCTGGCCGAACTGATGGGGCTGAGCGAAGACGAACCGCTGGAAGCCACCGACCTGCAGACGATGGCCGTGGTGAACCAGCAAGCGGGCGGGGGATACTGAAGCGGCAGCCGGATACGGAACGTCCCGGCCTGCCGCGTGTTGATACAACCCGAAAGCAGCAAAGGAGATCTCATGACTGTCGCAAGAAGCACGGAACTCATAGCGATGTCGTCCTCGGGGTTCGACGACGCGATCACGCAGGGACTGGCACGCGCCAAGAAGACGCTGCGCAACGTGAAATCCTGCTGGATCAAGGATCAGGAACTGGTCGTCGGCGATCCCGATCAATACAAGGTGACGATGAAGGTCACCTTCGTACTGGACGACTGAGCAGGCAAGCGCACCACGACAAGCCGTGCCCGGAACATCCGGGTGCGGCTTTTCCCGCCACCGACGCCACGCCCGAACCGGGTTCGAGGGAACGGAGCACGGCCTCGTGCGTTTCAGGCTGAAGGGGGACGACGATGAGGAACCTTCGCAAGCGATTTCTGACAAAACCGGTTCACGGGCTGGCCCGCAAGGCGGTCCCGAGCCTGTCGGACACCGAAGCCGCCGCCATCGCGGCCGGCGAAGTCTGGTGGGAGGCCGAGCTGTTCACCGGCAGCCCCGACTGGGACAAGCTGCGGCAGGCCGCATCGCCCACGCTGAGCAAGGCCGAGCGCGATTTCATCGACGGCCCCTGCCGGGACCTGTGCGCGATGCTCGACGACTGGGAAATCAACCGGTCCCTCGCGGGCCTGCCCGAAGACGTCTGGGCCTTTCTGCGCAAACACCGCTTTTTCGGCATGATCATCCCCGAGGACTATGGCGGCCTCGGATTTTCCGCCTATGCGCATTCCGAGGTGATCCGGCTGATATCCTCGCGCTCCGTCGTCGCGGCAGTGACGGTGATGGTGCCCAACTCGCTGGGGCCGGGCGAATTGCTGCTGCAATTCGGCACCGACGAGCAACGCGACCGCTGGCTGCCGCGGCTTGCCGACGGGCGCGAGTTGCCCGCCTTCGGGCTGACCAGCGAAAGCGCGGGCTCGGACGCCGCCGCGATGACCGACAGCGGCGTGGTCTGCAAGGGCACCTGGCAGGGCAAGGAAGTGATGGGCATCCGGCTGAACTTTGCCAAGCGGTATATCAGCCTGGCGCCGGTCTGCACGGTGCTGGGCCTGGCCTTCCGCCTGCACGATCCCGACGGGATGCTGGGCGGCGACACGGATCGGGGCATCACCTGCGCGCTGGTCCCCGCCGACCTGCCGGGCGTGGAACGCGGGCGGCGGCACATCCCGTCGGACACGATGTTCCAGAACGGCCCGATCTCGGGCCAGGACGTGTTCATCCCGCTGGAGCACGTCATCGGCGGGCAGGACGGTATCGGGCGCGGCTGGGAAATGCTGATGGCGGCGCTGGCCGCCGGGCGGGGTATCTCGCTGCCGTCGCTGTCGGCGGCGGCAACCGCGCTGTCGGCGCATACCACCGGCGCCTATGCCCGTATCCGCGAACAGTTCGGCCTGCCGATCGGCAAGTTCGGCGGCGTGCAGGAACCCATGGCCCGGCTGGCCGCCGCCGCCTACCGGCTGGACGCCGCGCGGCGGCTGACCTGCGCCGGGCTGGACGAAGGGCGCAAGCTGGCGGTGATCTCGGCGATCATGAAATCGAACGCGACCTATACCATGCGCGAGGCGCTGAACGATGCGATGGACGTGCATTCCGGCAAGGCGGTGATCGACGGGCCGCGCAACTACCTGGCCCCGATCTACCGGGCGCTGCCCATCGGCATCACCGTGGAGGGCGCAAATATCGTCACCCGGTCGCTGATCATCTTCGGTCAGGGCGCGATCCGGGCGCATCCGCACCTTCTGGCCGAGATTGAGGCGCTGGACGAGCAGGACCCCGAGGCGTCGCTCGATGCCTTCGACCGGCATTTCTGGAAACATGCCGGGCATCTGCTGGGCAATCTCGGCCGCGCGGGCATACGCGCCTGGACCGGCGCACGCTTCGCGCCCGCCCCGTGGGCCGGACCGGCAACGCCGCTTTACCGGCAGGCCTCTCGCTGGGCATCGGCCTTCGCCCTGACGGTCGAGGCGGCCTTCGTCACGCTTGGCGGCGACCTGAAGCGGCGCGAGATGATCTCGGCCCGGCTGGGCGATGTCCTGTCCGAGCTGTATTTCCTGTCCGCCGTCCTGAAACGGTGGGAGGATGACGGCCGCCCCGAGGCGGATTTCCCGCTGGTCGCATTCAACGCGCAGCAGGGGTTCGCCCGGATCGGGCGCAGCCTGGACGAGGTGCTGGCCAACCTGCCGGGCCGGTTCGTGACCGGGCTGGTCCGGCTGACGATCCGCCCCGCCGCGGACGGGCGCGGACCAAACGACGCGCTGACCGCCGATGTCGCCGGGCTGATCTACGATCCGTCGGAGACCCGCGACCGGGTCACCGGGCGCATGTTCGACGGCTGCGCGCGCGACGGCATCGCGCTGCTGAACCGGGCCTATGCGCTGGTCACCGAAACCGAACCGCTGCGCAAGACCGTGCGCGAAGCGGGCAAATCGCTTGAGGATTGCGTCGCAACCGGCGTGATCGGCGCCGCGGACGCCGACCGGCTGAAAGAGGCCGAGGACGCGGTGCGCGAGGTGGTCCGGGTCGACGATTTCTCGCCCGGGGAACTGAGCCGCTACTACCGCTTCGCGGATGACAACGCGCAAGCCGCGAGAAAGGTCGCCGAATGACACGCCCCGTCTATATCGTGGATGGCGCGCGCACGCCGTTCCTGAAGGCCCGCGGCGGGCCGGGCCCGTTCACCCCGGTCGACCTGGCGGTGCAGGCGGGCCGGCCCCTGCTGACGCGCCAGCCATTCGGGCCGCAGGCCATCGACCTGGTGATACTGGGCTGCGTCAACGTGATCGCCGACGAGATGAACCCGGCGCGGGTGGCGGCCCTGCGGCTGGGCCTGGGCGCCGACCAGGTGGCCTTTACGGTGCAGATCAACTGCGGCTCGGGGATGCAATCCATCGACACCGGCTATCGCTACATCCGCGAGGGCACGCATGAGATCGTGCTGGCGGGGGGCGCCGAGGCGCTGAGCCATGCGCCGCTGGTGCTGCGCGAGGACGCGGTGAAATGGTATGCCCGGATGGCGCAGGCCGGCAACGCGCTGGAGCGCGCCAGGCTGCTGGGCGCGATCCGGCCGGATTTCTTCAAGCCGCTGATCGGGCTGGAGCGCGGGCTGACCGATCCAATCAGCACGCTCAACATGGGCCAGACCGCCGAGGTGCTGGCCTATCGCTTCGGCATCAGCCGCGCGGCGGCCGACGAATACGCGGTCGCCAGTCACAAGCGGCTGGCGCGGGCGCAGGCCGAAGGCTGGCTGGAAATCGAACCGGCCTTTGCCCGCGACGGGACGGTATACGACCATGACGACGGCGTGCGGCCCGACAGCAACACCACGGCGCTGGCGGGGCTGAAACCCGCCTTCGAACGCCCGCACGGCAAGGTCACGCCCGGCAACGCCTCGCAGATCACCGACGGGGCAAGCTGGGTGATCCTCGCCTCCGAAGCAGCGGTCGAGGCGCATGGGCTGACCCCGCTGGCCCGGATCGTCGACAGCGAATGGTCGGCGCTGGACCCCTCGGTGATGGGCCTTGGCCCGGTGCTGTGCGCGACCGAAATCCTCGGCCGGCGCGACATGACGCGCGAGGATATCGGCCTTTGGGAAATCAACGAGGCATTCGCCGCACAGGTGCTGGCCTGTCTCGCCGCCTGGCAGGACCCGGATTTCTGCCGCGACGTGCTGGGGCTGGACGCGGCCTTCGGCACCATCGGCCACGACCGCCTGAACGTCGATGGCGGCGCCATCGCGCTTGGTCATCCGGTGGGCACCAGCGGCAACCGCATCGTGCTGCACCTGGCCAACGCGATGCGGCGGCTGGAAACGAAACACGGCATCGCCACCGAATGCATCGGCGGCGGCCTGGGCGGTGCGATGTTGCTGGAGGCGGCGTGATGGGTGTGGTTCTGGATCACCTGGGCGAAACCCGGCTGGAGCTTGGCGCCGCACGGAACGCGGAGCGCAAGGGGAACTGGCGGATGGGCCGCGACGGCGACGGCATCGCCTGGCTGGCGCTCGACAAGCCCGACACGGGCACCAACACCGTCTCGGTCGGGGCGCTGCGCGAACTCGACGGGGTGCTGGGCGCGCTGGAAGCCGACCTGCCCGCCGCGCTGGTGATCCGCTCGGCCAAGACCGGCGGGTTCGCCGCCGGGGCCGAGATCGGCGAGCTGGCCGACCTGGCCGGACAGGATGCCGGGGCGCTGCTGCGCGAAGGCCACCGGGTTCTGGACCGGCTCGAGGCGCTGGAGTGCCCCACCGTGGCGGTCGTGCACGGCGCGGCCCTTGGCGCGGGGTTCGAGCTGGCGCTGGCCTGCGACCGGCGCATCGCGGTCGAGGGTGCCTCTTTCGGCTTTCCCGAGGTGCACCTTGGCCTGCATCCCGGGCTGGGCGGGACGTTCCGGCTGACCGGGCTGATCGCGCCCGACGCGGCGATGACGCTGATGCTGACCGGCAAGACGGCGCATACCGCGAAGGCCCTTTCGCTGGGCATCGCCGACGAGGTGACCGAGGAGCGCCATGTCGCCGCCGCCGTCCGGGCGGCGGTGACGGATGCGGATGCGCGCGGCCACCGGCTGAAGGCAATGGCGTTCGGAATGGCCCCGGCGCGCAGCCTTGCCGCCCGGCAGATGCGGGCCGGAACCGCCGAAAAGGTCCGCGAAGACCATTACCCGGCCCCCTACCGGCTGATCGACCTCTGGGAAGAACATGGCGGCGACCGCGAGGCGATGCAGGCGGCCGAGATCGCCTCGTTCGCCGCGCTGCTGGACAGCGCCACGTCACGCAACCTGATCCGCGCGTTCTTTCTGCGGCAGGGGCTGAAATCCGCCGGCCCGGGCGACAGCGATATTGCATGGGTTCACGTGGTCGGCGCCGGCGAAATGGGGGCCGGGATCGCCGCCTGGGCCGCCATCAGGGGGTGCCGCGTGACGCTGAGCGATCCCGACACCGCGGCGCTGGGACATGCGGTGCGCAGGGCCGGCCGGATCTGCAAGGACCGGCACCTGGGCACCGCCGGAACCCGTGACGCGCTTGACAGGCTGATGCCGGATCCGAACGGATACGGCATCGCGCAGGCCGATCTGGTGATCGAGGCCGGGCCCGAGGATGCCGGGATCAAACGCGGCATCTACGACATGTTGGGCAAAAGGATGAAACCCGGGGCAATCCTGGCCAGCAACACGTCGAGCCTGCGGCTTGCCGATCTGGCGCAGGGCGTGATCGGACCGGAGCGTTTCGCGGGGCTGCATTTCTTCAACCCGGTCGAAAAAATGGAGCTGATCGAGGTGATCCGGCAGGACCGGACCGGCGACCAGACGATCGACCGCCTTGCCGCGTTCTGCCGCGAGATCGGCCGCCTGCCCGCGCGGGTCGCCGATACGCCGGGCTTCCTGGTGAACCGCGCGCTCATACCCTATCTGATGGAGGCGCTGGTCCTGATGGAGGAAGGCGTCCCGAAGGACCGCATCGACCGCGCCGCGCTGGATTTCGGGATGCCCGCCGGGCCGGTGACGCTGGCCGACCAGGTCGGGCTCGATATCTGTCTCGACGTCGCCGAAAGCCTGTCCGGGCAGCTTGAGAAACCGTTTCCCGACATCCCCCGCGCGTTGCGCGACCGGGTCGCGGCCGGCGAAACCGGCAAGAAGGCGGGCAAGGGTTTCTATGACTGGTCCGATGGCCCGCCAGAGCCCGCCCCCGCCGAAGACGACGGCAGCAGCGACATGCCCGACGACCTGACCGACCGCCTGATCCTGCCGATATGCGATGCCTGTGTCACCTGCCTGCGCCAGCAGGTCGCCCGCAGCGAAGACGAGATCGACGCCGCGATGATATTCGCCACCGGTTTTGCGCCGTTCCGCGGCGGGCCGATGCGCTATGCCCGCGACCGCGGCCCGGAGGAGGTTCGCGCGCGGCTGGCCGCGCTGGCCGACGCCCACGGCCCCCGCTTCGCGCCGGACGAGGGCTGGGCGCAGATCGGTTAGGCCATGCAGCCGGTGCGCAGCCAGAATGCCGACGATCTGGCCCGGGCCATCGTCGCGCGGGTCGGCCCCGACATTCGCCTGGCCCTGCCGCTTGGGCTGGGCAAGCCGGTCACGCTGCTGAACGCGCTGACCCGCCTGGTCGCGGGGCGCCCGGATCTGAGCCTGACCGTCTTCACCGCGCTCACGCTCGAACGCCCGGCGCCCCCCGAGGATCTGGCGCGGCGGCTGCTGGGCCCCGCGCTGGACCGGCTGTTCGGCGCCTATCCGCAGATCGACTATGCCACTTGGCTGCGCGACGGGCGGCTGCCCGACAACATCGAGATCCGCGAATTCTTCCTGCTGGCGGGGCGCTGGATGGGCGTGAAGGCGGCGCAGCAGGCCTATGTCTCGGCGAATTACACACACGCGCTGGACGTCGTCGCCGACTGGCGGCCGAACCTGCTGCTGCAACTGGTGGCGCCGATGCCGGACGGGCTGAGCCTGTCGTGCAACACCGACATCACTGCCGACCTGCTGGAAATGCGCCGCGCGGGCGTGCTGGATTTTACCTTCGGTGTCGAAACCAACCCCGACCTGCCGCCGATGGGCGGCAGCGCCCGGGTCGCCGATGACGAGGCCGCGTTCCGGCTGGACCCGGAGGAGCCGTTCGAGCTGTTCTCGGCCGTGCGCCAGCCGGTGAGCGATGCCGAATACGCCATCGGCCTGCATGTCTCGCGCCTGGTCCGCGACGGCGGGACATTGCAGATCGGTATCGGCAGCCTGGGCGACGCCACCGCGCAGGCGCTTTTGCTGCGCGACCGTGACGAGATCGCCGACATCTGGGCGGCCTGCCCGTTTCCGCGCGGCAGCGCCTTTACTGACACCGGACGGTTCGAACACGGTCTCTATGCGGTGACCGAGATGCTGGTCGAAGGCATCCTGCAGCTGTTCGAGGCCGGGATCATCCGGCGCCGGGTGGCGGGCGCGGCCATCCACGCCGCGTTTTTCGTCGAGACCCGCGATTTCTATCGCCGTCTGCGCGACATGCCGCCCGAACGCCGCGCCCTGATCGCCATGGAACCCGTCTCTTTCACCAACGCTCTTTACGGCAAGGAGGCCGACAAGCGCGCCGCCCGCACCGATGCGCGCTTTGTCAACGCGGCGATGAAGGCGACGCTGCTGGGCGCCGCGGTGTCGGACGCCACCGAAGACGGCCAGGTGGTCAGCGGCGTCGGCGGGCAGGTCAATTTCGTCGAACAGGCCCTTGCGCTGGACGGCGCGCGCTCGGTCATCACGCTGCCGGCGACGCGCACCCGGCGGGGCCGGACGACCAGCAATATCGTCTGGTCCTATGGCCATGTCACCGTACCCCGGCACATGCGCGATATCGTCGTCACCGAATACGGCATCGCCGATCTGCGGGGCAAAAGCGATGCCGGGGTGATCGCCGCGATGCTGGAAATCGCGGACAGCCGGTTTCAGCCGGGCCTGATGCGGCAGGCCAAGGAGGCCGGCAAGCTGCCCCGGGACCACGAGATTCCGCCGGGCGCAAGGGGTAACACGCCCGAACGCGTGGGGCACTGGCTGGCACCGTTCCGCCAGGGCCGCCTGCCCGATTTCCCGTTCGGCACGGATTTCACCGAAACCGAACGGCGCCTCCTGCCCGCGCTGGACCGGCTGAAGCAATCCGGCGGCGCGCTGCGGGCGATCATTCCGCTGGCGCTGGCCGGGCTGGGCGGCGCACGGGGCGACGAGGCGGAATGCCTTGACCGCATGGGCCTTGCCGCGCCGCGCGGGATACGGGACCGCGCGCTCGGGGTGCTGTTGCGCGGTGCGCTGCGACGCACCGGGCGCTGATACCGCGGGGTCACAGCCTGCGGACCTTGCACCCTTTGCCCCTGCCCCGGCGGTGCGGTGGAAAACCCGCGTTGAGCCTGCCGCGCAAACTGCTACCCTGAGGGCATCCAGGGGTGTCCCGGCAAGGGGCTGAGAGTCTGCTGGCACGGCGGTCGAGGACGACACGGGCGGCGCAGTAACCCTTCGAACCTGATCCGGGTCATGCCGGCGAAGGGACAGGACCGCCGCGTTTTCTTGCCCTTGCCGGCCTCAGCACAGGAGGCCGCGATGCCCACACCCCCGACACCCGACCGCCCGATCGCCGCGACCATCGCGGTTGTCATCCGCGATGGCCAGGTCCTGCTGGTGCGCCGCGCCAATCCGCCCGATGCCGGGCGGTGGGGGTTTCCGGGGGGCAAGATCGAACGCGGGGAAACGCTCGCGCAGGCCGCCCTGCGCGAGCTGAAGGAAGAAACCGGCATCAGCGCAACCGAGCCGCGCATCTTCACCGCGCTGGACGCGTTCGACCACGGGCCCGGCGGCGACCTTCGCCGGCACTTCATCCTCGTCGCAGCACTGTGCCGGTGGACGGCGGGTGAGCCCGTCGCGGGCGACGATGCGCTCGAGGCGCGGTGGATCGACCTGGACAGCATCCACGATACCGGCCTGGCGCTGAGCCTCGATGTGGCCGAGGTGGCGGCACAGGCCGCCGCGCTGATGCAGACCGCGCAAGCCTGACCGCCACCCCGGTCCGTTTGCCCGCCAACACGCCCCGATCCACCGGGGCTGGCCGCATGGCCGGTCAGGCCCCGCCGTCCTTGTCCAGCGGCATGTAAAGGGCCCCGCCCTCGCGGAATTTCTCGGCCATCTTCGCCATCCCCTCTTTCTGGGCCTCGGACCGGATGTCGTGAGAGATCCGCATCGAGCAGAATTTCGGCCCGCACATGGAGCAGAAATGCGCGACCTTGTGCGCCTCCTTGGGCAGGGTCTCGTCATGCATGGAGCGCGCGGTTTCCGGGTCGAGCGAGAGGTTGAACTGGTCCTCCCAGCGGAATTCGAACCGCGCGCGGGACAGCGCATCGTCGCGGATCTGCGCCGCCGGATGCCCCTTGGCAAGGTCGGCGGCATGGGCCGCGATCTTGTAGGTGATCACCCCGGTCTTCACGTCGTCCCGGTCGGGCAGCCCGAGATGTTCCTTGGGCGTGACGTAACACAGCATCGCGGTGCCGAACCAGCCGATCATCGCCGCGCCGATACCGCTGGTGATATGGTCATAACCCGGCGCGATATCGGTGGTCAGCGGCCCGAGCGTGTAGAACGGCGCCTCGCCGCAGACCTCAAGCTGCTTGTCCATGTTGGCCTTGATCTTGTGCATCGGCACGTGGCCCGGCCCCTCGATCATCACCTGGCAGTCCCTGGCCCAGGCGATCTGCGTCAGCTCGCCCAGGGTCTCCAGCTCGGCGAATTGCGCCTGGTCGTTGGCATCGGCGATGGAGCCCGGGCGCAACCCGTCGCCAAGGCTGAAGGATACGTCGTAAGCCCTTGCGATATCGCATATTTCCTCAAAATGCTCGTAGAGGAAACTTTCGCGGTGGTGATGCAGGCACCACTTGGCCATGATCGACCCGCCACGGCTGACGATCCCCGTCACCCGGTCCACCGTCATCGGGATCATGTGCAGCCGCACGCCCGCGTGGATGGTGAAGTAATCCACCCCCTGCTCTGCCTGTTCGATCAGCGTGTCGCGGAACACCTCCCAGCTCAGGTCCTCGGCGATCCCGCCGACCTTTTCCAGCGCCTGGTAAAGCGGCACGGTGCCGATGGGCACGGGGCTGTTGCGGATGATCCAGTCGCGGATGTTGTGGATGTTGCGGCCGGTCGACAGGTCCATCACCGTGTCGGCCCCCCAGCGCGTCGCCCAGACCATCTTTTCCACCTCCTCGGCCATCGAGGAGGTCACGGCCGAATTGCCGATATTGGCGTTGATCTTCACCAGGAAGTTTCGGCCGATCGCCATCGGCTCGGCCTCGGGGTGGTTGATGTTGGCGGGGATGATCGCCCTGCCCTTCGCCACCTCGTCGCGCACGAATTCCGGCGTGATGAAATCGGGGATCTCGGCACCGAAACTTTCGCCGTCGCGGGCCAGCGCCTCTTTCGCGGCCTTGCGGCCGAGATTCTCGCGGATCGCCACGAACTCCATCTCGGGCGTGACGATCCCGGCGCGGGCATAGGCGATCTGGGTGACCGCCCGCCCCCCGGTGGCCCGGCGCGGGGTATGGCGCACCGGGAATTCCGGCACCAGCCGCGCACCCTCGGCAAAGCCGTTATCCTCGGGCCGCACATGCCGGCCGTCGTAGGTTTCGGTATCGCCCCGCGCGGCGACCCAGCCCTCGCGCAGGCGCGGCAGGCCGCGGTCGATGGCGATGCCGGCCGCCGGGTCGGTATAGGGGCCGGAGCTGTCATAGACGGTGACCGGCGGCTCGCCCGCGCTGGGATGCAGGTCGATCTCGCGCATGGGCACGCGGATATCGGGATGCCGCTCGCCCTTGTGCCAGACGCGGCGGGATGCGGGCAGCGGACCCGTGGTGACGGTCGGGGAAAGGTCTTTCATCGGTCGGAGCCTCCATGGCCATAAGCGTTGGAGACCCAGTTCCGCGTCGAATGGAGGAAGGCCCGCGATGAGTCCTGTGACGATTTCGCCCGCGCGGCCGGTGCACCATCCCTACGCCAGTGTGAACTGGATCAGGTTCGTCGGGTCACTGCGCCGCATATGCCAGCAGTATCTCAGCCCCTTGTCGGGACCCCCCGGGTGAATGCCCCCACCCTGCGCCGGATGCCGGCGGATTGTCAATGCGGGCGGGGCACGGAAGCTCCGCCTGCCTCACGTCCGGGCCTGCCCGGAAACGCCCGTCTCAGGTTTTCCGAAGGCGCTTTGGCGGCGGCAGCCGGAACAGGGTTCCGAAAAGGCCGTTCTTCGCGGCAATGACGACCACGACGAAGATCACCCCGATCACCAGCAGCCAGAGATCCCCCAGCGTATTCGACAAGGTGTTTTCGGCACCCGACACGACAAGCGCGCCGACCATCGCCGCAAGCGGCACCGCCCGCCCGCCGACCGCAACCCAGATCAGCACCTGCGTCGAAAGCGCGAACCCCAGAAGCGAGGGCGAGACGAAACCGAACTGCGCCGCGAACAACGCGCCGGACAATCCCGACAGGGCCCCGGCAATCACGAAAGCGACCGTCTTCAGGCGCCGGGTCTCGTAACCGAGATGGGCAACGCGGTTCTCGTCGTCCCTGATCGCCTCCAGAACCGTTCCGTAGGGCGACCGCACGATCGCCGTCACCCCGAGGAAAACCGCGAAAGCGACGCCCAGCATGATGTAATACATGGGCCTTTCGGCGATCATCTCCCCTCCCCAGGTGAAGGGCGCCACACCGAACAGCCCGTTATATCCGCCCAGAAAGCCTGACCTCGTCACGGCAATCTCGACAACCGCGGCCGCACAAAGCGTGACGATGGCGAAATGCGCCCCCGACAATCCCCTGCCGGCGAAGGTGAGCCATGCGAGAGCCCAGGCAAGCACCGTCGCAAGCCCGACCGCGAAAACGAGGCCGGTGAGGATGCCCGTGCCCGTTCCGGGCAGCATGTCCAGCGTGGCGACCGCGAACCCGTATGCCCCGGCCCCGAAGAAAATCGCCTGCCCGAAACTGAGGATACCGGCCTGGCCCCAGATAAGGCTGAGGCCCATCGCAAAAATTCCGTAGCACAAGTATATCGCAACCTGCGCCAGCAGCCAGTCATCGACCAGGACGCCGACACCGCACAGGATTATCCAGCACAGGCCCGTGGCGATAAGGCCGGTGCGGCCCTCGCGTTTCGCTCCGATCATTTCTGCCTCCGCTTCAGGATACCTTCGGGAAAGAAGCGGATCACGACCATCGCCATAAGGAACACGATGATCTGCGTATCGGCCTGCGACAGCCAGCCCGCAATCAGGTTCGAAGACCCCGATATCGCCGCAACCCCGAAAAGCGGCCCGATCAACGAATTCACCCCGCCAATCAGGATGGACAGGAAAGAGGGAATGAGAAATCCAGCCCCCATCTGGGGATCGACGCTCATTACCGGGCTGATGATCGCGCCGGCAAACCCCGCCAGGGCCGCGCCGAGGCCGAAGCTGGCCATATCCATGCGGCGCGTGTTCAGGCCCAGCGCCGACGCCATGTCCCGATTGGCGATCACCGCGCGCAGCCTGAGGCCCAGATTGCTGCGGAACATGGCAATATAGAGGACGAGTGTCAGAAGGATCGCGACAGCCATGATCAGAAGGCGCATTCGCGGGTAATCCACGCCAAAAACATTCATGACGCCGGGCAGCGGGTTCGCCACGCTTTGCGCGGTCGGCCCGAAGACAAGGATAACGCCCTGTTTCAGGATCAGCGACACCCCCCATGTCGCCAGGATCGTATCCAGGAAACGGTGATAGATCCTTCGGACGACCAGCGCCTCGACCAGAAGCCCCACGACCGCCCCCGCGACGGGCGCCAGCGCCAGGGCAAGCCAGAAGCTGTATCCGGCGCCGGTTATCCCAACCACCGTATAGGCGCCGACCAGCAGGAACTCGCCATGCGCCATGTTGATAACATTCATCAACCCGAAGATGACGACCAGCCCGAGAACGACCAGCATCAGCAACGAGAAATAGTTCAGCGTATCGAGGAAAAGCTCCATGGAGACCTCAAATGGACAGGTATTTCGAAAGACGTGACTGATCCTGGCGAATCCCCGCCGCAGCAACGCCGCTTTCGGCGATCGCCCCGTGATCTACGAAGGCCAGGCTGTCGGCCCAACCGTCGACCATGGCCAGGTTCTGTTCGGCCATCAGAACGGTCAGCCCGGTCGTGTCGACGATTTCACGAAGTTTTTGCGCGATCTCCTGCACGATCGAGGGCTGGATACCTTCGGCGGGTTCGTCCAGAAGCAACAGGCGCGGTTCTCCGGCAAGCGCCCGGGCGATGGCCAGTTGCTGCTGCTGGCCGCCCGAAAGGCTGCCTGCCCTTTGCCTGGACCGCTCCGCCAGGATCGGAAACAACTCCAGCAGATGCCGCGGGACCGCCGGGGACAGCCCGGGTTTGGCGATGCGCCCGATGGTAAGGTTCTCGGCAACCGTGAAATCGCCGAATATCTCCCGCCCCTGCGGCACATAGCCGATACCGCGCTGCGCCCTGGCGTAAGAGGCCAGGCCGGTGATGTCCTCGCCGCCCAGCCCGATCGTGCCCTCGCTGGCCCGAAGCAGGCCGCAAATCGCGCGCATCAGCGTGGTCTTGCCCATGCCGTTCCGGCCCAGAACGGCGACGAACGCGCCCTCGGGCACCGAAAGGTCAAGCCCGTCCAGAACGCGCCCGCCTCCGGGGTATCCCGCGGCCAGTTGCCTGATCTCAAGCATCCGCGCCCTCCCCGAGATAGGATCTGATCACGCGCGGATCGTGGCGGAGGGTTTCATAATCCCCGCGCGCGATGATCCGGCCCTCGTTGGCGACAAGCACCGGTTCGGCCAGGGACCGCACGAAATGAAGGTCGTGCTCGACGATAAGCACCGTCAGCCCGCGTTCGTCGCGCAATTGCCGGACCAGCGCGGCAACCGCCTCGGTTTCGGTAACCGACATCCCCGCGGTCGGTTCGTCGAGCATGAGAAGGCGCACATCGCCCGCAAGCAGCATCGCTATTTCCAGCCTTTGCTTCTCGCCATGCGCCAGTTCGCTGACGCGGACCTGCAGCTTCGCACTCAGGCCGCACAGATCGGCCAGCTCGTCCCGGCGCACCGCATCGGGCCGGACCCGCAGCAAGGCCCCGACCCCGTACCTTCCGCCATGGCAGGCCAGAGCGGTTTCGAGATTCTGCGCAACGCTCAGTTCCCCGAAAACGCCGGGCACCTGGAACTTGCGCGCAATGCCCAGGCGCGCGATCCGCGCGGCGGTCATGCCGTCGATCCGCTGGCCGGCGAATTCCACGCGGCCGGCGGTTGGCCGCAGCGATCCGTCGATCACGTTGAACAGCGTCGTCTTTCCGCAACCGTTCGGGCCGAGGATGGTATGAATCGACGCCTCTTCCAGTTCGAAACTCACGTCGGACAGCGCGACGACCCCGCCAAAACGTTTGGCAAGGCCGTCGACTTTCAACAAAGGCGCTGGCGCCTCCACGCCGGTCACGTGCATTGATCGGTCGCGGCGATACGCCCCAGTTCCTCGATCACCTCGAGGCGGCCGCCCTGCGCCTGCGCGATCAATACGTTCAGATCCACATGACGGTCGCCGGGCCGCAGATAGACCTCGCCATTGCCCGACATCAGCGTCTGATCGACCATCGCGTCGGTCACGGCCTCCCTGTCGTCGCCGCCCGCCCGGCGGACGCCTTCGATATACATCCGCGCCAGGCTCCAATGGGCGTCGACCGTGTTCGAAACGATGGCATCGGCACCGAAACGCGCCCGCACCCGCTCTTTCAGGTGCTCGGCCTCGGGGCTGGTCAGCGACGAGGTGAAATTCGTGGGCGCGATGATCCCCTCGCTTTCCTCGTCGCTCAGCCCGGCAAGGTAATTTTCCGAGAAGCCGAAGAACACCACCTGCGTCGTCTTTTTCATCCCCGTCGCGGCAAACTGTTTGACGAACGTGATCGCATCGGCCCCGGCGATGGAAATGACGACCGTTTTCGCCCCGGAATCGCGGATCTTGCGCAGAGTCGCGGTGTAATCCTTCGCGCCCCAGGGGGTATATTCCTCGCCGACGACCTTGCCGCCGGTCTTGTCGCATTCCGCGATGAACGCGGCATTCATCTCGCGGGGCCAGACATAGTCGGAGCCGACCAGATAAAAGCTGTCGCCCAGGTTTTTCACCGCATGGGCGACAATGGGAACGACCCAGTGATCGGGCAAGGCGCTGTAGCAGGAGATGTAGCGCGAACAAACTCCGCCTTCGTAGTCGGTTGCATAAAGCAGCGGGGTTTTCCCGCGTTCGATGGTCGGCCGCATGGCGTCCCTGTTCGCACTGGTCACCGGGCCGATGATGGCCGCGACCTTCTGGCGGCGGATCAGGTCGTTGGCGCGCTCGACCGCCGTTTTCGGGTCGGTCGCGGTATCCGCGCGGATCAGTTCGAACATGCGCCCATCGACGCCGCCCGCGTCATTGGCGTCCAGAAAGGCCAGCTCGGCACCGTTCGCACCCTGCTGGCCAAGCGCCTCAAGCCCGCCGGTGAACGGCTGCAGCACCCCGATGCGAATGGGCTCGGCCTGCTGGGCCACGACGGGCGCCGCCAGCGAGGCAACCGCCGTCGCCCCTCCGAGTTCAAAAAACCTCCGACGGGTCAGATTCTGTTTTCTTCCGGTCATTTTCGTTCTCCCTGTTCTGTTATCTGGTTGGCGCCCAAGCCCTGTCAGGTCGGCGCGGTTTCGAATTCCGGCAGGTTCTCCAATGTCCCCTGCCCTTTCAGCGCGGCGATGGTCCGGGCCGAATCCGTCACCACGCCAAAATGGGTTGCGATGTCGTAAAGCGATGAGTCCTGCTCTCTCGGGCCGGTTGCCGCGCAGGCATCATGGGGCACGACAACCCGGTATCCGTTGAAAAACGCATCATGCACCGTCGAACGGACGCAGATATTCGTCACGACACCGAAAACTATCAGCGTGTCGATCTGATTGTCGCGCAACGTCAGGTCGAGGTCGGTGCCGAAAAAGGCGCTGTATCGCCGCTTGACGAACAGGAAATCGCCAGCGTCCCGTTCAAGTTGCGGCATGACCTCAACGCCTTGCGTGCCCTCGATGCAATGCGGCGTCCGCTTGAGGAATTCCCGGTCCTGACGCACCCCGGGCCGGTGGCAATCCACGACCCATCCGACCATCGCGTTGCGCGCACGTGCTGCGTCGGTAATCGCATTCTGCACGGGATAAAGCCTTTCCGCCCCGGGCAACGGCATAAGCCCGTCTTCGTCGCAGAAATCGCGGATCATATCGACGACAAGCACTGCCGTCCTGTCGGGAACCAACGTCCAGGCGTTGGATTCCGAGCGTTTGGCCGAAAACACATCCATCGGTGGCCTCTCCCTTTTTCCTATGAGGAAAAGCATAGTAATCCGCTTCGATCAGCGTCAACAATTATTTCGTCTACGATGTAAATGTGACGTGTTCGACCGCGACAAATAAAACCTAAGCAATTGAAAAATATAATATCATCCGGGTTTACCAATCAGAAAGCACAACCTATGATGCGTAAATCTATAGCATTGTGACACCGCTCAGATGACGAGTGCAGCCAGGACAGGCCATCCCTGAATGGACACCGCCGGAAACGCAGAGGCCGAAAACAAGACGCAGCCCGCCAACTCGCACACGGCGGAACCGGTCCGGCAAGCCTATGACCTGCAGGAAAGCATCGGCTTTCTGCTGCGTTCGGCGAACCAGTATGCCGTGAGCCGTTTCAACAATTACATGGCCGAGATTGCCGGCCAGTCGTCGATCACCACCACGCAATTCGCCACGCTGACGACGATCGGCCGGTTTCCGGGCATTTCCTTCAGTGCGCTTTCGGCCTTTACCTCCATCGACATGCCCACGCTCAACCCCATGATCGCCCGCCTCGTCGGCCGAAACCTGGTAACGGTTCAGGTAAACCCGAAGGACAAACGCTCCCGCTGCCTGTGCCTGACGGAAGAAGGCCGGGCGGTTGCCGGGCAGTTGGAAGGGCACGGGCATTGCATTTCGGACTTCATCTCCGAAAACCTCTCTCCGACGGAAACCCGGAGACTTGCCGCGCTGCTGAAGAAACTGGTCGGGTAACGCATTTACGGGAAAGGTCTCGGACCGGGCACCTATCTTGACTGCCCCCCGCCCGCTCCGGCATCACCCTCTCATGAAAGCGGGATGTCGATATGGAACGTGGTGCCCACGCCCAAACGGCTTTCATAGGAAATCGCGCCGCCCATCCGTTCGATCAGGAGCTTGGCGATATGCATACCCAGCCCCGATCCGCCAGAGACATGCGACGCCGCGCTTTCGATCTGGTTGAACCGTCCGAAAACCCTGTCTTCCTGACCCTCGGGAATGCCGATGCCGCTGTCCCTGATCGAAAACCGCAGGGCTGAGCCGACGACCCCGGCCGCACATTCCACCTGCGCCCCCCTGGCCGAGAACTTTACCGCGTTCGATATCACGTTTCCGACGACCTGCTTCAGCCGGTAGGGATCGGCGCGCAGCGTCACCCCCGGATCGTCCGAGACGATCACGATCCGAACACCGGACGCGTCGGCATAGGCGTCGTATTCCTCGACCATGTCCCGCAGGAAACCGCCCGCATCCAGATCCTCGGACTCGAGCGTTATCGTGCTGAGGTCGAGCTTTTGCAGGTCAAGGACATCGTCAATGAGCTTGATCAGCCGGAGGCTGTTTCGCTGCGCGATGGTCAACACGTTCTTCAAAGGGTCGCCCAGCTCACCGACGACCCCGTTCAGCGCCAGGTCCAGCCCGCCTTTCACCGATGTCAAAGGTGTCCGCAATTCGTGGCTGATCATCGCCATGAACTGGGATTTCGCCTGGTTGGCCGCCTCGGCATTGGCCAATGCCTCGCGCAGGGCTTCGGCTGAACGCTCCCTTTCGGTGATGTCGACAAGGGACACCACCCAGCCCAGCAGGTTGCCCTTCGTCTGGACCGGGCTTTCGATCGGAAGCGCGCGCGGATCGAACACGCGCCCCATGTACCGGATGGGATCGTCGCATTTCAGCTCACCCGTTTCCGCGAAACCGGCAAGGACCGGACCGATCAGGCCCAGCCGGTCGAGCGGCTCCCCCTCGCGCGGGAGCGACTTTCCGAAGGTTGCCTTCGCGGCCGAGTTCGCGCCGACGAACCGGCCGCCCGCATCCATCAGGATCACCGGGTCCTGCGTCGCGTAGAACAGCACGCTCCGCCCCTGCGCGGCGGTATCCATCATGGTGTTGTTCACGATCAGCCAGCTCAGCGCGATCAGCGCCACGGCGAACATGAACGGGGTCGGGTCGAACCCGTATATGGTAACGCCCCAGCCGATATAGGCCAGGTTGGCCGACAGGGGGGCGGCGGTAATCAAGATCAGGACGCCCAGGAAGGGCCGGATGCTTTTCTTGGCCTTGAGAAAGGCATAGGCCAGCACGCCCAGGGCGCTCAGGACAAAGATGTAAAGCCCCGCGGCGACGGTATAGAAAAGCGGCCCGTGGTCGAAGATCACATATGCCCGCCCGCCCTCGGTCACGAGCCGGGTGCCGGTGCCGTAGAGAAGCTGCGTCCGGCCATTGGTCAGGGCAATGAGCCCCACCAGGCACGGCAGACCGAGATAGAGCAGTCGCCGGACCAACTGGCGTTTCTCTTGCGTGTTCAGGGTATAGTCGTAGACGAAGAACGCCCAGGCGATGGGAAGCAACGTGATCCCCGGCCAGGCAACCAGCGACCAGCCGACCTTGCACGCTTCGCTTCGTGCGCCAATATCGAACACCACCGTGAACAACCACCACAGCATCGCGCTCAGCGTCAGGACAAAGGCGGTTTTCCCCGCAAAGCGATGGTGACGGATAACCCAGATCAGGATAGCGGCGCAGATCACCCACAAGAGGGCGGCAACGGCAGAGGGGGCGGCAAGGGCCAGGTTCGTCAGACAGGTCATGGCTTGGCAAAAGTGCCCAATTTGGAATGCGCGGTCGCGGCATCCGCGAAGGAGGAAGGCATCAAACGCCTGAGGCAACGGGCAAAAAAAACCGAAGGCTCCGGCACCTGCCCGGACATCACCGGACCACCAGGCCGCAAAGCCCCATACGGCGCGCCCAGGGATAGGGGGAAACAGGCCGCGCCTCACTCACCAGACGCGGCCCGTCTATGGAAAAGGGAGCGCGGATACAAGTTTAAATTGTCCCCGGGCGCCTGTTCGGGGGCACGCGACAGCCCATGCGCGCCTGAACTGGCGATATGCATGGGATCACAATCTGTGGGCATGATCCCATGCATATCGGCATGAAACCCCGTCATCGGGCCCGGACAGTCACCCGCGATGTCGCGCTGTCGGACGGGCTGGCCCCTGATCTGCCGTGATCACTGTTTCCGAAGCCGCCCGAAGGCCGGCTGGTTCGTTGCCGCGGTCAGCCCACCGTCAACCGCAAGATTGACCCCGGTGATGTAAGAGGCGTCCGACGAAGCAAGAAAGGCGATTGCGGCCGCCATTTCATCCGGCGTGCCGGGCCGCCCCATGGGAAGCCTGCGATCATACTCGGCCCTGATCTCGGTATCCTCCATCATCCACGCGGTGCGGGGGGTCGCTGTCAGGCCAGGGCACACCGCGTTGACGCGCACGTTCTCCGGCGCATGATCGACGGCCAGTGCACGGGTCAGGTTGACCACCCCGCCTTTCGCCGCGTTATAGGCGAACAGGCCATTGTCGCCGAACAGGCCAGAAATCGACGCGGTGTTCACCACCGCGCCTTGCGTCCGGGCCAGGTGCGGCATGGCCGCCCGGCACGCGTAGAAAACAGAATCCAGGGTCACCGCGATAACCTTGTGCCACGCCTCCTGGTCCAGTTCGGTCACATAGGCCAGCGCCCCCGTGCCGGCATTGTTCACCAGAACATCCAGCCGACCGAACCGCCGAACGCCATCGTCGATAAAGGACTGGACCTGCCCGATGTCGGTCACGTCGCATTCCCGCAGCAAAAGCCGGTCTTCCGGCAGCGCCAGTGGTGCAACGGCCGTTTTCAACGCCTCCAGCGAAATATCCGAGGCACAGATCATGGCCCCTTCGGCGGCAAATCTTTCCAGGGCGGCAAGCCCGATGCCCGATGCCGCTGCCGTGAGGGCCACGACCTTTCCGCTAAACCTCTGGGTCACTGCGTCATCCTCCCGTGAACTGTGGCCAGGTGCGGTTTCATCCGGTGATCAGCGTCTTGGAGCCGGTTCCGCGCGCGAAGAACGTGTTGATCGCGTCGAGGCGCAGCACATCCGTCAATTCGATCCTGTTCGAGAACTGGCCCCGGAACGTCGTGCCCAGCCCCCTGCGGACGCGCGCAAGCAGTTCGGCGGTCTTTTCGGGGCCGAGTGTTTCGAGATACGGGAAAAGCAGCCAGCCCTGACAGGACCAGAACAATCCAGCCGTGCGCGGAATCTCGATCGGGGACGGGTCGAGCGCGCCATATATGTAACATTGCCGGGGGTCCTGGCTTCCGTAATTGCTGAATTGCGTCATGGAGGCACGGGCGCTGGTTTCGATGCATTCCAGAATGCGGCCGGTCAGCTTTCCGCCCACCGCATCGAAGCAGAGCCTGGCGCCGGTCGCGCCGATGGCGTCGACAAGCTGCGCGTCGGCGTCGTCCGCGGACGTGTCGACAACATGGTCCGCGCCAAGGGCGCGCAGTTCCGCAGCCAGTTCGGGGCGCCGCACCACGCTGACCAGGGCAAGCCCGTCTTCGTGGCACAGCCGGATCAGCATATGGCCGATATTCGAGGCGGCAGCCGTGTTGATCAATGCCTTGTGCCCTTCGGCCTTCGCGGTTTCGAGAAGGCCAAGCGCGGTCAGCGGGTTCACGAAGGCAGCGGCCCCGTCTTCCAGCGTCACGTCATCGGGCAGTTCCAGGCAAGAGGACGCCGAGAACACCTGGATGTCGCGATAGGTGCTTTTGCCCCATACGGCCACGCGATTGCCGGCAAGGTGCTCGGCTCCCTCGCCGGTGTCGAGGACAGTACCCGCGCCCTCCATTCCCGGCTCGATCAGCTGCCCGACCCGGAGTTTCTGGCCCGCCATTGCCCCGGCCCTGAGCGGCACCCTGATTTCGGGGGCGTCGGCGGTTCCCGATTTCATCGCCCTGCTGAAATCGGCCGGGCCGAACATCACGTTCATGTCCGAGGAATGAATGGGGCGGGCTTCCAGTCGAACTGTGATTTCGCCCGGGCCGGGTGGCGGGACGTCGCAATGCTCGATCCATGCATGCAATTCGCCGTCGTCCGAAATCCGGCTGAGCAGTCTGCGTGTTCTGAGCGGCGCTGCGCGATCCATGTCGATTTTCCTTTCGCTGTCATATTGCGTTGCGGGCAAGGCCCCGCCTCTGTCTGGTCAGATGCCCTGAATGGTGGTGCCGCCATCGACGACAATCGTTTGCCCCGTCACGAACGACCCGGCCGGCCCGGCAAGGAAAACCGCCGCCCCAGCAATTTCCTCCGGCGTGCCGGCACGCTTCAGGGGGGTGCCGCGCATATAGGTGTCATAGGTTTCGGGATCGTCCCAGAGCGCCTTCGAGAAAGCGGTCTTGATCAGGCCGGGCGCGATGCAGTTCACCCGGATGTTGTCGCCCCCGCATTCCACGGCAAGATTGCGCGCAAGCTGCATGTCAGCCGCCTTGGAGATGTTATAGGCCCCGATGACGGGCGACCCGACGAACCCGCCGATGGACGACACGATGATGATCGCCCCATCCTGCCGGGCGCGCATCTGCGGCAGGACCATTCCGATCAGCCAGTTGTTGGCTACGATGTTGTTGTCGAGGATCTTGCGAAACCTGTCGTCGGGGATCTCGGCCAGCGGGCCGTAATACGGGTTGCTTGCCGCGTTGCACACCAGGATGTCGACCTTGCCGAAGGTGCTTTCGGCATGGGCGACAAGCGCGCGCAGCGCTTCCTTGTCGGAAATGCTTGCGGCAAAGGGGCTGGCCGCCTCGCGCCCTGTCGCGGCGTTGATCTCGGCAGCAGCCGCGTCACAGGCCGCCTGGTTGCGCGAGGAAATGACCACCTGCGCCCCCGAACGCGCCATTTCCATACCGATGGCAAAGCCGATCCCGCGGGAGGATCCGGTGATCACGGCCACACGGCCAGCGAGAGAAAAGAGGGGGGACATGCCGGCGTCTCCTTGGTTGGCGGCGGGTTTCAAAGGACACCCGCATCGAAATACACCATCGGCTCGGCGTCTTGCGTGTGGGTCGTTTGGACACGTCCGACAAGCAGAAGATGAGTGCCCAGTGTGATGGTGGTCGCGATCCTGCATTCGATACTGGCCAGCGCGGACGCCAGCGTGGGCAACCCCATCGGCCCCGGTGTCCAATCCGTCCCTTCGAACCGGGCGGACCCCTGCGGCGCCTTGGTGAATTGTGGCAGCAGGTCGGCATGCTGCTTGGCCAGGATATTGACGGCAAAGCGACCCTCCTCGACCAGGCGCGGAAGGGATGAGCTGGTTTTATGGACAAACACCCCCAGAGCGGGCGGTTCGGCGCAGATCGACACCACGCTGGACGCCACCATGCCGGCAGGGTCTTTCATCGTGCCGGTCGTGACGGCGCATACGCTGGCGGCAAGGCGGCGCATGGCATCGCGGAACTGATCGCTCGTCACCCGCGCGGGGGGTGCGCCGCGGACGATATGGGCACGCACCTTCCCGTCTTTCACCCAGCCGAATTCCGCGGCCCTGGCGATCATGGCATCGAACCCGGCAACCCAGTCCGGGTTGCTGGCCTCGTGGCTGAGGAATTTCAGGACCCCGGGCGCCAGCCAGATATGCTCGTCGCCCTCAAGATCGCCCAACCGCGCGGCCAGGTGCCGGAAGCGGTCCGGCTCCATCGGGTCGACCACCAGTTCGAGCCGTGTGAACTCCCAGGGATCGGACAGTTCGAACACGCCCAGATCGGTGATACCAAGTTGCATTGCCTTGCTCCTTCATGATCGGATTGCGGCGTCGGGAGGCCCCGGGGAAAACCGCGTGATCTGCCCCCGCCCGGCGGGGGCGATCCTGTCTTGTTTTGCCCGCCTGCCGCGGGCGGGTCGCGCGCAGGGTCTATAACAGCATGGTCAGAAGCTGCGGGAAGGTTGCCAGGATCACCATGGCCAGCAGAAAGATCAGGACATAGGGCAGAACAGCGGAAAAGATCGTCTGCATCGAGATATCTCCGATGACCCCCCGGATCACGAACAGCACATACCCGACAGGCGGCGTCATTGCACCAACGGTCATGTTGATCAGGAACAGAACCCAGAAGGCGATCGGCTCGATTTCCATATGCGGCAGGATCGTGAGGTAGATCGGGATCAGGATCAGCATCGCCGCGATCTCGTCGAGCAGCATGCAAAGCACGAAGGGAATCGCCATCATTATCAGCAGCATGACCGGGTCGGGCAGATCGAGGTCGGCAACCACCGAACTGATCAGGCGGCTTGTCCCGCTGAAACCCAGCAACTGCGTGAACAGCTGCGACGAGAACATGATGACGATGACCATGGTCGTCGTGAGGGTCGTGGATTGCAGGGCGTCGATCATCATCCGCAGCGACAGCCGGCCAAAGATCAGCGCGACGATCATCGCCCCGAACACGCCGGCCACGGCGGATTCGATGGGGGTTGCGATTCCGAGTATGATGGAGCCGACGACAAAGATGATAACCAGTGTAAAGGGCAGCAGCTTGCCGATGGCCCCGATGATTTCGCGGGCCGAGGGGCGCCTGTAATCTTCGTCGATGGGCGCGATGTCGGGGCGCAGGGCGACCCGGACCAGGATATAGACGATGATCATGCCAAAGATCATGAGCCCGGGTATGATACCCGCAACGAACATGTCCTTGACCGACATTTGCGCAAGGATCGAGATCAGGATGGCCAGCACGCTTGGCGGGATGATCGGGGCAAGACAGGCCCCGCCGATCAGCACGCCGACCGACATTTTCTGATCGTATCCACGCGAACGCATTTCCGGGTAAACCGAACGCGACAGCATCGCCGCAGACCCCATTGCAGAGCCCGACATCGTGGCAAGGATGGTCGAGATCGACATGCCCAGCACGAAATGGCGCCCCCGGAATCCGCCGATCAGGCGATCGGTCGCGGTCAGCATCTGACCCACGGCATTCCCCCGGTATAGGATTTCACCCATCAGGATGAAGGCCGGCAGCGGCACCAGCGTGTAGGATGTTGCGGTGGACGAGATCGAGTTGACGAACAGCACCGATCCGGCCGGCCCCATCATCAGCATCACGGCCATCAGGTTGCAGCAAAGAAAGCTGATATATATCGGCACCGACAGGGCGAACATCACGATCAGCCCGACCGACATGACAAGGATTGGAAGGTATGAGGCAGCCATCAGGTGTTATCTTTCCGGGCAGCAAGGGCCTGTTTGCGCAGGGACAGGGCATTCACGAGATGCATCACGCCGCTGAGCAGGAACCCGTAGGTCAGCATCGCCGACAGAATCCATTTCGGGATCGAGATATCGGCAACCGTGATCGTTCCGGCCCTGTATTGCTGCCAGAGGATTTCGGCGCACAGGTAGGCAATGACTATACAAACCAGGAAAGACAGCAATTCGATTAAGGGCACGTATCGCTGCCGCGCACCGGGCGGAAGCGTCTCGAGAAGCAGTGAAACGGCAATCTGGGCGCCTCGCCGGGTCACATGGGGCATGGACGAGCAAATTGCGAAACAAAAGAAATAGACCGACACCTCGGGAACCCAGGCAACGGGTTTACCCAAGGTTCGGGAAATCAGATCAAGCATCGAAAACAGGATGATCGACGTAATCGCGGCAACACCCAGATTGAAACTGGCGCGAGAAAACCTGTATGAAGCACTGGATCGCATTCTTCACTCCTCCTTGCGTTTGACCACCGGGAGTCCTGATTTCGGACAGGTCAGCCACGGTGCGATTTCGGGTCTGACGCCCGGTTGGCCTAATGCTCTTTGGCGGATGTCCCGCGAAATGCGACAAGATCGCAAATTCTGCCTATCTTCAGGTCGTGCTGGCGGGCAAATACGATCAGGTCGTCGAGACGGGCCATCGTGCCATCGGGGTTCATGATCTCGCAGATCACACCGGCGGGCTTGCGTCCGGCCATCCGGGCAACATCCACCGCAGCCTCGGTATGGCCGGTGCGTTCAAGCAACCCGCCCGGACGCGCAATCAGCGGAAACATGTGCCCCGGCGACACGAAATCCGACGGGCCGCTGGCATCATCGACGGCCAGGACGACGGTGCGCGCCCGTTCCGCCGCCGATATTCCGGTCGTGGTTCCGACCCTGGCATCGATCGACACAGTAAAGGCCGTCTGGTTTTCGCATTCGTTGGTCTCCACCATCGGGCGCAGCGCCAGCCGCGCCGCGGTGCCCGGATCGACGGCCAAGCATATCAGGCCGCAGCCATGACGCGCCATGAATGCGATCGCGCCAGCGTCGACAGCATCGGCGGGAATGACCAGATCGCCCTCGTTCTCCCGGTCTTCGTCGTCGACGAGCACGAACATCCGCCCGGCGGCGGCGCATTCGATGATTTCTTCCGGCCCGACGATGACATCGCCGGCGGGAAAGCTTTTTACATTCATCATGGCCATGGTCATGGGCCGTCCTCCTGGAAGACTCGGGTGGTGCCGTCCGGGCAAGGCCAAGGCCGCGTGCCCGATGGCGACAAAACAACGACAGCGCCGGGCAGCCCTCTCTTTCGGGGCATTCCGGGCTTCGGGGCCGGGGCGCTCTTGTGCCCCTGCCCCGCTGTGCCCGTGCAGGCGAGCCCGCGCATTGCGCGGCTCAATCGGCGGTCAGAAAGTCGATCGCCAACTTGCTGACAACCTCCGGCTGATCGACATGTGCCGCATGTCCGGCGCCTTTCAGCACCACCAGTTTGGAGTCCGGGATTTCCTCATGAATGGGTTCGGCATAGCCGGGTTCGCGCAGGTTGTCCTTTTCACCCGCAATCAGAAGCGTTTTCGCCTTGATCGACTGATAGCCCTTGGACCGGCCGAAACCGCGCGGCGGGGTGAAGGGCGAGCGGAACCGCGCCGCTGCCGTACACTCCCAAGCGCCCGGTTCGAGCGAGGACTGATGACGGCGGTCGATGAAATCGTCATCGTGATGCACCTCTTCGCGCATGTAGACACTGCGGATGATCAGCGCCATGTGCTCCCGGCTTCCGTCGTAGTCGTTCAGCATCTGCCGAAACTCGTTTTCGGGAATATGGCCGCCGCCGCTGACCGATACGATGCGGTCGATATCCCATTCGGGGCTTTCCTCGGCCGCATGTCCCAGCAGAACGGTCGCGCCCATAGAGTTGCCCATGAAATGGGCCTTACCGATGCACAGCGTTTCCAGAAACCGGGTGATGTGGTGAATACGCGCATAGAGCATGTTGCCGAAATCGAACAGCTTGTCGGTCTTGCCGTAACCCAGCCAGTCGGGCGCGATGACGCGGAAATGCTCAGCCAGGGCATCAATGTTGTATTCCCACGTCAATTCGGCCGAGGCGCCGAATTCGCCGCTGTGCAGAAGGACGAGCGGCGGCCCGTCCCCCCCTTCCAGGTAATGGGTCTTGACCCCGTCGACCATGACATACTTGCTGGTCACGTTTTTCATGATGGGTTGCATCCTGTCGATCCTCTCCATCAATACCCGGAAATCCTGGTGCCCGGGAAATCCGCCTGCAGACGGGGATAGACCTCGCGCGCGAATTTCTGGATGCCGGCAACGGTTTCGTCATGTTCCAGGAAGCCGGCCTGCCCCATCATGAGGAAGTTGCCGAAACCGCCGACATAGTCGTACATGCGCTTGATCTGATTGTAGACTTGGTCGGGCGTGCCCGCGAACATGATGCCCTTTTCGATGGCTTTTTCGACGCTGGGCTGCTGCTGGAAGGCTTTCAGCGGATGTTCGGCTCCGCGCATGATCTGAAGGTTCGCGGCGGTCGGCACATAGCCCGGCGGGTTGGCCAGATGCGCCGGCACCTTGTTCGACGTCACATACCACAACAGCTTTTCCGCGCCCGCATAGGCCTCTTCTTCCGTGTCGGCGGTATAAACCATGCCCGAATAAGACAGACGGTCGGTCGGGATATCGTCACCCAGCCCGGCAGAGCGCCAGCCCTCGCGATAGGAATCGTAAACCTTCCGCGTGCCGTCGAACCCGGTCAGGAAGGTGGCAAGCCGGTAGCCGTATGTGCCGATCTTGCGTGCCCCGCCCGGGCTGGTCGAGCTGACCCAGATCGGCGGCGTCGGCTGCTGGTAGGGGCGCGGCCAGATGTTCACGTTGCGGAAATGAAAGAAGTCGCCCTCGAAGCTGAACGGGCCGTCATGCCGGGTGAAGGCCTCGTTGATCAGGTCGATCGCTTCCCACATGCGTTCGTTCATCCGCGCCGGGTTGCTGTTGGCCGGCAGAACCTCGTAGGGCACCCCCCGCACGAAGCCGACCTCGAGCCGCCCATGCGAGAGTACGTCGATCATCGCCATTTCCTCGGCGACGCGCACCGGATTCTTGCGGTTGGCCAGCGGGTTCCCCAGGATCAGCAGGCGTGCCTTGGTGCTCTGACGTGCCAGCGCCGACAGGATGAGCGGCGCCGCCGGGTCGATGCAGGTGGCCGTCTGATGGTGTTCGTTTACGATGATATCAAGGCCCTCGTCCTCGGCGATCAACCACTCGTCGAGATACCGGTTGTACAATTCGGCGCCCTTGACCGGATCGAAGTAACGGTTGGGCAAGGTAATCCGGATCGATTCGAAATCTTCTTCGGGCGGAAGATACGGATACGCAGTCTCAGTGAAATGCCATACACGCATATCGGGAATTCTCCTGTCGTTTATCTGATGTGTGCCGGCGCGCTCATTGGGCGCCGATTTGTTTCATCACGAGTTTGGCAAGTTCGCCGGGCGCATCGTGCAAAAGGTCGTGGCCCGCGCCGTCGATCTCTGTCCGGGTGGCGTTCGGAAGAAGCTCGGCAAAGCCGTCAGCGTACCACTTTGCGACAATCTTGTCCTCGGCCCCCCGGGCCAGGATCGTATCGACGCTGGCGCGCGAAAGCCGGTGACGAAGCTTGGGGTTATGCATCCAGGGCTCCCACGCATAGAGCGCGACCGCCTCTCGGCTGCGGATGAACGCGACAATCTCTTCGTCAGACAGCGAATCCGGGTCAAAGGTGACATCGGCGTTGTCCGAAAAGAACGCCCGGTAAAGCTCATCGTGCGGGTATTTGTAAAGATCGGGGATATCCAGAGCGTCCCGCGCCCCGAGCTTGACCCCGACCGGCGAAACCAGAGTCATGCTTTTCACCCGCTCCGGCGCCATTGTGGCCATTTCCGCAGCGATCCACCCGCCAAGCGCACCGCCCACCAGGTGGAAACGGTCGATCCCGAGTTCATCGAGAAGCGACCAGTAGATAAAGGCCGCATCCGTCACCGAATCGAGCCATGCCGGCACCGGCGCGTCGCCGTATCCCGGATGGGTAGGGGCAATCAACCGGTGGCCGGACGCGATCGGATCAACAAACGCATCCTTTGCGGAGAAATCCAGGAAGCCGTGCAGATACAGCACTGCATCTCCCTTTCCCTTGTCGAAAACGTCGAGTTCAACTCCCGTCGACAGCTGCTTGCGGTGCCGCATTCTATTCTCTCCTCAATCTGGGTTCCTGGATGAGTTGACGATCGGCACCGGGTAACGGGCGAAGGTCGCCCGCTACCGACTATGTGCCGAAAGAAATTGTGGTGATCGGAACGTCGGCCTTAGAGGCCGTTCGCCTCAAAGATCTCGATGACCTTGCGGGTCTCGTCCCCGCCCGCTTCCAGCGCGGTGCTTCGCTGCTCCTTGACGAATGCTTCCTGCATGCGCTCGGCTGCAGCATCGCTGATGGCGTATTCCTCCATCCCCGCTGCCTGCATCCGCTCGACTTCCTGCGTCTTCAGCTTTTCGAACGCCTTGTAACCATCACGTTCGATCTCGGCGCCGATTTCCAGCAGGGTCTTCTGCGTGTCCTCGTCAAGGGCGCTCCAGGCATTGAGGTTCATCAAGAGCACATAGGTGCTGGAGCCGAAGGTCGGGCGCACGTAATATTCGGAAACTTCCGCAAGCTTCGTCGATTCAAAGCCGATCAGCGGCCAGCCGGCGCCGTCCACGACGCCACGATCCATCGCGGCATAGGTTTCGCCGCCCGGCAGAACGACCAGAGCACCGCCCAGGGCCTCGATGATCGGCTTGTAGGAGGGCGATCCGCGCAGTTTCAGACCTGCAAACGGCATGTCCCCGTCCTCGGGCTTCTTGGAAACGACGAACTGGTAGCCCTGATTACCGCTGCCCGGCAGCGCGATCAGCTTCAGCCCGATCTTGTTGTAGGCCTCGTCCATAGCATCCCACAGCCCGATCTCGCGGCGCTTTTCCGGCCCCGGATCGACACTGGAATCAAGCGAGAACCCCGCCCATGTCACGCTGGTGTGATAGGCCGGATGCGTGAACAGAAGTTGGAAAACGCCGGCTTGCACGGGTTCGATCTGCTCGAACGCGGCAACGACTTCGGGCCCGTCGATGGTGATCTCGATCTCGCCTTCGCTGCGCTCCTGGACCCGTTCCACATAGTTCTGAACGATGTGAACATTGGCCGGCATGGTCATGTCCCAGCTCGTCAAGAGACGAAGGTTCTCTGCCTGGGCGCCAATGCCCGAGGCCACTGTCAGCGCCAACGCGCATACACTTTGCCGAAGTATCTTGTTCATTCTCAGGTCTCCTCCCGATTAGTGGTGCTGAACCGCCAGAACGCCTCGCTCCCGACATCTTGCAGCTCAGATCGGAACGCCGGTTTCCAGCTCTTCCGTGCAGCGGAATATCGGTCACCGTTGCCGATATTGTCAAGCTATATTGTCCGACGATTTTTATTTTTCCGATACATATCAGATACTTGAATTTCAAGCAGCACTTCACCTTCGACCGCCCGGCTCAAGCCGTCGGATAGCTGAAATTCAAACCCGTCCCGCCCGATCACGCCGCGGCGGTATTTCCGTGCCTCTATCGCAAGGCCTCTATCCGCCGCGCCGGTTCGGTCGCGGCATTCCCATAGACCCCAAGCGCGCAGACATCGCGCACCGCCGATGCAACCTCGGCCCCCTTCTTGAGGAAATGGTCATGGAAAAACGTCCTGTGTTCTTCGCAGTCATGAAAATTATGCGGCGTAAGACTCACCGAAAAGGTCGGCACACCCGTTTCCATCTGCGCCTGCATCAACCCCGTGACCACGGCCTGCGCCACAAAGTCGTGGCGGTAAATCCCGCCATCCACGACCAGGGCCGCCGCCACGATCGCATCGTAATCGCCAGTCTGACCCAGCCGCTTTGCCAGCAGCGGCATCTCGAATGCGCCCGGAACTTCGAAGAACCGCGTTTCATGTGCGACCCCGGCCGCCTTCATGCCGGCTTCGTAGCCCCGGCATGCCTGGTCGACGATTTCACGATGCCAGAGTGCCCTGACAAAGGCGACTTTCAGCTTTCCGGCCATGCGGCTCCTCCCTTTGCAGGCCCTGCCGCCGATACCAGCGGCACGACCGCCCCCCAGACCATCCGATCGCCCGCCCCCTGCCCAAACTTTGCCCCGGGGCTATTTCTCCCCCGGCCCCCGTCGCGCGAAGTGATGTAGTCGACCGGCTACATTTTGTAGCTATAGTCATTTGACTACAGTTTGTAAACTGTTATTGACGCCAGACCCTCGGCACCGGCGAGGCAGACATATTGCAATGGAGGGCCCCCGTGATGACCGATGACAAACCCAAGGGAAAACAGGCAACGACCGAGGCCCTGCTGGACGCGGCCGATGAACTTTTCGCCGAACGGGGGCCCAACACGGTGACGGTGCGGGACATTTCGCTGCGCGCCAATGTCAACCACGGCCTCGTGCACCGTCATTTCGGCTCCAAGGAGGCGCTGCTCGATCAGGTGCTTGAACGGCATGTCAAGGCGTTCACCGGCCTGCTTTCGAACGCATCGGAGCCCGCGGAAATCATTCCGCTTCTCCAGCGCGAACTTTGCATCAACCGGCCGTCCTTTGTCAGGCTGCTTGCCTTTCTGATGCTCGAACGCCGTGAAGCCCTGCAAATCGCCCGCAGGCCCGGGGGCGTGGCCACGTTCGCCCAGGTCTTGCGGGGGCCGGGCATTCCCGAAGAGGACACGCGCAAACTCGCCGCTATCCTCAGTGCGTTTCTCTACGGATGGCAATTGTTTCGGGAGTTTACGGTGACTGCCGCTGCCTGCGAAACCAGCCTCGGCGCATTGGATGACGATGTAGAGCGCATCCTGGTCGAAATTCTCGACAGTGTGCTGCACAAAACATCTGTCGGTGCTGCCTGAACAGACCGTTTTACCGGACACTCACGCCCGCAATCGCGGGCAGCACCTCATGTTTCCGAGCATATCATGACCTTGATCTGCGTGTCAGGGCTGCGCAGCCCCTCGAAGGCATCGGGCAGGTCCGACAAGGAAACGCGATCTGTGATCAACTCCTCAGCCGCAATCTCTCCACGGTCCAGGAGCCCCAGAACCTGCCCGAAATCCGCCTCGGAATACCCCATTGCAAACTGCAGCCTAAGTTCCTTGTGCACCGCCCGCGCCGGGAGGATCGTATCCTCTTTCAGGCAAACCCCCACGACCACCACCGTGCCACGCGGCGCCGCGACATCGATACAGCTCTGGATTACGCCAGGCGCCCCGACGCATTCGAAAATCACGTCAGGCGCCCCGCCGGCACGAGCCGCGAAGGCGGCGCCCAGGTCAGATTCGGCCAGCGGGTCGATCACGTCGTCGGCCCCTGCGGCCCGCGCCGCATCGCGGCGCCCGGCCGAGCGTTCCGATACAACGACGACCGACGCCCCCAGCGTTTTTGCGAACAACAGGACAGACAGCCCGATGAAGCCCGCGCCGATCACCAGAACCCGTGCACCGGGCGTCAGCGCCGCCAGGTTCACCGCGTGCAGCCCCACCGCCAACGGTTCGACAAGGGCGCCGCTGGCAAAGCTCACTCCGGCGGGCAAGGACACGACCTGACGCGAGTCGACCTTCACATATTCTGCGTAGGCACCGGGAAGATCCCGGTTCAGGCCCGTAAGTCTTCTGTTCGGGCACAAGATGCCAAGCCCCTTGCCGCAGGTGCCCGTGGCGCGACATTCGACACAGGCCCCCACGTTCACCGGAACCGCCGTGGCGCGCAGCCCTTCGGGCACCGCCGCATCCGACGAGGCCACGACCGTGCCGGCGAATTCATGGCCCAAGATCGTCCCCGGGGCCTGAAGAAAAGGGCCCTGTTCGGTCGCATGCAGATCCGATCCGCAGATACCGCACGCTTCCACCTTCAGGATCACCTCGTTCGCTCCCAGGATGGGGGCAGGCACGTCCCGCACCTCCAAAGGCTCTCCCGGCCCCTTGAATACGGCAGCTTTCATAATATTCCCTCCCGGTCGCTCCTGACGGGTCAGTCGTTGCGCGCCCGCACCAGTCCCCAGGCCAGCTCGGAAATGGGAACAGCCTTGGCGCCGATCTCGGCGGCGTCGGCATTGGCCGCGCTTCCGTCCTGCGAACGCCTGGCGATCCCTTGCAGGATCGAGGCGATGCGGAACATGCTGAGAATGATGTAGAACTCCCAGTCCCCGGGTGCATCCAGGCCAGTGCTGGCAAGGTATTGCTCCAGGTATTGCCGTTCATCCGGGATGCCCAGGGCCGCCAGGTCCTCTCCCGCCATGCCGCGGAACAGAGCCGCCGAGAAATGCCAGCTCAGCATGTGATAGGCAAAATCGGCGATAGGATTTCCCAGTGTCGACAATTCCCAGTCCAGAACCGCTACAATCCTTGGCTCGGCCGGATGGATCAACACGTTATCCAGTCGATAATCGCCATGCACGACCCGCACGGGATGCTCGGCGGGCACATGCTCGGGCAGCCATTTCATCAACCCTTCCATCGCCGGGTTCGGGCCGGTGCGCGCCGCTTCGTATTGCCGTGTCCAGCGCGCGATCTGCCGTTTCAGATAATCTTCTTTCCGGCCGAAATCGGACAGCCCGATGGCATCCGGGTCCAGGCTGTGGATCTGGGCGATGGTGCTGTTCATCGACGCAAAGACTGCGGCGCGCTCGTCGCGTGACATGTCGGGCAAGCGAGGATCCCAGAAAACGCGGCCGTCGACGAAATCCATAACGTAGAAATCGCTGCCGATGACATTGCTATCCTGGCACAGCGCATGAACATCGGCCACCGGCACGCCCCCCTTGCGCATCGCTTCGAGAACACGAAACTCCCGATCGACGGCGTGGGCACTGGGAAGCACCGGACCCAGCGGCTTGCGCCGCAGGACATACCGGCCCGATGCCGCATCCACGCGAAACGTGGGGTTCGATTGCCCGCCCTCGAATTTCGACAAGGCGACGGGCCCCTGAAAACCGGCAACGTTTTCCTGCATCCACGCGGCCAGCCTGGTTTCATCGGGCCATTGGCCCGGGTTTCTCTGGGTTTGGGTCATTGCCGTTACTCCGGTCTATCTGCGTCGGGGCGCCGCGCGGCCGCCCGGTCCTCGTGTTTCACATGGCACGGTTCATGCGGAAACATGGTTCGGAACCTCGCGTGTCAGACCCTGCCGATCGCGCACCAGCGCCAAAATAGCCGGAATGCGGAGAACCTTGACACCATAATAGTAGCGGCACACCCTTCGCTTTTCCCCGGCAAGATCCGCGTCGTTTCCCCGGCCCGCGCGGGCGGTCGTCGATGAGAAAGTCGATATCGCGCCGCATAGCACCTGTCATCCTTTCAATTTCCCCCGCGCATATCCGGTCGCTCACCCCGCCACTCGGGTGGCCGGCATTCCCTGAACGCGATGGCCCCTGGCCCCTTCCATCGCGTCCTTCGACGAAAGAACGGTATCCCATCCGCGCCGGTTCGTGTGCCCGGCCACCGCTTCGTCGGCGTCGAAATCGGCAAACAGCCGGTCAAGAAGCGGGTCCAGCCTGCGAAAGGCGTTCAGCGACCGGCGCAGGTTCAGGTCTTTTCCAGCAACTCGATCATCGCCCGCACATGCGCCTTCGCGTGGGCCTCGGCGGCATCCGCATCGCCGGCAAGGATGGCATCGGCGATCCTGTTGTAAGAGGCTGCGCGCTGCTCGGATGTCATCACCAGCTTATTGCGCACCAGGTGCACGTGCAGGTTGCCAAGCGTGGTTTCCAGCACACGACTGCCGGCGATCCGCGCAAGCGTGCGGTGAAACCGGTTGCGGGCCAGGATCACGTCGAAGCGGTCGCTCCCCTCGGATGCGGCCGTCACCGCATCGAGGGCCTCGCGCAGATCCTGCCTGGCAGTTCCCCGGTCAATCTTTTCCGCCGCCTGCCGTGCGGCAAGCCCCACGAGAAGCTCGGCGATCAGCAGGATGTTTCGGGCCTCTTCCTCGGTCACGGTCATGATCCGGGCGCCATGGTAGTGGCGCGTTTCCACGACGCCCTGCGCGGCAAGCCGTTTTATCGCCTCGCGCACTGTCGAGCGGCTGACGCCGTAACGGTCGATCAGGTCAGGTTCGACCAACCGCTGCCCCGAGACATAGCGCCCCTCATACAGCCCGCGCATGATGTCGCGCACGACCGTTTCCGCAGCGCCAGAGGTTGGCCTTTCGCCTTGGGGTGTCACGTGGATCACATTCCGACTTGCTGATGAATACGCCGGGCAGACACTAGTTCAACACCGGCAGACTGTCCATATGGCGGAGCCATGTGCCGGGCCTCAGCCCTGCGGCCCCAGTGCGACGGCACTCAGCGCGGGGCGCCAGTCCTGCGGTTGCGCGTTCATGTTCCTTGCCGCCTGCCTCTTGTATTCGAGACGGGCAAGCTGGTCGCGATGCACCTCGTCAGGCCCGTCGGCAAGCCGCAGCAGCCGCGCCGTGGCATATGCTCTGGCCAGGCCGAAATCGTTGCTCGTCCCGCCGCCGCCGAACATCTGTATCGCCCAATCGACAACCTGGCAGGCCATGTTCGGCACCGCGACCTTGATCATCGCGATTTCCCGCCGCGCCTCCTTGTTGCCGACCGTGTCCATCATGTGGGCCGCCCGCAATGTCAGCAGGCGCGACTGTTCGATCATGATGCGCGATTCCGCGATCCGTTCGCGCGTGACCGATTGCTCGGAAAGTGCCTTGCCAAAGGCCACGCGGTCGGCGGCGCGCGCTACCATCTTTTCCAGCGTCCTTTCGGCCAGCCCGATCAACCGCATACAATGGTGAATCCGACCCGGCCCCAGCCGGCCCTGGGCAATCTCGAACCCACGCCCTTCGCCCAGCAGCATGTTGCCAGCCGGCACGCGCACATTCTCGAACACCACCTCCGCAGCCCGGTCCGGCACGCCGTAGAAGCCGAAAACCGGGATCGACCGCATCACGGTCACGCCGGGCGTGTCCTTTGGCACCAGAATCATCGATTGCTGGCGATAGGTTTCGGCATCCGGGTCGGTTTTGCCCATGAAGATCATGATCTTGCAACGCGGATCGGTCGCGCCGGTGGTATACCATTTCCGGCCATTGATGACATATTCCTCGCCATCCCGAATGATCGAACTTTCGATATTGCGCGCGTCGGACGAGGCGACTGCGGGTTCGGTCATCGCAAAGGCAGACCGGATTTCGCCGCGCAAAAGCGGCTCGAGCCAGGCCGCTTTCTGCTCTTCGGTGCCATAGCGTTCGATCGTTTCCATGTTGCCGGTATCGGGCGCGGAACAATTGAAGACCTCGGGGGCCAGGTGGCTGCGCCCCATGATCTCGCAAAGCGGGGCGTATTCGACATTCTTCAGCCCGGCGCCGCGATGGGACTCGGGAAGGAAGAGATTCCACAGCCCCTGCTCCCGCGCCCTGGCCTTGAGCTGCTCGACAACCGGCTGCACACCCCAGGGCCCGACCTCTTCGGACTCACGATAAAACCGCGCCTCGTTAGGATAGATATGGGTTTCCATGAACTCGATCAGCTCTGCCTCGAGGCGAAGTGTCTTTTCCGATTTCTCAGGGATCATCGACGTCTTCCTATTGTTGCATTGGGTATGACATACTCCGTAAACTTTCTGACAACAATATTGTCAGACGAAAAAATATACGAAATTGCCTTTTCCTGCTGCATCTGCTGGATGATCGGCCGGCGGCGCGCACATGCCCACGGCAGCCGGGCCCAGGCCGGCAGCCGCCACGCCCGGCGGCGCGCCGGTTCCCGGGTTTACAAATATGCGAAGACATCGGCGCCCGGCCGAAAGGCCGGCAAACGCACGACGATGCGGCGCGACTCAGCCCGCGTCGGGCTGTTCCGGCGGCGCGGCGGCGGCAAAGGCAGGCAACTTGTCGAGGCCCGCGTAGATGCGGGCGATCGTCGGCCAGCTATCCAGCGCGATGCCGAAGCGGCGATTGTTCCAGACCTGCGCGTAAAGGCAGATATCGGCCAATGTCGGCGTGTCACCGTGGCAGCAGGTGCCGGTACGGTCGCTGCTGGCCAGTGCGGTTTCCAGCGCGTCGAATGTCGTGGTAACCCAATGGGTGAACCAATCCTTTTGCGCCTCTTCATCTGCGCCGAACTGATCGCGCAGGCGAAAGAGAACACGCAGGTTGTTGAGCGGGTGAATCTCGCAGGCAATCATGTAGGCCAGCGCGCGCACCCGGGCCCGTCCATCAGGGTCGGCCGGCAACAGGGGCGGCTCGGGGTGGGTTTCGTCAAGCCATTCGATGATGGCCAGCGATTGCATCATGAAGGCGCCATCGTCCCGCTCCAGCGTCGGCACCAGCCCCTGCGGGTTCATCGCCAGGTAATCAGGTGTGCGGGTTTCGCCGTCGCGCAGCACGTAAGGCACGTAGTCATAGGCCAGCCCCTTATGGTTCAACGCGGCGCGCAGCCGGGTCGATGTCGAGGAGCGAAAGAAATTGTGCAGCCGGTAAGTCATCCGTGTCCCTCTCAGTGCGACATGAAGACGGGCACGCGGGTGGTCCGTATGACCTCGTGCGTGACACCGCCGAACAGGTCTTGCGTCAGTTTGCTGTGTTCATACGCGCCCATCACGATCAACCCGGCGCCGACCTCGTCGGCGGTGTCCTTGATGACCGAGGCGACGTTGCGCCCGCGATGGGTCTTGTGCAGGTGCTGCGCCGCAATGCCGTGCCGTTCGAGGTGGCGCATGATGCCGCCATCCGCCGGGGTTGCGGGCCGCGCGCCGCCGACGGTCAGGATGGTGGCCTGCCGCTTGCCCTCCAGGATGCCCATCGCATCGCCAAGCGCCCGCGCGACCGACCGCTTGTCATCCCAGGCCACCAGCACATGATCGGTCAGCGTCGCCGCGTCATAACCGCCAGGCACCACCACGACGGGTCGGCCGCTGCGCAGGGCGATTAGGTCAGGGCTGGCGGCATGGTGCTCTTCCCCCGGCAGGTCCGATTGCGGGCCGGTGATCACCAGATCGTAATGCCGGGCCATCTCGCTGGGCCGCAGGCCGCCGGTCTGGTCCGGCAACAGGAACTCGGCCCGGTGATCCAGCCCCGCCGCGCCCACTGCATCGCGGAACAGGGTCACGGCGGTTTTCACGTCGGCCTCTTCGCTGCTGAGCAGTTGTGCGCGCAGCGCATCGGTCAGCCCGGCACCGTAGCGGTCGATATAGGACGGACCGTTGCGCATGATCGCCGTGATCCAGGCATCGTGATGCCGGGCCAGCCGGATCGCATGGGCCAGGCTGCTCGCGAACGACGCCTCGCCGCTATAGGCCAGAAGCAGGTTCTTCAGCGACATGATCCGTCCCCTTCCGATGGCGGTGTCAGGCCCGAGGGCCGATGGCTGTCTCGATCGCCCCGAGCCCTGCGATCTCCACCTTGCAGGTATCGCCTTCGGCAAGCGGCCCGACACCGGCGGGCGTGCCGGTCATCAACAGATCGCCCGGGCGCAGCTCGATCGAGTGCGACAGGATCGAGATGATCTCGGGCACCGACCAGATCAGTTCGGCCAGGTCTGCATCCTGCTTGACTTCGCCATTCACGGTCAGCCGGATCGCGCCCTTGTCGGGATGCCCGACCTCGGCGACCGGATGCACCGGCCCGATCACAGCCGAGCGGTCGAACGCCTTGCCCCAGTCCCAGGGGCGGCCCTGCTCGCGCGCTTTCAGTTGCAGGTCGCGGCGGGTCAGGTCGTTGCCGACGGCATAGCCCCAGACATGGGCAAGGCTGTCCTCTTCGGCGATGTCGCGACCGCCCGTCCCGATGACAGCGACCAGCTCGGCCTCGTAGTGGAAATTCTCGGTCTGCGCCGGGTAGGCGACGGTTTCGCCGCTGTCGACGACGGCATCGGCCGGCTTGGTAAAGAAAAACGGCGGGTCGCGATCTGGATCCTTGCCCATCTCGCGGGCATGGGCGGCATAGTTGCGCCCGACGCAAAAGATGCGGCGCACCGGCAGGCGGTCGTCGCTGTTTGCGACAGCGACGCTGGGTTGCGCCGGGGGTTCAAAGACATAAGCCATGATCTTTCCTTTCGGTCGTTGGGGGCAGGCATCAGCCCCTTGTTTCGGGTTCCGGGGTGGCGTCCGGCGCGGCGTGATCGCGCCGCGCCTGCAGCCACAAGGCGGCAAGGACGACAAGACCCGCACCGTTGATCCATAAGGTCTGCGCGCCGCCGATCCCCGGCGGCAGCAGCAGCGCCAGACCGCTGACGCCAACAAGACCCCGGCGCATGGCGCCGGCCGGTCCATGCAGCCAGCCAACGAAGGCGGCGGAAACCGCGTAGACGCCGATCACCGCGGTCAGCACCGCCAGCACGATCTCGCCCGGCTCGCCCACCAGCAGCAGCGACGGCGAAAAGACGAACAGGAACGGCACGATATAGGCCGTCCAGCCAAAGCGCATCGACTCCCACGCCGTCGCCATCGGCGACGCCTTGGCGATGGCCGCGGCAAAGAAGGCGCCGATGCCGATGGGCGGTGTTACCATCGACATCATGCCCAGATAGAAGATGAAGAGATGCGCGGCGATCGGCTCCACCCCCGACTGCACCAGCGAGGGCGCGATCAGAACGGCCAGCAGCAGGTAAACCCCGACGGTCGGCATACCCATCCCAAGCACCAGGCAGACCAGCGCCGAGATCAGCAGCAGCAGGAACAGGCTGCCCTGCCCCAGGTCGACCAGCGCAAAGGTTGCCGCAAAGCCAAGGCCGGTGACGTTCAGCACCCCGATGATGAACCCGGCTGCGGCCGATATCATGATGATCTCGGTGATCGAGCGCCCGGCCTCCACCGCCGATTTCCACAGGTCGCGCAGCACCATCCTGGTCTTGCCGTAGCCCACGGTCAGGCCGATCAGCAGCGCGGCGCCACCGCCCCACAGCGCGGCCGTCTCGGCCCGCTGGTTGAACCAGAACAGCGCGATCACGATCGCCGCGAAGGGCAGGATGAACACCCAGCCCCTGGCCATCACCGCCCGCGTCGCGGGAATGTCGTCCAGGTCCAGCGGCCTGATCTTCTGCTTCGCGGCCTGAAGGTCCGCCTGCACGAAAAGCGCAACGTAATACAGCAGCGCCGGGATGATCGCGGCCACCACGATCTCGGCATAGGGCCGTTGCAGGATATCGGCCATCAGAAAGGCCACCGCCCCCATCACCGGCGGCGCGATCTGCCCGCCGGTCGAGGCGACCGCCTCGACCGCGGCGGCGGTGGTGCGGCGAAAGCCCGACTGCACCATCAACCTGATCGTGACGACGCCCGTCGCCACGATATTCGACACCACCACGCCCGAGATCGAGCCAAACAGCCCCGACGCGACGATCGAGATCTTGGCCGCCCCGCCGCGCCGCCGGCCCATCGTGGCCATGGCTATATCGTTGAAGAAATCCGCCCCGCCCGAGCGCAGCAGGAGTTGGCCGAAAAAGACAAAGGCCACCACCACCGTGGCCGCAACATTCAGGGTCAGCCCCAACAGGCCGTTCGGGTCGAACGCCAGGTAGACAGCCAGCCGCGCGGGCGCGACCTCGCGGGTTTGCAGGGCGCCGGGCACCAGGTGGCCGATCGTGCCGTAGCCCACGATCACCAGCACCACGATGACCAGCGTCCAGCCCACCGCGCGACGCAACCCTTCGAGCACCAACAGGAACAGCGCCGCACCGACGACAAGCGCATCCCACGGCAACGACATCGCGCTGGACACCAGCGTGGGATAGGCCACCGCCACGTAAAGCGACAGCCCCAGCCCGAGTGCCGACAACGTCCAGTCGAGCAGCCCCGAAAGGCCGCGCTCCGTCCTGCCCTTTTCGCCGCGATCCGACACCAGGAACACGATCGCCAGGCTCAGCCCCAGGACAACGGCCAGGAACTGCTCGGTATAATATGAAAAGCCAAGCCGCGATGGCAGACCGGCCGCCTGCACCATCGCAACCAGGGTCAGCGCGCCGGCCATAAGGCTGACCACCAGGCCCTTCGCGCCGATCGACGGCACGGGTCTTTCGTTCTGTTCCAAACCGTTCCCCTTCATTGCAGCGGGGGCGACCTTTCGCCCCCGCATTGGTTCGTCGTACCGAACGCCGTCAGTCCGTTGTCATGGCAACGCCACGCTCTTCGAAAAAGGAGGCAGCGCCGGGGTGATACTCGACACCGGGGTACTGCTTGTAGGCGGTTTCGAGGTTCAGCGCGCCCAGCGGCGGATACGCCCCGGCGATGGCCTCACGCTCGTCGAACAGCACGGCCAGCAGCGCCTGCACCTGCGCGTCGGGCACATGCGCGCCGGCCACCAGCACGTTGTCCCAGGTCACGAACATCATCGGTTCGGGCACGCCCACGCGCACCGGCGCCGGCGTCACCTCGGAAAAGTAGAAGGCCGGGCGCACCTGCCGGATGCTGGCAAGTGTCTCGTCATTGGCCTCGACCGCCAGGAACCGTACGCCATTCACCGCAGCGTCGATTTCCGCCACCTTTGGACCGCCCACCGCGAAAAAGGCACTGTCGACACGGCCCGACGCCATATCATCCGATCCGCGGATCAGTTCGGGCACCGGCACCTGGTCGACATCGTCCCAACTCAGCCCGCCGGCGGCCAGGATGGCCGAGATATGCGACCGGGCGATGGGAAACGCATCCCAGCCCGAGGGCACGCTGCGCCCGGCAAGCTCGGAAACGTGGCTCAGCCCCGAGCTTTCCTTGACATACAGTCCCACGGGAAACGGGTTGACCCGCGCCACGACGCGCAGGTTCGGCATCGGCGTGTCATATTCGCCGGTGCCCGATACCGCGGTGATCACGTCGTTCACGTCATTGAGCGAGAATTCCGCCAGCCCCTCGTCGACTGCCTGCATCATCTGCGCGTTGCCGCCATAGGGCTGCACCACCAGACGCATGTCCGCCGACCCGCGCGCCTGGCCCGAGATGACCGAGGCCATCGTGTTCCAGACCGACCCCTGCGGCGGCGTCGAAAACGAAAGAACCTGGGCATGCGCGGCCGCGGCAAATCCGATCGCCGCGACGCCCGCCAAAGCAAGTCTTGTCAGGTATTTCATGTCATTCCTCCCATTGAGATACGTAAGGGTCAGGCAACCGCATCGCTTTTGCGGACAAGTGCCTGACGGTCGATTTTGCCGGTCCCCGTCTTGGGCAGCTCGGCGACATAGTCGAACAGCCGCGGCGATTTGAACGGCGTCAGGTGCACCTTGACGAAATCCCGCAGCTTTTTGGTCTCGGCCTCGTCGGCGGCGACACCGGGCACCAGGCTGACAACCGCGCGCAGGGCCGTGCGCTTGTCCTCAAGCTGCTCGGCCAAAACGACGCATTCATGAATATCCGGGTGCTCGTTCAGGCAGCGTTCCACCTCCAGCGGCCAGACCCATTGGCCCGACACCTTCACCAGGTCGTCGGAACGCCCGCGGAAGTAATAGAATCCGTCCTCTTCCACGAAACGGTCGCCGGTATAGATCCAGTCGCCGCGCATGGTGTCGCGGGTTTTGTCGGGGCGGTTCCAGTAGGTCGGCGCGGAGGAATGGCCGCGCACGAACATCACGCCCTCCTCGCCCGGCGCGGCGGGTTTGCCGTCGGGCGTCTCCAGGCGGATCTCATAGCCCGGCACGCGCGCGCCCGCCGCGCCCAGCCGGTGATCGTCCAGCCGGTTCGACAGGTAGATATGCAGCATCTCGGTCGATCCCAGCCCCTCGGTCGGGCCATGCCCGACCAGTTCTTTCCAGGCGGTATACACATCTGCCGAAAGCACCTCGGCCGCCGACATCGACTTCCGCAACGACGACAGGTCGCGCTGCGCGACATCCTGCGCCCGCACCAGCGCCGTATAAAGCGTGGGCAGGCCGAACAACACCGTCGGTCGGAAGGCCGCGATGGCGTCCAGCACCACGTCCGGCTGCGGCTGTCCCGGCACCATGACCGAGGTCGCCCCGCAGACGAAGGGAAACACCAGCGAATTGCCAAAGCCATAGGCGAAGTACGCCTTGGGCACCGAATAGCAAATGTCATCGCGGGTCAGCTTCAGCACATGCTGGCCGAAACTCTGCTGGATATAGGCCATGTCGTGATGCAGGTGGACGATGCCCTTGGGCCGCCCCGTCGACCCCGAGGAATACATCCAGAACGCCATGTCGTCGGGGCCGGTATCGGCGGGCTCCAGTGTAGTCGCGGTCCCCTCCAGAAAGGTTTCGGCGCTGACGGCCAGGCCGTTATCCGACATGCCATTGGCGATAATCAACGTTTCAAGCCGCGTGTCCTCCAGCGTTTCGGCATCGAACACCCCGGCAAGCTCGGACTCGACCAGCGCGAAACGCGCGGCACTGTCTTTCAGGAAATAGTTCAGCACATCGGGCTTGGTCTGGATGTTCAGCAGCACCGGCACGAACCCGGACCGCACCGCACCGTAGAACGCCGCCGGGTAAACCGGGGTGTCGTCCAGGAAAAAGGCGATCCGCTCGCCCCGCGTCAGCCCCGCCCGCCGAAACGCATCGCCCCAGCGCGCGGCCTCGGCGATCAGTTCGGCATAGGTCAGGCTGCCCAGCGGGCTGACGATGGCGATCTTGTCAGGGTTGCGGTCCAGGTTCTGCCACAGCAGCCCCGAACAATTGCTATGCGCGGCCTTGTCGAACCCGATTTCGTGCGCCCCGGCGACATCCGGGGCCACCGGGTCGACGACGGGATCGGGCGCCGCCTCCTTGATGCTGTCATACCGCGCCATAAAGCCCGGCGCGGCCTCGCGCAGCCGGTCCATGTCCATGCGCCCCGACCGGGTGAGATAGTCAAAGGCGAAATCCAGGGCCGGCCGGTCCAGCCTGGCCGCGAAATCCTCGTACCAGCGGGCCGAGGTATTGGCCGCATCCACGATGCCCCTGGCCACCGGCGGGCGCTCGCGCTGGAACGCGGCCAGCGCGGCGTCGAGGTCGTCATGCGCACGCAGGTCGGCGACCAGGGCAAAGGCATCCTCCATCGCCAGGCGCGTGCCCGACCCGATGGAAAAATGCGCCGTGTGCGCGGCATCGCCCAGGATCACGCGCCGGCCGGAAACCCAGCTGTCGCACCAGAGCCGGGGAAACTGCCGCCAGACCGAATTGTTGGTCAGCAGCCCGCGGCCCTGCAACGCATCCGCGAAAACCGCACCGCACTGGCGCGCGCTTTCCTCTTCCGACATCTCCGCAAAGCCGCAGGCGCGGAAGGTCGCGTCGTCGCATTCGACGATAAAGGTGCTGCGATCCGGGCCGAAGGGATAGTGATGCGCGGTAAAGGTGCCGCTGTCGGACTTCACGAATGTCTGGGTCAGCCGCTCGAACGCCACCGGCGCACCGAACCAGGCGAAATGGTTACCGAAATGGTCGCGCTGCGGCCCAAAACCCGCGGCATCGCTGTCACGCAGCACCGAATTCAGCCCATCCGCCCCGATCACCAGGTCGGCATCCAGCGCGGCCGGATCGGTCACCTCGCGCCCGAATTCCAGCACCGCGCCCAGCTCTTCGGCGCGTTTGGTCAGCAACTCATTCAACGCGACACGCGCAATCGCGGCATAGCCCATGCCGTCGATCACCTCGCGGCCCGTGGGCGTCACCAGCGCCATGTCGCGCCATTGCGTCATGTGCGGCACAATCAGGCCGTATATTTCGGGGTCGTCCGCTTGCAGCGTGGCCAGCACCCGGTCGGAAAAGACCACTCCGAACCCGAAGGTCGACCCGCGCGGGTTACGCTCGATCACGCGAACGGACACATCCGGGAAATGACGGCGCAGCAGGATCGCGGCATAAAGGCCCGCCGGGCCGGCACCAAGGATATCGACGGTTGAGAAACTGGACATTCTGGGCCCCTCTGCTGGGTGGATGTTGTGATCGGTTGCCGGACCGCGCGGCAGGCGCCGCCACGCGGCGCAGCCCGATCAGGCGGTCACGATGGATCGTGTCAGGCGGATTTCGCCTTGTAGGCGGCGTAGTCGGCGGAAAATCCGGGCGCCATTTCCCGCAGGCGTTCGGGCGTGATCCGCCCCGAGCGCATCAGGTAGTCATGGGCGAATTCCATCGGCGGCATCTGCATCTTCTGGCCGAATGTCTCGTACCAGATCGCCGAAACGGTGGCCGCCTCCACGATCTTGTGGGCGATCGGCGGGCGGCTTTCCTGGTAGCGTTCCAGCGCCGCCTCCATGCTGTCCTCGGCGGCCAGCGCCTGCACCAGCGCCAGCGCATCCTCCATCGCGATACGGGTGCCCGACCCGACCGAGAAATGCGCCGTGTGCACCGCGTCGCCCATCAGCACCCGGTTGCCCGAATACCACTGGCTGCACCACAGTTTCGGAAACTGCCGCCAGATGGACCTGTTGGTGATCAGCCTGGCACCCTCGAGCACATCGGCAAAAATCTCTTCGCAGGCCGCAGCGCTCTGGTCTTCGTCCATGTCGGCAAAACCCCAGGCGCGGAACACCTCGTCGGTGCATTCCACGATAAAGGTCGAGCGGTCGGGCGAGAACCGGTAGTGGTGCGCGTTCAACGCGCCCTTGTCGGTGTTCACGAAGGTCTGCGTCAGCGTGTCAAAGGGCCGGTCGGCGCCAAACCAGGCGAAATGGTTGTTACGCTGCTCGATGGTTTCGCCGAATGCCTCGGGGTCGCTGGCGCGCACCAGCGAGTTCAGCCCGTCGGCCCCCACGATCAGATCACCCTCCAGCTCGTCGAGCGTATCCACATGCTGCGAAAAGCGCAGTTCCGCACCCAGCTCCTCGGCGCACTTGCGCAGGGTCTCGATCAGTTCCAGTCGCCCGATGGCGGTGAAACCGACGCCGTCCAGCGTCACGGTGCCGTCGGGCAGGTTCAGCGTCATGTTTTCCCAGCGTTCCATGCCGGGCACGATCAGGTCATGGGTCTCGGGATCGTCCGCCTTGAGGAAATCGAGCGCCCGGTCCGAGAACACCACACCGAACCCCCAGGTCGCGCCTTTCGGGTTCTGCTCGGTCACCCGCACCTTCACATCCGGCATGTGCCGGCGCAGCAGGATCGCCGTGTAAAGTCCGGCCGGACCGCCGCCCAGAATATCGACGCTGGATACCTTGGTCATGGTTCCTCCCTCAAACCTATCGACTTCGCCACGGGGCTAGCCCATATTTCCATTATAAGCAAATATTTTCATATAGCGAAAATCATGAGATGCGCGGCCCGCCCTTTGCTCAACCCCGACCCAATCCGCGATCCGGTGGGAATATCCCAATATCTTTCGCTGGATAGGGGCGGCATTTGCGCCTATGCTGCAACCTTGGCAGCCCCGCGGAAGGCCACGCCGGACCGGAGCCGCCGACACCGATCCGCATGGAGCCCGGCACCAGTCGGGGCGGCGATTCGGGGCGGATTCGGGCGGAACGGACCACCCGCACAGATGAACGAAACCCGGCCAGCAATGGGGGAAAACCATGTCAGCCGAAGGCAATCACGGCCTCAAGTCTCTCGATGCGGCCCTCAGCGTCCTCAATCACCTGGTGTCCATCAACGGCGCCACCACCCTGTCGGAAATCGCCCGCGCGCATGACATGCCCGCCAGCAAGGTGCACCGCTACCTGGCGTCCTTCGTCTCGGCCGGGCTGGTCAAGCAACAGGGCCGCTCGGGGCGCTACGATCTGGGCCCGGCCGCGTTGCAGATGGGGCTTGCCGCGCTGACGCGGCACGATTTCGTGAACTCCGCGACCGAGGGCCTGCCCGACCTGTCGGCCGAAACCGGGATGACCGTGCTGTTGGCCGTCTGGGCCAATGACGGCGCAACCGTCGTGCGATGGGAAAGGGGCGCCTCACCCACCGATACGTCCATGGGGCTCGGCACCACACTGCCGCTGCTCAACTCGGCCACAGGGCGGGTGTTCCTGGCCTGGGGGCCGCCGCGCGCCATCGCCCCCGCCCGCGACAGCCAGATCAGGCGCCTGGCGCGCCAGTCGGGCGCATTGCAGGATGTCGAGCCGACCAAGGCAAGCGTGGCCGCGCTGGTCGCCCGCCTGCGCAAACAGGGATTCGCAACGGTCGAGGGCCGCTTCATTCCCGGACTGATCGCGGTCAGCGCACCGATCCTGGACTGGCAAGGCGAGGCGCAGGCCGCCATTACCCTGGTCGGCACCGACCCGGCAATTCTGGCACCCGACTCCGATCAGGTGCGCATTCTGACCGCCTATTGCGCCGAGAAATCGGTCGAGCGGAAAGCCGGCTGAACCGGCCCCGCTCCACCGCCGATTGGTCGATGCCTATTGCACGCCCGCGTCGTCGCCCAGCACGACAAGCGCATCCAGCGCCAGCGCGCCGACCTCATTCACCCGCAGCGGGTTGATCTCGACCTCGGAAATCCCGGGGTGGTCCCGCATTATCCGGCCAATCGCGGCGGCGGCGTCGGCAATCGCCGCCCTGTCGCAACGCGGCAGGCCGCGGAACCCGTCGAGCATCCGCTTGCCACGCAGACTGTCGAGCATGTGCGCCACGTCGGCCCGCCCCACCGGCGCGATCGCCACCGCCGAATCCGCGACCGCCTCGGCCAGCACCCCGCCCAGCCCGATCACGACGCACGGTCCCCATGACGGGTCACGGACCCCGCCCAGGATCAGGTCGACCCCGGCGGGGGCCATTTCCTCGATCAACACACGGTTCGGCGCTGCCGTCGGAATGCGTGCGATCCGGTCAAGCGCCGCGTCAAGCTGCGCAGCGTCGCGCACGTCCAGCACGACCCCGCCCAGTTCGGTCTTGTGGGCAACATCCGCAGCGGCAATCTTGACCACCACGGGCTTGTCGAGATCGGCAAAGGCGCGCTGCGCCGCAGCGCGGCTTTCGCACAACATGCTGCGCGGCACCGCGATGCCATAGGACCGCATCAACGCCTTGGCCGCGCTTTCGTCGATGGGGCCGGTCAGCGCTGCGCCCCCCGGCGCGTCGGGCGTTTCGGGCGCGTCGCCGCGCTGCGCCAGCAGCCACTGGTGGCGCGCATCCGCGTCCAGCACGATCCCCGCCAGCGCCAGCCGGTCCGGCCCCAGCACCATCGGGGTGCCCGAGGCGCGCAGGTCGCGCCGCGCCTTTTCCAGGTCTCCGTCGGGGCCCAGCGTGCCGAACAGCACCGGCTTGCCCGTGGCCTCGTGCGCGGGCGTCAGCGCCTGCGCCGGGTCCAGAACCGAGGGCTCGCTGATCCCGAACACCAGCACCGCGTCGATGGCCGCATCCTGCGCCGCTGCGTGCACGATATCGGGAAAACCCGGCCCGGGCCGTCCGGTGTCGATCGGATTCCTGATATAGGTCATCGGCGGCAACAGCCCGCCGATCCGCTCCAGCGTGGCGCCCCCCAGCTCGGGCAGGTCGATTCCGGCGGTCTTCAGCGCGTCGGTGATCAGCAACCCCGGCCCGGCCTGCCCGGTGATCAGCGTCATTGCGCTACGCGGCTTGGGCGGTAAACGTCGACGGGCCAAAACGGCTGCCGCCTGCGCCAGGTCGTCCAGCGTATCCACGACGACGGCTCCGCCCTGGACAAGCGCGGCAACGGTCCGGTCGCGCGATCCCATCAGGTTGCCGGTATGCGACACCGCGAAATCGCCGATATCCGCCCGGCCCGCGACCACCGCCACCACCGGCTTGCGCGGCGTCACGCGGCACAGCGTTTCATACAGCGCCCGCCCGTCGTTGACGCCTTCCAGGTGCAGGGCGATGGCGTCGGTATTGTCGTCCTCGGCCAACAGTTCCAGCATGTCGCGCGTATCGGTATCGGCAGCATTGCCCAACCCCGCCGCGATCGACACCCCCTCGCCCAGGCCGTTCAGCAGGTAACCGAGGCTCAGGTTCACGCCGCCCGACTGGGCGAGAACCGCGATCCGTCCGGGCGCGAGCGTGTCGACGCCCGGCACGAAACTGGCGATGCAGCCCGCCGCCGGATTCACGAAACCCGACGTGTTCGGCCCCAGCAGGCGCAACCCGGTGTGACGGCAGATATCGACCAGATCCTGTTCCAGCCGGGCGCCCTCGGGCCCGGTTTCGCCGAACCCGCCCGACACGATAAAGACACCGCCGACGCCACGCGCCGCGGCCTCGGCCGCGGCCTGAACACAGGCCCGCGCGGGAATCGCCAGGATGGCAAGGTCGACAGGCTCGGGCAGATCGGCCAGGCCGGGGTAACAGGGCACACCCCGGATCTCGGTTTCGCGCGGATGCACGGCCACCAGCGTGCCGGGGAACCCCGCCAGCGTGGCCAGCGCCTGCGACCCGGCCTTGGCCGGATCGCGCGAGGCGCCGACAACAGCGATCGAACGCGGGTTGAACATGCGGTCCAGGTTTTCGCGCCGGGTCCGCTCGCCGGCGGACCCTGTACCGGTATCGCCGCCGGCCGTGCTGCCGTATTGCGTCATCATCACGTCTCCTCCTTGCGGCAGGCCGGCGCGACCCCGGGGCGCGTCAACGCCCGGGTCCGGCCTCCGCATATTTCCTTTTTGGAAAACTATTTGCATATTATGGAAAACATGTCTAGGTTCCCCGCAGCCTTGTCCGTCCTTTCCGGGAGAGAGACCGCCGCACGCGGAAACCACGGCCGGACAAGGTGGGGATATGGCCGGTTGGCCCCGGTGCGAACCGGTGGAAACCGCCCTGCCCGCCCCCCGCGCGGCTCGCCTGCGCCGAGAAACCAGGAGGACACCACATGACCGAGGCAACGACGCACGACACGGTCGAACACGGCATGCAGCCCGAGGACACGCCCGAGCTGCGCGCGCTTTACAAGGGGTTCGAACAGGCCAACCTGCTGCCGCTCTGGACCCAGCTGGGCGACCTGATGCCGATCACCCCCAAACCCCGGGCCCTGCCGCATGTCTGGAAATGGTCCGACCTGCTGCCCCTGGCCGAAAAATCGGGCGAGCTGGTGCCGGTCGGCCGCGGCGGCGAACGCCGCGCCATCGGCCTGGCCAATCCCGGCCTGGGCGGCAACGCCTATATCAGCCCGACGCTATGGTGCGCGATCCAGTATCTTTGCCCCGGCGAAAATGCCCCCGAGCACCGCCATTCGCAAAACGCGTTTCGCTTCGTCGTCGAGGGCGAAGGCGTCTGGACCGTGGTCAACGGCGACCCGGTGCGCATGAGCCGCGGCGACCTGCTGCTGACCCCGGGCTGGAACTTTCACGGCCATCACAACGTCGCCACCGAACCGATGGCGTGGATCGACGGGCTCGACATTCCGTTCAGCCAGCAGATGGACGTGGGCTTTTTCGAGTTCGGCTCGGACCGGGTGACCGATAACGCCACGCCGAACTACAGCCAGGGCGAGCGGCTCTGGTGTCACCCGGGCCTGCGCCCGCTGTCGCAGCTGAACGACACCGTCAGTTCGCCCATCGGCGCCTATCGCTGGGAATTCACCGACCGCGCCCTGACCGAGCAGTTGCTGCTCGAGGACGAGGGCCAGCCCGCCACCGTCGAACAGGGCCACGCGGCCATCCGCTATGTGAACCCGACCACCGGCGGCGACGTAATGCCCACCATCCGGTGCGAGTTTCACCGCCTGCGCGCCGGCACCCAAACCCCGGCCCGGCAAGAGGTCGGGTCGACCGTGTTCCAGGTGTTCGAAGGCAAGGGCACCGTGGTTCTGGGCGGCGAGACGAGGACGCTGGAAAAAGGCGATATCTTCGTCGTGCCCTCGTGGGTGTCCTGGTCGCTTCAGGCCGAAACGCAGTTCGACCTGTTCCGCTTTTCCGATGCCCCCATCATGGAGCGGCTGCACTTCATGCGGACGCAGGTAGGCGGCGCGTGAAACTGACAGCCGAAGAACAGGCCGCGCGCGATGCCCTGCGCGCGCGGCAGGGCGCGGGCGCGCGCTATGACGCGGCACAGGCACCGCATGACGAGCTGTTGCTGGCCCGACGCGCGACCGCCCTTTTCGCCCGCAAGCTGAACGACCTGTCCGACGACGCCCTTTACGCACCGTCATCGGTGCCGGGCCTGACCCGCGCCCATGTTGTGGCCGGCGTCAGCTACCAGGCGCGCGCGCTGACACGGCTGATCGAAGGCGTGCGCAGCGGCGTCGAACAACCGATGTATCCCTCGCCCGAGGCCCGCGACGCCGAGATCGCGCACGGTGCTACCCTGCCCCCCCGCGCCCTGCGACACCTGTTCGACCATTCCCGGGTGCATCTCGATGTCGAATGGCGCGACCTCGAAGACTCCGGGTGGGACCGCCATGTGCGCCTCCTCGACGGGTCGCAGATGCCGGTGCACCAACTGCCCGCCCTGCGCGCAAGGCTTTTGTCCGAAGCCGCTGCGCAGCTGGAAAACAAGGACTGACACGACGCAAATCGCCGTTTCCCCGCCTGCCCCTGCAGTGGCAAGATGCAGGCCGCGCCACTGCCGCGAAATGCCGCCTGCTCGTTTTCCACCAGCACCTGCCTCGGAAGCTCCCCAAAAGGCGTTACGCCGCGCAATGCGGGATCGAGATCGTCCGCAAGGGAGCTGTCAGACCGATGAGGGTGCTGCCAGACAAATTCGAACCAGTCTCCACAAGGACAGAATGCCTGTCCCTTATGCCGTGCAGAGACCACGCCACTCGGTCAAGGCCGCGGCGCGGTTCGATTTGAAATGTGACCTGGAGGAAAGGCTGCGCTCCGAATTAAACAAGTTGTAGATCGAGGCGTGGACGGCGGCGAATTTCTGTAAACTTCGCATGCGTCGGAAGCGCAGCATCGCCCGTTCTCGCCGTCGGAACGGCAGATGTGAATTCTCCGCTCTGTTGTTCAGCCAACGCCCCGTTTCCTGTCGATCTGCATTGCCGATCTCCTTCAACGCGGCGCCGTACGAACGCAGCCTGTCCGTGACAATGACGTCTGGGCGTCCGTGCTTGCGCATTGCTTTCCTTAGGAATTTTAGCGCCGCCTTCTTGTCTCGCGTCTTGGTCACAAAGCTTTCCAGGACTTCGCCTTCGTGATCCACAGCCCGCCAGAGGTAGTGGCGCTCGCCGTTGATCTTCACGAACATCTCATCCAGATGCCAGCACCAGTTGCTGGATTTCATCCCGGAAATCCGCCGCTTTCGGATTTCCGATGCAAACATCGGCCCGAACCGATGCCACCAATATCGAATGGCTTCATGGCTCACATCGATAACGCGTTCGTGCAGCAGGTCTTCGACATTTCTCAGAGACAGTGGGAACCGCACGTACAACATCACCGCCAGGCGGATGATCTCACGGCTCGTTGTAAAGTATTTGAATGGATCGGGTTTTGTCATACGCGAACGCTACGAAACCGCCCTGCCCGTCTAAACCCAGTTTTCTTTGACAGTATCATGGCGCCCATAGTCAGGCGGGTCCGCCAAGGGTAACTCCAGTGACGTACGTATAGCACCCTGCCCGTCCGGGGTCATGTGCAGTCCTCTTCTCCGTCGTCTTTCACACGGTCCGTCGCATCGCGCGCTGCTACTTCATCCGCCATGATGCGGCGCAGATCGGCCTTCAGGATCTTGCCCATCGGATTGCGCGGCAGGCTCTCACGAAACAGGATACGACGCGGCACGGCATAATCGGCCAGTTCCTCGCGGCACATATCCTGCAATGCGACCGCCAGAGCATCGCCCGCCCTCCCGGGTCGCGCCGTGACAATGGCGGCGACATCTTCTCCCAGATGAGGATGCGGCACGGCGATCACCGCAGCCTCCAGCACATCTGGGTGACGATAAAGCGCGTTCTCGACCGCGACCGAGGCTATCTTCAATCCGCCCCGGTTGATCAGGTCTTTCTTGCGATCCCCGAACCACAGGAAACCGTCGCGGTCGAGCTGCCCGACATCACCCGTGCGGATGCGCCGCCCGTCAAAGGCCGCGGCGGTGGCGGCCGCGTTGCGGTAATAGCCCAAGGCCACAGGCGCACCTGTCAGAGCAATCTCGCCCATCGTGCCTGCGGGCAAGGGGTGGCCCGCGTCATCCAGTATTTCCACGTTCAATCCCGCCATTGCCCGCCCGACGGATCCGCCCTTTTCGGCAAGGCGATCGGACGGCAAAACCGTGCCAGCCGGGCCACTTTCGGTCATCCCATAAATCTGAACCTGATCCACCCAGGGCCATGTTCTCGCAATCCGCTCGGTCAGTTCACCCGGCATTGTAGCGCCGCCATTGGCGATGACGCGCAACCCGCGCAGGTCATGCCGCGCCGTATCATGGGCCTGTATCATGAAGTTCAGGATCGAGGGCACACCGTGGTAGAAACGCGTGCCTTCGCTACGGATCAGGTCAAGCCGGGCGCCGGTGTCAATCTGGCCTTCGATCACCAGGCCGGCCCCGGCGACCCAACATGACATGCCCGCAAGATTGAGCGCCGAGCTGGTGAAGAACGGGAAAGCGCCCTGGTATACGTCATCCGAACGCAGGCCCAACGCACCGCCGCTGCAGTGACCCGTCGCGATCATCGTGCGATGGCTGTGCATCACCGCCTTGGCCTTTCCCGTGGTGCCGGACGTGAACAATAGACATCCCAGCGCATCTGCCCCCGGATCGTCCAAGGGTATCTGTGGCTGTTCGTCACCGGGTTCCGTGATGTGCCCGGCATCTATGCTGACGGGCGATATGGCGCCCTGGGCTTTTGTCAGGGCAACTGCCGCGTCCAAGGGCGCGCGGCCATCGGCGTTGCTCAGGATGGCGAATGGTGCGGTCAAAGCAATCGCATGCGACAGCTCTGCTGCCGAACTGCGGGTGTTCAACGGCACCACCACGGCTCCGAACCTCAATGCTCCAAGGGCGGCAACGAAACACTCCAGCGCCCAATCATTGGTCAGATAGATCCCGAGCCGATCGCCCGGCTGCATCCCCATGTCTTGAAACCGCGTGGCCGCGCGTCGGCTTGCCGCGTTCAGTTCGGCATAAGTCAGGCGTCGGCGTTCGGCCCCGCATGTCATCGCCGACAGCGCCAGCGCGTCGCCGCGTGTGCGAGCCTGCAACTCCATAAGCGCAGGAACACTCAAACCATCATGATCAACCTGATCTGCCAAACGGCCCTGATACTGAGTATTCTTGTCTGTCATGGCTGTGCGCGTGACGCCGACCTGGAAGGATCATTCTGGTCGGGGAACATCAAACTGTCATCCAACCCAAGGCTTCGCGCCACGATCCGCAAATATGTTTTCTTAACCTCGGCGGGCAGATCAGTGATCACGGTGCCTTGGGCCGCATAGCGTTCCAGCAGGTATTCGCGCGCACCGATCATCATGTAGGCAATGACTTCGAGCTCACTCTCATCGTATCCTTGGATTTCGCCTGTGGCCCAGCCGCGCTGCAGCGACCGCGTGTAACCGCCCGCCATACGGCGCAGATATTGCTGGTGGGCTTCAGGCGCGAAAAAGGCCGCTTCGTTCAGGATACGATGCAGGGCGGGATGCCGTTGAAGGAATTCAAAGTTGGCATCCAGGCCCTTGCGTTCGCGCTCGGCAAAGGTCGAGGCATCCAGCGTCACTTCGGCGATGAAACGCAGCATGGCTTCGCCCACATGAGGCAGCAACTGGTCGAACAGATCCTGCTGGTTCTTGAAGTACAAGTAGATCAAACCATGGGCCACACCTGCTTCTTCGGCGATGCGCCCTATCGAGGCTTTGCCATATCCATACCGACCTACAACCACAGCAGCCGCATCAAGGATGTTTTGCCGTGTCTCCTGTGCTTTCCGAGCGCGTTTTGCCATATCATCTTTCACCCTCTTGACCTTGCCTGCATATGCGACCGGGCGGGCCCTGGGCAAGGCAGGGACGCCTTGTCGCCGTTAGCCTGTGCCCTCGGCGGCAAGAAGGTCGCGGATGCGCGCGCGCAGAACATGTTTCTGCACCTTCCCCGAGGCGGTGCGGGGCAGGTCATCCACGACTTCGAAAAGATCGGGGCATTTCTGCCGCGCCAACCCATAGTCCAGCAGGAACTCTGTCATCTCGGCCAAAGGCGGCACCTGCACGGCCACGGCGGGGATCACGTAGGCGCAGACGCCCTCGCCCAGCCGGTCATGCGGCATCGAAACGACAGCGGCCTCACGGATGGCAGGGTGTGTGTGCAGGGCATCCTCGATTTCCTTGGCGCTCAGGTTTTCGCCGCCGCGGATGATGATATCCTTCTTGCGGCCAGTGACAGTCAGGATGCCATCTTCGGTCACGATGCCCAGATCGCCGGTGCGAAAATACCCTTCGCCGTCGAAAGATTCCTTGGTGGCGGCGGGGTCGGTGTACCCCCGGAACAGCGAAGGACCACGGGCCAGAATCTCGCCCTCCCTCCCGGCGGGTAGGGGGAGCCCCGCGTCATCGACCACCTTGACGTCCCAATCCGTTACCCGCCCATCGCTATGCGCGGCAAGTTCCGTGTCATCAAGACAGCCCTGCGTAACCATGGGACATTCAGAACTTCCAAATACCCGGAAAGCGCGGCAATTGACGAAGTGACGGTTGGCCCTGTCGATCAGCGCTGGGGGCACGGCAGCCCCGCCGCAACCGTAGACACGCAGGTTGGGCAGCCGCTCTCCCTGCCGTCCCGCCTGATCTACGAGTTCGGCCAGAAAGGGCGTGGCGCCGATCATGAAGTCCACACCTTCGCGACGGGAAATCTCGACGGCCTTCGCCGCGTCCCAACGCTCCATCAGCACGCTGCGTGTACCGAACTGGAACGGCATCTCCATTCCATAGGAGTACCCCGTAACATGGGTAACCGGGCTGGGCATCAACAGCGTGTCACCCGCACTCAACCCCCAAGCCTCCATGCTGGACCACAGCGGACGGCGCGACTGGTTGTGCGAATAAATCACGCCCTTTGGCAGACCCGTTGTACCCGAAGTATAGATGATCAGCTTGGCGCTGTCGGGGTCTGCCGCCTTCAGCGGGTGTTTGACGCTTTGCCCCAGCGCCTCGATCGCGTCGAAGGTCAGCTCCCCACTCCCGCGCACGCTGGCGACATGGGCCAGATCGGGCAGGTCGGGGCGAAGCTCGTCATAGATCTTGGCATAATCGACCGCACGCCACTCCCCTGGAATGAACGCGATCCGCGCGCGGCAATCGGCCAGGATAAAGGCCAGTTCCGCCTGCCTATAGATGGGTATCACGGGATTGATGACAAACCCGCCAAGGGCACATGCCAGGTTCAGGATCACCGCCTCGGTCCAGTTCGGCAGTTGAAAGCTGACAGTATCGCCGGGGGCAATCCCCAGTTCCAGCAGCCCACGCGCCACGTCGGTGGCGCGTGCGAGGCAGGTGGCATAGTCAACTGCCCCCTTCTCGTCCATAACGGCGATCACCTCGGGTTGCAGCTCGGCCCTTTCGGTTGCCCTATCAGCCAATGTCAGGCCGGGCCATTCCCCCGAAGCCCGGCGGGCTTCACGTTCGCCCGGCGCGAAACGCAGTGGCCACCCGCCCTGCGGTTTGGACATGGATTCAGACTGCAAGGTAACGCTCCTTCAATTGCGGGTCGGCGTCAAAGGCATCCCAGCCTCCATCAAAGACGATACGCCCGCTGTCGATCAGCACGACCCGATCAGTGACGCGGCGCGCAAAGCCAAGGTTCTGTTCCGCGATCAGCAGCGCAAGCTCGCCGGTCTGCCGGATGCGCCCGATATCATGGGCGATCTCATCGACCACGACAGGGGCCAACCCTTCGACCGGCTCATCAAGCAGCAAAAGACGCGGCGCACCCATCAGGCCGCGCGCAACCGCAACCAGTTGCTGCTGCCCGCCGCTAAGTTGGTAGCCCGCACGCTGCAGCAATGGCTTGAGCAACGGGAACAAGTCATAGATCTCGTCACTGTTGACTTTCGCACCGGGTCGGGCGGCGTGACGGCCAAGCGCGATATTCTCGGCCACGGTGATGTTGGGATAGATCCGCCGGTCTTCGGGCACCAGAACCAGGCCGTGCCGGGTGCGTGCATCGGTGGCCACCCCCGCCAGAGCAACACCGTCGAACATGATCTCACCCGTCACGCGGGGGCCTGCATCCAGAAGGCTTTTCATCAACGTGGATTTGCCTGCGCCATTGCGGCCCAAAAGCGCCACGCTTTCACCGGGCTCCACGCGCAGTGCGGCATCCTGGATGATGTGACTGCCGCCGTAATAGGCGTTCAGGCCTCGTACCTTGAGCAAGGGTTCAGTGCTGGCCAAGATAAACCTCCCTTACGCGCGCATCTGCGCGCACCTTGTGCGGCTCGCCCGAGGCGATGATCGCGCCGTGATGCAGAACTGTCAGACGTGTCGCGAGGCCGAACACCACCTCCATGTCGTGTTCGGTCAGCAGAAGCGTCAGACCATACCGGGCACGCACATCTGAAATAAGGCGCACAGCTTCAGATCGGTCAGATGGTGACATCCCCGCAGTCGGTTCATCCAGCATCAGAACCTTGGGGCGCAATGCAAGGCTCATCGCCAGTTCCAGCCGCTTCTTGTCGCCATGCGACAGGGTTCCGGCCGGGTCGTCCAGCGTCCCCTCGAGCCCCAGTTCATGAACCAGGCGTTCAGCCTCGTCCATCACGGCTCGCCGTGGCGCGATATGGCCGAAACTGGCCCAAAGACCCTTTTCACTGCGCTCTCGCGTCTCGATCGCCACGATCAGGTTTTCAAAGGCTGACATGTCCTGGAATATCCGTGCGACCTGGAATGACCGCCCGATGCCACGCTGAACGCGCTGCCAACCTGCAAGCCCCGTCACATCCTGGCCGTTCAGCATGATCGAGCCACTGTTGATACGGGTTTCCCCGCTCAGGCAGCGAAAAAGCGTGGTCTTGCCAGCACCGTTCGGCCCGATGACTACATGCGCTTCGCCTTCCTCAAGATCGAAACTGACATCCTCCAGCACCTTTACCTGACCGTAGGATTTGTGCATGGCGCGTGCTTCCATGATCCGGGTCACTTGCCAGCCTCCGTTTCGGATGTCCGTTCGCCAGCGGTTTCAGAGCGGGCGGACTTGCTTGCAGCCGCGCGGCGGCGCTTGAGCAACCCCAGCAAGCCACCCGGAATAATCAGCACAACTGCCAAAAGCAGGACGCCCACAGTGATCTCGGACAACCCATGCATAGTGCGTGTTCCATAGTCGATAGCGCCGAACAGAATGGCCCCCACCGCCGGCCCCCAGAATTGCCCGGCGCCGCCCAGCAGGGTGAACAGGATCGGTTGGGTCGAAACGGTCCAATAAGCGATTTCGGGCGAGGCGATCTGCGTGAACGGCACCATGACCGCACCGCAGAAGGCGGCAACCGTGCCCGAGATGACAAAGGCGGTCAATTGCCAGCCCTGGATCGGTGTGCCCAGGAAAGCGGTGCGCATCTGGTCCTGCCGGATAGCCTGGAGCAAACGCCCGGCCGGTGCATTCTGAAAGCACCACATCATGACCGCCACCAGCGTCATCGCGATGATGATAAAGTAATAATAGGCCGTCGCACTGGTCAGGTTCAGCGTTCCGAAACCAAGCTCGATCACCGGGCGCGGGATGCCGGTCAGCCCGTCATTGCGGCCCAGAAAGGTGGTCTTGGTGATCAGGATGTGAATCAGCTCTGAGAAGGCCAAGGTCAGAACCGCGAAGTAGACCCCGCTGGCCCGGCGCAGGGCAACCACGCCAAAGACCAGCGCAATCAGCCCACCGCAGGCCGCGCCCAGCACAAGTGCGAGCAGAAACGGCATTTCGGGGACATGCCGCGTGATCAGCGCCATGCCATATGCCCCACCCGCGAAGAACATGGCATGACCGAAGCTCAGCAATCCAACGCCCGAGAACAGAAAGTTCCACGACAGACCGAAGACGATGTTGATGGCAACCAGACCGGCCAGGAACAACAGCCCGCTATTGGCCACAAATGGCACCACCGCGAACGCGGCCAGACCGCAGGCGGCGATCACCAGGTTTGTACGGAACCTTACGCGATAGTCGATCATGCGGTCTGCTCCTTGCCCATGATCCCCGAGGGCTTGACCAGCAAAATGACCGCCAGCGCCAGCAGGAAGAAGATGCCCGGATACTGCGGGAACAGATAAGTGCCGAAACTTTCGATCATGCCCAGCAGCAAGGCTGCTGTGAACGGCGGAGCAATACTCGGCCACGGTAGCGACGGCATAGTGTTGTCGCGGGCGGCGTAAAAGTCGTCCACTTTTGCCCTTTCGGATTTC
>NZ_FQZZ01000008.1 GCF_900142185.1 Lutimaribacter pacificus | reverse complement strand
GTGGAACTGATCGCGCCGATCGCGATGGAAGACGGCCTGCGCTTCGCCATCCGCGAAGGCGGCCGCACCGTCGGCGCCGGCGTCGTGTCGAAAATCATCGAGTAAGAAAAACCTCCGGGTTCGACGAGGGCCGGCGGATGAGCCGCCGGTCCTCCTATCAACTCCAATGCCGCGAAAGGCTAAAACATGCAAAGCCAGAACATTCGCATTCGGCTCAAGGCCTTTGACTACCGCGTACTGGATGCCAGCACGCAGGAAATCGTCAACACGGCCAAGCGGACCGGCGCACAGGTGCGCGGGCCCATTCCGCTGCCGAACAAGATCGAGAAGTTCACGGTTCTCCGTGGCCCTCACGTCGACAAGAAATCCCGCGATCAGTTCGAGATCCGCACGCATAAGCGTCTGCTCGACATCGTCGATCCGACCCCGCAGACGGTGGACGCGCTGATGAAGCTCGACCTCGCCGCCGGCGTGGATGTCGAAATCAAGCTGCAGTCGTAAGGAGGGCAAGGAACATGTTGCGCTCTGGTGTTATCGCAAAGAAGATCGGCATGACCCGTATCTTCCAGGAAGACGGCAAGCAGGTGCCGGTGACCGTTCTGCAGCTGGACACGCTGCAGGTGGTCGCGCAGCGCACCGCCGAGAAAGACGGCTACAGCGCCGTCCAGCTGGGCGCCGGCACGGCCAAGGCCAAGCGGACCTCGCAGCCGATGCGCGGCCATTTCGCCGCCGCCAAGGTCGAGCCCAAGCGGAAGCTGGCCGAGTTCCGGGTCGATCCCGAGAACCTGATCGGCGTCGGTGAGGAAATCACCGCCGACCATTACTTCGAAGGGCAGTTCGTCGACGTGACGGGCACCTCGATCGGTAAGGGCTTCGCCGGTGCCATGAAACGGCACAATTTCGGCGGTCTGCGCGCCTCGCACGGTGTTTCGATCAGCCACCGCTCGCACGGTTCGACCGGTCAGTGTCAGGACCCCGGCAAGGTCTTCAAGGGCAAGAAGATGGCCGGCCACATGGGCGCTGCCCGCGTGACCACGCAGAACCTGCAGGTCGTGAAAACCGATTCCGGTCGTGGCCTGATCATGGTCAAGGGCGCCGTTCCCGGTTCCAAGGGCGGCTGGGTGACGATCAAGGATGCGGTGAAAAAGCCGTTCCCCGAGAACGCGATCCTGCCCGCGGCCCTGCGTTCGGCAGCCGATGCCGCCGCCAAGGCCGCCGAGGAAGCTGCACGCCAGGCCGAGGAAGAGGCCAAGGCCGCAGAAGAGGCACGTCTTGCCGAGGAAGCCGCGCAGCAGGACGCCGCGCTGAAAGAGGCCGAGGCTGACATCGAGGCTGAGAAGAAGGAAGGCGAGGAATGAAACTCGACGTGATCAAACTGGACGGCGGCAAGGCCGGGTCCGTGGATCTGTCCGACGACCTGTTCGGGCTCGAGCCGCGCGCCGACATCCTTCACCGTGTCGTCCGCTGGCAGCGCAACAACGCGCAGGCCGGCACCCACAAGGTGAAAACGCGGTCGGAAACCAGCTACTCGACCAAGAAGATCTATCGCCAGAAGGGCACCGGTGGCGCACGCCACGGCGACCGCAACGCGCCGATCTTCCGCAAGGGTGGCATCTACAAGGGTCCGACCCCGCGCAGCCACGGCCATGACCTGCCCAAGAAGTTCCGCAAGCTCGGCCTGCGCCATGCGCTGTCGGCCAAGGCCAAGGCGGGCGAACTGGTCGTGATCGACGCGGCCGAAAGCGATGGCAAGACCGCCGCCCTGGCCAAGCAGGTCAAGAACCTGGGCTGGAAGCGGGCGCTGATCATCGATGGTGCTCAGGTGAACGAGGGCTTTGCCCGCGCTGCCCGCAACATCGAAGGTCTGGACGTTCTGCCGTCGATGGGCGCAAACGTTTATGACATCCTCAAGCGTGACACCCTGGTGATCACCAAGGCGGGTGTCGAAGCACTGGAGGCTCGTCTGAAATGAGCGCGAAGGCAGAACATTACGACGTGATCCGCAAGCCGATCATCACCGAGAAGTCGACGATGGCCTCGGAGAACGGCGCGGTGGTGTTCGAGGTGGCGATCGACTCGTCCAAACCCCAGATCAAGGAGGCCGTCGAAAGCCTCTTCGGTGTGAAGGTCAAGGCGGTCAACACCACGATCACCAAGGGCAAGGTCAAGCGTTTCCGCGGCCAGATGGGCAAGCGGAAGGACGTGAAGAAGGCGTATGTGACCCTTGAAGAGGGAAACACTATCGACGTGACCACCGGTCTCTGATAGGAAGCCACGAATCTTCCATGGCCCCGGTGCACCGGGGCCATGGTCGTTTGAACCGGGGACCTTCGGGGCCCTATATCATCGGCCACCTGCGGGGGGCTATCAACATAGGCGGGGCAAGCCTCGCCGTTTGCTAACGGAAGACAGAAAGCATGGCACTCAAGTCGTACAAGCCGACGACGCCGGGCCAGCGCGGGCTGGTGCTGATCGACCGTTCGGAGCTGTGGAAAGGACGTCCCGTCAAATCCCTCACCGAGGGTCTGACGAAATCGGGCGGCCGCAACAACACCGGGCGGATTACCTCGCGTCGTCGCGGGGGCGGGGCGAAACGCCTCTACCGGATCGTCGATTTCAAACGCACCAAATTCGATGTGGCGGCCACCGTCGAACGGATCGAATACGACCCGAACCGGACCGCCTTTATCGCGCTGATCAAATATGAAGATGGCGAACAGGCCTATATCCTGGCACCGCAGCGTCTGGCTGTGGGCGACAAGGTCGTGGCCGGCGCCAAGGTGGACATCAAGCCCGGCAACGCGATGCCGTTCTCGGGGATGCCGATCGGTACGATCGTCCACAATATCGAGCTGAAGCCCGGCAAGGGCGGCCAGATCGCACGCGCCGCGGGCACCTATGCCCAGTTCGTCGGCCGCGATGGCGGCTATGCGCAGATCCGCCTGTCCTCGGGCGAGCTGCGGATGGTGCGCCAGGAATGCATGGCCACCGTCGGTGCCGTGTCGAACCCCGACAACAGCAACCAGAACTACGGCAAGGCCGGCCGCATGCGCCACAAGGGCATCCGCCCCAGCGTCCGCGGCGTGGTCATGAACCCCATCGACCACCCCCACGGCGGTGGTGAGGGCCGGACCTCGGGTGGTCGTCACCCGGTGACGCCCTGGGGCAAGCCGACCAAGGGTGCACGCACCCGCAACAAGAACAAAGCGTCCTCGAAGCTGATCATCCGCTCGCGGCACGCCAAGAAGAAGGGGCGCTAACATATGTCTCGCTCTGTTTGGAAGGGCCCGTTCGTCGATGCTTACGTCCTGAAAAAGGCCGAGGCAGCACGCGAAAGCGGCCGCAACGAAGTCATCAAGATCTGGTCGCGCCGCTCGACGATCCTGCCCCAGTTCGTGGGCCTGACGTTCGGCGTCTATAACGGCCACAAGCACGTTCCGGTGAACGTATCCGAAGACATGATCGGCCAGAAGTTCGGTGAGTATTCGCCGACGCGGACCTACTATGGTCACGCGGCCGACAAGAAAGCGAAGCGGAAGTAAGTCATGGGCAAGGCAAAAAACCCCCGCCGCGTGGCAGAAAACGAAGCGATGGCCAAGGTCCGTATGCTTCGCACCAGCCCGCAGAAACTGAACCTCGTCGCCGCGATGATCCGTGGCAAGAAGGTCGACAAGGCGTTGAACGACCTGACCTTCTCGAAAAAGCGGATCGCCGTGGACGTGAAGAAATGCCTTCAGTCCGCAATCGCCAACGCCGAGAACAACCACAACCTGGACGTCGACGAGCTGATCGTCGCCGAGGCCTATGTGGGCAAGAACCTCGTGATGAAGCGTGGCCGTCCGCGGGCACGTGGCCGGTTCGGCAAGATCATGAAGCCGTTCTCGGAACTCACCATCACGGTGCGTCAAGTTGAGGAGCAAGCCTAATGGGTCATAAAGTAAATCCGGTCGGTATGCGCCTTCAGGTCAACCGCACCTGGGACAGCCGCTGGTACGCCGACACCAAGGATTTCGGCGATCTTCTGCTGGAAGACGTCAAGATCCGCGAGTTCATCAAGGAAGAGTGCAAGCAGGCCGGCGTGGCCCGCGTGATCATCGAACGTCCGCACAAGAAGTGCCGCGTGACGATCCACACCGCACGTCCCGGTGTCATCATCGGCAAGAAAGGCGCCGATATCGAGGTTCTGCGCAAGAAACTGTCGGCCATGACCGACAGCGAACTGCACCTCAACATCGTCGAAGTGCGCAAGCCCGAGCTTGACGCGCAGCTGGTGGCGGAATCGATCGCCCAGCAGCTGGAACGCCGGGTCAGCTTCCGCCGCGCGATGAAGCGGTCGGTGCAGAACGCCATGCGCATGGGCGCCCTGGGCATCCGGGTGAACGTCGCCGGCCGTCTGGGCGGTGCCGAAATCGCACGGACCGAGTGGTATCGCGAAGGCCGTGTGCCGCTGCACACCCTGCGCGCCGATATCGACTATGCCCTGGCCGAGGCGTCTACGCCCTATGGCATCATCGGCATCAAGGTCTGGATCTTCAAAGGCGAGATCATGGAGCACGATCCCAGTGCCCGCGATCGCCGTCAGCAGGAACTCCAGGATGGTCCCGCGCCCCGTGGCGCCGGCGGCCGCCGCTAAGGAGAGAAGACAATGCTTCAACCAAAGCGCACTAAATTCCGCAAGATGCACAAGGGCCGTATCCATGGCGAAGCCAAGGGCGGGTCTGACCTGAACTTCGGAACCTATGGCCTCAAGGCCGTCCAGCCCGAGCGCATCACCGCGCGTCAGATCGAGGCGGCACGCCGCGCGATGACCCGCCACATGAAGCGCCAGGGCCGCGTCTGGATCCGTATCTTCCCCGATACGCCCGTGACGTCGAAACCCACCGAGGTTCGGATGGGTAAGGGTAAGGGTTCGGTCGATTACTGGGCCTGCAAGGTCAAGCCCGGCCGCGTGATGTTCGAGATCGACGGCGTGAACGAAGAGATCGCCCGCGAGGCCCTGCGCCTCGCCGCGATGAAGCTGCCGATCAAGAGCCGGATCGTGGTCCGCGAAGACTGGTAATCGTGCGGCGGGGGAAACCCCGCCCCATGAAACCAAAAGAAACCCCCGTCGGGAAACCGGCGGGGTTTTTCTTTTTTGCAGGAGCAAGGGTAGGCGGGTCGCCCCCCGTCACTCCCACTTGTAATTGAAACTCACCGAGATGCGCTCGTCCCCGGCCATGTTCATCGGCACTTCGTGGCGCAGCCAGCTTTCCCACAGCAGCACGTCGCCCACCGCCGGTTTGACGTAGACGAAGGGCTGCAATTCGCGTCGCGCGCCCTTGCGGCGGGTGGGGGCGGCCATCATCCGGGCGGAACGCGGGTCTTCCAGTTTCAGCGCCGAGGCGCCGTCGGGCATCTGCACGTAGGTTGTGCCCGAGATCACCGAATGCGGGTGGATGTGGCTGGCGTGCATTCCGCCCTCGGGCAGGATGTTGATCCACAGATCCTCAAGCACCAGCTTGCCGTCGCCCAGGTCGAATTCCAGGTCTTCGGCAAAATCCGCCACATGCGCATCCAGCGCGGTCACGATGTCGGCGAAGACCGGAAAGCGCCAGGGCAGGTCGGTCAGCGAGGCGTAGGAGGTATAGCCGGGATAGCCGTTCGCCTCGCACCAGTCCTGGCCCGCCTCGTCATCCTCGGCGATGGAATAGCACGACGCGGCCAGTTCCTGCGGATCGACGCCGGGGCCGTGATCGTTGAGCGATGCCCGGTACAGGCGGGTGACGAAGAGGGAGTCGATCTGTGCCATGTGAGCCCGCTGAATCAAAACTGGAACGCAGGCGGAAGTTATGGCGTTATTACACTGGAAAGACCATAAAAAAGTGCCGGGCAGGGTGGCTATCATATCGGGTAATTCCTATATTAGAATGGTTATAAAAAGGAGGCCGGAATGGCTAATGAAACTGTCCTCAAACACCTCAACACTGCCCTCCAGATGGAGCTGACCGCGGCGCACCAGTATCAACTGCACGCGCATGTTCTGGATGACTGGGGGATCGACAGGCTGGCCGCGAAGATGCGCGAGGAGTTCGCCGAGGAGACCGTGCATTCGAACCGGTTTCTCGAGCGGATTTTCGATCTCGGCGGCGAGCCGGAAATGGCCTTTGCCAATACACCGAAGATCGCCAAATCCCTGACCGGCATGTTCCAGTCGGACCTCGACGATGAAAAGGAGGCTGTCGCCTTCTACACCAAGGCCTCCAAGGACGCCTACGAGGCGAACGACCTGGCCTCCAGGGCGCTGTTCGAGGAAATCGCCATCGACGAGGTCGGCCATGCGAACTGGCTCGACCAGCAGCTTGGCCTGATCGACCGGCTTGGTGAAGAGCGTTACGCATCGAAATACATGTCTGCCGGCGAAGACGATGAGGGCTGAGGCCCCCGTGACGAGGGATGTCCTTCCCTGACAGAAACGGAAACAGGCCGCGTCCTGCCTCGGTGCAGGCGCGGTCCTTGCGTCGCGCGGCGCCGCAATGGCAGGAAATCGGATGCCGGGGGTTGCCAACCCGGGAAACCCCGTGTATTGCGCAGCCTTCACCAGAACTCCACCGGAATCAGGGTGACCCATCGGGCCCTCCGGTGATGTTGAGAAAGGAACAAGGCGATGAACGCCACCGAACTGCGTGACAAGACGCCGGATCAGCTGCGTGACGAGCTGACCAGCCTGAAGAAAGAATCCTTCAACCTGCGCTTCCAGCAGGCGACCGGCGCGATGGAAAACACCGCCCGTATGCGCCGGGTGCGCCGCGATATCGCGCGCGTGAAGACCGTGTTGAACGAAAAAGCCCAAGCGGCGGCAGAGTAAGGAGCCTGACAGATGCCCAAACGTATTCTCCAAGGCACCGTGACCGCGAACCAGAACAGTCAGACCGTGACGGTCCTGGTCGAACGCCGCTTTACCCACCCGGTTCTGAAAAAGACCATTCGCAAGTCGAAAAAGTACCGGGCGCATGACGAGAACAACCAGTTCAACGTCGGTGACACCGTCCGCATCCAGGAATGTGCGCCGAAGTCGAAGACCAAACGCTGGGAGGTTGTCACAGGCTGATCGCGGCGCCTTCGGGCGCCACGACCATTCCGGGACATACCTTCCGGTTTGAACGAAACCCTGGGGATATGGCAATGACGCCCCCCATAGGTCGGGAGAAACCCAATGATCCAGATGCAGACCAATCTGGATGTTGCTGACAACTCCGGCGCGCGCCGGGTGCAGTGCATCAAGGTTCTGGGCGGTTCGCACCGCCGCTATGCGTCGGTTGGCGACATCATCGTCGTTTCGGTGAAAGAAGCCATTCCGCGCGGCCGTGTGAAAAAGGGCGACGTGCGCAAGGCCGTCGTCGTTCGCACCGCCAAGGAAGTCCGTCGTGAAGACGGCACCGCAATCCGCTTTGACCGCAACGCCGCGGTGATCCTCAACAACAACGGTGAGCCCGTGGGCACCCGTATCTTCGGCCCGGTCGTCCGCGAACTGCGCGCCAAGAACTTCATGAAGATCATCTCGCTCGCCCCGGAGGTGCTGTAAGATGGCTGCGAAACTGAAATCCGGTGACAAGGTTGTTGTCCTGTCCGGCAAGGACAAGGGCAAGCAGGGCACCGTCACCTCGGTCGACCCCAAGGCGGGCAAGGCCGTTGTCGATGGCATCAACATGGCCATCCGTCACACCCGCCAGAGCCAGACCAGCCAGGGCGGCCGCCTGCCCAAGGCGATGCCGATCGACCTGTCGAACCTGGCGATCGTCGACAAGAACGGCAAACCGACCCGCGTCGGCTTCAGGCTCGAAGGCGACAAGAAGGTCCGTTTTGCCAAGACCACGGGGGACGTGATCGATGCTTGATACGGCAACCTACACTCCGCGCCTCAAGGCGCTTTACAAGGATCAGATCCGCGCCGCGCTGAAGGAAGAGTTCAGCTACAAGAACGACATGCAGATCCCGCGTCTGGACAAGATCGTTCTGAACATCGGCTGTGGCGCCGAGGCTGTGAAGGATTCGAAAAAGGCGAAATCGGCGCAGGAAGACCTGTCGATGATCGCCGGCCAGAAGGCCCTGATCACCACCGCCAAGAACTCGATCGCAGGGTTCCGCGTTCGTGAAGGTATGCCGATGGGGGCCAAGGTGACCCTGCGCGGCGACCGGATGTACGAATTCCTCGACCGCCTGATCACCATCGCGATGCCGCGTATCCGCGACTTTCGCGGCGTGTCCGGCAAATCCTTCGACGGCCGCGGCAACTATGCCATGGGCATGAAGGAGCACATCGTGTTCCCCGAGATCAACTTCGACCAGGTCGACGAGGTCTGGGGCATGGACATCGTGATCGCCACCACCGCGCCCACGGATGCGGAAGCAAAGGCGCTGTTGAAGCATTTCAACATGCCCTTCAACAGCTAATCGCGGAGAGGATAGAGACATGGCTAAGAAAGCAATGATCGAACGCGAAAAGAAGCGTCAGCGCCTCGTCGCGAAATACGCCGAAAAGCGCGCCGCGCTGAAAGAAGTCATCAAGGACGAGTCCAAGCCGATGGAAGAGCGTTTCCGCGCCTCCCTGAAGCTGGCCGGGCTGCCCCGCAACAGCTCGCCCACCCGTCTGCACAACCGCTGCCAGCTGACCGGCCGCCCCCACGCTTACTACCGTAAGCTCAAGGTGAGCCGGATCATGCTGCGGGAGCTTGGCTCGCACGGCCAGATTCCCGGCATGGTGAAATCGAGCTGGTAAGGGAGAGAGTGATATGAACGATCCTATCGGCGATATGCTCACCCGTATCCGCAACGCGCAGATGCGCGGCAAGTCCATCGTTTCCACGCCGGCCTCGAAGCTGCGTGCCTGGGTTCTGGACGTGCTGGCGGACGAGGGTTACATCCGCGGCTATGAAAGCGGCACGGATGCCAACGGCCATCCGACGCTGGAAATCAGCCTGAAGTATTTCGACGGCACCCCCGTCATTCGCGAGCTCAAGCGGGTCTCCAAGCCCGGCCGCCGCGTTTACATGGGTGTCAAGGACATCCCGCAGGTCCGTCAGGGCCTCGGCGTGTCGATTGTCAGCACGCCCAAGGGCGTGATGTCGGACGCAAATGCCCGCGCTGCCAATGTCGGCGGCGAGGTCATCTGCACGGTGTTCTAAGGAGGAGCAAATGTCTCGTATTGGGAAAAAACCGGTCGAGTTGCCCTCGGGTGTCACCGCCACCCTGTCCGGCCAGACCATCGAGGTGAAGGGCCCCAAGGCCACGCAAAGCTTCACCGCCACCGATGACGTTACCATCGCCATCGAGGACAACACCGTGACGGTCACGCCGCGCGGCAAGTCCAAGCGCGCGCGCCAGCAGTGGGGCATGAGCCGCACGATGGTCGCCAACATGGTCAGGGGCGTCACCGACGGTTTCAAGAAAGAGCTTGAGATCAACGGCGTCGGCTATCGTGCACAGATGCAGGGCAACACCCTGAAACTGTCGCTCGGCTACAGCCACGATGTCGATTTCGACGTGCCGCAGGGGGTCACCGTGACCTGCCCGAAGCAGACCGAGATCGTGATCGAAGGCGATGACCCGCAGCTCGTCGGCCAGGTCGCGGCCAATATCCGCGAATGGCGTGCGCCCGAGCCCTACAAGGGCAAGGGGATCAAGTACAAGGACGAGTACATCTTCCGCAAGGAAGGCAAGAAGAAGTAAGGACGCGACAGATGGCAAACAGCAAACGAATCCTGTTCCAGAAGCGCCGCCTGCGCGTCCGGAACAAATTGCGGAAGGCAAACGCGGGTCGCGTGCGCCTGTCCGTTCATCGCAGCAACAAGAACATCAGCGTGCAGCTGATCGACGACGTTCAGGGCCGCACCCTGGCCTCGGCCTCCTCGCTCGAGAAGGATCTGGGCCTTGCGGGCAAGAACAACGTCGAGGCAGCGGCCAAGGTGGGCGCGGCAATCGCCGAGCGCGCCAAGAAGGCTGGTGTCGAAGAGTGCTACTTCGATCGTGGCGGCTTTTTGTTTCACGGCAAGGTGAAGGCTCTGGCCGACGCTGCGCGTGAAGGCGGCCTGAAGTTCTAAGGAGACGACAGATATGGCAAGAGAAGACAACCGCCGCGACCGTCGCGACCGCGACGAAGCACCGGAATTCGCCGATCGTCTCGTAGCGATCAACCGCGTATCCAAGACCGTCAAGGGTGGTAAGCGTTTCGGCTTTGCAGCCCTGGTGGTCGTGGGCGACCAGAAAGGCCGCGTGGGCTTTGGCAAGGGCAAGGCGAAAGAAGTGCCCGAAGCCATCCGCAAGGCGACCGAACAGGCCAAGCGCCAGATGATCCGCGTGCCGCTGCGCGAAGGCCGGACGCTGCATCACGACGTGCAGGGCCGCTGGGGCGCCGGCAAGGTGGTCATGCGCACCGCACCGCAAGGTACCGGTATCATCGCCGGTGGTCCGATGCGCGCCGTGTTCGAGATGCTGGGCATCCAGGACGTGGTCGCCAAGTCGGTCGGGTCGCAGAACCCCTACAACATGATCCGCGCCACGCTGGACGGCCTCAAGCAAGAGCAGTCGCCCCGCTCGGTTGCGCAGCGCCGCGGCAAGAAGGTCGCCGACATCCTGCCCAAGCGCGAAGACGCGCCGCAGGAAAGCGCCCAAGTCGCTGAGGAGGCATGAGCATGGCCAAGACCATCGTCGTCAAGCAGATCGGCAGCCCGATCCGCCGCCCCGCCAAGCAGCGCCAGACGCTGGTTGGGCTCGGCCTCAACAAGATGCACAAGACGCGTGAGCTGGAAGATACCCCGGCAATCCGCGGCATGATCGCCAAGATCCCGCATCTGGTCGAGATCGTCGAAGAACGCGGCTGAGCCGGTGCCGGGCTAATGTCCGGCGCATGAGATTGAGCGCCCCGGTCAGGAATGGCCGGGGCGTTTGCCTTTGCGGGACTTGCAATGCACAACCGTCCCGTCTATACGCCCCCGGTGGCCGATTGCGCCACGACTCATATAACCAAGAAACGCCGCGTCCGGCCCGTTCGCTTCGGGGTCGGTTCCGGCTTAGGAGAAGCGACATGAAACTTCACGAACTGCGCGACAACGAAGGCGCCACCAAGAAACGGATGCGCGTCGGCCGTGGCCCGGGCTCGGGCAAGGGCAAGATGGGTGGCCGTGGTATCAAGGGCCAGAAATCCCGTTCGGGCGTGGCCATCAAGGGCTATGAAGGCGGCCAGATGCCGCTCTACCAGCGCCTGCCCAAGCGCGGCTTCAACAAGCCCAACCGCAAGAAATTCGCCGTGGTGAACCTCGGCCTGATCCAGAAGTTCGTCGACGAGAAGAAACTGGATGCCGGCAAGATCACCGAGGATGCGCTGATCGAAAGCGGCCTGGTGCGCCGCAAGCTCGACGGTGTCCGCGTTCTGGCCAAGGGCGATGTCAGCGCCAAGCTGACGATCGAGGTGACCGGCGCGTCGAAATCCGCCATCGCTGCGGTCGAAAAGGCCGGTGGTTCGCTGACGGTCACAACCGCGCAGGCAGCCGAATAACGGGTTGTGGGTGGCCACCGCGCCGCTTACATAGGTCCCAGTTTTCCAAATGACGCCGCCTGACGCCGGAAGACGCGTCGGGCGGCGTTCGCGCTAGAGAGAGACCGCATGGTATCTGCAGCAGAACAAATGGCGGCGAACACCAGCTGGGCCGCCCTTGGCAAAGCGACCGATCTTCGCAACCGCATCCTTTTCACCCTCGGGCTTCTGATCGTCTATCGCCTGGGCACCTTCATTCCGGTGCCGGGGATCGACGGTCAGGCATTGCGCGACTTCATGGAAGGCGCGGCAGCCGGGCTTGGCGGCATCCTGTCGATGTTCACCGGCGGTGCGCTTGGGCGGATGGGTATCTTTGCCCTTGGCATCATGCCCTATATCTCGGCCTCGATCATCGTGCAGCTGCTGGCCTCGATGGTGCCCGCGCTGGAGCAGATGAAGAAAGAGGGCGAGCAGGGCCGCAAGAAGATGAACCAGTACACCCGCTACGGCACGGTGTTCCTGGCCACGCTGCAAGCCTACGGCCTGGCCGTCAGCCTTGAAACCGGCGACCTGGTGACCGATCCGGGCCTGTTCTTCCGCGCCTCCTGCGTCATCACGCTGGTGGGCGGCACCATGTTCCTGATGTGGCTGGGCGAACAGATCACCGCCCGGGGCATCGGCAACGGCATCTCTCTGATCATCTTCGTCGGCATCATCGCCGAACTGCCCGCCGCGCTGGCGCAGTTCCTCAGCCAGGGTCGCTCGGGCGCGCTCAGCCCGGCGGTGATCGTGGGCGTGATCCTGATGGTGATCGTCGTGATCGCCTTCGTGGTGTTCATGGAACGCGCGCTGCGCAAGATCCATATCCAGTATCCGCGCCGCCAGGTGGGTATGAAGGTCTATGACGGCGGGTCCAGCCACCTGCCGGTCAAGGTCAACCCGTCGGGCGTGATCCCCGCGATCTTCGCCAGCTCGCTGCTGCTGCTGCCGACGACGATCAGCACCTTCTCGGGCAACCAGACCAACCCGATCATGTCGACGATCCTGGCCTATTTCGGGCCGGGGCAGCCGCTTTACCTGGCGTTCTTCACGCTGATGATCGTGTTCTTCGCCTATTTCTATACCTTCAACGTCGCCTTCAAACCCGACGAGGTGGCCGACAACCTGAAGAACCAGAACGGTTTCGTTCCCGGCGTCCGTCCGGGCAAGAAGACTGCCGAATACCTTGAATACGTGGTGAACCGCGTTCTGGTGCTGGGCGCGGCCTACCTGGCCGCGGTCTGCCTGCTGCCGGAAATCCTGCGCAGCCAGCTGTCGATCCCGTTCTATTTCGGCGGCACGTCGGTTCTGATCGTGGTGTCGGTGACGATGGACACGATCCAGCAGGTGCAAAGCCATCTGCTTGCCCACCAGTATGAGGGGCTGATCGAGAAATCGCAGCTGCGCGGCAAGGGCGGCAAGAAGCGGAAAAAAGGGACAGCACGCCGATGAATATCATCCTTCTCGGCCCGCCGGGCGCGGGCAAAGGCACGCAGGCACGTATCCTGGTGGACGAACGCGACATGATCCAGCTGTCCACCGGCGACATGCTGCGCGAGGCCAAGGACAGCGGCACCGAGATGGGCAAGGTCGTGGCCGAGGTGATGGCGCGCGGCGCACTGGTGACCGACGAGATCGTGATCGGGCTGATCCGCGAGAAACTGCAGGGCGACAAGAAGGGCGGCTTCATCTTCGACGGATTCCCGCGCACGCTGGCCCAGGCCGATGCGCTGGCCGACCTGCTGGCGGAAACCGGCGAGACGCTGGATGCCGTGATCGAGATGAAGGTGGACGACGACGCGCTTGTCAGCCGCATCACCGCGCGCTCGACCTGCGGCAATTGCGGCGAGGTCTATAACGACATCACCAAGCCGATCCCGGCGGACGGTGTCTGCACCAATTGCGGCCAGAAGGCCGAGTTCAAACGCCGGGCGGACGACAACGAAGACAGCCTTCGCAACCGCCTGATGGAATACTACAAGAAGACCAGCCCGCTGATCGGCTATTACTATGCCAAGGGCGACCTGACCACGGTCGACGGCCTGGGCGAGATCGACGCCGTGAAGGCGGAAATCGCCAGGGCGCTTCAGTAGGCCTGCAGACCTTGTAAATGTCGTATCGAAATGCGCGCCTTCGGGCGCGCTTTTTGCGTGTTCTTCCTTGTTGAATTCTCCTAAAACGGGAATCGCTCAGAGTTAATGAGCGATGAACAACAACGAGGAAGGAAACGGATAAATGATCGGTAACGGTTTCAAGTGCGAGTTTTCGGTAGCTGAGGCAATCGGCCAACTCATAATCTGGATTTTGCTTTCCATAGTCACGCTTGGTTTGGCATTGTTTGTGTTGCCCTACTATTTCCTGAAGGCACCGATCAACAGAACCTACCTGACAGACCGTGACGGTATCAAAATCGGCAAGCTTTCGGTCGAAGTGAACTTTGCCGATATTCTGGGCCACGCTTTGGTTTGGTTCCTGCTGACAATCGTAACGCTGGGCCTCGCCTATCTCATTTATTGGCCTGCCGTTATCAAACGGCTCTTGAACGCGGTGAAAGTTACCGAGGTCTGAATGATCTTGGGATGGGGTCTTGACGCTTCCACCTTTTGCCCCTATTCAGCCCTATCCCGCCACATGCGGGTGATTCCCCTTGCGGGAATCCCACCACCTCGACATCAGCTGTGGCCCGATGGCAAAGCCTCGGGCCTCCGTTGTGAAAAAAGGTTCTGGAACTACGGAACCGCAACGAAAGGAAAGATAACGTGGCACGTATTGCCGGCGTAAACATCCCGACCAACAAGCGGGTGCCCATCGCACTCACCTATATCCACGGCATCGGCCCGGCATCGGCCCGGGCGATCTGCGAAGCCGTCAACATCGACGCGGCCCGTCGCGTAAACGAACTGAGCGATGCCGAAGTGCTGGCCGTTCGTGAACATATCGACGCCAACTATACCGTCGAAGGCGACCTGCGCCGCGAAGTGCAGATGAACGTCAAGCGCCTGATGGACCTGGGCTGCTACCGCGGTCTGCGCCATCGCCGCAACCTCCCCGTGCGCGGTCAGCGCACCCACACCAACGCACGCACGCGCAAGGGCCCCGCAAAGCCCATCGCCGGCAAGAAGAAGTAAGGGAGGTCCGCAGCAATGGCACGTGATACCCGTCGCGGGGGCAAGAAAAAGGTCTCCAAGAACATCGCAGCTGGCGTCGCGCATGTGAACTCCAGCTTCAACAACACCAAGATCCTGATCTCGGACGTGCAGGGCAACGCGATCTCGTGGTCGTCGGCCGGCACCATGGGCTTCAAGGGCTCGCGCAAGTCGACCCCCTACGCCGCACAGCTGGCCGCCGAAGACGCCGGCCGCAAGGCGCAGGAACACGGCATGAAGACGCTGGAAGTCGAAGTGCAGGGCCCCGGTTCGGGCCGTGAATCGGCGCTGCGTGCGCTGGCCGCCATCGGCTTCAACATCACGTCGATCCGTGACGTGACGCCGATTGCCCATAACGGCTGTCGCCCGCCGAAACGTCGCCGGGTCTGATCCAGCATTTCAATGGCTGGGGCTGTGCGAAACGCGCGGCCCCAGTCCGTCATTTCAACCTCGGGCGTTTCGGCCTTTTGGACATGGGGACGAAACAGGAATGGAGGGACGCATGATCCACAAGAACTGGCAAGAGCTGATCAAGCCGACGCAGCTGGACGTCAAGCCGGGCAACGATCCGACCCGTCAGGCCACCGTTATCGCCGAACCGCTGGAACGCGGCTTTGGCCTGACGCTGGGCAACGCGCTGCGCCGTATCCTGCTGTCGAGCCTTCAGGGCGCGGCCATCACCAGTGTGCAGATCGACAACGTGCTGCATGAATTCTCGTCCGTCGCCGGTGTGCGCGAGGACGTGACCGACATCGTTCTGAACCTCAAGGGCGTCGCCCTGCGCATGGAAGTCGAAGGGCCCAAGCGCCTGTCGATCAATGCCAAGGGGCCGGGCGTCATCACCGCCGGCGACATCAGCGACAGCGCCGGCATCGAGGTGCTGAACAAGGACCACGTGATCTGCCACCTCGACGAGGGCGCGGATGTCTACATGGAACTGACGGTCAACACCGGCAAGGGCTATGTCGCCGCAGACAAGAACAAGCCCGAGGATGCGCCGATCGGCCTGATGCCCATCGACGCGATCTATTCCCCGGTCAAGAAGGTCAGCTATGACGTGCAGCCCACCCGCGAGGGGCAGGTGCTGGATTACGACAAGCTGACGCTGAAGGTGGAAACCGACGGTTCGGTCACGCCCGAGGACGCGGTGGCCTATGCCGCGCGCATCCTGCAGGACCAGCTTTCGATCTTCGTGAACTTCGAAGAACCCGAATCCGCTGGCCGCCAGGACGAGGACGACGGGCTGGAATTCAACCCGCTGCTTCTCAAGAAGGTGGACGAGTTGGAACTGTCGGTGCGTTCGGCCAACTGCCTGAAGAACGACAACATCGTCTATATCGGCGATCTCATCCAGAAGACCGAGGCAGAAATGCTGCGCACGCCGAACTTTGGCCGCAAGTCGCTGAACGAGATCAAGGAAGTGCTGTCGGGCATGGGCCTGCACCTGGGCATGGATGTCGAGGATTGGCCGCCGGACAACATCGAAGACCTGGCCAAGAAATTCGAAGACCAGTTCTGATTTGGCAAGGCCGGGCGCGATGCCCGGCCAGCCGCAAAACCGGGCATGACGCCCCAAGGAGAGCCGGTGACACGCATCGCCGGCCAGACAAAGCAAAACCGCCCGTAGAGGGCACCGAAGGAGTAAGACAATGCGTCACGCAAAAGGCTATCGCCGCCTCAACCGCACCCACGAACACCGCAAGGCCCTGTGGGCCAACATGGCCGGCTCGCTGATCGAGCATGAGCAGATCAAGACGACCCTGCCTAAGGCCAAGGAACTGCGCCCGATCGTGGAAAAGATGATCACGCTGGCCAAGCGTGGTGATCTGCACGCCCGCCGCCAGGCGGCATCGCGTCTCAAGCAGGACGCCCTCGTGGCCAAGCTGTTCGACGTTCTGGGCCCGCGCTACAAGGACCGCCAGGGCGGCTATGTCCGCATCCTCAAGGCCGGTTTCCGCTATGGCGACATGGCACCGATGGCGATCATCGAATTCGTCGATCGTGACCTTGATGCCAAGGGTGCCGCCGACAAGGCCCGCGTCGCCGCCGAAGAGGCCGCCGACGAAGAATGATCCCGCGGTTTCGACCGTTGGCCGGGCCCCGCCACATGTGGCGGGGCCTTTTCTTTTGCGGTGCCGGGGGCGGATGGCTTGCAATGGGGGCGATGCGCGGACATATCGGGAAGCATCCGAACAGAGGAAGGCCCGATATGCTCCGCAGCCTGCTGATCCTGATCGTTCTTGCCGTGCCCGCCTGGGCGGAAACCCCGCGCGTGCCGCAATCCCCGGCTGAAATCACGCTCAGCTTCGCACCGCTGGTGAAACGCGCGACCCCCGCGGTCGTGAACATCTATGCCCGGCGCGTGGTGGAATCGCGCGTCAGCCCGTTTCAGAGCGATCCGTTCTTTCGTGACCTGTTCCGCGATTTCGGCCAGACACGGCCACGGGTGCAGAACTCGCTCGGGTCGGGGGTGATCCTGTCGGCTGACGGGCTGGTGGTGTCGAATTTTCACGTGGTGGGGCAGGCGACCGATATCCGCGTGGTTCTGGCCGACCGCCGCGAATACAGCGCGCGGGTGATCCTTGGCGATGAAGAGGCCGACCTGGCCGTCCTGCAGGTCGAGAACGCGCAGGATCTGCCGGTGCTGCCCCTGCGCGACAGCGACAGCGTCGAGGTGGGCGAACTGGTGCTGGCCATCGGCAACCCGTTCGGCGTGGGCCAGACCGTCAGCAGCGGCATCGTGTCGGGGCTTGCCCGCTCGGGGGGCGCGCGGGGCAATGCGCGCGGCTATTTCATCCAGACCGACGCGGCCATCAACCCCGGCAATTCCGGCGGGGCGCTGATCGACGCGGCGGGCCGGCTGATCGGGGTCAATACCTCGATCCTGACGCGCTCGGGCGGGTCGAACGGAATCGGCTTTGCCATCCCGGCCAACCTTGTGGCCGAATTCGTGCGCCAGGCGCAGGCCGGGGCCGAACGGTTCGAAAAACCCTGGGCGGGTGTCAGCGGGCAGCCGGTGGATGCCGATATCGCGGCCTCGCTGGGCCTGCCCGTCCCCGAGGGCATCGTGATCTCGGCCCTGCACCCGGCCAGCCCGTTTCTCACCGCCGGTTTCGCGCCCGGCGACATCATCACGGCGGTGGACGGTGAGCCGGTGAATTCCGCACCCGAAATGGTGTTCCGCATGGCCGTCGCCGGGCTGGGCGGCAAGGCGCAGGTTACCCGCCTGCGCGACGGGCAGGAAGAGACAGTGACGGTCGCCATGATCGCCGCGCCCGACGATCCGCCGCGCGACCAGCGCGCGCTTGGCGAGGGGACGGTGCTGCCGGGGCTGGTGGTCAGCAACCTCAACCCCGCGGTGATCGCCGAATACGGCCTGCCGCTGGGCGCCGATGGCGTGCTGGTCGATGAACCGGGGCCCTATGGCGCGCGCATCGGGTTGCGTCCGGGCGACATCATCCGCGCCGTGAACGGCGACGAGATCGCCAGCACGGCGGATGCAGACCGCGCGCTTTCGGCCGATATGCGCGCGCTTTCGCTGGATGTGCAGCGCGGGCTGCAACGCATCGTCATGCGCGCGCGGCTCTGACGCATGGGCGATCTGTTCGATACCGTGCCCGATGCGGGCGGCGGCGGGGCGAAGGGCCCCCGCCCGCTGGCCGACCGGCTGCGCCCGCAATCGCTGGACGAGGTGATCGGGCAGGACCAGGTGCTTGGCCCCGAGGCGCCGCTGGGCGTCATGCTGTCCTCGGGGGCGCTGTCCTCGATCGTCTTCTGGGGGCCGCCGGGGGTGGGCAAGACCACCATCGCGCGGTTGCTGGCGCGCGAAACCGACCTGCATTTCGTCCAGATCAGCGCGATCTTCACCGGCGTCGCCGACCTGAAAAAGGTGTTCGAGGCCGCCCGCCACCGCCATGCGAACGGTCAGGGCACGCTGCTGTTCGTCGACGAGATCCACCGCTTCAACAAGGCCCAGCAGGACGGGTTCCTGCCGCATATGGAGGATGGCACCATCCTGCTGGTCGGCGCCACGACCGAGAACCCCAGTTTCGAACTGAATGCCGCGCTTTTGTCGCGGGCACAGGTTCTGGTGCTGAAGCGGCTGGAACTGTCCGACCTCGAACTGCTGGCGCAACGGGCCGAGCGTGAGCTGGACAAGGCCCTGCCGCTGGACGGCCCCGCGCGCGAGGCGTTGCTGGAAATGGCCGATGGCGATGGCCGGGCGCTGCTGAACCTGATCGAGCAGGTGGCGGCATGGAAGGTCGACGGCAAGCTGAACACCGACCAGCTGACCACCCGCCTGATGCGGCGCGCGGCGAAATACGACAAGTCGGGGGACGAGCATTACAACCTGATCTCGGCGCTGCACAAATCGGTGCGCGGCTCGGACCCGGATGCCGCGCTCTACTGGTTCGGGCGGATGCTGGAGGGGGGCGAAGACCCGCGTTTCCTGGCCCGCCGCGTTACCCGCATGGCGGTCGAGGATATCGGGCTGGCCGATCCGCAGGCGCAGACGGTGTGCCTGCACGCCTGGGAAACCTATGAACGGCTGGGCAGCCCCGAGGGCGAGCTGGCGCTGGCGCAGGCGGTGATCTACCTGGCGCTGGCGCCGAAATCGAACGCGGGTTACGTCGCCTACAAGGCGGCGCGCGCGCAGGCCAAGAAATCCGGCAGCGCACCGCCGCCCAAGCATATCCTGAACGCGCCCACCCGGTTGATGAAGGACGAAGGATACGGTGCCGGCTATGCCTATGACCACGATGCCGAGGACGGGTTTTCCGGGCAGAACTATTTTCCCGAGGATATGAAGCGCCCGGTGTTCTACCAGCCGGTCGAACGCGGGTTCGAGCGCGAGTTGAAAAAGCGGCTGGACTGGTTCGTCAACCTGCGCGCCAAACGCGGTGGCTGACCCTTGCGGGCTTGACTTTCGCGCGGGCAGCGCACAGGGAGACGCGCATGATCCACACGTTATGGCAGGTTGCACTCGGGGGCGCGCTCGGCGCCTCGGCCCGGTATCTGACCGGGGTCGCAACCATGCGCCTGATCGGGCCGGGATTTCCCTGGGGCACGCTGGCGGTGAATATCGTGGGCTCGTTCCTGATGGGGGTTCTGGTCGTGGTGCTGGCGCACAAGGACGCGACGCGGCTGGCGCCGCTGCTGATGACCGGGGTTCTGGGCGGGTTCACCACCTTTTCGGCCTTTTCGCTGGATACCATTACCCTGATCGAGCGCGGCCAGACCATGCAGGCGGGGTTTTACATCGCCGCATCGGTGATCCTGTCGCTGGGTGCAATCGTGCTGGCGATGCTTATGACGCGCGGGGTGTTTCAATGACCGGGGTGCAGACCGTCACCATCGCCGAAGGCGATGCCGATCAGCGGCTGGACCGCTGGATCAAGCGCCTGTTTCCGCAGGTCACGCAAGGCATGGTCGAAAAGATGTGCCGCAAGGGCGAGTTGCGGGTGGACGGTGGCCGGGTCAAGGCCAATACCCGCGTTCAGGCGGGCCAGCAGGTGCGCATCCCGCCCTTGCCCGATCCGGGCACGCAACCGGCGCCGCAGGCGAAAACCCGCGTCTCGGACGCCGATGCCCGGATGATCCGCGACTGCGTGATCTACATGGACGATCACATCATCGCGCTGAACAAGCCGCCGGGCCTGCCTACGCAGGGCGGCAGCAAGCAGACGAAGCATGTGGACGGGCTGGCCGAGGCGCTGTGCTTCGGGTTTGAGGAAAAGCCGCGCCTCGTGCACCGGCTGGACAAGGACACATCGGGCGTGCTGTTGCTGGCCCGCACCCGCGCGGCGGCGCAGGCGCTGACCGCGGCGATGCGGCACAAGGAAACGCGCAAGATCTACTGGGCGCTGGTGGCAGGCGTGCCCACGCCCTATCTGGGCGAAATCCGCTATGGGCTGGTCAAGGCCCGCGGGCACGGCGCGCAGGGCGAGGGCGAAAAGATGCTGTGCGTCCATCCCCGCGACATGGACAAGACGCCCGGCGCGAAACGGGCGCATACGCTTTATGCCACGCTGTATCGCGTGGCCAGCCGTGCGTCCTGGGTGGCGCTGGAGCCGATCACCGGCCGCACCCACCAGTTGCGCGCGCATATGGCCGAAATCGGTCACCCGATCGTCGGCGACGGCAAATACGGCGGTTCGGGGCAGGAAAACCTGGGCGACGGCTGGGGCGCGCAGCTTGGCGGGATCATCTCCAAAAAGCTGCACCTGCACGCCCGCATGATGCGGTTCGAACATCCCGTCACCCGCAAGGAAATCACCGTGACCGCCCCCTTGCCCGAGCATATGAAACATAGCTGGGACACCCTGGGCTGGGCCGAGGATATCGCCGCCGAAGACCCGTTTGAGGCGCTCAGATGAGCGGCCCGCTGCGCCTGATCCTGTTCGACGTGGACGGAACGCTGGTGGACAGCCAGGGCGATATCGTGGCCTCGATGACCGCGGCCTTCGACGCGGTGGGCCATCCGGTGCCCGCGCGGGACGCGGTGCTGGGCATCGTCGGGCTGTCGCTCGAGGTGGCGATGACGCGGCTGGCGCCGGGGCTGGGCGTGCGTGATCACGACATGATGGTGACGGCCTACAAGGACAGCTATGTCGGTTTGCGCGCGGCCAAGGGCGCGGCGTCCTCGCCGCTCTATCCCGGTGCGCTGGCGGTGCTGGAGGCACTGGGCGGCCGCGACGAATACCTGCTGGGCGTCGCCACCGGAAAATCGCGGCGCGGTCTGGATGCGCTGTTCGACAGCCACGGGCTGCGCGGGCGTTTCGTGACCGAGCAGGTGGCCGATCATCACCCGTCGAAACCGCACCCGTCGATGGTGCTGGCGGCGATGGCGGAAACCGGGATCGACCCGGCGCATACCGTGGTTGTCGGCGATACCGTGTTCGACATGGAGATGGCCCGCGCCGCCGGGGCGCGTGGCATCGGGGTTTCCTGGGGCTATCACCCGGCACGGGATTTGCAGGGGCAGGCGGTCCGGGTGATCGACAGCTTCGATGCGCTGCCCCTCTGCCTCGACGAGCTGTGGGAGAGCGTGGCGTGAGCGAATGGAAGGCCAAACGGTTCTGGAAAGAGGCGGGCGTGACCGCGCAGGACGGCGGTTTTGCCGTGCACCTGGATGACCGGCCCGTGCGCACCCCCGCCAAGGCGCCGCTGGTGGTGCCCGCCCGCGCGATGGCCGAGGCCATCGCCGCCGAATGGGACGCGCAGGAGGGCGTGATCGACCCGAACACCATGCCCTTTACCCGCTCGGCCAATGCCGCGATCGACAAGGTGCGCGTGCAACATGCCGAGGTGGCCGCCATGATCGCCGAATACGGCGACAGCGACCTGCTGTGCTATCGCGCCGAGGGGCCGGCCGAGCTGGTCGCGCGGCAGGCGGCGGCGTGGGACCCGCTGCTGGACTGGGCGGCCACCGATCTGGGCGCCCGGCTGGTGGTGGCACAAGGGGTCATGCACGTGGCGCAGCCCGACGCAGCCATGGCCCGGCTGCGCGACGCGGTGCACGGGCTGGATGCGTTCCGCCTGACCGCGCTGCACGATCTGGTCAGCCTGTCGGGCTCGCTGATCCTGGGGTTCGCCACCGCGCGCGACCGTCTGGAGGTGTCGGAGGCGTGGGACATCTCGCGTATCGACGAGGCGTGGCAGATCGAACAATGGGGTGCCGACGAGGAAGCGGCAGAGCACGCCGACCGCAAGCGCGCGGCGTTTCTGCACGCCAAACGGTTCTTCGATCAATGTGCCGCCTGATCGGGCGGGGCGCCCGATTGCCCTGAAGTCAGCAGGCCGGATTCATCATTTATCGGGATAGTTTACTTGACCTTTGGTGATGAATCCTTCCAAAGTTATGGCGCTGACAGGGGGGAAACCTCCTCTACAGTTTCGCGTGCGGCCCCGGAAAACGGGGGCGTGCAAACCGCTTTGTAAAAAAACGGGCGGAAAATCAGGAAGAGGTAAACATGAAAAAATCCGTATTTCTTGGCGCGCTGACGGTTGCTGGTCTGACGGCCGGAGCAGCGGCAGCCGCGACACTGGATGACGTAAAGGCGCGCGGCAAGCTGAATTGCGGTGTGAACACCGGGCTGGTGGGCTTTGCCGCCCCCGATGCCAACGGCAACTGGGATGGGTTCGATGTAAGTGTCTGCCGCGCGATCGCGGCTGCTGTTCTTGGGGATCCCAGCGCCGTCGAATTCGTGTCGACCACCGGCAAGACCCGGTTCACCGCCCTTGCATCGGGCGAGATCGACGTGCTGTCGCGGAACACCACCTGGACGTTCACGCGCGATGTCGACCTCAAGTTCGAATTCACCGGCGTCAACTACTACGACGGTCAGGGCTTCATGGTGCCCAAGGCGCTGGGCGTCAGCTCGGCCAAGGAGCTTGACGGCGCAACCGTCTGCATCCAGACCGGCACCACGACCGAGCTGAACCTGGCGGATTTCTTCCGTTCCAACAACATCAGCTACGAGCCGGTTCCGATCGAAACCAACGCAGAGGCGCAGCCGCTGTACCTGGAAGGCGCCTGTGACGTCTATACGACCGACGCATCGGGCCTGGCCGCGACCCGCGCCGCGTTCGAGAACCCGGGCGAGCACATCATCCTGCCCGAGATCATCTCGAAAGAGCCGCTGGGCCCGCTGGTCCGTCACGGCGACAGCGAGTGGGTCGATGTCGTGCGCTGGACGCTCAACGCGCTGATCGCGGCCGAAGAGCTGGGCGTGACCTCGGCCAATGTCGACGAGCTGGCACAAGGCACCAACAACCCCGAGGTCAACCGCCTGCTGGGCACCGAGGGCACCCTGGGCGAGATGCTGGGCCTCGATGCCGACTGGGCGGCCCGCGCGATCAAGGCCGTGGGCAACTATGGCGAGGTGTTCGAAAAGAACATCGGCGAGAACACCCCGATCGGCCTGGCGCGCGGCCTGAACGCGCAATGGACCGATGGCGGCCTGCTGTACAGCCCGCCGTTCCGGTGATCTGACACATGAAAGGGCGCGGGCAGACCGCGCCCTTTCTCTATCTATCCTGAATAACCATAAGTTCCGCTCCTGCCGCCCCCGAAACAAGACGCAGCAATTGCGCAGGCAGGACCAAGGCGGACATGACAGGGAAAACAGACATGGCGACGTATTCCGATCCGCCGGCCGGGACGTTCCAGCTTTCGCAGCTGATCAACGACACCCGTTACCGATCCTACACATTCCAGATCATCGCGCTGATCGCCCTTTTCGGGGCAGTGGCCTATCTTCTGAGCAACCTCGCGGCCAACCTGCAGGCGGCCGGGCTGAGTTTCAGCTATGGTTTCCTGGGCGAGCCCGCGGGCTATGACATCAACCAGAGCCTGATCGACTACAACAGCCAGTCCACCCACCTGCGCGCCGCGATGGTGGGCGTGCTGAACACGCTCCTGGTGGCGTTGCTGGGCTGTATCATGGCAACCGTGATCGGGGTGGTCGTTGGGGTTCTGCGCCTCAGCCCGAACTGGCTGATCCGCAAGCTGATGGCGGTCTACGTGGAAATCTTCCGCAACGTGCCGGTGCTGATCTGGATTCTGATCATCATGGCGATTTTCGTCGCCGTGCTGCCGCAGCCGCGCGATTTCCGGGGCGAGGATGCCGAGGCGTCGATGCTGTGGGGCATGTTCGCCTTTACCGGGCGGGGCTTCTATTTCCCCATGCCGGTCTTCGGGCCAGGATCGGGCGTGGTGATCGCGGTGTTCGTGGCCTCGGTCGCCGGTATCTTCGCCTGGCGTCGCCACGCCAGGAAGGCGCTTTTCGACGAGGGCCGGCTGCTGCCGGTGTTCTGGCCGTCGCTGGCGCTTTTCATCGTTCCGGCGGTGCTGGCGTTCTTCGTGATGGGCCGGCCGGTCACGATGGAATATCCCGAGCTCAGGGGCTTCAACTTCCAGGGCGGGATATTCGCCCGAAATTCGCTGATCTCGCTGTGGTTCGCGCTGTCGATCTATACCGCCGCCTTCATCGCGGAAAACGTGCGCGCGGGTATCCTTGCGATTTCCAAGGGCCAGACCGAGGCCGCGGCCAGCCTGGGCCTGCGCCCGCGCCGGATCATGAACCTTGTGATCCTGCCGCAGGCGCTGCGGGTCATCATCCCGCCGCTGATCTCGCAATACCTGAACCTGACCAAGAACAGCTCGCTTGCCATCGCCGTGGGCTATATGGACCTGACCGGCACGCTGGGTGGCATCACGCTGAACCAGACCGGCCGGGCCATCGAATGCGTGCTGCTGCTGATGCTGTTCTACCTGACGATCAGCCTGGCGATCTCGGCGGTCATGAACGCCTACAACAACGCCGTGAAGCTGAAGGAGAGGTGACATGAGCGATACGCACGCACAATCCGTCGCCTATGTCCGCGATACGATGCTGCCCGAACAGGCGCCGCCCGTATCCGAGGCCGGTGTCATCAAATGGCTGCGGGAAAACCTGTTTCCCGGCCCCGTCAACGCGATCCTGACGCTGCTGGCGATCTATTTCATCTACAAGATCGTGGCGGGGTCGCTGCCGTGGTTCCTCAACGGGGTCTGGACGGCCTCGTCGCTGGCGGAGTGCCGCGAAATATTGCAGGGCACCACGGGGGGCTGTTTCTCGGTGCTGACCGAGCGGTGGAACCAGTTGCTGTTCGGGTTCAAATACCCGTCGGATCAATACTGGCGGCCGCTTCTGGCGTTTGTCCTGCTGATCGTGGCCGCGGCCCCGGTGCTGTTCGCGCACCTGCCGCGCCGGCTGCTGGTATTCAGCGCGATCTATCCGTTCGTGGCCTTCTGGCTGATCTGGGGCGGCACCATCCTGGCGCCGGTGATCGCGCTGGCCGGGATCATCGCAGGCCTGCTGGTCTTTCGCCGGACCGAGGCGTCGGGCTTTGCCACGGCGTCGCTGGCCGGGCTGGTCAGTGCGGTGGTGATCTGGTGGCTGGGCGGCTTCCTGTCCGCCGCGGCCTCGGATGTTCTGGCGCTCAGGCCGGTGCCGTCGCGCGACATGGGCGGCTTCATGCTGAACATGATCCTGGGGACGGTCTGCGTGTCGCTGTCGCTGCCCATCGGCATCCTGCTGGCGCTGGGCCGCCAGAGCCACATGCCGATCATCAAGTGGATCTGCGTGCTGTTCATCGAGTTCATTCGCGGTGTGCCGCTGATCACGCTGCTGTTCGTGGCCAACGTGGTGCTGTCCTATTTCTTTCCGCCGGAAACCAATCTCGACCTGATCATCCGCGTGATCATCATGATCACCGCCTTCGCCTCGGCCTATATCGCCGAGGTGATCCGGGGCGGGCTGGCGGCGCTGCCGCGCGGGCAGTACGAGGCCGCCGACAGCCTCGGGCTGGATTACGCGCAGTCGATGCGGCTGGTCATCCTGCCGCAGGCGCTGAAGATCTCGATCCCCGGCATCGTCAACGTGGCCGTGGGGCTGTTCAAGGACACGACGCTGGTTTCGGTCATCTCGATGTTCGACCTGGTGGGCATGATCCGCGGGCCGATCCTGGCATCGACCGAATGGAACGGCGTCTATTGGGAGCTTTGGGGCTTCGCTGTCCTGAGCTTCTTTGTCGTCTGCTACGGCATCTCGCAATATTCGCAATGGCTGGAGCGTCAGCTGCAGCGCGATCATCGTTAAGGAAAGGTCTGTCCCATGGCTGAACAGGCACAAATGCAAATCTCGGACGAGGTGGCGATCACCATCGAGAACATGAACAAGTGGTTCGGCTCGTTCCACGTGCTGCGCGACATCAACCTGACCGTGAACCGTGGCGAACGCATCGTGATCGCCGGGCCTTCGGGGTCTGGCAAATCCACGCTGATCCGTTGCATCAACGCGCTGGAGGAACACCAGAAGGGCCGGATCGTGGTGGATGGCACGCTACTGTCCTCGGACCTCAAGAATATCGACAAGATCCGTTCCGAAGTCGGGATGGTGTTCCAACACTTCAACCTGTTCCCGCATCTGACGATCCTTGAAAACTGCACGCTGGCGCCGATCTGGGTGCGCAAGATCCCCAAGAAGGAAGCCGAGGCAACGGCGATGCATTTCCTTGAAAAGGTGAAGATCCCCGAACAGGCCGACAAGTATCCCGGCCAGTTGTCGGGCGGCCAGCAGCAGCGCGTGGCGATTGCCCGGTCGCTGTGCATGCGCCCGCGCATCATGTTGTTCGACGAACCGACATCGGCGCTCGACCCCGAGATGATCAAGGAGGTTCTGGATACGATGGTGGAACTGGCCGAGGAGGGGATGACCATGCTCTGCGTCACGCACGAGATGGGCTTTGCCCGGCAGGTGGCGAACCGCGTTATCTTCATGGATCAGGGCCAGATCGTCGAACAGAACGAGCCCGAAGAGTTCTTCAACAACCCGCAAAGCGAGCGGACCAAGCTGTTCCTCAGCCAGATCCTCGGCCACTGATTGCATCGACAGGGGCCACCGGCCCCGTCGCACGCCAAAACCACGCGCGCCGCCCGGCTTGCAGAACCTGCAGCCGGCGGCGCGTTTCGTCTGGCGCTGCGCAGCGGGACGATTGCCACCTGCATCCCAGCCTTGTTTGCAAAAAAATTCGCGTGCCGTGAAACTTTTTCCCCGTCGCTGCGTGACTGCTTGTGAGCCCGGCAGAGGTTCGGGCGCAAACACAGGAAAACAGGGAGACATTTCCATGCGTTTCATTCTTGCAGCTACCGCCATCACGGCATTGGGCAGCATCGCGATTGCCGGCAACCACGGTATGACCCCCGCCGTAAAGGCAATGGATCAGACGGTCGCCAATGGTGTCGTATCCGCCGAGTCCGTCATCGCCGAAAAGAACGGCTGGCTTGTCGTTCACCGCACCGATGCCGACATGAAACCGGGCCCCGTGGTTGGTCATGCGCCGCTGCGCGCCGGTGAAAACGCCGATGTCGCCGCGATCCTGACCGAAGAGGTCGCTGCGGGCGACATGCTGATGCTGATGGTTCATTCCGAAGATGGCGGGATGCAGACCGGCATTTTCGAATACACGCTCGGCGCCAAGGAAGACGGGCCGATCCGTATCGACGGCAACCTGGTCATGACCGTGGTCACCGCACAATAACGTCAACCGCCGCGCGGGCTATTCCAGGTCGCGCGGCACCACGAAATCCACCGACGCACCGCGACCGGCGGCCACCGCCGACCAGTCAGCGGCCTGGAAATCGACCACCAGTGTCGCGCCGGTGGGATAGTCGAAGAAACGCGGATGGTCGGGCGGCGTGGCAACAAGGGCCTCGGCCAGTTCCGCAATGCCCGGATTATGCCCGATCATCAGAACGTTCTGCCCGTTGGCCTCGTGCAGGATACGCAGCATGGTGTCGGGCGATGCGTGATACAGCCCCGTTTCGAACGAAACCGGTGCGTCGATCCGCAAGCCATCCAGCGTTTCGCGCGTCCGTGTCGCTGTCGAGCACAGCACCCTATCGGGCAGATAGCCCTGCGCGCGCAGCCAGTCGCCCATCGCGCGGGCCGCGCGCAGGCCGCGCGCGTTCAGCGGGCGGTCGTGGTCGCGCGTGACGCCGCTGGACCAGTCTGATTTGGCGTGGCGCATCAGGATCAGGCGCATTCGTTCATCCCTTCAGAAAGGCGGCCATGTGCAGGGCCGACTGTGCCGGATCGCGGCCAAAACTTTGTGACACCGGGCAGGCACGACGCACGAGGCAGCCGTTCTGCAGGCATTCCGCGCCTTCGGGGCTGGCAATATGGGCCTTGCAGGCGGCCACGTCATAGGGCGCGCCCTCGCGCAGCGCGCCGACCGGGCAGGCGGTGGTGCAGGGCCGCGCGCATTCGGGGCAGGGGGATGGTGCGGGGGCGGGCAGCCCGATCCGCCCCGGCAGGATCAGCGCGCCCCGGAACGAGATCATCATGCCCGCGCGCGCATGCACCAGCATCCCCACCGGGCTGGGGTGGCTTTGCCCGCTCTCGGCGGCCCAACGCAGGAACGGCTGATAGGGCGGGCCGCCGAACGGATAGGCACTCTCGGCACCGAACCCTTGCGCAAGCCCGCCCAGCACCCGCACCGACCAGCGATCCACCGGGTCGGGCCTGCCATCGGCATATTCGGGGCTGTCGCGGAAGACCGGCCAGAAACCGGGCCCTGCGCCCACCAGGATCAGGCTGCGCGCGGGCGCGTCCAGCGCCACGCCGCCCATCTGGATCAGCCCGTGCGGGGCCAGCGCCGCCTCGATCCGCGCAAGTGTCGTCACCGTCGCGGCGGCAGGTTGCGCGGCTTGATGAGCGAGCCCGAGCCATGCTCGGTGAACAGCTCCAGCAGGCAGGCATTGGGCACGCGCCCGTCGATGATGACGACGCCGCGCACGCCCTCGGCAATCGCAGCCAGCGCGGTCTGTGTCTTGGGGATCATGCCACCGGCGATCACGCCCTCCTCGGTCATGGTGGTCACGTCCTCGGGGGTCAGTTCGGTCACGATCTCGCCGGCGGCGTTCTTGACGCCCGGCACATCGGTCAGCAGCAGCAGGCGGTCGGCCCTGAGCGCGCCGGCAATCGCGCCCGCCGCGGTGTCGCCGTTGACGTTGAAGGTCTCGTTCTCGCCCAGCCCCGTGCCCAGCGGCGCCACGACGGGGATGATCCCGGCCGCGAACAGATCGTGCAGGACCTGCGGGTTCATCTGCACCGGCCGCCCGACGAAACCCAGTTCGGGATCGTCGGGTTCGCAGACCATCAGGTTGGCGTCCTTGCCGCTCAGCCCCACGCCGCGGCCGCCCTGCTGGTTGATCGCCTGCACGATGCGCTTGTTGACAAGGCCGGTCAGCACCATCTCGACCACCTCGACCGTTGCCTTGTCGGTCACGCGCTTGCCGCGCACGAATTCCGACGCGATCCCCAGCCGGGCCAGCATGTCGTTGATCATCGGGCCGCCGCCATGCACCACGACGGGGTTCAGCCCCACCTGCCGCATCAGCACGATATCGCGGGCGAATTCGTCCATGGCGCTGTCGTCGCCCATGGCATTGCCGCCGAATTTCACCACCACGATGGCGCCGGTATAGCGTTGAAGATAGGGCAGCGCCTCGGACAGCGTGCGCGCGGTGGCGATCCAGTCGCGGTTCATCGTCTGTTTTCTCATCCCTTGCGTCCCTCTTGGCAGCCTGTGTTAGCCTTTGGCGCGGCCCGTGCCAAGTGCGCGTTGCAAGTGCCCGGCGCAGTGCTAGGGTTACGGGCCAGAGGCAACGGAGCAATCAGTCATGAGCGAGCGGCAAAAGACATTACTGCTGACGGGCGCAAGCCGTGGTATCGGCCATGCCACGGTGCGCCGCTTCAACCGCGAGGGCTGGCGCGTCATCACCTGTTCGCGCCAACCCTTCCCCGAGGAATGCCCCTGGGGCGGCGGCGCGGAAAACCATGTGCAGATCGACCTGGCCAACCCCTCGGACGTGATCGAGAAGGTGGAGCTGATCCGCAGCAAGCTGGACGGACGGCTGGACGCGCTGGTGAACAACGCCGGTATCTCGCCCAAGGGGCCGGATGGCGAGCGGCTGAACACGATCACCACCGATCTCAGGACATGGGGGCAGGTGTTTCACGTCAATTTCTTTTCCTCGGTGGTGCTGGCGCGCGCGCTGAAAGAGGAGCTGGCCGCCGCTAAGGGCGCGGTGGTCAACGTCACCTCGATCGCCGGGAACGAGGTGCACCCCTTTGCCGGTGCCGCCTATGCCACGTCCAAGGCCGCGCTCAAGGCGCTGACGCGGGAAATGGCCCATGATTTCGGCCCGATGGGGGTGCGCGTGAACGCCATCGCACCGGGCGAGATCGAAACCGCGATCCTCAGCCCCGGCACCGAGAAGCTGGTGGAAAACCTGCCGCTGCGCCGCCTCGGCCAGCCCGAAGAGGTGGCCGCCACGGTGTTCTTCCTCTGCTCCTCGGAAAGCTCCTACATCTCGGGGACCGAGATCGAGATCAACGGCGGCCAGCACGTCTGAGCCGGGGCGGGGCGTCTATTCCAGCTCGGCGATGATTGCGCGCAACGTGGCGATGCCATCGCCCTTTTCCGACGAGGTCAGCACGATTTCGGGATAGGCGGCGGGATGCGCCGACAGTTTTTCGCGCACCTGCGCCAGCACCTTTTCGCGGTCTTTTCCCTTGACCTTGTCGGTCTTGGTCAGCACCGCCTGAAAGGTCACCGCCGCGCTGTCCAGCAGCGTCATGATCTCTTCGTCCACCGCCTTGATACCGTGGCGTGCGTCGATCAGCACGAAGGCACGGCGCAGGCTTTGCCGGCCCGACAGGTATTGCCTGAGCAGCCTTTGCCATTTCTCGACCACCTTGAGCGGCGCGTTGGCATAGCCATAGCCGGGCAGGTCGACCAGGTAATGCGCCTCGCCGATGGTGAAAAAGTTGATCTCCTGCGTGCGGCCGGGGGTGTTCGACGCGCGCGCCAGCCCCTTGCGACCGGTCAGCGCGTTGATCAGCGACGACTTGCCCACGTTCGACCGCCCGGCAAAGCACAGCTCGATCCGGTCGGCCGGGGGCAACCCGTCCATGGCGACCACGCCTTTCAGGAAATCCGACGGCGCGGCGAACAGCTTGCGCCCCGCCTCGATCGCGTCGGGGTCGTCGATTTCGGCCAGGGGAAAGGGCAGTTGCATCACATCACCTCTGCGCTTGTGCCGAGGGCAATGTCGCCCCCGGTGACGACGCGGGCATAGACGCCGAAATCCTGATGCCCCCAGCCGGATTTGAGCGTTTGCAGCGTCGCGGCGTCACGCTCGCCGGTTTCGGGGTTGGCCTCGGTCGCGCGGCAGCGGGTGATCCGGGCCTCGATCCGCAGGCGGGCGTCGCCGATGGCGATTTCGCGCCCGACAAGGTCGAACTCGTCCCACGGGGCCAGCCCGTCGAGCCAGATATTGCCGCGAAACCGCCGCGGGTCCAGGTTGCGGCCCAGCCGTTCGGACAGCGCCCGCAGCGACGCCGCGTTCAGCACCGATACCGAGGGGAAGGCCACGTCGGACATGCCCGCATCGGGCGCGCGCACCACGCGGGCGGGGGCGGGGCGTTCCGCGGGCCAGATCGGCGCGACCCAGTCCAGCAGGGCCTGCGGCGCCAGCGCGGGATCGACGGTCAGCGCGCCCTGCGACGGATGGCGCAGCGTGATCGCACCGTTCGCGCCGGTGGTGGCGGTGACCGCCATAAGCTGCGGCCCGCTTGCCCCGCGCAGGAATTCGCGGCAGGGGCGCCAGCCACCTGTATCCGCGGGCGCGGCGGCGTGATGCACCGCCCAGGCCCGGTCGCCGGGCAGGGGCCGGTCGGGCGCCAGCGTGACGGCCTCCAGCGGCTCGGCCCCGATCCCCTTGACCGGATAGCGCCAGAGCGCGGTCACGCGCGCCGTCATTTGTCCTGACCGGGCGCGCCGCGACGGAAGCTGGAGCGGATATTGCCGAACACGTCCGGTTTATAGCCGTGCGACCGCATGATCAGGTATTGCTGGGTAAAGGTGATCGTGTTGTTCGCGATCCAGTAGATCACCAGCCCCGAGGCAAAGCCGCCCAGCATGAACATGAACACCCAGGGCATCCAGGCAAAGATCATCTTTTGCGTGGGGTCGGTGGGCGCCGGGTTCAGCTTCTGCTGCAGCCACATGGTGATGCCCAGCAGGATCGGCAGCACCCCGATGAAGACCAGCGAAAGGACCGATTGCGGATCGGGCGCGTCCCAGGGCAGCAGCCCGAACAGGTTGAACAGCGTCGACGGGTCGGGCGCGCTCAGGTCGCGGATCCAGCCGATGAAGGGCGCGTGGCGCAGTTCGAGCGTGACAAAGATCACCTTGTAGAGCGAGAAGAAGATCGGGATCTGGATCAGGATCGGCAGACAGCCCGAGGCCGGGTTCACCTTTTCCTTCTTGTAGAGCGCCATCATCTCCTGCTGGAGCTTTTGCCGGTCGTCGCCGGCGCGCTCTTTCAGCTCCTCCATCTTGGGCTGGAGTTCCTTCATCTTCGCCATGCTGGCATAGGATTTATAGGCCAGCGGGAACACCAGCGCCTTGATGATCAGGGTCAGCGCGATGATGGCCCAGCCCATGTTGCCGATGACGGCGTGAAGCTCGTGCAGCAGGAAAAAGATCGGCTTGGTCAGGAAAAAGAACCAGCCCCAGTCGATCGAATCCAGGAACCCCTCGATCCCGCCGGGCAGGGCGGATTTCATGCCCAGCCCGTACATCAGCGAGTCGGTGAAACTGTCCAGATCCTCGCCCGCCTCGTAGTTGCGGATGGTTTCCCATTTCTTCGGCCCCGCGAAAAGCTGCGAGCTGACGCTCACGCTGGCGCCGGGGGCCAGGGTCTGCGTGGCCTGGCGCATGGTGGTCTGGTAGATATCGCGCCCGGTGTCGTGGAAGGCGCTGAACCGCACCGGCGTGCCGGCGGCGGGCACCAGCGTCGACATCCAGTAATGGTCGGTGAACCCGATCCATCCCGATTGTTCGACCGGGATATCCCGGTAATCGGTCGCCGGGTCCAGGTCGTCATACCCGGTTTCCGTCAGCTCGCCATCGGCCATGGCGATCATGCCTTCGTGCAGGATGAAAAAGTTTTTCAGCCCCTGCGGCTCGCCATGGCGGGCCAGGATGCCGTAGGGGGCCAGCGTCGCGGGCGCCTCGCCGGTGTTCTCGACCGTCTGGGTGACGGTGAACATGTAATTCTCGTCGATCGCGATTTCGCGGATAAAGGTCAGGCCCTCGCCGTTGTCCCAGCGCATCGTCACCGGCGTGCCGGGGGTCAGCGTCTGGCCGCCGGTCGCCTGCCAGAGCGTGTTGGGCCCCGGCACCATCTCGGCGCTCAGCCCCGTGCCGGGCGCCCAGCCGTAAAGCGCGTAATAGGCGCCGTCGCCGCCGACCGGCTGCAGCATCGACACGATATCCGAGCCCGGTTCGAGCGACTGGCGGTAGTTCTTCAGCGCCAGCTGGTCGATCCGCCCGCCAAGCAGCGAGATCGAGCCCGAGACCGTGCCGGTTTCGATCGCCAGGCGCGGGGCATCGGTGCCCGGGGTCGCGGTGTCGGCCGTGGCCTGCGGGCCGGCCGTGGCGGGATCGCCTGTGGCGGCCTGCGGCGTCGTGGCGACGGTATTGCCGCCGGCGTCCTCGGTGCTTTGCGCAACCGCGGGGGCATTGGGGTCTTCCACCGGCTGCTCGGGCGGTGGAAACAGGAGGAACCAGACCATGATGACCGCGAAGCTCAGCGCGGTGGCCAGAATGAGGTTCTTGTTCTGATCGTCCATGTCGGGTTGTACCTGTCCTGATCGTGTCAGGGGGGTTCAACAGAGTAGAACCCCAAAGGTCAAGGGGGATGTGGGAAATCGCGCCCAATCGGCGCGGCTTTCCGTGCCCGTGTCTCAGCCGGAACCGCGCCCGATACGGGGCGGTTCGGCCAGCCGGGCGCCGTGGCTGCGCAGCCACTCGGCGATGCGGTCCGGCGGCATCGGCCGCGCGATGCCGAAGCCCTGCACATGGCTGCAGCCAAGCTGGGCCAGCATGGCGTGTTCGCCGGCGCTTTCCACGCCTTCGGCCAGTACGTCGAGGCCAAGCCGTTCGGCCATCGTCAGAATCGCGGCCACCATGCGCTGCTGCTCGGCGTCGCGGTCCACCTTGCGCACGAAAGAGCGGTCGATCTTCAGCCGGTTGACCGAAAACCGCCGGATCGAGCTGATCGAGGCATGGCCGGTGCCGAAATCGTCCAGGTCGATGGTGCATCCCAGCGCGGCCAGCCCGTTGATGTTGCGCGCGATCATGTCATCGGGCGACGCGGCGACGACGGTTTCCAGCACCTCGATGCACAGCCGTTCGGGGGGCAGGTCGAATCGGTCCAGTTCCCACCGGATCTTGTCGACCAGCCGGGGGTTGCGCAGCTCGTCCCCGGCAAAGTTCACCGCCACCAGCGGCACCTCGATCCCGTTGTCGTCCCAGCCGCGCAGGGCGGCCAGCGCGTGATAGAGGATCACCTCGCCCAGCCGCTCCAGCTGGCCCGAGCGTTCCAGCGCCGGCAGGAACTCGGCCGGCGGGATCAGGCCGCGTTGCGGGTGATGCCAGCGCGCCAGCGCCTCGACCCCCGAAACCTGCCCGGTATCGGTGGAGATCTGCGGCTGGAACCAGGGCGCGATCTGTCCGTTTTCCAGCGCCTGCGCCAGTTCGTCGGCCAGCAGGTCGGGCGTTTCCGGCCCCTGCGCCATATCGGGGGCATAGGCGCGGATGGCCGAGGGGCCGTGCGCGCGCGCCACGTCCAGCGCGCGGGTGGCGGCCCCCAGCATCTCCTGTGCGGTGCCGGCACGCAACTGGCTGTCCAGCACGAAGCCCACCGAGCAGGACAGATAGATCGCCTGCGCATCGACCGAGACCGGCTCTTCCATCCGGGCCTGCAACCGGCCCGCCAGCTGGATCGCCGTTTCAAGGTCGAGATGCCGCATCGGCGCCAGCACCACGGCGAACCGCCCCGGTTCCAGCGGCGCGATATGGTCGCCGTCGCGGGTGGCGCCCTGCAGGCGCTGGCGCATCCGGGTCAGCACTTGGGCGGCCCCGGCGCTGCCCAGCCGGTTCCGCTGCGTTTCGAACTCGTCGATTTCCACCAGCAGGCAGGCGGTGCGCCGCCCCGTGCGCGTGGCCTGGTGCAACGCGCGTTCTGCCGCCTCCGGCGTGCTGGGTGGCGGCGGCGCAATGGCGCCGGGCTGCCCGTCGAACAGCCCCAGCGCGGCAAAGACCGCCGGCAGGGCCAGCGCCAGCGTCAAAAGCCACCCCTCGCCCCCGAACCAGAAGGCCGCGAGGATCGCCGCCGGCATGAAGGCCAGCGCCGGCGGCCCCGACAGCGCGCTGCGGGCAAGGTTGCGCAAGGCCGTCAGGCGCCGGATCGGGCTGGTCATGGGCGGTGTCCCTTCTGCAAACTGGTTGCAGGCTACGGGCGCACCCTGAACGTGACTTTAACGCAAAGCGGGAATCGCGTCCGATTCCGTTTCATTTTTATCCAAATCGCGCACAAGCCCCGCGAAATCGAACAGCGACGGGTCAAGCATGTGCGAGGGGCGGATATTCATCAGCGCGCGGAACATCTTTTGCCGGCGGCCGGGATGGTTCCTTTCCCACTGGTCGATCAGCTGCTTGACCTGCTGGCGCTGCAGCCCGTCCTGGCTGCCGCACAGGTCGCAGGGGATGATCGGGTAATTCATCGCGCGGGCGAATTTCTCGCAATCCTCCTCGGCGACATGGGCCAGCGGGCGATAGACGAACAGGTCGCCCTCTTCGTTCAGCAGCTTGGGCGGCATTGTGGCCAGCCGCGAGCCGTGAAAGAGGTTCATGAAGAAGGTTTCGAGAATGTCGTCGCGGTGATGGCCCAGCACCACCGCCGAACAGCCTTCTTCGCGGGCGATGCGATAGAGGTTGCCGCGCCGCAGCCGCGAACACAGCGCGCAAAAGGTCCGGCCCTGCGGCACCTTGTCGACGACGATGGAATAGGTGTCCTGGTATTCGATCCGGTGCGGCACGCCCATCCGTTCCAGGAATTCCGGCAGTACCGTCGCGGGAAATCCCGGCTGCCCCTGGTCGAGGTTGCAGGCCAGCAGGTCGACCGGCAGCAGCCCGCGCCATTTCAGCTCGTGCAGCACGGCCAGCAGGGTATAGCTGTCCTTGCCGCCCGACAGGCAGACCAGCCAGCGCGCGCCCGGTTCGATCATGCCGTATTGGTCCACCGCCTCGCGCGTGTATTGCACGATGCGTTTGCGCAGCTTCTTGAACTCGGTGCTTTTGGGGGCACCGTGGAACAGCGGGTGGATATCGTCGGCCTCGTCCAGCATGTCGGCGGGATTAGAGGAGGACGGCGCGCAGGGCAAGGATTCTCGCGCGCTCAGCCCTTGTCGTGTTTGCAGGGTGGCACCGGATCGTAGCCGTCGCTGCCCCAGGGATGGCAGCGCCCGATGCGGCGCAGGGCCAGCCATGTGCCTTTCAGCGCACCGTGCTTTTCCAGCGCCTCCAGCGCGTAGGCGCTGCAGGTCGGCTGATACCGGCAGTTATGCCCCACCCAGGGCGACCACAGCAGCCTGTAGGCCCGGACGGGCAGGGCGACGATGCGGGCAAGCGGGCTCATCTCTCAACCATGCAGTTTGCGCAGGGCAAAGATAAGGTCGCCTTTCAGCGCCTCAAAGGGGCGGGCGGCGGTTTCATGGGCGCGGCCGATCAGCACATAGTCCCAGCCAGGGCGGCCATGTTCGGGCAGCACCGCGCGGGCGGCCTCGCGCAGGCGGCGCTTGGCGCGGTTGCGCGCCACCGCGTTGCCGACCTTTTTCGAACAGGTAAAGCCGACGCGGATCGCGTCACCGCCATCACGCCGGTCGCGCGCCTGCACCATCATCGAACCGGCGCCCTGCTTTTGTGCGCGGGCGGCGCGCAGGAAATCGGCGCGGGTCCTGATGATGAACAGCCCGCTTTTCTGCGGGCAAACGGACGCCGCCGGGGGCATGTTCCCTCGGGGCGTTTCCGCGTCCCTCGGGGCCTCCGGCGGCGTCATCGTTCCGGTCTGATCGCGTTGGATCAGGCGCTCAGGCTCTTGCGGCCACGGGCGCGGCGCGCGTTCAGGATCTTGCGGCCGGCCTTGGTGGCCATGCGCGCGCGAAAGCCGTGGCGGCGTTTGCGAACCAGGTTCGAGGGTTGGTAGGTGCGTTTCATCGCTGCCATCTCCGAATAAGCGACCCCGCCGCGCGGATTCGCGCGGGGCCAGTGATCTGAAGCCCGGTCTATAGGGGCGGCGCCCGGATAAGTCAAACCGGGATGCGCGGGTTTGAAACAAAAATTCGCCCCCCGCGGACGGGGAATGTTACAACCGCGCGGTTTGCCGGTCAAATCGCGCGGTTTCGCGTCACCGCCGATCAACCGCCCGTGAGGGGGCTGTCAAATACGTCCCATCCGCCGCATCTTGGATGCACAACAGATGGGCCCGCAATGACCGAGAACGCCAGTCCGACCCCGGCGCGGAAATCCGCGCTGAAACGCAACCTGCCGCTGATCGTGATCCTGTCGGTGGCGGTCATCGGGGCGATTACCCTGCGCGACGTGCTGAATTTCGAAACCCTGCGCGACAACCGCGAGGCGCTGCTGGCGTTTCGTGACGTCAACTATCTTGTCACCGCCCTGGGTTTCATGGCGGTCTACGTGCTGATCGTGGCCTTTTCGCTGCCGGGCGCGACGCTGGCCACGCTGACCGGCGGGTTCCTGTTCGGGACGTGGATCGGCGCGGCGCTGAATGTGACCGCGGCCACGATCGGCGCCATCGCCATCTTCCTGGCCGCAAGGTTGGGGCTGGGCGAACGGCTTGCCGCGCGGATGGAGACCGGCACCGGCACGATAAAGCGCATCAAGGACGGGATCGACGAAAACCAGTGGTCGATGCTGTTCCTGATCCGCCTTGTTCCCGCGGTGCCGTTCTTTGTCGCCAACATCCTGCCCGCGCTGGTGGGGGTCGGCCTGTTCCGCTTTGCCGTGTCCACCTTTTTCGGGATCATTCCCGGCGGCGTGGTCTATACCTCGGTGGGGGCGGGGCTGGGCGACGTGTTCGCACGCGGCGAAACGCCCGATCTGGGTATCCTCTTTGAACCCTTTGTGCTGGGCCCGATCCTCGGCCTGTGCGCGCTGGCGGCGCTGCCCATCGTTCTGAAGGCCGTGCGCGGCAGGAAAGGCATCTGAGACATGGAAAAGATCAGGACCGATCTGCTGGTCATCGGGGCCGGGTCCGGCGGGCTGAGTGTGGCGGCGGGGGCGGTGCAGATGGGCGCCGCCGTGGTGCTGCTGGAAGGGCACCGGATGGGTGGCGACTGCCTGAATTACGGCTGCGTGCCGTCCAAGGCGCTGCTGGCGGCGGGGCAGGCTGCCCACGCGATGCAGGCCGGCGGTGCGATGGGGGTGACGCCGGTGGTGCCGGATGTGGATTTCGCCGCCGCCAGGGATCACGTGGCCGCCGTGATCGACACGATCAAACCGATGGACAGCGTCGAGCGGTTCGAGGGGCTGGGCGTGCGGGTGATCCGCGAATACGGCGCCTTCACCGGCCCGCAGACGGTGCAGGCCGGAGATCACGAGATCACCGCCCGCCGCATCGTGATCGCCACCGGCTCGTCCCCGCTGGTGCCGCCGATTCCGGGGCTGGACACCGTGCCGCATTATACCAACGAAACCATTTTCGACCTGCGCGACCGGCCCGATCATCTGCTGATCGTCGGCGGCGGACCCATCGGGATGGAGATGGCGCAGGCGCACCGCCGCCTCGGCTGCGCGGTGACGGTGATCGAAGGCGCAAAGGCGCTGGGCAAGGACGATCCCGAAATGGCCGCCATCGTGCTGGACCGCCTGCGCGCCGAGGGCATCGCCATCGAAGAGGACGCACCGGCCGCCGACATTCGCGGGCAGGCGGGCGCGATCGAGGTTGCGGTAAAGGACGGGCGCGTTTTCACGGGAACGCACCTGCTGGTCGCGGTGGGGCGCAAGCCGAATATCGACCGGCTGAACTTAGGTGCGGCGGGGATCGAGACCACGAAAACCGGCATCAGGGTGGATGACCGCCTGCGCAGCACCAACCGCAAGGTCTATGCCATCGGTGACGTGGCGGGCGGGATGCAGTTCACCCATGTCGCGGGCTATCATGCCGGGCTGATCATCCGCGAGGTGCTGTTCGGGCTGCCCACGAAGGTGAAAACCGCGCATATCCCCTGGGCCACCTATACCAGCCCCGAGCTGGCGCAGGTCGGCCCGACCGAGGCGCAGGCGCGCGCGCAGCATGGCGACCGGCTGGAGGTTGCGCGCTTCGATTACCGCCACAACGACAGGGCCATCGCCACCGGGCAGATGACCGGCGCGATCAAGGTGATGGTGGTCGGGGGCCGCCCCGTCGGCGCAACCATTGTTGGCCACCAGGCAGGCGAATTGATCGCCCTTTGGTCGCTGGCCATTGCCAACGGCCTGAAAATGTCGGCGGTGGCCGGCATGGTCGCGCCATACCCCACCATCGCGGAAATCAACAAGCGTGCCGCAGGGGCCTATTTCTCGCCCCGGCTCTTTGATAATCCTTGGGTCAAGCGCGTGGTGCGGGCGGTGCAACGCTGGCTGCCCTGACGCGATTGGTTTGAGGTTTCGATGCTGCGCACCCTGTCTGGACGATTCCTGATCCTGACCATCGTCTTCGTGATGCTGGCCGAGATCCTGATCTTCGTCCCCTCGATCGCGCGTTTCCGCGAGGATTACCTGCTCAGCCGGCTGGAACGGGCGCAGATCGCCTCGCTTGCGCTGCTGGCCGACGACATGATCTCGCCCGACCTGGAAGAGGAACTGCTGCGCAACGCCGAGGTCTATAACGTCGTGCTGCGCCGCAACGAGGCGCGGCAGCTGATCCTGCAATCGCCGGTGCCGCAGCCGATCCACGCCACCTTCGATCTGCGCGACCCGCCCGCGATGGCGCTGATCGGCGACGCGATGGCGCGGCTGTGGGACCCCGAGCCGCGGGTGATCCGGGTGATCGGCAACCCCGTGCGCGAGGCCGGGCTGCTGATCGAGGTGACGATGGAAACCGGCGGCCTGCGCACGGCGATGATCGACTATGGCCTGCGCATCCTTATCCTGTCGGCGGTGATCTCGATCTTTACCGCGACGCTGCTGTTCTTTGCCGTGCGCGAGCTTCTGGTGAAGCCGATCAAGGGCGTGGTGAAGGCCATGCAAAGCTATGCCGCCAACCCCGAGGACGCGCGCCGCATCCTTACCCCCACCGCCCGCGTGATCGAGCTGCGCGAGGCAGAGGAGGCGCTTGCCAGGATGGAGACCGAGCTGACCGGCGCGCTGAAGCAGAAGGAGCGGCTGGCCCAGCTTGGCGCGGCGGTGGCCAAGATCAGCCACGACCTGCGCAATATCCTGACCTCGGCGCAGCTTTTCGTCGACCGTATCGAGATGAGCGAAGACCCCGGCGTGCGCCGCATGGCGCCGAAGCTGGTGAACTCGATCACCCGCGCGGTGAACCTGACCGAATCCACCCTGGCCTTTGGCCGGGCCGAGGAGCCCCCGCCCAAGCTGACGCGGCTGGCGCTGGCCGGTATTGTCGAGGATGTGCTGGACAGCGAGCGGCTGGCCATCGGCGACGAGATGGATATCTCGATGTCCGAGGATGTGCCCACCGGCATGGTCGTGCGCGCCGATGCCGAGCAGCTTTACCGCGTGCTGTCCAACCTCGTGCGCAACGCGCGGCAGGCGCTGGCGCAGTCGGGCAAGGGCGGCGAGATCAGCGTCGCCGCGCATGAGGGCGATGGCGCCTGGATAATCGAGGTGGCCGATACCGGCCCCGGCCTGCCTAAAAAGGCGCAGGAAAACCTGTTCACCCCGTTCCAGGGCGGCGCGCGCAAGGGCGGTGCGGGGCTGGGCCTTGCCATCGCCGCCGAACTGATCCGCGGCCATGGCGGCATGCTGACGCTGGAACGCACCGGCCCCGACGGCACGATGTTCCGTATCTCGCTGCCGATGGGCGAGGCGGGCTGAGCCGCGCGCCCCGGCGCAGGCGGCAAGGCGCCATTTTCGTGCCACATTTGCGCCCAGACCTGGCCCCGCTGCGCGGCAATACATGTTGCCGGACAAGGTTAGGAGGCCACGATGATCCTGGTGCAAGCCCTGGGCCGCGGTTTGATCGCATTCTTCGTCATCATGTCGCTGGGCATTTCCGGCATGATGCTGCGCGACGGTGTGAACCTGGCGTCGCTCGGCGAGATTTCGGCCTACCTGCCCGATCGGGACATCGGGAGCGCGGTGGAGTCCTTCAAGGGGATGCTGCAGCGCCGCCTGAGCGACCTGATGTAAGCTGCGCGGGGTATTTCCGGGGCCGGTGCCGGTTTTACCGGGCGGCGGCAAAAAATCCTGAATTCGCCCTTGCAAACCCCCGCCGGGGGGGCTAAATCCCGCCTCCACGGACTGGTAGCTCAGTTGGATAGAGTACTTGACTACGAATCAAGGGGTCGGGGGTTCGAATCCTCCCCAGTCCGCCACTTTCCCCTAAAGTCGACAGTCTGGGCCTTTGCCCTTTCGCTTTGCAGGTTGCCCTTTGGCTGAGGTCGCACACTGGCCCGGTTTGCCCGTGGCCGGTGGGGAAACGCCTTGTCCGGCATCTGCCGAGCGGTGCCCTTCTGCTGCGAACTGCCCGGACGACAGCCTGGTCCCGCTCAGCCCATATCCGGGTCGCCCACGGCCTTGCGCCAGTGGCGGCGGCACAGGCTGACATAGGTCTCGTTCCCGCCGATCTGCACCTGTGCGCCGTCGCGCAGCACCGCGCCCGAGGCGTCCTTGCGCACCACCATCGTCGCCTTCTTGCCGCAGTGGCAGATCGTGCGCACCTCGCGCATTTCATCGGCCAGCGCCAGCAACGTGGCCGAGCCCGGGAAAAGCCGGCCGCGGAAATCCACGCGCAGCCCGTAGGCCATCACCGGTACGCCCAGGTCGTCGACCGCGCGCGCCAGTTGCCAGACCTGCGCGTCCTCCAGGAATTGCGACTCGTCGATGAAGACGCAGGCCACCGGACCGGCCGCCAGCCGCTTTGCGATCTTGCCGAACAGGTCCTCGCCCGGCGCGAAGGTGTCGGCGGCGCTGCCGATGCCGATGCGGCTGGCGATCCGGCCCTCGCCCGCGCGGGTATCCAGCTGCGCGGTCAGCAGATAGGTCTCCATCCCCCGCTCACGATAGTTATGCGCGGCCTGCAACAGCACCGTCGACTTGCCGGCATTCATGGTGGAGTAGTGGAAATAGAGCTTGGCCATGCGGGCGGCATAATCCGCCGGCCCCGCCCTTGGCAAGACCGCCCGGCAAGGGGGGCGAAAGGGGTGGGGCGGTCGACGTGAGTGATGGCCGACCGGCGCGCATGGCCCGGTCGGTATCGGCCGTTTTCGCCGGGCCTGTCCGCATGGGAACCCGAGGTGCCCCCGTGCGATCCGGCGAAAACAGGGCCCGCAACGCGGCTGCCGGTCGGAACCGGCTCTGCTGCCCCTCCCAGCAGACGCGCAGCGCGCCCCACCCTCAGCCGGCGCAGGGAGTGCCGGCCACTCGCAAAATCCCGAAAAAAACGGGAGTTCTTGATGCATGACAAATGGTGGCAAAGCGATTAATGGGAAAACCTGAACAGGTTTCCCCATGGGGTGCGAAAGGCAGGTTATGAACGCAGTCAGCAGTTATCTGAAGAAACACACCGAAGCCCTGGTCAAGGATGTGGGGATCGAACAGGCCTGCGTCCTGACCGGAAAGTCGAAGGCCACGCTGGGGCGGTATTATTCCGACCACCCCGAACATGCCGAACGGTTCATGCCGGTGGACGCGGTCGCGGCTCTGGAAGAGGCGGCGGGCTATCCGCATGTCACCAGCGCGCTGGCCGAGCTGAAGGGGATCACCCTGGCCATGGACGAGCGTCGCCCCAACCGGCCCGGCGGCGGCGGGGTCAATTCCGATGTCATCGCGCTGAGCCAGCGGTTCGCCCTGCTGATGGCGGAATACCAGCAATCCATCGAGGACGGGGTGATCACGGCCAACGAGGCCAAGCGGCTGCTGAAGGAAACGCTGTCGCTGCAGCAGGTGCTTCTGGACATGAAACTGCACCTGGAGGAAGAAACGGTGTGACCCGACCCACGGCCGCAACACCGCACCGGCCGCTGATCGAGGCCGAAAAGCAGACCCCGGCCGTTCTGCATGAGTTCCTGCGCGATCTCGAGGATACGACCCGCTCGGTCCAGGTGTGGCGGCGGCTCGTGCAACTGGGGCGCACGCTGGATCTGCCGTTCATTGATTTCATCTCGGCCAGCAGTTTCCGCGACTGGAAGAAGACGCTGTTCGTGCGCACCTCGTATGATGCCGAATGGCTCAACGACATGAGCCAGGACCCGGCGGTGCAGAAATGGTCGTATTTCCGCAGCCATGCGCTGCATCACCTGACGCCGATCGTGACGGGGCTGGAATTCATCGACGATTTCCACCCCGTGCCCCCGATCCGCCTGCAGATGCTGGAGCTTGCGGCCGAAAAGGGCCTGCGTGCGGGGTTTTCCGTGCCGCTGCGCATCCATGCGCCGCCACAGGCCGGGCTGATCACCTTTTCGGGGAACCATGCACGGCGCGACATGCTGACCATCCTGCGCGCCCATGGCTGGACGCTGCATGTCGCGGCTATGGCGGCGCACCAGCGATACGTGATGCATTTCGCCGCCGAGTTCCCCGACCGCAACGCGATTTCCGACAAGCAGCGCGAGCTGCTGGAACTGCTGGGGCAGGGGCTGAAGGACAAGGCGATCGCCGGCCGGCTCGGCGTGTCGGTCTCGGCGGTGCGCCAGCGGATGCACAGCCTGACCGAGAAGACCGGGATCGAGAATCGCAGCGGCCTGGCCGCGCTGGCGATGAGCCTGGGGCTGGTCGCCGATCCGCTGGGCCACAACGCGGCCGATGCCGACGGGGTCGAGGTGCTGGTGCAGATGGACGGCAAGGGCGAAAGATCGCGGCGCGAGGCGCCGGTGCCGGTGCCGGGCCGCCGGGCGATGGCCTCGGAATAATAAAGAGGGCCGGCATGGCCGACCCTCTGGTCCTGCTTAAAATGGCTTCCACATCGAAACGGCCGACACCGCAATGACACGGGGACCGCGCAAGCGGTGCGTCAGATCGGCCAGCAATATTACGGGGTTGCTTGTGCTCTCTCACCCAAAGCGGCCCTGCGGTATCGGGGACGACAGAGCCAGCTTTTCCCCCGTCATCAGTCTAGAAAACGGGCCTGCCGCTGTCTTGGGGGAAAATCGTCGGCGGCGGATGCACGCCCTGTCATTTCTGACAGGAGGTGTGCCCTTACCTGTCAGAAATGACAGGTGCCCATCCGGCTTGCTTTGGCGTGTGCGGGCATGCCTGCCTGCGGCGATTCGCCCCAGTGTCCGGCCTGCCCGCGGGCAGGCTGCGCTCAGCCCTGTGCGCCCTGCAACGCCATGACCCCGAAATCGCCCCTGGTGCGGGCCTCCATCGCCTCGACGGCGGCTATGGCCCCGGCGGCGGTGGTGAAATAGGGGATCTTGTCATAAAGCGCGACCGAGCGGATTTCGCGGCTGTCCTCGACCGCCTGCGCGCCCTCGGTGGTGTTGAACACCAGCGCGATCTGCCCGTCCTTCAGCATGTCGACGATGTTCGGCCGGCCCTCGTAGACCTTGTTGACCGTCTCGCAGGCCACGCCGGCCTCTTCCAGCCATTTCGCCGTGCCGCGGGTGGCGATCAGCGTCAGGCCCAGCCCGACAAGGCTGCGCGCGGCATCGGCCATCGCCCCGGTCTTGTCGGCATCCTTGATCGAGACGAACACCTTGCCCTCGCGCGGCAGGTCGGACCCCGCGCCAAGCTGCGCCTTGAGAAAGGCCAGCGGGAAAGAGACATCCCAGCCCATCACCTCGCCGGTGGAACGCATTTCCGGGCCCAGGATCGTGTCGACACCGGGGAAGCGGGCAAAGGGCAGCACCGCCTCCTTGACCGAGAACCACGGCATGTCGGGATCGGCCAGCGTCATCGGATCGGCCATCGGCAGCGTGCCGGGTTTGGCATCCTTGGGGTAGGGGCCGCGCAGCGGGAAATTCTCCATCGGCTCGCCCGCCATCAGCCGCGCGGCGATCGAGGCGATGGCCGAATCCGTGGCCTTGGCGACGAAGGGCACCGTGCGGCTGGCGCGCGGGTTCACCTCGATCAGGTAGATATCGCCGTCCTTGACTGCGAACTGCACGTTCATCAGGCCCACGACGCCCAGCTCCAGCGCCAGTGCCTGCGTCTGGCGCTTGATCTCGTCGATGATGCCGGCGGGCAGCGAATAGGGCGGCAGCGAACAGGCGCTGTCGCCGGAATGCACGCCGGCCTCTTCGATATGCTGCATGATGCCGGCCACATGCACGGTCTTGCCGTCGCTCAGCGCATCGACATCGCATTCGATGGCGCCCGACAGGTAACTGTCGAGCAGCACCGGGCTGTCGCCCGAGACCACCACCGCCTCGGCGATGTAGCGTTCCAGGTGCGCCATGTCGCGCACGATCTCCATCGCGCGACCGCCCAGCACGTAAGAGGGGCGGATCACCAGCGGAAAGCCGATATCCTCGGCAATCGCCAGCGCCTGCGCATCCGTGCTGGCGATGCCGTTGCGCGGCTGTTTCAGCGCCAGCTTGTTCACAAGCTGCTGGAACCGCTCGCGGTCTTCGGCAAGGTCGATGGCGTCGGGCGTGGTGCCGAGGATCGGAATGCCCTCTTCATACAGCGCATTGGCCAGTTTCAGCGGGGTCTGCCCGCCGAATTGCACGATCACACCGTGCAGCGTGCCGTTTTCCTGCTCGACCCGCAGGATTTCCATCACGTGTTCGAATGTCAGCGGCTCGAAATACAGCCGGTCCGAGGTGTCGTAATCGGTGGACACCGTTTCCGGGTTGCAGTTGACCATGATGGTTTCGTAACCCGCGTCGGTCAGTGCGAAGCAGGCGTGGCAGCAGCAATAGTCGAACTCGATCCCCTGGCCGATCCGGTTCGGGCCGCCGCCCAGGATCACCACCTTCTTGCGGTCGCTGGGGCGCGATTCGCATTCCACGTCGCCCATCGCGGGCGCCTCGTATGTGGAATACATATAGGGCGTCTGCGCCTCGAACTCGGCGGCGCAGGTGTCGATGCGCTTGAACACGGCCGTCACGCCAAGGTTCTGGCGCGCGCGGCGCACGTTGCCTTCGGTCCGGCCGGTCAGTGCCGCCAGCCGCGCATCGGTAAAGCCCATCATCTTCAGCCGGCGCAACCCGTCCTCGGTGACGGGCAGGCCGTCCTTCCTGATCCTGTCCTCGGTCTCGACGATCTCGCGGATGCGGGCCAGGAACCAGGGGTCGAACATGGTGACGCCGTGGATCTCGTCGTCGCTCAGCCCGTGGCGCATGGCCTGCGCGATGGTGCGCATCCGGTCGGGCGTCTGTTCGCTGATCGCCTTGATCACCGCGGCCTTGTCCGGCGCACCTTCGATTTCCACCTCGTCGAAACCGGTCAGCCCCGATTCCATCGAAGCCAGCGCCTTTTGCAGCGATTCGTGGATGGTGCGGCCGATGGCCATCGCCTCGCCCACGGATTTCATCGCGGTGGTCAGGTGCGGTTTGGAGCCGGGGAATTTCTCGAAGGCGAATTTCGGGATCTTGGTGACGACGTAATCGATCGTCGGCTCGAAACTGGCGGGCGTCACCTTGGTGATGTCGTTATCCAGCTCGTCCAGCGTGTAGCCCACCGCCAGCTTGGCCGCGATCTTGGCAATCGGGAACCCCGTCGCCTTGGACGCCAGCGCCGACGAGCGGCTGACGCGGGGGTTCATTTCGATCACCACCATGCGGCCGTCCTCGGGGTTGATCGCCCATTGCACGTTCGACCCGCCGGTTTCCACGCCGATCTCGCGCAGCACGGCGATAGAGCCGTTGCGCATGATCTGGTATTCCTTGTCGGTCAGCGTCAGCGCCGGGGCCACGGTGATGGAATCGCCCGTGTGCACGCCCATCGGGTCGACGTTTTCGATGGAGCAGACGATGATCGCGTTGTCCGCCTTGTCGCGGACGACCTCCATCTCGTATTCCTTCCAGCCCAGCAGGCTTTCGTCGACAAGGATCTGGCCCACCGGGCTGGCATCCATGCCGGTGCGGCAATAGTGGATGTAATCGTCGCGGTTATAGGCCACGCCGCCGCCGGTGCCGCCCAGTGTGAAGGCCGGGCGGATGATCGCGGGCAGGCCGATATCCTCCAGCGCCTCAAGCGCCTTGGCGACGCCGGCCTCGAGGTCGAAATGGCCCCTGGCGTCCTTCGGGGCGGTGACGATGGTGGCGCGGGGGTTCTCGATGCCCAGCCGGTCCATCGCCTCGCGGAACAGCTTGCGGTCCTCGGCCATCTCGATGGCCTCGCGGTTGGCGCCGATCAGCTCGACGCCGAATTTCTCCAGCACGCCCATGTCGGCCAGCGCCAGCGATGTGTTCAGCCCGGTCTGCCCGCCCATCGTCGGCAAGAGCGCGTCGGGGCGTTCCTTTTCGATGATCTTGGCCACGACCTCGGGCGTGATCGGCTCGATATAGGTGGCGTCGGCCAGCCCCGGATCGGTCATGATCGTGGCCGGGTTCGAGTTCACCAGGATCACCCGGTATCCCTCTTCGCGCAGCGCCTTGCAGGCCTGTGCGCCGGAATAGTCGAACTCGCAGGCCTGTCCGATGATGATGGGCCCCGCGCCGATGATCATGATGGAGGTGATATCGGTTCTTTTGGGCATGTCTCGGACCTCTGTATTCGCGTGTATTCGCGGGCAGCGGGCGGCCCGGAGCAAGCAGAGTCGGGCCGCGCAAATTGTCGTGGGTTATAGACATCGCGGGGCGCGGCGCAACCCCTGATCCGGTGCGTCAGGAAAACCGGTTCACCCCGGCGCCCCGAGGCGCTAGAAGGCAGCCAAGGAAAACGCAGGAGTCCCCGCAGCATGTCCAGACCGGTCGTTCTTTGCATCCTCGATGGCTGGGGCTATCGTGAAGACCCGGCCGACAACGCGGTGGCGCAGGCGCAGACGCCGAATTTCGACCGGATCTGGGCCAGCTGTCCGCATAACCTTCTGATTACCCACGGGCCGGATGTGGGCCTGCCGCGCGGGCAGATGGGCAATTCCGAGGTCGGCCACACCAATATCGGCGCGGGCCGCGTGGTGGCGATGGATCTGGGCCAGATCGACCTGGCGATCGAGGACGGCTCGTTCGCGCGCAACGAGGCGCTGCAACGCTTCATCGCGCGGCTGAAGGAAACCGGCGGCACCGCGCATCTGATGGGGCTTTTGTCCGATGGCGGGGTGCACGGGCACATCGCGCATATCCTTGCCGCCATCGACGCGATTGCCGGCGCGGGCGTGCCCGTCGTGCTGCACGCCGTCACCGACGGGCGCGACGTGGCGCCGAAATCGGCCTTTACCTATGTCGCGGCGCTGCAGGACGCGCTGCCGCAGGGCGCGCGGGTGGGCACCGTCACGGGGCGCTATTTCGCGATGGACCGCGACAACCGCTGGGACCGCGTGGAAGAGGCCTATGCCGCGATGGTGCGCGGGCAGGGCCTGCACGCCTCCAGTGCGCGGCGCGCGGTCGACGCGGCCTATAACCGCTCGGAAACCGACGAGTTCATTACCGCCACCGTGGTTGGCGACTACGCCGGCGCGCGCGATAGCGACGGGTTCTTTTGCCTGAACTTCCGGGCCGACCGGGCGCGCGAAATCCTGCGTGCGGTGGCCGAGCCGGGGTTCGATGCCTTCGACGTGCCGGGACGGCCGGATTGGGCGATGGTGCTGGGCATGGTGGAATATTCCGAGGCGCACAATGCCTGGATGGACACGATGTTCCCGCCGCGCGACATCCGCAACACGCTGGCCGAATGGGTGGCGAAACAGGGCAAGCGCCAGTTCCACCTGGCCGAGACCGAGAAATATCCCCATGTCACCTTTTTCCTGAATGGCGGCAAGGAAACGCCCGAGCCGGGCGAAGACCGCTACATGGCCGCCAGCCCCAGGGTGGCGACATACGACCTCCAGCCCGAGATGAGCGCCCCCGAGGTGACCGACCATTTCGTGCAGGCGATCGGGGACGGTTATGACCTGATCGTGACAAATTACGCCAATCCTGACATGGTCGGCCATACCGGCGACCTGAAGGCCGCGATCGCCGCCTGCGAGGCGGTGGATCGGGGGCTGGGCCGGGTGCTGGCGGCGCTTGAAAAGGCAGGGGGGGCGATGATCGTCACGGCCGATCACGGTAATTGCGAGGTGATGCGCGACCCTGAAACCGGCGGGCCGCATACCGCGCATACCACCAACCCGGTGCCGGTGATCATGGTCGGCGGCCCGGAAGGCGCCGCGCTGAACCCCGGCCGGCTGGCCGATCTTGCGCCCACGCTGCTGCAGCTGATGGGGCTGGACCGGCCGCCCGAGATGACGGGGGAAAGCCTGATCGCATGATCCGCGCCACAGCCCTTGCCTGCCTGGTCGCGCTGGGCGGCCCGGCCGCGGCGCAGACCGCGCCCGACCCGGCCGAGGCCGCGCGCGCCGCGGCGCAGCGTCTGGACGAGGCCGCGCAGCAACTCGACAAGGCCGACAGTGCGCGCAACCGGGTCAAGGCGCTGACAGAAACCCTGCGTGCCTACGAGGACGGGCTTGAGGCGATGCGCGACGGGCTGCGCCGCGCGGCGATCCGGGAACAAAGTCTGCGGACCGAGCTTCAGGCGCGCGAGGACGAGATCGCCCGCCTGCTGGGCGTGCTGCAGGCGATGGGCCGCTCGCCCACGCCGGTTCTGTTCCTGCATCCCGGCGGGCCGACGGGCACCGCGCGCTCGGGCATGATCCTGGCGGATGTGGCGCCCGCGCTGAACGCCAGGGCCGAGGAGCTGCGCACCAGGCTGGACGAGATGCGCACCCTGCGCGCGCTGCAGGAAACCGCCGCCGACACGTTGCGCGAGGGGCTGAACGGCGTGCAGGACGCGCGCACCGCGCTCAGCCAGGCGGTGGCCGACCGCCAGCCGCTGCCGCGCCGCTTTACCGAGGACCCGGTGAAAACCGCGATCCTGATCGCCTCGACCGAAACGCTGGAAGGGTTCGCAAGCGGGCTGAGCCAGATCGCGCAGGGCGAAAGCACCGGCAGCCTGCCCGATATCGACCACCGCAAGGGCACGCTGCCGCTGCCGGTGCAGGGGCAGCTGCTGCGCCGCGCGGGCGAGGCCGACGCCGCCGGGATCGCCCGGCCCGGCATCTTGCTGGCGACCCGGCCGCGGGCGCTGGTGACGACACCGGCGGCGGCGACGATCCGCTATCGCGGGCCGCTGCTGGATTACGGCAACGTGATGATTCTCGAACCGCAGGCCGGCACGCTTTTCGTTCTGGCCGGGCTCGACGTGGTCTATGGCGACACCGGCGAGGTGCTGCCTGCCGGCAGCCCGGTGGGGCTGATGGGCGGCGAAGACGCGGAAATTGGCGCGGTGATCACACAATCGGGCGAGGGGGCTGGAAACACGCGGCCCGAAACGCTCTATATAGAAGTCAGGCAAGACAACCAGCCGGTCGATCCGTCGGCATGGTTCGCAATGCAGGAAGGATGACCGAGGTATGAAGAAATTTGTCATGGCCGCGCTGGGTGGCACACTGGCCGGGATGATCGCCACCACGCAGGTCGCGGGCCCGCTGGTCGCGCAGGAGGCGGGCAAGCAGGCCACCGTCTACGAGCAGCTTGATCTTTTCGGCGACATTTTCGAACGCATCCGCGCGCAATATGTCGAAGAGGTCGACGAGAAAGACCTGATCGAGGCGGCGATCAACGGAATGCTTACCTCGCTCGATCCGCATTCCAGCTACCTGTCGCCCGACGATGCCGCCGACATGCGCGTGCAGACCCGCGGTGAGTTCGGCGGGCTGGGCATCGAGGTCACGCAGGAAGAGGGCTTCGTCAAGGTCGTCTCGCCGATGGATGGCACCCCCGCCGACGAGGCCGGGATCGAGGCCGGCGATTTCATCACCCATGTCGATGGCGAAAGCGTGCTGGGCCTGACCCTGGACGAGGCGGTGGACAAGATGCGCGGCCCGGTCGGCAGCGAGATCATCATCACCATCGTGCGCGAGGGCGAGGCCGAACCGTTCGACGTGTCGCTGGTGCGCGACACGATCAAGCTGCAGGCCGTGCGCTCGCGCGTCGAGGGCGACGCCGTGGTGCTGCGCGTCACCACCTTCAACGACCAGACCTTTGCCAATCTCGAGGAGGGGCTGAACAAGACGGTCGAAGAACTGGGCGGTCTCGACAAGATCAGCGGCATCGTCCTTGACCTGCGCAACAACCCCGGCGGGCTGCTGACCCAGGCGATCCGCGTCAGCGACGCCTTCCTCGAAAAGGGCGAGATCGTGTCGACCCGCGGCCGCGACCCGGCCGATGGCGACCGCTACAACGCCACCCCCGGCGACCTGGCCAACGGCCGGCCGATCGTGGTGCTGATCAACGGCGGCTCGGCCTCGGCCTCGGAAATCGTGGCCGGCGCGCTGCAGGATCACCGCCGCGCCATCGTGGTCGGCACCAAGAGCTTCGGCAAGGGCTCGGTCCAGACGGTGATGCCGCTCCGGGGCGACGGCGCGATGCGCCTGACCACCGCGCGCTATTACACGCCCTCGGGCCGGTCGATCCAGAACCTTGGCGTGTCGCCCGATATCGTGGTGCAGCAGCCGCGCCGCGCGCCCAATGCCGCGGAGGAAGAGGAACAGACGCGGCCCCGGTCGCGCTCCGAGGCCGACCTGCGCGGGCGGCTGGACAACGATTCGCTGTCCGAGGACGAGGTGCGCCAGATCGAGGAAGACCGGGCCAAGGCCGACAAGGCCGCGCAACTGCGCGAGGAGGATTACCAGCTGGCCTATGCGGTCGATATCCTTCGCGGGCTGAGCGCGCTGGCCCCGGAAGCGGCGGAATAGGCACCGGCGCGCGGGCTGATGCGTGCGCGCCGCACCGGGGCCGGGCCCCGGTGCGGGCCTCCGGCGGGAGTATTTCAGGAACGATGAAGAGGCGCGCATGAGCCCCGAGGATATCGACCGGCTGCCCTATCGCCCCTGCGTGGGCGTGATGCTGGCCAACGCGGCGGGCGAGCTGTTCGTCGGCCAGCGCATCGACAGCGAAACCCCGGCCTGGCAGATGCCCCAGGGCGGCATCGACGAGGGCGAAACCCCGCGCGACGCCGCCCTGCGCGAATTGTGGGAAGAGACCGGCGTGACCGCCGACCTCGTGACGGTCGAGGCCGAAACCGACGATTGGGTGACCTACGACCTGCCGCACGAGATCGTGCCGCGGATCTGGAAGGGCCGGTTCCGGGGGCAGCGCCAGAAATGGGTGCTTCTGCGGTTTCACGGGCGCGACGACCAGGTGGATATCGACACCGATCATCCCGAATTCTCCGAATGGCGCTGGCTGCCCGCCAACGAGGTGGTGGACCAGATCGTGCCGTTCAAGCGCGGCGTCTACGAACAGGTGCTGGCCTGTTTCCGCGACAGGCTCTGACCGCGCGGACCGGGTGTTTTGACGCTTTCCAAACCCGCTCCGCTGGGCTAACCCGCCCGGCATGGGACGGAAACATCTGGATACACGGGCGATCGGCCTCGATATCGGTCTGGCCTTCGTCAAATGGCTGACGGGGGCCGAGAATCTGCATTACGGCTACTGGCAGGGGCTGGAGGTCACCGCCGCCAACCTGCGCGCGGCGCAGGAGGCGTATACCGACCGGCTGTTTGCCCTGCTGCCGGACCGCCCGGCGCGCATCCTCGACATCGGCGGCGGGGCGGGCGAGACCGCCAGGAAACTGCTGGCGCTGGGGCACGAGGTCGAGATCGTGGTGCCCAGCCCCTTCCTGGCCGAACGCTGCCGTGCCAACGCGCCGGGCGCGCGGGTGCATGAATGCACCTTCCAGGCGTTCACCGGGCAGGGGCCGTTCGACATCTGCCTGTTCTCGGAAAGCTTTCAGTATATCCCGCTCGACCTTGGCCTGTCGAAATGCCTCGGCCTGCTGGCCGGGGGCGGCCGGATCGTGCTGGCCGACTGTTTCCGCCGCAAGGGGTTCAAACGCGATGCCATCCGCGCCACCGTAGGCGGGGGGCACCCGGTCACCCGGTTCCGCGCGACCCTTGCCGCCCTGCCGCTCGAGGTGCTGAGCGAAGAGGACATCACCGGCCAGACCGCGCCGTCGGTCGAGATCGAGCAGGGGCTATACAACGTGCTGGGCTACGGGCTGACCCGCGTGGACGGGGAATTGCAGGCCAGGCGCCCCTGGCTGCACCGGGGCCTGTCCCGCGCGCTGCGCCTCGTTCTGAGCGCGCGCAAGCGCGCGCGGCTGCACCAGCGCCTGAACGAGCAAAGCCGCAACCGCGCAACATTCGCCGCGAACAACGTCTACCTGATGATGGCGCTGCGGCGGCGGGCGTGACCTGCCGCTTCACTGTTCCCCAAATACTCCTGCGCGCCCGTCATTCCCGCGCGCGCAACACGGCCGCCGGGCGCATCGCCAGCGGGCGCCAGGCAAAGGCCAGCCCCGACAGCAGCGTCGCCAGGATGCCGCCCAGCACGATGGCGATGGCCGAGGGCCAGATTACCGTGAAACCGGTTTCCAGCACGTAATGGCTGACCGCCCAGCCGCCGGCGATGCCCGCCGCCAGCGCCACCAGCCCTGCGCCAAGGCCCAGCAGCGCCGCGCGCAGCGCAAAGCTGGTCAGGATGCGCGACCGCGTGGCGCCCAGCGTGCGCAGCACCGCCGCCTCGTAGATGCGCGCGGTATCGCCCGCCGCCGCCGCGCCGATCAGCACGAGGAAACCGGTGACCAGCGTGGCCGCCGCGCCCCAGCTTGTCGCGGCGGCAAGCCCGGCCAGCACCTCGGACACGCGGTCGATGGCGTCGCGCACGCGGATCGCGGTGATGTTGGGATAGGCGTTGGCGAGGTCGCGCAGGATCGCCGCCTCGGCTTGCGGTTCGGCATAGACGGTGGCGATAAAGCTGTGCGGCGCCCCGGCCAGCGCGGCCTCGTTCATCGCCATGACGAACCCCATCCCGGCGGTCGAGAAATCGACCTCGCGGAAGCTGGTGATCGTGCCGGTGATGTCGCGGCCCAGGATGTTGACGGTCATCGTGTCGCCCAGGCGCAGGCCCATCTCGGCGGCCTCTTCGGCTGAAAAGCTGATCTGCGGCGGGCCGGTGTAATCCTCGGGCCACCACGCGCCGGCGGTCACCTTGGTGCCCTTGGGCTGCGTCGCGGCATAGGTCACGCCGCGATCGCCCTGGATCACCCAGTGTTCGCCCGCGACCTCGGAGGCAGGGCGGTCGTTGATCCGGGTGATGATCCCGCGCAGCATCGGCGCGTTCTCGCTGCGGCTGACCGTCGGATCGCCCTCGATCCGGTCGAGAAAGCCGGGCATCTGGTCGCGCTGGATGTCGAGAAAGAAATAGGACGGCGCCTGCCGGGGCAGGTCGCGGGCGATGGCGCCGCGCAGGTTGCCGTCGATCTGGCCCACCGCGGCCAGCACCGACAGGCCCAGCCCCAGCGACAGCACGACCGAGGCCGCCTCGGCCCCGCGCCCGGAAATCGCCCCCAGCGCCCAGCGCAGGGCGGGGCGCTGGCCCGCCGCCCCGCGCGCGCGGCGGGCGGCGATGCGGATGGCCCAGGCCGCCAGCGCCAGCAGCGCCAGCGCAAAGACCAGCCCCCCGGCGGTCCACAGCGTCAGCCGCCAGGTGCCGGAAAACAGCGCCGCCACCCCGATCAGCGCGGCGGCCAGCAGCAGGGTCAGCCCCACCCAGACCGGGCGGGGCAGGGCGCGGCCCGATTGCCCGCCGTCGCGGAACAGGGTGGCGGCGCGGATATCCTCGGTCCGGGCCAGCGGCCAGAGGGTAAAGATCAGCGCGGTCAGCGCGCCATAGACCGCCGCCTCGCCCAGCGGCGCGGGATAGAGGGTGAACACCGCCGGCACCGGCAATTGCGCCAGCAGCACCGGGGCCAGCGCCAGCGGCGCCAGCGCGCCCAGCACCAGCCCCGCCGCGATCCCCAGCAGCGACAGCGCGCCGATCTGCAGGAAATAGGTCTGAAAGATCATCCCGCGCTCGGCCCCCAGCGTGCGCAGCGTGGCGATCACGGATGTCTTGCGTGCCAGGTAGGCCCGCACCGCCGCCGACACGCCGACGCCGCCCACGGCAAGGCCCGACAGCCCGACGAGGATCAGGAATGCGCCGATCCGGTCGACGAATTCGGCCACCCCCGGCGCGCCGTTGCGCGCATCGCGCCAGCGCAGGCCGGTTTCGGCGAACCGCGCCTTTGCCTCGGCTTCCAGCGCCGGCAGGTTCGCGCCCTCGAGCAGGTCCAGCCGGTATTTCGTGGAGTAAAGCGTGCCGGGCTGCAACAGCCCCGATCCCGCCAGCGCCCCGGTGGCCACCAGCGTGCGCGGCCCCAGCGCGAAACCGGCGCCGGCATCGTCCGGCTCGCGCCCGATACGGGCCATCAGCACGAAATCCTGCGTGCCGAGCCGAAAGCGGTCGCCCATCGCCAACCCCAGCCGGTCGGCCAGCAGCGGGTCCATCGCCGCGCCGGGCAGCCCGTCCTGCCCGGCCAGCGCGCGGCCCAGCGGCATGTCGGGCTCCAGCTCTACCGCCCCGATCAGCGGATAGGCCCCGTCGACCGATTTCACCTGCGTCAACCCGCGTTCGGTCGCGCCGTCGCGCGTGACCACCGCCATCGAGCGGAAATCGGTCACCTCGGACACCGCCAGCGCGGTCTCGTCCATCCAGGCGCGTTCGTCATCGGTGGCAAAGCGATAGGTAAACTCCATCTCGGCATCGCCGCCCAGCAGCGCCGCGCCCTCGCGTGCCAGCCCCGCCTCGATCGCGGCGCGCACCGATCCCACGGCGGTGATCGCCGCCACCCCCAGCGCAAGGCAGGCCAGGAAGATCCAGAACCCCCTGATCCCCCCGCGCAATTCGCGCCGGGCGAACCGGGCCGCGATGCCAAGGCTCATTGCGCGGCCTCCGCCAGCGTGTCCACCCGCCCGTCGCGCAGATGCACCACCCGGTCGCAGCGCGCCGCAAGGTCGGGCGCGTGGGTGACCAGCACCAGCGTCGCGCCGTGCCGGTCGCGCAACCCGAACAGCATGTCCATGATCGCCGCGCCATTGGCCCCGTCCAGGTTGCCGGTCGGCTCGTCCGCCAGCAGGATCTCGGGCCGGGGCGCGGCGGCACGGGCCAGCGCCACGCGCTGCTGCTCGCCGCCCGACATCTGCGACGGGTAATGGCCCGCGCGGTCCTCCAGCCCCATGGCGCGCAGCTCGTCCATCGCGCGGTCCATCGCGTCGGGCGCGCCCGCCAGTTCCAGCGGGGTCGCCACGTTTTCCAGCGCGGTCAGCGTCGGGATCAGGTGGAACGACTGGAACACCACGCCCAGGTGCCCGCGCCGGAACCGGGCCAGCGCGTCCTCGCTCATCCCCGTCAGTTCCTGCCCCAGCACGGTCACGGTGCCGGCGGTGGCGCGTTCCAGCCCGCCCATCAGCATCAGCAGCGAGGATTTGCCCGACCCCGACGGCCCGACCAGCCCCAGCGTCTGCCCACGCTGGACATCCAGCGTGATGCCATGAAGGATATCGACGCGCCCGGCATTGCCATCGAGGGACAAGGACACATCTTTGAGGGAAATCACGGGGTCTGACATGAAAAAGCGCCTGTTTCTGAACCTGTCCTTGGCATATGGGGTTGCGGCCCTGATCGGCAAGCTGCTGATCGCCGCACCCGCCGTTGCCGACACCAGCGGCCCGGTCATCGTGGCGCTGGGCGACAGCCTGACGCAGGGCTATGGCCTGATGGAGCACGAAGGTTTCGTGCCGCAACTGCGCGACTGGCTGTCCGCCAACGGAGTCGATGCGTTTCGCGTCATCAATGCGGGCGTGTCGGGCGATACCACGGCGGGGGGCCTGTCCCGCGTGGCCTGGACGCTGACGCCGGATGTGGACGCGATGATCGTGGCGCTGGGTGGCAACGATCTGCTGCGCGGCATCGACCCGGCAGTGACCCGTGCCAATATCGACGGCATATTGTCCGAGGCGCAAAAGTCCGGTGTCGCCGTCCTGCTGGTGGGGATGCAGGCGCCGGGCAATTACGGCCCCGACTACCAGCGCGATTTCCAGGCGATCTGGCCCGACATGGCCGCGAAATACGACACCTTGCTGGTTGACAGCTTTTTCGCCGGGCTGGGTGAGGATATCGACCCCGCGCAGATGCGCGGCGTTTTCCAGCCCGACGGGATTCATCCCAATGCCGAAGGGGTGAAACGGATCGTCGACGGTCTGGGCCCTCATGTCCTCGACCTGATCGAACGCATCCCCGACTAGGGTTTTCCCTGCGGCAAACTATGCGCCTGCGCCCCCTTCACAAAGGCACCTCCCTAACATATATTTATTTTCGAATATGAATGGAGGGCTTGGAGATGGGCTCGAAAAAACTGACATGTCTGGAATGCGGCCAACTCAACCGCGTCCCCGAAGAGCATCTGGGCGCGGGCGCCAAATGCGGCACCTGCGGCGCGAAGCTCATGCCCGGCAAGGCGATCGAGGTCGACCTGCCCACGCTGCAAAAGGCTGCGCGCAACGACGAGCTGCCGCTGGTGGTGGATTTCTGGGCGCCTTGGTGCGGCCCGTGCCGGATGATGGCGCCCGAGTTTTCCAGGGCCGCCGCGGAACTGAACGGGCAGGCGCGGCTGGTGAAACTCAACACCGAACAGCACCAGGCCGCCGGTGCCGCCTATGGCATCCGCGGCATTCCGACCATGGCGGCCTTTGCCGGCGGGCGCGAACGCGCGCGCCAGTCGGGCGCGATGCCCGCCGCCTCCATCGTGACCTGGGTGCGCGGCGCGATCTGACGCCGCCCGCCCGTGACCCAATACAACTGAAAAGGACTGCAACAATGACCCTCGACCGTTCCGTGATGGCCTTTGCCGGCGTGATGATCCTGATTTCCGTGGCGCTGACGGCCTTCGTCTCGCCGCTGTGGATGTGGTTCACCGTGTTCATCGGTGCCAACCTGCTCCAGTCGGCCTTTACCGGATTCTGCCCGGCGGCAATCGTTTTTCGCAAGCTGGGCGTGAAAAGCGGCTGCGCATTCGAATAATTCGGCGCTACTTTCGGCGTGGCGCCCTATCCCGACAGATGGGGCGCGCGCCATCTGCCCCCGCCTCCAATCCCGAGGCGGGGATCGTTTTTCCGGCCCGTTTCCCCACTCTGACCGGGTGACAGCATGTTGCTGCCCCATCAAAGGAGGTGAACATGGGCCATATTCGTGAGACAGCGATCATGGCTGCGATCGGTCGGGTGGAAGCTCGCCTGTCGCGCAAACCCGTGCTTGTGATCGGCAAGCGCGACGGGCGTGCCCGCCAGGTTACCGCGCAGCTGCGGCACCTGAACCTGCGTTTCCGGGTCGAGGAAAACCTGTATGACGGGCTGAAAGAGCTGTCGATCGACGCCGATGGCTGGTCGCTGGCGGTGCTGGTCGCCGACGATATCGGCGGGCTGCCGATCGCGCGGCGCTCCTGCGACTGGCTGCGCGCCGCGGCCGAGGGGCTGCCCGCGATCATCGCCGGATCGGACGCGCCGGCGCTGGGCCGGGGCGCGGCGCTCTGGAACGACGGGCCGGTGACGGTCCGGCTGCCGCTCAGCGCGCAGGTCTTTGCCCGCGCCGTGTCGCAGGCCTGCGGGCAACGGCCGCAACCGGGCTACGTCGCGGTGGCCTGAGCCGCCGCTTTACAGGACGGTCACAACCGTCCCGACCGGCACGCGCTGATACAGGTCGATGACGTGGTCATTGATCATGCGGATGCAGCCATTCGACACCGACCGCCCGATGGACGCGGGCTGGGTGGTGCCATGGATACGGAAATAGGTGTCGCGCCCGTTCTGGAACAGATAGAGCGCCCGCGCGCCCAGCGGGTTTTCCGGGCCGCCCGGCTGGACGTAATCGTTATCCCTGAACCTGGCATAGGTGTTCGGCTCGCGCTCGATCATCTCGTCGGTGGGCCGCCAGGTGGGCCATTTCTTCTTGACGTCGATCGTCGCGGTGCCGGTGAACTCCAGCCCCGCCTTGCCGACACCCACGCCATAGCGCAGCGCCTGGCGCGGTTCGGTCACGTAATACAGGAAATGCGCCCGCGGCAGGATCAGGATCTGCCCCGGCGCGTATGTCCCGGCAATCGTCACCGTCTGCGGCTGGAATTTCCTGTCGAGCTGAAAGGCCCGCGCCACGCCTGGCGTGGCAAGCGCCGCGCCGGCGGCGCCGATGAATGAACGGCGGCTGAACATCGTAATCATGCCCCTGTCTTGAACGATCTGACGGCTGACAGACTGCACAACCCGCCGCCCGCGATCAAGCGGGCGCGCGCCGATCCTCGCCATGCTGTGACCTTGATGTCAACGCAGCACATGCACCGCGCACGTGGCGTGCCGCACCACCTGGTGTGCGGTCGATCCCAGCAGCAGATCCTGCATCCCCGGCCGGTGCGAGGCGACGACGATACAATCGACCCCGTGATCCTCGGCCCAGTCCAGGATCGTGCGCCCGGAATGGCCCTCGACCACCACGCCCTGCGCGTTGGGCAGGGCGGCGGCCTGCGCCTCGAGCTCGGATTGCACCGCCTTGCGGCTTTCGGCGATGTAATCGGTCGGCATGTAGGAAATCGCGTAGCCCGGAATCTCCTCCATCACGTGCAGCAGCGTGATCTTCGCACCTTCCGAGCCAAGCATCTGCGCCACCTCGATGGCGCCTTTGGCATTGCGGTCCTCGTCGAACGAAATCGGCACAAGAATATTGCTGTACATGCTGTCTCTCCTCTTCAGGTCGATTCCACTGTGTCGGGTTTTGCCGGGCCGCACCTTGATGCAGGTCAGCCGAAGGTTGCCGCGACCTCGTACATCACCGGCTCGAACCGGGTGCACAATTCGGCGATGCGGCGGTTGCGGCGGCGCATCTCGTCGCTGCGCAGCATGGCCTGGAAATCCTCGCGCCTTTCCCATTGCGAGTAATTGGCGATGCGGGTCTGCGCGTCGTTCACATGCAACCCCGCCGCGATGAAACCGGGCTGTTTCGAGATGAACTGATCATAGGCTTCGGTCAGCTCGTCCAGCAGGTCCTGGCAGGTGCCGGGCGTCATCTCGAAGGTCGTCAGAACGGTCTGGCACGGCGTCGCGGTCGAGATCGTGGGCATGGCGCTGCCTCCTTTGCGCATCACTTCCGGCAAAGCCTAGCACGGAAGCCGCGGCCGCTCCAAACGGCAGATGCGCGGCGCGGTTTTCCGGCCGGGGGGGGCGGCGCGCGCAACCTGCCGTGGAAAAGGGGTTGCCCCCCGGCAGAGTTAAGGACACCTTGCCGGCAACCGGCGGGCCGCCGGAGTGCCGGATATCCCCGGAACAAAGGCCCCGCGTGCCAAAACCGCCTTTTGACACTGGCCTTCGCCGGAAAGGGACAGCGATGACAGCAGAATCGGACCTCCGGGCGGCGCTGGCCCACAAGGCGGCGGCAGAGCGGTTTTTCGCTGACGGGAATGCCGGGGCCGCCAGGCAGGAAATCGCACGCCTCGAGGCGCTGGAGTTTTCCTTCCTCTCGGTCACCGACACGCCGGATTACGCCCCGCGCCGCGTCACCGTCTGCATCGTCGCCTACCGGCGATCGGCCGATACCGCCCTGCTGCTGGCCTCCATCGGCGCCTTGTCGCGGGACGAGGCGTTTTCCTTCTGCCTGGTCTCGAACGCCGGGGAGGATCTGTTCGACCAGTGCGAGATACCGGCGGCCACGCGCCGGATCGTCACCGGGGCCAACCTGGGCGCCTCGCTGGGCCGGAACGCGGCGATCCATGGCTGCGGATCGGAGTATATGATCTTCGTCGACGATGACGGCTTTACCGGGCCGGACAATATCCGCGCGCTGCTGGCCACGGCGCAGGGGCATGACGCGGTCGCGGTGCGCGGCCGGGTGATCAGCAGGGGCGATTTCCTGAACATGCCCCCGCATTACGACCTGGGGGATTTCCGGGTCCAGAGCATGATGAACATCGAGGGCATGACGCTCTGGCGGACCGACGCGCTGAAACTGGAATGGTTCGATCCGCTGCTCTATGGCCATGAAGGGGTGGACCTGACCGCGCGCCTTTATCCCTTTTACGGGCCGGATGCCTTTCTCTACGATCCCGATGCCATTCTCCTGCACGATTTTGCCGCGTCCGGGGACAAGCGCGCCGAGAAAATGGCGCGGATGAAGAAGAACGACGCCTATCTGGCGCAGGTCAATCCGAATCTCGCGCCCGTCAAGAAGGCGTTTTACGCCTATCAGGCCACCCCGATCGCGCGGCACCGGCTTGCGGTGCGGCGCTCCCTTGCGGCGCTGCCCCGCGACACGGCCGGCGATACGGCGGCCACGGTGCTGACCACCTGTTACAATGGCGCCGGGTTCATCGGCCAGTATGCCGCTGCGTGGAAACGGCAGACCAACCCGAACTTTCGTATCGTCTTTCTGGATGACGGCTCCGACGACGGTTCGGCCGACCTGGCGCAAAAGGCGTTCGACGGGGTCGAGGGCTTTACCCTGATCCGCACGAACCGCCTGGGGCGCGGTGCGGCGCTGAACCGGGCGCTGGCGCAGGTGGATACCGATATCGTCCTGATCGCCGATGTCGACGACATCCCGGTTCCGCAGCGCGTCGACTGGACCCTGCGCGCATACGCGGCGGACCCCGCGTTGCAGGTGGCGGGGTTCGGCATTTTCGACCTGAACGAACCGATCCGCGAACAGACCCCCTTTGCGATCGCCCCGACCTCTCTGACAGCGCGCGCCCTGCTGGGGATGCCGATGCCGTTTCCGGCCTTCAGCTTTCGCAAATCCGCGATGACGGACCCGTTCGACGAGGATCTGAAAGGCGGGATAGATTGCGAATGGTTGTTTCGCAATTGCCGGCGCACCGAGGTGAAAGGCTGCTTTTTCCCAACCGCCGCGGTCTCTTACGCGGTTCATGACGGCCAGATATCGGCCACCCGGAACGAGACCCAGAAGGCGGTAAAGCGGCAGGCGGCACGGGCCTATCACCAGTCAGTGCTGGGCACGCCCGGGGCATGCGACGAAGACGGGGTCGATCTGCTGACGGCCGCGACGAAACTGCGATCAAGGACCGACAAGGCCCGCCTGGACGATTATGCCACCGTCCTGACAAGGCGCATCCTGGAAAATCCCGGGGGCTCCGCGGTGCAATCCGTGTTCGGGATCTACCGCGGGACCATGCTGCGCATGGGGGGCTGGGCAAGGTCCGGTGCCGTTGGCGCCGCAGCCGGCGGAGCCATGCCGCGCGATCTCAGGCGGGTCAGGAAATACAAGCGTATCGCCAGGGTCTCGGTCCTGCTGAACGTGATCGTTATCCTTGCCGCGCGCTGGCTGGCGCTGGGCGGGGCCTGACCGGCACCGCTGCGATGAAACCCGCCGTCACGGCCGGATGTGCCTTTGCCCGGCATGGTTAACCGCCTGTTTACCTTCGTGAACCACGCTGGCGCGCGGCAAGGGAAGGCGGGCGATGCTGCGTCTGGCAATCATGTTATGGCTGGCTCTCGCCCCGCCTCTTCTGGCCGGGGCGTGGCCGCGCGGCAAGGGCAACGTCTTTGCCGTCGGCTACAGCTACGTGCTGCCCAGCGGCGCCTATTCCGGCATCTACGGCGAATGGGGCATGACCGACAGGCTGACGCTGGGGGTCGATGTCGGGCGCGGCGTGTCGGGGCAGGACAAGTCGGTGGCGTTCGTGCGCGCGCCGCTCTGGTCGCCGGGCTGGGGGCACCGCTTCGCGGTCGAGATTGGCGCGGGCCGGATCGCCGGCCATGACGTGCTGCGCCCCGGGCTGAGCTACGGCAAGGGGTTCGACTGGGCCGGCCGCGCGGGGTGGATCGCGCTCGATACCGTGGCCGAGATCCATGTCGATACGCTGGCCGTCGACGGCAAGGCCGACCTGACGCTGGGCCTGTCCGTCAACGAACACCGCAAGCTGCTGCTGCAATTGCAGGGCGGGCTGCAATATGGCGACGAACCGTTCCTGCGGCTGGTCCCTTCGATGACCTTCACCCTGTCGGACCGGATGCGCCTGGAGCTTGGCCTCAGCCAGAGCTTGCGCGACGACCGCGAAACCGGCCTGAAGGCGGCAGTCTGGCTTGAGTTCTGAGCCCCGGTGCGGGGGCTGTCATCCCGAATGCCGGGTCGGCGGACGAAGCTGCCAGTTGAGCGACGCACCCCGCCCGGACCGGCCGCGCAGCGGCCCGGGCATCGCCCGACCGCGGCCGCGCGATGCCCTTCTGTTACGCTCCACCGGAAATGCCGACTCAGGGTTGCGGTTTCAACGGGTCGCCGCAACACCCCGGCGCGCCCCCCGTCAGTTGTCCATCCGCACGCTCACGCCATAGACCCCGCTCACCGCCTGCGGAAAGCTCAGCGTCACCCGGTCGCGCGCCGGGCCCTGTTCGGTGCTCACGTAAGGCAGTTCGTGGCGACTGACATTCGCGGCGTTCTTTATTTTCGAACGCGGCACCAGCGCCTCGACAGTCTGCGCATGGCCGCCAAAGGGCAGGGGCCCCGCGCAATCCACCGCCCAGGTTTCGGCCAGCGTGTTCTGTTCGTGCAGGATGACCGCCGGGTTCACGATCCCCTGCACGACCGAGTTGAACATGTTGCCAGCCACCGTGATGTTGCGCATCCGCGTATAGTCCAGATCGGCAAAGGAGGTGTCCACATGCTCGACCCGGTCGATATCGCCCCGGATCGCGCGAAAGACGTTGCCCGAGATGTTCAGCCCGCTGATGAAATGCCCCGCGCCATGCGGCTTGACCACGAAGAACCGGAACCACGGCGCCACCCCGATGGCCTGGAATATGTTGTCCGAGACATTCAGCCCCGAGAACGAGAATTCACTGGCAAAGCCCGGGTCGGGGTCATGCTCGTTCGACCATTCGATCGAACAGTTGTCGATATAGTTCCCGGTGATCGTGGCGCGGTTATGGGTGGAGGTCAGCACCAGCCCGGCGGTGCGCACGCCCTCGGGCTCGTCGTCGCCCTGGAACCAGTGGTTGCCGAGGATGATGCTGCTGGTGCCGCCCAGCACCGCGAAATGCCGGAACTGGGTGATGCGGTTGTCGCGCAGCTTGACGTCGTTGGCATTGGCGTTCAGCGCGACCGACACGCGGTCCTGCGCCCGCATCCCGGTCTCGTTCGACAGGAACTGGCAGCGGTCCACCAGCATCCCCTGGCATCCCAGCCCGGGGCTGGTGATCGCGCGGTCCAGCGGCGAGGTAAAGAAACAGTCCCGCACCTGAAAGATCAGCCCGGCGGGCGCCAGCAGGATGCCGCTGGCCCGGCCCCGGCACTGGAACTCGATATCCGACATCGAGAATTTCGACAGTTTCTCGAACCCGCTGAAATCCAGAACGTATTTGAACCGGCGGAAGGTAAAAGCCTGCGTGCCCGCCGCATCGTAAAGCGGCATCGACAGGGTGATGCGCTGTTGGGCGATGTTCTTTTCGCGCACATAAACCTCGCGCCCGACGCCGCCGCCCTCGACCAGCGCGCCCACGGGGATGTTGGCCACGTTGACCACGTTGGTCAGCTCCAGCGGGTTGGCGGGCGAATAGCTGGCCTGGCTCGTCATCACCTGCGTGTCCCAGTCCGGCGACGGCTCGACATAGAACTGGCCGTTGCGGATATGGCGGCGCTGGGCGTATTCGCTGCGGTTCGCCACCGCCGCCTGCATGTCGATCGGCCCGTGCACGCTGATCCGCCGCCCGCCCATGTCCAGGCTTTCGTGGTCGGAATTGTTCAGCAGCGCCTGAAACGCCTTTCTGAACGCCAGCACCTCGTCCCCGAACGCGTCGATATAGGCGGGCAGGTCGAAATTACGGGTCAGCGACAGGATCTTGTCGTCGGGCATCACCACCCGGCCCTCGAAGGTGACCCGGTTTTCGAAGGTCACGCTGTCGGCCAGCAGATAGGTGCCCGCGGGCACTTTCACCGACAACCCGCCCGCGGCGGCATCCGCGGCCTCGAAGGCGGCGCTGTCATCGGTGACGCCATCGCCCACGGCCCCGAAATCGCGCACATCGACCCAGCCCAGCATGTCGCGCAGGAAGACGCCGGTGACATCCTCGATCTCGATATCGTCGATCCGCACCACGCCGCCCACCGGGCCGGTCAGGTCCAGCCCGAAATGGCCATAGATCGCCGCGCGGCCCCAGGCCATGTCCACCCCGTCGCGCAGCCCCGTGCCGACGATGGCGCTGATCTCGGCCACCTTGCCATAGCTCTGCAGCGTCACCTGCGGCCCGATTTCGGTCACGCCGGACAGATGCGCCTCGCCCGCCGTGCCCGCCCAGCCCGCGATGCGGACCGAGGGCAGGTTGCCGCTGACCGCCTTGACGCGCGCGCGGATGCGCAGGTAGCAGCCCGGCAGAATGGGCGTCTGTCCGGTAAAGCGCAGCTTTTGCACGGTCTGGGTCTTGAGCAGTTCAAGGCAGCCGCCGAAATCCGCATCCGCCGGCACCAGCGCCGCGTCCGCCGCCCCGTCATAGCTGTCCGAGCCCGGCGTGCCGTCGCCGCGCGACCAGTGCTGCAACCCCTCCGCAAAGGCCGGCGGCATGAAGACCAGCCCGTCGGTAATCGCCTTGTTCATTCGGTTCCCCTTCCACGTAAGCGCGGCGCACCGCCTGGGCCGCGTGATCGGCGAAAGGGAATACCAATGGTCGGTTAACGCAGGCTGAGACCACCGTGACGGTGCCCCCCGGCCGGGCGATTGGCAGCCGCCAGTGCCACGGTCCGAGGAAGGAAGTGGCGGCACGATAAACTGCCAGTCACAAATGTCGGATCGCCCGATCACGGCCGTGCGATGTCCTTTGTCGCAAACCGCCCCAACGGCGGCTTTGTCACGCGAAAGGGGACGGCTGGCCGATTTTGTGCGATGCAGGCTTGCAGCGCCGTTTTACCGATCCTCTGCAATGCGGCGAATGGCATTTGCCGCCCGTGTCACCTATGTCATCCGTCGCGTCCGGGTTCGCTCGGATCGTTGGAAAACAGTGCGATCTTGTTGCCTTGAGGATCGCGCAGGTAGCCGACGTAAAAGTGCGGTCCATACGAGTCACGAAAACCCGGTTGGCCCTCGTCCGATCCGCCCGCCGCAAGCGCGGCTGAGTGAAGCTCACGAACCTGCTTTTGACTGCGCGCCTCGAATGCGATCATGGTGCCGTTCCCGGCCGAGGCCGGGCGTCCATCGAAGGTTGGTTTGACGTAGAAATCCGGCAGAACAGGAGACTGGCCCGGTTTTACGGGCAGCGCGTAACTCAGACCTTCAGGCCCCTCCTTCAATTCGTAATCGAGGGCGGGCAGGAATGCAGAGTAAAACCGTTTCGCGCGTGCGATGTCATCAGCACCGACGGTAACGTAGGCAATCATGCTGCGTGTCCTTTCGGAGTCCGATTGTCGTAACGGGATCACTCGTGCTGGAACAGCGCCAACATACAGGTTTTCTCAGAAGAATGGGCTTTTGTTGAACGCTCCCCCAAGGCGACGTTGGTGCAATGATGGCGGAAACCAACCCTGTCCCGGTGGTTTCAACAGGTGCTCGCAACATAGGGCACCGCCCGGCCGAAAGGCTCAGGCGGCCAGCTCGCCCGCCAGTGCCGCGTCGATCAGCGCGATGGTCTCGTCCACCCCGTAAAGCGCGATGAACCCGCCGAAGCGCGGGCCCTGGCTGGCGCCCAGCAGCACCTCGTACAGCGCCTTGAACCAGTCGCGCAGCGGGTCGAACCTGTCGCGGCCCACGGCAAAGACCAGGCTTTGCAGCTCTTCCGCGTCCAGCCCGCCCTCCCAGCCTTTCAGCCGGTCGCGCAGATCCTCCAGCGCCTCGCGCTCCAGGTCGGTGGGCGCGCGATAGGTCCTGGCCGGTTTCACGAAATCGTTGTAATAGCGCACCGCGAACCCCGCCGCCTGGTCAAGGTCGGGATGGGTTTCGGGGCTCGCCTCGGGCGCATAGCGGCGGATGAACCCCCACATCCGGTCCTTGTCCTCGGCCGAGGACACCGAGGCCAGGTTCAGCAGCATCGAGAACGGCACCACCATCCGGCTTTCCGGCGGGTTGCCGTTATGGATATGCCAGACCGGGTTGGCCAGTTGCTGCGCCGCGTCCTGATCGGGGAAGGCGCGCAATTGCTGGTGATACTCGTCCACCGCCCGCGGGATCACGTCGAAATGCATCCGTTTCGCCGTCTTGGGCTTCTGGTACATGAAATAGGACAGGCTTTCGGTCGAGGCATAGCTCAGCCATTCGTCGATCGTCAGCCCGTTGCCCTTGGATTTCGAGATCTTCTCGCCGTTCTCGTCCAGGAACAGCTCGTAGGTGAAATGCTCGGGCTTCTTGCCGCCGAGGATCTCGCAGATGCGGTCATAGATCGGCGTGTTGGTGCTGTGATCCTTGCCATACATCTCGAAATCCACGTCCAGCGCGGCCCAGCGGGCGCCGAAATCGGGTTTCCATTGCAGCTTCACCTGGCCGCCCGTCACCGGCAGCGTCCATTCCCGGCCGGTATCGTCGTCGAAGGTGATCGTGCCCGCCTGTGCATCCACATGCTTCATCGGCACATAAAGCACGCGGCCGGTTTCCGGGTGGATCGGCAGGAAGATCGAATAGGTCTGCTGACGCTCTTCGCGCAGCGATTTCAGCATCACCGCCATGATATCGTCATAGCGTTCCGCGGCGCGCAGCAGCACCTCGTCGAACTGGCCGGTATTGTAGAACTCGGTCGCCGAATAGAACTCGTATTCGAAGCCGAACGTATCCAGGAACCGCCGCAGCATCGCGTTGTTGTGGTCGCCGAAGCTGTCGTATTCCCCGAACGGATCGGGGACCGAGGTCAGCGGGCGCTGCAGATGCTCGCGCAGCATCTCGGGGTTGGGCACGTTGTCGGGCACCTTGCGCATCCCGTCCAGGTCGTCCGAGAAACAGATCAGCCGCGTCGGGATGTCCGAGATCACCTCGAACGCGCGGCGGATCATCGTGGTGCGCAACACCTCGCCGAAGGTGCCGATATGCGGCAGGCCCGACGGGCCATAGCCGGTTTCGAACAGCACATGGCCCTTTTCGGGCGGCGCCTTTTCATAACGTTTGACCAGCTTGCGCGCTTCTTCGAAAGGCCAGGCTTTGGAATTCAGGGCTGCGTCGCGCAGGTCGGTCATTTTATGGCTCCATCCGTCCGTCCCGCGCCCAATGCGCGGCAGACCGCCGCTTCCTATTGAAGCGGCCCGTCACAGTCAATATTCTGCGCTGCAACATGCCTCATGTCCAAGGAAACCCCGATGACCGACCAGATCCCCCATCCGCTCTCTCCGCAGGACTGCCTCGTGGCGGTGATGATCGCGGTTTCGGCCTCGGATGAAAACATGCGCACCTCGGAGCTGGTCAAGATCCAGTCGGCGGTGAACAACCTGCCGATCTTCGCCGAATACGACATCGACCGCATGAACGTGATGGCGCAGGTGGTGTTCGACCTGTTTGCGGTCGAGGACGGGCTGGATGCGCTTTTCGGGCTGGTGCGCGACAACCTGCCCGAGCACCTGTTCGAAACCGCCTACGCGCTGGCCTGCGACGTGGCCGCCGCCGACGGCACGATCGAAGAGGCCGAACTGCGCCTTCTGGAAGAGATCCGCTATGAGCTGAATATCGACCGCCTGCACGCCGCCGCCATCGAACGCGGCAGCCGGGCAAGGCACATGCGGGGGTAAGCCGGCGCAGGGCGCTTTTGCCCGCCGAAGCTGTCAGGGGGCGTGCGATTTCATCAAGGGGCCTGCGCGCCCATGACCGAAAGGACACTACCGATGGACCCGCTGCCGCTGTCCCACGCCTTCACCCTGATCGAACCCGGGCCGGTTGTCCTGGTCACGACCCATGACGGGACGCGACCCAACATCATGACCATCACCTGGACGATGGTTCGTGGGTTCGACGCCACCTTCGCGCTGACCACCGGGCCGTGGAACCATTCCTGGGATGGGTTGAGCGAGACCCGCGAATGCGTGCTCGCCATTCCCACCGCCGACATGATCGACACGGTCGTCGGCGTCGGGATGTGTTCGGGCGCCGATACCGACAAGTTCGACCGGTTCGGCCTTACCCCCTTGCCAGCGCAGCATGTCGGGGCGCCGCTGATCGGCGAGTGCCTCGCCAATATCGAATGCCGCGTCGAGGAGATCGTCGAACGGCTCGACCTGGTGCTGCTTCGGGGCGTCGCCGCCCATATCGACCCCGACCGGAGGGATACGCGGCTGCTCCATGCCGTCGGCGACGGAACCTTCACCGCCGATGGCGAGCGGTTCGACCGACGCGCGGCCATGCGCGCCAAGCTCCCCGCGGGGCTGTAGGTGGCCGGGCGCTGTCTGACACCCGCCCGGAACTGCCGCGCAGCGGCCCGGGCAATCCTTTCGAACGGTGGAAAAGGTCCGCTCGGAAGTCATTGATGCGGTATGCAGACAATGGCCGGATCGAGCCCTGAGCCGACATGCCACGTTGAGCGCGACAGAGGGCATGGCACGGCCGCGGTCGGGCGATCCAACCTATGTGGCTGTCACTTTATCGCGCCGCCACATCCTCCCTCAAAGTGAAGTGCCTGCGGCTGCCAACCGCCCGGCCGGGGGGCGGCCGTGCGATGCCCGGGCCGCTGCGCGGCTGTTCCGGGCGGGGCGCGAGGTTCGACCGGCGGCTCCGTCCACACAACATACGCTCAGCCACTCCCCCCTCATTCCCCGTACATCGCCCCCCAGCGTTCGATCAGCGCCTGTTGCAGGATCTTCGAGCGGCGGTTCCAGTCGCGGGCGCCGCGGGGGCGTTCGCGTTCGGCCCTGGGGATCGCGGCGCGGGTGTCCTCGTCGGCGGTGAAGATCGCAAAGGCCAGCTCGGTGCCGTCCTTCGTCGTCATGTAACCGGCCAGTGAGCTTACGAAATTCAGCGTGCCGGTCTTGGCCTCCACCGAAATCGGGTGGTCGCGGGCGATGCCGCCGTTCCCGTCGCGCAGCCGGACCTCCTTCAGAAGCGGGCGCAGCCGGTTGTCCTGCGCCGCCCGCGTCAGTGCCTGCACCATCGCACCGGCGGTAACCCCCGAGGCGTCGCCCAGCCCCGAATGGTCGACGAACCCCACGTCCTGCATCCCCATCCGCAGCCGCGCCCAGCGGCCCATCTCTGTGGCCGAGGCGCGCAGGTCCGGCATCCGCGTCCCGCCCGACTGGCTGGCGGCGATGCCGACCATTTCGGCGGTGATGTTGGTGGAGTATTTCAGCATGTCGCGCAGGATCTCGCGCAGCGGCACGCTCTGGTGGCGGGCCAGCACCGTGCCGGGGGGCAGGGTGTCGGCCTCCTGCTCCTGCGGCAGTTCGATCCCGTTCGACCGGGCGAAGGTGCGGAACACCTCGCCGGCATAAAGCGCGGGCCGCCGCACCGGCAGCCAGCGCGCGCCGCCATTGCCAAGCGCGCCCTGCGCCACCGTCCAGCTGTCGCGCCCGCCCTGATCCTCGTAGGTATAGACCGGCATGTCGCGGGCGACGACCGTCATCCGCGCGACCTGCACCTCGGGGCGGTAGCGTTCGGAGCGGGCGTCCATCGTCACGCCATAGCTTTCGCCCTGGCGGCGCCATTCGAAATGCACCCGGTTGAAATTCAGCGACAGCCCGGAAACCGCCGGGTTGTATCCCACATGCGCGGGCTGCGCCGGGTCGATCTCGCGCGCGAAGGGCAGCGTGCCGCCCCAGACCAGGAACCGCCCCCGCAACGCGCGCAGGCCCGCCGCCTTGATCTGCTGCGCAAGATCGGCCAGCGCGTCGGTGCCCAGCGTCGGGTCGCCGCCGCCCACCAGCACCAGGTCGCCCTCCAGCACGCCACCGGCGATCGGCCCGGTTGCCAGCACCTGTGTTTCAAAGCGATGTTCCGGCCCCAGCCGGTCCAGCGCATAAAGCGCGGTGATCGCCTTGGCGACGCTGGCGGGGGGCAGGCCGGTCGTGGCCTCGTGGGTTTCCAGGATCAGCCCGGTTGCCGCATCCGCCACGGCAAAGCCGACCTGCCCGCCGAGGCCCGCGGCCTCGATCAGCTTCGCCGCCTCGGGAATCTTCCTGTGGAAATGATCGCCCGGGCGCAGCGCCGGACGCAGCGAGGTGGCGGGCGGACCGGCCAGCGCGGCCGCGGGCAAAAGCCCCGCCGCCGCGGCGCCGAGCAGGACAGAGCGTCGTGAGATCGTGGTCGTCATGGCCAGACACTAGCCTTGCTGCTTCGTGCCGGACAAGCGGGCAACGATCACATTTTCAGGTTGGATGAACGATGCGCCTGCCCGGAACAGCCGCCCCCCCGACCGGGCGATGTCCTGTGTTGCGAACCATTTGGAAGTAGGGGGCAGGGCCGTTAGGGGGCACAATCGACCAGACGTCTGGTCTGCGGACGGAGCAGTCATTGCGCTACGTCAACGTCAGAATCACGAGCCTCGCACATGAGCCGCGATCTGCTCTGCCATATCGGGGATTCCCATCAAGGGTATCTCATGTCCGGTCCCGGCAAGAACGGTAAGCGATGCGCCGGGTATGGCATCAGCAATGGCTCTCCCGTTCTCGACAGGCAGGATCGGGTCCTCCGCGCCATGAATGACCAGAACGGGGCAACCGATCTCCCGGAACCGTCCGGTCCAGTCCTCGCGGGTGGTAAGCGCGCCGTGGTTGAACATGCTTGGCAGGCTGTCGGTTCGAGACATTACGCGCTCTACGCGCGCCCTTTCGCGATCCTCATCGAAGGGCGCTCCTGCTCCGGCACATAGCCTTTCGCTCTCGATCAGGAAATCCGCAACGGCCCCGCGATCCGACCAGTCGAGAGAAGCAAGCGTGCCGAAGTGGTCAAGAAATGCCTGGGAGATATGCGGCAGTTCCGCGCCATCCCAACCCAGCGGCTCGGATGCGATCAGGGTCAGCGAGGCCACGCGCTCCGGCTGCGTGACTGCCAGCATCTGCGTGATGTATCCGCCGAGCGACATGCCGGTCAGATGCGCCTTGTCGATCCCGTAGGCATCGAGGATGGCAATGGCATCTTCGGCCAAGTCCTCCACCGCATATGTGGCTTCGCCCGGTGGCACTGTCGTCGACTGGCCGGTGTCACGATGATCGTAACGGATCACATGGAGTCCGCGTTCGGCCAGCGTGATGCAGAGTTCATCGGGCCAGCCGAGTATGGATGCGGTGGCCCCCATAACCAGAAGCACCGGCGGATCATTCGGATCGCCAAAGGCTTCCGTTGTCAGCCTGATACCCTGATGCTCAACCACACGCATTTCGATCACCGTCATTGCCGCTCAGCCATATTACCGGCACCCCTTCTCCGCGCCAATGGCCACAATGGACTCCAGGCGTCATCCGGCAAAACCGGCCAGACAACCCCTTTCGCGGAACAAAGCCACCGTCCGAACGTCACACCCCGCCCGGAACAGCCGCGCAGCGGCCCGGGCATCGCACGGCCGCCCCCCGGCCGGGCGATTGGCTGCCGCAAGTGCCACGGTTTGAGGGAGGATGTGGCGGCACGATAAACTGCCATACCACAAAGGTCGGATCGCCCGACCGCGGCCCTGCGCTGCCCTCTGTTTCGAACTGTCTGGACGTAAGAAAATATCACTAAATCAGATCTTTGGTCTGTTTTCCTGCTGGCGGCCCCACACTCTGCACCGATCCTCCCGAATGGTGCGCAATACGGGGTGAGCCCCCCTCACGCCCCCGCATGCGGCCAGCCGCCCGAGCGGCGGATGCGCGTTGACGAGATGTCCACCATCGGCACGTTGACGAAACACCAGCGCGGCGCCGCGCCCCAGGCCAGCCGGTGCGATGCCCGCGCGGGCAGTTTCGCGGCGCGATAGATGCGCGCCGCCTTGGACGAGCGGGCGGATATCCGCTGCCCCGGCCGCGCGAGCACGCCCACCGGCACATGCTCCATGATCTCCTGCCAGTCCTGCCAGCGGTCGAGCTGCGCCAGGTTGTCCGCCCCCATCAGCCAGACGAAACGCACGCCGGGGTAAAGCCGCGTCAGCGCCCCCAGCGTCTCGGCGGTATAGCGCGTCCCGGTGCGCGCCTCGATATCGGTGACGGTCACGCGCGGATGTTGCATCACCTCGCGGGCCCGCGCGATGCGGGCCGCGATATCGGCGGGCCCTTCGTCCTTCAACGGGTTGCCGGGGCTGACCAGCCACCACACGGCATCCAGGCCGAAGCGCCGCAATGCCTCGCGCGTGATATGGGCGTGGCCCTCATGCGCGGGGTCGAACGACCCGCCCAGCAGGCCGATCGCCTGCCCGGCGCGTGCATGGGGCAGCGCGTGACGCATCAACACGCCGCTCATCCCGCGCGCCCATTGCCGAAATCCGCCCGTTCTGCCAATGCCTTCCGCTCCCTGCGCCCGCACACCGGCGCGGACTTTGGCAGATCGCCCGGCAACTGCCAAGGCCGCGCCGTCGCCGCAACGTCACGGAGATGGCGCAGGGTGACAATCGCGCGCGCAGCCGCTACCGCTTATACCCGTTACCCGGCCGGAGACCGCCCATGCATATTGAAAACCACACCTTCGACGAATTGCAGGTGGGCGACAGCCGCGAACTGCGCCGGCTGTGCACGCAGGACGACCTGCTGGTCTTTGCCAACGTGTCGGGCAACCACAACCCGATGCACCTGTTCAACGTCGATGGCGACGGCGATGGCGTCCCCGAGGCGGTGGCGCCGGGGATGTTCGTCGGTGCGCTCGTCTCGGCGGTGCTGGGCAACCTGCTGCCGGGGGCGGGCACGCTTTACCGCGCGCAAAGCCTTGTCTTTCACAGCCGCGCCCATGCCGGGGACGAGCTGCTCAGCCGCGTCACCGTGACCGACAAGAACGAAAAGACCTGCACCGTGACGCTGGCGACCGAGGTGCGGCGCATCGGTGACGACGCCCTGATCCTGTCCGGCGTGGCCGAGGTCGAGGCGCCGCGCCGCAAGATCAGCTATTCCAGCCACGACCTGCCCGGCCTGATCGTGCAGCGCCACCGCCATTTCGAGAAACTGCTGAAAAGGGCCGCACCGCTGCCCGCGCTGGTCACCGCCGTGATCTGCCCCGAGGAACCCAATTCGCTGGGCGGCGCGCTGCTGGCGCGGGATCATACGCTGATCGAGCCGATCCTGGTGGGCGATGCCCGCAAGATCGCCGCCTGCGCCACCGAAACGGGGGCCGACCTTGCGGGCGTCGACGTTGTCGACGTGCCCGATCACGACATGGCCGCCCGCCGCGCCGTGGCGCTGGTGAACGAGGGCCGCGCGCAGGCCTTGATGAAGGGGCACCTGCACACCGATCAATTGCTGCGCGCGACGCTGGACAAGCAGTCGGGCCTGCGCGCGGGGCGCCGGTTCACCCATGTCTTCGTGATGGATGTGCCGGGCCTCGCGCATCCGCTGCTGGTGACCGATGCCGCGATCAACATCGCGCCCGACCTGAAAACCAAGGTCGATATCGTGCAGAACGCCATCGACCTTGCGCTGTCGGTCGGTATCGACGAACCCAAGGTCGGCGTGCTGTCGGCGGTCGAGACGGTCAATCCCGACATCCCGTCCTCGATCGACGCGGCGCTGCTGTCGAAGATGGCCGAGCGCGGCCAGATCACCGGCGGGCTGGTCGAGGGGCCGCTGGCGATGGACAACGCCGTGGATATCGCGGCGGCGCGCACCAAGGGGCTGACCTCGCCGGTGGCGGGCCGGGCCGAGGTGCTGGTGGTGCCCGATATCGACGCGGGCAACATGCTGGCCAAGCAACTGGCCTTCATCAGCCATGCCGAGGCCGCGGGGCTGGTGCTGGGCGCGCGGGTGCCGATCATCCTCAACAGCCGGGCCGATGGCGACATGGCGCGGCTGGCCTCCTGCGCGGTGGCGGCTCTGCACCATTTCCGCCTGGCCGGGGGCGTATGATGGCGCATGTGCTGGTTTTGAACGCGGGGTCGTCCTCGCTGAAATTCGGGCTGTTCGACGCAGGGGCCGACCCGCAGGCGCTGGCCACCGGGCTGGTCGACCGGATCGGCGGCGCGGCACGGCTGGGCCTGCGCAACGCCGCGGGCGAACGGATGCTCGACCTTGACCTGCCGCCCGAACAGGCGCGCGACCATCACGGCGCGCTGCACGCCGCCCTGGCCGAGATCGAGGCGCGCTTTCCCGACGCGCAGGTGGTGGCGGTGGGCCACCGCATCGTGCATGGCGGCCGCGATTTCGCCGACCCGGTCGAACTGACCCCTGACGTGATTACGCGGCTGCAAAGGCTGGTGCCCTTCGCGCCGCTGCACCAGCCGCACAACCTGGCCGGTGTGCAGGCCGCGATGGCCGAGTTTCCGCAGGCCCGGCAGGTCGCCTGTTTCGACACCGCCTTTCACCGCGCGCATCCCTTCGTCAACGACACCTTCGCCCTGCCGCGCGCCTATTACGACAAGGGCGTGCGCCGCTACGGGTTTCACGGGCTCAGCTACGATTACATCTCGGGCGCGCTGCGGCAGATGGCGCCGACGCTCCATGCCGGGCGGGTGGTGGTGGCGCATCTGGGTAACGGCGCGTCGATGTGCGGGATGCTGGCGGGGCGTTCGCTGGCCTCGACGATGGGGTTTTCGGCGCTCGACGGGCTGCCGATGGGCACGCGCTCGGGGCAGCTCGACCCCGGCGTGCTGCTCTACCTGATGGAGCAGGAGGGGATGAGCGCCCCCGAGATTTCCGACCTTCTCTACAGGCAGTCCGGCCTGCTGGGCCTGTCGGGGATCAGCCACGACATGCGCACGCTCGAGGCGTCGGGCGACCCGCGCGCGCGGCAGGCGATCGACTATTTCACCTTCCGCATCCGCCGCGAACTGGGCGGGCTGGCCGCCGCGCTCGACGGGCTGGACGCGGTGGTGTTCACCGGCGGGATTGGTGAGAACTCGGCCCATATCCGCCACGAGGTCTGCACCGGCATGGGCTGGATCGGCATCGAGATCGACGAAGAGGCGAACGCGCGCAACGAAACCGTCATCAGCAGCGATTTCAGCCGCGTGCGGGTGCTGGTTATCCCCACGAACGAGGAACTGGTCATCGCCCGCGCCGCCGCCCGCGCCGGTGAGTGACGCGGCAGAGTGGGCGGGCGGAGCGGCGCCGGTCGAACGATGCACCCAGCCCGGACCGGCCGCGCAGCGGCCCGGGCATCGCACGGCCGCGGCCCTGCGATGCCCTTCGGTTTCGGACCGTTCGTAAGGGGCAGGGCGGAAGCCGTCAGTGGGTGAAATCGGTCAAACAATTGGTTTGCCGACGAAGCAGACGTCCGAAAAATCTGAAACATTCAGAAATTCTCTGCGCGACCTGTCAGTTTCGAGTGTTTTGCGCCACATGGGTGCTCTGGCCCTGGCTGTTCGTTCAACGAACCGCTTTGACCCGATGAAGCAAAGAAAGCGCGGGTCGTTCCTTGAAAACCGTGCAGAACAATCGAGCCGGCAACCATAGAGTTGCCGGCTCGCAAACCTGATCCTTGTCAGGGGCGACTGTGTCAGTCGTCCCTATTGGATGGTCCACAAAGTGGATGTGCCATCTGCGTCCGTCAGCGTTACTGTCCCGTCCCCGAGTTCGGCTTCCTGGCATTTTGTGCCGGCAAGGTTGTCCGGTGCCGTAAGCGTTCGACAAAAATCGCCATCCCTTACGGTCCATGCACCTTCAAGCTCCGTTCCGTTGGGCAGAGTCCCGGTAAGTGACCCATTAGGAGCGACGTTCACCACTGCACCACTTCCTGCCACGATCGATTTCCCCGAGATCGCGGCTGTCAAAGGGTCCATCTCGGTCGTCGCCTGAACGCATGCAGTGGTAAGCAAGCCGACACCGGCAAGCATGAAAATTTTTTGCATTGTCTATTCTCCTTTAAGTATCCAAGAGAAAAAAATGGAAGATGGAAAATTTTCAACTTTCAAGATTGACATTGGTGATTTCGCTGCGTGGTTGCTTGCTTTCATGCTGTTTCTCGAAAAGCGCGCGTTTCGACCTGCGATGCCCCTCTGTTGCGGACCATTCGGAAGGGGGGGGCAGGGCGCAAGACAGTCATCGGGCACAATCTGCCAGATCTCAGGTTTGCGGGGGCGAAGCTGCCATTTGCCGTAATCCGGGATGTTCCCCCGCCAGTTCCACGGAATGAACGCTGCGCAGGCCCGAAGTCGTGTCCCGGTCAACACCTGCGACAGATGCGCGGCCGGGGTCAGTCGAGCACGACGATGCCGGAATGCTTCTGCTTGTGCTCCGGCTCGACATGGATGGTGATCCGGGCACCCTCGATGGCCTTCTTCAGCGCGGCTTCGACACGGTCGCAGATCTCATGCGCGTCGAACACCGTCGTCTCGCCGGGCACGACGAGATGGAAGTCGATGAAGGTCGCCTGGCCGGCGTGCCGGGTCCGAAGGTCGTGCGCCTCGACCGCGCCGTTCGCCTCGGTGGAAATGATGGCGCGCACGGTGTCGAGCGTCTCCTGCGAAACGGCCTCGTCCATCAGGCCGCTGAGCGATTCCCGCACGACCTTTGACCCGGACCAGAGGATGTTCACCGCAACGAGGGCGGCCATAAGCGGATCGAGCACCCACCAGCCGGTCACGACGGCAAGAAGCACACCGAGCGCGACGCCGACCGAGGTCACGACATCCGTGAAAAGATGCTGGCCGTCCGCGACCAGTGCCGGCGAGCGGGCGATGCGTCCGCGGCTGATCAGAACCCAGGCCCAGACCGCGTTTATCACCGTCGCTGCGCCGTTGATCAGCAACCCCTCGACGGGCAGGTCCAGCGCCACGGGATTCAGGAACCCCTCGTAGGCCTCGCGCAGGATCAGCAGCGCCGCGATGATGATCATCACCCCTTCGAGCACGGCGCTGAAGAACTCGGCCTTGTGGTGGCCATAGGGGTGCGAGGCATCGGCCGGCCTTGCCGCCACGCGGATCGCGATAAGCGCAGCGATAGCGGTCGCCATATTGACGGTGCTTTCCAGGGCGTCGGAGAAAAGGGCCACCGATCCCGTCAGCCACCATGCCAGACCCTTGATGGCCAGAACGAGGGCGCCGACAAGGATGCTCCCGATGGCGAGCCTGATGGTTGTGGACAATGACGCCTCCGAAGGACGAGGGGACGACCAGTCTATCCCCGCACGCGCCTGTTGGCAATCGGGTGTCCCGCGCCCGCAGATCGCGCCCGGACGGGTCCGTGAGCGGCGGCTTTGCCCGGAAACCGCGCGGTTTCGTCGGAAAACCGCGCGGGTTTTGCATGTTTATGGCACCCGGGAATATACCCGGCGCTCAGTAATCGCGCTCGTAATAGATGCCCAGCCCGGTATCGCCGTCCGATCCCAGCCGCCCGCGCACGGTGACGCTGGGGCTGAGTTCGAGGTTCAGGTTGATGTCGGTCTCACCCTCGCCATTCACCACCACGTCGGAATAGATGTTTTCCGACAGGTATTTCCCCGCGCGCGCCTCGACATTGCCGTCGGCGTCGGTGCCGATGTCCAGGTCGTCCAGCGCCAGCGATTCCCGCAGCCGTCCGCCCATGCCCAGCCCGCTGCGCCCCGACAGCACCGCCAGCGCGTTGGCCAGTTGCACCGCCTGCAGCGGTGAAATCTCGGTCAGGTCGCGCCCGAACAGAAGCTGCGACAGAACCTCGTCCTCGGGCAGTTCGGGGGCCGAGGTCAGCGAAAGCTCGGGCGCGCTGGCCGGGCCTTCGATGGCAATCGTGATCGTGACGTCATCGGTCTGGGTGGTGGCGGAAAAGCGGATGAAGGCATCGAACGAGCCCTGCAACTGCAGCACGCCTTCGTCCAGCGTCAGCCGCTGGCCCAGGATGTCGAGCCGCCCGCGCACCAGTTCGAACCGGCCCTGCGGCACCAGCGCCGCGGTGGTGCCCAGCAGACGCAACTGCCCGCCCAGTTCCGCATCCAGCCCGCGCCCGCGCACGAAGATGCGCGATGGCGCGCGGATCGTCAGGTCGACAGGATAGGCCGCGCCGCCGCCCGCGCCCACGCCGTTGCCCGGCTCTTCGACGATCCCCGCCCATTGCCGCACCTGCCGCACCGCCGCCGGTTCGTTCACGTGGCGCAGCCCCGGCAGCCCGGCATAGCCCACACCGGACGAGGCCGGCACCCGCAGCTCGGCAGGCCCCAGCTCCAGCAGGCCCGCGATCCGCGCGCCGCCGGTCAGCGGGCCGGTCACGGTGATCTCGCCGCTCGCCGAGGTTTCGTAAAGCCGCGCCTCGCGTAGCCCGACCTCCTGCGCGACGACGCGCAGGTCGGCCGGGAACGGCGCCGACAGGCCCAGGCCGCCGGTCACGTCCAGCCGCCCGCCGCTGGAGACCGCCGCGCCTGCGGTGATCTGCGCACGCCCCGAGGCCAGCGACACCTGCGTGTCGATCCCCTCCAGCGCCAGGTTCAGCTCCGGCAGGGTCAGGCGGGCGCCGGCGGTGCTGATCCGGCCCGACAGCGAGGACAGCGCCAGCGGCCCGTCCAGCTGCAGGTCGTAGGCGGCGATCCCGCTGATGGCGCGCGGGCGCAGCCGTTCGTTGGCCAGCCCCAGCGGCGCGCGTCCCGTCATCGCCAGTGCGGCGCGGCTGAAATCCGGCGCGACATCGCCGCTTACCGCCAGCGTGGCCCCGCCCGCCGCGGTGCCGGTCACGCCAAGGCGCCAGTCGCCCGACCCGCGCATGGCGCGGCCGCCGATCTGTATCGGCCCCGACAGTTCCGGCGCGAATATGCCGCCATCGGCCAGCCGCAGCGATGCCGTCACGCGTTGGTCGGTGTCGGTCATCTCGCCATCGGCCTCGAGCGTCAGGGCCGGGGTGGTCAGTTGCAGGTCCTCGACGCTGATCCGCCCCGCGCGGTCGCGGCGCAGGCCCGTCTGCAAATCGCCCTCGCCGCGCAGCAGCAGGTCGGCATAGGGGTGGCCCAGCGTCAGGTCGCGGCTGCTGGCCTGCAGGCCGATCGTGCCCGACAGGGTGTCGAGCGCGGCGTCGATATCCGCCGTGGCCGACAGCGCCCCGCCCAGCGGCCGCCCGGCCAGCGCGGTATAGGGCGACAGGCTGCCGATCTCCATTTCGGCCTGCCCGGCCAGTTGCGCGGCGGTGTCAAGGTCTGCGATCCGCCCCTGCCATGACAGCGTGGCATCCCCCGGCAGGCTGGCCTCGGCGGTCACCTCCCAATCCGTGCCGCCGCCGGTGCCGCGCCCCTCGGCGCGCAGCCGCGATGGCCCGGACAGCCCCGGCTGGATGCGCGCGGTGTCGGTCAGCGCGGCGGTCACGTCGAACTGGCCGGTCTCGGCGCCAAGCCGCGCATTCGCGGCGATCCGGGCATGGGCGGTGGCGATTTCCAGCCCCTCGATCTCCGTGCCTTCGGTGTCGCGGCGCACCCGCATCCGCAGCCGCCCGTCGCCCTGCAACAGCGGGTCGATACGCGGCTGTCCCAGCGCCAGGTCGCGCGTGGTGCCGTCGAACGCCAGGTCGGCCTCGCCCGCGACGGGGGCGGCATCGCCGCGGATGCGCAGCCCGGCCTGACCGCCCAGCGGCACCCCCGCCAGCGCGCCGAACCGCGCCAGGTTCTGCGCATCGAGCCGCAGGTCGACATCCGCCAGCAGGTCCAGCCCGGCCTCGGGCAGGCGCAGCAGCGCATCGCCCGTCAGCCCGTAATCCGCCCCCGCCAGCCGCAGGCCGGTGATCGAGAACGGCGCGCCCTCGGCCCAGTCGAACCCCATCTGCCCGGTGATCGCATCCCCCACCGCCTGCTCCAGCGCCGGGTCGGGCAGGGCCAGCCCCTCGGCAGACAGGCGCAGGGTGCCGCCGAATGCGCCCGCGCCGCCACCCTCGGGCGGGGCCAGCCGGCCCCCGGCATCCAGTTGCAGCAGGCCGATCCGGGTGTCGGATTGCACGGCATCGCGCGCCTCGGCGCGCAACTGCCAGCGGTCGCCGCTGGCCCGGTCATAGGCCAGCCGCAGGTCGGCCTGCCCCAGCGTCAGGCCATCCTCGCCCAGCGGCACCTGCACGTCGCCACCGTCGGGGTCGGCCACCTGCCCGGTCAGGTCCAGCCGTTCGGGCCAGCCATCCGCCGCGATGGCGCCGCTGCCGCTGAGCCGGATCGCGCGGGCGCTCAATTCCAGCGCCTCAAGCAACCGCCGCCCGTCGGGCTGCCGCACCGCGTCGACGCGCAGCGCGATTTCCGGGCCGAAGAAGGCGCGATACTGCGGGGCAAAGACCGGGGCGATATCGCCGCTCAGATCGGCGCTGATCCGGCGGGTGGGGGCGGGGATGTCGCCCTCTTGCACCGCGTCGTCCTGCGTGGTGACCAGTTCGACCGTCCCGGCCAGCCGTTCCTCGCCATCGGTGGCAAGGCCGATCTCGGCGCGGAAATCGTCGATCGGGTCTTCGCCCGCGATGCGCAGGTCCAGCGACGGCTTGCCGGGCAGGTCCATCAGGGTGGCGGCGATGCCGTCGGGCCCTTCGCGGACCAGCAGCGACAGAGCCAGGTTCCGGGTTTCGTTGGCATAGCCGCCGGTCAGTTCCAGTAGCCCCTCGGGCCCGTCGAGCCGGGTCAGGCGCAGTTCGGCCTCGCCCTCGCCGCCCGACAGCGCGGCATTGCCTTCCAGCGCGACCACTGCCGCCTGCCCGAACAGTGCCGCGCCCAGCTCCACCCGGTCGAGCGCCAGTTCCTCGACATTGATCGCCACCGGCAGTTCGGGCAGGGCAAAGCCGCCGCCGGCGGTGGGCGAGGGCGGCGCGGGTTCGGTGCGGGGCGCGCGCGGGATCAGCAGTTCGGCCGCCGACAGTTCGGCCACCTCCAGCCGCCCCGACAGCAGCGCGCCGCGGTTCCAGTCCAGCACCGCGTCGCGCAGGGTCAGCCACACGCCATCGGCATCCGCAATGGTCAGCTCGTCGATGGTGGCGCGGCCCGACAAGGCGCCTTCGAACCCCTCGATCCGCACGGTGCGGCCCGCGCCGGACAGGTTGTCTTCGAGAAAGGCCTGCAGGATGCCGCGATCGCGCGCGGATTCGTCCTGCGCCGGGGCCGTGGCGGGCCACAGCAGCACCGCAAAAACCGCGCAGAACAGCGCCCGGACCGCGCGGTTTCGCCGATATGTGCGCTGCGCCCTCAAAACGCCTGCCCGATCCCGATATAGATCTGCACGCCCTCGCCGGTATCGCCCGAGACCGGCGCCGCCACGTCCAGCCGGATCGGCCCCACGATCGTGTCGTAACGCAGGCCCAGCCCGGCACCCGCGTGCCATTCGCCCGAGCCGTCATAGAATTCCTCGGCCCCGATGTAACCCGCATCGGCAAAGCCCACGATGCTGATCGCGTCGCTGACCCGCGCGCGCAACTCGCCCGACACGCCCAGGAAACTGCGCCCGCCGGTTTCGTTGCCGCCGATCTCGATCCCCAGCGACTGGTAGGGCTGGCCGCGCACGGTGCCGCCGCCGCCCGAATGGAACAGGAAACGCGGCGGCGTCTTGTCGATCCCCGCGCCCAGCACGCTGCCGAATTGCAGCCGCCCGGCCAGCACGAAACGCGCCTCTTCGTCCAGCGCGCGATAGCCGCGGGCGTCGAAGGTGATGCGCGCCCCGTCATCGGCCCCCTTGAGCGCGTAGAACGGCGTGATGTCGGCATTCAGGAAGGTGCCGCTCGTGGGGTTCAGGATGTCGTCGCGGCGGTCCCAGGTCAGGTCGACGGGCAGGGTGACGAGGGTGAAATCGCGCGTGCCGAAATCGTCGCGGGTTTCCTCGGTTTCCAGCCCCAGGCCCAGATCGGCGCTCAGCGTGTCGGAAAAGATGTGATGCGCGCCCACGGTGATGCTGGCGCGGTCGGTGAAGTAATCGGGCTCGTCCAGGCGCTCGATCTCGCCCTCGAACCAGAAGCTGGTGTCGGGGCCGTAGCTGGCCGGGCGCTCGCCGCGCACGCCAAGCCGGTAGTCGGTGCCGCCGGTCTGCCCGCCGATGCCCGCGACCTCGCCCTCGATGCGCAGCCGCTCGGCCCCGCCCAGCAGGTTGCGGTGCAGCCAGAAGGCGCTCAGCCGCAGCCCCTCGAAGCTGCTCAGCTCGGCGCCCGCGCCGAAGCGGCGGGGCCTTTCGTCGACCAGCCGCGCGGTGACGTCCATGCGGTTTTCCGGGGGCACCACCGTGCCCTCGGCCAGCTCGACCGAGCGGAAGGCGCCGGTGCGCCGCAGCCGCTGGGCCGCGCGGTCCAGCGCCTCGGGCGAAAACGGCTCGCCCTCGGGCAGGCCGGCGATCTTGCGCACGCGGCGGGTGCTGACCCGGCTGCCCGGCTGCACCTGCAACCGGCCGAAGGTGACATGCGGGCCGGGGGCCAGCGTGACGCGGGCATCCAGCCGGCGGGTCGCATGGTTGGCGGTGATCTGCTGCCCGGCAACCGCGGCCTTGGCGTATCCGGCGCTGCGCCAGTCGCCGACCGCGCCCTGCACCGCGTCCTGCACCACCAGCGACCGGGCCCGTTCGCCGGTGCGGAACTCGGGCGGCGGGGTGCTGCCGGGCGCGCGCGGTGCGATGCTGGCGGTGCCGAAACGGAACGGCCGCCCCGGATCGACGCGGATGGCCACCGTGCCGATCCGCGCGGGCGTTTCCAGCGGCGGGATCAGCGCGGCCTCGCGCCCGTCGATGCGGATCGAGATCCGGCCGCTGTAATAGCCCTGCGCATAAAGCACTTCGAGCAGGCGGGCATAGTCGCTCAGCGCCGCCGACAGCACGTCCTGCGGCGCCTCGGTTCCCTCGCGCCGGGCGGCGCGCAGCACCGAGGCGGCGTTCAGGTCGTCCTGGAGATCCTCGTTCTGCGCCCCGTCAAGCGACAGGCTCAGCCGTTCGAACGCCTGCGCGGACGGTATCGGGCCAACTGTCAATGCCAGCGACATCAGCCAAGGAATGCAGCGAAATCTGCCCACGAAATTCTGTTCCCGCCCCCGGTTCGGTCCCATGGTTCGCAGCATAGAACCTGCGCGCGCCAAGGACCATCGGGATTTCGGCGATCGGCGGAAATGTGATGGCTTGCAACGGCTTCAGGGCAGGATATCCAGCCAGAGCCAGATCGTGCCCACCGACAGCACCGTGGCGATCAGCACCGACGAGGCCGCCACCCGCTGCGCGCGGCCATACATGTTGGCAAAGACATAGGCGGTGACCCCCGGCGCCATCGACGCGGTCAGCACCGCCGAGCGCAGCGCGTCGGTCGACAGCTCGGTCAGCGTGCCCAACGTCCAGGTGATCGCGGGATGCAGCAGCAGCGAGACCGCGCAGACATAGGCGATGATGCGGAAATCGCCGTCGGGGCGATAACGGTAAAGCACGCCGCCCATGCCGAACAGCGCGCAGGGAATGGCCGCGCGCACGATCATGTCCAGCGCGCCGGTCAGCGCACCGGGCAGCGGCACGCCACCCAGGTTGACGGCAAAACCCAGCACTATGCCGATCACCAGCGCGTTGCGGAACATCGCGCGCAGCACCTTGCCGGGCAGCGCGCGGGCAGGGGCGCCGCGGGCGCGGGCGATCTCCATCGCGGTGATGCCGATGCCGAAGCAGAACGGCGAATGCAGCGCGACGATGGCATAGTTGGCCTGCAGCGCGTCGGGGCCATAGGCGCGTTCGGTCATCGCAAGGCCCAGCATCAGCGAATTGGCGAACAGGCAGGTAAAGCCGATGGCGACCGCATCCTCCCAGTCGCGCCCGAACAGGTAGCGCCCGCCCAGCAGCCCCACGGTGAACCCGGTGACCGAGCCGGTATAGAAGCTGAGCAGCAGCTCGAGGTCGAAGCTCTGGCCGAGGTCGAGGGTCGAGATCGCCTTGAACAGCAGGACGGGGATGGCGAAATTCTGGGTAAACACCATCAGCCCGTCGATGGTGCCGTTGCCGAGGAAACCGCGCCAGACCGCGACATAGCCGAAGCCCACCACGGCAAAGACCGGCAGGATGATATCGAGCAGCGCCTGCATTACCGCACCGTCGCGCCGGCGGCACGGGCAGGACGCCTCCGGCGGGAGTATTTCGGGCAAGATGAAGGGGCGGGCGCGCGCATCGGGTCAGACCGCGTATCGGATCACCATGCCGTCATAGGCGGGGGTGATGTGATCGGGGGTTTCGTCGGCGACCGTCTGGTAATCGAGGTCGATATGCATGTTGGTCAGCACCGCGCGCCGGGGGGCGGCCTGTGCGATCCAGTCGAGCGATTGTTCCAGGTGCGAATGGGTGGGATGCGGCGTGCGGCGCAGCGCGTCGAGCACCCAGCAATCCAGCCCCTGCAGCATCGGCCAGGCATCGTCGTAGATCCGCGCCACATCGGGCAGGTAGGCCAGGTCGCCCACCCGGAATCCCAGCGCGTCGATCGCGCCGTGATTGACCTTGAACGGGGTCAGGGTGATCGCGCCGCCCGCGCCCCCGATCGTGACGTCGCCCTTGATCGTGTGCATGTCGAGGATCGGGGGATAGGGGCTGTCGTCGGGCTGGATGAAGGCATAGCCGAAGCGCGAGAACAGGTCGTTCTGGGTGTCGCCATCGGCCCAGACGGGCAGGCGGCGGCGCATGTTGAAGACGATCATGCGCAGATCGTCCAGCCCGTGCACGTGGTCGGCGTGCGAATGCGTCCAGATCACGCCGTCCAGCTCGCCCACGCCGGCGTCGAGCAACTGGCTGCGCAGGTCGGGCGAGGTGTCGATCAGCACGCGGGTGATGCCGTCCCCGGTTTCGCGTTCGACCAGCATCGAGCAGCGGCGGCGGATGTTGCGGGGGTTCGCGGGGTCGCAATCGCCCCAGTGCCCGCCAAGCCGGGGCACCCCGCCGGACGATCCGCAGCCCAGGATGGTAAAGCGCAACTCGGCCATCAGGCGGCGGCCCTCCACCGGGCGGCCTTCCGGAACAGCCGGTCGAAATTCGCCTGCGTCTGCGCGGCGAATTCGGCGTAATCCATGCCGTAAAGCCCGGCCGCGACCTGCGCGGTGTGCACGGTATAGGCGGGTTCGTTGCGCTTGCCGCGACAGGGTTTCGGCGCAAGGTAGGGCGCGTCGGTTTCCACCAGCACCCGGTCGACCGGCGCGGCGGCGAAGATGTCGCGCAGCTCGGCCGATTTGGGGAAGGTGCCGATGCCCGACATCGACAGGTAAAAGCCCAGCTCCAGCGCGGTGCGCGCCAGTTCGGGGCCAGAGGAATAGCAATGCATGACGCAAGTATAGGGCTTGGCGCGGAACCCTTCGGTCAGGATGGCGGCCATGTCATCGTCGGCGGCGCGGGAGTGGATGATCAGCGGCAGGCCGGTTTCCTGCGCCGCCTGGATATGGATGCGCAGCGATTGCTTTTGCACCTCGGCCGAGTCGGCGGTGTAGTGGTAATCGAGCCCGGTTTCGCCCAGCCCAACGAATTTCGGGTGTTGCGAGAGGCGCACCAGCTCGTCCACCGAGGTCATGGGTTCCTCGGCCGCGCTCATCGGGTGGGTGCCGGCGGCGTAGAAAACCGCGCGGTTTTGCTCGGCAATCGCGCGGGCCTGCGGTTCCAGCCGCAGTTTCGTGCAGATCGTCACCATGCGCGTCACGCCCGCGTCGGTGGCGCGCGCGATCACGTCGGGCAGTTCATCCGCGAAGTCGGGGAAATCCAGGTGGCAATGGCTGTCGGTGATTTCGGGTATGTCGGTCATAGCGTCCTTCGCGCGTCACGCGGCGGTTTGCTGAATCTTGAAAACCGTATCTAGGACAAGGGCCACGGGGTCAAGGTTGACTGCCCGCGCATGGCCCACCCGCGCGCTGATCGTCTGCGCCAGTTCCGCCCAGGCGCGGCCCTGCCGCGGGCCGGGGGACAGGCGGGCGAGCAGGGCGGCCTCGCCCGGTGCGGCCTCGGTCGCGGGCGGCTGGCCCATTGCGCCGGCGCGCGCCAGCCGGGTCAGCAGCAGGTCGTTGAGGTGAAACAGCAGATCCAGCCGCGCCTCGGCCCCGCGGGCGGCGGCGGCCTCGGCCAGTTTCAGGGCGCGCTGGCGATCCAGCCGGGGCAGGGTGGCATAGAGCGCCACCAGCTCGGCATAGATCTTCAGCCCGTCGAGATTGATCAGGCGCACCGCCTCGCCCACCGAGCCGGCGCCAAGCTCGGCCAGCGCGGCGGTGTCGGCGGGGGTGTCTGCCCCGGCCTGCGCCAGTGCCAGCGCCATGTCGTCGGGCGAGAGCGTCGACAGCCGCAATTCGCGGCAGCGCGAGCGGATCGTCGGCAGCAGGCGCGAGGGCTGGTGGCTGACCAGCAGAAGCGTGGTGCGCGCGGGCGGCTCTTCGAGCATTTTCAGCAGCGCGTTGGCGGCCTGGGTGTTCATCTCGTCGGCGCTGTCGATGATGACGACACGCCGCCCGCCATCGGCGGATGAGAGCGACATGAAACGGTTGAGGCTGCGCACGTCGTCCGCAACGATCTGGTCGCGCAGGCGTTTCGTCTTTTCGTTGACCGTGCGGGTGATGTGAAACAGCCCCGGTTCCGAACGCGCGAGGATGCGCCGGGCGACCGGGTGTTCGGGATCGACATCCAGCGACGCGGGCGGTGGCGGGGCGCCGAACAGCCCGTCCTCCTGCGCGTCGGGGGTGGCCAGCAGGAAGCGCGCGATGGCCCAGGCCAGCGTCGCCTTGCCCACGCCGCGCGGGCCGGTCAGCAGCCAGCCATGGTGCAGCCGGCCGGAATTGTAGCTGTCGAGGAAGGCGCGCTGGGCCGCATTCTGCCCGATCACCCGCGCGGTTTCGCGGGGGTGGGGGGCGCCGTCGATGCGGTCGGGTTCTGGCGTGTCGCTGTCGCTCATCTCAGGCGCGGTTCTACGACGGTCAGCACATCCGCCGCAACCGCATCGACATCCTGCGCGCCGTTCACCGTGACGATGCGGTCGGGGTGCTGTGCTGCAAGGTCGCGAAAGCCCGCGCGCATCCGCGCCTGCAGATCCTGCCCGAAGGTTTCGAACCGTTCCTCGCCGCCATTGCGCCCCAGCGCGCGCGACAGCCCGGTTTCGGGGTCCATGTCGACCAGCACGGTCAGGTCGGGTTCCTGCCCGATCATCAGGTCGTGCAGCGCGTCGACCTGCGCGCGCAGGCCCGGCCCACGCAGGCCCTGGTACATCCGCGTGCTGTCGGCGAAACGGTCGCAGATCACGATTTTCCCGGCGTCCAGCGCGGGGCAGATCGTGCGTTCCAGGTGATCGCGCCGGGCGGCGGTGAACAGCAGGATCTCGGTTTCCGGCGACCAGCGGTCGGGGTCGCCTTCGAGCACGAGGCGGCGGATTTCCTCGGCGCCGGGGCTGCCGCCGGGTTCGCGCGTCAGCACCACGTCATGCCCGTGCGCGCGCAACGTGTCGGCCAGCATCCGCGCCTGGGTGGATTTGCCCGACCCGTCGATCCCTTCGAAGCTGATGAACCGCGCGGGCGTGGCGGGGGCAGGCGTCAAAACGCGCCCTCGGGCCCTTCGTTCAGCTTGCGCAGCAGAACGGACGAGGCGGTGGTGATCCGCGAGACGAAGCCGCCGCGTTCGATGGCGCGGTCGGCCACCAGCGGTATGCGGGTTTCGGGCAGGCCCTCGGGGGCGAGGATCAGCTCGGCCAGTTGCTGCCCCTTCTCGATGGGCGCGCGGATCGGCCCGGTATAGACCACCTCGGCCTCGATCTCGTCGCCGCCCAGGACCGGCACCAGCGCGGTCAGGTCCGTGGCGGGCACCAGCCCGACCTTGGGCTCGGCCCCCATCCAGACATTGGCCTCGGCGATCAGTTCGCCGCCCTGTGCAAGCCGGCGTTCGGCGAACTGGCGAAAGGCCCAGTTGACGATGGCCTGGCTTTCCTCGGCGCGGTTCTGGACGCTGGGCAGGCCGGACAGGACAAAGACGATGCGGCGGTCCCCCTGCTTGGCCGAACCGACAAGGCCATACCCCGCCTCTTGCGTGTGCCCGGTCTTGAGCCCGTCGGCGCCGATTCCCAGCCCCAGAAGCGGGTTGCGGTTACGCGTGTTCTGCGGCGCGCGGCCGTCGAAGGCGAATTCCTCTTCGGCGAACATCGGGTAGAAATCGGGAAAATCCTCGATCAGGCGGCGGGCCAGCAGGGCCAGGTCGCGCATCGACATGACATGGCCCTCGGCGGGCCAGCCGTTCGAGTTCCTGAAGGTCGAATTGGTCATGCCCATCTGCTGCGCGCGCTGCGTCATGAGCCGGGCGAACCCGTCCTCGGTGCCGTCGGGGCTGAGGGTTTCGGCGATGACGGCGCAGGCGTCGTTGCCCGACAGCACGATGATCCCGCGCAGCAGATCCTCGACGCTGACGCGGTCGGTGGTGTCGAGGAACATGGTCGAGCCGCCATAGCTCATGGCGTGGCTGGACACCGGCAGCTCTTCCTCAAGCCGCAGGCGGCCATCGCGCACCGCCTCGAACGCCATGTAGAGCGTCATCAGCTTGGACATCGAGGCCGGGGGCAAGGGCCGGTCGGCGTTTTTCGACAGCAGGATCGTGCCGGTCTTCATGTCCAGCACGAAGGCGGCCGTGGCGCGTGTGTCGAAAGCCTGCGCCGGCAGGGCAAGCAGCAGGCTCGCCAGAAGCGGGGCAAGAACGCGTTTGGCGATGCGGATCATGGCAGCGATGTCCTTTCTGGTCCTGTCAGTTGGTCACGGCATAGGCATCCTCGAAGCCCTTGGCCTTGATCTTCTTCAGCAGCGCCGCGCGCTCGGACGTGCTGGTGGCGGGGCCGACCAGCACCCGCCAGAAGGTCTTGCCCTTCGACGTCTGCTGTTTCACGGTCGGCACCATGCCCGCGGTGCGCATCGACTGCGCGGTGTTGCGGGCGTTGGTTTCCACGCTGAAGATACCGATCTGGAGATACGGTTTATCAAGGCCCGACGCGCGCGGGGCGGGCGCCGGGGCGGAGGCCTGGACGGGCGGCGGCACCGCTGCGGCACTGGCCACGGCGGGTTCGGCCCGGGGTTCGGTTTCGGCCGCGGCGATCGCGGCGCTGGCGGCGGTGATGGCGTCGGGCGCCTCGCCCGCGGGCGCCAGGGTGGTCTGCGCCACCTCGGCCGGGGCGTCGAGCGTTTCGCCGGTGCCGGCGGCGGCCTCCGGCGCCTCGGCAGGCACCTCTTCGCGGCGCAGCGCGGTGATGTTGAGATCCATCGGCTGACCGGCCAGCATGTCGAGCGCGGCGGCCGCATCGGACGAGACCTGCACCGCGGGGCCGGGGTTTTCGCGCTCGCGCCGGAACAGCGCGCCGATCACGAACTTGTCGTTTTTGGTGTTGCGGATGATGACCCGCTCGGGCTGGTCCACGTCGGGATGCGCGACCCAGACACCGCCCAGCGAGGGGCGGCCGTCCCACAGCCCCGGTTCGGTGACCTGGAACACGTCTGGCGCCTCGACGTCGCGCTCGATCAGCTTGACCGAGCGCGCGGCGGCGTTCACCTCGGCCTCGGCGGCGGGCCGTTTCTGGAAAAGGTTGAATTGCCCGGCCTCGTCGCAGCCCGCCAGCGCCAGCGCCATGGCGGTACCGACCGCCAGCCGGGATACGGTCCTTGCGGGTGTTCTGCCCATCGTGGTGATGTTCATGTCTTGCCCTCTGCCCTATGCGCGGCGTCCCGCGCGGATATGCCGGTTTGCCCGGTCGTTGCATGCCTCATGCCGCGCAAAAAGGCACGGCTTGCGCGAAAGTCTAGCGTCAACGGCCTCACAAGAAAAGAGTCCTGCATGCCATCGGCGAAAATCCCCTTGATCTATGATGCGTTTCGGACTCATACCGGGACCGGCCGGCACGTCCCCGCGGAGGAGTGGCAGAGTGGTCGAATGCACCGGTCTTGAAAACTTGTGCAGGAGTATTGTGGAAGGGTGGCAGAGTGGTCGATTGCACCGGTCTTGAAAACCGGCGATGTGCAAGCATCCGTGGGTTCGAATCCCACCCCTTCCGCCAATAACAATAAAAAGGCCGCCCCTGGGCGGCCTTGTACCGGTTCATGACCATTTGACTACTTCGGCAAGATGACGGCGTCGATCACGTGGATTACACCGTTCGACGCTTCGATGTCCGCCTTTGTGACCGATGCGTTGTCGACTTTGACGCCGCTGAACGCGTTGATCTCGACGGACTGACCATTGATCGTTTCTGCAGTGAGCTTCTTGCCGGCCAGATCGGACGACATGACTTTGCCGGGAACCACGTGATATGTCAGAACTGCAATGAGCTGATCGCGGTTTTCGGGCATCAACAAGGTTTCAACGGTTCCCTCGGGAAGCGCGGCGAAGGCCTGGTCCGTTGGCGCGAATACCGTGAACGGGCCTTCCCCTTTCAGGGTTTCGACCAGGCCAGCGGCCTGAACGGCGGTAACCAGGGTCGAGAACGATCCGGCACTTGCAGCGGTGTCCACAATATCCATTTTGCTGCCATGACCATCTGCCATTGCAGCGGTGGTGCCCGTCAGAGCAAGCGCAAAGCTTGCAGCAGCGCCAAAGAAAGTCCGTCTTAGCATGTAACCATCCTCCATGATTGATGTGAAAGGATTACGAGGGAGCAAAGCCAGCAGATTTGAGGCGTTCCGACAGCAGCCGGGGAAGCAGGCCCAATTATCTGATACATATAACAAAAACGTTTTCGTCAGATTTGTTTCAGCCGATACTTCTGTTGGGGGTGGCGCCGGACACCTCTGCGAATGCGTTTGCTCTACACCTGGGTTTGTTCGCGTCGGAAAACGCGGCGAAACCGGCGTTGGCGAGGGATGTGTTTAAGGGGCAAAACCCTGTTAGAGACCCTTGCAGGGGAATGCCCCTTAATTCGGCGGCCTGTCGCCGCGCCGGGCGCGGCCGACCCTGACATCGCGTGTGGTGGGGTGAAGGCGGCGAAGAGGGTGGGCGAATGTTGCTGAAAGCAGGATTGGGATCGCTGGCTGGATGGCGACGTTCGTCGATGTGACGCTGGAGCGTTTTGCCGCGCAGGCACGCAAACGCGATCAGATATTTTCTCTTTGACTACCGGTCCACATGGATTGGGGGATCTGTTCGGGTCAACTTGATCTGGGTCAAAGTGGGATCACTTGGCTGCGCCGAAGATCGACGGGCGAACAGGAGATGATCAATGCAACCGAATCTGGCGATGGCGTCCGTGCGCTGTCCGGTAATGTCCCGGGCGTCCCCGACCACGCGTGAAGCCCTTGGCCGCTACGCACAGTTGCGCAGCTACAAGCGTGGCAGCAATATCTTTCTGCATAGTTCTCCTGCCAACAGCGGGTATGTTCTTATTTCCGGGTGGGTCAAAGTCTCGCGGGTACAGGCCAGTGGTTCAATGGCGCTCCTGAACCTGCATGCGCCCGGTGAGGTTTTCGGTTTCTCTGACAGTATTCGAAGGGTTCCGAGAAGCGTTGACGCAGAAGCCGCAACAGATTGCGTTGTCCTGTCTGTTCCCTACCATTCCTTGCGCAGCGCGATGCGCAATGACGCGAGTTTCAACGATGTGCTCCTCGGCCATTCATTCGAGCGGAATGATCACCTCCTGCGCCAACTTGAAGGCATGAAGGTATTGAACAGCCTGCAACGTCTGGCCTGCTTCCTGATCCGCCATGCCAAACCGCATGGAAAACACCTTCTTGTGAAGCCGACATTCGAGAAACACCTGGTTGCCAGCTACTTGGGTATCCGGCCGGAAAGCCTGTCTCGTAACCTCGCCAAACTGAGGGATCACGGCGTGCAGGATTCCCCCAATGGCATCGAGATTACCGACCCGGATGCTCTCAAGAAACTTGTCGGAGAGGAGTCGCTCATTTTCTGCAACCTCCCGGAACAGGTGGGCTGATCGACATCGCTCATCCTGCCGGTGGCGATGAGTTCGAGAGCATGGCCCGGTTTTCCGCCGTAACCTTGCAGATCAAAAAAATTACCTTGTGCAGATGCGCCTGGTGCGGGTCTGTTCCATCGGCGCGTGGTTTTCTTTCCGCCAGCGCATGAAGGCCCCGGATGGCTTGACCGGACGATCCCTTTTCAAACCTAGTATGGAAAGCCTGCTCAAAGGCAAGATCGCGGCGTGCAGATATTCGCCCCGTGCAGAGCCTTGTGAAGATCGAAACAGGAGAATGGCCGATGAGTGACACGTCCCACGATGAACTGGAGTTCTTCCGCAAGCGGGGGTTTGGCGGAGAGATGGGGTTTGGGGAACGTCCCGCGCTTCTGGTGATCGACATCATGAACGCCTTCACGAACCCGGATATGCCCCTGGGCGCGGATCTGAGCGTGCAGATCGGGCATATCAATACGCTTCTTGATGCTGCCGACGCGGCCTCGGCGCCGGCCTTCTTCTCGATCGTCAGCTACGAGGAGGCGGATTGCCGCGATGCGGGCGTGTGGGGAAACAAGATGAGCGGACTGTTCGACCTGAAGACGGGGTCTGATGCGGTGCAGCTCGATCCGCGGTTGCGCAGGCGGCCGGGATCGTCCGTCTTCAACAAGAAATATGCCTCCTGCTTCTTTGGAACGGATCTCGTCTCCCGGCTGCAGTCGCGGCGGATCGACACCCTGATCATCACCGGATGCACGACCAGCGGATGCGTCCGGGCGAGCGCGGTGGACGCCGTGCAATACGGCTTCCGGCCCATCGTCGTGGAGGAGGCGGTGGGCGACCGCTCCCGGCCCGCCCATACCCAGGCGCTGTTCGACATCCAGGCCAAGTATGGCGACGTCAGGAGCCTTGACGACACGGTGGCACAGCTCGCGCAGGTTACGGCCACCGCCGGGTAGGGTGGGCATTCACCGGAAAGTGGGAGCGGTCCGCTTGCTCGTTCGACGTGTCGCAAGAAACGACTGAAAACCGCAGAGAGGACAAAATGGACAATACACTTTACGACTATTCCCCGATCGTTTCGCGGCCCAAACTCACCTGGCCCGATGGCGCCCGCGTGGCTTTCTATGCCGGGCTGAATATCGAACATTACGAGGTCGACAAACCCTCGACGAGCATCTTTCCGGGCACGGCCGCCCTTGCGCCGGACCCTCTCAACTACGGCTGGCGCGACTATGCGCTGCGGGTCGGCATCTGGCGCCTTATCGAGACGCTCGACCGCTTCAAGCTGCCGGCGACCGTCCTGCTCAATTCCGATTGCTGCCGGCTCTATCCGCAGGTGATCGAGGCCGGACGCGAAAGAGGGTGGGCGTGGCTGGCGCACGGGAAGAACAACTCGATCTTCCAGGCAGGAATGACCGTCGACGAGGAGCGGGCCTATCTTGCCGACGTGGTCGGCACCATCGCGGAGGCGACAGGGCAGGACGTCCGGGGCTGGCTCGGGCCCGCGCTTACGGAGACATTCGAGACCCCGCGCCTGCTCAGGGAACTGGGCCTGACCTATCTGCTCGACTGGTGCGCGGACGATCAGCCGTTCCCGCTGAACATTCCGGGGATGATCTCGGTTCCCTATTCGATCGAGCTGAACGACGTGACGATGTTCCTTGGGAAGAGCCTGACGGGCGAGCAGTTCTATCAGATGGTCGTGGACCAGTTCGACCAGCTCTATGCCGACGGCGAACAGACCGGGCGGGTGATGGCGCTTTGCCTGCATCCGTTCATCATCAACCAGCCGTTCCGCCACAAATATCTGGTGAAAGCCCTTGAATACATCGCGGGGCACGAGGGCGTATGGCTTACGACGGCCGACGAGATCGCGGCCTATTACGCAGACCAGTAGGCGCCCGACGGGCCTGACACCCGGCCCCGGCGACCCGGCGGTTATGAGCCCGGGTCGCCAGTGTGCCGGAATGGCCCTCGGCGCAGGGCGGATGCCATGAATGGCCGGGAGGCTGGATTGCGTTGCAGAGACCTGCCGGCGCACCGCCTTGCTATCGGTTTTGGCGCCTGCCCGGGGCGACTTGCCTGTTTTGCACGCCCTCTGCGGGCGTGAGCGGATGGGCTTTGCCTTTCCCATCCTGCGTTGACGGTTGTGATGCGAGGTGTTTTACTTTTCCCATCCGAACCGAGAGGACAGAGAGATGTCGATCCCGGCGGAGGCCGGCATGATCTCTGCCAGACCTGACGCGCGGTGGCGATGAACGATTGCGGCACGGGCGCTCGCAAAAGCAGCATCTCGGTTGCGGCACAGGGAGAACACGCGATGAAGCGGGAAGTGACTCTCCGAAGCGCGAATGACAAGGACACGTACAGGGAAATCATCAGCTCTCTCTTCGGGTCCCATGACCTCCGGTTTTCCCCGGACCGACAGTTCTCGGCAGAGGTCAAATGCGTCGATATAAAAGATTTCAGGTTTGCCTGCGTGCATGCCAGCAATCAGCTCGGGGTCAGGCAGCACAAGCAGGTCGAGAAGGACCAGCGGGATGATCTTGTCCTGTTCACCTCTCTCTCAGGCGCGGTCCAGCTTACCCAGAACAGCCGGGAGTTGACGGTCCGCCCCGGAGAATTGGGCCTTTACGATCTGCGCAGCCCGTCCGTCTGGAAGCATAGCGATCCCACCGCGGTGCTGAACCTCGTCATTCCGGGCGAGATGTTGAGACGGCGGCTGTCGGGGCTGAGCCGGAAAACATCGTTTCCCTACAAGGTGTCCTCGGGGGTGAGCAGGTTGTCGCACGGGTTCTTCATGGGGCTGTGGAACGAAGTCGAGGGGATATCCAGTTTCGATGCCGAGGTCTGTACCCGGTATCTGGCGGACCTGCTGGCGCTTTCCATCGAACGGGGCGAGAAATCCCTCCCGCTCAACAAGCAGGCGGCACGCAGGGCACTCTATCACCGCAGCATTGCCTTCATCCGGTCCCATCTGGAGGACCCGGACCTTGATCCGCAGAGCATCGCCGAAGCCGCAGGGATATCGGTGCGCTATCTCCACCAGATATTCGAGGAAGCGGGGCAGAGCGTTTGCACCTGTCTGCGCGATGCCAGACTCGAGCGGGCCCATGCCGAGTTGTCCCGACCTCGGACAATCGCCTATCCGATCAGCGAAATCGCGCGCCGCTCCGGCTTTCGCAACCCCTCGCATTTCGCAACGGCCTTCAAGCGCCGATACGGCCTGAGCCCTCGCGACCAGCAGAACCTCGCCAGCGCGCGTGAGGGATAGCAACAATATTCAAGAGACAACGCGGGGCACGGAAGCGGAAATGTCCCCGCGCTCCGAAATCCAATCCTGGCGGCGGGCGGTTTCCGGGCGCCATGATCGAAAGGGAGTCGGAGGCAGGCATTGCGGATTGGAATCGCTTTCACCAAACAAGGGGGAAGGGCTGACCGGGACGGCATGGTCACGAGTTGCGAGTCGGAGGGAATGATGGGGGTTTTGGACTGGCCCGGTAAATCCGCGCCCGAGGGTGGTATCGAGCATCCGGCGTTTTACCATATGATTGATGTCGGAGCGGTGGCGGAATGCCTTTTGGCGCCGCTGGACCTGCCCGCCGAGCGCAAGGCATTGTATGCGCTGGCGGCGGCCCTGCATGACCTTGGCAAGATCAGCGCCAGTTTCCGTGACATGCTGCGCGAGGGAAAGCGGCAAGGCGCGGGGCGCCACTGGGAGGTGACCGAGGTCTGGTTGCGTGATTTCGACGATTTGCTCTCGGGCATCGCCGGGGATGTCTTTGACCGCCGCGATTTCTATGCCGCCATTGCCGGTCATCATGGCCGCCCCCCAATTCAGGAAGAGTTCGGCAAGATGCGCGTCGCAGCTGGGAAAGAGGCCCAGGCAGATGCACGGGAGGCGACGGAAGCGTTGATGTCTCTCTGGCCGGGTGCACGTTTCGATCTGCCCTGGGAAGAGGTGGCAGCGCAGACATGGTGGCTGCCGGGGCTGATCGCCGTGGCCGACTGGCTGGGATCGAACCCGGTCTTCTTTCCGCCGGTCGCAGCCGGGCCGGATGCCGAAGGCTACCTCGGGCAGGCGCGTGCGAAGGCCGCCCGGACGGTCAGGCTGGCAGGTCTGGACCTGCCCGACCTGTCGCAAATCCCGGTCATACCCGACGACTGGACATTGCGGCCGATGCAACTGGCCGCGCAGGACATAGCCCTGCCGGAGGGGCCGGCGCTTGCCCTGATCGAGGATGAGACAGGGTCGGGCAAGACGGAAGCCGCGCTGATCCTGGCGCAACGCATGATGCAGGCGGGCAAGGGGAGGGGGCTGTTCTTCGCGCTGCCCACGATGGCCACGGCCAATGCGATGTTCGACCGTGCCGCCGATCTGGTCGGCAGGCTTTATGACGGTGCCCCCAGCCTTGCGCTGGCGCATGGGCGTGCAGGGATGTCGGCCCGGTTCCGGGAACTGATCCGCGCACCCCGCGGCCCTGCGCAGCCCGCCTGCACCGACTGGCTGGCCGATGACCGGCGGCGGGCGTTGCTGGCGAATGTCGGTGTCGGCACGGTGGATCAGGCGCTTTTGTCTGCACTGCCGGTGCGCCATGCCATGCTGCGCCATTTCGCCCTGAGCCGGAAGATCCTGATCGTGGACGAGGTGCACGAGATGGGAGACCCCTATATGGCGGAAGAGCTTTGCCATCTGTTGCGGTTGCATCGCCGGATGGGCGGCTCGGCGATCCTGATGACAGCAACGATGCCGGTCGATCTGCGCGCGAAACTTTGCGATGCCTTCGGTTGTGCGCCGCCGGAAAGCCGCGCCTACCCGGCGCTGACCGTCGCGGGGCACGCGCAGGTCACCGATGTCGCTTCCGTCAATACGCGCGGGCCGGTGCGGGTCGCGCGCCTGCCTGCGCCCGAAGCGGCGCTGGACCTGTTGCAGGACAGCGTTGCGCAGGGGGCGGCGGCGTTGTGGGTGCGCAACGCGGTGGACGACGCGATCGAGGCGGTGCGGATGCTGCGGGCGCGTGGTGTCCGGGCGGATCTGCTTCATGCCCGTTTCGCGCTTTGCGACCGGATGCGTCACGAACGAAACGTACTCGAGACTTACGGCAAGGATCGGCGCGACCGGCCGGGCCGTGTCCTGGTGGCGACGCAGGTTGTCGAAAGCTCGCTCGATCTGGATTTCGATGTCATGGTCTCGGACCTGGCGCCCATCCCCGCGCTTGTGCAGCGGGCGGGGCGGCTCTGGCGGCATATGGACCGGCGGCCTGCCGCACACCGGCCTTGTTCCGCGCCCCTGCTGCATGTGGTCTCACCCGATCCCGGACAGGTGTCCGATCCGTTGTGGTTGCGGCATGTTCTGGATCGCGGGGCCTTCACCTATCCGCTGGATCAGCAATGGCGGGCGGCGCGCGCCTTGTTTTCTGCCGGGCAGATCGACGCGCCGGCCGGTCTGCGCGATCTGATCGAAGAGGGGCTTTCGGGGGGCGATTTGCCGGAGCCGCTGAAGCGGGCCGAGGCCGACCGCATCGGGCAGGGGTTCGCGCGGACCGATCATGCGCGTCAGAACCTGATCGACCTCACAGCTTCATATCGCCAGATCAAGGGGTTTGCCGACGATGCGGATTTCCCGACGCGGCTGGGTGTCGAGCAGCATGTTCTGGTTCTGGCGCGCGGCACGGAGCACGGGCTGCTGCCTCTCGATGCGGATGCCTGGACGGTAGACAGCCGCCAGCGCTCTGAAATCAGTGCGGCGGCCAGGCGGGTCAATGCCTTGCCGCTGCCGGATCAGACAGCGCCCGAAATCATGGCGGCGAAAAAGGACTGGCCGGACTGGATGCAGGCGCGTCTGACAATGTGTCCGGTCGCTGCGGACGGCACGATTTGCGAGGGGTTGTCCTATGATCGGGAAATTGGTTTGATCTTCGGTCTTTCCTAGTAGCGGAGATGAAGGTCGGTCTTAGGAACCAGTTGAAACTGTCTGTTTTGAAAAGATATTGCAAACGGACTTGAAAACTTCCCGCACTCGTATTGACAACAGCTTTTGTTGCAGGGCTACAATCCTGAATAAATGCTTCCGTCGCCGATACTAATTTTACGAGAGTGGTATGCCCCTCAACCTGATCGCCGATGCTTGGATTCCCGTCCGTTTGCTTGACGGGTCGCGCCGGGTCATTGCGCCGCACCAGATGGCAGACCCGCTGATTGCCGCGCCGGACTGGCCGCGGGCCGACCTTAACCTTGCCTGCTATGAATTTCTGATCGGGCTGGTTTTCATGGCCGCGCCGCCTGCACATCTGCGCGACTGGGCGCGGGGGCGTCCCGATGCGGCGAAGCTTGAGGCGCAGTTTGCGGCGTTTGCCGACGCATTCGAGCTATTGGGCGACGGGCCGCGTTTCCTGCAGGATCCTGAGGATTTGTCCGGCGCGCCCTCCGGTCCCGACATGCTGTTCATTGACTCGTCCGGCGGGAATACGGCCAGGAACAATGCAGACCTGATGGTGCATCGGGATCGGTATGAAACGCTCGACCTGCCCTTGGCCGCGATGGCGCTTTATACCTTTCAGCAATTCGCACCCTCGGGCGGGGCGGGCAACCGGACCTCGATGCGCGGAGGAGGGCCGCTTGTGACGCTGGCCGATCCGGGAACCGGGTTGTGGGACCTGATCTGGGCCAATGTGCCGTTCGGGCAGCCCGCAAGGGTGGAAGATTTGCCGTGGATGCGGCCTGCACGCACATCGGAGACCGGGCAGACGGTCGGGCCGTCGCAATCGCATCCGGTGGAGGCGTTCTTTGGGATGCCGCGAAGGCTGCGCCTGGTCGGCGAGGATCTGGTAACAGGAGTGATTCAGCGACCGTATGGCACAAAATATGCGCTCTGGCGGCATCCGCTTTCCCCTTACTACCGGCAGAAGGAAGGGGCGGAGCTGTTGCCTCGCCATCCGGCAAGCGGGCAGTTGCCGTATCGCAACTGGATCGGGATCGTCCTGAGCAACCCGGATCAGAGCGCCAAGGGGTTGCGTTTGCGGGCCTCCTGTATCGACGGATTTTTCGACCGGTTCGACAAGCAGGCCAAACGCATGATCGTTGGCGGATGGGCGATGGATAACATGAAACCAAAGGATTTCCTGTGGGCAGAGCTGCCGTTGATGCCTATTGGCCCGGACGCGCAATCGAAGGCCGAAGACCTGATCGAAGCGGCAGACAATGTGGGTTCGGGGTTGCGTCGGGCGGTGTCGGTGCTCACGGCGGAAGGCAATGCACGCCAGGCGCAGCTTGATGAGTTCTGGGCCACGACCGAGGGTGATTTCACGCAGGCCCTGGCCGCGCTGGCGCAGGACGGTTTCGACGGGGCGGACATCGCGGGCCGGTTCCTGCGTGCGATCGGAATGCAGGCGCTGCGCCAGTTCGATGCGCTGGCCTTGCCTGGGTTGTCCGATGGCAGGATCGAACGCGCCGCCCGTATCGTGGCAGAGCGCCGGATGCTTGTCGCCCTGATCCATGGGCGCAGCAAACAGGGCCGGGCAATGTGGGACAAGTTGGATCTGACACCGCCCGATCCGAAACCCAGGCAAAAACAGGGGGCCGAGGCATGAGCGAGCCTGAAGACGAAAAACAAGCTGGGCAGATCATTCTCGGCTGGTGGTCGCGTGAATTGGGCAAGCGGGAAACCGGCGCGCAAAAGGGGCTTTCGGCCCGGCTGCGGCGTGGGGACGACGTGACCGTTCTCTGCCAGAAAGAGGTGCATGACCTGGCGGGGCAACTGAACCTCCGCGATGGTCCGCGGGCTGCGCGGCTGGCGCGCGTTCTGGCGCATGTGCGCGAGCATACCGGCGCCTCGCTGCCGCGCAGGCTTGGCGGGAAAGAGCCGGTCATGTCCGCGCTGCGCTTCGAGCGGCTGATCCACTCCGAAGGTGAAGACCTGGAAACCGCGCTGCGTCGTGCCCTGCCGATGGTCGGTCATGCGGCAAATGTCGCCCACCTGGGCGAGGCGATCCTGTTCTGGTCCGACGCCACCCGCACCCGCTGGTGCTTTGACTATCACGGGGCCGATGCGCCCGTGACCGAAACTTCCGAGGAACCTGCCCAATGACGACCTTTGTCCAATTCCACCTTCTGACGACCTATCCGCTGTCCAATCCCAACCGCGACGATCAGGGGCGGCCGAAACAGGCGTTGATCGGTGGCAGCCCGCGCCTGCGGATTTCGTCGCAGTCGCTGAAGCGCGCGATCCGCGAGAGCAGCTATTTCGCACAGGATCTGGCGGGGCATACGGGCACGCGCACCCGTCGCCTGGCAACGGAACTGAAGACCGAACTGATCGGGCAGGGCGTTGCAGAGAAAGAGGCCGAAAAGATCGCAAGCGACATCGGCACCGCCTTTTCCAAGCTGGAGAAGGAGTCGACCAATGCGACGACGCTGGCCTTCATCTCGCCCGACGAATGGGCGCTGGCGCGCGACCTGGCGGCCAGGGCCGTGGCGGGCGAGGACCTGCCCACGGACAAGGAGTTGAAAAAGGCAGTGCTGCGCCGCGCCGACGGGGCGGTGGACATCGCCATGTTCGGGCGAATGCTGGCCGACAGCCCCGACTACAATCGTGACGCCGCCGTGCAGGTCGCCCATGCCTTCACGACCCACCGCGCGCAGGTGCAGGACGACTGGTTTGCCGCGGTCGACGACCTGAAAACCCGTGACGAGGATGCCGGTGCCGGTCATATCGGCGAACATGGCTTCGGGTCGGGTATCTATTATCTCTATGCCTGTGTGAATGTGGACCTGTTGGTTGAAAACCTGAATGGCGACCGTGACCTTGCGGCAAAGGGCATCGCCTCGCTTGCACAGGCGCTGGCCACGGCCACGCCGAAGGGTAAGCAAAACAGTCACGCCCACCACCCGCGTGCCGGATACATTCGCGTCGAGCGCGGCACACAGCAGCCACGCGACCTGTCCGGCGCCTTTCACAAGGCGGTGGCGGCCGATGAACGGGCCAGTGTCGATGCCTTGACCGGAATGGCCGAAAGGATCGACCGTGCCTACGGTGCGTCATGCGATGCGATGGCTGTGATGGATGTCACCGGGGGGCAAGGGAGCCTTGCCGAGATTGCCGAATTCGCAGCGGGAAGCGTCCAGGCAGATGTCTGAATACCTGATCTTTCAACTGGTCGCCGCGATCGGGGCCATGGGAGAGTTCGGCGGCCATGACAGGCGCGGCTCGCTCGGGTTGCCCGGACGGTCTGCGGTGATCGGTACGTTGGGCGCGGCGCTCGGGCGCAGGCGGGATCAGGATTTTGCCGACCTCGATGCCCTGGGCGTTGCCATCGCAAGCTTTGGCCGAACGGCGCATCTGCGCGACTACCATACCGTGCAGACGGTGCCGACTGCGGCCGTGAAATCCCCGCAGTCGCGCCCGCAGGCCCTGCGCGAGGCCGCGGCAAAGGACAGGTTGAACACCGTTCTGACCAGCCGCGATTACCGCACGGATTGCGTGTTCGGGGTGGCGGTCTGGGGCGGCGATCTGCCCGCGCTGGCCGCCGCATTGCGCCAGCCGGTATTCCAGGTGTTCCTCGGGCGCAAATCCTGTCCGCTTGCAGCGCCTTTCGATCCGCAGGAGGTGACCGCCGAAAATCCGGCGCAGGCCATGTCGTATCTGCGGTTGCCGCCATGGATCGGTGCGCGGCGGATGACCGAAATCGTGGCGGACGAAAACACCGACCTTGGCGCGCCCGCACGGCTGGAAACCCGGCATGACCGGGCCATCGACCGGGAACAGTGGCACTTTGCTCAGGGGCGATATGCCGTGGCCCATCCCGACATCTCTGCGGGTGAGGTTCCGTCATGATGTATCTTTCCCGGCTGCGCCTGTCGCGCGATCCGAAGGTGGCGGCACTGAATGCCCTTCTGGACCCGACCGCGGAAAGTGAGAGGCTCGACGCCCATCACCGGCTTATCTGGTCGGCCTTCGCGGGCGATCCGCAGGCGACCCGCGATTTCCTGTGGCGCGAGGAAGGGCAGGGTGTGTTCCTTGTGCAATCGGTCCGTCCGCCCGAATCCAGCCCGGTCTTCGATCCCCCGGATGTTCGCGAACATCTGCCCGATCTGAGGGTCGGTGACCGGCTGTCCTTTCTTTTGCGTGCCAATGCCACGCGCGACCTGCGCGGGGAAAAGCGCAGGCGCGTGGACGTGGTGATGCACCTGCTCCACGATCTTCCAAAGGATCAGCGCAACGGGAAACGCATGGATCTGGCGACCGAGGCCGCTGCGCAGTGGATGGCCGGGCAGGGCAGCCGCGCCGGTTTCGTCCCCGACCGGACCGATGTGCAGGACTATCGCACCGTGACCCTGCCGGGCTATAAGGGCCGCCGCCGGGGTGAGCCGCGCTTCGGTATCCTCGATCTGACCGGGCAGATCACCGTGACCGACCCGGATGCATTCTTGCAAAAACTGGCGCAGGGGTTTGGACGGGCCAAGGGGTTCGGCTGTGGGCTGATGCTGATCCGGCGGGCCTGACATATGGCGCAGATGCCCGGCCTTCCCCCGCCGCGCCCGATCCCGCTGAAGGACAGGGCGCAGCTGGTCTTTGTCGAACGGGCCCAGCTTGACGTGCGTGACGGGGCGTTCTGCGCGGTCAATGCCGATGGCACGGTCACGCAGATCCCGGTTGGCGGCCTGGCCGGTCTGATGCTGGAGCCCGGTGCGCGGATCAGCCATGCGGCCGTGGCACTGGCCGCGCGGACCGGCACGCTGATCACATGGGTGGGCGAGGGCGGTGTGCGCCTTTATTCCGCCGGTCAGCCCGGCGGCGCGCGGTCCGACAAGCTCCTGTGGCAGGCAAAGCTGGCACTGGATGACGCCGCGCGGCTGCGCATCGTGCGGCGCATGTTCCAGATACGTTTCGGCGAGGCCGCGCCGGAGCGCCGTTCCATCGACCAGTTGCGCGGGATCGAAGGCGTGCGCGTCCGCGAAAGTTATGCCTTGCTGGCACGAAAATACGGGGTGAACTGGAGCCGCCGGAAATACGATCCGAAAGACTGGGAGGCGGGCGATGTCCCGAACCGCTGTCTCTCGGCAGCCACGGCCTGCCTGCACGGGCTGACCGAAGCGGCCGTGCTGGCCGCCGGCTATGCGCCGGCCATCGGGTTCCTGCATTCGGGCAAGCCGCTCAGTTTCGTGTACGACATCGCCGATCTGTGGAAGCTGGAAACCGTCGTGCCGGAGGCGTTTCGCATTGCCGGGCAGGCAGCGCAGGGCAAGCTTGACATGGCACCGGACCGCGCGGTGCGCCTGGCGTGCCGGGATGCATTCCGGCGCTCGGGCCTGCTGTCGAAGATCATTCCGCAGATCGAAGACGTGCTTGCCGCAGGAGAATTGCCGAAACCGAAACCTGCGCCCGATGCCGTGGGGCCCGCCTTCGAGGACGAGAAAGGGGGCGGCGATGATGGTCATCGTGGTTAGCCGTGCCCCGCCAAGATTGCGCGGACGCCTGGCCGCATGGCTGCTGGAAATCCGTGCCGGCGTCTACGTGGGCGACTATTCCACCCGCACCCGCGAACGCATCTGGGACCAGGTGCTTGGCGGGTTGGAGGAAGGCGACGCCGTGATGGTCTGGCACACGTCAAACGATCAGGGTTTCGATTTCGCCACGGCAGGCCTGAACCGCCGGATGCCCGAGGATTTCGATGGTTTGAAGCTGGTGAAATTCCTGCCCCGATCAGGGTAAAGTGGCCTCTGAATCCGGGGTAAAAAATCGGTGCGCTGTTTGACAATCGAATAGTTTACGGTTTTCAAGTACTTCTGCGAAGTCCGTTCCCCGCCTGCGCGGGGATCAACCGCCGGATGGGTCAGCAAGGCGCGGCAGCAGCTCCCGTTCCCCGCCTGCGCGGGGATCAACCGGTTGATGGTCTCCGCCGTTGCGTCGAGGCAGCCCGTTCCCCGCCTGCGCGGGGATCAACCGGACGATGGCCTTTGCATCGTGCGTGGCTTCGTCCGTTCCCCGCCTGCGCGGGGATCAACCGCCTGCTGGACGATACGCCGAGGGAACGCATGGCCGTTCCCCGCCTGCGCGGGGATCAACCGCGCGCGGAACCCACCCCTGAACAGACAGGCGACCGTTCCCCGCCTGCGCGGGGATCAACCGATGTTTGATCAGATGGTGCATGACTATCGCGCCCGTTCCCCGCCTGCGCGGGGATCAACCGGGCCGGAACAAAGGGCAAGAGCGCATCACAGGCCGTTCCCCGCCTGCGCGGGGATCAACCGCACTGGTCGAGCGGGCGCGCGAGGCCGCCGCACCGTTCCCCGCCTGCGCGGGGATCAACCGCTGTCCGTCTGAACTGATGGCCTTTCTTGCTGCCGTTCCCCGCCTGCGCGGGGATCAACCGCGCGGCCGGCACTGGCGCGACGAGCCGACAACCCGTTCCCCGCCTGCGCGGGGATCAACCGACGCCACCGGCAGATCGCGGGCCACATGATGGCCGTTCCCCGCCTGCGCGGGGATCAACCGGACTGGTTGAGGCGATTGTCGAGGGCGAGAGTCCGTTCCCCGCCTGCGCGGGGATCAACCGATCAACACGGTGATCCCTGTCGCTCACAAGGACCGTTCCCCGCCTGCGCGGGGATCAACCGCTCGGCGTTGAGGGTCAGGAGTTTTTGCGCGCCCGTTCCCCGCCTGCGCGGGGATCAACCGCAGGAGGTTCAGGTTTGACCCAGCCAATCTTCCCGTTCCCCGCCTGCGCGGGGATCAACCGAACTCGCGCCGGCCCCATTCGGCCGGGCCGATCCGTTCCCCGCCTGCGCGGGGATCAACCGGGCTCCGATGGCGGGGAAACCTCAGCGAACAACCGTTCCCCGCCTGCGTGGGGATCAACCGTCCTTGAGCGTGTAATGCCCGGTATATTGGAACCGTTCCCCGCCTGCGCGGGGATCAACCGACCGGCGTTCAGGTCAACAAGCTGGACGTCTACCGTTCCCCGCCTGCGCGGGGATCACCATGACGGCACCGGCCCGGATGTCGCCAAGGTTCTGAAGGCTGCCGCCGGCGTATTTGAGAAGCTGCGCGTGCGGGTTATTGAGGTGAAATTGCCGTCTGCGAAAAGCCTCTCGCGTCGTGGATCATGATGTGTTCGGGCGAAGCTGCAGCAGGTCATGAGGCGATCTATCCCGCGCGGGCTGACGAATACGGCCCGGAGCTGAAGCAGATCGTTGACCGGGGGCAGGATGGCGCCGCAGCGTCTGAGCATGCCGAAACGCCCCTCTCGGAGAAAACCGGCGCGTCACATTTTCTCAGGAAAGATCGGAGGGCATTGCACGGGACTCAAGCAGTTTGGGGCCAGAGGCGATTTTCTGGGCGAGCTCGAAGAAGGTTTCTCGTTCTTCCCGAGTGAGAGGTGCAAACAATTCCTCTTGGCGCAGACCGGAAACAGACCGGATTTCGGCAAGCAGCGTTGTGCCTGCATCGGTCGCGAAAAGCTGTTTCTCCCGACCGTCCGTCGCAGAGGTCTTGTGCTGCACCAGACCACGGGCTTCGAGTAGCGAGACGGCCCGGCTGATCGTGTTTTGCGGGCGGGGAAACAGGTGCTTGATCTCTTTTGCACGTATGCCGGGGAACATCACGATCGCAAACAATGCCGACCAGGCATGAACAGGCATCTGGTAGGTGCGTTCTATGAACCTGTTGGTCACCGCATTGTTCCCCAGAACAATGTAACTGACGACCATGAGGTATCGCAGATCCGAGGCGAAGATCTTATCCAGCTTGTTTTTTGTGCTCATCGTTCTCTCAGAGAAGTGAATTTTTGCAAGTTCGTCCAGCCCATTAAGAAACTTCTTGTCATATACATCCATATGGATCAATCTTTCTTCATCTCGACTTGGAGGCATTGAATGATTGTTTTGGGCGTTGACGTCGGTGGTACGTTCACCGATCTGATCCTGGCGGATCTCACGAAGCAGGAACTGACCATCCACAAAACACCCTCGACTCCGGCCAATCCGGCGATCGGGGTGGTGGCTGGCCTGCAAGCGATTTGTGAAAAAGCCGGGGTAACGACCTCGCAAATCGGCGGCCTGTTTCACGGCACGACCGTGGGCACGAATGCCATGTTGGAGCATGGCGGGTCGGTCACGGGCATGATCACCAATGAGGGGTTCCGCGACGTCCTGCATATCGGCAGGCACCAGCGGCCGCAGCATTACTCCATCATGCAGGATCTGCCCTGGCAGAACCGGCCGATGATCCGGCGGCAACACCGCCATACCGTTGGCGGTCGGCTGGATGCGCGCGGAGAGGAGTTGACCCCGTTGGACGAGGCCGCCGTTCGTGATGCGGCGCGCACGCTTGCCGGGCAAGGCGTCGAAGCCGTTCTGGTCGGCTTCCTTTTTTCCTATGTGAATCCGGTTCATGAAAAGCGCGCAGCTGAAATTGTCCAGGAAGAGATGCCTGATGCCTTTGTCACGACCTCTTCAGGGGTGGCGCCACAGTTTCGCGAATTCGAGCGTTTTACCACCGGGGCAATGTCCGCTTTCATCGGTCCCAAGGTGCGCCGCTACATCACGGAGCTTCAGAAAGAACTTCACGACCAGGGGTTGAAGGGCGAACTTCATGTGATGACGTCCAGCGGGGGCGTCGCTACACCCGAAATGATCGCCGAGAAGCCGGCTTCGACCTTGTTGTCCGGCCTGGTGGCGGGGGTGCGTGGCGGTGCCTGGATCGGCAATCATGCCGGGACGGATCGTTTGATAACCCTCGATATTGGCGGTACCAGCGCTGATATCGGTATCGTGGTGGATGGCCGCTTGGCTGAGGCCGATACCCGCAGCGCTTCGATCGCGGGATTCCCGGTGATGCTGCCGATGATCGATATTCATACCATTGGCGCCGGTGGCGGCTCGATTGCCTATATCGACCGCGGCGGAGCGTTCCGCGTGGGGCCTGAAAGCGCGGGCGCAGATCCCGGGCCAGCCGCTTATGGAAAGGGCGGGGACCTGCCCACGGTTACGGATGCCAATCTGGTTCTGGGGCGTCTGGCGCCGCAAAATTTCCTGGGGGGTGACATGACCCTGGACGTTGATGCGTCGCGTCGTGTTATCGGGAAGCTGGCCGATCAGTTGGGGCGCTCTCCCGAAGAAACCGCCGAAGGCACGCTGACCGTACTCAATTCGAATATGGCGAATGCGATCCGATCGCGCACGGTGCAAAAAGGGATCGACCCGCGCGAGTTTACCCTGTCGGGGTTTGGTGGGGCCGGGCCGCTCCATGCCGCAGAGGTCGCGGGTATGCTTGGCGTTCAGCGGGTTCTGATTCCACCGCACCCGGGTATCACTTCGGCGATGGGCCTTTTGACGGCGGACCTGGAATACCACGCGCTGCGCACCGCCTTTGCCGTTAAGGGGGCGATCGACCACACGCGTCTGACCGGCCTGTTTGACGACATGCAGTCCGAATTGTCCGGAATTTTCGATCGTGACGGGGTGCCTGCCGAAAAACGCCGGATGCTCCGCGAAGGCGATTTACGATATGTCGGGCAGGGCTATGAGCTCAAGATCGACTTCCCCGACGGTCCATTGGACGCCGCCGCGTTGGAGCAGGTCTGGCAGGCCTTCCACGACCGGCACCGGACTGAATACGGCCATGCGTTCGAAGGCGCCCCGATCGAAATCGTGACGGTCAAGATGCGTGGTCTCGGCGAGGTTGAAAAACTGGGCACACCGCCGGAGGCGACAGGAAGCGCCGAGGCCAGTCCGGTCGGGCATGGTCAATGCGTATTTCGTGTCGAGGACAAGCTGCAGGTTTTCGAAACACCCTACTTTGACCGTACCGACCTTCCGGTCGGGCAGTCGATGCAGGGGCCTGCGATCCTGTTGCAGACCGACAGCACGACGGTGGTTCCCCCGGATTGGAGTTTCGAGGTGGATCGTTTTGCGAATGTCGTGATGACCCACGACGGACAGTAAGGAGAATGCAGATGCAAACCCGCGTTGATCCGTTTCTCGCGGCCGTGATCCACGGCGCGCTTGAGAATATCGCCGTCGAAATGGGCCATAAGCTGATGCGTATGAGCTATTCCAGCATCATTCGGGAAAGCGAGGATTTCGGCGCCGCCCTGACCGACGCCACCGGGCGACAACTGTGCGAATGCACGATGTCCACGCCGCTGCAATCGGGGCCGATTCCGGGCTATATCGAGGGTATCATGCGCGAGCTTGAGGCTCGTGGCGACGTGGTCCAGCCCGGCGACGTCTTCATGCACAACGATGCTTATGCCGGTGCTTCGCACGGGCCCGATGTCGGGTTTGCCGTCCCGATCTTTCACCAGGGAAAGCTGGCCGGTTTCTCGGTCACTACGGCCCACCACCTGGATATCGGGGCATTGACGCCGGGCAGTTGCGGTATCGTCGACGCGGTCGATGCCTATGCGGAAGGGCTGCAATTCAAGGCTGTTCGAGTCTATGACGCGGGCAAGAAAGTGGAGCCGGTCTGGCAAATCCTTCGGTCCAATATTCGTATCGCCGATCTTGTGGTCGGCGATATGGAGGCCCAGGTTGCCGCAGCCCGGATTGGTGCGGATCGTTATTCCGATCTGCTTGACAAATATGGGCTCGAAACCGTGACGGGCGCATATGAAGACTTGCTCGACTATTCCGAAAAGCTGATGCGCGATGCCATCGCGGCGATCCCGGACGGCAAATACAACGCGCGCACCTATATCGACGGCTATCTCGACAGCGACGATCCCGCGCTCAAGGAACTTCCGATCGAGGTGACCCTGACGATCGACGGAAGCGACATTCTGGTCGACCTTACCGGAACGGCTCCGCAGACGCCGAACAAGCCGATCAACATGCCCTTGGTCGGAACCGTCGATTGTGCGGTCTGGCTGACGTTGCGGTCGATCCTGTTGGATAGCGATGAATACGGCGCGATTCCTCAGAACAGCGGGCTGACCCGGCCGATTTCCATCCATGCCCCCGAGGGCTGTCTTGCAAACCCGATTTTCCCTGCTCCCGTCATTGCCCGTTTCTGTCCGGGAAATGCGGTGGCCGACACGGTCATGAAGGCGATTGCGCCGGCTGTACCAAGGCAAGTCAGTGCCGGGATCGGGAACCTGCGCGTCATGGCGTTCTCGGGTCAGAACGCATCGGGGCCCTGGGTCCATATGGAGATCATGGAAGGCGCATATGGCGGCCGCTCTGGCAAGGACGGGATGGATGCGGTCGATACTCTCTATGCCAACACCCGCAACAACCCCGTGGAGGACATCGAAAGCCACCTGCCTTTGCGCGTGCTGAACTACGAACTGCGCGAGAACGTCGCCGGCGTGGGGCAATGGCGGGGTGGCATCGGCTCGATCCGGTCCTTCGAGTTGCTTGAGGATGGCGCGGTTTCGGTCGAAGGCGATGGTCAGAGGTTCGCACCATGGGGATTTGCCGGCGGCAAGGACGGGGCACCGGCCCATGTGGAATTGCTGCATGCGGACGGCCAGAAAGAAGAACTGCCGTCAAAAATCCCCTATCGGCGACTGGCCAAGGGCGACCGTCTCGTGGCCTACGGCCCCTGTGGTGGGGGGTATGGCGATCCATTTTCCCGCACCCCCGAGGACGTTCTCAGAGATGTGCTCGACGGGTTGCTGGAAGTCGATGCTGCCCGCGAGAATTACGGCGTAGCTATCGTGGATGGCGTTCGGCTGGACGCTGCCGCAACCGAGGAACTGCGCGCCGGGCGATGATCCCGGCGTGTTGCGTCAAGGATAATGACGAAACCAACCAGGGAGACAAGGAAATGATCAGAATGCTCAAAGGAACGGGGCTGTTTTCGGCCCTGATGATGGCGGTTGCTGTGCCGGCATCGGCACAGGACGATCCGGCGGCCGCCGCCAGATCCAATATTGAATCCTACTCGGGCATTCCCGAGTTCACGGCGCCAGGCGAGCCGTTTGACGCCCGGTCCTGCATGGAGGGCAAGTCGATCCTGACGGTTCCGGCCTCGAGCGCGATTCCCTTTATCAAGACGATTGCTGACCAAAAGGATGCGCTGGCCAGGGAACTGGGCTTCAAACATGCCCAGTGGGAAAACCAGGGCAACCCGACCCAATGGATTCAGGGGATGGATTATGCCGCGAACAACGGCTTTGATCTCGTGTCGCTTCTGGCTGGCGCTGACCCGCGCTTTTTCGAGCCGCAGGTAAAGACAGCGCAGGCAGCAGGGGTCAAAGTGGTCACATCGCACCTGACCGGGCTGGAAATTCCGGCCCCGGCCGGGGTCGATGCGAATACCGCAATCGACTACAAGCAGGCGGGTACATTGATGGCCGACTGGACGATTGCCCAGACCGACGCCAAGGTGAACGCGCTGATCATCGTCTCGAACGAGGCGCTTTCGACGGATAGCCTGGTGGATGGCTTGACCGAAGGCTTCGCCAAATGCCCCGATTGCGCCTATGAAATCGTGAACGTGCCAATCGTCGACTGGGCGACCCGCATCCAACCGACGGTTCAGGGTAAGCTGCAGGCGAACCCCGACATCAACTATGTCATTCCGATCTATGACAGCATGTCGACTTTCGTGACCCCGGCAATTGCCATTTCCGGCAAGCGCGACACGGTCAAGGTGGCCACTTTCAACGGCACCCCCTTTGTGCTCGACCTGATCCGCGAAGGCACGGTCGAGATGGATATCGGTGAGAACCTGGACTGGATTGCCCATGCGATGCTGGATGCCGAGATGCGGCTGCTTTGCGGGCTGGACGCGGTGACCGACAGCAAGGTGCCGCTGCGGGTCTTTACCGCCGACAACATTGCCGATGTGGGTGATCCTGCCGAGGCATCCAAAGGTTATGGCGATGCCTATGTCGAAGGCTACCGCAAGCTCTGGAAGGTGGCGGAGTGAGCCAAGCGGCAATTCCGCGTCTGGCCCTGCGGGGCCTGACCAAGACCTTTGGCGGGGTCCGCGCGCTGGATTGCGCGGATCTCACCGTCGTTCCCGGCGAGGTGCATGGCCTTCTGGGAACGAATGGATCGGGAAAATCAACATTGATAAAGGTTCTGTCCGGTTTCCACGCACCCGATGCCGGGACGCTGGAAATCGACGGCCAGCCGATCCCTTTGCCAATGCCCCTTGGCCGAAGCGAGGCGCATGGCCTTGCGTTCGTCCATCAGAATCTCGGCCTGTTGCCCGAAGCGACGGTATTGGAGAATCTGATTGCCGGCGATCACGAGCGCCTCAATCCCTGGCGGATCAACTGGCGGGCCGAGGCCGAGCGCGCACGCAAGTTGTTCGCCGAGCATCACCTGGAACTTCTGCCGCAGCAGCGTGTCGGGGAACTTTCGCCGGTGAAGCGCGCGCAGCTTGCAATCGTGCGCGCCGCTGACCGGGTGCAGGAACATCGCCACCACGGCGCACCGGGTGTCCTGGTTCTGGACGAACCGACACCGTTTCTGCCGCAAGAGGACGTGCGCGAACTTTTTGCCATGATACGGCGGCTGACATCGCGTGGCGTTTCCATCATTTTCGTCAGCCACGATATCGACGAGGTTCTTGAGGTCACCGATCGCTCTACGGTTTTGCGTGATGGCAAGGTAATCGGCACTTTCGAGACCGCCGCGACCGGCCGGGCCGATTTGGTGCAGGCTATCGTCGGGCGCACAGTTGCCGTAGATCGGCGCGTTGACGTATTGCCCGCGGCTGAGCCAATGGTGCAGGTGGATGGATTGTCGGGGGCGATCCTGAAGGATGTCGCGCTGTCGGTACAACCCGGCGAAATCCTTGGTCTGACGGGGCTGATTGGCGCGGGTCACGACGAGGTTCCGATGCTGATCGCGGGTGCGCATTCGGCCAACGCGGGGAAACTGGTCCTGAATGGGCAGACATACGATATCGCCGGGATGCGTCCAGGCAATGCTATCGCCGCGCGCATTGCGTTCATTCCCGCAGACCGGCAGCGGGCAGGGATTGCGCCGGACCTGAGCCTGACGGAGAACGTCACGTTGCCGTTGCTGGGTAGGGGTTTGGCGCTCAACCACCGGAAACTTCGCGGTATCACCATGGATTTGATACGCAGGTTCACTGTCAAGGCGGCGTCACCGGACCAGCCAGCGTCGGAATTGTCGGGGGGGAACCAGCAGAAGTTGGTGCTGGGTAAATGGCTGCAGTTGCAACCTCAGCTGGTGTTGCTGGACGAACCGACGCAAGGCATCGACGTGGGCGCGCGCCAGGAGATTTACGATCACCTGATGTCAGTCTGCGCCGCCGGAGGCGCAGTAATCTGCGCGACGTCGGAATTCGAACAACTGGAAATCATCGCGCATCGGGTCCTCGTTTTCGACAGGGGCCGGATCAAAGCGGAACTGAAGGGGCCTGACGTGACCAAATCAGGAATTGCCAAAGCTTGCTATGAAACGGTGGAATGACATGCAGAAGAGTGATCTTGCCTACCAACTGGAACGGTTTGGTCTTGTCATCGTCTGGGTGGCCTTCATCGCGCTTTTTGGCGCCCTGCGACCGGACACTTTTCTGACATGGTCGAATTTTTCAACCATCTTCGGGTCCGAAGCGGTGCTCGTCATCGTCACGCTGGGCCTGATGATTCCGTTGACGGCGGGTGATTTCGACCTGTCGATCGCCCAGACGCTGACGCTGGTGTCGATGGCGACGGCAATTCTGGATGCGCGGATGGATTTGCCGCTGGCGCTTGTGCTGCCGTTGGGTTTGGCGATCGGGGCGTTCATCGGATTGATCAACGGTGCGATCACGCTTTATTTCCGTGTGCATTCATTGATCGTTACCCTTGGCGTGGGCACATTCCTGCATGGCATTACCCTGTGGATCGGGAACTCGCAGACGATTTCCGGCGTGTCGCCGGTACTGATGGAATGGGTGATCATTCAGCGGGTGATGGGCATTCCGGTTGCATTCTACTATGCCATCGCGCTGGCATTCCTGATCTGGTACATGCTCAGCTACACCGCTTTTGGTCAACACCTTCTGTTCACCGGACGCGGACGAGAGGTTGGCCGACTGACGGGTGTGGCCGTCGGAAAGGTCAGGCTGACCGCTTTCGTGCTGTCAGGCGTTCTGGGGGCTTTTGCCGGGATCTTGTATACCGGGACCACAGGTTCGGCGAACCCGAGCTCTGGCACCTTCCTCTTGTTGCCGGCTTTTGCCGCTGCCTTTCTGGGGGCAACCTGCATTCGGCCCGGACGGTTCAATCCGTGGGGATCGGTCATCGCGGTCTATTTTCTTGTGACCGGGATCAATGGGCTGTCGGTTCTGGGTTTCCGCACCTTTGTTCAGGATCTTTTCTATGGCGGCGCGCTGGTTCTGGCGGTGATGGTGTCGCAACTGGTCTCCGGTCGCAAGGAGCGTGGATTGTGAACGACGCACTGAAAGCTGCCCGCAGCAATACACCACGTATCGACACTGATCGCCTTTGGGCCCGCCATATGGAGCTTGCCCGCATAGGTATTGTCGAAGATACCGGAAATTGCCGCCTTGCCCTGTCACCCGAGGATGTCGCTGCGCGCGATCTCTTTGCAGGTTGGTGCCGAAATGCCGGGCTGACTGTGCATTCGGATCGCGCGGGTAACATGTTTGCTTTGCGGCAAGGGCGGGATTCGAACCGGCCCCCTGTCGCAGCCGGCAGCCACCTCGACACCCAGCCTCACGGTGGCCGGTTCGATGGTATTTCCGGCGTTCTGGCCGCATTGGAGGTGGTCGAGGCGCTGAACGATGCCGGGATAGAAACCGAGGCGCCGCTGGCGGTCATCAACTGGACCAATGAAGAGGGTGTCCGCTTCGCCCCCGGTTTGCTGGGCTCAGCCTGGTATGCCGGTCGAATTGGCGACGAGGAACTCGATAACATCATGTCGTCGGATGGAACGCGCTTTGCTGACGATGTGCAGGACAGCGGCTGGCGCGGCGATATGCGACCAGCGGACCTGCCGCTCGATTCCTTCTTTGAATTGCATATCGAGCAGGGCCCCATTCTGTACGATTCCGGTGCACAAGTCGGCGTCGTGACCTCGGTTCAGGGGCTGCGTTGGCTCGATGTGGCCATTACCGGGCGCGATGGCCATGCGGGGACGACGCCGTTGGACTCACGCCAGGATGCGTTGTTGGCGGCCGGCGCGATCCTTGTGGCTCTGCGCAAGGTCGGAATCGCCGCAGGGGCTGATGCACGTGTCAGCGTCGGCCGCCTGACGTCGATGACGGATGGCCCCAGTACCATCGCAGGCCATACCGATTTGGTCATAGATATCCGTCATCCAGATAAAGCCGTACTTGCCCGATTGGAGGAAGATTGCACCCAGGCATGCCATGCTGCGGCGCGGGAGTACGGTTGCAAGGCGGACGTGTCTCGGCGGTTCGCAATCCCGCCGCGGAACTTCGACGGCAATTGTGTTTCTTTGCTTGAAACGGCTGCGCGCAAGCTTGATCTTGACTATGTCAATCTGCCGAGCGGCGCTTTGCATGATGCTTCGAACATCGCCGAGCTTGCGCCTACAGCCATGGTATTTGTGCAGTGCCGCGAGGGGATAAGTCACAATGTTCAGGAATATGCGGCACCACAAGACCTTGCTGCGGGAGCAAGTGTCCTTTTGCACGCGATGCTGGAGCGGGCCGGGATCGCGTCGGTCGAGTGAACCGGTTTTGTCAGGTTAATTTGGCGTCAGCCGGGTAGGAGGTACTGTCGACGGGGCGGTGTCATGGGGAACCGTCTCAATGCAGGGCCCGATCAGAATGTTGCAATCAGGCGGCGCCGTTGTGCCACGAATGATCCCTCCACCCCCCGCCTGACGAAACGCCTAGCCTTTCACCCCCGACATGGTGATCCCGCGCACAAAGGCGCGGCGGGCGAAGAAGAACACGATCAGCATCGGGATGGTCACCACCGTTGCCGCAGCGAAGGTGCGTCCATAGTTGATGTCGAATTCCGAGCGGTATTGCATCATCGACAGGGAGGCGGTCATCTTGTCCTGGCTTTGAACGACGATCAGCGGCCAGTAGAGATCGTTCCAGTGCGCCACGAAGGAAAAGACCGAAAACGCCGCCACTGCGGGCACGGCGGCGGGCACGATCAGGCGCAGCACGATCTCGATCTCGGAAAAGCCGTCGACGCGGGCCGCTTCGATGATCGACTCCGGGTAGGATTTGAAGAACTGCCGGAACAGGAAGATCGCAAAGACCGACACGAGAAACGGGAACATCATCGAGAAATAGGTATCGAGAAGCCCGGCCCTCACCAGCCCGAGGTAAAGCGGGATCGAGGTGACGTTGATCGGGATGGTGATGCAGGCGATCACGGTGCCCAGAAGGATGGTCGCGCCCCGGAATTTCAGCTTTGCCAGCGCATAGGCCGCCGGGATCGCCGTGACGAGCTGCACCGCCAGCACACCGGCGCACACGATCAGGCTGTTCAGCAGGAACGTCGGATAGGGCTGTTCGATCAGCACGTCCAGATAGTTCTGAACCCCGGCGAAGGTCTTTGGCCAGATGGTGAAATCGGCGTCATAGACTTCGTCGGTCGGCTTCAGGCTGGACGAGATCATCCAGACATAGGGAAAGATCACCACCCATGCGCCGCCAAGCAGTACGAGGAAGGTCAGCACCTTGCCGGGGGTCAGACCCTTCAATGCCTGTGCGGCGCGGGTCATCAGCGGGGCCATCGGTGCGGAAGCGGTCTGGATAAGGCTCATGTCGCGTCCTTCAGTAACGGCCCGCGCGGTCGGCGAGCAGCGTTTGCACCAGGGCGAAAAGAAAGATGATCCCCAGAAAGAACACCGACAGCGCGGCCGAATAGCCCATGTTGAAATACTCGAATCCCTCGAGGAAGGTCAGGTAAAGAAACACTTCGGAGGCATGTGCAGGCTTGCCCTGCGTCAGCATGGCGACCACGTCGAACAGCTTGAACGCGGTGATCGACGAGGTGACGGCGACGAAGACCGAGGTCGGCGCCAGCATCGGCCAGGTGACGCGAAAGAACCTGTCCACCGGGTGATCGGCCCCGTCGACCGCCGCGGCATAGTACAGGTTTTGCGGTATGGCGGTGAGACCGGCAAGAAACAGCACCATGTTGAAGCCGATGACAGACCACAAAGAGATGCCCGCCAGCGCATAGAGCACGGTATCGGGGCTGCCGAGAAAGTTGATCGCGGGCAGACCCAGCGCCTGAAGGCTGTTGTTGATGATGCCCTGGCGGCTGTCCATCAGCGCCGACCAGACCAGTGCCATGGCGGTCAGGGTCGAGGTCACCGGCATGAAATAGATCACCTCGAAGAACGAGCGGAAACGTCGGCGCGACTGGATGGCAATCGCAAGGAACAGCGGAGTGAAGAACGCCCCCGGCAGGAACACCAGCGCGTAGATCAGCGTGTTGTGCAGCGCATTCGCGAATTGCGGATCGCCGAACATGCGCCGGTAATTGTCGAGCCCGACAAATTCCCAGTAGTCGCTGACCAGCGTGTAATCCGTGAGGCTTGCCGCAAAGACCAGGATCATCGGCACGACATAGATCACGAGGATCAGCAGCACCGCGGGCGCGACGAGCCAGTAGGCAAGCCGTCGCTGCCTGCGCATGAGGAGAGAGGCCGGCGCGCTCATCGGGCAAGTGCCTTTTGCGCCACGCCGGCGGTCACGCCATTGATCCGCTGCCCGTCGGCACCGAAGAAAAGCAGCGACGACAGGCTTGCCCGGACGTCGAACTGCGCAGGCACGGCGACCGGCCCCGCATGGTGCAGGGATTTCTGCGCGCGGATGCGCAGCGCGATGTCCGGCATCCGGGCGATCCGGCCATGGATGACGATTTCGGCCCCCAGATCCTCGATTGCTTCCCGTGTCACGCCGATCGAAAACTGCGGGCCCTCCAGCGGCGAGGATGCAACGCCCGCCGCGCCCTTCACGACAAGCGCCTCGGGGCGGATTGCGACCATCAGGTCACTGTCGCCCATCGGCCCCCCTGACAGTGACAGCCTTACGCCTGCAAAGGACAATGTGCCGTCTTTCCGGCGGGCCGGGAACAGGTTGATTTCGGGGCTGCCGATGAAGCGCGCGACGTCGATGGTTGCCGGATCGAAATAGAGCGAACCGGGCATCGCCACCTGAAGCAGCCGCCCGTGGCGCAGCAGCGCGACCCGGTCGGACATCGTCATCGCCTCGGTCTGGTCGTGGGTGACGTAGACGAAGGTCAGGTCGGACTTGCGGTGCAGTTCGACGATTTCCTTGCGCACCTCGACCCGAAGCTTGGCATCGAGGTTCGACAGGGGTTCGTCCATCAGGAACAGGCTGGGATTGCGCACAAGCGCCCGCCCGAGCGCCACGCGCTGACGCTGGCCGCCCGACAATTGCGCCGGGCGGCGCGACAGCAGGTGATCTATGCGAAGCTGTCCGGCGACCTTTTCGACCTGCAACGCGATGTCGGCACGGCTGCCGCGCAGATGGGGGGTAAACAGCCTTCCCCCGGGCAGGCGCGCATAGATCGGAAGGCGTGCCATGACCAGCGGCATCGCCATGTTCTGTGCCACGCTCATATGCGGGTAGAGGGCGTAGTCCTGGAACACCATGGCCACGTTACGGCCGCTCGGGGGGTCGTCCCCGACCGGCCTGCCATCGAGGAGAATCTGGCCGGAATCGGCATTTTCCAACCCCGAGATGATCCGCAGAAGCGTTGATTTCCCGCATCCCGATGCACCGACCAGCGACATGAATTCACCGTCTTCCACATCGAGGTCGATCCCCCTGAGCACGTCGGTGCCGCCAAAGGATTTGCGGATGTCTTTCAGTTCCAGCCTGGCCATGTTGTCTCTTTCATCGCAACGCGGGCGAGGGCCGACCGGCCCCCGCCCCGTTTGTCGTTTGTGCCGGGATCAGCGTTTCATCAGGTCTTCGGCAACCGCCTTGGCCTGTTCCGCACCGTCTTCCGGGGTGATCTCGCCCAGCATCACCGAACGGATGATGGTGCGCTGCTCGCGCCAGATCTTTTCCGACTGGGTGCCGGGATAGCCGTACCATGCGCCGGCGCGTTCGTACTGGCTCGACGGGGTCGCGAAGTAAGGCTGTTCGGCGTAGTAGGCGCCAAGGTATTCCTCGGCCAGCGCCCCCCGGTTGGTCGGCAGATAGCCCGTGTTCCTGGCGGTCAGCTCCTGGCCCTTCGGCCCGGTGAGGAACTTGATGTATTCCCATGCGGCCTGCTGCTTTGCCGGGTCTTCGGCGGTGATGATCGCGGCATTGCCGCCGGTCGGAAGCGAGCCGTTGGCATCGTCCCAGACGGTGAACCTGACCGAGTGCAGATCGAACGCGCCGCCGACCCGTTCCTGGATCAGCTTGGCCGAGGCCGGCGAGTTGGCATAGATTCCCATCTTGCCTTCGGCGAAGGCGGTGGTCTGGGTCTGAAGGTCGATCTCGGGGTTGTAACCGGCCTCTTCGACCAGGCGGCGGGCAAGGGTCATCGCGTTCAGGCTGCGGCCGTTCTCGTCGAAGGTCACGGTGTCGCCCGCGGCGTTGAGCATCTCACCGCCCTGTTGGGCGATCAGCACCTGGAAGGGCCAGTCGTCGCCCCATTGGTCGATCCCGAAAGAGATGCCTTCGATATCGTCGCCCAGGGCGTCGATCCGGGCGGCCAGGGCGATGACGCCATCCCAGTCGGTCGGGAAATCCTCGACCGAGGCACCGACCTGCCTGAGCAGGTCCGCGTTCACGTACCACTGGATGACCGAAGCGTTGAAGGGCATCCCGTACTGGACGCCGTCGACACGCCCCAGGTCCAGCATCTGATCGGAGTAGTTGGCCGCGACCCAGCCGTTTTCCTCGGCCGCGATCATCGTGCCCAGATCGACGACCTGTTCCCGGTTGGCCAGGGCACGGGCCAGCGAGGGCAACTGGTTGTAGGCTTCGAAGGCGCAATCGGGCAACGTGCCGGTTGCCGATGCGCGCAGGAGCTTCAGATGCGTGTCGGAGTAATCCTGCGCCGGGGCGGCATAGGTCACCACGATCTCGTCCTGCATTTCGTTGAACATCTTTACCAGCGGTTCGTGCTGGCGGGTGAGGTGCCCGGCATTCGTCAGGCAGGTGATCTGCGTCTGGGCCTGTGCGGCGCCCGTAACGGAGAAAACCGCCAGCGTGGCGGCAGAGAGAATCTTCATGTCGTAACCCTTGTTGTCAGCCGTCCGCAAAGGGGAGGGGCGCGCCGGTGAGCGGCGCAACGGACAGCGCAAGGTTACGGCCGGTCGCATAACGCGCAGGCGACAGCCCGGTAAAAGTTCTCCGTCAAATGGATGAAGCTTGCGTGACATTGCCCGGCGGCGGCTAAGTTTTTGTTATCGTGTTGCAAAAACTTCATGCACCGCGGCTAGCTGCGCGTCATCAAAGGAGTGAACCATGAAGATCATTCACATCACCGACACGCATCTCGTCGACAAGGGGCAGCGGCTCTACAATCTCGATCCGGCGCAGCGGCTGGCGGCGGTTCTGACGCATGTGCGCGACACGCAGGCCGATGCCGACCTTCTGACGATCACCGGCGACCTGACCGACCGTGGCGAACCCGGCGCCTATGCCATGCTCGGCGAATTGCTGAGCGACCTGCCCATGCCCGTGCGTCTTCTTCTGGGCAACCATGACGACCGCGCGGCATTCGGCGCGGCCTTTCCCGGGCAGCCGCGCGATCCCGGCGGGTATGTCCAGTCGGTTCAGCAGGTGCCGGGACTTCGGGATCGCCTGGTGTTCCTCGATACCAACTCACCGGGCGAAAACGGCGGGCGGTTCTGCGAAAGCAGGGCGAACTGGTTGCGCGAGGCGCTTGCCGAAGCACCCGATGCGCCCCTTGTCGTGTTTCTGCACCATCCGCCGATGGACCACGGGATGCGCCATTTCGACAACATCAACTTCCACGACGCGGCGCGCCTGATGGAGGTGCTGGACGCGCATCCGGGCGGGGTGCGCCATATGTTCTTCGGCCATATCCATATCCCGTTCTCCGGCGTGATGGCCAATGGCATGGGCTTCACCGGGGGGCGTGGCTGTTCGCACCAGTTCCGGCAGGAGTTCGAAAACCCGGCACCGGACTGGATTGCCGGCGTACCGAATTACGGGATCATCAATATCACGGCCGACATGGTGACATGGCATGGCGTGGATACGATCGAGGGCGAATTCCTGTGCGCGACCACGCCCTGCGCAGGCCCTTGAGGGGCGCTGTCGGGGGACTGCGGGTTGCGGCGGGAGGGTGGTTCCGTGGCTACAAACAGATGCGCAGCCGCCTTGCCGGTGTCTTGGGTGCCGACACATTTGCACGAGGGCTGAAGGCGCTCAGCGGGCTCGTGCCATACGAACACACCTGCAAAATCCGGTATTCGGAACCAGATCGATTCATCCTGCGCGGCGGCGGCTGACCTGGTCACGATCAACAGGCAAGCCCCGCCTCCTCGCAGGCCCATCTCGGCCGCATGTCGCGCACGAACCCGCGGGGGCCCCCTCGGGCACCCAGTCGAAGGTTGTCAGGATGACATCGGTCATTCGCTGCCTTCCGGGTGGCGGTGCGATTGCTTCGAGGGGCCGGTCAGCTATGAAGCTACTCTTTCGGCACCCTGGCGGCAAACACCGCCAGTTGCGCGGCGAAGGCGCGCTGGTAGGCAGGCCGGGCCTCGCCGCGGGCGACATAGGCGGCAAGGTTCGCGAAGTCGTCCAGTATCGGCGACGAGTGCCGCAACCTGAGCAGCACCGAGACCATCACAAGATCGCCCGCGCTGAATGCCCCGTCCAGCCACTCGGCATCGCGCAGGTGGGCGGAAAGCTGGCCGAGGCGGATACGGATGCGATCCTCGGTAAGGTGCAGGCGCTCGGCGGCCCAGCTCCTGTCGCCCTCCAGAAGCCTGGTGGTTTCCCGGTCCAGGATCGGCGGTTCGACGGTGTTGAGCGCGGCGAATATCCAGGTGATCGCCCGCGCCCGTGCGTTGGCATCCCCGGGCAGCAGGCCTGCATGGTGCCGGGCGAGATGGAGGATGATCGACCCGGTTTCGAACAGGGCAAGATCGCCCTCTTCGTAGGTTGGAATCTGCCCGAACGGGTGCCGTCCCAGATGCGCCGGTTCCTTCATCTCCGTGAACGAGACAAGGCGCACGGCATAGGGCTGGCCGACCTCTTCAAGAGCCCAGCGCACGCGCATGTCGCGCGCCAGCCCTGCGCCACGGTCGGGCGGGTTTTCGAATGCGGTGATGGTCGGGGGCATGTCAATCTTCGATCGCGTCGATTCCACGGCGTCCGGGGGTCTCAGGGTGGTCCTTCATCGTCTTGTGTCCCGTTCGGTCACGATGTTCCCGCAGCGGCCGCCTCGATTACGGCGATGTCGATCTTCTGCATCGTCATCATGGCGTCGAAGGCGCGTTTGGCCCGGGCGCGGTCGGGGTCGGTCGTCAGTTCCATCAGGCGCCTCGGCGTGATCTGCCAGGAGTGCCCCCAGCGATCCTTGCACCAGCCGCAGGCGCTTTCCTGCCCGCCGTTGCCGACGATGGCGTTCCAGTATCGGTCGGTCTCGTCCTGGTCTTCGGTCATCACCATGAAGCTGACGGCCTCGTTGGGGGTGAAGACCGGCCCGCCGTTGAGGCCAAGGAATCGCCTGCCGAGCACGGTGAATTCCACGGTCAGTTCGTCGCCTTCCTTTCCGCCCGGATAGTCCGACGCGGCGGTGTTCACCCGGTCGACATGGCTGTCGGGAAATGTGGCGGCATAGAATTCGGCCGCTTTCCCGGCTTCGCCGTGGTCGTACCACAGGCAGGTTGCGAGATCGGTCATTTCAGGTCTCCTTCGGTCTTGGGTTGGGGTTTGCGCGTCTGTCGTGTCGTCGTGGTCTCCTGTCCCCAGGACGAACCAGCGTGGCCTTTTCCGACAGGCCGGCGATTTTTTTCTCGCCGGGCCGGCTTCCCGTATCCGGTGGCGGCTGTCGCCCGGCACGTGGAAACCGTCACACGAATGTTCCGCTTCCGGGCAGAGCCCCCAACAAACTCGGTGCACAGGGAAGCGGATGCCGCCGCCGCGTTTTCATTCGGGACATATAGTTTGTCCACCCCGCCCGGAAACAGCTGCGCAGCGGCCGTGCGCTGCCCTCTGGTGCGCTTGACTTGCAATGTCGACTCAGGACTCGAGGCAGCCATTTTCCGTTTGATCCTACGATTTGACGGTGTGATCCATTCGTTGAAATGGGCCGCGTTCCGGCACGCGGAGTCTATCCTTCCAGCCGGTCGAGATGCTTGCGGATATGTGCGGCTTCTGCCGGCGTGTTGGCCAGCGCGATGGCACGGCCGAAGGCATCGCGCGCCTCGGATTTTCGGCCCAGCCGTTCCAGCAGGTTGCCGCGCACGCCGTGAAAGTAGAAATAGCCGTCCAGCGGCCCGGCAAGCGGCGCGATCATTTCGAGCGCGGCTTCGGGGCCGTGGAGTTTCCAGATGGCAACGGATCGGTTGAGCGTGACGACGGGCGAGGGGGCATGGCGTTCCAGCGCCTGGTAAAGCGCGTCGATGCCGCCCCAATCCGTATCTTCCGGCCGTTCCGCCCGTGCGTGCAGCGCAGCGATTGCCGCCTGGATCTGATAGGGCCCGGGCTGGCGGTGCAGCATGGCCTTGTCGATCATCGCCAGTGCCTCGGCGATCCGGCCCCGGTTCCAGAGTGTCCGATCCTGATCCTCCAGCAGGATCGCTGCGCCCGTCTTGTCGAACCGCGCCTTCCGGCGGGAATGCTGGAGCAGCATCAGCGCCAGCAATCCCATCATCTCGGGCTCGGCGGGAAAGAGCCGCAGCATCAGTCGTGCCAGCCGGATCGCCTCGTCGCAGAGCGCGGCGCGCTCGCCTTGCGGATTGGCGTCGGTATAACCCTCGTTGAAGACGAGGTAGATCATCGCCGACACGGCCGCGAAGCGTTCCGCGCGCTCTGCCGGTCCCGGTGTCTCGAACGGGATATCGGCCCTGGCGATGCGGGCCTTGGCGCGTGTGATGCGCTGTTCCATCGCCCGGTCGCCGACCAGGAAGGCCGCCGCGATACGGCGCACAGGCAGGCCCGAAACGATCCTGAGCGCCAGCGCGATCTGCTGGGTGGCGGGCAGGTCGGGGTGGCAGCAGACGAAGAGAAGGCGCAGGATATCGTCACGGTAATCGGCGGCATCCAGCCGCTCGACCAGGGCCGCCTCGGCATCCTCGCGGTCGGATATCGCGGCCTCGTCCGGCAGGGCCGTCAGCCGGGCCTGCCTGCGCTTGTGATCAATCGCGGCGTTGCGCCCGACCATGATTAGCCAGCCCGCGGCATCGCGCGGCGGGCCGTTCTTCGGCCAGGACCCGAGCGCGCGAAGACAGGCCTCCTGAAATGCCTCTTCGGCCAGGTCGAGATCGCGGAAATAACGCAGCAGGGCGGCAATCGCCTGCGGCCGCGCGCCGACCAGCCGTGTCTCGATCCAGTCGGGTTCAGGGGGTTGGGGCATCTTCTATGGCCTCGCCATCGGGGTAGGAGAGCGCGATCGGGCGCAGTTCGTATGCGCCGCCCGGATTGGCGTCGGCCATCTCGCGGGCGATCTGGAGTGCCACGTCGAGGTTCTCGACATCGACGACGTAGAAGCCGAGCAACTGTTCCTTGGTTTCGGCGAACGGGCCGTCCGTCACGATGTTCTCGCTCTTGCGCAAGGTGGTTGCCGCGCTTGTCGGCATCAGCCGGACGATGGGCCCGAAATTCCGTGCCCATTTGCGGTTCACCGCCTTGAGGTTTTCGATCACCTCGGCGTCCTCCTCCTCGGTCCAGGCAGAGGTGATGTCCTCGTTATGATAGCAAAGGATCGTGTAGCGCATTGGTCGCATCTCCGTTCTCGTGACGGCGCCAGTCTGCACGATCCCGTGACGGCCTGTCACCGTTCCACGTGACGCCTGAAGCTGTCGAGGATGGCCTGCCAGCCGGCACGCTGGTGCACCACCGGTGTTTCGGTTTCCGCATCGAAGGTGACGCGCATGCGCACGCGATCGTCCTCGGGCAGGAAATTCACCACTGCATGACGGCCGCCGAATTCGTATTCGATCCGCCGGTGCGGCTCGATCTTCGTGTAGGTTCCGGCAAAGTCGAACCCCATGCTGCCGTCTTTAGCTTCCATCCGCGCGGAAAAGGCGCCACCCTCGCGCAGGTCGACCGACGCGGCAGGCGTATGCCAGTCGTCGGAGGCCGCGTTCCACTGCATGATGTCTTCGGGGGTGGTGTAGGCGTCCCAGACCTTTGCGACGGGGGCCGCGACGGTCACTTCGACGGTGATCGGTTGGGGTGTCATCGGGTGACCTCCTTTGGTTGAACCGGGGATATTCGGGCGGGGTGCCGGTTACTGGTCGATCTCGGGCTCCACGAGCCTGGCCAGCTTGTACAGGCTGTCCTGCCAGCCCAGATAGCAGGCCTCCGGCGGGATCAGATCGGGAATGCCCTCCTGCTCGATGGAGATGTCGGTGCCGACCGAAACCGCCTTCAGCGCCACGGTCACCTTCATTTCGCCGGGCAGGTTGGGGTCGTCGAACCGGTCGGTGTAGACAAGCCGCTCGCCGGGGACGAGTTCCTTGTACTCGCCGCCGAAGGAATGGCTGTTACCGGTGGTGAAGTTGCGAAACGACATCCTGTGCGTGCCGCCGACCTCGGGCTTCAGCTCGTGGACGGTGCAGAGAAAACCGTAGGGCGGCAGCCAACTGGCCACGGCATCGGGTTCGATGAACGCGCGATAGACCTTTTCGGGGCTGGCGGCGATGACGCGGTGCAGGCGGACGGTACCGGGCATGATGAGTCTCCTTTCGGGTCGGTGTGGCCGTATTCCCGTTATGCGGAACGGTGTCGGCGGCCAGGTTCTTGCGCCGTTCCATCTTTAAGACGTTCCGCCGAACGGTGTTCCGACAGCGTGCGAGAAATTTTTTCGCGCACGGGGCTGCTGCCCCGGCGGCACCGCTTGGACAAAGCTGTCCCGTCGCTGGAAGAATACCATGTTATCCGCCGCGCCGCCGACCTCGAAAGCGGGGGCCGAGGGCCGCAAAGCGCCGTGACGGTCCCGCGGCTCCGTCAGGTCAGCGCGCCGCTCGCTCTCATCGTGGCGATTTCGATGTCGGAATATCCGGCCGCTTTCAGAACTGCCTCGGACTCGGCGCCGGGTGCGGACGGGGCGTGTGTTTGCCCGGCTGGCGTCCGCGCAAAGCGGGGTGCGGGGGCCGGTTGCAGAATGCCGTCCTGCCGGAAAAAGACCCCGCGGGCGGCGTTGTGCGGATGGTCTTCCACCTCGTCCATGGTCAGGACCGGGGCGACGCAGGCGTTGCTGTCGGCGAAGATCTCTGCCCATTCGTCGCGGGTTCTGGTGCGGAACACCTTTTCGTAGGCGGCGCAAAGATGCGGCCAGTTTTCCTTGTCGGCCCGCTCTTGCGGCCCGACATGCTCCAGCCCTGCCTTCTCGCAGAGCTCGGCGAAGAACTGCGGTTCGATGGGGCCGACCGAGATGGCCTTGCCGTCGGCTGTTTCGTAGCATCGGTAATAGGGGGCGCCGCCGTCGAGCATGTTGTGCTCGCGCCGGGTATCCCAGAGCCCGGTCTGCAGCATGTTGAAGAAGATGCCCATCATCGCGGGCACCCCGTCGACGATGGCGGCGTCGACCACCTGGCCCTTGCCGGAGTGCTGGCGTTCCAGAAGCGCCGCGAGCACGCCGAAGATCAGGAACATGGTGCCGCCGCCGTAATCCGCCACCAGGTTCAGCGGCGGCATCGGAGCGCCATCACGCGGGCCCATCGCCGCAAGCGCGCCCGAAAGCGACAAGTAGTTCAGGTCATGCCCCGCGAGATGCGCCATCGGCCCGTTCTGGCCCCAGCCGGTTATGCGGCCATAGACCAGCCGGGGGTTGCGCTCATGGCACGTATCGGGGCCCAGGCCCAGCTTTTCCATCACGCCGGGGCGAAATCCCTCGATCACCACGTCCGCGCCTTCGATCAGCCGGAGCGCCGCGTCGCGCCCGGCTTCGGATTTGAGGTTCAGCGCGACGGATCGCTTGTTGCGGCGGTTGATATCCGCCGGGTTCGCCTTGCCCGAGGCGCGGTCGATCACGATGACCTCGGCGCCGAGATCAGCCATGAGCCGCCCCGCCAGGGGGCACGGCCCGATCCCCGCCATTTCGATGATCTGCAGCTGTGACAGCGGACCCGTTCCCACTATTCGACCTCCCCTTCATCGCGCCTTTGGGCGGCGCCTGTCATATCCGTTTTATTTGCTTCTATGGCGGGAGGGAGCGACTTGACAATACCGGTGCAGGGGGTATCGGGCGCCTGCCTCAAAAAATCTTGCTTGCTGGTCAGCAAGCAGATATGAGAGGACTTGGGAGGCCGGAAAAATCGCATTGCGATTCGGCAGAAATGAATGTGTGGCCAGCCGGCCGCACCAGGAGGCCAGATGCGGGGCGCATGATGCACCCGAGCTGGAAAAAGGCGCGACCGCGGAAAAGCCGTAGCGTATTCAAGGGAGGATTACGATGTTCAAGACCACAACGATTGCCGCCGCCACCGTGGCGCTTGCGATGGTGACAGGCTCGGCCGGAGCAAAGGAAATTTCTTACGGTCACTACCTGCCGCCCAACTATGGTGCCATCAAGGACGGGCTGCTGCCCTTCTTCGATCGTGTCACCGACGCAACCAATGGCGACATCACGTTCGAAGGGTTCTTCGGTGGCGCCATGGGCGGCCCGAAAGAGCTTTTGGATGCGATCGGAAGCAACACGGTGAACGCCGGCGGCATCGTCGATGCCTATGTTCAAAGCTCGATCCCGACCTCGGCGATGTTCGGCGATTTCGGCCGGACCGTGGCGTCGGTTGAAGACATGCTGGCCTTTTCGGCCGCAGCCTCCGAAGTTCAGCTGCTGAAGTGCCCGGAATGCGTGCAGGACTATACCGACAACAACTCGGTGCTGCTGGCGATGGTGGCCACGACCCCCTATTACGTAATGTGCAAGCCGGAAGTGGCGACGGCGGCCGATCTGCGCGGCAGGAAGGTTCGGGCATCGGGGGCTCCGGGCATCCTGATCCGGGATCTGGAGGCGGTGCCGGTCTCGATCAGCTCCACCGAGATGTACGAGGCGATGCAGCGCGGCCAGGCCGATTGCACCACGGGGGCCGCAAGCTGGCTGGAAGAGGCGAACCTTGGCGAGTTCGTGCGCTCGATGATCGACGAACCGATCTTTGCCTATGTCAGCGCGGGGCGCCTGATCTTCAATCTCGACACCTGGCACGATCTGCCGCAGGAGGAGCGTGACGCGATAGTGGCGGAAATCCCGAAACTGATCGCGGATTCCAACTTTGTCGTCATCGAAGAGGCCGACACGGCCATCGAGAACACCGTCGCGCGCGGTATGCAGATCTTCGAAGCGGACGACGCGTTCGTGAGTGCCGTCGAAACCTACCGGAGTGGGGCATGGTCCGACGCGATCGCTGCCGCCGAGCGGCGCGGTGTCGATGCCGGGGTTGCCAGCCGCATCGTGGAGGACTTCCAGGCGTCCGTCGAGAAATGGCGGGGCATCATGGCCGAGATCGGCCTTGACCGGGCGGCCTACGAAGACGCCCTGCAGCGCGAGATCTACTCCAAGCTGGACTATTGAATCGTAACTCGATTTCAACAAGTTGCCCCGCTGCGTAAACGACGGGGCAACTTTTCACATGGGTTTCGGAAAGAGGACTTGCGGGAATGCACTTGGCTGACCTCACAGAAAAGAACCGTTCGGGCGCAGCATGAAGACCCTGAACAAAGCTATGACTTTCGCAACCTGGCTGGCCAAGCTGCCGGCAGGCGTGGCGGCCATCCTGATCGGCGGCATGATGGTGCTGGTTTCGCTCGACGTGGTGCTCAAGTACTTGCTGGCGGCACCCGTTCCGATGACGCTCGAACTCGTTGCTGCCTACTTCATGCCGGCGATCTGCTTTCTGCCGCTTGGCAACGTGACCCGGACGGAATCGCATCTGGAGGTGGAGCTGTTCACCCAGAACCTTTCGGGGCGTCCGCTGTCGGCGATCAAGCTGATCGGTTGCGTTATCGGTATCGCCTATTCCGCCGTCCTGATTGATCAGGGGGTGGAGCAGGCAATCAAAATGACCAGCCGCGGCGAATACTGGGAGCTCAGCTCAATTGCATTTCCCGTCTGGCCGGCGCGCTGGTTCGTCCCGGTCGGGGTTTCACTGATGCTTCTCTGGCTGATTCTTCAGGCGATCCAGCACATCTGCATCCTCTTCAACGTACAGGGTTTCGACGCACCCGCCACGGCCGGGAACACGGCGGCCGACGAAACCACGGAGCAAGAAAAAGATGAGTGATCTCGCAATCGGCGGGCTTGGAATTGCCAGCATACTCGTTCTTCTCGCACTCCGGGTGCAGATCGCTTTCGCGCTGGGCATCGTGTCCTTTATCGGCATCATGCTGGTGCGCGGCTGGGGGGCGGCCCTGAGTACGGTCGGCACGTTGCCGTTCAGTTTCGCCTCGTCCTGGGAATTGTCGGCGGTTCCGATGTTCCTGCTCATGGGGGCGGCTGCCTTCCAGATGGGGCTGACCGCAAACCTTTTCAGGGCAACCCGGCTCTGGATGAACTCGATCCCCGGCGGGCTTGCGGTTACGACGAACATCACCGCCGCCGGGTTCGCCGCGGCCTCGGGCTCGTCCGTTGCCACCTCTGCCGCGGTCGGACGCCTTGCAATCCCTGAAATGCTGCGGTTCGGCTATGACAAGGGGCTTGCAACGGGCACCGTCGCCGCGTCGGGCACCCTTGGTGCGCTTATCCCGCCGTCGATCGCTTTCGTGATCTATGGCTGGTACACGGGCCAGTCTGTCAGCCTGCTTCTGATGGCGGGCCTGATCCCGGGCCTGCTTACGGCGGGCATCTACAGTGCCATGATCATCGGCCGCTGCATCCGCTCGCCGGAACTGGCGCCCAAGGTCGCGCAGACCGTGACCTGGAAAGAGAAATTCGAGGCGCTGGCCTCGGTCTGGCCAATGCCTGTTCTCATCCTTGCGGTCATCGGCTCCATCTATTCCGGGATTGCGACCCCGACCGAGGCCGGTGCGGTTGCGGCTGCCTTTGCCTTCATCATCGGCGCGAGCCAGGGCAACCTGACATGGAAAAGCCTCAGGCACAGTCTCGACGACACGATGAACACCACCGCATCGCTGTTTTTCATAGCGATCGGCGCGCTGCTGCTGACCCGTTTCCTTGCCATGGCCGGTGTGCCCGAGGTGGTTTCCGAAACCGTGGCCAGCCTTGAGCTGAGCAAGGTCCAGCTGGTGATCGCCATGGCACTTGTCTTTCTGGTGCTGGGGATGTTTCTCGATCCGATCGGGGTCATGCTTCTGACGCTTCCGATCTTCCTCCCGACGTTTGAGGCGTTGGACATGGACCTGATCTGGATCGGGGTCATCGTCGTGAAGATGGTCGAGGTCGGGGTTCTGACGCCGCCCGTCGGCATCAACGTCTACGTGGTCAAGACGGTTGCCGGTGACAGCGTGCCGCTGACCGCGGTATTTCGCGGCGTGGTGTGGTTCCTTGCCTGCGAGATCGTGATCATTTCGATCCTGATCGCCTATCCGGCTGTCTCGCTCTGGCTTCCGCAACTCATGACGCATTGAACCATGGCGCCGTTCGGCGGGGATCGCCACATGCGGTCCCGGCCGAACGGCCAGCGGTTTTGACCGAGGCGCGAATCTAGGTGCCGATGGCCGTGCGAAGGTTGCGCAGGAATTCCCGGGACATTTCCTCGTATTCGAAATCGGGCTGGAAAACGATGAAATTGAGCTGACCGCGCAGGAAGGCATAGATGATCGCGGCCTGCATTTTCGAGTTCGCGTCCTCGCGGATGTTTCCCTCCACCTTGCCCTGCTGGATCTCGTATTCCAGATTTCTCAGCGCGCGTTGATGGAAGCGCATGATGATGGCATAGAGCTTCTCGTTCATTTGCGCCTCGGAAAGAAGCATCGTCAGGGCCTTGGCCCGCTCCGTTTCGGCGGCCTTGACGCAGTATTCCAGCAATGCCTCGATAAAGGGGATGCCGCGCGGCTTGTGTCCGACCAGGGCGGCCATTTCATTGAACGTTTCACCGAAGATGTATTCGGCAACCCGTATTTGCAGGTTTTCCTTGGTTCCGAAATGATGCCCTGCCAGGCCCCGGCTGTAGCCGGCAAGATCGCCGACCTCGGCCAGTGAAAACCCGCTGAAGCCCTTGATCGAAATCAGCTTGGTCGCGGCCGCGATAAGAAGCGACTCCGCCTCTTCGCGGCGTTCGACCTGTGTCCTGCGTTTCTTCCTGGTTGTCTCCATCCCGCGCTTTCTCGTCTGGTGGCGCCATCGCAGCGGGCTTACGGCCCGCTTTTCGGTATTGCAATCAACTTACTGTGTAACATTCTGGGTGTGAACACCCGTTGGTGGTGGTGCCGTGTGACACAATGCCGGAATACCGCTTTCCAAAGCGTTGTCGGCCGGGTGTCCGGTGGCCTGGATATCGGCATTCAATAATCTTGCGATACGACAAGCAAGTGTATTGCATCGGTAAATGGATTCGTCTAGACAGAGCCTGCCCGAGGAGGAGGGGGCGTCGATGGATCGGAATTTGCCGAACAGTCTGCACGTGGGTTACTGGGCGGGGCTGAAACCGAACCATCCCGCGATCATTGACGCCGAAACCGGGGCCATTACCACGTTTGCAGAATATGAGCGTGGCTCGAACCGGGTTGCGCACCTCATGCGGAAACTTGGGCTGAAGCCGGGCGACCAGACGGTTCTGATGGTGGAAAACCGTCCCGAGTTCCTGGTCTGGTTCTGGGGCATGATCCGCGCAGGCTTGCGCGTGACGCCGGTTTCGACGCACGCCCGCCCCGAGGAAATCGACTATATCATCCGGGATTGCGGCGCCGATCTGTTCCTGTCTTCGGGGCAGAACGCCGAAATGGCGGCCCGGTGCGATCTTTCGGCCATCCCGCCTGCCGCGCGGTTGATGGCTGATATCCCGATGGATGGCTTCACCAGCTTCGACGCGGCGCTCGAGGGGCTGCCCGAAACGCCCATCGACGACGAGGTCGAAGGAATCGAAATGCTCTACTCCTCGGGTACGACGGGGCGCCCGAAAGGCATCCGCAAGCCGATGCCCGCCGGCCCTTTCGGCGAGGGCGGCGCGATGCTGCGCTATTTTGCGAGGGAATGGCATTTCGATGCGGATACGATCTATCTGCATCCCGCGCCGCTTTACCATGCCGCGCCGCTCCGTTTTGCGAACCGGATCAACCGCCTTGGCGGCACCGTGATCCTGATGCGCAAGTTCGATCCCGAGGCGTGCCTTGCGAATATCGAGAAATATGGCGTGACGCACAGCCAGTGGGTGCCGACCCATTTCAACCGGCTGCTGAAACTGCCCGGGGAAATCCGGGCGAAATACGATCACTCCACCATGAAATGCGCGATCCATGCGGCCGCACCGTGCCCCCATGACGTGAAGCGCGCAATGATCGAATGGTGGGGGCCGATACTCATCGAGTATTACGGCGCCTCGGAAGGTATCGGCCATTGCGCCATCACGAGCGCGGAATGGCTGGAAAAGCCCGGTTCCGTCGGGCAGGCCAAGATGGGGCGCCTGCACATCTGTGGCGACGACGGGGAAGAGCTTCCCGTGGGGCAGGCCGGCACGATCTATTTCGAGGGGGGTGGCTCGTTCGCGTATCATAACGACCCGGCAAAGACCGAAGGGGCGAAGCATCCGAAAGGATGGTGCACCATTGGCGACGTGGGTTACGTGGACGAAGACGGCTATCTTTTCCTGACCGACCGCAAGGCCTTCATGATCATTTCCGGCGGCGTGAACATCTACCCCCAGGAGATCGAAGAACACCTTCTCAAACACCCGAAAGTCGCCGACGCGGCGGTGTTCGGCATTCCCAATGCCGACTATGGCGAGGAGGTGAAGGCGGTTGTTCAGCTGAAGGACGGCCAGACCGGCAGCGACGCGCTTTCAAGCGAGATTATCGAGTTCTGCCGGGCGACGCTGAATCATGTCAAATGCCCGCGCTCGGTGGATTTCATCGACGTGATGCCGCGCGGTGAAAACGGCAAGCTCTACAAGAAAACCCTGCTCGATCCCTATTGGAAGGGCCGGAAACGGACGCCCGCAGATGCGATCGGCGAAAAGGGTGGTGCGGCATGAATCTTGAATTCTCCGAAGAAGCCCGGGCGATCGGCGATCAGGCCCGCAGGTTCCTCGAAAAGAGGGATTGCCGCGAACGCGCCCGCGCGGCGCTTTCGGGCGAGGCCGAACCCGACGTGGAACTGTGGCGGGAAATGGTCGCGTTCGGATGGATCGGTTCGTTCATCCCCGAGGAATACGGCGGCAACGGGGCCGGCTACGAGGCGCTGTGCGTGATCGCGGAAGAAATCGGGCGATCGCTTGCGCCGGTCCCGTTCGCTTCGAACATTCTCGCCGGCGAGATCATCCTGCGCTCCGGGACGCAGGAACAGAAGTCGTACTGGTTGCCGAAGATAGCGTCCGGCGAGATGATCGGAACGCTGGCACTTCACGAGGCGCCGGGCCGGATTTCGGCCGATGCAATCACGCTGCGCTATGAGAATGGCCGGCTGACCGGGCGCAAATGCCCTGTTCCCGATGGTGCACAGGCGGATTTCGCGGTGGTGGTCGCCCGCGACCCGGATGGCAGTATCGTACCGGTTCTTGCCTTCTTCGACGAAACCGTCACGCGCACGCGGCAGCCAACGATAGATGACTCGCGTGCGCAGGCCGAATTGCATTTCGACGGGACACCGGGCGAACGGCTCGGCTCCGGCGGCAGCGGCGCGTGGGCCGAACTGGTGGCCGCGCTCGACCGGGCGGCGGTGATCCTGGCGTTCGAAGAGGTCGGCGGAGCGCAGGCTTGCCTCGATCTTGCGGTGGAGTATGCGAAAACACGCCATGCCTTCGGTCGGCCTATCGGGGCCAACCAGGCGATCAAGCACAAGCTTGCGAATGTCTACGTTGCCGTCGAGCTTGCGCGCTCGAACGCGATGATGGGCGCCCTCGGCCTTCTTTCGGAGCAGGGCGACCTGGCAGTGGCGGCCGCGACGGCGCGCGTTTCGGCGATACAGGCATTCATCATGGCGTCGAGCGAAAGCATCCAGACGCATGGCGGCATCGGTTTCACATGGGAGGCCGATACGAATCTCTTTTATCGCCGCGCGAACGCCCTGGCGCTTGGCCTGGGCACGGAAAGCTATTGGAAGGAACGCCTCGTTTCGGGGCTGGAACAGCGCCATTTGGCCTGAGGGGAATGCGATGGATCTCGAAGACAGCCCGGAAGAAGCACGTTTCAGAAAAAGCGTGCGCGCGTTTCTCGATGCGAATGCGACCCGGCGTGACGAGTCCGCCGAGCCCGCGCGATACTATGAGGTGGACGAGGCCAAGCTTGGTCTCGCAAGGGCGTGGCAAAGGAAAAAGGCTGCGGCCGGGTTCGCCGGAATCCGGTGGCCGAAACAATGGGGCGGGCAGGGGCTGTCGTCGATCCACGAGGTCATCTACCAGCAGGAAGAAGCCAGATATGCCGTGCCGAAGGGTGTGTTCGATATCGGCCTGGGGATGTGTATCCCGACATTGCTGGCCTATGCGGACGACGCGCATCTCGAGCGTTACACGAAACCGGCCCTCTGGGGTGACGAGATCTGGTGCCAGATGTTCTCGGAGCCGAATGCCGGCTCGGACCTTGCCGGCCTGACCACGCGCGCGGTGCGGGACGGGGCCGACTGGATTCTCGACGGACAGAAAACCTGGACCTCGGGCGCGCAGTTCTCGGATTTCGGGATCGTGCTTGCCCGGACGGATTTCGGTGCGCCCAAGCACAAGGGCCTGACGATGTTCTTCATCGACATGAAGGCCCCGGGTGTAGAGGTGCGACCCATTCACCAGATGTCGGGCGCGTCCCATTTCAACGAGGTTTTCCTTTCGGGCGTGCGTGTTCCCGACGCTCAGCGGCTTGGCGAGGTGTCGGACGGCTGGCGTGTGGCCGTGACGACGCTCATGAACGAGCGGCTGGCCGTCGGCGAAGAGGCGCGGCCCGACATCGAGGACATACATGCGTTCCTGACGCAATCCGATGGCGGGAAAGCTCCTCCCATGGCCGAGCAGGCGGTGCGCTTCAGGTTTGCGGACTGGTATGTCGCAAGCAAGGGGGTGGAGGCGTTCCGCAACCGCGGCCTTACGAAGCTGAGCCGTGGCGAGATGCCGGGGCCGGAGCTGTCTGTTGCCCGGATCGTGAATGCGGAGAAACTCCAGCAGATGTCCCGCTATGCCGTTGAAATGATGGGAGCGGGCGGCCTCCTGCTCGACCGGGACAATCCTCAGGCCAACAACCCGTTTCAGCTTGCCTTGCTCGCGGCGCCCGGTGCCCGGATCGCCGGCGGGACATCCGAGATCCTGCGCAACATCATCGCCGAGCGTGTCCTGGGACTTCCCGCAGACACGCGCGCCGACAAGGACGTGCCATTCCGCGAAATCGCGCGGGGGGCGGGCAAATCACCACGGAAAGGAGAGACGGTATGAGCGTGTCGCCACCGCTACGATCCATGCGCCTGGTCAGCCGGCTGTCGGAGGACGGAACCATTCACGCCGGGCTGGAAACCATCGACCTGCCGCCGCCGGCGCCGATGCAGGTCACCGTTCGGATGGAGGCGGCGCCGCTGCATTCGAGCAACATGAACAGCTTTTTCGGCCCGATCGACATTGAAAGGGCGGTCCAGACGGGAACCGGGGACGCGCCCGGCCTGAGCGCACCGCTGCGCCCGGGCACGGCGGAGTTGCAGAAAAACCGCCTGGGCCAGGCGGTTCCGGGCGGCTCCGAAGGGGTGGGAACCGTTGTCGCCGCCGGCGAGGGTGCCGAGGCGCTGATGAACACGCGCGTGGCCGTCTGGAACAACAGCACCTACTGCGACTACCAGGTTTTCCGCGCAGAGGACTGCCTCGTCGTGCCCGAGGATCTTGATCCGGCCGATGCGGCGACGGCCTTCATCAACCCCCTGACCGCCCTCGGCATCATCGAGACTGCACGCCGCCATGGCTACAAGGCGCTCATTAATACCGCCGCGGCCTCGAATGTGGGGCGGATGCTGTTGCGTCTCTGCAAAGAGGAGGGGCTGGGGCTTGTCTGTATCGTGCGCAGCGCCGCGACGGCGCAGCAGATGCGGGATCTGGGCGCGGAACACGTGATCGACAGCTCTGAAGAGGCGTATCGGGAAAAGCTTGTCGAGGCGATCGACGCCACGGGCGCCATGATCTGTTTCGATGCCATAGGCGGCAAACAGGCCGGTGACATCCTGACCTGCATGGAGGCCAGCGCAAGGAAGCATTCCAAGGGGTTCGGCCCCTACGGAAGCCAGGAACGGCGGCACTATTACATCTACGGCGCGCTGGACCCTGCGCCGATCGAGATTCCCCGCTCGGCCGGACTGGCCTGGACATGCAGCGGCTGGTTGTTTCGCCCCTTCTTCAAGGAGTTGAGCCCGGAAGACAGGAAAAGGCTGATCGTCCGGGTCTCGGATGGGCTTGGCACCACGTTCAAGGGCAAGTTCGCGCGGACGATCGGCCTGACCGATGTGCTGCGTCTCGATATCGCAAGGGAGTATTTCCAGCGCAAAACCGATGGCAAGACATTGATCCGGTTCTAGACAGCAAGCCGGTGCTTTCCCGGCACCTGTCCTGCGGACCGAAGGATCGTCCCACGCCCCATTCCGGTCAGGAACCGGTCGGGCACCATCCACGGCGCTCTGTCCAGCCGGAATTCGCAAAGCGCATGAACACCTGAAAGGAGGGCGCGCCATGATCGACCCGGAGAAACTTCTGGCCCGGCATTTCGAGCCGGTCGAACACAGCTATACCATGCGCGACACCATCCTCTACGCGCTCGGGCTTGGGCTCGGTGCCGATCCGCTGGATGCCGGGCAGCTGCGTACCTGCTATGAGCGCGCCCCGGAATTCTGCGCGCTGCCGTCGATGGTCAACGTGCTCGCCGGTCCCGGATTCTGGGCCATGGAACCCGGCAGCGGTCTGACCTGGCAAAAGATCCTGCATGGGGAACAAAGCTTTACCATGCATGCTCCGTTGCCTGTCGAAGGCACGTTGATTGGCCAGACCCGGATTACCGGAATTGTCGACAAGGGGGCCGAAAAGGGTGCGCTGATCTATCTGGAGCGCAGCCTGACCGACAAGGGCACGGGCCAGCCGATTGCCACGGTCAAGGGAACCAGCTTTGCCCGTGGCGACGGTGGTTTCGGCGGTGCGACCGGGCCGGTGGCGCCGGTGCACAAGCTGCCCGGGCGTGCACCCGACAAGGTTTACGATCATGCGACGACCCGGGGTCAGGCGCTCGTCTACCGGCTGAGCGGCGATTACAATCCGCTCCATGCCGATCCCGAGGTGGCGCGCGGCGCCGGGTTCCCGGTCCCGATCCTTCACGGGTTGTGCACGCTGGGCATTGCCTCGTGGTCGATTACCTCGGCGCTTGGCGGCGGCGATCCGGCGGCCTTGACGCATTTGCAGTTACGTTTCTCTTCACCGGTCTACCCCGGAGAGACCATTCGCACCGAGATGTGGGGCGACAACAACGAGGTCTCGTTCCGGGCGCGGGCCGTCGAGCGCGACGTGGTCGTTCTCGACAACGGCCTCGCCCGGCTGGGCTGAGCGAAAGGACACCTGATGAGCGAAAGACAGTTGCCGGCCATTTATCCCGAAACGCAGTTCTACTGGGACGGTGCGAAGGAGGGAAAGCTCCTGCTGAACGCCTGCACGGCGTGCGGCAACAGGCCGTTCTTTCCGCCGCGCCCGTTCTGCCCGCATTGCGGCAGCCGCGAGGTCACGGTGATCGAGGCCTCGGGGCGCGGGCGGTTGTATTCCTATATCATCAGCAACGTGCCCGCGCCGGGTTACGAAACGCCGTTTACGATCGCGGTGGTGATGCTTGACGAGGGTGTGAAGCTTGTCAGCAACATCGTCGATTGCCCGCCCGACCCGGAAGCCCTCGAACTCGACATGCCGCTCGAGGTGACATTCGAGCAGCGCGGCACGCTCGCGGTGCCGCAGTTTCGCCCTGCGAAAGGAGGTGCCGCATGAACCGCGCAACAATTGCCATTGTCGGTGCCGCCGAAACCACGAAAATGGGCAAGATACCCGAACTGAGCCAGACCGGGTTGCATGCCGATGCCGCGCTGAACGCCCTGGCCGATTGCGGCCTGACCGTCGCGGATATCGACGGCATCGCGACCGCCGGGCACGACGTGGCCGAGATCGCCCAGTATCTCGGGGTTAGCCCGGTCTGGTATGACGGCACCTCGGTGGGGGGCTGCTCTTTCATCACGCTGGTGCGCCATGCGGCCGCGGCGCTCGAACAGGGGCTGTGCAACACGGTTCTGATCACGCACGGGGAAAGCGGGCGCTCGCGGCATGCCGCGCATCGCCCGATGTTCCCCAGCATGCAGCAGCAGGAATTCGAGGCGATATACGGGCCTGTCTTGCCGCCCTCGCGCTTCACGCTTCCGGTGTTGCGCAAGATGAAGGATGACGGGCTGACCGAGGAACAGCTTGCCATGGTGGCTGTCGTACAGCGTGAATGGGCCGCGTTCCACCCGCGGGCCAGTGCCCGTGAGCCGATCACGGTAGAGGATGTGCTGTCCTCGAAAATGATCGCCTATCCTTTTCGGAAGCTGATGTGTTGCCTTGTCTCGGATGGCGGGGGCGCGCTGATCCTGACACGCGCCGACCGGGCGAAGGACTTTCCCACGAAGCCGGTCTACCTGCGCGGCGCCGGCGGCGAGAGCGTGGAAGGGCCGATGATCTCGCAAATGGAAAGCTTCAGCAGTTCCAAGGCGTTCCGCATCTCGGGCCGCGAGGCCTTTCGCAGCGCGGGGATCAGCCACTCGGATGTCGATCACCTGATGATCTACGACGCCTTTGCGCATCTGCCGATCTACGGGCTGGAGGATCTTGGTTTCGTCGGTCGCGGAGAGGCGGGGGCGTTCATCGCCGAGGGCCACACGCGACCGGGCGGCGCGCTGCCGCTCAACACCAATGGCGGGGGGCTCAGCTACATGCATTCGGGCATGTACGGGATGTTCGCGTTGCAGGAGGCCGTTCGGCAGATGCGCGGGGTGTCGCCCGCGCAGGTCGAGGGCGCGAAGCTTTCGGTCGTTCACGGGGTCGGCGGCATGTTCTCGGCCGCCGCGACCGTGGTCATGACCAATGAGGATCGCTGGTAGCGCGGGTCAGTCGGACGGGAAAGACACCCACCGGAATTATCGCCGGAATTTTTTGGTACTTGGAAATGGAGCGTAAAATGCTGGAAAACAAAGTGGTCATCATCACGGGCGCCGGGCGCGGCATCGGGCGGGACATCGCGTTGATGATGGCGTCGCGTGGCGCGCGCGTTATCGTGAACGATCTGGGCGGAGCCGCGGACGGGCAGGGCGCCAGCAGCGCCCCGGCCCAGGAGGTGGTGGATGAAATCCGCGCCGCCGGCGGAGAAGCCGTCGCCAATTTCGGAAATGTCGCCTCTTCCGGGGATGCGACCCGGATGTACGAACAGGCCATGGACGAATTCGGGGCTGTCGACGTCGTGGTCAACAATGCGGGCATCCTGCGGGACTCGATCTTCCATCGCATGACCGAAGAAGACTGGGATGCGGTCATGGCCGTGCACCTGAAGGGCAGCTTCAACATGGCCAAGGCGGTCGCTCCGCAATTCAAGGCGCAGGACTCCGGCTGTTTCGTGCATTTTTCCTCGACCTCGGGCCTGATCGGCAGTTTCGGGCAGGCGAACTATGCCGCGGCAAAAATGGGCATCGTCGGCCTGTCGAAATCGCTTGCGCTGGACATGGCGCGCTTCAACGTGCGCTCGAACTGCATCGCGCCGTTTGCCTGGTCGCGCCTGGTCGGAACGATCCCGACGAACACGGAAGCCGAGAAAGCCCGTGTCGAACGCGCGAAAGAGATGAAACCCGCCAAGATCGCACCGCTCTGCGTCGCATTGGCCGACCCGTCCTGCGAGGTGACCGGCCAGATATTCGGCGTGCGGCACAACGAGGTTTTCCTCTTCAGCCAGCCCCGCCCGATCCGCTCGGTCCACCGTGGCGAGGGATGGACGCCGGAAACCGTCCGGGACCACGCATTGCCGGCCATGAAAAAGAGCTTTTTCCCGTTGGATATAACCGGCGATGTCTTTTCCTGGGACCCGATCTGACGGAGGTCGCCAGACCAGTCGGCGCCGCCGTTGCTGGGGAGGGTTAGTCGCCTCCGCCCGACGGCATTGGCCGAGTTAGGGGCGATGGGCCGCACCGGTCTGCGGGGCGACCGGGCGGCCCTCCCATGCGGCGTACAGGATGGCTTCGATGTCGCCCGCGTCGAAGGGGCGTGGGTTGGCGTAGCGGTTGCGCGTCGCTATTTCGGCCGCACGGGGAATATCCGTCCGGTCCAGCCCCAGATCGGCCAGGGACAGAGGTGCACCACAGGTTTTTGCGAAGTCCCACAAGCCGCGACCGACACTGCCGCCGAAAAGCTCTGCCACGGCGTCGAGCCTGTCGGTGCCCACGGCATTGAACCCCGCGGTATGGGGCAGGAGGATCGCGTGGGTTTCGGCGTGGGGCAGGCCAAAGGAACCGCCCAGTACATGTGCGAGCTTGTGATGCAGCGACATCGTGATATAGCCCAGCACCGTCGAACACAGCCACGCGCCGTACAGTATCCTGGCCCGCGCTTCCCTGTCGGTCGGAGCTTCGACAACACGGGGCAGGCCTGACTTGAAGGCACGCATCGCTTCGGTTGCCATCAGATCGGTGATCGGGTTGGCGTCGGGGGCATAAAGCCCCTCGATCCCGTGCGCGATGGCGTTGAGGGCCGATGTAACCGTCAGCTTTGCAGGCAGGCCAAGGGTCAGGTCCACGTCGTAGATGACGACCTCGGGGCGGATCGAGGGATCGCGTCGCGTGACCTTCTCACCTGCATCGGTCTCGCCCAGGATGTCGGTCATCTCCGAGCCGGCATAGGTGGTGGGAATGGCGATCTGATCGGCGCCGGTCCGGGTAGCGATGGCCTTGCCCAACCCGATGGTGGAACCGCCGCCGACGGCGACCAGGCAATCGGCACCGGATTGGTCAAATGCGGCGATGGCCTTTTCGGTGACCGCGAGGGGGGTATGCATTTCGGCCCCGGAAAAGAGTCCGGCGCTCTGCTGTCCGAGCAGACCGGACAACGCGTTCGCCTCGCCGGTCTGTTGCGGTGTGCAAAGGAAAAAAGCACGCCGATGTCCAAGCCGGGCAATTTCCTCGCCAAGCCGGGCGCGGGTTCCTGAGCCGAAGAGAACCCGGCTGGTAATGCCGGGAAAGACGAAATCTCTCATGCCGTAGTCCTTTCGTGAGGCTTGCCGCTGCGGCGCGTGCCGCAGCGTTCGGGTTTCTTTCAGGCCGAAAGCTAACGTGGATACGTCCCGGTGATATCGTTTCTGCCGAAGGGAATATAACATGTTGCTATGAAATGCGGCGGGGCGACGTGGAGTTTGATCCCGGTCGCAGGATGTCGGAGGCGCGGTGTCTGCCGGGGCCTGAGATTGGCATCCGGGAAGGGGCTGACATTGCCGGAAAGTGTGTCTTTTCACGACGTAGACCACGTTTTCCGGGTTTTTCCCCGCTGTTCGAGCATTAATATATCATCAGGATATAAAGCGTCGGAGTTTTCGAATTTGACGCCAGCGAGACCGCCGCCCTAGAAAACAGGTATCGCCACACGGTTGGAGGAACCGGATTGTGGCGGATCTTTGGGGAGAAAGCCCGGGTCACGGCGCTTATGGCGCATGATGCCCACAGTTCATGTCTCTCGAAAGAATGGCAAGGGAGGCTGTGTTCGATGGCGGTTCCGCCCGCTTCGAACCTCTATCTCCCTGTGTGCGTGGCGTAGCGATGTGTTGTCGCTATGCCGGTATGAAGGGGAGGGAGGCCGAATGGCTGCCGAATTCGAAACACTGGACTACGAGATCGGCGGGGTCCGTACCGTCATCAAGGCAATCGGTGCCGGGAAACCGGTGCTGTTCCTTCACGGGGCGGCCACCCTTGAGGGGTTCGATTTCGCCAGGGGGCTGGCGGATCGGTTCCGGGTGCTCTGCCCCAGTCATCCGGGCATGGGCCATTCCGGCGATGCCCCCCATGTCGCGGATATCTCGGACTTCCTGATCCACTACCTCGATCTGCTTGACGCGCTGGACCTGCCCGAGAAACCGCATCTGATCGGCTTCTCGATGGGGGGGTGGCTGGCAACCGAACTTGCAGCCATTGCGCGCGACCGGTTCGACAAGGTCGTCCTGATGGCCCCGGCGGGCCTGAACGATCCGGCCTGGCCGGCCACTGACCTGGGGGCAATCGCCCCGCAGGATTTCCCCGGATACCTTGCGCACGACGTGAATGTCGCGCTGCGCTATTTTCCCGACGGATCGGACCCCGCTGCCGCCGAGGCGTTCGGCGCCGCGCGCGGGCGGGAAAGCGAAACGGTTGGCAGGATCTGCGCGCCGCTGGGAATGGGCCATCCGAACCTGCGCCGCTTCCTGTCCCGGATCACGAACCCGACACTTGTCGTCTGGGGGACCGAAGACCGCCTGTTGCCCGCCGGTCAGGCGCCGCTCTGGGTCGACGCGCTGCCTGACGGCAGGCTGATAACTGTCGAGGGGGTCGGCCATCTGATTGCGCAGGAACGGCCGGAAATCATGGCCGGGATCGGCGACTTTCTTTCCAACTGATTTGTTCACCTGAGGAGGACAACCATGAACAAGCCTATGAGACATGGCTACTGGGGCCAGTCCGTGGACCATCGTGATCTGCTGAAGAAGATCGAGGCAATCGGACCGCTTTTGCAGGAAAACGCCGAAGCCGATGATGCGGCCTCGGAACTCACCGACGAGACTTTCGAAGCCCTTCGCCCGCTGCGCATGTCTCATGTGCTGGCGCCCGAGGAACTGGGCGGCGCGCAACTGCCGCCGCGCCAGGTGCTGGAACTGATCGAGGCGATCACCTGGCATTCGGGGTCCGCGGGCTGGGTGTCCATGGTCCATGCCTGTATCGGCGGGATGTCGGCGGCGTTTCTGCCGGATACCGCTGTGGCACGCCTGTTCGCCGACGGCACGGATAACCGGTTCTCGGGGCAGGGGGCGCCCTTCGGTATGCTGAAGAAGGTCGATGGGGGCTATCAGCTGTCGGGTCGATGGAGCTATGGCTCGGGTTTCAGCCATGCCACCTGGTCGCATAGTGCGGCATTCGTCGATGACGGAACCGGAAAACCGCAGAAGGACGCGAACGGTGAGCCGGTCATAATGTGCGTCCATGCGCCGATCGAAGAACACGAACAGCTTGGGAACTGGGATGTCCTGGGGCTCAAGGGCAGCGGGTCGATCGACTATTCGGCCGAGGAGCTGTTCATTCCCGACGACCTGACCTTTCCGATCGCCAACGCCGAACCGCAGCGTCTGAAGGAACTGTTCGGTCTGGGTGTGATCGGTCTGGCCGCCATCGGGCACACCGGCTGGGCCATGGGTGCGGCCCGCAGGATGCTCGACGAGATTGCCGAGTTCGCCCGTACCAAGTCCGGCCGCGCGGGGCTTTTGGGGGAAAGTGAGAAATTCTGGCATGACTACGGCCGTGCCGAAGCGCGCGTTCGCGCGGCCCGGGCCTTTGCCATGGATGTCTGGCGCGATATCGAGGCGACGGTCGAGGCGGGGCAGTCGGTGACCACCCGGCAGATCAGCATGGTGCATCTTGCCAAGTCGGAGGTGCACGAGGCCGGCGAGGCCGCCTGCAATTTCGCCTATCGCGCGGCCGGTGGTGCCAGCCTGCGTGCCGGGACGATGCAGCGCCTGTTCCGCGACATGATGGTTGCGGTGAACCACATCACCATCGCACCGGGAATCGTCGCCTCTGCCGGCCGTGAAATCGGCGGGCTTTGGAGCGATCGCGTCTGGAAATTCTACGATCTCGTGGAACCCAAGTGAAACCGGCAGGGCCGGGTGCCGAGCCCGGCCTCCTGCCGACGGAAGAGTCTCATGCTGAAACCTGACCGACACCCCGAACCGTTCGACGAACCGCCCAGCCTGTCGCACGCATTCCGCGAGGCGTTTCGCTGTCATCCGGCCGGCGTGGCGATCGTGTCGGCCGATGCCGGCACGGGGCCCGTCGCGCTGACCGTCAGTTCGCTGATATCCGTCAGTGCCGCGCCACCGATTGTTGCGTTCTCACTCTCGGCACAGTCTTCCTCTGCCGAGGCGCTTTTGAGTGCCGAAACGGCGGTGATCCACCTTTTGCGTTTCGAGGATCTGGACCTGGCCCGGCTTGCCGCGACCCCCGGAATGGAGCGGTTCGGACCCGACGTCGCCTGGGACCGGTTGCCGGGCGGTGAGCCGCGTTACACCGATATCCGCACGTGGTTCCGCGCAAGGCTGCACAGCACCATGCCGCTCGATGCGGCAACACTGGTCGTGGCGGAGTTGCTCGAAGGGGCGGTGGCACCGGTGGACGAAAGCCCGGAACGGGATTCGCTGATCTATCTGGATCGCCGCTGGCACCGGCTTGAACAGCCCGAAACCGGTGAGGACCGATAAGGGATGTCGCAGATGTCAGGCAGCCGTTTTACCAAGGAACCGAGATGACCTATTTCTCCGAGAAAGAATCCATCGAAATCGTGAATGCCCGGATGGGGAGCGACACGGACCCACGCCTGCGCGAGGTCATGGCTGCGCTGGTGAGGCACCTGCATGACCTGGTTCGTGAGGTCGGGCTGACCCAGGACGAATGGGAGCATGTCATCGGTTTCCTGACGCGCACCGGCCAGATTTGCTCGGACGAGCGGCAGGAATTCATATTGCTTTCGGATGTGCTGGGTGTCTCGATGCTGGTCGATGCGATCAACAATCGCAGGCCCGTGGGGGCAACGGAGAATACGGTTTTCGGCCCGTTTCACGTGGCCGATGCCCCGATCCGCGAAATGGGCGATAACATCAGCCTGGACGGCAAGGGCGAAAGCTGCCTTTTCGAAGGGCAGGTGCTGAACGTCGAAGGTGCACCGATTGCCGGGGCGTGCCTTGATGTCTGGTCGGACAACGCGGACGGATATTACGATGTCCAGCAGCCCGACATCCAGCCCAGGTGGAACAATCGCGGCCGGTTCTACACCGGCCCCGACGGGCGCTACAGCTTTCGCGGGATCAAGCCCGTCAGCTATCCGATCCCCGATGACGGTCCGGTGGGGCAGATGCTGGACCGTTTGGGCCGCCACCCCTACCGCCCGGCGCATATGCATTACCTGATCACCGCGCCCGGTTATCAGAAACTGGTCACTCACACCTTCGTTGGCGAGGACGAGTACCTGGCGTCCGACGCCGTCTTCGGCGTCAAGACCTCACTGATCGCCCCTTACGAGCGCCTGGAGGATGCCGACACGATCTGGCGCTCGCATTTCGATTTTGTCCTGGTCCCAGCCTGAGTTCTCCATGCCCAACGTGAAATTCTATATCGACTCGCGGAACTGTCCCGCCACGCGCGAAACGCTTTCGGGCATGCTGCCGGATTTGCGCAGCCTGCTGTGCGACAGCCTCAGGGTGACGCAGGCGGCCTGCCAGTTCGCGGTGATCGAGGTCGCCGGCCTTGAGGACCAGGCCCAGATCAACACGGAATTGTCGCTTTTGCCCAGCCCCGAGCGAACGCCCGAGATGCTGTCCGGCCTGGCCCGGCGGCTGCGCGACGAGATTTCCCGGGCAACGGGGCTGGGCGTTGTGGTGCGGGTCTCGGCGCTTGATCCGCGCACTTACGTGACACTGAAATAGTCGCCGGCCGAGGCGCTTGCTTGGAAGGAAATAAGAATGGCCGATATCTCGACGGATGTTCTTGTGATTGGTACCGGACCTGCCGGATCGGCGGCTGCCGCGCTTTTGTCGAGCTATGGCATCTCGAACATGGCGGTAAACCAGTATCGCTGGCTGGCGAATACGCCACGCGCCCATATTACCAACCAGCGAACGATGGAAGTGCTGCGCGATCTGGGCCGCGAGGTCGAGGACGAGGCCTATCTTTTCGCCACCCATCAGGACCTGATGGGCGAGAATATCTTTTGCGAAAGCCTGGCCGGAGAAGAGATCGGCCGCATGAAGGCCTGGGGCAATCACCCCCTGTCGCGGGCCGAACACCAGATGTCCTCTCCGGGGCGGATGAACGACCTGCCCCAAACCTACATGGAGCCGCTGCTGTTCAAGACCGCGTGCTCACGCGGAACCCAGGCGCGGATGTCGACCGAGTACCTGCATCACGAACAGGACAATGAAGGCGTCACCACCGTTCTGCGCGACCGCCTGACGGGTGGCGAGTTTACCGTGCGCTCGAAATACCTGATCGGCGCAGACGGGGGGAAATCGCTGGTGGCCGAACATGCCGGCCTGCCCTTCGAGGGTAAAATGGCGGTCGGCGGCTCGATGAATATCCTGTTCCGTGCCGATCTCAGCAAATATGTCGCCCATCGCCCCTCGGTTCTGTACTGGGTGATGCAGCCCGGTGCCGATGTCGGCGGGATCGGCATGGGGCTGGTGCGCATGGTGCGCCCCTGGAACGAGTGGCTGATCGTATGGGGCTATGACATCAACGGCCCGGAGCCCGAAGTCACACCGGAATTCGCCACCAGTGTCGCACGGCAGCTGATCGGCGACCCCGATCTGGAGATCGAACTGCTGGCGGCCAGCACCTGGACGGTGAATGACTATTACGCCACACGTGTTTCCGAAGGGCGGGTCTTTTGCATGGGCGATGCGATTCATCGTCATCCCCCGTCGAACGGGCTGGGGTCGAACACTTCGATTCAGGATGCGTTCAACCTGGCCTGGAAACTGGCCTTCGTTCTCAAGGGGCAAGCGGGCGAAGGGCTGTTGGCCAGCTACGACGATGAACGTGCCCCTGTCGCCCGGCAGATCGTCACGCGCGCCAATCAGTCCATTGCCGAGACCGCACCGATCTTTGCCGCGCTCGGCATGGATGGGGGTGTCAGCCCTGAGCAGATGCAGAAGAACCTCGAGGCGCGCAGCGACGGCACGGCCGAGGCGGCGGCGCAACGCGAGGCGATCCGTAAGGCCATTGCCTTCAAGAAGTACGAATTCGATGCCCATGGTGTCGAGATGAACCAGCGTTACCGGTCTCCGGCGGTCGTTGTCGAGGACCAGATCGAACCCGCATTCCAGCTCGACGCCGACCTGCACTATCAACCGACCACCTGGCCCGGCGCCCGGCTTCCGCATGTCTGGCTCTATCGTCATGACAATGGCGAGGAGGTTTCGACACTCGATCTGTGTGGCCATGGGCGCTTTACGCTGCTGACAGGTCTGGGCGGCGAGGCCTGGGTCGAAGCGGCGGGCAAGGTATCCAGCCATCTGGGGATCGACCTGGCCCGTCATGTCATCGGTCCACGCTGCGAGTTTGCCGATCACAGCGGCGACTGGGCGCGGATCTGCGAGATTCAGGATAACGGCTGCCTGCTGGTTCGGCCGGATCATCATGTCTGCTGGAGGGCAACGGCACTGGTGGCAGACCCCGCGGCCGACCTGGCGCGGGTGTTACGACAGGTCCTAGCGCGCTGAGGGGGGCGGCGGGCAGGAAAACTGCCGAAAGAGCATGGCCGGGGAGAGGTTGGCCCCGACCGGTATGCGCAACGAATTCAAACCAAGGTCAAGGGAGGACTTCATGACTATTTCCAGACGAGGCGCATTGGCGTCCATAGTGAGCATCGGGCTTGCCGGCTCGCTCGGGGTGAATGCGGGCTATGCGCAGGATGCGGATACCCCGGTCAAGATCGGTTACGCGATATCGCTCAGTGGCCCGAATGCGGGCGGGGCGATGACCACGCAGGTTCCCAACTATCGGCTGTGGGTCCACGAGATGCGTGAACGCGGCGGCATCCTCGTAGGCGATACCCGCCGTCCCATCGAGGTGATAGAGTATGACGACCGCTCGAACTCGGAAGAGGCCGTGCGCGCCGTCGAGCGGCTGATCAACCAGGACAATGTCGATATCCTGCTGGCCCCCTGGGGCACGGCGATCAACCTTGCCGTCGGGCCATTGTTCGACCGGCATGGTTACATCCATGCCTCGGCCACCGCGATTACCGACCGTGCGCCGGATCTGGTACAACGCTGGCCGCGCGCCTTCCTGCTGTCGGGCACAGCGGAGAGCTGGGCGGTGCCGGTGGTGGAACTGCTCGACGAAGCCCGCGCGGCCGGGCATATCGGCGACGAGGTGGCGATGGTTTCGGTCGCCGACGCTTTCGGCATCGACCTGGCCCAGGCTGCACGCACCGCTTTCGAGGATTTCGGTTTCACGCTGACATACGACCAGACCTATCCGGTCGGCACGCAGGATTTCTCGTCGATCCTGTCCGAGGTGAGCGACACCCAGGCGTTCGTTGCCTTCAGCTATCCACCCGACACGATTGCACTGACCGACAATGCGCAATTGCGCGATTTCAACCCTGCGGTCATGTATGTCGGTATCGGTGGGGCCTTTCCAATGTTCCATGACCGTTTCGGCGATACCGTCGACGGCCTGCTGACCCATGGCGGGCTGAACATGGCCGACGAACGGGTGCAGGGCTACATCGCCCTGCACGAGGAAGTGACCGGCCAAAGGCCCGACAGCGCGGGCAGCATCGTGACCTATGCGGCGCTGCAGGCAATGGAACAGGCCATCGCGCGTACCGGATCGCTGAACGGCGACGTGGTTGCCGACGAGATGAAGACCGGCACGTTCGACACGGTCCTGGGCGAAATCAATCTGGGCAGCCAGATGATGCCGAATATCTTCAAGGCCGGACAGATCAGCAACGGCTATGTCGTGGGCCTTGGGCCGCTCGGCGTGCCCGGACGGGGCGAATTCGTCGTTCCCAAGCCCGCATGGCCCGCGCGCTGACCGGTATCTGACACCGCGGCGGCGCGGGGGGGCCGCGCCGCCGCCCATCCTGAGGGGAAAACATGTTCATGAACGCATTGCTGAGCGGCCTGACGCTCGGCGGGGTCTATGCGCTCGTCGCGATGGGTCTGACGATTCAATACGGGGTGTCGCGCTCGCTCAACCTTGGCTATGGCGAGTTTCTGATTGGCGCCGCCTTTGCCGTCTATGTCCTGTTCGGCGCGCTGGGCATCAGCCCCTACCTGCTGGCGCTGGTGGTCGTGCCTGTGGCCTTCGGGCTGTCGTGGCTGATCTATCGGGTCATGCTGACACCGATCCTGCGCAGGGCGAGGACACCCGTCGCGCTTGAGATCGACAGCCTGCTGCTGACGTTCGGGCTGCTCTTTGCGATGATGGGCATCATGCTGCTGGTCTTTGGCAGCAACTATACCTCGTACACCTATCTTTCAGTGCCGGTGCGCATTCTCGATGCAACAGTGGCCCTGAACCGGCTGGTTTCCTTCGGGGCGGCCGTGGTCGTGGGCGCGCTGGCCTTTGCATTCCTGATGCGCACCCGGACGGGAATGGCCCTGCGCGCGGTCGCGGTCGATCCGGTTGGCGCGCAGCTTGTGGGGATCGACGTGAAATGGGCCGCAGGCCTGGCTTTTGCGATCGGCGGGGCGATTGCCGCGCTGGGCGGTGTGCTGATCAGCACCTACATGACCTTCACCGCGGAGATGGGCGTTGTCTTTACCATGAAGGCACTGATCGTGGTCATCATGGCCGGTGTCGGGCACGTGGTCGGGGCGTTGCTGGTGGGACTGGCGCTGGGGCTGATCGAAGCCTTCGTCGCGGCCTACCTGGATCCGGGCCTGACCGTCGCGGTGATCTACGCGGTCTTCCTGCTGGCGCTGATCGTCCGGCCGGTCGGCATTTTCGGGAGGGCCGTCAGATGATCGTCCGTTCGCCAGTACCCTACATCCTTATTCTCGCGATTTCCGGCCTGCTTGCATTCATGCCCTTTTTTGCAAGCGGTTTTCAGATGGCCTTTGCCATCGGGTGTCTCAACTATGCCGTTCTGGCGACCGCATGGGGGCTGTTTTCGGGGCCGACACGCTATGTATCGTTGGCCAGCGTGGTATTCTTCGGCATCGGGTCCTATACCGTCGCTGTCCTGGGCGAGGTACTGCCCTGGCCGGTGATCCTGCTGATCTCGGCGCTGATCGGTGGCGGTGTTGCGTTGATCGTGGGATTGGCAACGCTGAGGCTTGCCGGGATTTATTTCGTGATCTTCACCTTCGGCCTGAGCGAGATGGTCCGCCAACTCGTCACCTGGTATGAGGTCAACGTTACCCGTTCCATCGGGCGCTACATCTTTCTCGATATCACGCAACCCCAGATCTTCTGGCAGCTTCTGGGCTTGCTTGCGGTCGTGCTGATCGGTGCGGTGGCACTGCAACGCTCGCGCCTCGGCTTCGCGTTGCGGGTCATAGGCGGGGACGAGACCATGGCCCGTCATTTCGGCCTGAACCCGACCTTCGCCAAACTCGGGTTGTTCACGGCCAGTTCCGCGATCATGGCGCTGGCCGGGGCGATCATGGCCCCGCGCTGGACCTATATCGACCCGGCCATCGCCTTTAACGCCACGCTTTCGTTCCAGGTGGTCATCATGGCGCTGCTGGGCGGCATGCACCGCATCTACGGCCCGCTTCTTGGGGCGGTTCTGATGTCGTTCCTGTTCGAAGCGTTGGGAAGCCAGTTTCCACAGGCATTCTCGCTGCTGTTGGGGCTGGTCTTCATCGTGATCGTCTACCTGCTGCCGAACGGGATCATCGGCCGTATCGAGGAGCTGTTCGCGCTCAAGCGCGCCGTGCCGCAATCCACCCGGGAAGGAGAACGCACATGACCGGGACGATCATGAGAGTGAACGGCATCCGCAAGGCATTCGGTGGGCTTGTTGCGGTGGATGATGTCAGTTTCGACCTGATGCCGGGCGAGATCATGGGGCTGATCGGTCCCAACGGTTCGGGCAAGACCACGACGATGAACCTGATTTCGGGTGCGTTTGCACTGGATCGCGGGACGATCGAATTGCACGGAGAGCCGATTTCCGGCCTGCCGGCGAACAAGGTCGCCCACAAGGGGGTTGCGCGGACGTTTCAGCTTCTGCGTCTGATCGAAGAGATGACGGTGCTGGAGAACGCCGTGGTCGGCATGGCGTTTCAGCCGGGGCGATCCTGGAATGCGGCCATGATCGCGCGAAGCCGCGAATATCTCGAGGTCGTCGGCCTGGCGGACAAGGCCGGGGTCGAGGTTTCGAAGCTGACCTACATTGATCAAAAGCGGCTGGAACTGGCGCGCGCGCTGGCGATGGAACCCAAGGTGCTGCTGCTCGACGAATGGCTGGCGGGGTTGAACGCAACCGAGCTGCTGAGCGGGATCGAGGTCATCCGCAAGATCCGCGACCTGGGCACGGCCATCATCATGGTTGAGCATGTGATGTCCGCAATCCATTCGCTGTGCGATCGCTGTGTCGTCATGAATGCCGGCGCAAAGATCGCCGAAGGAACGCCTGCCGCCGTCCTGACCGATCCGCATGTGGTCGAGGCCTATCTCGGAGAACCGCACCATGCTTGAAGTATCCAACCTTTCGGTCAGCTATGGCCGCCATCTGGCCCTGTCCGATGTGGCATTGTCCGTGGGCCAGGGCGAGATCGTCGTGGTTCTGGGGGCGAACGGTGCCGGCAAATCGACTTTCATCAAGGCGCTGGCCGGTCTGGTCACGCCAGCGCCCGGCGCGCGCATCCTGCTTGGCGGGCAGTCGCTTGAGCGTTTGCCTGCGCATCAGATCGTCGAGGCGGGGCTGGCGTTGGTGCCCGAGGGGCGGCATCTCTTCAGCACTCTGACGGTGGCCGAGAACCTGTCGCTCGGGGCATTCCTGCCGCGTACGCGCGCGCAGGCCAGCGACAGCCTCGAGCGTGTCTTTGCAGTCTTTCCCAAGCTGCGACAGCGCCTGTCCCAGATCGCCGGCACGATGAGCGGCGGTGAACAGCAGATGGTGGCGATCGGACGCGCGATGATGACCGACCCGCAGCTTTTGCTGCTGGATGAGCCATCGCTGGGGCTGTCGCCCTTGCTGACGACCGAGCTGTTCCGGGCCTTGCCGAACATTGCCGCGACGGGAACGAGCGTATTGATGGTCGAACAGAACTCGCATCAGAGCCTGTCGATTTCAGATCGTGGTTACCTGCTTGAGGATGGCAGGATTACGGGCGAGGGGGCGGCCAGCGACCTTCTGCAAAGCGAAGCGGTGCAAAAGGCCTATCTGGGAATGTGACCGGTCAGCCCCGGCGCCGGGTGACCTGCTGTTCGTGTTCGATCCTGGTCTGGAGTAGTTGAAACTCTGCCTTAAGGAAATCGGCCAGTTTGCCGATGGCGGGCAGGCCCGGCCGGTCCTTCGATACCAGGAAGCCAAGTTCGCGGTTCGGGTGGTTGATCTTCAGCGGCAGCGCCTCCAGCGGGACGGTCTGGCGTGACAGGAAAACAACCGAATAGGGAAGGACGGTCAGCGAGTCCGACCCGGCCAGCATGGCCTGGATCGAAGCGAGAGTGCCGCCTGAGAAGTTGACGCGGAAATCCTCGCATCCGATGGATTTCAGCGCCCGTTCCAGATCGCGGTAAAGCGGGCTGTTCGCGGGCGGGGCGATCCACGTGAACGGTTCGATATCGGCAAGCGTGATGGCTTTGCGCCGTGTCAGGGGGTGCCCCACGCGGCAGGTGATGACGTTCAGCCCGGACAGCAGCGGTGTAAATTCCAGATCCGCCGGAACCTGGCTGGGATGCAGCGGCAGAACGGCCATATCCAGCGCGTCGTTGCGCAGATCGGCGATCAACGTGTCCTGATAGCCATAGAACTGCTCGATATTCACGTCGGCATAGCGGGATTGGAAATCGGCGAAGATGGTCGAGACCGCGCCATCCATGAAGATCGGCGTGCCACCGATGCGCAGGTTTCCGGCGTGGCCCTGCCGAAATCGCTGGATCATCAGGCTGGCTTCCTGGTTGGCGATCCGAATGCGGCTGCCCAGCCGAGCCAGATCCACGCCAAGCTTGGTCGGCCGCAGCGGGCGGCGGCGGGACTCGAACAAAGGCATCCCGATCCGTTGCTCCAGCAGCGCCATGCTGCGTGACACCGAGGGTTGGGATTTGCCCAACGCCGTCGCGGCCTCGGTCAGGCCGCCCTTGTCGACGATTACCGCCAGGATTTCCAGATGCTCGCTGTCGATCTTCATGATGCCGTTCCGCGTTTCCTCGGGCTTGAAAAGTTTAGGCCATGTGGATGCGGGGTGCAGCCGAATTATGGCCACCGAAACGAGAGGGCAACCCCGTTGTTCCAGAGGGTATCGTCACAAGAAACCGGCTTGAGGGGGCAGGGCGTTTCCACCGTGCCTGGCCGTCACGCTGCACGTCCGGTTCCCGCTGTCGCCCCGGCACGTCCGGGATCTGCCCCGCGAACACGATACCGACATGAACCATGGAGCCGTCCGATACGGGCGGTGCGTGCTCGATCGGGCAGCGCGGTCAGTTGTCGGGCCGAATCAACGGACCGCCCGGAAGCGCGCGGGCCAGGTCCATGGTTTCGGGATCGGCGAGGTTCAGGCGCTTGTTGCGGGCGTTCATGTAGGCATGTTCGCGCATCCGTGCCTCGGCCCGGTGCCCCTGCCGGGCCCGTATCGCGGCGACGATCTCCATGTGGTCCGCATGGGATGCGGCCAGTTGCCGAAACCCGTTCTCGTGGTCCTTCCGGTCGAAGATCAGCGCCGAGGGCGATACCAATGGCAGCCGCGACATCTGCGCGATGGACACCTTGAGCGCCCAGTTCCCCGATGCCTCGATCAGGCAGGCATGGAATGCACTGTTGAGTTCGACCCATCGGTCGCGCATCTCGTCGGTGGTGACGCCTGCCGTCAGCAATTCCTCGAAACGCTCCAGCATCTCCGACAACTCGTCATCGGCGGCGGCCTCGAGCCCGCGTTCGGCGGCCTGCCGCACCGCCATCGCCTCAAGCTCGCCCCGAACCTCGATGGCATCGGCGATTTCCTTGATCGAAAACCGCTTCACCCGGCTGCCGCGGTTCGGTTCGCGGGTCAGCAACCCCTCGTGTTCCAGCGTGCTCATGGCCAGCCGGGCGATGGTTCTCGACACGCCGAGATCCTCGGCCACCGAAATCTCGCGCAGCTTGGTGCCGGGGTCGAAATTGCCGGCAAGCAGCCTGCAACGCAGGGCTGTGGTTGCATCTTCCAGGGCGAAACTCATACCAATCCTTTCCCGTAGCCTTTCGAAGAGTATTGTCCGAAGCTGTCAAATTTGTCTAGCAAGGCCTTCCGTTTCATTGCATGCTAAACGTGTGTTTTTGACGGGTTGCATGTGTAAAATTGACGTAATAGCATGCAATGCAAGTTCAAACGGATGAAGGAGGACATCATGGGACTGGGGAAGACATTGCTGGCAACCGCTGTCGTTCTGGCGGCGTCGGGGGCACATGCGCAGACGGTATTGCGCTTTTCCGATTACGGCCCGAACCGCGGCGCGCGCGCGGCCGCGCTTGAATGGTTCGCCGAAGAACTGGCAACCCGCACCGATGGCGCGGTAAGCATCGAGTTCCATTGGGGCGGTTCGCTGCTTGGCGGGCGCGATACCCTGGGCGGGATCGCAAGCGGCGTGGCCGATATCGGCACGGTGGTCGGTTTCTTCACCCCGAAGGAACTGGAACTGTACAGCATCGGCGATCTGCCGGTTGCCAACAGCGACATCCAGACCGGGATGCGGGCGATCTACGATCTTTCGACGCAGGACGACAGGCTGACGGCGGAATTCGATGCCGCGGGCGTGCGGTACCTTACCAACTACACCACCGGGCCGGTGGAACTGATCTGCCGCAGTGAAATCACCACGCTCGACGAATTTCAAGGGCTGAAAATCCGGGCCTCCGGCCCCTATGGCGACACGCTCAAGCGGCTTGGCGCCGAGATCGTGACGATGAGCCAGGCCGACGTTTACCAGGCACTCGATTCGGGCCTGATCGACTGCAACCAGAACTATTACTATTCGATGCGCGCCTATCGCCAGTACGAGGTCGCCCCGTATGTTCTGGAGCTGAACTGGGGGCAGAACATGTCTTTCGGCATCTTCATGAACCCGGCGAGCTTCGACATGCTCGACGCTTCGCAGCAGGAGATCCTGACCACGCTTGCGTCGGAGTTCGTCGACTACGTCGCGGACGCGATGACCGCCGAGATCGACGATGCCAAAGAGGCGATGGTGGCCGGCATCGACGGCAGCAGCATCACCGTGACGCCGCTTCCCGAGGAAGACCGGGCCCGGCTGCTGGAGGTAAGCCAGGAAGCGATTTCGGACTGGCTGAACCGGGCCGGCGACCCCGCGGCCGAGGTGCTTGACGCCTATCAGGCGCTGCTGGCAGCCGGCGGCTCCGAGGGGCAGTAAGTTGCGGGACCTCCCGACAGAAGACGCCGATCCCGACGCGGTTTCCGCGACCGGGATCGAGCGGTTTCTTGCACGGATCGCCGCTGCCGGGCTGTTCGTCATGGCGGCCATCGTCACGATCAACGTGGTCAGCCGCTGGCTGGGCCGCGCCCTGATCCCCGACGATGTCTATCTTGTCCAGGAACTCATGGTGCTGGTCATCCTGCTTCCGCTGGGGGTCGTGACCGCGACCCGGCAGCATATCAAGGTCGATCTGTTCACCGAATGGCTGCCCTCGCGCGGCAAGGTCGCGCTGGCGGTGCTGGAGCATCTTGTGGGCCTGTTCTTCGTCGGGCTGCTGGCCTGGGCGGCCTGGCTGGGCGTTCGCAAGGCCTGGCTGACGCAGGATTACTATGCCGGGGTGCTCGATATCCCTATGTGGGTGGGTCATTCGACCTTCCTTCTGGGCATCGCGCTGTTCCTGATCCGGCTTGTGGTCATGCTCTGGCGTGACCTGCGCACACTTATCTGAACGGAACTGACATGGATCCCGTTACCCTTACCGGCGTGATCGTCGGCGCCGTCTTTCTGCTGCTTGTCCTGCGGGTGCCAATCGCCTACGCGCTTGGCGGATGCGCCGCGGTCGGGCTTGTGCTTTTCTTCGGCTGGCGTCCGGGGCAGGCGCTCGACCTGGCCCGTGGTCTCCGGCCCGCGCTGAGCCTGATCGAGGCCAACGCCTATTCCTTCGTGCACAGCTATCCGCTTTCGATGATCCCGCTTTTCATCGGCCTGGGCAATGTCGCCTTTCATGCGGACATAACCACCGACCTGTATCGTTCGTTGCGGGTTCTGCTGCGGCGGATGCCCGGCGGGCTTGCGATGGCCTCGATCACCGGATGCGCGGGCTTTTCGGCCATCACCGGTTCGTCCGTCGCCTGCGCCGCGGCCATGGGCCGTATCGCCGTTCCCGAGATGTTGCGATACAAGTACAATCCCGGGCTTGCCTCGGGGGCGGTGGCCGCGGGTGGCACGCTTGGCTCGCTCATCCCGCCAAGCCTGCTGTTCGTCATCTACGCGATCTTTACCGAGCAATCGGTGAACGGGCTGTTCCTGGCCGGCGTCGTTCCGGGCCTGTTGTCGCTTCTGGGGTTCCTCCTGACCGTGTTCATCTGGTGCCGCCTGCGCCCGCAGGACGCCCCCGGCGACGACGGCGAAATGGAGCCCGGGGCCGGGCGCTTTGCCCTGCGCGGCCTCTGGCCCGCGCTTGTCCTTTTCGGCCTGGTTGTCGGCGGCATCTATTTCGGGATTTTCACCCCGACCGAGGCCGCCGCCGTCAGCCTGGTGATCGCCCTGGCGATCGGCATGGCGCGTGGCAAGCTGAACCGCGAGAACCTGATGACCGCGGGGCTCGATACCGTGCGGCAGACCTCGATGATCTTTCTCGTGGCGCTTGCCGCCAAGATGTTCACGAGCTTCATCTCGCTGACCCGTATCACGCCGATGGCGCTGGACTGGCTCAAGGCGATCGACCCGCCCTTCGCGCTGGTGCTGATAGCGATCGTGCTCTTTTACCTGCTGATCGGCATGTTCCTCGACTCGATCGGCATCCTTGTCCTGACCCTGCCGTTCACGGTGCCGGTCATGGCGAGCTATGGCGTCGACCTGATCTGGTTCGGGGTGATCGTCATCAAGCTGCTTGAGATCGGCCTGATCACGCCGCCCATCGGCCTGAATATCTTTGTCATCAAAAGCGTGACGCCCAGTTCGGTAACGCTGGCGACCGTGTTCCGGGGGGCCGCGATCTTCCTGCTTCTGGATATTCTGGTGCTCGTGCTGCTTCTGACGGTGCCGGCGCTGTCGCTGTGGCTTCCCAACTCGGCATTCTGAGGGGACAGCACAGGCGATCCGAACGAAGGGGAGCGCGCCCAACCGGGCGCGCTCCCGCAAACCGTGAAACCCCCTGCATTGCGGGACAAGTGGCAGACGCGAGGCCGGTGCCTGCGTTGCGCTTTGCTTTTTGTTTGGGGGGAGGGGTAGCCCGATCAGGGGGATGTTTCAGGATCGTGCGATTTCGCCGGCGATCCGGGGGAATGCGCCCCGATGGGCGCATTCCTTTCGCGTATATGCGGCCTCAGCCGTTTTTCAGCTTCAGCGACAGGTCCGATCCGTGCCTGACCTCGACCGAGCCGATGTCCTTGCGGGCCATCAGCTCCTCGGTGAGGCAGGCCACCGGGTGCGGCCGCGGCTTCGAAACGATGGGCTGGCGGTGCGTGCGGAAATCCTCATAGGCTGCCGGGTGCAGGAACAGGAACAGCAGCAGATCCTCGTCGGATTCGAACGGGCCGTATTCGGCGCGGATCTTCGGCAGCACCGGTTCGTCCAGCCCTTCGAGCGGGTCGATGGGCGCTGCGCCCTCGCTCAGCCGGTCGCGGATGTTCTGATCCATGCTCGCGATGGTCTCGCCAAAGGCGCCGCGGGCATAGAGGCGCAGCGCCTCGGGCGGCGAGGCATAGCGTTCGCCCTGGATCACGTTCATCACCGCCTGCACGCCGACGAATTGCGAGAACGGCGTCGACATGTGCGGATAGCCGAGTTCCTGGCGAATCCGCCCGGCCTCTTCCAGCACCTCCGGCAGCCGGTCTTCGAGGCCGCGATCCTTCAGCTGTTGCACGAGGTTCGAAATCATGCCGCCCGGAATCTGGTGGCCGACATAGCTTTGATAAAAGGCGGGATCGAAGGGCTTTTCCTCGGGGACGGGTTTGCCCTGCTTGTGGGCCACCCAGTAGAACCAGTCGTCGATCTCGGCGAGCGCGGCATCGTCCACATCGACCTCGCAACCCTCTTCGCGGGCCATCGCGGCAATGTCGCGCGCGGCGGGAAGGGCAGAGCCCCAGGCCAGCGGCCGTGCCGCCGTCCAGATCACGTCGGCATCCGCCCGGATCGCCTGGCGGCAGGCCTCGCGGCCAAGACCGGCGGTGGTGTGACAGTGGAAATGCAGCTCGGTGTCGCCGATCGCCTTGCGGACCGCCGAAAGCGAGGAATAGGCCCGTTCGGGCTGCATCACACCGGGGGAATCCGAGATCACCAGCGCATGCACGCCCCGGTCGACGAATTCCCTGGCCTTGGCGGCAAGATAGGCGTCGGTATGGGCGGGGCTGTCGTTGAAGCCGACAAAGCCTTTCACCTTGAAGCCCAGCCGCAGCCCCTCGGCCAGCAGGTGATCCATGTTGCGCAGGTCGTTCAGCCCGTCGAACAGCTTGAAGCTGTCGACGCCGTTGCGCAGCAGCGTTTCCAGGAACAGGGTCTGCACGTCATAGGGCTGGGCCTTCCAGCCCCAGAGGTTGCGCGCCCGCACCAGCACGTCGAACCGGGTTTTGGGCATGCGGCGGCGCAGGAGGCGCATCCGTTCCCAGGGGTCTTCGTGCAGGAACATCGCCGCGCTTTCGAAGGTCACGCCCGCCGCCACGCAAACCGTATCGAACCCGGCACGGTCGATCACGTCGGCGATGGGCAGCATGCTTTCGGTGCGCATGCGCGTCGCCCAAAGCGATTGCTGCGCGTTGCGAAGGGTCTCGTCCAGAAGTTTGATCTTTTTCGCCATTTCTTGGCCCGCTTTCTCGGCTCTGAAGCCGGTTAGTCTCTGGTCTCGATGAGCATGAGCACATCGTCCTTGGCTACGGTCTGCTGGTTTTCCACCGCGATCGCGACGACGATTCCGTCGGTCTCGGCCGTGATCGGCGTAAACAGCTTCATGACTTCGACGATGCCAAGCTGATCGCCCTTGCGGATCTCTTGCCCGACCGTGACGAAGGGCGGTTTCCCGGGGGCGGGCGTGGCATAGAACATGCCGCCCATCGGCGCCCGGACCGGCGTGGCGCCGGGATGATCCTGTACCACGGTTCCGGCCCCGGCCGGTGCGGCAGGCACTGCCGGCGCATCGCTTGCCGGTGCTGGCGCGGGTGTCGGCGCTGGCGCGGGTGCCGGTGCCGCCACGGCTGCCGGGCGCGGGGCGGAGGACGCATTGCCGCGCGAGACCTTCAGCCGGAGATCGCCGGATTCCAGATCGAGATCAATGCAGTCCGAGCGGTCGATCAGTTCGAGGATGCGGATCACATCCTGGTAGGTTAAGTCGCTCATACATGGTCCCCTTCGAGCTTTGCGAGAAATTCCGGGTCTTCAAGCACCGTTTCCACCCAGCGTGTGCTGACCGCGCCGGTTGCGAATTCCGGCCGGTCCAGCAGGGCGAGAAGAAACGGCAAGGTGGTGTCGATGCCGGTGAGGGTGAAATCGGCCAGCGCCGCGCGCATCCGCGCAAGCGCATCGTCCCGGTCGGTGCCGGTGACGATCAGCTTTGCCAGCATCGAGTCGTAGAAAGGCGGCACGACATAGCCTGCATAACAATGGGTGTCGACGCGGATACCCTGCCCGGAGGGGGCCTCCCACGCGAGAATTTCACCGGGGGAGGGGCGGAACCCCTCCAGCGCGGCCTCGGCATTGATGCGGCATTCGATGGCGTGGCCGGTCAGGCGAATGTCGTCCTGTTCCAGCGCCAGCGGTTCACCCGCCGCGATTTTCAGCTGTTCGGCCACCAGGTCGATGCCGGTCAGCAATTCGGTGACCGGGTGTTCGACCTGTATGCGCGTGTTGACCTCGAGGAAATAGAACTCCTCAAGCTCCTGGTCGAAGATGAACTCGACGGTGCCGGCCCCCTCGTAATCGACCGAACGGGCAAGATCGACGGCGGCGCGGCGCATTTCGTCCACCAGAACCGCGGGCACCGCGACGGCGGGGCCCTCCTCGACGATCTTCTGGTGGCGCCGTTGCAGCGTGCAGTCGCGTTCGCCCAGATGCAGCACCTTGCCGTGGCGGTCGCCCAGCACCTGCACCTCGATATGCCGGGCCAGCCCGACGAACCGCTCGAGGTAAAGCGTATCGTTGCCGAAAGCGGCGCGGGCCTCGGCGCGCGCGGTGTCGAAGGCGCTTTGCAGGCGGTCCTGGCTGCGCACGACCTGCATGCCGCGCCCGCCGCCGCCCGCCGCGGCCTTGAGAAGGATCGGAAAGCCGATCTCCTGCGCGGCGGCCAGCGCATCTTCGTAGCTTGTCACCTGGTCGCGGCCGGGCACAACGGGCACGCCGGCCTTTTCCGCGATGATCCGGGCGCTGATCTTGTCGCCCAGGCTGCGGATCGTTGCGGCCCCGGGGCCGATGAAGGTGATGCCCTGTTCGGCGCAGAGTTCGGCCAGTTCGGCATTTTCGGCAAGAAATCCGTAACCGGGATGCAGCGCATCGCAGCCAGCGCCGACCGCGGCCGTCACCACGGCGTCAAGGTTCAGGTAGCTGGCCCCGGACGGCGCGGGCCCGATGCAGATCGCCCGGTCCGCCATGCGGGCGGGCAGGGCGTCGCGGTCGGCCTCGGAAACGCCGATCACGGTTTCGATCCCGGCATCCTGGCAGGCGCGAATGATCCTGACGGCGATCTCGCCGCGGTTGGCCACGAAGACCCGTTGAATCGTCATTGTGCCTGACCTCCCTCGGGCGTTTCGGGGTATATTTCGAACAGGGGCGCGCCGAAGGCGACAAAGCTGCCCTCGGGGACGAGTTGCGCCGCGATGGTGCCGGCCTCGGTGGCCAGAACCCCGGTTTCGGCGCGGAGGCTGCGGATCGTGCCCAGCACCGCGCCCTTGCCGACCGTCTGCCCCGCCGCCACGCTGCCGGTGAATGTGCCGACAAAGGGCGCGGCGACGGGAACGGTTTTGCCGCCGGCGGAGGGGGAGGACTCCGCCGGCCGGCGGCCCAGGCGCAAACGGATTGCGCCTGATGTCAGTTCGAGAAGGGTGCAGCCCGAGCCGCGGAAGGCATCGACGATCTGTTGAAGGTCGTCATCCGTAAGCTCCGCAGCGCGCGCTCCCTCGGTGGGAGGCAGGATGCTCATACGAGGATCACCCCGTCCTTGGCGATAACGTGCTTGTCGTCCACGATCATCGTCACCCGGTCGCAGATGCCTTCGTAGCGCAGCTTGCTGACGACCTCGCCCCGGTCGGCGCCGTGGCCGATGCCGAAATGCATGGCGCCATAGCGTTTCTTTTCGCTGCGCATGTTGCCGGTATAGGGCGGGCATTTGCGGTTGGTGCCGATCGAGATCTCGCCGCCCACGACCAGCGAATTCTCGTCGCCGTAAGCCTTGAGGTAATCGCGGATCTGCGCCGCCTCGTGCCCGCCGGAGATATCGGTGACATGCCCGTCCTCGATGCGCACGGTGACGGGTTCGTGCCACTGGCCGGCCGGATACTGCCCGGTGTGGTCCCAGACCACGACGCCGTTGGCGGTTCCGGCCAGCGGTTCGACGTGGAATTCGCCGAATGGCCAGGTGCCGGGGCTGAGCCCGAAGCGGCCGGTCTCGGCGTCACGCTCGAAGGGGATCGCGCCCCAGCGGCGGGCCAGCGCGCCCGGAGGGTAGCCGGTGATGTCGGCGCGCAGGTCGGTGCCGCCGGGGGTGGTGACCGAAATCGTCTTGCCCGCGTCGCAAATCTCGCCCATGCGGCGCTGGATCTCGCACATCTCGCGGACGTCTTCCTCGGTGCAGGCACCGCCGCCCTCGATCAGGATCTCCTGGTTGATCTCTTCCCAGAGCCAGATCGGCGTCTTGCCCTTGGCACCGCCCTCGGAGCGGATCTGCCGCAGCCCCGGCGTGCCGCTGTTGAGCGCGGTGGTGGTCAGGGCGATCACCACGTCTGCCTCTTTCGCGGCACCCACCGCGATGGGCGAGGGGTCGGCGCAGTGATAGGCGCGCTTGGGGTAGAGGCACAGGCAGGCTTCGGCGCCGCGTGCATGCAAGGCGGCCATCATCGCCTGCCAGATCAGCGGGTCCATCTGGTCGTCGGTCAGGATGGCGAACCGATCCCCCGCACGGACGTTTCGGAACGGGTATTCAAACGATTTCATCATGGAAATCAGCCGGGTCGGCGGCGTGCCGTAACGCGAGATGGACTCCATTCCACACTCCCTTTCTCATCTTTGCGCTTATCGCCGGTCCACGCGTTGCGCGGTGGGCGACCAATCCGCCAAAAGGCGTATAGCATGCATTAACGCGACAGTTTTCTGCCGTCAACGCCGGTTTCGGCATTTTTGCATGCAAAATGATCGTGCGAGGGGTAGCCTCGTTGATGCTGAAGGAGGCTCTTTAAGGGCGGTTGTCACGGGGGCCGCGGGGCGGGGGCGGAGCAGTTGGCGGGGGCATTCCGGCGTCCCTGGCGGGGCGGGCAAACTGTCCTTGTAGAACCTTGTCCAAAACCGTCTGACATCTGTCCGTCCGGGTTTGTTCTGCATCGGTTTCCCGAAGCGTCGAGATGCGCGCAAACCGATCGCTGAGCAATTGCCGGCCATCGGTTTCCGTAGCCGGGCCGATATGTGCTTTGGCAGGGAAGTCCGGTTGTTTTCTCATCATTCCGGGGCCATCCCGACACCCGTTCACTGGAAAACCGGCCATCCCCATTGACACGAATCGATACCGCTACCTATTCTGAAAACGTTTTCAGAAAACGTTATCATTTTGGCGTTTTCTGAGGCCGGAGCCGTCAGGGCATCGGCTGGACAGGAACCAAGGCGGCTGCATCAGGCGGCCGCGCCGAGGAGCAGGGTAATGCTGGATACCGCTTCATTCGTCGACGTGAAGAGTGTTGAAAAGACCTATTTCACCCCCAGTGGGGTGGTCCACGCCCTGGGTCCGATCTCGTTCAGTTTCGATCGCGGGCAGACGGTCGGAATTGTCGGGCCCAGCGGCTGCGGAAAAAGCACGATGCTCAAGGTCCTGGCGGGGCTCGAGGATCGCACCCGGGGTGAGATCACCGTCCAGTCCCGTAATGTAAACGGCCCGCTCGACGACGTTGGCGTGGTGTTCCAGAAAGATCTGCTGCTCGACTGGCGCACGGTTCTCGAGAACGTCCTGCTGCCTGCCGAGTTGCGGGGGCGGGTGGACGAGAAGATCAGGACGCGGGCGCGCAACCTGCTCGAGGAACTGGGCGTTTCCGGTTTCGAGAACAACCAGCCGTGGGAACTCTCGGGCGGTATGCGGCAGCGCGTCTCGATCGCGCGGGCGCTGCTGCTCAAGCCCTCGATGCTGTTTCTCGACGAACCGTTCAGTGCGCTCGATGCGTTGACCCGGGACAAGATGAACGTGATCGTTCAGCGGCTTCAGATGCACGAGGAGGTCACGACCTTCTTCATCACCCACAGTATCGCCGAGGCGGTGTTCCTGTCGGACAGGGTGATCGTGATGTCCGATCGGCCCGGGCGGATCATCGACGATATCGAGGTTGGTATCCCCAAGCCCCGGACCCTTTCGGTTCGTGAGGAGCCCGAGTTCATCGACATCACGCGTCGCATTCGTATCCATTTCGAGAAGGCGGGAGTGCTTTGAGACCATGACGGAGCTACGTATCGACAACCCGTCTGCCGCCGAGACAGAAGACCTGGCCGAGCACCAGCGTATGGTGCGCCGGGCCAAATGGCTCAAGATCTATCATGGATCGCTTCTGCCGCTGCTGAGCGGCATCGCGGGTCTTCTGCTATGGGAGCTGGCGGTCTGGGGCTTCGCCTTGCCCCAGTATCTGTTACCCGCACCCATGCAGGTCTTCGAGACGATGATCGACCGGTGGCCGGTTCTGATGTCGCACCTGTGGTACACGGTCGTCGCCTCGTCGGTGGGCTTTGTCATCGCGCTGGTGCTTGGTATCGTGGTTGGGGCCGCCATTGCGACATCGCGTTCGATCGACCGGGTGCTTTATCCATGGCTGGTGATCGCTCATGCTATCCCCAAGGTGGTCGTTGCGCCGCTCTTGCTGGTGTGGATCGGCTTCGGACTTAAAAGCGGGATCATCTTCGTCGTCGTCTTTACCTTCTTCCCGATCGTCGTGAGCACGGTGACCGGTTTGAAGTCGGCCGAACCCGACCTGCTCCAACTGGTCAAGTCGATGCGGGCGAACCGGTGGCAGACGATGTGGAAGATACGCATCCCGACCGCGCTTCCGCATGTCTTCTCGGGTATCAAGATCGCGGCGACCGGCGCTCCGGTCGGGGCGGTGATCGGTGAATTCGTCGCCTCGAACCGCGGCCTTGGCTATGCGCTGATCCAGGCGGTCGGCAGCCTCGACACGCCCTACGCATTCGCATCGGTCATCATCATCTCGGTTTTCGGGGTGACCATCTGGTACCTCGCCGAACTGGTCGAGAAACTGTCGATCCCCTGGCACGCAAGCCAGCGGTGACCAGGGAACAGGCGTCCAGGGAAAAATCACAAAAATAATAATAAAACCAACGGAAACCAACCAACACGGAGAATGCAACGATGACATGCAAGATCAGAACGACACTGCTCGCGGCTTCCGCGGCCCTGCTGGCGGCGCCCTCGGCGACCCTGGCGGACGAGATCAAGGTCGCGCTCGACTGGGCATGGCGCCCCTACCATGCACCGTTTATTGTAGCTCTGGCCAAGGGTTACTACGAAGAGGCCGGACTTGACGTCGAGTTCGAGGAAGGCCGCGGATCGAATACGACCGCACAGCTTGTCGGTCAGGGCAACTACGACATCGGCCACCTCAACATCACCAATGCCGCACATGCGATCTCGAAGGGTATTCCGCTCAGGATCGTGGGGGTTTACCAGCCGCGTACCGCGGCCTCATTCATCGGGCTTGAAGGCAAGGTCGAACTGAACGAACCGCAGGACCTGACCAGGTATCGCATCGGCAGCACGCCCGGCGGATCGGATCAGTTGAGCCTGCGTATATTCCAGCTGGCCAACGATATTTCCGAAACCGATCTCAATATCGTGTCGATGGACGGCAGCACCAAGACCACGGCCCTCATGGCCGGACAGGTGGACGTGGTGAGCGGCGATTCCTATGCCTATAACGCGCTGGTGCGCGGGGCCGGGTACCAGCCGGAATCCTTCCTTCTGGCCGAACACGGTGTGCCGCTTCTCGGCTTCGGCTTCGCCGTGAATCCCGGCTCCGAGGAGAGGCTTGGGGACAGTATCACGACCTTCCTGGAGGTAACGAAGAGGGCGTTCCAGGAGGTTGCCGCCGACCCGGAGGCCGCCTGCACGCTGGCGCGGGCAGAGCGTGAACTGCCCGGGGAGCATTCCCAGTGCGTCGACTACATGACCGGCCTTCTGGCGCTGTCGACCGATGCGGGTGCGGATGACTGGGGCCATGTCTCTGAAGGGCAGGTGACCGCGCTTCTTCAGGTTCTCGAGGATGTGGGCGAGATGGACGGCGGTTGGGAGGCCTCGGCCTATTACACCGACAAGTATTTCCCCTGAGACCAGAGCCTGAAAGTAACCCGGACCCGAAGAATGTCTGAATACGACGTCATAATACTAGGTGGTGGTCACAACGGCCTTGTCGCGGCGAGCTATCTTGCCGCGGCCGGGCAGAAGGTGGTGATCGCCGAAAAGAACGATTTCGTAGGCGGCCCGGCCGCGCGCCGGGAGTTCCTGCCGGGTTACTTTTCGACCATCACGAATTCGCCCGGTTCGCTTGAGCCGATGATCGTGAACGACATGAAGCTGGAGGAGTTCGGGCTGAAGTTCGTCCGCCCGAACCCCACGCTGGTTCATCCGCTCGAAGATTCGCAACCGTTTATCGGCTGGCGCGAACGCGAGCGGACGGAGGCAATCCTCGAGAGTTTCCGCCCCGGAGAATCCAGCCGCTACAACGCGTTCAACGACTACCTCCAGAAGTTCGCCAACCGGCTTGGCATCTCGCTTTTCCGGGAGCCTCCGACGCTCAAGGAACTTGTGCGGAACCTTGACGCGATCGAGGACCAGGAGGCGTTTTCGCGCATCGTGCTGGGCAGCGCGCGGGAACTGTTCGAGTATTTCGAACTCTCGCCGCAGAGCCAGTCGCTGTTGAGCCCGCTTGCCGTGGTAAGCGGCATCGTCGGCCCTTCGACGCCCGGCACGCCGTTTAACCTGATGATGCGGCCGCTATCGCTCGCCTCGCTCGCCGCGACGGAAGAGGACGACCCACGGCGGATGCCGTTGCGCGGATCGACCGGCCTGCCCGTCGGCGGGATGGGGGCCATCATCGACGCGATGGAGGCCAGTGTCACCGCGCAGGGCGTCACAATCCTCAGGAACAAGGCCGCCGACCGGATTTACACCAGGGGCGGCAAGGTGGCAGGTGTGTCTTTTGCAGACGGCACCGAACTGGTGGCGCCGATTGTCATTTCGGCGATGAACCCTCATCTTACGGTCGATATCCTCGAAAGCGACGATGAACGCTGGACCGCGGTTGCCCAAAAACGGCGCACCCAACCCCTGCGGGGCAAGGCATTCAAGGTGGTTCTCGCGCTCGACGATTTCCCCCGCTATACTTTTGCCGGCAACGAGGACGAGGCCAGGGCGCTGGCCGCCGCCCAGCTTCGCGTCGCGCCGAGCATCCGCTACCTCGAAGAGAGCTATGCCGACATGCTGCTCGGCAGGGTTCCCGAGAATCCGGTGATCTGGGGCTTGTGTTCGTCCATGACATCCCCGGGCCTGGCGCCCGAGGGCAAGCATGTCCTGTCGCTCAACATCGGAAACGCTCCGTACAATCTGACCGGCACGACCTGGGCGGACGAGCGCGATCGCCTGTTCAGCCGGGTGCTCGATATTCTCGAGCAATGGATACCGAACATCCGCGGCATCGTGAGCGATTACGCCATGCTCGACGCCGACGAGTTCGAAACCGAGTACGGGCTGGTGCAGGCCAATATATCGCACGGGGACATGTTGCCCTTCCGCCAGTTCTGGATGCGTCCCTTTCCGGGCCTGCAGAATTATCGCACCTATACTGACGGTCTCTACCTGTCGGGCAACGGGTGCTGGCCCGGCAATTTCGTCTCCGGCATCGCCGGTCACAACACCGCCCGGGCGGTCCTGAGAGATATGGCAGGAACCTCCGGGGGCGTTCACGCAATGACACAAGGATAGGAGAAGGCGAATGGCCGAGTATCTGGTGAATATCAAATTCATATGGCCCGAATCCGTAACGCAGGAGGAACGGCTCGACCTCAGGAACCGTGAGCGCGCCCATGCCGCCACGCTGGTGGAAAAGGGGCATCTGGTCCGTATGTGGCGGGTGCCGGGCCGCAAGGAGAACTGGGGTCTCTGGCGCGCCAGGGACACAACCGAACTGCATGACGTGCTGACCAGCCTCCCGGTCTGGCCATACATGGACCTTCAGGTCTATCCGATGGCCCGGCATCCCGTGGATCCGCTGCGGGACGAAGTCTGATCGGCAGGAGGATTGGAAAGTGACAACCGTATTGGATGTAGCCAAACGGGCGGGGGTGTCGCCTGCCACGGTTTCGCGCGTGTTGAGTGAAAAGTCGATCGTGGCCCCGGCCACGAAAGAACGTGTGTTGCGTGCCGTGCGCGAGCTTGGCTATGAACCCAACCTGTTTGCCCAAGGGCTGCGCAGCGGCAAGAACAATACGGTTGCCTTCGCCATCGGCGATATCGAACAGTATGTCTACCTCCAGCTTTCGCAGCATATGCAGAACGCACTCGAGGCGAACGGTCTGGACCTTCTGCTTTTCAACCTCGGCCATCGGGGGGACCGGTTCGAAGCGATCCTGGCCCGGGCCAAGGCGCTGCGTCTGAGCGGCCTCATCCTGGCCACCCCCGATCCCGTCGACATGGCGGCAATCGGGAGCTTTCGTTCCGAGGTTGAATTCTCGGCCTGTCCGATCATCGTTGTCGGCCAGGACAGGTCCGCCGACGGTATTCCCTCGGTCTGGCATGACGACGACCAGGGCGCCTTTGAAGCGACCGACTACCTTTTGCGCCGGGGCTGCCGCAAGATCGGCTATGTCGGGCGGATCGAAGGGTCTGCCGTGGGGTCGTGGCGCTATCAGGGTTACCGGCGTGCGCTTGGGGAATGGGGCGTGGAGGTTGCCGGGGAGCGCGTCTTCGACTGCGCTTACCGTTACCCGGCAGGTTATGCCTCGGGTGAGAAGATCGCGGCGCGGCAGGAGGATTTCGATGCCGTCGTCTGCGGCAGCGACGAGATGGCCCTGGGTGTCATGGCCGCCGCGGCCGACGCCGGGATCGCTGTTCCCGGGGCGCTGTCGATCATCGGTTTCGGCGATATCGAATGGGCGTCCTTCGTTCGTCCGGCGATGACCACGCTTTCGACGAATTACCGGGAACTCGCCACTCAGGCGGCACAAATCGTCGTCTCGGCCGAGAGTCCGGCCGGACCCGTCCTGCAACACAAGATCGGACGCCAGTTGATGATCCGAGGGTCGACGATCTGACCGTATCCAATCGCAAGAAATCATCCCAGGAACAGGAACGAACATGTTGATCGACGGACTTCAATGCGGGCACTTCAACCGCGGTGTTTTCGAAGAACTCAGGGCAGGGGCGGTCAGCTGCGTCACCATCACCGGGGGGTTCTGGCAGGGGTGTATCGAATCCCTCGACGCCATCACCCGCTGGCGCGACCTTGCCCGCGAGAATGCGGACCTCGTCGTGCTGGTCCGTGACGCCGAGGACATCGACCGCGCCCGGGCAGAGGGCAAGACGGCGATCATCGTCGGCTTTCAGAACACCAACCTCTTCGACAGCCGCATCCGTTTTGTCGAACTTTTCCAAGATCTCGGCGTGCGCGTGGTCCAGCTGACCTACAATAACCAGAACGAATACGGCGGGAGCTGCTACGAACCCGAGGATTCCGGCCTTTCGCGCGCGGGCAAGGTGATGGTTCGTGAGATGAACGAACACGGCATCCTGATCGACCTGTCTCATGTGGGTGAACTCACCAGCCAGCAGGTCATCGAACACTCGGATAAACCGGTGGCGATCACTCATGCCAATCCCGCGTCAGTGATACCGCACAAGCGTAACAAGACGGACAAGACGCTGGCGCTGCTCAAGGAACGGCGCGGAATCATCGGCTGTGCCAGCTACCGAAACATTTGCGCGCCCGAACATGCCGAGAGCGCCGAGAAATGGGCCGAGATCGTCGCCCGTACCGTCGACCTCGTGGGTATCGACCACGTGGGTATCGGAACCGACCGGAGCCACGGCCACACCCTGGCCGACATGCACTGGATGCGCATGGGGCGCTGGACGCGCGAAATCGACTACGGCGCCGGGTCGCCCGAAAACCCGGGCACCACCGCACCGCTCGACTGGTTCACCGAGGTTCGCCACATCGGCCGCATTCCCGGCGCGCTCGGCAATATCGGTTTCTCGCCGGACGAGGTCGAGGCGATCTGCTTCGGCAACTGGCGCCGCGTCTACGGCGAGGTTTTTCCGGGCGGGAAATGACACAGGGATGAACAAGGAGGCTGGTATGCACAGCAGGCAGATTTATATCGACGGTGAGTGGCGGAACTCGCAGGGCACAGGTGTTATCGACGTCTTCAACCCCGCCACCGAGCGGAAAATCGGCGAGGTGAGCGAAGCCACCGCCGCGGATGTCGACAGCGCCGTCGAAGCTGCGCAGAGGGCCTTTGCGACCTTTTCCCGCAGTTCGGTCGACGACCGGATCGCGTTGCTCGAAGCGCTTCTCGTGAGTTTTGAAAAGCGCAAGGGCGATATCGCCAGGGTCCTGTCCGACGAGATGGGCTGCCCGATCACCGCCGCGACCAATATTCAGGCCGCCAGCGGCCCCAACCATCTGCGCGAGATGATCCGCGTGCTGCGCGACTACGACTTCGACGAGATGTCCGGCACGACGCTTCTGACCCGCGAACCGATCGGGGTTTGCGGGCTGATCACGCCGTGGAACTTTCCGGTCAACCAGATCATCTGCAAGGTCGCTCCGGCAATCGCGGCGGGCTGCACGATGGTGCTCAAACCCAGTGAAGAGGCACCGCTCAGCGGGATCGTCTTTGCCGAGATCGCGGACGAAGCTGACCTTCCCAAGGGGGTTTTCAACCTTGTCAACGGCTATGGCGCGACGGTCGGGGCCGCTATTTCGGGACATCCGGGTATCGACATGGTGTCGTTCACCGGGTCGACCCGCGCCGGCATCGAGGTCGCCAGGGCTGCAGCCAACAACGTGAAACGGGTGGCGCAGGAACTCGGCGGCAAGGCACCGAACATCCTTCTGGACGATGTCGACCTTGAAAAGGCGGTGGCACCGGGCGTGGCGCGCTGCTTTGGCAATGCCGGGCAGTCGTGCAGTGCCGCGACGCGGATGCTGGTGCCGCGCGCCATGCAGGACCGCGTTGCCGAACTCGCACGCGAAGCGGCGGCGACCTATGTCGTCGGAGATCCCTCGCGCGAGGACGTGAACATGGGCCCGATGGTGAACGCGGCGCAATATGACAAGGTGCAGGAACTTATCCAGAGCGGTATCGACGAGGGTGCGACATTGATATGCGGCGGCACTGGCAAGCCGGACGGCCTGAATGCAGGACATTTCGTCAAACCCACGATCTTTACCGACGTCACCAACGATATGCGCATTGCCCGTGAAGAGATCTTCGGCCCGGTCCTGTCGATCCTTCCCTACGACAGCGAGGAAGAGGCGATCGGGATCGCCAACGATACGCCCTACGGCCTTGCCGCCTATGTGCAGAGCGCGTCCCTCGAGCGCGCCCGGGCAGTTGGCCGCGCCCTGCGTGCGGGCGGCGTTCACCTGAATTACCCCGCCGTCGATCGGGGCGCTCCCTTCGGCGGTTACAAGCAGTCCGGCAACGGGCGCGAATGGGGCCGTTTCGGGCTTGAGGAATTCCTCGAGATCAAGGCGATCGTCGGCTACGGCACGGATTGAGGTCGATGGCTGCCGCTGCACCATCCGGGATCGCCATGCACTGACAGTCAACCTGATCCGGTCGGATAACCTGGTCTCAGGTAACCTCGGCGATCGCCGGGCGTCTGCGGACGACCGGGGGGTCCTCCGTTCGCTGTTTCAGGCGCGGTTCCGGGTCAGTGTTGCAGATGTTTTCTGCCGCCCCGGCCGCGTGGCGCCGGGTTGGTAAGGCACAAATGCCAGCCATACCTGCCATTCGGAGGCCGCTTTTCCATCGGTCTGATACGGCCCGTTGGCAACCGTATCTTTACAATAAACGCAATTGTGTTCGGATTGTGGAGGGGCTGATGCGGGCGGACCCTTGCGGATCAACGATAGTGTGTTTCCGGTTTGACAACGAGAACACATCAAATGGTATCTCATAGATAAGTAGGCGCTATATATTGTGCCTCGCGTTCTTTCACGTCGGAATGCCGGTCAAGAAGTCGGGCGGACAGATGTTTAAAATATGTCACAACTGAGGCAGGTTCCTTGGTGGCCTCATTGCATTGCCGATCCATTGGCGACACTTACGCCGCAACACTCAAATTTATTCTCAAAGGTTCATCTATGTTCAACAATATGCCCATACCCGCCGGTCTCGCCCTGTGTATCGTCCTGGGATCGCTGGCATCGCCGGCGATGGCCGACAAGCGATGCACTGGCTGGACGGCAATGTTCGCATCGTCGACCGAAGAGCTTTGTGAATGTGACCGCCTGACCCCCGGCTTCGTTGCGCAAATCCAGAAACGTTCGGATTTCGGCCGCATCCTGGAAGAGACCCAGGGGATGTGTTCCGGCCTTACGGTGGCGTTGACCGAAGTGACGACATTCTCGACGGCAGCCGCCAGCGGTGGGGACGGTCACGCCGATGGCGCCGGCCAGGTTGGCGCCGGCCCCGGCAACGGCGGTGGCGACAACGGTGGTGGCGACAACGGCGGCGGCGACAACGGCGGCGGTGACAACGGCGGCGGTGACAACGGCGGCGGTGACAACGGCGGCGGTGACAACGGTGGCGGTGACAACGGTGGCGGTGACAACGGTGGCGGCGACAACGGCGGCGGTGACAACGGCGGCGGTGACAACGGTGGCGGCGACAATGGCGGCGGCGACAACGGTGGCGGCGACAATGGCGGTCCCAGCGGCCCCGGGTCCGGTGTGACCAACTAAGTGTCCAGACCGAAACCGATGATCGAACGCATGAACGGAAAACCGAACGAAAACCGGCCCCGGAGGGCCGTCCGGGACAAGGCCGGAACCGAATTCAGGAGTTGTATTATGAAAATGTCGATTTTGACCTGCGCGTTTCTGCTGGCCACCGCGGCCGCATCCCACGCCGCGACCTTTACAGGCTCCGCCCAGGGCGCATGGACATCCGTAGATGGCAGCTTTGGCCACACCGTTGCGAATAACGGTGACAGCGCGTCCGTCACCTGGGGTGTCGAATGGGTGTCCTCGGTGCCGGAAACGGACGAGGCGATCGCCACCTATATCGGCGAAACCGACCCCGACAGTAACCACATGAGCTTTACAAGCGGGGCGAACTGGACCACGGACGGGGGCATTTTCTCGCTGGGCAGCTTCGAATATCGCAACGGCCTGAGCTATGCTGCCAGCCACGATTTCCTGGGGGCGAACCTGACGATCGATGTGGCGCTCTCGGACCCGGCGGTGGGCGATATCCTGTCCTTCGACTATGCCTTCGACGTGTTGACGACCACGAACAACAATGTGTCTGTCCCTGACGACGCGGATACTCTGCACGTGCAGCAGGCTCCGGCGGTTCAGTATTTCATGGTCGGCGGTCAGCGGTACATGTTCGAGATTCTCGGCCTGTCCTCGGATGGCGGCGCGACATTCTCGGACGAGTTCGTGGTGTACGAGGCATGGCACAGTGGCGCATGGCACGATATCGACCCGGCCCGCGCCGACATCTATGCCCGTATCTCGCCCACGGTGGTTCCGGTTCCGGCAACCTTGCCGCTGCTGCTCAGCGCGGTCGGTGCGGTCGGCTATGTCTCGCGCCGCAAGCGCAAGGCGGCGTGATCCTTACGGGTCGGCCCGGGGCAGTCTGCCATGCCCGGGCCGCCGTTCTTCAGCCCATGCGGAAGCCGCCGACCCACTGATCGGGGCTGTCGGGGTTCTGCATCCGCAGGAAGACATAGCCGGAGCTGCGCCAGTTCACGACCTTGTCGGTCAGGTTGTCCAGCAGCAGGTCGCCCTTGTGCGACCGGTAGACCAGAACGGCATGGGGAACGCGCCGCCGGTCCAGCACCGTGGCCAGAAGCAACCGGCCCGGATCGACGCCAAGGCGCACCAGTTCCCGTTTCTTCAGCAGGGCGAAATCCTCGCAATCGCCGCCGGCGCTGGTCGGCAGCGACCAAAGTTCGGCACGCCTGTGCTGTGACGCGTCCGGCACCGCGCGCGTCGTCGTGTTCACCTTCGTGTTGACGTCGAGGACCAGGGCCAGCTCTGCCGAGGAGTTCAGGGTGCGTGCGCGCTGTGCAGCGCAAGCCCACCGGTAGGTCTGGCAGATTTGCTGCGCTCCCTTGGGGGCGGGCATGGCCATCCGGGCCTGCAGGAAACCGCCATCCGCCACCGCGGCCTGCGGAACAAGCAGCGCAAGCGGAAAGCACAGGGCCGCGATATATCCGCGAACCCGACCCAAAGCATAGCGAACAGACTGTCCCATGATCTTCATCCATACCCCATTCCCGGCGGGAATGCTCCCAGGTTATTCATTCGATAACCCCAGAGCATAGCGGCGATCGTGTCAGGATTTCGACAAAGACGGTGTTTTTTGTGGGGCGATCTTCCGGCAGGGGCTGTCAGGCCGATGACAACCGGCCTGGGAATGGCCGTGTCGCCGGCCTGTTCTTTCAGCAATCAACAGGTGGTTCGAACGGGACTCACCGGGCCCGGCATCCAGGATTTGCCTGCCGACCCCGACCCTGACACATCGAATCTGTCAAACGGTGGGCGCATCAGGGAAAAGCATTCAACACTTAGCCTTTTTCAGTCTTCGCCCGAAGGTTGGCGACGAGATCGGCAAAGACGTTTCCGCCGGTTGCAACATGTTCGCGCATCAGCCGCTCTGCCTGTGCGTCATTCGCGTTTGCGATTTCCTCGACGATCGCTGCGTGTTCCTGAAAGGACTTTTCAAGCCGCCCGACCGACCGGAAGATCGACGGTCGGACGATTTCCATGATTCTCCTCTCGCCGACGATCTTTTCGCGCAGATGCGAATTCCGGGAACCGGCATAGATCAGTTCGTGTAGTTCGCGGTTGATGGCCTCGAATGCTTCGAAATCCCGGTTTTCGACCAGCGAGGCGGACTCTTCGTGTTTTTTGACCAGCGCATCCCGCTCGTCCTGCGACATGCGCCGGGCAGCAAGGCCGGCCGCCAGCATTTCGAGGGCGCCGAGCACCTCCATCACGCCCAGGACCTGTTGGGCGGAGATCGTCCGCACAACCGTTCCCTGCCGCCCGCGGGATTCGATCAGGCCCGAGTTTTCAAGCTGGGACAGGGCCTCGCGAACCGGCGTTCTCGAGACATTGAAATCGCGTGCGAGCTGCAATTCCTCAAGTCGTTCGCCGGGCTTTCGTTGCCCCGAAATAATCTGGCTCTCTATGATCTGCCGAATTTCGGTCGACCGATTGACCTTGCTGTTTACCTTGTTCATCGAGCCTCCCCCGTCACTGGCGGTAGAAGATATGGTGCGCGTGCCGATATGGATACCAAAAGTTTCTACCTGCCCGGGTTTTCAGTGTCGGAAAAGATCGTCCGATGCTGCTCGATCAGCTTGGCCTTGATGACCTTGCCGACGCTGGTTGTAGGCAGGCGATCCTGGCACAGAAACCATTTGGGCACCTTGTATCCCGCAAGGCGTTCGCGCGCAAACGCGCTCAGTTCGTCGAGGTCGATCCTGGTTTCCGCCGATTTCGGCACGACAATCGCGATCACGCCTTCCACGTAATCGGGATGCGGCACCCCGATTACGGCCGATTGTCCCACGCCGTCGAAGGTGTCGAGAACATTCTCGATCTCCTTGGGATAGACATTGTAGCCACCCGAGATGATCAGCTCTTTCTGCCTCCCGGCGATCCAGACGCGGCCATCGGCATCCTGCCGGGCCAGGTCGCCGGTTTTCAGGAAACCGTCGCCGGTCATCTCTTCGCGGGTTTTGTCCGGTTTGTTGAGATACTCACGAAACAGGTTTGGGCCGCGTACTTCGAGCATACCAACCATGCCGGAGGGGCAGACCGCACCGTCCTTTGCAATACGCACTTCCACACCCGGCAGAGCGTAGCCGACCGAGCCGGCGATGCGATCCCCCTCCAGGGGGTTGGAGCAGATGATCAATGCCTCCGTCATGCCGTAGCGTTCCAGGATCGTCTGGCCGGTGCGGCCTTGAAACGCATCGAAATCCACCTGGCTCAGCGGCGCCGATCCCGAGGTGAACAGCCGCATTCGCGCGCAGGCCTGCGCATCGAGTCGCGGGGAGGCGAGCAGACGCTTGTAGAGCGTGGGCACCCCCATGAACACGGTGGCCCGCGCGAAACTTGCGATACAGCTCTCGGCATCGAAGCGATCGTGCAGCAGGATCTTCCCCCCGACGGCAAGCGGCAGGTTGACCGCCAGGAACAGCCCGTGCGCGTGGAACATCGGCAGGGTGTGGGTAATCACATCGTCTGCGGTGAATTTCCATTCCTCCACCAGTTGCCTTGTGCACCATGTCAGGCTGCCATGGGTGATGATCGCGCCTTTCGGTTCACCGGTCGTACCCGACGTGTAAAGGATCGCCGCCGCATCATCGGGGCCGCGGTGCGTGGTGGGGTGCTGCGTCACGCGAGGGCCGGGCGCCGCCCGGTCATGAGCGGGCAGGGTCATGACGGTCAGGCGGTCGGTGGCGAATTTCCGGTTCAGCCGATCCTGGTTTTCGGGGTCGCAGACCAGCACGCGCGGCGAGGCGTCGCCGATGAAATAGGTCAGCTCCGAATCCGTGTATGCCGTATTCATTGGAATGTATACGAGTCCACCCTTGAGTGCCGCCAGATAGAGCGCAATGGAATCGATTGACTTGGGAATCTGGGCCGCAACATGGTCGCCCGGCCGGGCGCCGCAGGCGGTCAATGCGCCCAGGATACCATCAACGCGACTTGCCAGTTGGCTATATGATGTCTGCTTTCCTGCCTGCGTTTCCACGGCGATCTCGGTTTTGGCGCAGCACTCGGCCATTAGCATGTCGTACAGGTTTTGCGACATTGGTTCCTCCCCGGCGCATCGTCTTGGTTATTCATTGATTAGCATGTTGCATACATATACACAATTGGTGTATTCAAAATGAAGTGCAACACTTCGCCAGAGGGAGATGGCGCGAGTCACACCGGGCGTTGCCTTACAAGCAGGGAGGAGAAACACATGTTTATCAGGAAGATGACGTTTGCTGCGATCATGGGGGCGGCGGCGACTCAAGTCGCCGCCGAAGACTGGAATGTGCAGAGCGCATTCCCCTTGTCCCTGCCGCAAATCGGGACGCTGGGCCATTGGATATCGGACCGGATCGACGTCGTTTCCGGCGGCGAGCTCACGCTGACGTTCCAGGAGCCGGGGGCAATCGTCCCGCCGCTCGAAGCCTTCGACGCGGTGCAGACCGGCGCGGTCGAGGCCGGCTATTCGACGCCCTCCTACTGGGTTGGCAAGATTCCGGCGAGCGAGATGTTCACGGGCGTGCCCTTCGGCCCGGATGCCGGGGAATATCTGGCCTGGTTCTATTTCGGGGGCGGCAAGGACCTTTATGAGGAAATCTACCACAAGCGCGGTGTGCACGGTGTTATATGCGCGGTGATGCCGCCCGAAACGTCGGGGTGGTTTCGCGAAGAGATTGCCACGGTCGACGATCTGCGCGGGATGAAGATGCGCTATAACGGGCTTGGCGGGAAGGTGATGGAGAAGCTGGGCGTCCAGACCCAGCTTATCGCCACAAGCGATCTGTTCACGGCGCTGGAGCTTGGCACGATTGACGGTACCGAATTGTCGATGCCTGCAATTGATGAGGCGGTGGGCCTCTACCAGATCGCCAAGCATGCCTATTTCCCGGCCTGGCACCAGCAATCGACCTTCTTCGAGGTAATGTTCAACAAGGCCGCATGGGATGGCCTGTCGGAACAAAAGCGGGCGATTGTCGATACGGTCTGTGAGGCGGCTGTCACCCGCAGCCTGGCCGAAGGCGAGGCGATGCAGTTTCCTTCGCTGGCGCGTCTGGAGGAAAAGGGCGTGACCCTGCACAAATGGCCCGAGGAATTCATTGATGCCTTTGAGGTCGCCTGGCAGGAGGTCGCCGAGGAGCAGGCGGCAGGCGATGAGGAGTTTGCCAAGGTCTGGAAGTCCTACAGCGATTTCCGCGCAAGCTACGCGATCTGGGGTGAGATGGGGTACCTGCCCAAGAACTGATCGCCCTTGCGGGGCGCGCGGGATGTCCTTCTGCGCGCCCTGATCGCTCCATTATCGCCGGACAGGTCGGGAGGGCCTTTGTGCATACACTATTCAGGATAAGTGTTTTCCTCGGAGGTCTCACCGAGCGCATAGGCAGGCTTGCCGCCTGGCTGGTCGTCCCGCTTATGGTGGTGATCCTTTACGACGTGGGCACGCGAAAATTCATGGGTGCCTATCCCGACTATGTCGATTCCGCGATGAACATCGGATCGACGGCCTTGTCGGAAACCGCATGGTACCTGCACTCCATCATCTTCCTTCTGACTCTTGGCTATGTCTACACACAGAACCAGCAGGTCCGGGTTGAGCTGCTGCGCGACCGCCTGCGGCCCCGCACGCGCGCATGGATCGAACTGATCGGCTGCCTGCTGTTCCTGATCCCCTACTGCGTGTTTCTGATACATCACGGGTATTCCTTTTCGGTGCGCAGTTTCGAAATGGGCGAAACCTCGGCGTCCAATGGCGGGCTGGGGTATCGCTGGGCGATCAAGGCGATGCTTCCCGTGGGGTTCGTCGTTCTTGCCATGGCCGGATTTTCGGTTCTGCTGCGGTCGATCGTCTTCCTGTTCGGTCCGCCCGACCTGCGGGCCGCCAACGCAGAGCTGTTCGACGTCGAGTCGACTGAACACATCATGCAACTGGCCGAGGACGGCCCCGTGGCCGGACCTGCGGGCGCCGATGATATGGCCGATAGGGAGACCCGGACGTGGAACTGATGGTTGCCGCATTGCCGGCTTTGATGTTCGTGACGCTTGCCATGCTGATTTTCACGGGCTTTCCGGTGGCTTTTGTTCTGGCCGGGGTCGGGATCGGTTTCGGCTTTATCGCAAACGCTGTGAACGGCGGAGCAATACTCGGCCACGGTAGCGACGGCATAGTGTTGTCGCGGGCGGCGTAAAAGTCGTCCACTTTTGCCCTTTCGGATTTC
>NZ_FQZZ01000007.1 GCF_900142185.1 Lutimaribacter pacificus | reverse complement strand
CGAGCGGCTGGCGAAGAAATGGGCCCCGCGGCCTCGCAAACCCAAAACTACGATCTGAGTGACGCCAGCGACCGCGGCCTACGCCGGATGGTTACTATCGTTCTGTGCGTAGAAATCTTCTCTGCGAGTAATGGTCGGGAGTTGAGTGGTGGACAGCTGAATTTCGAACGCCACCGGTCCGCCATAGCAATTGGACGCATAGACGTCCGGGAATGCGTACTGCCCCTCGTGACCCTTTGTATAGCGCTCAGGAGCGATGCCAGCCGCTGCTACATAAGGGTCCAATTCCAGTATCTCGCAGATCATGGCCTTTAGCTGCTTGTGACGCGCACCTTCCTGCTGTCCTTGAAACTTGTTCGCATCTATGGAGCGAAAGCTGGATGCATTGGCCGAGGCCCACCGGCAGTCCTTTGTCTCGGTTCCAAAGTGAAAGCAGTGCCGGCGCCCGTTGCTCGACTCTCGTCCGTAGACTGAATGACCGCAATCGCCACAAAGAAGGGCAGGCTGTCCTGTTCGACGGGAGCGCGTCGCTTTTGCACGTAGCTCGGACCATTCTGTGTCAGAGAGAGCATTCAGGTAAGTCTCTGTGTGAACCGGATGCGTTGATGGCGGAACAATGATTGCTTCGATCGTGAGTGCGCTCGCCTTCACTTTGGGCCACCCAGTTCTAACTCTGGCAAGTCCCGCAGGCTCTGCAGATCGAACGTCACCAGAAACGTCTCCGTCGTCACGAACGTATGCGGTGCGCCCGGCCGCGGCGACCGCGGCCCGCTGGCGATCAGGTCATTGTAGCGCAGCCGGGCCAGAAGATCGCGGCTGACCTCCTTGCCGAAGATGTCCGCCAGACCGGCCCGGTCGATCGGCTGGTGATAGGCGATTGCACAAAGCACCCCCATCTCCATCTCGGTGAAGGCCAAGGTCTGCTCGCCATGATCGGCGGCGGCCTTGATCGCGTCCGCGAACTGCGTCTTGGTCCGGAACATCCATCCACCCGCTACCTGGGCCAGCTCATACGGGCGGCCGGTCAGTTCGGCTTGGATGTCCTCGATCAGCATCTCGACCGACGCCCCCTGCCCCACCACGCGGGCCAGGTCGTCGCGACCGACCGGCGAGGCACTGGCGAACAATACCGCCTCGATCCGCCCCATCCATTCGCGCCAGCGCAGCTCCTGCGGAAGTTCTTCAAGTTCCCGGTCGAACCCGGCGCTGCCCTCCCCTTGCGCCTTGCGGTTCCGTGTCGCGACCGTCATGGCGCGATCCCATACAGCCGGAACGTCGACCGCCCGGTCAGCTCGCGCGCGACTCCCAACTCGACCAGCCGGTCGCAGAACCGCCGGGCAGCGCGGTCCGTCATCGGGATCGAGGTACCGCGAATCCGCGGTGACAACATCGACGACGGCGCCACGGAGTCCTCGGTCAGGAACAGCTCGACCGCTGCCTCCGATCCTTTCGCCCGCAGCTTCGGCGCCACGGCGCCAAGCGCGCCTGCTCGACGAGTAAGCTCTCGCGCCATTCGGACGATCTCTTCGATGCTCTCCAGAATCCGGACCTGCACTGCCAGCTCGGCCCCCTGCCCGTCTGCGGCCAGATCGCGCAGAACCGCCTTTGTCAAACGCTGCGCAGTCACGGGCAGCACGGTCTTCCAGTTCAGAGCCCGTGCCAGGACGGCATCAGAAAGCAGGCAGGCGACCCGCTCCGCTCGGTCGTCGGCGTCGAGCACGTCGCGTAGGACCGCCACGCCGCCATCCAACGGCCCATGCATCCGGGCGCGCTCCAATCCCCCATCAAGCCGGACGCCCGCGTACTCCGCGCCAGCCAGATCAGCGATCTTGCCAGTTTCGTCCGCCCGCAGGCGCACGGCATCTCTCCAAAACGCCAGCAGATCACCATCTGGCCCCCGCGCTTCGCCTGGCGGCGTCAGATGATAGGCGTCGCGGATATCCGCCTCCCGCGCGAGGCGGCCTTCCAGTTTCGAGGTCGCTGTCGCCGCGCTCAGCGCCAGCCGGTTGGCGAACAGTTTCACGGGCACGCCATGCCTGGGATCGTTGATCAGCTGGTCGAGCACCATCAGCGCCGCGCCCGACCGAAAGGCCACAGTTTCAAGGGTTTCCACACGCCCGGAGGTGACCCAGCCCGGCAGCTGCGGTAGTGTACTCAGGTCGTCCGATATGGCTGTCGGCTGGTATGTCATACCACAAGACTATCCCATGGCGGCGCTTTTGTCCACAATGTGATGTGAAAACCGCCCCACATTGCCGTTCGGCTTTATGTCCAATAAGTTTGCATTATCGGATGTGAAAAGATATGCTGGGAAGCAGTTCAATTTCATTGCCGGATTCAGTGAAAATATGCCCTCAGAGACCGAGAAATCGACGCCAACGCCCTCTGGTGAGCCTGATGACGATCGCGTCGACGCTAGCGATCAAGAGGAAAACGATGACATCGCCCTGCCCTCCCATGTCGCGGGTTCCGGCACGCTCGATCGACTGGTGGACACCGCCCGAGATTACGCCCGCGCCGCGGCTTCAGAGAACACGCTGAGGGCCTATGCGAAAGACTGGGCGCATTTCGCGCGATGGTGCCGAATGAAGGGCGCGGAGCCATTGCCCCCCTCTCCTGAGATGATCGGGCTTTACCTCGCCGATCTGGCCTCCGGGTCAGGCTCCTCCCCTTCGCAGTCGGCGTCCCGACCCCTGTCGGTCAGCACGATCGACCGCCGCCTGTCCGGTCTCACCTGGAACTACGCGCAGCGCGGGTTCATTCTCGATCGCAGGAACCGGCACATCGCGACAGTTCTGGCGGGCATCAAGCGCAAGCACGCGCGGCCGCCAGTCCAGAAGGAAGCGATCCTGGCCGAGGACATCCTCGCGATGGTGGCCACCCTGCCCTATGACCTGCGCGGGCTACGCGATCGGGCAATCCTTCTGCTTGGATACGCCGGAGGCCTCCGCCGATCCGAAATTGTCAGCCTGGACGTGCACAAAGACGATACACCGGATTCCGGCGGCTGGATCGAAATCCTGGAGAAAGGCGCCCTCCTGACCCTCAACGCCAAAACCGGTTGGCGCGAAGTCGAGATCGGCCGCGGCTCCAAGGATCAGACCTGCCCTGTTCGTGCCCTTGAGCAATGGCTGCACTTCGCGAAGATCGACTTCGGCCCGGTCTTCGTCGGAACCTCGCGTGATGGCACACGGGCATCCGAAACGCGGCTCAACAACAAACATGTGGCTCGACTGATCAAGCGCACGGTCCTCGACGCCGGCATCCGATCAGAGCTGCCCGAAAAGGATCGCCTCGCCCTCTTCTCTGGCCACTCTCTGCGCGCCGGTCTCGCCAGTTCGGCCGAGGTCGACGAGCGCTATGTCCAGAAGCAGCTCGGACACGCCTCGGCCGAGATGACCCGCCGCTATCAGCGCCGCCGCGACCGGTTCCGGGTGAACCTGACCAAGGCAGCCGGTCTCTGATCGCGCGGTCATTCGGTCGTTTATTAGTGTTATCTAAAATTGCAAATGGCCCGTTTTCATGCCCCTGATAGGCTATGCGCGCGTATCCACAGAGGATCAGACCCCCCTGCCCCAGTCCGAGGCGCTGCAATCGGCGGGATGCGCCGAGATCTTTGAAGAGCACGCCTCAGGCGGCAATCGTGCGCGTCCGGTGCTTGCACGTGTGCTGGAGCGGATCGGCAAGGGCGACACGCTGGTCGTCGTCCGGATCGACCGCCTCGCGCGGTCTTTGTCGCACCTGCTGGAGGTGATCGAGCGGCTGGAGGCCAAAGGTGCCTACTTCCGGTCCCTGCAGGACCCGATCGACACTGCATCGCCGCAAGGCAAGTTCACACTACAGGTCCTCGGTGCCGCGGCCGAGTTCGAACGCGCGCTAATCCGCGAGCGTACCAAGGCGGGTCTTGCCTCTGCGCGCGCCAAAGGGCGCGTTGGTGGCAAGCCGACATCGATCTGCATGGAGATGTAGGGGTTACCGATCGGGCGCCGCTTCAAGAGACGTCTCGAACCGCTTGTCCGCCGTCGCCGCTTCTTTCAAGAGCGCGTCGAAATCGTCAGGTGGATTTCCATCTTCCAGCATCCCTTTGAACGTCGCATAGGCATCCGTCTTGCTGCCGTAGGCGCGCAGGGTCTTATCGTCGTTCACCCAGGCCACCACGATGACCTTCGCATCGCTGTTGAACCGGTAGAACAACCGATACTGCTGGAAGAATTTCGCCCGGAACCAGTGCTTGCGGTGATCCCCGAGCGTGCTGCCTTGCCGGTAGGCTGCGGCACTCGGATCTGCCGGTATGGCCTCGGTGACCAGCTTGAAGATGGCGGCCAGCCGTTTCGTCGGGTTTTTCTTGCGCCAGGTCTTTGGATCGCGTGCCTTACGCGCCTCGACTTCCTCGATCAGCCCTTCGAGCTGGTCCAGAAAGAGCGGATGCGCATAAATCGACCATCCGTTTACGACAAGGGGCGCTTGGGCGGGCACGCTATCGCCGCTTATTCATCCTCGAGCGATAGGGGCGCATCGAGATCGACGTCAACGTCTCCGACCAGTGCTGCAAGACGATCATGCAAAGCCCCATCGAACGCCCGAATGCGGTCCGGATGCGCCTTGATATCGGCCTCGACAAAATCGAGAAACGCGCCGAGCGCGGGATCATCCTCTTCGGCGCGCACGGGCTCGATATAGACCCTGCCACTCGGCTCGGTGCAGTAGCGAATCTGGTCGCCCTTGCCCAGCTTGAGCTGCTTGCGCACACCCGCCGGCACGGTCGTCTGATACCGGTCCGTGAGTTTCGAGACGTCTTGTGCGAGCGCTGTCATGGCAGTCTCCTGAAAGAAAAGGGGCTTTGCTGACCGCAATAGGTAATGCACTTGCATTGTCTTGTCAAGACAAGCCGCAGGATCTGCTGTCGCCCGCAGGTCGATGAACCGTCCGGCGCAGCACCTATTCTCGCCCCGCGAGATACTCCGCCAGCACCGGGCTGGCAGCACCTTTCGCGGAGCTGAGCAGCTCCGAACCCGCAAGCGTGGCCTTCGAGAGGCGTACGAGCCCACCGGTTTCCTCGATCCGGTAGCAGCGGCGTTTTTGCCGCCCCCGCTTGTAGTGGGTCGCGGTGACGATCTGGCAGGTGCTGCCGTCGGTGAGCGTCACCGGTTTTGCGAGCTTGATCTTGTCGCCTTCGGCGTAGTCAGGGATCGCGGCCCAATCCCGGCAGCGCTGGCGCCAGTCCCGGGCGTAGCTGTCCGGGTCTTTCAGATCGGAGAGAAGTTCGATCAGCGCAAGGGGCGCGCGCGACGCGTTCGGGCCCGCGCTTTCCTCCATATCCTTGTAGCCCCAGCAGCCGTCATCGTATCGGGTGAGGAAGACAGCCCCGAAAGTGATCGAGCCATTCGCATCGGTCACATAGGTCGCATCCTCGACAGGGGTGCCGTCAAGACTTGTGACCTTTGCCGCCGCATACCAGGTGGAGCCAACCTTGCAAGCCTTGACCAGTTCGGTTCTGCGCCTGTCGCTCTCGAAGTTGCAGAGCCGGGTGGTCGTGCCATCAATGCCGTTCGAGCGCAGATGCACGCCATTGCCGACGATGAGGATCAGGGCGGGCCGGTCAACGGGTCCGTTCCAGTTGGGCAGGAAGGTCTTGCAGGCACGCGCGTGGGCGATCTGCGCCGCGACAGCGGAGGTGGAGAACTTGAGAATAGCCATGGGGATGTCTTTCGGTTGAGTGTGGGAAGGTCCAACCGAGTTGAAGGAACGTTCCGCCTTCTCCGAAGATGACATGGGCATTCGGCAGCGTCGCCGCCTGCCTGAGATAGGCGAGATCGCGGAGAACGGCCTTCCGCTCGAGCTGCCGTGCCAGCCCTGTCTGACCGGCTCGGCGCAGCTCTATATGCCGCCACCAAGAGGCAGCGGTCGCGCGTAACACGCGCAAGACACCTGATTGCATGGGAATGCCCTTCATCCGTAACGGCAGACCGGAACCCGGCCCGAACTCGTCAGAGGCACCCCAAAGGCCCTCATCCGTCGGTCACAAAAACCCGAAGTCCACTTTCCCTTTTCACTAGCCAACTGGTCCGGGGTAACTGCCGAGGGTCCGACACCACCGCGGACCCCCGTGACTGGATGCAGTAAGTGGCGGTTCCGATCCAAGATCGGCAACTCCGGTCCGACTGCTGCAGCCTTTCTCATATTATCAATAACTTATCTGACGTTCTCGATCGGCAAAAGCGCTCTAACGGCGACTTCTCAAGCCCAAAAATCAGGATTTGCTTCGTTCAGAGCAATGCAGCGTTACGGATTAGCACGGGAAACGAAGGCGCAGTATCTCCTATCAACTTGAAATTCAGCAATATTGTCGCTATATACCGTCAGTATCACTGTAGGAGCATAGATCATGCATATCACGAACTTTGCTGAAGCTGGGCAATTCGAACCGCGCAAGATCGCCGCTGTGCTACGCACATCAGCAGAAGAGATCGCATTGACCGTCGGCTTGGGCAAAGACGCGTTGCAGAGGCGAGCCCGCATTGGTTCGGACAAGACGCAGCGCCGCCTGCGCGAATTGGTAGAGGTGCTGAACAAAGTCGAACCCCGCTTCGGCTCGGAACTGATGGCCTATGCATGGTACCGGTCAGAGCCCCTGCCCGGCTTTGATGGCCGGACAGCCATGCAGCTGGTGCAGGAAGGCAAAGCTCAGCAAGTTCTGGAATACATCGATGCGGTCGATGCGGGCGTCTTTGCCTGATGCCGCTGAAAGATGGACGCTACTCAGGGCCGCTCTACCGCGCCCTGAACGCCGTCTATGCGCGTGAACCTTTGTCCGGACGGGGCGCCGAACTCTATGGAGGGCGCTTTAATGCCAAGGGCACCCCTGCCCTCTACACCTCGCTGGATCCCGCGACCGCTCTTAGAGAAGCCAACCAGGTAGGCAGCCTGCAACCCACGATCCTGGTGTCGTACAATGCCGACCTGGGGCCAATTTTCGATACCCGCGATCAGGACAGGCTCGAACGGTATGGTGTGACAGCGTCAATACTTGCCGACCCTGCATGGCGCATGAAGATGCTCGACGGTCAACCTGTGCCGACACAGGATTTAGCAAGCGCCCTTATAGCGGATGGGTTTGCGGGGTTCCTGATCAAGAGTTTTGCGAAGGGTGCGTCGTCATCGGACTTCGACATCGTCCTGTGGGCTTGGGATGGCAAGGGCGGTTCACTTGACGTCGTGGATGACGAAGAACGGCTGTCACGAATGTGAGGTGTGAGACTTGGTGCCGGATCTGTCCACCGCGGTGGACATCGACCGGACGGAGGAACATGGAATGACCGCGCAGTATCGCCCTATTGGAATTTGGCTCGGTGGCTTTGATGCATGTGGAGAGACCACGCGTAATTGGACTAGTTGCCAGTCAGACGTCCACCGCGGTGGACACTAGGCGGGTTGCATAGCAGTTTTGGATAGACGATTGATCAAAGCCACTGGATCAAACTGGTCTTGACGTTGGCCCAAGGTAATACTGTGAAAATACGCTCCAAAGTCCCTGATGCGTCTTCCAAGTTGTAGCATGATGAAGATGGCGCATGACGCTTTCTGAGCTCCTACTGCATTCTTGGCTTTTTCGAATGTATCTGGGTGAACCCCCATCATGGGTGCAAGTGTTCGAGCATGGTTTTCAATGTCCAACCAGTTTCTAAGTCTCTCTGTGGAGAACGACGTCGCTTGATCGCAAACTGAGGTTAGCAAGTCTGGTTTCAGAGCTTCATTGCCTATGTTGCTATCTAAATCTTTTTTTTCTTCTTCAGACTTAGATTGGTGCCGGACAGTTTGTCCGTCATTGGCGGGCAATTCCACAGTTTCTGGTGGGTCATCTGGTGTACTCAAATTCCGGCATTCTTTGTCCGTGTCAGCGAGCAGCGCGTGGTATTCGGGCAGGCTCAGCTTCCTGCGTAGAGCTCTCCGTGCGTGGGTGATGAATGTGTTGCAGGGATCATGCTTTTCCAAATTGGCGAGCTTTGTAAGGATCTGTTTGCGGATAAATATCCGATCCCGCCGGTTATTTTCCATCTCATGTGCGATGGCGATAAGCTCGCTTGCACGTTGGATGAGGGGGGTTAGAGACAGTCCATAGCTGATGCATTCCCCGCTGGACGAGCGAACGCGGTATCGCTTCCGGTTCGAGCTATCATTGCGTTTGATGAAACCGAGTTCGACGAAGCGGTTGATGTGTCTGCGGAGTGTCCGTTCGTCGATACCGCCGACGCGCTGGCAAATCGAGTCGTTGGACGCGAAAACCGTTTCGCCGTGGCCGGGCTTCAAGAAACTGAGCATGGCTTGAAGTGTTTGGATATGGCCAGGACGCAGACCGAATACGCTCCGTGCATCTCTCAGTGCCCTGAAGATGGTCCAAATGTCGGTTTCAGCCGCAGAAATTGAGCCGCTTGATGCAACAGCACCAGCGGTTTTGATCGATAGTTTTGTAAATGCCATGGTTTGTTCACGACGACCGTTCGGCCCACAGCTTCCCAGTCTTTTCCCGAGATTTTGCTCAGGAAAAGGCAAAAAAAACCGTCCACCGAATCGGTGACTCTTGACCGGTTTGTTGGAGGTTGCTACATCATGAGTGCTAATCGAATGATGAGGGCTCTCCAGGGGAAACTTTGGGGGGCTCTTTTCTTCTGGTCTTCGCTTTTCTCCTCTGCTCGCGTTACTCTGTGTGGCTTGGGTTAGGACCCAGAGCCGCTCTCATTCCGCCACTGTTCGAAGATCTGCAAAAGCGCTGCCTCTGCGCGCTCTTCGAGCCATTGGCCGAATTCTGGGTTGTCCTTCTTGGCGATCTTGATGGCGATCGTTTTCTGATCGACCGTCAGCGTTCCCACAGAGCTACCGTCCGCATCTTTGACGACGGACTTTAGGCTGCCGTTGGCTTGCTTCTTGTCGCTACGTGCCTTGTTCGAGCAAGCCGAGTAGACTGCCTGAAACTTTTCCGCGCTTGGAGTGTCGTCGGGCAGGGCGGCAATCACTTTTTTGGCCGTGTTCACCAGATCTATCTTTTTCGAGAAAGCAGCCAGATCACCCCATTGCCGTCGTCCGATGCCATGTGCCGGCCCTATCAACTGTACAAGCCCTTCTGGCAGTTGCTCTATGACGACGCGATGGTTGGACACGCCCTGCCGTGTCAAACCGAGAGCATCCTGGATGACGTTTGGCTTGTAGCCTGATTCCTGCATCTCTTTGATAAAAAGAGATTTCTCAATGAAAGACGGGTCTAGTCGGAGATTGTTCTCTTGGCCCTGTGCGATCAGAGATGCGTCGTCATCCAAAGTTCGGACGATCGCCTTGACCGTTCCACCGATCATGCGGATCGCTGCAAGCCTGCGTCGGCCGTAGATGATACGGTATCTGTCCGGTTGGGCCGATGGACGGACCATAATTGGCACTTGTTGCCCATGCTTGCGAATGCTTTCGGCCAACTCATCAATACTGGAATCCTCCAGCACTAACCGATCGCGCAGACCATCCATCTCAATCTGATCGGGCTCGATGTCCCGAATGGAATTCGCGGTGATCTCGCGCAAAGAGTCGCGCAATCCGCCAACAGATCCTGGCAATTTTGCCGCTTTTGGCGCGGTAGGGGAGGGGGCCGCGCTCTCCTTCTCGTCCTTTGGTGGCTGATTGAAGATGTTTCGGGCCATCAGCGGCGCCCCCATGCCATTTGGATTGTCTGTTCCAACTCATCTCCAACGCCGTTCACGCTGGTCAGAGCGCGATCAATCGTTTTTCTGATGAATTGGCTCGGATCAACTTCGTAGACGGTTTGCTGGGTCATACCAGCGTCTGAGATCGCCGTAGATTTCAGCATTGGTTCAGTCATGACCTGTCCGGCCAAGATCGATCTTAGGTAGCCCGCCATCTGCGTCTGAGGCCCGTCCGACGGTTCGTATCTCGTGATCAAGAACTTTACGAAGTCCCAGGTCACGCGCCGGCCAATGGCTTCTTCCACGGCCTTGACCGTTTCCGAAGCAAGTTTCAGAAACTGGCTCATGGAAGCGATGTCGAGCATGCCAGGTACCACGGTTACCAAAAGTCCCGTTGAGGCTGCCAACGCCGTAAGGGTCAAGAAACCAAGTTGAGGTGGGCAGTCGATCAGAACGATGTCGTAATTCGCCTCTACTTCCTCAAGCGCTAAGGCGAGACGCTCCGCAAATATGGGCTGCACCCGGCGGGCGAGGGCATTTGCCGTCTCAGTTTCGTATTCCGAGAGCATCAAGCCCGCTGGGACCATATCGAGCTTATGGAAGTAGGTTTTTTGGATGACGGCTGAGAGCGGAACTTGCTCCTCATATCTCAGGGCATCATAGATTGTGCCGCCTTCGGCGAACTCGAGCTCAGGCCGAAAGCCGAAAAAGGTGGTCAAACTTGCCTGCGGATCGAGATCCAAGACCAACACTCGGTAGCCTCGCAAGGCATACCGTTGTGCAAGATGTATCGTTGCTGTCGTTTTTGACGATCCGCCTTTGAAATTGACGACCGATATTACCTGGAGACGATCGCCCTCTCGTCGACCAGGGCGGTAACTTTCTACGTTCTTTCCAGTGCGCCCTAGAATATCACGCAACTCATCAATCTCTTGGGCTGTGTAGAACCGGTGTCCGCGGTTGTCTGTATGCACTTCCGGGAAGCTGCCGTCCTTGTGCCGGTTGCGCAGGTTAGATGTGCTTACGCGCAGGAGGCTGGCGACCTCGGTTGAACTGAAACGGCGCAGGGACTTTCGTTCTTCGGGCTCGAAAGCGATCTTCATCTGGCGATCCAAAGATTCAGCCAGATTGTCGGCAAATGCTCCGATGTCGGAAGAGCCTATGCCTTGCGCGTATCCAACGTTACGATCATCCATGTCCTGCCGCCCACTCTCGGCCTCTGTTGAGGCTCTTGGTCATTCTGACGGTGTACAGCGCGTCTGACGCGTTTTGCCGTCAGAACGGGAATGCCACGATCAAGTGAGTCCGGCAAGAAGAATCTAGATGTAGTGTGAAAGTTATCCACAGCACCAATACGTAAGTCACATAAAGATACCCGCAAGTTTTTGATTTTATGGTAATAAATCCACAAGACCGTGCTTCAGGCCACTCATGAGCATTTTTTGGACGGTATTGGCTAAACCCATGCAACCAATGGCACAATTGACCTTCTGACGGTGTCTGGAGCGATAGATTCAGCTGTTTGGGTCTCTGCTAGTTACGGTTGGGGGTGAGCCGATTCTGATGAAATTAGGCCAAGCCGCTCCGCCCGTTCCAACAGCATCCTGACGGAGGACGGTTGCCAGCTGGTGCGGCCTCGAGGGGTGCGCTCACGCATGGATTCCAACCGGTCGCAGATCGCTTGTAGCGTGATATCTGGGTCCGACCCTTTGATGGCCGCCACGATGGCCGGCAGGCGGTCATCGGTTTCGCGGCGTCCGGCGCGCCGAAGCACCTCGGCAGGCAGGAAACCGTCTCTGACATAGGCCTTCACAGCGCGGAGCAGGCGGCTTTGGGTCCAATGGCGATCTGGGGGCAGGGGGGCCATTGATAATCCGCAGCACGTCTTCCCAAGCAATATCGGGGCGCAAGCGGCGCACGTGGGGCACCCAATCCTGCGCGGTCTCGTCCAAGCGCTCCATATAGCCGTCCTGTCGCGCCAGCCGCACCTTGCGCAGCGCAGCGGGGTCTTTGGCGCGCGCAGAGACAAGCCCGGCCTTCGTGCGCTCACGGATTAGGGCGCGTTCGAACTCGGCCGCGGCGTCCAGAACCTGCAGCCTAAACTTGCCTTGCGGCGATGCAGTGTCGATGGGGTCCTGCAGGGAGCGGAAGAAGGCGCCCTTGGCCTCCAGACGCTCAATCACCTCGAGAAGGTGCGACAAAGACCGCGCGAGGCGGTCGATCCGGACGACGACCAGCGTGTCGCCCTTGCCGATCCGCTCCAGCACACGTGCAAGCACCGGACGCGCACGATTGCCGCCTGAGGCGTGCTCTTCAAAGATCTCGGCGCATCCCGCCGATTGCAGCGCCTCGGACTGGGGCAGGGGGGTCTGATCCTCTGTGGATACGCGCGCATAGCCTATCAGGGGCATGAAAACGGGCCATTTGCAATTTTAGATAACACTAATAAACGACGGATTGGCCGAGCAGGGCAGGGGGAGACGGTTGCTTGATGGCAAAGCTTGCCATATCCTCGCCGCGAAGGAGACAGCCATGGGCACCATGAACATCTCGCTGCCGGATCCGATGAAGTCCTGGGTCGAGGATCAGGCGAAGTCGGGACGCTACGCCAACTCGAGCGATTATGTCCGTGACCTGATCCGGCGCGACAGGATGCGGCACGATGCAATCGCTGAAATCCAGGCAGCGGTTGATGCCGGAATCGCCAGCGGCCCGGCAAAGTCGTTTGACTGCAACGCGTTCAAGGCCCGGATGCACGCGAAGCATGCCGGAAAATAGCAGATGGACCATCCGTCCTGCAGCGGAAGCCGATCTTGCGGACATTTGGATCCAGGGCGCGGCGGAATGGGACATGAGTCAAGCCGAGCGCTACGCAGATGGCCTGTTCGCGCTCTTTGACTTGCTTGCAGCTTATCCAGAGCTATGCTGAAATCTGGGTGATGCGGCTTGATCACGCGGCGCGGTTTTCGGTGTCGTTCTCGGCGACACCGTCGGTGAATGTGACGCCTTCGATGACCAAAGGCAACTGGTTCGCGCCCTTCAGGCGGCGCCATGTTTTGGCGGCGGTCTGAACGAGCTTGAACACCATCAGCTTCGCTGTCGTTTGCGACAGCGCCCCCTTGGTTCGGACGGTCCTGTGCCGGACGGTGGCGAAGACGCTTTCGATTGGGTTGCCCGTGCGCAGGTGATCCCAATGGTCGGCCGGGAAGTCATAGAACGCCAGCAGCGCGTCGCGGTCTTTTGTCAGGCAGTTTACCGCCTTCTCGTATTTGATCCCATATTTCTCGGCGAAGATGTCCATGGCGGCCTTGGCCTTAGCGCGGGTCTCGGCCTGCCATATCTCGCGCAGGTCGGCCTTCACCGTCGGCTGCATCGATTTCGGGAACTTGTTCAGCACGTTGGCGATCTTGTGGACCCAACAGCGCTGATGACGCGTGCCGGGGAAGACCTCGTCGAGCGCCTTCCAGAACCCCATGGCCCCGTCTCCCACGGCGATCTCCGGCGGGACGGCAAGGCCGCGGGCCTTGATGTCGACCGGCAACTCGCGCCAACTCTGCGCGCTTTCCCGAACGCCGATCTGGAAGCCGACCAGTTCCTTCTTCCCTTCGGGCGTGGCGCCCAGAATGACCAGCATGCACTCGGCCTGCGGCTCCATCCGGGCCTGGAGGTAGACGCCGTCCGCCCAGATGTAGACATACCGCCGCGCCGAAAGATCACGGCGCTGCCAGCGGTCATGTTCCTGCTGCCATTCCCCGGTCAGGCGCGAGATTACGCCCGGCGACAGGTTTGGCGCCTCCGCCCCCAAGATCGCAGAGAGCGCCTCCCGGAAGTCGCCGGTGGAAATGCCGCGCAGGTAGAGGACTGGCAGCAGGGCATCGAGGCTGCGCGACCGCCGCGCCCATTTCGGCAGGATGGCGGAGCTGAACCGCACCTTCTCGTCAGCAGGTCCGGCCGCGCGGTCTCGCACCTTCGGGCGGCGCACATCAAGCGCGCCGATCCCGGTCTGGATGCTTCGCTCCGGCCCATACCCATGCCGGACGATACGCTGCCGGCCATCCGGCAGGACCTCTTCGGCATGCTGAGCGACGAAGGCGTCAGCCTCTGCCCGAAGTGCAGCGGCCAGCATCCGGCGCGCCCCATCCCGGGCAATCTCGGTCAGCGGATCGTCAACAGATTCCGGCTGACGCAGGGCGATGATGTCGGTATTCTTCGTCATAGGCGTATCGTTCCTTCTGGAAGTTCTGGCAGGCTTCGACACCCGCCACGATACGCCGCCTTCTCAAACACCGTCACCCATTTCCCAGCATAGCTCGTTGCGAAGTGGCGGGGGGACAGATATGTCGTGCACGGACAAAAAGTCTGGATTTCTACCGCGCAGGTGGCAGACAAGATGTTGCTTCTGGCCAGAACAACGCGGCTTGAGGATGTGAGCAGCCCGACCGAAGGGCTGAGCCTGTTCTATACAGATCTCGACCGAAATTTCGTTGACGTGCGAGAGATCGAAAAGATGGGTCGAAAGGCTGTCGATTCTAACGAAGTCTTCATCGATGGGTTGCCGATTCCGGCTGAGGACCTGATCGGGGAGGAGGGCAAAGGCTTTAGACAAATTTTGCACGGGTTGAATCCCGAACGCATCCTGGTGGCCGGTGAATGCATCGGTATTGCGCGCAACGCACTGGCGCGAGCGGCGCATTATGCAAACGAACGTGTGATTTTTGACCGCCCGATCGGCCAAAATCAGGGTGTTCAGCATCCACTCGCCAAAGCCTGGGCGCGGGTGGAATCTGCCAATCTCATGGTGATGCACGCTGCAGCCCTCTACGATGCGGGAGAACCCTGCGGCGTCGAGGCGAACGCTGCCAAGCTTTTGGCCGCCGACGCCGCGGTTGAGGCGACCGAAGCCGCGCAAATTACATTTGGCGGATTCGGATACGCCAAGGAATATCACGTGGAGCGACTGGTACGGGAAGCTCTGCTGTTCCGCATCGTACCGGTGACACCGCAGATGCTTTTGTCGTTCATAGCAGAAAAAGCCCTTGGACTTCCAATGTCTTACTGATCTGAGATAACGGGCGGGGCTGGTGGGAAAAGGTGTCTTGACCAATTTTCTAACGCGCGTTAGATTAGTGACAACTGCCCCTTAAGGGGAATGGGAGGAGGCGTCATGCATAAGACGCAGTTCGGGTCTTCGAAGGAGGACCTGTCGAAACGTGCAACCGTTTACGCGAGCGATTTATTCAGCGGCAAAACCGTTGTGGTGACCGGCGCTGGAGGCGGATTGGGGCTGGCAATTGCGACCCTGTTCGCGAGGCTCGGGGCCAATCTGGCGATCAATGGACGCAACGAAGAGAAACTGGCTTTGGCGAGGGAGTTCCTCGAAAGTTTCGGGGGTAAAGTCTTCGCTGTGCCAATGACCATCCGGGAGCCTGAGCAGGTCGAGGATTTTGTCGCCAAGACGAACCAGGAGTTCGGGGCGATTGACGTATTGGTGAACAATGCTGGGGGTCAGTTTCCGCAAGCAGCGTTGGAGTTTAGTCCAAAGGGCTGGAATGCGGTCATAGACACCAACCTGAACGGCACGTGGTGGATGATGCAATCCACGGCGCGCCACTGGGTCGCCAACAAGCAATCGGGCTCCATCGTCAACATCGTGGCCGATATCTGGCGCGGCATGCCCGGCATCGCGCATACCTGTGCGGCCCGGGCAGGGGTAGTTTACCTGTCCAAGTCGGTTGCGGTGGAGTGGGCTCCGCACGGTATCCGAGTGAACTGCGTGGCGCCGGGTTGCTGCGAAAGCAACGGTTTCGGGAACTACCCTCCGGAGGGTTCTGCGACCTTTCAGGACTCCAATCCGATGCGGCACGCCGGGGACGAATGGGATGTCGCTGAAGGGGTTGTCTATATGGCGGCGAATTCAGGGAAATTCGTAACCGGTGAAGTTCTGAACATCGACGGTGGGCAGCAATTGTGGGGGGATCCATGGCCAACGGGGCGGCCGGACTACTTCCGGATTACCTGATGATGGCCGTGAACCTTAGGGGGACAACGGGATCTAGATGACGACAAAGACTAAAACAGCAATCGGAGCCGATGATGGGGCGATACTGGAGTGCAGCGGGGTCGAACGACGGTTCGGCGGCATCGTCGCTGTCACCGGTGTGGACCTTGTTATCCGGCAAGGGGAAATCTTTGGACTTGTCGGTCCGAATGGCAGCGGCAAGACAACACTGACGAACGCAATTACCGGATTTTATCCGCCAAACGAGGGCAAAGTCCGGCTGGCAGGAAAAGACATCACGGGCACAGCGCCTCACAAGGTTGCCAAGCTTGGGGTTGCCAGGACGTTCCAAAATCTTGCCCTGTTCAACGGGATGAGCGTTCTGGACAACATCCTGCTCGGGCGGCACATCCACATGAGCCCAGGCGTTTTGCGTACGGCGCTATATTGGTGGGCAGCACAGCGTGAAGAAATCGAGAACCGTAAAATCGTCGAGGAGGTGATCGAGTTTCTGCAACTCGAGAGCATCCGGCATGAGTTGGTCGATGGTCTTCCGATCGGGTTGAAAAAACGGGTCGAGCTGGCGCGGGCATTGGTGGCCGAGCCACAAATGCTGATTCTCGATGAACCGATGGCCGGCATGAACCAGGAAGAGAAAGGGTATATGTCCCGTTTCATTCTGGATGCCCGTGCCGAACGCGGCGTCAGCGTTCTGCTGATCGAACACCATATGGATGTCATCACCGGCATTTGTGATCGGATGCTGGCACTGAATTACGGTGAAATGATCGCCAGTGGCATCCCCAAGGAGGTTGTGAAGGACCCGCGGGTCATCGAGGCATATATCGGAGGGTCGCATGACTGATTTTACGAAGAACCGGTCTTCAGGCGGCGAAACGATTGGTGCACTTCTGGCGAAGAACGCGTCGCTCCACGGAAAGGATATCGCCCGTCGCGAAAAAGAGCGTGGGATATGGAAAGAAACCACCTGGGCGGAATACGCCCAAGAGGTGGTGGCCTGTGCGGCTGGGCTTGAAAAAATCGGCGTGAAGCCTGGCAAAGCAGTGCTTGTTCTGGGCGATAACCGTGCGCGGCTCTATGGCGGCATGCTGGCTGTTTCGTTGCTTGGTGCCTATGCAATGCCTGCCTATCCCGGCGCGACGCTCGAAGAACTCCGGCACTTTCTTGGCGAAGTGGAGATCGTCGCGGCTATTGCGGAAGATCAGGAACAGGTTGACAAGATCCTGGAACTGAAGGACGCCGGCGCCGAGGGCATCGACCACATCATTTATGATGAAGCGCGCGGTCTTGGCTTCTACGAGGTTGAAGGGCTGATGTCCTGGGATCACCTGATCGAAGTTGGTCAGCACGATCTGAACGAAACCCCGGGCCTGCGTGAGGAACTGCTTAGTCGTGCGAAGCCGGAAGATCCGGCCATTTTTCTGCACTCCTCCGGAACGACGGGCGCGCCGAAGGGCATCGTACTGAGTCAGAAGAACGTTCTTGCTGCTGCTCGGAATGGACATGCGGCGGGTGCCTTCGACGAAAATGAGGAGATCCTCGCGTACTTGCCGATGGCCTGGGTGGGAGACTACGCCATAACCGTTGCCGCGGCACTCCTTTGGCGTTTCACCGTGAATGTGCCTGAGCGCCAGGAAACGGTCGTGCGCGACATGCGCGAGATCGCTCCGACCTTCTATCTGGCGGCGCCGAGAAGCTGGGACCAAATGCTGACGACAATCCAGGTGGGTATCGAGAATTCGACCCCTTTCAAGAAATGGCTGTATCATTTCTTCATGGATCGGGCCATCGCCGCTGAGACACGCAAGCTGAACGGAAAAAGCGGTGGTATATTGGAGCCTTTGGGCCGACTTTTGGGTGAGGCAATTGTTTTCGGTCCGATCAAGGACCAGTTCGGAATGAGCCGCCTCAAGAACGCGTTCACCGGCGGCGAAGCGATCGGCGAAGACACCTTTGTTTTCTACCGAGCCTTGGGAATCAAATTGCGCCAACTCTACGGCCAAACCGAAAACAGCGCGATCAATGCAATTCAGTCTCCGGGTGAAGTGCGCCTTCATACGGTTGGCAAACCCGCGCCCGGCGTCGAGGTGACCATCGCCGAGGACGGGGAGATCTTGGTACGCTCGGACAGCGTATTCGAAGGGTACTTCAACAAACCCGAAGCGACCGCCGAAGCCCTTGAGGGCGGGTGGCTGCATACAGGTGATGCCGGGTATTTGGAGGAAGATGGACACCTGGTTGTTCTGGGGCGCGTCTCCGAGGTCATGCATACGGCCGGAGGCGAGCGGTTTGTGCCAAACTACATCGAGAACCGGTTGAAATTCAGCCCTTATATTAAGGATGCTGCCGTAATCGGCGCCGGGCTTGACGAATTGACGGCTATGGTCTGCGTGGATTTCGAAGCCGTTGGCCACTGGGCAGAGGTGAACGGCGTGCCCTATGTGTCTTATGCCGATCTTTCTCAGCGTGAAGAGGTCGCGACGTTGCTTCGCGAGGCCTTCCAACGGGTCAACAAGGCCGTCACCGAACCATTGCGCCTGCAACGCTTTGTCAGTCTGCCGAAAGAATTCGACCCGGACGATGGCGAAATCACGCGAACCCGAAAACTGCGGCGGAAGGTCGTTCAGGAACGCTATGCCGACGTGATCGCAGCGCTCTACGACGGTTCAAAAGAGGTCCATGTAAGCGCGCAGGTGACTTACGAGACCGGGGAAGTAGGGAAGGTCGAAAGAAGCCTTCCCATCAGGGAGGTATAAATGGACTGGGTCTTTCTATCAGAGCTTGCGATCAACGGAGCCTTGACGGGTCTGCTGTACTCGCTATTCGCCATCGGCCTTGTGCTGATTTACAAGGCATCTTCGGTGCCCAATCTGGCGCAGGGCGGGTTGACCATGGTCGGGGCCTATGTGGTCCTGGCGCTGGCACGCGACGTGGGTTTACCCTTGTGGCTGGCCATCCCTCTGGCTGCGGTTGTCATGTTCGGCCTTGGGTTCGGCATTGAGCGTGTTGCTCTGCGCCGTCTCGCAGGTCGGCCGGTTGTCATGATCTTGATGCTGACACTCGGCCTCGACATTTTCCTGCGGGGTACAACGCTTGCGATCTGGGGCGGGACGTCGCGTTCGATGGAATTGGGCGTCAGCTATGATCCGCTGTTCCTGGGCGACATATTCATCAGCCGCATCCATCTGGTTGGTGCCGGTGTTGCGCTCGTCTTGTTTGTCGCCTTCATGCTGTTTTTCCGAACCCGGACCGGGATCAAGTTGCGGGCGATCGCGGATGATTACATGGCTTCGTGGTCGGTCGGCATCTCGGTTGAACGCGGAGTTGGCTTTTCTTGGGCGCTGGCATCCGTTGTTGCCGTCGCCGCAGGCGTTATATGGGGCGAGATTCAGGGTGTCGATCAGGCGCTGTCGCTGTTGCTTCTCAAAGGTCTGACGGTTGCCGTTCTCGGTGGTCTCGACAGTATCCTTGGCGCCGTGATCGCGGGCATCATCCTGGGCGTCGTCGAAAACGTTGGCGCTGATTTCCTCGATCCGCTTGTCGGAGGCGGAAGCCGTGAGCTTATCGTCGCTGCCGTGCTCATTCTTACGGTCATGATCCGTCCGCACGGGCTGTTCGGTCGTCACGACATCGAAAGGGTGTAAGGAATGTTTTACGGACTTTCCGGCGTCCATCACGCCAACTACGTTTCGGATAGCCGAATCTTCAAGGTACCTGCTGACAGGAATCTGGCTGCATTTATCTTCCTGATCGGCATTGCCGCGCCATTCATCATACCTTCGCTTTACCTGAACAGTTACATGCTTCCGTGGCTGATCTGGACGGCGGCCGCTTTGGGGCTGAACCTGGTGACAGGTTGGGCGGGGCAGCTTCACCTGGGCTACGCCGCGGTCATGGCGGTCGGCGCCTATTCGGCGATCCATGCCGCGCGTTTCGGGGTGCCGTGGGAATTCGCGCTGATCATCGGCGGGTTGACGTCATCCGTGATCGGCAGCCTGTTTGCTTTTGCCGCTTTGCGGGTCAAGGGACTGTACCTCGCCCTTACCACTCTTGCGATGCAATTTGTGATGGACTGGGTTCTGACCCACTCTCCGGCGATCTCGGGGGGCTCACACGCGTCGCTCCAGTCACCGACATTGGCGCTGCTCGGGCAAGAGATTACCACTGATACTGGCTTCTACTATGTCGCCTTCGGCTGGTGTGTCTTGGTGACGATCTTCATGCTTAATCTCAAGCGTACTGGACTCGGTCGCGCTTTGGTCGCTGTCCGGGAAAAAGACTTTGCAGCCGCGATCCTGGGTGTGAACAGTTTCTACTACAAGATCCTGGCCTTCGCGACGTCGTCTTTCATCGCGGGCGTCAGTGGTGCGTTGCTTGTTGCCACCTTCTTCTTTCTTGCGGCACCTGAGCAGTTTTCGGTGAACGTGTCGATCCAGGTTCTTGCGATGGTGATTGTTGGCGGCCTTGGCAGCATTATCGGTTCCTATTTCGGTGTTGCCCTGATCCTTCTTGTTCCGGGTATCGTGAACGGTCTCGTCGTCACGCTGAGTGACGGGCTTGGCATGCAGATCAACGTTGAAACGCTCGCCCACATCCCCAACGCGGTCTATGGCGCGCTGATCGTCATTGTCCTTCTGATCGAACCGCTTGGTTTGGGAAAACTCTACGGCAACATCAGAGACTACCTGATGGTCTGGCCCTTCGATCAGTTCAAGAAATAAGGGAAATGCCGATGCAAGAAAAAAAAGTTGAAGCCCAGAACATTCTGTCCATGAACAGTGTCGAGGTGCTGTACGACAATGTAATGCTGGCGATCAAAGGTGTTTCGGTCCAGGTTCCTACAGGCGGGATGATCGCACTCTTGGGATCGAACGGAGCGGGAAAAAGCACCACGTTGAAAGCGATCAGCGGTCTTTTGAAGGCTGAGCGCGGACGCATCAGCCGAGGTGAGATAACGTTCCAGGGAGCGGACATTACCGAAGCGCTCGCGCAAAAACGCGTCGAGATGGGCATCTGTCATGTCATCGAAGGGCGACGAGTCTTCGAACACCTGACCCCCGACGAGAACCTGACCGCCGCCGCGCCGCACGGGATGTCCCGATCAACGCTGAATGCGGAAAAGGACAAGATCTACGGATATTTTCCGCGGCTTGCCGAACGCAAAAATTCGCAAGCAGGCTATTTGTCGGGTGGTGAGCAACAGATGCTTGCCATTGGGCGGGCCCTCGTGACCCAGCCGAAGCTGTTGATGCTTGACGAGCCAAGTCTCGGGCTTGCTCCGTTCCTGGTCGAGGAAATCTTCGGCATACTGCAAAAGATCAATAAGGATGAGGGCCTGTCCGTACTACTGGTGGAACAGAACGCCTTGGCGGCTCTGGAAATCGTGTCGCAAGGGTACCTTATCGAGAACGGCCGCGTCGTTATGCACGGCACCGCCGAGGCGCTCAAATCTAACTCCGACATTCAGGAGTTCTATCTAGGCGGCGGAGAGACCGATTTTCACAACGTCAAGCACTACAGCCGACGCAAACGTTGGCTGAGCTAACGTACTATTCGGAAACTGTTCAGGGAGGAACAAATGAAGAAACTTACCAAAGCGTTGGCCGTATTATCAATGTTCGGCGGAGCAATGTTTGGCACCCAGACGCTGGCCGAGCCATTCAAGATCGGCATCTGCTACGATCTCAGCAAAGCCTATACCTTTGCCACGCCGCAGGTTTCGCAGGCCGCGATGGACCTTGCCAAGCTCATCAACATGAAGGGCGGCATCGGTGGGGAACCGGTCGAAGTCATCGTGCGTGACCACGGGAACGAACCGCAGCGCGGAATCGAGTGCTACTCCAAGCTCAGCCGCGAGGGCGTCTTTGTCTTCGATACCCTGTCCACTCCGGTCTCTCTGGCTATCCTGCCGCGGGCCATGGAAGACGAGCGTATCCTGATGCAGTCGCTTGTCGGCCGAGGCGATGCCGTCGACGGCACCGTTTTCGAATGGGTCTATCCGGTCGGACCGACCTATTGGGGACAGGCGGCCAATGATGTTGCCTACATAAAGCAATTGCATGATGGCGACTTGTCGGACGTGAAGGTGGGGTTTGTGTATTTCGATTATCCTTTCGGACAGGAGCCGATCGAGATCCTGGAAACCTTGTCCGAAAAAGAGGGTTTCGAGCTTGAGCTTTACCCTGTGCCACTGCCTGGCAGCGACCAGGCCGGAGTGTGGTCCAAGGTGCGCCGCGACAAGCCCGATCATGTAATCGTCTGGATGTTGGGCGGTGCGCATGTGGTCGCGTCGAAGGAGATGCAGCGCAATCGCATTCCGATGGACAAGTACATCTCGGTCAACTGGTTGAACGAAGTCGATATCGCCAACATCGGTAAAGAGGCCGCCAAGGGTATCAAGCGCGGTACCAATGTCGTGGGCGGTCAGGATATTGCCCTGTATCAGGAAATCATGGCCGAGCTTTATGACAAGGGCGAGGGGTCCGGCCCGATCGAGAAGACGCAGGACGTTTTCTACAACACCGGTCTGGCGATGTATTCAATCATGTTCGAAGCCGCGCGCAGGGCGGCAGAACAGGAAGGCCTTCCGATAACCGCGGAGTCCTACAAAGCCGGACTGGAATCTCTTGAGGGATACGACGCGAACGGGCTGATGGCCCCCATTACGGTGACGGCCGAAGATCATGGCGGCGGCGGTAAGACCCGGATCGAGATGTGGGACGGGGAGACTTGGGTGCCGCAAACCGACTGGATCTCTGAGTACACGGACGTCGTGTGGGACGTGGTGAAAGAAAGTTCCTCAAAATACGAGCAGTGAATGACCAATAGCAGGAAGGGCGACGCTACGCGGGGCGGCAGCGGCGTTTATAAGACAGTATCACCGCCCCAAACCAAACCAACGGGAGAGAGAACATGAAAGTCACACAGCAAATTAAGGCAGTGGTCCTTGCTGCTGCGCTGGCAACAAGCGCGACTGTGGCCTCAGCGCAGGACAAGGAGCCGATCCGCTTCGGACTCTGCTTCGACCTCAGCAAGTCCTACACCTTCATTTCGCCTCAGGTGGCCCAGGCCGCTCAGGACCTCGCGATGTATACCAACGAAAACGGTGGTATCGAAGGGCATCCGGTGGAAATCATCGTGCGCGATCACGGCAACGAACCGCAGCGCGGCGTGGAATGCTACGAGCAGCTCAAGCGTGAAGGTGTATTCATTTTCAACATGCTCTCGACGCCGGTCACGAATGCGGTTCTGCCCCGTGCAATGAGAGACGGTAACATCCTGATGCAATCGTTCGTCGGTCGGGGTGACGCCGTGGATGGCGAGGTGTTCGAATGGGTTTTCCCGGTCGGCCCGACCTATTGGCAGCAGGCGGCGAACGACGTTGCATTCATCAAGGAGCAGATGGGCGGTGATCTGAGCGATGCGAAGATCGGGTTCATCTATCTGGACTACCCCTTTGGCCAGGAACCGATCGAGATCCTGAAAACGCTTTCCGAGAAGGAAGGGTTCGAACTGGAGCTTTATCCCGTGCCGCTTCCCGGGTCGGATCAAGCCGGCGCATGGAGCAAAATCCGCCGCGACAAGCCCGACTATGTGATCAGCTGGCTACTGGCGGGCGGACATGTGGTCGCCTCGAAGGAAATGCGCCGCAACCGTTTCCCGATCGACCGCTATCTGTCGGTGAACTGGCTGAACGAAGTCGATATCGCCAATATCGGCGCGGAAGAGGCGAAAGGCATCCTGCGCGGGACCAACGTGGCCGGCGGCCAGGAAGTCCCGCTCGTCAAGACGATGCTGGACACCTACTATGCCAATGGCGAAGGCAGCGGCCCCGAGAGCTTGGTGCACGATGTCTACTACAACACCGGTCTTGCGATCTATTCGGTCGGTTTCGAAGCTGCCCGTATCGCGATCGAGGAGAACGGATGGCCGTTGACGCCAGAGAGCATGAAAGCGGGCTATGAAGCGATCGAGAACTTCGACGGCAACGGTCTCATGGCGCCGGTCACGGTGACCGCGGAAGACCATGGCGGCGGTGGCAAGACCCGGGTCGAACAGTGGGATGGCGAGACCTGGGTTCCGCTTACCGACTGGAGCGCCGATTACCTCGATATCGTTTGGGAAGTGATCAAGGAAAGCTCCGAGTCGTTCTCAGTCGAATGAACACAAGCATCCCCGCGGCACCCATGCCGCGGGGATTTTTCGCACAAATACAGTCCATGAATAACGAAGTTAATGCTATGAGCCCCATTGATGTGAAGATCGAAGACGGCATCGCAACCGTCTGTATCAACCGGCCCGAACGCAAGAACGCACTTTCCGTGGCCGCAACGAACGGGCTGACGGATGCCTGGGAGAAGATCGAGGCGGATGACAGCATTCGCGCGGCAATACTGACCTCGGCCGATTGCGGCGTGTTCTGTGCCGGGCTGGATCTGAAGGAAGCCACCCAGATCGCGCGGGACGAGGGTGTCGATATCCTGTCCAAGATGCGCGATCCGTTTCACGAAACCATGCGCGCCTGCAAGAAACCGATCATCGCGGCGATGACCGGGTCTTTGATGGCGGGCGGCATGATGCTGACCTTGAATTGCGATCTGCGGGTCGGTCTCAAGGGGACCAAGGTCGGTATCACCGAAGTAAAGATCGGTCGTGGATCGCCCTGGGCATCGCCGGCATTGTCCATGCTGCCACAGCCCATCCTTATGGAGATCGTTCTGACCGGCGACCTGATGCCGATCGAGCGCCTGCACGAATACGGGTTCACCAACTATATCGAAGACACCCCCGATGCTGTCCGCGCACGGGCCTTCGACCTTGCCAAACGCATTGCCAGCGCGGCCCCGCTGTCGGTTGTTGCCGCGAAAGGCAGTGTTCGCGCAACCATGGATCTGGGCTGTGCCGGTGGTCTGGAAGAGGGCAAGCGCCTGCACGAAGTGGTTTACGCCAGCAACGACGCGATTGAAGGCCCCAAGGCCTTCGCTGAAAAACGAGCACCCGTCTGGACTGGGACCTGATGGAGGCTTGAATGACTGAACTTATTCGTCTGGACAGGGAAGGCCCTGTCGGAATCCTGCGGTTTCTTCAGCCGACAAAACGCAACCCTTACAGCATCGGGTTCGTCGAAGAACTGGTGGCGCTCCTGCGCGAAGCCGAACGGGACGATACGATCCGTGTCGTTGTTATGACCGGTGGCGATCATTTCAGCAGCGGCGGCGATCTTGTCGGGTTTCAGTCTGAGATCGCGAAAGGCGCAAGGGCGACATCGGAAATGGTGGACCGCGTGCACGATGGCGGACGCGCGGCCTATCTGTTTTGTAAACCCTTGATTTCCGCGGTATGCGGCGTGGCTTTTGGCGCGGGTCTAAGCCTGGCCTTGTCGGCGGACATTGTCGTTGCTGCCGAAGATGCCCGGCTGTGCGAAGTTTTTGCGCGCGTCGGCGGCTGTCCTGACACGGGATCTAGCTGGCTGCTTCAACAGCGTGCCGGTGCGGGGGTGGCGCGGATGCTGGTGCTCACGGGCCGTGAAATCGACGGGCGCACCGCTAGGGACCTGCGCGTTGTCGAAGAATGCGTGCCGGCCAACCAGGTCGAGGTACGGGCGTTGGAAATTGCCCGCGAGATTGCAACGCACCCGATGTTTGGCGTTCAGACCGCCAAGCGTGTGATGCGCGCCGCAGCCGAGTGCAGCTATCTCGAGGCGCTGGATATCGAGCGCGATGCCCAAAGCGTTTTGCTGTGCGCGCATGACTTTCCCGAGGCGATGAAAGCGTTTTCGGAAAAAAGAGCTCCAGAATTCAAAGACCGTTAGCTCGGTTGAAACCTTATCGCAAAACTCAAGGAGACCACGCCAATGAAGGTACTCGTGCCGGTGAAACGCGTGATCGACTACAACGTGAAGGTCCGCGTCAAGGCGGATGGCAGCGGTGTCGATCTCGCCAACGTCAAGATGTCGATGAACCCGTTCGACGAGATCGCCGTCGAAGAGGCGATCCGCCTGAAGGAAAAGGGCGCTGCCGAAGAGGTCGTCGCCGTCTCGATCGGCGTCAAGCAGGCGCAGGAAACCCTGCGCACCGCGCTGGCCATGGGCGCCGACCGCGCCATCCTGGTGGTTGCCGCCGATGACGTGCACCAGGACATCGAGCCGCTGGCGGTGGCCAAGATCCTGGCCAAGGTCGTCGAAGAGGAAGAGCCCGGCCTGGTGATCTGCGGCAAGCAGGCCATCGACAACGACATGAACGCAACCGGCCAGATGCTGTCGGCGCTGATGGGCTGGAGCCAGGCGACCTTTGCCAGCGAGCTGAACATCGAAGGCGACGACGCCGTGGTGACCCGCGAGGTCGATGGCGGCCTGCAGACCATCAAGGTAAAGATGCCCACGGTCGTCACCGTCGACCTGCGCCTGAACGAGCCGCGCTATGCCTCGCTGCCCAACATCATGAAGGCCAAGAAAAAGCCGCTGGATGAAAAGACCGCCGCCGATTACGGCGTCGACGTCACCCCGCGCCTGACCGTGGTCAAGACGTCCGAGCCGGCCGAACGCGCCGCCGGTGAAATGGTGGGTTCGGTCGACGAGCTCGTGTCGAAACTCAAGGAAAAGGGGGCGGTGTGATGGCTGTTCTTCTTCTTGCCGAAGTCAACAATGGCGAACTGTCGATGGACGCGACGGCCAAGGCCGTGGCCGCTGCCAAGGACCTGGGTGACGTGACCGTGCTGTGTGCCGGCGCCTCGGCCGCCGATGCCGCGAAAGAGGCCGCCACCATCGACGGCGTGGCCAAGGTGCTGGTCGCCGAAGACCCCGCGCTGGGTCATCGCCTGGCGGAATCGACCGCCGACCTGATCGTGGGCCTGGCCGGTGACTACGACCACATCGTCGCGCCCGCCACCACCGACGCCAAGAACGTGCTGCCGCGCGTGGCCGCGCTGCTGGACGTGATGATGCTGACCGATGTTTCGGCCGTCGTCGACGCCGACACGTTCGAGCGCCCGATCTATGCAGGCAACGCGATCCAGACCGTGAAATCGTCGGATGCGAAAAAGGTGATCTCGTTCCGCACCGCCAATTTCGACGCGGCGGGCACCGGCAACTCGGCCTCGGTCGAAACGGTGGACGGCGCGCAGGCGTCGGGCCTGTCGCAATGGGTCGAGGACAAGGTTGCCGAAAGCGACCGGCCCGAACTGACCTCGGCCGGCGTGGTCGTGTCGGGTGGCCGTGGCGTCGGCTCGGAAGACGATTTCGCGCTGATCGAGAAACTGGCCGACAAGCTGGGCGCCGCCGTTGGCGCATCCCGCGCCGCCGTCGACTCGGGCTTTGCCCCGAACGACTGGCAGGTGGGCCAGACCGGCAAGGTGGTCGCCCCCGACCTTTACATCGCCGTCGGCATTTCGGGCGCGATCCAGCACCTTGCGGGCATGAAGGACAGCAAGATCATCGTCGCCATCAACAAGGACGAAGAGGCACCGATCTTCCAGGTCGCCGATTACGGCCTGGTCGCCGACCTGTTCGAAGCCGTGCCCGAACTGACCGAAAAGTTGTAAGTCATTGCAAAAATTATAAAAAGGCCCGCCTGATTTGTCGGGCCTTTTTGTACGAGCCGAATGGGCGGCGAGCGGATCGGACGGACTAGGATGCGCGCGGTCCTAAGCCTTGTGACGCCTCGTCAGAACGGCTCCGGTTCATTGTCAAGAAGCAAAACACTTGTTAGATTTTGGCTCAACACAAGCTTGAATCGATAGGAAAAATTCATGTCTCTGATCAAGAACTCCCCTAGCTGGGCAGTGGATGAACACAAGATGTTCGCCGATAGTACACGCAGGCTTTTCGATGCAGAGATGGCTCCGAAGATTGAAAAATGGGCGGAGCAGGGAATTGTTGACCGCGACTTCTGGAAAACAGTCGGTCAGCAGGGTGTCATGGGTGGCTCGATTGCCGAAGAATATGGTGGGTTCGGTGGCGGCATCGGGTTCGACGCGATTACCGTCTACGAGCAGGGGCGCACCGGTGATACGGGTTGGGGCTATGGGATTCAGTCCATCGTAATCCATTATCTCAACGCATATGGCAGTGAGGAACAGAAGAAAAAGTGGTTGCCGAAACTGGTCAGCGGCGACAGCGTTGCGGCGATTGCCATGACCGAGCCTGGAACGGGCTCTGACCTCCAGAACGTACAAACCTATGCGGAAAAGGATGGCAACCACTACAAGATCAACGGTTCGAAGATCTTTATCACAAACGGGCACACGGCGGATCTCGTTGTTATCGTGGCAAAGACCGATCGCAACGCCGGCGCTAAGGGCGTTTCATTGATCGTTCTGGAAACCGAGGGCACCGAGGGCTTTCGCCGGGGACGGAACCTGAAGAAACTGGGTATGAAAGGTTCGGATACTGCTGAGCTGTTCTTCGAGGATGTGCGCGTGCCCACGGCGAACCTGCTTGGTCCGGAAGAGGGGCAGGGGTTCTACCAGCTGATGAAGCAGCTGCCTTGGGAGCGGCTGATGATCGGCATTACCGCCCTCGGTTTTATTGATTTTGCGATCGATGAAACGGTGAAATATGTTCAGGACCGCAAGGCATTTGGAAGCCGGATCATGGACTTCCAGAATACACGCTTCAAACTGGCGGAATGCAAAACCAAGGCCGAATTGCTACGTTCTTTCGTAAATGACGGGATCGCGCGTCTTGAAGCGGGCGAACTTGATGCGGCCACGGCTTCGATGGCGAAATGGTGGGGCAGCCAGACGCAGAACGAGGTCATGCATGAATGCCTGCAACTTCACGGCGGTTACGGTTTCATGATGGAATACCCCATCGCGCGACTTTATGCCGACAGCAGGGTCCAGATGATCTATGGCGGCACCAACGAGATCATGAAGGAACTGATCGCACGTTCGCTGGATGTTTGATCCGTCGGGTGCCGGGTCGGAGACTAGTCGCCCCCCGGACCGATGATCTCGTCGTTGTGTTCGCCCAGTCCGGGGGCGGGGCGCAGGTCATGCCGCGCCGGTGTCGCCGAGAATCGAATGGGCGGGCGTGTCATCCAGATCGTACCTTCGGTGGGGTGTTCGACCTTCTGAAAGAAACCGGTTACGGAAAGGTGCGGATCGTTCGGCAGATCCGACAGGGTGTTCACCGGCATGGCGGGAATGTCGGCCTGCTCCATCAGGGCCAGCCAGTCGGCGGTTGTCCGCGTCAGCGCAATCCGAGCAACCATGTCGTAAAGGGCGCCGATGTTACGGCTGCGGGTGTCCATGTCGGTGACCCAGACGTGGTTGATCATGTCGTCGCGCCCGACCGTCTTGAAAAACCGCGCCCATTGGGCGTTGGTATAGGGCAGGATCGTGATGAACCCGTCCGCCGTCTGGAGCGGGCGGCGGTGCGGCACCAACATGCGGGCATATCCGAAATTCCTCGGCACCTCGTCGAATGTCGCGCCGTCCATGTGTTCGGCCAGCAGAAACGCCGTCAGCGTTTCGAACATCGGCACCTCGACATGCTGTGCCTGGCCCGTGCGTTCCCGATGAAACAGGGCTGCCATGACGGCATAAGCCGTGGTAACACCGCCAAGCTTGTCGGCAAGAATGGTCGGGGAATAATCGGGTTTTGCCTCTGGATCGCGAAGGGTGGGCAGGCTGGCCAAACCCGAAACCGCCTGGACGATGTCATCAAAGGCCGGTTTCGAAGCGTAAGGCCCGTCCTGCCCGTATCCGGTTGCAGAAACCGTGATCAGGCTCGGGTTCTCGTTCCGTAAGGTTTCCGGATCCAAAGACAATCTGGCAAGCGCCGCGGGCCGGATGCTTGAAATCATCACATCGGCATCGACCAGCAACTTGCGCAGACGGTCGCGATCGGCTTGCGTTTTCAGGTCGAGTACGACGCTGCGCTTGTTGCGGTTGGCCCCTAGAAACGCAGCGCCCATCAACCTGTGCCGCGATGGCTGAACCTGGCGCAGAAGATCGCCCTCGGGCGCTTCCACCTTGATCACATCCGCTCCCAGATCTCCCAGCATCTGCGTGGCCAGAGGACCGAAGATGATCGACGTCAGGTCGATGATCCTGACGCTTTGCAGGATTGCGGTGTTCTTTGCATTGGTCATGGGTTGATTTCCTGTTCTAGGAACGAGAACCGAATTCCGCGCGAATGGCCGCTCCATCGGCGTCCAATGCGGGGGACGGTCCGATCGCGGCTTCGGTGCTGCCGCGTCGTATCGGGGGCATTGCGATGCTGACAGGTCCCGAGGGCGTGCCGATGGTCGCCCGATCAAGTTGCGGGTGATCCGACAGCGCGGCAACGTCGTTCACCGCCGCCGATGCAATGCCCGCGCCATCGAGCAGCTTCAACAATTCGGCACGTTCGTGCGCGCCGAACACGGTCTTGATAAGCTCTTCGAGTTCCGATTTGTGCGCGATCCTGGCTGAATTATCATGGAATCGCGGATCATCGGCCAAGGCCGGGTCGCCGAGAATCTGTACGCAGAACCGGTTCCATTCGCGGCTGTTCTGGACCGAGATGACGACCTGTTCACCGCCTCGGCAGTGGAATGCGCCGTAGGGGCATATGACAGAGTGACCAAGCCCGGTTCTGGGCGTGGGCTGATTGGCATAGTCGTGAAAAAGAAGCGGAACCGCCATCCAGTCCGCCATGACGTCGAACATGGCCACCGAGAGGCCGCTGCCCTTGCCGGTTCGATCACGCCCGACCAGCGCTTCGCAGATCCCGGCATGGGCTGTCATGCCGGTGGCGATATCGCAGACCGACACGCCGACCCGCCCCGGTCCATCCGGCGTGCCGGTCACCGATGCCAGGCCGCTTTCGCATTGCACCAGAAGATCATAGGCCTTGGCGTTGCGCATCGGGCCGTCCTCTCCGTAGCCGGTGATGTCGCAGGTCACCAGACGCGGAAACCTCTCTCGCAGACTTGCGGAATCGAGCCCGAGCTTGGCCAGCGCGCCGGGCAGCAGGTTCTGAATAAACACATCCGCGTTTTCCAGCATCCTGAGCAGGATTTCACGGTCTTCGTCGGCTTTAATGTCCAAGGCGACCGATTCTTTGCCTCGGTTCAGCCATGTGAAATAGGCGCTTTCACCGTTGGCGGCGGTATCGTAGGCGCGGGCGAAATCGCCGGCTCCCTTGCGTTCGATCTTGATCACACGCGCGCCGGCATCGGCCAGCCGCGAGGAGCAAAAAGGCGCGGCGACTGCCTGTTCCAGCGCAACGACGAGTTTGCCGGAAAGGGGGGCTAAATCTGAACCTGGCATGAGTTTCTCTCAATTGATCCTGAAAGGTTGACTAAATCTAACAATTGTTAGAAACATAATCAATACGATTAGACAAAGACTGGATCGCTTGAAGGAGAACGCCGGTGCAGGACGCCAAACGACCAGACCAGTTTTTCCAACGCGCGCTGGCAGAGGGAGAGATCCTGCTGCCCAAGTGCGACGACTGCGGGGGATATCACTTTTTCCCGAGAGTCCTGTGTCCCCATTGTCATGGCAGCGCGATTTCTTGGAAGAAGGCTAGCGGCAAGGGACGGGTCCACACCACAACAGTTGTGCGCCGAAAGCCCGAACGGGGCGGCGATTACAACGTATGCGTCGTCGAGCTGGATGAGGGTGTCCGGATGATGAGCCGGGTCGAGGGCATTGCTCCGGGTGAGGTCGCCATCGACATGCCGGTAACCGCCTTCGTGGGCGAGGCCGAGGGTGTTCCGGCCGTGCTTTTCAAGCCGTCGGAGGGATAAGCCATGACCACTGAACTTCGGGGGAAATCCGCCATCGTAGGTACCGGTCATGCCGGTTTCGGAGAAGCCCATGGCCTGACGGCCTATGATGTCATGGCGCAATCTGCGCTTGCGGCGCTTGGCGATGCCGGGCTGAAACTGTCCGACGTCGACGGGCTGTTTTGCACCATGATGGAAGACAGCATGCCGGCGCTTATGGCGGCGGAGTATCTGGGCATCCAGCCCCGTTTCATTGATGGCACGATGTCGGGCGGTTCGTCTTTCGTAAACTACCTGACGTCCGCGACCATGGCGCTGGACGCCGGTCTGTGTGATGTCGCGCTGATTGTTTATGGCTCCAACCAGCGCACCGCGTCGGGCAGACTCGTGACCGCTTCACGTCCGCCGGCCTACGAGGCGCCGTATAATCCGCGCTATCCGATCTCGGCCTATGCGATGGCGGCGGCGCGGCACATGCATGAATATGGCACCACCCGCGAACAGCTGGCCGACGTGGCCGTTGCTGCGCGGGCCTGGGCGCAGCACAACCCCGAAGCGTTCGAGCGCGGCCCGCTGACCCGCGAGGACGTGTTGGGTGCGCGCATGGTGGGCGATCCATTGACCGTGCGCGACTGTTGTCTTGTCACCGACGGCGGCGGCGCGATCGTAATGGTCCGCGCGGACCGCGCCCGGGATTTCCCGAAGGCGCCTGTCTATGTGCTGGGCAGTGCTGCGGCAAGCTCGCACCGGCAGATTTCGCAGATGAAGGATTTCACCGTGACCGCAGCCCGCGACTCGGGCGCGCGCGCCTTTGCGACGGCCGGCGTGACCCCTGCGGATATCCAGGCGGTCGAGCTCTATGATGCCTTCACCATCAATACCATCCTGTTTCTTGAAGATCTGGGGTTCTGCGCCAAGGGCGATGGCGGGGCCTTTGTCCAGGGCGGGCGCATCGCGCCTGGCGGGGCCTTGCCGGTGAACACGAATGGCGGAGGCCTGTCCTGTGTGCACCCCGGGATGTACGGTATCTTCACAGTGATCGAGGCTGCTCGTCAGATCCGTGGCGACGCGCCGGGCATTCAGTTGAAGGATATTGATCTGGCGCTGGCGCATGGCAACGGCGGTGTGCTGTCCAGTCAGGTCACGGCCATACTTGGATCGCAAAACACGCTCTGACGGCAACTAAGGGAGGAAAGATCATGCCACTGGATTTCGAAGCACTTTCGAATTGGGATTTCGAAGAGATCAAGCAGACTCTGACCGAGCGGGATACCATCCTTTACGCACTCGGGCTGGGGTTCGGCGAAGATCCGACAGACAAGAAAGAACTGGCCTTTGTCTATGAGGACGGTCTGAAGGCGGTTCCCTCGATGGCGGTCATTTTGGGGTATCCCGGCTTCTGGCTGCGCGATCCCAAGACCGGCGTAAACTGGCAAAAAGTGCTGCACGGAGAACAGTGGCTCGACATCTACAAGCCGCTGCCGACACATGGCCGGATTGTCGGCCGCAGCCAGATCGACTTCATCTCGGACAAGGGCGAGGGCAAGGGCGCTGTGATCTATCAAAGCCGCGAGATCATCGACGCGGACAGCGGCGACAAGCTGGCACGCGTCGCGATGTCGGCCTTCGCCCGGGGCGACGGCGGATTCGGCGGCGAGAACAGGCCCGGCCCGACGCCGGCGGTGCTGCCGGACCGGGTGCCCGATCACATATGTGATATCGAGACGCTTCCGCGCCAGGCGCTGATCTACCGGCTCAGCGGCGACATGAACCCGCTGCATGCCGACCCCGATGTCGCGCGGTCGGTCGGGTTCGACCGCCCGATCCTGCACGGTTTGGCGACCTATGGTCTGGCCGCCCGGGCGATTCTCAAGACGTTGCTGGACTATGATTCTGCCCGGCTTGTCGGTCTGGATGTTCGGTTCTCGGCTCCGGTCTATCCCGGCGAAACCGTGCGGTTCGAAATCTGGGAAGAGGACGGCGAGGCCCGGTTTCGAGCGTCTATTCCTGCACGCGACGTGGTTGTTCTGAACAACGGCGCGGCGCGCTTTGCCTGAGGCAGTGAAGATGGCTCAACCGCTCAAGGATATCCTGGTGCTGGATTTCAGCACACTTCTTCCCGGTCCGATGGCGACGCTCATGCTGTCCGAGGCTGGCGCCGAAGTGATCAAGTTCGAACGGCCCGGAGCCGGCGAGGACGCGCGCCACACGGAGCCAAAGATCGACGGAGAGAGCATCGGATTTGCTGTGTTGAACCACGGCAAGCGATCGGTGGCCATCGACCTCAAGTCAAGGGGCGCAGTGGAACGTCTGCGCCCCTTGATCGAGAAGGCCGATGTTCTGGTAGAGCAGTTTCGTCCCGGCGTGATGGACCGGCTGGGGCTTGGTTATGAAGCGGTGCGAAAGATCAATCCCGGTCTCATCTATTGTTCGATCACCGGCTATGGCCAGACCGGACCAAAGGCCAGCGCCGCCGGCCACGATCTCAACTACGTCGGTGATGCGGGTATCCTGTCGCTCAGTCGCGGACCGGATGACCAGCCAACAGCCCCGTTCGGGCTGGTCGCCGATATCGGAGGCGGAACCTATCCTGCGGTGATGAATATCCTGCTGGCCCTGATTGCGCGGCAGGCAAGCGGGCAGGGGACGCATCTGGATATCGCAATGGCCGAGGGGGCGTTCGCCTTTGCCTATTGGGCCCATGCCGAAGGTGTGATTGCCGGGCAGAACATCGAAAGCGGTGGCAGCCGTCTGACGGGTGGCCTGGCCCGGTATCGGCTTTATACGGCTGCGGACGGGCGTCAGATCGCCGTCGGCGCGTTGGAAGAAAAGTTCTGGCAGTCGTTCTGCGATGTCATTGGTTTGCCTGTGGCCCTTCGCGATGACTGGTCCGATCCAAATGCCTGTGCCGCAGAGGTTGCACGTCGTCTGAGGGAACACCCCTCGACCCATTGGGAGCCTTTGCTGGCTGCGGCAGATTGCTGCTGTTCGGTCGTGAAGACGCCCGCCGAGGCGGCGCGTGACCCGCATTTCAAAGCGCGTGACGTGTTCGGGCGGACCGTAAAAATCTCCGGCCGGGACGCGCCCGCTTTGCCGCTGCCAATTGCCCCGGAGTTCCGTTCTTCCGGAAATTCGGTCGGAGTTGCAGCCACTCTGGGCGAAGACAATCCGCGTTATGGCGTGGACCAACCGAAAACAGAGTAAATCCCGTTGACGGGCAGGATTTGAATCGGTAATCTAACATTTGTTAGAAAAAGGGGGGGCCAATGGACAAGTCTGACGATGACCTGCCGACTGAAGCTGAGCGTTATGTCATGCCATCGCGCTTTGTGGAAAGCGATAGCGTGGAAGTGCAGGGTTTCGTGACATCGGCTTTGCGTGATCTTCCTGTGGACGCAACCAATCGAGACAAGGCGATCCGCCTGTTCGAAGCGGTGCGCGACGATATTCGCTATGATCCCTATTGTTTTGCGCTGGATGAGGACTCTTACCGTGCCAGCCGTATCGCTGGCGCGGAAGCGGCGTTTTGCGTTCCCAAGGCAATTCTTCTGGCGGCTTGTTTGCGTGCTGTGGGTATCCCCGCCGCTCTGGGGTTCGCGGATGTGCGCAACCACCTGAATACACCCAAGTTGCAGGAGTTGATGGGGACCGATCTCTTTATCTACCACGGCTATGTTCAGCTGTGGTTGGGGAATGAGGCCTACAAGGTGACACCTGCATTCAACATGGAACTGTGTGAAAGATTCGGGGTCAAACCCCTGGTCTTCGACGGCTATCACGACGCGCTCTTTCATGAGTTCGACGAACAGAATCACCGGCACATGGAATATGTGAACGACCGTGGTCTCTATTTCGACGCGCCGATGGGTGAGTTCCTGATGGCGTTCAAGGAAACCTATCCGAAGCTGGAAGAATTCAACCGCATCCGGATATCCAAGGATGCGAGCGGATACGATGACGGTTTCGCAAAGGAGGGTGCCTCTTGAGGTATCTGGAAGACTTCTCGCCGGGCCAAGTCTATCGCTTTCGCAGCGCTCCGATGAGCGCGGATTCGATAAAGGCCTTTGCCAAGGAATGGGATCCGCAGCGGCTGCACACCGATGAAGACTATGCAACCGCCATACATGGCAGCCTGATCGCCTCGGGCTTTCAGACCATGCTTGAGGTGTTCAAGCCGGTCATGACCGAGATGATGGTCGATGTTGCCAATATCGGCGGCATGGGCTTTGACAATTTGCGCTGGCTGCGGCCTGTGCACCCGAACGAACCCCTTGATGTCGAACTGACGGTCAACTCGGTCACACCGTCAAAAAGCAAGCCCGACAGAGGTGTTTTGCACTATACGCTCAGCGCCAAAAACCCCGAGGGCGAGGTCGTTTTTTCGACCGACACCCCTGTGATGATCCAGCGAAAACAAAATGACACAAACTGAGTTCCTTTCCAGCGAACAAGAAGACCTTCGCCTGTTGCGCGAGAGCGTGCGCACGTTGTTTGAACGGGCGGGCGGAAGTGACAGAGCCCGACAACTCCGTGATGCCGGGGGCGGTTTCGATCCGGAGATGGTCCGGGAACTGGCCGAGGCCGGTGTTTTCGGCGTGGCGGTGCCCGAAGATCAGGGCGGGCTTGGCATGGGCCTAGCCGCCGGGGGTGTCATCGCCGAGGAAGTCGGCCGTGTGTTTGCCCCGGAACCGGTCGTGTCGACGATAGGTCTGAGCCTCGGCCTTCTGCGCCGCCTTTGTCCGGATCATCCGAAGATGGCACAGCTCATCGGCGGCGAAATTTCATTGGCGGTTGCCTGGCAGGAACGCGGCCCCGACGGGGCGCCTGCCGATGCGACCTGCCGATACGCGGACGGAAAGCTGACCGGTGGCAAGGCCTGGGTCGTCGGTGCGATCGGTTCGCACGGGTTCCTTGTCGTGGCCGAACAGGATGATGGTCCGGTTCTGGTTCTGGCTGAGGCAGACGCGCAGGGGCTTGTCATCGACAAGCGGACGCAGGCGGATGGCAGCTCTCTGGGCGAGCTTTCGTTTTCGGGAACTCCGGCCGCGGAATTGGCCAGCAGCGGTGCGGTTCTCACTGCACTGGCCGAGGCTGTCGCCGATGCAACGGCGCTTGCCGCGGCCGAGCTTGTCGGCGTGAGCGAGCGCGCCTTCGAGATCACGCTCGACTACATCAAGACGCGGGAGCAGTTCGACAAGCCGATCGGATCATTCCAGGTCATCCAGCACCGTGCCGTCGACCTCAACGTGATGTGCGAGGTCGCGCAGGCCGGAGTGCGGGAGGCGCTTGCGCAGATGGACAGCGAAACCGATCCAAAAGTCCGGGCGCGGCTTGCCAGCCGGGCCAAGGCTCGCGCGGTCACCGCCGCCAAGAAGATCACGCGCGACGCCATCCAGCTGCACGGGGCCGTCGGTTATACCGACGAGTTCGACATCGGGCTTTATCTGAACCGAGCGCTGGTTCTGTCCGCTTGGCTGGGCGATGACGCCTACCACAGACGGCTTTGGTTCGAGGCGCGAGAACAGGAAGGAGCCGCACAATGACCGACTGGAACGCAATGAGCGATGCGGATTTCCGCAAGGAAGTGCGCGCGTTCTTCGAGGCGGAATATCCCGAAGAGCTGCGCCACCTGCCGCACCGACCGAAGTTCGCCGAGATCGAACATTGGCACCGCAAGCTTCACGCCAAGGGCTGGGTTGCGCCAGCCTGGCCCGCTGAATTCGGCGGTATGGGCCTAAACGCTGCTAAGCTGCTGATCTTTTATGAAGAGCAGCAGCGCTGGGGCGTCAATCGCGGTCGCGACATGGGCGTGCAGATGGTCGGGCCCCTGATCATCAAATTCGGCACCCAGGACCAGAAAGACTATTGGCTGCCACGTATTCTGAGCTGCGAGGACATCTGGTGCCAGGGCTATTCCGAGCCCGGTGCCGGGTCCGATCTTGCCAATCTGCGCACACGCGCGGAAATTGACGGCGACGATTTCGTCATTAACGGCCAGAAGATCTGGACGACGATGGCGCATGATGCCACGCACATCTTCATGCTGGTGCGCACCGATCCCGATGCGCCGAAGAAACAGCAGGGCATCAGTTTCCTTCTTGCTCCGATGGATCAGCCGGGGATCGAGGTGCGCACGATCACCACCCTTTCGGGTGAGACCGAATTTTGCGAGGTGTTCTTCGACAATGCCCGCACTCCCCGGGAAAACCTGGTCGGCGAACTGAACAAGGGCTGGACGATGGCCAAGGCGCTTTTGAGCTTCGAGCGCATCTTCATCGGCTCGCCAAGTCTGGCCCAGAACGCTCTGGGACAGCTTGAAAGCTTTGCCCGTGGCCGTGGCGCGTTTGACGATCCGGTGTTCCGTGACCGCTTTGCCCAAGCGGCACTGGATGTGGAAGATCATGCCGCGCTTTATGCCCGTTTTGCAGATCAGCTCAAACGTGGCGAGACGCTCGGTGCGGATGTGTCCATGCTGAAGATCTGGGTGACTGAATGCTTCCAGCGCATCACCGAGCTGATGATCGAAGCAGCCGGTCCCGATGGCGGCTCCATCGGGCCGCTTCAGGTTGGCAATGTTAGCGTCGACGTTTTGTCGAGCTTCTACAAGGCCAGACCTACCACGATCTACGGTGGATCGAACGAAATCCAAAGAAACATCCTGTCCAAGGCCGTCCTGGGACTGCCTGGCTGAACCCATACCCTGAGGAGGAAAAGACCTATGTCGGAGCGTTACGCAAAGTACGACAAACTGAAATTTGACTACCCGGCGGATCGCGTCCTGCGCATCACGTTCGACCGGCCCGAGACATTCAACTCGGTCGATGCCGAAACCCACACCCAGATGACGGACATGTGGATCGACATCGACCGCGACCCCGACATCAACGCGGTCATCGTGACCGGCGCGGGCAAGGCGTTTTCGGCGGGCGGCGATTTCAGCCTGATTGAGAAGATGATCGGCGACTCGCACGAGATCATGAAGACGTGGAAAGAAGCCAAGGATCTCGTCTACAACATCATCAACTGCAACAAGCCGATCATTTCCGCGATCAATGGCCCTGCGGCAGGCGCGGGCCTTGTGGTTGCCATCCTGGCCGACATCTCGATCGCCGGGAAACGGGCAAAGATTGTCGATGGTCATCCGCGTCTGGGCGTTGCCGCTGGCGATGTCGCGGCGATTATCTGGCCGCTGCTGACCTCGATGGCCAAGGCGAAATACTATCTGATGACCTGCAAGCCGGTGTCGGGCGAAGAGGCCGAGCGCATCGGTCTGGTGTCAATGTGCGTCGAGGATGACGAGCTTCAGCAGATCGCTTTGGACACGGCTGTCGAACTGGCCAACGGCTCGCAAAGCGCGATCCGCTGGACCAAGTATTCGCTGAACAACTGGCTGCGCCAGGCCGGGCCGATCTTTGATGCGTCGACCGCGCTGGAGATGCTTGGTTTTATGAGCGAGGACGTCAAGGAAGGTGTGTTGTCGCACCGCGAGAAGCGCGCGCCAAACTTCCGCAAGGACTGCCCGCTTTAACGCCCGATTGGACGAGGAGGCATGGAAATGTCTGATGATATCTACAAAGATATAGCGCAAGCCTATGCCGCTGCGGCCGAAAAAGCTCCTGGCCTGAAATCGCGATTTACGGCTGCCGGATTCGATCCGGCAGCCGTCACATCGGTGGCGGACCTCTCGCGACTTCCAGTGATGAAAAAAGAAGAGCTTCTGAAGATCCAGCGCGAGAACCCGCCTTTCGGCGGATTCCTTGCCTCGGATCTGAAGGATATTGGACGGATCTACGTGTCCCCTGGCCCAATTTTCGAGCCGGCCCTTTCGGGCGAGGGAGGTCATGGCCTGGACCTGCTTTTCAAGGCGGCAGGCGTGGGGCCGGGGGATATCATCCTGAACACCTGGATGTATCATCTTGTGCCCGCAGGCTTGCTGTTCGACGAAGCGGCACAGGCCGCAGGTGCCACGGTGATTCCCGGCGGCGTGGGCAATACCGAGCTTCAGGCGCAGATCATCGTCGAAACCGGCGTGACTTCGATCTGCGCCTCGACCGCGTTTTTCCTGACGCTGGCGGACAAGGTGATCGAAACCTATGGCCGCGACGCATGGAAGGTGAAGACAGCCTTCCTCGGCGGTGAGATGGGCGACTGGATGGCCAAGCGCCGCCGGATCGAGGCCGAATACGGCGTGTCCACCTGGGCCGCCTATGCCACCGCCGATCTAGGCCTTGTCGCCTATGAGGATGGCGGCGAAGGCTATCTGGTTCATCCCGACCGCGTGGTGCAGATCTGCGATCCGGTCAGCGGCGAACAGGTCGCCCATGGCGAACCGGGCGAGGTTGTCGTGACCGCGCGCGATGCCACCTGGCCGATGATCCGGTTCGGCACCGGCGACAGCGCCTTTGCCCTGGAAAGCAACGCGGATGGCACCGTCAGCCGGATTTCAGCATTGCAGGGACGGGTCGGGGCAGCGGTCAAAGTGCGCGAGATTTTCGTTTATCCGCGCGTGGTTGAAGAAGTTGTCATCGGCACGCCGGGCGCAAAGGCCGCGCAGGCCGTGGTAACGCGCGAGAACGATCGCGACATGATCCGCCTCTCGCTTGTGCTGGAAGACGGTGCCGACGCTTCTGCTGCGGAAGCAGCCGCCGCCAAAAACTTCAAACTGCATACACGAATTCGTGTCGACGAAGTGAACATTGTTTCGGAACTACCCGAAAATGCAGAACTGATCGTCAACCAAAAGGACCGCTAAGATCGGGTCTCGATCATTCGCGACAACCGCAGAAACAGATGGGCGGCCGGGCAACCGGCCGCCCTCTTTCGTCAGGAACAGAGCGCATCTTTGGCGACCTGGTATTCCCGGTCGAGACGGTCGACGTAGTCCGCCGTGGTCATCACCTCTTTCACCGCTCCGATCCCCTGACCGCTGCCCCAGATGTCACGCCAGGCCTTGGGGCGAATGTCGCCGGTGGCCAGATCGAGTTTGTTGCCGATCCCGGCCAGGTTGTCCGGATCGAGACCGACCGCCCGCACCGACGGTTTCAGATAGTTGGCATGCACGCCGCTGAAATAGTCGGTATAGACAATATCATCGGCCCCGCCTTCGACGATCATTTGCTTGTACTCCTCCGACGCGACCGCCTCGGTCATGGCAATGAAGGGGGATCCGATATACCCAAAATCCGCACCCATGGCCTGCGCCGCCAGAATTGAGCGCCCGGTCGCGATGGACCCGGACAGGGCAAGCGGACCATCGAACCATTCCCGGATTTCCTGAACCAGCGCAAAGGGTGACAAGGCCCCGGCGTGGCCGCCAGCGCCGGCGCAGACCGCGATCAGGCCGTCGGCGCCCTTGTCGATCGCTTTCCTGGCGTATTTGTTGTTGATTACATCGTGCAGTACAGTGCCGCCGCACTCATGTGCCGCCTGGTTGACGTCTTCCCGTGCGCCCATTGATGTGATCCAGACAGGCACTTTCCAGCGCGCACATATTTCGACGTCCCGCTCAATCCGATCATTCGATCGATGGACGATCTGGTTGACCGCGAATGGCGCGGCGGGCCGATCGGGATTGGCCTGATTGTGCGCGTCAAGCTCTTCAGTGATGCGCTTGAGCCAGGCTTCAAGCAGCGGCGGTTCACCTTCGGACTCGCGTGCGTTCAGCGCCGGAAAGCTGCCGATGACGCCGGCTTTGCACTGGGCGACGACAAGATCCGGCCCGGACACCAGGAACATGGGCGAGCAGATCACAGGCAGGCGCAAGCGGCCGAGAGGGGTGTCGGAGTACATTGTCTATTTCTTCTTTGCTGTTTCAACAGGGGGTGCCGAGGCCCGTAGCCGTGACGGGCGCGCATGGGAAGGGAAGCCGAAAAAACGTGCCAGCAGACCGCAAGGAAATACACAGAACGGGTGAATTTTACACATGTCTGATTTTCCGCACCGGACTATTGCCCGTCGCTCAATGCCACTCCTATCGTGTTCCATGCTAGCCCATTCCTGGGAGGAGGAAGCGGTGCCATTGCTCTACAGCCGCTCGGAAAGCGTTGGTCGGATGACTTTCGATTTTCCCGAGAAGAAGAATGCCCTTGATCAAGACGCACGCAAAGAGATGGAACGCATCGTCACCCAGGTGCGCGACGATGACCGCGTGCGCGCGCTGTTGATCACGGGTGCCGGGGGCGCGTTTTGCGCCGGAGGCGATATCAGCACCTTCGCCGGTTCTTCGCCTGTGGCCATGCGGGACCGCATGAAACAACAGCACCGCGTAACCCGGATGCTATATGATCTTGAAAAGCCGGTCGTCGCGGCGGTTGCCGGGCCGGCCTTTGGCGTGGGGTTCAACATTGCGCTTCTGGCTGACGTGATCCTGGCCGCGCCCTCGGCCCGCTTTTGCCAGGCCTATGCGCGCGTGGCGATCGTGCCCGACGGTGGCGGGCTTTACTTGCTGGCGCGGACGGTCGGGACGCAGCGGGCGAAGGCGATGTTCCTGACGGCCCAGGTGATCGATGCCCAAGAGGCGCACGACCTTGGGATCGTCCACGCAATCCACGAAGAAGACGCGCTCGACGCAGAGGCCGATGCGCTGGCCGTGCGTCTGGCCGAAGGGCCGACCCGAGCCTTTGGGCTGGGCAAGTCGATGCTGAACCGTGGCATGGATTGCGATTTCGCGACCTATCTCGAGATCGAGGCAACCGCCGAAGCCCATATCATGCAGACCGCAGATCACCGCGAGGCGGTCGCCTCTTTCAAGGAAAAGCGCCCGCCGGGCTTTGTCGGATCATGAACGCGGCGCCCGATTGTGGCCCGCTGGCCGGTCTTCGGGTGATCGACCTCGGGCAGGTCTACCTTGGGCCCTATTGCGGTCTGATGTTCGCGCTCATGGGGGCCGAGGTCATCAAGGTCGAGCCGCCCGGCGGCGACAGTATCCGCGGCATCGCGGGCGGGCGCGAGAACCCCGCAGCGATGATGCTCAATTCCAGCAAACAGAGCGTGACGCTTGATCTGGGGTCCGAGGGCGGGCGCAGCGCCCTGCTGGCGCTGGCAGATTCGGCCGATGTTCTAATCGAGAATTTCCGTCCCGGTACGATGGAGAAACTGGGGCTGGGGTGGGAAACACTCTGTGCCCGCAATCCGCGCCTGGTCATGGGGTCAGGAAAGGGTTACGCGGCCGATTCCGTCTATCGCGATGCGCCGGCGATGGATTTTCCTATTCAGGCCCTGACCGGGCTGATGTCGGTGACCGGGTTTCCCGATGGTCCGCCGGTGAAATGCGGCGCAGCGATCACCGATTTTCTGGGCGGTATCCACCTTTTTGGTGGCATTATGGCGGCGTTGCATGCGCGCGGCGCGACAGGGCGCGGGGACTTTGTCCAGATCGCGATGCAGGACGTCACGCACCACGCGCTGGCGTCGAATATCGCAAGCTATCTGCTGGCGCCTGACGGGTTCGCCGACCGGGCCGGCAACAGTCAGGCCGTGCTCAAGGTCGCACCCTACGACCTGTTTCCGGCGCGCGACGGGCAGGTGGCCATCATGTGCCTGAATGATCGCCACTGGCAGCAGCTGACCCGGGCCATGGGTCGCCCTGATCTGGCCGAAGATCCCGAACTGGCCGCGGGACCCGCGCGCTGCGCGCGGCGTGCCCAAGTCGATGGCTGGGTGACGGCGTGGACCTCAAGTCAGACCCGCGCCGAGATTTTCGCGGCCCTGAGCAGCGCACATGTGCCGGGCGCCCCGGTGCGCACGCTCGCTGAGGTGGTGTCGGACGATGACATGCGCGCCCGCGGCATGATCCATGACCTTCCGCATCCAGACCTGGGCACGGTCCCTGTTCCAGGGCTGCCGATGCGTTTCGCGGCTCACCCACAGGTCGCCCCTATCCCCGCACCAACCGTAGGCGCCGATACGGCGCGCATCCTGGCCGCGCTGGAACAGGACCTGCCCTCTGCTCAATCAAAGGACACCTACTGACATGTTCAAGCTCGATCCGGAATTGGAGGATTTTCGCAACGAGGCACGCAAGCTGGCTGAGCGCGAGTTTGCTCCCAGGGCCGCCCATTGGGACGAAGCCGAAGAGTTTCCAGCCGCGAACCGCGACAAGCTGGCCGAACTTGGCTATCTGGGAATGTTCATCCCTGAAGAATACGGCGGCTCCGGCGCGCCAGTGATCCAGGGCACGGTGTTTCTGGAAGAAATGGCGCGGGTCTGTTTCAACACGGCGCTGGTCTCGCAACTCTACCTGAACGGCCCATCCCGGGCAATCAGCGTTCTGGGCAGCGACGAGCAGAAAAAGCGGTTCCTGCCAGACATGGCGGCCGGCAAGAAATTCATCGCAATCGCCATCAGCGAGCCAGAGGCGGGGTCGGCGGTGACAGACCTGCGCACCACGGCCACAAGGGACGGCGACGGATGGGTGCTGAATGGCAACAAATGCTGGTCCACGGGCGCCCATGTGGCCGATTATGCGCTGGTCTTCTGCCGTTTCGGCAAGGCCAGCGGGGCGAAGGGGATTGGTGCCTTTGTCGTCGATCTGAAGAAGCCGGGCGCGCGGATCGGCCACATATCGCTGAAGATGGGTGGCCGGGGGCTGACCGAGGCCGAGATTATCCTTGAAAACTACAAGGCCGGTCCCGAGGATGTGCTGGTCGAAGGGGACCCGGAAAGCTCGCGCTCCTTCGCGCTGTTGATGAGCAGTTTCGGACCCGAGCGGGTGGGCAACGCAGCGATGTGCGTGGGGCTGGCGCAGGGCGCTTTCGATGCTGCAAAGTCGTATTCCGAGATTCGCCATCAGTTCGGGCGCCCGATCAAGGAATTCCAGGGCCTGCAATGGAAAATCGCCGACATGGCCACACAGATCCATGCTGCGCGTCTGATGGTCTATCGGGCCGCGACCAACCCCGCGCCGAACGGCTTTCCCGATCCGATGGATGCGACCATGGCCAAGCTTTACGCCAACGAAATGGCGCAGAGGGTCACGAACGAAGCGCTGCAGATCCACGGTCACAATGGTTACACGCGCGAATACCCGCTGGAACGTATGGTGCGTGACGCGCGCGGCTTCGCGCTTGGCGGTGGCACCGTCGAAATCCTGCGCAATACGATCGCCGCCATGGTCTACGGCCACAGCTTCGACCAGCGGCGGGGGTAGGGCGGATGCATCCCTCGTTGCTAACGACAGAACAGGTCGCTCCCAAGGATGCCGCGCGCAAACTGGCGCTCGGGGAATTCCGGGACCGCGCCGCACGCTGGGACCGCGACGGCATCTACCCCGAGGAAAACCACCATCGCCTGGGCGCGCTTGGCTATCTGGGCATGACCATTCCCGAAGAATACGGCGGTGGCGGTACGCCGCTGGTGGATTGCTATCTCGTGATCGAAGAACTGGCCAAGGTGGATTTCAATACCGCGCTGATCGTTCACGATCAGAACGTCTCGCCCCGGATCATCGCCACCTGCGGCAGCGAGGCGTTGAAGCAGGCTTTCCTGCCCCGCTTCGCCGCGGGCGAGATCGAATGCGCGATCTCCTGGTCCGAGCCCGAGGCCGGGTCGGACGCCACCGCGGTGACGACATCGCTGCGCCCGGACGGGGACGGGTTTGTGCTGAACGGCGGCAAGATCTTTACCACTTTCGGCGACAGGGCCGATTACCTTCTGGTCTATGCTCGGTTCTGCGAAAGCAAAGGCGCGCGAGGCATCGGAACCGTTTTGGTGCACCGCAAAAGCCCCGGCGTTTCGGTCCATATTCTTGAACAGAAGATGGGCGCGCGCGGCTGCAACGAATGCGAGATCCATTTCGACGATGTGCGGGTGCCGTCCGAAAACGTCGTGACCGAAGGGCTGGCCGGCAACTCCAGCGGCTTTGTCCGCCCGCTGGGTGTCTATAACGCCACGCGCGTCGGCATGGGGATACTGGCGCTTGGTGTCGCCGAGGGGGCGTTCGACCTTGCACGCGACTACATGAAGACCCGCCGGCAATTCGGCAAGGCGCTGTCCGAGATGCAGGGGCTGCAATGGATGATGTCGGACATGAAGGTGCAGATCGAGGCCGCGCGGTCGTTGTGTTATACGGCGCTGTCGCTGATCGACCGCGGCCAGCCCGATCCAACATTGTCTTCGATCGCCAAGGTTCAGGCCACCGAAATGGCACAGCGCGTCACCCATGACGCCATGCAGATGTTCGGTGGCTACGGCTATTTCGGTTCGCTTCCGTTGGAGCGGATGGTGAGGGATGTGCGGATGCTGACGATCACCGGGGGAACGACCCAGATACATAAGAACGGGATTGCTCGGGCGCTGTTCACTGACTGACGAATCTTCGCCAAAGGGAGGGGTGGTCATGACAAGCGATATCACTGTGGAACACTCAGAAGGTCTGGCCGTCGTGTCGTTGAACCGGCCCGACAAGCTGAATGCGCTGACCCTCGACATGCGCGTCGAACTCCTGGACGCGTTTCGCGATATCCAAACTGACCCGCGGATTCGCGCCGTATTACTGCGGGCCGAGGGCCGCGCTTTTTGTGCGGGTGCGGATATTTCGACCATGGGCAAGGACGATGTCTGGGGTGATCGGGCGCGCTTGTACAGGGCGCACCAGATGATCCTTTCCATATTCAATTGCGAGAAGCCTGTGGTTGCCGCGGTGCGCGGTCCGGCGGTCGGGATCGGTCTGAGCATGGCGCTCGCCTGCGACGTTATCCTGCTCTCCGAGACGGCAAGATTCGGTCAGGTTTTTCGCAAGATCGGGCTGGCCCCCGATGGCGGCGCGGCGTTTTTCCTTCAGAATCTGATCGGTCGGCAACGTGCGACGGACCTTGCCTTCTCAGCGCGGATGGTGCCGGCGGATGAAGCCCTGAGCCTGGGATTGGCAAGCCAGGTTCATCCCGATGATGCCCTCGACCGGGCGGCCCTGGACTATGCGACAGACCTGGCCGCGGGGCCAACCTTTGCCCTGGCCGGTACCAAGCGGCTGATGCGCGCCGCGATGCAACCGTCTCTGGAGAGCTTTCTTGAAACAGAAGCCATCATTCAGGGGCAAATCATCAAGAGCGCGGATCACGCCGAAGGCATCGACGCCTTTCTGAGCAAGAGAAAACCGGTTTTCCGTGGCGTATGACCAAGCGGATTGGCCCTTTTTACGACAGGGAAGAGATAGTGATGGAAACAGTCATTGCACGACTTGGCAGGGTGTCGCGGATTATCACCTATATTGCGACTGCCCTGGCGGCCCTGATGATGGTCCACGTCACGCTCGATGTCATCCTGAGCCAGTTCATCGCCGAGCCCCTGCCGGGCACGGTGGATTACGTGTCGTATTATTACATGGTCGGGCTGGTCTTTCTGCCGCTTCCCTTCGTCGAATACACCAACGAGCACATCAAGGTCGACCTGATCCACGATCTGCTCCCGACGGGGGCGAGGACCGCTCTCGACATGCTGGCTCTGGCGCTGTCTGCGGTGTTCTACGGGCTGCTCACCTGGCAGACCTGGATCGATGCCGTCGAAAAATACCTCATCGGCGAGCAATCCATGGGCATGGCGGCGGTGACCGTCTGGCCCGGTCGCTTCTGTCTGCCTCTTGGTGCGGGGCTGATGGTTCTGCTCTTGCTGGCCAAGCTGATCCAGAGGCCTTTCACCGACGCTGGCATGGCCGGCCCCAATCACGACATGTACGAATAGGAGTGGAACGGTGAGCTTTTTCCAGATCGGCCTTTGCGGCATCGTTTCTGTCATCCTGCTGGTCTTGCTGCGCGTTCCGATCGCGGTCGCGCTGGGTATCGTGTCCTTCTTCGGGTTCTGGGCGATGCTGGGAAGCGGCGCGGCTTTCGGCCTGCTGACGGCGGTGCCCTATGATTTTGCCGCGCACTGGACCCTCAGTTCGATCCCGATGTTCCTGTTGATGGGATACGTCTGTTACCAGACCGACATCACGCGCGGGATCTTCAAGGCCGCCCGGGTCTGGCTGTCATTCCTGCCGGGCGGGCTGGCGGTCGCCAGCGTGGGCGGCGCGGCGCTGTTTTCGGCGGCGGCCGGCTCCAGCCTGGCCTGCGCCGCGGCAATGGGCCGGATCGCGGTGCCGGAAATGCTGAAGCGCGACTACGATCCCGGGCTGAGTACCGCCGTGGTTGCCGCAGCCGGCACCATGGGGTCGCTCATCCCGCCGAGCATCCTTCTGATCATCTACGGTATTTTTGCCGAGGTCGCGATCAGCAAGCTGTTTCTGGCCGCGATCGTGCCGGGCGTACTGACGATGCTGGGGTACTGGGCCGTGATCATCGTTCGTGTGTGGATCAATCCCGCGCTCGCGCCGTCGCTCGACGAAAGCGCGACATGGTCCGAACGGCTGGAGGCCCTGAGCGAGACATGGCCCGTGATCTTGCTGGTGGTGGGCGTTTTCGGCGGTCTGTTCACCGGGATATTCACACCCACGCAGGCCGGGGCTGTCGGGGCGGCGTTGTCCTTCGTGATTGCGGCGGCGCGCGGCACCCTGAACTGGAAAGTTTCCAGGATCGCGCTGATGGACACTGCAAAAATGACTGCGGCGATCTTCATCATCGCGGTCGGTGCCAACCTGTTTTCGAGGTTTCTGGCGATCAGCGGTATCCCCGAAGCGATGACCGACCTGGTGATTGATATGGGGGCCAGCTATGTGATGCTGGTTTTCGGCACGGCCGTGATCTTTTGTCTGCTGGGCATGATCCTCGATCCGCTGGGCATCCTGCTGCTGACGCTGCCGATCCTTCTGCCGATCTACGAGGCGAACCATATCAGCCTGATCTGGCTGGGCGTGCTTGCAACCAAGCTGGTCGAGATGGCTCTGATCACCCCACCGGTGGGGCTGAACGTGTTCGTGATCAAGGGCATCGTCGGTGATGCGGTCCCGATTTCACTGATTTTCAAGGGTGTTTTGTGGTTTTTGGCTGCGGATGTGGTGGTCCTGATCATCATGGTCGCCTTTCCCGAACTGATCATGTTCCTGCCAGAGCTCGGCAACTGATTTGGCCATCCCGGCCGTGACGAACCCCGCGCAATAGCGGGGTCTTGAAAAAGAGGAGGAGACCACATGAAACTGACCAATGCGTTTGCCGCGCTGGCGGCGACGACCGTTCTAGCGGCGACACCGGCCCTGGCCGAAAAGCGGGTGACTATATCCAACTGGACGTCACCCAATCACGCGACATCGCGTGGCCATGCCGCCTTTGCCGAAATGACCGAATCTGAATTTCCGGATGCCTTCGACTTCAAGCTGTTTGCCGGCGGCGCCTTGCTTGGCCCCAAGCCAACACTGTCCGGCCTGCGCGACGGCGTCGCCGATGTAGGTCTGCTGGCGTTGACCTATTTCAGGTCGGAAATGCCCTATGCGCAGCTCGTCGCCGATCTCGCTCTTTTGGGCGAGGACCACTATGCCATGGCCGGCGCGACCAGCGAATTCGTGATGCTGCACTGCCAGCCGTGCAAGGACGAGTTCGCAAAGAACGGCATGGTGGCGCTGAGCGGGATCAGCACTGCGCCTTATGTATTGCTGACCACCAAGCCGATCGTCGAAATCAGCGATATGCAAGGGGTCAAGCTGCGCACGGGCGGGTCGGTCTGGGACCGCTGGGCGACACGCCTTGGGGCAGAGCCGGTAAACGTGCCGTCGAGCGAGATGTACGACACGATGAGCCACGGTGTCGTCACCGCTGCGGTGCAGCCGGTCGGTGCGCTCAAGGGGCACAGTCTGATCGAGGTTGCCAAGCACCTGACGGAGTTGCCGTTGGGCACCTATCATTCCGGTTCGATCTTTGCCGCCGGCCCGAAATTCTGGATCTCACTTTCGCCGGAGCAACGCGAGCAATTCGTCAAGAACATACCCGAGGCCGTGGCGCAGACCGAGGTGTACTACGAAACCGACGATCTCGACGTGCTGAAAGAGGCGGGTGGGCTTGGCCTGCAGGTACACCAGCCGTCGCCTGAGTTTCTTCAGGATCTCATTGATTTCCGCACCGCCGATCTTGAAGAGATCGCCCGCATCTCGCGCGAGGAACGCGGCATCGAAGATCCGGAACCGCTGATCGCAACCTATCGCGAGCTGATCGAGAAATGGCACGGTCTGGTTGAGCCGCTGCAACCGATCCGGGACAATCATCAGCCTTATGCAGACCTTCTGCGTCAGGAGATTTATTCCAAGATCGACTTCGCAACCTACCCGAACTGAGCCGTTTCAGGCCTGAATACACAGCGGCCCTTCGCAAGAAGGGCCGCTTCATTGCTTCCTTCGTCTGTTCAGAGGGTGGCTTCGGTGCCCAGGATATTCGTCACCTGGCTGGACAGGACACCGCCGTTGCCGTGGGCCAGGGCCAGTTCGGCACTGCCGATCTGGCGATCGCCAGCATCGCCGCGCAGTTGCCGCACCGCCTCGACCAGCGTGAAGATGCCGTACATCCCGGGATGCACGCATGACAGGCCGCCACCATTGGTATTGACCGGCAGGTGGCCGCCAGGCGCGATGCCGCCGTTCGCCACAAACGCACCGCCTTCGCCTTTCTTGCAAAAGCCCAGATCTTCTAGAAAAAGGATCACATTGATGGTGAACGCGTCGTAGAGCTGGACCACGTCGATGTCCGCGGGTTTGACACCCGCCATGTCCATGGCCGTTCGCCCTGATTGCGCAGCGCCGGTCACGGTCAGGTCCGCCATTTCGGAGATGTCGCGGTGCGTCGTGCCCTCGCCGCCGCCCAGCAAATACACCGGAGGTCTGGGGTGATCCTTGGCCGTCTCGGCCCGGCGCATCACAATCGCGCCACCGCCATCGGTCACAAGGCAGCAGTCGCGCACCCGCAGAGGGTCGGAAACCGGCCGCGAGGCGATGACATCCTCGCGCGTCAGAGGATCGCGCATGAAAGCGTCGGGGTTCTTTTGGGCCCAGGCCCGGGCCGCCACCGCCACGTCGGCCAGCTGTTCGCGCGTTGTGCCGAATTGCGTCATGTGACGGTCTGTGGCCAGCGCATAGGACGACAGCGGGAACAACGGTCGGTAGGGGGCCTCGTAGGTCGGCAGGCCAAGCGCAGTCATCAGCTTGCCCGAGGCGGTGCGCTGGTTCGATCCGTAGCAGATCAACACGGTATCAGCGAGCCGCAATTCGAGCAGCATCGCGGCCCAGAGCGTGTGCGACAGGAACGACGAGCCGCCCATGCGGTTGTTCATCGTGAACCTGGGGTTCAAGCCCAATTCCTGCGCCAGTGTAAGACCCGACAGCATATCCAGCGGCTGGCAGGTGGCAACGGCATCGACCTCGCCAAGTGCGATCCCCGCATCGGCAAGCGCGCCGTGCACCCCCTCGATTGTGATCTCCATCGAGCTTTTGCCATGGGCCTCGCCGCAGCCTGCCAGCGCTGCACCGACGATGGCGGCTTTTCCCCGTAAACTCAATTTGCTTCTCCTTCTGGCCGGAAAACCACGGCGGGGTCACCTTCGGCGCCTTCGCCGATCGACGCGGTTACTTTCAGCCCGGCGACAATCTGGTCATGCGCGATACCGTCGATGCGCGACATCATTCGTACCCCTTCCTCCAGGTCCACCAGAACCACGTTGTAATCGCCGCCTCGTTCCGGTTTTCGGCGCACGACCGTTCGCGCATAGACGGTGCCCCTCCCGGTTGGCGCGAACCATCCCAGATCCGCGCTGCCGCAGGCCGGACAGATCACGCGCGGATGGAATACATGGGTGCCGCAGCCGCCACATTTCTGAATCTCGAAGACGCCCTCGGCCAGCTTCGCGGCGAAGACGGCGTCCGGCCCTGGGCCTTGTCCAATGCCGGCCATCTCAGAACCCGATGTGGAAGCCACCGTTCACGCTCAGGTGCTGGCCGGTGATATAGGATGCCGCGTTGGACAACAGGAAACAGACGGGCTGCGCGACTTCTTCAGGGGTGCTCATCCGTCCCATCGGAATCTGCGCCATATACCTGTCGGCGAATTTTTCAGAGCGGATGGTCTCAGTCATTGGTGTCTCGACCATTCCGAAACAGACTGAATTGACGTTGATGCGGTAACGGCCCCATTCACGCGCGGCGCTCATTGTCAGGCCCAGAACCCCGGATTTTGCCGCGCCATAATTGATCTGACCGATGGTGCCGCGACGCCCGGCATCGGATGAGATATTCACGATGGCACGGCGCGCGGCGCTTTCGGGGTCTTTTTCGACCCGGTCCTTGTAATAGGTCCCCACGGCCTGAAGGCAGGCGAAGACACCGGTGAGGTTCACGTCGATGACCTGTTGCCAGGTGGCCCGGTCCATCTTGTGGATCATCGCGGCGCGCACGATCCCGGCGTTGTTCACAAGCCCGTTGATGTCGCCGAATTCGTCGAAGGCGAATTTCACGAGCTTCCCGGGAAAGTCCGGGTCGGCCACATTCCCCACGATGGCGCGGGCATTGCCACCGATCTGTTCGGCGGTTTCCTTGACGCCGTCCTCGTTCAGATCGTTCACCACGACCTTGGCGCCCAGCTCTGCCGACAGCGCCGCCACACCGCGGCCGATACCCTGTCCGGCGCCTGTGACGATAACCACTTGATTGTCCAATGCCATCGGGTTGATCATTTCTGTCTCCTTTTGTCCTTCGTTTGTTTGGTCTCGCTCACCATCGGTTCACTCAGGTGGTCACGACGGTGGTGCGAGCCGCTTGATCACGGCATCGCCATGGGCCAGATGGTGCCCGTCCTGATTGAAGATCTCGCCCTGTACAAAAACCAGTTTGCGTCCGCCCCCGACAATGCGCGCGCGGGCCGTCAGCGTGTCTCCTTCGGTCGCCGGGGCGACGAAACTGGTGGTAAGCGAAAGCGTAAGGCAGCGATGACCTGGGCGGCCATCCCCCGCGTAGGCCGCGCAAAAGGTGACCGCGTTGTCCAGCATGGTCGCGTAGACACCGCCATGCACCGAAAAAGCGCCGTTCAGGTGATCGCGTCCGATGGCCAACCGCAGCTCGGCTTTGCCATCGGACCACGAGACGAAGCGCACGCCGAGCAATGCGTTGAACGGGGCGGGGATGTCCGGTCTGCCGTCTTGTGCGCTCATATTACGCTGTCTCCTGCTTGGCCGAGACCATCACCAAAGCGACAGCCACTGCCGCCATAGCGGCACCTGCGCCCACCGCGCCGAGGATCGGAACCGCCAGACCCGCGTTCGAGGGAAAGGCGAAGGCCAGACCGGCAATACCAAGAAGGACGCGGGCGATTGTTCCTGGCAGTCCGGTTTCGATCCGCCCGACGCCAAACAGATACCCCTGAATACCGGCGCAGATCAGCAGAATGCCGAGACCGGCGCGCAGAACCGTAAGCAGGCTTTCGAGTGGACCGGCTTGCAGGATGAACGCCGGATCAAGGACGAAGAAGAAGGGAATTATATAGACGATGCTTCCAAGCTTCATCGCTTCGAAGGCCGTCGCAAAGGGTTTGGCCTGGGCGATGGCCGCCGCGGCGAAAGCCGCGAGCGCGACGGGGGGGGTGATATAGCTCAGCATGCTCCAGTAAAGGATAAATAAATGGACGCCGATCGGATCGAGCCCGCCGGCGACCAGGGCGGGTGCCAGCGACACCGCCAGAATCACATAGGCGGCGGTCACGGTCATGCCCATTCCAAGAATGAAACTGGTCAAAGCCCCCAGCAGCAGAAGCAGAAAGATGTTGCCGCCCGCGATGAACAGCAGATCGTTCGAGATCGTCCCGGACATCCCGGTCACCGCCAGTCCGCCGACGATCAGCCCGACCGCCGCAAGAATGGCAACAAGTTCGACGAACAACTGTCCCGTGGCGATCAGAAAATTCATCAGCTCCTTTCGCCCCCAGCGTGATTTTGAGAGCAGCTGGTTCAGGACAAGAAGCAGCGCGGTCGCATAGAATGGAGCGATCGCCTCGCGCTTGAGGTAGAGCAACATCCAGATCAGCAGCCCGAAGACGGCGAGAAAGTACCAGCCTTCGCGCAGCACCTTGCCGATCCTGGGAAGGTCGGCGCGCGGAACGCCTTTCAGTCCGTTGCGCGCCGAGTATGCGTCGATTTGTGCGAACAGGCCGAAAAAGTAGAACAGCGAAGGAAGCACCGCCGCCACAACGATGTTGGTGTAGTCGGTCGCCAGGAATGTCGCCATGACAAAGGCCGTGGCGCCCATGATAGGGGGCATCAGCACCGCCCCCGTCGACGCCGCCGCTTCGATCCCCGCCGCATAAGTGGGCCTGAACCCCACCTTTTTCATCGCTGGAATGGTAATTGATCCGGTCGTCAGCACATTGGTGATCACGCTGCCGCTCATCGAACCGGTCAGCCCGCTGGTCAGAACTCCTACCTTGGCCGGCCCGCCCCGGACATTTCCGAGCGCGGCAAAGGCGATGTCGATAAAAAACGGACCTGCGCCGGTATGTTGCATCGCAACGCCGAAGATCATGAACCCCACGACAAGATTGACAAAGCTGCGCATCGGTATGCCCAGCACACTTTCGCCGCTCATCGCGTGGAAGATCGCCGTTTCGACGGGCGAGCGCTGGAAGCCCTGGATCGGGCCGGGCGCATAGTTGGCGATCATGGGGTAGATGGAAAATACCAGGATTACCGCGAACAGCGTCCAGCCGCCGGTGCGGCGCGCGGCCACGAGCAGCAGGAACCAGAAGGCGAAGCTGGCGATCACGGCATTAAGAGGAGCGGCGAAATCCCACCCTTTGTTCACCACGCTGCGCCCGTAGTAGGCAAAGAAGGCGCAGGTGATCAGGGCCAGCAGGGCCAGAAAGTAATCCCACCATCGCGTCGATCCGTAAGGATCTGACTTTGAACAGGGAAAGACAAGGAACACCAGTGGCAGCGTCAGCAGAAGCATCACGTAGAGGTAGTGAATTTCAAGCAACCGGACGTTCATGAAGAAGCCCAGATTGAACAGATGGTTGACCGACGCCGCGGTCAAAAGCAGCGCCGAGACGACGAGCGACCAGCGAACAAACGCGGGCAGGGTGCCCATACCGGTCGGTTGCGCCGGCGCTTCCTGTGTTTCCTGTGCCATGCCCGTATTCCAGTTTTGTGCTGCGTTGCTTTGTGCAAGGCGCCTGTGGGGCGCCGCGCTGTGTCGCATCAGCGGAAAAAGACTTCGTGGCCGGCCGCTTCCAGTGCGTCGGCACGGGCTTTCATCCATGCAGCGGCAAATTCTTCTTCACCCTCTGGAGCGTCCCCGACAAATGTGCCCCAGGCCCGCAAGAGCACCTCTTGCCGTTCCACCAATTTGTCCTGGTTTGCCTGGGCTTCCGGTGTCCACAGACCCTTTTCCTTGAAGTAGGCAACGCTGCCATCGCTCCATGGCATCACCCAAGACAGGATCTGGCGATCAATCGCATACGCATTGGCACCGGGGGCGGCATCCTTGTAATCGTCGAACCCTGCGTCAAGCGCGGCTACGATGTTGCGCACCTCGGTGGAATCCTGATCGGAGTTAGTGACCAGGATCGGATAGGGGTACTGCGCCATGGGCAGTGGGGAGGCAGGGTCGATGCCCGGCCCCACAGACACCATATGCGGTGTCACGAAGGGCGTTACGCTGGTGTAGCGTTCCCATGCTTCTGTCTGGTCCGCGGGTGTTTCAAGCCATTTCAGGCCGCGCGGGCTTGACTCGATCTGGTAGTTTACGGTGGTCGTCGTCAGTGCAAAGGCGGCATCCACACGGTCTTCGAGAATGCCCTGGAGCGTGTTCACATAGCCCGAGAATTCCACTGCCTCCACGTCGTCCCATGTCAGGTCCGCAAAGGCCAGCAGCCCCTCCATGTTGACATCGATCGCCGGCGAACTGACGGCGCGACCGACCCGTTTGCCCTTGAGGTCCGTAATCGTCTCGATGCCGGCATCGGCCGCGACGGCGACACCCAGACCGTAGTCGCCGACAGCCTGAAGCACCGCGCGGATCGGCTGCGGGCCCCATTCAGGCGCAGCAAAAAGGAAAACCCCTTCGGCAGCGAAATAGGAGGCGATGCCGCACAGGCAATAATCGACCGTCCCGTTTTTGAGCGGCGTCATCCGCGAGACGTCGTTTCGCCCCGGAAGCACGCGGACCGTCGATCCGTATTTGCTGCGCATCATGTTGCCGATGGCTATGGAATGCGCATGACCGGCCGATCCCGTGTCATAGGCCGACCAAGCGATCACGTCAGGCAGATCGATGTCTTGCGCGCCAGCCGAGGTGGCCATTGCCAGGCATGCGGCAGCGATCCCGGTTATCTTGAACTTCATGATATTCTCCTCCTTGTTGGTCGTTGGTCCCGGGTGGCGCCCATTCAGATCAAAGCTCTGAAAACGCGACATCCTTGTCGACGCGTATTTCAGGCGGCAGCCCGAGAATGCGTTCGCCAATGATCGTGCGCTGGATCTCGTCCGATCCCCCCGCGATCCGGTTGCCCGGCGCGGTCAGGTATTCGTTTCGCCAGCGCGCCACGTCATCCCCGACCTTGGCTGATATGCCCGCCGAAGTTCCCGCCAGATCCATCCCGAAAGCGCCCATTTCCTGCCGCAGCTTGCCCAGCAACAGCTTGCCGATCGAGCCCTCTTCACCCGGTGCCTGGCCGCGCGAAAGCGACGTCATGACCCGGTAAGAGGTGAATTCCAGTCCGCGTTGACGCGCGATGAAATCGGCAATGCGCGCGCGCACCTCGTCGTCCTCGATGGCCGGGCGACCGTTCCGTTCGACACGGGTAGCCAGATCAATCAATTCCTCGGCCCGCGCACCGCCACTGGCCCGGCCGACGGAAATACTGAACCGTTCGTTCATGAGTGTGGTCAGCGCCACTTTCCACCCTTCGGATACACCGCCCAAGCGGGCGCTGTCTGGCACGCGCAGGTTGTCGATGAACACTTCGTTGAAACTGGAGCTGCCCGAAATCTGGCGAATAGGACGGGTTTCGATGGCCGGGTCGGACATGTCCACAAGGAACATGGTCATTCCCTTGTGCTTGGGCACCTGTGGATCGGTGCGCGCCAGCAGGATGCCGTGAGTGGAATAATGCGCCCCCGAGGTCCAAACCTTCTGACCGGAGATCACCCATTCGTCGTCTTCGCGGCGTGCACGGGTGCGGATACCGGCCAAATCGGACCCGGCGGCGGGTTCGGAAAAAAGTTGGCACCAGATGTCTTCGCCCGTGAGAGCCCGGGGCAGGAATCTTGTTTTCTGGTCTTCGGTGCCGTGGATCATGACCGTAGGCCCGACCAGCCCGATCCCGATCAGAAAGACGTTGGGCGGGACGGCGTAGCGCCCTTCCTCTTGATTCCAGATCACTTGCTCGATCGGAGTGGCGTCACGCCCACCGAAAGCACGGGGCCATGTCAGCCCCGCCCAGCCTGCGTCGGCCTTTCGTGCCTGCCAGTCGCGCGCACGGGCAACTTCGTCGGCGTCGCGGGCCATGAAATGGTCCTGGGCCTTTTCGCTTCCATTGCGGCGGGTCGCGGTGGCATCAAGCCAGTCGCGCGCCTTGGCGCGGAACGCGGCTTCTTCCGGGCTGTCGCTGAAATCCATCTGCACTTTGTCCTTGTCAGTTCGCGGCCCTTTGGCCGTCCGCCAGATTGCAAAGCAGCCGCTCGCGCCACAAATCGGCCAGGCCGAGTTCGGCCTTCAACTGCCATCCTCGCCGCAGAAACAAATGCGGGTCGGCCGCCCAGGTGAACCCGATCCCACCGTGAAGCTGCACCGATTCCTCAGTGGTGAATTGCACTGCATCGAGAGCCGCGAGGCGTGCTACCGCCGCCGCTTCGGACAGCCGTTCATCCCCGCTCGCCAGCGCCCAGGCGCCGAAAAAAGCATTGGACCGTGCCAGCTCGATCTTGGCGAACATGTCCGCGAGCCGGTGCTTGACCGCCTGAAAACTGCCGATCTGGCGTCCGAACGCCTGCCGCTCGCAGGCATAGTCTCTGGTCAGGAAAAGCGCCCGCTCGGCCAGGCCGATCTGTTCGAAGGCGGCCAACACTGCGGCGCCGTCCAGAAGAGTCCGGATCGCTGCGGGATCGGACCCGGGAAGCAGTTCAACCGGCGTGTCGTGAAAGACGATCTCGGACGTCGGACGGGTGCGGTCGATCGCATCCAGCGCGCTGATCGACACCGAGGGGTCCGAAAGATCCGCCAGATAAAGGCGCGCGGTGCCGCCTTCGTCCAGGGCGGCGACGATCGCGAATGACGCATCGGATGCGAACGAAACTGGCGATTTCCGTCCCGAAAGGCGATCCTGCAGCACTTTTGCCGAGACCCGTTCCGGTGCAGACCCTCCATCCTCGGCAAGCGCGACGGTAACGATCATGCGGCCTTCGGCGATCCGGGGAAGCAGATTTTCCCTTTGGCTTTGCGTGCCCAAGTCCTGAATCGCGGGGATCGCCAGGCCAAGAACCGGGCCAAAAGGTATGGCGGCCAGGCTACGGCCGATCTCTTCGGCGACAATGGCCAGTTCGATCGCCCCCATCGCCGCCCCCCCGTAGTCTTCGGCAATTGCAAGGCCCAGCCATCCGCCGTCCGCCAAGGCGGTCCAGGTTGCGGAATCGAACCCGTCGGCAGCCTCAAGACAGTCATGCGCCACCGCGAGAGTGGCGTGATCGCTCAGCATTCGTGCCAGCGTGTCGCGTATGGCATCGTGTTCGTCGGAAAAGCCGAAATTCATGCTGGTCCTCTTCGGGTCATGGCATTTGGCGCCTGTTCACAAAAAGGTAAGGTACGCGTTCGGTATGTCCCAAACGCTATCCGGCACCAGCCGCGTAAAACCACATATGTGCTGTGGCGTGGAAAAAGGGGCCACTGGAGCGAAGAATGCGATTCATCAAGAATGTGCTCAATCGACGTGAAAGCCGCAAAAACGAGGCAGTCGATTGATTGCTGCGGAGCTTGCCGCCTAACGTGAAGGAACCGGGGCGTGTTCCGGGCGCAGGACAGATGTGGCCGAACCCTCTCAGAAAATGGAACTGATCAAGGGAATTGTGCGAAATGGAAACTGTAGGACTCGGGTTTTGTTATGAAGATTTGCCAGTGGGGCGCAGGTTTCGGACCATTGGCCGCACCGTCACCGAAACCGATATCACGAATTTTGTAAGTGTTACCGGCATGCTTGAGGTCTTGTTCATCAATCGTGACTTCCGAGAGAAGGAATCCAATATCCCCGGTTTCGCCGCGCCCGGTGCGCTGGTCTATACCTTTATGGAAGGGCTCTTGACCCAATCCACAATGCAACATACCGGCTTTGCCTTTCTGGACATGGAACTGAAGGTCATGGGGCCCACATTTGCCGGGGACACCATCCATTGTGAGGTCGAGGTAACAGAATCGCGCCGGTCGAAGAGCCGTCCGAACCGCGGATTGGTGCGGACGCGAAACAAGGTGTTCAAGCAAACCGGAGAACAGGTATTGGAGTATACGCCGTTGCGGATGATCAAGGCCCGCATGACGGATAAAGAGCCAGGAAAGGCATAGGCCTGTTCCGGATAGCGGCACTGGAGACATGACTATGAAAACCGCGCAATCTGGCCCAGCCGAAGCCGCCGGGCGCACATCGGAAGGGCCCCGGTCCTTGACGCGTATCCTTGCGTTGTTCGATCTTTTGGCGCGCTGCAAACGTCACATGTCTCTTTCGGAACTCAGCATCGCGATTGATTGCCCCAAGAGCAGTTTGCTGGTGCTGCTTCGGCCCCTCACCGAGAAGGGGTATCTGATGCGCGAGGAAGACAATTACTTTCTGGGTCCGAGGATTTTTCAGTTCGCCCAGTCAATTCTGACCAACCACCCGTTCGAATCGGTCCTGCGCGGGGTGATGAATGATGTGGTTAACCAGACCGGTGAAACCATCCTGTTTGCTGTCCGGGACGGCGAGAAAGTCATTTATTCGTCGGTCATCGAAAGCCCCCAGCCCGTTCGGTATGTCGCCCAACAGGGGATCAACCGGCCATTGTTCTGTTCGGCATCGGGGCTGGTCATGCTGGCCTTTGACACGCAGCAGGAACTGGACGATTATTTTCGGCGCACTGAATTAAAGCCGCTGACGCCTAATTCGATCACCGATGAAAATGAACTGCGCGGGTTAATTTCGGAGATTCGCAAAACCGGGTATTCCAGTACAGCTGGAACCGCGCATGTAGATGCAGCGGGGTTCGGGGTTCCGGTCTTTCGCGCCGACGGACACTTGGCAGGAGCATTGGTGATTGGTGCTCCTCTGGAGCGCGCCAAGCGTAACAAGAAGCGATATGTTGCCGCTGCCAAAACGGCCGCTGAACAGCTCTCCCGAGCACTCGGCTATCGTTCGGAGGTTGGGGAAACCGGCCGGCACTAGACGTGTGCCGCCCGCCGTTGTTGTCATTCCGCAGGCGGGATCATCTCAGTCCGAGTCCCCGCGCAATGATACCGCGAAGAATTTCGCGTGTGCCGCCGCGCAACGAAAACGACGGAACGGCGAGTTCGGTATACGCCAGAACAGCCGCATAGCTATCGCTCCCGCCAGGCACCGCCGGGCGCGACACAAGACTTCGGGCCAGGCGCGGAATGTCCTGTTCGAAAAGCGCTCCCAGATCCTTGACAATGGCAGCCTGAAGTGACGGGTTCTCTCCTTCGTTCAACATTCCGGCCACCGATCGTGACATCTGCCGCAGCACCATCAGATGCGCGGACAAACGGCCAATCTCGGCCTGCTGCGCTTCGGTTGCGTCGTCGCGCAGCAATCGGATCAGTTCCTCGATCAGGGCAAACGACGACAGGAACCGCTCGGGGCCGCTGCGCTCGAACGCCAGTTCGCTCATGACCTGCGACCAGCCCTCGCCCTTTTCGCCCAGCAGCGCATCGGAGGGCAAAAAGGTATCGTCGAATACCACCTGGTTGAAATGATGCTCACCGCCCAAGTCGATGATCGGGGTGATCTGAATGTTGTCGGTGGCCTTGAGATCGACCAGAAATTGGCTCATCCCGCCGTGGCGGTCGTCGCTCTTGCCGGTGCGGCAGAACAGGATCATGTAATCGGCGACATGCGCATAGGTCGTCCAGACCTTCGTGCCGTTGATCCGGAACCCCCCGTCGACCTCGGTGGCCATCGTGCGCGTCGCCGCCAGGTCCGAGCCGGAATCCGGCTCGCTCATCCCGATGCAGAAACACAGTTCGCCCGCGGCGATGCGCGGCACGATCCGGCGTTTCTGATCGTCGGTGCCCTTGGCAAGTATGAGCGGACCGCTCTGCCGATCTGCGATCCAGTGCGAAATCACCGGGGCACCGGCGGCCAGTAGCTCTTCGGACACGACATACCGCTCAAGCGCGCTGCGCGCGTGGCCGCCGTATTCCTTTGGGAAGGTCATGCCGACCCAGCCGCGCTGCGCCAGCTTTCGTGAAAAATCACGGCTGAACCCATTCCACGACTGCGCGCGTTTTATGGGCGGGAAATCGGCCAGTTCGTCGGCCAGGAACGCGCGGACCTCTTGCCGGAGGTCGTCATAGTCGGCGCCGGGCGGGGGGGGAGAAAAAGCGGTGAGGGTCATGCCTGGGTCCCTTTTGCAGCGCTGTCTGTGATGAAATGCCAGAAGGTGTCGTGGGGGCTCGACAGGGCGGCCCGCCCAAGTTCCCTGGTCCAGTCAAGCTCGGTGCCGAACTCGTCACGCCAGCCCCAAATCCGTTTGGTGAAATGGTGAAGCGCGTGTTCCTGGGTATAACCGATGGCCCCGTGAATCTGGTGGGCCAGGGCCCCGACCTTCTCGGCCGCTTCTCCGGCGCGGGCCTTGGCGGCGGCAACGGCCAGCGCAAAGGCCGGTGTGTCATAGCTGCCGGCCGCCATCTCGGCGGCCGTGCGCGAGGCTGCGGTTTCTCCGGCCATTGTCGCAAGATTGTGCTGGATCGCCTGGAACCTGCCGATTGGCCGTCCGAACTGCACCCGGTCGTTGGCGTATTGAACGCTCATCTTCAGGATGGTCTCCATCGCCCCGGTGGTGGCAAGACTGCGGATAAGTGCACCAAGCCCGCGCATCCCTCCCACGGGTCGTGGCAAGGGGGTGACATCGGTCTCTGTCAGGGTATAATCGAGTTCGATGTCGTCGCGTGGCATCCCGGCAAAATCCTGCGCCGGGTCAACGATCAGATCCTTCACCGGCAGGGACAGGACGTGATCGACACCGTCCAGGACGCCAATGGTCACGATCCGGTTCGCCCAGCGGGCAAAGGGCACCAGTGTCAGATGCCCGCTCGCATGGATCTTCTTGCCGCGCCGTTCCAACCGCAGCGCTTCGCCTTCGGCGATGGTCAGCCTGCCACCGGGAAGGGCCATATTCGCGGCCGCCAGAACGGCGTTTGCGATCAGGGTTTCAGCCAGAGGCAAGGGCAGGCCATGCGCCCCGACAATACGCACAAGACCGAGCGCCTCGGCCGGTGGCACGCCGAAACCGCCTGCGTCCTCTGGCACCAGCGCCATGGTTAACCCTGCCTCCTCGATCTGCGTCCAGAGCGCCTCGGGGCATTGTCCCGAGGCGGCGTCTTCGCGCATGCGGTGGGTGACATGGTCGCGGAACAGTCGCTCTGCCATGTCATGAATCATCGATTCCATCAGACGGTCCTTTCAGACGGTGTTTGATCGGCGCTGGACATTTCCTTCACGGGCTTGTCCTGCCGCGCATGGTTTTTTTGCCCGTCGGGGGCCGACGCCTCTCGCAGTGGCGGCAGATGCAGCCGCGTGCGCAGATCCCGGCGGAACGCACTGGCAGAGGGCGCCGCGCCCCCGTCCCTGCGATATTTTCCGAGGCAATCGGCGATTTTGTCGCCGATCGCGGCAGGGGTTGCCGGATCCGAGGGAGAGCCGGGGTGCGCCGCGACCGAGGTTTCGGCCAGGGTTACGTTCCCTTTGCGCAGGCGGACATGGACCGTCCCATGGTCCACGCCAGCGTGATCCCGCCCCGCTTCCGGCATGGTTTGGATATGCACCATGTCCATAAGCCGGCGCACCGCGGGGCGATGGGGGCTGTCCCCTTCGAAATCCACCAGCCCGACCTGGCCCTGCTGCAGGGCCACGGCGAGCGTATAGGCGGCACAGAACTTGGCCTGCATTCCATCTTTGGGGTCGGTGACATGCAACGGGACCATGACGCTTTCGGGCACTGTCATTTCAATCACCGATCCTTCGGGCACCGCCTCGCCGCCGCGTTCGGCGTGAAGGTGCCGCCCGGCGGCGATCATCCTGTGGGTGAGGTAGCAGCAGGGATACAGCTTGCGGGACACCGTGCCCAGATCGATCCGCGGTTCCACCGCTGCGGGGTCGGCCGCAATCCCGTCCGGGCCGGCATAAAGGTCGAAGAAGCCGCGCGCCGCGAAGATGTCCGGGGCGCCCGTGATGCCGGCCTCGGCCATCCGGGTGGCCCGCAATCCGACAAGGGCGGCGTTTCCGGCCTGGATCGGTTTCGCCATGGCGCCGAAATTGATCTGCATTCCCCCGGCCAGCGACGCGGCCAGGGACAGGGCGTTGCGGACTGCGTCGTCGTCGAGCCCAAGCTGATGCGCGACCGCTGCCGCCGATGCCAGAACCCCGATGGTCGACGTTGCGTGCCAGCCCTTGTTGTAGTGGCCAAAACCCAGGATCTGACCGAGCGCGACATTGACGGCTGTTCCGACCGCAAGCGCGGGGGCAATGCGGCCGGCCGTGTCCGGCCGGACATCCACGGTGGCCAGCAGCGCCGACACGATTACAACACTGGGATGGGTGACGCTGACCGTATGGACATCGTCGAAATCGAGCGCATGACCGGCAACCGCGTTCAGGAACGCGGCCTGTTCGGGACTGCCACCTTCAGCAGCTCCTGCCGGGACTGCCGGTCCGCCCGCGTCAAGCGCCGCCAGCCGGCGAACCACCGGTTCATGCCACCCGCCATAGATGGCGGCTATGGTATCCTCAACGCAAAGCGCGGCCTGCTCGGCGTCTGCAACGCTCAGCCGGTGCGGCGCGGCGACGAACCGCGACAAACGGATGGTGAAATCGCTGATCATCCACTTCTTTCTCTGACACTGCATATTGCCTCATCAAGGCGGGCGCTATCAACTCTCGGCCCCACTCTTTCGCACATATGTGTTGGAGCGGGATGCTTGCGTTGTGATCCTTGCTGCCGTTGGATATTCTGGGTGCTCATCCTTCCTCTGTTTCCGTGCAGGATCGGGCGTTGGACGTGACCGTAGAACTTCGGAAAGAAGAACAGACGTGGTTGAGGGTATCGGCGTGAAAAGTCGGGCAGACAAGCACGCATGTGCGGAGAGACATTTCGAGGCATCGTTGTGTCATTGACCGCCAGACGATGTATCCTCGGAGGCCCGGAACCAAGGCGGTCAGTGCCACCACAAATCCGGGCTAGTCCGCCCTGCGCCGACAAGATGAGCACCTTGTGTGTCCTTGCCTGTGAATGGGAAATTGTCGGCATCGCATTTCCGCCGTCGTGCCATGAAAGACCGCATCTGCCGTTGCGTCACAGACACAACGAGCGCCTTCGGAAAAGGGGGGGCAGATGTCGCCTGTCGAGCGCCTGAAACGTTCCGGCAAGCGCAACAGGTTTACGGCCATTTGTCTGCTGATTTGTCTTGGCGCTGCCATCATTCAGGGTGTCTTGCCCTCCGCCGTCGCGTCCATCGCTGCCGCGCCGTTTTTCTGCATCTATCTTGCCATTTCGTCCCGCTACATCGCCCGTGTCGGATGGGTGCTGCTTTTCTTCTCGCTCGCGATCGCCCTTCTGGCGCTGGCCAATGGAATCGACCCCGGCATCTTCGTCCAGGCGGCGGGGCGCGTCGTGTTCCTGTCCGCTCTGCTGACGGCTGTCGCCTTCCTGCGCATCGCGGCCACCCAAGACCCGATTGTCGAGGTTGCCGGTGAATTCCTGACACTGCAGCCGCCGACCCGTCGCTACGCCTCTCTGGGTGCGGGCGGGCATCTGTTCGGGGTGCTTCTAAATCTCGGCGGGCTTGGGGTGATGCTGGAGATCATAATGAAAGGGCTGGCGGCGCATCGGCACGAGATGGACGAATTCGTGTTCCAGGCTCGCAAGCGCAGGATGGTGAGCGCCTGTATGCGGGGGTTTTCCTCGATCGCGTTCTGGACGCCGTTCGGAATCGCTCTCAATCTGATGATTCTCACAATACCGGGGCTCGAATGGACGACCCTGGCGCCTTACGGGATTGCTCTGGCCGGGATTCTGTTTCTTCTGGGATGGCTGTTCGACACGGTGGAATGGTGGCGCCCGCCCTCGGCGCGCGGCCGGGCACCGGCCCTGAGCGGTGACTTGCCGGACTGGAGCCCCTGGGCCGTCCTGATCGTGTCCGGGCATGTGCTTTTTTTGGGCGCCGCCGTGGTCACGCTGGACCGGTTGACCCAGTACAGTTTCCAGACCGTCCTGATCACCATCGTGCCGATCTATGCGCTGCTCTGGTCGGTTATGCGCAGCGGCAGTGGCAGCCTTGCCGGTATATCGCGCCGGTTTGTGACCCAGGCACCGGGTTTCGCGACCGAAATGAGCGTCATCGCGTCGGCGGGGTTCATCGGCCTCGTCGCGCTGGAGGTCGTTCCGGTCGAATGGATTGCCGACCATCTTGGCTGGATCGCAACGCGGCCTGTGCTGACCGTCGTGCTGTTGATCATGACGGTGTTTCTGACGGGGCTGCTGGGCGTGCATCCGATGATCTCGGTGGTCCTGCTGGCAGAGGTGGTCAACCGCGTCGGCGTGGAAGGTTTGTCGCCGCTTGCTCTGGGCCTTGCACTGGCTGGTGGCTGGAGCAGCATCATCTGCATGGGACCGGCCATCACGGCGGTGGTCTACGCCTCCTCCATCGTGGGCGAGCGGCCGCTGACCATCGGCTTGCGGTGGAACGGGATCTTCGGTGTTGCGAGCATCCTCCTCATCACGCTCATCGTTGGCGGCGGTGTCGCGGCAGGGTGGTTCTGACCGGTCTCAATTGCCTGTCAGGAACCGGGCGCAAGCATTTCCACATATGTGTTCGATCAGGCTTTGCGCTAGTCGGAAGGTGATGGACCCCATAGCGTCAACTAGGATGGGTCAGCGCAATCACTATCGGAGTGGCACGCCCAACGATGGAAGGCCAAGCGAAACCCACACGTCGCAGCAAGGTCACAGGCCTGCAAGACGCAGCCCGGCTGGCACGAGGCGCTTTGGAAGAACGCCCCGAGCTTTGTCTCGGTGGTCTGTTCAAGCAAAGCCGCCCTGTCGCACTGGTGCGCGCGTTGCTGGCCGCGGGCGCAGATGGTCTGCATGTGTATTCCTCGCCGGGCGCGGGGTATGATGTCGACCTGATGATTGCGGCAGGCGCGGTCGCACAGGTCTTTATTCCCGGCGTTACGCTGGAAAACCGGCTTTGCCCCAATTTCCGCCGCGCGGTCGAGGCAGGGCAGGTGACCGCGCACGCGCTGGATGCGCTGACCGTGGTGGGCGGGCTGATGGCGTCGGCTCATGGCGTGCCGTTCCAGCCAATCGACGCGCTGCGCGGATCGGACGTTCTGAAGCACAACCCGCTTTTGCACGAAATCGACTGCCCGTTCTCCGGCCGCCGTATTCACGCCGTCGGGCCGATCCGCCCCAGAGTGACGTTCTTGCACGCGCAGGAAGCCGACCGTTGGGGAAACCTGCGCCATCTCAGCACGATGGTCTACGCCGATCAGCTGATGGCACGCGCGTCTGACATGGTCATTGCCAGCGTGGACCGGATCGTGCCGGACGAGGTCGTTCTGGACGATCCCTCGCGGGTTACCGTGCCGTCTTATTATGTCGATGCCGTGGTCGAGGTGCCCTATGGCGCGCACCCAACCGCGAGCTTTCCCAACTATGCGATGGACGAGGACCATATCGACGCCTACGCCGATCTGGGGGATGCCGCCCGGACCGGCGACAGCACGGGGCTGGACACCTATATCGCCCGCCATGTGACCGGACCGAAAAACCAGAGCGACTACATCGAAGCGGTCGGGGGAGCCGGGTATTTCGCCGTGCTCGAAGCCGAGGCACGGAACGAATGAGTGCAGCGGTTTCCCCAATTGAACAGATGGTCGTCGTGTTGGCCCGCGATCTGGCCGACGGAGAACTGGGTGCGGCGGGTGCAGCCGCGTTGGTGCCGATGGCGGCCATTGCGCTAGCCCGCGAGCTGCATGCACCGAACCTGACGGTCGGCGGCGAGATGTTCTTCAACCCCGAGCCGGGGCGTTTGTATCCGTCGATGCTGGACGATCGTGCGCTCGGCCGCTGCGAGGCCGCCGAGACCTTTATCGAGTTGTTCGGCCACAGCCATCACGGGCTGGATTTTTTCTTTCACAGTGGCTTGCAGCACGATGTGTACGGCAACATCAACCTGCACCACGTCGGCGGCACGCTGCACGCACCAAAGATGCGCGGGCCGGGGGCAGCAAACCTGTCATACTGCCACACCTCGTCGCGGTATTACATTTGCCCCACCGTGCATACGGCGCGAAACTTTGTGGAAACGGTCGATTTCATCACAATACCCGGACATCTGTCCGGGCCTTCCGCGAAACGCGACGCCGGGCTGGTCAATGAAGGACCGCGCCTGGTGGTGACACCGCGAGCGGTTATGGATTTCGACAAGACGACGCTGCGAATGCGACTGAAATCGGTGCATGCGGGAAATACGCCCGAAGAGGTCCAGCGTCATACGGGGTTCGATCTGGCGATCAGAGGCGAGGTGCCGCAAACGCGGCCACCAACGGAGGAAGAATTGCGCGTTCTGAGAGAGCGGATCGATACATCGGGGGCCCTGCGTGCTTAAGCGACCGGGCTGACGTTACTTTAAAGGCAAAAACGGGAGGATAAAATGATCCAACGCAAGTTGACCGGATACCGGGCGGCGGTGGGTGCTATCGCGGCCATGGGCGCGATAGCCCTTGGCGGCGCGGCATCTGCCAAGGATCTCACGATGGGCACGACCAGCCCGACGTCGAGCCATTTCACCATTTCGGTTGCGATGAGCAAGGCGATCGAGACCGGCATGGAAGGCACCAATGTCAGCGTGATCGAAACCGGGGCCAGCGTGGACAATGTGCTGCGGCTGGCGCGCGACGAGATCGACCTTGGGCTTGCCACCACCGACATTCTGATCTCCGCCAGAAACGGGACCGGCAAGTTCGAAGGTAACGCAATCCCAGATACGGTTGCGCTTTATCCTTACAGCGCCTCGATCCTGCTGATCGCGGTCACCGAAGAGTCTGGTGTGACGACGCTGGACGAACTGGACGGAAAGAAGTTCAATCCCGGCATCCGCGGATCGGCGGCCGAGACGTTGACGACCGGTGTCCTGTCCATGTTCGATATCAACGCGGACCTGGTGCATGGCGCCGTTGGCGACGCGGTGGAAGGCATCAAGAACCGCCAGATCATCGGTTATAGCAAATACGGGGCCGCAAACTCTGTCGATGCAACCCTGCAAGAGTTGATGACAAGCACCAAGATGCGGTTGATCGGCTTCACCGAAGAGCAGGAGAAAGCGGCGACAGAAGCCATGGAGGGCGTCGGTTTCACGACTCTTCCCGCAGGGCTTATTCCGGGATCCGAGGAAATGCGGGTACCCAAGCTCAACGTCTTCTTCCTGACCCGCACCGGCGTCATGGATGACCAGAGCGCCTATGACATCGCTCGCAGCATCCACCAGAACATGGACCTGCTGGTCGAAGCCTGGCCGCAGCTTGCGGATTACGACATCGCCGCCGATGCCGTCGCCACAATCGAGACCGGTATACCCTATCATCCAGGTGCGGAACGTTACTGGAGAGAGGCGGCCGGAAGCTGACCGGAATCGCGGGCCGTCACGACGGCGGCCATAGGCTGATCCAGACGGGGTGCTGCGGGCACCCCGCCGTTACCGCTCTCGGAGAGAACATGACGCAGACATCGACCGCAATACCCAATTGGGAACGGCGCGGAGGGCAGGCGCTTGGAGTATTGTTGGCGGCATTCGTCGCTCTGCATTTCTACAATGCCTTATTCGGGCAGTTCGAACCGCTGGTTCAGCGGCCGATCTTTATCGGTTTCGGTATCGGCGGCGCGTTCTTTCTTTATGCGGCACGCGCCTCGCGGACCGGTGCGCGAAGCGGGATTGAACGGGCTGTGGACATCATGCTGGGACTACTGGCGTTCGCGGTTTGCCTCTACGTGATCCTGAACCGGGATCGCTTTTCGGATATCATGGTGCGCTATGGGCCGATCGACAAGGCGGCAGGTCTGATAGCTGTTCTGCTGACCCTCGAGGCCGCGCGCCGGGTGATCGGATGGTTCCTGCCGCTGCTGGCCCTTTGCACCGTGATCTATTTCTATTTCGGCTATGACCTGATCGACGGCGCCTGGCGCCCGCCGCGCGTTTCGGCACGTACCGCTGTCGAGACATTTTACAGCTCGACCACCGGCCTGTTCGGCTACCTTGCGGATATCGGGGCACGGGTCATCGTGATCTATGTGCTTCTGGGGGCGCTCCTGCTGTCGACCGGGGCAACGGATGCTTTCATGAAAATGGCAACGTGGATCGCCGGTCGAACGTATGGCGGCCCGGCAAAGGTCTGTGCCCTGTCTTCGGCGATGTTCGGGACGGTGACCGGTTCGGCAGTGGCCAACGTCATGGCGACCGGCTCGATCACCATTCCCACGATGAAGCGGCTGCGCTATCCACCGGCCTTTGCCGGGGCGGTCGAGGCCGTTGCCTCCTCCGCCGGCCAGCTTACGCCGCCGGTGATGGGGGCAGCGGCCTTCATCATGGCTGAGTTCCTGAACATTCCCTATACCGACATTGTCGTTGCGGCGATCGGTCCGGCATTTCTCTACTACCTGGCGGTATGGCTCGGGGTGGATCTCTATGCGCGTCGCACAGGGTTGCAACCGACACCGAGGAGCGAAATGCCCGAACCGGCGGAATTCCTCGCACCGGACAAGTCAATTCCCTTGTTTCTTCCCATCGCGGCGATGGTCTACTTCCTGTTCAACGGCTACACGCCGAGCTTTGCAGGTGCCGGTGCTGTTATCATACTGGTTTTGGCCTGTGTGGTGGTGCGCCCGTTCGCGCGTGACGGAAGAGAGCAGGGCGTGCTGGCCTCTTGGGCCAAGCTGGCGCGCGACCTCTATGAGGGGATGATCGAAGCAGGGCGGGCGTTGGTGATGATCGCCGCGCTGCTAGCCTGCGCCGCCATCGTCGTCAAGGTTCTGACGGCGACGGGTGCCGGGGTCAAAGTCTCGAACCTGTTGTTCTCTGTGTCCGGTCAGGGGTTGATCGTGGCCCTGTTGCTGGCGGCGGTGCTGGCGATCTTGCTGGGTATGGACGTGCCGACGACGGCCTCCTATGTGCTGGCGGCGGCAATCGCCGCGCCCAGTCTCGTGCGGCTTGGCCTACCCGAACTGACGGCTCATCTTTTTGTCTTCTACTATGCGATCCTGTCGGCCATCACGCCACCGGTCTGCGCCAGTGTCTATGCCGCCGCCGCCCTGGCAGGGGCCAATTTCTGGCGGGTGGCGGGTCGCGCGCTGATGTTGGCCGGAGCGATCTATGTGGTGCCGTTTCTCTTTGTGTTCCGGCCGGGCATACTGGCCCAGGGCGGCACGGTGCAAATCCTACTGGATATGGGCGTGGCCTGCGCCGCGGTTTTTGCCGTCAGCGTCGGCACAAGCGGCTGGTTTCGTGGAAAGGTGCCGGTCATCGGCCGGTTGCTGTTCCTGTCGGCTGCCGGCTTGCTGTTTTACGCCGCGCCTGCGGCCGACATCGTTGGTGGGCTGGCGCTGGCCGGGCTCTTGGCGTGGCGGTTTTTGCGCGGAGCACCGCAGCCCGGCCGCGCCGGGTGACCTCCGAAAAGCGAAGAGCCACCGCAGACAACCTCTGCGACGGCTCTTCCACATTCGGCCCCGAAGTGGCGGTGCCTCTGGCCTCAGGTCATTTTGAAGTAGGGAAAAGTCACTTCGTCGGTTGCCTTGACGAACGTCACTTCCACCTTGGCCCCGATATGAACCTTCTCGGGGTCGCCGGTCTGGATCCGGCTCATCATCCGGGGGCCTTCCTCCAGCTCGATCAATGCCACGACATATGGCACGTCATCCGCGAAAGTCGGCCCTGCCGGACGGCGCGCGATGGTGAAGGTATGCACCTTGCCGCGTCCGCTCACGGTGTTGAAGCGCAGATTGTCGGAATGGCAATACGGGCAAATAGAGCGGGGATAGAAATGATGTTTGCCGCAATCGCCGCAAAGCGGGATGTCGAGGCGGCCCTCGCGCGTGGCCTCCCAATAGGGGGCACTGTCATGGTCGATCACCGGAAGCGGTTTTTCAATGCTCATCGTCTTAGCCCTTCTGCAAAATCACGGTCGCACCTGAGGAAAGCGTACCCCCGGTACCATGCACCAGAGCGGTCTCGGCGCCCTTGACCTGGCGCTCGCCGCCTTCGCCGCGAAGCTGCCGGACGGCCTCGATCAGCAGGAACATTCCGAACATGCCCGGATGCAGCGCCGAGAGGCCGCCGCCGCTGGTGTTCATTGGGAACGCCCCGCCTGGTGCCGTGCGCTGGCCCGACACGAAATCCCCGCCTTCGCCGATCTTGCAGAAGCCGAGAGCCTCGAGCGAGAGCAGCACGGTGATGGTAAAGCTGTCATAGATCTCGACCAGGTCGATATCCGAATGGCTCACCCCGGCCATTTTTATTGCGCGTTCCCCGGCCTTTTGCGCGGGAAGCAGGCGGGCGAGGTCCGGCATTTCGCCGATGGCCCAGTGGGTATGCGCCTCGCCATAGCCCTTGACCGCGACGGGACGGGTGTTGAGGTCCTTGGCCCGCTCGGCGGTGGTCATGACGAGGGCGCCGGCCCCGTCGGTGACGAGACAGCAATCGAGCAGATGCAGCGGCTCCGAGATCATCGTGCTGGACAGCACGTCGTCAATGGACAGCGGATCGCGACGCGTCGCCTCGGGGTTCAACTGTGCCCATTTCCGCGTCGCGACGGCGATTTCGGCCAGATTCTCGGACGTGGTGCCAAATTCATGCATATGGCGCTGTGCGGCCATCGCATAGCCGCCCACAGGCGTGGGCATTCCGTAAGGCGTTTCATGCTGCATGGACAGGACTGAAGGCCGACCCCCTAGATTGCGGCTGCGCAGGGATTTCTGGTCCGAGCTGTAGACAATCAGCGCAACCTCGCAATAGCCTTCGCGAAGAGCCATGGCGGCATGTGCGATATGGGCCTCGAATGCCGAACCGCCAATATTCGTGCCATCGACGAATGTCGGCATGATGCCCAGATATTCGCCCAGCGTCACCGTGGCCAGTTGGCCGGGGCCGGGGACCCCCCACATGCCGGCCGTCAGAAGACCGTCGACATCGCTCAACTTCAGTCCTGCTTCTTCGACGGCGGCTTTTGCCACAAATGCGGCATGACCAAGGACCGAAGCCTTGGTGACGAACTTGCCGTCCTTCAGCGGCGCGTCGGCGATGCCGACGACCACCGGTTCTCGTCCGTTCTTCATATGCTCTTTCTCCTTCTTGTCGGGCTGTCCCGGTGCGCCCCGAACTGTTAGCCCGGGCGCATGGTCTTGGCGATGAGCGTACGCTGAATCTGCGAGGTTCCGCCGCCGATGGTGCTTTGCATCCCTTCGCGGAAATACCGCTCCATATCTGCTTCGGGCAGCATCGAGTGGCCACCCAGGATCTGCATTCCGTTGCGCGTCACCGTCTGCAGCGTCTCGGAGGCATAGAGCTTTGCCATCGAGACCTCTCGCGTGCAGGGCGTCTTGGCTGCGGCCAGGCTGGCGGCGCGATAAACCAACAGCCGGGCGGCATCGACCTGGGTCTGCATGTCGGCCAGCATGTGGCGGATCACCTGAAAGTCGAAGATCGGCTTGTCGAACTGAATCCGTTCGTGGGCGTAGCGCAGAGCATCGTCTACGGCTGTCTGGGCATTGCCCACATAGGCGGCGGCCACGGCCACGCGTTCCAGTTCCAGATGGTCGGTGATGATCTTCCAGCCATCGTTTTCCGTGCCCAGCAGCGCATCGGCCGGCAGTTTCACGTCGTCCACGAAAATCTCGGTGGTGCCGGTTGCGCGGCGCGCCATGGTCGGCAGCTTGCGGATGTCCAGACCTTCGGTGTCATTGGGGATCAGGAAAACCGACAGCCCCTTGTGTTTGGGCGCGTCGGGGTCGGTCCGGGTCAGCATTGCAAGGATTGCGTTATCGGCCGCAGCGCCCGAGCACCACAGTTTCTGCCCGTTGACGACCCAGCCGTTGCCGTCGCGCCGCGCGCGGGTCTTTGTCGATGCCGCATCCGACCCCGCGCCCGGTTCGGAAATCGAGATCGAAAAGCGGATGTCGCCATTGAGGAAGGGCTGGATGTACCGCTCTTTTTGCTCGGGCGTGCCGAATTTCTCGACATTCATCGCGGTGAACGTCGCCACCATCAACCCGGTCGAGAAGTCAAAGCCGTATTTGGCCAACCCTTCGCACATCAGGGCATAATCCATGATGTCACCGCCAAGACCGCCGCTCTCTTCTGAAAACAGGATGCCGAGCCAGCCCTGCTTGGCCACTTTTTCATAGGCTTCGTAGGGGTATTTGCGCTCGCGGTCGCAATTGCGGATATAATCGCGGCCGATCTCTTCGTCGACGAAACGCTCGACGGTGGCGCGCCACATCTCTTGCTCGGGTGTCAGAAAGTTCATGCGCTCTGTCCTTGTGTCTTGTCGTGCGCCGCACGGATTTTGGCCGGTTCTCCGGGGCGATCCAGACGCGACTTGCGGATCAGCAGGCTGAACTCGCAGCGCAGGACCGTTTCGTCCCGCTGGTTGATGCCTTCCAGTTTGCTGGTCACGACGCCGTGCCTTTCGTCATGGTCCTTCAGGTCGATGATTTCGGTGCGGGCCCAAAGGGTGTCGTTGATAAAAGTGGGCCGCAAAAAGCGTAGCTTGTCACAGCCATAGAAAGCGGCCAGCACGGAACTGTCGAAGGGGATCATCGCATTGACGATCGAGAACACGAGGCTGCCCTGCACGAGGCGCTGGCCATACAGAGACGATTTGGCGTGCTCGACGTTGGAGTGAAGTTCCAGCCAGTTCCCGGTCAACATGCAGAAATTGACGACATCGGTTTCGGTCATCGTCCGACCGCTCGAAATGCCGGTCTGGCCAAGTGACAACTCTCCAAAAGGGTGACGTATCACGTTGATTTCTCCTGTCCGTCCGCCTTTGATGACAAAACGATCAAGGCATCGGCGGCGACCAATCCCTTCCCGTCGGCCCGAACCATCACAGGGTTGATTTCAATTTCCGAGATCAGATCGGCGTTCTCGGCAAAGAAAACAGATATGCGTGAAATCAGGTCTGCCAGGGCATCTTTGTCGGCCGGTTCTGCGCCGCGTAGTCCAGTCAGCAACCGCGCCCCCGGACCCGATCGCAGCATGGCCGCGGCAGTTTGCGGGGTGGCGGGCGCAAGCCTGATTTCGGCGGCATCAATCAGTTCTACAAGGATGCCGCCAGGACCGGCCAGAACGATCGGACCAAAGGTGTCGTCGCGTTTGCAGCCGATAATCCATTCGGCCACGGACCCTTCTTCCATTTCCTCGATCAGCGCCGTGCCGCCCGCAAAACGTTCCGCCATTTCCGCGGCGGCCTGTTTCGCCTCGTCGGGGGAAAGACCCAAACGGACGAGCCCGTGATCGGACTTATGCGGATAGTCATCGTGACACAGCTTGGCGACACAGCGCCCGTGGTCGGGGTCACGTCGGGGCACCGGGATTCCAATCCGTTGCAGCAGATCCTTCGCATCGGCCTCGTGGATAACCGTGCGCCCGGCACGCTGCCAGTTTTCCAGCGTTTCTCTTTGGGTCATGCCACTTCTCCTGTCGCGACCGCGAGTGCGGCGAGGCCCGATGCCGCCCGAGCGGGCGAATCATAGACAGGAACGGCTCGTTCGCGCAGCGCCTCGCCCGAGGCATTGCTGCGTGCCGAACCGGTCCAGACGATCAGAATCGGCTTGTCTGTGCTGTCGAACGCCTCGGCCAAGGCCTCGATGAACTGCTGATCTGGCACAAATGTGATAATTGCGATGGCAATATCCACGCCCGGATCGGCGGCAACGGCCTCCAGACAGCGTCCGACATATGTGGGATTCGCCAAAACCACACCGGTCAGATCGACCGGGTTTGTCACCGACCCATAAAAGGGCACATAGCGCGACAGCGCCGTCTGCGTCGTTTCATCCAGCACCGGAACCTCGAAGCCGGCGCTTTCGGCCAAGTCGGTCATTTCGACGCCAAGCCCGCCGGTGACAGAAATGATCCCGACCCTGTTTCCGGCAGGTCGTCGACCCGCGGCGAGCGCCGTCACGGCATCGACGGCGGCGACGGATTCACGGGCGCGGATGACACCGGTTTCGCGAAAGACCGCGCTGATCACCCGGTCGTCCCCGGCCATGGCGCCGGTATGCGACTGGACCGCGCGTGACCCGGCGCGGCTGCGCCCACCCTTGACCGCGACAATATGCTTCCCCGCCTGTGTCAGCCGCTGGGCCGCTTCGGAAAAACGGCGTCCGTCGCGCAGTTCCTCGACGTAGCAAAGAACCACCCGCGTCTGGGGGTCGTTGCCCAGATAATCCAGCAGGTCCGCTGCGGTCAGGTCGGTTTCGTTGCCGCTGGAAACGATGGCGTTGATGCCCACGCCGCGTTCGCCCAGGCGCAACGCCATAAGGCCCGCAAGCGCGCCGGACTGGGAAATCATGGCCACGGGACCAGGCCGAAGATCGTTGAACATCGGGCTGAAGGTCAGTTGCAGGTCCGCCGCGGGGCGCACCACGCCTTCGCAGTTCGGTCCGACCAGTCTGAAGGGCGCGTCTTGCATGATCCGGCGCAAGCGCTCTTCGTTGTCATGCCCTTCTTCCCCGGCTTCGGAAAAGCCCGAGGTGACCCCGACCACGACCTTTACATCGAGCCTGGTGCAGGTCTCCAGAGCGTCCAGCGCGACCCCGACCGGCGTTGCCAGCACAACCACGTCGATCGGGCTGTCAATCTCGTCCAGACTGCGCACAGCCGGAAGGCCTTCGATCTCGCCGCCCGAAGGGTTCACGGGGATAATCGTGCCGCTGTAACCGTTGCTCTTCAGCAGGGCCATGACGGCCTGCCCCAACTTGCCCTTGGTGCGGGACGCGCCGACCACCGCAATGGTGCGAGGGTCGAACAACCCGTCCAGTGCGTCGGCTACCGTGGGCCGGCATGCCGTCATTCGATTCGTGTTTGGCTCTGCCATTCTTTCCTCCGTCAAGTGAAAAAACATCGGCTCGTTTCGGCGATCTAACGGTTGTTCGATTGTTCTCGCAATGGATTCTAGTTCCGAGCAGAATGAGGCTTTCAGAGCCGCAAACTAGGGCTTGACGTCGGAAAATTCGCAGAACGAGGCAGACACGTGAAAATGGAAAATGGGCCACTGAGCGATGTCAGGGTGATTGAACTGGGGCATGTGATCGCAGCACCGATGTGCGGCGCATTGCTGTCCGATTTTGGCGCCGACGTGGTCAAGATCGAGCGTCCGGGGCAGGGTGACATGCTGCGGGTACTGAGCGCGCGGGCCAGTGATGGCGTTGGCGCCTGGTGGAAGACCCTGGCACGAAACAAGCGTCTGATGGCGCTGGATTGGAAGAGTGAAGACGGCCGCGCCATTCTGCGCCGGCTGGTCGAAAACGCCCATGTGCTTATCGAGAACTTTCGACCCGGTGTTCTGGAACGGGCAGGGTTGGCCCCAGAGGTCCTGCATGAGTGGAACCCCGATCTGGTGATCGTGCGGATCTCGGGCTATGGCCAGACGGGGCCGCGCGCCTCGTGGCCGGGTTTCGGTCGGGCCGGCGAGGCCATGAGCGGACTGGCGCACATCACCGGCTTTGCCGACAACGCGCCGATGCACCCCGGCTTTCCCGCTGCGGATTCGACCACAGGCCTGATGGCGGCCTACGGCGCGATGATGGCGCTGCATGCGGTGCAGAACGGCCGCGCCCGGGGGCAAGTGGTGGACCTGGCTATTTTCGAGCCGCTGTTGCGCCTGATCGACTATCACGTTCCGACGCGAACCGGCGCGGGGCTGCCGGTTGACCGAAACGGGCTCCAGGCGCCCAATTCCTACGCCCCGGCGGGGGTGTTTCGCGCCCGCGACGGGAAATGGGTCACAATCAGCGCAGGCAGTGCCGCGACCGGGCGGCGGCTTCTGGAAGCCGCGGGCGGAAAGGAATGGGCGGAACAGCCGCAATTCCAAAGCCTCGATGGCTTCGCGGAGCACATGGACGAGATTGTGGACCGTCTCGGCGCATTTGTGGCACAGCATGACGCGCAGAAGGCGATTGACATCTTCCAGGCCCACGATGCCGTGGCTGCGATGGTCTATGACGTCGATGACATCCTGGCCGATCCGCAGATCGCCGCGCGAAGGGACATTGTTGGGGTGGAGGGCGACGACACCAAGGTCGTCGGACCCGTGCCAAAGCTGGACAAGACGCCGGGACGGCTGCGCTGGCTTGGGCGCCGCGAACTGGGTGCTGACACCCGGGCGATTTTACAAGAGCTCGCGTACGACACCGGGCAAATCGACACCCTAATCGAACAAGGCACTGTGGCCGAACCGGGCCGCTGAGCCGGGTCTGCAAGACGTGAGGAGAAAATCATGACCTATCAGATGACATCCGAACAGCAGGGAATCCGCGATGCGATCCTGCGGATCTGCGAAGAATTCGACGACGAATTCTGGCTGACACGCGATCGCGTAGGCGGTTTCCCGCGAGAGCTGCATCAAAAGCTGGCCCGCGATGGCTGGCTGGGGATTGCAATCCCCGAAGAGTACGGAGGTGCCGGTCTTGGCATCGTCGATGCCGCGATCATGATGCAGGCCATTGCGGAATCCGGCGGCGGCAACAGCGCCGCATCGGCGATTCACATGAATATCTTCGGTCTGAACCCAGTCGTGAAATTCGGCACCGATGACCAGAAAAAGAAATACCTTCCGCCTTTGGTGGCAGGCGATGAACGTGCGTGTTTCGGGGTGACCGAGCCGACAACCGGTCTGGACACCACCAAACTGAAAACACGCGCCGTGCGACAGGGTGACCGATATGTGGTGCACGGCCAGAAGGTCTGGATTTCAACCGCCCAGGAGGCCGACAAGATCCTGTTGCTGGCGCGCACGACCCCGCTTGAGGACGTCAAGAAACCGACAGAAGGATTAAGCCTTTTTTACACCGATCTGGACCGATCTTTCGTCACCGTGCGCGAGATCGAAAAGATGGGCCGCAAATGTGTCGACTCGAACGAACTGTTCATCGACGGGCTTCCGATCCCCGCCGGGGATCTGATCGGCGAAGAAGGCCAGGGCTTTCGTCAGATCCTGCACGGGCTGAACCCCGAACGGGTTCTAATTGCCGCTGAAGCAGTCGGAATCGGGCGGAATGCGCTTCGGCGCGCCGCGGATTACGCCAATGAGCGCGTCGTTTTTGGCAGACCAATCGGTCAGAATCAGGGTGTACAGCACCCCCTGGCCGCCAGCTGGGCGGAACTGGAGGCGGCCAACCTGATGGCGATGCACGCCGGCGCGCTCTACGACGCGGGCAAGCCCTGCGGAAATGAAGCCAACGCAGGAAAATATCTGGCCGCCGAAGCGGCGGTGAAGGCGACACAGACCGCGCAGCTGACCTTCGGGGGGTTCGGATACGCCAAGGAATACCATGTCGAGCGTCTTGTTCGCGAGGCCATCCTGTTCCGCATCGCGCCGGTCACCCCGCAGCTGGTGCTTTCGTTTATCGCGGAACATGCCCTCGGCCTGCCAAAATCCTACTAGTTACGAACATCAAAGGAAGTCCCATGCGAATTCATGGAATGGATGCCATTTTCAACCCTCGCTCGGTAGCGGTGATTGGCGCCTCAAGCGATCCCAAGCGCATCGGCGGAAGGCCGGTGGATTTTCTCAAGCGGCACGGTTTCGACGGCCCGATCCTGCCTATCAACCCGAAATCGCCAGAGGTGCAGGGCCTGACGGCGTATCCGTCGATCTCGGAGGCACCCACGACACCGGACCTGGCCGTGATCGCGCTGCCCGCGCCGCTGGCCGTTCAGGCGGTCGAACAGTGCGCGGCCCAAGGTGTGCGGGGGGCGGTGATCTTCAGTTCGGGGTTCTCGGAGGTCGATGCCGACGGGGCCGCCCTTCAGGCGCGCATGGTCGACATCGCGCGCGAGGGCGGCATGCGGCTTGTGGGGCCGAACTGCCTTGGCATCGCGAATGTGCGCCACAACCTCTATGCGACATTCACGCCCGGGGTCGAAAAACACCTGCCAAAACCCGGCGGCGTGTCGATCGTCAGTCAAAGCGGCGCGTTCGGCTCGTATTGCATGACGCTCGTTCGAATGCGCGGACTTGGGGTCAATATCTGGGCGACGACGGGCAATTCCTGCGATGTCGATTTTGCCGATGCCGTGGCCTATTGCGCGCAGGATGACGATACCCGCGTCATCATGGGATATCTCGAAGGGGCAACCGATCGCGACAGGCTGGTCGAGGCACTTGAGCTGGCGCGGGCCCGGGGAAAGCCGGTGGTCATGATGAAGGTCGGGCGCAGCGCGGTCGGAGCAGAGGCCGCGCAGTCGCATACCGCCTCATTGGCTGGGGCAGACGCGGTTTATGACGCGGCGTTCCGGCAGTACGGCGTTTACCGGGCGCAATCGGTCGATGAAATGTTCGATGTGACTTATGCCTGTGCCGAATCCGCGTCGATGATGCAGGGCGACCGGCTGGGCCTTGTGACAGTCTCGGGCGGGGTCGGGGTGCTGATGGCCGACGAAGCCGAAAAGCTGAAACTGGACGTGCCTGCGCTTCCCGATCATGCACAGAAAAAGCTGAAAGAGGTGCTGCCATTTGCCGGTGTCCGAAACCCGGTCGATGTGACGGCGCAGCTGGTCAACCAGATCGATCTTCTGGAAACCAACATGGATGTGTTGTTTGGTGACGGCGAGATCGATGGGGCCATCATCTTCATGTCGACGGTCGGACTTGTCGCCGACCTGAACGAAGCCATTCGGCGCGGACTGGAGCGCATTCGCGAGAAATATCCCGATCGGCCAATGCTGTTCTGTTCGCTGACAGAGCCAGAGGGGCGCGCCGCGTACGAAAAGTCGGGGTTCATCGTGTTCGAGGAACCGACCCGTGCAGTCCGGGCGATGGCCGCATTGCGCTATTTTGCCCGTTCCTTCGCGCGGGCAGGCGAAAAGGACCCGATACCCGAACTCTCCAACCTGTCGCCGTTGCCGGACGGAATTGTGAACGAGATCGAGGCCAAGGCCCTGCTTGCAGAGGCCGGAATCGGGATCGTGCGCGAAACCCTGGCCACCACCCCCGAAGCGGCAGCTCAGGCAGCGCAAGAAATGGGATTCCCGGTCGTGCTGAAGATTGCCTCGCCCGACATCTTGCACAAATCCGACATCGGGGGCGTCGCGCTTGATCTGCGTTCGGCCGAAGATGTCCGCTCTGCCGGGGCACGAATCTTGGAATTGGCGTCCGAGAAGATGCCCGGTGCGCGGATCGACGGGCTGGTCGTGGCGGAACAGGCAGCACCTGGACTGGAGGCTATACTCGGCGTGACCCAGGACCCGGCTTTCGGCCCGGTGGTCATGTTCGGTCTGGGCGGGGTGTTTGTCGAGGCCCTCGAAGACGTGTCTTTCCGCGTCGCACCATTCGGACCTGTCGAAGCGCGCCGTATGATTGACGAAATCCGCAGCCGCAAACTGCTGGACGCATTCCGGGGCGCGCCCGAACGCGACATCGACGCCCTCGCCGGCGCCCTTGCCCGACTGTCTGCTTTTGCCGCCCATCACGGGGCCGCGCTTGAGACCATTGATGTCAATCCATTGATCGTCGGAGCAAGCGGGCAGGGAGCCGTCGCCGCTGACGGTGTGATCATACCCGCCAATCGAGGAGGCCACTGACAACCGAACCCGAAATCTTTCCTGATCCCCAAGCCGCTTGCGGCGTGCCCCCGGCAGTTTTCTAACAGTTGACAGAATTTACAAGCGCGGCCATCCTTCCGTATGGAACGCTGTGCATATAACTGCACACGAAGGGAGGAGATCATGGAAACCGCGCATCAGACTTCAGCAAGAACAGGCGGCGATCAAATTGTGAAATCGGTGGCGCGCACCTGTCAGACTTTGGTGTATTTCGATGAAGTTCAGCGACCGCTTTCGGTCGTGGAAGTGTCCAAGGAACTGGGGTACCCGCAGTCAAGTACCTCGGCGCTGCTCAAAAGCTTGGTGAAGCTTGGATTTCTGACCCACGATGCCCGAAAGAAGAGTTATTTTCCCACCGAGCGCGTTCCGCTTTTAGGGTCGTGGATGAATCCAGATCTGTTCGGCGAAGGCACCATCCACCGGCTGCTCAAGGCAATTTCGGAACGCACACGGCATGTGGTGGTTCTGGCAACCAAGAATGGGGACGAAGCCGAGTACGTGCAAGTTGTCCGCCCGAAAGATTCGCCGATCCACCACATATCGCTCGGGACACGTCGTCCGCTGGGTAACTCAGGTGTCGGGCGCGTTCTGATGAGTCGTTTCAGTGACGACGAAGTGCGCAGTCTGTTCCGCAGGATCAACGCCTATCGCGCGCCCGACAAACCGGCAGTGGATGTGAAAGCTTTCGTGGCCTCGTTGGCAGAAACCCGTGCCAAGGGCTATTACCTCTCAACCGATCAGGTGGTTCAAGGGAGCGGCTTGATTTCCATGCCGTTTCCTAACCATCTGAACTCGCGGCTTTTCGCTGTCGGGGTTGGCGCTCCAACTGATGTTATCTTGAGATCCGAAAAAGAGATCGTAGGGATCATGCACGAAGAAATCGTTCGAAATCTGAAGAAGATGGGTCAACAGTCCCTGACCGCCTGACCGCCTGGATCAGCCAGCGCCGTAAAAAATGGCCCGGCTTGACGAAGACGGGACTTGGGGGGCGCGGACGAAACGCGCCACTTGCCAATGTCAGGGTCCGTTTTCAGGCGGCGGAAATAGCCTCTTCGCGTCAGGCTCAAGGTTGAGCCTGACCGGCGGGGCGTCGTTAGCACCGGCATCCCCGAAGGCCGGGCGGTGTAGGATGCGCTGCCCAGAGCAGTGCGACCACGGTTTCGGCCCGCCCCAAGAATACCGGCTTGAAGAGAGGCGCCGCGAAAGAGGCCGACCATCATCGTGTTGATCGTAAGCGGCGTCTACGCCCCACCGGAGTTCAGCTCGACGGCTTGAAGTTCCAGGGTAGCAACTCGTCGATCCGGTTCGCGGGATGCCCTGCCGCGATCGCCTCGAGCGTCGCCTTGAGATAGACAAAGGGTACGATTTCGTTGATCTTTGCTGTGGCGATGAGCGAGGCGATGCGGCCCCAGGTCCGACCACCTTCGTCGTGGCCGGCGAAGAGTGCGTTCTTCCGCGTCAGGGCGATCGGCCTGATGAGATTCTCCACGGCATTGGAGTCGATCTCGACGCGTCCGTCCTGCAGGAAGGTCTGTAGCCCGTCCCACTGCCGGTGGATATAGGCGAGTTTCTCTCCGAGGCGGGACTTGGCGGAGATCCGGCGGCGCTGGCTCTGCAACCATTCGCCGAACTGGGCCACCAGCGGCGCGGTGCGTGTCTGTCTCGCCGACAGGCGCTGTCCCGGTCCCATGCCGCGGATCTCGGTTTCGATCCGGTAGAACTCGGCGATCCGGCGCAGCCCCTCGGCGGCGATCTCCGATCCATCACGGTCGAAGACTTCCTTCAGCTTCCGGCGGGCATGTGCCCAGCAGTGCGCAACCGTGATCGGCGCGCCGCCCTTGCGCGAGGGGCGCGTCAGCCGATCGTAGCCGGGATAGCCGTCCAGCTGCAGGATGCCGTCGAAGCCCTGCAGGATCTGCTCCGCGTTCACGCCGGCGCGGCTCGGGCGGTAAGTGAAGACCACGCCGGGCGGGTCATCGCCGCCCCAGCCCCGATCATCTCGGGCCAGCGCCCAGAGGAAGCCAGTCTTCGTCCTGCCTCGCCCGGGCTCCAGAACCGGCGCCGTCGTTTCGTCCATGAAGAGTTTGCCCGAGCCCTTCAGGTGCTCGGCGAGCCGGTCGACCACCGGGGCAAGGTGGAAGGCCGCGGTGCCGACCCAATCGGCGGGCGTGCTGCGCCGAAGGTCGATCCCGGAACGCGCGAGGATCTGGCTCTGGCGATAGAGAGGCAAATGGTCGGCGAACTTGGCGACGAGCACATACGCAATGGCGCCCTCGGTCGGCAGCCCGCCCTCGATCAGGAAGGCAGGGGCTGGCGCCTGGGTGACCCCTTCGGCGTAGGCACGGCAGGCATACTTGGGTCGAACCGTCACGATGACGCGGAGCTGGGCCGGCACGATGTCCAGCCGCTCGCTGCGGTCCTCGCCGATCCGGTGCATCGTGCCGCAGCCGCAGGGACACTCCAGGCTGGCCGGCTCGATCATCTGCTCGATCCGGGGGAGGCTCTCAGGCAGATTGCCCCGATTGCGGCGGGCGACCTTGGATCGCCGCGGACCGGACGAGGCCGTGGCGTCTTCATCCTGCTGGGCCTCTGCCTCGACGACGGCAGTTTCCAGATCTTCGAAGGCCAGCTGCCGCTCGTCCTCACTCAGTTTCTCGGACCTTTTGCCATGCACGACCTGGTTCAGTTCGGCGACGAGGTGCTCGAGGCGCTTGTTGGCTTCCCTGAGTGCATCACGCTCGCGCAGGACGGCCAGAACAGCGTCACGCTGGTCTTCCGGAATGGCCGACAGGTCGAGGGATAGGGCGCTGGACATGGCGGCATCATATCCCGCTCCTGCGTTTGTCAGGCCGGCTTTCCCCGCCCTGAGTCACTCTGCCACAGCGGGGGCGCGCGTCTCCAGAGACCGCACCCGCCGCCAGTCCAGCCCGGCGAACAGCGCCTCGAACTGGGCGCGATTCAGGGTCATCGCACCATCCCGGATCGCGGGCCAGGTGAAGGTGCTCTCCTCCAGCCGTTTGTAGGCCATGACGAGACCGCTGCCGTCCCAGAACAGGATCTTCATCCGGTCTGCGCGCTTCGCCCGAAAGATAAAGACCGTCCCGGTGAACGGATCTTCGGTCAAGGTCGACTGCACCAAGGCTGCCAGTCCATCATGCCCCTTGCGGAAGTCTACCGGCTTCGTCGCCACCAGGATGCGGACCCCTTGAGACGGCATCAGCATGCAGGCGCTTCCAGAGTGCGCACGATCGCGGCGATCTGACCTGCCGACGTGTCAGAAGACAGCTCGATCCGGGTTGTTCCCTTGACGATCCGGATCACCTGCTGGGGCTTCGCGTCGGAAAGCTCGGGCGTCTCAGTCGGATCGCAAATGACCAGAGGCGCGAAGACCGGCTCTCCGAGTTCCGCCGGAGGAAGAACCAGCTGGCCCTGCTTTGCCAGACGCCGCCAAGCCGAGAGCTGGTTTGGGCGGATGTCATATCGCTCGGCAATCGCATTCACGGTCGCTCCCGGCTCCAAAGTCTCTGCCACAGCGCGAGCCTTCACGTCGTCCGGCCAGCGCCGATGACCTGACCCGTAGATCTCGACGCCCAGAGATCTGAGAAACGAATTTGTCGCGCACATTGCGAAACACACTCCCCATCATGAGATGGATATCACCTCGCAGTGCCGGAGCTCATCTACAACGTGGGGCGCAGCCGCCGCTTACTGTTGATCGGCAGGCCACGGAATCCTTTCTTTCGGCCGTGAAAGCGCTGGAGATTCCCACCCACGATTGGCGTTCGATCTTCTCTGTTGCGTCGCCGCGGATTCAGTTCGCGTATTCGCATATATGTGTGATCTCGCGACAGTTGCGCTCCCGGCCACCCATAAACATTGACCGGTTCACCGCACCATGGTGCGCTGATCGACAACGCCACAGGGAGGAAGACTGCCATGACAAGAAACACAAAACTCGATCGGTTTGCCGCAGGGGCGGCGCTGGTGATCGCGGTCGGAACGATGCCGCAAATTGCGGCGGCCGAAGTGACACTCAAGGTTGCAGATACCTTTCCGCCCGGCCACTACATCGTCGAGACCGGCACCACCTACTGGATGGACCGCGTAACCGAGCTGACCGATGGCGAGGTCAAGTTTCAGTATTTCGGTGCCGGTCAGTTGGGTTCGCTGCGCGATATGTTCTCGATGGTGCAGACAGGCGTGGTGGACATCGGCTATGTTCCGCCGGCCTATAACGGGGGCACGATGCCGCTGGCGGGCGTGCACACGCTTCCTGGCCTTTTCTCGCAGAGCGTTGTCGGGACGCCCGCTTTTTTTGAAACGGTGACGTCGGATCCGATCCTGCAAAACGACTTCCTGGCCAACGGGATGCGCCCAGTCTGGGGTGTAATGACCTCGACCTACAACCTGTTCACCCGCGACCAGGATGTTAGCGGCATTGATGACATCAAAGGGCTGAAACTGAAAACCATTGCCGGGAACATGGCGGAGTCGGTCAAGGCCCTAGGGGGCGCGCCGGTTGATATTCCCAGCCCGGAAACCTATCAGGCCATCCGCACCGGCACCGTCGACGGCACGATCTTTCCCACCACCAGCATCTATTCCTACAAGCTGGACGAGGTAATCGATACCGCCGTTCTGGGTCTGGATGTTTTTGTGTATTGGGCGCCCTACGCGATCCGCGAGGAGGTCTGGCAGGATCTGTCGCCAGAGCATCAACAGGCCATTCAACAGGCGTCGCAGGAGGCGATGCAGCGAGTTGCCGAAGAAACCGACCGATCGGCCGCCGAGCTTGAGGACAAGATGCGGGACAGCGGTATCGAGGTCATCGTTCTGGATGAAGCGCAGCGCGAAAAGGTCAAATCGGCCACAGCGCCGGTGTTCGATGCCTGGGTCTCTGGTCTGCAAGAGCGCGGACTGCCTGCGGGCGAAGTGCTGGAGATGTTTCGTGCGAACATCGAAAAGCACCAGACGCAGTAAGGCGCGCAACCGTGTCCCGTCACGATCTTGATCCCCGAGAGGACGCCGTGCCGTCGCCGAGAGTTGGATTGCACGGTCCTCTGGGCCGAGCGATGGACCGGGTGGATACCGGGATGAACTGGCTGTCGCGCGCTGCGATGATGGTCATGCTGGTGCTGATCCTCATACAGGTCTTTACGCGCTATATCCTGAATGACCCGATCGAAGGGGTCATTGGCGCTACAGAGCTATATCTGATGCCCATCATCGTGTTCGGAAGCCTGAGCTATCTGGAAATGTATGATGGCCACGTGCGAGTGGGGATAGTGTTTGATGCTCTGCCCGAAGGGCTGCGGGCCGGTTTCAATGTCGTCTTGCGATTGGCAGCGGCCGCGTTTTTTGCGCTGATCTGTTACGGTGCCTCGCGCGAGGCGCTTAAGGCGTGGGACTTCGGATATCGCACATCCGGCGACATCGACGCGCCTCTCGTCACCACGCTTGTGATTGCGCCGATTGGCTGCGTGCTGATCGTTCTGCGCCTTCTCGTAAATGCGGCGGGTGACGTTCAGCACCTTCGCGGCGCTTCGGATCGGATTGGCTGAGTATGGAATTTCTTGCACCTGTGTCGCTATTGCTGGCGGGGCTTCTCGTCGTCGGGATGCCGATAGGCTTCGCGATGGGCATCGCCGGCACCGTCGGCCTGTATCTGATCGGCGGGCTCAATCTGGCGCTCGGCATCCTGTCGGTGGCCCCGTATCGCAACACCGCCTCTTGGCTGTTGACCGCCATTCCCTTGTTCATCTTGATGGCCGAGATCCTGTCGGCCAGTCGGATTTCGTCGGACATGTTCCGCGCCGCCAACAGGTGGGTGGGCCATTTGCCCGGCGGACTGGCCGTGGCCACGGTCTTTACCAGCGCAGGCTTCGGGGCGGTTTCGGGCTCGTCCACCGCGGCGACGGCCACGATGGCGCGCACCGTCGCGCCCGAGGCTGAGAAATATGGCTATGACCGCGGCATGATCGTAGGCACGGTTGCGGCCGCCGGGACGTTGTCGATCATGATCCCGCCTTCGGTTGTGCTGATGGTTTACGGTATCATCACCGAAACCTCGATCGGCGGGCTGTTCATTGCCGGCATTCTGCCGGGTCTCATTACCGCGCTCAGCTTTGCCGGGATCACGATGGTCTGGGCGACGCTGAACCGCGATCTGGCGCCACCAGTGCAAAGCCATGGGTGGCGTGAGCGCTTCGCGTCACTGCGCGACATCTGGCCGGTGGTTCTGCTGTTCGTCTTTGTCGTGGCCGGGATTTATTCTGGCGCTGTCACCGTGACCGAAGCCGCCGCGGTCGGCTGCTTTGGCGCGATCATGATTGCCGCCGTGTTGCTCAGACGTATGGGCTGGCGCGAATTCATGGGGGCGCTCGAACGTACAACGCGCCCGACTGCAATGATCTTCACCATTATTATCGGGGCGCACATTTTCGGCTATTTTGTCACCCTGACCATGGCACCGCAGGCGCTGGTTTCGTACGTGCAAGGGCTTGAGATCGGGCCGGGCGTGGTGATTTTAATCCTGATCCTGATCTACATCCTGCTGGGCTGCGTGATGGATCAGCTGGCGATCCTGATCCTGACCATGCCGATCGTCTTTCCAATGGTCATGGAGCTTGGCTATTCGCCGATCTGGTTCGGCATCCTGGTGACCAAAACGGTCGAAATCGGGCTGATTACCCCCCCAATCGGAATGAACGTTTTCGTCGCCAGCTCGATCACCGGCGTACCTCTTAAACGGGTCTTTGTCGGGGTGCTGCCTTTCGTGCTGGCCGAGTTCGCGGTCTTGGCCCTGATCGCATTCTTTCCCGAGATCGTAACCGTGTTCTCGGGCGAATACTGACAACCTGAAGGAGCGTAACTTGGAACTGGGACTAAAGGACAAGGTGGCTATCGTCACCGGATCGGGTCGCGGGATCGGCGCAGTGACCGCCCGCGCGCTGGCCGAAGAGGGGGCGAAGGTGGTGATCACCGATATCGACCCCGAAACCACAGAAGCCACCCGCGCCGCTCTTGAGGCCGACGGATACGACGCGATCGGCGTGGTCTGCGATGTCACGAACGAGGCACAGGTCGAAGCCCTCGTCTCGCGCACGATCGAAGCATTTGGCGCCGTCCACATCCTGGTCAACAATGCCGGATTTCCGCGCGACAACTACATCACCAAGATGCCCGAACAGGACTGGGACGCTGTTGTGGGCGTGATCCTGAAGGGTGCCTATACCTGCTCGCGCGCCGTGGTGCCGTACTTCATGGAACAGAAGTGGGGCCGGGTGATCAACATCTCCTCTCGCGCCTATCTCGGCAATCCGGGACAGACCAACTATGCCGCCGCCAAGGCCGGCATCATCGGCTTCACCCGGGCGCTGGGGATGGAACAGGGGCGCTTCAATGTCACCGTAAATGCCATCGCGCCGGGGTTCATCGCCACCGAGATGATCGAGGCGCTTCCAAACTACGACCGGATAAAGTCGCGCGCTCTGGCAATGAATACCGTGCAGCGCCTTGGCAACGAACGCGACATCGCCAACGGCGTGGTGTTCCTCGCCTCGGATGCGGCGGAATACATCTCGGGCGAGACGCTTCACATCACCGGGGGGCGATATGGCTAAACATGTCCCGGCCTCCGCCTGTGTCGAGGATCAAGAGACGCGGATGCTGCGAGACAGCATCCGGGGCTTCATGGCGCGCGAGCTGACCGAAGAGCGCATCTCGCAATGCGAGGCGACGGGCGATCTGCCCTGGGCGATAATGGGCGAGCTACGCCAGTTCGGCTATCTTGGCGGGCTTCTCTCGGAAGAGGCCGGTGGCTACGGCCTCAGCTATCGCACCTGGGCGATGATGATGGAGGAAGCAGGATACCGCTGGCTTTCACTCCGGGTTCTGCTCAACACCGTGAACATCGTGATCGCACTGTTCCACCACCTGGGCGATGCGCGCCAGAAGGAAAAGTGGCTGAAACCCGTCATGGCTGGCCAGATGCCGGTCTGGGTGGGGATCACCGAACCCGACCACGGCTCTGATGTTGCCTCGGTGCAGACCCGCGCCGAGGACAAGGGCGACCACTGGCTGATCAATGGCGGCAAGCTGTGGACGACGAACGGCGTCAACGGCCGGGTCGGAATCCTGGTGGCACGGACATTCACGGAAGGCTGTGATGGCGATCTGAGTCTGTTCATCGTGGACCTCGAGGAGACCGATTTCGAAGCTTCGCGGGTGGGCACGATGTTCATCAAGGCCACCGCGACATCGCAGCTGGCCTTTCAAGACGCAAAGGTGCCAAAGGAAAACCTGTTGGGTCCTGCGGGAAAGGGCCTCAAGGCGATCCTTACGGGGTTGAATTATGGCCGGCTCAACGTGGCGGCGGGCGCGGTGGGCGCGGCGCAGCGGTCGTTGGACCTGTCCACCGATTACGTCAAGACGCGCAAGCAGTTCGGCAACGTGATCGGAAGCTATCAGCTGGTGCAGAAGCTGATCGTCGACATGACCATCCGCACCGAAGCGGCGCGCGCGTTGACTGACCGTGCCGCCCAAGCGCTGGACGCGGGTCTGCCTGGGCGCAAGGAATGCTCGATTGCCAAGCTCTATGCCAGCGAGGCGGCGCATGAGGTGGCCTCGATGGCGCTGCAGGCGCACGGCGGGCTGGGCTATTCGACCGACTACCCCGTCGAACGGTTGTTCCGCGACACGCGCGGCGGGCTGATCCCCGAAGGCACATCGGAAATCCAGACATTGATCATAGGGCGCGAGGTTCTCGGGATCTCGGCCTTCACCTGAGGAGGCGGCCATGCCGATGACCTTTCTCCAGGCCCTGAGGTTGAACGCGCGGCGGTTCCCCACGAAACCCTCGGTGGTGTTCGAGGGGAGGAGCCAGACCTATACGGATTTCCTTGACCGGGTGGAACGGATGATGACGGTGCTGGCGCGGCGCGGCATCGGACCGGGCGACAAGGTGGCGGTGATCTCGGAAAATCATCCCGATTTCCTTGCCGCCTATGTGGCGGTGACGGGGCTAGGCGCAATTCCCGCACCGATCAACTATCGCATCGCGCCCGAAGTCATGGCCGATGTGGTTGCCCGCTCGGACAGCAAAACCCTGCTGCTGGGCGATGCGGCGCTGGATCATGCCGATCTGTTCCGGACCGTGGTGGACGACATCGTCACCATCGGCGACGGGGCCCCGCAAGGACTGCCGCGCCTGTCGGACCTTCTGGCAGACACACCGCCCGATCCGCCGCAAGGGCAGGACGGCACCACGATCATGCTGCACACGTCGGGGACCACCGGCAAGCCCAAGGGCGCGCTGCGCAGTCTCTTCGGCATGGAGGAACGCGCCATCGAGCAGCGTTTCCGCCCCGACGACCGGGCGCTGTCGGCGCTGCCGATCTGCCTGTCGGCCGGCTGCACCTATACGCTGCTGCCGCTTTATCTGGGTGCCAGCGTCTATCTGATGCGCCGCTTCGACGGGGCCGCCGCGCTACGGCTGATCGAAGACGAGCGGCTGACCGCCACCATGCTGCTGCCCGCCATGCTCCAGCGGATGGTCGAGGCCGAGGGGTTCGCGAGCGCCGATCTGTCGTCGCTGGGGACTTTGCAATCTGGCGGCGGCGAGATGTATCTCGACCTCAAGCGTGCCGCGCTCGACAAGTTCGGCGATGCGCTGATGATCTATGCCGCCTCCAGCGAAGCAGGACCCTATGCCAACCTGACCGCTCGGGATCTGCGCCGCAACCTTGCGGGCAACTGCGTCGGCCGCCCCTTCTTCGGGGTGGAACTCAAACTGCTGGACGACGATGGAAACGAGGTGCCGCAGGGCGAGGTCGGCGAGATCTGCACCCGCAGCGAAAGCCGCTACGACGGGTATTACAAGGATGAGGCGCTGACCGCTGAAACCCGGCGCGGCGACTATCTGACCGTGGGCGATCTGGGCCGGATCGACGACGAAGGGCTGCTCTGGTTCACGGGTCGCAAGCGCGACATCATCAAGAGCGGCGGCATCAATGTCTACGCCCCCGAGATCGAGGAGGCGCTGGCCGGCCACCCGGCGATTGCCGAGGCGCATTGCATCGGCCTGCCCGATCCGCACTGGACCGAGGCGATCTGCGCAGTGATCGTGCCCGCGCCGGGCGCGCAGCTGACAGCGGCCGATGTGATCGCCCATGCCGAAACCCGGCTTGACCGATACAAGCGCCCGCGGCGCGTGGTCTTTATGACGGCGGTGCCGCGCAACCTGACCGGCCGCGTTCTCAAGGCTGAACTGAAAGAGGCAGTGCTAGCGCTGCCAGAGGAGGAAACCCAATGACACGGCCCGATCTTTCGGCCCTCAAGGGCCAGCAACTCTACTGGGAGGACCTGAACGAAGGCGACCAGTTCGATAGCCCCACCCGTACCATCACCGAGGCCGACGTGGCTAATTTCGCCTGCCTGTCAGGCGACTTCAACCGGCTGCACGTCGATGCCGAATATGCCGCCGATTCGGCCTTTGGCCAGCGTATCGCGCACGGGCTTCTGGTGGTGTCGGTGATGTCCGGGCTGACCACGCGGATGCTGATGAACACGTTCCTGGAACCCTCGCTTCTGGGGTTGCTCGACATGCAGTGCAGCTTTCCCAACCCCACCTTCATCGGCGACACGATTGGCGTGCGCGTTACCGTAGCCGAGAAGCGCGAGACTTCGAAACCCGAACGCGGCATCCTGTCGTTCCGGCGCGAGGTCATCAACCAGCGTGGCGAAACCGTGGTGGAAGGGGTCTGGAAACTGCTCGTCCGGCGGGCGCCGCAAGGTGGCTGAGCCGGTGGTCGCCCGCGACTTTCCCGATCTTTCGCGGCTCTTGTCGCCACGCAGCGTGGCGATCCTGGGCGCCAGTGAAAGGCCCCGTAGCGTGGGCAGCGACACCTTGCTGAACCTTGCCGAGCATTCCGACTTCGATGGGCAGATCTTTCCGGTCAACCCCGGGCGTGAAAGGGTGCATGGTTTGCGCGCCTATTCTGCAATGTCGGCCTTGCCTGGCCCCGTCGATGTGGCGGTGGTGTGCCTTCCAGCCGATGCGGTGGTGGGCGCCTTGCGCGATTGCGCGGCAGCAGGAACGGGGTTTGCGGTGGTCTTCACCTCTGGCTTTGGCGAAACCGGGGATGAGGGCCGTGCCGTCGAAGCCGAGATGGCTGAAATCGCCCGGCAAAGCGGGATGCGCATCTACGGGCCGAACTCGCCAGGGCTGAGCAACATCAACCGCCGCCTTGGGCTGACCTTTTCACCGGTATTCAAGAACGACACGCTGGGCGGCGGCATTGGGCTTGTCACCCAGGGCGGCGGACTTGGCCGCGCCTTCATCCAGGCAAGCGAACGGGGTATCGGCGTTGGCCTGTGGTGCTCTACCGGCAACGAAGCCGACCTGACCATGGCCGATGTCGTGTACCACATGGTGGGCGATCCCGACATAAAGGTAATCGCCCTTCTCGCCGAAGGCTTCCGCGACGGGCCGCGCTTTCTGGCAGCTGCCCGCGCCGCTGCTCGCGCCGGCAAGCCGGTGGTGGCGATGAAGGTGGGCAAGTCGGACTATGGCGTTGCTGCCACCCGTTCGCACACCGCCGCGCTTGCCGGATCGGCGGCGGTCACCTCGGCACTGTTTCGCCAGCATGGCATCGTCGAGGTGGAGGATCTGGACGAATTGATCGATACGGTGGCGCTGTTCGAGCGCGTCGGCATCGCCCCGCGGCGGGGGATCTGCGTCTATTCCTTCTCGGGTGGCACAGCGGCGCTGGCCGCCGATATGGTGGGCAGCGCCGGGCTGATCCTGTCCGAACTGGCCCCCGGCACCCGCGCGGGGTTGCGTGCGCTGGCCCCGTCTTATGCGGCGGTCGATAACCCGGTGGACCTGACCACCCAGGTCTTCACCCAAGACAAGCTCAACCGCGATTGCCTGTCGCTGGTGGCGCGGGACCCGGCCACCGATGTTGTGCTTCTGCCGATTCCCGCCGACTACGGCCCGATCACCGACCGGTCCGCCGACGACATGGTCGCGCTGGCGCCGGACAGCCCGGCTCTGCTCCTGCCGGTCTGGATGAGCGGGCATCGCGCCGCTGGCTATGCCACGCTGAACGCGGCAGGGCTGGCGCCTTTTCGCAGCCTCGGCAAGGCAGTGACGGCGTTGAAGCGGCTGATCTGGCGCGGCGACTGGAGCCCCTCGGGGACCTCCACGCTTGCTCTACCCGCATTTCCGCCCGGCGAGCTTGACGAGGCTGCCGCCAAGGCGGTGCTGGCCGACCTGGGTCTGACCGTGCCCGAAGGACGGGTCGTGACCAGTGCCAGACAGGCAGGCGAGGCGGCGCGCGGGATCGGCTTTCCGGTGGTGCTCAAGGCGCTGGTGCCCGGTCTTCTGCACAAGACCGAAGCCGGGGCCGTGGCCGTCGGGCTGATGGATGAGCAGGCGCTGGCGGCGGCCTGGGGCGCGATGATGACATCGCTTTCAGCACAGGGGCACAGGCTGGAGCGCGCTCTGGTTGAGCGCATGGAACAGGGGCCGGGCGTCGAGGTGATGGCGGGACTGCACCGCGATCCGGTGTTCGGCCCGGTGGTGAGCTTCGGCCTCGGCGGCGTGATGGTCGAGGCGCTTTCTGACGTCACGCACCGCGCCGCGCCCTTTGGGCGGGACGAGGCGCTGGCGATGATCGACGAGATCCGCGGACGCGCACTGCTGGGTCCGCTGCGCGGCCGCCCCGGCGCCGATCTGGGCGCGCTGGCCGATCTTCTCGTGATCCTGGCCGCCCTGGGTGCGCGCGGCGACATCGCGGAGATGGATCTCAATCCGGTGCGCGCCGGTCCGGCGGGTGCGACGGTGCTTGACGCGGTGATCCTGCGCGCTCCGACCGAGATAGAAGGAAAGGCAAGGCAATGACGGTAAAGACGGACATCGGTTTCACCACCCGCGACCGCATCTATGTGCGCGGGCGCGATCTGGCCGATGAGATCCTGGGCAAGATGGATTTCGTCGACATGATCTATTTCACCGCCACGGGGAAAGAGCCGGATGCCCGCACCCGCGCGATGACCAACGCGATCATCGTCACCGCCACCGATCACGGCCTTACCCCCAGCGCCATCGCCGCGCGGATGACCATTCTCGGCGCGCCGGAATCGCTTCAGGGTGCGGTGGCCGCGGGCTTGCTGGGCGCGGGGAACCATTTTCTCGGCACCATGCAGAACGCCGCGGCCTTTACCCGCGACGAGATCGGCGAGCTGTCCGACAGCGACGACGACGCAGCCTATGCCGCCCGCGCGCAAGAGGCCGTGCGCGCCTTTCGCGCGGCGCGCCGGATCGTGCCAGGCCTCGGTCATCCGATCCATGTCGACGGCGACCCCCGCACGCCGGTCCTGCGCCGGATCGCCGGCGAGAATGGGTTCGACGGGCGGCACTGGCGCTTCATGGCGGCCGTCGAGGCCGCCGCCCGCGAGGAATATGGACGTCTGCTGCCCATCAACGCCGCCGGCGCGGTCGGGGCCACCGTTTCGGACATGGGGCTTGCCCCGATCTGGGCGCGGGCCTTCGCCCTGATTGGCCGATCCGCCGGGCTTCTGGCGCATCTGATGGAAGAGCTCGAAAATCCGCAGGGTCAGAAGATCTGGGACATGATCCTGGAACAGGACGACTCGGCGGAATGCGCCGGGATTGCCGACCCGGACCGCGCAGACAGCACAGGAGAGCAAAAATGACCGGCACTGCACCGCTTTCGGGGCTTCGCGTTCTCGATCTGACCGAGCTTCTGCCTGGGCCCTATGCAACGCAGCAACTGGCCGAGATGGGGGCCGAGGTCATCAAGGTCGAACGTCCTGCGGGCGACGCCGCGCGCGCCATGTTCCCCGGCCTCTTTGCCGCCGTGAACCGCGGCAAGAAAAGCATCGCCCTGAACCTAAAGGATGACACAGACCGCGCGGCTTTCCTGCGGCTGGCCAAACGGGCGGACGTCGTGATCGAGGGTTATCGCCCGGGCGTGACCGCGCGGCTGGGCATCGACTATGAGACGCTTTCGGCGCTCAATCCCGGCCTCGTCTACTGTTCGGTCAGCGGCTATGGTCAGACCGGGCCGGCGCGCGACTGGCCGGGGCATGATCTGAACTACGCGGCGATGGCGGGCGCGGTGGCGATCTCGGGCGCGCCCGACGGACCGCCTGAATACACGACGGGCGTGCCGATCGGGGATCTCTCGGCAGCCATGTATGCCATCATCACCATTCTTGCTGCGTTGCACGGACGCGACGCCACGGGGCGGGGCCAGTATCTGGACGTGGCGATCACCGACGCGCTGGCCAGCTGGGTCGCCCCGCGCTACGGTGTGTGGGACGCCGGACGCCAGGCCGGGCGCGAGATCACAAAGGCCGATATCCTGCGCCGCGCCGCCTATGGTATCTTCGCGACCGCCGACGGTAAATACATCACCATCGGCGCGATCGAGACGCATTTCTTCCGCCGCCTGATCCGTGCCACCGGGATGACGGGCTTCGACGATCCTGCGCTTGACGACTTCGCCGCACGCACCGACCGCACGGATGATATCCGCGCCGCCCTGACCCCGCTGATCGCCGCGCGTCCCTATGCGCATTGGGCGGAGATCTTCGAGGCCGAGGATGTTCCCTTCGCCCCGGTCAACGGGCTGGAGGATCTGGCCCGGGACCCGCAGCTCAAGGCGCGCGGGATGGTGCGCTCAGCCGGCGCGGCCCAGGTGATGGCCTTCCCGGTGCCGATGGCTGGGATGAGTGATCCGGCGGGCCACGTCCCGGCAGTGGGCGAGCATCAGGCCGAAATTCTGGACCAAGCCGAAAAGCTGGAGTGAGGACCGATGCAGTTTGAGCTGGACGACTGGCAGGAAACGGCGCGGCGCAGCTTCCGCAAATACCTTGACGCCGAGGTGGCGCCCCTGGTCGAGGCGCACGAGGATGCCCACCGTCCGCCGCCGCCCGAAGTGTTGCAGAAGATGGGCGAGTTCGGCCTGCTGGGCGGTCTTTTGCCAGAGGCGCAAGGCGGTGCCGGGCTTGATTATCTGACATATTGCGCGCTGCTGTGCGAGCTGTCTCAGGTATGGCCGTCGCTGCGCAGCATCGTCAGCACGTCGAACCTTGTCCTGATGATCGTCGCGCAGCATGGAACGCCGGAGCAACAGGCAAGGTGGCTGGGCGATCTGGTTTCGGGTCGCAAGACAGCCTTTTTTGCGCTGACCGAGCCGAACGTCGGCTCGGACGCCAGCAACGTGGAAACACGGGCCCGGCGCGACGGTGATGGCTGGCGGCTGAACGGACGCAAACTGTATATCTCCAACGGGACCGGGGCCGATCTCGGGGTGGTTTTCGCGCGGTCGGGCGACGGCGAACGCGCGGAGGTATCGGCCTTCGTGGTCGAGGCGGGAACAGCAGGGTTTTCAACCCGAGAGGTCCGCAGCATGGGCATGAATTCATGCCCGCTAGGCGAGCTGCTGTTTGAGGACGTATTGCTGCCCGCAGACCACCTGATCGGCGCCGAGGGCGAGGCGTTCGCCATCGCCAAGCATTATCTGAACGTGGGGCGCTGTTTCGTTTCTTTCACCTGCCTGGGCCTGTCAATTGCCGCCTATGAGGCGGCGCTGCGATATGCGGGCGCGCGAGAACAGTTCGGACGCAAGATCGGCGGGTTTCAACTGGTCCAGCAGATGATCGCAGATATGTTGACTGGCGTGGAAACCTCGCGGTTGCTGGCGTGCCGGGCCGCTGACGCGCTGGATCGCGGGGCACCGGATCGCGGCCGGGCCTGTTCCATGGCCAAGCGTCACAACTCCGATACGGCTCTGCGGGTTTGCGAGACTGCCCTGCAAGTGCACGGCGGGGCCGGATACACCCGTGATTTCCCCGTCGAGCGCTATTATCGCGATGTGCGACATCTCACGATCGCTGAAGGCACCAACCAGCTTCAGGCGCTGCTTCTGGCACAGGGGGCCCTGGGCATCTCGGCGCTACGGGGCTGATCGGTCCGCAGTTTGCGCACGGTCTGTCGCCGCTGCCGGTCTGAATGGCAGGCGGAATGCGGGCACAGGGCGGGTCAGATTCCCAAATACGAACGGCGCACGTGATCGTCGTGGCGCAAGACGTCAGAGGCTGCGGCGAGGGCGATTGTCCCGTTTTCCAGAACATAGGCGCGGCTGGCGAAATCCAGCGCCATGTAGACATCCTGTTCCACCAGAAGAATGCTCAGGCCGGTGCGGCGCCGACCGTCGAGGGCCTCGTACATCTGCTCGACCATCAGAGGCGCGGGGCCGAGCGACGGCTCGTCGAGCATGATCATGCTGGGCCGGGCCATAAGCGCGCCCGATCGCCAGCATCTGCTGCTGACCGCCTGAGAGCCCTCCGGCAAGTTCGCGGGCCTTCTGGCTCAGCATCGGAAAGGGCGTCCTTTCGGTCTTTCGCGTCGAGTGCGGCGCTCGCACCCACGATCAGATTTTGCTCGACCGTGAGTGACCCGAAGACGTGCCGCGCCTCAGGAACATGGACGAGGCCGAGGCGCGGAATCTCGCTGGCGGCAAAACCGCCGATTTCCTTGCCATCGTGGCGGATCGCTCTGGAACGGGCGGCCACAAGGCCCGAAATCGTGCGCAGAAGGGTGGATTTGCCCGCGCCGTTCGGTCCGATCACAGCCACGACCTCGCCCTCGGCCGATCTCGATGCTGACGCCGTGGAGCGCGTCGAGCAGACCGTAACCGGAGACGAGAGACTCGATCGACAGCTTCATCTTGGGCCCCGGTTATAGTTTTCGCATCAGTTCAGAGGATTGGGCTCTTCCACAGCCACCTCTGGCGGCCAGATCGTGACCTTTTTCGTGCCGCCGTTCTTCCATTGCGCGATCAGGTTCTGCGATCCGACGTTCCTGCCGTGTTCGTCGAATTTGATCCGCGAGAACGGCGAGATCAGCTGATCGCCGGGGATGTCGATCTTAAGGATGGCGGCGCGAAGGTTCTCGGTCGTCAGTTTCTGGCCGGACTCAAGCGTCTTCTCCAGCACGGCCTTCAGCGTGTAGACACCGCGGTTGCACATCGACGCATAGCTTGACGGCACGATGCCGTGCCGTTACTCGTAAGCCTTCACAAAACGCTGGGCGCGGTCCATGTCGGGATTTAAGTAGTCCACCGTGCTGAGATTGACGTCCTCGACGAAGCCCCTGTCCACCAGTTGCGGGGTGCGCACATCAACCGGACCGCCACTGATTCCGACAATGTAGGGCTTGAAGTCATGCTGCTGCATTGCCTGGAGCTTGGTCACCACATCTTCGGTGTAGCCGGCCCAGATCACCATGTTGGCACTCGATGTCTGCACCCGCTTGACCGGCGGCAGAAGGTTGCGATCGCTGCGCGAATACGGCGCGCTGGCGGCGATCTCGATGCCCCGCTCCTCCAGCAGAACTTCGATCCGCTCGATGGTTCCGGCGCCGCGCGGGCTGTCTTCATAAAGCAACGCCGGGACGACGTCGCCTTGCGTCATCAGGTGTTCGAAGAATTCCACGACCGTGGCCGCCTCGGTATCGGCTGTGATCTGATCGGAGAAATACCATTTGTAACCGCGCTCGAGGAGCTCGGCCGACACCGCCGGCGAGTTCAGGTGAGGAACCCGCGCCTGCTCGGCGAACTGCGCCGCAGCCGATGTGCCTGCGCTGATCTCGCAGCCAAGGATGACCGGAGCCCGCTCGAGGCGGGTCAACCGCTCCATCACCTGGCGCACCACCCCGGGATTGCCCTGTGTGTCGTAAAGTTGGATCTTCAGCGGCCGACCGGCGACGCCGCCATCGGCGTTGATGTGCTCAAGGGCAACTGCGATCCCCTTTTGCGCATCCTGTCCGGTCACGGCGATCGCTCCCGACATGGCGACGATCGCCGGCATCACGATTTCTTCGGCTTAGGTGTTTGATCCCACGGTTTAATGGTGTGATCCTTTCGCAGGAATGGAAGGAGGCCCTATGGGACAAGTTCGTCACGGAAGCGCCACGACCACGCACGCCGTCAGAACAGCAATACAGCGATCGCAAGCTTCGCTCGCGGCGCTGCGCCCTTGGGTCGCGGGTCGACTGACCGCCAGACTACGGCGCGCATTGCTGACTCGAAGGGTGCGATACCGCAAAGGGAAAAGAAAATGGACAGTCAGCCGCAGCAGCCAGCCGAGGGGGACGGACCGCTTGCGGGTTACAGGGTGCTTGATCTTTCGGTCAACGTGCTTGGACCGGTGGCGATCCAGATCCTCGGCGACATGGGGGCCGACGTCATCAAGATCGAGTCACCCGACGGCAACTACACACGCCAGGTGGGACCGTCGCGCAACCCGAAGATGGGGGCACTGTTCCTCAATACAAACCGCAACAAACGCTCGGTCGTGCTCGACCTGAAGAAACCCGACGCGCGGGCCGCGCTCCTTGATCTGGTGCGTTCCGCGGACGTGCTGGTGCATTCGATACGCCCCGGCGCCGCCGAACGGCTGGGCGTCGACTACGAGGCGATCCGCGCGGTCAATTCCCGCATCATTCATGCCTCGTCTTCTGGCTTCCGGCTGGATGGTGAGCGCCGCGACTGGCTTGCTTTCGACGATGTGATCCAGGGCGCCAGCGGCGTAGCCGGGATGATGGCCCGGGCCACCGATGAGCCGCGCTATTACCCACGGTAATCGCCGACAACTATGCGGTTACATCCAGGCATCGTCCATCGCGATGGCCTTCGTCTGGCGCGAGCGCACCGGCCACGGGCAGCAGGTAAACGTGCCGATGATGGATGCGATGGTCAACTTCAATCTGATCGAGCATCTCTGGGGCGCAACGCTCGACCGGCCCGATCTGGGCATGGGTTACAGCCGGGTATTCTCGCCCCATCATCGGCCTTATCCAACGCAGGACGGGCACATCTGTGTGATGGCGGCGATGGACAACCAGTGGCTGCGTCTCTTCGACGCCATAGGCCGGCCCGAGCTGCGCGACGATCCACGATTTGCCACAGCAGAGTTGCGCACCGATCACATTGACTAGTTATATTGGTTCCTCGCCGAGGCAATCGCGGGGAATACAACCGCCGAGTGGCGCCGCCGGTTCGACGCGGCCGACGTGCCGAATGGACCGGCCAACAGCCTGGAGGATCTGCTGGTTGATCCCTATCTGGTTCAAACCGGGTATTTCGAGCGCCACGAGCACCCGACAGAGGGCGCCGTCGTGACGCTCCGGATACCGGTCCAGTTCTCGGACAGCCCCGGCCGGGTGCGCCGGCTGCCACCGCGGCTGGGCGAGCACACGGAGGAGGTTCTGTCCGAAATCCGCCTTCCGCGCGCCGACGCCTGACGGAACCAGGCCAGGCGGGCAGCCGGTGCCCGGCTGGCCAGGATCGGTTCGCGGCCAACCGGACCCGCCTGTCCCAAGCTTCCGGCTCCGCCCATTTTACTGCGCGGTATAGCCGCCATCGACCACCATTTCGGATCCGGTCATATAGGATGCCTCGTCGGACGCCAGAAACGGCACCGCCCCGGCTACTTCTTCCGGTTGGGCCGGGCGCTGCATGATCGTTGTCCCAAGTATATCCTTCTGACCGTCCGGGTCAGCCAGTCTGAAAGGAACCATCGCCGGAATCAAATGTGCGGAAGATCCTGTACGTTATCCATCCAGGATTTCTTTCGAGATGGTCATTCATGCGTCCTTTCGATGAAGCATGGACCGGATCAGTCATACACAAAAGGTCGGACACTCTCGCTGCCGCCCATCTGCGCCATATCGCCGAAACCCAATTCGCCCGCGCCGTTCGCGCATCAACTCGTCGCCGAGATCGGGACCGGCGAGGCGCATCTACGCCAGATCAATGTGGCCGAACGTATGCACGGCTCGCCCGGACTTCAGCTGCATAACGGACGACCAGGCTGAGTGTCGAAGGGCAGGATTCAGATGCACCCACCGGCTGACTTCTGCGCGTTTTTGGTGGCCTGGCCCGACACAGGAGCCGGGCCGACCACGATCTGGTATCAGTTCCTTTTCAGCGCGGACCGGAAGGCTTCCAGGATCTCGGTTCCGGGCTTGCCTTGGGCATCGAGTTGCTCGGCCCATTCGGACCCAACCGTCGACAGGATCTGGTTCAGCTTTTCGACATCTCCGGCGGGCAGGTCAACGAAGGTCACGCCCGCCTCGGCGATCTGCTGCTTGACTTCAAGGTTCTGGCGGTCGGCAGTTTCGCATCCTTCCCTAGTCAAATCTTCGCCGATCTCGGTGATCGCCTGCTGGACGTCTTCGGGCAGACTGTCCCACTTTTCCTGCCTGATCACGTAGGTCGCGACAAAGGAACCAAAGTTCATCCCCTGCGTACCCCAGTCAAGGAATGTTTCCATTCCGTAAGGGGTGACACTGGGATAGGGGAAGAGCCCGGCGTCGATCGTCCCGCGCGACAGCGCCTCGCGCACTTCGGGCGCCGGCATCTGCACCGGCACGCCGCCGATTTTCTGGACGGTCAGGTCAAGCGCGCCGCCAGTGCTGCGGATCTTCAGGCCGTCCATGCTGTCCAAACCGGTGATCTCACGGCTCGACGTCAGCAGGTTGTAGGGCGGCAGCACCATCGCCATCAGCAGGCGCACGCCGTTCGGCGCGAATTCGGCCTGGTCTAGCGCGCCGCCGGGCTTGGCGATCTCCCAATAGGCCATCGTGCCCTCACACGACGTCGAAAACGCCTCGGGCAACTGCCCGACCGCCGAAAGGGGCATCTTGTCGCTGACATAGGAGGGGCCGACATAGCCGATATCGGTCACGCCGGTCTGGGTCAGCGAGAGCAGGTCCTTGGCCTTGCCGAGTTGCTGAGCCGGGAAGTACGCGAACTCGGTTTTCCCGGTCCGCTCGCTCACCCGTTCCATGAAAGGTTCGATCAGGCTCTGGGCAATGTAATGGCCGGTGGGCAGGCTGTCGGCCGCGCGCAGTTCGATCTCCTGCGCTGCAACCGGCTGCACGGCGAGCGGTAGCAAGGCAACGCTCAGGGCCCAGCCCGCTGTCCGTAAGGGCGATGGGAATTTGGATATTCTGGTCATGATTTCATTCTCCTCCTGTCTTTTAGGGTTATGGACTGGCGCTATTGCGCAGGCCGACGTCGTCAGTTCATTGTCGAGGGCAGCCACAGCACCAGCACGGGAAATGCAGTGAGCAACGCGATCACCAGCAAATGCGCCAGAACATGCGGAAACGTCCCGCGAAAGATTTCGCCCAAGGGTCGCCGGGTATATCGGGCCACCACAAAGACATTCATGCCCAGCGGCGGAGTGACCATGCCGACCTCGGCCGTCACCACGACGATCACCCCGAACCAGATCGGGTCGAAGCCCAGCGACAGGACCAGCGGCAAAAGCACCGGCACCGTCAGGATGAGGATGGCGATCTGGTCCATGAAGGCACCCAGAAAGACGTAGATGATCAGGATCACCACCATCACCCCCATCGGCGAAATACCAAGGCCGCCGATCCATTGGGTCAAATCGTTGGTCACCCGCGTGAGGGTGAAGAAATAGCCAAAGATATGCGCGCCGAGGATCACGAAAAGGATCATGCAGGTGGTCTGCGCCGCCCGTCTCAGGCAACCCCAGGCTTGGCTGAATCCCAGTTTGCGCTCGTGCAGCGCCAGCAGCATCGCGCCGAAGGCGCCGATCCCCGATGCCTCGGTCGGCGTGGCAATGCCCGAGTAGATCGTGCCGGTGACGGCCAGGAACAGCAGCAGCATTGGCCCGACACGCGACAGCGACGCAAATTTATCGCGAAAGCTGTAAGGCTGGCCGGCAGGCGCGACCGAGGGATCAATCCGCACCAGAACCGCGACCGTGGCCATGATGGTCAGAGCGACCAGAATCCCCGGTATCACCCCCGCCACCAGCAGCTGTCCGACCGAGACATCGGCAATGATCCCATAGAGAATCAGCGCCACAGATGGCGGAATCAACATCGCCAGTGTGCCCGAAATCGCCACGACGCCGCTGGCCAGCTTGGGGTCGTAGCCTTCGTCGATCATCGCCGGGATCGAAGTGGATGCCAGCGTTGCCGCCGCTGCCGTGCTCGACCCCGAGATCGCGCCAAAGCCCGCCCCGGCTACCGCGGTAGCCATGGCCAGGCCGCCGCGGAGACGGCCGACCCAAATGGTTGCAGCGCGAAAGAGATCTTGCGCCACGCCCGAGATGATCACGAATTCGGCCATCAGGATGAACATCGGGATGGTGATGATTTCGTAGGAATTCGCGGTACTTAGGGGTGCAGTCTTCAGGATGCCGCCCAGTACCGCCATGCCGCCGAACAGATAGAGCCCTACAGACCCCGAAATCGCCATTGCCAAGGCCACCGGCAGCCCGATCACAAGCAGCCCGGCCAGAAGCGCAATTACCAGAGCCACCGTCACAGGACGTCCTCCCCTTGGAGCGCGGTGGTCTCGGGCGGGGGCGGCATTTCAACCAGATCGTGGCGCGAGAAGATGGAAAACGCGTGCCCGACCACCCGGTAGATCAGGCGCAGCGTCAGCAGCGCGGTGCCAATCAGGACGACCAGATAGGCCGGCCAGGTCAGCCATGGGACCAGCGCGGCGATCCGGTCCTGCCCGGCATAGGCGCTCTGGAAGCGGCCCCAGGCCTCGAACGCGATCAGCGCCATGACAACTGCCCCTGCAGCATAGCCCACCGCCTGCCCCAGATGGCGAACCCGTCGCGGAAGTATGTTTTGGAACAGATCGATTGCCACGTGCCCGTGATGATGGAGTGTGTCGGGCAGCATCAGGAAGAATACCGTGACCACAAGGTAGAGACCGATCAGGTCGTAGGACCAGCCCAGTGGCATCGAAAGCGCGTAGCGCATCGCAACATCCACGACCACGATCAGCATGATCACCGCCAGTGCGACACAGGCCAGCGCCGCAAACCCGGTCTCTAGCACGGCCAGCCCCCGCGAAACGGCCAACAGGCCGCGCGCGCCCCCCCTTTTCTTCGGCGGTTCCATTGCGGCCACCCCCCCCCTTTTTTTTGGCGCTATTTCGGGCCATTTCCATCGGCGATTTCCACGCCGGAAACGAGCCGCCTTAGCCTCATTGTGGCGCCAAACTTAGCAAGGCCCCCTTGCATGTCAACGCTCCCCGTGCAAAAAAACTAGCAATACAGTCTTTTAGTCTTTTGTAGCGTGCGGTCGGTGCAGCCGATCCGGTGCCGGGGGGGGGAATCATGTTTCAAATGCTCGACGGGGTGCGCGTGGTAGAGCTGGGCCATATTCTCCTGGCCCCCTACGCCACCCAGTTCCTGGGCGATTTCGGCGCTGATGTGATCAAGGTCGAAGCGCCGGAAGGCGACTATTATCGGCGCCTCGGCGCCTCGCGCGTGCCGGGTATGACCGCTCAGTGGATGGCGGTGAACCGGAACAAACGCAGCATTGCGCTTGATCTCAAATCCCCCGAAGGGCGTGCGGCGCTGCTGGAGATGCTGAGTCAGGCGGACATCGTGGTTCACAATATGCGAGTGCCTGCGATCGAGCGGCTGGGTCTTGGATATGACGCCGTGCGGGAGGTCAATCCGCGCATCGTCTACTGCGCCGCGATCGGGTTCGGGCAGGACGGGCCCTATGCCGACTTGCCCGCCTTCGATGACCTGATTCAGGCCCGGTCGGGTCTGGCCGAGGCCAACGGGCGCAACGCAGGTGCCCCCGCCTTTGTGCCGATGGTGGCCGCCGACAAGATCACCGGGCTGGCGCTGGGTCAGGCGATGCTGGCCGGCCTGTTCCGGCAGCGCACCACCGGCGAAGGGTGCTACATCGAAACGCCGATGTTCGAAACGATGATATCGGTGATGTTGAGCCAGCATTTCAACGGGGCGGCCTTCCGGCCTCCGGAAGGCGGGTTCGGCTATGCGCGGGTCATGAGTCCATTCCGCAAACCAGCGCAAACCAGCGACGGTTTCATCGCGCACGGGATCTACAAATTCGATCAATGGCAGCGGTTTCTGCGTGCTGTGGGTCGCGACGACGTGGCCGACGGCCCCATGATGACCGACGCGGCGACCGCACAGCGGCATTTTCCCGAACTCTATGAACTTGTTGTAACGCATATCCTGCCGCAGCGGACCACCGCAGAGTGGCAGGCGCTGTTCGATGCCCTCGATATTCCCAATGCCCCAGTGATGGCGATGGAGGACCTGCCCGACGATCCGCATGTCCGCGCCGTTGGCCTGATAGAAGATTATGACCATCCCCAGCAGGGGCCGATGCGCCGGGTCCGAAGCCCTTATACGATGCGCGGCGTCGAGATGGGCCCCGATCTTCCGGCACCTGCCCTTGGCGCACAGGGCACGGCGATCCTGGAAGAGTTCGGCTTCTCACCGGAAAGGGTTGCTCAACTGATAAAGGCCGGTGTCGTTGTGCAACCCGAGCAGGACTCGTCGGTAAACGACGGTCTGACAGGAGCGGTGCCTCGGTCCGGCGACCAGCCTTGAGCGGCACCCGGACCACCGGCGTCGGCCACTGTCCCCGCCCGGAGGAAGGCTCGGCCAGGGAACTGCTTCGGCAGCGTGACGGCATCCCCTTGTATCTCAAGCTCGCAAGCCTATTTCGCGAAAAGATTCGCTGCGGCGATTGGCCCATACACAGCCAGTTGCCAACCCTTCCGGCCCTGCGCGACGAATACGGCCTGGCGCGCGAAACCGTCCGCCAGGCTCTTGGGGTTCTGCGCAATGAGGGCATGATCGACAGCACGCGCGGACTGGGCACCTTCGTGACTGCGGCGGCCGAGGAGAGCGAGCCACGTGCGCCCGCCTACGATCCGCTGACGCTCGGGGCACAGGTGCGTATAGATATATTGTCGCGTGCGCCCTGTAAGGAGCTTCCCGATCTTGGCCGCGACCTGACGGGGATGGAAACGCCGCTGGTTCATGTGCGCAAGCGCCATCACGCCGGGCAGCAGCCGTATTCGCTGGTCGATCTGTGGCTGCCGCAACGCTATTTCGAGATGCTGCCCGAGGGCGCTGACGAAACGCAGCTATATTCGCAACTGCTGCGCGACCACACCGGCATGACGGATCTGTCGGGCGACCAGATCATCACCATCGTTCGGGCCGACATCGCCACCGCGCACCTGTTGGGCATCACCCTCAGCGAGCCGGTGGCCCATGTGGTCTCGCGCTTGTTCGATCCCGAAGGCCGCCCGGTCATGGCTCACCTCGTGCAGATCCGCAGCGACGTCTTTTCCGCCGAGCGCCAGTTCGGCAATCTCGCCACAGGAGATCCCGGCTCCTGGCGCCCGCATATGGCGGAACCCGCCCCGCCCGAGCATTCGGGCGAACCACACCCACGTCAGAAGAAGGAGTGATCGCATGGATTTCGATCTCACCGAAGAGCAACGGGCCATCCGCGACGCGGTGGCCAGGATCTGCTCGCGTTTCGACGATGCCTACTGGCTGGAACGCGAACGAACCGGGACCTTCCCCGAAGATTTTGCGGCCGAGATCGCAAAGGGCGGTTTCTATGGCGTCACGATGGAAGAGCAGTATGGCGGATCGGGCCTGGGTATCACAGAGGCATCGCTGGTCATGCAGGAGATCGGGCGTTACGGCGCGGCGGCCAGTTCCGCGGTGCATATCAATATCTTTGGGCTGCAACCGGTGGTCGGCTTCGGCACCGACGAACAGAAGGCTCGAATGCTGCCGCCTCTGATCCGCGGAGAGCACCGCTCCTGCTTCGGCGTAACCGAACCGGACGCCGGCCTTGATACCACGCATATCTCGACCTTTGCGCGCCGACGCGAAGACGGTGGGTATGTGGTCAACGGGCGCAAGGTCTGGACCTCGACCGCACAGCGCGCAGATCACATCCTGCTGGTGACCCGGACCACGCCCATCGAGGACTGCGAGCGACCGACCGACGGCATGTCAGTGTTCTACACCGATTTCGACCGCAGCAAGATCGACGTGCATGAAATTGCCAAGATGGGCCGCAAGGCGGTCGACTCCAACGCTATCTTCATTGATGGGCTGGAGGTGCCCGAAGAGGACCGCATCGGCGCGGAAGGTGAGGGTTTCAAGGTCCTGCTCCACGGGCTGAATGCCGAGCGGATCATTGTCGCCGCGGCTGCGGTCGGGTTTGGGATGTACGTACTGGAAAAGGCGGCCGCCTATGCGCGCGAACGCGTCGTCTTCGACCGTCCAATCGGCCAGAACCAGGCGATCCAGCATCCGCTGGCCTCGGTGTGGATGCGCCTTCAGGCGGCGGAACTGATGACCTACAAAGCCGCCACGCTTTACGATCAGGGCAAGCCCTGCGGGCTGGAGGCCAATACCGCGCGCAACCTCGCCGGCTCGGCGGCCTACGAAGCGGCATTCCGCGCGGTGCGCACCCACGGCGGCTTTGGCTTCGCGCAGGAATACCACGTCGAGCGTTACTTTCGCGAAAGCGTACTGAACTTCATCGCGCCGGTCAGCGAGGAGTTGATCCTCTCCTACGTGGCCGAGAAGGCATTGGGGATGCCCAAGTCCTACTGACTCTTCGCCCGTATCGCGATCACTCCGGGTCGTGCCCACCCTCGACGCTGACGAGCGCCGACGGTGGGGCGGCCAAGGCCCTTTTCAGAACGCGTTAAGCCCGGTCAGGTTGCGCCCGATGACCAGTTTTTGGATTTCGGTGGTGCCATCGGGAATCGGCATGACCTTTGCATTGCGGAAGTGCCGTTCAACGGGGAACTCTTTGGTGATGCCGTTGCCGCCGTGGATCTGCACCGCTTTGCCGGCGATTTCGACGGCCATTTCGGTTGCATACCATTTCGCCATCGAGGTCTGGGTGTCACAGCGCACGCCCAGGTCCAGAAGTTGCAGCCCGCGCTGGCACAACAGGCGCGCGGCATCCAGGTGCGTGGCCATGTCGGCCAGGTAGCCTTGAATCAACTGGTGCCCGCCGATCGGCTTACCATGTTGTTGGCGATCCTGCGCATATTTGACGGCACATTCCAACGCCGCCTGCGCTATGCCAATGCTCGTCAGGCCGACAAACACGCGAGCGCTCTCAAACAGTTTCAATGTCTGGAACAGGCCGCCGCCTGCATTACCCAGAACATGGTCAGCGCTGGTTTCGGCACGGTCGAAAAACAATTCGCAGGTCGATGCACCGACAAGCCCCAGCTTGCGCAATTCGCGGCTCTCGTAGTTGCCGGTATCGCGGTCGACGATGACCATGGAAATACCGTCGTCCAGATTGCAGACAACGATGGCGAAATCCGACTGGGCCCCATTGGAAATCCAGAGCTTCTGGCCAGTGACGAAAATCTTATCGCCCTCGCGGTCCGCACGTGTCTTGACCTCGCGTACGTTCGAACCGACCTCTGGTTCGGAAATACAGGTGGCACAGATCCGTTCGCTGCGCAGGAGCGGCTTCAGATAGGCCTCTTTCTGCGCCACATTTCCCAAGAGGTTGACCGCGAACACGGCATGACCCTGAATCAGCACCGCGATTGCCAGATCGGCCCATATCCGGGCCAGTTCCTCGTATAGGATGCCATAGGTCATGCGGTCGATTCCGGCACCGCCGTCCTCTTCGGGGATCAGGCCGCTGATCAGCCCGAATTCCTCGACCTTGGCGAACAGGGACTTCAGGGTTTTCGCATCGGGGGGGTGGCCGAGGTTCTCGTATTTCTCGGCCAGCGGCGCGAACTCTGCCTCGGCCATCTTGCGGAAGTTTTCCAGCAACATGCGTTGCTCATCTGTATAGATTGCCTGAGCGGCGGCGATCACGTTTTCCATGGTTCGTCTCCTTGTTTCAACGGCCCAGAATGGTGACGCAGGCGGCCGCTTCTTCTACCCCGTGCAACCCCCCGCCGTTTTCGGCGATGGCGTTCTTTGCCCCTTCGACCTGACGCGCGCCAGCTTCGCCGCGTAGTTGCGTGACCAGTTCGAAAACCTGCCCTATCCCTGTGGCACCGACCGGGTGGCCCTTGGATTCCAACCCGCCCGAGGGGTTCACCGGAATGCGTCCACCGATCTTTGTCTCGCCGCGCAGACTGGCGGGACCGCCCTCGCCGAATTCGACAAATCCGAGGTTCTCGATCTGGATCACTTCGCCCACGGCCGTGGCGTCATGCACTTCGGCCACCGATATATCCTCGGGGCCGATCCCGGCCTGTTCATAGGCCTCAAGCGCGGCAAGCCGGGTCAGGTGGTTCTTGTAATCTTCCGGCGGACGATCGGTGCCCGAGCGCAGGATCGCGGCCTTGACCTTGATCGCGCGCGCGGGATCTAGGCCCAGACGTTTTATCCCCTCGCCGGTGCATAAAACGGCCGCAGCGGCCCCGTCCGAGATCGGGGCGCACATCGGCAGGGTCAGCGGATAGGTGATCGGCGGCGCGGCCAATACCCGATCGACGCTCATGGCTTCTCGGTATTGCGCCAGTGGATTATGCACGGAATGCGCATGGTTCTTGGCGGCGACGGCGGCGAACTGTTCCTGAGTTGTGCCAAAGGTCTTCATGTGCAGCCGGGCGAAGCCTGCGTAGACATCCATGAACACGCTGTAGGGCTTGGGCGATTTCGATCCTTCGGGTTCCTCGACCCCTGCACCCAGATCGGCCAGCCGTTGCGCGACCTCTTCGCTGTTGCTGACGTCCCAGCCGCTGTCGAAGGCCGAAAACATCAACGCACGGTCGTCAGAATACATCTTTTCGGCGCCCACGGCGAGACAGCAGTCGCCATTGCCGGCCTTGAGGAAATCGACTGCCAGTTTGAACCCGGTCGAGGCGCTGGCGCAGGCGTTTTCGACATTCACCACCGGAATGCCCTGAATGCCCATTTCACGCAGCGCGATTTCGCCGCGGATCATGTGCTGGCCCTCCATGTGGCCCTGCACCGCGTTCGAGAAGAATGCGCCGTCGATACGATCTGCCGTCACTCGGGCATCGGAAAGCGCGGCGGCGACGGCCTCGCCGGTCATGTCCTTGATGGTTTTGTCCCGGAACTTTCCGAACGGCGTCATCCCGATGCCAACGATGTAAATGTCCTGCATCGTTTGTCCTCCTGACCTAGTATCCGCGAAACTGCGGTTTTCGTTTTTCATTGAACGCCGACAGACCCTCGTGCATGTCCCAGGATCGCATGTGCGCGCGCAGGTTCAGCATCTCTTCGGAAAGCGCGGCGGTTTCGTCCACGTCCAGCGACCGATTGGAAACCGTCTTCATGCGGCGTAAGACCGCCGGGCTTTTTTCTGCCAGCCTGTCGGTAAAGGCCTGCACCGCTTGTCGCAGGTCTTCGTCCGCGACGACCTTGTTCACCAGTCCCCAGTCCATCATGTCCCGTGCCGAAACGTTCTCGCCCGAGAACAGCAGGTATTTCGCGCGGTTCAGGCCAATCCTACGCGGCAGGATCGCCGCACCGCCGGCCCCGGGAAAGACGCCAAAGTTGGAATGTGCGTCGCCCAGTTGCGCGCTTTCGGCGGCAAAGACCAGATCGCAGGCCATCACCATTTCCAAACCGCCCGCCATCGCCAGCCCGTTCACTGCGGCGATCACCGGTTTCGGGCCATGTCGCATAAGCCCAAACGTGTGATCGACAAGATCCAGAAGATCCGGCTCGCCTGGTGCATGTTTGGCGCCAGCAACTTCTTTCAGATCGGCACCGGCGCAGAATGCCCGGCCAGAGCCGGTCAGGACAATTGTACGCACCCCATCGTCGGCCAGCGCCGATTCCAGTGCTGCCGCCATCTCGCGCAGCATCTGCGTTGACATTGCGTTGAGCTGTTCGGTGCGCTGGAAGGTAATCCATTCAGTTTTTGCGACCCGCTCAACGAATAGCGTCTGCTTTGCCTCACTCATGCTAAGCTCCTGATAATTATACATATTATTGGTTTTTCGCCTTGTCTTTTGCGGCGATTTACGCTGCACTCGGGCGGACCCGCACGTGGAAAACAAAAGAACTGGAGATTGATATGAGCACTGCACCCCTGGCCGGCCTGAAAATCCTCAGCCTTGCCGAACAGTTTCCCGGTCCCTATGCCACAATGCTGTTGTCCGACATGGGAGCCGAGGTGATCATGATTGAACGCCCGGGCATCGGTGATCCGGCCCGGCAATTTCCGCCCTTGTTCCGGGCACTGAACCGAGGCAAGCGCAGCGTTGCGTTGGATCTGAAATCGGCCGAGGGGCTGGCACGGTTTCGCGAACTGGCCAAGGAATCGGATGTCATCGTCGAAGGGTTCCGCCCTGGCAAGCTTGCGGCCTTGGGTGCCGGTTTCGAGGACATGCGTAGTGTCAACTCGCGGCTGGTTTATGTATCGATTTCGGGTTACGGGCAGGACGGCCCCTATCGTGACAGGGCTGGCCATGACCTGAGCTATGAAGGGGTTGGCGGTTTGCTGGCCGATCAGGCCGATGCAAAGCAGCCCGGCCCTGTGCCGCCGATCCCCCTTGCGGATGTTGGCGCGGCGTTGTTCGCGGCGATCGCAATCCTGTCGGCGGTGGTGTCGAGCCAGCGCACAGGGCAGGGGCGTTACGTGGACGTGTCCATGTCGGATGCGGTGGTTTCGATGTTGACCGCATTCCTCGTTCCCGCCGCCAATGGAACACCGCTGGGCGAATTTATCGCCGAGCCGGGCTATGGCGTGTTCACCTGCAAAGACGGCAAGCTCTTGACCTTGTCCATCGCGCATGAGGACTGGTTCTGGAAACCGTTCTGCGATGTGATCGACAGGGCGGATCTTGCGCCGTTGACAGGCCGCGACCGTGTCGCCCGCAAGGCCGCGCTGCGCGAAGAAATCGCGGCGATTCTGGTTGGCAAGACGCGCGCCGAATGGGGCGACCTTCTGGATAAGGCGGGGGTGCCATGGGGTCCGGTCAATTCCCTGGTCGAAACGTTGGACGACCCCCATGTGCGTGCGCGCCAGCTGCTGCGCAAGATTACGCATGACGGCGGCAAGGCCGAGACTTTTATTGTCCAGCCGTTGAAATTTGATGGCTTCGAAACCGCAACACCGAATCTGCCCCCTGAACTCGGGGCAGATAATGACAGCGTTTTTTCGGACGACGCCACCTAGAGGCGGCGGTTGGTCGATGTCTACTCTAGCAGGCAAACGAATACCCACCATTCACTGGATAGGTCTGTCCGGTGATCCAGCTGGCAGCATCCGAGCAGAGGAACAGGATCATTCCGGCGGGGTCTTCCGGCTCGCCCAGACGGCGGATCACGTATTGCGACAATGCCCGCTTCTCGGTCTCTGCATCCGGGATCAGGTCGGCGACAGCCGGAGTTCTTGTGCCCCCCAAGGCGACGCAATTCGCGGTGATCCCGAACCGGCCGCCGGCCTTTGCAATTGCCCGCATGAAGCCGGCCGCACCGGCCTTGGCCCCGGAATAAACCGCCAGATGCGGTTCACCGACACGGCCGGCGTCGGAAATGACGGTCACAATGCGCCCATAGCCACTGTTAACCATCAACGGCATGGCGTGACGGGTGCAGTTCAGCACCCCATCGAAATTGGTGGCCATCCAGCGGCGCCATTCATCGGGATCGGATTCCCAAAAAGGGACCAGATCGTCGAGCCGCGATGTCGGCCCGGCGTTGCCCGCATTGTTGACCAGAATATCCACGCCGCCAAATGTGGTCTGCGTTTCGGCAAACGCCGCGCCAACCGCGTCGAAATCCGAGACGTCGAAGGCGAGCGGCAGAGCCTTTGCACCCGCTGCCTCCACTTCCGCGGCAACGCTTTCGGCCCGTTCGGCGTGAAAATCGTTGACAACGATGGCACCGGCTCCGTGTTCCGCCAGATAAAGCGCGACTTGCCGACCAACGCCTTGCCCCGCTCCGGTTACAAATGCGGTACGACCTTTGATGGAAAGCAGGTTACTCATCTTCGCTCCTTTCTATCCCAGCCATCTCTTCCGGCGGCGATAGTGTTTGATATCTCGATAGCTTTTGCGCTCGCCCGATGCGGTTACGCCGAGATAGAATTCCTTGATGTCCTCGTTGTCAGCGAGCTTGTCGGCAGGGCCGTCCATCACGATCCGGCCGTTCTCCATCACATAGGCATAGTCGGCGATCGATAGCGCCGCGGCGCTGTTTTGTTCGACCAGGAAGAAGGTCGTGCCTTCTGACTTGAGCTGCTTGAGCACTTCATAAACATCCCGGACCATCATCGGGGCCAATCCCAACGACGGTTCGTCGATCGCGATGATCTTGGGGCTGGCCATCATGGCCCGGCCGATCAGCAGCAGTTGTTGTTCGCCACCAGACATGAAGCCAGAGGTGCGGTTGCGCAGGTCCGCAAGCCGGGGCATCAAGGTGTAAACATGGTCCAGGCGCTTTTTCAGCTCGGCGGAGTTGGGCACCATGTGCCCGCCGACGATCAGGTTTTGCTCTGACGTCAGATGCCGCAAAACGCGCCGCCCTTCCATCACATGGATGAGACCGTTCTTCACGACTTCCGAGGCTTCCATGTTCTGAATGGGAGTTCCGTCCAGAACGATGGACCCCGCCGAAACGGTTCCATCCTCGGATTTGAGCGTTCCCGAGATGGCTTTAAGCGTCGTGCTTTTTCCTGCGCCATTGCCACCGAGCAGAGCAACACATTGTCCCGCACGGACTGTCATGGACACGCCTTTGAGCGCCAGGATGACGTCGGAATATGTCACCTCTACGTTGTTGAGTTCCAGCATGGTCATATTGCCCGGGGCTAAGGATCAGAACGGGCGCCGCGACTGCGGCGCCCGGATTAATTCACCATTTCTCAACTTGCGGAACGTCGACACCCGTTGCCGCGATGGTGATTTTCCCATCTTTGACGGTGCCCACATTCACTTTGAGGCCTTCCAATGGGAACGGTGCTTCTGGCGTAAAGGACAAGGTCGGCAGGAACCCATGGGTTTCTTCGGTGGTGATCGGTTTGGCAAAAAGCGCCTCACGTACCATCTCTCCGGTCAGGCCCTCGGCGCCGTTCGCCTCGATCGCGTGATCGATCACGGTCACGGTATAGAGACCCTGAGATACGCCCATTGCGGTCACGACGTTCCAAGGTGCTTCGAGTCCGTAATCGGCAACCAATGTCTCGTAGAATTGTCGCGCGGGAGTGTCCTCATCGGCCGCAATCACCATGCCGTAGGCTTCAAAGTCCCCCTCCATTTGCTCAAGCCCGCCAAGCGCGCTACCCGAGGCTGGAAGCCCGTTATGCGAACTCATCATGATCGGGATGTTCGCCCCGTTGGCCTGCAGCCCACGTTTCGCGGCAACCACGATAGAGGTGTTCGTTTGGATTACCAGCACCTCGGCCCCGGCTCGTACAACGCGGCGCATTTGCCCCGTCAGATCGGTGGGTTGAACTTCGGTATAGATGACCTCGACGAGGTCGATCTCCTCGGGGTGCTCTTCGGCATAGAGTTCAATGCCCTTTGCCATGTCGACATAGGCAGGCGATGCTTCTGAGGCGAGGATCGCAACCTTGAGCGGTTCGTCTCCGCCGCGCTGTTCACGCATCCAGTTCAGAAAGCCGACACTTTCGTGCGAATAGGTCGGGCGTGGGTTGAAAATCCAGGCATCCGGTTGCCAGGCAAAACCGTAGGCCGCTGTGGCCATGAACATCGGGATTTTGTCTTCCGGCAGGCGTTCGGAAAGGGCCGCGACGTCGGGCCCGCCGAGGCCGACAACCGCAATCGGGTCCAGTTCCGATTTGATCCCGGGCCAGAGACTTGCCACCTGTGCCGCGTCATAGCGGGTTTCGTAGTTTTTGTAGTTCAGCGTGACGCCAAGTTCCTTGCCGCGGGTTTCATTCCACCAGGTGAACACAGCCTCACGTCCGCCGGCCAGAATGGGCATGATGTCAGCATAAGGGCCGGAAAAGTCCGACAGCAGGGCCAGATTATAGGTCTCTTCGGCCTGCGCCTTCAAAGGCATGGTCGCCGCGGCCGCCAAGGCAGCCGCAGCCAGAAAGCCGCGAAGACCTCGATTCGATTGGTAAGTCATATTCTTCCTCCCAGGTTTAGAGCCGCTCTATTTCTCAGTAAGGAAACGGCCAGATACGGTATGACGACTTCAGGATGTTCCAGCGGTGCATCAGCCCCTTGGGTTCGAGGATCATAAACAATGCGATCACGCCGCCAAGAACGACATTCATGCCAGCGAACACGATGTCACCGCCAAGGAATGATACCGAGTCGGCGATATTGGGGCCGACCGTCGCGATAATTTCCTGGATGATGCGGATAATGAAGACGCCGATCAGGGCCCCCACGATTGAACCCATCCCGCCGACGATGATCATCGCGACGAAGAAGATCGAGTGAAACAGGGTGAACTGGTCTACCCCCACGAAGCGGATCAGATAGGCCCAAAGCGCCCCGCCGACGCCCGCATAGAAAGCGCCGATCAGGAAGGCATTTGCCTTTGTGGCCGCGACATTGATCCCCATTATACCCGCGGCCACGTCATCATCCCTGACCGCCACGAAGGCACGGCCGAAGCGTGACCGAACGATCCCGAACGCGCCCGCCACCATGATCGCGGTGACCGCGAAATTCAGATAGAACTGCGAAGATTCGCTGACAAATCGCAGCCCGAAAAGCTCGGCCGGGGGCACGGTGATACCGTTCGATCCACCCAGCCAGGTAGACGGCAGGTTCAATACGGCAAAGTGGAACAGGAACTGAGCTGCAATCGTGGTCAGTGCCAGATAGAACCCCTTGATCCGCGCCGCGGTCAAGCCAAAGAGAAAGCCGAACAGCGCAGCCGAGAGCCCGGCCAGAGGAATGGTCAGCAGAAACGTAAGGCCGGTCTTCGAGGCCAGTATCGAGGCCGTATAGGCCCCGACCCCCATGAAAGCCGCCTGACCCAGGTTGATCTGGCCCGCATAGCCGGTGCAGATCTGAAGCCCGACGGCGATGACGGCGCTGATCATCATCATATTCAGGATAGCGATGATACGGCTGCTCACCAGGTAAGGCGCCAACAGCAGTAGAGCCATGAATACGACGAGGGCCAGAAACTGCCAGCGCGTTCGGATCAAACGTCTGTCACTGCGATAGCTTGTCGGGAATACGCCGGAAGGGTCCATGGATTACACCCGTTCAATTGTGCGCCAGCCGAACAGGCCGGTCGGTCGGATCAGCAGAATGGCAAGCATGATGATATAGGGGACAACGCTGCCCAGTGACCCTCCGATCAGCGGGTCAAGATAGTTGGTTGTCAGGCTCTGGACGATGCCGATAATCACGCCCGCAAGGATCAGCCCGCCGATGGATTCCAGCCCGGCAAACAGCGCCACCGGCAGGGCCGCGAACCCGATATCCGAGGCCAGGAAGGTCAGCGATTTGCCGCTGAGAAAGATCATCGCACCAATTGTGGACAGGATTGCCCCGAGAACCCAGGCAAAGGCAATCGAGCCTTTCACCGAAATGCCCATCGAGGAGGCCACGACGTGGTCTTCCGCCACGGCGGTCATCCGCAGGCCGGACCGGGTCCGGTTGAAGAACCACGACAGGCCGACGGCGGCGACAATGGTGATGATCCCGCCTATCAGGAGGTTCATCGGGATCAACATGTCGCCGAGGAACAAGGGTTTCAGCGGGAAAATGATCGGGAAGGGCCGCACGGCGGGACCGAACACAAGCAGCACCAGACCGCGCAGCAGGATCAGAAGACCGACGGTGACCATGACCATCGAGAAAACCGATTCACCGATCAGCTTTGTCAGGAAAATCCGTTCGATTGCGTACCCGACCAGCCCGGCCAGAACCAGCGAAAGGGGTATCGACAACCAAAGGCTAAGCCCCGCTTGCATCGTTGTGAACCAGACGATGAACCCGCCGATGATCACAAGCTCGCCCTGCGCGAAGTTGAACACCTTGCTGGCGCGATAAATCACAACAAAGCCCATGGCCACCAGCGAATACAGAAGGCCGATCAAAGCCCCGGTAATGATGTCATTGATGAAATAGACCATTGTCGCCGACCTCCTTTAAGATTTGGACTGCCGCTTGGCAGCCTTCGATGCGTTTTCAACATCCGACACGCGAACCGTGGTCTTGAGAACGCCTTGACGACCGTCCTGATAGGTCACAGCGATTTCGAGATCTGTCTCGTCATCGCCAGCATAGATCGCCTCGACGAGCTTGGCATACCGTTCCTCCAGAAAGGCCCGGCGAAGCTTTCGGCTGCGGGTCAACTCGCCTTCATCCGGGTCGAGTTCCTTGGGAAAATTCGCAAAACGTGCCACGCGCGAGCCTTCGGGCAGGAGCGCATTGATGCGCGCCACTTCGCCTTTGATAAGGTCCAGAACTTCGGGTTTCTGCGACAGATCGGTGTAGGTCGAAAAGCTGATCTTGTTCTCTTCCGCCCAACGCCCGAGAACTTCCATATCGATATTGATAAGCGCGCTGACGAAATTCCGGCGTTCGTCGCCCAATGTCATGAGGTCCTTGATGAAGGGGCTATACCGCAACCGCGTTTCGATGAACTGCGGCGGATAGCTGTGACCGTTTGCCAGGCGGCGCATGTCCTTGACACGGTCAAAGAACAATAGCTCGCCGTCGTCGGTCATCGAGACCGCATCACCGGTCTTGTACCAACCGTCTTCGGTCAGCACCTCTGCGGTCTTTTCGGGCTTGCCGTGATAGCCGCCGAAGCCCGATCCGCCACGCACCTGAAGCTCCCCTTCGTCCGAGACCCTGTATTCCAGCGGTTCGCCGTAGTTCGTGTTGCTTTGCATCCAGCTGCCGCTGGTTTCCAGCTGATAGCTTTCGCCGACATGCGCGGTCAGAAGGCCGATTTCGGTCGCGCCATACACGTTGCGCAGCTTAACCCCCATCGCGTGGAACATACGAAAGACGTCAGGTGCCATCAGGGCGCCGCCGCTCATTGCGTTTTTGGCCTTACCAAGGCCAAGATTGTCGCGCAGGTGATGCAGCACCAGAGCTTCGGCAAAGGGAAGCTGCAGGCGTGCGGCAAGGCTGGGGCTACGCCCTTCCAGCCGCTCGACGTAAACGTTGCGGCCAACCTTCATGCCCCAATTGTACATCGCATTGCGGAACTTGCCCGCGCCCAGCATCCGGGCCTGAACGATGGAGGCGAGGTTTTCCCACTGGCGCGGACTGAACACCAGTGCATCAACCGCCAGTTCGCGAATGTTGGTCAGTACGTCTTCAGGGCCTTCGGGAAAATTGACGACCATGGGCGCGATCAAACCGATCGACAGGCCGAAAATCTGTTCCGTGACCCAGGCAGGCGAAATGTAGGTCAGGTATTCGGTGCCCGGCGCGATTTCGATTGCCCCCATCACCCGCGAGCAATTGTCGAACAGGTAGCGATGGCTGATGACAACGCCCTTGGGTTTTCCCGTGGTCCCCGAAGTATAGGACAGCAAGGCGGTATCGTCCGCCCGTCCACGTTTTACGTGTTCTTCAAATCTGGCGGGTTCCTTGGCGTGGATCTGACGCCCTGCCGCGCTCACACTTTCAAACGAATGCAACAGGGGATGATCATAGCCCCACAGACCGGAATCGTCCCAGTAAACGACCGCCAGGGCGCCCGAGTACTTGCCCGCAATCTCGATGCATTTATCGACCTGCTCCTGATCCTGCGCCAGAAAAACCCGCGTTTGCGAGTCTTCGGCCAGATACAGAATCTCTTCAGCGTTTTGATCCGGATAGACAGACAGGACTTTGCCGCCTAACGACTGGACGGCGTATTCAGCCCAGAAATGTTCGGGTTCGTTTTCGCCAATCATCATGACGGATTCGCCAGCCGACAAGCCCAGGTTCTCCAACCCGAGAGCCAGGGCGCGAACCCTGTCAAGAACATCGGCCCAGGTGAATTCACGCCAGATGCCCAGGCGCTTGTGCCGTTCGGCGAGGTTGGTCGGTGTGGATGTCGCTCGCGCGAGCAAAACCTGCGGCAGGGTTTCGCTATGTGTCACTGCTGGGTCCGAAAAGACCATTGCTGTCCGTTGTTTGACCATGCCGCTACCCCAGATATGCCTTTATGACAGCCGGGTCCTTCTGGATTTCTTCCGGGGTGCCTTCGGCGATGACCCGCCCGAAATCCAGCACCACGATCCGGTCGGCAAGGTCCATCACGACGCCCATGTCGTGCTCCACCAGAACTACCGGAATCTTGCGCGCCTCGCGCACATCGAGAATGAAGCGCGCCAGGTCTTCTTTTTCCTCCGAGTTCATGCCGGCCATCGGTTCATCCATCAGCAGGATCGACGGTTCCTGCGCCAATGCACGGCCCAGATCGACACGCTTGCGCAACCCATACCCCAACGTGCCCACGGGCCGGTTGCGGATTGCCTCGATCTCGAGAAAATCGATGATCTCCTCTGCGGCTTCACGATGTTCCGATTCCTCGCGCATCACGGGACCGAACTGGAAAAAGGCCTGGACTACATTCGATTTCATCAGCATGTGGCGGCCGATCATAATGTTTTCCACCACCGTCTGCCCGGCAAAAAGATGGGTGCCCTGAAACGTCCGCGCCAGACCGCGCCGGGCGATCTGGTCAACACGCAGGCCGGTCACGTCCTGCCCGGACAATTCGACACGGCCCTTCTGCGGACGGTAGAAGCCCGCAGTCACGTTCAGAAGTGATGTTTTTCCGGCACCATTCGGACCGATAATTGCAAGCAATTCATCGTCGGCCACGGAGATGCTCACATCGTCGAGCGCGGTCACACCGCCAAATTTCAAAGTTGCGCCACGCACCGCAAGCGGTGACGATACGTGCCCGTTATTCGTGGTCATGTTACAACCCGTGCTTTTCCCCAACACCTCATGGAGGCACGCATAGCCTGACCGCACGGTTTTCCGTTGGTTACGAGTTTTCCTCGCATCGTTCCTCCTCCCACCTCTTAATTCAGAGGTTTGCCTGGTCTATTTTACCAAGTCTCTCCGCGCAGCCTAACAGATGTTAGAAAAATTGGTCAACAACTGAATCCGCTACCAAAGGAAACCGATCAGACAGCCGCGTACTCTGCGGAAAAGCTTCGAAGACCGTTTTGATCCTGACACCAGACTGTCCCGGAGGTGCCGGTCTCTTCATTGTGCAGTTGCAATTCGCAGGGCAGGGTGAGTGGCGCGAGGCCGCGGAACGAAAACCGGTGGGGCGATGTTTTCAACGCATCCGCCGCCAGATTCAGAAGCAGCGTGGCCTGCAATGGGCCATGCACAACAAGCCCGGAATAGGCTTCGGTTTCGGTGGCGTAGACGTAATCATAGTGAATGCGATGGGCATTGAACGTCAGCGCCGAATAGCGAAACAGAAGAACAGGATCCGGTGTCAGCGTCGATCTAAGCGTGGTGGGGTCACCCGCGTCAGCTGCGCTCTCGCCCGTGCGGGGGGTGGAAATCTCACGATAAACGATCGTTTGCTGCTCCCGGATACAAAGCCGGTTGCCACTCAGATACTCATGTTCGACGGTCACAAACACCAATGGTCCACTACGGCCCTGCTTGGCCACAATATCCCTGATCGAAGAGCGCCGGGTGATGGTTTCGCCGATTTTCAGCGGCGCGATATGTTTAACATCGCCGCCGGCCCACATCCGGGCGGGCAGCGGGACAGGGGGTAGGAATCCACCCCTTGCGGCATGGCCGTCTTCTGACAGGGCGGTCGCTGGCACGGTATCAAGGGAAATGCACCAATGAATTCCCAGCGGGACATCGCCTGATCCGTCCCAAAGATGCGGACCGAGCGTGGCGCGGAATTTGTCGATCAGCCCCTCCGTCAGAACGTCTTCTTTAGTCTCGGTGCGTCCCAGCCAGGGCGCCAGCGCGTCAAGGTCGATCTCACCCATAATCCTGGCCTTCAGAACGATCTTGGCATGCCGAGGATATGTTCTCCGACATATGACAGGATCAGGTTGGTCGAGATCGGGGCGACCTGATAGAGGCGCGCCTCGCGGAACTTGCGCTCGACATCGTATTCCCGTGCGAAACCGAAGCCGCCATGGGTCTGGATGCAGGCATTGGCCGCTTCCCAGCTGGCCTCCGAAGCCAGCAGCTTGGCCATATTCGCCTGTGCTCCGCAATCCAGCCCAGCATCGAACCGCCTGCAGGCTTCAAAGCGCATCAGATTGGCGGCCTCGATGTTCACATAGGACCTGGCGATAGGGAATTGCACGCCCTGGTTCTGGCCGATGGGGCGGTCAAAGACCATGCGGTCGCCGGCATAGGTGCGGGCCTTGTCGACGAACCAGTATCCATCACCGATACATTCCGCCGCAATCAGGGTACGTTCGGCGTTCAGCCCGTCAAGAATATGGTAAAATCCGCGCCCCTCGGTCCCGATCAGGTTCTCGGCGGGGATTTCCAGGTTGTCGAAAAACACTTCATTGGTTTCGTGGCCGGGCATATTGGCGATGGGGCGGACCTCCATGCCGTTGCCGATCGCCTCTTTCAGATCGACCATGAAGATCGACAGGCCCTGCGATTTCTTCTTGACCTCGGCCAGCGGCGTGGTGCGTGCCAGCAGGATCATCAGGTCGGAATGCTGGATACGGCTGATCCAGACCTTCTGGCCATTGATCTCATACCGGTCGCCCTTTTTCACCGCCGTGGTCTTCAGTTTGGTGGTGTCGGTGCCGGTGGTCGGTTCGGTCACGGCCATGGATTGCAGGCGCAATTCGCCGCTGGCGATGCCGGGCAGATATTTCTGTTTCTGCTCCTCCGAACCATGCCGCAGCAGCGTGCCCATATTGTACATCTGCCCGTGGCAATGGCCCGCGTTGCCGCCGCAGCGGTTCACCTCCTCCATGATGATCGAGGCTTCCGTCAGGCCCAGACCCGAGCCGCCGTATTCTTCTGGGATCATCGCGGCGAGCCAGCCCTCGCGGGTCAGCGCATCGACGAATTCCTCGGGGTAGGTTTCATCCTCGCCGAACTTGCGATGATATTCTGGCGGAAACTGCGCGCAAAGTGCGCGCAAGGCGTCGCGCAGATCGGTGTGAGTGTCTGGGGCTGACGTCTGCATCGGTTACTTCGCTCCTGAACCCGACGTTTCAAGAATTTCCTGCTCGGCACGCTGCCAAAGCTCATAGGAAATCGGGTTTTCGCTCTCTTCGAGGATATGACCGACCAGACCGATGGCGCGTGCCATGACGCCAAAGCCCCGCACGATCTTCCAGGGGAAGCCAAATTCACAGCAGATTGCTCCGATCGCCCCGGTGGCGTTAATCGGCAGCATCTTACCCGATTTTTCTTCGGCAACGGCCTGAATTTTCTGGATCAACTCGATGTATTCACCGGACTTGCCGTTCTCGGCAGCGATCTGGAACAGGCGAGGTGTGCGCGGATCGACCGGCTTGTGCACCGGATGTCCGAGCCCCGGCACGATCATCTTGCGGGCGCGGAATTTTTCCACCGTCTCGACGGCCAGCGCATCCAGATCGACACCGGTGCCCAACTTGTCCTGTGGCAGTGCCTCGTAAAGCATTTTCGAGGCACCTTCCATAGAACCGACAAAGACGGTGCCCAGCCCACACAAGCCAGCCGCCACAGCCGCCTGAAGCGATTCCGGCGCCCCCATATAGGTCATCCGCGCCGCCAGGGCCGATGGCGTGATGCCATGTTCGACAAGGGTGATGATGATGGCGTTGAAGACGCGGCTTTCCTCGAGCGTGGCCTTGCGGCCCGTCAATTGCAGAAAGGCCAGATCGCCCAGGTTCATGTGGCCGAGGATTTCGTTCGGCAAGTCGAGCCCGCGCACGCAGATCTTGTCGGGGGTGCTCCAGGCAATGTCGGAGCTGATTTTTTCTTTGCGTTTTCCCATTAGACCGGATCCCACGAAAAGACATCCGCCGAAACTTCGAGCGGTGTGAATTGCGATTTGAGCGCGGGAATGGCGCGCTCGGCGATTTCATCGGCGGTCCAGCCGTCACCGGAGTGGACGGACCGGAGCGGGCGGGGCTGGTTGAACAGGAATATCTCGTTCATCCGCACTGCAAAGATTTGCCCCGACACATCCGCCGCGCGGTCGCTCATCAGGTAACAGGCCATCGGCGCGACCTTGGCGGGGGTCATCTTCTTGACCTTCTCGACCCGCGCCTTCTGTTCCTCCGTGTCGGTCTTGATCGACGATATCATCCGGCTCCAGGCGAAGGGCGCGATGCAGTTTGACCGCACGTTCCAGCGTTTCAGGTCGAGCGCTACCGATTTCGAGAAGGCCGCGATGCCCAGCTTTGCCGCCGAATAATTCGCCTGCGCCAGATTGCCGATCAGCCCCGAGGTCGAGGTCATGTGCACGAGCGCGCCGCTTTCCTGTTCGCGGAAATAGTCGGCGGCCGCGCGGCTGGTATTGAAGGCACCATAAAGATGGACCTTCACCACCGCGTCGAAATCCTCATAGGTCATCTTGTGGAAGTAACCGTCGCGCAGAATGCCGGCGTTGTTTACCACCGCGTCGATGCGACCGAATTCCTTGACCCCGGCTTCGATCATCGCGCGCGCGGCATCGGGATCGGTGACAGAGCCGCCATCGGCAATGGCATCGCCCCCAGCGGCCCTGATCTCTTCGACGACTTTCTGCGCCGCAGTTTCTGTCTGACCGGTGCCTTTCAGGGATGCGCCCAGATCATTGACCACCACGGCGGCGCCTTCGGTAGCTGCCATCAAGGCGATATCACGCCCGATCCCACCGCCGGCCCCGGTGACCAGAACGACCTTTCCGTCAAGTGCTTTTGTCATCTTCTTGCTCCCTCAGCGTGACTTGCGGTATTTGTCCAACCCGCCGGTGTGCATGACCCGGCCCATGAGCGGCACACCGATGATCTCTTCTGCTTTGACCGCCGCTGCGATCAGCTTGTCCAGATCAATGCCGGTTTCGATGCCGAGCTCGTGACACAGGAACACTGCATCCTCGGTGCAGACATTTCCTGCGGCGCGCGCGTGGCCGTGGCCCGCGAAAGGACAGCCGCCAAGACCGGCGACGGAGCTTTCGAACATGTCCACGCCCATCGACAGGGCCGCATAAACGTTGGCGATCCCCAGCCCACGTGTGTCATGGATGTGCATACCGATGCGCGCCTCGGGCGCCAATTCGCGCAGGGCGCCGATCATCCGTTTGACCGCCTCGGGGTTTCCCCAACCCATGGTGTCGGCGACCACGAGGATCGGCACGGGGATGTTCTCTTCTTCGCATAGCTGAAGGATAAAGCGGAAATCGTCCAAGATGCGTTCTTGGGGGATGGGGCCCTCGAGGTTGCAGCCGAAAGCGGTCATCACATAGGCCGCGTCGACGGTATATCCCTCTTCCTTGTAAAGACGGACCCAGTCACGTTGTTTTTCCCGCATCTCGGCCGAGGAACAATTGTTGTTCGATTGGGCGAATGCTTCGGAAGGATAGAACAGCAGACGCGGGTCGATATCGACCTCATGCGCGGTCAGGGCCTTGCGAAACCCTTTGTCGTTCAGCCACAGCGATGTGTAGTTCACGCCCGGTTTGCGCTTGATACGCTGGAACAACTCGCCGGTGTCCGCCATCTGAGGAACGTATTTCGGGCTGACAAAGCTGCCGACCTGAATGCGTTTCAAGCCGGTTTCGCTGAGCATGTCGATCAGTTCGATCCGCTCTTCGATCGGGTAAATCTTCTTTTCGATCTGAAAACCCTCACGCGGGCCTTCTTCACGAAATTCTACGAATTTGGGAAAGTCGCTCATTTCATCACTCCTCGGATGGCAGGATCTCGGCGATGACCTGGCCGCGATCGACCATGTCCCCATTCGAGACGGATATATTGCTGGCGATCCCGGCCGCGGCCGCCCGGATCGAGATTTCGAGTTTCATGGATTCCATGACCGCGACCACGTCGCCTTCGGCCACGCTCTGACCGTCGGAGACCTTGATTTCGACAATCATGCCGGTCAGCGGAGAGGTCACGGCGCGATCCGCCGCGGCATCGCCGCCGGCAAAGGCAAGGGGCGCGGCGGGCCGAAAGACCAGGCGGCCTTCGGGCGTATCCAGTTCGATCACGCCCGCGTGCAGGCGCGCGTCGATCAGATGGACGGTGTCGCCTTCGCCGACACGCCAACGGCCCGGGGTCAGTTCACGTGCCGACAGTATCAGCGCCTCGCCTTTCTCCGAACGGATGGTGTACTTGGCACCCGGTTTGACAGGACTGACGCGCAGTTCTTCGGATACCTCGTCAGAATCGGTAAGCGTCACGCGCTGCCCCGCTTCAATCGCATCGCCGCCCAGTCCAAGCCGCCAGCCGGTAAAGGCATCACGGTTGGTCCAGGGATTGGCGTCTGTGTCGCTGCGCGACTGGGTCACGAAGAGAATGGCAGCGGTCGCCTTCCACAGATCTGGGCGGGTCAGGCCGGGTGCCTGTGTCAGCTCATCCAGCCTGCCGTCGATCCAGCGGGTATGCACCTGCATCCGTTCGAATTCATGGTTTCGCGCCAGCGCCGTCAGAAAGGCGCGATTGGTTTCGACACCTTCGACCGCGACATGATCAAGCGCCGTGGCTAGACGTGCCAATGCGGTTTCCCGGTCGGGCGCGTGCACGATCAGCTTGGCGATCATCGGGTCGTAGTAGGGCGTGACGGCATCGCCTTCTTCGACGCCGCTGTCGATGCGCAGGCCCGATGGCAGGCTGAGCGTGGAGAGCGTGCCCGTCGACGGGGCGAATTGCATCGCCGGATCTTCGGCGTAAAGCCGCGCCTCGACCGCGTGGCCGTTGATCGTCAGATCGTCCTGCACCAGTCCAAGGCCCGCGCCTTCGGCAATCCGCAGGTGAAGCGCGACAAGGTCCAGCCCGGTGATCGCTTCGGTGACGGGATGTTCCACCTGAATGCGCGGGTTCACCTCAAGGAAGAAATACTCGCCACCCGCGACCAGAAATTCGACCGTGCCCAGCCCGCGATAGTCCAGCGTTTCGCCCAAGCGCACCGCGTCGCGTGCGATGTCGTCCAGAAGCGTTCGGGGCAGACCCCAGGCCGGGGCTTCCTCGATGACCTTCTGGTGGCGGCGCTGAAGCGTGCAATCGCGTTCGAACAGATGCACCACATGGCCCTTGCCGTCACCTGCGATCTGCACTTCAACATGGCGCGCCTCGGGCAGGAAACGCTCCAACAGCAGCCCTTCGGAGCCGAAGGTGGATTTTGCTTCGCGCAGCGCGCCTTCGATGTCCTCGACCAGCGTGGTCTCGTCAGTGACGAGCCGTTGTCCGCGCCCACCACCGCCGCCGACCGCCTTGAGCAGCACCGGCAGGCCCATTTGGCGCACCTCCTCGGCAATCTGCTCGGGATCGGACCGCGCACCTTCGGCGCCCGAAATCACCGGGACGCTGGCCGCCACGGCGGCCTCTTTGGCGCTGGCCTTGTCGCCGAAACGTTCAAGCGTTTCCGGCGTCGGCCCCATGAAGATCATGCCGGCGGCTTCGACCGAACGAGCAAAATCGGGGTTTTCGGCCAGAAAGCCATAACCGGGATGGATCGCATCCGCGCCCACTGATTGCGCAGCGGCAATCACCGCGTCGATTTTCAGATAGCTCTGGGATGCAGGTCCGGCGCCGATACAGACAGATTTGCCAATCTCGCGGACATGCAGGGCATTGACGTCGGCCTGCGAATGCACGCCGACGGGAATGATACCGCTTGCCCGCGCAGTGCGCGCGATCCGGCAGGCAATTTCGCCGCGGTTGGCGATCAGAAGCGTCTTGATTTTCACGGTTCGCTCCTCACATCCTGAACACGCCGAAGTTGGTTTCGACCTTGGGTCTGCGCGATGTTACATCCAGCATCAGCGCCATGACGTCACGGGTCTCACAGGGCTCGATCACGCTGTCGATCCAAAGGTTGGAAGCAAAATTATAGGCCCCCTGAAAATCTTCGTATTCCTTGCGGATCGGTGCCTTGAAGGCTTCCTCCTCCTCGGGGGTCCAGCTTTTGCCTTCGCGTTCGTTGATCTGCGCGCGGACCTGAGCCAGCACGCTGGCGGCCTGTTCCGGCCCCATGATTGCCGACCGTCCCGTCGGCCAGGCGAACATTGCGTCCGGCTGGAACGGGCGGCCCAGCATCGCCAGGTATCCCGCGCCGTAAGAGCCACCGGTGATGATTGTGAATTTCGGCACCCGGGCCGAAGACATGGCCGTGATCATTTTAGCACCGGCCTTGGCAATGCCCATCTGCTCGACCTCGCGGCCCACCATGAAGCCGTTCACATCGGCCAGGAACAGCAGCGGAATATCACGCTGGACGCAGAGATTGATGAAATGCGTCGCCTTCAGCGCGGCTTCGACGAAAAGCACGCCTGTATTGGCGATGATCCCGACCTCGTGGCCGTGGATGCGCCCCCAGCCGGTCATGATCGTGTCGCCATAAAGCGGCTTGAATTCGTGAAAATCGCTGCCGTCCACCAGCCGCGCGACGATCTCGCGGTTGTCTGTCGGCACCCTGGGATCGCGGCTGACAATGCCGTAGATTTCCTCGACCGGATAGGCCGGCGGGCGCGGCGCGGCGGGCGTCTTGCGGGGCCGGGGCTTTTCGCCCAGATGGCTGACGATCTCGCGGGTGATGGCCAGGGCGTGGGCGTCATCCTCGGCCAGATGGTCGGTCACGCCCGACACCGACGAATGCATCTTGCCGCCACCCAGTTCTTCGGCTTCGACCTTTTCGCCGGTTGCGGCAAAGGTCAATTCCGGTCCGCCCAGATACATAAAGCCCTGACCGCGCACGATCACCACTTCGTCACAGAGCGCGGGAATATATGCGCCACCCGCGGTGCAGGGCCCCATGACCACGGCGATTTGCGGCACACCATCGCCCGACATGCCGATCTGTTGGTGAAAGATGGACCCGAACTGGCCTTCGTCAGGAAAGATGTTTTCCTGATCCGGCAGGAAGGCACCGCCGGAATCCACGAGGGTGATGACGGGCAGACGGTTCTTCCATGCGATCTTCTGGGCGCGCACATGCTTGCGGGAAGTCATGCCGAAATAGGTGCCGCCCTTTACGGTGGCATCATTGGCGATGATCATGCACTGACGGCCTTCGATCACACCGATGCCCGTGATGATGCCCGCGCCCGGTGGCACGCCTTCATATTTGTTCAACCCGGCCAGCTCGCCGAGTTCCAGGAATGGTGTACCCGGGTCGATCAGCCTTTCAATTCTTTCGCGCGGCAGGATTTTGCCTTTGTCCACATGACGTTTGCGCGCCTTTTCGGGGCCGCCGACGCGCTGTTTGAGCCGGAGGGCATGTAGTTCATCGACCTTTTCGCGGTAAGACACGTCGTTGGCGCGGAAGTCGTCGGACCCGGTGTCGAGAAGGGATTTCATTCTTGTCATGGCAGGTCCGGATATTCTCTCAGAACGAAGGCGACCTTGGCGGCACCGGGTTTCTCAAAGGTGTCGGGCGCGACAAGGTGAACGTCGGCCTTGAAGACAAGGGCATCGCGCAGGCGCTGCTCGATTTTCTTCTTGAGCGCCTGGTCATCCGCGGCGTCGCGGTCGGGACCGCGTTCGACGATCACCGTCAGCGCGCCCTGCGTGGTGTGACCCTCGAAATCGGCCACGATGCGCATGACGCCGTTGGTCTCCGGCACCATCTCGGTGATCACGCTGTTGATGGCCGAGGGAAAGACATTGGCCCCGCGCACGATCAGCATGTCGTCGGTCCGGCCGGTGCAGCGGATCTTGGGCCCGGTGCGCCCGCAGGTGCAGTCGGTGTCGAGAACCTCGATGTAATCGCCCGACCGGAATCGCACGAGCGGGCTCGCCCGACGGCCGAGCGCGGTATAGATCATCTCGCCCTCGGCACCCTTTTCCCAAGGGATGATTTCTCCGCTTTCGGGGTCGAGCAATTCGGTAATGATGTAGTCCATGTTGACCATATGCATCCCCGACTGGGCATCGCATTCAGCCCAATAGGTCACACCCAGATCGGTGCCGCCCAGCATCTCACAGCATTTCGCGCCCCAGGCCGCTTCGATCTTGGCCCGGATGGCGGGAATGCCGCCGCCGGGTTCGCCACCGACGATGATCTGTTCGACGCCCAGTTCACTGGCTTTGCAGCCGAGCACTTCGGGCGCTTTGTCAGCCAGGTGCAGCACGAAATTCGGCGCGCCGACGATGCAACGCGGGCGCGTGTCGGCGCAGGCGCGCAGCAGCCGTTCCACGCCACCATCCGCCCCCACAGGCACGTCGATTGCGCCCATGTACTGCAACCCCTGCATCACCGGAATGCCGCCGACAAAACCCTTGGCCAGCGAAAACGCATGCAGCACCATATCGCCGGACCGCACGCCATTGGCAAAGAAACAGCGCGCCGTCATCTCGTGCCACATCTCGGTATCGGCTTCGGTCAGCGCCACGTAAGACGGGCTTCCGGTGGTGCCGGACGAGGCCTGCATCTGGATGATATCGGCCATCGGCGCGGCCCGGTGTTTGCCGAACGGCGGTTCGGCGGCCAGGCTTTCGCGGATCTCGGTCTTGTAGGTATAGGGCAGTTTCTGGAGGTCTTCGATGGTGCGGATATCGTCGAATTCCACACCGGCTTTCGCGAACTTCTCCTGATAGAAAGTCGAGTTTGCCTTGAGATAGGCCATCTGATCGCGCAGCCGCTCTTCCTGAATACGGCGCACCTCGTCGAGCGGCGTGCCCTCGATCGCGTGCCAGAAGCGATCATTTACCTTGTCGGCGGCATCTTCCCGCCGGAAGCGCATTCCAAATTGCATGTCGTTCTCCGTTCCAAGCCGTGGCGATCAATAGGATCGTGGCAGCCCCATGACCTTTTCGCCGATAAAGCTCAGGCACAGTTCGCGGTTCACCGGCGCTGTGCGCAGCAGGCGGACCAGCGGGTACATCTCATAAAGCCCCGTATCTTCGGTAAAGCCCGATCCACCATGCGCCTGAAGCGCCGCGTCGACCGCTTCGATCCCGGCTTCGGCGGCGGCATATTTCGCCATGTTCGACGACGCACCGGCAGGCAGCTTGTTGTCGAACTCCCATGCCGCGCGCCGGGTCATCAGGCTGGCCATCTCGACCGCTGTGTGCGCCTTGGCCATCGGGTGCTGCACGCCCTGGTGCGCACCGATGGGTTGGCCGAACACATTGCGCTCGGAGGCATAGGCCACGCCCTTGTTCAGGGCGAACCGGCCGATGCCGCAGCACAAGGCGGCCAGGATGATACGCTCGGGGTTGAGGCTGTCGAACAGGATCGAGAACCCTTCGTCCACCTCGCCGACCACATCCTCGGGGCCGAGATCCACATCGTCGAAGAACAGTGTCCACTGCTCCTCGGGCAGGGGGATCGAGATCTTCACCCGCTGCTTGTCGACGCCTTTTTTCTTCAGATCCACGGCGAACAGGGTAAAGCCGTCGGTCTTGCGGCTGACCTCGGTATGCGGTTTGGTCCGCGCCACCACGAGGCAGTAGTCGGCCACTTCGGCCCCGGTGATGAAGGTCTTTTCGCCCGACAGGCTGAACCGGTTGCCTCGACGCTTGGCCAGCGTAGTGGCCTTCATCGTGTTCGACCCGGCCCCCGGTTCAGTGATCGCGAAACAGAACTGGATATCACCGCGGCAGGCAGCCGGCAGCAGTTCTTTCTTGTGGAACTCGCTTCCGTGGCTGGCGATATGGGCCAGCGACATGGTCGGCCCGACCACCATCATCAAAAGCGGAATGCCGTGATTGGCGGTGCCCTCCATGAACAGGGCCATTTCGGTCATACCAAGGCCCGCGCCGCCATATTCCTCGGGCACCATGATGCCGAGGAAGCCGTCATCGGCGATCTGGCGGAACATTTCGTGCGGAAACTCGTGCTTGCGTGCGTGTCTCAGCCAGTAATCGTTGTCGAACTTCTGCGCCAGCTGGCCGCCATAGTCGTAAATCTGGCGTTGTTCGTCGTTCAAAATGAAATCCATGTTTCGTCCTCAAGCCTTGAATTCGGGGGCGCGCCGGTTCTCGAATGCATCGAGGCCCTCCGCCACGTCATCGCTGGGCAGTGCGCGCACGGCGGCATCGCGCTCAAGCCGCATCTGCTGGTCGATACCAAGGTCCGCGCCTTCGCGCGCCAACCGCTTCATCTCGGCGATGCCGGGACGTGAACGGGTGGCGATTTTCTCGCAGTATTCCAGCGCAGACTTGTGCAGGTCCGCATCCGGCACGATGTAGTTGACCAATCCGGCCTCTTTGGCCTCGTCCGACTTGAGCCAGCGGGCCGAGAACATCAGGTCGAGCGCCCTGCGCTGCCCCATCAACCGTGTCAACCGCTGCGAGCCACCCCAACCGGGAATCAGCCCGAATTGCGCGTGCTGATCGCCAAACTGGGCGCTTTCGGCCGCGAAACACACATCGCATGCCAGCATCAGTTCGATCCCGCCGGCCAGACACAACCCCTGCACTGCCACCACGACAGGGAGGGAGGAGGTTTCAAGCGCACGCAGGTTGTTCATGCCAAAGGCGATGAAATGGTCCAGCGCGGCGGGATCGTTCAATTTACCTTTCACTTCCACCAGATCGGCACCGGTGCAAAAGTGCTTGCCCTGCGCCCGGATGAGGATCGCCCGAATAGCGGGGTTCGCCTCGAATTCCGCACGCGCGACAGAAATACGCTCATGCACCTCAAGTGATAGGCAATTGAATTTCTCGGGGCGGGCCAGTTCGATGATGCCGGTGTTGCCCTCGGAAGTGACGAGGATGGGGTCGCTCATTTCGAGGCTCCCTTCGCCTTCTTGTCATACTGCAGCGCCATGCGACCGACCTTCTCGCGGGCGATCACCAGCTTCTGAATCTGCGCGGTGCCGTCGCCGATCTGAAGGCCGAGAACGTCGTTGTAACGCTGGTGGTGGGGCAGGTCGGTGGTGTAGCCGTAATGTCCGTGCAGGATCAGGCACTGGTGCAGGATCTCGCAGGCGGTTTTGGGCAGGTACCATTTGCACATGGCAGCCTGAGAGGTGTGGGGCAGGCCACAGTCGCGCAGGTCCAGCGTGTAATAGCAAAGCTGGCGCATCATGGTCAGTTGGGTCTCGGCCTCGGCCAAGGGAAAGCTGACACCCTGATACTGCACGATCGGGGCTCCGAATGCCTCGCGCTCCTGAACGTAGGCCCAGGTTTCATCCACCGACGCTTGCGCGGCCCCCAGGCACTCCAGCCCGATCAGTGCGCGGGAATAGTCGAAGCCCGCCATGATCGTGCCAAAAGCACGGTCCTGTTCCGCCATCATGTTTTCAGCCGGCACGAAAACATCGTCAAAGAAAACCGAGCCGCGCCCGACAGGCTTGGTGCCGATGTCGTCAAAATGGGTGCGCTTGATGCCTTCCTGGTTCAGATCGACGAAAAAGGCGCTGACCCCGCGTGAGCCGCCGTCAGGATCGCCGGTACGGGCAAAGACGACCGCCGCATCCGCCTGACTGGCAAAACTCATGGATGTCTTTTCACCGTTCAGCCGCCAGCCGTTGCCGGATTTCTCGGCCCTCAGAATCAGGTTCGCCGCATCCGAACCGCCACGCGGCTCTGTCAGGCCCAGACCAATGACGGCATCACCCGAAACAACCTTGGGCACCCATTCCGACGCGATGTTCTTGGAGGCATGTTTGGCAACCATTCCGCCCATGAGAGAGCCCAGAAGCTGCACGTAACTTGCGTTGAAATCGGCATAGGCGATCTCTTCGACGATCAGCCCTGACGTGACAGAGCTTTCGCCGAGTCCCCCGAATTCCTCGGGCAGATCGGCCCCGATCAGCCCCAGTGCGCCCATCTCCTTGATCAGCGCACGGTCGAATGTATGGCCGCTGGCGCGTTCTTGATATGTGGGCGCAAGCCTTTCAGTTGCGAAGCGCTTTGCGGTCTCGCGAAACGCCTTCTGATCGTCTGTAGGCTGGAATTGCATCGGTGCTCCTCCCCATGAGCGAAAATCTTCTTTCCAAAAAAATCTAACAAATGTTAGAATGTAGATCAAGTGCAGTTTTGAGGAGGAGAACCAAAGTGAAAAATAGACCAGATGGAAGCTTTGAAACCATGCTCTCGCCCATCCGCGCAGGCCAGCATACGTTGCGAAATCGTGTCATCATGGGGTCGATGCACACGCGGTTGGAAACCGAGCCCGACGGCATAGCCAAACAGATCGCATTTTACGCCGAGCGTGCGCGGGGGGAGGCGGCGATTCTGGTCACCGGCGGGTTTTCGCCCAATGCCGAGGGCATATTCGATCCAGAAGGTCCGAGAATCGATGACCCGGAAGAAGCGCTTGACCTGCGCCCGATCTGCGAGGCGGTGCAGGCCGAAGGCAGCCTGATCTGCGCACAACTCCTCCACGCCGGGCGCTATGCCAAGATCGAAGGGTGTGTGGCCCCGTCGCCGATCCGCGCTCCGATCAACCGTTTCATCCCGCGTGAAATGACCGAAGCCGACATTCTCCGTACCATCGAGGATTTTGCCGTGGCGGCCGCCAATGCGCAGGCCGCAGGCTTTGATGGCGTCGAGATCATGGGGTCCGAAGGATACCTGATCAACGAATTCACCGTCACCCACACCAACAAGCGCCAAGACGACTGGGGCGGCAGCGCCGCGAACCGCCACCGATTCCCGGTCGAGATCGTGCGCGCGGTGCGCGAACGTTGCGGCCCCGACTTTCTGGTCATCTACCGGATTTCGGCGGCCGATCTGGTCGAGGGCGGCGCGCCCGCCGATGAAATTGCCGCACTGGCCCGCAAGATCGAGGCTGCGGGTGCGGATATCCTGAACACCGGCATCGGCTGGCATGAGGCCCGCGTGCCGACGATCGCCTACCCGGTGCCGCGCGGTGCCTGGCGCAAGGCGGCAGCCAACGTCAAAGCGGCGGTGTCGATCCCGGTAGTCGCCTCGAACCGGATCAACACACCCCAGCTTGCAGAAGACATACTTGCCTCTGGCGATGCGGACATGATCTCGATGGCGCGCCCGTTTCTGGCCGATCCGCATTTCGTGAAAAAGACGCGCGAGGGCCGCGCAGACGAGATCAACACCTGCATTGCCTGCAACCAGGCCTGCCTGGATTTCATTTTTTCGGACCGGCCGGTCGGATGTCTGGTCAATCCAAGGGCCGGGCGTGAAACGGAATTCCGGGATACGCCAACCGACACGCCAAAGAAAGTGGCCGTCGTTGGCGGTGGTGCCGCGGGCATGGCCACAGCCGCCGAGGCGGCGCGGCTGGGCCACGATGTCACCCTGTTCGAAGCGCAGGACAAATTGGGCGGTCAGCTGAATCTGGCCCGCGCCGCACCAGGCAAGGACGAATTCGACGAAACCCTGCGGTATTATGCCGGTCAGATGCAGAAACACGGGGTCACGCAGCGTCTGGGACAGCGGGCAGAGGCGAGCGATCTTGAGGGATTTGACCATGTGGTCATCGCCACCGGGGTCACGCCGCGCATTCCCGACCTGCCGGGTATCGACCATCCCAGCGTCGCGACCTACGCCGAAATTCTGTCCGGTGACCGCGAGGCGGGCGACCGTGTCGTGGTGATGGGGGCGGGGGGCATCGGTCATGATGTGGCCGAGTTCCTAGTGACCAAACCCGCCGAGACCGCGAATTCCGACGTCTTTTGCGAAACCTGGGGTGTGGACCCCGAATTTGTCTCCTCGGGTGCCCTGGCGGGCGACCCTCTGGCACCGAAGCCGTCGCGCCGCAAGGTCGTCATGCTGCAGCGCAAGACCGCTAAACCGGGCGCGGGGCTTGGTGTTTCGACAGGGTGGATCCTGCGCAACGCGCTGCGCAAACATGGGGTCGAGGCAATGGGCGGGGTGACCTATGAACATATCGACGATGCGGGGCTGCACATCGTCGCGGACGGAAACCCGACGGTCATCGCAGCCGATACAATTGTGCTGTGCACCGGTCAGGAACCGGAACGAGCCCTGGCCAAAGAGGTTGTAGCGCGCGGCGTCCCGGTTACGATGATCGGCGGGGCAAAGGAGGCCGCCGAACTGGATGCGCTGCGCGCCATTGATGAGGGCGTGCGCCTGGCGCAGGATCTCTGAACCGAGGCTCGGGCAAGGGGGAAACTATGCTGACCGACGTCATCCGCGCGGGGCGCGCTGATCTGTATTCGATCTTTCGAACCCGCGCACATGACTGCGCCCGCGCCCTCGCCATCGAGGACGGCAGCAGGAAACTGACCTATGCAGAACTGCTGGAGCGGGTCGATCGTCTGGCGGCTGTCTTTCTGGCACGAGGCGTGGCGCCCGGAGACAGGATCGCGATCCTGTCGCATAACCGCTCAGAATACCTGGAGGTCGAACTTGCAGCAGCGGGAATCGGCGCGATCGTCGCCTGTCTGAACTGGCGGCTTGCCCCCGATGAACTGCGGCACTGCATCGATCTGGTCGAGCCGGTTCTCGCGGTTGTCGAACCGGAACTTTCAGAAGCTTACCGCGCCGTCGCGTCGACACCCTGTCTAACCGTCGGGCCAGACCTGGAAACGGCCATTGCCGGGGTCGAGCCGGACCCGCGCACCGGAACCATGGTTGACGACCCCGAGGCCGGTCTGACGATCCTCTATACCTCGGGGACCACGGGCCTGCCCAAGGGGGCGCATATCAGCCACCGCGCGCATATCGCCCGATCCATGGTTTTTGCGGCCCAGCTGGCGCTGGATCCCGGCGACGGGTTCATCGCCTGGGCGCCGATGTTCCACATGGCCTCCACCGATCATGCGCTGGCAACGATCCTGCGGGGCGGGACCGTGGTGATGGTGGACGGGCTGCAGCCCGCCGTCATCAACGAGGCGCTGTCACGCCACAGGATCGGCTGGTTCGTGATGATGCCCGGGGCACTGGAGGCTTTTATTAACGAACGGCACGCCAACCCTTTGCCGCTGAAGGGGATCAAGGTTTGCGGCGCAATGGCTGATCTGGTGCCGCCGCATCAGATCGCGGAACTGACCGGTCTTCTGGACACGCCCTATCTGAATTCCTTCGGGGCGACCGAAACCGGCCTGCCGCCGGGAACCGCCGATCTGATCGCGCCGGGTGTGACCCCGGACCGGCTGTCCAAGCGCATCAGCGCCTTTTGCGAGGTGCGGCTGGTCGATCCCGACGACCGCGAAGTCCCCGATGGAACGCCGGGCGAAATGGCGCTTCGGGGTTCGACGCTGTTTTCCGGGTACTGGAACGCCGACGACACCAATGCCCGTGACTTTCGCAACGGCTTTTTCCACATGGGCGATCTGTTCCGGCGCAATGCGGACGGCACCGTCGACTTTGTGGATCGGGCGAAATACCTGATCAAGACCGGAGGTGAAAACGTCTATCCGGCGGAAATCGAACGTGTGCTTCTTTCCCATCCCGATGTGATCGATGCTGCCGTGGTCAGGGCCTTCGACGCGAAATGGGGGGAAAGCCCGGTGGCCTTTGTCGCCTGTGACGATGACGGGCCGGATGCCGAGGCGCTGCTGAACTTGTGCCGCGAAAGCCTGGCTGGCTATAAGCGACCGCGCGAAATTCGCTTCATCGCGTTCGAGGACTTTCCCAGATCGACCAGCGGAAAGGTCCAGCGGCATATCCTCGAAGCCCGGCTCGCAGATTAATTTTCGCTCTGACCCGATCGTCACCCCGCCACGCCCGTTCGCCCCACTAGCGATATAAGCGTTCCTTTCATCGTTGCGATGAGCTTCTCATCCCCGCCCTTTGGAGTAGCCCCCTGAAAGAGGTCCACCAACTGGGATAGATTGACCCGCGATTGATGTGCTGCCCTCTGTCGGACCACAGGGCTGCGGGTATTCCGGGGGATTGAGCTCAGGAGGATTCTTCGATCCCTAAGCCATTAATCAGCGCGATCGGTGGTTTGTTCCAGGTTGCGCTGTGGGAGCAGCAGGTAACCCGGCGCTTCGCACGGACGGGCATGGAATGCCGGCAAGTGCCGGTTGACGCTGCTGCGGGCCTTCAAGGGAAAGTCGGCGACTATCCGATGTGCGGGACAAAGCGGACATTCGCCAAGCGACCTCAAACGTCCGGTTCTGTACTGCGGCCCGACAAAACGATATCAAGTGATCAGCGGTCAGCCGATCGCACCTGTGTAACTGTCTTCTTCGGCCCTCCTGTCTGCATGATCTGGGACAGGTAAGAATTGCGCCGTCTGATGAAGTCACGCAGAAGGGTCGGGTAATCTTCACTGACGGCATTCTTCACAGAAACCCGACGCTCCAGTTCATGTCGCCAGGCCCTTACACGGGCAAGCCCTGTGAAGACGCCAAACTCTCCGATGGTGTCAAAAACGTCGAAATAGCGGAAGACCGGGCCGAATACGACATCGACGAGGCTGAACCGGTGGCCATCGAACCATGGTCCCTCCCCAAGCTCCGCGTCCAGCCGAAGGAACTTTGAGCGGAGCGCCGCCACTTTTTCTTCCAACGCTTTCTCGTTCGGCGCCGAGTAGAACCCCGCAATGTCGTTCAAGACAGCAGATCCAAATTCAATCCAGGCACGGTGGCGGGCGCGATCGAGAGCGTCGTGCGGATGGAGCGCGTGGGGTTGTGTATCCTCAAGATATTCGAGGATAACCGCAGATTCGAAAATCGGCGTCCCGTCCACAACCAGGACAGGCGTCTTGCCCAGCGGAGATATGGCAAGAAACCAGTCGGGCTTGTTCGAAAGATCGATGTCAGTTCTCTCGAACGTGACACCTTTCTCAGTGAGCGAGATCGCCGCGCGCTGCACATATGGGCAGAGCGCATGGCTAATGAGGTGGAGGCTCATGTTGTCTCTCCCGCCATCTGCACGTTACCGGGCGCGAAGGAAGGGCTGAGGGCGAAACGGCCGTCGCCCAGAAGCCCTTGCACGATGGCAAGCAGCGTCAGATAGGCCGGGTATTCCCACCCGCCGTTCTCGTATCCGAACATCCAGCCGTTTCCGGAGTGAGCCCAGGTCGCACCGGCCAGGATGGGCACGGTCGCCGATGCGACCCACCGAGCCTGTACGCCGAGGACCAAAAGGGCACCGGCAATCGCCTCGACTGCAAAGACCATATAAGCAAACCAGCCGGGCAGCCCGATCGAAATGAAGAACTGCGCCGTTCCGGGAAGTGTGAAAATGAAGAGCTTGAGAAACAGGCTGTGCGCCAGGAACATGATCCCGAGTGCTATACGGAGCAGGAATATCCCAAATTCTGTGAGGTGCGATTGTGACATGATATGATCCCATATGTCGATGCATTGGCATCTATATATGCCGCGTCATATGCCGCGTCAAGGTTGATGCACTTACATGTACATGATAGGTGCTGGGTATGAACGAGATTGACCATGCTACTGAGGCCGCCTGGACAGCCCTCATGACTAAAAGCCGCGTTTTGCTTGAGGCTGTCGAAACGTCTCTGAAATCGGCAGGATACCCGCCACTTGCATGGTATGACGCGCTTCTGGAACTCGAGAAGGCAGGCCCAGACGGACTCCGGCCATTCGAACTCAAAGACCGGATTTTGTTACCCCAATACGGTACATCGCGGTTGCTGAACCGTATGGTGAAAGCAGGGCTGGTGGACCGACAGGACTGCTTGGAAGATGGGCGAGGTCAAAACATTTCTATCTCTGAAAAGGGTAAATCTGTCAGGAGGGCGATGTGGCCGATCTATGAACGGGTTCTGTCGGAAAGGATCGGCGCAAAGCTGAAACCCAAAGACGCCGCTCAATTGGCCACGCTACTCTCAAGGCTCTGAAGTCTCGGTCGACTGACGCGAAACCTGTCTGTGACTTTCCACGCTAAGTGGCCCTGAATTTTTTTTCACGTTAATTGGCCGACAGTTGCCTATGTCGGTGTGCGAAGGGTGTTTCGGGCTGTTTCGACGTCCTTTCGCATCCAACAGACTTCTGCGTGATCGTTGATAAATCCCATGGCCTGCATGAATGCATATACGGTGGTCGGTCCCACGAATTTGAAGCCAAGCTTTCGTAGGTCTTTGGAAAGGGTCTCGGACGCTGGTGATTTGGACCGCATTTGTGGCAGTGCGTCGTCCTTGGCAGGTTCATATAGCCAGATGAATGGGTCACGTCCCTTGGAGAGGTGTAACTCTGGGTCGCGCCCTTGATGGCGTCCGCGTTCCGCATGAGGCGCTGTAGGACGGCATCAAGGGCGCGGTGGTCATCGGAAAATTTTCGGTAGGGTCGGGTTGCTGAACCAACCTGAACCGAAGGAAGACCCCGATGACCAAACCCATGATGGACCTGCGAGAGCTTGTGGAGAAGAGCGCAGACGCCGATCTTCTTCGAGATATGATCGGTTTTGCCGCCGAGCGGCTGATGGAACTCGAGGTTGGCGCGAAGACAGGCGCCGACTATGGCGAGAAGAATCCGGCACGGCTTGTGCAGCGGAACGGTTACCGAGATCGGGACTGGCAGACGCGGGCCGGGAACGTGGAGTTGCGCATCCCAAAGCTGCGCAGCGGCAGCTATTTCCCGTCCTTTCTCGAGCCGCGCCGGGCCACCGAGAAGGCCCTGACGGCGGTCATTCAGGAGGCCTATGTCCACGGCGTCTCGACCCGATCCATGGACGATCTGGTCCAGGCGATGGGCGGGACCGGCATCTCGAAGAGCCAGGTCAGCCGCCTGTGCGAGGAAATCGACGAACGCGTCGATACTTTTCTCACCCGCCCGATCGAGGGCGAATGGCCCTACCTCTGGATCGACGCCACCTATCTCAAGGTCCGACAGGGCGGTCGTATCGTCTCCGTCGCCGTGACCATTGCCGTCGGCGTCAACACGGACGGGCGCCGCGAGGTGCTGGGCATGTCCATCGGGCCGTCCGAGGCCGAGACGTTCTGGACCGATTTCCTGCGCGACCTGGTGCGCCGCGGACTGAACGGGGTGAAGCTGGTGATCAGCGACGCACACGAGGGGATCAAGGCTGCCACGGCGCGTGTCCTGTCCACCACCTGGCAGCGCTGCCGCGTGCATTTCCAGCGAAATGCGCTCGCCCATGCCGGCAAGAGCAGCCGTCGCGTCATATCAGCCTTCATCGCCACCGCCTTCGCCCAGCCGGACCATGCGGCGGCCAAGACCCAATGGCGAAACGTCGCCGACCAGATGCGGGGCAAGCTGCCCAAGCTCGCGACCCTCATGGATGGCGCCGAGGAGGACGTGCTGGCCTACATGACCTTCCCCCAGCAACACCGGGCGAAGTTACACTCGACCAATCCGATCGAACGTCTGAACGGCGAGATCAAGCGGCGCACCGATGTCGTCGGGATCTTTCCCAATGAAGCCTCGATCCGGCGTCTCGTCGGCGCGATCCTGATGGAGCAGACTGAGGAATGGGCCGTCCAGCGCTCTCGCTACATGACACTGGAAACCTTGGGCCCGTCTGCGATGATCCCATCGTCAGCCTGCCTGCCGCGCAGACGGACTGACCAGCTCGGCGCGCCGAAAACCAGCTGGCCAGCCTTGAGCTACACCACCAATTGGGACGTGATCGATGAATGCGGCGAAGGAGCCTTCCTCTTGGACGACCTCGAAAGTACGGCGAGCGTTGTTGATCACGGCTTCGATCTTGCCTCGATAGCGAACAATTCCTTCATCGGCAAGTAGGCGCTCAATGTCGTTGTCGTCAAAGTTCGCAACTCCCCGAAAGTCGAACCCGGCGAAGGCAGCACGAAAGTTCTCGCGCTTGGCCAGAATGGTGCGCCAGCTCAGCCCTGACTGGAAACTCCGGCGTGACGGCAGCCCATCGGCACCGTGGGCGTCCATCCGTTCCAATTACGGTTGCAGCATCAGGCCGCTGCCGCATAAACTTGAACAGAAACCGAACCAGATCCTCCGTTACGATACAGTCTCAGCTCTCCGAAAAACCCTGACGACGGACAATCGGCGACCGCACTGCTAAAAGCTAACATTACCGCTTGACAGGTCTGAACCTGCTGGCGGCGATCTGGATACCGCGCGCGCCTACGGGAAACGGTTGGCCGAGGTCGCGAGCCGCTGGAACAGCTGATCCAGCTGTCTGAATAATCGGCCCGACCGCCCGGATCGGATGTGCTGCGGCCGGGTTGCGCTCAGTCCGCGACCCCCGCCCGCCCGATCAGCGCCATGAGCGTTCCGGTCATCGTTGCGACGAGCTTTTCATCCTGGCCCTTCACGGCATAGGCACGCGCCTCGCATATGGTCAGCGTCCTGCCTGGTTTCACCACGTCAGCGACGAAGCGAAACCGTTCGCCGTCCGCCGGGTTGAGTAGGTTGATCTTGAATTCGGCCGTCAACACTGCCGCGTCCGCTGGCATCAGCGAAAAGGCCGCGTATCCGCAGGCGCTGTCCAGCGCTGTCGACACGATTCCGGCATGCAAAAACCCATGCTGCTGGGTCAGTGCAACCTGATGTGCCATTTCCAGAACGATGCGGCCGGGTAACAACTCGGCAATGCTGATCCCCAACGTGTTCATCACCTTCTGGCGATCGAAACTGTTGCGCACGCGTGCGTCATAGTCGGGGTTTTTCGGTTTGAATTGTGTCATGGCGGGTCTTCCTCTTCGATTTCATTCGTCAATGACCAATCTTAGGCGGTCTTTGAGGCGCGTATCTTGTAGCGAAAGGTCAAAACGACGCGGAATAGACAGAGCGCGCAACGCGCCGGGCGGTTTGCCGGCGAAGATCCGGCAAGCGGCGGACAAGTGAGATTGATCGTAATATCCGGCGTCCAGCGCCAGATCGCTCAGCGGCAGGGTCTTTGACGCAAGCTGCCCGAGAGCCCGGCGAAAGCGTCGCAAGGTCGCAAGCCGCCGCCGCGACACGCCGGTTTCCGCCCGCACCTTTCGACGTTTGGTCCGGTCGCTGTAAGCTCCGGTTGGTGCGGCAAAGCTCAGGTCTCTCGCAAGGCCGTCAAGCACCGCGATGAGCGCAGGCAGGTCATCGTCCCCGGTCTGAATCCGGGCCAGTTCTGAGGCCAGCATGTCCAGCCCTTTGGAGTCGGGAAATCGCTGCGGTCGTGACGACAGTCGCAGCCCGGCCACGACACCCTGGAATGGCCTTGGGCGGGGCGAAAAATAGGGGCGCGGTTCTGCCAGCGATACGCGCCCGCCGCCGCTGTCGTCGCGCGTTACCGAAAGGGTAAAGAGGTCGGTTGCGAACCGCCCGCGTCCACCACCGCTCAGCACACCGGTATCGCGGAACACGAACAAATGGTCGATCTGTTTGGCCGCTTCCTCAGGCGGCGCCAGTTCGAGATAAAGCGGCGCCGCCATCAGGTTACTTGACGAAAGCATCCCGGTTCTCGGCGACGAAATCGGCAAATCGGCGCGCCGGGCGTCCCATCACATCGCTGACCGTGGTCTCGATGCCGGCAAGGTAGCCCTTGGGCGCGATGGAAGCCAATTCGACCATGGCTCTGGCGACCTCGTCCTGCATTCCGCCAGCCACCATGCCCGCCTTGGCATTTTCGGCCGACAGGGGTGCGCAGGTGACAGTGCGCCCGGTCACCCTGGACAGGAGGGCGGCGATATCTTCTCCGGTAAGAGCTTCGGGCCCGGTCAGACCAAGAGCCTTGCCTTCGTAACCCGGAGCGGTCAGCGCCTCGGCGGCGACATCCGCGATGTCGCGGGCGTCGATCCAGGCCACGGGGCCGCCCAGATCGTCATAGTACACGGCGTCCTTTGCAATGTTACCGGCCTGCCACAGCAGGTTCTGCATGAAATAGGTCGGCTGGACAAAGGTCCAGTCAAGGCCGCTTTGCTTCAGCAGCTCCTGGGTTTCGGAATGCCACTTTCCAAAGGTCAGCCCCGCCTTGGGCGACGCGCCAAGCCCCGTGGCCACAACGATATGGCGCACGCCCGCGGCCTTGGCCGCCTCGATCACGTTCGCCTTCCACTGGCGCATGTTCAGATGGGCAGGCGTGACCAGGTATATCTTTTCTGCCCCGTCACAGGCCCGCGCCAGCGCGGCAGGGTCCGTGAAATCCGCGACGACCGCCTCGCATCCTTTGGCCTTTAGCGCGTCTAACTTTGAGAGGTCGCTGGTGACAGCGCGCACGGTCGCGCCTTTTGCCAGAAGCGTGTCGACGAGGGGCGCACCAGTCGTGCCCGTGGCTCCGAAAACAGTGATCATGACTTTTCCTTTTGCAGGTCTGCGATGGGCTGAATGGTTTCCGGGTTGCTGATCGACGACAGATCGCCTGGATCTTCACCGAGAAAGGCGGCGCGCACGACACGGCGCATGGTTTTCATGCTGCGGGTCTTGGGCAGCGCTTCGACAAAGTGGATCTCGCGCGGGCGGAAGGGTTTCGAGACGATCTCCCCGACACGATCCTTGAGCCGGTTCACGAGCTCCGCGTCCGGCGACACATTTGGTGCCGCCACGCAGACGCAGACGACAGCCACGCCCTTGATGTCATCAGGTGCCGCGATGGCCGCGGCGTCCACCACCTCTCCGGTTTCGGTCAGGGCCGCCTCGATCTCGGGCGGGCCGATGCGTTTGCCGGCGATGTTCAGCGTGTCGTCCGACCGGCCCAGGATATACCATGTCCCGTCCGGATCGCAGCGCACCCAGTCGCCGTGCCGCCAGAGGCCGGGGAAGGTGGACCAGTAGGTGTCAAGGTAGCGATCGCGGTCCCCCCTGATGGCCGGGGTCAGACCCAGAGGCGGCTGGGTCACGACCAGTTCGCCGACCTCGCCCGGTGCGGCTTCGCTGCCGTCCTGGCGCAGAACCTTGGCCCCGACACCCAGGGCCTGGGCCGAAAATCCGCCGGGCTTGAGCTCGTGCAGCACGGTCGAGGTCAGGATCGCGCCAAAAAGCTCGGTCCCGCCCGAGATGTTCAGCGGCACGGCGCGGCGGCGACAGATATGATCGAGCTGCCAGAGCCAGGCATCCTCGGTCCAGGGCTCGCCGGTCGAGGCGACGATGCGCAGGGACGACAAGTCGTAGCCCGACAAAGATTCAGTATCCTGCGTCATGAACTGCCGTACCAGGGTCGGGGCCACGCCGAGATGCGTGACCTCCATCTCGGACGCAAGACGCAGCAGCCTGAAGGGATCGCCGGGCATTGATGGTGCGCCCTCGGCCAGCACCAGAGTCGAACCGGACAAGAGCACCGATAAAAGGGTGAGCGGTCCCATGACCCACCCCATGTCGGTCATCCAGAGGTGCCGGTCATCCCGTTTCATGTCGAGGCAAAGCAGGAAATCGGCCGTGGCCTTGGCCTGCACGCCCAAATGGGTATGCACGACACCCTTGGGCCGCCCGGTGGTGCCCGATGTATAGGCGATGAGAAAGGTGTCATCGGCACTGACGGGAACGGCGGCAAACTCCGGACTGGCGCGGCCCACTGTTTCGGTCCAGTCCAGATCGCGGGCCGGATCGGCCACCGCATCGCCGAACCGTCGCAGGCTGATCACGGTATGAACCGATGGTACGTCGGTCAAAGCCTGGGCAAGGGTCGCTTCCATCCAGACCGGCTTGCCTCGCCGGGGTGTGGCATCCGCCGTCAACACCGCCACGGCATCCGCGTCGTTCAGGCGCGATACGATGGCATGGGGCGCAAAACCGGAAAACAGCGGCACCGCAACCGCGCCCAGCCGGGCAATACCCAGAAGCGCGGCCTCGATTTCGGGGATCATCGGCATATAGATGCCCACCGCCTGACCGGGCCTTACACCGCGCGTGGCAAGGGCCGAGGCGACGCGGGAGGCTTCGGCGGTAAGGTCGGAATAGGTCCAGCGGCGGCGGCTTCCGTCTTCGCCGACCCAGTCGATTGCGACCTTGTCGCCCAAGCCATCGGCAATTCGGGCGTCAAGACAGGTTTCCGTCAGATTCAAAGTACTCCCGACGGCCCACCGGATCGATTCGGGCCCTTCGGAGATATCTCGCAACCGGCTGTAGGGCCGCGCGAACCGTATCCCGGCATGGTCAATGATCTGGCCCCAGAACCAGTCTGGGTCTTCATTCGAACGGCGGACGAGTTCCTCGTAACTGTCAATGCCGCAGCCCTTCAGAAATGAGGTCAGCGTGCTTGTCCGCTGGATGTCAGAGCCTGGCTGAAACATTCGCAACCTTTCTAGAATGAAAAAGGGCCGCACATAAGGCGCGGCCAGTCGGGGAGGTAACTCTTGGCACGGTATGGCAGCAGCGCCTTGAGTCCGGCGCTGCTGCCAGCGTTTTAACCGTGCATGGACAGGCCGCCCGAAACCGAAATCACCTGGCCGGTAATGAACCCTGCGTCGTCCGACGACAGGAAGCAGATGATGCCAGGGTAATCCGTCGGCTGCGCAAGACGCTTCATCGGAATCGCCCGCTTGAGACCTTCGGCGATCTTTTGACCGGCCTCGCCCTCGGCAACCTGAGCGAACAGCGGCGTATCGGTCGGGCCGGGGGCGACCGCATTCAATTGAATACCTTTACGCGCCAGTTCGCGCGCTACGGTTTTGGTGAACGAGATGATGCCACCCTTGCAGGCCGAATACACGGCTTCGCCGGATGATCCGACGCGTCCGGCGTCGGACGCGATGTTGACCACACGGCCGCCGCCGTTCTTGACCATGCCCGGAAGCACCGCGTGATGCATATTCAGCGGACCGTAAAGATTTATGTCGATGACCTTTTTCCAAAGGTCGGGATCGGTGTCGAGGAACGGTTTGATCACGTCCCAGCCGGCATTGTTCACCAGCACATCGACCGGACCCCCGGCCTCGAACTCGGCTACAGCCTTGTCGACCTGGGCACGGTCGGTGATGTCCACCTTGAAGGCCTGCGCCTTGCCGCCGGCCTCGGTGATCAGGCGAACCGTTTCCTTCGCCCCGTCTTCGCTCATGTCAAAGATCGCAATCTCGGCACCTTCTTCGCCGAACCGTTCGCACACCGCGCGCCCGATGCCGCTGCCGCCGCCGGTCACGATCACGCGTTTTCCACTCAACCCTCGCATATGGAGGTCCTCCTCTTCCGCTATCATCTTGGCAAAGAACTTGATTCGGAACGTTCCTTGCGTTATTCTAACATTTGTTAGATTTAATGCAATGGACAGTCTCGTGTCCCGCAAGTATCGAAATGGAATGGTACACAAGACTGACCCACCCAGGACACTGAGCGAAGACTTGAGCAAGTCTGAGAGGACACGTGAGGGTATCCTTTCGGCGGCTGCGCGACTTTTTCGGTATGAAGGCTATCACGCAACGACTATGCGCGACATCGCGCAGGAAGCTGGCATTGAGGCCGGCAGCATTTATTATCATTTTCAATCCAAAGACCAGATTCTGAGCGAAGTTCTCGATCTTGGCGTCCGTCAACTATATCAGGCGGTCAGTGAAATCGTTCGGTCGGCACCGACAAGTTCGGAGGGTTTTCGCAAGACCTTCGAATTGCTGATTGAAACACATCTGAACTATCTCTTGACCGACAGCGACTTCACGTCAGCCAATATTCGGAACTATCCGATGTTGTCGGACGAAACACGCGCCCCGCATCGCGAATTGCGTGCATCATATGCAGGGGCCTGGGGCAAATTCCTGAATGACGCCAAACGCGCCGGCCACCTTCGAAGCGACATATCCACTGCTGTGATCCGCCAGTTCATCCTGAGTGCCATGAACTGGACCGTAGAATGGTACGATGTCGACAAGTATCCGGTGCGCATCCTCGCGGTACGAATGAGTAAGCTGATACTTGACGGAATGTGTCCACATCGCAAGGCGGGTACCGAAGGCTTGAAGCTGTGCCCCGCCACTCCCGCCAAGATCCCGGATCCCGACGGCAAGGCGGCTAAGACCCGTGCAGAAATTCTAAAGGCCGCAGCGCGCGTTCTGAGGGACAATGGCTACAAGGCGACCACGCTGAGAAAGATCGCGGAAGAAGCGGACATGAAAGCGGGAAGCGTCTATTACCATTTCAACTCCAAGGAAGCGATCGTTGACGAAGTTCTAAACGCCGGACTGAGGGACTTGCTAGCAGGTGTCGAAGCCGCCGTTCGGAAATTCGATGCCCCGTACGATCATTACGCCAGGATAGCGACTGCAATCTGGGCGCACCTGGATTTCCTCTTCAAGGCAAGCGAATTCACCTCGGCGAATATCAGAAGCTATGGAATGCTCCCCAATCATTTCAGGGAGAGGCACAGGGGTATTCGCCGTGAGTATGGAAAACTCTGGGATCGGATACTCCGTGAAGCTCAGGACGACGGTGCCATACGGTCGGATATCAAGATCGTCCCCTTGCGCCAGGTGATGTTGGGTGCCTTAAACTGGACGGTGGAATGGTTCGACCCGAACAAGGCAGGAGTGGAAGGATATCTATCACTGCCTGAATTCTCCAGCATGCTCATCAATCTGTTATTGGAAGGCATTTGTAACCGGGAAGCGACCCCGTCCACAGGACAAGGTAGCCCTGAAAGCGGTTGCCCCGGTCAGACCAGAAGGAAGTGATACAGCCCTTCGGCAACCGCCTTTTCCCGATCCGTCTGCCAGCTGAGCACGCTGACGCTTGCCATCCGTTTGCCTTTGCGCGTGACGTTAGCGCGCGCAAAAAGCGGTCCCTTCACACCGGGTCTGAGGTAATCGACGGTCAGGTTGATCGGCTTGGCCGGAACGTCGGCGAAATCGGGCTGTACCGCGATGGCGGCAGTGGCCTCCATAAAACTCGCGATTATGCCGCCATGGTAGTACTCCATGATCGGGTTACCGACATGGCGGTCATCAAAGGTCATTTCCGCCTCAGCATGGAGACTGTCTAGACTTCTGACCTCAAAGTTGAGAAATCGGAAGAACGGCACCCGGGATACATTGGCATTGACAGTTTGCACGTCCATCACGAAGTTTTTCCTTTTGTCATTGCGTCAAACAGGCTGGTTTCGCCGCGCGTCAATGCAAACGAGGCGGTTCCCCTGGCTATTTCAGCATCCTCATGGCCCGCGAACCAGACGCTGCCGGAATTGAAGGCGATGTGGCGGGTCTTGCGAAAACAATGCGCTTGAACGATGACATCCGCGCGTGAACGGGCCGGGCGCAGGTAATCAACTCTGAGGTCAAGAGTGGCCATGGTACTGACGCCTTCGATGGCAACAAAGTTCGCCAGTCCAAAGACACTGTCCAGAAGTGCCGTCAGGATACCACCGTGGAGCAGCGATTGTTCCGCATCGACGCAAAAGTCCGGATTGAACGGCATCCGAACCCGAACACCTTCCGTCGAGACCTCTTCGATCTCAAGCGCCATATGCGTTATCAGACCCTTGCCGCGCGCATTCCACATCTGCGCGATTTGCTCCATCTTCTTTTGGGTGATGTCTGACATGCGATCTTTCCTTTAACGCCCCGTGAAATTGGGTTTTCGTTTTTCGACGAACGCAGCAACCGCCTCGTGGTGGTCTTCGGTCTGATGCATGAGCGCCTGATAGGCCGCCGCGGAATTCAGGAAATCCGGCAGGTCCATCCGTTCGGCATTGCGCATCAGACGCTTGGCGACCCGCACCGCACGCGGCGGTTTCGCGGCGATGACAGCGGCCCGTTCGCGGGCACGTTCCATCAATTTTTCATGAGGCACAAGTTCAAGCACCATACCAAGCTCCAGCGCTTCCTTGGCCTCGACCATGCGCCCTGAGAAGGTCAGATCGGCGGCCTTCTGGTGGCCCAGACGACGCAACAGGAACCAGCTGCCCGCATCGCCCGGAATGATTCCGAGATTCAGAAACACCTCGCCGAACCTTGCTTTTTCCGACGCGATGCGCATGTCGCACATCATGGTCAGGTCGCACCCCGCGCCCACCGCCGGGCCGTTGACTGCGGCGATGGTCGGAATATCCATGTTGTAGAGCGCAAGCGGCAGCCGCTGCACCCCATCAACATAGCTCTGCGCCGCCGCCAGCGGCTCCTTGCGGAACACGCTGTCGGGATCGTTCATTTCCTTGATGTCGCCGCCGGCACAAAAGGCCGGGTCGGCGCCGGTCAGGATCATCACGCTGACCTGAGGATCGGCCTGCACCTTGGCGAAGGTCTTCAGAAGGGCAGCGATCATGTCGTTTCCGGTGACCGGGTTGCGCCGCTCGGGATCGTTCAGCGTAACCGTGGCGATCCTGTCGGAAATCTCCAGAAGGACGGGCTGTTTATTCATTCTTGCCATCTCCCCGTTCGCGTTTTTCGAACATCGCGGGGTTGATCATGTCCCGCGCGTCATGACCCATATGCAAGGTCTCACCGCCGTCTACATAAATGTCTTCTCCGGTGATGAAACCGCCAAGTTTCGAGGCCAGGAAAATGATCGTGCCTGCGATGTCCTCGGCCGCCCCCATCCGGTTTAGCACCGAGCGGTTCAGCTTTTTCCACTGTTCCGGCGGAATCGGATAGCGGCCAAGCGCATCGGTCTTGATCGTGCCCGGCGCGACACAGTTCAGCCGGATGCCGTACTCGCCCCATTCGGCGGCCAGCGTTTTCATCATGCCCGTCACACCGGCGCGGGCGGCGACGGTGTGTGTAAAGCCGGTAAGCGCGGTGCGCGCAGAGATGGCGGTGACAAACACAACCGATCCACCATTGTCGTACATGAAGTGATCCGCCGCTGCCCGGGTCATCTGCCAAGATCCGATCAGGTTGTTGCGGATCACGGCTTCGAAGCCCTTGTTGGTGATATCGCGGGCGGCCGCGATATACTGGCCGCCGGCATTGTTCACCAAGACATCCAACTGCCCATAGTGGTCCTTGATCCGCCCCATCGCAGTTTCAATACTGTCTTCGTCGCGGGTGTCTCCGGGCACGACGAAGGCCTCGCCCCCCGCCGCGCGGATCATTTCGGCGGTCTCTTCCAGCGGCTCTTCCCGGCGCGCGAACAGCGCAAGCCTGGCTCCGCAAGCGGCCATTTCGATCGCCGTCGCCCGGCCCATTCCAGATCCAGACCCCGTGACCAGGGCAACCTGGCCCGCCATGAGATCCGACGCGTAACGCCTTGATTTCGCTTCGCTCATGTTCCGCCCCCTTAGTTCTTCAGCAATTCGCCGGAGATGATGAGTTTGCGAACCTCCTGGGTGCCCGCGCCGACCTCAAGCACGCGACCGGTCCGGTACAGCCGGTTCACTTCGGTATCACGCATGTAGCCTGAGCCGCCGTGAATCTGGACAGCTTTGTCCAGCACGAAGGATGTCGCCTCAGCGGCCTTGTAGATCGCCGCAGCGGTGAGCTTGTGGATTTCGCCGCGCCCGCCTTCGCCCTCTTCGAGGCCTTCACACATGGCAGCGGTGCGCAAGGACAGGCTGCGCGCGGCCTCGATCTGCGTATACATGTCGGCCAGCATCGCCTGAACCATCTGGAAACTGGCGATCGGTTTGCCGAATTGCTGGCGTGTCTTGGCGTAATCGATGGAAATATCCAGCGCCCGCTGCGCAATGCCCAGAGCGTTGAAACAGACGATGGCACGTTCCAGATCAAGTCCGGACATGGTAACGGCAACCCCGCCATCCAGCTTGCCGACCATGTTTCTGGCCGGAACACGGCAATCTTCGAATACCAGTTCGCCCGTCGGCGAGCCGCGGAATCCCATCTTGTTGAGCTTCTGCGCCACCTTGAAACCGGGCGTGTCGGTTTCCACGATAAAGGCGGAAATGCCCTTGGCCCCTTTTTCGGGCGATGTCTTGGCATAGACCAGCACCAGATCGGCAATCGGCCCATTGGTGATGTAGATCTTGGCGCCGTTCAGGATGTAGTCGTCGCCATCCTTTTTGGCCGTGGTCCGCATCGAGCCAAGCGCATCGGACCCCGCGCCGGGTTCGGTCAGGCCCAGAGCACCCACCAGCGTGCCGTTGCACAGGCCCGGCAGGTATTTTCGGCGCAACTCGTCATTGGCGTTGCGATAGATGTTGTTGACGCACAAATTGTCATGGGCCACATGGGTCAGTCCGATGGCCGCCGAGGCCCTAGACATTTCCTCGGTGATGATACAGGCCGAGGTAAAGTCGAGCCCGGCCCCGCCGAATTCCGGCGGCACGTTCAGGCCGAGATATCCCATCTCGCCCAGCTTGGGGAAAACCGAAGGCGGCAGGTCATCAGTATCGTCCATTTCCGCGTTCAGATGGTGGAATTCGGACATGAAGAACTTGCCGGCCTGATCGGCCAGGGCCTGCTGTTCGTCCGTCATGAAATGTGTTGGCAGAGCGGTGTCGTTGCGCAGTTGCTTGTTCATTGTCTCGTCCCCCTCAGGCGCGCAAAAGTTCTTCGGCAATGATGATCTTGCGGACTTCGCTTGTACCCGCGCCGATTTCCAGCAGCTTGTTGGCGCGGAACAGCCGGTTGATCTCGGTGTCCTGCATGTAGCCAGAGCCACCATGAATATGGCAGGCTTCGGTCACCGCCTTGTTGAATGCCTCGCCGGCGTAAAGACAGGCCGCCGCCGTCAGTTTGTGGATTTCGCCGCGGCCCCCGGCCCCTTTCGGCAACCCGGTACAGGCGGCCAGCGCGCGATAACCGAAGGCGCGCGCGGTTTCGACCTCGGTGTAGATCTCGGCCAGTTTCGACTGCATCATCTGGAAACTTGCAATCGGCTTGCCGAACTGTTCGCGAATCTTGGCGTATTCCAGCCCCAGTTCCAGGGCGCGTTCGGCCATGCCAACGCAGACTGAGGCAACCATAGCACGCTCCAGATCCAACCCGCTCATTACCACCGAAACGCCGGTGTTTTCCGGTCCAACCATGGCGGATGCGGGTACGCGGCAATCCTCAAACACCAGTTCTCCGGTTGGCGAGCCGCGAAAGCCCATTTTGTCAAGCTTTTGCGCCACCTTGAAACCGGGATTGTCCGTCTCGATGATGAAAGCAGAAATGCCCTTGGCGCCCTTCGACTTGTCGGTTTTGGCATAAAGCAGGATCACATCGGCAATGGGGCCGTTGGTGATGTAAATCTTCGAGCCGTTGATGACATAATCATCACCGTCGCGGCGGGCAGTGGTGGCCATGGATCCGAGCGCATCGGATCCCGCACCCGGTTCGGTCAGGCCCAAAGCACCGACGAGCTCGCCCGAGCAAAGGCCCGGCACGTATTTCTTCACCTGCTCTTCGGAGCCATTGCGCAGCAGGTTATTCAGGCACAGGTTGTCATGCGCCCCGTGCGAGAGGCCCACAGCCGGATTCCACTTCGAAATCACCTCGGACACCAGCGCCTGGGTGAACTCGTTCTGCCCCGATCCGCCCAGCTCCTCCGGCGCGGTAATCCCCAGCAGGCCCAGCTCGCCCATCTGCTTGAACAGATCATCGGGCCACCATTCCTCGTCATCCATGCGCGCCTGCAGCGGGTGCAGCACCTCGCGCGATACCCGATCCACGTGATCGACGATCTGGCGTTGCTCATCAGTCAAAGAATAGTTCGCCCTGATGGCTTCCAGATCAGCCGAGATGGCCTCACTTTGAGCGGTCATATCGTCCTCCCGAAAAATGTTGTTTGCGTTGTTGACCAAAATCAAACACATGTTAGAAAATAGATCAAGCCAAGCTTTTGACGACCTGACGTAAGAAAGCGCGGCGTCCTGAATGCAGGGGGGAACTTCGGAAATGACTGAGAGCGTTGTTCAATCGCAGGTGCTCGGCAAAGAAGTGCGTATCACGATTCGACGTCCTGATAATCGAAATGCCCTCAACCGTGAGGTCGCAGACGGGATCATGGCCGCCATATGTGCTGCCGAGAGGGACAGCGATTGCCGCGTGATCGTTCTGACCGGCGAGGGCGAGCGCGCCTTCTGTGCCGGGGGCGACATCAAGGCGGGGGCGGATGGCGGCCCGTTTGTTCAGGATCCGGCGGACCCGGATCATTTTGCCGGAAGGTTGTTCGAGACGATACAGGCGTGCCGAAAGCCAACGATCGCGCGCATCAATGGCGTCGCGATGGGGGCGGGAGCGGGCATCATCTGTGCCTGCGATCTGGCTGTGATGGCGGATCATGCCCGCGTCGGAACGCCGGAAGTGAAGGTGGGTCTGTTTCCCATGACGATCGTGCCACCCATGATGCGCGTGCTGCCCCGGCGGAGGCTGATGGAGATGTTCATCACCGGCGTTCCTCTGACGGCCGAGGAAGCCCTGCAGTTCAATCTGGTCAACTATGTGACCGATGCCGCGGGGCTGGACGACAAGGTTGCAGAACTGGTTGCCCAGATCGCCGCGCAGTCGCCGAGCGCGATCCGGCTGGGAAAATACGCCTGTCACGCGATGGAGGATATGACCTATCCGCAGCAGATGCGGTTTGCAGAAACACTTTTACCGCGTGTGGCGCAGACCGAAGACGCGCGCGAAGGCTTTGATGCCTTCATCTCGAAGCGCAAACCTGAATGGACGGGCCGCTGATCAAACGGGGAGGAGAGGAATATGTCGGAACGCAAGCTGCGCATCGGATGCGCGTCGGGCTTCTGGGGCGATACGCCGGAAGCGATCGGTCAACTGGTCTCAAAGGGCGAGATCGACTATCTGGTGTTTGACTATCTGGCAGAGGTGACAATGTCGCTGATGGCGCGGGCCCGCGCCAAAGCGCCCGAGACGGGCTATGCGCCGGACTTCGTCAAGGCGCTGGCACCCTGGTTGCCGGATATCAAGGCAAAAGGGATCAAGGTCGTTGCCAATGCAGGGGGCGTGAACCCGCGTGGCTGCAGCGATGCGCTTGCCAAAGCCGCCGCCCAGGCCGGGATCGATCTGTCCATCGGAGTCGTGCTAGGCGATGACCTGTTGCCCAGGGCCGATGAAATTCGCAAAAACGGTCAGACGGAAATGTTCTCGGGTGTCGCATTTCCAGATGATATCTGGAGCATGAATGCCTATCTGGGTGCCCGCCCCATCGCTGCCGCGCTGGATGCCGGGGCCGACATCGTGATCACCGGACGCTGCGCCGACAGCGCGGTCGCGCTTGGTCCCCTGATGCATGAATACGGCTGGGGCGACGATGACTGGGACAAGCTCAGCCAGGGATCGCTGGCCGGCCACCTGATCGAATGCGGCCCCCAGGGAACCGGCGGCAACTTCACCGACTGGCAGGACGTGCCGGGTTGGGACAATATGGGCATGCCCATCGTCGAGGCGTCCGAAGACGGCAGTTTCATCATGACCAAGACGCCTGACACCGGCGGGCTGGTCGTGCCCGGGTCAGTCGGAGAGCAGATGCTCTATGAAATCGGGGATCCGCGCGCCTACCTGTTGCCCGACGTGATCTGCGACTGGTCCGGGGTCACCCTGGAGCAGGTCGGACCCGATCAGGTGCTGGTCAAGGGCGGCAGGGGGCTTGGGCGCACCGACAGCTACAAGGTGTCGGCGACCCATGCCGATGGCTGGCGCGCGGTCTCTACCCTGACACTGGCCGCGATTGATGCACCCGCCAAGGCCGAACGTGTGGCCGAGGCGATCCTGACCCGCTGTCGCCGGATTTTCCGCGACCGCAACATGGGCGATTTTCGGCAGGTCAGCGTCGAGGTGCTGGGGGCCGAGGCGGCCTATGGCGCAAATGCGCGCGCCCGAACCCGCGAGGTGGTGCTCAAGATCGGCGCGGTCCATGACGATCGCGCCGCGCTGAACATCTTTGCCGGCGAAATAGCACCGATGGCGATTTCGACCGCGCAGGGTCTGACCGGGTTCTTCGCCGGACGGCCCAAGGTGCAACCGGTGGTCCGCCTGTTCTCCTTCCTTCAGAGCAAGGCCGAGACCCCCGTCGCGGTCGAGGTCGACGGCAAGGATGTGCCCGTGAGCGTGGCCACTACGCCAGTCCACCTTGATCCACCTGCCGCACCGCCCGCAGATAGCCGCGAGCCCGGCCCGGACGCTGTCAAGGTCCGCCTCGTCGATCTGGCCTGGGGCCGCTCGGGCGACAAGGGGGACATCGCCAATATCGGCATCCTCGCGCGCAAGCCGGACTACCTGCCATATATCCGCTCGGCTCTCAGCGAAGAGGTGGTGAAGGACTATTTCGCCCATGTCTGCGACGGCAGGGTAGAACGGTTCGACTTGCCTGGAAGCCATTCGCTGAATTTCCTGTTGCATGAATCGCTTGGCGGTGGCGGCATCGCCTCGGTTCGCATAGACCCGCAGGGCAAAGGGTTCGCGCAGATGCTGCTTGATATCGAAATTCCCGTGCCAGCCGATCTGGCTGCACGTGACGGACTGAATGCCGCGGCCCGGAACTAAGAGGACGACACCATGACCATTTCGAAACTCCTGGTCGCCAATCGGGGCGAGATCGCGGCGCGCGTGTTGCGCACCGCCAAGGCCCGCGGGCTTGCGACGGCCGTGTTGCGTCATGTCGCCGAGCAAGAGGGGCCGGCGCATCTGATCGCAGATGAGGTCGTGATGATCGACGGCCCGACGCCCGTGGCCGCCTATCTCGATATTCCGCAGATCGTCGCGGCGGCAACAAAGATCGGCGCGGATGCGGTGCATCCCGGCTATGGCTTTCTGTCAGAGAATGCCGGTTTTGTCGCGGCGCTGGAAAAAGCCGGAGTGACCTTTGTCGGCCCGACGTCCGAGGTCATCGACCTGATGGGGGACAAGGTCCGCGCCCGCGCCTTTGTCGAGGAACACGGGTTTCCCGTCGCCCCCTCGGCGATCGAGGATGATGATCCGGCGAGCTTTGTCGAACGCGCCCGCGCCGTGGGCTATCCGCTGCTGATCAAACCCTCGGCCGGCGGTGGCGGCAAGGGCATGCGCGTTGTGCGCGAGGACAGCACGCTGGAAACCGAAATCGAAACCGCGCGCCGCGAAGGCGAACGATATTTCGGCGACGGGCGGCTTTTCGTCGAACGCTATATCGAACGCCCGCGCCATATCGAGGTGCAGGTGATGGGCGACGGACAGGGCAACGTGGTCCATTTCTGGGAACGTGAATGTTCGATCCAGCGCCGGTTCCAGAAGATTATCGAGGAAACGCCGTCACCGGCGCTGACCCCCGAGCAACGGGATGAGATCTGCGAGACCGCTGCCGGAATTGCCCGTGCCGTCAAATACCGCGGGGCAGGGACCGTTGAATTCATCTATGCGCAGGACGGGGCCTTTTATTTCCTGGAAATGAACACCCGCCTTCAGGTCGAACATCCGGTGACCGAACTGGTGACCGGCTTCGATCTGGTTGCCGAGCAGCTGCGTGTCGCGGCGGGCGACGGGCTGAGCGCCGTGCAGGCGGATATTCCCCAAACCGGACACTCGATCGAACTGCGCATCTGCGCCGAGGACGCGACGGCCGATTTCCGGCCCGCGATCGGCGATATCCTGCTGCTGGACGAACCCCAGGGCGAGGGGATCCGCGTGGACAGCGGCATTCTGGATGGCGGCAAGGTGACAACCGACTTCGACCCGATGTTGTCCAAGCTGATCGTACATGGCCCGGATCGCGCGCAGGCCATCGCCCGTGCCCGGAGCGCGGTGCAAAGCTATGTGATTCTCGGGGTAACGACCAACACTGGTTACCTGGATGCAATCCTTGCACATCCGGATTTCGCCTCTGGTGACGTTTCAACTGGCTTCCTGGCTGAACAATCCGAAACGCTGACCGCGCCGGGCGAAGATGTCTCTGACTTGCTGATAGCGGCGGCGGCCCTATCGGACGAGCGCCTGGTGAGTGACGTAATGCAGATACCGGAAATGTACCGCAAGATGGGCGGGTGGAGAAACTGATGCAACGGATTTTTCAGATCGACGGAGAAGAGACTGATTGCTGGTTGGGTCATGATGGCAGCCGGTTCGTGCTCAATACCCCCACTGGCGCTGTTACCTGCCAATTGGACCCGACGGGTCTGCCGGGCGGTTACAAGCTGCGGGCCAAGGGTGTTGTGCGCGAATTGCGACTGGCCGTGGGGCCGGAAGCAACTTTTGTGCACATGGACGGGCGAACCTACGAAGTCGGGCGGGTTGATCCCGCCGAACGCCTGGCCGGAAGCGACGGTGGCGCGAGCGACGACCGATTGGTGGCGCCCATGCCGGGTGTCGTGGTGTCGGTTGCGGTTAAACCCGGCGATGCGGTTGAAGAAGGCCAGCCGCTTCTGGTGATCGAAAGCATGAAGTTGGAAACCACACTGACGGCGCCGCGCGGCGGGGTCGTTGCCGAAATGCCATTCGCCGAAGGCGACAGTTTTGGTCTGAAAGACATCCTGGCCCAATTGGCCCCGGAGGAGGAGTGACAATGCGCAGGATTGAAAGTCAGATCGACACCAATGCCGCCGACTACAAGGCAAATTTCGCCGCCATGTCTGAACGGCTGAAGGAATTCCACGCCCGCCAGCACGCGGCGCGTTTCGAACGTCCGCAACGCGATATCGACCGCCTTGCCCGCCAGAACAAACTGGGCGTGCGCGAGCGGTTGAAACTGCTGCTGGACCCCGGCACTCCGTTTTTGGAGTTTTCCACACTTGCCGCCTGTCGCGAATACGATGGCACCGTGCCTGGCGCCGCTGTGGTGACGGGCATCGGTATTGTGCAGGGTCGCGAGGTCGCCATCCACGCCAACGACGCTAGCGTCAAGGGCGGGGCTTGGTATCCACATACGGTCAAAAAGGTCGTGCGTCTTCTGGATGTCGCGCTGGAAAACCGCCTGCCGGTCATCCATATCTGCGACAGCGCGGGCGGTTTCCTGCCGCTGCAGCACGGGGTGTTTCCCGACCGGTATCTGGGCGGGCGGGTGTTCCGCAACCAGGTCAAGCTGAGCCAGGCCAATATCCCGCAGATTGCCGTGGTCGGCGGACACTGCACGGCTGGCGGTGCCTATGTGCCGACGCTGAGCGACTACAACATCATCATCGAAGGCACAGGCGCGATTTTCCTTGGCGGTCCCCCGCTGGTCAAGGCGGCCACCGGCGAAGAGGTCGGTGTTCAGGAACTTGGTGGGGCGGTTATGCATACCTCGGTTTCGGGAACCGGCGACTACCGAGCCGCCACTGAACAGCACGCCTTTTCACTGGCGCGCGAGATTGTCAGCCAATGGAAGCGCACCCCGAAAACGATCATCGAAACCGCCGCTTTTGAAGAGCCATACTACGACCCCAAGGAGCTTTATGGGATCATCCCCAAGGACCGGAAAACCCAGTTTGATATGCGCGAGGTTCTGGCGCGGATCGTCGATGGCTCGCGCTTTCACGAATACCAGCCCGACTATGGCACCACGATGGTTTGCGGCTTTGCCCATATCTGGGGTTACAAGGTTGGCATCCTTGCCAACAACGGGGTGTTGTTCAACGACAGCTCGCTGAAGGCGGCGCATTTCATGCAGCTTTGCAATCAGAACCGCACACCTCTGGTCTTCTTTCAGAACATCACTGGCTATATGGTGGGCCGCGAATACGAAGAACGCGGCATCGCCAAGGACGGTGCCAAGATGCTGATGGCGCAGGGCGGTTCGGTCGTGCCGAAGTTCACAGTGATCGCCAATGCCTCGTACGGGGCAGGCAATTACGGCATGTGCGGGCGGGCCTGGGATGCGCGCACGCTGTTTATGTGGCCGCAAGCCGAGATCGGCGTGATGGGGGCGGATCAGGCCGCTAATACCATGGCGGACGTCAAGATTCGGCAGCTTCAGCGCGAAGGCAAAGAGCTGACCGAAGAAGAAATCGCCGCGATCCGCGAACCGGTGCTGGAAAAATACAAGCGCGATGTCGAAGCCTATACCTCCACCTCGGAACTGTGGGATGACGGCATCCTCGATCCGGCGGACACACGCAACGCGCTTGGCATGTCGATTTCTGCCTCGCTCAATGCACCGATCGACGATCCGCACTACGGGATCTTCCGTCTGTAAAGGCTTGAGGGACGGCACACCGGGTCGGGGAGTGCCGTTCCGCGTCAAGGCGCTTCCATCTGGCGCTTTCGGAATCTGAAGTAGTCCTGACCGGTCCGGTTCCCGGACAGGTCAGGACGATGTCCGCCGCGCCTCCTGAATGGAGACGACGTCAGAGGCCGCCATGCCGGGCCGGTCTGCCTCGACCGCCTTCAGCGGTTCGACCGGCGTCAATCCGGCCAGACAGTCGCGCGCAAGTTGCTGGTATTCCGCGGTGCCGCGCGTTTTCCACGCGACTTCTTTCTCGCTGACCTCGCGGATCACCTTTGCCGGCGATCCCACCACCATCGAACGCGGCGGAATCACGGTTTCGCCACGCACAAACGCCTGCGCGCCGACAATCGATTCCGCCCCAAGCTCTACACCATCCATAATGACGGAATTCATTCCGACCAGAGCGTTCCGGCCCACTGTGCAACCGTGCAGGATCGCGCCATGGCCGATGTGGCCGTCGCTTTCCACCACGGCGTCGCGGCCGGGAAAGGAATGGATGATGCAATTGTCCTGAACATTGGCTCCATCCCCGATCACGATCCTGCCGAAATCGCCCCGCAAGCTTGCTCCGGGGCCGATGTAGCATCCATGACCCAAGATGACATTTCCGATCAGAACGGCCTGGGGGTGGACATATGTATCCTCGGGCACGACGGGTATAAAACCCTTGAACTCATAACAGTATGCCATTCCGACCACCTTTCGTAAGCTGAGTGCTAAACGCTTGTCAGCGGTTGCGCCGGGACCAGAATCCCTCAATTGTGCCGCCGATCAGGGCGTGTGGCCCGAAAACAAACACAAGTTAGAAAATAGCGCAAGCTCCCTACGTCACAGCTTGGCAATATTGACACTTCCCAAGGTTGGGATTTAAAATCTAACAAATGGTAGAAAATAGGCTGGCGGACCGATTAGGGTGGCCTGACCGAACTTGGGAGAGAGAGAAATGACAGACAAAGCCTATGTTGCAGGCGTTGGGATGGTCCCGTTCCAGAAGCCGGGAAAATCCGAAAGCTACGATGTGATGGCGACCGCTGCGACCCGGTCCGCTCTGGCAGACGCAGGGTTGGATTATGATAAAGTCCAACAGGCCTATGTTGGCTATGTCTATGGCGACAGCACCTGCGGTCAGCGCGCCCTGTACCATGTCGGAATGACAGGCATCCCGGTTCTGAATGTGAACAACAACTGCTCGACCGGATCGTCCGCCCTGTTCCTGGCCAGGCAGGCAGTTGAAAGCGGCGCGGTCGAATGTGCTCTGGCACTTGGGTTCGAACAGATGCAGCCCGGCGCAATCGGTGCGATGTTCCATGACCGGGTCAGCCCGTTTGCGGCATTCGACAGAGAAACCGACGAACTGGTTGGCAGTGCCGAGATCCCGCTGGCGCTGCGGTACTTCGGCGGTGCGGGCAAGGCGCATATGGACGAGTTCGGCACCCCCCTGGAAACCTTCGCAAAAATCCGCGCCAAGGCCAGCCGACATGCTGCGAAGAATCCGGTTGCCCTGTTCCGGCAGGAGGTGACGGCGGAAGACGTCATGGCCGCCCAGGTCGTCTGGCCCGGCGTCATGACCAAGCTCATGGCCTGTCCGCCAACCTGTGGCGCGGCCGCCGCGATCATTTGTTCCAAGGAATTCGCCGACAAGCACGGACTGGACAGTTCGGTTCGGATCGCGGCGCAGGCCATGACGACGGACGGCCCGGAAACTTTCGAAGCCCATGACATGCGCGAAGTGGTCGGCTTTTCGATGGCCAAGCGCGCCGCCGATCAGGTTTACGAGGACGCGGGCATCGGGCCCGAGGACGTGGATGTGGTCGAACTGCACGACTGTTTCGCCCACAACGAGCTTATCACCTATGAGGCGCTTGGCCTTTGCAGTCGCGGCGAAGCGGCGAAATTCGTTGATGATGGCGACAACACCTACGGCGGAAAATACGTGACCAACCCGTCGGGCGGTCTTTTGTCCAAAGGCCATCCGCTTGGGGCGACCGGCCTAGCGCAATGTACCGAGCTCGTTCAGCAGCTTCGCGGCCAGGCAGATGCGCGCCAGGTTGATGGCGCACGTCTGGCGCTTCAGCACAATCTGGGCCTCGGCGGGGCCTGCGTCACCACGCTTTATGAAAAAGCCTGATAGCGCCTTTCGGGAGGAATCAATATGACTGGAAAACTCGACGGGCGCGTGGCGCTGGTCTCGGGCTCGGGCCGGGGCATTGGCCGCGAAATCGCTCTCAAACTGGCCTCGGAAGGGGCCCGGCTGGTGATCAACGATCTGGACGCCGATCCGGCCAATGAAACCGCCGAGGCGGTGCGCGCAATGGGTGCTGAGGCCGTGGTCTGTGCCGGCAGCGTTACCGAAGACGGTTTTGCCGAACGGTTCATCAAGACCGGCGTGGACAGCTTTGGCGGGTTAGACATCATCGTGAACAACGCAGGCTACACTTGGGATAGCGTCGTTCAGAAGATGTCCGACGAACAGTGGCAGGCGATCATCGACGTCCACCTGACGGCACCTTTCAAGATCCTGCGCGCTGCCCAGCCGGTGATCAGCGCCAAGGCCAAGGAAGAGGCCGCCGCCGGGCAAGAGGTGTTCCGCAAGGTAGTCAACATCTCGTCCATCGCAGGGACCGGCGGCAATGCTGGCCAGATCAACTATTCCGCCGCCAAGGCCGGTATCCTAGGGGTCACCCGGACGATGGCCAAGGAATGGGGCCGCTACAAGGTCAACGTCAACGCCGTCGCCTTCGGCCCGATCCGCACCCGCCTGACCGAAGGCAGCGCGGATGGCGACAGCACGATCAAGGTCGAAGAAAAAGAGATCAAGGTCGGCGTGAACCCCGATCTCCTGTCCCAGATGGAGCGCATGATCCCGCTGGGCCGGGTCGGCACTCCGGAAGAAGCTGCCGGTGCCGTCTATCTGTTCTGTGCGCCGGAATCGAACTTCATTTCAGGCCAGCACGTCATCTGCGGTGGCGGTTTCGTGATCTAAGGCATTTGCCCGGACCCGATGACGGGGTCCGGGCAAGCACATTAATGTCTGGACGGCCTCTTGGCGGTCGCCAATGCGGAATTTTCCGCAAACTCTAGTCTGGCACGATCACGACGATTGACTCACTTGCGTTGTTAACCTAACAGGCGTTAGTTAGGCGTTGGAGCGATACGAAGGTCTATGGCACAGAACACGGCAATCAAAGCCAACGAGACATCGCGCAGCGCGGTTGGACGGGACGGGGTGCTGGACATTGCCGCGCGGCTTTTCCGCGAACAAGGCTACGGGTCCGTTTCGCTCCGAAAAATTGCCGAGGCCGCCGGGATCAAGGCGGGTAGCATATACTATCATTTCGGTTCCAAGGACGAGATCGTCGCGGCCGTTCTTGATGCAGGGATTCGAGTCGTTCACGCGAGCATGAGAGACGCCATCACCGACCTGCGGGCCGATACCGACGGCGAAACGGTACTGCGCGCCGCGATCCGGGCGCATCTGCGCGCGCTTCTTGATGTGAGCGATTATACATCGGCGAATGTGCGTATTTTCGGGCAGGTGCCGCAATCCGTCCGGGATGCCAACTTGCCCACGCGAAGGGCCTATGAGGCAGAGTGGGACAGTCTTCTGTCCCAGCTTAAGAAAGATGGCACGCTGAAGCAAGACGTCGATATCCGTCGCCTGCGCCTGATGCTGATCGGTACATTGAACGCCACGCTCGATTGGTTCGACCCGGACCGCGGTAGCGCCGATGCGTTGTCACGCACCTATGCCGATGTGTTCCTCAACGGGATACTCCAAAGACAGGATACCTGACTACATGGCACGTCTTGAAACAGCGGTGCTGACCGCATCAGAGACCTACACCCGCAACCACGCCGCACAAAGCGAGCGCGTCGAAACGCTGCGTGCGCGGATCGCCGAAGCAACGGCTGGCGGCCGCCCCGACATGGTCGCGCGGCATCGCAAGCGCGGCAAGCTGCTGGTCCGCGAACGGATCGACCTGCTGGTGGATCCGGGCACTGCATTTCTTGAGTTGTCGTCGCTTGCCGCCTACGGTCAATATGGAGGCGAGGTGCCCGGTGCGGGGATCGTGACCGGTATCGGGATCGTCCACGGGCTGCCCTGCGTTGTGATCGCCAACGATGCGACAGTGAAGGGTGGTTCCTTCTATCACGAAACCGTGCAGAAACACATCCGCGCCCAGGAAATCGCAGCCGAGAACCGGCTGCCCTGCCTCTATCTGGTGGATTGCGGCGGTGCCTATCTGCCAGAGCAGGACAGGGTCTTCCCCGATGCCCGGCATTTCGGCAATTCCTTTTATCGCCAGACCAACATGTCGGCGAGCGGTCTGCCGCAGATCTCGGCGGTCTTTGGAGGCTGCACGGCCGGTGGGGCCTATATCCCGGCCCTGTCGGACGAGGTCATCATGGTGCGCGGCAACGCGCGCATCCATCTGGGCGGGCCGTCGATCGTCAAGGTGGCGATCAACGAAGAGGTCGATGGCGAAACGCTGGGCGGGGCCGAGATGCATTCGCGTGTTTCGGGGGTGTCCGACCATCTGGCCGAGGACGAGTACCACGCATTGGCACTCATGCGCGACATCGTGGCCGAGCTGGGCCAGTCGCGCGCGATGCAGCCCGACAAGGTACCACAGCCGCCCGCGCATGATCCCCAGGAACTGCTTGGCGTCATCAGCGCCGATCGCAAACAGCCCTATGACATGCGCGAGGTTCTGCTGCGCATGATCGACGCCGGCGAATTCCGCGAATTCAAGCCCGGATGGGGTGAGACGCTGGTCTGTGGCACAGCGTGCATCCATGGATACCGGGTTGGCATTCTGGCCAACAACGGTGCGCTTTTGTCCGCAAGTTCGCTGAAGGGCGCGCAATTCGTGTCGATGTGCGATCAACGCAACATCCCGCTTTTGTTCCTGCACAACATCTCGGGCTTCATGGTTGGCACCGACGCTGAACGCGGCGGCATAGCCAAGGACAGCGCCAAGCTGGTCTATGCCATGTCGGTGGCCAAGGTGCCGCGCCTGTCGGTGCTGCTGGGTGGCTCTTACGGGGCGGGCAACTACGGCATGTGCGGACGTGGCTTCGCCCCGAATTTTCTCTTTGCCTGGCCCACTGCGGAACTGGCCACCATGTCTGCCGACATCGCCACAAATGTGATGCTGGAACTGCGCCGCCAGAAAGGGGGCGACCCGGGCAAGATGGAGGCCGACATGAAGCTGATCGAGGAGCAGGTTCGGGCCCAGTACGGTGAACAGTCCGATCCCTATTATGCCACCTCGCGGCTTTGGGATGACGGGCTGATCGAACCCGCGCAAACCCGCGATATCCTTGGCCTGTGCCTGGCCATCGTGACATCGGTGCCCGAAGCCGGTCGCCATACGCCTGTATTCAGAATGTGAGGCTTCAAGTTGACCAATACCTACAACACGATCCTTGTCGAAACCGATGCGCGCGGCGTCGCCACGCTGACGCTCAACCGCCCCGACAAACACAATGCGCTGAATGGCGAATTGATCGCAGAGCTATACGATGCCGCCGAAAAGCTGGCTGCAGATGACGATGTGCGTATTGTGGTCCTGACCGGCGCGGGCAAGAGCTTCTGCGCGGGCGGCGATTTCAACTGGTTCGCCTCTAATGTCGAGAAAACCCGTAGTGAAAGGGTCGCACAAAGCGCCACGCTGGCGCGGCTGTTGCGCCGTCTTGACACGCTGCCCAAACCCTTGATCGGGAGGATCAACGGCCCGGCTTACGGTGGCGGTGTCGGCATGATCTCCGTCTGCGACTACACCATCGGCGCCGAAGGCGCGCGCTTCGGTCTGACCGAGGTCAAACTGGGCCTTCTGCCCGCGAATATATCGCCTTACGTGGTGGCCCGCATCGGCAAGGTGCATTCGCGTGAGACCATGCTGTCGGGGGCGTTGTTCGACACCGCCCGCGCCGAGCGGATCGGTCTGTTGACCGAGGTTGTCGCGCCGGGCGACCTGGACGCCACGGTGAACCGGGTGGTGCATGATCACCTTCAGGCCGCGCCGGGTGCGGTGGCCGATACCAAGGCGCTGATCGCCTATGTCGCGTCCCACGATCTGGAGACCAACATGATCTACACCGCCGACCGGCTGGCCGATGCGTGGGAGACGGAGGAAGGTATCGAAGGCATCAACAGTTTCATCAACAAGGGCGTTCCGTCATGGCGGGTGAAATGAGCTTCACCCGCGTTCTGATCGCCAACCGGGGCGAGATTGCCCGGCGCATCCAGCGCGGGTGCCGCAAACTGGGGCTGGAAAGCGTAGCGGTGTTTTCGGACGCGGACCGCGACGCGCCCTTCGTGGCCGAGGCCGATCATGCCGTCTGCATCGGCGGGGCCGCCCCGTCGGACAGCTATTTGAACGTCGCGGCCATCCTTGAGGCCGCGCGGGCGACGGGCGCGGATGCGGTACACCCGGGCTATGGTTTTCTGTCTGAGAATGCCGGTTTCGCGGCGGCGGTCGAGGCGGCGGGCCTTGTGTTCATCGGGCCGGAACCCGACGCTATCGCGCGGATGGGCTCCAAGATCGAGGCCAAGGCTGCCGCCGAAGCCGCAGGCGTGCCCGTCCTGCCCGGCTATCGCGGCGAGGATCAGTCCGACGCGCGCCTGCTGCAAGAGGCCGAGGCGCTTGGCACCCCCTTTCTGGTCAAGGCCAGCGCCGGCGGCGGCGGACGCGGGATGCGGCTGGTCTCCGATCTGGGCGACGCACCCGACGCGATTGCATCTGCCCGGGCCGAAGCGCAGAGCGCCTTCGACGATCCGGCGGTGTTCCTCGAACGCTATGCACCCCGTGCCCGCCACGTCGAAGTGCAGGTTCTGGGCGACACTCACGGCACCGTGCTGCATCTGGGCGACCGCGATTGTTCGCTGCAACGCAACCACCAAAAGCTGATCGAAGAAGCCCCCGCCGCCGATCTTCCCGAGGCTGTGCGCGACCGCATGCGTGCGGCAGCGGTGCGGTTGGCGCAGGCGATCGGCTATCGCTCCGCCGGGACGGTGGAATACCTCTATGACCCCGGGCGCGGTGAATACTACTTTCTGGAAATGAATACCCGGTTGCAGGTGGAACACCCCGTGACCGAGGCGATCACCGGCATCGATCTGGTCGAATGGCAGTTGCGCATCGCGCGGGGCGAGCCGCTGGCGCTGACGCAAGGCGATGTGCAGTTTGACGGGCACGCCATTGAAATCCGCATCGCCGCCGAAAACCCGGCCGAGAATTTCCGCCCCGAAACGGGCGAGATCAGCCTTTGGGCTCCGCCCGCCGGCGTGCGGCTCGATACCGGGGTCGAGGCAGGCTCGGTCGTCAGCCACCATTACGATTCGATGATTGCCAAGCTGATCGTCCACGCGCCGGACCGGGCCGGTGCGATCCGTCAGGCGGTTGTCGCAATGGATGCCTTTGCAGTCGGTGGCGTCGGTCTGAACCTGGCCTATCAGCGCGCGTTGCTGACACACCCGGATTTTGCGGCGTTCCGGCACCATACCTCGGGCCTGCCCGAGATGTTCCCAGGCGGCTGGAGTGAACCGTCCGCTGATCCCCGGGACATGGCCCTTGCCGCGATGGCGCTGTATCTGCATCTCGCCCCGGCGGGCGCGTCGCCCTGGGAAAGCCTGGGGTCATGGCGGCTCACGGCACCTGCGGGGTGGCCCGGTGCAGCATCCTATTGGGAGACGACCAAAGACGACCCGATCCGCGTAAACGGCTCCGGGTCTGTGTTGACAGCCGTACAGCCGGACGGCCAGACCATCACGGTCGAGAGTGCCGCTTTAACCGAATGCCGTCTGAGCGGACGCATCGACGGGGTTCCGTTTTCGCGCATCACTTACGTCGTGCGCGCGCCGGGTCACTGGCGAGTGCACCTGCAAACCCCTGCCGGAATGACCGCGACAGACCTGCGCACGCTGGAAGACCAGCATCTGCAACGTGCCACCGGTGGATCTGGCGGCGCTGACCTGTTGTCCGCACCCATGCCCGGCGCCGTTGCCGAGGTGCGCGTCGCACTCGGCGACCGCGTCAAAGCCGGTGACACGCTGGTGGTGCTTGAGGCCATGAAGCTGTTGCAAAGCCTGCCCGCGCCGGTCGCGGGCGTGGTGACGGAAATCTATTGTGCACCGGCCGACACGGTTGCCGGGCACGCCCCACTTATCAAACTCGATCCAGAGGAAAACACATGACCAGACAAGACAACATCACCGCGGCCTCCGGCCCGTTCAACGAAGACCTCGAGATGATCCGCGACCAGCTGCGCCGGTTCATCGAAACCGAGGTGACCGCCAAGGCCGAGGCCTGGGAAGAGGAGGGCATGGTGCCCCGCGACGTGCTGCGCCGGATGGGTGATCTCGGCGTTCTGGGGATGCGCTATGACGAACAGTATGGCGGCGCGGGGCTGGACGTGATGTCCAGCGTGGTTTTGGCCGAAGAGGTCGGGCGATCCACCTTCGGCGGATTCTCGGCCACGGTTCTGGTCCACACCGACATGGCGTCGCCGCATCTGGAAAACGCCGGCACGCCCGAACAGAAGGCGCGGTGGATGCCGTCGATCACCTCTGGCGAAATGATCACCGCCGTCGCCGTGACCGAGCCGGGCGCGGGCTCGGACGTGGCCGGCATGCGCACCCGCGCGGTGCGGGACGGGTCGGATTGGGTGCTGAACGGCACCAAGATGTTCATCACCAACGGCGTGCATGGCGATCTCTACTTTGTCGGTGCCAAGACCGATCCCGATGCCAAGGGGTCGCGCGGGATCACCATATTTGCGGTCGAAAAAGGCACGCCGGGCTTTTCGGTCGGACGGGCGTTGAACAAGACCGGCTGGCTGTGCTCGGACACTGCCGAACTGATCTTCGAAGATGTCCGCATCCCGGCCGAAAACGTTCTGGGCGAGGTCAACCGCGGCTTCTATTCGGTAATGAAGAACTTCCAGAACGAACGCATTGTGCTGGGTGCGATGGCATGTGCCGAAGCGCAAACCGCGCTCGACATGACCGTGGATTATGTCAAGCAGCGCAAAGCCTTTGGCGGCGTTCTGTGGGACAAGCAGGCCGTGCGCCAACGGCTGGCCGACTGCCAGACGCGGATCGCGGCAGGACGTCAGCTGGTCTATCACGCCGCCAGTCTGGATGCCGCGGGCGGTGACTGCGTGAAAGAGGTCTCGATGGTCAAAGCCTATTGCGGCGAACTGGTGAACAGCGTACTTTATGACTGCGTCCAGTTTCACGGCGGCATGGGTTATATGCGCGAAACACCGGTGGAACGCATGTCACGCGATGCCCGTGTGCAGGCCATCGGCGGCGGGGCGAGCGAAGTCATGTTGGAAGAAGTCGCCAAGCGCATGTGAGCTTACTATCCAAAAAAAATAACAATCTTCAGAAACAAGGACGAAAAAGATGAATCTGGAAACCACTCAAAGCCAATCAGTCGCAAGACTGACCCGAGAAATCTCGATAATACTCGTCGGCACAATTCTTTTGGCACTATCCGCCAAAATCGTGGTGCCGTTCTACCCGGTTCCCATGTCTACACAAACCCTGGTTGTCTTGGGTCTGGGCCTTTTCCTGGGGCCGGTGCGCAGTAGTCTTGTTGTTGTGGCATACCTTTTTGAAGGTCTGCTTGGCCTGCCGGTCTTCGCAGGCACGCCTCCGGCGCCGGCCGGACTGGCGTATATTGCGGGTCCCACAGGCGGATACCTGGTAGGCTTCGCACTTGCAGCGGCCGCTGCCGGATGGATTGTTCAAGCACTGCAAGGACTTTGGCCTTCATTCAGAGCATCTGTCGCGGTCTTTTTGGGTTCGATAGTCATGTATTGCGCAGGGCTGCTCTGGTTGGGTGGCTTTGTCGGCTATGGCGAAAAGTTGCTGAACGCCGGTCTTTATCCGTTCCTTCTCGGGGATCTGACGAAGGCGACAATTGCTGTAGTTCTGTATACAGCTTACCATAATCGCCGCGCTGTGTGACTGCCAGCCCAAGACCGTATCAGACTGTTTCAGTCTGATACGGTCTTAGTCCAATATAAGTTGAAATGGTCCGATGCCAGATTTGGCAGGCACCGGACGCCAGCCTGAGGTTTCCGGCGCCATGCGAGAGCAATGCGCAAAACTGTGCGAACCAAATTGTTCGCAATCAATACCTGGTCGCACACAATGAAAAGAAGCAGCATGTTTTTCTCAGAGCCGGAGCCTTGCCGCGCGAAGGGAGTCGAATTGGCCCCTGGAATTCTGAGGATCGTCGCGAACAATCCCGGAAAGATGACCTACCACGGGACAAATAGCTACATCATTGATACGCCTGATGGTCGGTTCATAATCGACCCCGGCCCAGCAGAAGACAGTACACATTTCGGGGCAATCATCGAAAATTTGGGGGCCAAACCATCTGGGATTCTGCTCACACACCACCATTCTGATCATTTTGGAGTCGTCCCAGCCCTGCGAGCACGGACAGACGCACCTGTTTATGCCTCACGGGCATTCCCTGACGATGCATTTCGACCTGACCGGTTTCTGGAGGACGGACAGGTCATTGCCGGTCTTACCGTCCTGCACACACCTGGTCACGCGAGCGACCACCTTTGTTTCGCGAGACCTGACGGAGTGCTCTTCACGGGCGACCACGTTATGAGTTGGAACAGTTCGATCGTCAGCCCCCCTGACGGAAACATGCACGACTACTGCGCGCAGCTACAGCGGCTGATTGAGCGCGACGATAGGATCTACTTTCCGGGGCACGGACCTATACTCCGGGATCCGCAACCTTACGTCAAACGGTTGCTTTCCAACCGCATGCGTCGCGAGGCGGAGATCCTCGCCCACCTCTCAAACACCCCGGATTCGGTCCAGAATATCGCCGCTTCCGTCTACCAGAAAACCGACCCACATATCGCAATGGCCGCAGGATGAAACGTTGCGGCGCATCTGGAGAAGCTGTTGTCTGAGTCGCGGGCGGTACAAGATGGCGGAGTCTGTAAATTAACATAAGACGCGTTATGCGAATGCTTTCGGCGCATTGATATCATTGAATTTCGCCCTCTACCACCTCCCTGTGGGCGAAACCTTGGCGGCATCGGCTCCGCCGGTGCCGCCTCTTTTCACCGGAATGGGATTGAGTTTGCCCTGAACGACCAAACAAACGCGGCGGCCCACCTGACAGACAGATTGTACATAGTAAAGGCGATCAAGAACCAGTGAGTGTTGACAAGGAAGAAGCGGCTCCGGTCGCTCGACTCATCCGTAGTCCCGAGGGCCGAACTGTTGGCTGGGTCTATCAATGGAACACATCCGAGCTGTCCATACTCTGGCTCGGCACCGAGCGCGCTGCCGACCAAATAGATCCACTTCTGAGCAAGGACATGCTCGCTGCTGCGAAGGCAGTAGCCAACGATGCAGTCACAGATCTCCTTGAAAAGTTGTCACGTGGGCGATCGATCTCACCGGACCCGCCCTAAACCTGAAACCGCGATAAACAAACTGCGTTAGATTGACATTCTTACAATAATATACTATTGAAGCTCATAACATACGCATATCAGCCGACTGAGAACCTCGTCATGCGCAGTTTCCTTCGACATTTTACTTTTGCAACGATTGTGAGCACGGCTTCCCTCTTCGGCGCCTCGACCAAGGCTTCGGCACAGACCTACCCGATCGATTGCGCCATTCTGCTCTGCCTCTCCGGCGGCTGGCCGGCGTCAGAACCTTGCTCGCGGGCGCGTGCAGAGTTCATCCGTCGGATCACGCCCTGGCCTGTCGAGCCCCCGCTGCAGATCTGGCGTTGCCCCATGGGGGCCTCCTTCGAACCTGTAGACGATCCCGGTCGCACTCCGCGTGTCTTTGACATCCTCTTCTCCAACGCTTCTCACCTGCCCCAGAGCCTCGCAGAATCTGATCCCGAGAACGCTGGCGCCCTCTTGCCAGCCGTCCTGCGGTCGAAAGGTGTCGACCCCCTACCCCAACCTGACGGGTTCGCATTACATTTGATCCAGAACCGCGCCGATATCGACATCAGTGGGCCGGAATTCAATTTCGTCCGCTCTATCCGTGTCTATGATGTGCGCTACGCGCAGCAAGTCGAGTCCCGTGACAGTGATTGCAGCCGGTACGAACACATCCGTCTCGGAACCTATGGAACCCAGGGCGATTTTTCGTGGTCTCGTTCTTCCGTCGCGGCGTTGCCCGAGGCCCATGTCGGCTTGGAACGTTGGGGCGATCATTGTCCCTCAATCTATCACCGCTCGGTCTTCGTCGACTGGCGAGACTACGAGGGCAATTACGGGTTCGAGCAGGTGAACTACTAAGACGTTTTCCCTGCACCAAACCTGTACCAGAGGCCGTGCGTCGCAGCGCCCCGTAACAATTCGTTGTTATCATTGCCCCTCGGTCCCACCGGGGCTTGAGCTCATCACTCCATAAGAGGCGACGATCCCATCGCCTCGTCCTAAATCCGGTGATTGAGATCCGTCGCCGCCTCGGCTGCCGCCAATAGCGTAACCGGATCGATCTGCAGAGCACGCGCGAGTACGATCAACTCAACCACGTCGACCCTACGCTCGCCGCTCTCCAGACGGGCGACAAAAGACTGGTGACATCTCAGACGCAAAGCGAGCTCCGCCTGCGTTAAACCAGCCACCTTCCGCGCCGCAATCAAAGCGTCGCGAAGTGCTTCATGTCCCGAACTCCTGATCGTTTTCGCCACGTGTCACAAACCTCTTGTGACAGGGCTAATCTACTTTATAGATTATCTAAAAAGTGGATAATGAGCGTTTACATGATGATAGAGACTCCGAATTGCACGCCGCCGATACGGCGGAATGTCACAAGACGGCGGCCCTTCGAAAAGGTCGCGGCCAATTCACTCGTCCATCAATTCCAGGAAGCGTCCGTAGTCCTGGCTCACCTCGCGCGCCTCTTCGAACGCCCGGGCACGCTCCTCCTCCAAGCACCGAAAGTAGCTTTGGATGTCCCGGATGTAGAGCTCAAAGTCGCTGCGGATGAGATCGGCATAGGCTTGCGCGGCTTCGGAATCGCTTGGCACGAACGGCCTGGGCGGCGGCAAACAGGACGCGGCGGAGGCTTCACCCACCAGGCACGTGACCAGAAGTATAGCTTGTGCCACGGTCGATGTGCACAACCTGAGGGCGTCCAAGCCCCCTATTTCCTTGATCAAATGCATGGGAACCGTCTATTCGTTAATTGAGCAAGAATCCGCTTGTCGCATCAAAAGTTTATCTTGTGCGTCAATAATATATCATCGTATGACTTGGTTTCAACACCTGAAGCCCGGTCATTCGCCCTGTTGGAGAACGTGATCCGGGTGATGGACCTAGAAAAAGAAGCCCCGAATGTGGTCACCGAACCCAGATTCCGCGATCTGGTCGCCAGCGGCTATCGCGTCGAAGTTGTCTGCAAGGAAGACGCCTTCAAGAAAGGCCCCAACTGGCATGGGGTCTGGATCATGCGCGCTGTCAGCGACGACGGGATCGAGAAACTTCTGGTCACGGCCCGGACCCGAACCTCGCGCAACGACATCAAGATCCGCGAGATCAAGACCGTCACCGGGGTCATCTCCTTCCTGCAAGGGATCGGTTTCTCGCACGCCGACGTGCCCCTGGAAGAGGGCAAGCGGACGGTTCAGAAGCTTTCCAGCGAAGAGATGGCTGCCAGCCGGGCTTAGCGCCCTTTTCTTTTCCTCCCTGGGCCTCCCGGCATCGGCAGACATGGTCCTGGTGATGGCGGGGGATGGCTCTCTTTCGCCGTCGCGCGCTCAGGAACGGTTCGCGCGCAACTACAATGACGGGGTCGGCGTTGGCTCGACCTCAGACGGGTTGCGCATCCTGGGCGAGGAGAGCCGCACCGAGGGACGTGAAGGGGTGCGCGTCGCGGCGGTGACCCCTCGCGCGCTCACGCCACGCCCGGATATTCTCGCCGCGATCGAGGAGACCGGACTGCGCTATGCGAGCCACCCTGGGCTCCGTGCAGCCGATATCACCGTCACGGACTGGCTCCACCTCTATCGCGCCAATATCGAGATCGAGAGCGCGTACAATCCACACGCCGTCTCCCATGTCGGGGCGGTCGGGCTCGGGCAGTTGATGCCCAATACGGCCCGGGCACTTGGCGTCGACGCTCATGACTGGCGGCAGAACCTCGACGGCTCCGCGCGTTACCTCGCCTTAATGCTGGCCGAGTTTGGCGATGCGCGCCTCGCGCTCGCCGCCTACAATGCCGGGCCCGACGCTGTGCGCGAGCATTCCGGCATTCCACCGTTTCGAGAAACCCAAAACCACGTCCAGCGGGTGCTGGCCGTCTTCAACCGGCTGGAAGGAGCGTCCCCATGAAGCCAATGACGAAATCCCTGATCACCCTCGCCGCTCTCCTCATCGTTTCGGCAGAACCGGCCCTGGCCCAGAGCATCGACCTCTCCCCGATTCAGAGCTTGCTTCAGGGCATCGTGGACGCGCTGACCGGGCCGCTTGGCGTCGTCATCGCCACCCTCGCGGTCCTCGGCGTGTTCCTCAGCTGGTTTTTCAACATCATCGACCTGCGCCAGGCCCTCTGGGTGATGGTCGGCATCGCCGGCGTTGCAGCAGCGCCGACGATCGTTGCCGCCGTCTTTGGTGGTGGTACGCCGTAAGGGGTCGACAACGTGGCAGAGCGATCCCCCCTCTTCCTGGGCCTTGTCCGCCCGCCAAAACTCCTTGGCCTGCCGATCATGTATGCCATGGTCTGGCTCTTCGGCTCGGTGCTACTCTTCGTCTGGGTTCAGCACATGGTGGTGCTGGCGGTGGCGGCAGTGCTCTATCCGGTCCTCTGGAAGGCGGCGGATTGGGATCCACGCTTCATCGACGTGATGATGACCGCGCTTCAGGAAACCCCGCCGACACGGAACCGCTCCATCCACGGGGGCGACAGCTATGCGCCATAGTGAAGCCCTGCACGAGACCGTGGACGAGCGCACCCTCATGCCGGACTGGTATGCCCGCGAGAAACGCCTCGCGCACATGCTGCCCTATGTCAGCCTCGTCGATGATCAGACAGTCCGCACCCGGGTCAACGAACTCTTCCAATGCATCCGCCTGAGCGGGGTGAACAGCTACACCACGGACGACGCCTATCTCGACAAGGTGACGGCGCTCTTTGCCCGGATCATCGCGCAGCTGGGCCCCGAGTTCAGCTACTACGTGCACAAGGTCTCGAAGTCGATCACGCCGGACCTGCTCCCGGTCAAGGGGGACGGCTTCGCTCACGCCGTGGATGATGCCTGGCGCGCAAAGCTGGCCTCGGCAGGTCTCCGGGACAAGACCCTCACACTCACCATCATCCACCGCCCGCCGCCCAGGAGTTTTCTTGGCTTCGTGAACCGTTCCGCACCGGAGCGGTTCAAGGAGGAGACCGCGAAACGGGTCCGGCGGCTCAAAGAGGCAGTCGGGGTTTTCACCTCCGGCCTGGCGGAACTCAAGCCCCGCATCCTTTCAGCAGACTCTGGCGAGTTGGTCGGGTTCCTCGGCGCGCTCAACACCGGCCGCGAACTGCCGCTCTATCCGGCAAACCGCTACGGGTTTCTCGCCTACAATGTTGCCAATACCCGGGTCACGTTTCTGGAGGATCACTTCGAGCTATCCGATGGCGTCGTCGGTCATCGCTACGGCAAGAGCTTCACCATCGGCGAATATGCCGAAGGCACCACTTGCACCATGTTCGACATGTTGAACCTGCCGGTCGACATGATCGTCACCCATTCCTTCACACCGATCAATTCGAACCTGATGGCGGGCCGGATCAAGCGGCAGAAACGCCAGATGCAAGCCTCGCAGGATGCCGCGCTCTCGCTCCTCGAAGCGCTCGACATCGCGCACGATGATCTCGAAGCCAAACGCCAGAGCTTCGGCGAACACCACATGGTCGTGACCGTCTTTTGTGACAGTCTCGACGAGTTGCAAACCCTCGGGGCCGAGATCGTCAACGCCGCGGCCGCCGAAGGCGTGAAGATGATCGGCGAGCGGATGGCCGCGAAATCTCACTACTTCAGCCAGCATCCGGGCAACCAGCCAAAACGGGTCCGCGCCAGTGCCGTCACCAACCGCAACTTTGCGGACTTCGCAGCACTTCACCGGACGCAACTCGGCAAGGAAAAACACCAGCTTCCCTGGGGCCAGGAGATTACACTCTTCCCGACCCCGGAGCAGAGCGCCTACCGGTTCTCCTACCACGAGCAGGGCAGCCCCGAGACGGAGCCCACCAGCGGCCACACCCTCATTCTAGGCCGCCCCGGTTCCGGCAAGTCCGTCCTCTCGGCCTTCCTCATGACGCAAGCCCGGCGGGTCGGCGCGCGCATCTTCGTTTTCGACTACCGGCTCGGGATGGAAATGGCCGTCCGCGCCAATGGCGGGCGCTACGCCTCGATCAAGGCGGGACAGGCGACCGGCCTCAACCCGCTCTGGACCGAGATCGATGAGCGCGGCACGGCCTGGCTTTCGGATTGGCTCGCCTCCTTGCTCTACCGCTCCGACAAGCCCCTGACCCCGGCGCAAACGAACCGCATCCAGGAGGTGGTCCGCCAGAACGCCACAGCCACCAACCCGGCCTTGCGGAACTGGAAGGACTTCGCCTCGCTCTTTGTCTCGACCGACGACAATGGCGATCTTCACCAGCGGCTTCTCGAATGGACCGAGGATGGGCGATACGGCTGGATTTTCGGCCAAAGCCTGGAGGACACTTTCTCGCTTGATGGCGACGTCGTGGGGTTCGACCTGACCGGCATTCTCGACAGCGAAAGCGAGAAGGAGCGCATGGCGGTGCTCTCCTATCTTTTCCGCCGGATTGAGCGAGAGATCGAGGACCGGCGTCCCACCATCATCGTGATCGACGAGGCATGGAAGGCGCTCGACAACCCATACTTTGCCGAACGGCTCTCGAACTGGCTGGTGACCGCCCGGAAACAGAACACGGTCGCGGTGATGATGACGCAATATGCGAGCCAGCTCGAACGCACGCGGACCGGCAAGACCATCGTCGAGGCGGTGCCAACCCAGATCCTGCTCCCCAACATCCGGGCGCACGCCTCGGATTACGCGATGCTGAACCTCTTCGAGAAGGAACTCGACGTGCTCCTGAACACCGGCAGCGACAGCCGCCTCGCGCTCATCCGTGACGACGGTGGCTCGGTGGTGGTCGATGCCGACCTCTCCGCCCTCGGCCCCCTCCTCACCATCCTCGGCGGCATGGAAAAGGGCGAGGCCCTCGTCGGCCCCGACTACCGCGACCGTCCTGATTTCTGGAGGCTCTCATGATCCGACCCCTTATCCTCCTCGCCGCGCTCGGCGTTCTCTCTTCCTGCGCCGAATATCGCGAACCCAAGGCCAACTGTTTCGCCTTCCGCGCCTCGCTCTACCGCGCCGAGCCGGATTGCATCTTCACACCCATCGGAAACGCGGAAGACGGCGTTGAGGTCTAGGGTCGCACATATTCTCCTGGCGGCTCTCCTGTCGGCAGCCGCGCTCGCCCAGGGCGTTCCCACCAACGATTCCGGGCTGACGGCCCGCGATATCGTCGAGACGGGCGACCGGGACGCCGACCTCGCCGTCCAGCGTGAGAAACTCATCGTCGAAGAGTTGCTGACCGAGATCGAACGGGAACAGCTCGCCACGCTGCGCGCCATCCTCGACGCGCAGACGAGCTTCGGTGGCCAGGGGCTGCCGGGCATGGTCGCAGACCTCGAGGGTGGCGGCAGCGATCCGGACCGGTCCGCGGAGGCGGTCTATGGCTCCGGCGATGTCGATCCCAATCCGGGCGGCGCGGGTATGTTCGGGGATGCGGCCGAAAACATCGAGCAGCTGATCATCCGGGTCGCCCAGGAGACCCACGGGCAACCCGGGGTCGGGCGGGCCGGTCTTTCCGTCGTGCAATGGCGCGCCCTCCTGCAGGCGCTCATCTGGCAGGAAAGCCGGTTCTCCATCGGCGCACGCTCGCCTGTGGGCGCCTTCGGCCTCACCCAGATCATGCCGGGCACCGCGAGCGATCTCGGTATCAACCCGGAATACTATGAAAGCCCCTACCTGCAGGTGACAGGCGGCGCGCGCTACCTCGCGGCGCAGCTCGCCACCTTTGACGGCAACATCGTCAACGCGCTCGCGGCCTATAACGCCGGTCCGGGCCGGGTGTTCGAATATGGCGGCGTACCGCCCTTCAAGGAGACCCGGCACTACGTCAGGGTCATCCCCGAACGCTACAATCTCTACCTCGCGCGGATCGGTGGCATCGAGGCGCTCGGCACGATCGACCCTGCGCTTCTCGCCAATGCCCATCTCTCGCTCAGCGGATTCGGGGCCGCCTTTTACGGCAGCAATTCCCCCACCGCCATCCGGCAAGCCGCCTTGCGCGTCCAGGACATCGTCACCCGGATCGGCGGCACCGAGGACCTCCAGGAGAGCATGGCGCTCAATACCTATGCCCGCGCCGAACTAGTCCGGCTGATGGCCGCACGCATTCGCCTGAAAGCCGCACGGACCCGGCCGCTCAGTGCCGCGCAACTGGCCCAGGCCGCGGCCCGCATGGTCGAGAACGAATTCATGGAGTTCACATTGGAGGATCTGGATTGATGCCCCGCAGAATGTTCATTTCAGCACCACTTCGCACGTTGACCCTGGCCAGCGTCTTGGCGCTTTGCTCGCCTTTCGTGACCAATCCCCCCGTCCTGGCCCAGGGCGTGCCGGTCGTGGACACCCAGAACATCGCCCAAAACATCCAGCAGCTCCGGCAGATGATCGAGGACGAGATCCTGCAAAACGAGCAACTCGTGCAGCTCCGCGAACAGCTTGCCACGCTTACGGAGCAGCTCGCCGAGCTACAACGAACGTATGAGGCGCTGACCCGTCTGGCAGAGCTGCCCGAGATCATCCGGACACAGATGGAGGACGAATTGAACGGTCTCCTGGACCAGGAGTTCGGCGATATCATCGCCACCATTGAGGCGATCAAGACGGGGGATTTCTCCGGGCTCACCGGATCCGGTGCCAGCGAGATCGAAACCCAGATGGACCGGGTGCTGGCCGATCTCGGCTTCGACGAGGACACGCTCTCGGAAATGGCGCGCAGCGGCAATCCCGGGGCCGAGCGCGTGGCGACACAGGCCACGACCGGCGCGCTGGTCTCGGCCGCCGCCCAGAACAGCTACGAGGATGCCGGGCAATCGCTCGAACGTGTCGACCGGCTCGTCGGGCTTATCGATGACATGGATGAGCTCAAGGAGAGCGTCGATCTCAACACGCGGGTGACGGCAGAGCTCGCCATCGCGCTCGTCGCCATGTGGCAGCTCGAAGCGATCCAGACCGTAGGAGATGGCACCGGCGGCGTGATCGATGCCGCCACCATCGCCGAAGAACAACGCTTCATGGAGTTCACACTCCCGGAACTGAATGCGGATTGAGGACTGATTGTTGGACGAAGAAACCGCCATCATCGAGGAGGAACTGGTCTACGGCGCGCTGAGACGGGAACGGCTCTGGCAGCGCCTGGGACTTTTCGGCCTCGGCTTTGGCATCCTGGGCTGCCTCAGCGCGGCCGCCGTGTCCATCCTCGATGTCGATCCGCCCCCTGTAGTGGTACCTTACGATCCCGCCACCGGCTTCGCCCTCCCCGAAGCCACCGTCGGGGCCACCACCGTCACCGAGAACCGCGCCATTATCGAGGCGGAGGTCTTCCGCTACGTGACCGACCGCGAGGTTTACAACCAGCTCGACAATGACGTGCGTATCCGCAGCGTGTTGCGCCGTTCGGACCGTGCCGCAGGGGCCTCACTGCGCCAGATCTGGAATTCGGCCAATGCCGACTATCCCCCGACCGTCTATGGACCCAACGCCCGCCTCGACGTGGAGATTCTCAGCATCAACCTGATCGGCAACAACCGGGCCACGGTGCGGCTTCGCAAGCGCCTGACGTCGATTCAGGGGGTTCAGGCGGGCCTCTTCACCGCGACGCTCCTCTTCGAGTTCCGCCCGGAAGAGAGCCGCTCCATCGACCAGGTCTGGACTAACCCGTTTGGCTTCACGGTCGTCGAATACGCGATCCGTTCGGACAGATTGGAGAACCAGTAAGTGCGTTTCACCAAAAAGAATTCAGAGAACGCCTTGCCAGCGTCCCACATACGTCAGAAGCGGCAGGGCAATAACAATGCGAAACACACCGCACACGCCCGGGCGTTCGTCGCGGCCTTTTTGATGGTCTCGCTGTTTACGCCCCACGCGTCAGCCGAGGCGATCCCGCGCGGGGGACCCAACGACCACCGCGTGCGGGTCGCGTCCTACCAGGAAGGCCAGGTCTACAGGCTGAACGTTTCCCTGACCCATGTCACGACCATCGAGTTCGGGACAGGCGAGAGCATCCGCTCAATCATCGCCGGCGACACGGAAGGATTTGAGATCGACGGCGTCCCAGGTGGTCGCGCCTTTGCGATCAAACCTGTCGCCCGCGGCGTCCATACCAACGTGACCGTCTACACCAACAGACGGAGTTACTATTTCAACGTGAACGAGGTCTCGAGCCCAACCTTCTATGTCGTGCAATTCCGCTACCCGCAAGACAATCGCCGCTCGGCCGACGCCATCGCACGCGCCGCGCCAAACACCAATTACGGGGCCAGCGCACGGACGGAGTTCACGCCGACCCGGGTCTGGGACGACGGCACCTTCACCTATTTCGCCTTCCCACGGAACGCACCCGTCCCGGCGATCTTCCGTTACACGAACGGGCGCGAGCGCACGGTGAACACAGGCGCGGTCGAAGACGGTGTGATCCGTGTCTCGGGCGTGGGGCGCCAATGGGTGCTGCGTCTGGGCGAGGACGTGGTGTGTATCGAGGCGACGCCGCCCGCGGAGGCCGCCTCATGAGTGACAACAACCCGGATCTCGAACAGCGTCTTGCTGCGCTCGAACGGGGCAACCCGCGCCACGGACCCGCCCCGAAACACCGCTTACCGCTCCTCGCCCTCCTCCTCGCAGGGCTCATCCTGGCGGGCGGCTTGGTCCTCTTGCTGTTTTCGGGCCCGGGGGAAGAGGTCGCCCTGCCGACGGCCACCCCGGACGAGTTCCAAACCGAGGGTGACGGGTTCGGAGAGATCGAACCCTTCGTGCCGCCGCCCGCCCCGGAACCCGAGATCGTTCTCGTCGAACCAGAACCCAACGCCGAACTTCTGGCGCAGATCGCCGCACTCCAGGCCCAGATCGAGGAACTGCGCGACGCGCCGGACACCGACGCCGGGGCGGACAGCGCGGCAGCGGAGGCGATCGATGCCCTGACCGCACGGATCGCAGCCCTACAGGACGCCTCCGAGAATGCTCAGGAACAATTCCAGACCGAACTCGCCGCACGAGATCGGGAGCTGCAACAGCTGCGTATGGACCTGGACCTCGCGCGGCTGGAGGCCAACAAGCCGGCACCCGCCCCGCTCGGACCCACCGACGAAGAGTTGCGCGCCCGCGAAGATGAGCGGATGCGACGTGAGGAAGAGGCGCGGCGGCTGGCCGAGCTGCAACGCCGGGCCGAGGAGGAGCGTGCCTTCCAGGAACGGCGGATTTCCTCCCCCGTTATCGCCTTCGGCGGAACGGGCGGCGCCAATGCGGGCGAGACAGAACTCACCGAACGCACCTTCGGCGAGGTGACAGACTTCGTGCTGAACGGCGCGTTGCCGAGCGCCATCACACAAGCCGAAGTCATCGCAAATCCCTCGAACACGGTCATTCAGGGCACGATGATCCAGGCCGTGATGGAGACCGCACTCGACAGCTCGCTCCCCGGACAGACCCGTGCCATCATCTCCGAAGACGTCTTCAGCTATGACGGCTCACGGCTCCTGATCCCGCGCGGCTCGCGCCTTATTGGACGCTACCGCTCCGGCATCGAGATAGCCCAGAAGCGCGTCACCATCGCCTGGGACCGGATCATTCTACCAAACAACCAGACCGTCCAGATCAGCTCCTTCGGGGGAGACGCGTTGGGCCGTTCGGGTGTCACCGGTTTTGTTGATACCCGCTTTGACGAGCGGTTCGGCTCCGCCGCGCTGATTTCCATCATTTCGGCCGCCCCGAGTGTGGCCGCCGCCCAGGTCGAGGATGAGACCACCGCAGACGTACTTGAAGATGTGGGCGATGACCTGGCGGACGCCACCGATTCCGTGATCGGCGAATATCTCGCCATCGGGCCCGTCATCTACGTCGACCAAGGCGCACGCGTCACCGTCATGGTCGACCGGGATCTGGAGATTTTCTGAGATGACGCTCTCCTATCTGCAGACCTCACTCGACAAGCTCGCGGACGCCGGTCGCGACGACGTCATCGAGATATGCATCAACCCCGACGGCTCTTGCTGGGGTGAGTTCCAAGGGGATCACTTCATGCGCGCGCTGGACCAGCGCCTGAGCGTCACCGAGCTGCGCGATCTCGGCAACCAGATCGCGTCGTCGGCCAATACGACGATGAGCAAGGACAAGCCCATCGTCTCGGTCTCTATCACCTATCGGGGCCGACCGATCCGTGCCCAGGTCGTGACCCCGCCCGCCGTCCTCGCGGGCATGTCGATCTCGCTGCGATTCTTCTCCAACCTGCCGCTCGACCGGATCGAACTCAGCTTCCTCTACGGCGAAGAACGCAAGCTCGAGGAACTGCGCCAGGAGAAGAACCGCGCGCTGCGCGAGGTCGTCGCCTCCGGTGACATCTACGCGGCCATCCGCTTCTGCGTCGAAAACAAGCTCAACATGATCGTCTCCGGCGGCACCTCGACCGGCAAGACCGTCGCGGCGCGCAAGATCCTCTCCTACGTTCCCGACGAGGAACGTATCGTCACCATCGAAGAGGCGGCGGAACTGCTGCCCGCCCAGCCCAATGCCGTAACGCTCATCGCCAACCGCGACGCGGAGTTCCAGTCCGCCGACGTGCTCCTGACCGCGACGCTGCGCATGCGGCCCGACCGCATCATCCTCGGCGAGGTGCGCGGCAAAGAGGCCATGACCTTCCTCGAGGCGATCAACACCGGCCATGGCGGCTCGATGACAACACTCCACGCCGAGACCCCACAACTCGCCGTCCAGCGGCTGGCCATCGCAGCGCTCAAGACCGAGATCCCAATGACCTACCAGGACATGATCCAATACATCGAGAGCTCGATCGACGTGATTATCCAGGCCGGCCGCGAGGACGGCGAACGCGGCATCACCGAATTCTATCTCCCTGGAACCGAATTGCAGGAAAGGCACAATGCATGAAGCAGTTTGAGTACGACATCCTGTTCTGCAAGGTGAAGAAGCAGAAGGACTATGAAGAGATGCGGCGCGCCCTGAACGAACGGGGCGCCGAAGGCTGGGAGGTGATCTCGGCCGAGGCGGGCGATTACGGCTATACCGCGTTCCTCAAGCGTGAGGTCGCGGACCGGCTGACGGAGACTGCGACATGACACGCGTCACCATTCTCGTCTGCTCATTCCTTCTTTTTTCGGGCAGTATCGCATCGGCCGAGCGCGACCTAGTCCCGACGCTCGACAATCAACCCGATGTCTGCCCCGATCAGCCGCCCGAGCCGGAGTGGATGCGAAACACAGAGGCGCGCGACGCCTACAAGCGGCTCCTGGTCCAGCAAATCTACCGGTTTCAGAGCATGGAACGCATCGTCGACGCGCAGAGCTGCACCTGCGCCACCCGGTATCCGCCTTGGGAGGCAACTGAGGCGGTCTATTTTGATCTCTATTCCTCAACTGACTATTGGAGCGTGGTCGAGGCGACGTCAGACTATCGCCGACGGGCGAACGATCTCCGAAAGCAGGCCATGCCGATCTGCGACGCGGCCGGCAACTGGTAGCGGGTCATGAGCGTCGTCGCGTATTTCGTGGAAACGGCCGAAGGCTATCTGGACTCAGCGGCGGAAACCCAGTTCGGGGCCGTGGCCGCCACGGTCGGAACGATGCTGGTCCTCGGGACGACGCTCGTGGTCATCCTCGTCTGTCTCAACATGATCTACCAATACCGTTCCATGGACGGCCGGACCGCCTTCTGGCTCGCCGTGAAGATCGGCCTGATTGGCATATTCGCGACCAACTGGGTCCAGTTCAACGCACTCGCATCCGCGATCCTGAACGGGATAGACAGCATCGCCGGATCGCTGGTCGCGTCGGTCGGCGGCGGGATGCCAGGTCCGTCTGGAACCTTCGCCGAGGAGTTCGATCAGCTCATCGCGGCGCTTGGGGATTACCTGAACGCAGCAGGCTCCGAGTTGAACTGGATGGCCGGCGCGCTTCTCGACACGCTCGGCGTTCTCCTGCTCTCGATCCTCGGAGGGCTGGCGGCCTTCATTGTCGTCGCCTCCAGGCTCATGATCACGCTGTTGATCGGGATCGCGCCGGTGATGATCTTCCTGACCCTCTTCGAGGTGACCAAGGACTATTTCGCGCGATGGCTCTCGGCGCTGATTTCCTTCGCGATCTACCCCATCGTCATCGCCGGCGTTTTCGCGACCATCACCGGGGTCTCGCGCGCATTGCTCGCCGAACTTGGTGATCCGGAGGGGGCTTCGAACATCGGCGCCCTCCTGCCCTTCTTCATGATGGTCCTCATGGCCAAGGGGTTCATCATCGCCACGCCCTTCATCGTCCGGTCGGTCTCCGGAAACATCATGATGCCGGCGCTTTCGGCGGGCTTTGGCGGAAGCTACGCCTTCGCCCGAGGCTTGGCAGGAAGTCAGCAAGTCTATAACCGATACGCCATCGGAGGCGCGACAGGCGCCGAATATGCCGCGCTTCGGGCCAGGCAGTTTCTCGGCGTACAGGCGCTCCCGACCCGCCCTAATGCCGCGGGTGGTGCGCCGGCTGCACCTTCAGGCGACTCATCTAGCACCGGTGCCCGCATGCTTGCGCAACTGGCACGGCTGAACAGGCTGGGCCGACGGTAGAGTTGACCGGAGGTGGCACGACTAGCCGGAACAGGCTGTTCGCAGGTCAAACCTTTGCTGCCTGCTGGGATCATGACAGACAGCATGAATGGTTTTGCGTTGGTGGCATCGTGCCGCGTCTGGGGACGGCACACTGCTACAGGATCAGACGCAACGGCATCCGCGCCGGTGTTTCTGTCTGGGACGTCCGTCCTGTATCCCGTTCTCACATCAAAGCATTTGACGGCAAGCTTCCTATGGGAAATTGCCGGTAGCGGACAGTAAATTGCAGCGACGTTTTGCTGAGCTATTAACTTGTCACTTGACAATTTAAGAAAGTGGGGTATCTAGGGTGCCAAGGAAGAAGCACACGTCAAAGGAAATCGAGGCCGTCATCCAGGAGCTCGAAGAGCTGGGATGGGACCTTATTGAGGGCAAGGGGCACGCGTGGGGGATCCTCCGATGCCCGGCCAACGATAAGGATTGCCGCTGTGGCGAGTTTTGTCAGATGTCTGTCTGGTCGACCCCGAAGAATCCACAGCAGTTCGCGAAAAAGATCCGACAGAAGGCCCTGGCCTGCGTGAAGCTTCAGAAGAACGACGAAGGTAATGCCAATGGCTGAAGAATTCGAATTCGAACTGGTCTTTGCACTCCCCGACGGAGAGCACGATGCGTTTTCGCTCTCTGACGCGATCTTCGAGGCGGGTTTTGAAGATGCGCTCGTGGGCACCGGTCACGCCGGTCTTCTGGGTGTAGAACTGGAACTTGAAGGGGATGAGGCCGAGAGCGCGATCCTTGAAGCGGCGCGGGCTCTGATCAAGGCGCTGCCGCAAGGCACAGTCCTGCGCGAGGTCCGTCCCGACCTGGTGTCTCTCGCGGATGTCGCCGAGAAGCTCGAGATAAAGCGACAGGCGCTCCAGCAGCGCAAGATGCCCCTCCCCGTTGCGGGTGGCCTCTACCGCATCGATGAAATGATCGAGGTTCTGATGGAGGCCGCAAACCCGGCAAAGGGGCAGCGTCGTCCGCGCTTTAACCTGGCTTCCGCCGCGAAGTGGTTTCGTGCGGGCCCCGCGGCCCGCAGGGTGAACGCCCAGTTGACGATGCGTGAGATCGACCCTGCGACGATTGAGCGAGCCCCTCGACCAGAGCGCGACGACCCTGGCTTTCTTCACCCGTGACAATGGTCGGCTCAAGGCCGTGGCCACAAGACACCATCGCGACATTCTTTCGTGTCGCCCGCATGGCGGCTCAGCCAAGCCCGAATTTCTCGCCCGTCTCGCTGACGTTTGCTTCCGAACCGGACATCTCCGCCTCCAACCGCTCGAGATCACTCACGGCGTCCTGAACTCGGGCGACGTCGTTTTCGGACGCAGCCTCCACCTCCAGATCTGCCTGCCGCCCGAACTCCATCTCCATCTGCCGCTGATCATCCGCAAGAACAGCGGCGCGGCCGCGCCGAGGCGCTTGAGCCGGACCGGACTCAAGGGGTGCAATCCCTCCGCCTTCTGTTAGCCCCATCCTGGCCTCGAAATCACGTTCCGTGAGACCTGACCCCCGCGGCGCCGTGGGCATCGCCCTGACGCTCAGGGGCAATTCCCCCATCGGAGGGACCGGCCCCGTCGGGAAGGGTAGCTCCCCCTCCTGGGCGGCATGGATGCCCTTGAAGAATGGGTCCTCGAAATACACCACGCGCTTGGCCCGGACCGGCATCTGGGCGTCCACGACGACGACGATCTCGTCGAGCGGCAGGCGCCGCGCCTCATCCTCGGGCAGGAGCGACACCTCCTCCGTCCGCTCCGATTGGCTGCGGCCCTCGAACGGGTTCTTCCCGACCGCGCGGGACCGCGTGACGACGGTTTTCGTGGTCTTGCCGACCGCCTTGCTCAGCTCCTCGACGGTCTTCTCGTCGGAGGGCGTCAGGTAGAGCTTGATCCCGGCGTTGCCCTGCAAGGCGCGCCGCGTGTTCTCGCCGTAGATCTCGTCGATGGCCGGGATGGTCTGGGTCACCACCGCGAGATGCCCGCGATAGGCGCGCAGCACCTCGATGCTCTCGGCCACGATCGGCATCTTTCCGAGCCGGTTGAACTCGTCGAGCATGATCATAACCGGCCAGGGCTCGTCCGGACCCGGTTCCTTGTCCTGAAGCGCCGACAGCAGGTCCGAGAAGAAGAGCCGGATCAGAGGTGCGAGGGGTTTCACCATGAGGGGCTGGACGACGAGGTAGACGCTGAAGGGTTTCTTGCGGATCGTCCGGAAGTCGAAGTCCGAGGTCGCCGTCGCATCGTCGATCGCCGGGTTCTGCCATTGATCGAGGCCCGAGGTCATCAGGAGCGAGACATAGGATGTCAGCGTATCGTTGTTGGTGGACGCCAGCCGTGTGAAGATCAGCCGCGCCGCGGCGTTTTGGACCTCATGGGCGCGCGCGAGATATTCCTTCTGCTTCTGCCCGCCCGAGGCGGCGATGCGGTATATCTCGCCGAGCGTCGGCCTGCGGCGTTGGAACGCGAGTAGCCCGGCCGCGACGAAGAGATCGATCCCCCCTTTGAGAAGCCCCTGAACACGGTCGTTGTCGTTCTGCAGGAAGAGTGTGGCCAGGAGCTGCAACTCCATCTGCTGGCGGGCCGGGTCTTTGAGCTCATAGATGCGCAGAAGTGGGTTGTAGCGATGCGTCCGCCTGTCCTCCCAATCCGTGGGCGCGAAGCGGAACACTTCGTCACCCTGCGCCGCCCGGTGGCGGGCCGAGGCCTCGAAGCATTCTCCCTTTACGTCGAGCACCACCGCTGAGCCCTGCCAGGTCAGGAGGTTCGGAATGACGAAGCCGGTGGTCTTGCCGCGCCCGGTCGGCGCTACGATCAACGCATGGGGAAAGGTCTTGGAACACAGGAACGGCGCACGCGAGCTTGGCTTTCCAAGCTTGCCGATCACAAAGCCCGTGCCCGGCGCGCCGAAGAAGCCGTTCCGCTTCATCTCGCGGCGGGTCTGCCAATGGGTATAGCCGAACCGGGTGAGCGCCGAGCCCGACATCGCAAGGCTCATCATGAGGCCCGCCACCCCGGCCCCGCCCATGATCAGGTTGATCAGGCGGAAGTCGTCGGGACGGGCGGCCCCGATGGCGCGGTAGTTCTGCACGATATAGAAGAAGTCGATCTCGGCCCGGAAACCCAGGTCCCGGAAACTGATCACGGCCGAGGCGATGACATAGCCGATCGCGATAGCGACCAGTGTGACCAGCGCGACGCCGAGGGCGAGGCGGCCCTTCCCTACCCCTCCCATCAGTGCGTCTCCCCGCGCTCGGTCTCGCCATCGACAAGATCGGCGCGGTGGAGCTCGAACTCGCGGTCGGCGATCTCCTCGACCACGGCGCGGGTCGCCTCGCTGTTGGCGGTGGCCGCGTCCGACTGCAGGTAGGTCTTCGCGGCGTAGAGCCGATCGAGACGGTCTTCGATCTGGGTCTTCAGCACGTCGACATCCCCGTCCCGCAGCCGGTCGATCTGCGCCGCGTCGAGCTCGCGCTCGACGGCGTCGCGGTAGGTCAGTCGCTGACCGTCGTCCTGGAACGGCGACTGCAGATTGCCGGCCCGTTCATGGTCGACGACCCGCCGGATGTCCGGATCGGCGATCGGTGCCCCCTCGACAGCGTCCCCCTCGCGCGCGTCCGAAAGCCGCCCGTCGCGCAGGTCGAGCGCCACCTCCCGCAACTCGTTGTCGCGGCGGACCTGGTTGAGGGCCTCGGTGTCGCGCAGATCGGTGACGGAAGCATAGGTCGCGCCAAGCCCGCGGGCGAGATGCGACGGCATATCGGGATAGCGCGCGCGGAACTCGTCCGTGACGGCATCCGCAACGGGGGTCCGCGCGTCGCGACCTTCCATGATCCGGTCGACTTCGCGGGTGATCTCGCGGGCCCGGGCCTCGTCGGTGATGCGCTCCCGGTAGGGCTCGGACCGGTCGATCACGTCGCCCGGGCGCGCGAGCAGTTCGGGATGCGCATCGAGGTAGCTGCGTTGCTCTTCTTCGATACGCCGCTCCGCGCGGGAGACGATCTCCCACTCCCGCGCCTCGATCTGGTCTTCGGTCAGACCTTCCGAACGCATGTCCTGGCGGATGGCGCGCTCCATGTCCTCAGTGGCGTCCCGATGATAATGGACCCTCTCCGTCACGGTGCGATCTTCCACGACACCGTCCTCACGCAAGACCCCTGCCCGCTCCAGCGCGACGCCGAGCTGGACATGGGCCCGGTTGAGGGTCTCGCGCGCCGTCTCCAGATCCGCGCGGCGCTCGAGGTTGAGACCGTCCCTCTCGGCCACCCGCGCCAGATCGTCAGCGATCCATTGCCGCTCGAGCGCGGCGTTCTGCGCGCCGGTTTCCATCCGGGCGACCACCACGGACGAACTGATCCCGGTCCCGCGCAGCGCGGTGTCGACCTGCGCCCGCACCTCGGGGTCTCGCAACCGGTCGAGCCGGGCCGCATCGATATTGGTCTCGGAATAGACCCCGCCCTCCGAGGGCTTTTCGGTCAATGTCACGGATCTGAGCCCTAGCGGCTGCATATGCGCGAGCCGCGACTGGATCTCGTTGAGGCTGCGCTCGAGCCGCGGCCGTTCGGCCTCCGGCTTCGCATCGATCATGCCCTGGACGCGCGCGACCTGATCGGCATAACGGGTCCTCAGATCCTCGAACGATTGCTCCTCTGCCATGTAGACGCCTCCTTCCAAAGTCAGCTTGCCGCCCTTGGCCAGAAGCTCTCCCGAGCGGAACAGGGCATCGGCGATGTCCTCGCGGTTGTCCGCAGAGGCCTCAGCGGCAAGCGAGTGATAGATGATCCGGGTGTTTGCGATCTCTTCGAGGGCGCGATCAAGATCGGCCCCGACCCGTGGCCGTGGCTCCGCGGCCCGCCCCTCAACCTTGGCCGCATAGACCTCGCGGGTGCGCGGCGGGTAGTGCACGACACCCCGATCGAGCCGCCGCGTGGCCTCCAGACGCACGCCGAACCGCTCGGCCTCTTCCACCATGGCGAGGCGGAAATCGTCGTAGTTGAACCGGTGATCGCGACCCAGGAAGAAGAACTCACCCTCCTGCGACCGGCGATTCAAAACTATATGTGCGTGGGGGTGATCGCGATCCTCATGCACCGCGATGATGTAGTCGAAATGTCCCTCTTCGGACTGAAAGAACCGCTCGGCGACATTGGCGGTGATGTCGCGCACGTCCTCGCCCCGGGTGCCGATCGGATAGGACATCAGCATATGCGTCGTCTGTCCGAGCTTGGGCTTGAACCCCGCACTCCAGCGCTTGGCGAACCGCTCCGTCAGGTCCTTGATCTCCGATCCCTCAAGCCTCGTCTTCCCATCCAGGAACCCGCTGCTGTCCACGATATGCGAGGACTTGGTGGTGAGGTAATCAAGCTGGTTCATGAGCTGGGATTTGGAATGCGTGCCCCCGCCCCGGATCGCCTTGAAGACCGCCGCACGATGCCCCGCAGCGGCGCGCACGAGCTGCCTCTGCCGGGACGCCTGCAGCCCTTGCATCGAGCCCCGTATCCGGCTCCAGCCATCCCGGAAGATCTCTCCGGTGACGTCATGGACGGCATCATTCAGCCGCATGGGCGAACTCCCTCAGAGCGGCAGTGGCGGAGAGCCGCATCCCATCCCGACGACGGCGCAAAAGCAGGTCGATCTCGTCAGCGGAATCGAGGATGAACCGCGCCAGCGCACGCATCTGCACGAGGCGCAGTTCGGACAACTCTGCGTTCGGCGCGGAGCCTTCCCCCTGCCCCTCCCGGCTGGCTTTCATCATCTGCTTGGCGACCTGCACGACGCCGTTGCCGACCTCGTGCAAGGAGGCCCGGTAGCGCGCCATCTCAGCCGCCAGATTCGCGTCCGGAACGAACGTTCCCCCCGCCGCCTGGATCAGCCGCCGGACCCCCTCCGTGCGGGTCTCGATCCCCGCCGCGGACAGCACCTCATCCAGCGCAGCAAGCTCTTCTGGTGTCAGCTTCACCGTCACCGCGGCCGTCGCCACGGCCGCATCCTTCTGGCGTTCTTCGTCCGCCTTCAACGTGTACTGGATGGCCCGCGGCGTGACCCCGAACCGCTCCGCGAGCGCGGAAGTCCCCACACCTGCTGCGGCCTCACGGATAATCTCCGCCCGCTCCGTCTGTGTCAGTCTCTTGGTCCGGCTCATACGAAGAAAGCCCCCCTATTTCCTGCCACCTTCATTCAAGGTCGCCTTCATCATACGAAACTATATTTACCGGTCAATACAATATTATTGCAGATTGCCCCCAGGCGACCTTGAATTCCGCTTCGAGCCGAGCACCGCAGGTGCGAGGCCCGGCCCGAAGGGCCCAGAAAACCCGACCATCTCCAACCGCACCTCGGCCGCCCGTTGTCATGCCCGCGCCCGAGGGTCTGGCCGAACACGGACCCGTGTTCGGACGGAAGCGAGGGGCGGCGCATCCCTCCACCGACGGGGCTGACGGACAGGGTCAAGGGCGGCCAGATTTGGCTCGGCCCAAATCTCTGCCGGAAAAACCGGCGGGCGTAGCCCGACTGTTATTCCGGATGGCCCCCTTGAGGCTGGCCGGCAGACCTGTTCCAGGCGATCTCTGATATCCCCCGTCAGGACCGCTTGCGGTCCTGACGCCTTCCCGGGGACGCCGGCCGAAGGCAGGGGTTCCCGGGTACAGCGCAGCCTTCCCTGAAACAGGGAAAGGGCCGCCCCTAGGGCGGCCCATCTTTGAGGCGGACTATTCCTGCGGTTCCTTCGCGCTCGGCGGGAACATCACCAGCTCCTGGACCGCGACGGGGAAGTCGAGTTTGAGGCTGAAGAACTCCGAGCCGTCCCCGTTGCGAGTGTTGCGGAACATCGCGCCGACGCGTTGGAAGCGGGTGCGCTCCTGACCTTCGTTGTCGGTGAACTTGACGGGAACGGTGGCGACGTAGTGGTTGGTCATTTGGGTCTCTCCTTTTTGCGATGGGGATCACCCGGCACGGGGGGCAAGGGAGGTCCGCAAACACAAATGCGGAGGGTCCGCGCGCCCCGCGCGTGGAAACCGTATTTGTGTTTGCCGGAGCGTGAGCGGAGGGCACGGACCGCCCGACCCCGTGCGATCCACATCTATGAGCAAAGAGGGGAGACCCAAATGTGCACCCCGCTCCTCAGCCGCCATCGGTCCTGTCGAGTTATGTCAGACGTGACCAGGTCCGCCCCCGCTTCCAACGCGTCGGCGCGATGGTTCGCGTGCGCCCGATCGGCACGACCGCGATCGTCTGCCTCAAGCTCGGCTTCCCCGTCGCCTGTGTGGCGATCCGGGGCGGTGATACAGCCGCAGGTCTGGCAGCAGAGTTGTCGGCCCGGACGGGTCGCCGTCATCGGGCGGCGCGGTCGATGCGCTGCGCCCGCCCCAGCGATCTGCACCCGGACGGGCGGATCGCGGGGTTTCTGGCGCGCATGAGGGCAACCCCGCCGGCTGGCTCCGTCAGGAGACCGCCGCCGGGGTATGCCACTCAGCACGTCCAGGGGCCTCGTGTTCCGGGTGGAGGCCGGCACGGCCGGAACCTGCGAGCGCGGTGACGGCGGTGCAACCGCCGGCAGGGGCCCGGCATGACCGACGATCGATCACCACCGACCTTCATGTTATTTGCGTCTGACTGAGGGGCCACAGACAGTTGAGGAGCGCAGCAGCCCCGCCCGGCCTTAGCCGGGCGGGGCTGCACTTATGGATGGTGTCGCAGTCGTCGAGAGCGTGGAAGGGTTAGAGAGAGGGATCACCGGGCGACGGGGCCGCCCGATGAAAGGTACTGTTCAGGCGAAGAGAGACTCGCTGAGGTGCGAACAATGCGCACAGGCCTCCCGCCAGTGGAAATTGACGCTCCCGCCATCGATAGTCTCCCAATCGGTCCGCAACGCGTCTTTCCCGCAGGCGACGCAGGGGACGACATGGCCGCCAATATCGTGATGGTCTTTCCCGGTGGAAGTTCCGCGCTGCGACGTGCCTGTGCGGTCGCAGTGTCGGCAAAGGTCGTCCTCGGTCTTGTTCTCGTCGGTCATGATCTCATCTCCAGATGTTCGTGGACCACCACGTGAGTGTGGTGGCATGGCCGAATGCCTGGTTGCCGAAACTGTCCGGGTCAGGGACGGCGCAGCCGCCGGCGTGCCGGGCGCAAAAGTTTTCCGGGCGCATCGCCCACCACGGGGGCGTCATCGAACACTGGACCGCCCTCTCCTCCCCGGCCCCCCTAGCCGAAAAGTTTTGCGATCCTTGACGCGGACGGGTTCGGGGGCCATCCGGAGGATATGCTTCCGCACTCATGTGTGTGTGATTAACGACAGGTTTGCCCGACGCGAGCAGGCAAAGGGTGCTGCCCGGACGCGGGACACGAATGGAGCGGCGGGATCGTTTTGCCCCGCAAAACAGACCGGAGCGTAATCCGGTGGAGCGGCCGGGGCGCGACGTGCTCGCGAGACGGGCAAACCGGGACGCCGGGTGCTGCGCCGTGGTGAGGCCGCATGGCCGAATGCGCGATCGGCCTCAGGCCGATACCTCCACCGCGACTTGGCTTACTGTGCGGAGGAGACCGCCAGTTTACGGGCAGGCAGATGAAAACGACGAAAGGGCCGCCCAAAGGCGACCCTCTCTCATTCACGCGTCTGCCGTCTTCTTCGCCGGATCGGCGACCCGCATCACCGTCAGGCCTTTGGCTTCCGCCTTCTGCCCGAGGTTCAGTGCGACCCCGTTGCCGCCGAAGAGCACGACCCCGGTCGCGGCGAACTTGTCGTCCAGCATCTCGTCGTTGCATTTGAAGGGTGCTGCCCGCCCATGCGCGGACCAGCGCGGATCGAAGCGCGCCTGCGCGACGCCACGCGCCCGAGCCCACCGGGCGGCGATCATCTCGGCCCCGTGCTTGCCACCCTTGTGGCAGAGGAAGATCTCCTGGTTGCGGTTCTGCCGGATGCGCTCGCGAACCTTGTCGAGTGTCGTGAAGATGACGTCGATATCGGTCCAGTCGGTCGCCCCCGAGACGATCAGGGGAACCCCCTCGACCTTCGACTTCGCGGCTGTCTCGCGATCGTGCTGTTCCAGCAGCTGCCGGGCCTCGAAGACCGCTCCGGTCTCCTGAGCGCGAGCACTGGCGCGCGATCCCGCGGCCGGGATGAAGGCGTGGCCGGTCTCGACCTCGTAGCATTCCGCCGCCGCCTCGCTCATCACCTCGATGGCCCCGACGATCTCGCGGACCTGCAGGAAGCGGGCCTGCGCCTCTTCGAGCGCGGTCTCGGCGATCTCCGACCCGTCATGGGATTTTGCCAGGGCGCCGATCTTGTCAGCGGTGCGGTCAAGCTCCTTGCCCAGAGCGATCTTGCGGCGCTGCAGAATCGTGGCGAGCCCGTGCGCGAGCGGTTCGATCTCGGTCTCGAGACCGGTGCCGCGCAGCTGGCCAAGCAGGGCCTCGAAAGTCTCGCGGACGATGCTATCGGTCAGGACGTGATCCTCGGGGATGGGCAGCTCCGCGTCTTTCTCCGTCAGGCCGAAAAGTTCGATGGTCTCGTAGGCATTCGCGTTCTCGTATGTCATGTTGGTGTCTCCAGATGTTCGGGGAACCACCACGTGAGTGTGGTGGCATGGCCGTACGTCTGGTTCACCGAATCTGTCCGGGTCAGGGACGGCGAAGCCGCCGGCGCGCCGGGCGCAAAAGTTTTCCGGGCGCATCGCTCACCACAGGCGCGTCATCGAGCACTGGACTGCCTTCTCCACACCCGCCGGCCTCGCCGAAAAGTTTTGCGATCCTTGAGGCGGGCTGATTCGGGGGCCATCCGGAGGATATGCTTCCACGCTCATGTGTGTGTGTTTTGACGGCAGGTTTGCCCGACGCGAGCAGGCAAACGGCGCGACCGGACGCGGGAGACGGATGGAGCGGCGGGATCGTTTTGGCCTCTGGCCGAAACAGACCAGAGTGCAATCCGGCGGAGTGGCCGGGGAGCGACGTGCTCGCGAGACGGGCAAACCGGGGGCCTGGGTGCAACGCCGCGGTGAGGCCGCATGGCCGAATGCGCGATCGGCCGACGGCCGATATCTCCCCTGCGACACGCGCAGCCGAGCAGGGGAGGCCGTCAGGCATGGGTCGGTTCCCTCGGTCGGGGCTGACCGGCTTGCCAGATGCCGCGGATTTCAGTACTCTATTGGAGCACCAAGGAGTCCGCCATGAGCGTTCAAAAGCAATCCGTCAGCTTTACCGATACCGCCTACGCGTTCGCCAGGGAGCTGGTCGAAGCCGGAGAATATCCCAATGTGAGCGCGGCGGTTTCGGGGGAACTGGCGAAGGCCAAGGCAGAACGTGAGCGCGAACGGGCGGTGCTAGAAGCAGAACTTGAACGGCGTCTGGCTCTGCCGCTCGACCAATGGGAACCGGTCGGCGACGCCTCCGACGTCACCGCTGGCGCGCGGGCGCATCTGACCGCAATGACCCGCAAGGCCTGATGCAGTTCGTCCGGCATCCGTTCTTCGAGCGGGATCTCATCGGCATCGTCGATCACATCATCGAAGTCACCCAGGGCGACTCGGGAGCAGCTCTTCGGCGCCTGGATGAGGTCGATGCCTTGCTGCGATCCATTGCAGACAACCCGACATCTGGCGTGCGGCTTGAAGGAAAGCTCGAAGGCTGGCTCGTGCGACATGGCGGGTCCGGCCATCGTCTGACCATCGTCTTCAGGCCGGGTGTCGAGGCGGGTATCATCTACCTCACACTTGTTGCCTTTGGTGGACGGAACTGGATGAGGCTGGCGTCCACCCGGCACATGTTCCCGGATTTCTAGTCACCCATCATCCCGGCCGCCCGCATGCTGAACGCGTTCTTCTCCCGTCCGAAACCGACGATGATGTGATCGTGGATGACAATCTCCATCACCTTGCAGGCTTCAACGATCTTCCGGGTGAGATCGATGTCGGCCTGGCTCGGATGCGGATCGCCGGACGGATGGTTGTGGCACATGATGATGGCTGAGGCATCAAGAACGAGAGCCGAGCGGAGCACCTCGCTGACATAGACCGGAACGTGATCGATGCTGCCGCGGGTCATGACCCTGTCGCGGATCAGCTTGTTCTTCCGGTCCAACAGCAGCACCCGAAACACTTCGACGCGCTCGCGAACGGCGTTGAGCGCCAGGTAGTCGGTCAGCATGGTCCAGGACTGCAAGGCGGCGGTGGACCGGGCATGCCTGCGCAGGATGTCCCGCGCGGCGTCGATGGTGGCGATCTCGGCCTCGGAGAAGCCGGACCCCGGACGTTCGACGATTTCTTGGGGGTCATGCACGGTCATGCGGCATCCAATCGGTTGAGGGTTTCGCGGAGGTTCGTCCCGTCGGGACGCAGGGTGTGGCCGATCTCGTCTTCGAGAGCCATGTAGGCGGAAAGTAGGTCCGGTCGCAGCCGCGCCGCGCATCGCAGATCGGCCAGCGAGGACATGATGCAGAAGCTGCAGGACAGCCGCGTCATGCCGCGGCCATAGGCCCAATGTGGCTCCTGCCCCGCCGCGGCGATGGCGTCGAACACCTCGCGCCGGGATAGCTCATGAATTGGCAGCCAGTCGATCCAGGTTCGACCCGCCACGCTGTTGCGGTTGTTCAGCCTGACGACGTGACGGCTCCAACGCGCGGCGCTTTCCTCGGCGCGCATGCCCATCGCACTGACGATGCGTCCGGCGAAGCGGGGATTGGCCGCGAGATAGCGACGCAACTCCCGCTCGATCGGGCCGCGCTTCTGGTCGGAGGTGCATTGGCGGTATCGCGGGGAGGGGAACATGCCCCGTGCCCGGACCATCTCGAAGAACGACCGGCGCGGTCGTGCGATCACCGGCGGCAGCCCGAACGTGGTCTTCCGGATATGGCTGATCGTTCCCGGCCATTCCACGTCGCCGAGGGTGGCATGGACGATGAGCAGCTGGTCGCGCGGGATGCCAGCCTCAACCAGCCTGATCGACATGGCCTGACTGTCCTTGCCGCCGGAATGGTTGATCGCCACAAGGGCGCCGCGCTCGATCAGGTCGGTGATGTCAGCCGGAATGCGCATCGGAACCTCCGAACATGGCGGTCCAGTTGTTCCCGGCGGGTATCTCATCCCGGCGTTTCAGGACGGCGAGACGGTTCATCAGATCCATGATGACCGGCGTGGTCGGGTGATCCGCCCGATGGCCTCTCTGCGGCCGGGCGAGACTGGGATGTCCGTGTTTTAGGAGGTGAATCGCCGCCTCCAGCGATGGCATATGCGTCTCGCGGTTGGTGAGGTCGCGGGGCAATGCCGCCGCATGGGCGGCAAAGGCCCGGTTGCGCGCCGCACCGGGCCGGCGCCTGCCGATCCGGTGGGCCGCATCGACCCATTCGCCGACGTCGGACCAGGTAAGCCGCGTGCCGGGCGTCGTGTATTGATTATGTGTCATGGGAAGCCCCTCATCCTTGCCGCTCAAATCAAGCCAGCGATGACGAGGCCGGATTTCATGGTGGGACGACCGCAGGCCTCGCAGAAGCCGGCGCGCTGATCCGGTTCGAGATCAGCGGTGTGATCGCAATTGGGCGCCATGCAGATCGCGGGCACGATGCTGTCGAGCGCATAGTCCTCCAGGAAGTCCGCGACCTCGGCGTAACCTTCGGTCTCAGCGAGCGTGACCAGTTTGGGATGGGAGAGATTGAACATGGCTGTCGTCCTTCTGATGGGGTGAAACGAGAAGAGGGGAGCCGCGCTGCCGCGGCTCCCCTCACGGGACCTGCCTTTCGGGGACAGGAGGCGCGGGCCGGTCGGAGACAGGACCGGCACCGCCCCGTCAGGCCTGGTTTCGGAGGAGGATCAGGCCTGCACGGGTGAAAGGCGCCCAGGTTGCCCGGGACGCCCGTTCGGTGGAAGTCGTCGCGCGTCAGCCCACCAAAGCGAGGCCGGTGTTGTCAGACCGCTCCTGGCCGGCGCTCTCGACGAAGGGAATGATCGAGAAGGTCTGGCCGCCCCGCTGCTCCTCGTTCTGAACAGCGTTCACCCGCAGATCGCCATCGGGCGTGTTGATGAGGAGCGAGACGTAGTCGTTGCCGGTCCGGTTGCTCTTCGCCATCCAGGCCGAGCCCACGCGGATCGGGTGGCCCTTGGGCGAGCTGACCTCGATGCGGTAGTCGGGATGGGTCTCCTCGGTCTTGAACGCGTTCTCGACGAGGATGAAATCGAGGTCGAACATCATGTTGGCGATGTAACCGGCGAAGGCGTTGTCGGCATCCATTGCGGTCAACTCGCCCGAGATCGAGCCGGACTTCATGGCACCGTTCGACACCAGCGGGATGATCTCGAATTCACCGGTCATCGCTTCGCGCGCTTCCTTCGTCTGCACGGCGTTGACCCGAAACGGCCCGAGGCCGACATCGATCTGCATCGAGATGTAGGGATTGCCGGTGGTATTGCCGGTCTCGTTCCAGGCCGTGCCGATGCGCACCTTGCGGCCGGATTTGTTCACCGCGGTCACGTCATAGTCCGGGCTCCGCTCGGACATCTTCGTCCGGGTTTCGAGTTGGATGGCAACATCGAACCGGGTCGAATGGATTATGCCGGAATAGGCGGTGGCTGCGGTCTCGGCGTTTTTCGTCAGGGTTCCTGCGAACATGGGTCTTCTCCTTGGGTTTGCCGCTGCCCGGCTTTTTGCCAGAGCACGCGGGATTGCTTTTCGACCCCTCATGGGATCGCAAAACCGAAAGCCCTCTTTCCTTTCTCTCCTGACCGTCAGCCCGGCCCGGCGCTGGACGAGGTGTCCCACGTCGCCACGTGCGCGTCCCTCCCCTGCTCTGCCGCTGCACAGTGCATCGGCTCAGATATGAAGAAATCGGCCTCGGCTCCGTTCAGCCGTCGGCCGCTCCGGTCGGTCAGACCGATGGTGCTGCCGTTTGGCACAAAGGTGATGAGGTATTGGCCGAGACCATCCCGGTGAACCCGGTAGCCCTCGTTCGCCCAGTGGACGGATTTGCCGGCACCCACGGCGGCCTTGATCTCCGCAATGTTCATCTGGATCTCCATTTCAGTGTTGGCGGCAGAAACAAGAGAGGCCCGATCCGCGGATCGGGCCTCAGTGCAACTGCGATTGATCTACCAGTCAAAGGCCTCGAGATAGGGGACCGGCGGGACGTCCCGATCGAAGAGGACGCAGTCGCAGCCTGCATCCATCGCCAACGCCATGACCCTCTTGAAGGCGTCACAGTTGACGCCTTCCGGTAAGTCGGCGAGCGTTTCCGGGACGGAGAACAGCCAGCCATATTCGCTGAGCATGGTTGGCGATTTGGCGAAGAGCCCGTCTTCGATGGCCTGAGCGGTCTCCTCGGGCAAATGTGCGGTGCTGCAATCGTAGAACCTGCGGACATTGCGCATGATCAGCCCCTCCCTTCCATCCAGTCCTTGAGACCGAGGATCGTCCTGCCCGCTGCCACCTCTGCCATCCAGGCGACCCGCGGATCGCCGACGATATCTGGAGGATCAAAGTCGATCCGGCCATTGGCCATCCATGGCTCGGGCCGGATGCGGATAAGCCAGTCGGCGAGCGACGGGATGCGGCCCTGGCAATCCTCGCGGACATGCTGCTCGCCGATCCAGCGGGTCGGAATGACCCGGCCCGCACTGTTGGTCAGCGTTCTGCCGAACTGGCGCTCCAATTCGAAGATGCCGAGCGTGTTGTGCCTGTAGGCTCGGTGGACGAAGAGCGCGAGGTGCTCCTTGGAGACATCAAAAAACTCGTGCAGCGCCTGGTAGTCCGAAGGCTTGCCGCCGTACTTCCGGGCGGAGCTTTCGGCATGATGCAGGGGATGGGCCATATCAGAGCCCCTCGTCAAAGCTGTGGGAGCATTCGACATATCGGTCGGCGTGATCCAGCGTGATGCTGTCGGCGGTGACATCCCAGGTCAGCGTGCCATAGCCGCCCTCGTTGTTCTCGAAGCCCGGATGCTGGTGATAGGCGACGGACCAGGCGAAATCCTCGACTTTCGTGCGGAGGTCGTCGGGGAGTTCGATGCCCGCGGGCTGCACCGTCACGTCTTCGACATTGCCGGAATCGCCGTAGCCTTCGTATTCGGCGGCCACCTCGGTAACGCCGAGGGCACGCAACTGCGGGAGCAGTTCGCCCCTGGCAGCCTTGTTCGCGGCTTCGCGCTCGGCCTGCCATTTCGCCATCGTCTCGGCGAAGTCGATCTGGGGATCGGTCATGGGTCTCGTCCTTGTGTCTGGGATTTAGGGATGCGCCGAGGCGGTCGGAGACCGGCCACGGCGCCGGAACGCGGACGGGCTAGACCCCCTCCTCGTTCCCCCGACCCAAAGCCCACTTTTCCTTTCAGGCGGCGCGATCTGCCGCCGTTGGAGACCCTTCCCCCACGATCCGGGCCAGGATCGCGGCGGTATCAACACCCTCCCCGTGGGGCACGAAGACCCGGAGCTGGAAGGCGATGATCTCCGTGAAACACCCCATGGCCTTCAGCCCGTCGATCGTGCCCCGGTCGGCCCCGTCGATCTCGAGGCGGGCCGCGCCCGCGACCCGGCGGCGGGTGAGCGTGAGGCCCCGGCCCAGATCGACCGGCGCGGTGGACCCGAGCGCCGCCGTTAGCATCTCCTGCGGGGTTTTCGGGGTGCCGACCATAAAACGGGCTCTGAGCGCGGCCGCACCGTCCTCGCTGACTGTGCGGCCGATCATGCTCCCCTGCCCCTCGGGCGTGACCCGGTAGATGCGTTCGTTGCCCGAGGGGATGTCCTTCCAGATCGGCAGTAGCAGCCCGGTCAGCAGATAGAGCTTCGTCGTGGTCACCTTCGGCAGGCTATCGGCCTCCTCGTCCCAGAGGCGGCGGAACTCGGACGGCTCGATCTCTTCCCAGGCGGAAGCCTGGAACTTCCCTTCCTCGACATAGGTGGACCCGCTCGGCCGGGTCACCTTGCGCATGAGCGTGACAATCTCCTCGTCGTACATCTGCATCGGACGGGCTGAGATGAACGCCGCGCGACCCGACGCGCGGTTGATCATCGGCAACCTGTCGGGGTTCCGATCCAGCACCTCTTCTGCGGAGAGGATATGGACGGGGTCCGTCACCTCAAGTCCGATTATGCGCGTCACTGCTCTGGAGCGCGGACAGGTCCAGAGGTCTTCGGTCGAGACCTGCTCTATCCGCTCGCCACGCAGTGTCTCGACGCCGAGATCGAGCGTGCCAGCCGCCCGCGCCCGCTCGGTCTGATCGGCGATCCGGCTCATGAACTCGGCGAAGAGCGCGTTCTGCATGTGGATGGGCAGCGCCAGCACCCGGTTCAGGAAGCGTTGGATTGGTGGAAGCTCTTCGAGCAGCACGCCGTCCTGGTCGATCAGCCGCAAGGCGGTCCAATCGCAGAACTTCTCATAGCTCATGGCCCCGGCACGCCCGGCGGCCAGGTCGGCGTAATAGCCGCGCAGCGCACCCCTTGCGATCGGGCTCTCGAGATTGTCCTCCTCGCGGAACATGCCCTGCGAGCCGGTCTCGCGCTGGCCCTTGGTGAGCGCCCCCAGCTGATCGAGCCGCCGGGCGATGGTGGAGGTGAAGCGCTTCTCGCCATGCACATCCGAGGTGCAGACCCGGAAGAAGGGTGCTGACACTTGAGCCGAACGATGCGTGCGTCCTAGCCCCTGGATTGCCGCATCGGCCCGCCAGCCGGGCTCCAGCAGATAGTGGCGCCGCCGCTTCTGGTTCTTCGCCGTCTTTGCGGCATGATAGGACCGGCCCGTCCCGCCCGCATCGGAGAAGATGAGGATGTCCTTCTCGCCATCCATGAAGGCGCGGGTTTCCGAGGAATTGCTGTTGGCGCTGCGCTTTTCGATAAACAGGGCCCCGTCGCTGGATTTCAGGGATCGAATGGAGCGCCCGGTTACTTCGGCCACGGCCTCATCGCCGAAGGCCCAAAGGATCTGGTCGAGCGCGGCGGGAATAGGCGCAAGCGCCATCAGCTCCATCATCGCCGCATCGCGCAAGGCCTCGGCCTCGCGGGAGACGACCAGGGCACCGTTCGCATCCCGCAGCGGCTCGGCCACCATGTTTCCGTCGATCTCCACGAGCTTCTGGGCGTGGATCGGGAAAGCCTGTTCAAGATAGGACAGCACATAGTCGCGGGGCGTGAGCGCACCTTCCACCAGCTCGTCTTCGGGATCCATCGCCTCGAGGCGTCGTTTCAACAGGCTCTCGCCAGTCGAGACCACCTGGATGACGCAAGCATAGCCGTCCGCAACATCCTCTTCGATGGCGCGGATGACGGTCGGGGCTTTCATGCCCATCAGGAGGTGATTGAAGAAGCGCTGCTTGGTGCTCTCGAAGCGCGACTTCGCCGAGGCTTTCGCGGCAGAGGCGTTCGTCTGACCGGAGGCATCATTGACGCCTGTCGCGGTCAGCGCCGCTTCGAGGTTGTGGTGGATGGTCCGGAAAGCCCCGGCATAGGCATCGTAGATCTCGATCTGGGCGGGTGTGAGCGCATGTTCGAGCACGTCGTACTCAACACCGTCGAAGCTGAGCACCCGCGCGGTGTAGAACCCGAGCGTCTTCAGGTCGCGCGCCACGACTTCCATCGCAGCAACGCCCCCGGCTTCCATCGCCGAGACGAAGCTTTCGCGGCTCGGGAAGGGATATTCGGGCCCCTGGCCCCAGAGCCCGAGGCGGGAGGCATAGGCCAGGTTCTGCACGCTGGTGGCTCCCGTCGCCGAGACATAGAAGACCCGGGCCCGGGGAGCCGCGAGCTGCAGACGCAGCCCGGCGAGGCCCTGCTGGGAGGGTTTGACCCCCCTGCCCTCGTCGGACCCGGCGGCGTTCTGCATGGCATGGGCCTCGTCGAAGGCCAGCACGCCGTCGAACCCGTCGCCCATCCAGTCGAGAACTTGGCTGAGCCGGGTCCTCCCGCATTTGCCCGCCGACCGCAGCGTCGCATAGGTCACGAAAAGGATGCCGTCGCCCATCGGAATGGGTTGATCTGGCTTCCATTTGGAGAGCGGCTGGATGTCGGCGGGCGAGCCGCCGAGATCGGTCCAGTCGCGGATCGCGTCCTCGATGAGCGTGGTGGACTTCGAAATCCAGACCGCCTTGCGACGACCTGCGAGCCAGTTCACCAGGATGAGACCGGCGCATTCCCGGCCCTTGCCGCAGCCGGTACCGTCGCCAAGGAAATAGCCGAGGCGGTAGGCACACGCTTCCGGATCATCGTCGGCGCGGGTCATCCGGGTCTGGTCCTGGTCAATGGTAAACCGCCCCGGCAGGTCGCGCGCGTGGGCATCGTTCGCCATGAGGATGGTCTCGAGCTGGGCCTCGGAGAGATGGCCCTCCTCGATCAGACGGCCGGGCAGGCGCAGATCAGCGGCGGCTTCGCCGTTGGGTGCCGGAGGGGCAACCGAGGCCATGGCTATACTCTCGACCAGGGGGGTCGGATGTTCCCGGGCACCCTCAATCTCGATCCGCTGCGGACGATAGCGGGCATAGATGTCGGAGACGGGCGTGTTCTCGCGGGGGGTGTCGAGGCAGGTGAAGGCCAGCGGGATGGCGGCATGCGATTTGGGTTTGGCAGACGCCGCTTGGGCGATTGGGCGCTGACGTGCAACAGGGACACCGACCCGGCGCGACCCAGTCCGAAACTGCGCACCGGTTTGGATCGAGGGAGTGGCAGTGCGGGTTGCGGCGATATCATCGATGATTTGGCGCGCCGCGTCCAGATCGTCGACCATGGCACGGACGATCTCGATCTCCTCCTGCACCTTGTCGAAGACCATGAGCTGGGTTTCGACGGTGGTGCCGAGTTTGCGGTAAACGTGGCCCGGAATAGTGAGCGCGAGACGGGGCTTTGCGATGGCCGAGGCCCGTGCCCAATGGGCCGCGTCTCGTTTTGGCGAAAATCCCATCGGCATGATCGCCGCGAGACGTCCGCCGGGTGCCAGCCGTTTGGCAGCGCCGATCAGATGTTTCGCCGCAATGTGCTTGTCGCGCGACCGATCGACCGATGAGGCGAAGGGCGGATTCATCACGATGACACCGGGAAGCTCGGGCACCGTCAGGAGATCATCAATATGTTCGGCGTCAAAGCCGGACACCTCGCCCCCGAACACCGCCTCGAGAAGCGCCCGACGGACGGGATCGATCTCGTTCAGCATCGGTTTGCCACCCGCGCAAACTGCAAAACCAGCCAGCGCGCCGGTGCCGGCCGAGGGTTCCAGAAAGGTCTCAGCGGGGCGAATGGCGGCTGCGCGTATTACCAGTGCCGCAAAGGGCAGCGGCGTAGAGAACTGTTGCAGGCGAATCTGTTGCTCGGAGCGCCGGGTCTCCGTCAGGAGCCGTGAGGCGAGCAATCTGGCCGTCGCGAGCGCGTCCGAACCGCTGTCCCGCATGATCGCCGTCACCGTGGCGGCCTGCATCAGGTCATAGGCCATGCGCCACGACCACGCGCCGCCGGCATCGCTACCGCCGAAACTCTCGCGCATGATCCGAGCGAGCGATGAGCTCTTGAGCGGTTGCTTCTCAATCTCGCTGCCGATCAGGCGAATGGCCTGCAGAAGCTGTGGTTTCGATGGGAAATCGCGTGCGAGTGCCGGGCTTCGGTTGTCCATATCGTCTGTCCTTTGAGTCAGGTTGTGGGTCCGACAGGACAGAAAGCCGCCTCAGCGCTTTCAAACGCGCGGAGGCGGCTCAAGGCTGAACAGATAGCGATGTTGCCGGCGGTCAGGAATCGTTCCCGGCGAAAAACTCGGCCAGAACCGGACTCGCCTCACTCTTCGCCGAGCCGAGGAGCTCGGACCCGGCGAGCAAGGCTTTCGACAGACGCACGAGGCCGCCTGTCTCCTCGATGCGGTAGCAGCGACGCTTTTGCCCTCCGCGCCGGTAATGGGTGGCGGTCACGATCTGGCAGGTGCTGCCATCGCTCAGCGTGACCGGCGCAGCGAGCTTGATTCTGTCGCCCTCTTCGTAGTCCAGGATCGCCGCCCAATCCCGGCAGCGCTGACGCCAGGCATGGGCATAGCTGTCGGGATCCTTCAGCTCAGACAGTAGGGCAAGGAGGCTAAGAGACGCTCGCGACTCCACCGGCCCGGCACCCTCCTCCATGTCCTTGTAGCCCCAGCAGCCGTCGTCGTAGCGCGTCAGGAACACAGCGCCGAAGGTGATCGATCCGTCGTCGTCGGTGGCGTAGGTCGCGTCTTCCACTGGCGAGTCATTGATATTGGTGATTTTTGCAGCGGCATACCAGGTCGACCCGACCTTGCAGGCCTTGAGCAGCACTGTCTTGCGCGTATCCGTTTCGAACGTGCAAAGCCGGGCGATTTCTGCCTTCTCGTCCGCGTAGGTTTTGACGCGACGGTCGGTGTAGAAAAGCCAGCCCATTTCAGAGTCCTTTCTCTTGAAGGGAATTGTTGGTCGCCAATGTCCCGAGAGCGCGAAGCGCGGTAGGGTATTGGCGACGCGATTGTGAGAAAGGGCGCGTTACGCCGCCCTCTGATCATCGATCTCGAAGAGCGCATCGAGCGGCACCCGGTAAGGCAGCATCTCGTCGAAGTCCTCGCAATTGCCACTGTTCTGCACAATGGCGTGGGTGTCACTGGCGTCCTTCAGGATCACCCGGAACGTCCCGCCGAGACCGGAGGGGACATCATAGATGCCGCCGATCAGATAGTCGGCGGCGCGGCGCAGGAAGACGCGGATCGTGTGGCCGTCAGTGGCCAGCCGGATGATGTCATGACCGCGGTCGATGAGCATCTGCACGTCATCGAGAATGTCAGTGTAGAACTGGCCGGTCAGATCGCGAAACGCCGCCTGCCGGGCCGCCATCCAGTCCGGATCGCGGAAAGGGTTGATGCCCTCGGCGAAGGCGTAGGAGGGATCGGCGCGTTCAGTGGTGACGATCCGCGTCGTCGTGCCGTCGATCCCGTTTGAGCGCAGATGGACGCCATTTCCGACGATCAGGATCAGGGCGGGTTTGCCGACCGGCCCGTTCCAGTTGGGCAGGAAGGTGGAACAGCCGCGCGCATGCGCGATCTGCGCCGCGACGCTCGCCGCGGTGAAGCTGAGAAGGGACATGGGATTTACCTGTAGGTAGGAGGGAGGGGTGCGACCCGCGCCTAAGTTTCGGCGCGGGTCGCCTGCTCGATCAAGCCGCTTCAGCGACCCCGGTTTCGTCTTCGGGCGCCTCGGCCTCGCTGGCATCAACCGGCTCGACACCCGCCGTCTGCATCATCGGCGGGCACCAGGCGGCGACCGCCGCCCGCTGCGCATCTGTCAGCGTTGCGAAGGGCTCGGCGAAAAGCTTGTCGCAGAATTCGACGACTTGCTTCTTGGTCGAAGAGGCCAATGTCACCGCCTCCTGTGCGAGCCCCAACTCCTCACCGAGAATCTTCAGAAGCCAGGCCTTCTTGAAGCGGTTGAAAAGCGCCGCGTTCGGCGTCCAGTGCGCCCGGATGTCCGGCATGACCTCGATCTCGAAATCATGCATCAGGCTGTCGCGCTGCCGGTCCCGTGCGAAACAGGATTGCGTGGTCGCCGCCGTGGCATAGGCCACGAGTTTCGCCTTCTCGCGCGCATCGAGCGCCCGGAAGAGCGCGAACTGGTCGGCGGGAGATTTCGCGTCATTGGCCCAGGAGAGGTCGAGCGCGTCATGAGCCTCGGCCACCTGTTCGAGCGAGGTGCCGTCGATCTCGTCCATCTTCGCGTGACTGCGATATTCCTGGCGCGCATCGACCTTGATCGCCTGGGTGACGCCCATGCCGTGGTCCAAAACGTCGGTGACGAGCTTGAAGAGTGTGAGGTCGAGTGTGGCCTCCGGATGCATCGCCATGGCCGCGCCGAGCGCCATCGCGCGTTCGGTCTTCAGATCCTCGGTCAGCGAGGCGGGATAGGTGATCTCATCACTATCCGCCGTGCCTTTCTCGCCCGACGCGGTGGAAGCAGCCTTGCCGGAGCTCTCCGCCTTGTCTTCAGGGCGCACCATCCCGACATGCAGGGAGATCTTGCCATGCGACCAGGAGGCGATCACGCCGGAGCGCGCAAGATCCTCAGCGCTATAGGCCTCCTGTAGGTCCCGCGCCTCGGCCTCCAGCGCGTCCACGCGTTCGTAGAGTTCATTGTACGCCTCGTCCTCGAGCTCCTCGTTCTCCATCTCGCGCTCGAGTTTCTCAAGCTCGGCGGTGATCGCGTCCAAGCGCTTCTGGCCCTTCTCGTCGGGTTCGACCGGACCCGGATAGACCCGGCCATAGTCTGCCATGGCGGCATAGTCGTACTGGATCACCGCATCGGCCCAGGCAAAGCCGATCTCTGCCCGCGCCTCTTCGGCGGCAGCGGCGAGTTTTTCCAGCAGGATCGTCTCGACCAGCGCGGAATCCTCCAGCACGGAATGCTCGTCCAGGAGATCGGCCGCGATGGCACCACCCCGCGCCTCGTAGTCTTTCCGCACGAAGGCACCGATATCGTCGCTGACCTGTACGCCGCGCGACTTCAGCGCATTCCGGACGGTATAGGCCTGGACATAGTTGTCCTCTTTGGTGAGCGCCTCGAAGACCTCGCGTTGCACCTCCTGGCTCGGGTGATCGGCGAAGGCCTTCATCGTGTCGAGCGTAATCGATTTGGCGCGGGCCGCGGCGCGGATGTCGGGATGGATGAGCCCGTAGCGCAGCCGGCCTTTCACGGCGGCCACGGTCGTGCCAAAAGTCCTGGCGATGGTCTCGGGCGTCTGGCCGTCGACCTCCATCATCCGCGCGAAGGCCTCGAACTCGTCGATGGCGTTCATGGGCGCCTGGGTGATGTTCTCGGCCAGCGACAGCGCGGTGGTCACATCGCAATCGTCCGGGACCAGGCGGCAGTCGATCTTGGTACGGTTGGTGAACCCCTTGGCGGTCTTGTCCGCGACGAGCTCGAGGAGCGCCGCGTGCCGCCGGCCGCCGGCGAGAACGCCGAACTTGCCATCGATCTTCTGGACGAGCAGCGGCTGCAGGAGCCCCAGCACAGCGATGCTGGCCTTCAGATGCGCGATGTTCTCGGGGGCATAGGTTTCGGGGGAGTTGGTCCGCACGTTCGCGGGATGGGTGACGAGATCGCCGATGGCGACGGAAACGGGTTTGAACGCTTGTGTCATGAGATGTCCTTCTATGGGTTCTGCGCCACCCGGACGTCCCGGGCGGCCTCACCGATCCCCGGATCCGGGAACCAACAGGACAAAAGGCCCGCATTCCCTTTCATGGGGTCAGCGGGCCTTTCACTGCTCGGCAGGCTTGGCCCGCCCTTACCAGTCGCGCGCCATCATGACGGTCAGCACGCGCATGGTGGTCTTGGGGTTGTCGGGGGTCTCGGCACCGTATCGGAAGTCAGAGTCGGCCTCGAACATGTCGATTTTCCAGAACACGGTCTCACCGCGGATCGTGACCGCCCCGAAATCGTGCCAGCCCTCGGGATCGTTCTCAGGCTCGAAGGTCTCGAACGCCCCCGTGGCTTTCACCGCCTCCGCCATGAAACCGTCTCCGGCCTCCATGAGCGAACGGGTGACATGCATGCGCCCTTGGATCGGTTGATCCGGCGCGATGCCGAGACAGGCAAGCCTGCGGAAGGCGTCGTTCTGTGCGGCGATGGTGGCGGCGTCGGGCGGGGAGATCTCGGCGGGTTCAGGATTGCTCATGGGTCTGTCCTTTCCGGATGGGTTGAAACCACCTGACCCGAAGCCTTCTTTCCCTTTGCTCAGAGACATTCCCTCACGCGGCCCGATCGGCATCCTCCACCCTGCCCGCCTTCGACCGGGCGATCAGATAGTCGCAGGCGCGCTGCGCGTCCGCCGCATGCTTGAAGATCGCATTGGTATCCGAGCGCAAGACCCGGAGCCAGTTGTAGAGGTAGGCCGCGTTCATCTCGAGCGTATGCGCCGTGAAGCCGAGCTGTTGGCCGAGGAAACAGGACGTCAGCTCCGCGACATATCCTGACAGTCCAGCCCCATTCTGAAATTTTCCGGCAATGAGAACGGTTTTGGTCATGCCGCTACCTCCTCTGCATGGGGCTGCTGCGCATG
>NZ_FQZZ01000006.1 GCF_900142185.1 Lutimaribacter pacificus | reverse complement strand
GCCCGCCCGTCAATGCCTCTGTATCTCTCCGCCATCCAAGACCAACAAGCCCCGTCCAGCGACCCAGCAACCGCCTCAGCAGCGCCGGTGAAGGGGCTTTTACGGATAACCCCTGACCCCCGCAACCCCTTTTTTCCGCGATGGGCGGATTTTTTTCGATTTTCTGATTTTTGGCTGTTTTTCAGTGACTTAGAGAAATCTAATTTCCCGCAGGCACCGAGTTGCGAAAGAAAGATGCCCGCCCAGTCAAGGCCGCGCCACAACATGTTGAGTTATCCACCGGGTTATCCCCAATCACGCGCGAGTCAGCGGCCGGAAGAGCGCGATTCAGGCCCGGGAATCGCGACTCGGGCGGCCCACCATGCGCCCCCGATTCCGGGGAACGGTGCGCAATCCCAGCAAAACCAGGATCGCCAGCAGATAGACAAGCGGTTCGACCTGCCATCCCTTGCGCAGCCAGACGAAATGCACCGCGGCCAGCACCGCCACCGCATAGGTCAGCCTGTGCAGCTGCCGCCATCGCGGCCCGAGGCGGCGCAGCGAAAGGTTGTTCGATGTCGCCGCCAGCGGCAGCATCAGCAGCAACGCCGTCATTCCGATGGTGATATAGGGGCGTTTCACGATATCGGCCCAGACCCGATCGAATGCCTGAACATCCAGCACCGCCCAGACCAGCAGGTGCAGGACGACATAGCAAAAGGCGAGCAGCCCGAGGGCCCGCCGGAATTTCAAAAGGGACACACCCGCGTATCGCCGCAGCGGCGTGATGCACAGCCCGGCGATCAGAAGCTGCAGCGCGATCAGGCCGTATTCATGTTCCAGCGCCTTGACCGGATCGACCCCCAAGCCCCCCGTTACCGCAAGAAAGAAGAGCCAGGGCGCAGGTGCCGCAAGAGCCAGATAGACCACCCATGTTGGCAGCCGCCGCGCCCATGAATTGACCAGCTCGCGCATGTCCATCAGAAAAGCTTGCGCAGATCCATGCCGTCATAAAGATCCGCGACCTCGCCGGCATAGCCGTTGAACATCTGCGTCGGAAGCCGCTCGGCGAATAACCCGCCGCCGATGCGCCGCTCGCTCGCCTGGCTCCAGCGGGGATGGTCGACCTCGGGGTTCACGTTGGAATAGAACCCGTATTCGCGCGCATTCGCCTTGTTCCAGCTTGTCGGCGGTTCGCTGTCGGTCAGCGTGATGCGCACCACCGACTTGATCGACTTGAACCCGTATTTCCACGGCACCACCAGCCGCAGCGGCGCACCGTTCTGTTTCGGGATATCCCGGCCATAAATACCGGTGGCCATGATGGTCAGCGGATGCAGCGCCTCGTCCAGCCGCAGCCCCTCGACATAGGGCCATTCCAGAACGGGGAACCGCGTGCCGCGCATCTCCTGCCGGTTCAGGTAGGTTTCGAAGGCCACGTATTTCGCGCCCGACTGCACCCCGGCCAGGTCCAGCAGGTCGGACAGCTCAAACCCGTTCCACGGGATCACCATCGACCACGCCTCGACACAGCGGAACCGATAGATCCGTTCCTCGACCGCCATCTTTGCCATGATGTCGTCAAAGGCATAATCGCCCGGCCGGTCGACCAGGCCGTCGATACGCACGCTCCAAGGGTCGATCGTCATCGCATCGGCGTATTTCACCGGATCGCCCTTGGCGGTGCCGAATTCGTAGAAATTGTTGTAGCGGGTGATCTCTTCCCAGCTGTTCGGCTCATCCGTTTCGGCGCGCGCTGCTCCGGCCATGCCGGCCAGCCCGACGCCCGCCAGTCCGCCCATGATCTGCCGTCGGTTCAGCCACAGCGCCTCGTCAGTCACATCGCGATCACTCAGGTCGTTCTTCCAGCGAAAGGCCATCACGTCTATCCTCGTTACCGTCCTTCTCCGAATGCAGGTGTAAGCGCGGAATCGCCCGGACGCAAAACAAGCGATCTCACGAAACGGTGGCGGGCTGAAACAATCGCGCCGCTCATCCCGGCGGCGCGTTGAAGCTGGGCCTGATCTTGTTCAGCGGAACCGAGGTGCCGTCCGCCTGCACGATGCGCACATGCCGCCGCCGCATCAGGCGCGGCTCGGCCACGCCGACGGAATGGGCGATGGTCTCGACCTCGCTGATCACCGCGCGCGCGTATCTGGCCACCTTCCGGTACTTGTCCTCCGGCACAAGGCCGCGCTGCAGATAGGGGTCATGCGTGGTGATCCCCGTGGGGCAGGTGTTGCGGTTGCATTTCAGCGCCTGGATACAGCCGAGCGAGAACATGAAGCCGCGCGCCGATGTCACGAAATCCGCCCCCGCGCACAGCGCCATCGCCACGTCGCCGGGATTGACCAGCTTGCCGCTGGCGATGATGCGGATACGGTCCTTCAGCCCGTGCCGGTCGCGCAGGTCCACCATGCGCATCAGCGCCTCGCGCAGCGGCATACCGACCAGGTCCATCAACGGCATGGGCGCCGCGCCCGTGCCGCCTTCGCCTCCGTCTATCGTGATGAAATCCGGCGCACTGTCCGCCCCCCGCGCGTTGATCAGCTGGAAAAACGCCTCCCACGCGTCGGACGAGCCGATCACCGTCTTGAACCCGCAGGGTTTGCCGGTGACCTTGCGGATATGCCCCACCATGTCCAGCAGATCGCCGAAATCGTCGATCTCTCGGTGGCGGTTGGGCGAAACGCTGTCGCGGCCCACGGGGATGCCGCGAATCCCGGCAATCTCCTCGTTGACCTTCTCGCCCGGCAGGATACCGCCCTTGCCCGGCTTTGCCCCCTGCGCCAGCTTCAGCTCGAACATCCTGACCTGCGGATTTTCCGACACCCTGAGCAGCCGTTCGTCGCTCAGGTTGCCATGCTCGTCCCGCACGCCGTACTTGGCGGTGCCGATCTGATAGACGATGTCGCAGGCCCCGGTCAGGTGATACCGGCTCAACCCGCCCTCGCCGGTGTTCAGCCAGATACCCGCCTCGGCGGCGCCACGGCTCAGCGCCTCGACCGCCGGGCGCGAAATCGCGCCATAGCTCATGCCCGAGATGTTGAAGATCGACTTGGCATTATAGGGAATGGCCGCCGTGGGCCCGATCACCATCGGCTGTGTCGTGGCGAACTGATCGTCCAGCGGCGGAAAGACCGCGTTGACGAAAATCGATGTGCCCGGCACCCCGAGGTTCCGGGTCGAGCCGAAGGCGATGGTATTCCCGTGCCCCTTGGTCGAATCGTAAACCCAGTCGCGCTGCGCCCGGTTGAACGGCATCTCCTCGCGGTCCATCGCAAAGAAATACTGCCGAAAGAACTCGCCCAGCGACGTGAACAGGTGCCGGAACCGCCCGATCACCGGATAGTTGCGCCGGATCGCATCGCCCGTCTGCGTCCGGTCGATCAGAAACAGCACCAGAACGGCCAGAACCGCCGCACCCAGCGCCAGAATGAACAGAAGCGCCAGTATCAACAGCGCGTCCAGCACGAATTCCATATTCACCCCCGGTTGATTTGGGTCAAAGTGACACCCAGACTGAACCCTATGATGTGACGTTACACATTGCATGACGCGGCTGGAACCGCCGCCTGTGTCTGGAGGAGACGAATGAAACGATTTTTCCTGGCAACGGCTCTTTGCGCCTGCGCAAGCCTGGCCACCGCAGAAGAACCGGTGATCTACACCACCGACGAAAGCTTTGACGACGTTGTTTTCGGCCTCGAAAACGCCATCCTGGACGAGGGCCTCGTGATCGACAGCGTGTCCCACACCGGCGACATGCTGGAACGCACCAAGGCCGATGTCGGGGGCGAAGTCACGATTTTCACCAAGGCGGATATCTACTCGTTCTGTTCGGCCGCTCTCAGCCGCAAGGTGATGGAGATCGACCCGATGAACGTGCAGTTCTGTCCCTACGACATCTTCGTGGCACAGCAGCCCGGCGGGCAGGTGATGATCGGCTACCGCCCCTTCCCTGCGGGGGAAATGCAGGAGGTGCAGCTTCTGCTCGATGGCATCGCCCGCGCAGCCATCGGCATGGAATAAACCCCGGGCCCAAGCTGTCGCCAGACAGATGAGGCATGTAACAGGTCACGCGGCACAGCGCCAATCTCAGGTGGCCTGAAGGGGTATTTTTGTTTTTAGCCCCGAATCGCATATCATTTCCGGCATAACTTCGAAGACACGTTGATTTGAGAGGAAGCGCCTCGACGTTTTTTTGCAGGCATGGCTTTGAAACAGCATGGCCTTTCCGGCCACCTGGACCCCTTGGACTGGTTCGCCACCGCGGCCCGGGCCCCGGACAAGAGTGCGGCCTGGGACAGGCTGCAACGGATTTTCAGCCAATTGGGCGTGGATTCCGCCGGGGTCGTCCACGGGATGCCGCTCAGGCTCGGCGCCTTTCCCCGCAACGACGAGATGATGGGTTGTCTCGTCACGCAGGAATGGCACAACTACTACCAGACGCGAACGGACCTGATCGCCGACGATATTCTGGCCCGCCACCTGTTTACCTCGCGCAAACCGAAATATGTCGACCTCACGGATGCCTCGACCCTGCCCTACAAGCCGGTCAGGAAAGAAGAGCGTGACATGATCCGCCTCGTCGCCGATCATGGGATGCGGCAATCCTTTGCCGTGTCCTTCGCCGACGGACGGACGGGCCGCATTTCGATTCTCATGATCAACAAATTGGCGGGCAGACCCGGCAACCTCAAAGAGCTTGTTGAAAATCACCTCGGCGCACTTCATCGCGCAGCGCAGTTCTTCCTTGAAGGGCTGGAGGTCCGCGGCATGGCCGACAGCGATCCGCCGGGTCGTCTGGGCAATCGCGAACGTGACTGCCTGCAATGGGCCGCCACCGGCCGGACGACCCAGGAAATCGCCGATATCACGGGACTGTGCGACGACACGGTCAACGAATATTTCGCCTCGGCCAAGCGCAAACTCGGCGCATCGAACCGCACCCAGGCCGTCGTGCGCGCGATCACGCTTGGGCTGATCGTGCCATAGGCGGCCAAACTCCGAAACCTGTCAAACCCCTAATATTGGGGGATCGCGCTTTCGATCCCGCCTGCCTCAGACTGTCGGCGGCCCGTAAAGGCCGCCGACGACATGGCAAGGCTTGGAAAGGAAGGTGCATGTTCCTGTCTCGATCCCTGACCCCCGAACGCGCCCGCGAACTGCTGGCAAAGCAACGCCAGATGGTATCCCTGCTGGACAAGGAAATTCTGGCCCGGTCGGATGAAATCGCCTTTGAACGTGAAAACTGGGTAGACGCCTTTATCGACTACGGTCACGCGGTCAGCTTCGACAACCGGCAAACGATGGCCTATCGCGGAATCGCCACGCGGGACGGCACACTGTTCTGGCTGGTGCGCCGGCAGGACAAAAAACACGGCTATCACGCAGCGGCCACCGATCCGCTGGAAGCAGTGGAAGAGGCCCAGACAGCATGGGCACGGCGCAAGGCCGTGCGACAGGATTGGGACCGGGTGGAACAGATGGCGAATGCCCTGATCCTCGGGCGTCTGCGGTTCCGTGTCACGATAGACGATGCACTTGCATCACCCCTCTGCACGCTGGGTATCGAGTGTTTCCTGGACAGACACCGTCTGCGCAATACCCGCAACGTATCAGGCCGTTTCGCCGCGCTTCTGATGAAAATCGAGCCGCAGGTCGGTTTCGTCATCCATCAGGCCCATCTGCGAACGCAACAGGACTCCGCCACAGACAACACTTCGGAAAGAGACTGATAACCGACCGGGTCGCGGGGCCACGAACGCAAAAGGCCCGCCCGGTTTCCCGGGCGGGCCTTCTTGTTTCTCGCGCGGGGCCTCAGTGCACCACGGCATCGTCCGGCTTGGGCTTGTTCGTGGTGCCCACGCGATCCCCGATGATCAGCCCTTCGGCCCCGGCAGAAACCGGCACCACGCTGTCATCGGCCACTTCGCCCGACAGGATCGCCTCGGCCAGCGGGTCCTGCAGCGCCTTCTGGATCACCCGCTTCAGCGGCCGCGCGCCATAGACCGGGTCATAGCCTTCGTCGGCCAGCCAGGTCTTGGCGGCATCGTCCAGTTCCAGCTTGATCTTGCGGGCCGCCAGCCGCTTCATCAGGCGGGCAAGCTGGATATCGACGATCCCGTCCATCTGGTCACGGGTCAGCCGGTCGAACACCACGATCTCGTCCAGACGGTTCAGGAACTCGGGGCGGAAATGCGCCCGCACCGCATCCATCACGTCCCGCCGCGCGTCCGAGGCATCGGACCCTTCCGGCAACTGGCTCAGCGCCTGCGACCCGAGGTTCGAGGTCAGCACGATCAGCGTCTGCTTGAAATCCACCGTGCGGCCCTGCCCGTCGGTCAGAACACCGTCGTCCAGAACCTGCAGCAGCACGTTGAACACCTCGGGGTGGGCCTTTTCCACCTCGTCGAACAGCACCACCTGATAGGGGCGCCGGCGCACGGCCTCGGTCAGCACACCGCCCTCGTCATACCCGACATAGCCCGGAGGCGCACCAATCAGCCGCGCGACCGAATGCTTCTCCATGAATTCGCTCATGTCGATGCGCACCATCGCCTGATCGTCGTCGAACAGGTAGTTGGCCACCGCCTTGGTCAGCTCGGTCTTGCCCACGCCGGTCGGCCCGAGAAACAGGAACGACCCCAGCGGCCGGTTCTCGTCGTTCAGCCCGGCACGCGCACGGCGCACCGCGTTCGAAACGGCCTTCACGGCGGCATCCTGCCCGATCACGCGACGGTGGAGTTCGTCTTCCATCCGCAGCAGCTTTTCGCGCTCGCCTTCCAGCATCTTCGAGGTCGGGATACCCGTCCAGCGTTCGACCACCTGGGCGATCTGTTCGGGGCGCACGGCCTCTTCGACCATCACGCCCTCATCCTCGGCCTGTTCGGCCTCGGAAAGCTGCTTTTCCAGCTGCGGGATGATGCCATAGGACAGCTCGCCAGCCTTGGCCAGGTTGCCCTCGCGCTTGGCGATGTCCAGTTCCGCGCGGGCGCGATCAAGCTGTTCCTTCAGGTCGCGGGCGGATGCCAGCTTGTCCCGTTCGGCCTGCCACTTGGCGGTCATCTCGGCGGATTTGTCCTGCAGGTCGGCCAGTTCCTTTTCCAGCTTTTCCAGCCGGTCCTTGGACGCCTTGTCATCCTCCAGCCGCAGCGCCTCGGCCTCGATCTGCATCTGCAGGATCTGGCGGTCCAGCGCGTCCAGTTCCTCGGGCTTGCTGTCCACTTCCATCCGCAACCGGCTGGCCGCCTCGTCCACAAGGTCGATCGCCTTGTCCGGCAGGAAACGGTCGGTGATATAGCGGTGCGACAGCGTCGCCGCCGACACCAGCGCCGAGTCCGAGATGCGCACGCCGTGGTGCAGCTCGTACTTCTCCTTGATGCCCCGCAGGATCGAAATCGTGTCCTCGACGGTCGGCTCCTCCACCATCACCGGCTGGAACCGGCGGGCAAGGGCGGCGTCCTTCTCAACGTATTTGCGGTATTCGTCCAGCGTGGTGGCGCCAACGCAATGCAGCTCACCCCGCGCCAGCGCGGGCTTGATCAGGTTGGCGGCATCCATCGCGCCATCGGTCTTGCCCGCGCCGACCAGCACGTGCATCTCGTCGATGAACAGGATGATTTCGCCGGCCGCGGCCTCGATCTCCTTCAGGATCGCCTTCAGGCGCTCCTCGAACTCGCCGCGATATTTCGCACCGGCGATCAGCGCGCCCATGTCCAGCGCCATCAGCCGCTTGTTGCGCAGGCTTTCCGGCACGTCGCCATCGACGATGCGCAGGGCCAGGCCCTCGGCAATCGCCGTCTTGCCCACGCCCGGCTCACCGATCAGGACCGGGTTGTTCTTGGTCCGGCGGCTCAGCACCTGCATGGCGCGGCGGATCTCGTCGTCGCGGCCGATGATCGGGTCGATCTTGCCTTCGCGCGCCGCTTCGGTCAGGTCGCGCGCGTATTTCTTCAGCGCGTCATATCCCTCTTCGGCGCTCGCCGTGTCGGCAGTGCGGCCCTTGCGGATATCGTTGATCGCCTCATTCAGCTTTTGCGGCGTCACCGCGCCGGCATCCAGCGCATCCTTGGCGCCGGATTTGACCATCGCCAGCGCCATCAGCAACCGCTCGACCGGAACGAAACTGTCGCCCGCTTTCTTTGCGATTTTCTCGGCCTCGTCGATGATGCGGGCCATGCTGTTGTCCAGATAGACCTGCCCGGCATCGCCGGTGACCTTGGGCAGCTTGCCCATTGCCGCATCCAGCGCGTCGACCACGCGTTCTGGCGCACCGCCCGCGCGTTTGATCAGGTTGCTGGCCAATCCTTCGGGATCATCCATCAGCGCCTTCAACAGGTGCTCGGGCACAAGGCGCTGGTGATTTTCACGCATTGCGATGGTCTGCGCGGCCTGGATGAAACCACGCGACCGTTCCGTGAACTTCGACAAGTCCATCGTCACTCTCCTTTTCAAAGCGCCCGCTTCGTCCGGCGCCCGCTTTGCGGCACGCCCCTGTCCGGGCCTCCTCACCTATGTGTGAACAGCCCCGCCCCTGTTCAAGAGGCGATACCGCGACGCAAACGGATAGGCGCCCGGATGGTCCCGCATTTTCCACAATGGGACCACAATCGAACCGTAGCTTTTGACATGTAAAAGGAGGCAGTCATGCATATCCAAGATATCGAGTATTCCGACATTCGCGTCGAAGACAACATGTGCGCGGCCGAGGTGATCCTTTCGACCAACAGGGGCACGACCCATTGCGCCTGCTCCGTGCCCATCTCGTCCTACAACGACCTGGAAGGCCTGCGCATGGCACTGCTGCAGGATGCCATACGGCAGATCATGCGGATGCCTGAATACCGCCGTGGCATCCGGCGGATCACGCTCGAGGCCGACCTGCACGAGATTCCGCTGGCCGCTTGACGCGGGCACGCTTTACCCCAAAAAGGGCGGAAACCCGATCCAAGGAGCCGCCCATGCCTGATGACCGCCTGATCGTCGCCCTCGATGTCGCCAATGCGCATCTGGGGCTGGAACTGGCCGAAAAGATCGGCGATGCGGTCAGCTTCTACAAAATCGGCCTCGGGATGCTGACCGGCGGCGGGCTGGCCCTTGCCAACGAGCTCAAGCAAGAGCACGGCAAGCGCATCTTCCTCGACATGAAACTCTTTGACATCGGCGCGACGGTGGAAAACGCGGTGCGCGGGCTGGCGCAGTTCGATCTCGATTTCCTGACCGTCCACGGCGATCCCCATGTCGTGCGCGCGGCCAAGGAAGGCGCGGCCGGCAAGGACATGAAAATCCTCGCCGTGACGATCCTGACCTCGCTCGACCGCAGCGATCTGGATGCCAGCCTGATCAAACCCGGAAACGTGGCCGACCTGGTGGCCGAGCGCGCCGCCCGCGCGTTCGAGGCCGGCGCCGACGGCGTGATCGCGAGCCCGCAGGAATCCGCCATGATCCGCGCCCTGCACCAGTCCGAGGGGCGCCTGATCGTCACCCCCGGCGTCCGTCCCGCAGGCGCCGACCTGGGCGACCAGAAACGCGTCACGACACCGGCACAGGCGATCGCCAACGGCTCCGACCATATCGTCGTCGGCCGCCCCGTCTGGACGGCCCCCGACCCCCGCGCCGCGGCGCAGGCCATCGTCGACGAACTCGCCGGTCTCTAGAACTGACCGGCGCGCTCTGCCGTCATCAGGTAAAGCCGCAGCCGCTCCTTGAAATGGGGGATGCCCAGCGGGTGCGCCAGATACTCGCCTGGCGTCATCAACGCCCAGCCCTGCCCCTCGTCCCCCAGCCGGATATCGCTGGCCGATGCCACGGGCAGACGGGCCACGAACAGCCAGCCAACCGCGCGGTCCGGGCGCAAAAACGCGCGGTTCCAGACCAGCGCCGCACGCGGCACGCGCAGCCCCAGCTCCTCATGCGTCTCGCGCAACACGCACTCTGTCGCGCTCTCATCCCCCTCGCGCCCTCCGCCGGGAAAGTCCCAATGGTCAGCCCAGTCCAGCCCCGGCCGGTCGTCCCGCCGGATCACCGCCAGCCGGTCGCCAAGGAAAAGCGCCAGCTTGGCGCCGATGAAATCGCTGTCGTCCTGCATCGCCCGAACCTATATACTTACCCCCAAGCGAACCAGCACAAAGCCGATGCCAGCCCTTTGCCGCAATTGCCTGACCTCCTTTGACGACGGGGCCCGCTGCCCCGCCTGCCGGTCGCCGCGCGTCACGCGCCACCCCGAGCTGTTCGATCTCGGGATTGCGCATATGGATTGCGACGCGTTCTATGCCAGCGTGGAAAAACGCGATAATCCCGACCTTGCCGACAAGCCCGTCATCATCGGCGGCGGGCGGCGCGGCGTGGTGTCGACCGCCTGCTATGTCGCGCGCATCCGCGGCGTGCGCTCGGCCATGCCGATGTTCCAGGCGCTCAGGCTTTGCCCCGACGCCGTGGTCATCAAACCGCGCATGTCCCTTTATGCCGATGTCAGCCGCCAGATCCGCGCCATGATGGAGGAACTTACCCCCTCGATCGAACCCCTGTCGCTGGATGAGGCATTCCTCGACCTGACCGGCACCGCAAGGCTGCACGGCCATCCGCCCGCGGTGATGCTGGCGCGGCTGGTGAAGCGGATGCAGTCCGAGCTTGGCATCACCGGCTCGATCGGGCTGAGCCATAACAAGTTTCTGGCCAAGGTCGCCTCGGACCTCGACAAACCGCATGGCTTTTCGGTGATCGGCCGGGTCGAAACGTCGGATTTCCTGCGCGACAAACCCGTGCGCATGATCTGGGGCGTGGGTCAGGCGGCGCAGGCATCGCTGGAACAGGCCGGTATCCGCAGCTTTCGCGACCTCCTGCGATGGGAACAGCGCGACCTGATTGCGCGCTTCGGGTCGATGGGCGACCGGCTGTGGCACCTTGCGCGCGGGCAGGACAACCGCCGCGTCAGCCGCGATGCGCCGATCAAGTCGATCTCGAACGAAACCACCTTTTCCGAGGACACCGCCGATCCCGACCTGCTGGACGGGCATATCTGGCGCATGGCCGAAAAGGTCGCCGACCGCGCCAAGGCAAGGGCCAGGGCGGGGCGCGTGGTGACGCTGAAGCTGAAACGCGCCGATCACAAGCTGCTGACGCGGCGGACATCCCTGCGCGACGCGACGCAGATGGCCGACACGATCTATCGCACCGCGCGGGCGCTGTTCGACCAGACCGACCACAAGACACCCTATCGGCTGCTGGGCGTGGGGCTGTCGGACCTGTGCGGGGAAGAGGCGGCGGACCTGTCGGGCGACCTTCTGGACCCGCAGGCACGCGCCCGCGCAAAGGCGGAACGCGCCACCGACGAGATCCGCAAGCGATTCGGCGACGAGGCGATCCTCAAAGGTCGCGCGTTGCGCTGATCACTCGGCGGCCAGCGGCTGCTCGGATGCGCGGCCGATCTCGGAAATCTCGGAAATCACGCGGCCCAGAACGCGCTGCATCTCGGCGAAATTGCTGTTCGGGCGGATCATCTGCTCGTTCATGTAAAGCGAACGGTCGATTTCGATCTGCACCACATGCTGACCGCGCAGCGGCCGGCCGTAATGCTGCGCGGTAAAGGCCCCGGCAAAGGGCGCATTGCGCACCACGTTCAGCCCCGCCGCGGCAAAGGCCGCCTCGATCCGCTCGACCACTTCGGCGCTGGCCGAGGCGCCGAACCGGTCCCCCAGCACGACCTCGGGGCGGCGCACTCCGGCACGCGCGATACCGTCCATCGCCTCGTGCGGCATCGAATGGCAGTCGATCAGGATCGCCTCGCCGAACAGACCCACGGATTCGTTCAGAAGCCGCTGAAGCGTGGCGTGATACGGGTGCCAATAGGTGTCGATGCGCTGCTGCGCCTCGATCCGCGACAATTTCCCGCTATAGATCGCGCGCCCGCCCGCGACCACGCGCGGCACCACGCCCAGCCCCGAGGCGACGCGCGGGTTATGCAGCGGGTGGCGCACATCGGCGATCAGTGCGGGGTCAAGCTCGTCCGCGCTGCGGTTGAGGTCGATAAAGGCACGCGGGGCGCCCGCCAGCAACAGCGGTGCACCGTGCTGCGGCGCGGTGGCGAACAGCTTGTCGACAAAGGCATCCTCGGAACTGCGGATCGCGTGTTCGTCCAGAATCGTGCGCCGCATGAACGTGCGTGAATAATCGCGGCCGCTATGGGGCGAGGCAAAGACGACGCTTGTCGTGCGTTGTCCTGGGTTGATCAGGTGGTAGGCGACCTTGGGCATCTGTGCGGATCCGGGCTGCTCGTTCGCCGCCAGCATAGACCGATTGCAATGGATGCCAAAAGCCCTTGATCCCCCTGCCGACTCCTTTTATAGGAACGCGAACCGGCGCGGGCTTCCGCGCCCCTATTCGTTAGGGGCGATGAAAGTGCCGGTACTACGGGCGGTTAGCTCAGCGGTAGAGCACTACGTTGACATCGTAGGGGTCACTGGTTCGATCCCAGTACCGCCCACCATGAATTCACTGTCCCCATAAGGGGACGACCTGCAATGGCGCACGCCCGCGCCGCGACGAAAGGAGAGGACCATGAAGGTCAAGAACTCGCTCCGCTCGCTCAAGCAGCGTCATCGCGACTGCCGTGTCGTGCGCCGCAAGGGCCGCGTCTACGTCATCAACAAGACGCAGCGCCGGTTCAAGGCCCGCCAGGGCTGAACGAACCGCCGTTCGAGCAATCGAAAAGACCGTCGCCCATACCAGGCGACGGTCTTTTTGTTTATGCAGGGCACCGGATCGCAGGACCGAAGGCCGGTCACCCGTAGTCGCGGGTATCCTCGATCACCTTGCCGTCGTTCGGCAGGCTGCCGGGCGCCACGATCTCGACCTTGCCCTTCAGCTTCAGCACCTCGGCCACGGTCTTGCCGAACGCCTCTTCCGAGCCGCCGGTGGCCTCGATCCGAACGGTCATGACATCCATTTCGCCATCACGCCCCGCGACGACGCGGGCGCGGGCGATCTCATCGTGCTTGGCCACAAGTTGCGCCACCTGCTCGGGACGGACGAACATGCCCTTGATCTTGGTGGTCTGGTCGGCACGGCCCATCCACCCCCTGATACGCATGTTGGTGCGGCCGCAGGGCGACGTGCCCTCCATCACCGCCGAAAGATCGCCGGTGGCGAAGCGGATCAGCGGATAGTCGGGGTTCAGCGAGGTTACCACGACCTCGCCCACCTGCCCCGGCGCGACGGGATCGCCGGTGCCGGGGGTGACGATCTCGACGATCACGCCCTCATCCACGATCATCCCCTCCATCGCGGCGGATTCGTAGGCGATGTTGCCCAGATCGGCGGTGGCATAGGATTGCAGGCAGGTGATGCCGCGATCGGCGTATTCCTGGCGCAGGCTGGGGAACAGCGCCCCGCCGCCCACCGCCGCCTTGGTGATCGCCAGCGTCACGCCCATCTCGTCGGCCTTGTCCAGGATCACCTTCAGGTAATCGGGCGTCCCGGCATAGGCCGTGGTGCCGATATCGCGCGCGGCGGTCACCTGAAGCTCGGTCTGGCCGGTGCCCGCCGGTAGCACCGCCGCCCCCACAGCGCGCGCCCCGGATTCAAAGATCATGCCGGCGGGCGTCAGGTGGTAGCCGAAACAGTTCTGCACGATGTCGCCGCGCCCGATGCCGCAGGCGTTCAGGAACCGCCCCATACGCCACCAGTCATGGTCCACCCCGCCCGGTTCATAGATCGGGCCGGGCGATTGAAAGACATGGGCAAAGCCGCTGGCGGGCCGCGTCGTCAGCCCGCCGAACGGGTTGCCCGCGCCCTGCACCGCGCCCAGGTCGGATTTGCGCAGCACCGGCAGGCGTGCCAGATCGGCGGCCCCGGCAATCGCGGCCGGGTCCACATCGTCCAACCGCCCGCGATAGCCCGGCAGGCCCCGCGCGCGCGCCACCTGTTCGGACAGCGCCCCGGCCTGCGCGGCCGCGCGTTCATCGGCGCTTCGGGTTTCCAATTCGTCGAAATATCCGCTCATCTGCATATCCTCTCAGCGCCCCGGCGCATCCGGGCCAGTGGGCGGGTCAGGTCAAATTTCTTATCCGGCCGGGCGACGCGCGCGCGTCAGCTCAGCCAACGCTTGCGGCGGCGATAAGAGCGCACGTCGCGGAACGATTTGCGCCCCTCGTCCGACATGCCGAGGTAAAATTCCTTGACGTCCGGGTTCTCGCGCAACTCCTGGGCGGGGCCGTCCATCACGACGCGGCCGTTTTCCAGGATATAGCCGTAATGCGCGAACCGCAGGGCGACATTCGTGTTCTGCTCGGCCAGAAGGAAGGTGTATCCCTCGGATTCGTTCAGCGATTTCACGATGTCGAAAATCTGTTCCACCAGCTGCGGCGCAAGCCCCATGCTGGGTTCGTCCAGAAGGATCGTCTCGGGCCGGCTCATCAGTGCGCGCCCGATGGCAACCATCTGCTGTTCCCCGCCCGAGGTATAGCCCGCCTGGCTGCGGCGGCGCTCCTTGAGGCGCGGAAAATAGTTATAGACCATCTCAAGATCGGCATCGATCTCGGCCTTGCCCGCCCCACGGGTATAGGCCCCGGTCAGCAGGTTCTCCTCGACCGTCAGGTGCTCGAAACAGTGGCGGCCCTCCATCACCTGGATCACGCCCTTTTTCACCAGGTCATTCGGCGTCAGATCCTGCACGCGCTCGCCGCGGTAGAGGATGCTGCCCTTGGTCACCTCGCCCCGCTCCGAGGCGAGCAGGTTCGACACGGCCTTGAGCGTGGTGGTCTTGCCCGCGCCGTTGCCCCCCAGCAAAGCGGTGATCCCGCCCTTGGGCACCTTCAGGCTGACACCCTTCAGCACGAGGATCACGTGATTATAGATCACCTCGATATTGTTGACCTCCAACAGGGTCTCTGTCTGCGTCTCGGCGGCGTCCAGCATGTCCACGCTCCGTCAATCGGTTGATGCGGGCCGCCACACGATGCGGCGGCCCGTCTGTCTGGCTCAGTTACAGGCCGGGGTGATCCCCGCTTCGTCGGCATAGGCCATCGAGTCGGCTTCGATCAGCGGCTGAACGATGTCCTGGTCCGACTGCATGTAGTCGGTGATCAGCTTCCATTCGCCCGCACTCGCATCCCACTGACCGATGGCGGCAAACCCGTTCCCGCCGTGGTTCTCGCACGAGACCGTGAACTCGGGGCCGAATTTCGGCAGTCCCAACGCGGTCATCTTCTCTTCGGTCATTTCAAGGGCCTCCATACCGTCGCGCATCATCGCCGGGGTGATCTGGCTGGTGCCGTGGATCTCCTGCGCGGTCTTCGCGGCTTCGGCCACCAGCATCGCGGCATACAGGCCGCGGTTATAGATCGCGGTTCCGTGCTGGTCGCCGGCACCGGCGGCAAGCCCCTTGTCGAAGACATGCGCCTTCAGGTCGTCATAGAGCGGGTAGTCGCTGCCGAGGTTGTGGAAGGTCAGCGCCTTGTAGCCGTTGGCCCCGTCGCCTGCGGGCTTCACGTCGTTTTCCGAACCCGACCACCAGATGCCGATGAACTTGTCCATCGGGAACCGGATGTTGACGGCTTCCTGAATGGCGACCTGGTTCATCACGCCCCAGCCATACATGATCACGTAATCGGGGCGGTCACGACGGATTTGCAGCCATTGCGATTTCTGCTCCTGGCCCGGGTGGTCCACCGGGATGAGGCTCAGCTCGTAACCGTGCTTTTTCGAAAGCTCCTCCAGCGTGCGGATCGGTTCCTTGCCATAGGCCGAGTTATGATAGACCAGCGCGATCTTCTTGCCGCTGATATCGCCACCTTCCTGATCGAGGATGTGCTTGACCGCAACCGACGCCCCGTCCCAGTAGTTGGCGGGGAAGTTGAACACCCACGGGAACACCGCGCCGTTCTTGGCCGATGTCCGCCCCAGGCCCGAGGTCAGCATCGGGATGCCGTCCGCCGTCACCTTGGGAATAAGCTGATAGGTGATCCCGGTCGAAAGCGGCTGGTAGACGAGCGAACCCATGCCCTTGGTCGACTCGTAGCACTCCACGCCCTTTTCGGTGTTATAGGCGGTTTCGCATTCGGGCATCTGGATTTTCTCGCCACCGATACCGCCGTCGCGCTCGTTCAGAAGGGTGAAATAGTCGGCGTAACCGTCCGCAAAGGGAATCCCGCCAGCGGCATAGGGGCCGGTGCGGTAGCTCAGCGACGGAAATACCAGGTCCGCCATGGCCGGCGCCGCGGTCACGGCGGCCGCCAGCGCAGTTGCGATCAGTTTCATCTTCATCGGGTGTTCCTCCCTTGGTTATTCCGATGTCTCAATTCCGGGGGCAGCCCCCGAAAACATGGCCCCGCCCCGCATGGCCACGCGGGAAAGGGTAATCCTCCGTTTCGCGGGGCAGGCGCGCCCCGCGCCCCGCAGCTCAGTGCGGGAACGGCCAGAGCCGCAATTTCTCTTTCGCCACGCGCCAGAGCTGCGCCAGCCCGTGCGGTTCCGCGATAAGGAAGGCGATGATCAGCGCGCCCACGATCATGAACTCCAGATGCGAGGCAAGGTCGGTCGGCCAGCCAAGCCCGCCCACCAGCGTGTTCTTCAGCAGAACCGGCAGCAGCACCAGGAAGGCCGCGCCCGCGAACGAGCCGAAGATCGACCCCAGCCCGCCGATGATCACCATGAACAGCACCAGGAACGACTTGTTGATGCCGAACGCCTCGCCCACTTCGACCGCGCCCAGGTACACCGCAAAGAACAGCGCCCCCGCGATACCGACAAAGAACGAGCTGACGGCAAAGGCGCTCAGCTTGGCGCGCAGCGGGTCCACGCCGATGATCTCGGCGGCGATATCCATGTCGCGGATCGCCATCCATTTGCGCCCCTGAACCCCGCGGGTCAGGTTGCGTGCAAGGATCGCGCAGATCAGCGTGAACACCAGGCAGAACAGATAGGTGGCCCAGGCCTCGGTATTCGGGCCCGTCACCTCGACGCCGAAGACCGTCCGCTCGGGCGCGTTGATCTGCCCCGAGGCCGAATGGTTGTAGAACCACGGCACGCGGTTGAACAGCCACACCAGGAAGAACTGTGCCGCCAGCGTCGCAACCGCCAGGTAGAACCCCTTGATCCGCAGCGACGGCAGGCCGAACAGAACCCCGACGATGGCAGTAATGCCGCCCGCGGCGATCACGTGGAAGATGATGTTCACCTCGGGGAATGCGGTCATCAGCTTGTAGACCGCATAGGCCCCCACCGCCATGAACCCGCCGGTGCCAAGGCTGACCTGCCCGCAATACCCCACCAGGATGTTCAGACCGATCGCCGCGATCGAGTAGATCAGGAACGGCATGAAGATCGCGTTCACCCAGTAGTCGTTGATCACGAAGGGCACCACCGCGAAGGCAAAGGCCAGCACGAAATAATAGCGATACCTGTCGAACTTGATCGGGAAGGTCTGGCTGTCTTCCTCATAGGACGTTTTGAAATCGCCCGCCTCACGATAGAACATCAGGCTTCCTCCCCGTTTACTTCGATATCCAGATGCGACCGGTCGGCCCGGTTCGGGCGCCGGGCATATCCGGTGTCCTCATTGATGCGGATCAGGCGGAAATAGGCCCACAATCCCAGGGCCGCGCCCAGCGCCGCCAGTATGGCCGCCGTGATCATTTGCCTTGTGTTCGACACATCCGCCGACAGCGCGAGATAGCCGAAGGCCCAGAACCCGGACCAGGCGATCACGTTGACGATGGCGATAAGCTTGCGCATCGTCCTACACCCTTTCGATGATCTTCTCGCCGAACAGGCCCTGCGGCCGGAACACGAGGAAGAGCAGCGCCAGAACATAGGCGAACCAGTTCTCGGTCGCGCCACCGATCAGCGGGCCGACCGAGAATTCGAACAGCTTTTCGCCCACGCCGATCAGCAGGCCGCCCACAATGGCGCCGGGGATCGAGGTGAACCCGCCCAGCATCAGCACCGGCAGCGCCTTGAGCGCAATCAGAGACAGCGAGAACTGAACCCCCGATTTCGTGCCCCACATGATACCCGCCACCAGCGCGACGAACCCCGCCAGCGACCACACCATGACCCAGATGAAATTCAGGCTGATCCCCACCGACAGCGCGGCCTGGTGGTCGTCGGCCACCGCGCGCATGGCCCGGCCCTGTTTGGTATACTGGCTGAAGATCACCAGCGCGATCACCAGGATCGCCGCGATCACGGTCGCCACGATATCGAGGTTGTCGATGAAGAAGCCATAGCCGAACCAGCCATAGGTGGTTTCGTCGATCGCCGTGTTGATACCCTGCGGCAGCCCCACATCCAGCTTCTTGATGTCGGCGCCCCACATGATGTCGCCGAATCCTTCCATGAAATAGGCCAGCCCGATGGTAGCCATGAACAGGATGATCGGTTCCTGGTTCACAAGGTGGTTGAAGATCAGCTTGTTCACCGCCCAGGCCAGCAACACCATCACCGCCATCGTCAGCAGGATCGACACCAGCGCCGGCAAGTGCCAGCCGAAATGGTGAATCTCGGTCCCGAACATGGCGTTGATCAGATGCGAGAACGGCACCTGTCCCTCCATGATCCCCACCAGCGTCAGCGCCGCGAACAGCGCCATAACGCCCTGCGCGTAGTTGAAGATGCCGCTGGCCTTGTAGATCAGGACAAAGCCCAGCGCGACGAGCGCATAGAGAACCCCGGCCATCAGGCCGTTGAGGAATACCTCCATCGCGTAAATCAGTTGATCGGGCATGGCTCAGGCTCCTCCCTGCGAAAACTTTGCGTGCCGCTCAGTCATGGGCCACCCCCAGATAAGCGTCGATCACGGCCTGGTTGCTGCGGATATCGTCGGGGGTGCCGTCCCCGATCTTCTTGCCGTAATCCATCACCACGACACGGTCGGACAGGTCCATGACAACGCCCATGTCATGTTCGATCAGGGCGATGGTGGTGCCGAATTCGTCGTTCACGTCCAGGATAAAGCGGCTCATGTCCTCTTTTTCCTCGACGTTCATGCCGGCCATCGGTTCGTCCAGCAGCAGCAGGCTGGGTTCCGCGGCCAGCGCGCGCGCCAGTTCCACCCGCTTTTTCAGGCCATAGGGCAGGCGCGCGACGGGTGTCTTGCGGATCGACTGGATTTCCAGGAAGTCGATGATTTTTTCCACGAATTCGCGGTTCTCGACCTCTTCGGCCTCGGCCTTGCCCTTCCACAGCGCCTGCTGGAACATGTTGGTCTTCATGTAGTTCAGGCGACCCGTCATCACGTTGTCCAGCACGGTCATGCCCTCGAACAGGGCGATGTTCTGGAACGTGCGGGCGATGCCCAGCTGCGCCACCTGATAGGGTTTCATCGGCGGGCGCTTGGCGCCCTTGTACCAGACCTCGCCCTCCTGCGGGACGTAGAAGCCCGAGATCACGTTCAGCATCGACGACTTGCCGGCGCCGTTCGGGCCGATGATGGCGCGGATCTCGCCCTCGCGGATGTCGAACGAGATATCGGTGATCGCCTTCACCCCGCCGAAGCGCAGGGTGATGTTCTTCATTTCCATCAGAACGCCGCCGATCCTGCGGCCATCCTCGGTGACGTAACCTTCGTCGCTTGCGTCAAGCATGGCGCAATCCCTTCATCGTCAGATATCCCCCCTCGGCGCGGATACGCGGCATCATTCCGCCGCCACCTTCTGCGTCGTGACCGGCACAGTCTTTGCGTCGCGGATTTCCAGCGTTGCCTTGATCGACCCTTTGCGACCGTCTTCGTAGGTCACCTCGGTTTCGGTGTATTGCTCGGTCTTGCCGGAATAGAGCGCCTCGATCAGGTCATCGAATTTCTCGGCGATGATCCCGCGCCGCACCTTGCGGGTGCGGGTCATTTCACCGTCGTCGGCATCCAGCTCCTTGTGCAGGATCAGGAATCGGTGCACCTGGCAACCCGACAGCATCTCGTCTTCCGCGACCGAGGCGTTCACCTCTTCGACATGGCTCTGGATCATCTCGTAAACCTTGGGATGACCGGCCAGTTCCTGATAGCTGGAATAGGCGATGTTGTTGCGCTCGGCCCAGTTGCCCACCGCCGACAGGTCGATGTTGATGAAGGCCATGCACCTGTCGCGGTTGTTGCCGAACACCACCGCCTCAAGGATGTTGGGATAGAATTTCAGCTTGTTCTCGACGTATTTCGGCGCAAACAGGCTGCCGTCGGCCATCTTGCCCACATCCTTGGCACGGTCGATGATACGCAGATGGCCGGTGTCGTGCTCGATGAACCCCGCGTCGCCCGTCGCAACCCAGCCTTCGGCATCCTTGGTCGATTTCGTGCTTTCCTCGTTCTTGTAATAGAACTCGAACACGCCCGGACTGCGATAGAACACCTCGCCGCTGTCGGCGATCTTCAGCTCGACGCCCGGCGCGGGCACGCCCACCGTGTCCGAACGGACCTCGCCATCGGGCTGCACGGTGATGAACACCGACGCCTCGGTCTGGCCGTAAAGCTGTTTCAGGTTGATACCGAGAGAGCGGTAGAAATCGAAGATTTCCGGCCCGATCGCCTCACCGGCGGTGTAACCGACACGCACCTTGGAAAAGCCCAGCGTGTTCTTCAGCGGGCCATAGATGAACAGATCGCCCAGCCAGTATTTGAACCGATCCCAGCCACCTACCGGCTTGCCGTCCAGGATCGCCGGCCCGACGCGGCGGGCATGGGCCATGAAGATGTCGAACAGCCGCTTCTTGAGCTTGCCGGCATCCTCCATGCGGATCATCACGCTGGTCAGTTGCGTTTCGAAAACCCGCGGCGGCGCAAAGTAATAGGTCGGCCCGATCTCGCGCAGGTCGGCGGCCACTGTTTCGGGGCTTTCGGGGCAGTTCACGCAAAAGCCCGTCCAATAGGCCTGCCCGATGGAAAAGATGAAATCGCCCACCCAGGCCATTGGCAGATAGGCCAGGATCTCCTCGCCCGGGCCAAGATGGTCGAACTCGGCGCTGCTTTTGGCGGTTTCGATGATGTTGCGGTTGGACAGGACCACGCCCTTGGGCTTTCCCGTCGTCCCCGAGGTATACAGCATCACGCAGGTCGACGCGTAATCGAGCTTTTGGCCGCGCTTTTCCAGCTCGGGCGTGAACTCGTCGCGGGCGGCATGGCCCTGCTCCTGCACATGGGCGTATTCGTGCAGGTGCGAATGGTCGTATTTCCGCATCCCGCGCGGATCAAGATAGATCAGGTGTTCGAACTGGTGCAGCCGGTCCTGAACCTCGATCACCTTGTCGACCTGTTCCTGATCCTCGACGATCACGAAACGCGCGCCACAATGGTCCAGAACATAAGCCATCTCTTCGGCCGCCGAATCCTGGTAAAGCGGTACAGGTGTCGCGCCGACCCACTGGGCGGCCACCATCGACCAGTAAAGATACGGCCGGTTGTTCCCGATGATCGCTATGAAGTCGCCTTCGTTGACACCGAGGTTGATCAGGCCAAGCGCAAGCTTGCGGATCTCCTGTTCGGCTTCTTTCCAGGTCCAGCACTGCCAGATCCCGAATTCCTTTTCCCGATAGGCCGGCTTGTCACCGAATTCCGCAGCGTTGCGAAGCAGTAGTGCCGGAATGGACTCATGTCCTCCGGCCGCCTGAGACGACTGTGCCAAATCTGTTCCTCCCTGGGCCCGAAACATCGGGCTGATGACCTCCTGCCCGGCGAGTCCTCCGGCACAGATGGTGCAGACCGCACGCTCTGCGTCAACTTTTTCGTGATCATTTCTAAATCCTATCGAATTGTAACAACCCCACAGCAGCCTTTGCCGCCGGGGCCGGGCGGTGCTATCGCAAGGCAGGCGAAAGGCAACGACATGCCACAGGACACACCCCATAGCGCCGCCATGATGATGGCCGGCCTGAACCTGATCCAGCAGGCGCTGTCGATCTATGACAACCGCCTGCGGCTGGTGGTCGGCAACCGCATGTTCCGCGAGATGTTCGACCTTCCCCCGCATCTGACCGAACCCGGCGCCACGTTCGAGGACACGATCCGCCACCAGGTGACACGCGGCGAATACGGCCCCATCGACGATGTCGAAGAGGCCGTGCGCTTCCGCGTCGAGCAAGCCCGCGCGTTCGAGCCGCATTACATGGAACGCACCCGCGCCAACGGCCGGGTCATCAGCGTCGAGGGCGCGCCCCTGCCCGAGGGCGGCTGGATCACCGTCTATACCGACATAACCCAGACCAAGAACCAGGAGGCGCTGCTGCGCGCCCGCTCGGAAGAGCTGAGCGACAAGGTGCTGGCATACGCCGAGGAACTGTCGGCCACCAACCGCCAGCTTGCCAGCACCATCGCCGCACTGGAAGAGGCCAAGCGCCAGCTGACCGAGACCGAGGCCCGCACCCGCCTGACCACCGAGATGATGCCGGCCCATATCGCCCATGTCGGCCGCGACATGACCTATACCTTCTCCAACCGGCGCCTGAACTCGATCCTGCCCGGCCGCCCCGAGGAACTCCGGGGGCTGGATATCCGCGAGGCTCTGGGCGAAGAGGCCTATGGCCATATCCGCCCCAAGCTGGAAGCCGCGTTCGAAGGTCGGCCCTCGACCTTCGAATTCACGCATGAAGGCACGTCCCGGCGTATCCGCACGGCCTTTACCCCCGATCGGGATGCGAATGGCGACATCGCCGGCGTCTACATCCTGTCCACCGACATCACCGAGGAAACGCAGGCGCGATCCGCCCTGCAACAGACCCGCCGGCGCGAGATGGCCGCGCAGTTGACCAGCGGGATGGCGCATGATTTCTCGAACCTGCTGACGATCATCCTCGGCAGCCAGTCGCGCCTGCAACGGATCGGCCTGCCGCCCGAGGCGCGCGAACTGGTCAGCGCCACGCTGGGCGCCGCGCATCGCGGTGGCACGTTGCTGACGCGGATCGGCGATATCACCGGCGCACGCGAATGGGTGCCGCAACCGACCGGCCTGGGCGCGTTGCTGCGCGACCTGGAAACGCTGGCCGCGCCTGCCCTGCCCCCGGCGATGCGGCTTACTATCCTGAACATGCTCGAACGCGACCGGCTGATGCTCGATTCCGGGATGTTGCAGGACGCGCTGCTGAACCTGTTTCTCAACGCCCGCGATGCGATGGGCGAGGCCGGGCGGATCACCCTGACGATCACGCCGGTCCAGAACACCTGGGCCGATTTCACGGTCACCGATACCGGCCCGGGATTCTCCGACAACGCGCTCGAACACGCGCTGGAGCCGTTCTTTTCCACCAAGGGCGGCGAGGGGTCCGGGCTGGGGCTTGCCATGGTCTACGACACCTCGAAACTGGCGGGCGGCCGCGTGCGGCTGTCCAATACCGACAGCGGTGCGCAGGTCACGTTGCGCCTGCCGCTGCGCCCCGCGCCCGCGCCGGTCGCGCCCGGGCTGGTCCTGCTGGTCGAGGACAGCGCCGACCTGCGCGAGGGCATCCGCGCCATGCTGACCGATCTCGACCACACCGTGATCGAGGCCGCCTCGGTGGAAGAGGCGCTGATCCTGCTGGACGAACTGTCCGATATCTCGCTGATCCTGTCCGATATCTCGCTCGAAGGCGACGCCACGGGCCTGGACCTGATCGCGGCCCTGCCCGAACAGGCGCCGCCGATCATCCTGATGACCTCGCTTCCGCCCGACCACCCGCTGCATGCCAGGGCGTTGACGCAGGCCCCTGTTCTGCGCAAACCCTTTTCCGCGCGCGAACTGGGCGCATTCCTGTCCACCCGGGGGACCACGCCATGACGCAACCGCTTGTCTCGATCCTGGATGACGAACCGGCGATCCGCACGATGCTGGCCGACGCGCTGGAAGAAGCGGGGTTCCGCACCATGAGCTTTGGCCGGGCGACCGAATTCGAGGCCGCGCTGAAAACCCGCACCCCCGACGTGTGCCTTGTGGATCTCAGCCTGCCCGACAGGGACGGGCTGACACTGGTGCACCGGCTGGCGCTGGAACAGGGCGCGACGGTCATCATCATCTCGGGCCGCGCGCAGGTGCAGGACCGCGTGACCGGGCTGGAGCTTGGGGCGGACGACTACATCATCAAACCCTTCGACCCGGCCGAGGTGGTGGCGCGCATCCGTGCCCGGCTGCGGCGCGACCGGCCCGCGGCCCAAACCGGCAACCGCGCCGGGTTCAACGGCTGGACGGCCTGTTTCGACAGCTACACCCTGACCAGCGAAAGCGGCGAGCAGACCCCGTTTTCCCATGCCGAGGGCGAGGTGCTGCGCCTGTTCCTCGAACGGCCGAAGCGGCTGATCTCGCGCGCGGTGATGCAGGAAACGCTGGGCGGCGCGGCGGGTGAAAGTTTCGACCGGGCGATGGATGTGCGCATCTCGCGGCTGCGCACGAAACTGCGCGAAGATCCCAGGAATCCCCGCCTGATCAAGACGATATATGGCGCGGGCTACATCTTTCTGGGCGATGTGACCTGGATGTGAAAAAGCGCGCGCGGATCACTCCGCGCGCGCCAGTCAGGGACGCAAACCCCTTTCGTTCGTTTACGGCATCACCTCACCCGTCGGACGCGGCGTGGTGGCGGTTTCCACCGGCAGCATCGGATAGGTGACTTCGGGCATGTCGCCGGTCAGCGTGCCGAGGAAGGCCACGATCTGATCGGCCTCCTGATCGGTCAGTTCTTCGCCAAGCTGGCTTTCGGCCATGATCTGCACGGCAACCTTCAGGTCCCACACGAGGCCCGAGTGGAAATACGGCGCCGTCTGGTCGATGTTGCGCAGCGGTGCGGCCCGGAAGACGTATTCGTCATCCGCGGTTTCGGTCACCGCGAAACGGCCCTTGTCGCCCTCGGGCAGGATGTCGGCACCGGGCTTCTCGATCAGGCCGAACGGAAAGTACCCGTTGCCGCCGATGTTCACGCCGTTGTGGCAGGTCGTGCAGCCCTTATCCAGGAACAGTTCCAGACCGGCCAGTTGTTCGGCGTTCAGCGCGTTGTCGTCACCGTTCAGCCATGCGTCGAAGGGTGCGGGCGTGATCAGCGTGGCCTCATAGGCCTCGATCGCCTTGGCGAAGTTGTCGAAGGTGACCGGATCGGCCTCGTCCGGGAAGGACGCCTTGAACCAGTCCACGTATTGCGGCATGGAATTCAGCGTTGCGACCACGTTGTCCGGCGTGTTGGCCATTTCGACCCCGGCCTGAACCGGGCCCTTTGCCTGTTCCGCAAGGTCGGCGGCGCGGCCATCCCAGAACTGCGCGGTGTTGAACACCGAGTTCAGCACGGTGGGCGAGTTACGCGGACCCTTCTGCCAGCCATGCCCGATCGAGGTGGGCATGTTGTCATCCCCGCCGGTGGCAAGGTTGTGGCACGAGTTACAGGAGAACACACCCGAAGCCGACATGCGCGGATCGAAGAACAGCGCCTTGCCGAGGTCGATCTTTGCGGGCGTCACCGGGTTTTCGTTCAGCGCCGGAATGGTCGAAGGCAGCGGTGCGAACGTCTCTGCGGCCCATTCGCGCAACTCCTCATTCGCGCTGGCGGCCTGAGCAGCGATCACGGCTACAGAGGTCGAAAAAAGTAGTGTCCTGAGTTTCATGGCTTGGGCCTCCTGTGCCCCTATTGGCAAATTACGCGTCCCCGTTTCGAATCAAAACTAGCGACAAGAGGTTCTCAAAGCGTTGATCTGGATCAATTCTAAGCCACTTTTCCCGTGGTTTCATAGGCTTAACAAGTAAATGACTTTTGTCAAAGCCACTTGGCCATCGGCGGCAGGCTCATCAGAACCGCATTCGCATCGTGCCCCGTCGCCAGGCCGAACCTGGTGCCGCGATCGTAGACAAGGTTGTATTCCGCATAAAGCCCGCGATGGATAAGCTGCGTGTCCTTGTCGCCCTCGGTGAATGGCTGAACGCGTCGCTTTTCCACCAGCGGCACGAAGGCCGGCAGGAACGCCCGCCCGATATCCTGCGTCAGCGCGAAATCCGCCGCCCAGTCGCCCGAGTTCTGATCGTCCATGAAAATGCCGCCGACACCCCGTGCCCGCTTGCGATGCGGGATATAGAAATACTCGTCGGCCCAGGCCTTGAGCCTCGGGTACCAGTCGGCGCCATGCGGATCGAGATATGCCTTTTGCGTGGCGTGGAAATGGGCCGTGTCCTCGTCATACTCGATACAGGGGTTCAGGTCGGACCCGCCGCCGAACCACCAGGCGTTCGGGGTCCAGAACATGCGCGTGTTCATGTGCACCGCCGGGCAATGCGGGTTCTGCATATGCGCGACCAGCGAAATGCCACTGGCCCAGAACCGCGGGTTCTGTTCGATACCGGGCACGCCGCGCGCCGCCATCGCCTTTTGCGCGGCCTCGCCCAATGTCCCGTACACGGTCGAGATGTTCACCCCCACCTTTTCGAACACACGGCCGCCGCGCATCACGCTCATCAACCCGCCGCCGGCATCCGATCCGTCGTCGGACTGGCGCGTGGTTTCGGTCACCTCGAACCGACCCGGCGCCATGTCTGAGAACGGGCCTTCGGTGTGACTGTCCTCCAACCCCTCGAAGGCGGCGGTGATCTCGTCCCGCAACTGGCGGAACCATCCGCTTGCCCGGTCCTTTTCGGCGGCGAAATCGGTCATGGCAGCTCTCCCTTTCCGGCCAGGAATCATGGTCTTTTAACGGGGTTCAACCCCAAGGCCCCGGCGATCAATGCGCCGGCGCGGCCACCGGGTCCAGCAGGGTGCGCCCGCCATCCACGGTCATGATCTGCCCGGTCATGAAGCCCGACCCGTCGGACGCCAGGTAATGCACCGCCTCAGCCAGCTCGCCCGGCGCCGCGATCCGGCCCAGCGGGGTGTGCCCCTCGATATCCGAGCGATAATCGGAATGTTCCTTCAGCGTGCCCTTCAGGCTGTTCGACATGACCGAGCCGAACGCCACCGCGTTGACCCGGATCCGGTGCGGCGCCAGCGCCACGGCCAGCGAGCGTGTCATCTGGTCCAGCGCCGCGGTCGACACCGAATAGGCCATAAGTTGCGGGTTCGACCGCCGCGCCGCGATCGACGACAGGTTCACGATGGTACCGGCGGTGCCTTCCTCCTGCCCCTCGGCCTGCTTGATCATGCGTCTGGCGACCTGCTGGCTCAACCGCAGCGAGGTCAGCAGGTTCTGTTCCAGCAGCATCTCCATCGCGTCGTCATCGGGGTTCAGCGGGTCTGCCGCGATCACCTGACGCGACCCGTTGACCAGGATATCCACCCGGTCGAACGCGTCTATCGTGGCCGACAGCAGGTTGGCGACGGTCAGCTTCTGCCGCAGGTCGCCCGCGAAGTAACGCATGTTGCTGCCATCGGCGTCCTGACCGATCTCCTTGATCAGCTTCTCCTCGTCCATGTCGGCGAAGACGACATTCGCCCCCTTGTCGACGAAATGCTTGCCGATGGCGAGGCCGATGCCATTGGCGGCCCCGGTGACGATGGCGGTCTTGCCGGCGATGGAAAAGGACATCGAAACCCCTCGTGATTCTGATCGACCAGATTAGTGGATGCTACCGCTTGTGACGAGTGGGCCTGTGCGCGGCCAGCAGTTTGAACCGGTTGTCGCCGGCGATTTCCTCGCAATGGGCGAAATGCCGGGCGATCGTTGCCTCATAGGGCAGGTGCCGGTTCGCCACCAGCCAAAGCCGCCCGTGCGGGGCAAGGCAGGCCGCCGCGTTGGCGATGAACGCCTGGCCCAGCGCGGGCTCGGCGGTGCGGCCGGTGTGAAAGGGCGGGTTCATGATCACCGCGTCCAGCGGCTGATCCGGCCGCCAGCGCGTCGCATCGGCCCAGTGAAACCGCGCGCGCGGATCGGTGACGTTGCGCCGCGCGCAATCCAGCGCGGTGTGGTCGTCCTCGACCAGGTGCAGCTCGGCAATCTCGTCCCGCTCCAGCGCCCGCCGCGCCAGGTATCCCCAGCCCGCGCCCAGATCGGCCACCGTCTTGCCCAGCCGCGCCGGCAGGTTGTCGGCCAGCAGCCGCGAGGCCGGGTCGATCCCGTCCGCCGAAAAGATGCCGGGCACGGTAACGAACCCCTCACCCACATCCCGCGGTGTATCGGGCAGCGCCCAATCGGCGAAATCCGCGGCATCCCCGCGCAGCACGAACAGCTTGCCATGGGCCTTGGCGATCACCTCGCCCAACTCACCGCGCTTGCGGCAGTCTTTCAGGATACTGTCCACGCCATCGGTCTTTTGCCCGTCAACGACCACCGGCCCGTCCGTCGCCGCGATGGCCGTGGCGATCAGGCCGCGCGCCAGCGCCTTGGCGCGGGGCAGGATGACGATGGACAGAACCGGCGCCTCGGGCCGGTCCAGCGCCACCCGCAAACCGGCACGTTCGCACGCCTCGTGATCGGTGCGAAGGGGCGACACGATCACCAGCCGGTCCTGCGGAAGGTCGGACAGATCGACACCGGCCACGGCGCCGAACACCGCCACATCGCCGGTATCGGGCATGTCGAACAGACGCGCATCACGCGCAAGGCTGAACCGGGGATGAGTCACGGGCGCCTTATTCCCGCTCCATCGTGCATTGCAGCGGATGCTGGTGCTGCCGGGCGAAATCCATCACCTGCGTCACCTTGGTCTCGGCGATCTCGTGGCTGAAAACGCCCACAACGGCCAGCCCCTTCTTGTGCACGGTCAGCATGATCTCGAACGCCTGCGAGTGGTTCATACCGAAAAACCGCTCCAGAACGTGAACGACGAATTCCATCGGCGTATAATCGTCATTCAGCATCAGCACCTTGTAAAGCGGCGGCCGCTGCGTCTTTGGCCGCGTCTTGACGACAACTTCGGCATGGCCGTCGCCGTCTTCCTTGTCAGACATCTTTTCGGGCCAATCGGTCATCACATCGCTTTTCCGGTTTCAGGCTTCGGCCTGTCTATATATCGTTCGAACGGTGTTAGAAAAGGGTTGACCGGGAAAGGCCCCGCAATGACGCGGAATTTGACCACCATCGGCTTCGATGCCGACGACACGCTGTGGCATAACGAACGCTTCTTCAAACTCACGCAGGCCCGGTTTCAGGAGCTTCTGGCCGACTATGCCGATCCCGACCACCTTGCCGGGCGGCTGTTGGCGGCGGAAAAGCGCAACATCGCCCATTACGGATTCGGCATCAAAGGCTTTGTCCTGTCGATGATCGAAACCGCCATCGACGTCACCGAAGACCGCGTGCCCGCCCCCGTCATCCGCGAGTTGATCGAGGCCGGGCAGGACATGCTGCGCCACCCGATCGAGCTGCTGCCGCACGCGGCCGAGGCGGTGGCGGCCGTGGCCGAAACCCACCGCGTCCTGCTGATCACCAAGGGCGACCTTCTGGATCAGGAACGTAAACTTGCGCAATCAGGCCTGGGCGAAATGTTCGACGGGGTCGAGATCGTCAGCGCCAAGACCCCGCCGGTCTATCACGCGATTTTCGACCGGCACGGCGATGGCGCCGCCCATGCGATGATGGTGGGCAACTCGATGAAATCCGATGTCGTCCCCGCGATCGAGGCCGGCGGCTGGGGCGTTTACGTGCCCCACGGGCTGACCTGGGAAATCGAACATGCCGACGCCCCGGAACAGGCTGCGCGCTATCGTGAACTGCCCGATCTCGGGGCGCTTGCATCGCTTGTCCGCGCGATCGGGTAGCGCGCCACATTCCCGCCACAATCGACAGTCTTGGGGGTGCAGCCGCCCGCACCCCCAACATATTCCGTTCCGCGCCGCCTGCATGGGCGAAATTCTATGTGAAATGAACACTTTAAAGGTGCAGCTTCTTGTGATAGGATTTTGACAAGAGCAAGAAGAACGCCAGACCGGAAAACCGGCGGCTTTGAGGCAGAGAAGGCAGTGATCGTGAAGGATCGGCAGTGGACGCCGGGCCGTTTGGGCCTGTATTTAATCGCAGCGGTATGGATGTTCATCGTTGTCCCGCTCAGTGCGGTGGCAGCCCCCTATGCCGCGATGGTGATCGACGCACGCACAGGCGAGGTTCTGCATTCGCGCAACGCGGATACGCGGCTGCACCCGGCATCGCTTACCAAGATGATGACCCTCTACATCGCGTTCGAAGCCGTCGAACGGGGCGAGATCAGCCTCGATACGATGGTGCGCGTCTCGGCGAACGCCGCGGCCGAACCGCCCAGCAAGCTGGGGCTGAAATCCGGCCAGCGGATCAAGCTGCGCTACCTCATCCGGGCGGCAGCGGTGAAATCGGCCAACGACGCCGCCACCGCCATCGGCGAGGCGATCGAAGGCTCCGAAGCCGCCTTTGCCCAACGGATGAACCGCACCGCCAAGGCGCTGGGGATGTCGCGCACGACCTTCAGGAACATGCACGGCCTGACCACCGAGGGCCACCTGTCGACCGCCCGCGACATGACCACGCTGGGGCGGCATCTGCTGTATGACTATCCGCAATATTACAACCTGTTCTCCCGCCGCTCGACCGATGCCGGCGTGCGCGAGGTCGCCAACACGAACCGCCGCCTTCTGGCCGCCTACAAGGGGGCCGATGGCATCAAGACGGGCTACACCCGCGCCGCCGGGTTCAACCTCGTGGCCTCGGCCGAACGCGGCAACGAACGCGTGATCGCAACCGTGTTCGGCGGCCAGTCCTCGGCCTGGCGCAATGCGCGCGTGGCGGAATTGCTGGATATGGGGTTCCGTCGGGCACCCAACCAGGTGGCGGCGCGCAAGCCCGAGAAACCCACATATACCGCCGAATCCGGCGCCGCGGGCAAAACGATCCGCATCCTGACGGCGGTGAAGAAAAGCCTGCGCCCCAAACTGCGCCCTGGCAGCACCGAGGAACCCGCACCTATGCTGGTGGCGATGCAGGACGACATCAAGCAGGCATTGGAAGAGGCGCAGGAGGTCAGCACGCCCGCGCCCGACACAGCGGCGCCCGCACCCGACATACCGGAAAACGTGACGCTGGCCTCGGTCGCGCCAAGCGCCAGCATCACGCCGCGCATCCGCCCGAAAACCATTGCCGAACAAGCGGTTGCGCCGGCCACCGAGCGCGAGGTCGTGACCCGTGTGTCCACCTCGGGCGGGCGGCACTGGGGCATCAACGTGGGCCGCTATTCCAGCCGTTACAAGGCGGAAAGGGTGCTGTTGCAGACCGCGCTTCTGGAAATGGATACGCTGGATGGCAGCCTGCGCAAGGTGGTTCAGCGCAGCGCCGGATTCGACGCGAATTTCCTGGGCCTTACGCGGGAAACGGCGGACCTTGCCTGCCGCCGCCTGCAGGCCCGGCAGGTGACATGTTTCATGGTCGGCCCACCTCCAGGCTGACGCTTGCGTATATTCGGTTGTCCACTGAATATACCAAAACCGCGCGGTTTCACCCTTGAACCGCGCGGTTTTCTTTTGTGCGGTGAAAGGCAGCCCAGGGCAATTTCCGACTGGGCGCGGCGCAGCGCCCCACCCCGCCGCTACTGCTTGGGCTTGTCGTCGTACTTGTCTGACAGAATGCGGCGCGCGTCGCCTTCGGGGTCGTCATACTGGTTGGTCTTGACGGTCCAGACAAAGAACAACAGGCCGATCCCGCCCATGATCAGCGAAATGGGGATGAGATAGGCCAGAACTTCCATCAGCGCGTCACCTCAGCCGCAATGCGTTCAGCGACACGGTAATCGAACTGGCCGACATGGCCAAGGCCGCGATCAGCGGCGAGCAGAGCCCCGCCACCGCCAGCGGCACCGCGATGATGTTGTAGATCGTGGCGATGCGGAAATTCTCGCGGATGCGCCGCGTGGCCTTGCGGGCAGTGACGAGAGCGTCGGGTATCGGCGACAGATCTCCGCCAAGAAGAACGATGTCCGACGCCACCCGCGCGGCATCGAGCGCCGAGGCAGGCGAGATCGACACATGCGCGCCGGCCAGCGCGGCGGTGTCGTTCAGACCGTCGCCCACCATCAGCACGCGACGGCCCTGTTCGGTCAGCCTTGTGATGCGGGTGACCTTGTCGGTGGGCAATGCCTCGGCCATCCACTGGGCGATGCCCAGCCGTTTCGCCAGCGCCTCGACCGCCGGGGTGGTGTCGCCGGAAATCAGGATGACCTCGCGCCCGGCATCGCGCAGGGCGCGCACGGCCTCGGCCGCGCCGGGGCGCAGGGCGTCGGCGAAGATAAAGGCGCGCGGGCGTTCATCGCCGATGCGCAGCCATGCGGTGGTTTCCGAACGCGCCTCGGCCCCGACCCATGCGGCGCGGCCCAGCCGCACTGTCATGCCTTGCCACACGCCTTGGGTGCCATAACCGGGCAGCTCGCGGATATCGCTTATCTCGGCGGGCATCACATCCGCCGCATCGCAAGCGGTGACGATGGCGCGCGACAGCGGATGCGACGAGGCCGCGGCAAGGGCTGCGGCGATTTGCAGGTCGCTGGCGGCGTGATCGGCCAGGTTGGTCAGTTCCGGTGTGCCCTGCGTCAGCGTGCCGGTCTTGTCGAACACCACGGTATCGACCTCGGCCAGGCGTTCCAGCGCGGTGGAATGCTTGATCAGCATACCGCGGCGGAACAGCCGCCCGCTGGCGGCGGTCGTCACCGCCGGCACGGCAAGGCCCAGCGCGCAGGGGCAGGTGATGATCAGAACCGCCGCCGCGATGTTCAGCGCGGTGCGCACGTCCCACGTATAGAGATACCAGCCGACGAAGCTGAGCGCCGACAGGATATGCACGCCCGGCGCATAGAGCTTGGCCGCCTTGTCGGCCAGCGAGGTATAGCGTGAGCGCCCGGATTCCGCGATGGCTACCAGATCGGCCATGCGGTGCAGCGAGGTCTGTTCGCCGACCGCCGTGGCGCGGATCGTCAGCGGCCCGGTCAGGTTGACCTCGCCCGCCGACACGTCGCGGCCCGGTTCGGCGAAAACGGGCAGGGTTTCACCGGTCAGAAGCGAGCGGTCGAGTTCCGACACACCGTCGGTGATCACGCCGTCCACCGGCATCCGCCCGCCGGGGCGGACGCGGATCAGGTCGCCCACGGCGACCTGTGCGGCGGGCACCTGCACCTCTTGCCCGTCGCGCAGCACCCAGGCGCGGGGCACTTCGAGCGCGGCAAGTTCCTCGGCCGCGGACCGGGCGATGGCGCGGGTGCGGTGATCGAGATAGCGGCCCGCCAGCAGGAAGAACGTCAGCGCAAGCGCCGCGTCGAAATAGGCATGTTCGCCCGACAGCGACGTTTCCCAAAGCGAGGTCACCACCGCCAGCACGATGGCCAGCGTGATCGGCACATCCATGTTCAGCCGCCCGTGCCGCAGCGCCGCCCAGGCGTTGCGGTAAAACGGCTGCCCCGAGAACACGATGACCGGCATGGTGATGAAGGCCGAAATCCAGTGGAACAGGTCGCGCGTGGCATCCGCCGCCCCCGACCAGACCGAGACCGACAGCAGCATCACGTTCATCGACGCGAAACCGGCCACCGCCAGCCGCATCAGCAGTTCGCGCCCGGCCTTGTCGGTTTCGGTGGCCGACAGCGTGCCGGCGTCCAGCTCATGCGCCTCGTATCCGATACCGGCCAGCGCGCGCACCAGGTCGTCGGGCATCACGTCGGGGTCGGCCTGGATGCTGGCGCGTTTCATGGTCAGGTTGACCCGCGCCTCCTGCACGCCGGGATAAGCGTTCAGCGCATCCTCGACCGCCGTGATGCAGGCCGAACAGTGGATCGTCGGCAGGGAAAGGGCGATGCGCGCGTTCCTGACCGCGGCCGCATCGGCCAGCGCCTCGGCCGCGGGAGCGGCGGAACAGGCGGGACAGGCCGACATGTTGGGGCGCATCGTGGCGGTCATGGCCGTTTGCCTTTCGTCAGGAGTTTACATGCACGTCAAGGCGCTGCTCGAACGGTTCACCGGCCAGCGACTGTGCCTTGAGATGCAGAATCCATTTGCCGCCGCCCAGTTCAACGGGCGCTTCGTAGACGCGGCCGTTGAACACCAGTTCGGGCGTGAAATCGTCGCGGTTCGAGGTGGGCCGGCCCACCAGCGCCTGCACCTTGCCGGCCTGCACGGGGCGTCCCTCGGCATCGGTGATGGCGACCGACAGGCGGCCCTGATTCACCTCGACCCGCGCCGACCAGCCCAGTGCCTGTTGCGCGGCGCGGCGTTCGTCAAAGCTCTGGCTGGCGACATAGCCGTTGCGGACCTCGAGCCCCGGAAAGGTGGAAATGGCGCTGTAGGCCATGACGATGTTGACCGCGATGATAACGCCGAAGAAGGCGACGAATCCGAAAAAGACCTGGCGGCCCGTGATCTGGCGTCCGGCCATCAGTTTGCCCTCCCGTTGAAGATCGTGTCCTTGTAGACGCGGTCGCCGTTCGAGGTGTCTTCGACCCACATGCGGATATCCCAGCGTTCGCTTTCCGCGGGCTCGGAATTCGGCGGCGCCAGCACGTAGACGCGCTGCAACTGCGTGGTATCCGCCGGCACCATGACCCGGCCGTCATCCGTGCCTTCGAGCTGCACGCTCAGGTCCGGGTGGCCGGCGATCGTGATCTCGAACGGGCGTTCCTCGCCATGCTGGTTGCGCAGGCGCACGTCATAGGTGTTGCGGATCGTGCCGTCGGACAGGGTGACGAATGTCGGGTTGCGCACCGGCGCCACCGTGACGCTGATATCGGAGCGGATGAACAGGGCCACGACAAGCCCCACACCCACCAGCGACCAGAGCGCGGTGTAAAGGACGGTGCGCGGGCGGAAGATGTGTTTCCACACCGACCTTGGCGGGTTGCCCGCACGTTCCGCGACCTCGTCGGTCAGCGCCATGTAGTCGATCAGGCCGCGCGGCTTGCCGACCTTTTCCATGATGTCGTCGCAGGCGTCGATGCACAGCGCGCAGGTGATGCATTCAAGCTGCTGGCCATCGCGGATGTCGATGCCCACCGGGCAGACGTTGACGCAGGCCATGCAGTCGATGCAATCGCCCAGCTCCTCGGCGCCCTCGGCCTTGCGGTGCTTGCCGCGCGGCTCACCCCGCCAGGAGCGGTAGGCGACGGTGAGCGTATCCTCGTCCATCATGGCGGCCTGGATGCGCGGCCAGGGGCAGGCGTAGATGCAGATCTGTTCGCGCGCGAAACCGCCGAAGGCAAAGGTCGTCCCGGTCAGGATCAGGATCGTGGTATAGGCGACCGGATGGGCGTTGCCCGTCACCAGATCGACCAGCAAACCGGGCGCGTCGGTGAAATAGAACACCCAGGCCCCGCCGGTGGCCAGCGCGATCAGCAGCCAGGCGATCCATTTCGTCAGACGCAGCCGCACCTTGCGGACATCCCATTTCTTTTGCCGGTGCAGGCGCAGGCGGGCGTTGCGGTCGCCCTCGATCCAGCGTTCGACAAGGATGAAGAGGTCGGTCCAGACGGTTTGCGGGCAGGTATAGCCGCACCAGACCCGGCCCATGGCCGAGGTGAACAGGAACAGACCCAGCCCCGCCATCACCAGCAGGCCGGCGATGAAGTAGAACTCATGCGGCCAGATCTCGATCCAGAAGAAGAAGAAGCGGCGGTTCGCAAGGTCGATCAGGACCGCCTGGTCAGGCAGGTTCGGGCCCCGGTCCCAGCGAATCCATGGCGTCAGGTAGTAGATACCCAGCGTGATCGCCATGATGATCCATTTGAGATTGCGGAACTTGCCGCTGACCCGCTTGGGAAAGATCGGTTCCCGCGCGGCATAGAGGCCGGGGGCGTCGGGCTGCGTGTCGGACACGGAATCACTCCGTCGTAAGGATTGCGTCATGCCCCTTGTGTCAACCGGGGGCGGCAGGCTCATTGACCTGTGTCAATTTTGAGTCTGAAACACATCTATTTACGCAGGCGGGCGGAGTCAGTGCGGCATATCGTGGCTGGCCGGTGGCGGTGTCCCGATGCCCCGTGGCGGGCCGGGAAAATCGCGGGAAATCAGTATTTCCGCGTGTATCGGATGAATATCGTCTCGCTGCCCGGGTCCTGGTTTCGCAACGACTCGTCGAGGATGTGATCGAGCGTCAGGCTCATCCGAGCACGTGGCGAGATGTCGAAGCCGAAACCGATCGAGCTGCGAAAGCGGAAATCGTCGTCGATGTCGAACCGCGTGCTTCTCTCGCGCAGGATGCCGCCCGCCAGGCTGGCTTCGATCATCCAGCGCCGCGCGCGGCCAAGCCTGCGAAACACGTAAAAGCCGATACCGGCATAGTAATCGCCGTGATTGTCGAACTGGAGCGTTGCCATCGGCGCCAGATCGAACCCCGCAACACGGGCGAACGGCTCCAGGTGAAGCTCGACCAGCCCGGCGAAAGCGCCGTTGGCATGGTCCCGGTTCGAATCGAGAATGTCGTCGGCACCCATGCCAATAACAATCTCGCCCGCCGTGACGGCCTGGATGGTGGACAGAAAAAGCAGACTGGAAAACAGAAATCCTGCAAACATCCGATCACCCCGAAGCCCGGGCCGGACGGGCCCCGGGTCGAAAAGTGTCGAGCAAAAATTCCTTTAAAAACTCGCGGCGCGCATCGGAGAATCGACCATGCACGCTGAAAGATCACCGGTTACGCCGGGATGCTCTTCCCCGCAGACCAGGCTACACCGAAGGGCGTTTTCGCGCAACATTCCCGCCCGGGATGCCCCGGCCGGCGGAAACAGGCGTGTATCGGAAAAAACGAAACCGGCGGCGGTTAAGGCTTGACGCCATCAACCGCCACCGGGGAAAAAGGTGGCACCGGCCTTCCAGGAAACGCGCGAACAGGACGGAAGGGCCGGTGCCGAACCCGCGGGCTTGCGCCCGCGGGTATTCTTATTCAGGGGCCTCGCCGCCACCCAGCTGGTGAACATAGGTGGCCACGGCGCGAATTTCGGCCTCGCTCAGGTCGGCGCCGCCCATCGGGGGCATCACGCCGAAACGTGCGTTCCAGACCGTTTCACGAATGGCATCGTAATCCCCGCCATAAAGCCAGATGGCGTCGGTCAGGTTCGGTGCGCCCTGGAACCGGTCGCCGGTGCCGTCTTCCAGGTGGCAGGAGGCGCAGTTGATCTCGAACACCTCGGCGCCGGCTTCGACCAGCGAGGCGTCGACCGGGGGGTTCACCGGCGACAGCGACATGACGTAATTCACGACCTGCTCGACCTCTTCCCCGGTCAGCAGCTCATCGCGGCCGAAGGCGGGCATTTCGGAATAGCGCGCGTCGGGATCGTCCTCGTTGCGGATGCCGTGGCTGACGGTGTAATGGATATCCTCCATCGTGCCGCCCCAGAGCCAGGCGTCGTCCTGCAGGTTGGGATAGCCCTTGGCGCCAGCCGCACCCGACCCGTGGCATTGTGCGCACCACGTCTTGTAGACGGCGGCCCCGGCCGAAACGGCGTAGCCCTCCAGCTCGGAATCTCCGCGAATCCCGTTCAGGTCGGCGGCTGCCAGCCTGGCGTTCATCGGCTCAAGCCGCGCTTCGAACTCGGCGATATTCTCGGCCACCTGGGCACGGGTCGAGAACCCGAGATACCCGGTCGTCGCCGACCTGATACCCGGCCATGCCGGATAGGCGATGGTATACCAGATGGCCCAGACGATCGTGGCGTAGAAGATCCAGAGCCACCAGCGCGGGAGGGGGTTGTTGTATTCCTCGATGCCGTCCCACTCATGGCCCGTGGTTTCGACATCCTGCTTTTTCTTGGGTTGTTGTGCCATGGATCAAGCCTCCTCGGGCCGGCCGCCTTGCGGGGCGGGTTTGTCTTCGTGCCGGAACGGGATGTCTGCCACGTCGTCGTAGACCTTCGTCGCGCCGGGGCGGAAGGCAAAGATCACCACCCCTACGAAGAAGGCGAACATCGCAAGCAGAACCCAGCTGTCAGCGATCTCGCGGAGAAGGGAATATGTGTCCATCGTCCCCTCCCTTACCGGCTTTCGTCGGGCGTGAAGGTCGAGAAATCGACCAGCGTGCCCAGCATTTGCAGGTATGCGATCAGCGCGTCGGCCTCGGAGATTCCGGGCTGGCCGTCGAAATTGCGCACGTTCACACTTTCACCATAGCGCTCAAGCAGACCGTCATAGTCGCTGTCCGGGTCGGCCTGCGCAGCAAAGTCCCCGGCGCCGTTTTCCAGCATCTCGTCCGAGTAGGGAACGCCAAGCAGCGCGTGGGTGGACATCACGTCCGCGATATACCGGCCGTCGATCATGCGGTTTTCGAGGAAGCCGTATTTCGGCATCACCGATTCCGGCACCACCGATTGCGGGTCGCGCAGGTGGTCGACATGCCATTCGTCCGAATAGCGACCGCCGAGGCGCGCAAGGTCGGGCCCGGTCCGCTTGGAGCCCCACTGGAACGGATGGTCGTACTGCGATTCGGCCGCAAGGCTGTAATGGCCGTAGCGTTCCACCTCGTCCCGCATCGGGCGCACCATCTGGCTGTGGCAGACATAGCAGCCCTCGCGGACGTAGATATCGCGCCCGGCCAGTTCGAGCGGGGTGTAGGGGCGCATGCCCTCTACATCCTCGATCGTGTTTTCCAGCCAGAACAGCGGGGCGATCTGCACGATGCCGCCGATGGTGACCACAAGGAAGGCGAAGATCGAAAGAAGCGTGATGTTCTTCTCAAGGATCGTGTGTTTATCGAGAATTGCCATCTCTCCGGCCCTCCTTATTCAGCCGGGACCATCTGGTTCGTGGCTTCCACAGCCGGCGAACGCTTGACGGTCATCCAGAGGTTGTAGCACATGATGACGCCACCGATGAGGTAGAGCACCCCACCCAGGCCACGCACCACATACATCGGGAACTTGGCGGCCACGGTGTCGGCGAACGAGTTCACGAGGAAGCCGTTTGCATCCACTTCACGCCACATCAGGCCCTCCATGATGCCGGTCACCCACATTGAGGCGGCGTAGAGGATGATGCCGATGGTGGCGAGCCAGAAGTGCCAGGACACCAGGCTGAGGCTATAGAGCCGCTCGCGGTTCCACAGGCGCGGCACGAGGAAGTAGAGCGCGCCGAAGGTGATCATGCCGTTCCAGCCCAGCGCGCCGGAATGCACGTGGCCGATCGTCCAGTCGGTATAGTGCGACAGCGAGTTCACCGCGCGGATCGACATCATCGGCCCTTCGAAGGTCGACATGCCGTAGAAGCCGACCGAGATCACCATCATGCGGATGATCGGATCGGTGCGCAGCTTGTCCCACGCGCCCGACAGCGTCATCAGGCCGTTGATCATGCCACCCCAGGACGGCATCCACAGCACGATCGAGAACACCATGCCCAGCGTCGAGGCCCAGTCGGGCAGCGCGGTATAGTGCAGGTGGTGCGGACCGGCCCAGATGTAGATGAAGATCAGCGCCCAGAAGTGGATGATCGACAGTTTATAGCTGAAGACGGGCCGTTCGGCCTGTTTCGGGACGAAGTAGTACATCATCCCCAGGAAGCCCGCGGTCAGGAAGAAGCCCACAGCGTTGTGGCCATACCACCATTGCGTCATGGCGTCCTGCACACCGGCAAAGACCTGCACCGATTTCGAGCCGAAGATCGACACCGGGATCGACAGGTTGTTGACGATATGCAGCATCGCCACGGTGATGATGAAGCTGAGGTAGAACCAGTTGGCGACGTAGATATGCGGCTCTTTCCGTTTCACGATGGTGCCCACGAACACCAGGAAGTAACAGACCCAGACGATGGTCAGCCACCAGTCGACATACCATTCAGGCTCGGCGTATTCCTTGGATTGCGTTGCCCCGAGGATATAACCGGTTGCGGCCAGGACGATGAAAAGCTGGAAACCCCAGAACACGAACCACGCCAGGTTGCCGCCCCACAGCCGCGCCGCGCTGGTGCGCTGCACGACGTAGAACGAGGTGGCGATCAGCGCGTTGCCACCAAAGGCGAAAATCACTGCCGAAGTGTGAAGGGGGCGCAACTTGCCGAAATTCAGATAGCCCTGCGCCCATTCGAAATTGAGCTGCGGAAAGGCAAGCTGAAAGGCGATCGTCACACCGACGAGGAACCCGACGACCCCCCAGAGCGCCGTGGCGATGACCCCGGCGCGCACGACGCCGTCCATGTATTCACCCGAAAGATCGACATTCGGCACAGGCTCGTCCGTGCGGCGCAGCGTCCACAGAAACAGCCCGGCCGCGGCAAGTGCCACGGTCAGCGCATTGACGAGATATGCCAGATCGCGCGCGTAATTGGCCGCGATCAGCGCGAAAAGCGCGATCAGGCCAAGCACGATCAGCTTGAAGTAGTTAACCATTTTGCGTCCCTTCGTCTGTCCCCGCGCGATTCGTGAGGCTGCGCGGATAGGTTTAGACTGTCCGCTTAATGGGGCGCGCGGGCATCGCGTGCCTTGATCTGCATCAAAGGCGGCTTGCGGTTTTTTTGACCAGCATCAAGGAATCTGTTGTTGTCCGCAGGTTAGGGTAACCAGGCAAGCAGGGTGCGTTTGCCGCGCCCTGTCACAATCGAAGGAGACCGATATGGCCTACAAGTCGTTGTTTTCAGTCCTTACCGACGAATCCTTGGCAGGCCCTGTCCTGTCGCAAGCGGCCAGGCTGGCCGAAATGAACGATGCCCATCTCGAAGCGTTGTGCATGGGCGTCGACCGTAGCCAGACCGGCTATTACTACGCCGGTGCCAACGCCATGATTCTGCAGGAAAGCATTACCCGCGCGCAGGAAGAGGCCGAGGCCGTCGAAGCCCGCGCCCGCGAGGTTCTGAGCCCGTGGGACGTGCGCTGGAGCACCGAGAACGGCGTGGCGCAACTGGCCGATATCGGCCGGCATGTTGCAGCCCGGGCACGGTTTTCCGACCTCGTGGTGCTGCCGCGCCCCTATGGCGATGGCCGCGGGGTCGAACTGGAGCCGGTGCTTGAGGCGGCGCTGTTCGAGGGGCGCACGCCGGTTCTGGTCGTTCCCGACGAAAAGACCGAGGTGACCGCGCCGAAAAAGATCGTGCTGGCCTGGAACGAAAGCGCCGAGGCGCTGAGCGCGGCGCGGGCCGCCCTGCCGATGCTGCGCGCCGCCGAGTCGGTGCACGTGGTGGTGATCGACCCGCCGACCCACGGGCCGAACCGCTCGGACCCCGGCGGGCTGTTGTCGCAATACATCTCGCGCCACGGCGTCAAGGCCGAGATCGACGTGCTGTCCAAGACCATGCCGCGGGTGTCGGACGTGCTGCTGCGCCACACCAAGGATATCGAAGCCGAGCTGGTCGTGATGGGCGCCTATGGCAAGTCGCGCTTCCGCGAGGCGATCCTGGGCGGCGCAACACGCTATATGCTGGAACAGGCCGAGGTGCCGGTATTCATGTCGCATTGAGCGGGCGCCAGGAGCTTGCAAGAAACGCCCCGCAGGAAACTGCGGGGCGTTGTCGTTCGGGATGGCTGTTCCGGCCGGGTGCGCCTCAAAGGTCGTAGCAGGGCTCTGAACAGGCAAATGTCCTGGCGTCAGGCCCGCTTGATCATGCGGATCACGAAAAGAACGATCACGGCCCCGATGGTGGCGTTAATCACAGACCCGATGAAACCGCCGCCGATATTCAGCCCCACCGCCGGCAGGATCAGCCCCGCGACGAAGGCACCGACGATGCCCATGACGATGTTGCCCAGCAAGCCAAAGCCCCCGCCGTGCATGATCTTGCCCGCAAGCCATCCGGCGATGGCCCCGACGATCAGAATGGCCAGTATGCTTTCCACGCCCATGCGATGCTCCATTATTGTGCAGCCCCGAGAGTGTCACGACCCGGCCGCCCGTGCAATTCAGGATGTCACGCGCGCGCCCGGCGCGATTGTCGGCGGCGCAGCGTTCAGCGCCTCGATGGCAAAGCCCGCCGCCGTCTTGTAACCGGCCATGAATTCGGCGCGCTCGGCCGCAGGAAAGACATCGTCGATATCGTCGAACTCCCCGCCGCAGCGGTCGTCCACGATGTTCAGCATCCCGAACGGCCCGGCCCCGCGGTTGCGCAGGATCAGGTCGGACACCGGCCGGCACAGCCGCGCGTCATAGGCGGCCAGCGCCTGCGCCGTCACGCCATGCGCCAGCATTTCCGCCCCGATCGCGCGGGCGTCGATGATCGCCTGGCTCGCCCCGTTCGACCCGGTGGGATACATCACATGCGCCGCATCCCCCATCAGCGCCACGCGCCCGTCCACCCAGGTCGGCACCGGGTCACGGTCGATCATCGGGTATTCATAGACCTCGTCCGCGCCACGGATCAGCGCGGGCACGTCGAGCCAGTCGAAATTCCAGCCCTCGAAATGATGCACGAAATCCTGCACCGAGACCTTCTTGTTCCAGTCGCCTTCCCAGCCGGCGGAATTGTCGAAGGTCTGTTCCGCGATCCAGTTGATCGTGGCCATGCCGTCGGAATCGGGGTGCGAGATCGGATAGATCACCATCCGGTGCTTGTGCGTGCCCAGCCCCACGAAAGACGATCCCGTGCGGATGGGTTTCGCCCGCGTCACGCCGCGCCACAGGATCGCCCCGCCCCACCGGATCGGCGGCTGGTCGGGATGCATCTGGGCGCGAATGGCCGAATGCAGCCCGTCCGCCCCGATCAGCAGCGCGCCGGTGGTCCGGCTTTCCCGGCCTTCGGCGTCAGCCAGCATTGCGGTCACGCTATCGCCATCCTGCGCATAGCCGGTGACACGCTGCCCCAGCCGCACCGCATCGGCGCCCAGCCGCTGAACCACCTTGTCATACAGCAGCATCTGCAACTGCCCGCGATGCACCGCGTATTGCGGCCAGTTATAGCCCGCCAGCAGCCCGCGCGGTTCGGCATAGATATCGTTGCCGTTGCGCCCGACCAGCGCCCATTCGCGCGCGGGCAGGCCGACACGGTCGAGCGCATCGCCGGTGATTCCGAGATCGTAAAGCTCGCGCACGGCATTGGGTTGCAGGTTGATGCCCACGCCCAGCGGGCGCAGCACCGGCACGGAGTCGAAAACCGTGCAGCGCACACCGACCTGGTGCAGCGTCAGCGCAAGGGACAGGCCGGCAATGCCGCCGCCGGCGATCAATACATGGGGGGTCGTCATATCCCGGGCCTTCACCTGTTTGGCAGGTGTTTAGCAACTATGGCGAAATCCGCAAATGCGCAGGCGCGCGTCAGACCAGCAGCCCGCCATCGGTGTCGTCGCCCGCCTCGTCCAGCAGGCGGCTGAAATCGGGGACGGTGACGTGGCGCTTGCCCTCAAGCTCGATCACGCCGTCGCGTTTCAGCGCCGAAATCTGGCGGCTGACGGTTTCCAGCGTCAGACCCAGGTAATCGGCCATCGCCTCACGCGTGAGGGGCAGGTCGAACACCAGCCGGTTCTGCGCCGGTTGCAGGTTCAGCGTGGCGTCGCGCCGCGCGATGATCGACAGGAGAGACGCGATCTTTTCGCGCGCGGTCTTGCGGCCCAGCACCAGCATCCATTCGCGCGCGGCATCCAGTTCGTCCAGCGTCATCTCAAGCAGCCGGTGCGCGATATGCGGGGTGGCGACCATCATCTCTTCGAACGGTCTCTTGCGGAAACAGCACATCACCATGTCGGTCGTGGCCACCACGTCATAGGGCGACCCGTCGCGCCCCGGGCGGCCCACGAAATCGCTGGGCAGCAACAGGCCCACCATCTGCGTGCGGCCATCCTCCATCGTCTGCGTCAGCGTGGCGATACCCGACACGACCGAACCGACGAAATCCATCCGGTCGCCCGACCAGATGATCGTCTGGCCGGCTTCGAAATTGCGGTAGTACTTGATTTCCTCAAGCCGTTCCAATTCGTCGGTTTCGCACCGTGCGCATACAGCCCTATGGCGAATAGGGCAGTCGCCACAGTCGTGGGCAACCGTTTTGGTATCTTCATTCAACATATGTGTTCGCGCGCTTGATCTGGGTCAAGGATGACCCTCGTGTCCTGCCTTACAGGCTAGGCTTATGGCCAAGAAAACGCAACTTGCAAAACTGGGACTGTTTGACGCGAAGGTGCCGCGATACACAAGCTATCCGACGGCGCCGCATTTCTCGTCCGTGATCGGCCCCACCGATTTTGCCGACTGGATCCGCGCGATAGAGCCCGGTTCCCGTATCTCGCTATACGTGCATGTCCCGTTTTGCCGCCGCCTGTGCTGGTTCTGCGCCTGCCGCACCCAGGGCACGCAAAGCGACGAGCCGGTGCGCGCATATCTCGAAACACTCAAATCCGAACTGGCGATGCTGGGCGCGGCGCTGCCGCGGGGCGTCACACTGTCGCGGCTGCACTGGGGCGGCGGCACACCCACCCTGCTGAAGCCCGACATGATGCGCGAACTGACCGATTCGATCTTCGACATCGCGCCGCTGTCGGACGAGGCCGAATTCTCGGTCGAGATCGACCCGAACGAGATCGACGCCGAACGGCTGGACGTGCTGGCCGCCGCCGGGATGAACCGCGCCTCGATCGGGGTGCAGGATTTCGACGACGAAATCCAGAAGACGATCGGCCGTATCCAGGGCTATGACGTGACCCGGCAGGCTGTCGACATGATCCGCGAGCGCGGGGTGCAAAGCCTGAACGCCGATATCCTGTTCGGCCTGCCGCACCAGTCCGGGGTGCGCATCACCGAAACCGTGCAGAAACTGCTGTCCTTCAACCCCGACCGCGTGGCGCTTTACGGCTATGCGCATGTGCCGTGGATGGCCAAGCGCCAGCAACTGATCCCGTCGGACGCGCTGCCCACCCCGCAGGAGCGGCTGGACCTGTTCGAGACCGCGCGGCGGCTGTTCATCTGGGACGGCTACGACGAGATCGGCATCGACCATTTCGCCCGCCCCGAGGACGGGCTGTCGCGGGCGCTGCGCGCCGGCAGGCTGCGGCGCAATTTCCAGGGCTATACCGACGATCCGGCGGATGTGCTGATCGGGGTCGGCGCCTCGTCGATCTCGCGCTTTCCGCAGGGGTATGCGCAGAACGCCTCGGCCACATCGGTGCATACGGCGGCGATCCGCGACGGGCGCTTCTCGACCGCGCGGGGCCATGCCTTCAGTGGCGAAGACCTGATGCGGTCGCGGATGATCGAGGCGCTGATGTGCGATTTCCGCATCGACGCGGGTGAGATCACCAGCCGCTTCGGCATCGACCGCGCCGACCTGACGGCCGAGTTCAAACGCATCGCGGCCGAGTTCGACGGGCTTCTCAAGGTGACCGAGGCGGGGCTGGACGTGCCCGTCGAGGCCCGGCCGCTGACCCGCATGATCGCCCGCGCCTTCGACGCCTACGACCTGAGCAAGGCTGGCCACAGCTCGGCCATCTAGGGGCCGGGCCGATGCGCATCGGCAGCTTCAACATCCAGAACCTGCGCCTGCGCGGCGGGGTTCTGGATGGTGCGCATGACCGCGACACGCCCGACAGCCCCGATGCCTGGGCCGACCGGATCGACCGGCGGCTGGGCGCGCAGGTGATCGCCGCGCTGAACGCCGACGTGCTGGCCCTGCAGGAGGTGTTCGACCGGGACACGCTGGATCATTTCCACGACGCCTTTCTGCTGCCCGCGGGCGTGCCGCCCTATCCGCACCGGATCTGCCTGCCCGGCAATGACGGGCGCGGGCAGGACGTGGCGCTGCTCAGCCGTGTCGCGCCCGTTGCGGTATCCAGCCATGCCGATTTGCGCCCGGCCGATCTGGGCCTTGCGGCCCCGCCCGGCGTGCATCCCGACACGCCGGTCTTTCGCCGTGATTGCCTTGAGGTCGGGTTCGACACGCTGACGCTGTTCATCTGCCATTTCAAGGCGCCCTATCCCGACCCCGCCGCCGCATGGCCCGTGCGCCGGCACGAGGCGCTGGCCGTGCGACACCTGGTTCAGGCGCGGGGCCGCGACATGTGGCTGATCCTGGGCGACCTGAACGATCCCGCGCACCCGGCGGACGACCCGGCAACCGCGCCGATCCTGCCGCCGTTCTCGGTCGATCTGATGGCGCGACTGCCGCAAGGCGCGCGCTGGTCGGCGCATGACCCGTGGGACGATATCTATTGGCGGTCCGACGGGATGCTGGCCAGCCCGGCGCTGGCCCGCGCCTGCGCCGGTGCCGTGCCGGAACTGCACCGCGAGGGGTTGTCGCTGGAGGCCGCGCGCCATGCCGGTCTGCACCTGCCGCAGGTGGGCCACCACCGGCCCCATGCCAGCGATCACGCCGCGCTGGTGATCGACCTGCCGCTGGGGTGACGGGGCCCGTTCAGCCCGCCAGGTCCAGCGCCGCCGACAGCAGCGTGCGCGCATAGTCGGTCTGCGGAGCGGTAAACAGATCTTCGGCCATACCGGCCTCGACCACGTCGCCCTGTTTCATCACGATGATCTTGTGGCTCATCGCACGCACCACGTTCAGGTCGTGGCTGATGAACAGGTAGGCCAGCCCGTATTTCACCTGAAGGTCGCGCAGCAGGTCGACGATCTGCACCTGAACCGTCATGTCCAGCGCGCTGGTGGGTTCGTCCAGCACCACCAGCCGCGGCCGCAGGATCATCGCGCGGGCGATGGCGATGCGCTGGCGCTGGCCGCCGGAAAACTCGTGCGGGTAGCGGTGCATCGTGGCGGGGTCCAGCCCGACCTCGGCCATGATCTCGGCCACCATCTCGGTCGCGTTGCGCCCCGGCGCGGTGCCGTGCACGCCCAGCCCCTCGGCGATGATCTGTTCGCAGGTCATGCGCGGCGACAGGCTGCCGAACGGGTCCTGGAACACGATCTGCATCTCACGGCGCAGGCGGCGCAGCTTTTTCGTGGACCAGCCGCGCACGTCCTGCCCGTCATAGGTGATGCTGCCCGTCGACTGGATCAGCCGCATGATCGCCAATGCCAGCGTCGTCTTGCCCGATCCGCTTTCGCCGACGATGCCCAGCGTTTCGCCCTCGCGCACGTCGATGGTGGCGTCGTTCACCGCCTTCACATGGCCGACCGTGCGCTTCAGAAACCCCTTCTGGATCGGGAACCACACGCGCAGACCATCGGTCGAGACCAGCGATTTCGCCTGTGCGGGCACCGGCGCGGGAGAGCCCACAGCGCGCGCGCCCAGCAGCTTTTTCGTATAGGGGTGCTGCGGGTCGGCGAATATCGCGGCGGTCGGTCCTGCCTCGACGATCTCACCATCCTTCATCACGCAGACCTTGTCGGCGATGCGCTGCACGATGCCAAGGTCATGGGTGATGAACAGCAGCCCCATATCCTCGGTCTTTTTCAGCTCGGCCAGCAGGTCGAGAATCTGCGCCTGGATCGTCACGTCCAGCGCGGTGGTGGGTTCATCCGCGATCAGCAGGTCGGGCTTGTTGGCCAGCGCCATCGCGATCATCACGCGCTGGCGCTGCCCGCCGGACAGCTGGTGGGGATAGGCGTTCAGCCGCTCCTGCGGGTCGCGAATGCCGACGCGGTTCAGCAGTTCGAGGATACGGTCGCGCAGCGCCGGGCCTTCCAGCCCCTGGTGCAGTTCGATCGACTCGCGCAGCTGCTTTTCGATCGTGTGCAGCGGGTTGAGCGAGGTCATCGGCTCCTGAAAGATGAAGCTGATGTCGTTGCCGCGCACCTGCCGCAGCAGCCGGTCGCCGGCGCCGATCATCTGCTGGCCCTCATAGGTGACCGATCCGCCCACCTGCGCACTGGGCGGCAGCAGGCCCACCGTCGACAGTGCCGTGACCGATTTACCCGACCCGGATTCGCCCACCAGCGCCACGGTTTCGCCCCGGTCGACGGAAAACGACACGCCCCGCACGGCGGGGTTGACCTTGCCGTCCTGCCGGAAGGCCACGGTCAGGTCGCGGACCTCGAGCACACTCATTGAAAGGTCTTTCTGGGGTCGAACGCGTCACGCACCCCTTCGAAGATGAAGACAAGCAGCGACAGCATGATGGCAAAGGTGAAGAACGCGGTGAAGGCCAGCCATGGCGCATCGAGGTTCTGCTTGGCCTGCAACGTCAGCTCGCCAAGGCTGGGCGCCGAGGACGGCAGGCCGAAGCCCAGGAAATCGAGGCTGGCCAGCAGCCCGATCGTGCCGGTGACGATAAAGGGCAGCATGGTCAGCGTCGCCACCATCGCGTTGGGCAGCATGTGGCGGAACATGATCGTCCGGTTTCCGACGCCCAGCGCGCGGGCTGCGCGCACATATTCCAGGTTACGCGCGCGCAGGAATTCGGCCCGCACCACGCCCACCAGCGCCGTCCAGCCGAACAGCACCGTTATGAACACCAACAGCCAGAAGCCCCGCCCAAGGATCGCGAACAGGATGATGATGACGTAAAGCTGCGGCATCGCCACCCAGATCTCGATCACGCGCTGGAATATCAGGTCCAGCCAGCCGCCGAAGAACCCCTGCAACGCACCCGCGATGATACCGATGATGCTGGCCAGCGTCGTCACGATCAGCGTGAACAGGATCGACAGCCGGAAGCCATAGATCACCCGCGCCAGCACGTCGCGCTTGGTATCGTCGGTGCCCAGCCAGTTCTGGTCGTTGGGCGGCAGCGGCGCGGCGCCGGGCCGGTCCACCGTGGTGTTGTAGGAATAGCGCAGCGGCGGCCAGAACGCCCAGCCCCGTTCGATCCCGGCGCCGTCGATCATCCCGTCGCGCGCATCCGCGATCAGATCCTCGGGCGTGTCGAAACAGCTATCCAGCCCGCCGGTTTCGATCAGGCACTGCACCACCGGATCGCGGTAATCCGCCTCGGTCTGGAAATCGCCGCCAAAGGCGGTTTCGGGATAGAACCGGAAGATCGGCGTGAAATATTCGCCGCGATACTGCACGAGGATCGGCTTGTCGTTGGCGATGAACTCGGCGAACAGCGACAGGCCGAACAGGATCGAGAACACGATCAGCGACCAGAAGGCCCGCCGGTTGCGGCGGAAATTGCGCCAGCGCCGCTGGTTCAGGGGGGACAGCGCCATTTACCCCTCCCTCTTTTCGAAGTCGATGCGCGGATCGACCAGCACATACATCAGGTCCGACAGGATGCCGACCAGCAGGCCGATCAGCCCGAAGATGAACAGCGTTCCGAACACGATCGGGTAATCGCGCTGCAGCGCCGCCTCGAAGCCCAGCAGGCCCAGCCCGTTCAGCGAAAACAACTTCTCGATGATGATCGAGCCGGTGAAGAAGATGCTGATAAAGGCCGCCGGGAACCCCGCGATCACGATCAGCATGGCATTGCGGAACACGTGACCGTACAGCACCTGCCGCTCGCTCAGCCCCTTGGCGCGGGCGGTGATCACGTATTGCTTCTTGATCTCGTCCAGAAAGCTGTTCTTGGTCAGCAGCGTCAGCGTCGCAAAGGCGGATATGGTCGAGGCCACGACCGGCAGCGTGATGTGCCAGAAATAGTCCAGCACCTTTTCCCACCATGTCAGCGTGTCCCACACCGCCTGTTCGCTGGTCAGCCCGCGGAATGGAAATATCTGCAGGTAGGAACCGCCGGCAAACAGCACCAGCAGCAGGATGGCGAACAGGAAGCCGGGGATCGCATAGGCCACGATCACCACGGTCGAGGTCCAGCTGTCAAAGCGCGAGCCGTCCTGCACCGCCTTGCGGATGCCCATCGGGATCGAGATGAGATAGGCCAGCAGCGTCGACCACAGCCCCAGCGAGATCGAGACCGGCATCGCCTCGATGATCAGGTCGGTGACCTCGCGCTTCTTGAACCAGCTTTCCCCGAAATCCAGCCGCGCATAGTTCCACATCATGTTCAGGAACCGTTCCAGCGGCGGCTTGTCGAAACCGAATTCGCGTTCAAGCTGGGCGATGAATTCCGGCGGCAATCCGCGCGCGCCGATATATTCCTCGTTCTGGGGCACGTCCATGCCGGCGTCGTTGCCGCTGCCGGCAAACCCTGCGGTCACGTCGCCCTGGCCCTGCATCTGGGCGATGACCTGTTCGACCGGGCCACCGGGCACGAACTGGGTCAGCACGAAGTTGATGATCATGATCCCCAGCAGGGTCGGGACGATCAGCAACAATCGCCGGAGGATATAGGCGCCCATCTGCCGGTTGTCTCCCGCTTATCTCAACGCGCCCGCGGCCCTGAGCTTTTCGGCTTTGTCGGTGTCATACCACCAGAAATCCAAAAGGCCCACGGAATAGGTCGGCAGTTCCTCGGGGTGGTCGTACTGGTCCCAATAGGCGATCCAGACGCTCGGGTTATACCAGACCGGGATCATGAACCGCTCCCAGCGCAGGGCGCGGTCCAGCGCGCGCAACGCCACGTCGCGTTCCTCCTCGGTCTCGCTCAGCAGCGATATGTCGATGATCCGGTCCACCATCGGGCTGGCCAGCCCGGCGGGGTTGAACAGGCTGAACGCCGCCTCTTTCGAGCCATACATCTGGTGCAGCCCGGTGCCGGTATCCAGGAAGGCGCGATACTGGTCGAAGATCAGGTCGAACGCCCGATCCCGCTCAAGCAGGGTGTATTGCGACGGATCGACCTTTTCCACCATCGCGTCGATGCCCATCTTTTTCAGGTTCTGCACGAATGTCTCGACCACAGATTCCAGCGTGGGCGAGCCGGCGGTGTTCAGCAGGAAATTGATCCTGAGCACCTCGCCCGCCTCATTGCGGCGGATACCGTCATCGCCCACGGTCCAGCCGGCCTCGTCCAGCAGACCCATCGCGCGGCGCAGGTTGCGGCGGTCGGTCAGGCGTTCCTCGGACGAGCTGTGCGCCATCACCGCGGGTTCGGTCAGCATCTCGGGCGGCACGATGTCGCCCAGCGATTCCAGCAGCTCCAGCTCGGCGCCCTCGGGCACGCCCTGCGCCTCGAACGGAGACCCCTGGGTGAAGGAATGGCGCTGCTCGAACAGGCCGTATTGCAACGAGGCATTGGTCCATTCGAAGTTATAGGCCAGCGATACCGCCTCGCGCACGCGGCGATCCTGGAACTTGTCGCGGCCGAGGTTGAAGATGATGCCGGTGGGCGCGGGGGGCGTGCCATCGGGCAGATCCTCCATCCTGACCCAGCCCCTTTGCACCGCCGGGAAATCGTATCCCGTGGCCCAGAGCCGCGAATTGCCCTCGGGGCGGACGGTGAATTCGCCGGCCTTGAACGCCTCGAACGCGGCGGTGTCGTCGCCGAAATACTCGACCCGGATACGGTCGAAATTGTGCCGGCCCTGGTTGATCGGCAGATCCTTGCCCCAGTAATCGGGGTTCCGTTTATAGACGATGCGACGGTTCACCTCGACCTGGTCCACCATGTAGGGGCCCGATCCCGGCGCTGCCTCAAGCCGGGGTTCGTCCAGCCGCGCGCCGGTTTCCTCGAACCAGTGTTTCGGCCAGACCGGCACGCTGCCCACCTGGTCGATCAGCGACCGGCGCGAGATATCCTTGGCGAAGGTGAACTTGACCGTATGATCGTCCAGCGCCTCGGCGGTCAGAACGCGCACCTTCACCGCCTGCGCGTAAGAGGGCAGCCCCTGTTCCAGCAGCAGGTTGTGCGAGAACACGACGTCATGCGCCGTCACCGGCTCACCATCGGAAAACCGCGCCTCGGGGCGCATGTGGAAGATCACCCATTCCTTCGATTCCGGGTATTCCAGCCGCTCGGCCAGCAGCCCGTACATCTCGCCATAGACATCGGCAGGCGCGGCGCCGCCGCTCGACGGTTCCTCGCCCAGCAGGCTTTCATACATCATCCACGAATACCGCCCCGCCCGGCCCTTGCGGCTGTAGGGATTCATCGAATCGAACGTGCCCATCGCCGCCAGCGAGATTTCCCCGCCCTTGGGCGCATCCGGGTTCACATAGTCGAAATGTGGGTAATCCTCGGGGTAGGTCAGGTTGCCGAAATAGGAATAGCCGTGACTGCGGATCATGGTTTCCCCGTCCTGATCCTGCGCCAGCGCCGGGATCGCAAGCGCGGCCAGACCCAGCAGCATCCACGTCAGGAAGGCAGCGGCAGGGGCCGTCTGTCGCTGGCGCGCAATTGCACGGGTGCGGGGGGCGGGTGTCATGCTCATCCTCCTGTCGCGTTCCGGTTCGGGATACGTCTGATATTGGTGATCTAAGCTAAAGGCGCGGCTTGGCCACATTCAAGGTAAGATTGCGTGAGCGCGCGTGATTTCCGCCGCGGGCATGAAAAAGGCCGCCACCTTCGCAGGTGACGGCCCCGTCGGTCATCCGTATCGCGGGATCAGCCGCCGATCGTCGAAAGATAGGCGATCAGGTCGGCGCGATCCTCGGGCTTTCTCAGGCCGGCGAAGGTCATCGTGGTGCCCGGCGCCCAGTTGCGGGGGTTTTCCAGGAAGGCAAACAGGGTTTCAGGCGTCCAGTGATCCGCACCCTGCGCTTCGAGGGCGCCCGAGTATCCGAACCCCTCGACCGAGTCGATGGGGCGCCCGACCACGCCGTAAAGATACGGGCCGGTCGCGTTCTCGCCCTCTTCCAGCTTGTGGCAGGCCTTGCACTTGTTGAACACGCGCGCGCCGGCGCCGGGATCGCCCGCCGCGAGGATGGCGGTCACGTCCATTTCCTCTTCGGGTTCGTCGGCTTCGGCGTCGCCGCTTTCGACCTCGATCATGTATCCTGCGGCATGCTCTTCGTCGCCGTGACCGCCGCCGATGTGATAGAGCGACTCGGCACCCCAGTTGCCCAGAAGAAAGATCAGAAGCGCCCCGCACAGCGCGCCACCCACCTTCGTGATCGTCATCGTGTCAAACATGGTTCGCCTGTCCATTTCATAACCGTCGCGCGCTATCTATTGCTTCCCCTTCGCGGAGGCAAGGTATAGTTAGCGCGACGAAACGCCCGATTTCGGCATTTTTGACGGAATACCCATGACGAAAACCAATCGCATCGCCTTTCAGGGAGAGCCGGGAGCCTACTCTCACCAGGCCTGCCACGACGCCCGCCCCGACATGGAGGCCCTGCCCTGCCGCACCTTCGAGGATGCGATCGACGCGGTGCGCGACGGGCGTGCCGAGCTTGCGATGCTGCCGGTCGAGAACTCGACCTATGGCCGGGTGGCCGACATCCACTCGCTTTTGCCGGCCTCGGGGCTGCACATCATCGACGAGGCGTTCGTGCGTGTGCATATCAACCTGCTGGCCGTGCCGGGCACGCAGCTGGAGCAGGTGGAACAGGCGATGAGCCACACCGTCCTTCTGGGCCAGTGCAAGAAATTCCTGACGCAGCACGGCATTCACCGCGTGACCGGCGCCGATACCGCCGGATCGGCCCGGCATGTGGCCGAGCTGGGCAACCCGGCGCTGGCCGCGCTGGCGGGGGACCTGGCGGCAGAGATCTACGGGCTGGATATCCTGGCCCGGCATATCGAGGATCAGGGCAACAACACCACCCGGTTCCTGGTGATGTCGCGCGAGGGCGACCACAGCCGCCGCGGCGACGACGGCATGATGACCAGCTTCGTCTTTCAGGTCCGCAACATCCCGGCCGCGCTTTACAAGGCGATGGGCGGGTTCGCCACGAACGGCGTCAACATGACCAAGCTGGAAAGTTACATGGTCGGCGGATCGTTCACCGCCACACAGTTCTATGCCGATATCGAAGGCCACCCCGAAGACGCCAACGTGCGCCTTGCGCTGGACGAGCTGCGCTATTTCACGTCCGAGATGAAGATTTTGGGCGTCTACCCCGCCGATCCGCGCCGGCACTGACCGGCATCAGGGCAGTTTCGGCCCCCGCGCGGCCAGCCGGCGGGCGTTCTGGCCGACCTTCTTGCGGATGGGTTTCAGCCCGGCCCGCAGGATCGCATCCGGCGGCTGCCCCTCAAGCAACGCCTTTTGCATGGCCCATTGCGCCTTGAACAGCGCGCGCGGTTTCTCGGTGATCATGCGGGTGGTTTCGCCGGATGACACGGCCCAGAAACCGGCCATACCGCCAAGCCGCATCGCCACGACGGCCTGCGCGTCGATCATCGCGCGCGACAGCTCCAGCGCCAGTGTCCACGGGCCAAGGAAACGATCCGGGGTCCACATCAGAATACCATGCCTTTCACCCCACCCGTAACGTCGATTCGTAGCACAAACACCTTGTCCTTTCGCCGGTATTGCGGGGATCGCCCGCAGATCGTTTCGCGGTTGCGGGAAACCTGCCACAGCGGCCCGGTCATCCGCCCTTGGGATGTTCCAGCCGCAGGACCGGGGCATCCTCGGGCTCCGGCGCCAGTTCCTCGAAGTCGAAATTGTCCAGCCGCCGCGCCCGGCGTCCCGCCTTGTCGGCGCTGATCTTGATCTCGGAAATATCCTTGGCCGCCTGCCCGAAATGCCGGTCGAGGTTTTCCACCCGCGCACCCAAACGCTCCACATCCGCGAACAGCAAACCCAGTTCGCGCCGGATCGCGCCCGCCTGTTCGCGCATCCTGGCATCCTTGAGGATCGCGCGCATCGTGTTCAGCGTCGCCATGCAGGTGGTGGGCGACACGATCCAGACCCGCGCCGCGAACCCCTCGCGCACCAGCTCGGGAAAGCGCGCGTGCAACTCGGCATAAACCGCCTCGGAGGGCAGGAACATCAGCGCCCCGTCGGCGGTTTCACCGTCGAGGATGTATTTCTCGGAAATCGCCTTGATATGCGCGCGCACCGCCTGCCGCATCATGGTGTTGGCGCGGTTCAGCTGCTCCTGCGTTTCGGCGTTGACCAGCGCCTCATATGCCTCGAGCGGGAACTTGCTGTCGATCACGATCGGCCCCGGCGGGTTGGGCAGGTAGATCAGGCAATCGGCCCGCTTGCCGTTCGACAGCGTGGCCTGCCACTGGTAGCTGTCCGAGGGCAGCGCCTTGCCCACGATATCGCGCAGCTGGATCTCGCCGAACGCGCCGCGCGTCTGCTTGTTCGACAGGATATCCTGCAACGACAGCACATCGCCCGACAGCTTGGTGATATTTTCCTGCGCTTTGTCGATGGCCTGCAACCGCTGCTGCAACTCGCCCAGCGACTGCGCCGTGCGCCGGGCCGAGCCTTGCAGGTTCTCGTTCATCTTCTCGCTGACCTGGCCCAGCCGCCGCTCCATCAGTTGCAGCATGTTGGCCTGGCTGGCCGCCTGCGCCTCGGACACGTGGGTCAGGCCGCCGGCAAGCTGCTGCTGCCCCTGGCTCAGCGATTCGACGCGCTGGCCCAGCATCCCGATCTGCTGCGCCAGCGGTTCGGCGACCCGCGCGGTGCGACCGGCCGCGCGCACCGCGACGACCAGCAGGATCAGGAAAAGAGCCGCCAGCACGGCACCGCCCAGCACCAGCAGGACCGCCGGATCGTTCAACGCATAGCTCTGGTCACCGATCTGGATCATGTGCGTCCGAACAGCCTTTCGATATCGCTCAGCTTAAGCTCCACATAGGTGGGGCGCCCGTGGTTGCACTGGCCGGAATGCGGCGTCGCCTCCATCTCGCGCAGGAGGGCGTTCATTTCCTCGGCCCGCATCCGCCGGCCCGACCGGATCGAGCCGTGGCAGGCGACCCGGCTCAGGATCGCCTCAAGCCGCGCCTGAACGGTCATGCTGTCGCCCTGGTCGGCCAGTTCGTCGAGGATGTCCAGCACCATCGCGCGCGCGTTCACCTCGCCCAGGATCGCGGGCGTTTCGCGCACCGCCACCGCCCCGCCGCCGAACGGCTCCAGCGTCAGGCCAAGGCGCGACAGGTCGCCGGCATGGTCCAGCAGCCGGGCGCAATCGCCCTCGGACAGCTCGACGATTTCCGGGATCAGCAGCGCCTGCGCGGCGACGCCATTTTCCGCCATCTGGTGTTTCAGCCTCTCGTAAACCAGCCGCTCATGCGCGGCGTGCTGGTCGACGATGACGATGCCGGTTTCGGTCTGGGCGATGATGTAATTCTCATGCACCTGCGCGCGTGCCGCGCCCAGCGGCAGGCCCTCGTCCGGGCCTTGCGGGGTCTCTTCCGGCGCCTGTTCGACCCGCGCGCTGTAGGCCAGCGTGGTTTCGGCAAAGCCCGGCTGCGGCGCGGGGGCCTGCATCTGATAGGACATCTGCCGCGCGGCGGGGCCGGGCCGGTCCATCTGGTAGACGCGCGGCGCCACGGGTTCGGGCCGCATCGCCCCCAGCGTCGCCCCCGCCACGGTCGAGGACGCGCGGTGCCCCGCCCCGGCCAGTGCATGGCGCAGCGCGCTGACGATCAGCCCGCGCACGGTGCCGGGATCGCGGAACCGCACCTCGGATTTCGCGGGATGCACGTTCACATCGACCAGCGTCGGCGCACAATCGACGAACAGCGCAGCCACCGGGTGCCGGTCGCGGCTCAGGAAATCGAAATAGGCCGCCCGCAGCGCCCCGATCAGCAGCTTGTCGCGCACCGGCCGCCCGTTCACGAACAGGAATTGCGCAACCGCCGCCCCGCGCGAATAGGTGGGCAGCGCGGCGAAACCCGACAGGTGGAACCCCTCACGCTCGGCGTCGATGCGCAGGGCGTTCTCGGCGAACTCGGCCCCCAGCACACCGGCCAGCCGCCCGTGCAGCGCGTCGAACAGGTCGCCCGATTCCGCATCGGCGCGGAACACCACGCGCCCCTCGCCCCCGCCCGACACGTCGCGCAGGGTGAAGGCGGCAAAGGGCTCGGCCATCGCCAGCCGCTTGACCACATCGGTGATCGCCTGCCCCTCGGCCCGGTCGGTGCGCAGGAATTTGAGCCGCGCGGGCGTGGCATAGAACAGGTCGCGCAGCTCGACCACGGTGCCGGCGTTCAGCGCGGCGGGTTTCACCGGCCCGGCCTGCCCGCCCGCCACGGCGATCTGCGCCGCCTCTTCGCCCGGCACGCGGCTGGTGATGGTCAGCCGCCCCACCGCGCCAAGGCTGGGCAGTGCCTCGCCCCGGAAACCGAAACTGTTGATGTTCAGCAGGTCCGACCCGTCGATCTTGGAGGTGGCGTGCCGCGACAGCGCCAGCGGCAGGTCGCCCCCCGCGATCCCGCAGCCATCGTCGCTGACCCGGATCAGCGTCTTGCCGCCGTCGGCAATCGCAATATCGATCCGCGTGGCCCCCGCGTCGATGGCGTTTTCCACCAGTTCCTTGACCGCCGAGGCCGGGCGCTCGACCACCTCGCCGGCGGCGATGCGGTTGATGGCAGAGTCGTCAAGCTGCCGGATAACCGGGCGTATGTTGGGGGCGTGGCTGTTCATTCCACAAGACCTAGCATGGCACAGGCGATTCTGCCACCTTGTATCACCGGCCTGCGCCGGTCATAGCCGCACCCGGTAGAGCCGGATGCGCAAGCCCCCATGCGGCACCGCCGGGCCGGTGTGCAGCGTCAGGCCAGTGGCCTGCGCCAGCCCCTGGTCGCTGGTCACGATCCCCACGTGCCAGCCCGCGAAACGATCCTTCAGAACCTGCCCCAGCGCCCCGTAAAGCCCGAACAGCGGCTTGCGCTCGCCGATCCGTGCACCATAGGGCGGGTTGACGATCACGATCCCCGGCGGGCCATCCGGCGGGGTCAGGTCGCTGACCGGCTGCGCGGCGAAACCGGTCCAGCCCGACACGCCCGCCCGCGCCGCGTTGTCCAGGGCCATGCGCACCGCGCCGGGATCGCGGTCATAGCCGTAAAACCGCGCATCCGGCACGACAGGCCGCGATGCGCCCTTCATCGCCGCCCAGCGGCCGGGGTCGAACGTGGCAAGCTGTTCAAAGGCAAAGTCCCGGTCACCCCCCGGCAGCAGCCCGGCGGCGATCCCGGCCGCCTCCAGCACGAAGGTGCCCGAGCCGCACATCGGATCGACAACCGTCTGGCTGCCGTCGAACCCCATCTGCCGCAGGAACAGCGCCGCCAGCGTTTCGCGCATCGGCGCCTTGCCCATCGCCTGCTTGTGCCCGCGCTTGTGCAGGCTTTCGCCCGATGTATCGACGCTGATCGTCACAAGGTTGTCGTCGATGCGCACCTTCAGCACCACCGCCGCGTCGCTGCGCACCTGTGCGCCCAGCGTGTCGGTGATCGCCTGCGCGATCCGCTGGGCCGCCGCGCGCTCGTGATAGATTTTCGAGCGGTGCGAGGTCACCTCGACCTTCACCGGCACGTCCGGGCGCAGCACGCCGGCCCAGGGAAGCTTGTGCGCCCGCTTGTCCAACTGCGCCAGGTGAAAGGCCCGGAACTGCCCAATCCGCACCAGAACCCGCGTGGCCCCGCGCAGCACCAGGTTGGCCCGCCAGGCATCCTCCCACCCGCCGGTGAAACTGACACCGCCCTCGACCGCCTCGGGCAGCGGGAAACCGGCGGCGCGCGCCTCGTCGGCCAGCGTGCGCTCCAGCCCCGGGGGCGCGACAAGGAAGATTTCGAATGGATCGCTCATGCCCGCGGCATAGCGGGAAACACAGCCCGCGGCGAGGGGGTATCTGCCCCCTTATCCGCCCGTGGCGTTGCGATACCAGGCGACGATCTTCTGCCGCTCGTCCTCTTCCATGAAGCTCAGGTTCGCGGGCGGCATCGCGTGGGTCAGCCCCGCCTGCAGATAGATCGCACGCGCCTGCCGGGCGATCTGGTGCTCGGTATCCAGCCGCACGCCCTTGGGCGCCCACAAGATGCCATCCCAGAACGGCTCGGACGCGTGGCACATCGAACAGCGGCCCAGAACGATGTCATGCACCTCGTCGAACCCCTCGGCCTGCGCGAATTTCTGCGCCGCGCCCTGCGCCTCCTGCGGTTCCTCGCTGCGGAACATCGGCGCGGTCGACAGCCACATGATCAGCACGAAGATCGCCGCCGTCGCCGCCCAGGCCCAGTATGGCATCCCTTTGCGCGCATGCATCGAGTTGAAGAAATGCCGGATCGTCACCCCCATCAGGAACACGAGGCTGGCGATGATCCAGTTGTATTCGCTGGCAAAGGCCAGCGGGTAATGGTTCGACAGCATCAGGAAGATCACCGGCAACGTCAGATAGTTGTTATGCGTGCTGCGCTGCTTGGCGATCTTGCCGTATTTCGGATCAGGCTTGTTGCCCGCCATCAGGTCGGCGACCACCACCTTCTGATTGGGGATGATGATGAAGAACACGTTGGCCGACATGATCGTCGCGGTGAACGCGCCCAGATGCAGCATCGCCGCCCGCCCCGAGAACACCGAGGTATAGAAATACGCCATCGCCACCAGCACCACGAACAGCGCCACCATCAGCCCGGTCTGGTTGGCGTTCACGAAACGGTCGCACAGGAAGTCGTAGACCAGCCAGCCGAAGGCCAGCGACGCCATCGAGATCACGATGGCCCATCCGGGATGAACGTCCCACACCGCCGGATCGACAAGGTAGAACTCGGCGCCCAGGTAATAGACCACCGCCAGCAGCGCAAAGCCCGACAGCCAGGTGGAATAGCTTTCCCATTTGAACCACACCAGCCCGTCGGGCATATGCGCCGGCGCCACCAGGTATTTCTGGATGTGGTAGAACCCGCCGCCATGCACCTGCCATTCCTCGCCATCCGCGCCGGTGGACAGGTTGCGGTCGCGGTGCAGGCCCAGGTCCAGCGCGATGAAATAGAAGGACGATCCGATCCAGGCGATCGCCGTGATGACGTGCAGCCAGCGGATCGCGAACTCGGCCCATGCGCCCATTGCGGCGAGGTCGTACATTGGTGGCTCTCCCGGTTGGTTTCGGCACAGGCTATCCGAGCCGGTATTTGTCTGTTAATCCAGCAGGTAGCGGGAACAGTTTCAAAAAGAATCTGAAAATGGCCTATGTCAACAACATCCGCATGTTCGTGCGTGTCTACGAATTGGGCAGCATGAGCGCGGCGGCACGCGATCAGCGCAGTTCGCCCGCGGTGGCCTCGTCCCGCATTGCCGAGCTGGAAAAGCACCTTGGCGTGCGCCTGTTCAACCGCACCACCCGCGCGCTGAACCCCACCGAACACGGGCGGCTGTTCTATGACGGCGCCTGCCGCATACTCGAAGCGATCGACAGCGCCGAGGCCGCGGTGATGGAGGCCAGCCAGTCGCCCCGCGGTACGCTGTTCGTTGCCGCGCCGCTGGGGGTGGGGCGGCGGTTCATCGCGCCCGCCGTGCCCGCCTTCAAGGCGCAATATCCCCAGATCGACATCCGCCTGCGCCTGTCCGACCGGGTGATCGACGTCACAGGCGAGGGGCTGGACCTGGCCTTTCACCTCGGGCCGCTGGTCGACAGCGACCTCAAGGTCCGCGTGATCGAGGAATGCCCCCGCGTGCTCTGCGCCGCGCCCGCCTATATCGAACGGCGCGGGATGCCCCGCGACGGTCAGGCGCTGATCGAGGAGGGCCACGATTGCCTGAACCTGCGCTTTCCCGGCGCGCGCGAATTTCAGTGGACGCTGCAAACCCCCGACGGCCCCAAGCGGTTCGAGATATCCGGCCCGCTGGAAAGCGACGATGGCGACGTGCTGACCGGCTGGGCGCTGGATGGCGCGGGCATCGTCCTGAAACCGCTGTTCGAGGTGGCCGGGCACATCGCAACCGGCGCGCTGGTGCCGGTGGCGACCGACACGCCGCCGGTGCCCACGCAACTGGCCTGCCTGTCCCCCTCGCGCCGCTACCGCGACCCCAAGGTGCAGGTCTTTAGCGAATTCATGGTCGATCACTGCAAAAAGGCGCTGCGTGACCTGCACGGTTAACCCTGCCCCTTGTCATTTCGTGACATTCTATTACCTGCATGTGAAACGCATCTTTTGACGTCGGAAGGAGATATTCATGTTCACCCGCACCAGCCCGTCCAATGGCCCGACCTCCCCTGACGTGACCGGGTTCTACGATCCCGACACCGGCTCGATCATGTATGTGGCCGCCGATCCGAACACGAAAAAGGCCGCGCTGATCGACGTGGTGCTGGATTTCGATCCCGCGCACGGACGCACCCGCACCGACAGCGCGCAGGAGGTGCTGGATTTCGTCGCGGCGCAGGGGCTGAGCGTCGAATGGGTGCTCGACACCCACCCGCATGCCGATCACATGATGGCCAGCGCCTGGCTCAAAGAGCAGACCGGCGCGCCCAACGCCATCGGCGACAAAACCCGCGATATCGCCGCGCTCTGGGCCGGGTTCTACAACCTGCCCGACGCCTTCGACGTGGACCGCGATTTCGACCGGCTGTTCGCGGATGGCGACAGCTTTGCCCTCGGCGATCTCGAGGTGCGGGTCATGCTGCACCCCGGCCACACGCTGGGGTCAATCACCTATGTCATCGGCGACGCGGGTTTTGTCCACGACACGCTGATGCATGTCGATTCCGGCACCAGCCGCGCCGATTTCCCCGGCGGATCGTCCAAAGACCTGTGGGACAGCCTGCAATCCATCCTGTCGCTGCCCGACGACACCCGCCTGTTCGTCGGCCACGACTATCCCCCGGTGGGCGAACGCACCGATCCCGCGTGGGAGGCCACGGTGGCCGAACACAGGGCATCCAACAAGCATCTCGGCGGCGGCACGACCGAGGCCGCATTCCGCAAGCTGCGCGACGACCGCGACGCCACGCTGAACCTGCCCGACCGGATGCTTTACGCGCTTCAGGTCAACCTGCGCGGCGGGCGCCTTGCAACACCCGAATCCGATGGCCATTCTTACTTCAAGATACCGGCAAACAGGTTCTGACATATCCAACAAAGGAGACGCGCAATGAAGACCGAGAAAGTGGGCGACGCCAGTTTCGAGACATGGACCGTGGACGAGGTCGCACAGGCATTCGACCGCAACGAAATCGTGCTGATCGACGTGCGCACCCCACAGGAATACATGTTCGAACATATCGAGGGTGCGATGCTGATGCCGCTGGCCTTTTTCAGGGGCGACAAGCTGCCCGACCAGGTGGAAAAGCGCATCGTGTTCCATTGCGGCTCGGGCGTCCGGTCCGAGCGCGTGGCCCGCGCCGCGATTGCCGCCGGGGTCAGGCACATCGCCCATCTGGACGGCGGGTTCGCCGCGTGGAAAGAGGCGAAGAAATCCTATATCGGCACCAACATGGCCACCGGCGCCCCGCAGGCGGTGACGCCCGAGTAACGGGCGGGGGCAATCGCCCCCCGCTCACTCGGTGTTCAGCAGGATCACCTCGACCCGGCGGTTCGCCTCGCGGCCCTCGGGCGTGGTGTTGGGCGCGATGGGCGACAGGTATCCCATGCCGTCTGCCTCCATCCGCTCGCGCGGGATGCCATGCACGGCGGCCAGCCGTTCCAGCACCGATGCCGCGCGGCGCTTCGACAGGGCGATGTTGCCATCGAGCGCGCCCACCGCGTCCGTGTGCCCCACCAGCGCGATCCGTGCCTGTGGATTGTCGCGCATGAACGCCCCCAGCGCGGCAAGCGAGGCATAGTCGCCATCGCTCAGCTCGGACGAACCGGTGGCGAATTCCAGATCCTTGAGGATCGCAAAACCTTGCCCGGCCAGCCGCTGCGCCAGGTCGCCCCCGCCCGCCACCGCTGCACCGCCCGGCGCCGACTGCACATGCAGGCCGGGCGCCCCCGCGCCGTCCCCCGGCGCCGCAACCCGGATCAGTTGCACGAACCCCGCGCGGCCCGTGCGGCTGACCAGCAGGCTGACATGGTCCTCCGGCCCCTTGCGCGCCGACAGGTGCCGGAAATCGGACAGGCTGACATACATGGCCGGCGCCGGCAGCACCTCGATCTCGAACCGGAAATCGAACCCGCCGCAATCCTCGTCCGCGCATTCGAACAGCAGCTCATAACCCGCCGCCTTCAACTGCGCGCGCAGCGGCGCGAATATCTGCAGCGTCGTCATGCCCTGCCCGTCGATCCGCCAGGCCTGACGCGACACCGCCCCCTCCAGCATCCGCACCGGCAGGCGGCCCGCCTCGTAAGGGCCGGTCGGCAGCGCATAGCTGTCGGGGTCGCTGACCGTTTCGGCCATCGCCCGGGCATTGCCCGGCAAGGTCAGGTCAAGCGCCCGAACGGACGTGCCCGCCAGACAAAGAACAAGGGCGACGGCGTGGCGGATCATCTGTTCTGGGCGTGATACTCGTCATTGGGACGCATATCGAGCGCCGAGGCCACCCGGTTCGTCATGTTGTAGAACCCGGCCACGTTGGCGATGTCCCAGATATCGCGGTCGCTGAACCCGTGATCGCGCAGCGCCTGCCGGTCCTCTTCGCCGATGCGATAGCTTTCCTCGGTCAGCTTCACCGCGAAATCCAGCATCGCACGCTGTTTCGGCGTGATGTCGGCCACGCGGTAATTCATCACCAGCGCCTCGCCCAGCATCGGATCGCCCGACAGCGCACGCACCGCCTGACCATGTGCCGTCAGGCAGTAGAAACAGCGGTTGACCGAACTGACGGCCACCGCGATCATCTCGCGCTCCAGCTTGGACAGCCCGCTGTCGGCCAGCATCAGCTCGTTATAAAGCGCCGAAAAACTGTTCAGCTTCTCGATATCGAAGGCATGGGCGCGCAGCACATTCGGCACCAGCCCCAGCTTGTCCTGGCAGATGTCGAAATATTTCTGCGTGGCCTCCGGCAGCGGATCGACCTGTGGCAGGTTCAGGGCTGTGGGCATGTCGTCGCGGCTCATGCGATATCCTCCTCGTGCTTGCGATAATGGTACTGTCCCACAAGCGTCATGCCGAGGGAAGAATAGAGCGCGTTGGCCCCCTCGTTACCCTGCGTGCAGGCCACCGCCAGGTGGGTCGCGCCGTTGGCCTGCGCCCAGAACGCGGCCTCGCGCATGAAATAGCGGCCCATCCCCTGCTTGCGCTGAGGCTCCAGCACCTCCAGCGCGTGCACCATCGCCGTGCCGTCATGGATCGCCACGAAGCCGGTGCCGCCGGGATGGTCGTTCAGCCGCCCGATAAGCGAGGTCCTGGGCCCTTTCGCGCGCTGCATCACCGCGATGCGGCCCGGCCCGATGCCCCCTTCGGCCCAGATGTCGATCTGGATCGCCAGCGGCTCCCACACGGTAAAGGTGGTGATGCGCGGCGGCCGTTCGGTGGCGATATCCGCAACCGGCGCGACATAAAGGTTCACCGGATCGACAACCCGGTATCCCCGCGCCGCCAGCATCGCGTCCAGCGTCTCGTCACCCTGCCGGATCATGAACAGGCGCGGCTGGCCCAGCGCCTGCATCGCCGCCTCGGCGCGCGGAATGTCGGACTCGGTCACCGGCTCCGTGGCGGTCGCCGCCGACACGCGCTGCCCGCCGCCCTGCCCCTCGCGGATCGTCCACGGCCCCTCGCGGTGGAACGCGGCGGCCGGCCAGGTGCCGTCCACCACGTCGTAAAGCGTCTGGATATCGGGGGTCATGCGCCGAAAATCTCCGAAAGGCGGGTCATCGCCGCATCCACCTGCGCCCCGTCCTGCCCGCGAATGACGATCTGCGCGCCGTAAACGCCATCCTTCTGGAACGGGTAGGAGCCGATCGACAGGTCGGGAAAATCCGCCGCCAGCTCGCCCAGCGGCCCGGCGATATCCCCCTCGCCCCGGAATATCCGCAGGCTTTGCGACATCAGCGGTCTGCCCCCCACCAGCGTCGGCAACACGCTGGCCACCATCGCCTCGAACACCGCCGGCACACCCGCCATCACGTACACGTTCTCGATGACGAATCCAGGCGCGGCGGAAACCGGGTTCTCGATCAGCGTCGCCCCTTCGGGGATGCGCGCCATGCGCAGCCGCGCGGCGTTCAGCTCGGTCCCCATCCGGTCGTAATGCGCCTGCAGGACCGCGCGCGCATCGTCGCGCACGTCGATCGCCCGGTCAAAGGCCCGCGCCACGCAATCGGCGGTGATATCGTCATGGGTCGGCCCGATCCCGCCGCTGGTGAACACGTGGGTATAGGCCCCGCTCAGCGCCCGCACGGCGCCTTCGATGGCCCCGGCATCGTCGCTGACCACCCGGGCCTCGGCCAGGTCGATCCCCACCTTGGTCAGTTCCTGCGCCAGGTAATACAGGTTGGAATCGCGCGTGCGCCCCGACAGGATTTCATCCCCGATCACGATCATGGCGGCGGTGGGGTTCGGCATCGGCGGCTCTCCTTGCGTGGGCGTCCGTCACGGTATAGGCCCGCATTCATGCGCTTTCAAACCCCTCTTGTGCCCGCCGTGCTGATCCGCCGCTACAAGCGGTTCCTGGCCGATTGCCGGCTGGCGGACGGTCGGGAAATCACCGCGCATTGCGCCAATCCCGGCTCGATGATGGGGCTGGCCGATCCCGGCGCGCGCATCTGGCTGGAGCCCAACGACGACCCGAAGAAAAAGCTGAAATACGGCTGGCGCCTGGTCGAACATGACGGCGGCCATTTCACGGGCGTCGATACCTCGGTGCCCAACCGCGCACTCAAGGATGCCCTGATCGCGGGGCAGGTGCCCGGCCTCGCCGCGCCGATGGTTCGCCCCGAGGTGAAATACGGCGCGCATTCGCGCATCGACTTCCTGCTGACGGGCGATGGTCCCGACACCTATGTCGAGGTGAAATCCGTCACCCTGTCGCGCCAGCCCGGCCTGGCCGAGTTTCCCGACAGCATCACCGCGCGCGGCCTGAAACACCTGCAGGAACTTTCCGCGATGAAGGCGCAGGGCGCGCGGGCGGTGATGCTCTACCTCGTGCAGCGCACCGATTGCGCGCGCACCACGATCGCCGCCGATATCGACCCGGCCTATGCCGCGGGGCTGGCCGCCGCAGCAGCGGCCGGGGTCGAGGTCATGGCCTTCGATTGCCGCATCTCGCCGCGGGAAATCACCCTGGGCCGCGCCCTGCCCTTTGAACTGCCCTGAGGCGCTGCGACTCGACGCACTGGCCCTTGGCACAATTCTGTCCTAAGTAGGGCGCATGATTTTGAAATTCGGCAAAGGGGCCGGCAAGGTGAACGAAGCGCATCGGGGCCGCATCACGCGCGAAGGCATCCGCATCCACGAAACGGGCGATTTCGCCGGCATGCACAAGGCCGGCGAACTGGCCGCCCGCATCCTCGACGATGTGGCCGACCACGTCTTTCCCGGCCAGACCACGGCCGAAATCGACCGCATCATCGAGGACAAGGTGAACGCCGCCGGCGCCACGTCGGCGACCATCGGCTACAAGGGCTATCGCCATGCCTCGTGCATCTCGATCAACCACGTGGTCTGCCACGGCATCCCCGGCGACAAGAAGCTCAAGGATGGCGATATCCTGAATATCGACGTCACCGTGATCGTCGATGGCTGGTACGGCGACACCAGCCGGATGTATGTCGCGGGCAAGCTCAGCCGCAAGGCCGAACGCCTGATCCAGATCACCCATGACGCGCTGATGCTGGGGATCGAGCAGGTCAGGCCCGGCAACACCTTCGGCGATATCGGCCATGCGATCCAGAGCTTCGTCGAAGGGCACCGCATGTCGGTGGTGCGCGATTTCTGCGGCCACGGCCTGGGCCGCGTGTTCCACGCCCCGCCCAACGTGCTGCATTACGGGCGCCCCGGCACCGGCCCGCTGCTGGAAGAGGGGATGTTCTTCACCATCGAACCGATGGTGAACCTCGGACGGCCCGAAACCAAGGTGCTGGCCGACGACTGGACGGCGGTAACGCGCGACAAATCCCTGTCGGCGCAGTTCGAACACTCGGTCGGCGTCACGGCGGACGGGGTCGATATCTTCACCCTGTCGCCTGCCGGCCGGTTCCACCCGACCTACAGGATATAGCACCCGTCAGGCGAATTCCGCCTCACCCACCTCTTGCGCGGCTTCGTGCCATTCGCGCAGCTGCGCCACCAAGTCGGAGCGGCTCAGGTCTGGCGGCAGCGAGAATTCGGGGATCGGGATGTATTCCAGCGGCGACAGCATGATCAGGACAAAGCTGCCCATCTCGGCGATCTCGGTCACGTCGGACCATTCGACATGCGCATGCAACGCGCCCCCTTCCGAGGCGATGCCGTGCCGGTTGATCGCCAGGCTGCATTCCTTCTGACGGATCGGCGCCTCCATCAGCGCCGCCTGCAGCCGCTTGTGGCCCAGCGTGTTGCCCAGCCCCAGCATCAGCGCACAGGCCATCGCGGCCAGCACCGTCGAAAGCTGCGTTCCCGACTCGTGCGGGAAGACGTGCTTTTGCAACAGTATGAAACTGGCGAACAGCACCGTCACCGCCAGCAACAGGGCGATCCAGCGCAGCGGCCCGAAGAACCGCACAGTCAAACGGTTTGTCAGCTTGGCAACCGGGATGTCCCGCCAAGAATAGGTTAGATAGATCGTGTCTCTCATCACTCCGCCCGCAGTAACGTAATCGTCGTATCCCCGTAGCGTCTCACCTCTTCGATAGAGCACCATTGAGGCAGAATGATGTCGGCACCCTCCTCCCAGACGATAAACGCACCGTTTCCGATCCAACCACCTTCGCGTGCAGAGCGCAGCGCACCTTCGCCCAGCCCCTTGCCATAGGGCGGGTCGAGAAAGATCAGCGAACAGGGCGCCTCCGCGTTCTCGCCCAGCCGCCGCGCATCGCGGCGCAGCAGGCGCGCGCGGTCGCCCACGCCCAGCGTGGCGATGTTGCGCGCGATCAGCGATTGCGCCTTGCGCCCGCTTTCCACGAACGTGACATCCGCCGCCCCGCGCGACAGCGCCTCCAGCCCCAGCGCCCCGGTCCCGGCGAACAGGTCCAGCACCCGCGCATCGGTGACCGGGTCACCGAACCGCCCGCCCATAAGCAGCGAGAACAGGCTTTCGCGCACCCTGTCCGTCGTCGGGCGCAGATGCGCGCCCGCGTCGCCCTTGCCCAGGCTGGCCAGCGGGCGGCCGCGGAATTCGCCCGCGATGATCCTCACGCTTTCATCAGGCTCTTGAGGTCGGTCTCCGGGTCGGCCACGGCATCGGGCGACGCGGTTTTCCCGTTGTCGATCAACCGCTTGCCCACCATGTAGGCACGCGGATCGTTGGCCGCATCCACCGCCAGCAGCCGCTCGCCGTCGAAATACCAGAACGACACGCTGCCCGCTTTCTCGCCCGGCCGCGTGATCACGCGGGTATAGCCTGCATTCAGCCCCGCGATCTGCAGCTTGACGTCATACTGATCCGACCAGAACCACGGCTGCGGCACGTATGTCTTGCCCGCGCCCATGATGTTCTCGGCCACGCATTCCCCCATGTCGATGGCGTTGGGCACCGATTCCAGCCGGATACGCCCGCCCCCGTGCGGAAAGCTGGCGCAATCGCCCGCGGCCCAGATCGCCGGGTCGCTGGTGCGGCCCTGCTCGTCGGCCCTGATGCCGTTCTCGATCTCCAGCCCCGCCGCCTCGGCCAGTTCGGTGGCGGGCGTGATCCCCACGCCCACGATCACGAAATCCAGCGCCAGCTCGGTGCCGTCAGCCAGCACAGCGCCGCTCACACGCCCCTCGCCGGTCAGCCGCTCCAGCCCCACGCCCTCGCGGATGTCCACGCCATGCGCCTTGTGCAGTTCACGGAAGAACGCGCTGGTTTCCGGCGCAGCCACGCGCTGCAGGATGCGGCCGGCCGCTTCGACCAGCACCACCTTCAGCCCCTTCGACGCCGCCACCGCCGCCGCCTCCAGCCCGATATACCCGCCACCCACGATCAGCACCCGCGCCCCTTCGCGGAACTCGGGCGCCATGCCGTCCACGTCCCGCAGGGTCCGCACGGTGAAAACACCCTGCAACGCCCCGCCGATCGCCGGCGGCAGCCGCCGCGGCACCGATCCCGTGGCCAGCACCAGGTGGTCATACGGCACCTTACGCCCGCCCGCGATCACCGCCTTGTCGGCCCGGTCGATTGCCGTCACCGTTTCGTTCAGATGCAGGTCGATGGCGTTTTCGGCATAGAAACTTTCGGGCCGCAGATACAACCGCTCGACCGCCATCTCGCCCAGCAGGTATTTCTTGCTCAGCGGCGGGCGCTGATAGGGCGGCGCGGGTTCTTCGCCGATCATCGTGATGCGCCCGTCAAAGCCGAGGGCGCGCAGCTTTGCCACCAGCGATGCACCGGCCTGCCCGGCCCCAACCACCACCACATCGGTCATCTCGCACCCTCCCGCAGGATTCCGTTGGTCTTGTCAGCGAACCGACCCTATATCCACGCTCACAGGAAACGCAAACCCAAGCGAGAACGAAGAGGACAAACCATGACGATTTCCGTTGGCGACACGCTGCCCGACGCAACCCTGACCCGGATGGGCGACAAGGGCCCCGAGCCGGTGCAGCTTTCGGACAAGCTCAGGGGCCGCAAGGTGGCGATCTTCGCGGTGCCGGGCGCCTTTACCCCCACCTGCCATTCCGCCCATGTGCCCAGCTTCATCCGCACCAAGGACCAGTTCGCCGCGAAGGGCGTGGACGAAATCATCTGCATCGCGGTCAACGACCCCTTCGTGATGGGCGCCTGGGGCGAGGCCACCGGCGCGACCCAGGCCGGCATCACCATGCTGTCGGACGCGGGCAGCGAATTCACCAGGGCCATCGGCATGGATTTCGACGCACCGCCCGCCGGTCTGATCGCGCGTTCCAGGCGCTATGCCATGCTGGTCGAGGACGGCACCGTCAAGGTGCTCAACCCCGAGGAAAGCCCCGGCACCTGCGAAACCTCCGCGGGTGAGGGGCTGCTCGACGCGATGTAACGCACCGCTGCGCGGCGGGCGGGCTTGACACCGGGGCCGCCCGCCGCAAACCATGCCCGCCAAGCCGACAGGGAGGGGCACGGCATGGGCATCGAAAACGGTCTCTGGACACCGCCGGCAGAGCTTGCCGAAACCAGCACGATGGCGGCCTATATGCGCTGGCTGCGGACCGAACGCGGCCTCGATTTCACCGATTACGACGCGCTTTGGCAATGGTCGATCACCGACCCCGACACCTTCTGGCGCACGATCTGGGACTATTACGGCCTCACCTCGCCCACCCCGTTCGACACCGCGCTGGCGAAATCCGCCATGCCCGGCGCGGTCTGGTTCCCCGGCGCGACGCTCAACTATGTCGACCAGGTGCTGCGCCACGTCCGCCCCGGCCACCCGGCCATCCATCACGAGGCCGAGGATGGCACGCTGACCACCCTCACATGGGACGACCTCACCGCCCGCGTCGGCGCCCTGGCCGCCAGCCTGCGCGGCATGGGCATCGAAACCGGCGACCGCGTGGTGGGCTACCTGCCCAACACGCCCGACACGATCGTCGCCTTCCTCGCCTGCGCCTCGATCGGCGCCACATGGTCGGTCTGCGCCACCGACATGGGCGCGCCCACGGTCCTGGAACGCTTCGGCCAGATCGGGCCGAAGGCGATCTTCACGATCTCGGGCTACGATTTCACCGGCAAATGGCGCGACCGCGGGGCCGAGGTGCAGGCGCTGATCGACGGGCTGCCGACGCTGGACCACTGGATCAGCCTCGACGCAGCGCCGGGCATCGACCCGCGCCACACCACCCGCCACGGCTGGGCCGGCCTGCTGGCCAAACCCGCCGCGCCCGCGCCGGTGAAACTGCCCTTCGATCACCCGCTCTGGGTGGTCTATTCCTCGGGCACCACCGGCAGCCCGAAACCCATCGTGCACGGGCATGGCGGCATCGTGCTGGAACATCTCGTGCTGCAGGGGCTGCACGGCAACCTCGGCCCCGGCGACACCTTCAGCTGGTTCACCTCGACCGGCTGGATCATGTGGAACGCCCAGATCGCGGGCCTGCTGACCGGCTCCACCATCGCGCTGGCCGAAGGCAACCCCAACCACCCCGATGCCGGCCGGCTCTGGCGCTTCATCGAAAAGGCCGGCGTGACCTCGTTCGGCGCCGGCGCGGCGTATTTCATCGGCGCGATGAAATCCGGTGTCCACCCGCGCGAGGTCGCCAACCTGCAAACGCTGCGCGCCGTGGGCTCCACCGGCTCCCCCCTCCCGCCCGAGGCGTATGAATGGATCTGGTCCGAACTGGGTGACGACATCTGGCTGTCGCCCATCGCCGGCGGCACCGATTTCGCCGGCGCCTTTCTGGCCGGCAACCCGATGCTGCCCGTCCATATCGGCGAAATGCAGTGCCGCGCCCTCGGCGCCGCGGTCGAGGCGTTCGACGACGACGGCAACCCCCTCATCGACGAGGTGGGCGAGCTTGTCTGCACCGTCCCCATGCCCTCGATGCCGCTCCGTTTCTGGGGTGACAAGGGGGACGTGCGTTACAAATCCAGCTATTTCGAAACCTATCCCGGCATCTGGCGCCACGGCGACTGGGTAAAGATCACCCCCCATGGCGGCGCGATCATCTATGGCCGCTCGGACGCCACGATCAACCGCCACGGCATCCGCATGGGCACCGCCGACATCTACCGCGTGGTCGAGGATCACGAGGACGTGGCCGACAGCCTTGTGGTGGATCTCGAATATCTCGGCCGCGAAAGCTGCATGATCCTGTTCCTGAAACTGGCCCCCGGTGCGGCGCTCACCGACGGGCTGCGCGCCGCGATCGTCGCCGACCTGAAATCCCGCGCCTCGCCCCGCCACGTCCCCGACCGGATCGAGGCTGCGCCCGACATCCCCTACACCCTTACCGGCAAGAAGATGGAGGTGCCGATCAAGAAACGCCTCCTCGGTCAGCCAATGGCAAAGGCCGCCACCCGCGATGCCATGGCCAATCCCGCCAGCCTCGACTGGTACGACGCCTATGCCGGGAAGTACCTCGCCGGCGGCTGATGCCCACGGCTTCATCGTTCCCCAAATACTCCGGGGGGTGAGGCCGCAAGGCCGAGGGGGGCAGCGCCCCCCCTTGCGCACCGGCCTCAGAAATCCCAGTCGTCATCCTCGGTCGCCACGGCCTTTCCGATCACGTAGCTTGACCCGGAGCCGGAAAAGAAATCGTGGTTCTCGTCCGAATTGGGCGACAGCGCGGCCATGATCGCGGGGTTCACCCTGCACGCCTCTTCGGGGAACAGCGCCTCGAACCCGAGGTTCTGTAACGCCTTGTTGGCGTTGTAATGCAGGAAATGCTTCACATCCTCGCTCAGCCCCAGCCCGTCGTACAACTGCTCGGTATAGCGCGCCTCGATCTCGTAGAGGTCGAACAGCAGGCCAAAGGCGAAATCCTTGATCTCCTGCCGGCCGGCCTCGGGCAGCCGCTCCATCCCGCGCTGGAACTTGTAGCCGATGTAATAGCCGTGGATCGCCTCGTCGCGGATGATCAGGCGGATCAGGTCGGCGGTATTGGTCAGCCGCGCGCGGCTCGACCAGTGCATCGGCAGGTAGAAGCCGGAATAGAACAGGAAGGATTCCAGGAACACGCTGGCCACCTTCCTGCGCAGGGGCGAGGCCGCGGCATCGTATTCGTCCAGGATCAGCCGCGACTTGGCCTGCAGGTGCTCGTTCTCGGCCGACCAGCGGAACGCCTCGTCCACCTCGGCCGTCTGGCACAGCGTCGAAAAGACCGAGGAATAGCTGCGCGCATGAACCGCCTCCATGAAGGCGATATTGCTCAGCACCGCCTCTTCATGCGGCGTGATCGCATCCGCCATCAGCGCCGGTGCGCCCACCGTGTTCTGGATCGTGTCCAGCAGCGTCAGCCCGGTAAAGACGCGGATCGTCAGCGTCTGTTCCCCGGGCGTCAGCTGCGACCAGCCCGGGATGTCGTTCGACAGCGGCACCTTCTCGGGCAGCCAGAAATTCACCGTCAGGCGGTTCCAGACATCCAGGTCGATCTCGTCCTCCAGCCGGTTCCAGTTGACGGCACGCGGGACGGGGCGGGTGTGGTCGGTGTCTTTCATCGGGATGCTCCTTACAGCGAACAGGAAACGCAGCCCTGCACCTCGGTCCCTTCAAGGGCCATCTGGCGCAGCCGGATATAATAGATCGTCTTGATCCCTTTCTTCCACGCATGGATCTGGGCGCGGTTGATGTCGCGCGTCGTGGCCTCGGCGGGAAAGAACAGCGTCAGCGAAAGGCCCTGGTCCACGTGCTGCGTCGCGGCGGCATAGGTGTCGATGATCGCGTCGGGCCCGATCTCATACGCATCGCGGTAGAATTCCAGGTTGTCGTTGGTCATGTAGGGCGCGGGGTAATAGACGCGCCCGATCTTGCCCTCCTTGCGGATCTCGATCTTCGCCGTGATCGGGTGGATCGAGGACGTGGCATAGTTGATATAGCTGATCGACCCCGTCGGCGGCACCGCCTGCAGGTTGCGGTTATAAAGCCCGTCGGCCATCACCGCGTCGCGCAGGGCGGCCCATTCCTCGCGGTCCGGCACGGCGATCCCCGCCTGCGCGAACAGCTCTTTCACCCGGTCGGTTTCCGGCTGCCAGTCGCGGCTGACATATTTTTCGAAGAAACTGCCATCGGCATAGGCCGACTCGGCGAACCCCGCAAAGCGGCGCCCCTTTTCCCGCGCCAGCGCGTTCGAGGCCGCCAGCGCGTGAAAAAGCACGGTGCAGAAATAGATATTGGTAAAGTCGATCCCCTCGGGGCTGCCGTAATGAATGCGTTCCCGCGCAAGGTAGCCGTGCAGGTTCATCTGCCCCAGCCCGATGGCGTGCCCCTCGTCATTGCCGCGGCGGATCGACGGCACGCTGTCGATGGCGCTCATCTCCGACACCGCGCTCAGCGCCCGGATCGCCGTTTCCACGCTGCCGCCCAGATCGCCGCCATCCATCGCGCGGGCGATGTTCATGGAACCGAGGTTGCAGGAAATGTCGGTGCCCGTATGGGCATAGCTCAGGTCGTCGTTGAAACGCGACGCCTCGTTCACCTGCAGGATCTCGGAACACAGGTTCGACATGGCGATACGCCCGGCGATCGGGTTGGCGCGGTTCACCGTGTCCTCGAACATGATATAGGGATAGCCCGACTCGAACTGGATCTCCGCGATGGTCTGAAAGAACGCCCGCGCATTGATCTTCTTCTTGCGGATGCGCGGATCGTCCACCATCTCGTGGTATTTCCCGGTAACCGATATGTCCGAGAAGGCGCAGCCATACACCTTTTCCACGTCATGCGGCGAGAACAGGTACATATCCTCGTTTCGCTTCGCCAGCGCGAAGGTGATATCGGGGATCACCACGCCAAGCGACAGCGTCTTGATGCGGATCTTCTCGTCCGCGTTCTCGCGCTTGGTGTCCAGGAACCGCAGGATATCGGGGTGATGCGCGTTCAGGTACACCGCCCCCGCCCCCTGCCGCGCGCCAAGCTGGTTGGCATAGGAAAAACTGTCCTCCAGCAGCTTCATCACCGGGATCACGCCCGACGACTGGTTCTCGATCCCCTTGATCGGCGCGCCATGCTCGCGGATGTTGGTCAGCATCAGCGCCACGCCACCGCCCCGCTTGGACAGTTGCAGGGCCGAATTGATGCCGCGCCCGATGCTTTCCATGTTGTCCTCCAGCCGCAGCAGGAAACAGGATACGAACTCGCCCCGCGCCGTCTTGCCGGCGTTCAGGAAGGTCGGCGTCGCGGGCTGGAACCGGCCCTCGATGATCTCGGCCATCAGCCGCATCGCCAGCGCCTCGTCCCCGCGCGCCAGCGTCAGCGCGTTCATCACCACGCGATCCTCATAGCGTTCAAGGTAACGCTGCCCGTCGCGGGTTTTCAGCGTGTAGGAGGTGTAATACTTGAACGCGCCCAGGAAGGACGGAAACCGGAACTTCCTGTCATAGGCCGCGTCCCAGATCCTGCGCTGGAAATTCCTGGAATACTGGTCCAGCACCCCGGCCTCGTAATAGCCCTCGTGGACCAGGTAACCCAGCTTCTCGTCCAGCGAGTGAAAGAACACGGTGTTCTGGTTGACGTGCTGCAGGAAATACTGCCGCGCCGCCATGCGGTCGGCCTCGAACTGGATGCGCCCCTCGTCGTCATAAAGGTTCAGCATCGCGTTCAGCGCGTGATAATCGAGATCGGCGGTTACGCTTGCGTCAAGCATGTCTTGTCCTCTTCTTCGGCCCGGAAACGGGCAAGCCCCGCGCGGATGCGGGTGGTGTCTTCCCCGGTTCCGGCCAGTTCGAACCGGTAAAGCAGCGGCACGTTGCACCTGGCGGAAATCACGTCGCCCGACAGGGCGAACAGCTTGCCGAAATTGCGGTTGCCCCCGGCGATCACCCCGCGCAGCAGCGCGCGGGTGGCGGGATCGTTCAGGAACCGGATCACCTGTTTCGGCACCGCGCCGCGCCCGTACCCGTCGGCATAGGTCGGGCAGATCAGCACGAAGGGTTCGGTAATCGCCGGCACCGGATCGCCGGCCCGCCGCGGTATGCGGCAGGCGGGCAGGCCCAGCCGCCCGACCAGGCGCGCGGTGTTGCCCGACGCGCTTGAGAAATAGACCAGCCCGCCCATCGGTTCAGGACAGCCGGCCGATCATGTCGGGGCGAAAGCCCGCCCAGTGATCGTCGCCCGCGACGACGACGGGCGCCTGCCGATAGCCCAGCTCCTGCACGCGGGCCATCGCCCCGGCATCCTCGGTCAGGTCGATGACCTCGTAAGGCAGGCCCCGCGCATCCAGCGCGCGGGTGGTGGCGGTGCATTGCACGCAGGCCGGTTTGGAATAGACGGTGATGGTCATGCGCTCTGTCCCTTGCATCTTGGTGCGGCACAAGGGCATGGAGCACGGCACGGACCGCCCCGATGGCGACCGGCCACGCGCCCGGGCCCTCCGCCCGCGGTCGTCGTTCACATCGCCCTGGCAGGTCTCCTGGCTCGCGGCTCGAACGCTTCGGCCCGCCTTCCCGGTGCGATCGCACCAGTGGTTTCGGGCCTCGGCTCGCCGCATACAGTTGCGGGGGCAGCGCCGGAGTCGGACTTGTGTCCCTACCGGCTTCCCTCTTCGCTTGCGAGTCACCCCGCAAGAACCAAAGCAACCTCATATTGGTGTCGGCAGGGAAAAACTGTCAATATATAGATCACACCACCGGCGGATTTTTTCCCGCGCCACGCGCCCGGCCCGGGGTTTCACCTCCGCCGCGGCACCCCCTGCAGGCACAGCGCGCGCAGCGGGCAGGCCGGACAGGCAGGCCGCGACGGGCGGCAAAACCGCTGCCCCAGCGTTTTGACAAGCTGGTGATGGTCGTCGATCTCGGCCGCGCCCCAGCCGGATGGCAACAGCGGCGTCAGGCAGTCATGGGCCTCGGCGATACCGGCACGCGGCCCGACAAGGCCAAGGCGGCGGATCACCCGCAGGTGATGCGTGTCGATGACCAGCACCGGCTTGCGAAGCGTGCTGAAATTCAGCACCGTCGCGGCCGTCTTGCGCCCCACGCCCGGCAACCGCTCCAGCCAGTCCAGCGCGGCACCGTCGGGCCAGCCCGCCAGGAAATCCAGCGTCAGCGCCCCCCGGCGGGCGGTAACCATCCGCAGCGCCGCCGGCAGCCGGGGCGCCTTGACCTCGGCAAAACTGACGCCCGCGATCAGCGGCAGGATCTCGGCCACCGGCGCATCCCGCAGGCTTTCCCAGCAGGCGAACCGCTGCCGCAGACGCATAAAGGCCGCCGCCGACACCGCGCCGCGCGTCCGGCCGCCGATCAGCCCCATGACCAGCTGCGACACCGGGTCGAGCAACCGATAGGGGCCCGGCGGCCCGAAACAGTGCCGAAGCCACCCGTGAGCGGCCTGCAACCGCCCGGTCCGGTCGTCGTGTATCAGAATCAACTGCATGGGGAAGTATATCAAACTTCAGAACAAACAGTGAACAATTGCACGGCTGCGACTGTCAGGAGTCATTCTGCGACGCAGCATTTCGTGGCCGCATTTTTGCGCACCGCCCCCTGCGCCCGCTGAAAAAACGGGCAGGCGGGGGCATTCCGCGCCGCGCATCGCGCGTTTCCTTGTGTCGGGAAAGGCGGTGGAAAATGGTTTCCACGCACCGCCGCTGAATGTGCCAGGCGCATCCGGGGGTGTGTGGCGGTCTTGCGAATTGCACCTCGGTCCGACCGCCACACGAGCGCAACAACAGTTGCGGGACCGTCCTGCCGCAAATCGCCTTTCGGGGCAAGCTGCCGGCGGCCCCGTATTGGGAGAGACTTATGAAATCATTGAAAACCTTTCTAGCCGGAACCGTGGCCGTCGCCGCGATGAGCGGCGCGGCCTCGGCCGCCGACTGCCCGATCAAGGTGGGTGTCCTGCACTCGCTGTCCGGCACCATGGCCATTTCCGAAACCACCCTTAAGGACACCATGCTCATGCTGGTGGACCAGCAGAACAAGAAGGGCGGCGTTCTGGGCTGCGAGCTTGAGGCCGTCGTGGTCGATCCGGCCTCGGACTGGCCGCTTTTCGCGGAAAAGGCGCGCGAGCTGCTGACCGTGCACGAGGTCGACGTGATCTTTGGCAACTGGACCAGCGTGTCGCGCAAATCCGTGCTGCCGGTGATCGAGGAACTGAACGGGCTGCTGTTCTACCCCGTCCAGTACGAGGGCGAGGAAAGCTCGAAAAACGTGTTCTACACCGGCGCCGCGCCGAACCAGCAGGCGATCCCGGCGGTGGATTACTACCTCGATGAACTCGGGGTCGAGAAATTCGCCCTGCTCGGCACCGACTACGTGTATCCGCGCACCACGAACAACATTCTCGAATCCTACCTGAAATCCAAGGGCATCGCCGCCGAAGACATCTTCGTGAACTACACGCCCTTCGGCCATTCCGACTGGTCCAAGATCGTGTCGGATGTCGTCGCGCTGGCCGCCGACGGCAAGAAGGTCGGCGTTGTCTCGACGATCAACGGCGACGCCAATATCGGCTTTTACAAGGAACTGGCCGCCCAGGGCATCTCGGCCGAGGATATTCCCGTCGTCGCCTTCTCGGTCGGCGAAGAGGAACTTTCCGGCCTCGACACCGCCAACCTTGTCGGCCACCTCGCGGCCTGGAACTATTTCATGTCCGCCGACACGCCCGCCAATGCCGAATTCATCGAGGCCTGGCACAGCTTCATCGGCGACGATGCCCGCGTGACCAACGACCCGATGGAGGCGCATTACATCGGCTTCAACATGTGGGTGAATGCCGTGACCGCCGCCGAAACCACCGATGTCGACGCCGTGCGCGAGGCGATGTGGGGCCAGGAGTTTCCGAACCTGACCGGCGGCACCGCCGTGATGGGCACCAACCACCACCTCGCCAAGCCGGTGCTGATCGGCGAGATCCTGGCCGACGGTCAGTTCGACATCATCTCGGAAACCGATCCGGTGCCGGGCGACGCCTGGACCGACTTCCTGCCGGAATCGGCGGTCCTGACCTCGGATTGGAAGGATCTGGCCTGCGGTATGTACAATACCGAAACCGAGTCCTGCGTGCAGATCAAATCCAACTACTAAGGTAATCCGCGGCGGCGGGTCGAACCCTGCCGCCGCGCCTCAGACGCGCGGGACCACATGTTGAAACGCATCTTACTGGCCGCCTGTGCGGTGTTCCTGCTGTCGCTTCCGGCAGACGCGCAGGACGAAACGGGCCCGATGCAGGCGATCTTGCAGGCCCATTCCGACATCATCCTCGAAAGCTCTCGCAGGACGATCCAGCCGGCGATCGACGCGGTGGCGGGCTCGGGTCTGCCGCAGGCGCAGGCCGTGCTCGAGGCATGGCAGGCCAGGGACATGTGGTATCGCAAGGCGGATGGTCTGTTCTTTCGCGCGGAACCCGGCGATGACGGCTATCTCCTGACGGATTTCGATACCGGCGCCACCGCCGGCACCGCGCCCAAGGATGCGCTGGACCAGATCAAGCCCAATTCCGGCATTCGCGCGCTGATCGGCACCGCGCTCGTCACCTTTCAGCTTAACGATCCCGACCGGACGCGCCGCGCGGATGCGCTGGCATCGCTGGAACGGGGGGCCAATGCCGATCTTCTGGCGCCGCTGCGCGCCTCGATAGAGCCCGAGCAGGACGCCGGGCTGAAGGCGCGGAAACAACGGTTGGAGCGGCTGCTGACCATCTCCTACGACCCCGACGATGCCGCGCGCGTCGCGGCGATCGGCGACATGTCGGGCGATCTGGGCGTGGATGTGCGCGCCACGCTGAACCCGCTGGTGGCGACCCGGCTGCAGGTGTTCGAAGGCGCCCCGCCCGAAACCGTCAACGTCGCGCGGCGTCTCGATTCCGGCAGCGACGCGCTGTCGCGCGACGCGGCCTACGCGATGCTGGTCGAGGCCGGCCTCGCCCCCGCGCGGATCACCCCCGCATCGCTGCGCGAGGCGCTGAGCGCCAATATAAGCGATGGCGCGGTGGCCGGCGTGCCGGTGCACACCATGTCGGACCCCGCCAGGCGGATCGAAGCCTATAACGCCCTTGCCGCGCAGGGCATCGTGCCCCCCTACCTGACCGAACAGGCGGTGGACGACGCGCTTGCGGCGCACCGCTTCGCCGCGATCTATGCCGAACCGTCCCCCGCCGTGACCGCCGCCGCCGAGGCCGCCCTGCAACGGATCAACACCAGGGTCGGGCTGAACCAGGCGCTCGATCTCGGGCTGGACGCGGTATCGCTGGCCTCGATCTATTTCCTTGCGGCCATCGGGCTGGCCATCACCTTCGGGGTGATGGGCGTCATCAACATGGCGCATGGCGAATTCATCATGATCGGCGCCTATACCGGCTACGTGGTGCAGCAGGTCATCCCGAACCACACCGCCTCGATCATCGTGGCGATCCCGCTGGCCTTTGCGGTGACCTTCGCCGCCGGGGTCGCGCTGGAACGGCTGGTGATCCGCTGGCTCTACAACCGCCCGCTGGAAACGCTGCTGGCCACCTTCGGCGTCTCCATCGCGCTGCAACAGCTGTTCAAGAACATCTTCGGCACACAGGCCCGACCGCTGACCGCACCGGACTGGCTGGGGGGCTCGCTGGTGCTGAACGACGTGGTGTCGATCTCGTACATACGGATCGCGATCTTCGTGCTGGCGATGATCTTTCTGGCGCTGTTCCTGTTCGTGATGAAACGCACCCGGCTGGGGCTGGAAACCCGCGCGGTCACGCAGAATCCGGGCATGGCCGGGGCGATGGGCATCAACCCGGGGCGGGTGAACATGCTGACCTTCGGGCTCGGCTCGGGGATCGCGGGGATCGCGGGCGTGGCCATCGGCCTCTTTGCCAAGGTCACCTCGGAACTCGGGCAGGATTACATCGTCCAGAGCTTCATGACGGTCGTCGTCGGCGGGGTCGGCAATATCTGGGGCACGCTTCTCGGGGCGGGCCTGATCGGCGGGCTGCAAAAGGGCATCGAGTGGCTGAACCCCTCGAACACGCTCGCGGCGCAGACCTACATGATCGTCTTCATCATTATCTTCATCCAGTTCCGTCCAAGGGGTATCATCGCCCTCAAGGGCCGCGCCGCAGGAGACTGACCAATGGATCTCAGGCAATTGCCAGCCCGTAACGAGGGCCCGGTTTCACGGCCCGCCAACAGGGGGATTTCAGATGAAGACATTGATCGCGCTTTGCATTTTCGCCGCCGCCACCGGCGCCCGCGCCGATGGCTACGGGTTTCGCACACCATCGGGGAACATCTACTGCAACGGCTCGCTTGCCGGGGGAGCGCAGGGAAGCAGCGACATTTCCTGTTCGATCGTCGAACGCGGCGGCCCGCCCGCATGGCCCGATCCGGGCAATTGCCCGGGCGTCTGGGGGCACCATTTCGACCTGGGCAGCACCGGCCCGGCGCGCGTCGTCTGCGGGCCGGCGCCGCGCAAATCGACCTATACGGATGTCGCGCCCTATGGCGAGACGGGCAATTTCGGCGACATCACCTGCCAGTCGGAGAAAACCGGCCTGACCTGCCGCAACCGCAGCGGCAACGGCTTCTTCCTGTCACGACGGTCGCAACGGGTGTTCTGACCCCCGCCCACACGCCGGGGGCCGGGCAATGAGCAGGACACCGCTTTCCCAGCCCCGCCGCAGCTTTGTCGCGCGCAACCCCTCGGTCCTGGTCTTCCTGGCCGTGCTGGCGCTGTTCACCCTGCTGGTCACCGGCCTGTCCGAGGGCTTCGGCGTCGGGCTGATCTCAACCAGCTTCGTCAAGACGCTGGGCAAGACGCTGACGCTGGCGCTGGTCGCCGTGGCGATGGACCTTGTGTGGGGCTATGCCGGTATCCTCAGCCTCGGGCATTTCGCCTTTTTCGGGCTGGGCGGCTACATGATCGGCATGTGGCTGATGTACGAACGCACCCGCCAGATCGTGACCGATTCGATGGCGAACGCGACCATCCCGCCGTCCGAGTCCGAGATCGTGGACGCCATCGGCACGCAGATATTCGGCGTGGTGGGATCGTCCGAGTTTCCGCTGGTCTGGGCCTTTGCCGACAGCCTGGCGCTGCAGCTCTTGCTGGTGGTCGCGGTGCCGGGCCTTCTGGCGCTGGTGTTCGGCTGGCTGGCGTTCCGCAGCCGCGTCACCGGCGTTTACCTGTCGATTCTGACACAGGCGATGACGCTGGCGCTGGCGCTCTACCTGTTCCAGAACGACAGCGGGCTGCGCGGCAATAACGGACTGTCCGGGCTGCAGAACATCCCGCATCTCGATCACGTCCCGCAATCGGTTCTGTCGATCTGGTTCTTCTGGGCCTCTGCCGCCGCGCTGGCGCTGGGATACCTGTTCGCGGCATGGATCGTGTCGGGCAAGTTCGGCAGCGTCATCCGCGGCATCCGCGACAACGAGGCGCGCGTGCGCTTCCTCGGCTACTCGGTCGAGGGCTACAAGCTGTTCCTGTTCACCGTGACGGCCATGATCGCGGGCATCGCCGGGGCGCTTTATTATCCGCAGGCCGGTATCATCAACCCCGCCGAAATCGCGCCCATCGCGTCGATCTACCTTGCCGTCTGGGTCGCCATCGGCGGGCGCGGGCGGCTGTATGGCGCGGTGATCGGGGCGGTGTTCGTCAGCCTTGTCTCCACCTGGTTCACCGGCGGGCAGGCCCCCGATATCAACCTCGGGTTCTACACGATTTCATGGGTGGACTGGTGGACGATCCTTTTGGGGCTGTCCTTCGTCGCGGTCACGCTGTTCGCGCCCAAGGGCATCGGCGGGCTGTTCGACCTGTGGGCAGGCTTCAGGCACCCGGACCGCCACGGCGCCGATCTTGGCCCCGACCACGGCGCCCTGCGCGAAAAGGAGGCCACCGAATGAGCACACTTCTGGAAGTGTCGGGCGTGTCGGTCACGTTCGACGGGTTCAGGGCGATCAACAACCTGTCCTTCGCCATCGGTCAGGCCGAGCTGCGCGCCATCATCGGCCCGAACGGGGCGGGCAAGACCACCTTCATGGACATCATCACCGGCAAGACCCGACCCGACAGCGGCACGATCCTGTGGGGCGAGAAATCCGTGTCGCTGCTGAAGATGTCCGAGGCGCAGATCGCCCGCGCCGGCGTGGGGCGAAAGTTCCAGAAACCCACCGTGTTCGAGGACCAGAGCGTGCAGGAAAACCTGCTGATGGCCCTCAGCAACGCGCGCGGGCCCTTCGCCGTGCTGGTCTGGCGCCCCGCGCAAGAGGATCTGGACCGCGTGCGCGACCTCGCTTCCGAGATCGGGCTGGCCGACGCGCTGCCGCGCAAGGCAGGGGAGCTGTCGCACGGCCAGAAGCAATGGCTTGAGATCGGGATGCTGCTGGCGCAGGAACCGCGCCTTCTGCTGGTGGACGAACCCGCCGCCGGCATGACCCCGGCCGAGCGTGAACACACCACCGAGATCCTCGTCGAGGCGGCCCGCACCCGCGCGGTTGTGGTGGTCGAACACGACATGGAATTCATCCGCAGGCTGAACTGCCGGGTCACCGTCCTGCACGAAGGTTCGGTGCTGGCCGAAGGCTCGCTCGATCACGTCACGGCCAACAAGGAGGTGATTGATGTCTATCTCGGACGGTAACGCCATGCTCGACGTGCGCGGCCTGACGCTGCATTACGGGCATTCCCAGATCCTGCACGGCGTCGACCTGACCGCCGACCGGGGCAAGGTCACCTGCGTCATGGGTACGAACGGGGTCGGCAAGACATCCCTGATCCGCGCCATCGCCGGGCGCCATCCGCGCACCGGCGGCGAGGTCGTCCTCGACGGTGAAACCCTGCCCCGGCTGCCGGCGCATCAACTGGCGCGCAAGGGCGTGGCGCTCGTCTCGCAGGGGCGCGAGATCTTTCCCCTGCTGACCGTGCGCGAGAACCTGGAAACCGGGTTCTCCATCCTCCCGAAATCCGAACGCACGATCCCCGCCGAAATCTTCGATCTGTTTCCCGTCCTGAAAGAGATGCAGAACCGCCGCGGCGGCGACCTGTCGGGCGGCCAGCAGCAGCAGCTCGCCATCGCCCGCGCGCTGATCACGCGGCCCAAGCTGTTGCTGATGGACGAACCGACCGAGGGCATCCAGCCCAACATCATCCAGATGATCGGCGACGTGATCCGCAAGCTGCGCGACGAGGGCCGCATGGCCATCGTGCTGGTCGAGCAGTATTTCGACTTCGCCTACGACCTTGCCGACCGCTTCTGCGTGCTGCGCCGGGGCGAGGTCGTCATGTCCGGCACCAAGGCCGATGTCTCGCGGCAATCGCTTCTGGAAAACGTCTCGGTTTAGGGGAGGCGGGGGCCGTTAGACCGTCTTGCTACAGAGGCCATAGCAGGGGCGCGGCCGTTCCGGGCGGGGTGTTTCGTTCGCAAGCCGGGGGCAGGCCCCGGGCGGCCATCGACCCAAAACCTTAACCGCCGCGCGGTTTGCACCCGAAACCGCGCGGTTCTGGCCCGCAGGTGCCGGATCAGGCCGGATTTCCCGGCAAATCGCCCGAAACCCGTTTACCTTTCGTCAGGAATCGCGCGCTATCGCCCGGAAACCGCGCGATTTCTGTTAACCTCTTGTCAGGAACCGCGCGGTTTCACGCCCCGACCGCGCGGTTAACGCGCCGTGCGGGGCTCAGCCCGCGATCTGGTCCAGCTTGCGCGCCAGCTTCACATCCAGCGACGAAAGCCCCTCGACATCGTGCGTCGTCAGCGTCACGTTCACCGTCTTGTAGACGTTGGACCACTCGGGATGATGGTCCCATTTCTCGGCCCAGATCGCCGCGCGGGTCATGAATCCGAAGGCGGTCACGAAATCGGCAAAGACGAACTCCTTGGAAATCGCATCCCGCCCTTCGTCCAGCGTCCAGCCGTTCTGCAAAAGCGGCTCCAGCATGGTCTTGCGGCCTGTATCGCTCAGCTTCTCGGTCATTCCGTTTCCCTTCCTTCTGTCTTCCGAAAGGGGCCGTAATCCGTAAGGATTTCAACCTCTTCATCCACCGCGCCCCGTTCGGCCCGCAGGAATTGCGCCACCGCCCGGGCAAAGCCGGGATCGGCGATCCAGTGCAGCGAATGCGTGCGGCGCGGCAGGTATCCGCGGGCGATCTTGTGCTCACCCTGCGCCCCCGCCTCGACCCGTTCCAGGCCGTGCGCAATCGCGTAATCCATCGCCTGATAATAACAGCACTCGAAATGCAGGCAGGGGTGATCCTCGATACAGCCCCAATACCGGCCGAAAAGCGCCGTCCGCCCGATGAAGTTCAGCGCCCCCGCCACCGGCTGCCCGCCCCGCATCGCCAGCACCAGCAGCACGTCGTCGCGCATGGTTTCGTGAACGATATCAAAGAATTGCCGCGTCAGATAGGGGTGCCCCCATTTCCGCGCTCCGGTGTCCTGGTAGAACGCCCAGAACGCATCCCAATGGGCCGGGCGGATGGTATCGCCGGTCAGGTGCACGATCTCGCCGCCGAACGCCTGCGCGCGCTGGCGTTCCTTGCGGATGGTCTTGCGCTTGCGCGAATTCAGCGCCGCCAGGAACGCGTCGAAATCGCGGTAGCCCGGGTTTTCCCAGTGATACTGGCTGCCGATCCGGTGCATCAGCCCCAGCTTTTCGCCCATCTCCGCCTCGGGGCCCGTGCAGAACGTGGCGTGGAGCGAGCTGATACCGTTCTTCGCCGCAATCTCGACCGCGCCCTGCACAAGCGCGGACATGCCGGTTTCCTCGAACCCCGGCAGGGTCAGGAAACGCCGCCCCGTCACCGGGGTAAAGGGCGCGGCGATCTGGAATTTCGGGTAATACCGCCCGCCCGCCCGTTCATAGGCATGGGCCCAGGAATGATCGAAGATATATTCGCCCTGGCTGTGGGATTTCAGGTAAAGCGGCGCGCAGGCGATCAGCCGCCCTTGGGCCCGCGCCAGCAGGTAATGCGGCGCCCAGCCGCTGCCGCGCCCGACCGAACCGCTGTCTTCCAGCGCCTTCAGGAAACGGTAGGTGGTGAACGGGTCCCCGGGCCGGCCGCCATCCTCCGCCTCGGGGCAGGCGCAGGCGTCCCACTCGGCGGGCGTAACCGCGCCAAGGCTTTGAACGATCTCGATTTCCACCTGGGTTTCGGTCATGAAATCCGGCCCATCCCTCTGCCCCGCTCAATCTGGGCCCGCATCTGCAACCTTCAAGCCGGGATCGCGGCGGCGTAGCCTTCGAAGGTAATGTTATCGGCCACCTGCCGCGCCACCCCTTCCTGCCCGGACGATTTCACCGTCCAGCACAGGACCGGCACACCGCGCGATTTCAGGTCCAGAACGCGCGGGTTCTGCAGGTCGGTCACATCATGGCTAATGAAACACGCCCCCGCGGGATCGAAATCCGGCATACCTGCCAATCGCTTGCGCCGCACCCCCGGCACCGCGGGCCAGTCGTCCCTGGAAAAGCTGCAGGTCGTCAGCCCGCGCGGCACCTCCGGGGCCATGCCACCGAATACACGCACGGAATTCGGGTTGAACGACATGACAGCCACATCCCCGCGATAGCCCGCCAGATCGTCGGCCACCGCCTGCTCCAGCCGGCCCACGGCGGGGCCCAGCGTGCCGTCCTGGTCCTTGATCTCGATCAGCAGCGGCGCGCGGCCCGCGACCTGTTCCAGCACCTGCGCAAGCGTCGGGATCGTGTCATCAGAGCCCTTGACGCGAATCTGCCCCAGACCGGCGGCATCACGGTCGCGGATGAAACCCGCCTCGCCGGTCAGACGCTCAAGCCGGTAATCGTGGAACACCATCGCCCGCCCGTCGCGCGATATCTGGACGTCGATCTCGATCCCATATCCTGCGCCGATCGCCGCCTCGATCGACGCGGGGGCGTTTTCGGCCCGCCCCTGCGACAGGTCGTGAAAGGCGCGATGCGCCAGCGGTGCCCGCAGGAAGCTGTCGGGCAGCTTCATGCGATTTCGAAGATCGCCTCGATCTCGACCGCCACGCCCAGCGGCAGCGCCGCCGCCGACACCGCCGAGCGCGAATGCCGCCCCTTGTCGCCCAGCGCCTCGACCAGGAAATCCGACGCGCCGTTGATGACCTTGGGCTGCTCGGTATAATCCGGCGTCGAGTTGACGAAGCCGGTCAGCTTGACCACCCGCACCAGCCGGTCGATATCGCCGCCGCACGCGGCCCTGAGCTGCGCCAGCAGCGCGATCGCGCAGGTTTTCGCCGCCGCCGCGCCATCGGCGGTGTCCATATCGTCGCCCAGCTTGCCGGTGATGATCGCGCCGTCGCGCATCGAGATCTGGCCCGACACGAAGACAAGGTTGCCCGACTGCACAAAGGGCACGTAATTGGCCGCAGGTGCGGGGGCATCGGGCAGGGTGACGCCGAGTTCGGCAAGACGGGATTCGATCACGCTCATGGCAGCTCTCCGGTTGGGTGTTTGCGGCGACGCTACATCGCGCCCCCGGCAAAGAAAACACCGGCGGCGACGGATCGCGCATGAAAGGCGCGCTTTTGTCCCCGCCTGCACGCAGATTACCTTTGGATTGTTGTCGCGAATCTGCCACAGAAGGGGGCAACCACGCGCCGGGGGGTGGGAACGCCCGTGGTATGATTTACATACACACGTCAAGTAAGCTGCCGGGAAAACCATTGTCTTCTGTTCGTTCCAGACCCCCCTTTCGCCTTGTGGCCCGCGGCCTTGCCGCGCTGGCGCTGTTCGCCGTTGCCGCCTGCTCGGCCCCCGTGGCCTCGGGCATCAACGATCCCTACGAGGCCGAGAACCGCGCGAGGCACGAGTTCAACCGCAACCTGGACCGCGCGCTCGTGCGGCCCGTCGGCAAGGGATACGTGCAGATCGTGCCCGAGCCGGTGCAGCAGGGCGTCGGCAATTTCGCCAGCAACCTCGGGGAACCCAGCCATTTCGTGAACCACCTTTTGCAGGGTGACGTCGAGGGCGCGGTGATGAACACGATTCGGTTTGCGGTGAACACCACGGTCGGCCTGGGCGGGCTGATCGACATGGCCGGGGCGCTGGGCATCCCCGAGTTCGATACCGATTTCGGCGAAACGCTGTACACCTGGGGTGTGGGTGAAGGCGCCTATGTGGAACTGCCGGTGCTGGGCCCCTCGACACAGCGCGATACGCTGGGCCGCATGGTGGATCTGTTCACCAACCCGCTGATCAACACGCTGCCCGATCCCGAACGCTATTACGCGCGCGGCGCATCGGTGGCGGCGCGGGTCGGCGACCGGGGCCGGTATTCGGATATCGTCGATTCGATCCTCTATGAAAGCGCCGACAGCTATGCCCAGTCGCGCCTGATCTACCTGCAGAACCGGCGCTTCGAACTGGGCGGGGATAGCGCGGACGCCTATGAAGACCCATATGCCACAGGCACCGACCCGAATTACGAGGACCCTTACGATGACCCGTATGCCGACCCTTACGCCGCCGAATGACCGCCTGAGCCGCCGTGGCGCCCTGACGCTGATCGGCGCCGGCCTTGCCGCGCCGATGATGGCAACGCCGGCCCTTGCACTGAGCGAGGCAAAGGCGAAATCGCTGGTCGACAGCGTGGTGGCCGATATCAACTCGGTCATCAATTCCGGCAAATCCGAACCCGCGATGTACCGCGATTTCGAACGCATCTTTTCGCGCTATGCCGACGTGCCGACCATCGCGCGCTATGCGCTGGGGGTAGATGCGCGCCGCGCCAGCCCGGCACAGCTGCGCAGCTTTACCGACGTTTTCCAGCGTTACATCTCGGTCAAGTACGGCCGGCGTTTCCGCGAGTTCATCGGCGGCCGCATCGAGGTGCGGGACGCCCGCCCGGTCAAGAGCTTCATCGAGGTCAGGACCGTGGCGCATCTGCGCGGCGAAGCACCGTTCAACGTGACCTTCCTGGTGTCCGACCGCTCCGGCAGCGACCGGTTCTTCAACCTGTTCATCGAAGGGGTGAACATGCTGCTGACCGAACGCACCGAGATCGGCGCGATGCTGGACCGTCGCGGCGGCGACATCGACAAGATGATCGCCGACCTGCGCGCCACGGGCTGATCCCCTAACGCTGGCTTTCCGGCGTCGGGGCCTGCCCCGGTTCGACATTGCCGCCGAAGATGCTTTCCAGAAGGTTCTCGATGCCTGACCGCGTGTTGCGGTCGCGCTGCACCTGCGGCTGCTCGGAAAACTCCGAATACCCGGCGGGCGGCTGCATCGGCAGTTCGCGCGGCGCCAGCCCGTCATGCACGCGGACCATGGTTTCATGCCAGATCTCGGCCGGCAGGCCCGATCCCGTCACCCCGGTCAGCGGTGTGTTGTCGTCATAGCCCATCCAGACGCCGGCCACGTAATCGGCGCTGAACCCGATGAACCACGCATCGCGCGCGGCCTGGGTGGTGCCGGTCTTGCCCGCGGTCTGCCGGTCGGGCAGCGCGGCACGGCGGCCGGTTCCCTCGGCCACGACCTTGTGCATCATCCATGTCAGCTCGCGCGCCGCATCCTGCTGGATCACGCGCTCGCCGATGCCGCCGGTGGCGGTCATCACCGGTTCGCTGTCGCCCTGCATCCGCAGTTCGACCAGGCCATAGGGCGTCACGGCCGAGCCGCCGTTCAGGATGCCGGCATAGGCGCCCGTCATCTCGATCAGGGTCGATTCCGACGCACCCAGCGCCAGCGCAGGCCCCAGCGCCAGGTCCGAGTCGATACCGAAATCGGCGGCGACCCTGCGCACGAGATCCAGCCCCACGCTTTGCGCCACCTTCACCGCCGGGATGTTCAGCGACGTGCGCAGCGCCTCGGTCAGGGTGACGCGCCCGTGATACTTGCGGTCATAGTTCTGCGGGCACCACTCGCCCGAGCCCGGCACGGTGATGCAATAGGGCCCGTCCTCGATCACGTCGTTGCCGGAATACCCCATGTCCAGCGCGGCGGCATAGACGAAGGGCTTGAACGCCGAGCCGGTCTGGCGCAGCGCCTGCGTCGCGCGGTTGAAGGCGCCCACCACCTTTGTCTTGCGCCCGCCCACCATCGCGCGCACGGCGCCGTCGGCGCTCATCACCACGATGGCGGCCTGCGCCTTCGATCCCTCGCGCACCTTGTTTTCGAAGATGTATTTCATCGCGTCTTCGGCGGCGTCCTGGATGCGCGGATCGAGCGTCGTGCGGATGATCACGTCCTCGGTCGTGTTGCGGGTAAAGAACTCGGGGCCCGACGACATCACCCAGTCGGCGAAATAGCCGCCGGCCTGCGCCTCGGCGGCCTCGGACAGCTCGGCCGGGTTGGTCAGCGCCTCGCGCGCCTCGGCCTCGGACAGGTAGCCCTGATCGCGCATCAGCCCGATCACCAGCGCCGCGCGGCTTTGCGAACGTTCCAGGTTGTTGGTCGGTGCCAGCGAGGTGGGTGCCGTCAGCAGCCCCGCCAGCATCGCGCCCTCGGCCGGGGTCACCTGACCGGCCGTCTTGCCAAAGAACCGCTGCGCCGCGGCCTCGGCCCCGAAGGCCCCGCCGCCCATATAGGCGCGGTTGAGATAGATCGTCAGGATCTCGTCCTTGCTGTACTTGACCTCCATCGCCAGCGCATAGATCGCTTCCTTCGCCTTGCGTGACAGCGAGCCGCGGCGGCAGTCGGCCTCATACGCGGCCTCGCTTTCCCACTTGGCGGGGTCGTATTTCACGCCAAGGCACATCAGCTTGGCCGTCTGCTGCGTGATGGTCGAACCGCCATGCCCGCTGAACGGCCCGCGCCCTTCGCGCAGGTTGATGCGGATGGCCGAGGCGATCCCGCGCGGCGACAGCCCGAAATGGCGATAGAACCGCTTGTCCTCGGTGGCGACCACGGCGTTCTTGAGGTGCGGGCTGACGATATCGGCGGTCACGACGCCGCCGAACTGGTCGCCGCGCCAGGCAAAGTTCCGGCCGTTGGCATCCAGCAGCGTGACCGAGCCGCGCTGCCGCCCGTCCAGCACCTCGTCCAGCGCGGGCAGCGTGGCATAGACATAGCCCACCGCCAGCGCGATCAGCAGCGCGGTAATCGCGCCGATGCGCCATGTGAGCGCCCAGATAATCCGCCAGAAGAACCCGATTATGGCCAGGAACAGGGCAACGACCGGGTTGCGCCTGCGCGCCGGCTTGCGCGCGGTTTTCCGGCCCGCAGCCTTTTTCGGGCTTGCGGGGGTCTTTTTCTTTGCCGGCGCCTTTGCCGTTTTGGGGTAACGACGGTCCGCCACCAATGGCCGTTTCCTGCGACCTGAATCACTCATTTCCTGCCCTGCCCGAGCCCGTATCGTTGCGGCGATCATAACGATCCGGCGACAGGATGTAGACCCTGCAGACCGCCCCGTATGCCTTTTTGTTTTGCATAAATTTTAATCCATACGCCCGATATGCACATTTTTTATGCGTTCTGGCGTTTTTTCATCACGCCCAACCGGGCATTTACCTTCCTTCCTGACCCGAGTCTCCGGTTTTCTGCACGTGCAAACAGGCGGGCACCCTCCGCCGCAAATCGCAAAGGGGACAAAGGTGAAACTGATCATAGCGACGATCAAACCGTTCAAGCTGGAAGAGGTCCGCGAGGCGCTGACCGAAATCGGCGTGCGCGGGATGATGGTGACCGAAATCAAGGGGTTCGGCGCGCAGTCCGGCCACACGGAAATCTACCGCGGCGCCGAGTATGCCGTGAATTTCGTGCCCAAGATCAAGCTCGAAATCGCCGTGAACGCCGCGATGGCCGACCAGGTGATCGAGACGATCGCAAAGACCGCCAAGACCGGAAAGATCGGCGACGGAAAGATTTTCGTACTGGATCTGGAACAGGCCGTGCGCGTCCGCACCGGCGAAACGAACGAGGACGCGCTGTGATGCGCGCCGGGGGAAAGGACAACATCATGAAACTCGCAACCAAACTGGGCCTTGCCGCCGCTCTGGTCGCCCTGCCCTCGATGGGGCTGGCGCAGGAGGCCGAGGCTGCACCCGACATCAACCCGTATATCTTCACCACGCTTCTGTTCCTGATCGGTGGCTTCCTCGTGTTCTGGATGGCCGCAGGCTTTGCCATGCTCGAAGCGGGGCTCGTGCGCTCCAAGAACGTGACGATGCAGCTGACCAAGAACATCGCGCTGTTTTCGATCGCGGCCATCATGTACTGGCTGATCGGCTTCAACCTGATGTATCCCGGCGACGGCTGGTGGGTTGCCGGCTGGATGGGCCCGTGGTTCTCCACCACCTCGCTTGAGCCGGTGGGCCTGGCGGCTGCCGACGCATCGCTGGATTACGCCTCGGTCGGCTCGGACTTCTTCTTCCAGCTGATGTTCTGCGCCACCACGGCGTCGATCGTGTCGGGCACGCTGGCCGAACGTATCAAGCTGTGGCCCTTCCTGATCTTCGTGGTGGTCCTGACCGGCGCCATCTACCCGATCGAAGCGTCCTGGCAGTGGGGCGGCGGCTGGCTGAGCGAAATGGGCTTTTCCGATTTCGCCGGTTCGACGCTGGTGCACGCGGCAGGCGGTTTCGCAGCCCTTGCAGGCGCACTGGTGCTGGGCCCGCGTATCGGTAAATACAACAAGGACGGCAAGACCGTGCCGATCCCCGGTTCGAACCTGGCGCTTGCCACGCTCGGCACGTTCATCCTGTGGCTGGGCTGGTTCGGCTTCAACGGCGGCTCGCAACTGGCGATGGGCACCGTGGGTGACGTGACCGATGTCAGCCGCATCTTCGCCAACACCAACATGGCCGCCGCCGCCGGCGCCGTCGCCGCCCTGCTGCTCAGCCAGGCGCTCTACAAAAAGCCCGACCTGACCATGACGCTGAACGGCGCGCTGGCCGGTCTGGTGTCGATCACCGCCGAGCCTCTGGCCCCGACGCTGTTCGGCGCGCTGTGGATCGGTGCCGTGGGCGGTATCATCGTCGTGCTGACCGTGCCGATGCTGGACAAGCTCAAGATCGACGACGTCGTGGGTGCCATCCCGGTGCACCTGATCGCCGGTATCTGGGGCACCTTCATCGTCCCGGCCTATAACAGCGACGCCTCGTTCGGCACGCAGATCGTCGGCATCGTGGCCATCGGCGCCTTCGTCTTCGTGGTCAGCATGGTGGTCTGGCTGATCCTCAAGGCCGTCATGGGCATCCGTGTCGGCGAAGAGGAAGAGATCAACGGCCTCGACATGGCCGAGCTGGGGATGGAGGCCTATCCCGAATTCTCCAAGAGCTGATACCTCCTTCCATCGGCTCTGTGACACCTGCCCGGGCGTTCGCGCCCGGGCTTTTTGCTGTCCGCGTGCAACCTGCCCCGTTTGCGGCGGCGGCAATGCCGGACGCCTCCGGCGGGAGTATTTGGGGAACGATGAAATGCCGGCCAGACATCTGGCGGTGCGGCGGGCAAAAGAAAAGGCCCGGACGATGCCGGGCCTTTCCAGGGATATGACGACAGGATCAGTTCAGGGCCTTGTCGGTGACCGCATGGGTCCAGGCGCCCTCGGGCTCCTTGGTGATCACACCGCCGTCCATGACGATGCCCACCGTCCGCTCATAGGCCGCCGGATCGAGCGCGCCGTTGCTGCCCGCGGTCAGCTTGGCGATCTCGCCCATCATGCGGCGCTGGTGCTTTTCGGTCTGGGCGCCGGTTTCGTCGTTTTCAAGGACGATATCGGCGGCCTCGTCGGGGTTTTCCTCGGCATATTTCCAGCCCTTCATGGACGCCTTGACGAAGCGGGCCAGCTTGTCCACCTCGGCCGGGTCGGCCAGCTTGTCCTCGGTGGTGTAAAGACCGTCCTCAAGCGTCGAGATGCCTTCGTCCTCGTACTTGAAGACCACCAGGTCATCCGGGGTCAGGCCGGCGTCGATAACCTGCCAGTATTCATTGTAGGTCATGGTCGTGGCGCATTCGACCTGCTTTTGCAAAAGCGGATCGACGTTGAAGTTGATCTTCTGGATGGTCACACCGCCCTCGGACCCGTCGGTGGGAATGCCCAGCTTGCCCATCCAGGTGTAAAGCGGGATCTCGTTGCCGAAGAACCAGGTGCCCAGCGTGTGCCCGGGGAAATCCTCAGGCGAGGTGATGCCGTGCTCCTTCAGGCAGGTCAGCATCAGCCCCGACGAGGCGAAGGGCTGCGCGATATTGACGATCGGTGCCCCCTTTTCCCGCGCGGCCAGCGCCGAGGGCAGCCAGTCGACCATGACGTCGGCCCCGCCGCCCAGCAGGACCTGCACCGGCGCGATATCCGGGCCGCCGGGCTTGATCGTGACGTCCAGCCCTTCTTCTTCGTAAAAGCCCTTGTCGAGCGCCACGTAATAGCCCGCGAACTGCGCCTGCGTGACCCATTTCAGCTGTAGCGTCACCTCGTCCGCGGCGGCGGCCATGCCGGCCCAAAGGCCAAGGGCGGCGGTGCCCAGTGTCGTTGCCATATGTTTCATTTCATTCTCTCCTTGCTGGTTTGGCTTGGTTGTTTTCTATGCTCTGCCTCGTTGCGACGGGTGCCAGAAGGTGACTGCCTTTTCCAGCAGCGCGACCCCGCCATAGAATGCCGACCCCACGATGGCGGCAACGACGATCTCGGCCCAGACCAGATCGAGCGCCAGTTGCCCCACCGAGGTGGAAATGCGAAAGCCCATGCCGCGCACGGGCGAGCCGAAGAACTCGGCCACGATGGCCCCGATCAGCGCCAGCGTGGTGGCGATCTTGAGCCCGTTGAAGATGAACGGCATCGCCGCCGGCAGGCGCAGCTTGAAAAGCGTCTGCCAGTAGGACGACGCATAGGTGCGCATCAGGTCGCGCTGCATCCGGTCGCTGGACTGCAACCCCTGCACGGTGTTCACCAGCATCGGGAAGAACACCATCACGACCACCACGGCCGCCTTCGACTGCCAGTCGAAGCCGAACCACATGACCAGGATCGGCGCCATGCCGATGATCGGCAGGGCCGCCACGAAATTGCCCACCGGCAACAGGCCGCGCTGCAGGAACGGAAAGCGGTCGACCGCGATGGCCATAAGGACCGCCGCGCCGCAGCCCAGGACATAGCCGGTCAGCGCCCCCTTGACGACGGTCTGCACGAAATCCTCCCACAGGATGCCGGTCGAGGCGGCGAACCGCGCCGCGATGGCGCTGGGCGGCGGCAGGATGACCGAGGACACATCCAGCCCGCGCACGAAACATTCCCACATCACGATGACGGTCAGGCCGAATATCACCGGCACGGCCAGCCCGGTGGCGCGGCTTTTCGGCAGGCGGGCGAGCAGCGCGTTGGCCCACCATCCCACGGCCCATGCGGCAAACCCTGCAACGATCCAGCCCATCACGCCATCCCCATCCGTTTCAGCGTCACCCGCTGGATCGCGCCGATCAGCGCGACCATCACGGCGGCCAGTGCCGCGGCCATCAAAAGCGCGCTCCAGATCTGGATGGTCTGCCCGTAATAGCTGCCGGCCAGCAGCCGCGCGCCCAGCCCGGCAACCGCGCCGGTGGGCAATTCGCCCACGATGGCCCCGACAAGGCTGGCCGCCATCGCCACCTTCATCGAGGTGAAGAGGTAAGGCATCGAGGACGGCAGCCGCAGTTTCCAGAAGGTCTGGCTGGCGCTGGCGTTCCATGTCTTCATCTGGTCAAGCTGCATCACGCCGGGGCTGCGCAGCCCCTTCACCATGCCGACGACGACCGGGAAGAACGACAGGTACATCGAGATGATGGCCTTGGGCAGCAACCCGGAAATCCCCACCGCGTTCAGCACCACGATGATCATCGGCGCGATGGCGAGGATCGGAATGGTCTGGCTGGCGATGACCCAGGGCATCACGCTCATGTCCATCACGCGGTTATAGACGATCCCGATCGCCAGCCCCACCCCCAGGACCGTGCCCAGCGCAAAACCCAGCAAGGTCGCCGACAGCGTGACCCAGGAATGATAGATCAGGCTGCGCTTCGAGGTGATCTTTTTCTCGACCGTGGTATCCCACAGCTCCACCGCCACCTGGTGCGGCGCCGGCAGCTTGGGTTTGTCCTGGCTCCAGGTGTCGGCCACCAGTTCGCCGAAGGAAAGCTCGACCCCCGCGCGGCCCGCCTTGTCATGCGCCCAGGCGGCATTCAGCCAAACGGCGGCCCCATACCAAAGCACGAAGATCGCCGCGACGACGGTCAGGATGGGCAGGATGCTGCGGGTCATGGCGCGCACCCCCTGTTTTCATCGTTCCACAAATACTCACCCGCGCCGCCGGACGGCCAGCGCAGGTATTCGAGTATTTTAAGAACGATGAAAGGATTTGGTGCTTTTCTCGCCCCGCGGTACAGGCTGGAGAGCCGATGGCCGCGAACGGTGAAGAAGGGGCCCGCTCCCTTGTCCGAAACGCGGGCCGGTGACAGGATGGCCGCCTCAATCGTCATAGGCATGTCCCGCGCGCAGGCCCTCGCGGACGCGATGGGCGATTTCCAGGAATTCCGGCGTGTCGCGGATATCGAGCGGGCGCTCGCGCGGCAGGGTGCTTTCGATCACGTCGGTGATCCGGCCTGGGCGCGGGCTCATCACGACGATTCTCGTCGACAGGTACACCGCCTCGGGGATCGAGTGGGTGACGAAGGCGATGGTCTTGTCGGTGCGGTCCCAGAGCTTGAGAAGCTGTTCGTTCAGGTGGTCGCGCACGATCTCGTCCAGCGCGCCGAAGGGTTCGTCCATCAGCAGGATATCGGCGTCGAAGGCCAGCGCCCGCGCGATCGAGGCGCGCTGCTGCATCCCGCCCGACAACTGCCAGGGAAATTTCTTTTCGAACCCGGCAAGGTCGACAAGCTCCAGCACGCGCTGCACGCGGTCGGCAATGTCGGATTTCGGGTAGCCCATGATTTCCAGCGGCAGCGACACGTTGCGCCCGATGGTGCGCCACGGGTAAAGCCCCGCCGCCTGAAACACGTAGCCATAGGCGCGGGATTTGCGCGCCTCTTCGGGGCTGACGCCGTTGACCGTGATGGACCCGCCGGTGGGCGTTTCCAGATCGGCCATGCAGCGCAGGAATGTTGTCTTGCCGCAGCCCGAGGGGCCGATGAAGCTGACGAAATCGCCCTTGTTGATGTCAAGGTCCACGTCCCTGAGCGCGTGCACCGGGCCATCGTTCGTCTGGAATGTCAGGTTCAGGCCCTTGGCGCTGATCACTGTCTCGGTCGTCACACCCGTGTCTCCCCTGTCGCGGCTCATCGCGCCGCGATCTGTTATTGTTGTCAAGGACTTGCGCCCGAGGACTGCCCCGGGCGCAAGAAAATTCAGATCCCTGCCGGAATATTGAGCGGATCGCGCCTGATCTGTTTCGGCGCGGTCAGCTCTTTCCATTTCGACAGCGCGGTATGCGCCGAGGGGAAGGCCGGGCGCGGCACGAAACGACCCCGGCCGGGGTTGGGCTGGCTGTTCTGGCCCCAGGCCCAGATCACCTCGCCCCGGCTGATGGTGTAACGCGCCTGCGCCTGCACCTCGAACCCTTCGAAGACGTTGTAATCCAGGATCGAATGGTGGTTCGAGGCGCTGATCGTCTTGGTGATCTTCGGGTCCCAGACCACGATATCGGCATCCGCCCCTTCGACGATCGCGCCCTTCTTGGGATAGATGTTCAGGATCTTGGCCACGTTGGTCGAGGTGGCGGCGACAAACTCGTTCGGCGTCAGACGGCCGGTTTCCACCCCTTCGGTCCACAGCACGGCCAGCCGTTCCTCCAGCCCGTTCGACCCGTTGGGAATGATGCGGAAATCGTTCACGCCGCGGCGTTTCTGTTCGGTGCTGAAGGCCGCGTGATCGGTGGCGACCACCTGCAACGACCCCGATTGCAGACCCGCCCAGAGCGAGGCCTGGTGTTCCTTGTTGCGGAAGGGCGGCGACATCACCCGGCGCGCGGCGTGATCCCAGTCCTTGTTGAAATATTCCGACTCGTCCAGCGTCAGGAACTGCACCAGCGGCTCACCGTAGACGCGCATCCCCTTTTGCCGGGCCCGGCGGATCGCCTCATGCGTCTGCTCGCAGCTCACATGCACGATATAGAGCGGCACGCCCGCCGTATCGGCGATGGTGATCGCGCGGTTGGCGGCCTCGCCCTCCAGCTCGGGCGGGCGGGAATAGGCATGGCCCTCGGGGCCGGTGATGCCCTGGTTGAAGTATTTTTCCTGCAACTCGGCCACGAGGTCGCCGTTCTCGGCATGGACCATCGGCAGCGCGCCCAGTTCCGCGCAGCGTTTGAACGAGGCGAACATCTCGTCATCCTCGATCATCAGCGCACCCTTGTAGGCCATGAAATGCTTGAACGAGTTCACGCCCGCGTCCACGGCATCCTTCATCTCGTCGAACACCTGCTCGTTCCAGCCGGTGATCGCCATGTGATAGCCGATATCGGCACAAATCTGCGGCGCGGATTTGCGGTGCCATTCGGCGATGGCGTTCTTGATGCTGCCATCCTCGCCCGGCAGGCAGAAATCCACGATCATCGTGGTGCCGCCACAGGCCGCGGCCCAGGTGCCGGTTTCGAAGGTTTCGGCCGCCGTGGTGCCCATGAAGGGCATTTCCAGATGCGTATGCGGGTCGATCCCGCCGGGGATCACATAGGCGCCTTCGGCGTCGATATATTCGTCGCCCTTCAGATCCTCGCCGATCTGTTTGATCGTTTCGCCCTCGATCAGGACATCGGCCTTCCACGTGCGGTCCGCGGTGCAGACGGTGCCGCCCTTGATGACTTTGGTTCCCATCTTTCAAATCTCCCCGTATTTGGGCGGGCCACGATTGTCACGCGGTCCCGCTGCGCACGCCGGTGGCGCGCCTTGTCAGAACCGGGAACGCCGCGACCGACCGCTTTTCCGGGCGATCGGGCAGCGCGCTCCCACCATATTTGCCGGGCGGTGGCCGGTCATGGCAGCGTCACCCCCGATTGATACACGATCCAACGGCCTTGTGGGAGGTTTCCGCTTTTCCGGCAAACCTCACTCCACGATCCCCGCCGTTTCCACCACCGCGTGAAACAGCACATCCGCCCCCGCCGTCGCCCATTCCTTTGATATCTCTTCCGCCTCGTTATGGCTCAGCCCGTCGACGCAGGGGCACATGACCATCGCGGTCGGCGCCACCTGGTTGATCCAGCAGGCATCGTGCCCGGCGCCGGAGATGATATCCTGGTGCGAATAGCCCAGCCTTTCTGCCGCGTCGCGGATCGCCTGCACGCAGCCCTTGTCGAATTCCACCGGGTCGAAGCCGCCGACCTTTTCGAATGCGACCTGCAGGCCCATGTCGTCGGCAATCTTCTGTCCCTCTTCACGCAGGCGTTTTTCCATGTCCTCGATCACCGACAGGTTGGGGCTGCGAAAATCGACGGTAAAGACCACCTTGCCGGGGATCACGTTGCGCGAGTTGGGATAAACGTCGATATGGCCCGCCGCGCCGACCGCATGGGGGGCGTGCGACCACGCGATTTCGTCCACCTTTTCAAGGATGCGCGCCATGCCCAACCCGGCGTTGCGGCGCATCGGCATCGGTGTCGAGCCGGTATGCGCATCCTTGCCCGTCACCGTCACCTGCGTCCAGCTCAGCCCCTGGCCGTGGGTGACGACGCCGATATCCTTGCCCTCGGCCTCCAGGATCGGCCCCTGTTCGATATGCAGTTCGAACATGGCATGCATCTTGCGCGCGCCCACGGGTTCGTCGCCTTCCCAGCCGATCCGCTTCAACTCGTCGCCGAAGGTCTTGCCCTCGGCATCGGTCCGCTCCTTGGCCCAGCTTTCGGTGTGAATACCGGCAAATACGCCCGAGGACAGCATGGCCGGCGCGAACCGCGTGCCTTCCTCGTTCGTCCAGTTGGTGACGACAATGGGGTGTTTCGTCCTGATGCCCAGATCGTTCAGCGTGCGCACGACCTCAAGCCCGCCGAGCACGCCCAGCACCCCGTCATACTTGCCGCCCGTAGGCTGCGTATCCAGGTGGCTGCCCACATAGACCGGCAGCGCATCGGGATCGGTGCCGGGGCGCATGGCGAACATGTTGCCCATGCTGTCGAGCCCCATTTCGCAGCCCGCCTCCTCGCACCATGTCTGGAACAGCGCGCGGCCTTCGGCGTCTTCGTCGGTCAGGGTCTGGCGGTTGTTGCCGCCCGCGACGCCGGGGCCGATCTTTGCCATTTCCATCAGGCTGTCCCACAGACGATCGCCGTTTATCCTAAGATTTTCGCCCGGTGCCGGCATCGCATCCCCCTGCTTTTTCCCCGGCGGCTTGGCTTGCCGCTTTTTTACCAAATGGTAAAGTCACGATTGCCAAAGCCCCCCGTGGTGTCAAGATTCGTCTTGGCGTGCGGGCGCCTTGCGGGCTATCCCCCGGCGCAACGTGATGAAAGATGCAGCAGCGATGGATCAGCCCACCCCGAAAAAGCCCAGCCGCATCCAGCAGAAGAACCGCAAGCGCATCCTTGAGGCCGCGCTGGACGTGTTTTCGCAGCACGGCTATCGCGGCGCGACGCTGGACCAGATCGCAGAGGCGGCGGGCCTGTCCAAACCGAATATCCTGTATTATTTCAGCGGCAAGGAAGAGATTCACGTCACCCTGCTGAACCGGCTGATGGAAACCTGGCTCGACCCGCTGGACGAGATGGACCCGAATGGCGACCCGCTGCAGGAAATGCTGGGCTATGTCCGCCGCAAGCTGCAGATGAGCCGCGAATTTCCCCGCGAAAGCCGGCTGTTCGCCAACGAGATCCTGCAAGGCGCACCGCGCATGGCGCCGCATCTGGAAAGCGGGCTGAAACCGCTGTTCGACAGGAAATGCGCGCTTGTCCGGGAATGGATGGATCAGGGGCGGCTGGCGCCTGTCGATCCCGGCCACCTGATCGTGTCGATCTGGGCGACGACCCAGCATTACGCCGATTTCGACGCCCAGCTTGGCGTGCTCATGCCCCCGGGCGCACCGGGGGCCGAGACGTTTCTGGAAACGCTTTACACGCGGCTTCTGACACCGGGCCGGTAAGGCCCGGACGGCCGGCGAAACACCGCTATTCCGCGGCGCAGGCACCGGGGTTGTTGGGGTGGGTCGTCCAGTTGGCATAGTCCTTTTCGACCACCTTGCCGGTGCGCGGATCGACCTCGCCGGGCTGCATTTCGACCATCGTGATGCAATCCTCGACCGGGCAGACATTGACGCACAGGTTGCAGGCCACGCATTCCTCGTCCTTGACGGTAAACGTGCGGTCATCGGACATGGCGATGGCCTGGTGGCTGGTATCCTCGCAGGCGGCATAGCAGCGGCCGCACTTGATACAGGCGTCCTGGTCGATATGCGCCTTGGTGATGTAATTCAGGTTCAGGTGCTGCCAGTCCGACAGGTTCGGAACCGCCCGCCCCACAAGATCATGGACCGAGTCGATGCCCTTTTCATCCAGGTATTGCGACAGGCCCGAGATCATTTCCTGCACCACCTTGAACCCATAGGTCATGGCCGCGGTGCAGACCTGCACGTTGCCCGCCCCAAGCGCCAGGTATTCGGCCGCGTCCTTCCACGTGGTCACGCCGCCGATGCCGCTGATCGGTAATCCCTGCAACGACGGCGTGCGCGCGATTTCCGCCACCATGTTCAGCGCGATGGGTTTCACCGCCGGTCCGCAATACCCGCCATGCGCGCCCTTGCCGTCGATCGTGGGTTCGGGCGCGAAAAGATCCAGATCGACCGAGGTGATGGAATTGATCGTGTTGATCAGCGAAACGGCATCCGCGCCGCCGTCCTTGGCCGCCTGCGCGGGTTTCTTGATGTCGGTGATGTTCGGCGTCAGCTTGACGATCACCGGCAGGTCGGAATGCTGCTTGCACCATTCGGTGACCTGCTGCACGTATTCGGGCACCTGGCCCACCGCACTGCCCATGCCGCGCTCGCTCATGCCGTGCGGGCAGCCGAAATTCAGCTCGACCCCGTCGCAACCGGTCTCTTCGACCCGGCGCAGGATGGATTTCCATGCATCCTCGTTCACCGGAACCATCAGGCTGACCACCACGGCGCGGTCGGGATAGTCCTTTTTCACCCGCGTGATTTCATCGAGGTTCACCTGCAACGGGCGGTCGGTGATCAATTCGATATTGTTCAGCCCCAGCAGGCGGCGATCCGCCCCCCAGATCGCGCCATAGCGCGGGCCGTTCACGTTGACGACGGGCGGGCCGTCCTCGCCCAGCGTTTTCCAGACCACGCCGCCCCAACCGGCCTCGAAGGCGCGGCGCACGTTGTATTCCTTGTCCGTCGGCGGCGCCGAGGCCAGCCAGAACGGGTTGGGGGATTTGATCCCGGCGAATTCGGTCGTCAGATCGGCCATGTCTCAGCCCTCCGCCGTCAGTGTTGCGTGAATGTCTTCGGCGGCATCGCGGCCTTCGGCCACCGCCGTCACGGTCAGGTCGTCGCCCCCCGCCGCGCAATCGCCCCCGGCCCAGACGCCCGCGATACTGGTGCGGCCGGCACCGGTGACCCCGATCTTGCGGCCGTCCAGCGCGGGCAGCCCGTCGCCCGAAAGCGTCTGGCCGATCGCCTTGAACACCTGGTCGGCGGCCAGGCGGAATGTCTGGCCGGTCGGCTTCAGGTCGTCGTCGGTATATTCGAACTCGATCTCACGCACAGCGCCGTTGCCATGCACCGCGACGGGCGTGGCGTTGGTGATGATCCGCACGCCTTTCGAGGCGGCAAGATCCTGTTCGAACACGCTGGCATTCATCCGGTCGCGGCCCCGGCGGTAGACAAGGCTGACATTCAGCGCGCCCAGCAGCTTCGCCTGCACGGCGGCATCCACCGCCGTCATGCCGCCGCCGATCACCACGACATCGCGGCCCACGGGCAGCCCGGACAGGTCCGACGCCTGCCGCAGGTCGGCGATGAAATCGACGGCGTCCAGCACGCCCGCCTTGTCCTCGCCCGGCGCATTCAGCGCGTTGACCCCGCCCAGACCGATGCCCAGGAACACGGCATCATAACTGGCCTTCAATGCCTCCAGCGTCACGTCGCGGCCCAGCGACTTGCCGTTCTCGACAGTGATACCGCCGATTTTCAGCAGCCAGTCGACCTCGGCCTGCGCGAACCCGCCCGGTGTCTTGTAGGCGGCGATGCCGTATTCGTTCAGCCCGCCCGACTTGGGCCGGGCGTCGAGGATCACCACGTCATGCCCCAGCATCGCCAGCCGGTGCGCACAGGCCAGACCCGCGGGTCCGGCCCCGACCACGGCAATACGCCGCCCTGTCGAGGCCGCCCGGGAGAACGGGTGAACCCCCTGTTCCATCAGCGTGTCGGTGGCATATCGCTGCAATTCGCCGATCTTGACCGGCTTGCCCTCGGCGGTTTCGCGCACGCAGGCCTCTTCGCACAGCGTTTCGGTCGGGCAGACGCGGGCGCACATGCCGCCAAGGATGTTCTGGCTGAAAATCGTCCGTGCCGCCGCCTCGGGCGTGCCGGTGGCGATCTGCCGGATGAACAGCGGTATGTCGATATCGGTGGGGCAGGCCGTGACGCAGGGCGCGTCATGGCAGAAATAGCAGCGATCGGCGGCGACAAGCGCCTCGTGATCGTCCAGCCTGGGGTGCAGATCGGTGAATTGTTCGGCGTAGTCGGCAGGGCCCAGACGCCCCGCGACAATACCGGGAGTCAGCGCATTCGCGGCCATCCCATCCTCTCCTGTTGGTGCCTTGTCGGTGCCTTTTATTGGGAATCAGTATTCCACGATTCGATTTTTTATCAATCGGTAAAATTTACCGGATGGACAAAAACCGGGGGCCGCGCGGGCCCACGCACAAGATTTGGGCAAGGAGGTGGGGCGCCGGCCAACCTGTCGGATTGAACGCAACAGAGGGCATCGCAGGGCCGCAGTCGGGCGATCCGACGGCTGCGGCTGGCAGTTTATGCTGCAGCCACTTCCTCCCTCAAAGCGAAGCGCTCACGGCAGCCAATCGCCCGGCCAAGGACCGGCCCGACACCCTCCGATCAGCCCTTGCGCAGGACCGCCATGTAAAACCCGTCCATCCCGCCCAGGTCAGGCCAGTAATCGGGGCGCAGGCGCAGCCCGCCCTCTTCGGTGATCCAGGCCGGGTCGATGCCGGGCCGGTCCGGCGCGGCACGATCCACGGTCAGGCCGGGGTGACGTTCCAGCGCCTCTTCCACCTGGCATTCGCCCTCGTCCGGCAAGAGTGAGCAGGTGCAGAACACCAGCCGTCCGCCCGGTTTCAGCAGGCCCAGCGCATGGTCCAGCATCGCCGCCTGCAACTCGAAAAGCGCACCGAATTCCGCCCCGTCCTTGGCATGGGGCAGGTCGGGATGGCGACGGATCGTGCCAGTGGCCGAACAGGGCGCATCCAGCAGGATCGCGTCGTAACTGCCCCGATGTTCCAGCGCGTCACCGGCCACCACCCGCGCGGTCAGCCCGGTGCGCGACAGGTTTTCGCGCACCCGCGCAAGCCGCGCCTCGGAGATATCCAGCGCCGTCACATCGGCACCGGCGGCGGCAAGTTGCAGCGTCTTGCCGCCGGGGGCCGCGCACATATCCAGCACCGCCTCGCCGGGCCGCGCATCCAGCAGGCGCGCGGGCATCGCGGCGGCGGCATCCTGCACCCACCACGCGCCCTCGGCAAAACCCGGCAGCGCCGAAACCTGCCCCGCCTGCGCCACCCGGACCGATCCGGTGGGCAGAACCGCCCCGCCCAGCCGCGCGGCCCAGTCCCCGGCGTCGGGTTTGACGGTCAGGTCCAGCGGCGCACCGGCGAATTGCGCGGTCTCCATCGCCATCACGGCCTCGCCGCCCCAGGCCATGACCAGCGGATCGCGCAGCCATTTCGGCAGGCGCGGCACGCGCAGCTTTGCCCATTCGGCACCGCCATCGGCGGCGACCTTGCGCAGGACCGCGTTGACCATACCCTTCATGTGCTGGCCCTTCTTGTGGCCGGCGGTGAGCGCCACCGCGTCGTTCACCACGCCGTGCGCATCGCCGCCCGAACACAGCTCGACCGTGGCAAGGCGCAGGATGTTGCGCACATGCAGCGGCGGGGTCTTGCGCAGGTGTTTGCCCAGCACCCGGTCGGCGCGTTCCAGCCCGCGCAGCACGTCCTGCGCCAGCCGCTGCACGCGGGCGCGGTCGGCCGGTTCCAGCCGGTCCAGCGCACCGGCGCCCAGCAATTCGGCCATCAGGCGCCCCTCGCCCAGAACCTGATCCAACAGGTAAACGGCGCTGCGGCGGGCGGGTGAGGGCGATGTCGACATGGGCTATGGCCTTGCTGTGCGGGGCCAGCGGCGTATATCAGGGGTAGAGAACGGAAGGAAGCCACCGATGTCCGACATCCCGCGCAAGGATCTGCCGCCCGCCGCCCAACGCGCCCTGGCCGAGGCCGAGGAACGCCGTAGGAAGGCCGAAGCCGAGGCAAGAACAATGCCAAAGGAACTGGGCGGCCGCGACGGGCCGGAACCCGTGCGCTTCGGCGACTGGGAAAAGAAAGGGATCGCGGTGGATTTCTGACCCCGGTCAGAGCCCCAGAACATCGACCATGTCGTATTCGCCGGGCTTCCTGCCCTGCCCCCACAGCGCCGCCTTCAGCGCGCCGCGCGCGAACACCGCCCGGTCGCTGGCCACGTGACGCAGGACGATCCGCTCCCCCTCGGCCGCGAACAGCACGTCATGTTCGCCCACGATATCGCCGCCACGGATGGCGTGAAACCCGATATGCCCGCGCTCGCGCGCGCCGGTGATGCCGTCGCGCCCCCGGTCGCTGACCGCCTCAAGCAACACGCCGCGCCCTTCGGCGGCGGCCTCGCCCAGCATCAGCGCGGTGCCCGAGGGGGCATCGACCTTGTGGCGGTGATGCGCCTCGATCACCTCGATATCGAAATCCTCGTCCAGCGCGGCGGCCACCTTTTTCGTCAACTGCACCAGCAGGTTGACCCCAAGGCTCATGTTGCCCGCGCGCACCACCACCGCATGACGCGCGGCGGCCCTGATGCTGGCAAGGTCGTCCTCGCCCAGCCCGGTAGTGCCGATCACGTGCACCGCCCGCGCCTGCGCCGCGATCCCCGCGAATTCGACCGTCGCGGCGGGCGCGGTGAAATCTATGATCGCCTGCGCCTTCGAAAACGCCTCGAGCGCGTCATCGGTCACGTGAAGGTCGATCGGCGCGCCGCCCATCGCAACGCCCACGTCCTGGCCCACCCAGTCATGGCCCGCGCGTTCGACCGCGCCGACCAGCCGGGCCTTGTCGCTGGCCAGCACCGTGCGGATCAGCATCTGCCCCATGCGCCCCGAGGCGCCCGTCACCACGATTCCCGGCAGGTCGGTCATTTCCGTCGCTCCTATGCTTTCGCGCTGTCATAGCGAAGCCTTCCCCCATTGGCAAAGCCCCGGCAAAGCCTTAAGTGCGGATCATGGCAAAGAACAAGTTTCACGACGGTCCCGGTCCCAGCCAGCGCCAGCTGCGCGTGGGCGAGGTGATCCGCCGCTCGCTCTCCGAGGTGCTGGCGCGCGGCGACGTGCACGATCCCGACCTCAACCGCCTGTCGATCACGGTGGGCGAGGTGACGACATCCCCCGACCTGCGGATCGCCACCGCCTATGTCCTGCCGCTGGGCGGCACCGGGCAAGAGGACGTGCTGCACCTGCTGGCCCGCAACAAGGGCGAGCTGCGCCGCATGATCGGCAAGAAGGTCGGGCTGAAATTCACCCCCGACCTGCGGTTCCGCATCGACGAGACATTCGACCGGCTGGACGAAACCCGCCGCCTGTTTTCGCAGGACGACGTGCGCCGCGATGTCGGAACGGACGAACAGGACGATCCATGACCGCCCTGCGCGCCGTGCTGGGCCTTGTATTCGCCCTGTGCGCCACGGCGGCTTTCGCGGTCGACTGCCGCGACCTGACCCATGACGGCAACAGCTATTCGCTCTGCACGGTAGATACGGCATCCGAGGATTTGCGCCTGTTCCTCGACGATGCGGAGGGCCGGAAATACAGCCACTTCAGCACGCTGGACCAGGCACTTTCACAGGACGGGCGCCGGCTGTCCTTCGCCATGAATGCCGGCATGTACCACACCGACCGCAGCCCCGTCGGCCTTTATGTCGAAAACGGGGAGGAACGGATGCGCATCATCACCTCTGCCGGGCCGGGCAATTTCGGGCTGGTGCCGAACGGCCTTCTCTGTATCGGCCCGTCGCGCGCCGATGTCATCGAAACGCGCGCTTTCGTGACAAAACCGCGCGATTGCCGCTTTGCCACGCAATCCGGCCCGATGCTGGTGATCGAGGGCGCGCTGCACCCGCGCTTCCTGCCCGACAGCGCCTCGCGCTATATCCGCAACGGGGTGGGCACCTCGGATGACGGGCGGACCGTGCATTTCGTGATCTCCAACAACCCGGTCACGTTCCACGAATTCGGCCGGCTGTTCCGCGACGCCCTGCAGACCCCGAACGCGCTCTATTTCGATGGCAACATCTCGCGCCTGCACGCGCCGCAACTGGGCCGCTCCGATCCGGGGTTTCGCATGGGCCCGATCGTAGGCGTGACCGAACCCGCAGGCTAACCCAGCCGCGCCACGGCCCAGCGCGCGGCCTCGGCCACCGTGGCGTCCGGGTCATCCACCAGCGCCTGCGCGGCGGGCCGCAAAGCCGCATCGCCCGAATTTCCAATCGCATACAACACGTTGCGCACGAACCGGTCACGCCCGACCCGCTTGATCGGGCTCCCGGAAAACCGCGCGCGAAACCCCGCATCGTCCAGCGCCGCCAGTTCGGCCAGCGGCGGGTCCACCAGGTCGGGCCGCGCGTGATAGTGCAGCTCGCGCGCCGCCACGGCAAACTTGTTCCACGGGCAGGCCGCCAGGCAATCGTCGCAACCATAGATGCGGTTGCCCATCTTCGCCCGCAATTCCTCGTCGACCGGCCCCTTGTGCTCGATCGTGAGGTAGGAAATGCAGCGTCGCGCATCCAGCCGGTAGGGCGCCGGGAATGCATCGGTCGGGCAGGCATCGAGACAGGCCCGGCAACTGCCGCAATGATCCGTCTCGGGCGCGTCCGGTTCCAGCGCGAGTGTGGTGAAAACCGACCCGATGAAAAACCAGCTGCCCAGATCGCGGCTGACAAGGTTGGTATGCTTGCCCTGCCACCCCAGCCCGGCCGCCTGCCCCAGCGGTTTCTCGGGCACCGGCGCGGTATCGACGAATACCTTGACCTCGCCCCCGCCCTCGGCGATCAGCCAGCGCGCCAGCCGCTTCAGCCGTTTCTTGACCAGGTCATGATAATCGCGGTTGCGCGCATAGACCGAGATCACCCCGCGATCCGGCGTTTCCAGCCCGGCCAGCGGGTCTTCTTCCGGGGTATAGCTTTCGCCCAGCACGATCACCGACCGCGCCTCGGGCCATAACGCCGCCGGATCGCCCCGCCACGCCGCCCTGTCCGCCAGCCAGCCCATCTGCCCGTGATAGCCGTGCGCCAGAAACGCGGCCAGCCGGGCGGGCACCTCGGGCACCGCGTCGGGCCGGCAGATACGGGTCAGGTCGAACCCTTCGGCGCGGGCCTGCGCGATCAGCCGGGATTTCAGGTCGTCCTTCATCTTGCCGGCAATACTCCGGGGGTGAATTGGGCCGCAGGCCCAAGAGGGGGCAGCGCCCCCTGCCCCGGGGTGCGGCCGGAAGGCCGCGCAACCGGATCAGAAATCCAGGTCGGCATAATGCGCGGGCGGCGGAAAGCCCGGCACCTGGTCGGCCAGGATGCTGCGGAAAGCGGGCCGCGACTTGATCTTGGCATACCAGTCCTTGACCGTCTCGCTGCGGTTCCAGTCCACGTCCGAGATATAGTCGAGCGACGACAGATGCGCGGCGGCCGCGAAATCGGCCAGCGTCATGTTGTCCCCGGCCAGCCAGCGCCGCCGGTCCAGCAGCCACGCCATGTAATCCAGGTGATACTTGATCGCCCGCGCGCCCGACTTCACGTTGCCGCTGTCGGGAAAGCCCTGCTTCATCACCTTCTTGTTCACCCGTTCGTAGACCAGTTTCGAGGTCACTTCGCTGTGGAACTTGTCGTCGAACCAGGCCACCAGCCGCCGCACCTCATAGCGCCCGTCGGTGTCCTTGGGCATCAGCGCGGGGTCGGGGTGGGTTTCCTCCAGCCACTCGCAGATCGCCGCGCTTTCCGACATGGTGCGGCCGTCGATCTTCAGCACCGGCACCTTGCCCGCGGGGTTGCGGCGCAGGAAGTCGGGGTTCTGTTCCCAATAGCGTTCTTCGATCAGCTCGCATTCGATCCGCTTTTCCGCAAGGGTCAGGCGCACCTTGCGGCAGAACGGGGACAACGGAACGTGATAGAGCTTTGCCATACGGCGACCTCGTTGAAACGCGTGCGGAAACTTATCCTTGAATGCACGCTAAGGCGTGCAATTTCAATCCTCGAAACAGGCGGCGCGGCCATCCCGGCGGATCGTCTCTGCCCCGTCGAGGATGCCGGCAGCGCGGCGGCGCAGGTTGGCGGTGGGCCGCGCGGCATCGCGTGCCTTGGGGTTGGGCAGCACTGCGGCCAACCGCGCGGCCTGCACCGCGCTCAGCGCCTCGGGGCCGATGCCGAAGTAATGCCGCGCCGCCGCCTCGACGCCGAATATGCCTTCGTCGAACTCCACGATATTCAGATAGACCTCGAGAATACGGCGCTTGGACCACGTCGCCTCGACCAGCGGGGTGATCAGTGCCTCAAGCGCCTTGCGCGACCAGTCGCGCCCATGCCAGAGAAACGCGTTCTTGACCACCTGCTGGCTGAGCGTCGATGCCCCGCGCCGCGCGCCCTGTTCCAGCGCGGCACGGATCGCGGCCATGTCGAACCCCCAGTGCAGGCAGAAATTCGCATCCTCCGCCGCGACCACGCTGCGCGCCATGACCGGCGCGATCTCGTCCATCGACACCCAGGCCCGGTCCACCCCGCCCAGCCTGCGCGCCTCGTGCCGGATATAGGGTGTGGTCCGGGGGTCGATCACCGTATAGGACAACACCCAGATCGCCAGCAGCGCAACCGCGACCAGCAGGCCGCGCACCGTCCAGCGCAAGATCCACCGCAGCGGGCGCAGCGGCGCGCGCGCAATCGCGGCGACCGGGCCGTCCGCCGTGGATTTGCGGCCCTTCCGCCGCGTCGGTTTGCCAGATTTCCGCGCCATCATGCCAAGCTATAGGCCGCTCAGGGTGCGGTGAAAACCCCGCTCAGGCGACCAACGTCGCCGCCTCGTAGCCGCGCAGAACCGGGCGGGCCGGTATCCCGTGCAAGGGATGACGCGCGGCCAGTTCGGGAAACAGCGCCAGGATCTCGGCGCTTTGCGCATCGGCCGGGCGGTCGGCGGCGCCATCGGCGAAATAGCTTTCGGTGGCGATCCCTTCGGAAAAGACCACTTCATGCCGGTCGAACAGCAAATGCAGGTAGGTGACCGAACCGCCGGCGCGGATGTGTATCGTATCGCCGTTCACCAGGTGTTTCGCGGCAACCAGCACCTCGGGCTCTCCGAACATCAGCTCGGCCTGCCAGCTACGCAGCAACACGCGGTGCTGCTGCGACACGATCAGCGCGCGCATGTTGCCCAGCGCACCCGGTGCGATATGCACCGGCGCATAGTTTTCACAGGCGCGCACCGTCGTGCGACCGATCCAGCGCACCGGCTGCAACCCGTTGTCGAGCGTGCGGACAAGCTGCCCGGCGGTCAGCGTTTCGATGGGGCGCACGCCGCGATCGGTTTCGATCAGCGTTCCCAGCCCGAAACACGCCGGCCCCAGATCGCCCAGCGGCACCTGCGTGCTGGTGTTGACCCAGGTCGAACTCAGGAAGGTCGCGTTTTGCAGGACAGTGCCATCGGTCGGTGTAAACACCGCCGAACCACCGGACCGGTAAAAGGTGACGCCGGTGATCCACTGCGTCGTGTTGTCCGGCCAGCGGACACGAATCTGGTCGCCGACCCAGACGCTTGTCACGGTCAGGCCGCCGACCGTGTCACCGGCCGAGGTCGACACGTAGTTGTCGTTATTCGCATCGTTGATGGCGAATTGCTGCACGGTCAGGGCGGTGCCGTACGAGGGCGCCGAACCTGGGTCCAGGACGAAGAACTGATCACTGATCACGGCCAAAACCCTGATCCTTTCCTACTCGAACGCGATACCACCCTTCGCTTCAATGCAGGAAAAATCAGCCACAAATACGAGGGAACTTTGGCCGGATTGTGATCGGCAGAAAAAACCCCGCGGCAGGAATGCCGCGGGGTCGCCTTTTCAATGCCGTAGGCGCTTATTCCGCCGGGATCGCGCCTTGTTCCAGCGTCAGGGGATGCGGGATGTTGTTCAGCATCTCCTTGGGGCAGACCTGGATGAAATTGGCGCGCTCGGCATCCCAGTGTTGCAGGATGTCGCCCGCCTTGCGGCTGCCGGTTTCGGCATGGTGCTGTTCGACCAGCCCTTTCAGCTGCGCCTCCCAATGGTCGACCTCGACCGGGCAGGTCACCAGCGTCTCCATGTTCATCAGCGGCAGTGCCAGCCCTTCGGGATCATAGAGATAGGCCATGCCGCCGGTCATGCCGGCCCCGAAATTGGCGCCGATCTGACCGAGAATTACGGCAACGCCGCCAGTCATGTATTCGCACCCGTTCGAGCCGCAGCCCTCGACCACCACCCGCGCACCCGAGTTGCGCACGGCGAACCGCTCGCCCGCGCGGCCGGCCGCGAACAGGTAGCCGTCGGTCGCGCCATACAGCACCGTGTTGCCGATGATCGTGTTCTGATCGGCCACCAGCGGGCTGGCCATCGGCGGGCGCACCACGATGATGCCGCCCGACAGGCCCTTGCCGACATAGTCGTTGGCATCGCCCGACACCTCGATCTTGAGGCCCGGCGCGGCGAAGGCACCCAGCGACTGCCCGGCGCTGCCGTTCAGCTTGACCGTCAGGTGATCGGGCTGCAGCGAATTGCGCATCCCGAACCGCCGCACGATATGGCTGGAAACGCGGGTACCGACGGTGCGATGCGTGTTCTGCACCGCGTATTGCAGCTGCATCTTCTCGCCATCCTCGAGGAACCGCGCGGCGTCGCGCACGATCTCGGCGTCCAGCGTATCGGGCACCTCGTTGCGCGGCTTGTTGCGGTCATAGACGATCTCGGCCGCGCCATCGACGGTGATCAGCAGCGGGTTCAGGTCCAGGTCGTCCAGATGCGCGGCGCCACGGCTGACCTGGCTCAGCAGGTCGGCGCGGCCGATCACCTCGTCCAGCGACCGCGCCCCGATCGAGGCAAGGATCTCGCGCACTTCCTGGGCGTAGAAGGTGATGAGGTTCACCACCTTGTCGGCCGTGCCGGTGAACTTGGCGCGCAGCGCCTCGTCCTGGGTGCACACGCCAACCGGGCAGGTGTTGGACTGGCACTGGCGCACCATGATGCAGCCCATCGCGATCAGCGCGGCGGTGCCGATGCCGTATTCCTCGGCCCCCATCATCGCGGCCATGACGATGTCGCGCCCGGTGCGCAGCCCGCCATCGGTGCGCAGCGTCACGCGGCTGCGCAGGTTGTTCATCGCCAGCACCTGATGCGCCTCGGTCAGGCCCATCTCCCACGGGAGGCCCGCGTATTTGATCGAGGTCGCGGGCGATGCGCCCGTGCCGCCATTATGGCCCGAGATCAGGATCACGTCGGCCTTGGCCTTGGCCACGCCCGCCGCGATGGTGCCGACACCCGAGGACGCCACCAGCTTGACCGTGACCTTGCAGCGTGGGTTGATCTGTTTCAGGTCATATATCAGCTGCGCCAGATCCTCGATCGAATAGATGTCGTGGTGCGGCGGGGGGCTGATCAGCGTTACGCCCTTGGTCGAATGCCGCAGCCGCGCGATCAGGTCGGTGACCTTCATCCCCGGAAGCTGGCCGCCCTCGCCGGGCTTGGCGCCCTGGGCCACCTTGATTTCCAGCTCTTCGCACTGGTTGAGGTATTCGGCCGTCACGCCGAACCGGCCCGAGGCCACCTGCTTGATCTTGGCCGACGGGTTGTCGCCGTTCGGTTCGGGCACGAAATGCGCCGGGTCCTCGCCGCCCTCGCCGGAATCCGACTTGGCGCCGATGCGGTTCATCGCCACGTTCAGCGTCTTGTGCGCCTCGGGCGACAGCGCGCCCAGCGACATGCCCGGCGTCACGAAACGCTTGCGGATCGAGGTGATCGATTCCACCTCTTCCAGCGCGATCGGTTCGCCCAGCGGCTTGATCGCCAGCAGGTCGCGCAGGTGGATCGGCGGGTTCGCCTGCATCTTGGCCGAATACTGCTTCCACAGCTGATAGCTGGCCTTGTTGCAGGCCATCTGCATCATATGCATCGTCTGCGCGCCCCAGGCGTGGGTCTCGCCCGACTTGCGCGCCTTGTAGAAGCCGCCGATGGGCATCACCGCGTCGGCCTTCCAGCCGCGGGCGTGGACCTCTTCGGCCTTTCTCTGAATACCGCTGACACCGATACCGCTGATACGGCTGAGCATACCGGGGAAATACTCGGCGCACATGGCGCGCGACAGGCCGACGGCCTCGAAATTCAGGCCGCCGCGATAGGACGAGATCACCGAGATTCCCATCTTGGCCATGATCTTGAGCAGCCCCTGGTCGATCGCTTCACGATAGCGGGCGACCGCCTCGGTCAGCGGGCCGTCCAGCAGCCCGCGTTCGATCCGGTCGGCGATGGAATCCTCGGCCAGATAGGCGTTGACCGTGGTCGCGCCGCAGCCGATCAGGACCGCGAAGTAATGCGGGTCGATGCATTCGGCCGACCGCACGTTGAGCGAGCAGAAGGTCCGCAACCCCTTGCGCGTCAGGTGGCTGTGCACGGCGCTGGTGGCCAGGATCATCGGCATCGCAACGCGCTCGGCGCCCTGGTGCTGGTCGGTCAGCACAAGGTGGCCCGCGCCCGAACGCACGGCATCCTCGGCCTCGGCGCGGATACGCTCCAGCCCCTTTTGCAGCGCACCGGGACCGCCGGCGAAGGTGCAGTCGATCTCGACCATGTCGGCGTTGAACGCCTCTTTCACCCGCTGCCATTGCGCGTTGCCCAGGAACGGGCTGTCCAGCACGATGATCTCGGTCTGGCTGCTGCTTTCGTCCAGCACGTTCTTGAGGTTGCCGAACCGTGTCTTCAGGCTCATCACCCGGTATTCGCGCAACGAGTCGATCGGCGGGTTGGTCACCTGGCTGAAGTTCTGGCGGAAGAAGTGGCTGAGCGGGCGATACTGCTTGGACAGCACCGCGCTGGGCGTGTCGTCGCCCATCGAGGCCAGCGCCTCCTTGGCGTCCTCGACCATGGGCGACAGGATCTGTTCCAGCTCTTCCACGGTATAACCGGCCGCGATCTGGCGGCGGCGCAGCTCGTCACCGGAATAGATCGCCGTTTCGGTGACCTTGGCCAGTTCCTCGTCCAGTTCGGTGATCTTGCCGACCCATTCGCCAAAGGGCTGGCTGGCCGCCAGTTTGTCCTTGATCTCGGTGTCGTGATACAACGCGCCTTCGGCCATATCCACGGCCAGAAGCTGCCCGGGGCCAAGCGCGCCCTTTTCCTTGACCCGGGTTTCGTCGACCGGAACCATCCCCGCCTCGGACCCTGCGATCAGCAGCCCGTCGCCGGTGATGACATAGCGCATCGGACGCAACCCGTTGCGGTCGAGCCCGGCGCAGACCCAGCGGCCATCGGTCATCGCCAGGGCGGCGGGGCCGTCCCACGGCTCCATCACCGAGTTGCAGTAGGAATACATGTCGCGCCACGCCTGCGGCAGTTCCACCGCCTGCTTGGACCAGGATTCCGGCACCAGCATGGTCTTGGCCATCGGCGCATTGCGGCCCGCGCGCACCAGCGCCTCGAACACCGCGTCCAGCGCGGCCGAGTCCGAGCTGCCCGACTGCACGATCGGCTTGATATCCTCGGCCATGTCGCCGAACGCGGCGCTGGCCATGCGGATCTCGTGGCTTTTCATCCAGTTGACGTTGCCCTTGAGCGTGTTGATCTCGCCGTTGTGGGCCAGCATGCGGAACGGCTGCGCCAGCCACCATTGCGGAAAGGTGTTGGTGGAATAGCGCTGGTGATAGATCGCAAAGGCGCTTTCGAACCGCTCGTCCTGCAGGTCTGGGTAGAACTCGCTGACCTGCTCGGCCAGCATCATGCCCTTGTAGATGATCGACCGGCACGACAGCGACGCAAGATAGAGGTTGCTGATACCGGCGGCGGCGGCGGCCTTTTCGATCCGGCGGCGGATCACGTAAAGTTCGCGCTCAAAAGTCTCTTCGTCGACGCCCTTGGCGTTCGAGATCAGGATCTGTTCGATTTCGGGGCGGGTGGCGTTCGCCTTTTCGCCCAGCACATCGACATTCACCGGCACGTGGCGCCAGCCATAGATGTAATACCCCATGCGCAGGACTTCGGTTTCCACGATCGTCCGGCAGGTTTCCTGTGCGCCATGATCGGTGCGCGGCAGGAACACCTGGCCCACGGCCATCAGCTCGTCATTGCGGGGCTTGTGGCCGGTGCGCTCGATCTGGTCATAGAAGAACGCGACGGGGATCTGCAGGTGAATGCCCGCGCCATCGCCGGTCTTGCCATCGGCGTCCACCGCGCCACGGTGCCAGATCGCCTTGAGCGCGCTGATACCGTTTTCCACCACCTTGCGGCTGGGTTTGCCGTCGATCGACACGGCAAGGCCCACGCCGCAATTGGCCTTTTCATCGGCCTCGGAATACAGGCCGTTCCCGGCCAGCCACTTGCGCCTGGCCTCTTCGGCTCTGACCCATTCGGCATCATATTTGGTCATGGCTTGTCTCCCTCGACAAAGAGGTTTTCCGATTCATATTCTGCGCGCGTCAGGCGCCTGTGGTTGCCGGCAAGCGGCGCATAGGCGGGTGCGCAATCCACGTAGATTTCCGAGATCAGCGGGAAATCCCGCGCGTCGGGGAACAGCCCCGGCATGAACTCGTAATCGTCCGGCGGCGTGGTGTTGCGCATCCACAGATGGCTGCCGCAGGTCTGGCAAAATGCCCGCTCGGCAAATTCCGAGGACTGGTAGCGGACGACCGGCCCGGTGATCGTCACCGCCTCGGGCGCCGCGGTGAAGACGCCGAACACGGCGCCGTTCCAGTGCTGGCACATGCTGCAATGACAGACCCCGACGGCGGCGATATGCTCGCCCCCGATGCGGATCGTGACGGCACCGCACAGGCAGTGGCCGTCCATCCGGCCGGTTCTGCGATAGGCGGTTTCGGTCATCGGTCTGCCTCCCTTTCCGGGTCGTTCATTCCGCCGCCACCGCGGCCGGTTGGTTCAGGTAGTCCAGGATCGCCTCGGACGCATCGCGCCCGTCACGGATGGCCCAGACCACCAGCGAGGCGCCGCGCACGATGTCGCCCACTGCGAATACGCCGTCGAGGCTGGTCTTGCCGGTGGTGAAGTCGGCCCTGATCGTGCCCCAGCGGGTCACGTCCAGCCCGTCCACGCCCCAGAGCTTTGGCAGATCCTCGGGCTCGAACCCAAGCGCCGTGATCACAAGGTCGGCGTCTTCAAGGTAATCCGCACCCTCGATCGCCTCGGGGCTCTGGCGGCCGGTGGCATCGGGGGCACCGAGGCGCATCTTCTGCACCATCACGCCCGCGACCTTGCCGTCCTTTTCGGTAAAGCCCTTGGGCGCGGTCAGCCATTCGAACTGCACGCCCTCTTCCTCGGCGTTCTGCACCTCGCGTTGCGAACCGGGCATGTTGGCGCGGTCGCGGCGATAAAGGCATTTCACGCTTTCGGCGCCCTGCCTGATGGCGGTGCGCACGCAATCCATCGCCGTGTCGCCACCGCCGATCACCACCACCTTCTTGCCCGCGGCGTTCAGCTCGCCGCTGTCGAATTCGGGCACGCTGTCGCCGAAATTCGCCGCGCGGTTCGAGGCGGTCAGGTAATCCAGCGCCTTGACGATCCCGGCCGCACCGGCGCCCGGCCCGCCCAGGTCGCGACTTTGATAGACGCCCGTGGCGATCAGCACCGCATCGTGTTTCGCGCGGATATCGTCGAACGGGATATCCTCGCCCACATTGCAGTTCATGACGAAGGACACGCCGCCCGCCGCAAGCTGGTCGTTGCGGCGCATCACCACGTCCTTTTCCAGCTTGAAGCCGGGGATGCCATAGGTCATCAGCCCGCCCGCGCGGTCATAGCGGTCATAGACCGTGACCTGCACGCCGGCGCGGCGCAGCATGTCGGCCGCCGCCAGCCCGCCGGGGCCCGCGCCGATGATGCCCACGCTTTCGGGGCGTTCCTGCGCGGGCTTCACCGGTTTGACCCAGCCTTCCTCCCACGCGGTGTCGGTAATGTATTTCTCGACCGCGCCGATGGTGACGGTGCCGTGGCCCGATTGTTCGATCACGCAATTGCCTTCGCACAGGCGATCCTGCGGGCAGATGCGGCCACAAATCTCGGGAAAGGTGTTGGTGGCCTGACTGACCTCATACGCCTCTTGCAGGCGGCCCGTGGCGGTCAGGTTCAGCCAGTCGGGGATGTTGTTGTGCAGCGGGCAATGCGACTGGCAATAGGGCACGCCGCACTGGCTGCAGCGGCTGGCCTGCTCCTTTGCCTTTTCAGCCGCGAATTCCGCATAGATTTCGTGAAAGTCGGCGCGCCGCTCATCGGCGCCACGCTTTTCGGGCATGTCGCGGGCGACGGTTACGAATTTCAGCATCGGTTGCTTGGCCACGGTTGGAGCCTCCGCTCAGATTCCTTCGGTCGCGCCCGTATAAGCGAGTTTCGGAGTCGATAAAAGTAAATTCTACTGACCTAAATTCATGTTTTTCGATGCCGCAAGGCAGCAAGTCGCGGGAATCTTGCTAATTTTATGACCGAACCGGACCTATCTATGTGCTTTCCCTTTGATTCGAAGGGCGCTAGCAATGTGCCAAGTCCACCCGGGAAGCCACGCATGACCCTGTTCCACATTTTCCTAGTCGCCGTGGTGCAGGGCATTACCGAGTTCCTGCCGATCTCGTCCTCGGGGCATCTGATCCTGCTGCCCGGACTGACCGGGATGCAGGACCAGGGGCAGGTGATCGACGTGGCCGTGCATGTCGGCACGCTTTTCGCCGTCATCCTCTATTTCTGGGCGGATGTGCGCGTGGCGCTGGTGGGCCTGCCGCGGCTGCTGACCGGGCGCGCGGATACGCCGGGGGCACGGCTGGCGTTTCTTCTGCTGGTCGCCACGATCCCGGCGGTGATTTTCGGCCTGATCCTGAAACTCACCGGCCTGAACGACGCGATGCGCGGCATCACGGTGATCGGCTGGACCATGCTGCTGTTCGGGCTGCTGCTCTACTGGGCCGACCAGACCGGCGCGACGGAAAAGACCGATGCCGACTGGGGCCTTGGCGATGCGATCAGGATGGGGCTGTGGCAGGCGGTTGCGCTGATTCCCGGCACATCACGCTCGGGCATCACGATCACCGCTGCGCGGATGCTGGGCTATGCCCGGCATGACGCGGCCAAGATCGCAATGCTGATGTCGATTCCCGTTATCATCGCCAGCGGCACCCTTCTGGGGATCGAGGTGGCAGCCACCGCAAACGCACGGGCCGCGCGCGACGGGGCGATCGCGGCCGTTTTCGCCTTTGTCGCAGCGCTGCTGGCGCTCAGCCTGATGATGCGACTGCTGCGCGCGGTCAGCTTCACGCCCTACGTGATCTATCGCGTGATTCTGGGCGGCATCCTGCTGTGGATCGGCTACCGCTGAAGCATTTCGGGGAAACCCTGAAACGCCCGGTCAGGTCCGCAGGTTGCGCGCCGAGTTCTTGATGGCGGCATATTGCCCGGACGGGCGATAGGACCACAGGTATTCCGGCAGCACCGCCTCGGTCGCGGTGGGCTGGATACCGAGATCGGCCAACCCCTTCGCGCCTTCGGCCATCACTGTGTCGGCCTTCAGGCCCTTGACCTGATCGCGGGTCAGCAGCGTGTTCTTGACCAGGCCGAAGGTCGCCACCTGCACCATGTCCAGCCCGAAGGCCATGATCCGGGCAACCCAGAACGGCAAGTTCACGATCAGGCGGCGGCGCTGGATCACGCCCAGCATTTCCTGCATCAGTTCGCGGAAACTGCCCACGTCCGGGCCGCCAAGCTCGTAAATGCCGCTGGCCTTGCCCTCGACGCCCATTACCGCCGCGGCGGCAACGTCATCGACATAGACAGGCTGGAACTTCGTATCGGCCCCCACCAATGGCAGCACCGGCGAGGACGCGGCCATTGTGGCGAACTTGTTGAAGAACCCGTCCTCGGGCCCGAACACCACCGACGGGCGCAGGATCATTGCGTCAGGCATATGCGCCAGAACGGCCTCTTCGCCCAGCGCCTTGGTCTGCGCATAACGGCTGGGGCTGTCCTTGTCGGCGCCGATGGCCGAGATATGCACCAGGCGCGCAACGCCCTCTTCCGCGGCGATACGCGCGATACGCTCGGCCCCTGCGTGCTGAACCGCGTCGAAATTGTTCTTTCCGCGCGCCTCGAACGTGCCCACGCAGTTCACCACCGCGTCGGCCCCGTGCATCACGGCACGCACGCTGGCATCGTCGCGAATGTTGCAGAACACCGGCTCGACCTGGCCCGGCACGCCGTAGGGTTTGACATGCATCGCCTCGTTCGGGCGGCGCACCGCGACACGCACGCGCCAGCCGTCGCTGGCCAGCCGCTGCGCGATATAGCGCCCCACAAAGCCCGATCCGCCATAGATGGTGACGAGTTTCGACATGTCTGCCTCCGGCCCTGAAAATCCTGTCCGTTCCTACCCCCAACCGCCCCCCGGAACAAGACGATTGAGAGGAATCCGAAAAATCACCAGAATCGCCGTTGACAGCATCGCGCGGCAGGTCTAAACGCCCCTCCACGACACCTGCCCAGGTGGCGGAATTGGTAGACGCGCTAGCTTCAGGTGCTAGTGTCCGTACGGACGTGGAGGTTCGAGTCCTCTCCTGGGCACCATTCCCCCGAAACGCGACGATGTGACCCGGTCCGGCACCCTGCCGGGGACAAACCCCTTGCGCCGCTGCCGGTGAGGTTGGATAACCCCGCAAATACAGCGCGGGCCCTGCCCGAAACGCCCCGGACCCTTGTGGCGCGGAAGGACGATCATGACGAACCATCTTTACAGGAACGATCTGCCCGACGGGCTGGACCTTGGCCCGGTCGTGGCCATCGACTGCGAAACGATGGGCCTGAACCCCCATCGTGACCGGCTGTGCGTGGTGCAGATGTCGGGCGGCGATGGCGACGCGCATCTGGTGCAGATCGAAAAGGGCCAGACCGGGGCGCCGAATCTCTGCGCGATGCTGGAAAACCCCGATGTGCTGAAGCTGTTTCATTTCGGGCGATTCGATATCGCCGCGCTCTATAACGCGTTCGGCGCGACGACCGCGCCGGTCTATTGCACCAAGATCGCCAGCAAGCTGGTGCGCACCTATACCGACCGGCACGGGCTGAAGTTCCTGCTGCAGGAACTGCTGGGCGTCGACATCTCGAAACAGCAGCAATCGAGCGACTGGGGCGCAACCGCCCTGACCGAAGCGCAGCTCGACTATGCCGCCTCGGACGTGCTGCACCTGCACCGCCTGAGGGAGGCGCTGGACCGGATGCTGGAGCGCGAGGACCGCACCGCGATGGCGCAGGCCTGTTTCGATTTCCTGCCGATGCGCGCCCGGCTCGACCTGGCCGGCTGGCCCGAAATCGACATTTTCGCCCATTGATCGCGGCGGCGCGCATATCGCGCCCCGGGGTGGCACGCGCATGAGCCGCCGGGACAGATACTATCCCCGCCTGATCGCGTGGCTGCGAATCCTGTTGCCGCTGCTGGCGCTGGGGCTGCTCTCGACGCTGTTCCTGCTGTCGCGCAATATCGACCCGTCCAGGACCATCCCCTTCGTCACCGACGAAATGGAAAACCGCGTGATAGACCAGCAGGTGACCGGCCCGTTCTTTTCCGGCGCGACCGCCGAGGGCGACCTGATCTCCTTTATCGCAACGACCGCACGCCCCGACCCCGAACAGGCTGACCGCCTTCTGGCCAGGGATCTGACCGCGCATATTGATTTCCTGAGCGGCTCGGCAATGGATTTTTCCGCGAAACAGGGCGTCGTCAACGACCGCAGGCAAGAAGCCGAGCTGATCGGCGACGCGGTGATCACCACTTCGGCCGGGTACCGGATGACCACCGAAAAGCTCACGACGGCACTGGATAGGATCGAAGCCGAAACCGCGGGCCCGGTCACTGGCACCGGGCCGCCGGGGCGGATTGATGCCGGAAAGATGCAGATCGACAGCGATCCCGAAACCGGCAACGCCCATTTGCTTTTCACAAACGGCGTCAAGCTGATATATGATCCGGCAAACTAGGGGGTAGCAGTGTCAGCCATTCGTCACGTCCTTGCCGTTTGCGGTGCGCTTTTCCTGGCGTCGGCCGCGCAGGCGCAGACCACCAGCGTCGCATTCGGCAACATGCAGCAGGACACCAGCCTGCCGGTCGAGGTCACCTCGCAGGAATTGTCGGTCGACCAGGAAACCGGCATCGCCATCTTTACCGGCGACGTGGTGATCGTGCAGGGCGAGATGCGGCTGGCCGCCCCCCGCGTCATGGTCGTCTACAGCGAGGACCAGCGCCGTATCCAGCGGCTCGAGGCGACGGGCGGTGCGACGCTGGTCAGCGGCGAGGACGCGGCCGAGGCCGAGCGCGCCGATTACGACATCGACACCGGCCTTGTGGTGATGACGAACGACGTGCTGGTGACACGGGGCCTGAACGTGATGACATCGGACTACATGACGGTGGACCTGACGACCGGTTCGGCCCAGATGCACGGCCGGGTCAAGACCATTCTGCAACCGCAGGAGTGACCGAATGGCCCGCCCCGACCTTACCGTAACCGATGGCGACCTGGGCTTGCGCGTCGTCAACCTGCGCAAAAGCTATAAGAAACGGGTGGTGATCCGCGATTTCAGCATGGAGCTGAACCGCGGCGAGGTGGTCGCGCTGCTGGGGCCCAACGGCTCGGGCAAATCCACCACCTTCTACATGATCGCTGGTCTGGTGACGGCCGAGGCGGGCCAGGTGATCCTTGACGGGCGGGACGTGACGAACCTGCCGATGTACCGGCGCGCGCAGCTCGGTATCGGCTATCTGCCGCAGGAAATGTCGATCTTCCGCGGCCTCAGCGTCGAGGACAACATATCGGCGGTTCTGGATATTGCGGTCAGGGACCGGCACAAGCGGCGCGAGCGGCTGGAAGAGTTGCTGAGCGAATTCTCGATCGAACATTTGCGCCGCGCACCGGCGCTGGCCCTGTCGGGCGGCGAGCGGCGCCGGGTCGAGATCGCCCGCTGCCTGGCCGCCGACCCGAAATACCTGCTGCTCGACGAACCCTTCGCCGGGGTCGACCCGATCAGCGTGGGCGATATCCGGCATCTTGTTGCCGACCTTAAAAAACGCGGCATCGGCGTTCTGATCACCGATCACAACGTCCGCGAAACACTGGAAATCGTCGACCGCGCCTATATCCTGCACGATGGCAAGGTGCTGATGTCGGGCACGCCCGAGGACGTCGTGCGCAACGACAATGTGCGCCGCGTCTACCTGGGCGATACCTTCCGCATGTCGTGACGTGGCATTTCGATGCGCAAACAATGGGTTTCGCCGGTTTCGATTGACAGCAGCCGCCCGACTCGCCTCAAATGGGAGTATGACATTCCTGGGTTTTGCACCGCATTCGCGCATGGCCTGTTTGCCAAGGCCCGGTCGGCCACAATCCGGCGGAATGTCATTTCCAAGCATTCGGGCATAAACAAACCGGTTGCATCCCGCGGCCGGACAAGACCCCCGATTTGTCACGTAAAGGAGACAAGATGCTCTATCAGATCACCGGTAAGCAGATCGACATTGGCGAGGCCCTTCAGACCCATGTGAAGACCGAACTGGGCAGTACGGTCGAAAAATATGCCGGGCGCCCGACCGATGCGAATGTGACTTTCTCGAAATCGGGGCACGAATTCGTGTGCGAGGCGACAGTGCATCTTTCCACCGGCCTGACGGCGCAGGCCAAGGCCCACGCCACCGAAATCTATGCAGCCTTCGATGGTTGCAACGAAAAGATGGACAAGCAGCTTCGCCGCTACAAGCGGCGGCTCAAGGATCACCACCGCGAGCGGTCCGAACCTGTTGAACTCATCGGCGTGTCCTCGTATATCCTCGCCTCTGACAAGGATGACGCGGAATCAGAGCCCGAAACGCTCCAGCCGATGATCATCGCCGAAATGGAAACGCGTGTCCCGTCCCTGTCCGTAGGCGAGGCGGTGATGCAAATGGAACTCGCGGGGGCGCCGGTGCTGGTGTTCCGAAACGAAGGCAAGGACGGGTTGAACGTGGTCTACCGCCGCGATGACGGTAATATCGGGTGGATCGATCCGAACTGATATAAACCGCGGCCATCCCGATCCGGCCGCGCGCCAGAGACAGGACGAGCATGCAACTTTCCACGATCCTCAAGCCAGAGGCGGTCAAGGTCGTTTCTTCGGCATCGAGCAAGAAACGCCTTCTGCACGATCTGGGCGACCTTGCCGCCAGCGCATACGGAATCGATTCCGCGCGCGCTGTCGAGGCGTTGATGGAACGCGAAACGCTCGGCCCGACAGGGGTGGGCCACGGCGTGGCCCTCCCCCATGCCCGCATCGGTGACCTCGACGAGGTGGTCGGCGTGTTCATCCTGCTGGAGAAACCCGTCGATTTCGACGCGGTCGACCGCCAGCCGGTCGACATCATATTCGGCCTTTTCGCCCCCGAAGAGGCCGGTGTCGAACACCTCAAGGCGCTGGCGCTGGTATCGCGCACCCTGCGCGAGCAGTCGATCTGCAAGAAGTTGCGGGCCAATGCGGATGCGCAGACGCTTTACACCATCCTGACCGAGGCGCAGACGGTGCAGGCCGCCTGATCAGGCCCAGCGCCCGAAACCGAAGGTGACGTAGTCGCGCTGGTACACCTGCGCGGCAAGCGCCTCGATCTCGTCATCGTAGATCTCGGGCAGCGCAAAGGGCGCCTCGTCCGGCGCGGCCCCCGGCACCGGCACCGGATCGCACCCGGCCCGCCGCGCGAGGTCGGGCAGCGTTTCGGCCATATCCGCCTCGCGCAGGATCAGGTCGGGCAGCGCGAAACCGGCAAACCCCTGCACCACCTGCGCCTGGCTGGCCCAGCCCGCATCGACGCGGATGCCGGTCTGCCCGTTCAGGTTCTTCTTCAGAAACTCCAGGAACGCCAGGAAGGCCGCACGATGCGCGGCGCGGTCGTATTCCGCCCCCGGTTCCTGCCCCGGGATCGGCAGCTTGAACGCCTTGCGCAAGGTCTTGCGAATCTCGGCATAGCTGCCCGGCCCGGTGGACAGGATGCGCCGGCAGAACACGTCATGCGCCCGCGCCACCGGATGACGCAGCACGGTAAAGCCGCGATGCCCGGGAAGGGCGCGTTTCCACTGGCGCAGGGTTTTCTGGGTGAATTTCGCCTGCAACCCATCCACCCCGACCCCGTCGAGCGCCGCAAGCCATGACATCACCTGCGCCTCGGGCCCCGAGCGGACCGGCATGTAAAGCAGCGGCGCCCGCGCCGCGGCGACGAAACTGGGCACCTGCGCCCCGCGGCGCGGTTCGAAATTCGGCGTGCGGCTCAGGTTGAAACGGTCCAGCCGCGCCAGCGCCTCGCCCATCGCCTCGAAATTCCTGACCTTGTCGGCCATCGGTTCGGGATTTTGCTTTTTCAGGCTCTGATCCAGCGTTTCCAGCTGCCCTGATATCCCCAGCCAGCGCGCCAGCCCGTTCATCACCTCGACGCTCTGCAGATCCTCGTAATCGACATAGAAAGCCGTCTGGCCGGTGATCTGCAATGCGTTCAGCAGCCGCAGCTGGAACTCCTGCAACGCATCCAGATGCGTCTCGAACTCGTCCCGGTCAAAGGTAATGCGGCTGTCCCTGCGGCGGCGGGCATCGGTCAGCTTCCACTGGCCGGTGGCCTGCGCGATCTTCCAGCTGACATAGCTTTCGGCGGGGTTGCGCGTCAGGATGATCTTGGCACAGCGCGGATCGCCCAGCACCGCCTCCAGCACGCGCGGATCGTGATCGTGAAAGAACCGGAACCCGCCCAGCCCCCCGGTCGCGTCCCGTATCGTCGTGACCAGCCGCAGCGGATCGGCATCCCGCATCGCCTGCGTGATCCCCAGGATCTCGGTCCTGTTCGGATAACCGATGAAATGCGGGTTGAACGCCTCGCCATGGCAGGTAACCCCGTCATAGGCGTTCAGGTTGGTTTCCAGGAAATTCGACCCCGTCCGCATCTCGGCGAAAACGACGAAGTAATCAAAGGGCTGCGGCATGGCTTACTTGACCAGATAGGGTTTGCGCGGGCGGCTTTGCTGCGGGCCCAGGTCGCGCGTCACCGGGAAATCGCCCATCAGATAGGGATGCATTCCCTGGTTCTTGAGGTTCTGCAGGAATTGCCCGAACCCCGCCAGATCTTCCATCTTGGGCACTTCGGCAAGGCGGCGCAGGGATTTGTTGCCGATCTCGTCGATGATGGATTGCAGCGGTTCCATCGGGGCCTCGATGAACTCGGCCATCGTCCAGATGCGGGTGCGCGCCTTGGCATAGGGCGACCGCAATACATCCAGGAACTTGCTTTCAACGCGCTGCAACTCCGCCGCTGTTCTTCGGATATCGGCGAAATTCCTGTTCGACTTGAACAGCGGAACCGCCCACGCCCCGGACACGACCGAGATCTGCGCGTTCGAATCCTTGGCCATGAACCAGTTGATGTCCTGGGTGTCGCCCGGCCCGAACTGGAAACACTGGCGTTCGCCACGGGTGTTCCAGATCAGGTTGGTCAGAAAGGCCCGCGGATTGTAGTCGCGCGCGCAGGCATTGTCCGTCAACGCGCCGTTCATGATGGTTTGCCGCTGCGCGTATTCCACGCGCCCGGGGGCGAAAAGATGGCCGTGCACACGCGCGCCGGTCGCCTTGGTCAGCCATGTCTCGAAATCCTCGAACAGGTCCGAGAAACCGCAGAACACCGAGTAACGCCCCGAGGTCACGCCGTTTTCCCAATCCTCGTTGGGAAAGCGGCTTTGCATGTAAAGGCCCGGCCGCCCGCGCGTCCGTTTTTCCACGGCCTTGGCAAATATCCGGTCGATCTTGCCCGGGTTCGGTTCGGTCCGTTTCATCGCGCCGGCCGGATCGGTCAGGAACGCCTCGTAAAGGCGGCCGGCATGGGGCCAGATCTTGCGCGCGACAAAGCAGTCGGACCGCCGCAAAAGCTGCAGGTGATCGTCGTAGAAGATATGCGGCTTGCCCTGGAAATCGAACTTCGACAGGGTCAGCGACCGGCTTTCGATATTGGTGGAGTAAAGCCGCGCAAGCGTCTGGAAATAGCTTTCGTCGGGAATCCAGACCTTCGAGAAATAGGCGTCGTAAGTGTCACGCTCGGGGTCTTGCAGGATCGCCGACAGGGTCTGGCGGGTCAGGCACCACCACTGGCTGCCCATATGCGGCACGATTCCCCTGGGGATCTTGCGGTGCAGCCGCAGCCGCCGCTGGAGTTTCACGTAACCGTCGAAAAACCGGCGGTGCTTTTTCCAGCTGAACGGAAACCGCAGCGTGAACCGTTCGTGATCCAGCCCGCCCACCGTCCAGGGCACGTCGGCGGTTGTGGCGCTTTCGATGAAATCGGTGCGCGGCCGGTCAGCCAGGTAGTCGATCAGCTCCTGCACCGGCCGCAACGGCAGGCACGACCCCGAGGCCAGATAGACATGGCGCACCTCGGGAAACTCGGCCAGCATCAGCTCGGACGCGCTTTGCGATGCGGCAACGATCCCCCAGGTGCCCCATTCGCAACGATGGCGACGCGAGAACCGGACATTCGGCAGATCCGACAGCGCCTTTACGAAAGCGTCATAGGTCTTGCGCGGCACCTTCCTGTCAGCGTGGATCACCACCGGGCAGCCGGCGGCGTGCCAGTGTCGCGCCACCTGCTCGGCCCGGCCCAGCGCGGTATGCACCAGCATGACGATCCCGACATTCATCCGCGCGTGCCCCGCTTCATGCCCAGTTTCCCTTGGACATGAGGCCCAGGATCTCCAGCTGCCGCCAGTTGATGTATTTCTCAGACCATTTGCACCACAGATCGGGGTTTTCCGTCAGCCTTTCGGCATAGGCCCTGTATTCGACACTGGCGGCATAATGCTGCTTGCGCGTCAGCTCCTCGGCGGCCTTGACGGTGAAGGTATCCAGGAACTTGGTATGCAGCAGAACCCCGCTGGCCTTTTCGCCGCCCCATTCGTCGTAGACAAGGTTCAGGCCGCGCGGCAGCAGCATGTGGGTCGAACTGACATAGGCATAGCGCCGGTCCCATTTCACCAGCGGTATCTTGTTCAGCGCCGGCGCCTTTTCCGGCATCTCGGGGAAAAACACCCGCGCCCGCGGCCCGCCCTGTATCCACAGGTTGCCGAAGCGGCGGTTCCTAGAAATCGTGTAATTCCCGGAATCGAACCAGGTTGCGATCTCAAGCGGGTCCTGCCCCGCGCGATAGGGCTGTTCGTCGATCCGCCCCTTGGGATACATGTCCAGCAGCATCGCCGGGAACGACTTGATCGACGAAGCGTCCAGCCAGTCGGTCAGCGCCCGGATCGGGCGTGTGTCGCAGAACGGGTAGACCAGGAATTCGTCCGGGTCGACCACCAGCGCCCAATGCCCATGCGCATATTTGCGTTGCAGCCAGTTCAGCCAGTCCACCCCGAAACGCGACCGCCTGTAGCTGTGCGCACTCTGCCAGACCGATACGTCGGGCTGATCGGCCAGGTAATCGACCGATCCGTCGCTGCTGGCGTTATCGACGATCAGGAAATGGTTGACCCCCATCTCGCGGTAATAATTCAGGAAAAACGGCAGGCGGACCTGTTCGTTCCGCAGGGTCGAGAACAACAGGATATCGCCGGGGCGGATCTGCGATGTCCGGTCGATCACCGTTTTCAGCTCGCGGCGCTTGCGAAACGCGCGAATGAGCCAGCGTTTCCGCTGGAGCCTCAAACGGTATGATTGCAACGCGCCCAAATCGTCATCCCCGTCCCGTGCCCGAGGGATCTGTCCCCGGTCGCGCCTATACCAGTCTGCTTAAGACGGTATTGAAATGCGCATCCCATCCCGGCACTTCGACCGCTCTTTCCCCGGATCCTGCCCGTTCTCCGGCCAACATGGCCATTATTCTTTGCTGCCAAGGATATATGTCGCCGACCTGTGCGTAAACGGGAATATCGCCCAGTATCTCCCGATACACCGCAAGATCGTTGCACAGAACCGGCACGCCCAGCGCCGCCGCCTCGGCGGCGGGCAGGCCATAACCCTCGGCATGGCTGGGAAACAACAGCCCCGCCGCCCCGGTCAGCGCCGCCGCCAGTTCCGCGTCGTCCAGCCCCGGCAGTTCGAAAACGTCGCGCCCGATCATCGGATCGCTGTCGAGCCTGTGAAACACCGCCTCGTTGTTCCAGCCGCGCGCGCCGCAGATCACAAGCTGCGGCATCGGCCGGATACCGTCGCGCCGCAGCCCGGCCCAGAGGTCCAGAAGAAAGCCGTGGTTCTTGCGCGGCTCGATCGTGCCCACCGTCACGAAATACGGCCGCCCCGGATCGAACCCGGCGGGGTGCGGCCATGCCGCTGCCGGTTCGGGCAGATCCACCCCCAGATGCGCCACGACGATCGGCGGCACGGGCCCCCATCGCCCCATGATGTGGTGCAGGTCGCCCCCGGTCTGGTGCGAGTTGCAGATGATCCAGTCGGCCCTGGCCCGCACGCGCCGCAGCATCGGGCCGAACCGTTCGGCGACGCCCGCCCGCTGATACTGCGGAAAATCCAGCGGGATCGTGTCATGCACGAAAACCGCGATACGCGCGTCCGCACCCAGCCTGACGGCGATCAATACGCGATCGGTCAGGTTGCTGTGGCCGATGTTGAAATAGATCGCCCCCCGCGGCACCGCGCGCGCCAAAAGCCGCGTCAACCGCGCGGGCAGGCACCGCGCCACCGCCAGCCGCCGCACATCCGCCTCGGCCCTCTGCCGTGGCGCGGACAGGCCCCGCCGCATCCGCGACAGCCGGTCGGCCTCGCCCCAGGGCAGCGCGCCGGACAGCCTGTCGCGCAACCCTGCCATCCCCGCCCGGTCAAGCAGCGCAAACCCGTAAGCCGTGCGCACAAGCGCAAACAGCGGCACGTCCAGCCCCAGGAAATGATCGAGATAGGCCCGTTCCACGCGGTCCACACCGGTGGGCGTGCGGCCTGCCCGGCTGACAAGCCGCGACAGATCCAGCAGGAACCCCGCCGGTGGGGCATTGGCCCTGTCAGTCACGGCAGGCAACGCCGCCTTACTCGGCGGCCTTCTCGAGCGAGACGATTTCACGCAGGTATTGCGCCAGCTCGTCGCGCAATTCCGGGCGCGACAGGCCGAAGGATACCGTGGCCTGCAGGAAACCCGCCTTCGATCCGCAATCGAATCGCTGGCCGCGGAAACGATAGCCAAAGACATCGCGCCCCGCCTCGATCTCGGCGGCGATGGCGTCGGTCAGCTGGATTTCCCCACCTGCCCCGGATTTCATCTTGTTGAGGTTCTGCAGGACATGCGGCGTCAGGATGTAGCGCCCGATCACGGCCAGGTTGGACGGCGCTTCGCCCATCGGCGGCTTTTCCACCATGCCATTGACCGACACGACCGATCCCATGTCCTCTTTCACGTCGAGAATGCCGTAGGCGCTGGCCTTTTCCTGCGGCACCTCCATCGCGGCCACCACGTTGCCGCCGGTTTCCTCATAAGCCTCGACCATCTGCTGAAGGCAGGGCTTTTCCGCCGCGATCACGTCATCGGGCAGGATCACCGCGAAGGGTTCGTTCGCAATCAGCCGCCGCGCGCACCAGACTGCGTGGCCGAGCCCCAACGCCTTGTGCTGGCGGATATAGGCGATGGCCCCGCTTTCCATGTTGGTGTTTCTGAGGATCTCCAACAGCTCGGTCTTGCCCGATTTGCGCAGGGATTGTTCGAGTTGCGGCGCCTCGTCGAAATAATCCTCAAGCGCGCCTTTGCCGCGCGAGGTGACAAAGATGAATTCCTTGATACCGGCAGCCCGCGCCTCGTCGATGGCGTATTGGATCAGGGGGCGGTCGACCAGGGTCATGATCTCTTTCGGGACGGATTTCGTCGCCGGGAGGAACCGCGTTCCCAGACCCGCAACCGGGAAGATGGCTTTGGTAAGTTTTTTTCTCATATCCTGACCTCTAACTCGTGATCCACTTTCTGTCGCGTGGTCTTTTCGGGCGCAGTCTTGCACATGGAAATGGGTAAAACATGTTAATTTCCGGGCATCGAGGGGAAAAACCACAAAATTCATACCCGATGCGGAAAAAAATCACACCATCCTAGTCACCGCAGCCCCGCGTTGCGCGCCATTTCCCGCTCAAGGCGGCGTGCGAACCGCCACCATTTCCAGGCCGGATCGGCCCTGTCGCTGCGCCCCCAAAGCCCGCCGCGCTGGAACCAGATGCCTTCGGGCAGGAATCGTACCGAGTGATACAGCGCGGTATGCGAAAAGACGAACAGCGATACCGTCGCCCCCTCATGCGCGCACCGGGCAGCCTCGGCCCGCAGGCGTTTGCGGCTCCAGATCCGGCCCGCCAATACCTCGACCGGCCCGGTCGCGAGGCTGGAAAAGGGCCGAAAACCGCGCGGAGATGCGGGAATGGCGGGCAACGATGCCAGCCTGCGCTGCCGCCCGTCGGCCACACCCGCATCGAACCCCGCAAGAATACGACGGACATCGCCCGGCTCGGCCAGCCCATCCACCATCTGCCGCAACAGGCGGCGGCGCTGTTCCTTGCGCATGTCGTCCAGAACCACGGGCCAGAGCAACTGATCGGAACAATGCCTGCGCAGGAATACCATCTGCGAGGCACCGATTTCATGCAGGTCGGTCACCGCACGCCCGGCGGTGCGCCGCGAACTGGGCGCATAGGCGTGATGCACCTGCGCCAGCGGCACGATGGCCGTCGCGTGACCAGCCTGCGCCAGCCGCATGTTTAGGTCGGTTTCATCCAGGTAAAACCGATAGGCCGGATCAAACCCGCCCATCCCGGCCAGCACCTCGCGCCGCACCGCCATGTTGGTGCCCTCGGTCTTGACCGCACGGCCCGTCGGCGGGGTCAGGATCGTGGGCCTGTCCTCGTCCACCTGCGCCGGGTGGGTCCGTCCGGTGGCATCCACCACCCGCGCCTTCCACTGAAATGAAATCCCGTTCCGCCCGCGCACGAACCCGCCTGCCGCAGCAACCCGCGCATCCCCGAACGGACGCAACAGATGCTCCAGCCAGCGCGGTTCGGGCACCGCATCGTCGTCGATGAAGGCAACGACATCCCCCGCCGCCTCGGCGATCCCGAGGTTGCGCGCCTCCGATATATTGGCGCGGTCGAAAGCCACCAGCTTGACCTGCCCGGCAAAGGGCAGCGCACGGACCGCCGCGATCCCATCGGGATCGGCCACGACGATCACCTCGTATTCGGCGTTCCGCAACCGCGCGACGCCTGACAGGCAGCGAACCAACGCGTCGGGCCGTCCCCGGCTGACGATGACGACGCTGGCCCGCGCTGCGGTCATTCCATCCCCATCTCGGCCATCATCGCCTCGATCCGGGGCACGTCCTCGGGGTTGTTCAGTTCCCAGAACTGCCGCCCGCGCGCGGCGACCTCGACACACAGGATCGCGCGCCCGCGTTCCAGGAATCGCAACTGCTCCAAACCCTCCAGCCGTTCAAGCGGCCCGGCCTCCCACGCGGGATAGGCCGACAGGGCATCCGGCCGGTAGGCATAGACACCGACATGGTGGAACACCGGCGTTTCCGCATCATCGGCATAGCGGTCCGAGGTGTAGGGTATCACCTCTTTCGAGAAATAAAGCGCATGACGCGCCGCGCCGAAAACCGCCGTGGTGCCACCGACGCGCCCGGCCCTCCGGTCATCCAGAAAACCGTTCAGCGCACGGCCGTCGCAGCGCAGAACCGGCGTCGCCACCTCGGCGGCCGGATCGTCGCGCAATCCCCGCACCAGATCCTCGACGAACCAGCTTGGCGTCAGCGGCGCGTCGCCCTGCAGGTTCACCACGATGTCATAGCCGCCGCCCAGCGCCTCATGCGCCTCGGCGCAGCGTTCGGTGCCGTTCTGGCAATCGGTCGAGGTCATCACCACCTCGGCACCGAACCCCTCGGCCGCGTCGCGGATGCGATCGTCGTCGGTCGCCACGACAACGCGATCCACACCCGCCACACCACAAGCCGCGCGCCAGCTTCGTTCGATCAGGCTGCGGGTGTCGCCACCGGCCCCGGTCAGACCGACCAGCGGCTTGCCCGGATAGCGGGTCGAGGCATAGCGCGCCGGGATGACGATCAGCACGCTCATGCCGGTTTCAGCTCCACGCCCGGCGCACAGGCGATGAAGAACGGGTTGGCATAACCGTCCTTGCCATAGGTCAGCGGGCTGTGGTCGTCGAACCGCAGCACGCGGCCCCCCGCCCCGGTCAGCACCGCATGACCCGCCGCCGTATCCCATTCCATCGTGCGCCCGACGCGCGGGTAAAGATCGGCCTCACCCGTCGCCACAAGGCAGAATTTCAGCGACGAGCCCGCCGATTTCGTATCCGCCACGGCATATTTGCCGATGTAATCGTCGGTTGCCTGGTCGCGGTGCGATTTCGATGCCACCACGTTCAGCGCGCCGTTATCGGCATTGCTCACCCGGATCGGACGCAGGTTTCCCACCCGCGCCTTGTCGAACGGCCCGTCCTCTTCCACCGCAGACCCATCCGCCAGCGTGATGAACATCCGCCCCCGTGCCGGGGCATAGACAACGCCGCGCGTCGGCACGCCGTTTTCGACATAGGCGATGTTCACCGTGAAATCGCCACGCCGCTTGATGAACTCCTTGGTGCCGTCCAGCGGATCGACGATCAGGAACGTATCGGCCTTCTGCGTATGCGAGGCCGCCTGTTCCTCGGTCACCAGCAACACGTCGGGAAATTCGGCCCGCAAACCCGCCGAGATCAGCGCATCCGCCGCCTCGTCCGCCTCGGTCACCGGGCTGTCGTCGGATTTCGCCTTTACCTCGAAATCGTCGGCCTCGTAGATCGCCATGATCGTATCTCCGGCCTCGAGCGCAAGACGACGCATCACGCGGGTCAGCTTTTCGTAATCCAAACCAATCTCTCCTGTTTTCAACCGCCATGCGGATGCGAATTGCCAAAACGGGCTGGTCCCCTTATGATCCGGCGCCAACGGAACGGCAAGAATTCCGTGTCACGAATACCCCCATCGGCAGAGCGGTCAGGCCATGTTTCAGCAAAGACCCATCCGGCAGTCCGGCCTCGGCTCGGCTGTCCAGTTATTCGAACTGGTGTATCACAGCACCGTGCGCAACGTGCGCAAGGCGCATGGCAATGCGCTGATGGCACTGGTCATGAACATGCTGCAGGTCGCAATCTTCGTCCTGGCCTTCTACGTGCTCTTCTCGGTTCTGGGATTGCGCAGCGCCGCGCTTCGCGGCGATTTCCTGCTCTACATCATGTCGGGCATCTTTCTCTACATAACGCATTCCAAGACGCTGGGGGCGGTCGTCGGGTCCGAAGGGCCAGCCTCTCCGATGATGAAACACGCGCCGATGAACACGATCATCTCGATCCTGGCGGCGGCGCTGTCCACGCTTTACATCCAGGTGCTGTCGCTGTTCGTGATCCTGTTCATCTATGACGTGGCAGTCACCCCGTTCGAGATACAGGACCCCGCCTCGGCCTTCGGCATGGTGCTGATCGCGTGGTTCACCGGCCTTGGCCTGGGCGTTCTGCTGTTGTCGATCAAGCCGTGGTTTCCCACCTTCGTCAGCATCTTCACCACGATCTACCAGCGCGCCAACATGATCGCGTCGGGCAAGATGTTCGTGGCCAACACCCTGCCCGCCTATATGCTGGCGATGTTCGACTGGAACCCGCTTTTCCACTGCATCGACCAGTCGCGCGGCTATGTCTTCATCAACTATTTCCCGCGTTACACGTCCTGGGAATACGCGCTTTGGGTGGGGCTGGTGCTGCTGATGATCGGCATGATGGGCGAGTTCTATACGCGCCGCCACGCCTCACTCAGCTGGGGTGCGCGGCGCTGATCACACCTGCATCGCCGCCGCGACAGCCTTTTGCCACCTGCCGTAACGCGCATCGCGTGCCCCCGCCTCCATCGCTGGCGTGAACCGCCTTTCGCAGCGCCAGCTTTCGGCGAAATCCTCCATCCCCGGGCAGACACCGGCCCGCATCCCCGCCAGCCACGCCGCGCCCAGCGCGGTGGTTTCCTGCACCTCGGCCCGGTCCACCGGCGCGCCCAGGATGTCGGCCAGGAACTGCATCGTCCAGTCCGAGGCGCACATGCCCCCGTCCACCCGCAACACGCTGTCGCCCGCGCCCTGCCAGTCGGCGCGCATCGCCTCCCACAGGTCGCGGGTCTGGAAACCCACGCTTTCCAGCGCCGCCCGTGCAAACTCGGCCGGGCCCGAGTTTCGTGTCAGCCCGAACACCGCGCCACGGGTATCCGGCCGCCAATAGGGGGCGCCCAGCCCGGTAAAGGCCGGCACGATCACCACGTCCTGCGCCGGATCGGCAGCCATGGCCAGCGGCTGGGTTTCCCTGGCCTCCCGGATGATCTTCAACCCGTCGCGCAGCCATTGCACCACCGCCCCGGCGATAAAGATCGACCCCTCCTGCGCATAGGTCCGCTGCCCGTCAAGCTGGTAGGCGATGGTGGTCAGCAGCCGGTTCTGCGATTGCACCATCTCCGGGCCGGTATTCAGCAGCGCAAAGCACCCCGTCCCATAGGTGGATTTCATCATGCCGGGCCGGAAACAGGCCTGCCCGATCGTGGCCGCCTGCTGGTCGCCCGCCACGCCGAGGATCGGGATTTCCGCCCCGAAAAGATCGGCACGGGCGTGCCCGAAATCCGCCGCGCAGTCGCACACCTCGGGCAGGATCGCGCGCGGTATGTCCAGCAGGGCGCAGATCTCGTCGCTCCATTCGCCGGTGCGGATGTCGAACAGCATCGTGCGCGCGGCGTTCGTGGCATCCGTGGCGTGCACCGCGCCGCCGGTCAGGTTCCAGATCAGCCACGTATCCACCGTGCCAAAGGCCAGTTCCCCCGCCTTGGCCCGCGTCCGCGCGCCCTCGACATGATCCAGAATCCACTTGATCTTGGTGCCCGAGAAATATGGGTCGAGCAGCAGCCCCGTTGCCTGTGTGATCGCCGCCTCATGCCCCGCCTCGCGCAGCGCGGCGCATGTATCGGCGGTGCGGCGGTCCTGCCAGACGATCGCGTTATGGATCGGCTTGCCGGTCGCACGATCCCAGATCAGCGTGGTTTCGCGCTGGTTGGTGATGCCGATGGCCGCAATATCCCCGGCCCGCAACCCCGCCTTTTCGATGGCCGCGCGGCAGCTGCCGGCCACGCTGGTCCACAGGTCGCGCGGATCGTGCTCGACCCAGCCCGAGGCGGGAAAATGCTGCGGAAATTCCTGCCCCGCGCTTGCCACCGGATGTAAAGCTGCATCGAAGATCATCGCGCGCGATGACGTGGTGCCCTGGTCGATGGCAAGGATGTGGGTCATGTCGGCGCCTCCCTTTCAATACCCGGGCGTATCGTGCCGCGCAGTCACGGCATCGGCAAGCGGTCAGGCCAGATAAGCCGCAAGCCGCGCAACCTGCTTCCCGGTCATGTGCAACCCCAGCCGTGTGCGCCGCCACAGGATATCCTCGGCGGACCGGGCGAATTCACGGGCGACAAGCCAGTCGACCTCGGCCGCGCTCAGCCCTGCCCCGAAATCCTGCCCGAGATCGGAAACGCCCTTCGCATCGCCCAGCACCTGCCACGCCTCGGTGCCGTAGGTGCGGAAAAGCCGCCCGGCCTGACCGGGGGTCAGGAACGGGTAGTCGCCCTGCAGCCGCGCGATCCTTTCGGCCACCTGCCCGACCGGGAAATCGCCGCCCGGCAGCGGCGCCTCCGCCGTCCAGACCGCGCGGTTTACCGGCAAAACCGCGCGGAGTTCCTCGATCGCCGCCTCGGCCAGCTTGCGGTACGTCGTGATCTTGCCGCCGAAGACATGCAGCACCGGCGCACCGTCACGATCCAACCTGAGCGTATAGTCCCGCGTCGCCGCGCTGGCCGAGGGCTGCCCGTCATCCATCAGCGGACGCACGCCGGAATAGGTCCAGACGATATCGTCCCGCGTCACCGGCCGCTGGAAATAGCGCGAGGCAAAGGCGCAAAGATACGCCTGCTCCTCCTCGGTGCAGACGGGTGGCGTATCGGGATCGGGGTGATCGACATCCGTGGTGCCGATCAGCGTAAAATCCTGCTCATAGGGAATGGCAAAGATGATCCGCCCGTCAGGCCCCTGAAAGAAATAGGCTTTATCGTGATCGTAAAGGCGATTCGTCACGATATGGCTGCCCCGGACAAGGCGGATACGCTCGCCCGTCATCTGCCCCAGCGCATCGTGGATCACCTGCGCCACCCAGGGACCGGCCGCGTTGACCAGCGCCCGCGCCTCGACCTCGCAAAGCGCGCCGGTGCGGGCGTCCTGCAACGTGCAGCGCCAGGTATCGGCACCGCGTATGGCATTAACCAGCCGTGTCCGCGTGGCAATCCGCGCACCCCGCGCCTGCGCGTCGCGCGCGTTCAGAACCACAAGCCGCGAATCCTGTACCCAGCAGTCCGAGTATTCAAACCCCGCGCGATAAGCCGGCCTGAGCGGTGCCCCCTCTTTCTGCTCCCGCAAGCGCAAGCGCCGCGTCGCCGGAAGAAGCCGCCGCCCGCCCATGTGATCGTAAAGGAACAACCCCAGCCGGATCATCCAGCCGGGCCGCCGCCCCCTTTGCCAGGGCATCAGCCGCGCCAGCAAGCGCCCCGCCGGGGTTTCGCTGTCGAACCGCATGTCGGGGGCCAGTGGCAGGACAAAACGCATCGGCCAGCTGATATGGGGCATGTTGCGCAGCAACACCTCGCGTTCCTTCAGCGCCTCGCGCACCAGGCGGAACTCGAAATATTCCAGGTATCGCAACCCGCCATGAAACAGCTTTGTCGACGCTGACGAGGTCGCCTGTGCCAGATCGCCCTGTTCGACCAGCATCACCGACAGGCCGCGCCCAGCAGCATCGCGGGCGATACCGCAGCCATTCACGCCACCCCCTATCACGAGGAGGTCGACCGGCGCGGTCGGGGCCATATCCGTCATCTCTGCCATATCCCGGATTGCGCCGGAAAGCGCACTGTCTTGTCAATCATGCCGCGCCGTAACCTGCCGATATGACAGGAAAACGAAACGGGCCGCAGCCGCTTTCGCAAGATCGGAAAAGACGCCCCATCAGACCAAAACCCCGGTCAGCCCGAAAACGGCCGACGATCAACTTGCCAGTTTCTCCTGTTTGGCAAAAGGGCTGAGACCGAGCCAGTTTTGCATGTTGTCGATCAACGTGGAGGGACCGACCAGCAAAAGCCTGTTGCGGTCGACCGCGTTCGCAACGGTTCTGAGGCCCATCCAGATCTCGGTCATCGTCCGCAGATCGACCGTTGCATAAAGATCGACGTCAAAGCCCGGGTCGATATGGCACAGATCGACCGTGCGGTCCGGTTCGACGATCAACCACCATTTTCGCCGGGAGTGCGGCAGCTCGGGATACATGAATTCGATCACCGTCCGTTCGGGCGGAACGGGTTGGGTGTTCAGGTTGCGCCGCATGTCCCACATCAGCAATTCGACATCCAGATTGTCCAGCGACGGCTCGGTTTCGACCCATTTCTGGCCCCACATGCCGATGGCTTCGACAACCGCCTGAACGTCGCGGCCAGAGTCCGTCAGCCGGTAGGCGTCGATCTCGGGCCGTCCGGTCACGCGCGCACGTTCGACGATACCGGCCTGTTCCAGCTCTCCCAGCCGCTTGGACAGAAGGGCCGGCGACATCCGGGGCACGCCCCGGCGCAATTCGTTGAACCGCGTCGATCCGGCAATCAACTCACGCAGAAGCACGACAGTCCACCGCGTGCACAGGATTTCGGCCGCCATCGCAACGGGACAGAACTGCTGGTAGCTCGCATTGGTCATTGTGGCCTCCTTTCATCGAGGTCGCCCCATCCTGCCATGCGTGCGCCGCCTGTGGCCAGTTCAGATACTGTATCGCCCGGGTTCACTTCCTGAACTGGCCGGACCGGCAACCGGAATGGCAGCCTGTCCCCACATCGGAAAAGACCGATGGCAACGAAACACAGGGAGCCAAAGGAGTATCGCCATGCCCCTTGTAGACATTCAACTGATCGAAGGCGTCTTCGACGAAAACCAGAAACAAGCGATGATCAGGGACGTGACCGAAGCGATGGTGCGCGTCGAGGGCGAGGCCCTTCGCGGCGTCACCTGGGTCAGGGTCCGGGAGTTCGCGAGCGGCGAATGGGCGATCGGCGGCAAGGCGATGACCACCGCCGATGTCACGGCGGCCCGATCCGAACCCGCCTGACAGGACGCCAGACGACACAACGACAGACGCAGGAGGACATGATGCAACAATCGCTGGCGCAAAACCTTACCAACGTGACGCTGTTCGAACGGCTTGGCGGTGCTGCCGGAATCCGGCGGATCGTCGACGGCGCCGTCGCGGCGCATATGCAGAACCCGGCCATCAAGGCACGGTTTCTGCCCTATGAAGACCGCCCCGAGCGTGTCGAGGAGATCAAGCAGCACACTTGCGATTTCTTCGCCGCCGGAAGTGGCGGGCCCGACAGGTATCAGGGCCGCGACATGGCCGAAGCGCATCGGGACATGGATATCGACGCTGCGGAATATGACGCCGCGGCCGATGACATCCTCGGGACGATGGACTCGTTGAACTATGACGAGAAGACCCGGGAAGAGGTTCACGCGATCCTTCGATCGCTGAAACCGGACATCGTGCACAAATGATGCCGGATCGCAAAAACGGCCAGGACCAAACCTGAGCGGTGGCGCGCATCCGGGTGCGCGCCACGCATTCGCTACACCCGATCAGAAATCGAGGTTCTCGACGTTCAGCGCGTTCTGCTGGATGAACTCACGCCGTGGCTCGACCACATCGCCCATCAGCTTTGTGAACAGGTCGTCGGCCTCGGCCATGTCGTCGACCTCGACCTGCAGCAGGGTGCGCGCCTCGGGGTCCAGCGTGGTTTCCCAAAGCTGGTCGGGGTTCATTTCGCCCAGACCCTTGTAGCGCTGCAGCGTCAGGCCCTTTTCGCCCTCTTTCAGGATCGCATCCAGCAGGTCCAGTGGGCCGTGAATCTCCTGCATCCGTTCCTTGCGCAGCAGATGCGCCACCTCGGCATAGACCGCCTGCAGCGCCTTCGACATCGACCCGAGCTTGCGCGCCTCGCCCGAGCGCAGAACCTGGCCGTCCAGCGTGCGCACCTCTTCGACGCCGCGCACGACGCGGGCAAGGCGGATTCCGTGATCCTGCGTGATCCGGCCCTGCCAGCCCCGTTCGTATTCCACCGCAACCTGATCCAGACGCCGCGCCACATCGTCGGCCACGCCCTGCAGGTCGGCATCGGCGCGGCCGGTTTCGAACGCGCCCGCAATCGCCGCCTGTTCCAGGATGTGGCGGGGGTAATGCGTTGGGAACGCATCCAGAATCCGCTTGGTCTGGCGGGCCTCTTCGACCACGCGCACCAGATCGTTGCCGGTGATCTCTTCGCCCGATTTCAGCCGCAGGCCCGCGCCATCGGTGCCCTGGTCGATCAGGTAATCCTCAAGCGCGGTCTGGTCTTTCAGATACACCTCGGACTTGCCGCGCATCACCTTGTAGAGCGGCGGCTGCGCGATATAGAGGTATCCGCCCTCGATCAGCTCGGGCATCTGGCGATAGAAGAAGGTCAGCAAAAGCGTGCGGATATGCGCGCCGTCCACGTCGGCATCGGTCATGATGACGATCTTGTGGTAGCGCAGCTTCGAGATATCGAACTCATCACGCCCGATCCCCGTGCCCAGCGCCATGACAAGGTTGCCGATCTCCTGCGAACTGAGCATCTTGTCGAACCGCGCGCGTTCCACGTTCAGGATCTTGCCGCGCAGGGGCAGGATCGCCTGCGTGCGCCGGTCGCGCCCGGTCTGGGCCGAACCGCCGGCGCTGTCACCCTCGACCAGGAACAATTCGGTCTTCGAGGCATCCTTTTCCGAACAATCCTTCAGCTTGCCGGCAAGGAAATTCACGTCCATCGCCGTCTTGCGGCGGGTCAGCTCACGGGCCTTGCGCGCGGCCTCGCGCGCAAGCGCGGCCTCGACGATCTTGGACACGATGATCCTGGCCTCGTTCGGGTGCTCTTCGAACCACTCGCCCAGTTTTTCGTTCACAAGGTTTTCCACAGCCGGGCGCACCTCGGAGCTGACCAGCTTGTCCTTGGTCTGGCTGCTGAATTTCGGGTCGGGCACCTTGACCGAAAGAACGCAGGTCAGGCCCTCGCGCGCGTCGTCGCCGGTAAAGTTCACCTTTTCCTTTTTCGCGATGCCGGATTCCTGCGCGTATTTCGTGATCGTCCGCGTCAGCGCCCCCCGGAACCCCGCCATGTGGGTGCCGCCATCGCGCTGCGGGATGTTGTTGGTGAAGGGCAGGACCGTCTCGTGGTAGCTGTCGTTCCACCACATTGCGACCTCGACGCCGATGCCGTCACGCTCCCCTTCCATGAAGATGGGTTCGGGCATCATCGGGGTCTTGGAGCGGTCAAGATACTTGACGAATTCGCGCACCCCGCCATCGTAGAAAAGCTCGGTTTTCAGGGGTTCCGCGGGGCGCTCGTCCTCAAGAATGATACGCACGCCCGAGTTCAGGAAGGCCAGTTCACGCAGGCGCTTTTCCAGCGTCTCGAAACTGTAGTCGAGGTTGGAAAACGTGTCGGTCGAGGCAAGGAACCGCACCTCGGTTCCCGTCTCACCGTCCGAGTCGCCCACGACGCGCAGATGCTCGGCGGTCTCGCCACGCTCGAACTTTGCGAAATGCTCTTTTCCCTTGCGCCAGATGCGCAGTTCCAGCCAGTCGGACAGCGCGTTCACCACCGAAACGCCCACGCCATGCAGGCCCCCGGACACCTTGTAGGAGTTCTGGTCGAACTTCCCCCCGGCATGAAGCTGGGTCATGATGACCTCGGCCGCGGATACGCCTTCTTCCTCGTGGATATCCACAGGGATGCCGCGCCCGTTGTCGCGCACGGAAACGCTGCTGTCGGCGTGAATCTTCACGCGCACGGAATCCGCATGGCCGGCCAGCGCCTCGTCGATGCCGTTATCGACGACCTCATAGACCATGTGATGCAGACCGGAGCCGTCATCGGTGTCGCCGATATACATCCCCGGGCGTTTGCGCACCGCTTCCAGGCCCTTGAGAACCTTGATGGAATCGGCGCCGTATTCTTGCTGGGGCTGCGCGTTTTCTGCCATTTATGACTTCCTTGTTCTTTGCGCCGATTTATACGAGTTGTGGGGGGGATTGTCACGCAGATACACCAGATTTTGCGGCGTCTGCGTGCCGGCGCCGGTCACGCCCCGCCGGTCTGCGCGGTGCGCGATGTGCCGGCCTCGTCGGTGACCTCCAGATACTGCGCCCGGTCGCCCAGTTCGGCGAAAAGTTCCGGCCCCGTGCCCGTCATCCAGGCCTGCGCGCCCAGTGCGCAGATCTCGTCATAGAGCGCGGCACGACGCGTTGCATCCAGATGCGCGGCGACCTCGTCCAGCAGCAACAGCGGCGGCGCGCCGAAATCGCGGGCCAGCGCACGGGCATTGGCCAGGATCAGCGACACGAGCAGCGCCTTCTGTTCGCCCGTCGAACAATCGCGCGCGGGCACGCCCTTGGCCGCGTAAACCCCGTAAAGGTCGGTGCGGTGCGGCCCGACCAGCGTGCGGCCGGCGGCAAGGTCGCGGAACCGGCCTTCGGACAGGGCATCGCGCAGATCGCCGGCGATTTCGGGCATCGCGCCCTCGGATTGCTGCAACTCCAGCTCAGCGGCGGGAAAGGCGGTTTCCGCCGCGCCCTGCGCCTCGGCCAGTTGCACAAGCGCCGCCTGCCGGTTGGCGTGGATCTGCGCACCGGCCTCTGCCATCTGGCGTTCCAGCGCGACATACCAGTGCCCGTCGCGCACCTGGTCTTTCAGCAGGCGGTTGCGTTCGCGCATCGCCTTTTCATAGGCCAGCACCGCCTCGGCATGGTCGGGGGTAAAGCTCATGGTCATGCGGTCCAGGAACCGCCGCCGTCCCTCGGCGCCTTCGATCCACAGCCGGTCCATGCTGGGCACCAGCCACAGCACCCGCGCGATCCGGCCCAGTGCCAGTTGCGTCGCCGCCTTGCCGTCGATCCGAACCTGCCGCGCGGCCCCCTGTTCCGACCATATCTCGACCTCGTGCACCTGGTGCAGGGAATGCAGGATGCCGGTGATCTTCCACCCCAGCGCCTCGGGGCGGCGGGCCATGTCCCCGGCCGAGGATCGCCGCAGCCCGCGACCGGGGGAAAACAGCGAAACCGCCTCGATCATATTGGTCTTGCCCGCGCCGTTCGGCCCGAAAATCGCCACCGGCCGCGGATCGAGCGCCAGCCGCGCGCCCAGGTGGGATCGGAAATGGGACAGCGTCAGTTCGGACAGATACAGGCCAGCCATGTCCCTGTCCTTCACTGTTCCGCAAATACTCTCGCCGAAGGCATCGGCGCAGCCGATTTCGCCCGGACCGTCACACCCGCATCGGCATGACGACATAGACCGCGCTGGTATCGTTACCCTCACGCATCAGGGTCGGGTCGCCCGCCGAGTTGAACAGGAACACCGCGTTTTCCCGATCCACCTGGGACGCGATTTCCAGCAGGTACTTGGCGTTGAACCCGATCTCCAGCCGCTCGTCGCCATAGGCCACGGCCAGTTCTTCCTCGGCGGCGCCGCTGTCGGGTGCGTTGACCGACAGCACCAAACGATCCTCGTCCAGCTGCATCTTGACCGCACGCGAGCGTTCCGAGCTGACGGTCGCCACGCGGTCCACCGCGGCCGCGAATTCGCTGGCGTCCACCTCCATCTTGCGGGTGTTGCCCTGCGGGATGACGCGGGTGTAATCGGGGAATGTGCCGTCGATCACCTTGGAGGTCAGGGTGATGTCGGGCGTGGCGAAACGTACCTTGGTTTCCGACACGGACACGGCGATCCTGGTGTCGTCATCCTCCAGCAGCTTGCGCAGCTCACCCACCGTCTTGCGGGGCACGATCACGCCGGCCATGTCGGCCGCGCCTTCAGGCAGATCGGCGTCGATCCGGGCAAGGCGATGGCCATCGGTCGCCACGCAGCGCAGCACCTTGCCCCCGTCTGAATCGGCCACATGCATGTAGACGCCGTTCAGGTAATACCGCGTCTCTTCCGTCGAGATCGCGAATTTCGACTTGTCGAACAGGCGGCGCAGCACCGGGGCAGCGGCGGAAAAATTCGTCGTGTATTCCGACGAGGCCATGACCGGGAAATCCTCTTTCGGCAGCGTCGCAAGGTTGAACTGCGACCGGCCCGCCGTGACGGCCAGGCGGCCGTTCGCGCCATCGTCGGTCAGGGTGACCAGCGCGCCATCGGGCAGCTTGCGCACGATTTCATGCAGCGTCACCGCCGATACGGTCGTCGCGCCCGCGCGTTCGACCTGGGCCGGGGCCTTGTCGACAACTTCGATATCGAGGTCGGTCGCGCGGAACTGCACGGTATCGCCCTCGGCCTCGATCAGGACGTTGGCGAGGATCGGAATGGTGTTGCGCCGTTCGACAACCGATTGCGCCTGAGCGACAGCCTTGAGCAAGGTGCCTCGTTCGATGCTGAGCTTCATGATCCTCGTTCCTTTCCCGTGCCGGACACATGCCGGGAGCGGCAAGGTATCGCAAATCCCCGCCTGCTCAAGGCTTTTGTTCGGTTGTCCAAGGAAAAGCAAAAGGCGTCAAGGGCGGCAAGGGATGCTGCCGCCCGACACCCCGGTTTCGTGTCGATTACGCCTCAAGCGTGCGGCGCAGCATCTCGATATCCTCGGCGATCTGGCCGTCCTGCACCCTCAATTCCTCGATGCGCCGGACGCCATGCATCACCGTGGTGTGGTCGCGCCCGCCGAACCGGCGCCCGATTTCGGGCAGCGAGCGGCTGGTCAGCTGCTTGCACAGATACATCGCAACCTGGCGCGGGCGGGCAAAGCTGCGCACGCGCTTGGGCCCGACAAGGTCGGACAGGCGGATGTTGTAATGCTCGGCCACCTGGCGCTGGATTTCCTCGATCGTGATCTTGCGTTCCGAGGCGCGCAGGATATCGGCAAGGCAATCCTGGGTCATGTCCAGCGTGATCTCGCACCCGACAAGCGAAGCGAAGGCGAACAGGCGCGTCAGCGCCCCTTCGAGAACGCGGACATTGGTGCTGATCCTGTGGGCAAGGAATTCCAGCACACCGTCAGTCAGGACAAGGCCGGGATACTGGTCGCGGAACTGTTCGACCTTGGATTGCAGGATACCCAGGCGCAGCTCGTAATCGGTGGGGTGCAGGTCGACGACCAGCCCGCATTGCAGACGGCTTTTGATCCGGTCCTCCAGATCCTTGATCTCGCCCGGTGCGCGGTCGCCCGAAATGATGATCTGCTTGTTGCCGTCCACCAGCGCGTTGAAGGTGTGAAAGAACTCTTCCTGCGTCGAATCCTTGCCGGCGATGAACTGCACGTCATCGACCATCAGCACGTCGACAGCACGGAAAAGCTGCTTGAAATCCATCATGCGGCGGTCGCGCAGCGCCTGCACGAAGCGGTACATGAACTGTTCCGCGGACAGGTAGACCACGTTCAGGTCAGGCCGCCGCGCCTGCAATTCATGCGCGATGGCATGCATCAGGTGCGTCTTGCCCAGCCCGACGCCGCCGTAAAGAAACAGCGGGTTGAAGGTGACGGGCCCACCCTCGGCCACGCGCCTTGCGGCGGCGTGGGCCAGCTCGTTCGGCTTGCCCACAACGAAGGTGTCGAAGGTGAAACGCGCATCGAGCGGCGCACCCGGCAGCAGGTCGTCCTGCATCGCCGGGCGGGATGTGTTGCGCGGGGTGTCGGCCACGGCGGCAGCCCTGGGGCGTGCGGTTTCGTTCGCGGCGACCTGGAAGCTCAGGCGGCGGACATTCTCACCCGCGCTGGTCAGCTGATGCAGGATCAGCTCACCGAAATTCTGCGATACGTAGTTTCCAAGGAAACTGGTGGGCACGGTAAAGACGGCGACCCCGTCCTTTATGTCCGAAAATTCGATCGGCTCGATCCAGTTTGCGTAGTTGTTCTTGCCCACCGTCCCCAGCAAGTTCTTGCGCAACTGTCCCCACTGTTCCTGCGTCATCTCTACCCCGTTTCTGTCGCGGCCCTGTCGCCAACACACCCCAAATTCACGGCCTGTCCGAACCGTAAACCACACAAAACTCCCCTGCCCGCTGACACTGCTCAGCCGGACGCTGCCCTTCACGGGCGGCATTCATAAGGTTCGATGGCGGGCATGTGCGCGGGGCGTCCCCTCCCCGAGTACCGCACGGTGACCCACGCACCGAAATAGCTTGTCGGACTGGCCGGGCGCAAACGACACCCGCAGAAAGCAGACATGCGCAGCAGCTGCGCATCAGCGACTTCCGATAGGTCCGGCCCGCTCCTGTTCGGCGTTGCCTGACCTTACCTGTCCCCCCAAGGCGATGTGACTCGCAGGACCGAAGCTAGCAATTCGGCCAAGCGCCGGGCAACCGATCTTCGCGCTTGACTCTGGCTTTTGCGAAAAAGAATCTCTCGCGCCCGCAGCAGGCCTTTGAATCTCTTGGAGTCACGAAAAAAGGCGCTGCAGAACTGCAACGCCTTCCCGTCATTTTCGCTGTGACCAAAGGTCAGCCGAGGGCCTTCACCCGGGCTGCCAGGCGCGACATTTTACGCGCTGCGGTGTTCTTGTGGAACACGCCCTTGGTGACGCCGCGCATCAGTTCGGGCTGGGCGGCGCGCAGGGCGGCCTGTGCCGCGTCCTTGTCGCCCGAAGCGATCGCTTCCTCGGCTTTGCGCAGGTAGGTGCGGATGCGCGAACGGCGTGCCTTGTTGACGGCATAGCGGCGCTCGTTCTGGCGGGCGCGTTTCTTGGACTGGGGCGTATTTGCCATGGTATCTGACCTTTGTCTTTACGGGTTCGGTTCGTTGTCTTGCAGGATGCAAACCCGTTCCGGCAGGCCAGGGGCCGGATCGATTCGAGCCAGAGCGGGCTGCACGCGCATGTATGGCGGCGGGCTATAGCGGAAAGCGCGGGTTTTGCAAACCTCTATTTCCCGTCCACCCGGCAACCGGCCCGGCGCACAGGCCGGGCCGGTTCCGATATCAGCGGTCGCGGAACTGCGCGGTGCGCTTTTCGAGGAAGGCCGCCATGCCTTCCTTCTGGTCGTCGGTCGCAAAAAGCGAGTGGAAGACGCGGCGTTCGAAAAGCAGGCCCTCGCGCAGCGGCGTCTCGAAGGACCGGTTCACCGATTCCTTGACCGCCATCACGGTGATCATGGATTTCTCGGCAATCTTGGCGGCGGCGGCCATGGTTTCCTTCATCAGCTCCTTGCAGGGAACGATGCGGCTGACCAGGCCTGCGCGCTCGGCCTCTTCGGCATCCATGAAGCGGCCGGTCAGGTTCATGTCCATCGCCTTGGCCTTGCCGATGGCGCGGGTCAGGCGCTGGGTGCCGCCGATACCGGCCATGACGCCCAGGTTGATTTCCGGCTGCCCGAACTTGGCGGTGTCCGACGCGATGATGAAATCGCACATCATCGCAAGCTCGCACCCGCCACCCAGGGCATAGCCCGAGACCGCAGCGACGATTGGCTTGCGCACGCGGCAGATCGCATCCGTTTCATTGGTGAACAGATCGCCGGCAAACACGTCGACAAAGCTTTTCTCGCTCATCATCTTGATGTCGGCACCGGCGGCAAAAGCCTTTTCGCTTCCGGTGATGACGATGCAGCGCACCTTGTCATTTTCCTGTGCCGCCGTCAGCGCGTCCGACAATTCACCCAGCAACTGATCGTTGAGGGCATTCATAGCGTCGGGACGGTTCAGCCTGATAAGGGCGACGTGGTCTTCTACTTCGACGATGATCGTCTCATAGGCCATGAAGTTTCGCTTTCGCTTGTTTCGCTCAGGTCGATACGCTTACCACCCTTGCCGCGCGGTTCAAGTTATCTTTGGCATATGGGACAGTAGAAGCTCGACCGCCCCGACTGGACGATCCGGGCAATCTTCGCCTCGCATCCGGGCGTGCGGCAGGGCTGCCCCTCGCGTCCGTAAACGTCAAAGGAATGCTGGAAATAGCCCAGTTCGCCATCCGCCTGCCGGAAGTCGCGCAACGACGATCCGCCGGCGGCGATCGCATCGGTCAGAACCTGCCGGATTACCGGTACCAATGCGGCGACACGCCGCGCCGAGATGCGCCCCGCCTTGCGCTGCGGATAGATGCGGGCGCGGTAAAGTGCTTCGCACACATAGATATTTCCCAGCCCCGCCACGATATGCTGATCCAGCAACGCCGCCTTGACCGGCGTGTTTCGCCCGCGAAACGCCGCAACAAGATGCGGTTCGCTGAAATCGTTGCCCAGCGGTTCCGGGCCAAGCGCCGCAAGCAGCTTGTGGCTGTCGGCGGTGGCGGTCTCCATCAGGTCCATCGCCCCGAACCGGCGCGGATCGTTGAAGGTGATGCGCGCGCCGTTCTCCATGTCCAGCACCACGTGGTCATGTTTCTCGGGCGCAGGATGGTCATGCACGAAAACCCCCAGCGGATCGCCCGACACCAGCATCCGGCCGGACATTCCCAGATGCACAAGCAGCGTTTCCCCCGAATCGAGATCGGCGAGGATGTATTTCGACCGCCGCCGCAACGCCTGCACCCGCCGGCCCGTCAGCCGCCCGGCCATGCCGGGGGGAAACGGCCAGCGCAGATCGGGCCGGTTCACCTGTGCGCGGGCAATCACCTGCCCCTCCATTACGGGGGCAAGACCGCGGCGGACGGTTTCGACCTCGGGCAATTCGGGCATGTTTGCGGACCTCCCTGACAGAAGGGCGCATTGCAGCGCCCGGCAAGCGCCCTATAAGAAGGGCAGAGTCACAGGAACGGCAAGCCCCATGAGCGACGAGTATCAGAAAACCACGCATTTCGGGTTTCAGGACATCCCCGAATCCGAAAAGGCGGGGCGCGTTCAGGGCGTGTTCGGATCGGTCGCATCGAAATACGATGTGATGAACGACGCGATGAGCATGGGGATTCACCGCATCTGGAAGGATGCGATGATGGATTGGCTGGCCCCGCGCCCCGGCACCCGGCTGCTGGATGTCGCGGGCGGCACGGGCGATATCGCGTTCCGCTATCTCGCGCGCGCGGGCCAGGCGCACGCCACCGTTCTGGACCTGACCGAACCGATGCTGGTCGAGGGTCGCAAACGGGCCGAGGCCGAGCGGCAGGCCGACAACCTGGACTGGGTGGTGGGCGACGCGATGGCCCTGCCGTTTCCCGACAACAGCTTTGACACTTACACGATTTCCTTTGGCATCCGTAACGTGACACGCCCGCAAGAGGCGCTGAACGAAGCCTATCGTGTGCTGCGCCCCGGTGGCCGGTTGATGGTGCTGGAATTCAGCCAGATCCCGAACGACCTGATGCAAAAGGTCTATGACCTCTATTCCTTTCACATCATTCCGCGTCTGGGGCAGGTCATAGCGAATGACAGGGACAGCTATCAGTATCTTGTCGAATCGATCCGCAAATTCCCCGATCAGGAAACATTCCTGAGCATGGTCCGCGCCGCGGGTTTCGGGAATGCCAAGTATCGCAACCTGACGATGGGCATTGCCTGCCTGCATTCCGGCTGGAAGATCTGACATGCGCGGCCCCCACAACATATGGCGCCTGATCCGCACGGGCGCGACGCTGGAACGCACGGGCGCCATGCACGTGGTTCTGGACGCCTTCGACGCCCCGCGCATAGTGCGGATTGTCCTGCGCTCGGTCGCGTGGCCGTTCCGCTGGCTGGGCTACAAGGGCGACCCGTCGATGCCGCCCGCGACGCGCGCGCTGACGGCATTGGGCCCGGCCTATATCAAGTTCGGTCAGGTCCTTTCGACGCGACCCGACGTTGTGGGCGACGAACTGGCCAACCAGCTTCGCGTGCTGCAGGACAAGCTGCCGCCGTTCTCGCTGGCCGAGGCGCGCAAGAGCATCGAGACCGAACTGGGCGAGCCGGTCGACGACGTGTTTCTCGACATCAGCGAACCGGTCGCCGCCGCCTCGATCGCGCAGGTGCACAAGGCGCGGCTGCGCGAAACCGGCGAGGCCGTGGCCGTCAAGGTGCTGCGCCCCGGTATCGAACGCGCGTTCCGCAAGGATATCGACGCCTTCTTTCTTGCCGCCGACATCATCGAATTCCTGGCCCCGTTCGCACGCCGCCTGCGCCCGAACGACGTGATCACGCATTTCGAAGGCGTGGTCATGGGGGAACTCGACCTGCGGCTCGAGGCATCCTCGGCCAGCGAATACGCGGCCAACACGGCCAATGACGAGGGGTTCCAGCTGCCCGAGGTAAAATGGCGCTATTCCAGCCGCCGGGTCATGACGCTGGGCTGGGCCGAAGGTGTGCCGCTGGGCGACAACGCGGCGCTGGACGCGGCGGGCCACGACCGCGCCGTTCTGGGCGAACGGGTTTTGCAACTGTTCCTGAATCACGCGCTGCGCGACGGGTTCTTTCACGCCGACATGCACCAGGGCAACCTGAAGGTCGCGCCGGATGGCGACATCATCGCCTATGATTTCGGGATCATGGGCCATATCGACGAATATACCCGCCGGGTCTATGCCGAGATTCTCTATGGCTTCATCCGCAAGGATTACAAGCGCGTGGCCGAGGTGCATTTCGAAGCCGGCTATGTGCCCGCCGACCGCGATGTCGAGGAATTCGCCCGCGCCCTGCGCGCCGTGGGCGAACCGATCTTCGGCCTCGATGCCACGAGGGTGTCGATGGGCCGGCTGCTGAGCTACCTGTTCGAAGTGACCGAGCGGTTCGGCATGGAAACCCGGACCGAGCTGATTCTGCTGCAGCGCACGATGGTGGTGGTCGAAGGCGTGGCACGGTCGCTCAACCCGCAGATCAACATCTGGAAGGTCGGGCGGCCGGTTGTCGAGAATTACATCCGCACGTCGATCGGCCCGGCCGCGCTGGCGCGCGATCTGGGCAAGACGGCGGTGGTGCTGGCCCGGTTCGGCCCGCGCCTGCCCGGCCTTGTCGAAACGGCGCTGGTGCGACAGGCCCAGCCGCAGGAACCGCCCGTGCAACGCAGCGGCTGGCTGGTCTGGCTGGGTGTCGGCGTGGGGGCCATCGGCGGTGCGGCGGCAACGGCGCTGGCGCTTCACCTGCTGGGTTGAGCCGTGGCCCGCAGCGCCGCAAGCTCAAGCTGCAGCGCCTCTTTGTCCCGCGTATCCGCGCCCGACCGCTCGGCCCGCCACTGGCAATAGGCCGCCATCCGCCAATGAAATGCCGGGGCCAGCCCACGCAGGCGCGCAACCGCCCTGTCATCCCCGTACCCGGTCAGGAACGCGTGCTCGTCGGCCAGTGACAGCGGGCCTGCGCCGTAAAGAAACTGCATCGCCGGGGAAAGGTAGATAGCCAGATCCTCCACCGGATCGCCCAGGGCTGGGCATTGCCAGTCGATCAGGCAGATGCCCGTTTGCGTGGCAATGGCGTTGGCGGGCACCGGATCGCCATGCAGGAACACCGGCGCCGGCGCCGGATGATCCTCAACAACCGGCCGGAGGCGGGCAATATCCCCGGGCGTGCGACAGGCCGCAAGGATCTGGTCCCCCTGACGCAGAATGGACTGCCCCCCTGACGGCACGGGCCGCAGCCCGGGCATCGGCGGGTGCCGGTGCAACCGGGCCAGCGCACGCCCCATCGCGTCCGGCGACACGGCGCCCTGCGCCCCCGGAACATGCCGGTAGATCACGCATGGCCCTTGCGCGGTATCCACCTCTGCGATCAGTACGGGGGCCAGCCCCGTGCCATCCAGCCAGCGCAGCACCGCCGCCTCGGCCTGCGCATCGTTCGGGAAAAGCGGTGTCGCGGCATCCCGGTCATACAGCTTGACCACCAGCGCCGCACCGTCCGCCATGACATGCCACAGCCGGTTGGTGCGCCCGCCGGAAAGCCGCCGCCATTCGGCGCGTCGGGGAAGCCAGCCGCGCAGGGCAGGGTCTGCCGCCAATGCGGGCGTTTCGGTTTTCGGGGCAGAGGCTGTCATCTCGATCCTGTTCCCGGCAAGGCAACGCGCGGCACGCTACTGCCTGCGCCCTCGGGGAACAAGCGCCGCAATTACGGGGCGCGCAGGGCGGTTACCGTGCTGGCAGCAACGCTGCGCCCGGCTTCGGTTACCAGCAGCAACCCCTCCGGCACCTGCTGCGCCTCGACCACGCGGGCATAGACCTGCGCCGCATCCCGCCCGATCACCGATCCGTCGGCGGCACGGCTCTCCACTTCGAAAACATAATCGCCATGCAACGCCATGCCGCCATCCGGCAAGGTACCCGTCCAGGTCATGCGGCCACCCTCGCCGGCGATCCGGTTGCGCGTGATCTCATTGCCATAACCATCGCGCACCACCAGATCGGAATCGTCCGCGCCCGCCGCCGGTTCGGCCCAGACGGTAATCGGCGAACCCTCGAACGTGGCAGGGCCGGGCGCGCGCACCTCCATCCCGACCCAGCCCGCCATCTGCGCCAGCCCGGCACCCGATTGCCCCAGAATCTGACCCAGCAGATCGTTGGTCAGAACCTGCTGCTCGACCGAGGAAAAGGTCGCAAGCTGCACCGCGTATTCCGAGGATTCGACCGGGTTGAGCGGGTCCTGGTTCTGCATCTGCACCGTCAGCATCTTGAGGAATGTCTCGAAATCCGAACTGAGCGTCGCACGGGATGTCGCGCCGCCGGGCCTGGGTGCCGAGGACGCCGAAAATGCGGGTTGGATCGCCTGGGATTCGGTCATGTGTATCTCTTACAATCTGATGTCGAGCGTATCGGCAGCCATTCGCGGCCTGCCCAGTGGGACGGGTATATCGACTGTGACGTCAGGGGTTGCCTGATCGTCGGCCTGCGCGGCTGACCCGCCTTGACCCTGCATCGCCGCACCCCGGTCATTGCCAAGCGCCACATGCAGATCAGCAAAGCCCTGCGCCGCGAATTCGGACACAAGCAGCGCGAGATGGCGGCGCACAAGCTCCAGCGTTTCAGGGCGATCCGCAATGACGGTAAGGACACCGGCGGTGCCCTCCCCCGGTGAAAGCGTCAGGCGCAGCCGGCCCAGTTCTTCCGGCCGGAGGATGATTTCCAACGCCCCTTCGGAAAGCCGCGGGGCGGCATCCGCAATCTGGTGCGCAACGGTCTGCGCAAGCGTGGCCGGACGGGCCCCCGCCCCTGATGCGGGCGCGGCACTCGGTTGCAACACACGGTTGGTCAGCGGATCGAGGCCCAATGCGTGCGGGTCCGGTTCCTCCCCTTGGCGGCGAAACCGAACGACCTCCTGCCCGGCAGAGGCATTGCCAGGCAGCCTATGAAAGGGGTTATTTTGGTGCGCAGTTCGCATTGCGCCTTGCTCAATCGTCCGACCCGTACCGGCCGGGGTTGCCAAGTCCTGATCGGTCATCGACCGTAGCGGCGTTTCGGATATGCCCGCCGATGGTTCGGCAGGCACAGCGGGCGATTCGCGCCGTATATCGGCGGGGTCAGCCGCCGTTTTCGTGTGCAAGGGAAGCGGCGAGGTGTCTGGCCGATCCATCCGCTGCACAGGCGCCCCGGATCTGGGACGCGGGTTTTCGGCAACAGGCGTTCCATCCTGCGATTCATGCGTATCCGTGCCCACAGGCGTAGCGGACCGTCCTTCATTCCTTGGGGCATCGCTGTCGCAAAACTCTTCGGCGGAATTCACCGTACCCGTCGCTGGCAGTGCACTCTGTCGATGTCCCCTTACAAGGGTTTCGGGCCGCACCGGCGGCATTGAGCCATAGGACAGGCCCGGACATGATGGATCGGAATACCCTTCGACACCGGCACGATCATCGGTTTCACCGGTGACGGCGTTCGGATCGTTTTCGTCTGCCCCGCCATCGACGTCGGTCACCGGAGCGTGCTCGTGATCGTTGCCCTGTTGCGACATGCCTTCGACAGGCGAAACAGCCTGCTCTTCGACTGGCTGGGCGAGAAACTCGCACAGGAAACCGGACGCCGGGGAGTGCCCGCTGCCCGGCACCGGCGTTGCGAATGCGATGGCCGGCAGGCCGCCCGGCGGTGGGGAATCGTTGATCATGGCAGCTCCGTCCCGGATCGTCGGGCCGACTATGATCACTGGTAGTTACCGGTTCTTTACCGGTCTCAGGCCATGGTCGGGAAAATCCATCGAATTGAAAGAATCCGTGACATGACCGACCTGTCCCCTGTCCAAGGCGCAACACCATCCGCCAACGACCGCCCCTTGCGCGATGTCGCAATCAAGCTTGAGGCCAGTTTCCTGGCGGAAATGTTGAAAACGGCCGGATTGGGCAAGACGCCGGACGCATTCGGTGGCGGCGCGGGCGAGGATCAGTTCGCCTCGTTCCTCGTGCATGAACAGGCCCGCGCACTGGCCGAACGCGGCGGAATCGGCCTGGCCGAGACGATTTTCAACGCATTGAAAGGGAAATGACATGACCGACAGAACCAGGGACGTGGTGCATGAAGCACTCGAAAAGCTGCTCGACCGGGAACGGAACGCCCTTCTTGCCGGCGATCTGGAAACGATCGCCGGGCTTGCCGAGGAAAAGGAGCGCCTGATCGGGCAGCTTTCGGGTAGCGCAGTCCCGGGGCTTGAGGGGCTTCGGAACAAGGCCGCCCGCAATCAGGCGCTTTTGAACAGCGCGCTTGACGGAATCCGCGCCGTCGCCGACCGGCTTGAGGCGGTACGCCAGCTGCGCGGCACGCTCGACACCTATGACAGCAACGGCAGGCGCCACAGCATCGACGGCCTGCGCCAGCCCAGGGTCGAGAAACGGGCCTGAATTCAAGGCGAATTTTCCACTTCTGTTCAGTCAAATCCGCACGACATTGCCCTGTCCGGTTAGGGGTCTCTTAGCTCTTTGCGCTTCAGTCTGGCGGCGCACCTTCCGGTGGCGCGGGACCGGCAAACCGATCCCGCAAACGTCAGAAGACGGTCGATCCGCCCCCGGTCTTTCGGGGCGCGGAAAACCCAAACGGGCGGAAACCGCCCCGTGACTGAAGGAAAAAAGATGTCAAGCATCCTGACAAATAACAGCGCGATGGTCGCGCTTCAGACCCTGCGTTCGATCAACAAGAACCTCGCCACCACCCAGAACGAGATTTCCACGGGCAAATCCGTTGCCACGGCCCGGGATAACGCGGCTGTCTGGGCGATCTCCAAGGTGATGGAATCGGATGTAAAGGGCTTCAAGGCCATTCAGACCAGCCTGAGCCTTGGGGATTCCACCGTCGCCGTGGCACGCCAGGCATCGGAAACCGTCTCCGACCTTCTGACCGACATGAAGGAAAAGATCGTTGCCGCACAGGAAGAAAACGTCGACCGGGCGAAGATCCAGACGGATATCGACGCGCTGCGCGACCAGATCACCTCGATCGTGGGCGCGGCCCAGATCAACGGCCTGAACCTGCTTTCGAACCAGGATAGTGCCGTCGGTTCGGGCACGGTGGACGTCCTGTCCTCGCTTGACCGCTCTGCCAGCGGGGTGGCGACCAGCGACATTTCCGTCACCAAGCAGGATCTCGGACAGCAGGCATCGCTGGCAGGGTCGACTGCGGGCACGGCGATCGGTGTGTCGGGGCCGACCGCGGCGGCCAACGGCGGCACGGTGGACTACGACCTGTCGACCAATACCGATGCCTACGGCCTGTCGTTCGAATACTCCGCAAGCATCGCGGGGCAGACGATTGCGGCCGACTATGTGCTGCGGGACGGTGAAACCGCCGCCGACGCAGCCAGCCAGCTTGCCGCAAGACTGAACTTTGCGCTGGCCGATGCCGGCGTGGCGGATATCTCCTTTTCGGCGAATGGCACGGACCTGACGCTGACGAACAACACTGCGACCGCCGTCACCACGGCAGCCGGCAATATCAGCGTTACAACGGATGGCGAGGCGGGCGGCGGGCTCGAACTGCTGTCCCGTATCGACGTGACCTCAAGCGAGGCCGCCAACGCATCGCTTACCGCGATCGAAGGGCTGATTCAGACGGCAATCGATTCGGCAGCGGCCTTCGGCTCGATCCAGGGCCGAATCGAAACCCAGTCCGAGTTCATCAACGGTATGGTCGATGCGCTGAAATCGGGTATCGGCACGATGGTCGATGCCGACATGGAAGAGGCCTCGGCCCGGCTGCAGGCGTTGCAGGTGCAGCAGCAGCTCGGCGTTCAGGCTCTGTCGATCGCCAACCAGGCGCCTCAGACGATCCTGTCGCTTTTCCGCTGAGCTGACACATACCGGGGGCGCCGTCCCGCGCCCCCGGCCCTTTTCCCGAACATCCCCGCAGACCGGAAGGACCAGACGTGAACAGCCAGCGTCAGGCGCAACGCGCCTATCAGTCGACACAAACGCCCATCCGCACACCACGCAGCACCGAGTACGAGGCGTTTGCCCGCATAACCCATCGCCTGGCCAGCACCGCCCGCCAGGGCAAGGCCGGCTTTGCCGCCCTTGCCGACGCGTTGCATGAAAACCGCCGGCTCTGGACAGTGCTGGCGGCCGCGGTGGCGGATGACGAAAACGCCCTGCCGCATGATTTGCGCGCGCGCCTGTTCTACCTTGCAGAATTCACCGACACCCACAGCCGGAAGGTGCTGCGCGGCCAGGCAACCGTTGCCCCGCTGATCGAGGTGAATACCGCCGTGATGCGGGGCCTGAAAACGGAAGGAGCTGCAAGATGAGCGGGCTTGTCCTGAAACTGAATCCCAGGGAACGCGTGCTTGTGAACGGCGCCGTGATCGAAAACGGCGATCGGCGTACACGCCTGTCGATCGTCACCCCCGGCGCACATATCCTGCGGCTGCGCGATGCCATCCACCCCGAGGACGCACGCACCCCTGTCCGGCGCGTCTGCTATGCCGCGCAACTGGTGCTGTCAGGAGACGCGGACCCGGCAGAGGCCCGGCAACAACTGTTGCGCCGGATTGAGGAACTCAGCCAGGTATTGACCGATCACGACAGTCGCGCCCAGTTGGCCGAGGCGACACAGGCGCTGATCTCGGGCCACTACTATCACTGCCTCAAGGCGCTCCGCCGGCTGATCCCGCGCGAGGACCGCCTGCTGGCGGCATCGCCAAGATGAGCTTTCAGCCGGTTCTTCCTGCAGGCGGCCTTGCCGGTTGGCGGTTCCTGCAACGCACGCTGGAAAGCCAGACAGCCGCGTTCGACAAGGGCGTGCAGATCACCCGAGACACCGACTATTTCCTTGAAACCATCGGCCAGATCGAAACGGTCGAACAACTGGTCGCGGATCGCCGGCTACTACGCGTCGCGCTGGGCGCCTACGGCCTGCAGGACGAGATCGACAACCGCTATTTCATCCGCAAGGTTCTGGAAGAGGGCACGGCAGATCCCGACGCGCTGGCCAACCGGCTGGCTGACGACCGCTTCAAGACCTTTTCGCGCGCCTTCGGCTTTGGTGACTTTCCCGTCCCCAATACCGGACTTAGCGATTTTGCCCCGCGCGTTGTCGCACTTTACCGGCGCCAGCAGTTCGAGCTTGCGGTGGGGGAACAGAACGGGGCGATGCGCCTTGCCCTAAATGCCCAGCGCCAGCTGCCGGACCTGACGGAGTCCTCCAGCAGCGACACGACCAAATGGTTGCGCGTCATGGGCACCGCCCCCCTGCGCGAGGTTTTCGAGGTCGCGCTGGGATTGCCCAAAAGCTTTGGCCGGATCGACCTCGACAAGCAGCTTGAGGTTTTTCAGGACAAGGCGCGCGCCCAGTTAGGTATCGAAACCTTCGACGATCTGGCGCAACCGGATATCCGCGACAAGCTGATCCAGCGCTACCTTCTGCGCAACCAGGTGGCCGAAGCTGCCGCACCCTCGGCAGGTGCAATCGCGCTGAGCCTTTTGCAGTCCATGCCGCGCCCGGGATGACAGGGACCACGCCCCGATCATCCGCCCGGGGCCGGACCGCCGCGCGCACCCTGCGCCCCGGCACGGCGCAGGATCAGGCGAAGCCGTGCAAAACTATCCTCGATACCCTGCGCCTCGGGCTCGGCCAGGAACGCATCGAGCTCGGGCCAGGCCGCGATTGCCCTGTCCAGTACCGGATCGGACCCTGCAACATACAGCCCCGCGCGGATCATCATCTCGTTCTCATCGTAATGCCCAAGCAGGCGACGTGCCTCGGCAATCGCGGCATTCTCATCATCGTCCGCCGCCTCGGGCAGGCTGCGCGAGACCGAGCGCGGCAGGTCGATCGCCGGAAAACGGCCGCGCTCGGCGATCCCGCGATCCAGAACCACGTGACCGTCAAGAACACCGCGCAGGATGTCGGCAATCGGCCCGTCCATGTTCGATCCGGCCACCAGCACGGTGAACAGGGCGGTGATGTCGCCCATACCCGCGCTTCCCGGCCCGGCACGCTCGGCCAGCGACATGATCGTATGTGCGGTCGAGGCGGGATACCCACGCAGCGCCGCAGCCTCGCCCGACGCCACGGCAATCTCACGATGCGCCTCGGCAAAGCGGGTGATCGAATCGGCCAGAAACAGCACGTTTCGGCCGGCATCCCGAAAATGCTCGGCCACGCACATCGCCGTCCAGGCACAGCGCCGGCGCAACAGCGGCGACTGATCCGAGGTCGCGGCGACGACGATCGCCCGCGCCATCCCGTCGGGCCCAAGTACCCGGTTGACGAATTCACCAAGCTCGCGCCCGCGTTCGCCTATCAGGGCGATCACCACCAGATCCGCCTGCATGTTCTGCGCCAGATGCCCCAGCAAGCGCGTCTTGCCCACACCCGAACCCGCGAAAAGCCCGACGCGCTGCCCGCGCACGATCGGCAGCAGGGTGTTGAACACGCGCATACCCGTGGCAAGCCGCGGCCCCAGCCCACGCCGCAACGCCGCCGGGGGCGGGGCGGCCTGCAATGCACGCACGGCCGGGCCCTGCGGCAACGGCCGGCCATCCATCGGCCGGCCCATGGCGTCGATCACGCGGCCGATCCAACCGTCGCAGGGCGCGATTCGCGCCGGCCCCGCCAACACCACCCGATCGCCCAGGGCGACACCATCGGGCGCATCCTCGGGCAACATGGCCAGCCCGTCGCGCGTGATCTGCAGTACCTCGCCCTCAAGCGGGGCGGCCCCCTTGCGCATCAGGCGCAAACGGTCGCCCAGCCGCGCCAGCGCACCAAGGCCCTGCACCTCAATCAGGCCGCCGGACACCGCACATACGCGCCCCACATCGCGCACGGCAGACAGGCTTTGCAGGTCGGATAACAGGGGGGTCAGTTTTCTTTGTGGCATCGAACGCTCCGAAAATCCTTTGAAAACAATTTCTAAAGGAATCGGGGTTAAGCATCGGTGTAGTCACCGAGGGAGAAGCCCGGATGTTTGCCAACCTGCAGATTTTTCGCCTTGCGCATTCCATGGCCGCCCATGCCGGCGCGCGTCAGGCCGTCATCGCGCGAAACATCGCCCACGCGGATACGCCCGGCTACAAGGCGCAGGATCTGCGCCCGTTTGCCGAGATGGTTCAGACCGGACAGACCGGCCTGCGCGCCACGCGGGCGGATCACCTGAATGGCACCGCCGGACCGCAGACGCCCCTCACCGTGATCCCGCGCGAGGGGGGGACGACCAATCCCAACGGCAACAATGTCACGCTGGAGCAGGAGATGCTGCACGCGGTGGATACCAGGCGGCAGCATGACCGGGCGCTCGCCATTTACAAAAGCTCTCTCACCATCCTGCGCAGCGCCATCGGCCGCCGGTAAAGGAGGGCAAACATGAGCGACTTTTCAAAATCCCTTTCAGTGTCGGCAAGCGGCCTGACCGCCCAGGCCCAGCGCCTGCGCCACGTATCCGAAAACATCGCAAATGCCGACACGCCGGGATACCGCCGCAAGACCATCCCGTTCGAAATCGAGGCTGGCCGGAACGGTGCCAGCGCGGTGAAACCCGGCCGGGTGAAACTCGACCGCAGCGATCTGGAGCGGGTCTATGACCCGGCGCATCCGCTGGCCGACGAAACCGGCCACTACCTCGGCTCCAACGTCGATCTGGTGATCGAGATCGCCGACGCGCGCGAAGCGCAACGCAGTTACGAGGCAAACCTCAAGATGTTCGACCAGACAAGACAGATGTCATCGGCCCTGATGGACCTGTTGCGCCGGTAAAACCGGCTGAAAAGAAAGGAAGAAACCATGCCGACAGTTTCCGCCCTCGCCGGGCACAGCTATGCCGCCGCCCGCCCCGCAACCGAACCGCAACCGGGCACGGGCGGCACTGCGGCGCTGAACATCGCCCGCGATTTCACCGCGACGCTGCAACAGGCCGAGGCGACGGCACAGGCCGCGATGACCGGCGATGCCGACCCGCATGCGCTGGTACAGGTCCTTGCCCAGACCGAACTCGCGGTCGAGGCCGCGGTGACCGTGCGCGACAAGATGGTCGAGGCCTATCAGGAAATCCTGCGGATGCCGGTCTGACCGATGGACCAGGGCGTTTTCTATGACACGCTCCGTCAGGGGCTGTGGGTCGCGGTCATCACCTCGGTGCCGATCCTGTCGGTCGCGCTGGTCGCAGGCCTTGTGGTCGGCCTGTTCCAGGCGCTGACCTCGATCCAGGAAATGACGCTGACCTTCGTGCCCAAGCTGGGCGCGATCGTCATCGTCTACTGGATGTCGATGGGATTCATGACGCAGACGCTGGTCAGTTTTTTTCAGGACACGCTGGTGCCGCTGATGATCGGTGGCTAACGCGGCAAGGGGCAGAACATGGACAATGCAGGCTATACCACGCTGACCCGTCAATCGGGGCTGATGCGCGAAATGCGGGTGGTGGCGAACAACATTGCGAACATGGCAACGACCGGTTTTCGGCAAGAAGGTCTGATTTTTGCCGAGCATGTGAAAGCCACTGGCCCCGGCCCATCTCTGTCGATGGCCACGGCGAATGTGCGCAACACCTCGATGCTGCAGGGGGCACTGGCGCAAACAAACGGACGCTTTGACCTGGCGATCGAGGGTGATGGCTTTTTTCTGATCGAAACACCCGGCGGCGAGCGTCTGACACGCAACGGCAGCTTCACTCCGAATGCCCAGGGGGAACTGGTAACGAATGACGGGTTCCGCGTGCTCGACGCGGGCGGGGCGCCGATATTCGTGCCGCCCGATGCCGGGGATGTCGCCATCGCAGCCGACGGCACGATCAGCAGCAATGGCCGGCCGCTCGGGCAGATCGGCCTGTTCCGTCCCGCCGACCCGCTGGACCTGATCCGCGAGGATGGGGTGATGTTCCGCGCCGAAACCGGCACCGAGCCCGTCGAACAGGCCCGCATCCTTCAGGGGTTTCTCGAAGGATCGAATGTCGATCCGCTGGGCCAGGTCGCCCGCATGATCGAGGTTCAGCGCGCCTATGAACTGGGCCAGAAATTCCTCGAAGCCGAGGACGAGCGCATTCGCAACGCCGTCAAGACATTCATCCGCTGATCACAGGAGCACCCCATGCGCGCCTTGAAAATCGCCGCCACCGGCATGTCAGCCCAGCAGATGCGGGTTGAAACCATTTCGAACAACCTCGCCAACATGTCCACCACCGGCTACAACGCGCGCCGCGCCGAGTTTGCCGACCTGCATTACCAGCAGGTTGCGCGCGCCGGCACGGTGAACGCTTCGGACGGCACCGTTCTGCCCACCGGCGTGCAGCTTGGTCTTGGCGTGCGGCCCGCCGCGGTGTCGGTGAACATCGCGCAGGGATCGCTCAGCAATACCGGCGGCGATCTCGATATCGCCATCGACGGCCAGGGATATCTCGAGGTCACGTTGCCCTCGGGGCAGGCCGCCTATACCCGCGACGGTGGCCTGAAACGCACCGGCGACGGGCTGATCGTGACATCCGACGGCTTCCCGGTGCAGCCCGAGATCGTCATCCCCGAGGATGCGAAATCAATCTCGATCAATGCCGATGGCGAGGTCTATGCCTATTTCGATCTTGCAACCGAGGCACAGCTTCTGGGGCAATTCAGCCTGGTGGGTTTCACCAATCCCAAAGGGCTCGAGGCAATCGGCTCGAACCTCTTTACCGAGACCGAAGCCTCCGGCCCCGCGCTTGTCTCCACCCCGGGCGAGGACGGGCTGGGCACGCTCAGGCAGGGCTATCTCGAAGACAGTTCGGTCGATCCGGTGCGCGAAATCACCGAACTGATCGAGGCGCAGCGCGGCTATGAACTGAATTCCAAGGTGATTTCGGCAGCCGATCAGATGCTGGGCGCAACCGCGCAGGTGCGGTGATGCGCTGGCTCTGGCTGCTTCCCTGCCTTGCCGCGCTGCCGGCACATGCCGACATGCTGGTAGCCACCCGCACCCTGCGCGCCCAGACCATCGTTTCGCCCGGCGACCTGACCCTGCGCGCCGGGCCCGATACCGGCCTGACCGATCCGGCGCTCGTGATCGGGCAGGAAACCCGCGTCACGATCTATGCCGGCCGCCCCCTGCGCCCCGGCGATGTGGGCCCGCCCGCCATCGTGGAACGCAACCAGGTGGTGCCGCTGATCTACGCCTCGGCCATCCTGCGCATCGAAACCGAGGCCCGCGCCCTTGACCGTGCAGGCGCGGGCGAAACGGTCCGCGTTCTCAACCTCGGGTCACGCAACCCGGTGACGGGCACGGTGCAGCCCGATGGCTCAATCCTGGTCGAAGGTACGAAATGACCCTGAAATCACTCGTTTTTCTGACCTTCCTCGCCATCACCGCCGCCTGCGGGCGCACGGGGCATATCGGCAAGGCGCCCGATTTCACCCCGATCCACCAAACCGATGCGCATCACGCCATGTTCAACCCCGGCCTGCCGATGCGGCAAGAGATCCTGCGGCCCGTCGACCAGGCATCGCTGTGGCGGTCCGGGCGGCAATCGCTGCTGGGCGACCGGCGGGCAATGCGGCGGGGCGACATCCTGACCGTGGTGATCGAGATCGACGACGAGGCCGAGATATCCAACAGCTCCGAGCGGGCCCGCGACGGATCGGAAAACCTTGGCCTGCCCGGCCTTCTGGGTATCCCGCAACGGCTCGACCGGCGTCTGCCCGACGGGGCCACGATGGCGGACGCAGTGTCGGTCAAATCGTCCTCGTCAAGCTCGGGCACGGGCTCGGTCCGGCGCAACGAAAAGCTGACGTTGCGCGTCGCCGCCACGATCACCGACGTTCTGCCGAACGGTGTGCTGTCGATCTCAGGCAGCCAGGAGGTGCGCGTTAACTTCGAGATGCGCGAGCTTCTGGTCAGCGGCTATGTCCGGCCCGAAGACATCTCGCGCCAGAACGAGGTGACCTATGACAAGATCGCCTCGGCCCGGGTGTCCTATGGCGGGCGCGGGCAGATTTCCGACATGCAGCAACCACGCTATGGCCAGCAGGTTCTGGACGCGATCCTGCCATTCTGAACCGGGGTGCCACAGATGCGAAAGATCCTTCCCATCCTTCTGATCCTGATCGGGATCGGCGGTGGCATTGGCGCCGGGCTGCTGCTGCGCCCGGACCCGGCTGCGAAAGCGGCGTTGCCCGAATGCGCGCCGGTCGAGATCGCCCGCGACGATCACGATGGTCATGACACCCCGGACCTGCCGGAATACATCAAGCTCAACAACCAGTTCGTGATCCCCATCGTCGATCACGACCGGGTCGCGTCGATGGTGGTGCTGTCGATCAGCCTCGAGGCAAATCCCGGCAAGCGCGAAGAGGTTTTTTCGCGCGAGCCAAAGCTGCGGGACATCTTCCTGCAAGTGCTGTTCGATCACGCCAATGTCGGCGGTTTCCGCGGCACCTTTACCACCGCCGGGAACATGGGCACCCTGCGCGGCGCGCTGCTCGATGCCGCGCAGGGCGTGATGGGTCATGACGTGACGGATGTTCTGATCACCGACATCGCCCGCCAGGACGTGTGATCCACCCCTATTGCCATTCCTGCCCGCTGTGCCGGGCACGGGCCGTTTTCCCGGCCCGTTTTTCCAGCTCCCGCGCGGCGCGATCGCGTCCGAACGCCTGCCTGAGCCGGTGTTCGACCGGCTCCTTGCGGGCCAGAAGCCGCGCCAGCTCCATGTTGAGCGTGCGCTGGCGCGCATCGAGCCACGCCTGCCATGCCACATCCGCGCCGCTGGCCCTGCGCTCAGGCCTGTCGTGATTCGTCCGGGCCGAGGCACGGCGGCTCTCGTCCATCTCGGCAAGTGCCGCGCGCAATTTCTGTTCCTCGGCGCGCAGGGCCTGCATTTCCGACTGGCGCAGGCGATAGACCATGCCGGTCAGCCGGGCCAGATCCGCGTGACGCCCACTCATCCGCGCCATACCTTCTGCCGCAGCGTATCGGCAAACCGGATCGCGGCCGCGACCGCGCGGTAATGTTCGGGCGCGATTTCCTGTCCGATGTCCACGCTGGCGAAAAGCGCCCGCGCGGACGGCGGATCGGAATGGATGGCAACACCGTTCTCCGCCGCAATCTCGCGGATGCGGCGGGCGATCTCGTCCACACCCTTGGCCACGCATTCCGGCGCCGTGCCAGGCGCACGGCTCCATTTCAGGGCCACGGCATAATGGGTGGGGTTGACGATCACCACATCCGCGCCCGGCACCGCCTCCATCATCCGGCGCGACGCGATTTCCTGTGCCTTCCGCCGGCGGTTCTGCTTCATATGCGGATCGCCCTCGGCCTCCTTGTGTTCATCGCGCAATTCCTGGTGCGACATGCGGTTCTTGCGCAGATGCTCGTGCCGTTGCCAAAGATAGTCGACCGCACCGATGCCCAGCGCCACCAGCAGGACGACGAAAAGAAATTCAAGGCTCAGCCTGGCCAGCAACGACGCGGCGATGGCCGGGCTGGTCTGGACGCTGGCCGACATCTCCTCGATCCGGGCGCGGAGAAACAGGAATAGCACGACCGAATAGATCACCAGTTTGACAAAGCTCTTGGCAAACTCGAACAACCCGCCCCGTCCAAACTTGTTCTTCGCGTTCGAGACCGGGGATATTCGGTTGAGTTTCGGCGCAAGTTTTGACGGCGCTACCACCAGGGCACGCTGCGCGACGATGGCCAGCAGGACCAGGGCCGCCGGAATCGCGAACCACGGGGCCACTGCCCCGGCAACCCGGCCGATCAGTGAAATTGCAGGCGCGGCCGAGGCACCGCCGAAAAAGACCGCTCGCCAGCCATCGGCACCGCCGGTCAGGCTGGCGAAAACGGTGCCGAGCCGGTCAACCCCCTGCACCCCCGCGACCAGAAAGGACAGCAGCAGCCCGCCATAAGCTGCGGCCACCGAAAGATCCTGCGATCTTGCGACCTCGCCCTTCTTGCGCGCCTCTTCCAGCTTTCGGGGCGTCGGGTCATGTGTCTTGTCGCCCTCCTCCTGCCCGGCGCTCATCGGGTAGGTCCTTGCGGCGCCGCAAGAAACGCGTCAATCGCCGCCAGCCAGACCTGCAGGATCAGCGGCGACAGGATCATCAGCAACGCAAGCCCGCCAAAGGTGATGACCGGCGCGCCGACAAAGGCCACCATCAGCTGCGGCATCGCGCGGTTGATCGCCCCGAGCGTCAGATTGTAAAGGACCGACGCTATCACGAAGGGCGCAGCCAGGGTAAAGGCCAGCGCAAACACCCGCGACACCAGCCCCGAGCCCCATGCCGCAACCACCGATGCGTCCGGCAGACGGGCGGGCGGGAAAAGCTCGTAGGACAGGATCACGAAGCTGACCGCCTTGACATGCAGGCCCGTCATCATGGCCAGCGCCAGACCGGCAACCACAAGGACATGGGCAATGGCCGGCTGCGGATCGGCACCCGCGCCCGCGAAGATCTGCGCCAGCGACGTGGATTGTGCCGCGATGGCCCCGGCGGTGGAGAGGCCGAGCACGAAAAGCCTCAGCGACAGCCCGAGAAGAAGCCCCGCCAGCGTCTCGGTCAGAACCAGCCAGGCCAGGTCCGGCAGCGTAGGTGCCGTGCCGAACGGTGGGACCGACGCTGCAACCGGCACGGCAAAGACCAGTGCCAGACCAAGCCTGACCCGCACCGGAACCGATGTTTCGCCAAATGCCGGCAGCAACGCGACAAGCGCACCGACTCGCAGGAAAACAACGAAACCGTGCCACAGGACTGCCAGCGACAGGCCCAGCAAACCCGCCGCCTGCTCGATCATGCGGCCACCGTCCCGATAAGCGCCGGCCGGGCGTCAACGCCAATTTCTTCGAAGGACAAGACGGGTGTCGACAGCCCCTTTGCCGACAGAACCGTGCGCAAGAAACGGCGGCGCCGGGCCGAGGTGACGATGACGGGGAACACCCCCCTCTCACCCGCGTCCGACACATTCGCGGCGGCGCCATCGGCAAGCCTGGTGAACAGCTCGGGCGGCAGGGCGATATCCAGCGCGCCGCGCTCGCTCTCGATCTGGTAGGCGGCGAACCTGTCCTCCCATTCCGGCGCAAGCTGGATCAGCGGCAGGGAACCGTCCGCGCGCTTCAACCCGGAAACGAGCTGGAACCCCAGCCGCTGACGCACATGTTCGCAAATCGCGTCCGGCGCCGAGAGGCCGGCCGCGCGCGCCTCGGCCGTTGCCTCGAGGATAAGGGGCAGGTTGCGGATCGACACCTGCTCTTCCAGCAGCAGCCGCGCGACCCGGTGCAAAAGGTCCAGCGGCACGCGGTCCGGTATCATCTCGTCCAGCAGCTTGCGGTTGGCATCCGCGCGGGCGGGGTCGGACAGGTTCACCATCTCGTCCAGCAGGCGGCGCAACGCCTTGAGCGTCAGCAGGCGCGGGAAATTCCGCTTGATCGTTTCCAGAAGGTGGGTTGCCAGAACCTCGGCCGCGGTCACGATCGTCACGCCCGCCAGCGCCAGGTTCTCGCGCGCCGCATCCTCGATCCAGCGCGCCGGTGCGCCATAGACGGGTTCGGCCACGTCTTCGCCGGGTGGCAGGCCGGTCTTGCCCTCGGGCACCAGCGCCAGCACCCGGTCGGGAAACAGCCGCGCGCGTACCTGCTCGACCCCCTGGATGCGGATCACGTAGGTGCCAGGCGGCAAGGCGGCGTCATCCGTCAGCCGGATCTCGGGCAGGATCAGGCCAAAGGACTTGGCCACATGCATCCGCATGTTCGCGATCCGCACGTCAAGCCCGGTACCCGTGTCCAGCACCATGGTCACAAGGTCGGGCGCAAATTCGACATGGATGTCGTCAAGGTCCAGCACATCGCCCAGCGGCTGCGGACGCGGGGCGGTGTCTTCCGTCTTGTCGGGCCTGTCCTGTGGGTCCCCCGGGCCGCGGCGATACACGGCAAATGCCGCCGCGCCCAGCCCGGCCGCCCCCAGGACGAACGGCACGAATGGCAGGCCGGGCACAAGCGCGAAAAGCGCCATCAAAAGCGCAACCGTGGCAAGCGCCGCAGGATGCCGGCCGAGTTGCGTGGCAAGCGCCGTGTCGGTGGCCCCCACCGTCCCCCCGCGCGCAAGCAACAGGGCGGCGGCGATGGAAATGATCACGGCCGGGATCTGCGTCACAAGCCCGTCACCGACAGTCAGGATCGCATAGGTTTCGAAGGCGGTGGCAACCGGCAGATCATGCACCACCAGCCCCATGACAAGCCCCATCACAAGGTTCAGCAACGTGATCAGAAGCCCCGCCAGCGCGTCGCCCTTGACGAATTTCGAAGCACCGTCGAGCGAGCCGAAAAAGGTCGTCTCCTGCTGTTCCTTCTCGCGCCTGGCACGGGCTTCGGCATGGTCGATCGCCCCGGCGGACAGGTCGCTGTCGATCGCCAGCTGCTTGCCCGGCATCCCGTCCAGCGCGAAACGCGCGCCAACCTCGGCCATCCGCCCGGCCCCCTTGGTGATGACCATGAAATTCACGATCAGCAGAACCCCGAACACCACGAGGCCCAGGAACAGGCTACCGCCCATGACGAAACTGGCGAAGCCCTCGATCACACCCCCGGCGGCGCGGGTGCCGGTATGCCCCTGGCCGATGATCAACTTGGTGGACGACACGTTGAGCGACAGCCGAAGCATCAGCGACGCCAGCAGGATCGTCGGAAAGGCCGAGAAATCCAGCGGCCTCTCGACGAACAGCGTAACGGTAAAGATCAGGATCGCCAGCGCGAAGGACACCGCCAGCCCGATATCGAGGACCCAGGCCGGCATCGGCAGGATCATCATCACGATCACCGCCATCAGCGCAAGCGCAAGCAACACGGTGGGCTGGAACAACGCGCGGTGCGACATCAACCCCGCTCCTCGCTAACGAGAGGCAGAAAGGACCGCCCGATATGCGCATCCTGCGGCACAAGTGACCCCAGCCGCGCCGGCGCGCCCGCCCGCAAGAGAGGAAAGGCATTTCCTCGCCGTCCCTCATGTCCGGCGGGACGCTGCAAGGGTGCCGGGGCCTCTGACGGGCCAAGGGATGCATGGATTTCGGAAAACCGTGCCTCGTAGCGACGTGCATGGGTAGCCGTGCGTGAATGATAGGCCCCGGCAGCTTTCGTCCAGTCGCCGGTTTCATCGTGGAGCGACCCAAGAAACCGTGCCGCGTAAAGGGCATTGGCCTGCGGATCGAACATCTCGTCGATCGAACGGAACCCGCCGCTGTGCCAGCGATAATTGATCTGGAAACACCCGACATCGAAGCTGCGCGCGCCGCGTTTGAAATGCCGAAAGACATAGGCCTTGGCCTCGTCCGGCGTGTCGAACCAGACGCCTTCGCCCTCCATGTTCACCGTCCAGGGCCAGGGTTGCAGCGCGCCGGCGCGGCTGCGTCCGGTTTCGGTGCGGGTGATCGCGCGCAGCACAGAGAGGGGAACGCCGGTTTCCTGCGAGGCGATCCTGGCGGCCTCGTCACAGCGCCCCGCAACGGGATCGGCCAGGGCCAGACGACAAAGCAACAGCCAGCATATTGCGATCATCGCACCGCGGAGTGGCCAAAGGGCGCCTCGGTACATCCCGGAACTCATATGTCGCGCGGTCATTCACCGTCCTCCGCCGCTTTCTGCCAGCGCCACCAGGTTTAGGGGCCTCCGGTTGCGATTCGGTTACCGCCGGTGCTGCCAAGGCAGCTATTCCTGTCCGTCCTGCAGCACGCCCTCGACCGGGTAGGACGACAGCAGTCGGTCCAACATCGCGCGCATGGCGGCACTTTGATCCAGAAGCGTGCGGTTTCGCGTCAGGACGCCTTCGGGCCCGGTTTCCGGGTCGCGAGCCCCGGTCTTCAGCCGCGCGATCCCGGCAAGAACCGGATCTTCCGCATTTGCCAGTGTCCCCCAGTCTTCGGCCAGAAAGGCGGCGTGCGCGGCCTTGTCCTGCACCTCGAGCGCGGCATAGATTCGCGCCGCCACCGCGTGATTGCCCGCCATGTCGCGCGCCTGCGCCCGCAACGCATCGACATCCCTGCCGGACAGCCCCAGAATTTCAGCTTCGGCCTGACGCGACTGTCCGCGCGCAAGGGCATTCCCGGCACGCAAAAGACGCCTCTCCCGCCCCGCAGAACCCGTCGCACCACCACGCAGGACCAACACCGCCTGCTGATGAAACCCGAGCGTGCCCAGCCGCGCGGCCAGGCGATTGGCCGTCCGGGCAGACAGCGACGCGGCGGTTTCCAGGCGCGGGAAAATCTGCGTCAGAAAAACCTCGTCCGATGCCCTGTCGTGCAAGAGGTCATAGATCGTTTCAGGGCGCGCGACGCCATTGTCATCGGGCAATGCCTCCAATACGGCAAAGGCGTCCCCGAACTGCCCGGCACCGGCGCGCGCCAGGCTCTCGGCCCAGGCCAGCCGGTCCGCCGCATCGGATTTCCTGTGCTCGAACGCGAAGGCCGCAGCCAGATCCGCGGTCTCCGGCGTAATCGGCCGCCCCGCGGCAATCTCGGCCACGATCAGTTCGGCCAAGGCTTCGGGCGACTGGGTGGTATTCTTCGCAACCACTTCCTTGCGCCTGTCCTGCGCTCGGTCGACCGCACCGGAACGGGCGGAAATATCCGCCGACGCCATCTTGCTGTCCGCGTCCTGTTCCTCTCGCGCGAGGTCGAGCCGGCGCAGCACCGTTTCCGCCGCATCACGATACCCGAGGGCCATCAAACGCCGCGCCAGCATTGGCCCCAGCCTTTGGCGCAAATGATCGGGAAGGGCCGCAAAATGCCGGACCACCGCCTTGTCGTCCACGTCCTGCCGGTCCATCCCGTCCGGCAGTGCAAGAACAGCCCACAGGGCCACCGCACCATCGCAAACGGCCTGCCCGGTCAGGGGTCCGGCCTCTGCCACCGTCCCGCCATCGACAATATGCGACAAGATAGTCAGGACAGGCTGAGAAACCTCGTGCAGGGCAAGGCTGCCGCGCGCCTCGGCCCCGAAACCGTAATGCAGATAGTGACGGGCCAGTCCCAGCGCAGCCTCGGGCCGGAGCCTGTCGAATTCCCCGTAAAGCTGCGACCGCCAGTTTGCGAGGCCCGTGTTGAAATCCTCTGCCCCCCAACCGGCGATGGCAAATGCCACGTCATCCAGGCAGGTGGTGTCGTTCAGACCTTCACCATTCACGCGCATATGTGCGTCTATCGCCGCGTCTGTGCCTGTAAGCACACCCAATGGAATCGAAGAATCCACCGGCTTCGCTGCGGAAGCAGGCTCAGCCGGTTGCAAGGCCGGGTCTCGTGTCGGCAATCTCTGCGCGGGTTGCAAAACGCCCCGCGCCGCCGCGCGACCCAGATGCTCCAGCAGCCTCTGTTCTGCGGCTTTTACCGCCTCTCCGATTTCTGCGTTCTGTTGCACGTTTGCGTCCAGTCGATCCGGCACACCGGGCGGCGCAGTCGGATGGGGCAGGAACAACGGCAGATCGGTGGCCGTGACGTCCGGTTCGGGAGTGGCATTCGACTCCCGGCCCTGGTGGCCGAGTACCTCGGATATCTTCGGCTCCCCGAAAACGTCGAGGACCAGCATACCGCCCCCCTGATCCTCGACCCGAACCGCGCAATCGCAGGCGAATTCGACGACGATCTCGGACGGCAGCGCGCCGGGCACCACATCCCTGATCCGGCTGCGGTCGATCCGGGTGAACACCTCCGACAGATCGAACCCGGTAACACCTTCGGGGATACGCAACACCGCCGCGCCGGGGCGTTCTTCGAGCACCCATTCGCCGGGCCGGGGAAGGTGGATCACAAGCCGCGTGAAATCACCATGGTCCCCCGATCGGACAGTGGCCTGCGCCGCCCACGCCATCGGCGCCGCCAGACCCGCAATCAGAAGCAGACAGGCCAGGAACCGTGTCATGCCGCCTCCTGCCGGAGCGCCTTGAGCGCCTCTTCCAGCTCGTCGAAATCGGGGCGATAGTGCGAAGGCGTGTTTTGCCGCCCGACCTCGATACAGATATTGGCCGCATGGTCGTACAGGTTGGCGACCAGCACCTCGCGGATCAACTGATAGAAATGCGCGTCTTCCTCGACCACGGCCTTGACCTTGCCCGCGAATGGCGCAACCAGACCGTAGGCCAGAAAGACGCCGAGGAACGTGCCGACAAGCGCACCGCCGATCATCTTGCCCAGCACCTCGGGCGGCTGGTCGATCGACGCCATCGTCTTGATCACGCCCAGAACCGCCGCGACGATCCCCAGGGCCGGCAGGCCATCCGCCACGGTTTGCAGCGCGTGGCTGCCGTGCAGCGCGTGATGCAGGTTGGCGTCGATCCGCTTTTCCAGGACTTCCTCCACCTGGTGCGGATCGTCATAGTTCATCGAGGCCGACCGCAGCGTGTCGCAGATCAGGTTGATCGCCTCCTTGTCCTTCAGGATCTTCGGATATTTCGAAAATATAGAAGAATCTGCCGGTGCCTCGATATGCTCTTCGATCGCCACCGGGCTTGATTTTGCAAGGCGGATCAGCTCGAAAAGAAGGCACAGAAGGTCGCGGTAATCCGCGGGCTTCCATTGCGGTCCCTTGAAAACCTTTCCGATATCCTTGGCGGTATGCTTGACCGCACCCATGTCGTTGCCGATCAGAAAGGCGCCCACCGCCGCGCCGCCGATCATCATCATCTCGAACGGCAGCGATTTCAGGATGATCCCGATCTTGCCGCCGGCGGCCAGGTAGCCACCGAACACCATTGCAAAGATCACAACGATACCAATCAGACCCAGCATGATTTCCTCCGGCCCTTGCCTGCAGGCGCAACGTGACATGCAGGCGTTAAGAAACCCTCAGCGCGGGCTGTTCACTCGGTAGGAACCGACATGTTTCGGCCTGCGAGGATCACGCTGACGGAATAGGCAGCCCTGGGGCTGAGCCCGGCCATGACCCCCGCCGCCGCGGCCGGTTGCATCCGCCCGAGGAATCCGGCCGCGAATTCCGGGTCCATCGTTTCGAAAAGCGCAGCGGCATCCTTGGGCTTCATCGCCTCGTATACCGACACGAGCCGCGTGATATCGTCCTCGGCCGCGCTGTCCGCCAACGCGATCGTGGCCCGCAGCGCGTCTTCGGCGGCACGTAGTTCCCCGGTCTTGAACGTGATTTCCTCTTCTGCAACCGCCAGCGCGTGAAGCCTGTCGCGCAGGCGCGTCTCTTGCCGGTCAAGCCGCGCCTCACGGTCCCGCAGCGCATCCAGAACGGGCGCAATCTCCTTGGGTGGCGCACAAGCCGCCTGCTCCTGGGCCGGTACGTGCCCGGCGACCGCAGGGGTATCCTCCCCGGCCCGGGCCAACGCCGCGCCGGCACCCGGGGCCAGCCGCAGACCGGCCGACGCGATCAGGAACCCCGCGATGATCGCCAGGGTGCCGCGGCCGGGTCGCCGCGCCCTCATTGCCACGTCTCCCCGTCCCCGCGACCATGGCGCACGAACATCGGCTCCTGCACATCCTCCGGCGGGCTGTCGGGCAGATCGTGCATCGACGCGACCAGCAGTTCCAGCCGCTTGGCCACGCCTTCGGCACGTTCGGTCAGCCCGTTCAGCGATTGCGTCGACTCGCCTGCCGTCTGCTGCGCCGCCGCCAGTGTTCTGGTCAGGTCATCCACCTGCGCCGACAAAACCGCAACCGCCCCACCCACACCGTTTTCAAGGTCGTTGAACCGGCTCAGCCGCCGCGCCAGAACGAAGCAATAGAAACCGGCGCCCAGCGCACCGGCGACCAGCAGAATATCGGCAATCAGTTCCATGACACCCCTCGCTCAGTTCAGCACAAATTCCATGATCAGCAGATCGCGCACGCGGTCGGCCCCGGCCACCACCTGCACGCGGCGCAGCATCTGGGCCCGCAGGCGGGCAAGAATCGCCGGATTCTCCAGATCGGCGGGCTCGATCGCGCGCAGGTAACTGTTCAGAACGTCGATCACACGCGGCGACAGCGCCTGCACCTCGGCCTCGGCACCTGTCACGACCTCAAGCTGTGCCCGGAACTTCAGGTGCCTGCTATGCGACGTCGGCGCCAGCGAGATGACCAGCGGATCAAGCGGAACGAAAACCACATCCCCAAGCGGCGCGGGCGCGATAGCAAGCTCGCTGTCATGCCCGGCATCACCCTCGCCATGCCCGCCATGTTCATGCGCATCCGCCGTCACGGGCAAGTGCGATTCGCCCCCGAGAATCATCCCCGAATATACCGCATAGAACCCCCCGCCACCGCCCAGAAGGGCAAGGGTAACCCCCAGAATCAAAGGAAGTTTCGACGGTTTGGGCGTGTCCGGGGCCGCGGTTGCGTCGGTCATCTCGTCACCTGCGCATGAATTGCATTACCCGGTCTGCATAGCCGTGCAGGAACTAACCGATTGTTAAGCCAGGTACGCCATAGATCGACGGGAACAGGGGCAGAACGCCCTGTTAACCGGAGGTCCGTCGTGCAGCAGGTTCTGAATATCTGGAACGCGCTTGAAACCCGCCGCAAGGTCATCGTCGTGCTTGCGACAGTGGCCATGCTCGCCACCGTTACCGCGCTTGCAAGGCTGGCGGCCACACCCAGCCTGGCGCTCTTGTATTCAGGGCTGGAAAACGGCGCTGCGGGCGAGGTGGTGCGCGCGCTCGAACAGCGCGGCGTCACCTACGAGGTGCGCGGCGGCGCGATCTTCGTCGAATCGGCCCGGCGCGATGCGCTGCGCATGACGCTGGCCAGCGAAGGGATGCCGGCCAACAATGCGCGCGGGTACGAACTGCTCGATGGGCTTTCGGGCTTTGGCACGACCTCGCAGATGTTCGACGCCGCCTATTGGCGCGCGAAGGAGGGTGAGCTTGCGCGCACGATCGTCGCCGGGCCCGGCATCACCTCGGCCCGCGTGCATATCGCCAACACCGACGGCAACCCGTTCCGCCGCGACCTGCGCCCGTCGGCCTCGGTGGCCGTCACGGCCTCCGGCGGGCCCTTGCCACCATCGCAGGCGCGGGCGCTGCGTTACCTGGTGGCGTCGGCCGTGGCAGGATTGCAGCCCGATGATGTGACCGTCATCGACGGTACCGGGGCGATCGTCGCCGGCGCCGAAGGCGAGGCGCCGTCGAACACCGCCGAGGATCGCAGCATTGCGTTGCGGGACAAGGTCCAACGGCTGCTCGAAGCGCGCGTGGGCCAGGGCAATGCCGTGGTCGAGGTCACGCTGGAAACTGTCACCGAAAGCGAATCGATCCGCGAACGGACATTCGATCCGAACGGGCGCGTCGCCATCAGCACCGAGACCGAGGAAAGCAGCGACAGCTCCCGGAACGCCGGGGGCGGTGAAGTGACCGTGGCGTCGAACCTGCCCGATGGTGAGGCAGGGGGCGGTGAGTCCAGCGACAGCCAGAACAGCCGGGTGCGCGAACGCGTGAATTACGAGGTGTCCGGGACCGAGCGCGAGATTCAGCGCGCCGCCGGGGCGATCAGGCGCCTGACCGTCGCGGTTCTCGTCAACGGCACCGCCGCAAACTCGGGGGACGGCACCGAAACGATTGCCCCGCGGCCCGACGACGAACTTGCCGCCCTGCGCGATCTCGTGGCCTCGGCTGTCGGATTCGACGAGGCACGCGGCGATGTCATCACCCTGAAATCCATGATATTCGAACCGGTCGAACCGATGGGAACAGCGGTCGTGCCCGGACTGTTCGACCGGCTGGCACTCGATACCATGTCACTGATCCAGATGGCGGTTCTGGCGCTGGTGGCGCTTCTTCTCGGCCTGTTCGTCATCCGCCCCGTTCTGGTCGGCGGGGCCGCGGCGCAGCCCGCCTCCCTGCCGCCGCCCGCACCGGCACACCCCACATCGTCCGGCGACGCCCTGACCGGCGAAATCGCCGATGCCGACGGGAACTTCCTGCCCGCCGCCCGCCCGACACCGGCCACGCTGGCCCAAGGCGATGGAACGGCACAGGCCGACGCGGTCCAGCGTCTGCGCGCCCTGATCGGCGAAAGGCAGGATGAAACCGTCGAGATCCTGCGCACCTGGCTCGAAGAAGAGGAGCCCGCCCGATGAGCCTGCACAACCTGCTTGAGGATTTCGGCGATTTCGACACCGGCCCGCTTGTCCTGTCCGGCCAGGCGCTCGAGGATCATAGGCTCAACGCGTTCGAGCGTGGCTATCAGGCCGGGTGGGACGACGCGACGAAAGCGCATTCGCAAGAGCAATCGCATATCGGCGCCGAACTGGCCCGCAACCTGCAGGACCTGTCCTTTACCTATCACGAGGTGCAGGCGGCGCTGCTGCACAACCTCGACCCCCTGTTCGACGCGCTGCTGAATACGTTCCTGCCCACGATGGCCGCTGACGCGCTCACACCGCGAATCGTCGAGGAACTGACCGGCCTCGCGCGCGAGATCGGCGGCGGGCCGATCGTGCTTTCGGTCGCTCCGTCGCAGGCCGGCCGCGTGGCCTCCCTCCTGCCGGAAGAATCCGGCCTGTCCGTCTCGGTGCAACCCGACGGCACGCTGGGCGAAGGGCAGGCATTTCTCCGCCTCGGTGACCGCGAGCGCATGATCGACCTGGATCAGACGCTGGAGGACATCCGCCAACGGGTATCGGCATTCCTTGAAACAGCGCAGGAGGACAGAAAGCATGGCTGATACGGACGGCAGCACCGGACAAGCGGAGCCGGGCAATGCGTTCTCGTCGGTTCCGATCGAGATCACAATTTCCGTGGGCCGCGCCCGCCCACCGATCCGCGAGCTGCTCCAGATGGGCGAAAACTCGGTTCTGACTCTCGATCGCCGCGTCGACGACCCGGTCGAACTTTACGTCGGCGATCGCCTGATCGCTCGGGGCCATCTCGAGGAACTGCAAGGCGATGTGCCCGGGCAGCTCGCCGTGCGCCTGACCGAGATCAGCAATTTCGCGGACGGGTTGGAATGACGCCGCGGATGGCCGCCGCCGGCACTGTCCTGCTTGTCGCACTGGTTTTCGCGTCGCCGCTCTGGGCGCAGGATCTGTCAGTCACCTTCTCGAACGGTGAGCAGCTGACGACCCGCACCATCCAGCTTTTTGCCCTTGTCACGTTGCTGTCCCTGGTTCCGGGGCTTGCTGTGATGATCACCTGCTTTCCCTTCATCGTCACGGTTCTGTCGATCCTGCGTCAGGCGATCGGGCTGCAACAGTCCCCGCCGAACATGCTGATCGTGACACTTGCGCTGTTTCTGACCTATTTCGTGATGGACCCGGTATTCCGCGAAGCCTGGGATCGCGGGATTAACCCGTTCATGACCGGCACGCTTGACCTTGAAACCGCGTTTTCCGCAACGTTAGAGCCGTTTCGCACCTTCATGTCGGCCCGGACCGATGCCGAAACCTTCGAAACCCTGGCTGCACTGCGCCCCGATATCGGGCCGGTCGCCCCGGATATGGATGCGCCGCTTTCGGTTCTCGTTCCCGGCTTTCTGCTGTCCGAGATCGCCCGCGCGTTCCAGATCGGATTCCTGATCTTTCTGCCATTTCTCATCATTGACCTCGTGGTTTCCGCCGTGCTGATGTCGATGGGCATGATGATGGTGCCACCTGTCATCGTTTCGCTACCGTTCAAGCTGGCATTTTTCGTGATCGCCGACGGATGGTCACTTATCGCGGGCGCGCTGGTGCGCGGCTACCTCTGAACGCCCCTGCCCCGGCCGGGTCCGCGGTGCACCCTTCAGGCAGACCCGGAAAACACCTGAACACCGGCGGGCCGGAGCTACTTTAGCTCCAGCTCAAAAACAGCCTTTCCGCAATATCAGAGACTGAAAGGCACGCCTCTCCGCCACAGGCGTCGGGCGAAAGCATACCGCTCAACGCACGACGAAATCCGCATGGAGCGCCCCGGCGGCTTTGATGCTTTTGAGAATGTCGATCATGTCCCGCGGCGAAACGCCCAGTGCATTCAGCCCCGCCACCACCTCGGACAGGGAGGTGCCTTCAGGCAGTTCGGCCAGCCCGATGCCCGGCTCTTCCTCGATCTCGGCCTCGGTGCGCGGAACGATGACGGTCTCGCCCCCTGAAAACGGGTTCGGCTGCACGACCAGCGGAGTTTCCTGGATGCGCAGGGTCAGGTTGCCCTGCGACACCGCCACGCGCGAAATCCGCACGTCCTCGCCCATCACGATGGTGCCCGACCGCTGATCGACGACCACGCGGGCGCGGCGTTCCGGCTCGACCGGAAGGTTCTCGATCCGGCCGATGGCATGGGCGGGCGATCGCGCCCGCGTCGCCCCGATATCCAGCTCGACCGTGCCCGCATCCAGCATCACCGCCACCTCGCGACCGAAGCTTGCGTTGATCCGCGTCTCGATACGCGCGGCCGTGGTAAAATCCGGCTCTCTCAAGGCAAGACGCATGGAGCGTAGATCGGAGAAATCGAACTCTGTCTCACGTTCGACAAAAGCACCGGCGGGGATCATACCCGCCGTCGGAACACCCTGTATCACCTCGGCCCCGTCGCCCCCGGCCACGGCGCCGCCTGCGATCACCGTGCCCTGCGCGACGGCATAGATCTGCCCGTCTGCAGCATTCAGCGGTGTCATGATCAACGTCCCGCCCATCAGGCTTTTGGCATCACCGATCGCCGACACCGTCACATCTATGCGGCCACCGGCGCGGGCAAAGGCCGGCAAGGTCGCGGTCACGAAAACCGCAGCCACGTTCTTTGGGCGGAACTGCTCACCGCTGACGTTGATACCAAGCCGTTCGAGTATGTTGGTCATTATCTCTTCGGTGAAGGGCGCGTTGCGAATCCCGTCGCCCGTGCCGTTCAGCCCGACGACCAGGCCATATCCGACCAGGTCGTTGCCCCGTACCCCGTCAAATTCCACAAGGTCCTTGATCCGAACGGGATTGGCGCCGGCATGACCGGGCAACGCGGCGGCCAGAACCGCCACAAGGGCAAGGCGCATCACATGTACTCCGTCAGGGACAGCCGCGACAGGCGCACCGTCACGGTATACAGGCTTTCCAGGTTGAACTGGACCTGCTCCAGCCGCGTTGCCGTCTCGTATGGGTCAACCGACAAAAGCCCCGCCCGCGCCTGTTCCAGCGCCAGTTTCTCCGAGGCGTTGCGAACCGCCGTTTCCTCAAGCCGCGCCTGCGTGACGCCCAGATCCGCCTGCAGCGCACCGAGCCCGTCCTGCGCGGCATAAAGCGCGGTACCGGCGGCACGGTAAAGCCCGTCACGCGCCGCCTGATCCAGCCCGGCGGCCTGATCCCCGGCCAGAAGGGCAAGCGCGATGGGTTTCAGGCTGGCCCGCAACGCGGCATGATCGGCGCGCAGATCAAGTCTGGCACTTTCGCCCTCGGCGACACGGAACGCGGGCGCGGCATCTGCGGTACCTGTATAGGCGATCGTGCCGAACCCGCCGCCCGGCAGGTCGAACCACCCATCGACGGCGGTCGTGATGTCGTCGGGATCGGTCAGGCCCGCGGTCGCGCTGCGCAAACCCGCAAGGATCGCATCGGGATCCGCCAGCGCGGGGGCTGTCACCTCCTCTCCGGCGAACAGGCTGCGCCCGGCAACGCGGGTATTCAGCAGGGCAACGGCCTGATCGAAAACCGCACGCGCCTTGCCCGATGCAATCTGTCCGCTCTCGCCCAATCCGGTTTCCGAAACGGTAACCAGCGTCCCGGCCAGATCCTGCGTTACATCCTGCAAGCTACCCAGCACATGCTGCATCGCGTCCGTTGCCGTCTTCGCATCGGCCGTCGCTTGCCGATAGGCGGCGTTGGCCGTCATGCGGTGTTCGATATCGGCCAGCGCCGTGAAATCGCCGCCAAGGTGGCGGGCGGGGTCGGCCACCTGACCGCTGGCCAGTTCCACGCTCAGGCGCTGCATCTCGGTGCGCAATCGCGTGTTGTGCCTCAGCAACATGACATGCGTGGTCAGGTCGCCCAGTGTGGTAACGGTCATGGCTCAGATCCTCATCAGGGTGTCGATCAGCTTGCCCACCGTCTCGATCACGCGCGCATTCGCGGCGTAGCTCTGTTCGATCAGCATCAGTTTCTGCAGTTCGGCATCGCTGTCGACGCCGCCTTCCTTTTCGGCCACCCGCAGGGCGTCCCGCTGCGCGGTGACGAATCCCTGGCGGCGCTCGGCCTCGTTGCGCAAGACCGCGGCGTTGGATTGGTAATCGGCAACGCGGCTGTGCAGAGACTGGGAAACCGCCGGCAACGCGGCCGAGCCCGGCATCCGCGTTTCGCCCAGCGCCGCGCTCATCGCGGTCAGCAGCGCCCCGTTGCCGCTGGCACCCGGCGCCGTGGCGGCCAGACCGTCGCGCATACGCCAGCTTTCGCCGCCCGCAACCGGGTCGACAGCGGGGTTCAACTGCAACCGGCCCGCCAGGCCCACCTCGTTCGTGGCCAGCACCGCGGCACCTGCATCGGTGAAAAGGCCCGCGGCGGCCGCGCCCAGTGTCGGGTCGACCGCCATGCCCTGGAACCGTTCGGCCAGGTCACGCGCCACACCATCCAGTTGCGCCTGCGCGTCAACCAGCGCCCCGTCGCGCATGGCGAAGAGCGCACCCAGCGTACCGCCGCGCAACGCACCACCCGGCGGATCGGTCGCCAGCGGATTGCCGTTGATGGTCAGGCCCGACAACAGGCCCGATCCGGCGGTCATATGCGGCATGATCGTCGGCGTGGGCGTGAAACCGATCCGCGCTGCCTGCCCCTCGAACAGCACGGCGCCATGCGATGTATAGAGCGCCAGCCCGTTATTGTCGCGCGGCACCACCCGCACCGGCACGATGGTGCTGATCTCGTCGATCATCCGGTCGCGCTGATCCTGCAACGCCGCGCCTTCCTGTCCACGCGCACCGACAAGGCGGGTGTTGATACCCTCAAGGTCGGTCAAAAGCGTGTTGAGCCGCGATACCGCCTCCGCGACACCGCGATCGGCCTCCTGCCGCATGGCCTGCAAACCGTCCGACATGGTGGTCAGCTTTTCCACCACGGCATCCGCCCGGATCACCGCGACATCCAGCCGGGCGGTCACATTCGGCTGGCTGGCCGCCGTCACAAGGGCGGCGTCGAACTCTGACAAGAGCGTGCCCAGCGCACCGGGCGCGCCGGGCATGCCGGCCATATCCGCCACGCGTGACAGATAGGCACCGCGCATTTCGGCCTCGGCATGGCTGGCATCGGCCAGACGCCTGTCGGCTGTCAGGGCGGGGTCGACATGGCGGATGATGCCCGTCACCGACACGCCGCCCAGGACGCGCGCGGCCAGCTCCAGATCGCGCGGCGCATAACCTTCGGTCGTTGCGTTCGAGATGTTGGATGCGACGACCTCGGCCGCGCGGGACGATGCGGTCAGGCCGGAAAGGGCGTTGGACAGCGCGCCGGAAATGCTCATGGACTCAGCCTTTCGTCAGGGATCAGCGTTTGATGTTGGTGGTTTCCTGCAGCATCTCGTCCACCGTCTGGATCACCTTGGCGTTCGAGGAATAGGCGCGCTGGGTCTGGATCATCGCGGTCAGCTCGCCCGCCACGTCCGTCGCCGACTCCTCGCGCGCATAGGCGACGATATCGCCGGTCGGACCGTCACCGGCATCCCACATGAAATACGTGCCGCTTTCGGGCGAGGGCAGATAGGTCTGATGATCCAGCGCCACCATCCCGTTTGGGTTCGGCATGTCGACCAGCGGAATCTGATAGACGCGGCGCGTGATCCCCGTGTCAAAGAACGCATGGACGAAACCGTTTTCGTCCACCTCGACCGATGTCATGTTGCCCACGGGCGAGCCGTCCTTGGAAATCGCCACCGGCGCGAAACTGTCGGACAGCTGGGTCAGCCCGCTTGAATCCCCGGGCTTGCCGATGGTGATCTCCATCGGGCCACCGGCGACATCGACGATCATGCTGCCGGTCGCAGGATCATAGGCACCGCCCGAAACCGTGGAGACCGCATTCAATGTCCCGCCCGATGTCCGGCTGTCATCGAAGGTCAGGGTGTATTCCCCGATCACCGCGCCGCCCTGGGCCGAATCGCGGATCACCATCGTCCATTCGTTCGACGATCCCGTGGCCGGCACGGTCGGCGTAAACTGCACCGCCAGGCTTTCCGAGGTGCCGAGATTGTCGAAATACTCGACCGGCCATTCCTGCATGTCGCCCGGCGCGCCCGCGGTGGTGCCGGTGGCGGGCAGGTTTACCCCCAGCGACATGCGCGTTGTCGGTTCGCCGGTGAACTGGTTGACATTGATGCGCACCGGGCTGAGCCCGGCCGACGTGTCGCGCGGATAAACCGGGATCGTACCGTCGGCCAGCGCGGGCCAGCCCAGCAGGACAAGGCCCGATTCGGTGCGAAGATACCCATCCGCATCGGTGCGGAACGACCCCGTGGTCGTCAGGTACATCGTGGTGTCGCCATTACCCACGCCCACCTGCGCCGCCTGGGCCACCGGCATGAACCCGCGCCCCCGCACGCTCAGATCCGTCGCATTGGACGTTGTCACCAGCGACCCGCTCTGGTCGATCAGGCGCTGGCTGGTGGTGCGCACCCCACCGGCGGTATAGGCACGCCCCGAATTCGACAGAACCATCGAGTGAAAATCGGTCTCGACCCGCTTGTAGCCATAGGTCGCAGAATTGGCGATGTTGTCGGAAATCGAGGCCAGGCGACTGGCATTCGCCGCCAATCCCGCCACACCCGCGTTAAGCGAAGAGGAAATCGTCATGGATACGCCTTTCTGCTGCATCAGCCCGTGTCGGGATGCAGTCTTAAAGGCGCCGGCTTAACACCGGGCTAATAGCTAAAATTCCATCAACCTTCCGTGCGGAGCAGCACGATCTCCAGCCGGTTGTTGCGCGGCGACATCGGATCGCGAAAGGCGGGTTCCCGATCGGCATGGCCCGTCACGCGCTCGATCCGGGCGCCGGGCATTCCCTGTGCCTCCAGAAGCCTGCGCAGCGCGTCGGCCCGCGTCGAGGACAGGTGCCAGACGGTGTTGTCGAGCAAGACAACCGGCTGCGCGGCCACGTGCCCCGCCACCGCGACGGGGTTGCGCACAAGCCCCAGAACGCGGGTCAGCATCGCGGAAAGCTCGGTCAAAAGCGCGGTCGGCGTGTCGGTCGGCCCGTCGAACAGCGTCGCATCGTCGATATCGAAAAGCTCGATCACCAGCCCCTCGTCGGTCATGCGGGTCACCACGTGCCGCAAAAGGTTTTCCTGCGTGATGCTTTCACCGCCACTTCCCAGCAGGGCATCTTCGACGCTGCGCAGGGCTTGCATTTCCGCGTCCGAAAGCCCCGACTCCCGGCCCGTCGACCGCAGGGTCGTACCACCCGTGCCGGTGCGCGCCAGCGACATCTCTGAAAACAGGCTGTCGCCACCCAGCACGCCCTCGCCCCCGCCCGAGATCCGCGCCAGCGGCACGGTCGGGCTGAAATATTCGGCAATCCCCTTGCGCTGTTTTTCCGTCGTCGCGTTCAGCAGCCACATCAGCAGGAAAAACGCCATCATGGCGGTCACGAAATCCGCATAGGCCACTTTCCACGCCCCACCGTGGTGACCATCGCCGGCAACGATCTTTTTCCTTTTGATGATGACTGGCGCCGCATTGCCTTGCGCGCCCATCTCCACCACCTTTCATCTCACCCAGGGTCAGGAATAGCGCGCCAAAGCTTGCCGGCAGGTTAACGGAGACGAGGGAGTGCCCGGACGAAACCGCGCGATTTTAGGCGAAAACCGCGCGGTTTCAGAACACCACCCGGCAGGTCAGGTTCAGCCGCCCGCTCCGTGGCAAAAGCGTGGACGACCCGAACCTGATCCGGTCGACACCGTGATGAACCAGCCGGGCATCGCCGCCCATCACCAGCACGTCGCCGGACCGCAGCCAGACACTTTCGGTCGGGCCGCCGCGATCGGTGTTGCCGACCCGGAACAGGCCCTCATCGCCCAGGCTGACCGACAGGACCGGCCAGGAAAAATCCGCCTCGTCGCGGTCCTGGTGCAGCCCCATCCGCGCACCTTCACCATAGTAATTCACAAGGCAGCAATCGGGGTCGCGCGCAGCGCCGACCAGGTCGTGCCAGATCGCCAGCACCCCGGCCGGGATCTCTGGCCATGGCGTACCCGACGGGTGGCGCGGCTCGTAGCGATAGCCGCGCCTGTCGCTGACCCAGCCGCAACGGCCGGCCGAGGTCATGCGCACGCTCATCTGCTTGCCCCATCGTGTTTCGGGATGAAACATCGGCGCCGCGGCCACCACGTCGCGCAGCGCCGTGACCAGCGCCTGCTGCGCGTCCGGGTCGAGAAAACCGGGGTAAATCGCCACGCCTCGCAGCATTCGGGGTTCTTTGGACAAGAAATTACCTCTGATTCACGAATTCGGCCTATTTCCACCGCTTGCAGGGTGCCAGACCCCTCCTTATATACGCCGGGAAGCGTGGCGCCGCACCCAGGTGCCGCACGAAACCAATTCGGGGCAGGGATGCCATAACGGGTCCGGGTCTCGTGTCATCGCCTTGAAAAGAAAGGGATCGAAAACATGGGTAAAGTCATCGGTATCGACCTTGGGACAACGAACAGCTGCATCGCCATCATGGACGGTGCGCAGCCCAAGGTTATCGAAAACTCCGAAGGGGCACGCACGACGCCTTCGATCGTCGCCTTCACCGACAATGAGCGCCTTGTGGGCCAGTCTGCCAAGCGTCAGGCCGTCACCAACGCGGCCAACACGATCTTTGGCGTCAAGCGCCTGATCGGTCGCCGGTTCGACGACGCCGACATCGCCAAGGACAAGAAGAACATGCCCTTCGCGGTTGTCGATGGCGGCAATGGCGACGCATGGGTCGAGGTGAAGGACGAGAAATACAGCCCCAGCCAGATTTCGGCCTTCATCCTGGGCAAGATGAAGGAAACCGCCGAAAGCTATCTCGGCGAGGAAGTGACGCAGGCCGTCATCACCGTTCCGGCCTATTTCAACGACGCACAGCGTCAGGCCACCAAGGACGCCGGCAAGATCGCCGGGCTCGAGGTTCTGCGCATCATCAACGAACCGACCGCGGCCGCGCTGGCCTATGGCCTGGACAAGGACGAAAGCCACACGATCGCGGTCTATGACCTTGGCGGCGGCACGTTCGACGTGACCATCCTGGAAATCGACGACGGCCTGTTCGAGGTGAAATCCACCAACGGCGACACCTTCCTTGGTGGTGAAGATTTCGACATGCGGATCGTCAACTACCTGGCCGACGAGTTCAAGAAAGAGCACAATGTCGACCTGACCGGGGACAAGATGGCCCTTCAGCGCCTCAAGGAAGCTGCCGAAAAGGCCAAGATCGAGCTGTCCAGTTCCAGCCAGACGGAAATCAACCAGCCGTTCATCGCAATGGACCCCGGCAGCGGCGCACCGCTGCACATGGTGATGAAGCTGACCCGCGCCAAGCTGGAAAGCCTGGTGGGAGACCTGATCAAGCGGTCGCTCGATCCGTGCAAGGCCGCGCTGAAAGACGCCGGCATGAACGCCAGCGACATCGACGAGGTCGTTCTGGTCGGCGGTATGACCCGGATGCCGAAAGTGGTCGAGGAAGTGACCAAGTTCTTCGGGAAAGAGCCGCACAAGGGCGTGAACCCCGACGAGGTGGTCGCCATGGGCGCCGCCATCCAGGCCGGCGTTCTGCAGGGTGACGTGAAAGACGTGGTCCTGCTGGACGTGACGCCGCTGTCGCTGGGGATCGAAACGCTGGGTGGCGTGTTCACCCGCCTGATCGACCGCAACACCACGATCCCGACGAAGAAATCGCAGATCTTCTCGACCGCCGAGGACAACCAGTCGGCCGTGACGATCCGTGTCTTCCAGGGTGAGCGCGAGATGGCCGCCGACAACAAGCTGCTGGGCGCCTTCAACCTGGAAAACATCCCGCCGGCACCGCGCGGCATGCCCCAGATCGAGGTGACGTTCGACATCGACGCCAACGGCATCGTGTCGGTCAGCGCCAAGGACAAGGGCACCGGCAAGGAGCAGAAGATCACGATCCAGGCGTCGGGCGGCCTGTCGGACGACGACATCGAAAAGATGGTCAAGGAAGCCGAGGAAAACGCCGAGGCCGACAAGCAGCGCCGCGAACTGGTCGAGGCCAGGAACCAAGCCGAATCGCTGATCCATTCGACCGAAAAGTCGATCGAGGAACATGGCGACAAGGTCGACCCCTCCACGATCGAAGCGATCGAACTGGCGGTTGCCGCGCTCAAGGACGAGCTGGAGAACGACAACGCCGACAAGATCAAGTCCGGCATCCAGAACGTGACCGAAGCCGCGATGAAACTGGGCGAAGCGATCTACAAGGCGCAGGCCGAGGAAGGCGAAGACGGACCCACCGCCACGGATGAGGCAGGCGGCCGGGCCGACGATGACGATATCGTCGATGCCGACTTCGAAGATCTCGACGACGACAAGCGCTCGTAACCGCGCTTTGCGGAACCAATCAGGGCCGGTCCGGGCGCCGGGCCGGCCCTTGACGTTCCGGTAAAGGGGAACCCCAATGGCAAAACGTGATTACTACGATGTGCTTGGTATCTCGAAAGGTGCAGAGCCCGACGAGATCAAGAAAGCCTATCGGAAGAAAGCCAAGGAACTGCACCCCGACCGCAATTCGGACAACCCCGATGCCGAGGCGCAGTTCAAGGAAGTGAACGAGGCCTATGACGCCCTGAAAGACCCCGAGAAAAAGGCGGCCTATGACCGCTTTGGCCACGCCGCGTTCGATGGCGGCATGGGCGGCGGCGGTCATCCGGGCGGCGGTTTCCAGGGCCAGGGCGATTTCGCCAGCGCCTTTTCGGATATCTTCGACGACCTGTTCGGCATGGGCGGCCGTGGCGGGGCCGGTGGGCGCCAGCGCGCCGCGCGGGGTGCCGACCTGCGTTATAACCTGCGCGTGACGCTGGAAGATGCCTATACCGGCCTGCAGAAAACCATCAACGTGCCCACCTCGGTCGCGTGCGATGCCTGCAACGGCACCGGAGCCGAAGGCGGCGCCGAGCCCACCACCTGCCCCACCTGTTCGGGCATGGGCAAGGTGCGCGCGCAGCAAGGTTTCTTTACGATCGAACGCACCTGCCCGACCTGCTCGGGGCTGGGCCAGACGATCAAGAACCCGTGCAAATCCTGCGGCGGCCAGGGCCGGGTGGAAAAGGATCGCGCGCTCAGCGTGAACATTCCCGCCGGCGTCGAAACCGGCACGCGCATCCGGCTGGCCGGCGAGGGCGAGGCCGGAATGCGGGGTGGCCCGGCGGGCGATCTCTATATCTTCATCGAGGTCACGCCGCACAAGATATTCGAACGCGACGGCACGAACCTGTTTTGCCGCGTGCCCGTGTCGATGACCGGCGCGGCGCTGGGCGGCGATATCGAGGTGCCCACGATCGACGGCGGCCGCTCACGCGTGAAAATCCCGGCGGGTTCCCAGTCCGGGCGGCAAATGCGCCTGCGCGGCAAGGGTATGCCCACCCTGCGCGGCGGCGCGGCCGGCGACATGTTCATCGAACTTGCCGTCGAAACCCCGGTGAACCTGACCGGCCGCCAGAAAGAGCTGCTGCGCGAGTTCGAGGCGCTGTCCGAGGATAACAACCCGGAAAGCAAAAGCTTTTTCTCGTCTGTCAAAAGCTTCTGGGATTCGATGAAGGGCTGACACGGCCCCCTGCCCGGTATCTGGAAAAGGGCGTGCCCCGGCGCTGGGGCACGCCCTTTTTGCGGCCGTTAACCACTTCTTCACCCCAGGGCGCGCAATCTGGCCGCCATGAGCCAGCAGCCGAACGCCTTTGCCGAAATGCCCCTGCCGCTTTTTGATGCGGACGAGGCCGCGAACCCCGCGCCCATGGCTGCGGGGCGCCTGCCCTCTTACATCGCCGATCACCGCAAACGGCTGCGTGCGCGGTTCATGCAAGGCGGCGCGCAGGCAATGCCGGATTACGAAATGCTGGAACTCGTGCTGTTCCGCGCCATCCCCCGGCAGGACGTCAAACCGCTGGCGCGCGCGCTGCTGGACCGGTTCGGCGATTTCAACGGCGTGATCGCCGCCGCGCCCGCGCGTTTGAAAGAGGTCAGGGGCACAGGCGACGCCGTGATCTGCGAGCTCAAGATCGTCGAGGCCGCGGCCCATCGTCTTGCGCGCGCCCGTGTCCTGCAACGGCATGTGGTCAGCAGTTGGGAGCAACTTCTGGATTACTGCCATACCACCATGGCCCACCGCGATACCGAACAGTTCCGCATCCTGTTCCTGGATCGCAAGAACGTCCTGATCGCGGACGAGGAACAGGCGCGCGGCACGGTGGATCACGTGCCGGTCTATCCGCGCGAGGTGGTGAAACGCGCGCTGGAAATGAATGCCAGCGCGCTGATCCTGGTGCACAACCACCCCTCGGGCGATCCCACCCCGTCCGAGGCGGATATCGCGATGACCCACCAGATCGAAACCGCCGCGCAGGCGCTGTCGATCACGCTGCACGATCACCTGATCATCGGGAAATCCCGCGAACTCAGCTTTCGCGCCGAGGGGTTGCTTTAACGCACCCAGACCTCGACCCGCCGGTTCACCAGCCGGCCCCAGGCGCTGTCGTCACAGGCCATCGGCATCGCCTCGCCAAAGGCATCGACCCCCAGGCCGATCCGCGACAGGTTGGCGGTTTCGGCGGCGGCGATCACCGCGCCGCGCACGGTTTCGGCCCGCCGCCCGGCGATTTCGCTGTTGATCCGCGCCGAGCCCTCGCCATCGGAGAACCCGACAAACAACAGATCGCGCGTGTCATACACCCCGGCCTCAAGCGCGCGGGCAAGCTGTTCCACGTTTGAACGCGATTGCGCATCCAGCCGGGTCGAGCCCGGCTCGAACCGGAATGTCGTGGTCAGCCGTTTGTGGGGCGACAGCACCGACACCATGCGCTGCAGATCCATAAGCCCGGTTTCATCCCCGGCCCGCGCTATGGCATTGGCAAAGCGATTGCCCTGCGCGTCGATCGGGATCTCTTCGGGCGTCTGGTCCACGAAGCCCGCGCGCCGGATGACAAGCTGCGCCTGCGGACCGCGCAGATACGACATGAAATCGCGCGCCAGCGAGGGCAACCGCCGCGCCGGCAGATACAGGAACAGCGGCGCGGTCAGCGGATAGTCCTCGGTCTTGACGTTGCGCCGCTCGGCCCGCAGCGAAAATCCGCAATCGCCGGACAGGGCCAGCGGCTTGGCACCGCCCACTGCCGCGGCCGAGGCCAGCCCCAACCCGAACGGGTCGCGGGTAACCGCCTCGGCCAGCGCGGCATTCGTCGTGTGTCGGACCGCCCCTTCGGCCAGATCGGCACCGATGGGCCTGAGCAGCCGGTCCACCACCGCCTGCCCCAGCCCCGAGCGCGCATCGCGCAGATGCAGCGTGATCGGCGCATCCGGCCCGCCCAACGCCTGCCAGTTGTCGATCTGCCCGGAAAAGACGCGCGCCAGGTCGGGCGTGGTGATGGTGCCAACCGGGTTGTCGGGGGCCACCACCGGCACCAGCGCATCCAGCGCCAGAACGCGCACCCGCCCGCGACCGCGCAGATCGCCCATCCCGGCCTCTTGCGCGCGGGCGACCTCGGCCGGGCGCACCTCGCGCAGGGACATGACGATATCGGCCTCGTTCACCAGCAGGTCGGCAAAACCTTCGTCCGTGTTGGTCGCATGGATGTGGAACCGCCCGACAAGCTGCCCCTGGGCCTTGTCGCGCAACAGATAGGTGATGCGCGCGGGCTCGTCCTCTTGCCGGGTGGCGAACAGGCCGCTGCGCTGGGCGAACGCTTCGACCAAAGCGGGCATAAGGACCGCACCCATCGTTTCGGCCCCGGACATGCGCAACTCGGCCACGAAAGCGGTCAGGTTCGGGCAGCCCGGCCCCTCGCACAGAACACCCGATCCATCGACCGTCAACTCGCCATAAACCGTGTCGACGCGATAGAATTCGCCGTCGAACCCCAGAAGCGTGCCGGTGATTTCGACCGAGCCGTCACGGGACGTCAGGGTCACGTCCTGCGCGACGGCACCGACAGCCCCCCAGACAAGGAAAAGTGCGGCGCATAACGCCGCACGAAGGAAAATCATCTACGCTCAGCCCCGAAAGTTGCGGTTGGTTCTAGTTACGCGCGATTTTCAGGTCTTGCAGCAGGTTTTTCAACATCAGAATATCGCCCGCCACCTCGCAGGAGGGCACGGTCAGCACCAGATCCTGCACGCTCAGTTCGCCCGAGTCGCCGACCTGCAGGGCCTGCGCCTCGATATCGCGGGTGCAATTGCCCTCGGTCACGATCGCCTCGGCGCTCAGGTCCACGTCACCCTTTTCGGCGGCGGCGACCGGAAAGGTATAGACCTCGCCGCGCAGCCCGTCCGTGATCGCCGGGTCGCCCAGCATCGTCAGAAATCCGCCCTGCCCGTCCCGGGCGCGGGCGATGTTGCCGGGCGACTCGCGCCAGACATGGCCATCGGCCCCGTATTCCGCGCCGTATTCCAGCGCATGAACCTGGAAACCGGCCTCGCCGCGCCATTGCAGCACGACACGCTCGTAATCGGCGAAATCCGCGACCTGCGCGCGCGCCACGGCCCCGACGCCGTTTTCGACGGACGCGATGTAAAGCGCCTCGGACGAAAGCGCGGGAACAAGGATCTCTGCCTTGCCCGCCGCATCCGTCAGATAGGACAACATCATGCCGTTGTGGTGAATCGTTACCCGGGCATCGGGCTGGCACACCGAAATCTCAAGCGTGACCATGGCAGCAGGCGCGGCGGTGGCCGTCATCGTCGGCTCGCACGCATCCGCCAGCGGCACCGCTTCCGGCCCCGCATCCGACAGAACCGGGCCTTCTTTGACATCGGGCGTCGCGGCGGCCAGTTCGGTTTCCCCGGTGGGCGCCGGGGTTTCGGCCAGGGGCGCCTGCGCCTCCTTCCGGGGTTCGGGATTGGCGGATGTATGGGCGACACCGCTCAGCCCCATGGCGCCGAAATCGGTCGTGACCCCGGATTGCGCGACGGGCGGCATGTCCGGCCGGGTGTCGAGCGATGCCGTCTGCGCAGGCGATGCATCCCCGCCGGAATGCGGTGCGGGCGATTGCTGCATCACGAAACCGATGCCCAGCGCGACAACAACCGTGCCCCCCGCCAGAATATAGCGTTTCGGATCGAACATCCCGTTCTCCTCAAACCCAATGCTTCGATTGTGGAGGGAACAGGGAAAAAGCGGCGCCGATGTGGCACCGCTTAGGAGTTATTCTGACCTTTCGCTTTCGCGCACGTGGCGAAAACGATCAGGCAAACCGCCCGTGGCAATGCTTGAACTTCTTGCCGGAACCGCAAGGGCATGGCTCGTTCCGGCCGGGGTTGCCCCATGTCGCGGGGTCGTTTTCGTCGAACCCGTCTTCCAGCGCGGCCACTGTCCGGGCTTCCGACTCGTCGGCTGCCGCCTCGAACGCGGCCTGTTGCGCCGCTTGCTGGGCGGCAAGCTGCTGGATCATCTCCTGCTGTTCTTCCTGGGTCAGCGGGCGAATCTGCGACAGTTTCTGCGTCACTTCCAGACGCAAAGAATCCAGCATCCCTTCGAACAACTGGAACGCCTCGGTCTTGTATTCGTTCAGCGGATCGCGCTGCGCATAGCCACGGAAGCCCACGACCGACCGCAGATGTTCCAGCGTCAGCAGATGCTCGCGCCACTTGCCGTCGATGGTCTGCAGCAGCACCTGCTTTTCGATCTGGCGCATGGTGTCGGGCCCGAAGGCGGCCGCCTTTTCCTCCATCATCTTATCGCTGGCATCTTCCAGGCGCTCGGTGATCTCTTCGTCATCCACGCCTTCCTCGGCGGCCCAGTCGCCCACGGGCACGTCGATCGTCAGGTATTCGATGCAGGCATCGTGCAGCCCGTCGGTATCCCACTGGTCGGCATAGGTTTTCGGCGGCATGTGTTCGTCGACCAGGTCGGCGATTACCTCATGGCGCATGTCGGTCACGATCTCGGACAGGTCCTGCGCCTCCATGATTTCGCGGCGCTGCGCAAAGATCACCTTGCGCTGCTCGTTCATCACGTCGTCGAATTTCAGCAACTGCTTGCGGATGTCGAAGTTGCGCCCCTCGACCTTGGCCTGCGCGCGTTCGAGCGATTTGTTCACCCAGGGGTGCACGATCGCCTCGCCCTCTTTCATGCCCAGGGTCGAAAGCACCTTGTCCAGCCGTTCCGAGCCGAAGATGCGCATCAGGTCGTCTTCGAGGCTCAGGAAGAATGCCGACCGGCCCGGGTCGCCCTGGCGGCCCGAACGGCCGCGAAGCTGGTTGTCGATGCGGCGGCTTTCGTGGCGTTCGGTGGCCAGAACGAACAGGCCGCCGGCCTCTTTCACCTTCTCCTCGTCGGCGGCGTGCTCGGCCTCGATCCTTTTGCGGATCTCTTCGGGATCGGCGTCGGGATCGGCCTCGATCGCCTCCATGATCTTGAACTCGACATTGCCGCCCAGCTTGATGTCGGTCCCGCGCCCGGCCATGTTCGTGGCGATGGTCACCGCGCCCAGCTTGCCGGCATCGGCGACGATCTGCGCCTCTTTCTCGTGCTGGCGCGCGTTCAGAACGTTATGCGTGATCCCGGCCTTGGTCAGCATCTGGGACAGGAATTCGGATTTCTCGATGCTGGTCGTGCCGACAAGGGTCGGCTGGCCCTTTTCATGCGCGTCCTTGATCGTTTCGACGATGGCGTCGTATTTCTCCTGCGCAGAGCGATAGACGGCGTCGTCGTCGTCCTTTCGCGCGATCGGGCGATTGGTCGGCACTTCGACCACGCCCAGGCCATAGATGGTCTGGAATTCCTCGGCCTCGGTCGAGGCCGTGCCGGTCATGCCGGCCAGCTTGTCGTAAAGCCGGAAATAGTTCTGGAACGTCACCTGCGCCAGCGTCACGTTCTCGGGCTGGATCTTGCAGCCTTCCTTGGCCTCGATGGCCTGATGCAGGCCGTCCGACAGGCGCCGGCCCGCCATCATGCGGCCGGTGAATTCGTCGATCAGCACCACCTCGTCATAGCCCAGCGCCTGCCCCGTCTGGTTCACCGCGGGACGGACGATGTAATCCTTGTCGCGCTGGAACAGCTTGTGCGCGCGCAACGCCTGGTTCACATGGTGCACGATGGTTGTGCTTTCCGGTTCGTAAAGCGACTGGTCCTCGGGCAGGATGCCGCGCGTATGAAGCTGCTCTTCCAGCCATTCGTTGCCTTCGTCGGTGAAGGTCACGTTGCGCTGTTTTTCGTCCAGCGTGAAATGCTCGTCCTTGATTTCCGGGGTGAAGGCGTCGATCGCCACGTACAGATCGCTGCGGTCCTGCGCCGGGCCGGAAATGATCAGCGGCGTGCGCGCCTCGTCGATCAGGATGCTGTCGACCTCGTCCACGATGGCGAAGTGGTGGCCGCGCTGCGCCATGTCCGACAGTTCGGCCTTCATGTTGTCGCGCAGGTAATCGAAGCCAAGTTCGTTATTGGTGGCATAGGTGATGTCGGCCGCATAGGCCGCGCGCTTTTCGTCGTCGGGCTGCTGCGGCACCACGACCCCGGTCTTCAGCCCCAGCGCGCCATAGACCTTACCCATCCATTCCGCATCGCGCCGGGCGAGATAGTCGTTCACCGTGACGATATGCACGCCCTTGCCGGTCAGCGCGTTCAGATAGGCGGGAAAGGTGGCGACCAGCGTCTTGCCTTCGCCGGTCTTCATCTCGGCGATATTGCCCTGGTGCAGGAAAATCCCGCCCATGAGCTGCACGTCGAAGGCCCGCAGCCCCAGCGCGCGTTTCGCGGCCTCGCGGCAGTTGGCGAACGCCTCGGGCAGGATGGCTTCCAGCGCCTCGCCCCCGGCTACGCGTTTTTTCAGGTCTTCGGTCTTTTCGATCAGGCCGGCATCGCTGAGCTTTTCGAACTCGGGTTCAAGCGCGTTGATCTTTTCGATCAGCGGGCGCGTGGCCTTGACCTTGCGGTCGTTCGGTGTGCCAAACACCTTTCGGGCAAGAGTTCCGAATCCCAGCATGATCCATCCGTTCCGGTCGTTGACGATTTCGTGCGAGCCATTTGCTTGCCCGCTGTTTCCACACCGCCTAAAACGGGCGGGAAATAACAGCCAAACCGGCCACAAGGCTACGTAAGGGGCGGCTGTGAAAGTGTCAACGTCACGGGCCGAAACGGGCCCATGAAAGGATTTTACCATGCCCAAACGCCTCATGCTTGCCGCAGCGACCGCACTGGCCCTCGGCCACACGCTGCCCGCCGCCGCCGAGGATGCACCCACCGCCGAAACCGTGGTGGCCACGGTCAACGGTCAGGACATCACGCTGGGCCACCTGATCCTGGTGCGCGCCTCGCTGCCGCAGCAATATGCCCAGCTTCCCGACGAGGTGCTGTTCGACGGTATCCTCAACCAGCTTGTGCAGCAGGCCGTGCTTGCCGAAACGCTGGAAAACACGCCGCGCCGTGTCGAAATGGCGCTTGAAAACGAACAGCGCCAGATGCTGGCGGCCGAGGCGATCGACGACCTGCTGGCCGGCGCGATGACCGATGCGGCCGTGCAGGGCGTCTATGACGAGGAATACGCCAGCGCCGAACCCGAGCAGGAATGGAACGCAAGCCACATCCTTGTCGAAACCGAGGAAGAGGCCACCGCCCTGGCCGAACGCGCCCGTGGCGGCGAGGAGTTCGCCCAGCTTGCGCGCGATCACTCGACCGGTCCGTCGGGCCCCAATGGCGGGCAACTGGGCTGGTTCAGCACCGGCATGATGGTGCCGCCGTTCGAAGAGGCTGTGCAGGCCATGGAAAAGGAAACCGTGTCCGACCCGGTTCAGACGCAATTCGGCTGGCATGTCATCCGCCTGAACGATACCCGCCTCAAGGACGTGCCGGCGCTGGACGAGGTGCGCGGCGAGATCGAGGCCAGGCTGCAACAGCAGATCGTCGATGCCCGCGTGCAGGAACTGACCGACGCGGCCGAAGTCGAACGCAAGGACGAAGGCATCGACAAATCCGTTCTGTCGAATCTCGACCTTCTGGAGAAATAAGACATGGGCAAGGCGCTGGCCGTATCCCCGCTGGCCCCGGCCGGCTTTCCCCTGCTGCCCGATATCGCGGGCGTTGAGATCGCAACCGCCGCCGCGGGCGTGAAGTACCGCGACCGGACGGATGTGATGCTGGCGCGGCTGGCACCGGGCACCGCGATGGCGGGCGTGTTCACGCGCTCGGCCACGCGCTCGGCCCCGGTGCTGGATTGCCAGGCCAAGATCGGCGGAGCACCGGATGCGGGCGCGGCGATCCTTGTGAACTCGGGCAATTCCAACGCCTTTACCGGCGGGCGCGGCGTCGAATCGGTGCAGGCGATCGCAGCCGCGGTCGCCGATGCCGCGGGTGTGCCGGTGGGCCGCGTCTTTACCTCGTCCACCGGGGTGATCGGCGAACCGCTGCCGCATGACCGGATCATCGCCAGGCTGGACGAGATGGCCGCCAGGCTGGCCCCCGCCCGGCTGGAAGATGCCGCCCGCGCCATCATGACGACCGATACCTTCCCCAAGGGCGCCGGTGCCAAAATCACGGTGGATGGCCGCCCCGTGCGCATCGCCGGAATCGCCAAGGGGTCGGGCATGATCGCGCCGGACATGGCGACGATGCTGGTCTATATCTTCACCGACGCCGCCATCGAACAGGGACGATTGCAGGCGATGCTGTCGGATCTGACCGACAGAACCTTCAACTGCATCACCGTCGACAGCGACACCTCGACCTCGGACACGCTGCTGCTGGCGGCCACCGGCGCATCGGGCGTCAGTGTCGACGACACCCCCGAGTTCGAAACCGCGTTGCACAAGGTCATGCTGGACCTCGCGCACCAGGTCGTGCGCGATGGCGAAGGGGCCACGAAATTCGTCGAGGTGACGGTGACCGGCGCGCAAAGCGACGAAGACGCGCGTGTCCACGCCCTGTCCATCGCCAATTCGCCGCTGGTGAAAACCGCCATCGCCGGCGAAGACCCGAACTGGGGCCGTGTGGTGATGGCCATCGGCAAATCCGGCGCCGCGGCAGACCGTGACCGGTTGTCGATCCGGTTCGGGAACATCCTTGTGGCCGAAAACGGCTGGGTATCGCCCGCTTACCGCGAAGAGGACGGCGCCGTCTACATGAAGCAACCCGAGCTGACGATCGGGGTCGATATCGGGCTGGGGAACGGCAAGGCCACGGTCTGGACCTGCGACCTGACCCACGGCTACATCTCGATCAACGCGGACTACCGCTCATGAAGGTGGTGCTGGTCGCGGCGGTGGCGCTGATCGACGCCGACGGCCGCATCCTTCTGGCGCAACGCCCCGAGGGCAAGTCGATGGCCGGCCTGTGGGAATTTCCCGGCGGCAAGGTCGAACCCGGCGAAACCCCCGAGGCGGCGCTGGTGCGCGAATTGCACGAGGAACTGGGGATCGAGACCTGGAACAGCTGCCTTGCGCCGCTGACATTCGCCAGCCATTCCTATGACGACTTTCACCTGCTGATGCCGCTTTTCGCTTGCCGGAAATGGGACGGGATTCCGCAACCGAAAGAGGGGCAGACCCTGAAATGGGCCCATGCCCGCGAATTACGAAATTACCCGATGCCGCCTGCCGATATCCCTTTGATTCCCATCCTGCGCGACTGGCTGTGACGGGAAAAATCGGCAAACGCCTGAACAATACCGAAATATTTTAATTCATTGTTCACGCTTCTGACGTTATGGTTGCTTACGTCAACTGTGGGGATGATTGACATGCTGCGCACCATTACGATTGGGAGTTGCGTATCGATTCAGGGACAGTTCGTCCGCGATTTGCCCGATGGCAAAACGGTTATCCGCGTCGGAGAACGCGAATTCACAGGCACTCCGGTGATGCCGAAAGCCGCCTGAAAAGCGCGTATCGCTTACGGAACGAAAAAGGGGACAGCATCGGCTGTCCCCTTTTTATATTTGTCCGATGCGTGCCGGATCACTCCAGCGTACGGGTCACTTCCTCGCGCTCGAAGATCTCGATCACGTCGCCGGGGCGGACATCGTCGTAATTCTCGAACGCCATACCGCATTCCTGACCCGACTGAACCTCGGCCACCTCGTCCTTGAACCGCTTGAGCGTTTTCAGCGTGCCCTCGTGGATCACCACGTCGTCGCGCAGCAGGCGCACACCGGCCGACCGGCGTGCCACGCCTTCTGTGACCAGGCAACCGGCGACCTTGCCGACGCCCGAGACCTTGAACACTTCCTTGATCTGGGCATAGCCGATGAAGTTCTCGCGGATCTCGGCCGACAGCAGGCCCGAAGCCGCCGCTTTCACATCGTCCACAAGGTCGTAGATCACGCTGTAATAGCGCAGCTCGACGCCCTTCTGGTTCGCGGTGTTCCGGGCCGATGCGTTGGCACGCACGTTGAAGCCCAGGATCGGCGCGCCCGACGCTTCGGCAAGGCCGACATCGGTTTCGGTGATGGCACCGACACCCGAATGCAGCACGCGCACGCGCACCTCGTCGTTGCCGATCTTTTCCATCGCCTGAACGATCGCCTCGGCCGAGCCCTGCACATCCGCCTTGACGAGGATCGGCAGCTCCCTGACGCTTTCGTCCGCCTTGGCCTTGGCCAGAAGCTGATCCAGCGTGGTCGCGGCACCGGCTGCGGCGCGCTTGTCCTTGGCGGCCTGCTCGCGGTATTCCGCGATCTCGCGGGCCTGCGCCTCGGTCGACACCACGTTCAGGACATCGCCCGCCTCCGGCGTGCCGTTGAGGCCCAGAACCTCGACCGGAACCGAGGGGCCGGCATGATCCACGCGGTCGCCCCGGTCGTTGATCAGCGCCCGGACCTTGCCCCATTGTTCGCCCACGACGAAGATATCGCCCTGGTTCAGGGTGCCCTTCTGCACCAGAACCGTCGCCACGGGGCCACGGCCCACGTCAAGCTGCGCCTCGATCACGGCACCCTCGGCGGCACGGTCGGGATTGGCCTTGAGTTCAAGGATTTCCGCCTGCAGCGCAATCGCCTCAAGCAGTTCGTCCAGGCCCTGACCGGTCACGGCGGACACTTCGACATCCTGCACGTCGCCCGACATCGCCTCGACGATCACCTCGTGCTGCAGCAGCTCGGCGCGCACCTTGTCGGGATCGGCCTGCGGCTTGTCGCACTTGTTGATCGCAACGATCATCGGCACTGCGGCCGCCTTGGCGTGGTTGATCGCCTCGATCGTCTGCGGCATGACCGAGTCGTCGGCAGCCACGACCAGGACAACGATATCCGTCACCTGTGCACCGCGCGAGCGCATCGAGGTAAAGGCCGCGTGGCCCGGCGTATCGAGGAAGGTCAGAACCGCACCGCCATCGGTTTCCACCTGGTAGGCGCCGATATGCTGGGTGATGCCGCCGGCCTCGCCCGCGGTCACTTTGGCGTCGCGGATCGCATCCAGCAGCGATGTCTTGCCGTGGTCGACATGGCCCATGATCGTGATGACCGGCGGGCGCGGCTTCAGGTCGCCCTCCTTGTCCTCGACCTGGCTGATCACGTCCTCCACGTCGGAATCCGAAACCCGCACGACGCGGTGGCCGAATTCCTCGATGATGAGTTCCGCGGTATCGGCGTCGATGGACTGGTTCTGCGTGACCATCATGCCCATCTTCATCAGTTCCTTGACCACGTCGGCGGACCGTTCCGCCATACGATTGGCCAGCTCGCTGACGACGATGGTTTCGGGCAACTGGACCTCGCGCACGATCTTTTCACGCTCTTGCGCGCCGCCCATCGCCTTCTGGCGCATACGCTCCTGCTTGCGCTTCATCGCGGCCATGGATTTCTGCCGCCCGCCTTCGCCACCGGACAGCGCCTGGTTCAGCGTCAGCTTGCCGGCACGGCGGCCGCCATCGTCGCGGCCCTTGCCACGCGGGCGTTCCTCGCGTTCGACCTTGCGGGGCGCTTCCTTTTCCTTGGGCTTGCCACGCGCGGCAGCAGCCGAGGCATCCTCGGGCGCGGGGGCCGGAGCTTCGGCGGCACGCTTGGCGGCATCCTCGGCCTCGCGGCGCTGGCGCTCTTCTTCCTCGGCCTTGGCCTTGGCGCGCTCTTCGGCTTCGCGCTGTTCGCGCTCTTTCTGCTCCTGCTCGGCGCGGCGGCGCTCACGCTCTTCGGCGCGGGCCTTTTCGTCGGCCTCGCGCTGCGCCGCTTCCTCGGCTTCCTTTTCCTTGGCCAGCTGCAACGCCTTCAGGCGGCGTTCCATTTCCGCATCGGTAATGCCCGCGGGCCGCTTTGCCGGGTCCGAGGACGCATGTTTCTGGCCACCGCCGGTGGAAGCAGCCGGCTTCGACGTCGCACCCGGCTTGGGTTTCACGACGCGCTTGCGCTTGGTTTCCACCACGACGTTCTTGGTCCGGCCGTGGCTAAAGCTCTGCTTTACGTTCCCCGAACGGGGCCCGCCACGTACACCCAAAGTTTTCTTACCGTCGTTATCGCTCATTTGCGTCTTCTATCCTTTCCGGCAGAGTCTCCGCCGTCTGAGAGGCGCAGACCCTTAAGTCTTGCGGCCTCCTCTACAACACGCGGCGCCAAACCACCAGCGGCAAGCGCAACGTGTATCACGTTTTGTCGGCCAAAGGCCAATCCCAGCTCATCGCCCGTAAGCCAGCCGATGAAGCGTCCGCCCTGCGGCGTCGACAGCTTCGACTTGCCCCGGCCGGACCCGTCGCTGGCCTGGATCAGTATCTCGGCCTGATCCTTGGCCAGCCAGTCCTTGACCTTTTCGAAACCGGCAACCGCCTGCCCGCTTTTCCGGGCAAGGCTCAGCAAATCGACCACCCGGCGCGCCAGCATCGCTTCGACCCGGTCGGCCAGATCCTCGGGCGCCGTCACCTGCGCCTTGGCGGCGCGCGAAAACAGCCCCTTGCGGGCGGCCTTGTCGATCGCCGCACGATCGGCCGACACCCAGATACCGCGACCGGGCAGTTTTTCGGCAATATCCGGCACCACCGCGCCATCCGGCCCGACCACGAAACGGATCAGTCCTGCCTTTGGCGCGGATTGCCCCGTGACGATGCATTTGCGTTCGGCTGCATCGCCTTTTGCCCTGGCTTGTCCGCCCCGCGTCATCCGCGCGCCCCCGAGGCCTGCGATCAGGCCCCGGCCTCCTCTGCGGATTCGTCACCGGCGTCTTCTTCGGCTTCGGCCTCGTCGGCCTCGAGATCCGCCAGATCGACCCAGCCCAGTTGCAGACGTGCGGTCATGACAAGGTTCTGCGCCTCTTCCAGGCTCACCTCGAACGGTTCCAGCAGGCCATCGTCCTTGACGCGCTCGCCCTCGACCGTGGTCCAGCCGCCGGCCAGTTCCCAGTCGGCGCAGGTGGCGAAATCTTCCAGCGACTTGATACCATCCTCGGCCAGCGCAACGATCATTTGGGGGGTCAGGCCCTCGAATTCAACCAGGCTGTCCTGAACACCCAGTTCACGCGCCCGTTCAAGCGCGGCACGCGCCTGCTCTTCCAGCACGTCGCGGGCACGGGCCTGCAACTCGTTGGCGGTATCCTCGTCCACCCCGTCGATAACCAGCAGCTCGTCCAGCTCGACATAGGCCACCTCCTCGAGGTTGGTGAACCCTTCGGACACCAGAAGCTGTGCAAAGAATTCGTCCAGGTCCAGCGTATCCATGAACAGCCTGGTGCGTTCTTCGAATTCCTTCTGGCGGCGTTCGGATTCCTCGGCCTCGGTCATGATGTCGATATCGAGGTTCGTCAGCTGGCTGGCCAGGCGCACGTTCTGGCCACGGCGGCCGATGGCAAGGCTAAGCTGGTCGTCGGGCACGACAACCTCAATCCGCTCGGCGTCCTCGTCCAGAACCACCTTGGACACTTCGGCCGGCTGCAGCGCGTTCACCAGGAAGGTCGGCACATCCTCGTTCCACGGGATGATGTCGATCTTTTCGCCCTGAAGCTCGTTCACAACGGCCTGCACGCGGCTGCCGCGCATACCGACACAGGCGCCCACCGGGTCGATCGAGCCGTCATAGGAAATGACGGCGATCTTGGCGCGGCTGCCCGGATCGCGGGCCACGGCCTTGATCTCGATGATGCCGTCGTAGATTTCCGGCACTTCCATCTTGAACAGTTCCGCCATGAATTCCGGCGCCGTGCGCGACAGGAAGATCTGCGGCCCGCGCGTTTCGCGGCGCACGTCCTTGATGTAGCAGCGGATGCGGTCGCCGTTGCGATAGGCCTCGCGGCCGATCTTTTCGTTGCGGCGCAGGATCGCCTCGCCCCGGCCCACGTCGACGATGACGTTGCCGTATTCCTCGCGCTTGACGACGCCGTTGATGATCGTGCCGACGCGGTCCTTGAATTCCTCGAACTGGCGGTCGCGCTCGGCCTCGCGGACCTTTTGCAGGATCACCTGCTTGGCCGATTGCGCGGCGATCCGGCCCATTTCCACCGGCGGCACCTCTTCGACGAACTGGTCGCCGACCTTGGGATCGTCCAGGTACTGTTTCGCCTGCTCGACCGTCATTTCCGCCTGGTAATTCTCAAGCTCCTCATCCTCGACCACGGTGCGCACGCGGGTAAAGGTGGCGCGGCCGGTCTTGCGGTCGATCGACACGCGGATATCCATCTCGCTGCCATAGCGGCTCTTGGCGGCGCGGGCGAGGGATTCTTCCATCGCTTCGACCACAAGGCCGGGGTCGATCATCTTTTCGCGGGCCACGGCCTCGGCCGTTTGCAAAAGCTCAAGCTGGTTTGCAGAAGTGATGGCCATGATTTTCAGTCCTCCTGGGAACCGTCTTCGGTTTCGATATCGTCAAACGCGGTTTCGTTCAGAACGCCCGCTTCCTTGCGCGCCTTCAGCATTTCCCTGATCAGGTCGTCGGTCAGAACCAGCTTGGCGTCCGACAGCCAGTCGAAGGGCAGCCCGATCGTGCCCTCGGTGACGTTGATCAGCACATCGTCGCCCTCGACCCCGGCCAGCACGCCCTTGAACCGGCGGCGGCCGTCGATGTTCTCGGCGGTTTCCAGCTTGGCCTCGTACCCTTCGAACACCTCGAAATCCTTGAGCCGCGTCAGCGGCCGGTCGATGCCGGGGCTCGACACTTCCAGCACGTATTGGTCGGTGATCGGGTCTTCGACATCCAGAACCGCGCTGACCGCGTTCGAGATCTCGGCGCATTCATCCACCTCGATCCCGCCGGTCGGCCGCTCGGCCATGATCTGCAATGTGTTCGTCTTGCCACCCATCAGCCGCACGCGCACCAGTTCGAACCCCATGTCCTCGATCACGGGGCCGATGATCTCGGCAATCCGCCGGTCGATGGCTGTTTTGGCGATCAGGTCGCTCATGGATGCTCCAGACACAAAAAAACGGGCGCGCGGCCCGTCAGATTTTCCGGTGGGCGCCGGGTGTGGACCCCGACGCGCCGCTGTTGAAACGGATATAGGTGACAGGCGCTGAGTCTGCAAGCGGTTAAATCAGTCGTCCGCCACGGCCAGCGCGTCCATGATCCGCACAAGTTGCGAACTGATCCCCGGCTCGCTCAGCGCGTGGCCCGCGTTGCGCACCATGTGCAGCTCGGCCCCGGGCCAGCGTTGCGACAGCTCCCACGCCGAATGGGGCGGGCAGATCATGTCGTATCGCCCCTGCACGATATCGCCCGGAACATGCGCGATCCTGCCCATGTCCTGCAGGATCTGCCCGTCACGGTCCAGGAACGCCTTGTGCGTGAAGTAGTGGTTTTCCAGCCGCGCAAAGGCGCGCGCATATTCACCCGGCGCCTCGCCCGCATGTCCGTTCGCGCCCATCGACGCCAGCGCGTTTTCCCAGGCCGACCAGCTGCGCCCGAACCGCATCTCGGTTTGCAGATGGCCGGAAAACAGCCGCCGGTGATAGGCCGCGATCAGGTCGTCGCGCTCCTCCTCGGGGATCGGATCGACAAAGCGCGACCAGACATCGGGCCAGAACTTACCCGCACCGCCACCATAGAACCAGTCAAGCTCGGCCTGCGTGGCCAGGAACACGCCGCGCAGGATCAGGTGGCGCACCGCGCGCGGATGCGTCTGCGCATAGATCAGCGCCAGCGTCGCCCCCCAGCTTCCGCCGAACACCATCCAGCGGTCGATACCCAGCGTGGCGCGAATCCGCTCGATGTCCTCGACAAGGTGCCAGGTGGTGTTGGCGTCGACGCTGGCATGGGGCCGCGACCGGCCGCAGCCGCGCTGGTCGAACAGGATCGCGCGGTATTTCGCGGGATCGAAAAACCGCCGCATCACCGGGCTGCACCCGCCGCCGGGGCCGCCATGCAGCACCACGACGGGGATACCATCGGGGTTTCCCGACTGCTCGACATACAGCGTGTGGCCGTCGCCCACCTGCAACATCCGTTGATCGAACGGATCACGCGACGGATACAGATGCCGGACCGCGCTGTTTTGACCTGCGTATTTGTCCATTCACGCCCTATATAGGTTACCAGGCACCAAAAGAGCATATGGAGAGCCGAATGCAAACCGCCCAAACGACCGTGGATCCCGGCGAAGTCGCCAAATTCGAGGCAATGGCCGCCGAATGGTGGGATCCCAAGGGCAAGTTCAAACCGCTTCACATGCTGAACCCCTGCCGGCTGGACTATATCACGCAGCAGATCGCGGGGGAATTCGGGCGTGACCTGAAGGCCGGAAAACCCTTTGACGGGCTGCGCCTGCTCGATATCGGCTGTGGCGGCGGGCTGCTCAGCGAACCGATGGCGCGGCTGGGCGCCACCGTTGTCGGCGCCGACGCGGCGGAACGCAACATTCCCGTCGCGCGCATCCATGCCGAACAGTCGGGGCTGGATATCGACTATCGCCACACCACGGCCGAGAATCTGGCCGCCGCCGGCGAACAGTTCGACGTGGTGCTGAACATGGAGGTGGTCGAACACGTGACCGATCCGCTGGCCTATCTGACCGCCTGCCGGCAGCTTCTGAAACCCGGCGGGCTGATGATCTGTTCGACCATCAACCGCAATCCCAAAAGCTTTGCCATGGCGATCGTCGGCGCGGAATATGTGATGCGCTGGCTACCCAAGGGCACACATGAATGGTCGAAATTCATCACCCCGGACGAGTTGCACGACCTGATCCGCAACGCGGGCCTGACGCCGGTTGATCGCAAGGGATTCGTCTTCAACCCCGCAACCTGGAGCTGGTCGCTGTCGCCGCGTGATCTGAGCGTGAACTACGTGACCGCCAGCACGAAACCGGCCTGAGCCACGGGGCTCAGCCCTCGTCCTCGAGCTTGAGACGCAATTCGCGCAGGATGGGCAGGATGGCGCGCAGCTTGTCCTCGCCCAGCTCCTCGGCCATTTCCGAGATCATCGGCGAAATCGCCGACAGCGCGGCGTCGCGCGCCTGCCGCCCCGCCGGGCTGATCGCCACCATCTTGCGCCGCGCATCGTCCCAGTCAGGGCGGATATGCACGTAGCCCGCCCATTCCAGCTTGCTCAGCGTGTTGGTCATCGCCCCGCGTGTGACGTGAAAGGATTTCGCCAGTTGCGCAGGGCTGCGTTCGCCACCCGCCCGCGCCAGGTGGTTCAGAACCGAGAAATGCGAGATTTCCATCCCCTTGGGCAGCACCCGCGACAGCCGGTTGCGCACAAGCTGATCGGCGGTCAGCAACTCGCTGAACAGCGCGACGGCAAGGGGGCTGGCGGCGTCAGACATCCGGCCCCCCATACGCGCGGTCATGGCTTAACGAAGGTACGCGCGCCCGGGCCTTTTCCACCTCGCCCAGGTCGAGATCGACCATGTGAACGCCGGGGTCGGTCCCGGCATCCAGCAACACCTCGCCCCAGGGCGCGACCGCCATGCTGTGCCCATGGGTCTGCCGCGCCTTGCCGCGTGTGGCGGCATGGGTGCCGGTCTGCGCCGGGGCCAGCACGAAACAGCCGGTTTCGATGGCGCGGGCGCGCAACAGCGGCTCCCAATGCGCGGCGCCGGTGACGGGCGAAAAGGCCGAGGGCACGGTCAGGATCTGCGCACCCGCCTGCGCCAGCCCGCGGTAAAGATGCGGGAAACGGATGTCGTAGCAGATTGTCATGCCGACCCGCGCGGCACCGGCCTGCACCAGAACCGCCTGGTTGCCGGGGCGATAGCCCGCGCTTTCCCGGTAGGTCTCGGTCTCGCTGACCTGAACGTCGAACATGTGGATCTTGTCATACCACGCGGCAATACCGCCATCGGGCGCAATCAGGAAAGACCGGTTGGCGAACCGCCCGTCCGCATCATCCGTTTTCAGCGCCAGCGACCCGATCAGCAGCCACACACCTGCCCCGGCCGCGGCATCGCGCAGCGCGGCAAGGGTGGGATCGTCGGCTTCATGGCGCAACACCTCGTTCTGCCGGGTGCGGCTGGCGGATACGCAATTCGTCACCTCGGGCGTGGCGATGAAATCCGCGCCATTGTCCACGGCCCGCCGCACCATGCCCAGCGTTATGGGCAGGTTCTCCTCCGGCGTATCGCCGGAATTGAGTTGCAGCAGCGCCGCGCGCATCCGTCAGCCCGCCAAAAGCGGATCGAGCTTGCCCGCCCGTTCCAACGCGTAAAGCTCGTCACAGCCGCCGACATGCGTTTCGCCGATGAAAATCTGCGGCACGGTATAGCCACCATTCGCGCGCTCGATCATCTCGGGCTTGCGGTTGGGATTGGCCAGGACGTCGATTTCCGAGAAACTGACGCCCTTCTGCGTCAGAAGGCGTTTGGCTGCGTGGCAAAAGCCGCAAAGCGGCGAGGTATAGATCTCGACAGGCTGCATATTGGTCCCCTAGCGGATTTCGTGTGTTCTAAGGGGATTTAGGGTCGCTTGGCAACGCGCGCCAGAACGATCACGGAAACCTGTGTTGCACCTGCGGCAAGGCAGGCATCCGCGCAGGCCGCCAGCGTCGCGCCCGAGGTCATCACGTCATCGACCAGCAAAACCGCGCGGTTTCGGACCCGTTCCGCGCGGTTTGCGGGCACGGTAACGGCCGCCGTCAGCGCCGCGAACCGCTGGTCGCGGCCCTTGCCGTCCAGGATATCCGTCCTCCGAACGCGCCGCAGCAGGTCGGGGCAATGCGGCAGGCCGGTTTCGCGCGCAAACGCCTGCGCCAGCAACGCCGACTGGTTGAACCGCCGCCGCAACAGCCGCGACCAGTGCAACGGCACCGGGGCAATCAGCGCACCGGGAACCACAAGGGGCCGCGCCGCCTGCGCCATCCAGCGGGCGGCGGGCTGGACGATCTCGTGCCGGTCGCCATGTTTCAGCGCCAGAACCATCCGCCGCCCGTTGCCGTCATAAAGCAGCGCCGCCCGGCCGCGCTGCCAGGGCCGCGCGATGGTCAGGCAATCGTCGCAATGGGCGATCTCGCCCGGCTCACCGCCCGGCAGGGGCGTGCCGCACAGGTCGCAGACCGTGCCGCCGATAAAGGGCGTGTCGCGCCAGCATGGCCCGCACAGGCCGAAATCGCTGTCGACCATATCGCCGCAATTCAGGCAGCGCGGCGGATAGATCATGCGCATCAAGGTTTGAAGTGCCATCGTCCTGCCCTTATATCAACGCGCCATGACAGACATGCCCCGCCTGACCGACCGCCGCGCCCTGATGCGCAACCGCGCCCGCGCCGCAAGGCAGGGCCCGGCCCTGTTCCTGCACGAAACCGCTCTGGACGAGGTGAAGGATCGCCTCTCGATGGTTAACAGGACGTTTAGCAATCCGGCCATCGTCACCGGCTTTCCCGATTTCTGGGCGGCGCAGTGGCCCGGGGCGAAAATCGTTCCCGATGACGAGGTTCTGACGCTCGACCCCGGCACGCATGACCTGGTCATTCACGCCATGGCGCTGCATTGGGCGAACGACCCGGTTGGCCAGCTGATCCAGTGCCGGCGCGCGCTGAAGCCGGACGGGCTGTTCCTGTCCGTGGCATTCGGGGGGCAGACCCTGGCCGGGTTGCGCACCGCGCTGGCCGAGGCGGAGTCGCAACTTACCGGCGGGCTGTCGCCGCGCGTCGCCCCGATGGCCGAGATCCGCGACATGGGCGCGCTGTTGCAACGGGCGGGGCTGGCGCTGCCGGTGGCCGATGCGGTGCCGCTGCGCGTGTCCTATGCCGACAGCTTTGCCCTGATGCGCGACCTGCGCGCGATGGGCGAAGGCAACGCGTTGCAGGCGCGGCTGCGGCGCCCGACACGGGCCGGGGTGCTGGCCCGCGCCGCCGCGATCCATGCCGGGCTGGCCGAAACCGACGGCGGCCGGATTACCGAAACCTTTGAACTGGTGGTGCTGACGGGCTGGGCGCCGGACGACAGCCAGCCGCAGCCCCTGCGACCCGGTTCCGCACGAACGCGTCTGGCCGATGCACTGGGCACAAGGGAAACGCCGCTTCATGATTGACGCGCGCGCAATATCCCTTATGTCCCGATGAAACCCATGCCGATTTGCGAATAAAACACAAGAAACGAGGCCCAGGAATGCTGGATGCGACATCTCAGGCCACACGCCCCGAACACGCCCCTTCGGATCACCCCGCGATCCCGGCCGAGAAGATCGGCATTCTGCTGGCCAATCTCGGGACGCCGGACAACTACGACTATTGGTCGATGCGGCGTTATCTGAGCGAGTTCCTGTCGGATCGGCGCGTCATCGACTATCCGGCATGGAAATGGCAACCGTTGCTGCAGCTTGTCATCCTGAGCAAGCGCCCGTTCACCAGCGGCGCCGCCTACAAGTCGATCTGGAACGAGGAACAGGGCGAAAGCCCGCTGATGACGATCACCAAGGACCAGACCGCGGCGATCTCGAAGGTCATGCAGGGCAAGTATGGCGACAGGGTGATGGTCGATTTCTGTATGCGCTACGGCAATCCGTCGACCAGATCGAAACTGCGCAGGATGGTCGAGGCCGGATGCCGCCGCATCCTGTTCGTGCCGCTGTACCCGCAGCAGGCCGGCGCCACCTCGGCCACGGCGAACGATGCGTTCTTCCGCGCGCTTATGGACGAGAAATGGCAGCCTGCCGTGCGCACTATCCCGGCCTATTTCGACCACCCGAAATATATCGAGGCGCTGGCGCAGTCGGTCGAACGCACCTATGCGCAGATGGACACGAAACCCGACATGCTGGTCTGTTCCTATCACGGGATGCCGAAACGCTATCTGATGGAGGGCGACCCGTATCATTGCCAGTGCCAGAAGAACACGCGCCTGCTGAAGGAACGGCTGGGCTGGGACGACAGCCGGATCTGCACCACCTTCCAGTCGGTTTTCGGGACCGAGGAATGGCTGCGCCCCTACACGGTCGAACACGTGGCCGAGCTGGCGAAGGCGGGCAAAAAGAACATCGCCGTGATCGCGCCTGCCTTTGCCGCCGATTGCATCGAGACGCTGGAAGAGATCAACGAAGAGATCAGGGAAAGCTTCGAAGAGGCGGGTGGGGAACGATTTACCTATATTCCCTGCCTCAATGACGAACCGGCCCATATCGACGCGCTGTGCGACGTGATCGAAACCGAGCTGAAGGGCTGGATCGAACCGGCCTGACCCGGCGTGCGGAGCCGTGACAAAAAAGCGCGGATGGGTCCGGGGGGACGCATCCGCGCAGTCACGGGGAGAAAGGGGAAACCGCCGCGCGCGACACCGGCACGGGCAGGGGATCAGGAGGCATTCGCCAGGCACATCCCGGCGACCTGGCGGGCGCTGACGAACTGGACGTTCTGCGCGATCCGCACGCTGCCGAAGGTCGCGGGGATCAGGTGCAGTTCGACATCGACGCGATCGGCGAACGGGTCCGGCCGCAGGTCGACGAACGTATCCAGATCGCCATGGGCGATCAGGTCTTCGAACACCGGGACATCGTTGCAGAACAACTGCACCAGCATCCGGCCGGTCACCTCGAACTGCAGGTAAACCTGGCCTCCGGTCGTCCGCATTCGGGCGGTCGAGGTGCGCAACGTGCCGCCCTCGGATTCGTACTTGATGGTCCGCCCATAGGCCCGGCGCACCCAGCCGACGGGTTCGACCGGCATCCATTTGGCATGTCTCAGGTTCGTGATCATCTCAGACCTCCTCGCTCAGGTCGGATGGACCGACGCGATCCACCACGCGTATCATCCATTTCAGTATTTCCCGCTGGTCGTCGCCGATATCGCGCCGCGCCTGCAGGTTCTGTGCCTGCGCGCGCACTTCCGGCCAGTGCCTGTAGAAATCGACCAGATCGTTGATCTTGCGATCTTTCATTGTCGCCAACATATGTGCGGCCTTCTTGAATCTCCGTGATGCACAGCATCGTAGTTGACCCATGGGAAAGCAGTGCGTGAATAAACTGTGAAGTGCTTGGTTCACAGGCATTTGCGGATTAACCTTTCCATCGGAAAAGGAGGGTCAGGGTGGCGACGAAGCTGGAAATGTCCCTGTTCGGCACATGCATCGTGCGCGTCACCGGCGGCGAGCCGCAGGAGATCCGTGGCGCCAAGCACCGCGCGCTTTTCACGATCCTCGCCACCGCGCCGCTGGGTCGGCGCACCCGCACCTATCTGCAACAGACGCTTTGGGGCGATACCTCTTACGATGCCGGGCACCAGAACCTGCGCCGCGCCCTGTCCGACCTGCGCGGGATGCTGGGCGACGAGTTCAGCACGTTCCTGCACGTCACCAACAGCGATGTCGAGCTGGACCTGGAGCATGTCAGCTTTCTGGGCTCGCCCAATGACGGGGCATTCCTGGAGGATCTGAACATCCGGGAACGCGCATTCGTGGACTGGGTGCAGACGATCCGCGCCAATCCCGACCAGGTGGCGGCGCTGTTCCGCACCACGCCCCGCGTGCAGTTCGGCCGCCCGCGCCCGCGTATCACCACCCTGCCGCTGAAAGTGGTGGGCGACGATCCCGACCTTGGCGTTCTGGCCGACTGGGTCGCAGAAGAGGCCTGCCGCTCGCTGTCGCGGTCGAACCTGCTGACGGTGATCTCGCATCTCAGCAGCCGGGCGATGGCCACGCGGGCATTCGATATCGCCGAGATCCGCGAAACGCTGAATGTCGATTACCTGATCACCGGCACGATGCGACGTTTCCGAAACGATATCGTCGCCGATTTCGATTTCATGGACGCCCGCAGCGGCAACATCCTGTGGAACCGGCACATAAGCTGCCCGGCGGGAGAGTTTACCGAACAGTTGCAGGGTCGGCTGGCCAACGTGATCCAGTCGATCGGCCGGTCGATCGCGGATATGGCGATCTCCTATGTGCGCGACCGGCCGCTGCCCATGATCGAGGACCACAACCTGCTGATCGCGGGCGTATCGCTGATGCACAAGCGGCAGATGCGCGATTTCCTGAAATCCCGCGAGCTTCTGGCCGAGGCGGTGAACCGCACGCCCGACGCGGCCGAGATCCACGCCTGGCTGGGCAAGTGGCATGTGCTGAGCGTCTTTAACGGCTGGACCGTGGATGCGCAGGACGACACGCAAAAGGCGCTGGATCACACCGCGCGGGCGCTGGATATCGACCCGGAATCGAGCTTTAGCCTGACCATCGACGGCTTTGCCCATAACAACCTGCTGCAGAACATGTCGGTCGCCGAAGAGCGCTACAACATGGCGCTTGAGGCGAACCCGAACGAAAGCCTGTCCTGGCTGCTGCGCGGCACGCTGATGGCATTCCAGGACGACGGCAAGGCCGCCGTGCGCGGGATTACGACCGCGCGCAACCTGTCGCCCATCGACCCGTTCGGCTATTTCTACGACAGCCTTGCCAGCACCGCCTATGTCGCCGCCGAGGATTATGCCAAGGCGCTGGAATTTGCCGACCGCTCGCTCGCGGTGAACGACCGGCACCTGTCGACGCTGCGAACGCGCGCGACGGCCCTGCATTTCCTGGGCCGCACCGACGAGGCCCGCAAGACCGCGCAGGAACTGATGCGTCGGCAACCCGATTTCAGTCTGGATTACTATCGCCGCACGCATCCGTCGGCGAACCATCAGGTCGGTCAGCGCGTGATCGAGGCGCTGACCGCCGCAGGCATTCGTTGACACATAGGAGAGAAGGCAAATGTCACAATATGGCGGTTTGGGGGGCCTCGGTGGTCTCGGCGGCCTTGGGGGGCTGGGTGGCCTGGGCGGTCTCGGGGGGCTTGGGGGCCTCGGAGGGTTGGGTGGTCTCGGAGGGCTTGGCGGGCTGGGGGCCTCGGGCGCCTATAATGGCGCCGTAACGGTCGGGCTACAGACCACCGCCGAAGGGTTGAGCCATCTTGTCGGAACCGATCCCGCATCCGCGGTGGACCCGATGGATTTCGCCAGCACCGGCAACCTGTCGCGTTGGGCGGGATGGGTGCGCGGATCGCTGTACCTGACCGAATACACCAGGGGCCTGGACTGGAGCGCGAATGCCGCGGCCGAGACGGTCAAGATCCGCATGGACGGTGCCACGATGGTGACATTGGCCCGCCCGTCAGACTCTGTTCTGGCCAAACAGGCCGCCATCGTGCGCGATTACGGCGACCTGCGCGCAGACCGCACGATCGAAATCACGTCGCAGCTGGGCTTTCCGACCGAGTATTTCGCAATGATCCTGGGCCTGCACAATGCCCAGCACGAAAAGACGCTTGAGCTGCTGGCGGCAACGCAGGTGGCGGCCGCCCATACCGCGATGATCGCCAAGTTCGCCCTGGCCGTGCGGCGGCCCGACCAGGTGGATGGCCGCGTCATGCCGATGATCGCCACGCCCGGCCATGGCAGCTTTCCCAGCGCCCACGCGACCGAAGCCTATGCCGCGATGACGGTTCTGGCGCAGGTGGTCGAAGGCTGGGCATCCATGTCGGACCAGTCCACGCGGCTGACGCTGCTGCGTGGCCTGGCCGAGCGCATCGCGGTGAACCGCACGGTGGCGGGCGTGCATTTTCCGGTCGACAGCTGGGCCGGGGCCGCGTTGGGCACGGCGGTGGGCCGGGCGGTTCTGCGGCGCTGCGGGCAACAGGTCGATACGCCCTCTTATTCCTATGCCGCGGTGCACGGCGATTTCACCGATCACGCCTTTGTCAACGATCCGCAGGCGAACGGGCTGACCACCGGACCCGACTATACCGTGGCGCAAAGCCCCATTTTCGGCTGGCTTTGGGACGAATCCATGAAGGAACGCCAGGGCGCGGGGGTATGACGGATGTTTGCCGAACGCCCCGATCACCTGCGCATTGACCGTTATAGCGGCCCGTATGAACGCTGGGTCTATTCGCCCGAGCTTGGGCAGCCCTTTGTCTTTCCGCCCCATACAGATATTTCGGCGGGATACTTCACCGCCCTGCTGGAAGGCGGCAATACCCTGCCCTTTCCCGCCGGGGTCGCGGCCCGGCTGCCGCCGATCTGGGCGCCGGGCGATGTCGGCCACACGATCCTGCCCTTTGCCTTTCACCGGCTGATACCGCATCGCCGGAACGACAGGCTGGATCAGGATGTGGCCGAGCTGCTGAAACAGGCGGGTAAAGCGCGATACCGCGTGAATTTCCCGATCCGCCCCGATGCCTGGGTGCCCGATTATGCGCGGGGTCGCGCGATGGACGGGTGGACCCCGCCCGCCACGAGGCCAAAGGCCATCGTCGCGGTGATCGACGACGGTATTCCCTTTGCCGGTCGCGCCTTTCTGGATGCGGTGGGGCGCACCCGGATCAGCCATTGCTGGCTGCAATCCGCCCCGGCCCTGCCCCGCGATGCGGTGCCCTTTGGCCGCGAGCTGGTGAATGCCGAAATCGACGCGCTGCGCGCCGGATCGGCCGGGAACGAGGCCGAAGCCTATCGCCGGTCGGGCACCCTGCTTGACGGGCGCGAGGGGCGGGGCGGGCTGCTGCGCCGCACCGCGACGCACGGGGCGCAGGTGCTGGCGATGGCGGCGGGCAACGGCCCCGGCATCCCCGCCGATCCGATGGGTGACGAGGTGCAGATCATCGCCGTGGAACTGCCCAACGCGATTTCGTGGGAAACCTCGGGCTTCGGCAAGGAAACCTATGTCCTGAGCGCGCTTCACTATATCTTTGACCGCGCGCGGCGGATCGCGGCGGAAACAGGCTCTGATCCGGCGGAATTGCCGCTTTTCGTCAATCTCAGCTATGGCTGGAACGCGGGCCGCCATGACAGCGGATCGGCGCTGGATGACGCGATCCAGCACCTTGTGGACGCCCGGCGTGCGATCCAGCCGCTGACGCAGATCATGATGCCCACCGGCAACGAGTTCGCAGCCGGGCTGCACGCCCATATCGACGAACCGCGCATGTCCAACGGCGCCTGCCGGCTGGGCTGGCAGGTGCAGCCTGACGACATGACCTGCAGCTATCTGGAAATCTGGTTTCCGCAAGGTATGGACCCGTCGGAATACCAGATCGACCTGATCCCCCCGCATGGCCAGCTCAGCGGGCGCGGGGAGCTGCCGGTCACGCCCGACCCGGCCCTGCCCGGCGGTGACCCGCGCCGCTTTGTCGAGATCGAGATGGGCGGGCAGAATATCGGCCAGCTGTCCGCCGATCTGGACCGGGGCACGCGCTGGCGGGTTCTGGTCGCGCTGTTGCCGACATGGCACAAGCCGGGGCAGACACGCGCCGCCCCGGCCGGCCGCTGGACGGTCGAGGTCAGCCGCACGGCGCAGGCAAGCCCCCTGCCCGAAGGCAGCGCGATCCGGCTGTGGGTGCAGCGCGACGACGATCCGGTGCGCATGGGCACCGGCGGGCGGCAAAGCTACCTGGTGGATCTTGGACCGCCGCCAATACCGGACGACCTGGCCATTTACGACGGGCGGATGGACCTGATCCGGGGCTATGGCGGGCTGAGCGCGATTGCCACGGCGCCGGGCGTGACCCGCGTTGCGGGATACGAGGCGCTGACGGGGTTTCCCTGCCGATATTCAGGCAGCACGGGGATCTCGGCAGGCGGTGCGACGGCGCCGGATATCGACGCCTCAGCCCCCTGCGACCGCAGCCGCCTGCGCCCGGGAATGCCCTCGGCCGGTGTGCTTGGCGGGTCGCGCGGGATGTTGTCGGGCACCAGTGCCGCCTGCCCGCAGGTGACGCGGCTTTTCGCGCTGAATTGCGTTGCCGGGCGGGATATCTGGCACGGGTTCGGCGACCGTCCGACCCATCTGCGCAATTCGCGGCAAGAGCCGACCACGCCCATCGCCACGGCGCAGCACCATGCGCGGCTGGGCACAAGGATCGCCCCCGGACCGACCCGTCTGCGGCTTTGACCCGGAGGGCCATAGACAAAAAGAAAAGGCGGTGGAAATCCACCGCCTTTCTTTTGCTTTATGTGCCTGGACTTAGTCCGAAGCAGCAACAGCCAGAACCGCCAGCAGCAGCAGCGGGATGGCGATGCCACCGGCCGACGAGCTTGCGGTTTCTTCAACGATGACCGGAGCTTCGATCACGGGCTCAGCCATGTTGCCGGCAAAAGCGTTGGTTGCAGCAGCGGCAAAAGCGGCGGCCAGAACGAGTTTCTTCATGTTATCCTCCAGATATTCGCCTGTCGCACATATATACGCGACGACAAGCACCCAAGACTTACCTCGTAGCTCTTGGTAAAGCAGCAAAAACCGCTAATTGCAAACCCAGTTTTGCCGCTCTCATGCCGCTGTGGCGAAAATGTCGTCAAATAAGCAACACCTGCGTACCCACGTTGGTCAGCGCAAACAGTTCGGCGATATGTTCGTTATACAGACCGATGCAACCATTGGACGACCGCCGCCCGATCTTGCGCGTATCATGGGTGCCGTGAATGCGGTAATAGGTCCAGCTCAGGTACAGCGCATGCGTGCCCAGCGGGTTGTCGGGGCCCGGCGGCACATAGTCGGGCCATTCGGGATTGCGTTCCTTCATCGAGGGGGTCGGGCGCCAGTCGGGGCCTTCGACCTTGCGCACCACGCTGGTGCGGCCGCGGCGGGTCAGATCCTCGGTCAGCGGGACGGATGACGGGTAAAGCTTGTAAACCGAGTGGTCCTCGGACCAGTAGTGCAGCGCCCGGCTGTCGATATCGACAAGGATCGCACCATTGTTCAGGTTCGAAAAATAGGGCTGCCAGTCCAGCGTCCGAAAGCTCGAGATATTGCGGCGGACGGCCTGGCTCAGGTCGCGCTCGACCTCGACGGTGCCGGCACCGTTCACGTCCGACGAGGATTGCGCCAGCGCCGGCGCCGCCATCATGGCGGTGCCTGCCGCGATAAATCCGCGCCGCGTCAGGTGATTGGGCGTGTGTTTGGTCATCGTATTCTCCCCAGGGGTCAGGGTACTCCGAATATCCCAGAAACATATTGCGCGAAAGCCGCAGTCGCAAATCAAACGCGCGTCATTTGGCCGACTCACGACGAAGTGGGTTGGAAACACAACGCTCGCCGCGATAAGCCGTTACAAAATCAAAAATCGCGGACGGTCCCATGCGTATTGCTGCCCTTTTCGTCTCTCTCGCTCTTGCTTTGGCCGCCTGTGCCCCAACCGTGCCGACCCTTGGCGCGGACGGCAAGCCGCTGCCGAAGGTGTATCGCATCGGGATGGGCGACAAGGCACGCATCCAGTACCGGATGCTCGATTCTGTGAATGCGCTGCGCCGCGCCGCAGGCGCCGCCGAGGTCGAGCTCGACCCGAACCTGACCGCCGCTGCCGCAACCCATGCGCGCGACATGTCGGTGCAGAACCGGCCGTGGCACTTCGGATCGGACGGGTCGTCGCCGATCGACCGCGTGCGCCGCGCCGGGTATGACGGCACGCTTCTGGGCGAAAACATCTCGGAAACCTACGAAACCGAGCTGGAAACGCTGGCCGCCTGGATGGAGCAGCCCGACACCCGCCGCGTCATCGTTGCCCCCGAAGCCCGGAAAATGGGATTCTCCTGGTATCAGGAAAACAACGGAAAGATCTGGTGGACGCTGGTCATGGGCGACTGATCACGGCCGGATCGTGATCGGGGTACCGTCGCGCACCATCGCGTAGATATCTTCGATTTCCTTGTTGGTGACGGCGATACATCCCGCCGTCCAGTCGCGCCCGCCCTTGCGGTATTTCCATGGCCGGCCATGGATGAAGATATCGCCGCCGGGGCTGCGGCCCGCCTCTTTCGCAAATTCGCGGTCGCTGTTGCCGGGATAGTTGATGCCGACCGACAGGTGGAACTCGCTGTTGGGATTGCGGCGGTCAATGATATAGGTGCCTTCGGGCGTGCGGCCGTCGCCTTCGAATTGCTTGTGGCCGATTGGCGCAAAGCCCAGCCCGATATCATACGCCTTGAGCGCCTGGTTATGGTGCAACAGGTACATTTTCCGCGCGCCCTTGTTTACCAGGACATGCGTGACCTCGGGGCCATCATAGGTCTTGAATTTGCTGGCACAGCCCGACAGCGCGAGCATTGCGGCCAGAATAGCCAGAAAACGGAACATTGCCTGATTTGCCTGCTGTATTTTGCCTGTGTTATTGCCCGAGTAATACACCAGATCGCCGCCCCCGGGCCAGTGGTTTTCACGCGGGGCTGGCGAGTTTCGGTCAATCCCGCCGGGGCAATCGGGCCTCGATCGCAGCCAGCCGCGCCAGCACCTCGTCACGATAGGCATCGGTGCGCTGATTGTCCTCTTCGTGATGGGCGTCCTGCATCGAATTCACGATCAGACCCACCAGCAGGTTCACCACCGCGAATGTCGTGACCAGGATGAAGGGCAGGAAGAACGCCCAGGCCTGGGGATAGACCTCCATCACCGGGCGCACGATGCCCATCGACCAGCTTTCCAGCGTCATGATCTGGAACAGAGAATAGGCCGACCGCCCCAGCGTCCCGAACCAGTCGGGAAAGGCTGTGCCAAAGAGCTTGGTCGCCATCACCGCGCCGATATAGAAGATCAGTGTCATCAACAGGAACACGCTGCCCATGCCCGGCAGCGCGTTCAGCAGCCCCTCGACCACCCGGCGCAGGCGCGGCGCGACCGACACCACACGCAGCACACGCAGGATGCGCAGCGCCCGCAGCACCGACAGGCCCTGACCCGCCGGGACAACCGAGATACCGACGATCACAAAATCAAAGATATTCCAGCCCGAGGAAAAGAAGCGCGGGCCCCTTGCCACCAGTTTCAACGCGATCTCGACAACGAAAACCGCGAGGCAAAGCTGATCCAGCAACAGGATCAGCGGCCCGGCCCGATCCATCACCACCTGCGAGGTTTCGAGCCCCAGGATGACCGCGTTGAAGATGATAACCGCGACAATCGTATTTCGAACCAATGGCCGGTCCAGCCATTTGCCTAACTGTTCACGCATGAAACTGCTGCCCCTCAACGCCGGAATTTGCGCTCACATATGGGGCGCGGTCAGCCGGGCGACAAGCTCCACATGGCTGGACCAGCGGAATTGATCGACCACCTGCACCCAGTCCAGTTGCCAGCCCGCATCGACCAGCACGCGGGCGTCGCGGGCAAAGGTCACCGGATTGCAGGACACGAAGGCGATATCGCAAATCCCACTTTGCGCCAGCTCGGCCACCTGCGTCTCGGCCCCGGCGCGCGGCGGGTCGATCACCGCGGCATCGTATCGGTGCAAATCCGCGGCAATGACCGGGTTGCGAAACAGGTCGCGCGCCTCGGTGGTGACACGCTTGAGCCCCTGAGCGCCGCGCCACCCCTTGTCCAGCGCGCCCAGCATCGCGGCCGATCCTTCGACGGCGTGCACCTCGGCCCGTTCGGCCAGCGGCAGGGCGAAGGTGCCGCAGCCCGCGAACAGGTCGATCACGCGCGGCGCATCGCCCAGGATTTCCTGCACCGCCGACAACAGCGCCGCCTCGCCATCCGCGGTCGCCTGAAGGAACGCGCCCGGCGGCGGCGACACCTCGGCCCGGCCCATCCTTTGCGTCGGAGGCAGGCGGGTGGCGATCACCTCGTCCTCCCAGGACAGGCGGGCAAGGCGCGATGCCTCGGCCTCTTGCGCAAGGGCCATGCGGAGGGGGCCGTCCAGCGGCTTGCCGCCCGCCACGGCAATGTCCAGCCCGTTCAGTGTGCGGGTGGCCAGCACGCTCAGCTCACCCTTGCGGCTGCCGCCGAGAATCGCCAGCCGTTCCGCGACGGCCAGTGCGGGCTTCAGATCGGGGTGGATCAGCCGGCAATCGGGTATTTCGACGATGGTGCCCGAGGCGCGGCCATGAAAGCCGGCAATGGCGCCCTTTTTCGTGCGCCGCGCCGAAATCCCCGCGCGCCGGCGGCTGCTTGCGGGCGAGGTATGGACCGGGCGAAAATCGGCCACCAGCCCCTGCGCCTCAAGCGCGGTGCGCACGACGCCCAGCTTCCAGTCGGACACGAAGACATCGCTGGCATGTTGCAACAGGCATCCGCCGCAGGATTTGAAATGCCGGCAGGGCGGCGCTACGCGGTCGGGCGATGGCGTGACGATCCTGACATCGGTCAGGCGCGATCCGTCGCGCGTGCCCTCGACCAGCTCACCCGGCAGGGTAAGCGGGACAAAGACGGGACCGGCGGCGATCCCGTCGCCCTGATGACCCAGGCGTTGAATTTCGTGGCGTTCCATATCGCGGAAATAGCGTGCACCGGGGCGCGGGCAAAGCCCTATTCGGCGGCGTCGCTCAACCCGATGAAACCGCCCGACTGGCGATTCCAGTACCGCGCGTAAAGCCCGTCTTTCGCCAGCAGGGTATCATGGGTGCCCTGTTCGACAATGCGACCCTGATCCAGCACGATAATGCGATCCATCTGCGAAATCGTCGAAAGCCGGTGCGCGATGGCCAGCACGGTCTTGCCCTCCATCACACGTTCCAGCGCGGTTTGAATCGCGGCCTCGACCTCGGAATCGAGCGCCGATGTCGCCTCGTCCAGCACAAGGATCGGCGCATCCTTGAGGATCGCGCGGGCCAGCGCGATACGCTGCCGCTGCCCGCCCGACAGCTTGACGCCACGTTCGCCCAGATGCGCGTCATACCCCTTGCGGCCCTTGTGATCCTGCATCCCGAGGATGAACTCATGCGCCTCGGCCTTTCGGGCGGCGGCGATCATATCGTCCTCGCTGGCGTCGGGGCGGCCATACAGGATGTTGTCGCGAGCCGAACGGTTGAACATAGCGGTTTCCTGCGTGACCATCCCGATCGCGCGGCGCAGGCTTTTCTGCGTGACCTGCCCGATCTCCTGCCCGTCGATCAGGATACGGCCCTGTTCCGGCTGATGCAGGCGCAGCAACAGCGATACCAGCGTTGATTTCCCCGCCCCCGACGCACCCACGATGGCCAGCTTTTCGCCCGGATGCACCGTCAGGTCGATATCTTCGACGCCACCGACATCGCGCCCATAGGCAAAGCTGACGTGATCGAACCGGATTTCGCCCGCATCGACCCGCAGATCGGTGGCTTGCGCCGTGTCCTCCAGCCGTATGCGCGGGGTTAGCGTGCGCATCCCGTCCTCGACCTCGCCCACGTTGGAATAGATCGTCATCAGCGTAAAGCTGACCCAGCCGGTCATCTGCGCGATTCGGATCGAAACGGCACCGGCCGCCACGATATCGCCAGCGCTGGCATGTCCCGCCGACCAGTCCCACAACGTCAGCCCGATCAGCAGCACCGGCAGGATACCGGCCAGCGTCATCAGCGCCAGCCGGAACCCGGCCGCCAGCCGCCCGAAATCCAGCGCGGTATTGCGAAACGCCTGCATCGCGCCCAGCGCGGCGCGGTCTTCGTGGCTGTCATGGGCAAACAGCTTGACCGTCTTGATATTGGTGATCGTATCGACGATCTGCCCCGACACATGCGCCCGCGCGCCGGCACGGCGCCCGGCCCGTTTGCGCACGCGCGGCAGGAACCAGCGGATCGTCAGGAAATAGACACAAAGCCAGCCCAGAAAGGCCAGCGCCACCCGCCCGTCGATCGCCGCAAGCAACGCAACCGACCCGGCAAGCGAGGCCAGCGCAAAGGCCACCACGTTGATCGCCTCGGACACCACATCGGTGATCGCGCGGGCCGTCTGCATCTGCTTTTGCGCGATGCGCCCGGCGAAATCGTCGTCAAAGAACCGCACCGCCTGCCCCAGCGTCCAGCGATGCAGCCGAGACAGGACCAGCGGGTTGACGTTGGGCTGGACCAGCATCGAATTGGCGGCCGAGGACAGGCCAAAGGCCAGCGGCCGCGCGATCATGAAAAACGCCACGGCACCGGCAAGCAGGGCGATGTTCCCCGGGGACAGGAACACATCGCGCCCGGCATCGACCGCCCCGTCGACCACCCATCCCAGAATCAGCGCGGTGCCCGCCTCCATCACGCCGGCCAGGGCCGAGGCCAGCGTGGCAATGATCAGCACCGGCCGCGACCCGCGCAACGCCCAGCCCATGAACCGCCACAGCGTTTGCGGCGGCGGGCCATCGGCATGGGCAAAGGGATTGATCAGATGTTGCAACTGGATGCTCCTGAGCTGACCCGGTGAATAGTGGCGCTTACAACCCCGGCGTCAATGCAAGAGCTGGTCGCGCGTCAGCGCAAAGCCCGAGGCGATCCAGCGCTCTTCGAGTTCCTTAAGATGCGCGCCCAGCGCGGGACCCTGAAGCCCGGGCAACAGATCCGCGGCCTTGACCGGAAAAACCTGCCGGGCCCCGGTATCGGCCGCCGAAAGCTCCTCGGGGTCAAGCGGCTGGGACAGCAGCGCCGCCCGCAGCAGCAGGATATCGCGCGCAGCCGCAGCCCCGTGGCGATATCCAAGCGCGGATGCGGTCGAAACAGAGCCTGTTTCGGCCCGATAAAGGGCAAGCCGCCGGGCATCGGCCTTGGACAGCCGCAGCCGGTCCTCGACGTCGTCACCACCCAGCGCGGTCAGGCGGCGGATCGCATCGGGCGCGGCCCCGGCCGCCCCTTCAAGATGCACCAGCGGGGCAAGGGCGGTGTCATCCGCGCCAGGCAAAACCACCCCCAGAACGCCGGCAGACCGCATTGCCGCAACCGACGGCGCGGGATCGGGCGCCGCCAGCAGCCTGAGCAGCTCGGTCCCCACCCTTTCCCGCGACAGCATCGGCAGCCCGTCGAGGTTCGCGGCAATCGCGGCCAGCGCATCGGCGTCCAATCCGCCCTGCGGATCTCCATAGAAGGCATGAAACCGGAAGAACCGCAGGATACGCAGGTAGTCCTCGCGTATGCGTTGTTCGGGGTTTTCGATGAACCGCACGCGCCGCGCCTGCAGATCGGGCAACCCGCCCAGCGGGTCGATGACCGTGCCATCGGCGCGGGCATAAAGCGCGTTCATCGTGAAATCGCGCCTTCCTGCGTCCTCGGCCACGTCATCGGCAAAGGCCACGACCGCACGCCGCCCATCGGTTTCCACGTCGCGGCGAAAGGTCGTCACCTCATGCGGGATACCGTTTTCCACCAGCGTCACGGTGCCGTGCTCGATCCCGGTGGGCACCGCCCTGATCCCCGCCGCCGCGGCCAGGTCCATCACCCGTTCGGGCCGGGCATCGGTGGCGATATCCATGTCCGACACCGGCACGCCCAGCAATGCGTTGCGCACGCAGCCGCCCACCAAAAGCGCGTGATGGCCCGCATCTTCAAGCAACGCAAAGATGCGTTGCAAGCCCGGTTCGTTCAGCCATTCGTCGGTGATCCGCATCAATCCTGCATCCGGTCCGCCAGCCCGCGCAGGATACGCGCAGTCGCACCCCAGATATAGTAGGGACCCCAGGGTACGGTGAAATAGTGCCGCATCGTGCCCCGCCAGCGCCGCGACTGGATATTGAACTGCGCGGGATCGGTGACATGGGCCAAAGGCACCTCGAACACCTCGTCGACCTCGCCCGGTTCCGGCCGGAAATCGAACGGTTCATAAATCCGGGCGATCACCGGCGTCACGCGAAACGACGTGACGGTTTCGTGGCTGGGCAGCGTGCCCAACACCTCGGTATTCGCGGGGTCCAGACCGATTTCCTCATGCGCCTCGCGCAGGGCGGCGGCCACCTCGTCCGTATCGCCGGGATCGACCTTGCCGCCGGGCAAGGCGATCTGCCCCGGATGATGCTTGAGGTGGCTGGCCCGCTTGGTCAGGATCACCTGCACACCTTGCGGCCGCGTCAGCAACCCCACCAGAACACCGGCAGGGCGCAACACGCGCCCCTGGGGCAAGACAGTGTCGGGGTTCAGATCGAAATCCGACGATGCGGCACTATTTCGGCCCAAAGCCGCGATTATGGGGTCCAGCGGATCACTCACCCTGATCCGGCCCCCTGGACGCCTCGAACCCCAGCGTCGCGGGGTCCAGATCGTAATGCGCGCCGCAGAACTGGCAATCGGCGGTCACCCGCCCCTTATCCGTCGTCATCTTTTCGATGTCCCTGGCAGAATAGATCGACAGGCTTTGCCGCACCCGGTCCTCGGAGCAGGTGCAGCCGAACCGCACGGCCTGTGCATCGAAAACGCGCGGCTGTTCCTCGTGGAACAGGCGCACCAGAAGGTCGGTCGAGGTGACACTGGGCCCGATCAGCTCCAGATCGTCCACGGTATCGAGCAGGATGTTCACGCGGTTCCAGTCGTCGCGGTCATCGTCCGAAACCACATCGGATGCGCTGAGCAACCCGCCCTCGCCCGAACCGCCACCGGATACATGCGGCGACGCCTTGGGCATGTGCTGCAACATGATCCCACCCGCGCGCCAATGTTCGACACCGCCCTTCTCGGTCGATTTGCCGAAGGACAGGGAAAATCGTGTGGGCAGTTGTTCGGACTGGGCGAAATACGCCTCGGCACAGGAGGCAAGCGAGCCGCCGGCAAGCGGCGTGATGCCCTGATAGGGTGTGGTGCCCTTGCCCTGGTCGATCAGGATCGCAAAATACCCCTCACCCACCTGGTTGAAAGGCGCACCCCGGCCAAGCCTGTCGGCATCGTAGCTGGCATAGGCACGGATGCGGGCGGGCTCCCCCTCTTTCTGCGGGCCGAAATAATCGGTGGCGATCATCCGCACCGGACCCTTGGACTGCACCTGCAGGGACAGCTTCCAGCGCAGCTTGATCGTCTGGCCGATCAGCGCGGTCAGCAGGGCCATTTCCGCGACCAGCGCCTCGACCTGCGGGGGATAATCGTGCTGCTTCAGGATGCCGTCCAGCACCCCGTCAAGCCGCACCACGCGGCCGCGCATATCCGAGTTGTCCAGCTGGAACGGCAGGATCACGTCGTCCCAGGCGAGTTTCGATCCGATGGTCATGGGATTTCCTTTGGCGCCTTGTCTTGGCATACCGCCTCCATATAGGTGCCGCAAGGCAGTGTCCAAGGAGGTCGCCATGATCCCGCGTTTCGGCCCAACGCCGCGATCCGACATAAAATACCGCCTGCGCCCCGGCGTATACGCCATCCTGCCGCATGGCGGCGACCTTTTGCTGACCTTTCAAGAATCGCCCGTGCCCGAGCTTCAGTTGCCCGGCGGCGGGGTCGATCCGGGCGAATCGCCCCTGGCCGCACTTCACCGCGAGGTATACGAGGAAACCGGCTGGAGTATCTCGGCGCCGCGCCGGCTGGGTGCGTTCCGGCGTTTCGTCTTCATGCCGGAATATGATTTCTGGGCGGAAAAGCTGTGCACGATCTACATGGCCCGCCCTGTGCGCCCGCTTGGCCCGCCGACCGAACCCTGGCACAGCACGGTCTGGGCAAGCCCGCGCGTGGCCGCGCGGGAACTGGGCAACAGCGGTGACCGGAGTTTCGTGGCGCGTTTTGCCGTTTAGGGCCTATTCCGGCCCGAAATAATCCAGAAGAACCGCCGATACATCGTCGGCCATCCTTGTGCCGCCTTCGCGCTGGTGCAGGGTCCAGAACATGTCATCCAACAGTTCCGGGCCGCTGCGTCCCGAATGGTGCGCCAGCATCTGCGCCAGCCCGTCCTCACCCAGCATGGCACCGGCGCCGTCCTCGCTTTCGGTGAAGCCGTCGGAATACAAAAGCAACCTGTCCCCCGGAATCATCGCAACCTCGAAACACCTGTATTGCGCCCCGGCAATCAGCCCGATCGGCAACCCGCCCTCGCCCAGAAACTCGACCCGTCCGTCGGCACGCTGCAACACCGGGTGCGGGTGCCCGGCCTGCACCATGCGGGCCATCCCCGATCGCAGATCAATCGTGGCGTAGACCATCGTGAAATACTCCTCGACCCCGGCGTCGGACAGCAGGCGGTCGTTGAGGATGCGCGCCACCTCGCCCGGGGGGCGCATGACAAAGAACCGCTCCAGCCGGCGCTGCAGGGCAATGTTCTGATTCAGAAACCGGCCGCTCAGATAGCTGGCGATGCGCGCGGTCATCAGCGCCGAGGTGATTCCATGCCCCGACACGTCGATCGAATAGAGCCCGATCCGGTTCTCGCCCGGGCAAAACAGCCCCACCAGATCGCCACCGACATGGCCGCAGGGCTTTAGCAGCATGGATACCTGCGTCGGCCCGAAGGCGCGGAACCGTTCGGGCACCAGCGACTCCTGTATCTTGCGCGCCTGTACCAGATCGCGGTCGATCGCGTCGTAAAGCCCCTGCAATTCGTCCAGCGCACCGGCAAGCCGCTCGGATTTCGCCTGCAATTCCCGTTCCATCCTCAGCACGCGCTGCCCGGCATTGATACGCGCGCGCAACTCGGCCGTATCGACCGGCTTGGTCAGGAAATCGTCGGCCCCGCAATCGAGGCCCCGCGTGACCGATTCCTTTTCGGTCCTGGATGTCAGCAGGATGAAATACCCGTAGCTGTCACGCCGCATCCCGCGAAACCGCCGGCAGAATTCCAGCCCGTCCATGCCCGGCATCATCCAGTCGCTGAGCACCAGGTCGGGGGGCCGGATCAGACACTGTTCCAGCGCGGAATGGCCTGAATCCGCCTCAACCACGTCAAAGCCCCACTGGCCGAGCGATGCCACGAGGATACGGCGCTGCGCCCGGCTGTCATCCACGACCAGCACACGCAACGGCCCGGCATCGCCGGGTATCCTTGCGTCCAGCCTGATGGGGGGCGCCTGCACCGATCCCGCCTTTCGTTTCCGTCATTCGCCCCCTTTTGCACCGCCGGACGCTAACGAAAGCTGAAGGCTAAAATGCGTGGTTTCCGGCATGACGAGGAACAGGTTTTATTAACCTCTGCCGCCGATCCTGACCCGCATGAGGGATTGCATGATTGACTGGGCACGGCTCGACACGCTGCGCGACGATGTCGGCGCAGATGGTTTCGACGAAATCGTCGCGCTGTTCCTCGAAGAGATCGAAGAGGGTATCACGCGTCTGCGCGTCGGGCCTGACAGGGCGGCTCTGGATTCCGAGCTGCATTTCCTCAAAGGCTGCGCACTCAATCTCGGCTTCGGCGCATTCTCGGCCCTCTGTCAGCATGGGGAAAACCAATGCGCGAACGGGCAAGCCGAACAGGTGGATATCGCCGCGATCCTCGCCTGTTATCACGCTTCGCATCGCGCATTCCTGAACGGGCCGGACCCCCCCTAGATCAGGAAATCGGCCAGGATTTCGTCTTTGGTCACGTCGCGGAAGGCAAAGCCACGCTTGTTCACGCGGTCGAACAGGCTGGGGAAATTCCCGGCGGCATTGGTTTCGATCCCGATCAGGACCGACCCGAAATTGCGCGAATTCTTCTTCAGATACTCGAACCGCGTAATGTTGTCGTTCGGCCCCAACAGATCGAGGAAATCGCGCAGCGCGCCGGGGCGCTGCGGCAGGCGAAGGATGAAATACTTTTTCAAGCCCTGCCAGTTCATCGACCGTTCCTTGACCTCGGGCAGGCGTTCGAAATCGAAATTCCCGCCCGACGTGATGCAGACAACCCGCTTGCCCCTGATCCGGTCGGCGATGTCCACCAGCGCATCCACGGCCAGCGCGCCCGCGGGCTCCAGCACGATGCCCTCGACATTCAGCATTTCCAGCATCGTGCCGCAAATACGGTTCTCGGGCGCCGCGATCACGTCGGCCGCGTCGATATCGTGCAGCTTTTCAAACGGCTTTTCCCCGATCCGCGCCACCGCCGCGCCATCGACGAAACTGTCCACCCGGTCCAGCGTCACGGGCTCGCCCGCCTGCACCGCGGCATAAAGGCTGCGCCCGCCGGCGGGCTCCACGAAGGTATATTGGCAACGCGGCCCGAAGAACGCGCGCACCCCGGCGCTGAGGCCCCCGCCCCCCACGGGCAGGATGATGTGATCGGGTGCACCGCCCATCTGCACGGCCATTTCCACCGCAACGCTGGCCTGTCCCTCGATCACGTCGTCATCGTCGAAAGGCGCAAGGAAATGTGCGCCCTCGGCGGCGCAGAATGTCTGCGACTCGGCCAGCGTGTCGTCGAAGAAATCGCCGGTCAGACGGATTTCCACGGCATCGCCGCCGAAGATCTGGGTTTTCTGAATCTTCTGCTGCGGCGTCGTCACCGGCATGAAGATCACGCCACGCACGCCGAAATGGCGGCACATATAGGCCACGCCCTGCGCGTGGTTGCCGGCGCTGGCACATACGAATACCTGCTGGTCGGGATGTGCCTCCAGCACCTTGCGCATGGCATTGAACGCCCCGCGCAGCTTGTAGGACCGCACCGGCGTCAGATCCTCGCGCTTCAGCCAGATTTCCGCGCCGAACCGATCGCTCAGATGGGCATTGAGCTGCAGCGGCGTTTCGGCGAACACCTCGCGCATGGCGCGCTCGGCCACGCGGGCCATATCCTGAAAACTTGTCATAGGCCCCGTGATGGCGGGCAAATCGCGCCTTGGCAAGACGGCTGCGCGGTATTCTTGCGCACATCGCCCGATGTTGCGTCCCTCGCGTAAAGGCGCTAGGCGGTGGCGAACCAAAATTCCTTGGAGAGTTCCATGTCCGCGCCCAAGAAAGTCGTGCTGGCCTATTCCGGCGGCCTCGACACCTCGATCATCCTGAAATGGCTGCAAACCGAATATGGCTGCGAGGTGGTGACATTCACCGCCGACCTGGGCCAGGGCGAAGAGCTGGAGCCCGCCCGCAAGAAGGCCGAAATGCTGGGGATCAAGCCCGGGAACATCTATATCGAAGATATCCGCGAAGAATTCGTGCGCGATTTCGTCTTTCCGATGTTTCGCGCGAATGCGCTGTATGAGGGCCTGTATCTGCTCGGCACGTCGATCGCGCGACCCCTGATTTCCAAGCGGCTGGTGGAAATCGCCGCCGAAACCGGCGCCGATGCTGTGTCGCACGGCGCGACCGGCAAGGGTAACGATCAGGTCCGGTTCGAACTGTCGGCCTATGCGCTGAACCCCGATATCAAGGTGATCGCCCCCTGGCGCGAATGGGATCTGACCAGCCGCACCAGGCTGATCGATTTTGCCGAGAAAAACCAGATCCCCATCGCCAGGGACAAGCGCGGCGAGGCCCCGTTCAGCGTGGATGCCAACCTGTTGCACACCTCGTCCGAAGGCAAGGTGCTGGAAGACCCGGCACAGGACGCGCCCGATTACGTCTATCAGCGCACCGACAACCCCGAGGACGCGCCGGACACGCCGGAATATATCGAAATCACCTTTGAAAAAGGCGATGCCGTGGCGATCAACGGCGAGGCGATGAGCCCCGCCACGATCCTGACCGCGCTGAACGCCTATGGCAAAACCCACGGGATCGGGCGGCTGGATTTCGTGGAAAACCGTTTCGTGGGTATGAAATCGCGTGGCATCTACGAAACGCCGGGCGGGACCATCCTGCTTGAGGCGCATCGCGGGATCGAACAGATCACGCTGGATTCCGGCGCGGGCCACCTGAAGGATTCGATCATGCCGCGTTATGCCGAGCTGATCTATAACGGCTTCTGGTTCAGCCCCGAACGCGAAATGCTGCAGGCCCTGATCGACAAGAGCCAGGAACATGTGACCGGCACCGTCCGGCTGAAGCTCTACAAGGGGCTGGCGCGCACCGTCGGCCGCTGGTCGGATCATTCGCTGTATTCCGAGGCACATGTGACATTCGAGGACGACGCCGGTGCCTATGACCAGAAGGATGCGCAGGGCTTTATCCAGCTGAACGCGCTGCGGCTGAAGCTGCTGGCGGCGCGGAACCGGCGGCTGAAAGGGTAAGGGAACCCACGTCACCCTTGCGAATTTACCGAAATGCCCGCCTGATCAGGTGGGCATTTTCAATTCAGGCGCAAGCATCATGCTGAACGACATCGCGGAACGCATCAACGAGGGCCTGGCAGGCCAGGGTTTTGACGGCTCTCTGAAATTCGATTGCGGCAAGGACGGCGTTCTGGTTCTGGCGGATAACCGCGCCTCGACCACAGATCGGGAAACGGATTGCACGATCCGGCTGAGCGCCGAGAACCTCAAGGCGCTGCTCAGCGGCAAGCTGAACCCGATGACCGGTGTCATGATGGGCAAGCTGAAGGTCAGCGGCAACCCGGCCGTGGCGATGAAGCTGGGATCGCTGCTGAAATAGGCCCTATTCCGGCGCAATCCGCCACTCGGACAGCGCCGCATAATAGGGCATCGCCTGCCCAGCCAGATCTGACAGCGCACCGGACAGGGTGGGCAAGTCGCCTTCGGCCGCGGCAAAGCCGGTGCTGTCGTGAACGGCGCCATACCAATGCGGAGCCCAGATACCATCGTCCTTGTGCCCGCCTTTGGGCCAGTGCAGCATCTTTTCGGTCCAGGAAAGGCCGATGATACTGCACAGTTTTCGCAGCATATCGCGCGGATCGCGCCGTATATCGGCGCTGTCGATCACCACGGGCTTCTGCCCCAGCCCCACGCAATACTCGAAAAGCTCGGCCTGCTGGACAAAACCGATATCGGCCAGCGTCGGGCTTTCGTATTTCGCACCGAAACTGGCCACCACGCGCGCCGGGTGGCGGATCAGGAGCACGTTGACCACATCCGCCATCCAGTCGCGGGGAATACCGTCGATCATGTGCTGGCACATGTGTTTCTGGTAGAAATGCGGCATTTCCGCAGGGTTTGGGCCAGAAAGCATCGCGGCCACCTGCGCGGGATCGGTGGGCTGGCTGGCAAGAATCTCGTCCCGCATCGGATGGTCCAGCCCGGTGCGCGCCAAGTAGGCCGCATAAAACGGTTCATCCACCACGGCGCAATCGCCGCGCGCGGCAAAGGAATACATCATCGCCGTCGACAGGTTGCGCGGCCCGCTCCACATGGCGATCTTCATGAGCCGCAGTCCCGCGCGACCAGATCCTTGTAAAGCGACCGGAGGCGTTTCGTCATCGGCCCCATCTGGCCGTCGCCGATCTGCCGCCCGTCGATTTCGCCCACAGGCGTCTGCGCGCCGAACGTGCCGGTCAGAAATGCCTCATCCGCGCCATAGGTATCGACCAGGCTGTAGTTGCGTTCGTGAACCGGGATGCCATTGGCGCGGCAGAGGTCGATGACCTTTTGCCGGGTAATCCCGTTCATGCAGTAATCGCCCGTGCTGGTCCAAACCGCGCCCTTGCGGACGATAAAGAAATTGCAGGCATTGGTCGTGTTCACGAACCCATGCACATCCAGCATCAGCGCCTCGTCGGCGCCCGCCTTTTCGGCGGCGATGCAGGCAAGGATGCAGTTCAGCTTGGAGTGGCTGTTCAGTTTCGGATCCTGCGTCATCGGCAGGCCACGGATATGCGGAACGGTGGCAAGACGGATCGGGCGCGGGATCGACGGGCGGGAATGCTCCATGATGATCGCGACAGTCGGCCCCTGCCGGCTGAGCGCGGGGTGCTGGAACGGCCGTGTCTTGACGCCCCGCGTCACCATCAGGCGGGCATGGGCGTCATCCGTCATGCCATTGGCCTGTTGTGTTTCTGTTATGGCTGAAATCACCTGATCGCGGGTCATGCCGATATCCAGGTCAATGGCTTTTGCGGCCTCGAACAGGCGGTCCATATGTTCGGCGATAAAGGCCCAGCGATTGTCATACAGCCGCAACCCCTCCCACACGCCGTCGCCCAGCATGAAGCCGCTGTCATAGACGCTGACCGTCGCCTCGGCTCTCGGCACAAGCCGGCCGTTCAGCCAGATCTTTATGGATTCGTTGCGCGCGTCGTCTTCGGCCTGATGGGTGGTGACGTGATCGGTCATAATATGCTCCGCTTCCCGCAACGCTAGACCGGCACGCCGCGCGGGAAAAGCCCCTCACACGGCGTCACCGTTGCGTGACATCGCGTTGCAGGGGCTTTGCTGACGCCGTGTTTGCGCGCACCCTGCAGCCATCATTTCGGAGGGCAAATCCATGACATCACGTCTGGCACATCTGAAAAGCATCACGCTGGCCTTTGCCATCGCCCTGGGCTGGATTGCCCATTGCACCGAAGCACGCGCCGCGGACACGCAGGTTCTGACCGTCGCGGGTGGCTGTTTCTGGTGCGTCGAGGCCGATTTCGAAAAGGTGAAGGGCGTGAAAGAGGTCGTTTCGGGCTATACCGGCGGCACGCTGAAAAACCCCACCTACAAGGACGTGACACGCGGCGGAACCGGCCATTACGAGGCGGTCCAGATCATGTTCGACCCCGCGCAGGTGCAGCGTGAGCAGCTTCTGACGATGTTCCTGCGGTCGGTCGATCCGACCGATGCCGGCGGCCAGTTCTGCGACCGGGGCGACAGTTATCGCACGGCGATATTCGTCTCTGACCCGGCGGAAAAGCAGCTTGCGCAACAGGTGATCGCTGAGGCGGAGAAAGAGCTGGGCCAGAAAATCGTGACACCGGTCCTGAACGCAAAGCAGTTCTACAAGGCCGAGGACTATCACCAGGATTACTACAAGGGCGACAACCGGGTCCTGACCCGGTTCGGCCCGATCAAGCAATCGAAAGCCTATAAGCGGTATCGCGATGCCTGCGGCCGGGATCAGCGGATTCGCCAGTTGTGGGGCGGCAGCGCGCCCTTTGCCGGTTAACCCGCCAGAAAGGTATCGACCTCATCCCGCGCGGGGATCGCATCGGCCGTTCCCGCGCGCGTGACCTTTATTGCGGCGGCAGCCGACGCAAGCCGCAACGCGGCCTCGGGCACCAACCCCTGGGACAGGCCCGCAACCATGTATCCCGCAAAGGTGTCGCCCGCCCCGGTCGTATCGACAGGCACCACCGGACAGGCGGGAATCGAGACCGTTTCGCCTGACCCTGTGCCATGCCATTCCGCCCCGTCGGCACCCTTTGTCACGACGATCTGCGACACGGGCAAATCACCGACCACCAAGCCCAGCGCCTGCGCCAGTTGCCGCGCCTCGACCGCGTTGAGCAGCAGAAGATCGGTATGGGGCAACATCGCCTGCACCGCAGCCACGTCGAAAGGCGCGCCGGAATAGGCGGTTTTCACGCCGTTCGCCCGCGCCCGTTCTGCCGCCTCTTGCTGTAGGTTGGTTTCGTTCTGAAGCATCAGCCAGTCACCCGGCCCCGCCGCATCCAGAACGGTCAGCTGATCGGACGTCAGGGCACAATTCGCGCCGGGATAGAGAATGATCTGGTTCTCGCCCGCCGGATCGACACAGATGATTGCATGTCCGGTGGGCGTGCCGATCCGCGCGATCCGCTCCGTGCCCACACCATATTGCGCCAGCCTGTCGACCGCCCAGCCGCCATCGGGGCCGACCGCGCCGATATGCACAACGTCGGCCCCCGCCCGTGCTGCGGCGACCGACTGGTTCGCCCCCTTGCCGCCCAACCCGGTCGCAAGCGTCATGGCGGCAAGCGTTTCCCCCGCGCCCGGCAGATGCGGCACGGCATAAAAATGATCGGCGTTGATCGAACCCAGGTTATAGATGGTCATGCGGCACCCCCCCTGCCCCGACGCTACAACAGCCGGGACAGGGCGCAAGCGTTCAGCCGACCTTGCACGAGGCCATGACCGCCATGTTCAGGATATCCGTCGCCGTCGAGTTCGACGAACAGATCTGGATCGACGCGTCGATACCCGACAGGATCGGCCCGATCACCGTGGCACCGGCCATTTCCTGCATCAGCTTGACACTGATCGAGGCCGAATGCCGCGCGGGCACGACAAGGATATTGGCCGGGCCGGACAGACGCTGGAACGGATAGGCCGCCTGCGCCTGCGGGTTCAGGGCGACGTCCACGGTCATTTCGCCCTCGAACTCGAAATCGACGCCGCGACGTTCCAGCACACGGGGGGCAAGATGCATTTTCTCGGCCCGCTCGGACCGCGGATAGCCGAAGGTCGAGAACGAAACGAAGGCAACGCGCGGCTCGATCCCGAGGTGCCGGGCCACGTCGGCCGAGCGTTCGGCGATAGTGGCAAGATCCTCCTGGTCCGGCCATTCATGCACCAGGGTGTCGGCCACCAGAACGATCCGCCCCTTGTGCAACAGCGCGGTAACGCCCACCGCCCCGTGCGATGCATCCGCGTCGAAAACGTGATTGATCAGTTCCATCACATGCCCGGATTTCCGGGTGGCCCCGGTGATCATCCCGTCGCCATGCCCGTGCGCCAGCATCAGCGCGCTGAACACGTGCCGGTCGCGCGCCGCAAGCCGGTGGATATCGTGCCGGTCATATCCCCTGCGCTGCAACCGGTCGTACAGGAACTGCTTGTAGGTATCGAGATGGCGGGTATTGGCGGCGTTCACCACCTCAAGCTCGCGCACGGCATCGCCCATGCCGGCGGCCTCAAGCTTTTCCCGGACGTCATGTTCGCGCCCGACAACCAATGCCTTGCCCAGCCCCTGCCGCTGATACATCACGGCGGCGCGCAGCACGCGCACATCGTCACCCTCGGCAAAGATCATGCGCGCCTGCGCGTTGCGGGCGCGGGCGTTGATCCCGCGCAGGATGCTGGCGGTCGGGTCCATCCGGGTTTTCAGGCCCAGCTCATACGCGTCCATGTCGATGATCGGACGACGCGCCGCGCCGGTATCCATCCCGGCACGGGCCACGGCGGGCGGCACCCGGTGGATCAGGCGCGGATCGAACGGCGTGGGGATGATGTAATCGCGACCGAAGGTCAGCTTGCGGCCATAGGCCATCGCAACCTCGTCGGGCACGTCTTCCCGCGCAAGTTCGGCCAGCGCCTCGGCGCAGGCGATCTTCATCTCGTCGTTGATGGCCCGCGCGTGAATATCCAGCGCACCACGGAACAGGTAGGGAAAGCCAAGGACGTTGTTCACCTGATTGGGATAGTCGCTGCGCCCGGTTGCGACGATCGCATCCTGCCGCACCTCGTGCGCCTCTTCCGGGGTGATTTCCGGGTCGGGGTTGGCCATCGCAAAGATAACCGGGTTGTCGGCCATGCTGGCCACCATGTCCTGCGTGACGGCACCCTTGACCGACACGCCCAGGAACACGTCGGCCCCGTTCATCGCATCCTCAAGACTGCGCAACTCGGTCTTGATTGCGTGGGCCGATTTCCACTGGTTCATTCCCTCGGTCCGGCCCTGGTAAATAACGCCCTTGGTGTCGCAGACGATGCAGTTTTCGTGCCGCGCACCCATACGCTTCAGCAGCTCGATACAGGCAATGCCAGCAGCCCCCGCGCCGTTCAGGACAATCTTGACATCCTCGATCTTCTTGCCCGACAGGTGCAGCGCGTTGATCAGCCCCGCCGCGCATATCACCGCCGTTCCATGCTGGTCGTCATGGAAGACGGGGATATCCATCTCTTCCTTGAGACGCTGTTCGATGATGAAACACTCGGGCGCCTTGATGTCTTCGAGGTTGATACCGCCAAAGGTCGGCCCCATCAGCTTGACCGCGTTGCAGATCGCATCCACGTCCTCGGTATCCAGTTCGATGTCGATCGAGTTCACATCGGCAAAGCGTTTGAACAGGACCGATTTGCCCTCCATCACCGGCTTCGATCCCAGCGCCCCGAGGTTGCCAAGCCCCAGAACCGCCGTGCCGTTCGAAATCACCGCCACAAGGTTGCCCTTGTTGGTGAAGTCATAGGCCAGTTCCGGCTTGGCCGCGATTTCCTCGCACGGAAAGGCGACGCCCGGCGAATAGGCCAGCGACAGATCGCGCTGTGTGGTCATCGGGACGGTGGCGTTCACCTCCCACTTGCCGGGGGTGGGTTCCAGGTGAAAGGCCAGCGCCTCTTCTCGGGTGATACGGTTTTTCGACATCTTTACGGGGGCCTGTGATTGGGTCGGGCTGATGCCTCTTACATGGCGCACGCGCCTGCCTCAACCGTTTGCACCGATTGGCCCTTGGACGCGCGCGGCGGCATTTGTAAGGTCGCGCGAAACCAAGGGGGTGTTTCTCGTGTCGAACGTCACGCCGATGATGGCGCAATATCTGGAAATCAAGGCGCAATACCCCGACGCGCTGCTGTTCTACCGGATGGGCGATTTTTACGAGATGTTCTTTGACGATGCGGTGTCCGCGGCCGAAGCGCTGGATATCGCCCTGACGAAACGCGGCAAGCATCTGGATCAGGACATTCCGATGTGCGGCGTGCCGGTTCATTCGGCCGAGGGTTATCTGCTGACGTTGATCCGCAAGGGGTTTCGCGTCGCCGTCTGCGAACAGATGGAAAGCCCGGAAGAGGCGAAAAAGCGTGGGTCGAAATCGGTGGTCAGGCGCGACGTGGTGCGGCTGGTCACGCCCGGCACCCTGACCGAGGAATCGCTGCTCGAGGCGCGGCGGCACAATTACCTGGCCGCCTTCGTTACGGTGCGCGATGCCAGCGCGCTGGCCTGGGCCGATATTTCCACGGGTGAGTTTCACGTAATGCCGCTGGCGCCGGTGCGGCTGGGGCCGGAGCTGGCCCGCCTTGCCCCGTCCGAGGTGATCGTATCCGAGGCGCAAGAGGCGGATATGGCCGAAACAGTCTCGGACTCCGGCGCATCGCTGACGGCGCTGGGGCGCGCGGCCTTTGACAGCCAGGGCGCCGAGAAACGGCTTTGCACCCTGTTTGGCGTCGGCTCGCTTGAGGCGTTCGGGCAATTCACCCGGCCCGAGATTTCGGCGATGGGCGCTATCGTCGAATACCTGGAGATCACGCAGAAGGGCAAACTGCCGCTGCTGCGCCCGCCCGTCCGCGAGGCCGAGGCGCGCGTGATGCAGATCGACGCCGCAACCCGCCGCAACCTTGAAATCACCCATTCGATGAATGGCGGACGTACCGGTTCGCTGTTGTCTGCGGTCGACCGCACGCTGACCGCCGGCGGCGCGCGCCTGCTGGAACGGCGATTGTCCAGCCCGTCGCGCGTGCTGGAGGTCGTTCAGGCACGGCTGGAGGCGGTGCAGTTCGCCCATGACGAAACCCGGCTTTCCGCCGATTTGCGCAGCGCGTTGCGCAAGGTGCCGGATCTGGATCGCGCGCTGTCGCGCCTTGGGCTGGATCGCGGCGGCCCCCGCGACCTGACCGCGATACGCAACGGGCTGGAACAGGCGGCCGGGATTGCGCAAACCCTGCCGGACGAGATGCCTGAACTGCTGATGCAGGCGAAACAGAGCCTGATCGGCCATGATGAATTGCTGGACCTTCTGGATCAGGCGCTGATCGCCGAACCGCCCCTGCTGGTGCGCGATGGTGGGTTCATAGCACCGGGATACGACGCGGAACTGGACGAGATGCGCCAGCTGCGCGACGAAGGGCGCGGCGTCATCGCGGCGATGCAGTCGCAATACCAGGAGCTGACAGGCATCGCGTCGCTGAAGGTCAAACACAACAACGTGCTGGGCTATTTCGTCGAGGTCACGGCCACGCATGCCGACAAGATGCTGTCGGCACCGCTGAACGAAAGCTTCAAGCATCGCCAGACCACGGCGAATCAGGTGCGGTTCACTACGGTCGATCTGTCCGAGATGGAAACCCGCATCCTGAACGCGGGCGGACGGGCGATCGAGATCGAAAAGCGGCTCTATGACAGCCTGAAACACGAGGTTCTGGAACGCGCCGCCGAGGTCGCGCAAGCCGCCCGCGCGCTGGCCGAGATCGACCTGACCACCGCGCTGGCCGACCTTGCGCGCGGCGAGGCATGGGGCAGGCCCGTGGTCGATGACAGCCGGATGCTGGAGATCGAAGGCGGTCGGCACCCGGTGGTGGAACAATCGCTGCGTCAGCAAGGGGGCGGCCCGTTCATCGCCAATGACTGCGCGCTGGGGGATGCCTCGGATATCTGGCTGCTGACGGGGCCGAACATGGCCGGTAAATCGACCTTTCTGCGCCAGAACGCGCTGATCGCCCTGCTGGCGCAGGCGGGCAGCTTCGTGCCGGCCCGCCACGCGCATATCGGCATGGTCAGCCAGTTGTTCAGCCGCGTCGGCGCCTCGGACGATCTGGCGCGCGGGCGGTCGACCTTCATGGTGGAAATGGTGGAAACCGCCGCGATCCTGAACCAGGCGGATGACAAGGCGCTTGTCATCCTCGATGAAATCGGGCGCGGCACCGCCACCTATGACGGGCTGTCGATTGCTTGGGCCACGCTGGAACATCTGCACGAGGTCAATCGCTGCCGCGCGCTGTTCGCCACGCATTATCACGAGCTGACGCAACTGGCCGGCAAGCTGGATCGCGTCGATAACGCCACCGTTGCCGTGCGCGAATACGAAGGCGACGTGATTTTCCTGCACGAGGTGCGCAAGGGCGCGGCCGACCGGTCCTACGGGGTGCAGGTGGCCAAACTGGCCGGGCTGCCGGAATCGGTGGTGGCGCGGGCCCGGGTCGTTCTGGATGCGCTGGAACAGGGCGAACGGGAAGGCGCGGCAAAACCCAAGGCGCTGATCGACGATCTGCCGTTGTTCGCCGCAGCGCCCGCACCGGCGCCCGCCAAGCCTGCGCAATCATCCGGGGTCGAAGACCGCCTGCGCGAGATTCGCCCCGACGACCTGACCCCGCGCGAGGCGTTGCAGGCGCTCTACGATCTGCGTGAGATGCTGGCAAAGGACGGGTGACGCCACCCGTCCCGCAATGCTTATGCCCCGGTATTCGACGACACGCCGACCTGCGCGGGCCGCAGCAGGCGGTCGTGCAGCATGAAACCTTCGGCCGAAACCTGGATGATCTGCCCGGCCTTGGTGCCGGGCACCGGCGCCTCGAACATGGCCTGGTGCAGTTGCGGGTCGAACGGGTCGCCCTCAACCGGGCTGACAAGCTCGATCCCGTGCTTGCCGAACACGTTGAGAAGCTCGCGCAGGGTCAGTTCGACCCCTTCGAGCAACGGACCGAAGGCCGCGCGCTGTTCATCGGTCGCGGCCTCAAGCGCACGCTTGAGGTTGTCGTAAACCGGCAGCATGTCGCGGGCCAGCTTGGACCCGCCATATTGCTCGGCCTCGCGGCGATCCTTTTCGGCGCGCTTACGCGAATTTTCGGCGTCTGCCAGCGCGCGCATGAACTTGTCACGATATTCGTCACGTTCGGCGCGCAGGGCATCGACCTCTGCCGCCTCGTCAGTGATCTCTTCTTCGGCGGCGGCGTTCGCCTCGGCCTCGGCCTGTTCGATATCGTCGAGGAATTCCTCTTCCCTGGGCTCTGCCATCTTTCACCTCTAACTGCGGTCTGAAATCAGTTTTCCGACCAGTTGCGCCGTGTAATCCACAATCGGCACGATGCGTCCATAGTTCAGGCGCGTGGGGCCGATCACGCCCACCGCGCCCATGATCTTCCGGTCAGCGTTCATATATGGAGAGACGACCAAAGATGAACCCGAAAGTGAGAAAAGTTTGTTCTCGGAGCCGATAAAAATCCGCACACCCTCGCCGGTTTCGGCAAGTTGCAGGAATTCGGCGATGTCGCGCTTGCGTTCAAGATCATCGAACAGCGTGCGGATCATTTCCAGCTCGGCCTCGGAGGTTTCGTCGGACAGCAGGTTCGACCGCCCGCGGACGATCAGCCGTTCGCCATGTTCGCCTTCGCTCTCCCACACGGCAAGGCCGCTTTCCACCAGGTCGCGCGCCAGCGTGTCGATCTCTTGCCGGCGCAGCGTGATTTCGCGCCGGATCACGGCCTGAAGTTCGCTCAGCGTGCGACCCTCGGCCAGGGCGTTCAGGAAATTCGCCGCCTCACGCATCGAGGATGGCGTTTGCCCGACAGGCGGGGTGAACAGCCGGTTTTCCACATGCCCGTCCGAGAACACCAGCACTACCAAAGCACGGTCAGCCCCGAGGCTGACAAACTCGACATGCCTGATCGGCGCCTCGTGCTTGGGGGCCAGAACCAGCGACGCACCCTGCGTCACGCCGGACAATGCCGTGCTGACCCGATCCAGCAGGCCACCGACATCCTGGCTGTTACTGCCCGCGGTTTCGTCGATCTTCTTGCGGTCGGATTCGTCCAGATCGCGCACCTCAAGCAGCCCGTCCACGAACAGCCGAAGGCCCAGCTGCGTCGGAACGCGGCCCGCGCTGACATGCGGACTGCCGAGAAGCCCGAGAAGCTCCAGATCCTGCATGACGTTACGGATCGTGGCCGCACTGACCTTTTCGCTTAACGTGCGGGTCAGGGTGCGGCTGCCCACGGGGTCGCCGCTTTCCAGATAGCCCTCGACCACGCGGCGAAACACCTCGCGCGAGCGGTCGTTCATCTCAGCCAGAATGTTCGTGTCGTCGTGCATCGTCGGAACCTCAGACAAGAGGCCATTAAAGGGGAAGGGTTGCAAAGGTCAATCGGGGTTGCGCATGGGCCCGTCACGCCTGTATCCCCAGAGTGCAAAGCGAGGAGATGCCATGCGCCCGTCTGGACGAGATTTAAGCGAAATGCGCCCGGTTTCAATCGAAACAGGGGTCACGAAACATGCGGAAGGGTCATGCATGATCCGCATGGGCGACACCCATGTCCTGTGCACCGCCACGATCGAAGATCGCGTACCGCCCTTTATCAAGGGGTCCGGCCTTGGCTGGGTCACGGCGGAATACGGGATGCTGCCGCGTTCCACCACCTCGCGGATGCGGCGCGAGGCGTCGGCCGGCAAACAGGGCGGGCGCACCGTGGAAATTCAACGGCTGATCGGGCGGTCCCTGCGCGCGGGCGTCGACCGCGTGGCACTGGGTGAGCGGCAGATCACCGTGGATTGCGATGTGATCCAGGCCGATGGCGGCACCCGCTGCGCCTCGATCACCGGCGGATGGGTTGCGCTGAAACTGGCCGTGAACAAGCTGATGAAGGCGGGAGATGTCCTCAGCGATCCGCTTGTCTCGCCTGTCGCGGCGGTATCCTGCGGAATTTACGCGGGCCAACCGGTGCTGGATCTCGATTATCCCGAGGATTCCGAGGCCGGCGTCGACGGCAATTTCATCATGCTCGCCGACGGTCGTCTGATCGAGGTGCAGATGAGCGCCGAGGGCGCCACCTATTCCCGCGACCAGATGAACCAGCTTCTGGATCTTGCTGAAAAAGGCGTTGGCGAACTGGTTGCGGCCCAAATGGCGGCGGTGGCATGACACGCCGGTTCCAGGGCGACCGCCTGCTGGTCGCCACCCACAACAAGGGCAAGCTGGAAGAAATCGCCGCTCTTCTGGAACCGTTTGGCGTCAGCGTGGTGGGTGGGGCTGAGATGGATCTGCCCGAGCCGGTCGAGGATGGCACGAGCTTCGTGGAAAACGCGCGCATCAAGGCCCATGCCGCCGCCAGGGCCACGGGCCTGCCCGCGCTGTCCGACGACTCGGGTATCGAGATCGACGCCTTGGGCGGTGCACCCGGCGTTTATACCGCCGATTGGGCCGAAACAGAGACTGGTCGTGATTTTGTCATGGCCATGACCCGCACCCATGACAAACTGCTCGCGTCAGGCACGCCGGAGCCCTGGACCGCGCGATTTTGCTGCACGCTGGTGCTTGCCTGGCCAGACGGGCGTGACGAGGTTTTCCCCGGCGTGATGCCCGGCCGCGTCGTGTGGCCGATGCGCGGCGATCAGGGTCATGGATACGACCCGATCTTTATGCCCGAAGGCTACAACATCACCTTCGGTGAAATGGACCGCTGGGAAAAGAACAGGATCAGCCACCGCGCGGATGCATTCCGCAAATTCGTCGCGGGCTGTTTTGGCTGAGGACTGGCAAGAGGGGGGCTTTGGCCTTTATCTGCACTGGCCCTTTTGTCAGGCCAAATGCCCATATTGCGACTTCAACAGCCACGTTGCCCGCGAAATCGACCAATCCCGCTGGCTCAGCGCCTATATCGCCGAAATCGACCGCTATGCCGCCAAGGTGCCTAACCGCGTTCTGACATCCGTGTTCTTCGGTGGCGGCACGCCCAGCCTTATGCAACCGTATGTGGTTGCCGGTATTCTGGAACGCATCCGCCACCACTGGCCCGCCGCCAACGATCTTGAGGTCACGCTGGAGGCGAATCCCGGCTCGGTCGAGGCCGGGCGCTTTGCCGGATATGCACAGGCTGGCGTGAATCGTATCTCGATGGGCATCCAGGCGCTGAACGACCGCGATCTTGCCCGGCTTGGCCGTATCCACACGGTTGACGAGGCCCGGCGCGCTTTCGACATCGCGCGCAATCAGTTTGAGCGCGTCAGCTTTGACCTGATTTATGCAAGACAGGATCAAACCCTGGAGGACTGGCAGGACGAGCTGAACCAGGCACTGTCCATGGCTGTCGATCATTTGTCGCTTTACCAACTGACCATCGAACAGGGCACCGCGTTCGGCGACAGGTACAATGCCGGAAAGCTGCGCGGACTGCCGCAGGACGATCAGGCCGCCGATATGTACCAGGCCACGCAGGACATTTGCGGTGCGGCCGGGTTTCTGGCCTACGAGGTGTCGAACCATGCCCGTCCCGGCGCGGAATCCCGGCATAACAGGATCTATTGGCGTTACGGTGATTACATCGGCATCGGCCCCGGCGCGCATGGGCGTCTGACACTGAACGGACAACGCCACGCCACAGAGCAATGGCGCGCTCCGGGAAAATGGCTGCAGCAGGCCGAAGCCGGAAATGCCGACGAGCTTCGCAGCCCCATCGCCCCCTCCGATCAGGCCGATGAATTCCTGATGATGGGCCTGCGCCTGGTCGAAGGCATTGATCCGCGCAGATATGCGCGTATCGCGGGCCGGCCTTTGCCGCAGGACAAATTGCGCTATCTTCAGGATATCGGCATGATCGAGCATGACGCCGCATTCCTGCGTCCGACGGCCGAGGGGCGGCTGGTGCTCAATGCGGTTCTGGAACAGCTTTTGGTAGACTGAAATGCGCTTTGTCTGGGCCAGTCTGGGGCTTCTTTCGGTCGGGTTGGGCCTGATCGGAATCTTTCTGCCGCTTTTGCCGACCGTTCCCTTCATGCTGCTGGCCGCGTTCTTTTTCGCACGCTCATCCGAACGCCTGCATGGCTGGATACTGGCCCACCCGACATTCGGCCCGTCGATCATCGACTGGCAGGAACGCGGCGCGATAAATCCGCGCGGCAAACGCATCGCAACCCTGTCGATCGTGCTGGTTTTCGCGGTCTCGCTGCTGCTTGGGCTGCGCTGGCAGATACTGGCGATTCAGGCCGTTGTCCTGTCCTGCGTCCTGATCTTCCTCTGGTCGCGCCCTAGCGCATAGCCGACAGGCGCATGCACAGCTCATCAAGATCGTCGAGGGAATCGTAACGGATCACCAATCGACCCGATTCCTGCCCTTTATCGTGGTCGATCTCGACCTTCATGCCCAGGCCGGCCGACAAATCCCCTTCAAGGGCCTTGGTATCGGCATCCTTTTCAGCCGCCTTTTTCGGCGTCGTCTTGCCACTCTCGGCGAAGATGTTGCCAACGGCCTTTTTCGCCAGGCTTTCGGTTTCGCGCACCGACAGGCCCTTTTGGATCACCTTGCGGGCAAGGCCTGCGGGATCTTCTGACGTGATCAGCGCGCGCGCATGACCGGCTGACAGTTTCCCCTCACGCAGATAGGTTTGCACCTCGTCCGGCAGGCTCAGCAGGCGCACGAGGTTGGCGATGTAGCTGCGGCTTTTCCCCAGAACCTCGGACAGTTTTTCCTGGGTATGGCCGAACTTGTCCATAAGCTGACGATAGCCCGCGGCCTCTTCCACCGGGTTCAGGTCGGCGCGCTGGATGTTCTCGATAATCGCAACCTCAAGAACTTCGGTATCGTTGAAATCCCGCACGAGAACGGGGACTTCGTGCAGACGCGCCATCTGAGCCGCCCGCCAACGCCGCTCGCCCGCGACGATCTCGTACTCGCCATCGCTGTCAGGACGCGGCCGGACAATCAGTGGCTGGATAATACCCTTTTCCTTGATCGAGGCGGAAAGCTCTTCCAGCTGCTCGGGCGTAAAACTGCGGCGCGGCTGATCGGGGTTCGGATGAATCCGCTCGATCGGAACCGACAGGTCGGCGCGGCGTGGCGCGTTTTCCTGCCCCCCCTCTTCGGCATTGACGTCCGCCATCAGGGCCGACAGGCCACGGCCCAACCCGCGCGATTTGGTTTTCTTGTCCATATTGCCGTCTCCGTCACTCATGCCGCAAGTTTCGTGTGATTCCGCAGGATTTCCCGCGCCAGATCAAGATAGGCCTGCGCCCCCTTGGAGGTGGGATCGTAATCCAGAACCGGCACCGCGTAAGACGGCGCCTCGGACACGCGCACGTTCCGGGGGATTACCGTTTTGAAAACCAGATCCCCCAGGTTTTCCCGCGCATCCTGCTCGACCTGCTGACTCAACCTGTTGCGTTTGTCATACATGGTCAACACAATACCTTCGATCCTCAGGTTCGGGTTCGCGGTCTGGCGCACCTCTCGAATCGTCAGCATAAGCTGAGAAAGCCCCTCAAGCGCAAAGAATTCGGATTGCAGCGGGACCAGCACGGAATGCGCCGCAACCATCGCGTTGACCGTCAGAAGGTTCAGCGAAGGCGGGCAGTCAATCAGGATGTAATCAAAGCGGAAATCATCCATCGCGTGCTGACGCAGCGCATCATGCAAAAGAAAGCTGCGCTTTTCGTTGGATATCAGCTCGATATCCGCCGAACTCAGATCAATCGTCGCCGGAACGATGAACAGATTTTCAGTTTCCGTCGATTGGATCACCGTGCCAAGCTCGATATCCTCAAGCAACAGCTCGTAGGTGGTAAGCTCGCGATCATCCACCTCGATCCCCAGCCCCGTTGATGCATTGCCCTGCGGATCAAGGTCGATGATCAGCACGCGCTGGCCTTGCGCCGACAGCGCTGCGGCAAGGTTGATGGCCGTAGTGGTCTTGCCCACGCCGCCCTTCTGGTTTGCAACAGCGATGATGCGTGGCCCAGGCGGGCGTGTGGGGTCAGACACGGGCGACTCCTTCGATCCTCAGGATGACGGATTTTTCTTCGGTTTCACTTTTATATCGGGCGCAGGAGAATTCCCACTCCTGCTGTGCTTCGGTAAGTTCTTTTTTCCATGTGGCGCCCTTGGGAAACAGCGCGACACACCCCTCACCGCCATGCCTTTCGGCGAACTCCAAAAGCGTCGAAAGATCGGCCAGCGCTCGCGCCGAAACGACATTCGCGCCGATCGGCTGTACATCCTCGATACGCCGGGCGATCGCTTCGGCATTTGCACCGGTTTCGCGGATCACTGTGCGAAGAAAAGCGCATTTTCTCTGGTCGCTTTCCACCAGTATGACGCGGGCGCCGGGATTCAGCTCCAATGCCGCGATCGCAATCACCAACCCCGGAAAACCGCCGCCACTCCCCAGATCCGCCCACGTCTTCCATCCGGCTGGCGCAAGCGACAATATTTGCAAAGAATCCCTGACATGCCGTTCCCACGCATCGGCCAGCGTTGACCTGCTGACCAGGTTGATGCGCGGGTTCCACTTTTTCAAAAGCGCCACGTAGTGTTCCAGCCGCGCGATTGTTTCACGTGAAACATCGACTCCGGGGGTTTCATGCATCACGCCGACTTCTCGCGTCTTTCACGACGCAACCGCGCCAGGATCAAGGTCAGCGCCGCCGGCGTCATCCCGTCAATCCGGGCCGCCTGGGCGAGATTGCCCGGCCGTGTGGCGGCAAGCTTTACTTTCAGCTCGTTTGACAGCCCCTCAATGACCGAAAACTCGAAATCCGGCGGGATAACCTGTTGTTCATCCCGCTTCATGGCCTCAACATCCCGCTTTTGGCGCTCGATATAATTGGCGTAGAGCGCATCGCGCTCCAACTGGCGCCGCGTCTCTTCATCGACGCCGCTCAACCCCGGTTCCAGCCGAATCACATCCTCGAAACTGACATCGGGAAATGCCAGAATCTGAAACCCGCTCCGCCGCGCGCCATCCTGATTCACCTTCAGCCCGAGCGAGGCCACCTCGCGCGGCGTATAGGTGCGCGATTCGAGCAGCGCCTTCCCTGCTTCCAACCGCTCCATCTTTGTACCAAAGGCGCGCTTACGCTGTTCACCGACACAGCCAATACCCAAACCAAGCGGCGTCAGGCGCTGATCCGCGTTATCCGCGCGCAGCGACAGCCGGAACTCGGCGCGCGAGGTGAACATGCGATATGGCTCGCTTACACCCCTGGTGGTCAGGTCGTCGATCATCACACCGATATAGCTGTCGGACCGGCTGAACGTGATCGGATCGCGCCCCAACGCCTCGGCCGCCGCATTCAACCCGGCGACAAGCCCTTGCGCCGCAGCCTCCTCATATCCCGTCGTACCGTTGATTTGCCCGGCCAGGTACAGCCCCGGAACGCTCCGTACCGCGAGCCGCAAATCCAGCGCGCGCGGATCGACGTAATCGTATTCGATCGCATAACCCGGCTGCAGGATCGTAGCCTCCTCCAGCCCGAAAATCGAATGCACATAGTCGTGCTGAACATCCTCGGGCAGTGAGGTCGAAATGCCGTTCGGATAAACCGTGTGGTCGTTCAGGCCCTCGGGCTCAAGAAAGATCTGATGCGATGACTTGTCGGCAAACCGCACGACCTTATCCTCAATCGACGGGCAATACCGGGGGCCAACCCCCTCGATATGGCCGCCATACATTGCCGACCGCGTCAGGTTGTTCTGGATGATCTCGTGCGTGCGCTCATTCGTGTGCGTGATCCCGCAGGACACCTGTCGAACGAACGGCCCCTTGGAAAGAAAGGAAAACATTACCGGATCGTCGTCGCCCGGCTGCTCTTCCAGCTTATCCCAGGCGATTGTGCGGCCGTCCAGGCGGGGCGGTGTGCCGGTTTTCAGCCGCCCCAATGGCAGGGCAAAACTGTCGATTCGCTCGGCCAGGCGAACAGAGGGTTTATCCCCCATCCGCCCACCCGGACGCGAAACATCGCCGATATGGATCACGCCACGCAGGAAAGTGCCGGTGGTCAGAACAACTGTTTTCGCCCGAATTTCACTGCCATCCCCCAGGATCAGGCCGGAAACCCGGCCATCATCCATCAGGAAATCCGTCGCTTCACCCTCGACAATCGTCAGGCCGGGCCGGGCATCCATCTCAGCCTGCATTTCTGTGCGGTAAATCTTGCGGTCAGACTGTGCCCGCGGCCCCTGCACCGCCGGACCCTTGCGCCGGTTCAGCAGCCGAAACTGTATGCCCGCCTTATCCGCAACACGCCCCATCACGCCGTCCAGCGCATCAATCTCGCGCACCAGATGCCCTTTGCCCAGCCCACCGATGGCGGGGTTGCAGGACATCACACCGATCCCGTCGCGCCGCAGCGTGACCAGCGCGGTGCGCGCACCCATACGGGCAGCCGCATGCGCGGCATCCGCACCCGCATGGCCCCCGCCGACAACCAGAACATCGAAGTCAAAATGTTTCACGTGAAACACTCCTCACTTCCCAAGACAAAAGCTGGCAAAGATTTCATCCAGCAGATTTTCCACATCTATCCGCCCAAGCAAGGATTCAAGGGACCGGACAACATTTCGCAACTCTTCCGCTGCCAGATCGTACTGCATCCCACCGATTCTGACATGGTCCTCGGCCAGTTCGAGGCCAGAAATCGCCCGTGCCAATGCAAGCCTGTGACGTTCCCGCGTTGCCAGCCCCGCCTGCGCAGCCTGATCCTTCAGGCGGTCGGTAATATCGCTTACCAATTGCCCCACGCCCTGCCCGGTCAGCCCGGATACGCCTTCTCCCCGCAGATCGGCCTTGGCCTGCACCACAATATCCTGCGGCATGGGCTCCAATTCAGGCGGCGCATCGTCCACCAGGAAAACACGCAGATCAGCGGATTGTGCACGCTCACGCGCACGGGCGATACCAATACCCTCCACGTGATCCACGGTTTCCCTGATACCGGCGGTATCCAGAACGGTGACCGGCAATCCACCAAGATCCATCCGAACCTCGATCACATCCCGGGTCGTGCCCGCATATTCCGAGGTTATCGCTGCCTCGCGCCCCGCAAGGGCGTTCAGAAGCGTTGATTTTCCTACATTCGGCGCCCCGACGATGGCCACCTCAAACCCCGTTCGCACACGCTCGGCAGCGTCAATCCCTCTCAGCTGCTCCGATATCGCGGCCCGTGTCTTTGCAACAAGCGCCAGAACCTCGTCGGAAACATCCTCCGGCACATCCTCGTCCGCGAAATCTATCGTCGCTTCCAGCAAAGCCGCCGCGCGGATCAGATCACGGCGCCAGATTTCCGCCTGATCGCCAATCGCACCGTCCAACAACCGTTGCGCCTGTTTCCTCTGCGCCTCGGTCTCGGATTCGATCAGGTCCGCCAATCCTTCGACCTGGGTCAGATCCAGACGCCCGCTTTCAAGCGCCCGGCGCGTGAACTCGCCCGGTTCGGCCATTCGCAACCCGTCAACCTGCCCCAGGGTCCGCAGAATAGCCGAGGTGATCGCCACGGACCCGTGGCACTGAAACTCAACCACATCTTCGCCGGTAAAGCTGCGCCCCTTTTCAAAGCAAAGAACCAATGCCTCGTCCAGGGTATCGCCCGACAGATCGCGCAACCGCCGCAGACTGGCGCGACGAGGTTCCGGCACGCCCCCGGACAGCTTTTCACAGGCCGCGAAAGCCTGCGGACCGGAAACGCGGATCACCGCGACCCCGGCCTTGCCGGGTGCGGTGGCAAGGGCGAAAATTGTGTCCATCGGTCAAACCTCGGCACCGTCGGCGCGTCAGGTGTTCATCGAATCGAAGAATTCCGAATTCGTCTTGGTCTGCTTGAGCTTCGAAATCAGGAATTCGATCGCATCCGTCGTGCCCATCGGGTTCAGGATGCGGCGCAGGACATAGGTCTTGGCCAGGTCCGATTTATCGACCAGCAGATCCTCTTTCCGCGTGCCCGATTTGAGAATATCAATGGCCGGGAACACGCGCTTGTCGGCAACCTTGCGGTCCAGAACGATCTCGCTGTTGCCGGTGCCCTTGAATTCTTCAAAGATCACCTCGTCCATCCGGCTGCCGGTGTCGATCAGCGCGGTCGCGACGATGGTCAGCGATCCGCCTTCCTCGACATTCCGCGCGGCACCGAAGAACCGCTTGGGTCGCTGCAAGGCGTTCGCATCCACACCACCGGTCAGAACCTTGCCCGAGGACGGCACGACGGTGTTGAAGGCCCTACCAAGTCTTGTGATCGAGTCGAGAAGAATAACAACATCTCGTTTATGCTCGACCAAGCGCTTGGCTTTCTCGATCACCATTTCCGACACCGCGACGTGCCGCGTCGCAGGCTCGTCGAAGGTCGAGGAAATCACCTCGCCCTTCACGCTGCGCTGCATGTCGGTCACTTCCTCGGGGCGTTCGTCGATCAGCAGAACGATCAGGTACACCTCGGGGTGGTTGGTTTCGATCGAATGGGCGATGTTCTGCAACAGAACCGTCTTACCCGTCCGCGGCGGCGCGACGATCAGCGACCGCTGGCCTTTGCCGATGGGCGCCACCAGGTCGATGATACGGGCCGAACGGTCCTTGATCGTCGGGTCCTCGATCTCCATCTTCAGGCGCTCATCGGGATAAAGCGGCGTCAGGTTGTCGAACGCGATCTTGTGACGGGCCTTGTCCGGCTCCTGGAAATTGATCTGGTTCACGCTGGTCAGCGCGAAATACCTTTCATTGTCGTCCGGCGCCTTGATCACACCTTCCACGGTGTCACCCGTGCGCAGCGAATACTGGCGGATCATGTCGGGCGAAACATAGATGTCATCGGGGCCCGGCAGATAGTTTGCCTCGGGCGAGCGCAGGAAACCGAACCCGTCCTGCAGCACTTCCAGCACGCCATCGCCACCGATCTCCCACCCCTCATCCGCCATTTCGCGGAGGATCTGGAACATCATTTCGCCCTTGCGCATGGTCGAGGCGTTCTCGATCTCAAGCTCTTCGGCCATCGCCAAAAGGTCTTTGGGGCTTTTCGCCTTCAGCTCGGCCAGGTTCAGACGGTTCTCGGACATTTGGGATACACCTTGCACGACCGGCCGCGCCGCGCGCAGCCCATGGTCAGTTCTTTGAATGGAAAACATCCACCCGGACGGGCAGCTTGATCGCGCTTTTACGCCCGTGCGCGGCATGAGTCAAATGGACTCAGAACTTGATGACCACCGACAGCACGATCACGATCATCAGGATCGTCGGCAACTCGTTCATCATGCGATAGCGCCGCCCGGCAAGCCGATTGTTCCCCGCGGCAAAATCCTTGCGCCGCGCGGCAAGCCACATGTGAAACCACGTCATCGCCAGAACCGACGCCGCCTTGGTCCAGGGCCAGATCATACCCCAATCCACGATCCCCGGGGTGAACACCAGCGCCAGCCCGAACACCCACACCACGATCATCGACGGGTTCATGATATAGCGCAGCAGCTTGTATTCCATGATGCGAAACACCTCGTCCTTCACATCGCCGGTCTGTGCCTGCTCCGCGTGATAGACGAACAGCCGGGGCAGATAGAATATCCCTGCCATCCAGGTGATCACGGCCATGATATGAATGGCCTTGTTCCACGGATACAGGATTGCAAGCAGGTCAGACATTCACGGGCCTCCGGTCAGCCCGGCCATCCTTAATATTAATATTTTTATAAAGAAAGAGATGATGATTTTGTTGGGGACCGGACCATCGGTGGATTACTACGTTACCCCCGGTTTTCCCACAGGTCGGACAAGACTATCCACCAGGTTTGGATATCGGGGATAAATCGTAATTGAATAATTATTACAGTGGCTTACATCGTTACTTATCGACTGAAACCTGTGGAAAGTCAGGTTCATAATCCCGGATAAACCGAACTGTCGACAACCTGCCACTTATCCTTTTCACAGGTGAGGAACTTGGCATGAGACGGGCTGGAAATGCCCATTTTTCCACGTCTGAACAGGAGCGGTGGATTTACCCCGCCATCTTCCTTAAGAAATCCTTAAACTTCCCCACGGAATTATCCACATGGCGCAAAAGATCATACTGGCCTCCGGCTCTTCGATCCGCCGGAAGATGCTGACACAGGCAGGCGTCGAATTCGACGTTCAGGCCGCGCGCGTGGACGAGGATATGGTGCGCGACGCGCTTTTGGCCGAGGGCGCCGCGGCCCGCGATATCGCCGATGCCCTGGCCGAGCTGAAGGCGCGCAAGGTCAGCGATCGCAATCCCGGCGCGCTGGTGATCGGCTGCGACCAGGTGCTGAGCTTCGACAACCGTCTTCTTGCGAAACCCGCATCGCGTGACGATGCCCGCGATCAGCTGCGCACGTTACGGGGTAAACGCCACCAGCTTTTGTCGGCTGCCGTGATCTGCGAAGACGGGCAACCGATCTGGCGTTTCGTGGGAACCGTCCGGCTGATGATGCGCGATTTCTCGGACGCGTTCCTTGACGGGTATCTCGAACGCAACTGGCCCGGCATTTCCGACAGCGTGGGTGCCTACAAGCTCGAAGAGGAAGGCGTGCGCTTGTTCTCACGGGTCGAAGGCGACTATTTTACGGTTTTGGGTATGCCACTACTTGAACTTCTGTCCTATTTGACGTTGCGGGGGGATTTGCAACAATGACGTTACCGCGTATTCCGCTGGCCGGTGTGATCGGCTCGCCCATTGCGCATTCCAAGTCGCCGCAGCTGCATCGCCACTGGCTGAAAACCTATGGCATCCCCGGCTATTACATCCCGATGGACGTCGCGCCCGAAAACCTGCGCGAGGTCATAACCACGCTGCCGAAGGCCGGGTTCGTGGGTGTGAACATCACCGTGCCCCACAAGGAAAAGGTGATGGAGATCGCGGACCTGATCACCGACCGTGCAATCCTGATCGGGGCGGCAAATACGCTGATCTTTCGCAAGGATGGCAAGATCCATGCCGACAATACCGACGGTTACGGATTTGTCGAAAACCTGCGCCAGGGGGCCCCGCAATGGAACCCGCAGGCCGGTCCGGCCGCGGTTCTTGGCGCGGGTGGCGCGGCGCGCGCGGTCATCGCATCGCTTATTGACGTGGGGGTGCCGGAAATCCTGATCTCGAACCGCACCCGCATCCGTGCCGAGGCGCTGCAGCAGGACTTCGGCAAGCGGCTCAAGGTCGTCGACTGGGTGCAGGCGGGCAACATGCTGGAAGAGGCCACCACGATCGTGAACACCACGAGCCTTGGCATGGTCGGCAAACCCGAACTGCGTGTGCCGCTGGACGGTTTGCGCAAGGGTGCGGTCGTGACCGATCTGGTCTATGCGCCCCTGCAAACCCGCCTGTTGCGGGTGGCCGAGGAAATGGGCTGCGTCACGGTCGACGGGCTGGGGATGCTCTTGCATCAGGCGGTGCCGGCCTTCGAACGCTGGTTCGGGATGCGCCCGACGGTCGATGCCGCAGCACGGGCAGCGGCCCTGCGATGAGCTTTCGTCTGGGTCTTACCGGGTCTATCGGCATGGGCAAATCGACCACCGCCCGCCTTTTCGCCGAGGCGGGATGCGCCGTCTGGGATGCCGATGCCGCCGTGCACCGGCTTTACTCCCGCGGGGGTGCCGCCGTCGCGCCGATGCAGGCCGCCTTTCCCGACGCGATCGTGGATGGCGCCGTGTCGCGTGACCGGCTGAAAGAGATCATCGGCCGCGATCCCGCGGCGCTGAAACGGATCGAGCAGATCGTTCACCCGCTTGTCGGGCAGGATCGCGCGGTTTTCATCGAGACAGCCACATCCGATATCCTGGTGTTTGACATTCCGCTCCTGTTCGAAACCGGCGGCGATGCGCGTATGAATGCGGTGGCCGTCGTTTCGGTCGACGCCGACACACAACGTGAGAGGGTTCTGGCGCGTGGCACTATGACCGAGGACCAGTATCAGACCATCCGCGCCAAGCAGATGCCGGATGCCGAAAAACGTGCGCGCGCCGATTACGTTATTGTCACTGACAGCATGGACCACGCGCAGCAACAGGTGCAGGATGTCATTGCCGATATAAGAAAACGGATGAAACATGCGTGAGATCGTTCTGGATACCGAAACCACGGGGTTCGAACCCGATCAGGGCGACCGGATCGTCGAGATCGGGGCGATCGAGCTGTTCAACCACATGCCTACGGGGCGGACCTATCACCAGTATATCAACCCCGAACGCGACATGCCCGACGGTGCCTTCGAAATTCACGGCATCGGCCCGGATCTTCTGATAAATCCCCGCCCGCCCAGGGATGGCGAGGTGATCCTGCGCGACAAGCCGGTGTTCAAACAGGTCGGGCAGGCGTTTTTCGACTTTGTCGGCGACGCAAAGCTGGTCATTCACAATGCCGCCTTCGACATGAAATTCCTGAATGCCGAACTGCGCTGGATAGGGTTGCCCGAACTGGAATGGGTGCGCGCCGTCGACACGCTGGCCATCGCCCGGAAGAAGTTTCCCGGCTCGCCGGCATCGCTGGATGCGCTGTGCCGGCGGTTCGGCATCGACAATTCGTCGCGCACGCTGCACGGCGCGCTTCTCGATTCCGAGATCCTGGCCGAGGTCTATCTTGAACTGATCGGCGGGCGGCAACCCGATTTCGGCCTTGCCACCGTTACCACCGACAGCGGCGATACCGGCGCACCCGTATGGAAGCCGAAACCACGACCGGCGCCGCTGCCGTCGCGCCTTACCAACGAAGAGGCCGCCGCCCATGACGCCTTTGTCAAGGCGATGGGCGACGGCGCGCTGTGGTCGAAACTGGGCTGAGGCGTCAGGCGTCGGCCTTGTTGTTGCCCTGCGCCTGCTGCCTGCGCAGCAATTCGTTGCGGTAAAGCTGAACGAAGTCGATATTCTCCAGGTTCAGCGGCGGGAAGCCACCGTCGCGCGTCACGTCGGACACGATCCGCCGCACGAACGGGAACAGCATCCGCGGGCATTCGATCAGCAGGAAAGGGTGCATCTGATCCTCAGGCACGCCCTCGATATGGAAGATGCCGGCGTACTCAAGCTCAATAAGGAACAGCCGCGCATCGCTGTCCTTGGCCTTGGATTCCACCTGAAGCTTGATCGTCACTTCGAACTGGTGATCGGCGGGGCGCTTCTTGGCATCCAGGTTGACCTGCACCTGAACGTCGGGCTGCACCTCGCCCTGCACGCCCTTTTGCGCCAGGATATTCTCGAAGGACAGGTCACGAATGAATTGCGTCAGGATGTTCATCTTGACCTGGGGCGCCTGTTGCGCGCCTTGGTTATCGGCCATGTGTCGTTATCTCCAAACCGTTGCGGAACTTGCGCGCTGTCTTAACAGGATGGCCCCGGCGCCTCAATGCTTGGTCCAGCCCGACGGTTTGTGCGTCGGGCGCTTGGGCGGTTCGACATGGGCGGCACCTTCGTCAACTTCGTGAAACTCGCCGTCGATGATATCGTCACGCCCCGGATGCCGGGGATCGTAGGGATCGCGCGGGCGTGGACCCCCGGGGCCGAAATGAACGCTGTGCACCTGCACGCGGCTCCGCATATAGGCCAGTACCGCCTTGCGCACCTGCGGGATCAGCAGCGACAGCCCCAGCGCGTCGGTGAAAAACCCTGGTGTCAGCAGCAGCACGCCCGCCACCAGGATCATCGCCCCGTGGGCCAGCGGCTCGGTCGGGTCGCGCAGCTCGTTGAAGGACCGTTGCAGATCCTGCATCGCCAGCGCGCCCTGCGCCCGCATCAGCATCGTGCCGATCACCGCAGTCAACACCACGATCCCCAGCGTCGGCCAGGTGCCGATGGCCCCGCCGACCTGTATGAACAGGGCGATCTCGATGATGGGAACGGCGATGAACGCCAGCAACAGCCACATATGACCCTCCTTTTTGCCGGGTCGCGCGGTGGACTTGGCCCGGTGCGTCACCTACATAGGTGCGGTAAGTGCCCGTTACCATGCCCCGCTAAGAGGATAAGATGAACAACCCCATTCTTCAGCTTCTGGTTCTGGCCGGCATCGCCGTGTTCCTGATCCTGCGCCTCAAAAGCGTTCTGGGCACCCGCGAGGGGTTCGAACGTCCGCCGTCGCAGGTGAACCGTTCCGGGGACGAGGCGCGGCGCCCGGATTTCGCGGTGATCGAGGGCGGGCCCGATCACGACATCACCGACCATGCCGAGGAAGGCAGCGAAACCGCCAGGGCGCTGGCCGCGATGAAGCGGATCGAGCCCTCGTTCTCGGTGGCCGATTTCCTGCAGGGCGCGCGTGGCGCTTATGAGATGATCCTGATGGGGTTCGAACGCGGCGACCTGGCCGGGATCAAGCCGTTCATGTCGCAGGATATCTACGAAGCTTTCGCCGAAGTGGTCGAAGTACGCGAAGGGCAGGGCCTGACGATCGAGGCCGATTTCGTCGGCCTGCGCGAACTGGCCCTTGCCGAAGCGACGTTCGACGACACCACCAAAGAGGCCGAGATAAGCGTGCGCTTCGTGGGTGAGCTGACATCGGTCGTGCGCGACAACGCGGGCGAAATCGTCGAAGGCAAGCCGAACGAGATCAAGCGCCAGCGCGACGTCTGGACCTTTGCCCGCGTCATGGGCAGCGACGATCCCAACTGGCAACTGGTCGCCACGGGTGAGTGATGCGTGCGGCGCTGTGGGCGACCCTTCTGGCGGGGCTGGTCATGACATCGCCCGCCACCAGTGCCGAACCTACATACAAGGTTCTTGATTTCCCGGATCTGGCCGGCTGGGACGATGACGATCACGCCGCCGCCCTCGACGTCTTCCGCAACACCTGCATGGATATGGATGCGCCGGACTGGCAAAGCCTGTGCGCGGTGGCCGACAATATCGAAAACCCCCGCGCCTTTTTCGAACTGTTCTTTCGTCCGGTCCTGATCGAGGACGGGCAGGCCGCGCTGTTCACCGGCTATTTCGAACCCGAACTCGATGGCAGCCTGCGTGCCGATGGCCGGTTTCGTCATCCCGTCTACCGGATGCCGCCCGAGGCGCGGCGCACCGCGCAATGGCTCAGCCGGCGCGAGATCGAGGAAGGTCCCCTGCTGCAAGGTCGCGGGCTTGAAATCGCCTGGGTCGACGACCCGGTCGAGCTGTTCTTTCTGCAGGTGCAGGGCTCGGGACGGATCAGGTTGCCGAACGGGCGCACCATCCGCGTCGGCTATGCCGGGTCGAACGGGCACGACTATCGCTCGATCGGGGTCGAGCTTGTGCGGCGCGGCGTCTACCAGCCGCACCAGGTTTCAGCCCAGGTGATCAAAAGCTGGGTCAGCCGGAACCCTCTCGAAGGGCAGGAACTGCTGCGGCACAACCCATCCTACGTATTCTTTCGTGAGGTGTCCGAAGTGCCTGCCGAACGGGGCCCGCTCGGCGCCATGAACCGCTCGGTCACGACCATGCGCACGGTGGCCGTCGATCCGCGCTATGTGCCGCTGGGCGCGCCGGTCTGGGTTGAAAAGGGCGGCGAGAGCCCGTTGCACCGCCTGATGATCGCGCAGGATACCGGATCGGCCATCAAGGGCGCGCAGCGGGCGGATATCTTTTTCGGCACCGGCGATTTGGCCGGCCGCGCCGCGGGGCGTTTGCGCGATCCGGGCCGGATGCTGGTCCTGCTGCCGATCCAGCGCGCCTATGCCCTTTTGCCCGAGGGCGAACAATGAGCCGGCGCAGGCTGCGCCCCGACGAAATCGACCTGTGGCGCAAGGTGGCCGACACGACACAGCGCCTCCATCCCGAACGCAGCCCGAAGGACAGCCCGCGCCCCAAACCCCGGCCGGAAAAGCAGCCCAAGACCCGCATCCCCGATTTCACGCTTGGCCAGACCGCCCAGCCGATCGGCGGCACCCACGACCTTGCGCCCGGCCTGCGCGATGCGCTGGAACTGTCGCCCGTGGCGATGGATCGCAAGACGTTCGGCCGCATGAAAAAGGGCAAACTGTCGCCCGAGGCGCGGATCGACCTGCACGGCATGACGCTGGACCGCGCCCATCCCGCACTTACCCGGTTCATCCTCACCCAGCATGCCAAGGGGCGGCGGCTGGTTCTGGTGATTACCGGCAAGGGCAAGGATCGCGACGGCGACGGCCCGATCCCGGTGCGGCGCGGTGTTCTGAAGCATCAGGCGCCGCAATGGCTGTCGATGCCGCCGCTGGCGCAGGCGGTGCTGCAAGTGTCGCCCGCGCATATCTCGCATGGCGGCGACGGGGCCTATTACGTCTATCTACGCCGCCACCGGTAGATCCCGCCGCGCGTTCAGGACGCCGATGGTCATCAGCGCGGATGCAACCAGGAAATAGCCCGCGACGCCCAGATACTGCACCTCGATCCCGACGCCGAGGTCAATCAGCACCCCGGTGATCCCCGGCCCGATGGCCGACCCCAGGACCATAACCGCCGCCGCCATCGCCTTGATCGCGCCGATATGGCCGGTGCCATAGAACTCGGCCCAGAACGCGTTGATCAGTGTCGCATTCGCACCCGTCGTCATCGCCAGAAAGAACAACCCCACCAGCGCGCCCGCCGGTGTGGTGGCCAGCGAAAACGCGATGAACGCCGCCACCATCGGCAGCTGGTAAAACGGCATAAGCCGCGCGGTGCCCCACTTGTCCAGCGCCCAGCCCGAGATCACCATCGCGCCGATGCTCATCGCCGTGAACAGCGGAAACAGCGCCACCAGTTCAATATGCGCCCAGCCCTTGACCCCGGCGTAATGCACCTGCTGGAAAAAGAATGCGGTGTTGAACGCGGCCGGCCCCAGAAGGGCGGGCACCATCAGCCAGAACAGGCGATGGCGAAACGCCTCGCCGCGGGTCCAGTGCCGCCCATCCATGCCCGGCGCCTGGTTGTCGCGCGCCATGGATTGCGGCGTGCGCTCGTTCCGCAACAGCGCGATCAGGATCGGAATACCCAGCACCGCCATGCCCGCCGCGACCAGCCACAGGCTGCGCCATCCGACCGGACCCATCAGCGATACGAAGACGATCGGCAACAGCGCCTCGCCTACCGAGAAACCCAGCAGCGCCACCGACAGGGCGCGCCCCCGCGTCTTCACGAACCAGCGCGACATCGCCACCACCGCCACATGGCTTGTCATCCCCTGCCCGCAGAACCGCAGCGCAAGGATCACGCCGGGCAGCATCCACGCGCTTTGCGCCGTGGCCATCCAGACACAGGCCCCCGCCAGCAGGATCAGAACCACCGGCGCCAGTGTCCGCACGCGGAACCGGTCGGTCAGGCCACCGGCCCATACCATGATCGCCGCGGACGCGGTGGTGCCCAGCGTATAGATACCGCCCCATTCCCCATGGCTCAGCCCGAACTCGGCGCGTATCTCGCCCGCGAAAAGCGAGATGAAAAACGTCTGGCCAAAGCTCGACAGGAACATCAGCAACGCCCCGGTCGACAACCACGTTGCGTTCAGCCGAAAGAAATCCAGCCCCCGGACCACCCTGTCAGTCCTGCAGGATAAGATGCGGCGACAGGATCAGCTGCGTGGCGTTCTGCACCGTGATGATCGTGCCGGGCAACAGCCCCGACTGTCCCGCGCGGTCAAGCTGGAACGCCGCGTCCAGCTCGGCGCTCTGCCCGAGGATCTGCAACAAGAGCGGCGAGTTTCCCAACGTGAAATGCCGCAATCCGCCCTCGGCAAAGGCGGTAACGTCGATCAGCGTCACCGGCAGTTGTGCCAGCGCGTCGGGATCGGTCAGGTTGCCCAGCCGTGCGCTGGCACCGTTCAGGCGCGACGACAGCGCCAGCGCCCGGTCGCGCGTATTGACGAAGATTGCGAAAGGCTGCGGCAATTCCGCGATGCGCCGCGCCTGCATCTCGAACAGTTCGACATCCAGATCCGGCGAAATCAGGATCACACCGCCAAGCGCACGCTCGGACCAGCCGGGTTCGCGTATCTCGATCTGGCGCAGCGTTTCCATAACCAGCATCGTGCCAAGCGAATGGCCGACAAGGATGATCTGCCGCGCCCCTGCCTGCCGCAGGTCGCGCAGCATCCGTTCCAGCCCGTCGCGCGCGTAAAGCACGCTGTCCCGGTCATAGGTATAGCCCAGCGGGTTCGCCGCGCTGGGCCACGAGTAATGCACCGGCACCCCCGGCAGTTCGAGGTCGTGATAAAGCTGCGCCATCCGATAAACGCCGTCGAGATAGCTGTTGTTATAGCCATGGACGAAAACCGTGATCTCGCGCTCATTCGGTGGCATCGCCTGCAGCCGTGCGCGGATACGCCGGGTAAAGGCATCGTCGCCCTCCAGGTCTTCGCGGGCGGCCACTGTGAAATCGCGGCGCGGATCGGGCCGCGCCAGGCCCGGCCGCACCTTTCCGGGCCGGTGTTCGGGCGGAACCGAGACCGCTATCGTGGAAAACGACAGCTCCTTCGCCCGCTCGCGCCCGAACCAGCCCTGTTCGTTCGGCGCGCGCAGCGTTGCGACATGCACTTCGCGGATCGTGCCGATATTCAGCGCCTCGGGCACGATGACGGTGGCACCGCGATCCACGCAGGCCGCGATCAGGAACACCAGGCTTATCAAGATTACGCGGCGCATCCGGCCCGACTCCTCAGGGGCGTTTGGCCGCAAGTTAGATCGCGCGCCGGATGATTGCCAGTGGGCCATGGTCATCGCGGCGGGAATCGGACAAGCTTGCCACAGTGACTGGCAAGGGGGTGCCATGACCGAACAGATCCGTGTATTCGATGGCCATAACGACGCGCTGCTGCGCCTGTGGCGTGGCGACCGGCCCGCAACGGAAAGCTTCGCCGCGCCCGGGCCGGGGCATATCACCATCCCGCGCGCGCAGGCGGGCGGCTTCGGCGGCGGCTTCTTTGCCATGTTCGCGCTGGATCAGGCGCGCGGCCTCGATTTCGCGATCTTCGACAACCCGCCCTACGACACGCCGCTGCCGCCGGAAATGGATCGCGCGACAGCGTGGAGCGTGATCGAGGGGCAGGCCCGTATCGCGCAGGAACTGGACAAGGCGGGGCAGGTCTGGCTGTGCAAGTCAGGGGCCGAACTGCGCCGCGCGTGGAACGCCGGCGATCCGATGGCGATGATCCTGCATTTGGAGGGCGCGGAATGCATCGGCCCGGACCTGGAAGGGCTGGATACGCTTTACGACCTTGGCCTGCGCTCGGTCGGGCCGGTCTGGTCGCGGCCCACCGCCTTTGCGCATGGCGTGCCGTTCCGCTACCCCTCGGATGGCGATACCGGGCCGGGCCTGACGGATGCCGGCCGCGCGCTGGTGCGCGAATGCGTGGCCCGCCGTATGGTGGTGGATTGCAGCCACATGACGATGAAGGGGTTTTACGATGTCGCCGGCGAAGGCGCGGCATTGGTGGCCACCCACTCCAACGCACACGCGGTTTCCCCCTCGGCCCGCAACCTGACCGACGATCAGCTTCGCGCGATCGGGGAAACCGGCGGCATGGCGGGGCTGAATTTCGGCACCGTGTTCCTGCGCCCGGATGGACGGCGCGACGCCGCAGGCGCGCTGGATCACGCCATCGCCCATCTCGACCGGATGATCGAAATGGCGGGCGAGGATCATGTCGGTCTCGGCTCGGATTTTGACGGCGCCCCGATGCCCGAAGGGCTGGACAGCGCCGCCGACCTGCCGGTTCTGGTCAGGCGGATGCTCGACGCGGGCTATGGCGACGCACTGATCGTCAAGCTGTGCCACGAAAACTGGCTGCGCTTCCTCGAACGCACCCTGCCCTGACCGGCGTCACAGGACGTAACGGCTCAGGTCCACGTCCTTGGTCAGTTCACCGAGGTTCTGATCGACGAACGCCGCATCCACCGTCACCGCCTGCCCGGCCTGGTCCGGCGCGGTAAAGGACAGTTCCTCGAACACCCGCTCCATCACGGTGTAAAGCCGCCGCGCGCCGATATTCTCGACCGACTGGTTCACGTCGGCGGCAATCTTCGCCAGCGCCTTGATCCCGTCCTCGGTGAAATCCACCGCAACCTCTTCGGTCGCCATCAACGCGGTATACTGCCGCGTCAGCGCGTTGTCGGTTTCGGTCAGGATGCGCACGAAATCGTCCTCGGTCAGCGCGCGCAGCTCCACCCGGATCGGCAGGCGGCCCTGAAGCTCCGGCAGCAGGTCAGACGGTTTGGCGATGTGAAACGCGCCCGACGCGATGAACAGGATATGATCGGTTTTCACCGGCCCGTATTTCGTCGAAACGGTCGTGCCCTCGATCAGCGGCAGCAGGTCGCGCTGCACGCCTTCGCGGCTGACATCGCCGCCGCGCGCGTCCTGGCGCGCGCAAACCTTGTCGATCTCGTCCAGGAACACGATGCCGTTTTCCTCGACCGCTTCCAGCGCGGTGGATTTCACCACCTCTTCGTCCAGCAGCTTGTCGGCCTCTTCCGCGATCAGCGTTTCATAGCTTTCCGCCACCGTCATCTTGCGCCGCACGGTGCGCTGGCCAAAGGCTTTGCCAAAGATCTCGCCCAGGTTCATCATGCCCATCTGGCCCGGCTGGCCGGGGATATCCATCATCCCCATCGGGTTGGCGGTATCGGCCACATCCAGTTCGATCACCGTGTCGTCCAGTTCGCCCGACACCAGTTTCTTGCGGAACATCTCGCGCGTGGCCTCGCGCGCATCCTCGCCTGCAATGGCGCTGATCACGCGCTCCTCGGCGGCCTTGTGGGCGCGCGATTTCACCTCGTCGCGCATGTAGTCGCGCGTCATCGCGACCGAGGCGTCCATCAGGTCGCGCACGATCTGCTCCACGTCCCGCCCGACATAGCCGACCTCGGTAAACTTGGTCGCCTCGACCTTGATGAAGGGCGCGCGCGCCAGCTTGGCCAGGCGGCGCGAAATTTCGGTCTTGCCGACGCCGGTCGGGCCGATCATCAGGATGTTCTTGGGATACACCTCGTCCCGCAGGTCGTCGCCCAGCTGCTTGCGCCGCCAGCGGTTGCGCAACGCCACGGCAACCGCGCGCTTGGCATCCTTCTGCCCGATGATGAATCGGTCAAGCTCGCTGACGATTTCGCGGGGGGTCAGGTCGGTCATCCGGGAAGGCTCCTCATTGCGGTGGCTGAGAGGTAAGCGGCATTTAACCTGTCTTCAAGTGATTGTGCGGCGCAATGCGGCTTTGGGTTTATGTGTCCGGGATGTATAAACGCAGGCATGAAACGGGTGTCGAAATGGATTGCAGGCCGCCACAAAGGTGAAGCCGAGGATAAGCCGAATGCGGCGCGGCGCTTGTTTTTTCGTGGCATGGCCGGTGCCATGCTGCCCGGCTCGTTTGCGGCCACCCAATCGGACGGGGTGGCCGGTCTGGCCACACTCCCGCGCGCGCAGCTGGCGGTTCTCTTGCGTGACATCGGATCTTCGGACATGCAGGCGGATGGCGCCCTGAGCAGCGAACGCCAGTCGATGCTGGACGAGATCACCCAGATCATGCCCGAGGCACCCGACCTTGTGCGCCTCCATCGGCTCTATCGCAGCGGCGAAGGGCTCGCCACGTGCCGGCCGCCGGTGCAGATCGACCTGACCGGGTTGCATCGCGCCTGTACCGATGCGCGCCGCATCCTGCTTACCTATCGGGACCGGGCAGGCGCGATTACGCAACGCAGCGTGCGGCCCATCGAACTGGTCTATCCCGGCCGCGGAATCCGTTTGATCGCCTGGTGCGAGATGCGGCAGGCATTGCGGCATTTCGCAGTGGAAAACATGATTGAAATGACCGTCCTGACAGATGGGTTTTCTGCGGACCGGCACAGCCTGATCCTTGCGGCCATAAGTGAAAAACAAAGGAACGACGAAGAGTTCTATAACCGCTCTGCCTGACCCCCGATACTCTCCACGGTCAGGTTGCCGTTGGTGTAGACGCAGATATCGGCGGCGATCGCCATCGCCTTGCGCGCGATGTCCTCGGCCGACAGCCCGTCCGCCTCCATCAGCCCGCGCGCGGCGGCAAGGGCAAAGTTACCGCCCGATCCGATGGCCGCCACGTTGTGTTCGGGTTCCAGCACGTCGCCCGCGCCGGTAATCACGAACATGTCACGCCCGTCGGTGACGATCAGCATCGCCTCGAGCTTTTGCAGGTACTTGTCGGTGCGCCAGTCCTTTGCCAGCTCCACGCTGGCCCGCGCCAGTTGCCCCGGTGTCGCCTCCAGCTTGGCCTCAAGCCGTTCAAGCAGGGTAAAGGCATCCGCCGTCGACCCGGCAAACCCGGCCACCACGTCGAAACCGCCGGGCGACAGGCGGCGCACCTTGCGCGCGGTGCCCTTGATGACGGTCTGGCCCAGGCTCACCTGCCCGTCACCGGCGATGACGACCTGATCGCCCTTTCTCACGCCGATGATCGTGGTGCCGTGCCAGCCGGGAAAATCGCTGTCTGCCATTGGGGCCTCCGTTTCGTGTTGATGGCCTATATGGCGGTCATCGCCGCGGGGAACAAGGGCGGGGCCTTGCCGGTGGCCCATGCCCCGGCTACCAAAAGCCATGAGTGACGCACGCGTTCTACGGTTCTATCTCGACCCCGGCCTGCGCCGCAGCGCCGAGGCAGGACAGCACAATTTTATCGGCAAGATCGCAAGCGTGGCCGAGGCGGTAGGGTTCCGCGTGGAATACCGCGCGGATTCGGCCCGAAACCGCGCGGAATCGGCGCTGCGCCCGGGCTATGCGATGTTCCACATGGCGCCGCCGACGAATGACCGGGGCCTGACCTTTCGCCGCGCCTATCACTATCCGTTCTGGGGGATCGAGCCCACCGCCGAACGCTGGCACTGGCACGTCGCCCGCACCCCCTTCGATCCCGCAACGGTCGACCGGGCCGGGGCCGACCGGTTTGCCGCCTTCTGGCGCAAGCGCCTGTTTCCCGGACTTGGCACAAGTGACGACGGTTTCGTCTATGTGCCGCTGCAGGGGCGTCTGCTGGATCACCGCTCGTTCCAGTCGATGCGCCCGCTGGAGATGATCGAAACCGTATTGGAGCGTGATACGCGCCCGGTGGTCGCCACCCTGCATCCGAAAGAGACATATACCACGGCGGAGCGCACCGCCCTGTCCGCCCTTGCCGAAAGGCACCCGCGCCTGACCGTTGAGATGGGTCAGATGGAACGCTACCTTCCCGCCTGTTCCTATGTCGCCACGCAGAATTCCAGCGCGGCCTTCAACGGGTTTTTCTTTGAAAAGCCGGCGATCCTGTTCGGACAGGTCGATTTCCACCACATCGCCGCGAACGTGCCCGCGCTGGGCGTCGACGGTGCGTTCCACGCCCTGCCCGGTCTGCACCCGGACTATGCGGGTTACCTGTGGTGGTTCTGGCAGAAGATGTCGATCAATGCCGGCCGCCCCGACGCCGGGAAAAAGATCGCCGCCGCGCTGCGCCGCGCCGGTTGGCCCATATGAAAAGGGCGCCCCGAAAGGGGCGCCCTTTTGCGCATGACGGAATGCCCGTGATTACAGGGCGCCCTCGATCCAGCTTTGCAGCGCGGCCTTGGGGGCTGCGCCTGCGCGGTTCGAAACAATCTCCCCGTCCTTGAAGATGAACAGCGCCGGGATGCCGCGCACGCCCATGGCGGCGGCTGCGTTGGGGTTGCTGTCCACATCGACCTTGGCGATCTTCACCCGGCCGGCCAGTTCGTCCGACAGCTCTTCCAGGGCCGGGCCGATCTGCTTGCAGGGGCCGCACCATTCGGCCCAGAAATCCACCACGACGGGGATATCGGAATTCTTTACTTCGGCGTCGAAGGTATCGTCGGTGACGGCTACGGTTGCCATTTCGGTTCTCTCCTGAGGGAATGTCGATTGGCCGCGAAGGTAAGCGGCGGCTGTGGGGGCGTCAAGCAGGCGGGCCGTGCACGATCCCGTGACGGGGTGTCGCCGGGCGGTCTGCTGCCCTCATGTTTCAGGCCACCACGCGTCCATGAAATCGGCGTCCGAAACCCGGCCCGTGAATCGTGGCGGCCGCTTTTCGCGGAAACTGGCCACACCCTCTGCCGAGTCGGGGCCTGCCAGCGTCGCGGCGACGCCCCGGCTTTCCAGCATATGCGCCTCGGCCGGGTGCGCAGCGCCCAGCATCTGCCAGAGCAGCCGCCGGTTCAGCGCGACCGAGGCGGGCGCGCAGTTGGTGGCGATCTCTTCGGCGATTTCGATCGCGCGCGGCAGCAGATCTTCCGGCGCAAGAAGTTCCTGCACAAGCCCGCGCGCCAGGGCCTCGTCCGCGCCGAAGGTGCGCCCGCTGAGCATCCAGTCAAGTGCGGCCGGCATACCCACCAGCCGGGGCAGGAACCAGCTTGAACAGCTTTCGGCGCAAATGCCCCTGCGGGTGAAGGGAAAGGCGAATTTCGCCCCCTGGGCCGCGATGCGGGTATCCATGGCAAGGGTGAAGGTGGCGCCGAAACCCGCCGCCGCGCCGTTGATCGCAGCGATCACGGGTTTGCGCATCCGAAACAGCCTGAGAACCGTGACCCCGCCGACATCGGGCGGGATATTCCTGCCGCTGGCGGGGTCGCCGCCTTCGGGCAGCTGGAAGCCCTGCGAGATATCGGTGCCGCCGCAAAACGCACGCCCCTCGCCAGTGACGATCACCGCGCGCACCGACTCGTCCGTATCCGCCGCGTCGAGCGCAGCCCTGAGTTCCGTATGGGTCTGCACCCGCGCCGTGTTCATCGAGGCCGGCCGGTCAAACGTGATCGTCGCCACCGATCCCTGCTGTGTATAACGAATGTCCTCGAACGTCATCGCGCCCTCCCTGATACCATATTTTTGTCGCTTTATCGGACAATCAGACCCAAAGGAAGCCTCTGGCCTCGTTCCGCGAGGGTGGTGCGGGACTGTTTATTGTCAGACATACGGACGTTGACACTTTCAATTCGGTCAAATAACTCATTCATCGGACAGTGGTTGCGGATTCAATCACCGAAGGGGGGAGCGGCAGGTGCCTGACGACATGGCGAGCAGACAGCGGGGCGGATCGGCATGACGATCAAACCGGATTTCAACCCCGCGCAGCTTGAGCAGGCGATCGGCGGCCCGATCTCTCTGGAACCCGTGGCAAGCGGCCAGTCGAACCCGACCTGGTTCGTCACGCGGGGGGCGGACCGCCTGGTGCTGCGCAAGAAACCGGCCGGCAAGACGCTGAGCGGCGCACATGCCATCGAACGGGAATATCGGATCATGGCCGCCCTTGCGGGCAGCGGCGTTCCGGTGCCCGAAATGATCCTGCTGGAAGAAGATACCGATGTGATCGGGACGCCGTTCTACCTGATGGAGCGGGTCGAGGGGCAGGTTCACGAAGAAAGCGCCCTGCCCGCCCTGCCGCCGGAGGACCGGGGTATTTTCCACCGCGATGCCGCGCGGATTCTTGCCGCGCTGCATCGCGTGGACTGGATGGCGGTGGGACTGGAAGGTTACGGCAAGCCCGACGGGTATTACGAGCGGCAGGTGCGCAGATGGGCCCGGCAATGGCAGGATTCCCGGGCCGATCCCGATCCGCTGATCGACAGCCTGAACGACTGGTTCTCGGCGAACCTGCCCAGACCATCGCCGACCACCATCGTTCACGGCGATTTCCGCGTCGGCAACCTGATGTATGACCAGACGCGCAAATGCATATCGGCGGTGCTGGACTGGGAGCTTTCGACCCTTGGCGACCCGCTGGCCGACCTTGCGCACTGGTTCCTGTTCTACGATCTGGCGCCCGATCAGCTTGGCGGGATGCACGGGCTTGACCTGGCCGCGCTGGGCGTGCCGGGACCGCAGGCGTTCCTGGACGATTATCACCGGGCTGGCGGCCCGAACCTTGAGCTGACCCCGTTCCACCGCGCCTTTGCGCATTACCGGATGTCGATCATCTTTTCCGGTATCGCGGCGCGCGTCCGGTCGGGGCAGGCCGTCAGCAGCGATGCGGCGCAGGTTGGCGCGCTGGCGCCGGTGTGCGCCCGGTGGGCACATGACATCCTGTCGTCGGACCGCCCGTAAGGGCCGGGCCGGCGGCAGCGCATGATTGAAAACCGGACGGAAGGCACACCCGCCTTCCCCGGAAAACGAAGGCCGGTGTCGCAGGGCTGCTAACCCGGACATGGTAGAGGAGGACGGCATGAAAACAGGCGGAACGACCGCGATCATCACGGGCGGGGCTTCGGGGCTGGGGGCGGCGGTTGCGCGGCGGCTGACGGCGGATGGTGCGAAGGCCGTGATCTTCGACATGAACGAAGAGGCGGGCCGCGCCATCGCGGCCGAGCTTGGCGGCGGGTTCTACAAGGTCGACGTGACCGACGAAGGCGCGGTCGAGGCGGCGTTGGACAAGGCCGAGGCCGAATTCGGAACCGCGCGCATCCTGATGAACTGCGCCGGGATCGCGCCGCCGGCCAAGGTGCTGGACCGGGACGGTGCGTCGCAGCCCCTTTCCGCCTTTTCGAAGATCATCCAGGTGAACCTGATCGGCACGTTCAACGTGATCTCGAAATTCGCCGCGCGGCTGCACAACGCCGATCCGCTGGGCGAGGAACGCGGGGTGATCATCAACACCGCATCGGTGGCCGCCTTCGAAGGCCAGATCGGGCAGGCGGCCTACGCCGCGTCCAAGGGCGGTGTCGCCGCGATGGCGCTGCCGATCGCGCGCGAGCTTGCCCGCTTCGGTATCCGGGTGAACACGATCGCGCCGGGCATCTTCCTGACGCCGATGCTGGAATCTTTGCCGCAGGAGGCGCAGGATTCGCTGGGTGCGCAGGTGCCGTTCCCGTCGCGGTTGGGCAAGCCCGAGGAATTCGCCGACCTGGTGGCCGCGATCGTCGCCAACCCGATGCTGAACGCCGAGACCATCCGGCTGGACGGTGCGATCAGGATGCAGCCGAAATGAATACCGCCGGTTCACCCGACCGGTCGTGACGGAATGGACGAAGGAAAAGGACAGGTTTATGGCCGAGGCATATATCGTTGAATCGATCCGCACACCCGGAGGGCGCCGCAAGGGCGCGCTGTCGGGCTGGCATCCCGCGGACATGGCGGGCGAGGTGCTGAACGCCCTGGTCGACAGAACCGGGATCGATCCCGCGTCCATCGACGATGTCATCATGGGCTGCGTGACCAAGGCGGGTGAGCAGGGGTTCAATATCGGGCGCAACGCGGTGCTTGCCTCGCGCCTGCCGGATACGGTGCCGGCGGTGACGGTCGACCGCCAGTGCGGTAGCTCGCAGCAGGCGTTGCACTTTGCGGCGCAGGCGGTGATGGCGGGGGTGCAGGACGTGGTGATCGCCGCCGGGGTCGAAAGCATGACCCGCGTGCCGATGTTCGCCGACATGACGGTGCTGGCCAAGGCGGGTATCGGCGAGGGCCCGGTCAGCGCGCGCATCCGTGAGCGGTACGGCGTGAGCGAGTTCAACCAGTTCAACGGCGCCGAGATGGTCGCGCAGAAATACGGGCTGTCGCGGGACATGCTCGATGCTTATGCGCTGGACAGCCACCGGCGTGCGGCCGGGGCCACTGAATCGGGCGCTTTCGAACGGGAAACCCTGCCGCTGCAGGTCGATGGCGGCACGCACAGCCGTGACGAAGGCATCCGCTTTGACGCGACCGCCGAAAGCATCGGTGGCGTCGACCTTCTGATCGAGGGCGGCGTATTGAGCGCCGCCAACGCCAGCCAGATCTGCGACGGTGCCTCGGGCGCGCTGATCGTCAGCGAACGCGCCCTCAAGGCCCACGGCCTGACCCCCCTCGCCCGGGTCGTCGACATGACGGTCACTGCGGGCGATCCCGTGATCATGCTGGAAGAGCCGATTACCGCCACAAACCGGGCGCTGGAAAAATCGGGCCTGAAGCTGGACGAGATTGACCTGTTCGAAGTGAACGAGGCTTTCGCCTCGATCCCGCTGGCCTGGCTGAAACAGACCGGGGCCGATCCCGAGCGGACCAATGTCAACGGCGGCGCCATCGCGCTGGGCCATCCGCTGGGGGCAAGCGGCACGCGGCTGCTGTCCACCCTGATCCATGCGCTGAAGGCGCGCGGCGGCAAATACGGGCTGCAGACCATGTGCGAAGGCGGCGGCACGGCCAACGTGACCATCGTCGAGGCACTGTGAGCAGAGGAAGGACAACATGACCGAAAGCGTGGTGACACTGGAAAAACAAGGGGCGATCGCGGTCATTACGCTGAACCGCCCCGATCAGCGCAATTGCGTGAACGGCGACCTGGCCAACCGGCTGAGAGAGGCGGTAAAGAGCTTCGAGGCGGACCCGGAACTGCGCGTTGCCGTCCTGCGCGGCGAAGGCCGAGTGTTCTGTGCCGGTATGGACCTCAAGGCCTTCGTGAATCGCGACGTTGACGAGGCGCTGTATGGCGAAGGCGGCTTTGCCGGGTTCGTGCGCCTGGACCGGACCAAGCCGATTATTGCAGCGGTGCAGGGCGCGGCGCTGGCCGGCGGGCTTGAGGTCATGCTGGCCTGCGACATGGCGATTGCCGAACAATCGGCCAGGTTCGGCCTGCCCGAGGCGCGGCTGGGCCTGCTGGCCGCTGCGGGCGGGGTGTTCCGCCTGGCGCAGCGCATCCCGCCGGTCAAGGCGCGGGAACTGGTGCTGACCGGCGCGACTTTCGGCGCCGACGAAGCGGAACGCTACGGTCTGCTGAACCGCGTGGTCGAGGATGGCGGCGCCTTCGACGCGGCCATGGCCCTGGCCGGGCAGATCGTCGAAAGCGCGCCGCGCTCGGTAGCGTCGGGCCTGCAACTGGCGCGGTATCTCGAACTGGAAGAGGAAAAACGGCTCTGGGCTGTCAATGACGAGCTGTTTGCCGATATCTTCACCTCCGAGGACGCGCTGGAAGGGGCGCGGGCCTTCGGCGAAAAGCGGGCTCCGGTCTGGACAGGGCGATAAGGATGGCCGAGGGGGCTGCATCGCTTTGTACCGGCGTCCGGCCTGTTGCCGGACGGCTTTGAACAGGAAAGAGGACCAGTCATGGGTATCAAGGGTCAGCCGCTGAAAGTTAACTACGCCTATCGCCAGATCGCAGACGAGATCGAAGGGCAGATTATGGACGGGACGTTGCAACCCGGCGAGCAGCTTCCCGGCGAAACCGAACTGGCGGATCTTTTCAGCGTGACACGGTCGACCGTCCGCGAAGGGTTGCGCCAGCTTGAAAGCGAAGGGCTGGTCGTCCGGCCGACGCCGCGCCGCCTGGAGGTGGCCACCCCCAGCATCGACAGGCTGTCCACCCGCGCCGGCCGGGCCATGACGTTGATGAAGGTGACGTTCCGCGAACTGTGGCAGGTCGCCCTGATCACCGAGCCGATGGCCGCCGCGCTGGCCGCGGAACTGGCCACGCCCGAAGATATCGAACAGCTTGACGAGATCCACGACCGGCTGACCAGGGCGCAGGACAGCGAGGCCGACACGATCGCCATAGACACCGAGTTTCACTCGCACATCGCCGAGATCGGCAAGAACCGGGTGCTGGTTCTGGCGCGCGAACCCGTGGCATTGCTGCTGTTCCAGGGCTTCCACCGGATCACGCACAAGGTGCCGCAATCCTTTGGCCGCCAGATCGAGGCGCATTCCCAGGTGGTCGCCGCGATCCGCGATGGCGATGCGGAGCGCGCCCGGGAATGGGCACGCCGCCATATCGAGGATTTCTGGCGCGGCATCCAGATTGCCGGGCTGGAGGATGAACCACCGATCGCGCGGATCAAGCGCAAGAAATGACCTGCCGGGCGGGATCGGGCGGCCGGATCAATCCGCCACGGGGCCTGCCGCCGAAGAAACCGGGAAAAAAGGAAAGACACCCATGGATTTTGAGTATTCGCCCCGCACAAAAGAATATGTCGAGCGGCTGGAAGATTTCATGCAGGCCCATATCCTGCCGGCCAATGCCCGGTTTCACGAACTGGCCAGCCAGGGCATCTATCCGCTCGAGGTTCTCGAACCGCTGAAAGCCAGGGCTTTCGAGGCCGGGCTCTGGAACCTGTTCATGCCGGAGCTGGAAGAGGATGATCCGGGCACGCGGATGACCAACCTCGAATACGCGCCGATGGCCGAGGTGATGGGCCGCGTTCCGTGGTGTTCCGAGGTCTTCAACTGCTCGGCGCCCGATACCGGCAACATGGAGATCCTCAAGCGGTTCGCCACGCCCGAGCAAAAGGCCCGCTGGCTGGACCCGCTGATGATCGGCGAGATCCGCTCGGTGGTGGGGCTGACCGAACCCGATACCGCGTCCTCGGATCTGACCAACCTGTCGACCACGATCCTGCCCGATGGCGATCATTACGTCATCAACGGCCGGAAATGGTTTTCGACCGGCGCCAAGCATCCCAACGCCAAGCTGTCCATCGTCTTCGGCGTGTCCGACCGGAGCGAGGACGCCGATCCGCATCGCAAGCATTCCTTCATCCTGGTGCCGATGGATACGCCGGGGGTCGAGGTGGTGCGCGACGTGCCGATCATGCACCACCACGCGCCGGAAGGGCATTGCGAGGTGGTCTATCGCAACGTGCGCGTGCCCCGTGACGCGATGCTGGGGCAGGCGGGCGACGGGTTCATGCTGGCGCAGGCGCGCCTGGGGCCGGGCCGGATTCATCACTGCATGAGGACGATCGGCCAGTGCGAACTGGCGCTGGAGCTGATGTGCGAACGCGCGATGGAGCGCAAGACCTTCGGCAAGATGCTGGCGGACAACGCGAATATCCAGGACTGGATCGCGCAATCCCGGATGGAGATCGACGCCGCGCGGCTGCTGATGCTGCAGACTGCGTGGAAGATGGACCGCGACGGCGCCAAGGCCGCGCGCGTCGACGTGTCGATGATCAAGGTCACCGCCGCGCGGCTTCAGACGCAGGTGGTCGACCGGGCGATGCAGGTCTTTGGTGCGGCAGGCATGACGCCTGATACGCCGCTCAGCTATCTCTGGACCTGGGGTCGGGCAATGCGGTTCCTCGACGGGCCGGACGAGGTGCATATGCGCGTCGTCGCCCGGTCCGAGCTGAAGAACGCCAAATCCCGCCATGGCGCCAACGCCGCGCATTTCGTGGCACCGCACTGACACCCCTGTCGGCGGTGTTCTGCCGCCGGCGGATATCTCTGAACAGGAACCGGACATGAAAATTCTCCTGAGCGAAAAGACCGGCGGCCCGGAAACGCTGGTGCTGCGGGACCGGCCCGATCCGGTTCCCGGACCGGGCGAGGTTCTGGTGGCGGTGCGCTGTATCGGGGTCAACTATCCCGATACGCTGATGATCGAGGACAAGTACCAGTTCAGGCCCGAGCGCCCCTTTGCCCCCGGCGCCGAGCTGTCCGGCGTGGTCGAGGCGCTGGGCGAGGGCGTGACCCGCTTTGCGCCCGGCGATCGTGTCATGGCGCTGCCGATGTGGGGGGCCATGGCTGAAAAGGTCTGCGTTCCGGTGGATCAGTGCCACCCGGTGCCGGATGGTGTCAGCGACGCGGATGCCGCCGCGCTGCAGATGATCTATGGCACCGCGCTTTATGCGCTGGAAGAGCGGGGGGATATCCGCCCCGGCAACACGGTGCTGGTGCTGGGCGCCGCCGGTGGGGTCGGCCTGGCGGCGGTGGAACTGGCCAGCGTGCTCGGCGCGCGGGTGGTGGCCGCCGCCAGCAGCGAGGAAAAAGTGGCGATGGCGCGCGAGCATGGCGCAGACGAGGGCATCGTCTATCCCCGCGGCCCGCTGGACAAGGACGGGCAAAAGGCGCTGAGCACCGCGTTTCGCAAGGTGCTGGGCGAGGATGGCGCGGATATCGTCGTGGACATCGTGGGCGGCGACTATACCGAACCGGCGCTGCGCTGCACGGGCTGGGGCGGCCGGTTCCTGATCATCGGGTTCCCGGCGGGGATTGCAAAGATTCCGGCCAACCTGCCGCTGCTGAAATCCTGCGACATTCGCGGCGTGTTCTGGGGCGCTGCGATCCAGCGCGACCCCGAGGCGAACCGGCGCGCCATGGCCCGCCTGCTCGACCTCTGCGCCGAAGGAAAGATCCGCCCGCGCATCCACGCCTCCTATCCCCTTGCCGAAGGCGGCGCAGCCATCGCCGCCCTGTCCGGCCGCGGGGTCATGGGCAAGGTGCTGGTGGAGCTCTAGGCAGACCTCGCTTTCGGGACGGATTGTCGGCGGGGTTCAAATCCGGTTCCACCAACTTGGACAGAGGTGCGCGGCACTAGCTGGAGGACATCATGAAAACCGATTTTGGCGTTCCCGCGTCGGGGTGTGCCGTGGTTTACGGACCACTGACAGTATCCCGGCGGCCGGTACGGCAGGAGACCGATCATGTCGCGCTATGATCGCCTGCTTGCCCATCCCTTCGCGCCGGTTGACCACCGCTATGACAGCCGTGATACGATCCTTTACGCGTTGGGCGTCGGTGCGGCGCCAGATGCGCTCGACCTGGTTTATGAACGAAACCTTCGGGCAATCCCGGCACTGGCTACCGTGCTGGCCTATCCGGGTAACTGGTACGCGCGGCCCGAAATCGACCTGGACGATCAGCACACGGTCCATGGGTCGGAGCGGTTCGAACTGTTCGGCGAATTGCCGGTGGCGGGTCATGTTACCGCGACACCGCGCATCGCCGAAATCCATGACAAGGGTCAGGGTCGCGGCGCGCTGGTGATCAGCGAACGCGAGGTGCGCGACGTTGCAACCGGCGCCCTGCTGGCCAGGGTGACGCAGCGCGCGTTCTGCCGGGCCGATGGCGGCGCCGGCGGGCCGGGCGGAAAACCGCCCGCCCCCGCCCCGGTTCCGCTGCGGCCGGCGGACAGGGTTTGCGATGTGCCCACGGCACTCAACGCGGCGGCGATCTATCGGCTGATGGGGGACGACAACCCGTTGCACATCGACCCGGATTTCGCCCGGAAGGCCGGGTTCGACCGGCCCATCCTGCATGGGTTGTCGAGCTATGGCCATCTGTGCCGGGCGATCATGCAGCTCTATCCAGACAAGCGAATCCGGGTGATGGACTGCCGGTTCACGGCACCCGTCTTTCCCGGCGATACGCTGGTGCTGGAAATATGGGACATGCCCGATGGTGTCGCGTTCCGTGCCCATTGCCGGGGACGGGTCGCCATCGACAATGGTGAACTTCTTTTTGCCGCCGCGGAAACCGGCGGGCCGGGTTGCAAGGATGAGAAACGCACCCAGGCTGAAACGGAGACAAGCTAATGGAGGAAAAAATGCGGGAACTTCCCCGGATCAGACATGAAGTGCTCTATGGCAGCCGGGTGGTCCGGTGTTTTGCCGACCGACCCCGCAATATTGACGCGATGTTCCGCGACGCGGTGGCGACATTCGCGGACCGCGACGCCGTGGTCGACGAAGACAGGCGGGTCACCTATGCCGAGTTGGACGCACAGGTCGAGGCCATGGCCGCCGGCCTGCTGTCCCTGGGCTATGGTAAGGGCGACCGGGTCGCGCTTCTGATGGGGAACCAGCTTGAATTCGTCGTGGCCGTTCTGGCGATTGCCCGGGTGGGGCTGATTTCCGTTCCGATGAACACCCGCCAGCGGATGCCCGAGATCGAATTCGTGCTGAACCAGAACAAATCGGCGGCCGTCATCGCAAGTGCCGCCTATGCCGAGAACATCCCGCCGAGAGACAGCGTGCCGGACCTGCGCGGCGTCTACCTGGTGGGCGACGGCGGCAGCTATCCCGGTGCGGAACCTCTTGAGGCGATCGCGGCGGCGCAGGGCGACGGCGTCGTTTTTCCCGATGTGGACGAGGAGGACACGCTCTGCCTGCTCTATACCTCGGGGACCACGGGCAAGCCCAAGGGCGCGATGCTGACCCATGTGTCCAGCATCCACTCGGTCATGCACTTTGCCTGGGCGTTCCAGTTGCAGGAGGGCGATGTGGCTTTCCTTTCCGTCCCGGCCAGCCATGTGACCGGCCTGATCGCAATCATCTTTTCGGCGATCCATGTCGGCGGCACCACGGTGATCGTGCGCGAGTTCAAGGCGCGCCGATTCCTGGAGCTGGCTGAGAAAGAGCAGATCAACTACTCGCTCATGGTTCCGGCGATGTATAATCTTTGCCTGCTCGTCCCCGATTTCCAGAAGTTCAACCTCGACTGCTGGCGCGTGGCCGGCTTCGGCGGCGCCCCGATGCCCCAATCCACGATCGAGGCACTGGCCCGCGATCTGCCGAACATGGTGCTTCACAATGTCTACGGTTCGACCGAAACGACCTCACCGGTGACAATCATGCCGGCGGGAAGGATCGCCGAACATGCCGACACGGTGGGCCAGGTACTGCCGCTGGCCGATATCGTTGCGGTCGATGACGATGGCCGCGAAGTGGCGCCCGGCGAAAGCGGCGAGCTGTTGATCGGCGGTCCGATGGTCGTACCCGGATACTGGGACAACCCCGAAGGCAATGCCAAGGGGTTCATTGGCGGCTACTGGGTGTCGGGCGATGTCGGGTCGAAGGACACCGAAGGGTATGTTCGGATCGTCGACCGCAAGAAGGACATGATCAACCGGGCCGGGTTCAAGGTCTATTGTATCGAGGTCGAGGATGTCCTTGCCGGGCATCCCGCAGTGGTCGAGGGCGCTGTTGTCGGCGTCGCCGATGAGGTTCTTGGCGAGAAGGTTCACGCATATCTGTTTCTCGATGGAAATGAGGCCAACGCCGACGAGATCAAACGCTACTGCGCGGCCCGGCTGTCCGATTACAAGGTGCCCGATATCGTGACGTTCCTTGACGAACCGCTGCCCCGCAATGCGAACGGAAAGGTGCAGAAAAACGCCCTGCGCGATCAGACGAAAGCCTGATTCGTACCGGCCTTTTCGCGTGAATCCGATCCGCCTGCGCCCCGGCTGACGGTGCGGATCGGTCGCGTCGTGATCCCTGGCTTCGGGCGGGTCGGACCAATTGCGATAAAAGCGGCTCTGAAACGGGGCAAATGAAGGTATTTCCGGTTTTTCGGATCGTAATCCGCCGGAATCCGCTGCGGTTTCCGAGTGTTCCAATGCGTCGCACTGGAAGCGACTTGACAGTACCCGAAAATCCCCCGAGTGTCCTTTTGTCGGACATAAATGAGGAGTGTCCGTGCGACACATGCCGGCGGGCTCAGTGGCCCGCCCGACGTATGCAAGGGAGGAAACATGTATAATTTCTTGAAAACCGGCTTGCTTGCCGCCTGCGCCATCGTGCCCGCGGCGGCCTCCGCGCAAAGCCTGACCGTCTCGGCCTCGCTTCCGCAGGTTCATTTCTGGGTCGGAAAGTTCATGGACCCGTTCGTCGATGCCATCGAGGAACGGACCGACATCACCGCAACCCGTTTCTATGCAGGCGAACTTACGTCCGTCGGGCGTGAACTGGATGCGCTGCAGGGCGGCGTGGTGGATGTCGCCGTGCCGCTGCTGGCGCCCTATCACGAAGGGGCATTCCCGCTGTCGGATGTGACGCAGCTTCCGACGATCGGCACCACCTCGGTGACCCAGACCAAGGCGTTCCTGGAACTCATGGCCTCGGATGTCGAGCTGGCGGATGGCAAGACCTTCTATGAGTATGAGATCGCGCCCAAGAATATCCACGCCTGGCCGGTCGCCACGACCGCGGCCTATGCGATCAGCTTTGCCGACGTGGAACCCGATGGCGCCGATGCGCTGAAGGGGCTGCCGCTGCGTGCCGGGTCGGCGCTGCACACGATCTTCCTGGACGAACTGGGCGCAACGCCCGTGACGATGCCGTCCTCGCAATCCTACGAGGCGCTGTCGCGCGGCACGATCAACGGTACGATCCTGTCGGTCGGCGACTGGAAAAGCTATTCGTTGCAGGATGTTCTGACCTACACGATCACCGGCGTGGCCGTGGGGCACTGGGGCAGCTACCTGGCAATCTCGGACGAAGGCTGGAGCAAGCTGTCGGACGAGCAAAAGGCGACCTGGGAAGAAACCGCGCATGAAATCGCTTTGCAGAACGCCGAGGCGATCGAGGCGCAGGAAGGCGAGGTGCGCAGCGCCGCCGAGGCGGATGGCAGCAGCTTTGTCGATATCGCGGATATCGCCCCCAGCCTGCAGGACGCGATCAACGCCGCGTCGGTGAATACCTGGAAACGCTGGGTCGAACAGACCGAGGCCGACGGCCATCCCGGCCTTGCCACCGCGCGGCTCTGGGCCGATCTGACCAAGGCGCAGGGCGGTGAACTGCCCGAGGGTGTGCAGGCCTTCCTCGACGAAGGCATGTGATCCGGCATCATTTGCCACGGCACCGGGCCTGCGCGGTCTGGTGCCGCAACCGTTTCTCATCCGATAGGAGGGCCTGACTTGCCCGAGGCCATCAGTTTGTCGATCGTGATCGGATGGTTCCTGTTCTTCCTGTTGATCGGTCAGCATGTTGCGACCGTGTTGTTCGGGGCGGGGATCGTCGGAGTGCTGCTTTGGGTCGGTCCGCCGGTGCTGAACGGTATCGTCGGCCAGGACGTGTTTTTCACCGTCTCGAACTATTCGCTGTCGATCATTCCGCTTTACCTGCTGATGGCGCAGCTTCTGATGCGGGGCGGGCTGGTGCTCGACCTGTTTCGCGTCGGGCACCGCCTTGCCGGGTACCGCCGCTTTCCGCTGGGGGTGGCGACGCTGATCATCGGCGGGCTGCTCGGCGCGGTGTCGGGGTCCGGCGCGGCTTCGGCGGCATCGCTGGCCACGCTTGCCGGGCCCGAGCTTGAAAGGGTGGGTTATTCACGCCGCTTTTCCCTCGGGCTGGCAGCTGTGGCGGGATCGCTCTCTGCCGTCATCCCGCCTTCGCTGATCGTCATCATCTACGGCTCGATCACGTCGGTTCCCATCGGCAAGCTGTTCATCGGGCTGCTGGGGCCCGGCGTGCTGTGCATGATCGTCTATATCGTCTGCCTGGCGATCTTTGCCGAGGACGGCGATATGCCCGAGCCCGAGAAAGCTGCCGCAGATGAGGATGAACGCGGGGCGGTGGCCGCCTCGGTGTTTCTGATCGGGCTGCTTGTCGTCGTGTTCGGCGGTATCTACGGCGGTATCATCACCGTGGGCGAGGCCGGGGCCATCGGCGCCTTCACGGCCATGGTCGGGTTGTTTGCCATGCGGCGGATCGGCCTGCGTGAGCTGGCGCATTCGCTGGCCGACAGCGCCAAGATCTCGGCGATGCTGCTGCTGCTGGTCATCGGGGCGCAGATATTCGCGCGTTTCCTGGCCTTTTCCCGCGTGCCGCGCGAATTGCTTGCCCTGGCCGAGCCGTTCATCGACCAGCCGGGCCTGCTGATCGCCGCACTCATGGTGGTGCTGTTCCTGGCCGGGATGATCCTTGAAAGCGCGGCGGTGATTCTGCTGATCGTGCCGATCGTGTTGCCGATCCTCGAAGCGGCGGGTGTCGATCTGCTATGGTTCGGGGTGCTTGCCAGCCTGATGATCGCGCTTGGCCTGCTGACCCCGCCGGTCGGCCTGTCCGCCTATGCGGCGGCCGCGGCGCAGGGATATTCAGTGGCCGAGATCTTTCGCCCGGCAACCAAGTTCGCGCTGGTGGCGGCGATCGTCGTGGTGGGCGCGACGATCCTGTTCCCCGGCATTGTCACCTTTCTGCCAAGCCATCTGGACTGACCGATGTTGAGACAATTCTATCAGGCACTGGGAAAACTCGAATGGGGTCTGGCCTCGATCGGCGCGGGGCTGTGCCTGTTTGCGATCATGATGATCACGGTGATCAGCGTCTTTGGCCGCTACGTGCTGCTGACCGACCTGATCCCCGGTTCCTTCAATATCATCGAACGGATGCTGTTTCCCATGATGGTGTTCTGGGCGCTGCCGCTGGCGCATCGTGACGGCGTCTTTCCCCGGTTGGAGATTCTGCCCAACATACTGCCCAAGCGGCTGGGTAACGCGGTGGCGATCCTCGCGCTTACCGTCGAGCTGGCGATCTTCGTCTACCTGACCTGGCGGCTTTCGCTGTTCTCGCTTGCCGGTTTCGAAAGCGGCCGGACGATGCAGCTTGGCTCGGGCTATTTCCCGGTCTGGCCGTTCATGATGATGGTTCCGGTCGCCTTCGGCCTGATGCTGATCGAGATGGTGTGGCAGATCGGCGGGCATATCCGCTACTTCGCATCGCGCAGGCCCGCCGAGATCACCCGGCAAGAGATGTTCTGAACGCCATCCGCCGCACCTCGTCGCCGATATCATCGACCGCTGAGGGCATGGAATCCTTCCCCCACAAAAAAACCGCCGGACCCGGTGCGCCCGGGTCCGGCGGAACAATGTGTCACTATTCCGGCTCAGCGTCCGTAATAGGCGGTAAAGGTCGCCGAGGCGAGCTTGTTCTGGTGGATCATGAATCCGACCATTGCCGCCGATGCCTGATCATCCAGCGGCAGCGCCTCGACGCCAAGGGCGTGGATCGTGAACACGTAGGGGTGCGGATCGTCGCCCGGGGGCGGAACCGGCCCGCCGTAACCCGGCGCGCCCCAGTCCGTCCGGCCTTCGATCGCCGGCGCGGGAACCCCGCCGTTGTTGCGCACATCCTCGGGGATGCTGCTGACGCTGGCGGGAATGTTGAAGATGACCCAGTGCCAGAAACCGCTGCCGGTCGGCGCGGCGGGATCGTACACTGTGATGGCAAAGCTCTTGGTGCCTTCGGGCGCCCCGCTCCACTCCAGCCCGGGCGATTTGTTGTCGCCGGTGCAGCCCCAGTCATTGAAGATAAAGGTTTCGGGAATCGTGCCGTTTTCAGGAACGCCGACGACGTTCAGCTTAAGCGCGGATGTGTCCTGAGACATGTTTTTCTCCTGTTGCAGTGAATGAAAAGTATCGTGGTTTCGCGGTCCCGGCCTTATTCTCCGATGACCTCGATCAGCCAGGGCCGCTTGCTGGCCTTGGCCTTTTCCAGGCATTCGCCCAGCTCGTCCGCCGTCGTCACCCGCTCGGCCTCAAGCCCGAGGCTGCGCGCAAAGCCGGTATAGTCGATCGGCGCATCGCCCCAGGTCCATGCCATTGCATCCCGCACGGGCGTATCGGTTTCGATGTCATAGACCGCATCGATTCCGTCCGGGACACAGACCCAGCCCCGGTTGTTGTTGACGACGAAGACCACCGGCAGGTCGTGCTGCGCAGCGCCCCAGATGCAGGTGGCGCTGAACATCAGGTTGCCATCCCCCAGCAGGGCGACCACCCGGCGGTCCGGCGCGGCCATCTGGATGCCCATGGACGCCGGCGCGCCCCAGCCCTGCGCACTGGCCTTGCCCGAAACGGCATGGAAATTCAGCGGGTTGTCGAACTCGTACATCGCCTCGACATGCCAGCCCAGCGTGCTGCCGGCCTGGATGACGATCCAGTCCTGCCCGCAATGCTCATAAACCTCGCGAAGCAGCTTTCGCTGCGGCACGGGCGACTGGTCGCCGGGAATCGCGTCGGCCTCGGCGATCACGGCCGTGCGCGCCTTGCGTTTTGCCGCGCAAAGCTCCAGGCGCTGCTTCCTGGCATCCTCGGCGACGGGCTGTGCCGCCAGTATGCCAGTCATGTGGCGAAGGCTGGGTTTCGGGTGCCCCAGCAGCGCCAGATCGGGCCAAAGCTGCTTGGCCAGAAGCATCGGGTCGGCCGACAACGTGGCCAGCCGGGTCGATTGCGGCAGGATCGGCTTTTCGTTGAAATCCCCCTTTTCGGTGAATTCGAACCCGATGGCGAGGGCGGCATCGGCCTCGGCCAGAAGATCCGCGTTGCTTGCCGGTGTCCCGACATATTGCGGATGGCTGGTCGGAAAACCGAGGAACGAGGGGTCTTGCTCGCAGATCACCGGCGCGCCCACCGCCTCGGCCAGCGCCACGACCTCGTCGATGGCGCACAGCCGGCCCAGCTCGCTCCCGCACAGCAGCACCGGGCGTTTCGCATCCCGAAGAAGCGCCGCCGCCTCGGTCAGCCCGGCCTCGTCCGCGCAGGGATCGGCATACCGCCGCAGCCGTGCGTAATCCTCCCGGGGCAGCGGCCCGCTCATCTCGACATCATAGAGGTCCGAGGGGATCGAGATATGCACCGGTCCCATCGGCGGGGTCGAGGCGATTTCCCAAGCCCGCGCCAGGATCTCGGGGATTCGTTCGGGCGTGGTGATATCGTAGTTCCACTTGGTGAACTGCGTGCTCATCTCGGTCAGGGATCGCGGTGTCGCGGCGTACTGGTCGCGGCCGCTGGTCATGCGCGCGCCCGTCGTCGACAGCAGAACCATCGGCACGTTATCGGCCCAGGCGGTCGTAAGCGACATCATCGACAGCGCCGTGCCCGAGGAATGGTACACGATGCAAAAGGCCGGCTGCCCGGTCTGCCGGGCATAGCCCTGCGCCATCAGGCTCAGGTTGGTTTCGTTCAGATGGCTGACATAGCCTATCTCGTTCCGCCGGTTCAGAAGCGCCCGACCCAGCCCCAGCATCCCGAGGCCGATGATGTTGAAAACCTTGTCCGCCCCCAGCGCGACCAGCGTATCGACCACAAGGTCGGCGCCGGTATAAACCGTGTCCCCGTCGCGGTTCGGCAGGGTCACCTGTTTCGTTTCCCGAATGTCTGCCATTCGACAATCTCCTCCCATATAATCTCAATGGCCGTGGCGGGCACCCGCCGGCATCCGGCAGGGCCCGGATACCCAGAACCTGGACCGGCCACTTTGCGCCAAGGCTAACCTTTGGCCGGTTCGTTTCTCAAATTGATTTATTGTCCGGGCAAAATCACACGAATGAATAGTCTTGTATTTGCGCGGTCACATCTGGCCTGAACGGCGCGATCACCCCGTTTCGCGCAGGTCCATCAGGTTCCACGACGACATCGGCAGCGACCGGATCTGCGCCCGCATCCAGCTATGACCCTTGTCGAGCTGCTGGCGGCGGTGCCAGATCAGCAGGATATGCAGCATCTCGGTCTCGAACGGCAGGCGGGCCTGTACCAGCCGGGCCCGCGCGCGGATCGGTTGCACGGCGGGATCGGGCACGGTGGCGATCAGCGACGTGCCCGGAAGGATCTCGGACAGCACCGAGGTATGCGGCAGGGTCAGCGCCACCCGCCGCTGGTCGTCGTTCTGCCGCAGGGCCAGGTCGACGGGATGGCGGTGCACCGGGGTGGCGCGCGGCAGGACATGCACATGGCGCATCGAAAGATACAGCTCGTGCGGGATCACGCTTCCCTCGGTGATCCCGATCTTTTCGGCATGATCGGCGCACAGCAACGCCGAGTAGCCGCAGCTTGCGATATGTTCGCGCATGAACCTGTCCGAGATTTCCAGCCGCCCGATGGCGAAATCCGCATAACCGTATTCCAGCAGGTTCTCGTATTCGTCCAGCGGCGCCTCCAACACCTTGATGTCGATGTTGGGGGCGGTTTCCTCAAGCACCTTCATCAGGGCGGCAACATAAGTCTCCTCGCCCACGTCGATGCAGAGAATGGTAAAGGTCCGTTCCGATTCGGCCGGATCGAAGGACATGCCTTGCAGGATCGACGTGGCGATTCCCTTGAGCCCCTGCTGCACCGGGCCAGCGATGGATTGCGCCAGCAGTGTCGGCTCCATCCCGTTCCGCGTTCGGACGAAAAGCTGATCGCCCAGCGCCTGCCGCAGCCGGTTCAGTGCGTTGGACGCCGCCGGTTGCGTCATGTTGAGCCTGTTGGCGGCCACGGAAACGCTACGCTCACGATAGATCGCGTCGAAAACCTTTAGCAGGTTGAGGTCCAGATTGTTCAGACTGTTCATCGCCGCCTCCCTGTATTCACATCTTACATAAAGGCTCGGCCAAATATCAATTTGCAAGCATTAACTTTTTCAGCAAAATCAAAAAAGGGAGACGCAGTCCGACCGGCTGCAGGAAGAACAGGGAGGAAGCCAAAGGCGGCATATGAATGGCGCCCTGGCGGCGAATATGGCGTGCGCGCAAGCGCGTCGCTCGCACACAGGCAGCCGCATTTCCATATCCGCGCGGACAGCATTCGGCGCTTCGCCTTCACCCTGGCCGCAACATCCACCACGCCCGAATGGTTCTGGTGCCGGCGGCGTGGACGCACACACCAAATGGGAGGAAATCTTATGAACAGACTTAACGCCACCGCACTTGTCGCGTGCCTTGTCGGCTCTCCGGCCGTCGCGGATATGCAATATTCGCTTCCCTTCAACGGAACCAACGAGTTTTCCAAGATCGGCATCGAATGGGCCGAAGCCGTGAGCGAGGCGACCGGAGGCGAGGTAAGCTTCGAACCTGTCCTCAACTCCGCACTGGTCAGCATCCCGGAAACCCTTGATGCCGTCACCGGCAGCGTCGTTCCAGCGGCGATGGGCGTGGCATCGGCCATGGCAGGCACGATTCCTGCCTTCGGCTATCTGGAGCTGAACCTCAGCGTGCCCATCGACAACCCGCCCACCGAAGAGGCGATGGCCCAGATCTTTCCCGATGTGGACAAGCTTCTCGAACCCCATGGCGTAAAGGCATTGTGGATCATGCCGGCCTTCGGCGGCGGCCTTGCCTGCCGCGACGAGTTCCTCGAAACCGTCGACGAGTGGTCGGGCAAGAAATTCCGCACCGCCGGCCGCTGGCAGGCGAAACAGATGGAAGCCGCGGGCGCAAGCCCGGTGGCCCTGCCCGCCGCGGATATTTATACCGCCTTGCAGAACGGCACGATCGACTGCGCGGTGATCTCGGCCTCGATCTACCTGGCCAGCTCGCTCTACGAGGTTGCGCCCTATTTCTCGGATTACAGCTTTGCCGGCAATTCGCTGATCACGATGGTCGGCGCAGACATCTGGGACGACCTGAGCGACGAGCAGAAACAGATCGTGCAGGATCTCTCGGACGAGATGACGGTAAAGGGAACCAGGACGCTGCGCGAGATCAGCGCGCAGGAAATGGAGCAGGTCAAACAACAGGCCAACTATCACAAGGCATCGGATGCCGAGATGGCCGTTCTGCTGGACCGCTGGGACCCCGTCTATCAGGAGGCCATGGCCGGCGTGTCCGACGAGGTCGGCAAGCACCTGGTCGAAACCCTGTACTCCTTCGGTCGATAGGCCCGCCGCGATATGGTTGAGCCGCATTCGAGAGCGTTCACGCTCTTCAGCAAAGCGGTGGAGGGGGTAAATGCCCTCTTCACCGCCATTGCCTGCCTTCTGGTTGCCGCGATCGGTATCATCGTGGTCGCGGCAACCCTTGCCCGTTCCTTTGGCGCACCGCAGATGTGGGCGCATGATTATGCGCAGATCGCCTTTGTCTACGTGGTCTTCCTGTCACTCGCACCGGCCCTGCAATCCGGGCAGCACGTGACGGTCGAACTGTTCGAGGGGCTGGTTCCCCGTGGTTTCAGGAAATACCTGGATCACGTGGCCGCCATTGCCTGCATCCTGTTCGGCGCGATCTTCTTCTGGTATCTCTGGCAGCTTACCGCGCGGTCCTTTGGCGACAACCGTCTTGCCAATGCCGTGATCACGGTTCAGCTCAAATGGATCCAGGTGATCGGCCCCATCGGCGTGCTTCAGTTCGTGCTGACCGCCCTCCTGAGACTTGCCGAGGCGCAGCAGCGCCTGCGGGCAGCAGACAGATTGAAGGACTGACATGGAAGCCTTGTTATGGTTCGGCGCCTTTATCGGCGCGCTCGTTTTCCTGCTGTCGCTGCGCATTCCCGTTGCGGTCAGCATGGGGCTTATCGGCATCGCGGGCACGGCAATCTTCGTGTCGCCCCGCGCGGTCGTTCAGATTGCCAACATTGCCTATTCGCATACATGGAGCTTTGTCCTCGTCATCGTGCCGCTGTTCGTCCTGATGGGCGAGGTGATCGCGATATCCGGGCTGGGGGCGGCGCTGTTCCGGGCCGCCGCGATCTGGCT
>NZ_FQZZ01000005.1 GCF_900142185.1 Lutimaribacter pacificus | reverse complement strand
TGCGCCTCGGTAAAACGGCTCTTTCGCATTCGTCTGCTCCTTCAAGGTTGGGCAGACTCTACATCATGATGAGGGATTTCGCGGGGGGCAGGTCAGTAGGCAGCCGTTCGCCACGGCGAGCGAGAGCGGTCAATACCGGGCGGGAAACAACCATTGGCTGCGGCTGGGTAGCCGGTCACAATGTGTAGAAAGTGCCTGGGCCGCATCGCTGCAGTGCGGAGGGAAGAGGGCCAAAGTCTGCCGTGGAGCAACTAGTTCGTGGCTCCCTACTCAACCGTTGAGCCACTTAGACAGGGGTATGGCTGTGTTTCTCTTTTCATCAAGAACCATCCAAAGGCGTTTCTCGTAGCCTACAAGGTCACCCCAAACGATACGATGATAAAGCCCCATATACTCCCACGTGGTCCATGAATTATCATTCCGATCATCAACGGCAGGGAAAAGAGCTATCCTATTTAGCCCTTTCTTACCGTCCGCGATACCCAATTCCCACGGCACCCATTTGCTTTCTTTGCTATTTTCCGTAGCGAGAAGAACAAACTTTCTAGTCTGCTCGATACGCCTTTTCAATGTTAGGGCAGTCTGCTCAGAAGTATAAGGTGGCAGCTCCGGATCCTTTTTGTCTATATAAACGACGGCACCATGATTTTCTAAGATGCGGATGGCCCCTACGACAAGGTCCTCGTCTTTGCTAGAGTGCGACAGAAATGTTGCTCCCTCCGGGGAACGCGCCTGCGCTCTTTTGCGCAGCTCCGTTCTCTCGTTGAGAGGTAATTCATTCGAGAATTGTCGAAATTCTTCCTTTGTTGTATAGATAATCACTCAGCTATCCAGCCTTTCCGCGAACCAATACATTGAGCGCCTTTCGGATTTTTGCCGGAGAACTATTGACGGTTAGAAGATATGAAGAGAACAGATCGCCCGCGACTTTCTGTGGCGGTTGCGTCGGACTAGTCATCAACACTGCCGGTTGTAGCTCATTCGGTCGCGGGGGTTTACGATTAAATGGTCATGAGTTGTCCGGCGCGCATAGGCCGCCTCTATTGCGTCGGAAAGGGCTTGGCTCGAAGTCGGATAGTCCATGTGGCGAGCATAGCAATCCATCCTCGGCCAATCCGATGACAAATTGCTTTCAAAACGTGGAGGAAAGCTCGTAAACGAACGCAACTTGATGCCGAGCAGGCCATTCGGCGTTGCGGTTTGCCCCCGGCGCAGTGATGATTGGATCTCCCAATCGACGTAACGCCTAGACCAGGTGCAGCCACCCATCAAGACTATTGTTACCGTCGAGTCTGAGAGGAACCGCTCTCGAATCTTCGACATTACATAATTAGTGTCAGTGCTTTGGATCACGTCACCAGGCATTTGTTCGCCCAGCCCACGCGCGATAAAACAGTCGTGTGTTTGGTCAAAGTCACGAATGAACTGAGTAACCGCCGCTTGATCCGCGTGGTGATAAGAAATGAAACATTTTCTTCGAACTTGCCCCATCAATTTCCCTCCGCCTTCGGTGAGAGGCGCGCCGCATTTATCGCCTTAAGGGCCATCTCAAGCAAGCTCTGACGAAGCCATAACATCGCGAATGCCGCCCAACGCGACACTTGTGGACGCCCAATCCAGAGCCGCGCAACAACATCCGAATTCCGGATCGAGCGGCGAATTCAAACAGCTTCCCTACCTTCGGATCAACGCCCCGAAGGATGATTCAGCTCGCTTGAGCGACGGAAGAGGGCTGCGTCCGGTTCTTTACCGCGAGCACCCGAACGGTAAACGTGCGTCAGAAGCGACGGTTCGCTCTGGATTTGCAGATGACCGCTTTGGACGGCTAGTTCTCGAAACCTGCCAGTCCGCTAGCTGCTCCTTAGCGAAGACGCGCGATCGACCAGTTGTGGGTTCGCCTCTATTCGGACACTCGAGCTGGTCGTTGGATATGCCCACAGAAAAGAGGTCGAGCTCCGTTTCAATCAATGTGTCTGCGTATAGGTCCCGCATGGCTTTCAGGAACTCGTTTTGTCCACCGTAACTCGGATGACGAACCTTGAAGACTTTCTCGTCGGGAAGCGCATTGGAGAGAACATTGAAGGCATCGTTTCCGACCGCAACGAGCCGTTGCGGCTTAAGGTAGTGCACGATGTTAATCAGGATATCGGTTCCGGCCTTACGTTCACGAGCGTTGTGTGCGCGATTCGAGAACGGATCGCCACCTTCGTAGGGGTGAAGCGGAAAGACGTTCCACAAGAACACCGGCACCCTGACCCGCATCAAGATGTCCCAAATCGCCGCTGCCGTTCTTTCAGGTACAGGTGCGCCGGACGTCGGTCTCTTGGGCTCGAGGCCCCACCGGACCAGGTGATCGGAAAAGTGGATGTCGTCAGTCAGGGCAAGGCCGGTTCTCCGGCCACCGCGATACCCGAGATCGCGCCCCACCCAAATCGCATCCAGATTGCTCGACGCTGCCCGTTCGAGCATTTCAACGAGATAGTAGCTCCGCAGTTCGGGAGCTCCCGCAGCATCATGGACTGGGCATCTGTCAAAGTAGGGATTAAAGGTGTTCTCGAAATCAAGCTGTCCTAAAGCACTAAGTATGTCCTTTGCGCTCACGTTCTTTCTCCCCTCAGCGGTTTATATAGAATTGTTCTCTCGTCTCTGTTGCCGATGACAATACCGCCATCGTTCTGGCGCATCTGCCGGAACACGTCATATCCCTGCAAGATTGCGTTCTCCCAGAGATTGAGGGGGCATTGCTCCACCTCATATCCGCGCACGAAGTTTTGGATCGCCTTGAGTAAATCGAAAGAAACGGAATTTTGGCCTTCGAAGAAGTTGAGTGTCTTGGCCTGCGAGAAAATGTATGCAGACACGCCCTCGTCCACGACAATGGCACGACCGCTATCCTGGGCCTCATCGACTTTTGGCTTGCTCTTGCGCTTGTGCTTGATGAGCGCACGGAAGGTTGGAGACCAGTGCAGGATTGCAGCATTGGCGAAATGAAATACATCGTGAAACCGATAGCCATCGGGATCGGCGATGTTGTCAGAGAGGGGGTCGCCGATGAAGACCCCGTGCCAACGCAAGTAGCTGCGCCCGTTCGGACGTTGGGTGATTTCGATCTCGAAGGTTCGCGGCAATTGTTCTTCGGGAGGGAACGCGGAATCGAAATCCGGCAGGTCTTCGGGCGCAGGTTTCACGAAGCGCCCCGTCACCTTGGCAATGTTTCCGCCAAGAACAGTCGAAAAGGGCACGCCGGATGCCTGCAACGCCTCAATGTAAACCGCTATGAAGTCCAGTAAGAGCGGTTTCGCCTTCTTGGCGCTCATCTCGACGCCAAGAAGTTTGGCCGATCGTTCGCCCAATCTCAGTAGGACGGTATCGAGCGGGGCAAGGTCACTTGCACTTATGACCTGCGCGACGGGGTGGCGAGGATCAGAATTGGCGGCAATGTGGACCGCGTAGTTCCCGCTAGCGAGAACCTCGGCGAACAAGTCGGCTAGTCCAAGTTTGAGCCGCCTGCACAAGGCAGCGACATACCAGAGCGTATCGCCAAGTTCTTCTTCTACGTCGCGCATGTACCCGCCAGCAAATGCGCCCTTTTCCCTGTGAAACTTTTTGGACGTGCTCATGACGCTGCCGACTTCGCCAAAGAGCCCAAGCAAGATCGGGGTGACGTCGCTCTCAAGGAAGCGGTCCGTCGGGGCTACGGCTTTTTCGTATTCGGACAGCAACACGTGGGGACTCTTACCTGTACCCGTCATTTTCGTTTTCGCGCCTCCACAACCATGTCGAATGGCCGACCCTGGTATCCGCGTACGCCAAGGTCGTTCAGCCATACTTCGAAGGCTGCGATCTTGGCTGTATCCGTGATCTTGAGGCGACCCCTACCTGCCAGTACCAGACCGGCATCCCTAAATGCCGCCGGCACTTCCGGCCCTTCGGCACCGAAGTAGACGAAGTCCTGACTGACGAGCACCCTGTCTACCGAAGTGTCGCGGTTGATGTGCTTTTGATAGGGCGATCCGTTGTTCTGGCTATGGTAGGAATTCAGTTGGTTCCAGCCACCTTCAGCAGGATTGGGGCTGTAGATATTGTCACCGCAAGCCATGCGATAGCTGCCCCCGAGGTTGGGCTTCTTACGGGCAAAGCGCGGATCATTCCAGTATTGGGCGAAGGTCAGTGCTTCTTGTACGCGCATGGCGTAGACCAGAAACCCGCCGCGGCGCACGCCTGCCCGGTTGCTGCCGGTCCCGATGATCCAGTCGCCGAGCGCAGCATGTTTCCTTATGTCGGGTTTGCAGGTTGCAAGCGTGCAGAAGCCGTTGAACGGGTTAGGGGCAAACCCGCTGTCATAGGCCACGATGTAGCTATGAAGGATCGGCACGCCGACCTCTTCAACCGCAGGGATGGCGGTGGATCGCCCGCTGCGGCGACGGCGTACCGTCGGGACCTTCGAAGCCCTCGTAGTCGCCGTTAATCGCATCGATGATCTTGTCGGCGTTCCAGCCGACAATGGCGTGACCGTATTCGTCCAAGGCCTCGGGAACCTCGCACCCGTTGGCACCGCGCTCCCACACCCCGACGATGGTCTTGTCCTGCTTGTGCGCCCTTTCGATTTCCCAGTTCACCCATTCGCTATTCTTGGTTTCAGGCGAGATGTACACTATCATGCATCCGGCCCAATCGATGCGCGGGCCGAGAATCGCTGACTTGATGTATTCCGGCGAGTTTGCGTTGTTCGGCTTGTCGTTGGTGATCGAGCCGTCCCTGACGTCCATGCCCTTGCTCTTGAGCAAGTTCTTGAGGTCGGTAAGCCCCTCGTCGTCTTTGTGGACGTGGCTGATAAATACATTTTTGGTCTGAGCTGGCATTGGTGCTATCCTCTCCGGCAAGCGATATACAGTGTGCCATATGGTAGCATACACCACATCTACTGGTCATGCGAGCACGGATCGCCCTAAACGCGAAAGGACATGCATGCTGCCACCAATCCTCGAAATCTACGTTGTCTGGCACCCTGGCGACGGGCCAGGCGCTGACACAGCCAATGCCATCTTCGAGCACTTCATGCAGGGCCCGACCTTCTCTGGGGTGATCGGGGGCGGTGTCCAGGTTTCGTTTCGCAGTGCAGCATGGGAGGGTCCAGGAACGCCGCCGAGACCAGTTTACTCGGAAGCGAACCCCGCCCCGAACGGCATCAGACCGGCAAAATTCGTTGCGGTGGTCCCCTTGCTCGGAACCGAACTGGCCGCAAGCGTCGAGGATACGAACTCGGCCTGGCACGCTTACATCGCCGCCATAAGGGCAACCCAAGAGGCCTCGACGGAGCGATTTGGGGTCTTTCCCTACCTGCTCTCGGACGGAGCGACGAGCGGCACACAGCTGGGCAGTATCCTTGGCAAATATCAACTCGTAGCAGCCGGACAACCGGAGCGGCATGGCGAGGATGTTCTGAGCATGCTTTGCCGTGACCTGACGCAAGGCATCGCACAGCTAATATCGCCGGACGAGATGGACAGGCTGACCGCCTTTATCAGTCACACCAAACGGCACAGCTATGTCGAAGGGGAAGATGTGGATGCACTCGTCGACCTCGTCCGCGAGGTTATCGGCAATACGCGCCTGCGCGAATATTTCGATGCGAGCGACCTGCAACCCGGCACGGATTGGGACGCCGCACTTACGTACAATGCCGGAACAAGTGCTATGCTCGCGATCCGGACCGATCTCTATTCCAGCCGGACGTGGTGCCAACGGGAAGTGGCGATTGCTAAGACGCACGGCATGCCGGTCATCATGATGGACGCTATCGGCTTCGGGGAAGAGCGGGGCTCGTTCCTTATGGATCACGTGCCGCGCGTCGCCGTGCGGAAACTGGACGGGCGCTGGCAGAAGAAGGACGTATATCGCGCGCTCAATCTGCTTGTGGATGAGTGTCTGAAGCGAGCGCTATGGATGCACCAGAGAGACCTTGCCCGCGAAAGACCCGAGTTGGACGTGGCTTGGTGGGCTCCACATGCGCCGGAACCCCTGACCCTATCGCACTGGATCAACGCCCGAATTGAGCAAGGGATCGATGCCGGAGTGGAAGGCGACCTCCGCATCCTTCACCCCGATCCGCCGCTCGGTCCAGATGAGAGAGAGGTTTTGATTAATTACGCACAGACAACACGGTTGGGGCGTGGGGTCGATATCATGACTCCACGCCAACTGGCGACTAGGGGGGGGTAGCTGTGAACGGAGAGACCCCGCGTACCGAACTGCTTCCTGCCGATGCGCTAAAGGGCAAACGGCTGGGGATTTCGGTTTCCGATAGCCCAGACCTTGACCGTTTGGGGCTGACAGAGACGCATTTCAGGATGACCCTGGGTGAACTCGCTCGAACGGTCGTTATCGCGGGTGGCGATCTTTACTACGGGGGCCACCTGCAACCAGAAGGCATTACGGCATTCCTTATCGATGAACTGCACCGCTATGGGCGGCGCGATAGACCGCTAAAGGTGTGTCTAGCGTGGACAGTGCACCGACGGATGAGTGCCGAACAAATAGCCGAGCAGAATGAGTTTCTTGGGCTTTTCGGTGAAATCCACTTCCTCGCGCCGGATGGCAAACGTCTTGACGGCCCGGTGGAAGGCGCACAGCAGGAAGACTTCCCTGCGGAAGAGCGAGCCGCAGCGCTCACCGGTCTTCGTGAATATATGACGGGCAATACGAGCGCGCGCATCGTCGTCGGCGGAAAGCGGGCAGGGTTCGAAGGGAAGATGCCGGGGATCGTGGAAGAAGTCCTGCTGTCTCTGGAGCGGCGACAGCCCGTATATCTTTCTGGTGGCTTTGGTGGCGTGACACTGGATATCATCCGCACTCTTCGCCCTGAATTTACTGAATGGCTTCCCCAAGAGGCGGGCGCACCCGAAGCCGATCCGCGCCTTACAGAAGGTCTAGGACGCCTCAACCAAGTTGCCGTTGAGAAGGGTTGGGACGGCTTCACAAACAGTCTATCCGATGATGAGAACCGGTTGCTAGCGGCTTCTTACCGTCCAAGCGAGATTTCCGCCCTGGTCGGGCGAGGCTTAGGGAAACTGTTGCCCGAGTAGCCACTACGACCATAGCCTGAAGCCGTCCTCCATCTCCTGACGGCCGAAAGTCATCAATGCGCCGCCCGCCACTCCGCTTGCCCCCTCTTCGAATGTCCGGTTCTGTCGGGCAGGTAGCTAGAACCGGCCATTCCGCAGCCCGCCCTGAAGCGGCCATTGGTCAGTGCTGTAGCGAATGCCGGCTCATCGCCCTCCCTGTCCGTCTCTGCTTGCCGTATCGAGCGGCAGCTTTCCGGCGCTGCTACCGAGCGGCGGAATGACCGAGATCGGGCGCTTTGCAGACACCCCAGATGACAGCAGTGAACTCCACCTAGGCGCACGATAGTATCAGCTTGAGGGATGGGCATAGGTCGCGAGGCAACACGCATCTGAGGAAATTTTTCCGACTAGATTTTGGCCCAGTATGCGGACAGCCAGACCTTGGGACACGCCCTGATCCCTCGATCTTCCTCTAGGCACATCGGCCCGCACCAAACGAAAATTTGGTACTTGGTACAGGCGATGATTGCCTTGTTGATTGATTTCATAGAGTAAATAAAGAGATAACCGTCCAATCCATCATGGGCGCAACGGACAGGCGGGCGGCCCTGTTGGCGGCTGTGCGTGGCATCTGGCGGTCTCCTGTCGCGCGGTCGGCGGCTGTCATACTACGTGCCGGGCGGCTTCGGAACCACCCTTTGCGCCGTCCTGCCGCAACTGCCCCAGGAACGCTTCGGAGGCAAGCGTCAGGCGTTTGCCGCGGGGCCATGCGACGTGCCAGTGCCGGACGATCGGGAACGGCGCGACATCCAATTCCCGCAGATAGCCGTGCCGCAGCTCCAGCGCCACGGTGGCGCGGCTGAGGACCGACAGGCCCAGCCCGGCGATCACCCCCTGCTTGACCGCCTCGTTGGCGCCCAGTTCCAGCCGCACACTGGGGCTGGCGCCGGCATCCTGGAAACACCGCTCCGCCGCCAGCCGCGTGCCCGAGCCGCTTTCGCGCATCAGGAACGGGTAGCGCGCAAGGTCCTTCATGCCCAGCCCGTCGCGCCCCGCCAGCGGATGACCGGGCGGCGCGATCACCACCAGCGGGTTCTCGGCATAGCGTTCGACATCGGCCGCCAGCCCCTCGGGCGGGGTGCCCAGGATATAGAGGTCGTCGGCATTGCGCGCGAAACGGGCCAGCAACTCCTCGCGGTTGCAGACGGTCAGCGCGACCTCGATACCGGGATAACCGGCGTTGAACGCGCCGATCCGCGCGGGAATGTCGTATTTCGCGGTCGACACCACCGCCAGCCGCAGCCGCCCGCGCGCCAGCCCCTGCATCTCGGCCAGCCGCATATCGAGGCTGGCCACCTCGTCCAGCATCCGCTGCGCCGAGGCCAGCACCGTTTCGCCCGCCTCGGTCAGGAACAGGGCCTTGCCCAGCCGTTCGATCAGCTTGTGGCCGGTCTGATCCTCAAGCTGGCGCACCTGCGCGAATACCGCGGGCTGCGTCAGGTTCAGCGCCTCGGCCGCGCGCGTGTAGGACAGGTGGCGCGCAACCTCCTGAAATATCTGGAGTTGTCGGAGCGAATACCTCATGAATAAATAATACTCTATTCTGAAAATCAAAACTATTCATTTTTGTTTAGTCTCCGGCCGTGGCTTGCTGCGCGGTGAGGAAGCGGCCCGCCCCATGCCGGCCCGCGGGAGGAGAACCGAACCATGAATGTGCACACCCCCAAGAAATACGATGCCGGTGTCAAGGACTACCGCTCGACCTACTGGGAGCCGGAATATTCGATCACGGAAACCGACATCCTGGCCGTCTTCAAGGTCATTCCGCAGGATGGCGTGCCGCGCGAAGAGGCCGCCGCCGCCGTCGCCGCCGAAAGCTCGACCGGCACCTGGACGACGGTCTGGACCGACCTGCTGACCGACCTCGATCATTACAAGGGCCGCGCCTACCGGATCGAGGACGTGCCGGGCCAGGACGAAGCGTTCTATGCCTTCATCGCCTACCCCGCCGACCTGTTCGAGGAAGGGTCGGTCGTGAACGTCTTTACCTCGATCGTGGGCAACGTGTTCGGCTTCAAGGCGGTGCGCAGCCTGCGGCTGGAGGACGTGCGCTTTCCAATCTGGTTCGTGAAGACCTGCTTCGGCCCGCCGCACGGCATCCATGTCGAACGCGACAAGATGGGCAAGTATGGCCGCCCGCTGCTGGGCTGCACCATCAAGCCCAAGCTGGGCCTGTCGGCCAAGAACTACGGGCGCGCGGTTTACGAAGTGCTGCGCGGGGGCCTGGATTTTTCCAAGGACGACGAAAACGTCAATTCGCAGCCCTTCATGCGCTGGCGCGACCGGTTCCTGTTCTGCCAGGAGGCGATCGACAAGGCGCAGGCCGAAACCGGCGAGCGCAAGGGCCATTACATGAACGTCACCGCGCCCACCGTCGAAGACATGTTCCAGCGCGCCGAATTCGCCAGGGAAATCGGCACGCCGATCATCATGTCGGATTACCTGACGCTGGGATGGGCGGCGCATAATTCGCTGTCCAGGTGGTGCCGCGACAACGGGATGCTGCTGCATGTCCACCGCGCGATGCACGCCGTTCTGGACCGCAACCCCAATCACGGCATCAATTTTCGCGTTCTGGCCAAGCTGTTGCGCCTGCTGGGGGGCGACCACCTGCATTCCGGCACCGTGGTCGGCAAGCTGGAGGGCGACCGCAACGCCACGCTGGGCTGGATCAACCTGATGCGCGACAAGTTCGTGAAGGAGGACCGCAGCATGGGTATCTTCTTTGATCAGGACTGGGGCTCGATGCCCGGCGTGTTCCCGGTCGCCTCGGGCGGCATCCATGTCTGGCACATGCCGGCGCTGGTCTCGATCTTCGGCAACGACTCGGTTCTGCAGTTCGGCGGTGGCACGCTGGGCCATCCCTGGGGCAACGCGGCGGGCGCCGCGGCGAACCGTGTCGCGCTCGAAGCCTGCGTGCAGGCCCGCAACGAGGGCCGCGAGATCGAGAAGGAAGGCAAGGACATCCTGATGGCCGCCGCAAGGCACTCGCCCGAGCTGAAGGCCGCGATGGAGACCTGGAAGGAAATCAGGTTCGAGTTCGACACCGTCGACAAGCTGGACGTTCAGCACCGCTGAGCCCCGACCGGACACCAGACATCAAAGGACCAAGACAATGAGCACCATTCAGGACTATCCCTCGCGCCTGTCCGATCCGGCCAGCCGCAAGATGGGAACCTTTTCCTACCTGCCCGAGATGACCCCGGATCAGACCCGCAAGCAGGTTCAGTGGATCGTCGACAACGGCTGGAACCCGGCGATCGAACATACCGAGCCGGAAAACGCTTCGGATTACTACTGGTACATGTGGAAACTGCCGATGTTCGGCGAAACCGATGTCGATGCCATCCTGGCCGAACTCGATGCCTGCCACACGGCCAACCCCAAACACCATGTGCGGCTGCTGGGATACGACAACTTCACCCAGGGCCAGGGCGCCAACATGGTCGTCTATCGCGGCGACATGGTCTGAGACAGGGGCGCCCCCTTGGGGCGTCCCCGCAACAGGGAAGGACCGCCGCCATGAAAGACCTGCTGGACGATGTCCGCGTCACCGAAGGCGCGGCAGGTAGGCGCCGGCCATGTCCTCGATGGCGTCGGCGCAGCGTTGCGTGGCGCGCGGCACCTCGCCATCCTTGTCCCGGCCATAGATCAGGTACCAGTGCCGCATCACCGGCAGGTCGGGGCCGCGCAGCAGCGCCAGCCGGCCCGATTCCAGCTCGTCATGCACGGTATGCAATGACAGGAACCCGATCCCCAGCCCCGCCAGCACCGCCTGCTTGATGGTCTCGTTCGAGGGCATGACCACCTTGCGGGGGGGGTTGCCCTCGGCCAGCCGGTCGATAAAGCGTTCCATCAGGATGCGGGTGCCCGAACCTTCCTCGCGGCTGAGAAAGGTTTCCTGCAGCAGCCGCGCCGGATCATAGCCGTCCTGCCGCGCAAGGGGATGATCGGGCGGCAGCACGATCCCGTGGGGATGCGGGCCCAGCGGCATGGCGTTGCGCAGGGCGCTGCGCGGCGGGCGGCCCATGATCGCCAGGTCGTATTCGTGCCGGTCGATCGCGGCGATCACCTCGGACCGGTTGGCGACCTTCAGGGTGATCCCGATATCGGGCACGCGGTCCTGCAACATGCGCACAAGGCGCGGCGCGAAATACTTGGCGGTGGACACCGTGCCCAGCACGACATGGCCGCTTTTGCCCTGCGACAGGGCGGTGACCTGCCGTTCGGCCTGCGACAAATTCGCCTCGATCCGCTGCGCGGCGGTCAGGATCTCGCGCCCGGCCGGGGTGGTGCGGAACCCCGCCCCATCCGCCGCCCGCTGCAGCAGGGGTTGGCCCACTGCGACCTCCAAGTTCCTGATCTGGCTGTGAATTGTCGGCGGCGTCTGGTGCAGCTCGGCCGCCGCCAGCGTCAGCGAGCCGCTGCGGGCGACGGCCATCAGGGCGCGCAACTGTTTCAGGGTGATGGCGTCGATCCGCATGCTTCGAAAACCTCTAATCCGAGTTTGCAATTATTAAATTTCTTAAAATTTCGGATTTTTGCAACCTCCGTTTCGGGAGGACAGCAAACATGCAGGCACTCGACCAGATGCCCCACGGGGCGGACCCGGCGCTGGCCGCCGAAATCGACCGGATCGCCGGCGTCGCGGCGGAACTGGCCCGCCGCATCGCGCGCGGCGGCATCTCGGAACATCTCGGCTCGGCCGCCGGCACCAATAGCGATGGCGACGCGCAAAAGGCGCTGGACGTGATCGCGGATGCCGCCTTCATGGCTGCGCTCAAGGGCGGCGAGGCGCGCCACTATGCCTCGGAAGAACAGGACAGCGTCGTCACCCTGAACCCGCAGGGGCGGTTCGCCATCGCCATCGACCCGCTGGACGGGTCGTCCAATATCGACACCAACGTCTCGATCGGCACGATCTTCGGCATCTACCCCGCCGAGGCCACGCCCGACGCGTCCTTCCTGCGCCGCGGGCGAGCGCTGCTGGCGGCAGGCTACGCGATCTATGGCCCGCAATGCGCGCTGATCGTGACCTTTGGCGACGGCGTGCTGAAATACGTGCTGGACCCCGACACGGGGCGGTTCGTCCTGACCGGCCGGATCGCCCCGATCCCGGCGGAGGCCACCGAATACGCGATCAACGCCTCGAACTACCGCCACTGGGGCGCGCCGATCCGGGCCTATATCGACGACCGCGTGGCCGGCTCCGAGGGGCCGACCGGCACCGATTTCAACATGCGCTGGATCGCCTCGCTGGTGGCGGAAACCCACCGCATCCTGGGCCGGGGCGGTATCTTCCTCTATCCCGGCGACGACCGCCCCGGATACCGGAACGGGCGGCTGCGCCTTGTCTATGAATGCGCGCCGATCGCGTTCCTGATCGAGCAGGCCGGCGGCCGCGCCACCGACGGGCGGGAAAACGTGCTGGACGCCCTGCCCGACAGCCTGCACGCGCGCACGCCCTTCGTTTTCGGCTCGGCCAACAAGGTGGCGCGCCTGGCCGCCTATCACGACCTGCCATCCTCGGAAACCTCCGCGCTATTCGGCAAGCGCGGCCTGTTCCGCAGCTGACACGACGCAAGGACCCAGACCATGAGCACCAAGCACCCGATCATCAGCGTCACGGGATCGTCCGGGGCCGGCACCTCGACCGTGAAAAAGACCTTCGAACAGATCTTTCGCCGCGAGGGGATCACCGCCGTCACCATCGAGGGCGACGCCTTTCACCGCTACAACCGCGCCGACATGCGCGCCGAGCTTGAGCGGCGGCAGGCCAAGGGCGACCACACGTTTTCGCATTTCTCCTACGACGCCAACGAACTGGCCGAGCTTGAGCGTGTTTTTCGCGATTATGGCGAAACCGGCATGGGCCGCACGCGGACCTATGTGCATGACGCCGAAGAGGCGGAGAAAACCGGCGTGCCGCCCGGCGAATTCACCGCATGGGCGCCGTTTCCCGAAGGCTCGGACCTGCTGTTCTACGAGGGGCTGCACGGCTCGGTCGTGAACGACCAGGTCAACCTGCCCGCGCTGGCGGACCTCAAGATCGGGGTGGTGCCGGTGATCAACCTGGAATGGATACAGAAGATCCACCGCGACCGGGAATCGCGCGGCTATTCGACCGAGGCGGTGACCGATACGATCCTGCGCCGGATGCACGCCTATGTGCATTGCATCTGCCCGCAATTCACCGAAACCGACATCAATTTCCAGCGCGTGCCGATGGTGGACACCTCGAACCCGTTCGTGGCGCGCTGGATACCCACCCCAGACGAAAGCCTGATCGTGATCCGGTTCCGCAATCCGCGCGGCATCGACTTTCCCTATCTCACCTCGATGATCCATGGCTCATGGATGAGCCGGGCGAATTCGATCGTGATCCCGGGCAACAAGCTGGACCTGGCGATGCAGCTGATCCTGACCCCGCTGATCGAACGGCTTGTGACAACCGCGCGCAAGGCGCGCAGCTGACGGAGATTTGCCATGACCGCCCGGATGACACAGGCCGATGAACGCCGGATGGCCAACGCGATCCGCGCGCTGGCGATGGATGCCGTGCAGGCCGCCAATTCCGGTCATCCCGGTATGCCGATGGGCATGGCCGACGTGGCCACCGTGCTGTTCAACCGTTTCATCACGCTCGACCCCGCCGCGCCAGACTGGCCCAACCGCGACCGCTTCGTTTTGTCGGCGGGGCATGGCTCGATGCTGCTTTACGCGATCCATCACCTGCTGGGCTATGACGACATGGGCATGGACCAGATCCGCGCCTTTCGCCAGATGGGCAGCCGCACGGCGGGCCACCCGGAATACGGCCACGCCAGGGGGATCGAGGTGACGGCCGGCCCGCTGGGACAGGGGATCGCCACCGCCCTGGGCATGGCGCTGTCGGAACGGATGGGAAACGCGCGGTTCGGCGATCTGATCGACCACTTCACCTATGTGATCGCGGGCGACGGCTGCCTGATGGAGGGCGTCAGCCACGAGGCGATCGACATGGCCGGGCATCTGGGCCTCGGCCACCTGATCGTGCTGTGGGACGACAACCGGATCACCATCGACGGCGATACCGACCTGTCGACCTCAACCGACCAGAAGGCGCGTTTCGCGGCGGCGGGCTGGCATGTGCTGTCGGCGGACGGGCATGACACCGACCGGATCGCGCAGGCGGTGCAAGTCGCGCGCGCCGATCCCCGCCCGACCCTGATCGCCTGCCGCACCGTGATCGGATACGGCGCCCCCAACAAGCAGGGCGGCCATGACGTGCATGGCGCCCCGCTGGGCGATGCGGAAATCGCCGAGGCCCGCAAGGCGCTGGGATGGGCGCATCCGCCCTTCGAAATCCCCGAGGATGTCTATGACGCCTGGCACCGCATCGCGGCGCGCGGGGCGATGGCGCGGGCGGCATGGGACAGGCAGCTTGAAACCGCGCCCTGCCGGGCAGAATTCGCGGCGCACCTGGCGCAGGATTGCGCGCCCCTGACCCGGGCGATGGCGGAATACAAGGCGCAACTGGCTGCCGAACAGCCAAAACTCGCCACCCGCAAGGCCAGCCAGATGGCGCTGGAGGTGGTGAATGCCGCCCTGCCCTTCACCATCGGCGGCTCGGCCGACCTGACGGGATCGAACCTGACGCAGACCAAGGGGCTGCAACCGGTGACGCCCGGGGATTTCGCTGGCCGCTACATCCATTACGGCATCCGCGAATTCGGCATGTCCGCCGCGATGAACGGCATCGCCCTGTCGGGCCTGTTCCGTCCCTATGGCGGCACCTTTCTTGTCTTCGCCGATTACGCCCGCCCGGCGATCCGGCTGGCCGCGCTGGTGCGGGTGCCGGGCGTCTTCGTCATGACCCATGACAGTATCGGGCTGGGCGAGGACGGGCCGACCCACCAGCCGGTGGAAACGCTGGCCTCGCTCCGCGCGATCCCGAACCTGACGGTGCTGCGCCCCTGCGACGCGATGGAAACCGCCGAAGCGTGGGAAATCGCGCTGGCCGCGCGTGAAACGCCGGTGCTGCTGGCGCTGTCGCGGCAGGGCCTGCCCGCGCTGCGCAAGGCGGCGGGCGAAAACCTGTCGGCCGGCGGCGCCTATGTGCTGCGCGACACCGATGGCGCGCGCGACGTGACGCTGATCGCCACCGGGTCGGAGGTGGAGATCGCCATGTCGGCGGCGGACAGGCTGGCGGATGAGGGTATCAGGGCCGCCGTGGTGTCGGCGCCCTCGTTCGAGCTGTTCGCGCAGCAGGATGCGGACTATCGCCAAACCGTGTTGGGCGACGCCCCGCGCGTCGGCGTCGAGGCCGCGATCCGCATGGGATGGGACGCCGTTCTGCGCCCAGAGGACGGGTTTGTGGGCATGGACGGGTTCGGCGCATCGGCCCCGGCCGAGGCGCTTTACGCCCATTTCGGCATCACGCCGCAGGCCGTGGCCGACACCGCGCGGGGGCTGCTGTGATGCCGATCCCTTCGATCATGGATGCCGACGTGACCGGCAAGCGCCTGCTGGTGCGGGCCGATCTGAACGTGCCGATGGAAAACGGCCGGATCACCGATGCCACCCGCATCGCCCGCTTTGCCGGTGGGATGCGCCCGCTGCTCGACCGGGGCGCGCGGCTGGTCATCCTCACGCATTTCGGGCGACCCGAAGGTGGATCGGTGGACCCGCTCTATTCCGTCGATGCGCTGCGCCCTGCGCTGTCGCGGGCGCTGGGTGTCGGGGTCGGGTTTGCCGAACCCTGCATCGGCAAGACGGCTGAGGCACAGGCGCGGGCCTTGCGGACCGGTCAGGCGCTGCTGTGCGAGAACCTGCGCTTTCACGCGGGTGAAACCGCGAATGACCGCGCCTTCGCCATGGCGCTGGCGCGGCTGGGCGATATCTATGTCAACGACGCGTTTTCCTGCGCGCACCGCGCCCATGCCTCGACCGAGGCCATCGCCCGCCTGCTGCCCGCCTTTGCCGGCCCGCTGATGCAGGAGGAGCTGACCGCGCTCGCCACCGCGCTCGACGCGCCGAAACGGCCATCGGTGGCCATCGTCGGCGGATCGAAAGTGTCGACCAAGATCGCGGTGCTGAAAAACCTCGTGGCGCGGGTCGATCACGTGATCGTCGGCGGCGGCATGGCCAACACCTTCCTTTATGCCGATGGCGCGCCGATGGGGAAATCGCTGCACGAGGCCGACCAGGTCGCCACCGTGGGCGAGATCCGGGCGCTGGCCCGCGACGCGGGCTGCGAATTGCACCTGCCCGGGGACGTGGTGGCCGCCTGCGATTTCGCACCCAACGCGCGTTATGACATCGTGCCGGCCGATGCCTGCCCCGAGGATGCGATGATCCTCGATGCCGGGCCGCGCGCGCTGGCGCGGTTCCAGTCGCTGCTGGCCGATTGCAACACGATCCTGTGGAACGGCCCGCTGGGCGCTTTCGAGATGCAACCTTTCGATCAATCCACCATACTGCTTGCACAGACCGCCGCCGATCTGACACGACAGGGATTGGCGGTGTCCGTCGCGGGGGGCGGCGATACGGTCGCGGCCCTGAACGCGGCGGACGTTGCCCACGACTTCACCTATGTCTCCTCCGCCGGAGGGGCGTTCCTGGAATGGCTGGAGGGCAGGACGCTCCCCGGCGTGGCGGCGCTGCAGGGCGCGGCCGAAGCGGCCTGAGAGGTTTACATGGCTCTTATCACCCTTCGTCAACTGCTCGATCATGCGGCCGAACACGGCTATGGCGTGCCGGCGTTCAACATCAACAACATGGAACAGGGCCTTGCCATCATGAAGGCGGCGGCGAAATGCGATTCGCCCGTCATCATGCAGGCCAGCCGCGGCGCGCGCTCCTATGCCGGCGACATCATGCTGCGCCACATGATCCAGGCATTGGCCGAGATGTATCCGCATATCCCGCTTTGCATGCACCAGGACCACGGCAACAACGAACAGACCTGCCTGTCGGCGATCCGGCACGGGTTCACCAGCGTGATGATGGACGGTTCGCTCGAGGCCGACATGAAAACGCCTGCCTCCTACGATTACAACGTGGATATTACCGAACGCGTCAGCCGCATGGCGCATTGGGTCGGCGCCTCGGTCGAGGGCGAGCTGGGCGTTCTGGGTTCGCTCGAAACCGGCGAGGCGGGGGAAGAGGACGGATCGGGCGCCGAGGGCAAGCTCACGGCCGAGCAATTGCTGACCGATCCCGACCAGGCAAAGGATTTCGTGGCCAAGACGCAGGTCGACGCGCTGGCCATCGCCTGCGGCACCAGCCACGGCGCCTACAAGTTCAGCCGCAAGCCCACCGGCGACATCCTGGCCATCAGCCGGATCGAAGCGATCCACGCCAAGATCCCCAATGTGCACCTTGTCATGCACGGCTCATCCTCGGTGCCGCAATACCTGCAGGACCTGATCAACGAGTATGGTGGCGAGATGCCCCAGACCTATGGCGTTCCCGTCGACGAGATCGAGCGCGGCATCCGCTCGGGCGTGCGCAAGGTGAATATCGACACCGACAACCGCATGGCGATCACCGGGCAGTTCCGCAAGGTGGCAATGGAAAAGAAGACCGAGTTCGATCCCCGCAAGTTCATGCTCCCGGCGATGGACGAGATGGAAAAGCTGTGCCTCGACCGGTTCGAACGCTTCGGCACCGCCGGCAACGCATCGAAGATCACGCCGCTCGATCTGGATGCGATGGCCAGACGTTACAGCGACGGGGCGCTGGCGGTCTGACCGCCGCGCCCGAATTCAGGAGGTTCGCCCATGCCCTTTGATCGCAGCGTAAAGATCGCCCCGTCGATCCTGTCCGCCGATTTCGCCGATTTCGGGCGCGAGATACAGGCGATCGAGGCGCAGGGCGCCGACTGGGTGCATGTGGATGTGATGGACGGGCATTTCGTGCCCAACCTCACCTTCGGGCCGCCCGCGGTCAAGGCGTTCCGCCGCCATGTCAAGACGGTGATGGACGTGCACCTGATGATCGCGCCGGTGGACCCGTATATCGACGCCTTCGCCGATGCGGGCGCCGATATCCTGACCGCCCATGTCGAGGCCGGGCCGCATATCCACCGCACGCTGCAGGCCATTCGCGACGCGGGGATGAAGGCCGGTGTCGCGCTGAACCCCGGCACCCCGGCCGACGCGGTGGCGCATCTGCTGGACCTGACCGATCTGGTTTGCGTGATGACGGTGAACCCCGGCTATGGCGGGCAGTCCTTCATCGACATGACGGCCAAGATCCGCGCCCTGCGCGCCATGATCGGTGACCGCCCCGTGCATATCGAGATCGACGGCGGCGTCGATCCCGGCACCGCGCCCCTTGCGCGCGCGGCGGGGGCGGATGTGCTGGTGGCGGGCTCGGCGGTGTTCCGGGGCGGGTCGGTCGACAATCCCGCGCCCTATGGCGACAATATCCGCGCCATCCGCGAGGCGGCGAATGCGGCCTGAGGCGCTGATATTCGACGTCGACGGCGCGCTGGCCGTGCTGGACACGGTTTCGCATCTGGGCGGGCTGGCAGGCATCGCACGGCTGGCCGCCCACCCGCACCCCGCCTGAAGGAAAGGAGCCGTCATGGCCGTCACGCCCCCTGTCTGCGATTTCGGCTGGAAAGCCCCGGATTTCACCCTGCCCGCCACCGATGGCCGGACATATGGCCTGAGCGATATCGCCGGGCCGAAGGGCACGCTGGTCATGTTCATCTGCAACCATTGCCCCTATGTGCTGGCGGTGCTGGATCGCATCCTGCGCGACGCCCGCGACCTGCAGGCGTTGGGCACCGGCGTTGCGGCGATCTGTTCCAACGATGCCGCGGCCTATCCCGCCGACGGTTTCGAACAGATGGCGGAAATGGCGCGGGAGAAAGGATTTGCCTTTCCCTACCTGCATGACGAAACCCAGCAGGTCGCGCGGGCCTGGGGGGCCGCCTGCACGCCGGATTTCTTCGGCCTCGACGCCAGCGGAGGGCTGCAATATCGCGGGCGGCTGGATGCCTCGGGCAGGAACCCGGCCCCGCCGGACGCGCGGCGCGAGTTGTTCGAGGCGATGCGCATGGTGGCCGAAACCGGCCGGGGCCCGCGCGACCAGGTGCCCTCGATGGGATGTTCGATAAAATGGAAAGCACAATGACAGGCGCAATCGTTTTCGACCTCGACGGCACGCTGATCGACAGCGCGCCCGATATTCACGCCGCCGCCAACCGGATGCTGGCCGATTGCGGCGAGGCGCCGCTGGACCTGGCCACGATCATCGGTTTCGTCGGCAACGGCATCCCCCATCTCGTGCGGCTGGTCAGGCAGGCGCGCGACATTCCCGACGCGCGGCAGGACGAGATGACCGCCACGATGCTGGCCCATTACACCGCCCATCCCGCCGATCTGTCCACGCCCTATCCGGGGGTCAGGTCGTGCCTTGCCGATCTGAAGGCGTGCGGATATCGCCTTGGCCTGTGCACCAACAAGTTCCGTGCCCCGTCGATGCAGATCCTCGATGCGCTGGAGCTGACAGGCTTTTTCGACGTGGTGATCGGCGGCGACAGCCTGCCGGTCAAAAAACCGAACCCCGCCCCGTTGCAGGCGGCGTTCGACGCGCTGGGAACCGAACGGCTGCTTTACGTGGGCGACAGCGAGGTGGATGCCGAAACCGCCCAACGCGCGCGGATTCCGTTTGCCCTGTTCACCCGCGGGTATCGCAAGACCCCGGTCGCGGAACTGCCGAAAACCTTTGCCTTCGATGCCTTCGATACGCTTGCGGCGCACCTGCCCGCGCTTGTCGCACGGTAACGCGGCGGGTCAGCACATCCGCGCCACCAGCCGCCGCAGCATTGCGTCACACGCCGCCAGTTGATCGCGCGTGATGTATTCGTCGGGCTTGTGGCCCTGCCCCTCCATCGAGCCGGGGCCGCAGACGACACTGGGAATGCCAAGCGCGTCGAAGAACCCCGCCTCGGTGCCGAAGGCCACGCTGGTGGTGCCCGTCGTGCCCGCCAGTGCCTGCACTTCAGCCACGAAAGCGTCGGTTTCGGGCGTGGCAAGGCCGGGATAGGCGGCGATTTCCGAGATCCCGACCGCCGCGCCGGCACCATGCGCATGGGTGATCCGCCGTGCCGCCCCCTCGATCCGCTGCCTTATCCCCGTCGGGTCGTCCCCGGCCAGGTGGCGGAACTCGATCAGCAATTCCGCCCGGTCCGGCACGATGTTGAGCGCCTCGCCCCCCGTCAGCCGCCCGACATGCACCGTGCTGAACGGAATGTCATAGGCCGCATCGCGGGCGCCGCTCTCTTCCAGGTCGCGCTGCAACTCGCGCATCGCCTGCACCATGTCGGCCGCCGGATGCAGCGCATTGACGAAGCGCGGCGCCAACGCCGAATGCCCGGCCTGCCCGTGGAACAGAACGCGCAGCGCCTGCTTGCCCTTGTGGCCGGTCGCTACCTGCATGTTCGTGGGTTCCCCCACGATACAGGCGCGCGGCAGGCCGATGGCGGGCTCCAGCGCGCCGATCATCCGCGCGATGCCAAGGCAGCCGACCTCTTCGTCGTAAGAGATCGCCAGCTTCAGCGGTTCCTTCAGCGGCGCGCGGCTGGCGCGGTCGGCGGCGGACAGCATCGCGGCCAGAAACCCCTTCATATCCGTGGTGCCGCGCCCGTAAAGGCGCTCGCCTTCGGCGGTCAGGCGGAACGGCGCGCGGGTCCAGTCCTGCCCCGCCACCGGCACCACGTCGCTATGCGCGGATAACAGCACCCCGGCACCGGGCGGCCCCAGCGATGCGAACAGCCCCGCCTTGTCGCCGCCGGGATCGGTGACGCGGGTCACGGCAAAGCCGCGCTGGCGCAGGAAATCGCCGGTGAAATCCACAAGGCCCAGGTTCGACCGCGCGCTGACCGTGTCGAAACCGATCAGCCGGTCGAGTATGTCGAGCGTTTCCGCCATGCGTCCCCCAATATCCCGATGCCGTCAGGACCGTTCCGTGACCACGATCCCGCCGATCCCCGGCAGCGCGCCGCCCTGCACCGCCTCGCGGCAATGCTGGCCAAAGGCGCGCACCGCGTTCGACTTGCCCGCGTCCCGCGCCATCAAAAGCCCCATCTGCATCGGCCGGGGCGCGCCCCGGATCGGGACAAAGCGCAACGGCTTGCCATCGGGCGACAGGGTGTTGAGCGGGCGCACATTGGCAATGGAATAACCGAACCCGTTGGCCACGAGGCTGCGCATCACCGCCATGTCGCGGGTGCGCTCGGCCACGCGCGGGCGGGCGCCGATCCCGTCGAAGAAGGACAGGAAGTAATCCGCGCTCAGCGGCAGGTCCAGCAGGACCATCGGATATTCCTTCAGATCCTCGACCGTCACCTCCCGCCGCCCGGCCAGCGGGTGCCCCTCGTCCAGCAGGGCAAAGGGCGGCAGGCTCAGCAGCGGCTCGAATTTCAGGTCCGACGGCAGGGACAGGTCATAGGTCAGCGCCAGGTCGATCTCGGACCGGCGCAGCGCGCTGAAGATCTCAAGCTGGTTCAGCTCGTGCTGGCGCAGGCGAATGTCGGGAAAGACCGCCTCGAACCCGCGGCGCAGCGCCGGCAGGACGATCTGGGCAAAGGTGACAAGGCAACCCACCGACATCGGGCCGCGCACCGTGCCCGCGATGTCGCCGGCGATATCCATCATCGCGCCCGCCTCACGCAGCACGGTGCGGGCCTGGTCCAGCATCTGCCGCCCGGCCTGCGTCAGCGACAGGCCCTGCGCGTGCTGGCGCACAAACAGCGGCAGGCCGAATTCCTGCTCAAGCTGGGTGATCGCGGCCGAGATCGACGGCGACGACACGTTGATCCGCTCGGCGGCGCGGGCGATGCTGCCCGCCTCGCCCACGGCCACGAAATATTCCAGCTGCCGAAGGGTATACCTCAGCATGTCCCGACCTCGCGCGCAGTCCCGTCCATACCAGAGTGACCGCGCCGCGCCGGGTTGGCAAGCCGGCCTATGCGTCGCCCGGAACGCCATAGGACGGCGCCGCCCGCGGATCGAGCGCGCGCTGCACATATGCCTCAAGCTGCGGCTTGTAGATGTCCCATGCGGTGGCCACCGCCCCGACCGGGCAATCTTCGGTCCAGTCGCAGCGCAGATCGGCCACCGGCCAGGGCACACGGTCGACCAGCATCATGCCCGCCGAATGCACCGGCCCGGCCTCGCCCCCCGCCGCCAGCCCCGCGCGCAGCGCCGCGATCAGCCGGTCGCCCAGATGGCCCGTTGCCCCCAGGAACCCGTCGACGATGGCCTGCGGCACCCCGTCATTTGCCAGCAGGTTCCCGCCCGAGGCCACGTTCGCCCCCTGCGCCTGCGTCCAGATGCCCAGTGAGTTCGGCCCCGAATGGATGGCCGTGCGCCCCTGCCCGTCCACCGCCAGAACCTGCCGGTACTCGATGAATTTCCCCTGCCGCCTGACCTCGTCCACCGCCTGCGCGGCGCTCATACCCTGTGCCATCAGGTCCAGCGCCAGCGGCCCCAGCGTCGGGTCCGTCACGTTCTGCGAGGCGACCGCCCCCACGCCCGCCCGCGCATAGGCGCAGCGCGCCGCAACCGCCGGAGAGGACGAGGAAATCGCCACCCCGAACATCCCCGTCTTCTCGCAACGCGCCACCAGTGAAAACGTCATCTTTTTCTCCTCGGCCGCGTCAGTCGGGGATTACGGCGGTGGCGTCGATCTCGACCAGCCAGTCGGGCCGCGCCAGCGCCTGCACCACCAGCCCGGTCGACACCGGGTGCACGCCGCGGATATATTCCCCCATCGTGCGATAGACCGCCTCGCGGTGGCGCACGTCGGTGATATAGACCACGACCTTGACCAGATGCGCCATCTCGCCGCCCGCCTCTTCGATAAGCTGGCGGATGTTCTGCATCACCTTGTGGGTCTGTTCGACCGGATCGTGGCTGTCGATATTCACCGCCGTGTCCAGGTCCTGCGGGCATTGCCCGCGCATCCAGACGATGCGCCCGCCCGAGGTGACGACCGCCTGCGCAAGGTCGTTGTCCAGCTTCTGCTCGGGATAGGTGTCGCGCGTGTTGAACTTGCGTATCCTGTGATGTGTCATGACCTGCCCCTTATGCCGCGTCCTGCCCGGCCTCGACCCGGCTGAGCAGGTAGCGGGCGAAATCGTAATTCGGCCGTTCCAGGTGCGACAGGTGCCCGGCCTGCGCCAGCGGCGAGGACAGCCCGCGATACACCTTTTCGGTGCAGCCGCGATCCTCGACATTCACCTCGTCCAGCAGGGTTTTCAACCGGGTGAAGTTTTCCGCCGCATCCGCATCGCCCGCGAAATCGTCGGACATGCCGCCGCCGAACCGGATATGCACCTGCCCCGGCCCCTTGGGCAGCAGCGACAGATACCAGAAATACCCCGGCGTCAGCGTGATCAGCAGCGACGGGTAGATCGCGATCAGGTAGGTCATGCGCCGCTCGTCGCCCTGCAGCCGGTCGTTCGACGGGTGGGCGCAGGCAATGCGCAGGCTCTCGTCCTTCAGGATGGTGTGATAGTTGAACGCCGCGTGCCCCGGCGGGCAGATCATCTCGTCCAGCTTGGACAGCCCGCCGATGGTGCCGGCATGGCAGACCGGCAGGTGGTAGCTTTCCATGAAATTCTCGGCCAGCACCTTCCAGTTGGTGTCCCAGACATGTTCCTCGAAGAACGACTCGGTATAGCGCGCCATGTCGTAGCCCGCGATCATCTCCTCCAGCGCGGACAGCGCGTCGGCCACCGGCGCCGCCTCGGGGTTGAGCGAGACGAAGACCCAGCCAAGCCATTCCTCGCACCGGACCTGCGGCAGGCGATAATTGTCCTTGCAGAACCCGCTGTTACGCGACATCGCGGGCGCGCCGCGCAGCGATCCGTCCAGGTTGTAGGTCCAGGCGTGGTAGGGGCAGACGATCCGGCGCGCATGGCCCCGCCCCTGCAGCAGGGTGGACATGCGATGCAGGCAGACATTCGACTGCGCGCGCAATTGCCCGTCATTGTCGCGCAGCACCATCACCGGCTGCCCGGCAAGGTCGCAGGTCAGGTAGTCGCCCGGTTCCGACAGCGCGCTGGACCGGCCGACGCAAAACCACTCCTGGCCGAAGATATGTTCCATTTCGAGCGCAAGAAAGCTGTCCGAGGTGTAAACCCCGGGCGGCATCGCGCGCGCGGTTTCGAACTGCGCGGTCGCGGCAGCGCGCAGCCCGTCCATACTGCCATCGTCAGGAATATCCCTGGCCATGTCGCATCTCCTGTTGATCGTCCTGTCGCTTGCAGGATCGGTATTTTGCCGCAGGGTGGAAAGCAGGGACTGCCTCAGCCCTGCTTAGCGCAAGGCTAACAGAGATTAGCAAGAACCCAAGCAGGGCTTTGTCATTTGCGTGTTTGGACAAACCCGCCCCCTCGCCTAGGCTGGTTTTGAACAGGGCAAGGGATACACGCGATGGAACAGACACACACGCTCGTCATCGGCGGCGGGCAGGCCGGGATCGCGATGAGCGAACACCTCGGCGCGCAGGGCATTCCGCATCTGGTGCTGGAGCGCGCCCGGATCGCCGAACGCTGGCGGTCGGAGCGGTGGGATTCGCTGGTGGCGAACGGCCCGGCCTGGCATGACCGCTTTCCCAACATGGAATTTTCCTGCGGCGGCGAGGATTTTGCGGATAAAGATGCCGTGGCCGATTATTTCGTCGATTACGCCGCCCGGATCGGCGCACCCATCCGCTGCGGGGTCGAGGTGACGCGCGTGACGCAGCTGTCCGGCCGCGCGGGGTTCCGGGCCGAAACCTCGGCCGGGGCCATCGAGGCACAGGCCATCGTCGCCGCGACCGGCCCGTTCCAGCGCCCGGTGATCCCGCCCATCGTGCCGGCGGATGCGCCCGTCATGCAGCTGCATTCCAACGCCTACCGCAACCCCGCCCAACTGCCCGAAGGCGCGGTTCTGGTGGTCGGCGCGGGCTCGTCCGGCGTGCAGATCGCCGAGGAACTGATGCGCGCCGGGCGGCAGGTTTACCTGTCGGTCGGGCCGCATGACCGCCCGCCGCGCCGCTATCGCGGGCGTGATTTCGTCTGGTGGCTGGGCGTGCTGGGCATGTGGAACGCCGAAACGCCCGGTCCGGGCACCGAGCATGTGACCATTGCGGTCAGCGGCGCGGATGGCGGCAAGACCGTGGAATTCCGCGCGCTGGCCAACCGGGGCATGACCCTTGTCGGCATGACCGAGGGGTGTCAGGACGGCGTCATGCACTTCGCCCCCGACCTGGCCGGGAACCTGCGCAAGGGCGACGAGAATTACCTGTCGGTGCTGGACGAGGCCGATGCCTATATCACTGAGAACGGGCTCGACCTGCCGCCCGAGCCGCAGGCGCGGATGATCCCGCCCGATCCGGCCTGCGTCACCGACCCGCTGCGCACGCTCGACCTGGCGCAGGCCGGCGTCTCCACGATCCTTTGGGCCACCGGATATGCGCTGGACTATGGCTGGCTCGACGTCGATAGTTTCGACGACAGGGGCCGCCCGATCCACCAGCGCGGGGTGTCAAAGGTGCCGGGCGTCTATTTCGTCGGCCTGCCGTGGCAATCGCGGCGGGGATCGTCCTTTATCTGGGGGGTGTGGCACGATGCGAAATTCATCGCCGACCAGATCGCGATCCGGCGCGGGTACATGGCCTATCACGACGCCGTCCCGCCCATCGCCGAAAGCGCCTGAACGCGCGGCCGCGGGCGGCGGCGCCCCGCGACATTTGGACAAGGTATCGAACCCCGCATGTGCCCCACCGGGGTTTTCTGCTACATACCCATAGGATTGTCGCAAGAAAGAAACCGCCATGCCCGATCTGCCGCCCGAAAAGCTGCGCCCGCGCTGCGATCCGGCCACGCTGCCCTTTCGCACCACCGACGAACTGCCCGATGACAGCGACCTGATCGGGCAGGATCGCGCACTCGAGGCGATTCGCCTTTCGGCCGAGGTGCCGCACCGCGATTTCAACCTGTTCGTGCTGGGCCCCAGCGGCACCGGCCGCCACGCGGCCAGCGAACGGCTGCTGCGCGCGCAGGCGGCGCAGCGCGCCCTGCCCTCCGACTGGGTCTATGTCAACAATTTCGACGCGCCGCACAAACCGCGCGCGCTGTCGCTGCCGCCGGGCATCGCGCCACGGCTGCGCCAGGCGATGCAGGACCTGGTGAACGACTTGGCCCGCGACCTGCCCGCGGCCTTCGACTCCGACGACTACCAGACCCGCCGCCGCGCCATCGACCAGGAATACGGCGAAAAACAGGAAGGCGCGATGAGCGATTTCGCCGACCGCGCCAAATCCGAGGGCGTTGCGCTGATGCGCACGCCGATGGGTTTCATGCTGACCGCGCTGCGCGACGGCGAGGTTCTGAAGACCGAGGATTTCGACAAGCTGCCCGAACAGGAACAGGGCGAAATCGAAGAGAAAATCGCCCGCCTGCAGGAGGAACTGGCCGAGGTGCTGCGCCAGGCGCCCAAGCTGGAACGCGCCCATGCCAGGCGGATCGAGAAGCTGAACGCCGAAACCGCCAGCCGCACCGTCTCGTCCCGGATCGAGGAGTTCGACGCCGAACTGCGCGCCATCGACAGCGTCGCCCGCCATATCGAAGCCGTACAGCAGGACATCATCGCCCATGCCGCGCTGTTCCTGCAGGCCGCGGCGCAGGGTGCCGACGGGGGCTTTCCCGGCCCGCTGCGCAAGTTCCACGAAGACCCGGCCTTCGATCGCTACGCGGTCAACGTGATGGTGTCGCACGCGGGCGAAAACGGCATGGGCGCGCCCGTCGAAACCGAGCATGACCCGACGCTGGACCGCCTTGTGGGCCGGATCGAACATGTGTCGCAGATGGGCTCGCTGGTCACCAATTTCACCATGATCAAGCCCGGCGCGCTGCACCGCGCCAATGGCGGCTTCCTGATGATCGAGGCGCGGCAGGTGCTGTCGGAACCCTACGCGTGGGAGGCGCTCAAGCAATGCCTCAAGACATGTTCGGTCAACATCACCTCGCTGGCCGAGCGGATGAGCCTGATGTCCACCACCTCGCTCGATCCCGACCCGATCCCGCTGAACCTGCGGGTCGTGCTGATCGGCGACCGGCGGCTGCATGCGCTGCTGGTGATGCTCGACCCCGATTTCGCGGACCTGTTCAAGCTGCAGGCCGATTTCGAGGAATCGGTGGCGCGCGACGACGATACCAACACGCTTTATGCCCGGCTGATCGGCGCCTATGCCCGGCGCGAGGGGCTGCGCCCGATCACCGCCGGGGGCGTCGCCCGCGTCATCGACGAGGCCGCCCGGCGGGCCGAGGACAACACCCGCCTGTCGCTGCGCCTGGGCCAGATCGGCGATCTGCTGAAAGAGGCCGCGCATTACGCCGGAACCCGCGACGCGCCCCATGTCGAGGCCGAGGATATCGACCGCGCCAGCCGCGCGCAGGATCGCCGCGCCGGCCGCATCAGGGACCGTATGCAAGAGGCGATCGCCCGCCGCACCGTCCTGATCGACACCGGGGGCGCGAAGGTCGGGCAGATCAACGGGCTGTCGGTGATCGGGCTGGGAAACTACAGCTTCGGCCGCCCCTCGCGCATCACCGCGCGGGTGCGGATGGGCGCGGGCAAGCTGGTCGATATCGAACGCGAGGTGGACCTGGGCGGCCCGCTCCATTCCAAGGGGGTGATGATCCTCTCGGGCTACCTGACCGCGCTCTATGCGCGCGACGTGCCGTTCTCGCTCCATGCCAGCCTGGTGTTCGAACAAAGCTATGGCGGCGTCGACGGCGACAGCGCCTCGTCGGCGGAGCTTTACGCGCTGCTGTCGGCGCTGTCCGGGGTGCCGATCGACCAGGGGCTTGCGGTCACCGGGTCGGTCAACCAGGCGGGCGAGGTGCAGGCCATCGGCGGGGTCAACGAAAAGATCGAAGGGTTCTTCGAAACCTGCCGCGCGCGCGGGCTGACCGGCACGCAGGGCGTGCTGATACCGCAGGCCAATGTCGAGCACCTGATGCTGGCCGACGAGGTGGTCGCGGCGGTGCGCGACGGGCAGTTCCGGGTGATCCCGGTGGCCCATATCGACGAAGGGATCGCCTTGCTGACCGGGGTCGAGGCCGGACAGCGCGACGATAAGGGCGCCTTTCCCGAGGGGTCGGTCAACGCGCGGGTCGAGGCCCGGCTGCGCGGCTTTGCCGAGGCCCGGCGCGATTTCATGCGCCGCCCGGACGGCACCGGGGGGCAGCTATGACCACGCGCGGCACCGGCCTGCGAATCCTGATCGGCGCGGAAAGCCTGGCCGATGCCGAGGCCGCGCTGCGCCTTGTCGAACGCCTGCCGGACAGGGACATGACCGAGCTCGGTGGGCTGCTGCTGCGCGCGGCCGATATCGGCGCGATCCCCCGGCTTGCCCGGCAGCGCCTTGTCACGCCGGGCGGTGCGCTGCTGCCCGCGCCCGACACCCCGTCGGCCGGCTGGCCCGCGCGCGAGGCGACGCAGTTCCGCGCGCGCCTGGCCGCCGTGGCGCGCAGCCGCCGCTGGGTGTTCCAGGACCAGCCCGAAGAGATCGGGCGCATCGCGCGGTTCACCGAAAGCTGGGACGTGGTGATCCTGGGCTGCCGGTTGCTGCACCGGCTGCCGGGGCGCGTCGTGCTGGTTGCGGGCGCCGGGGGCGCCAGCCCCGAAACCGCGCGGTTTGCCGGCGATATCGCGCGGTCGCTGGGCACCGAGACCGCGACGCTGCCGAATGACGCGCAACTGCTGGCCCGGCTTGCGCGGATACCGGCGGCGGCGGTCGTCCTCGACCTCGGTGCCGATCCCCTGCCCGGCCCCGCCGCCCTGCGCGCGCTGATCGACGCCGCGCGCTGCCCGGTGATCCTGAGCCGCAGCCAGCCGCCGGGTTAGGCCGCCATCCGGCCGCCGATCTCGCCCGTGTCGTGCATCGCGCGCAGCGCCGCGGCGATCCCGGCCAGGTGCGGGGCCAGCGGCGAGGTCTTGCGCCAGACCATGCCGATGCGGCGTTTGGGGCGCGGTTCGGGCAGCCGTGCCACCGAAACCGCGGCCGAGGAGGTTTCGGTGGCGACCGCCATTTCGGGGATCAGCGTCACGCCGATGCCCACCCCCACCATCTGCACCAGCGTCGCCAGCGTGCTGCCCTCCATCAGGTCGCGCGGCGTGGCCTGCCCGATATTGCAGAACGACAGCGCCTGGTCGCGGAAGCAATGCCCCTCTTCCAGCAGCAGCAGGCGCATCTCGCGCAGGGTTTCGGCGCGCGGCACGGGCTTGTCGGCATCGGTGTCGGGGCGCACCAGCATGAATTCCTCGTCGAAAAGCACCTCTTCGTGCAGCGCGGGTTCCGAGACCGGCAGGGCGACGATGCCCATGTCCAGCCGCATATCCAGAAGCTCCTGTATCAGGGTCTGGGTCACCGCCTCGCGCGGGCGCAGGTCGAGCCCCGGAAACCGTTGCGACAGGTGCTTGATCAGCGCCGGCAGCAGGTAGGGCGCGATCGTCGGAATCACCCCGATCCGCAGCCGCCCGGCCATCATGTCATGGGCGCTGCGGGCCAGGTCCTCGATCTCGTCCACGGCGCGCAGGATATCCTCGGCCCGTTCGGCCAGCGCCTCGCCCAGGCGGGTCAGGCGGATCTGGCGCGCGCTGCGTTCGATCAGCGGTGCGCCCAGGATCGCCTCAAGCTCTTTCATCTGCACAGACAGGGCGGGCTGCGAGATCGCACAGGCCTGCGCCGCCCTGCCGAAATGGCGGTGACGGGACAGGGCCGCGAAGTATCGCAGGTGTTTCATGGTCAATCCGATCATAACCCCTGATTATCACAACAATAGGTAAATCCAAATTCTTTCTTATTTAGAATGATGCTAAAGTTTCGCCGGAGCGAGGAGGAATCGGGGGCGAACGGGTCGCATTGCGGCGCGGGTCATCTGCCGGCTTACTCCAAACCTGTCACCGATACACTTGAGCAAAGGAGAGCCAGATGGACGGGAACGACATGCCGACGGGCAAATGCCCTGTAATGCACGGAGGCAACACCGAAACGGGAGCGGGGGTCATGGACTGGTGGCCCAACGCCCTGAACCTCGACATCCTGCACCAGCACGATTCCAAGACCAACCCGATGGACCCGGATTTCGACTATCGCAAGGAACTGGAAAAGCTGGATGTCGACGCGCTGAAGAAAGACCTGACCGCGCTGATGACCGACAGCCAGGACTGGTGGCCGGCCGACTGGGGCCATTACGGCGGCCTGATGATCCGCATGGCATGGCACGCCGCGGGGTCGTACCGCGTGGCCGACGGCCGTGGCGGCGGCGGCACCGGCAACCAGCGTTTCGCACCGCTGAACAGCTGGCCCGACAACGCCAACCTCGACAAGGCCCGCCGCCTGCTGTGGCCGATCAAGAAGAAATACGGCAACAGCATCAGCTGGGCCGACCTGATCATCCTGGCCGGCAACGTCGCCTATGAATCCATGGGCCTCAAGACCTATGGCTTCGCCTTCGGCCGCGAGGATATCTGGCACCCCGAGAAAGACACCTACTGGGGCGCGGAAAAGGAATGGCTGGCGCCGTCCGACGAACGCTATGGCGATGTCGAAAAGCCCGATACGATGGAAAACCCGCTGGCCGCGGTGCAGATGGGCCTGATCTACGTAAACCCCGAGGGGGTGAACGGCCAGCCCGATCCGATCAAGACCGGCCAGCAGGTGCGCGAAACCTTTGCCCGGATGGCGATGAACGACGAGGAAACCGCCGCGCTGACCGCGGGCGGCCACACCGTCGGCAAGACCCATGGCAATGGCGACGCCGCGCTGCTGGGGGCCGAGCCCGAAGCCGCGGGGCTGGAAATGCAGGGCCTTGGCTGGAACAACCCGGCGATGGGCGGCAAGGCCACCAATGCCGTGACCTCGGGCATCGAGGGGGCCTGGACCACCCACCCCACCGTGTTCGACATGGGCTATTTCGACCTGCTGTTCGGTTATGACTGGTGGTTGCAGAAATCGCCCGCCGGCGCCTGGCAGTGGGAGCCCGTGAACATCAGGGAAGAGGACAAGCCGGTGGACACCACCGACCCGTCCAAGCGCCACAACCCGATCATGACCGATGCCGACATGGCGATGCGTTTCGATCCGGCCTACAAGGAAATCTGCCAGAAGTTCATGGCCGATCCCGAGTATTTCAACGACACCTTCGCCCGCGCCTGGTTCAAGCTGACCCATCGCGACATGGGGCCCAAGGCGCGCTGGATCGGACCGGAAGTGCCGCAGGAAGACCTGATCTGGCAGGACCCGGTTCCCGCCGGTTCGACCGGCTATGACGTGGACGCGGTGAAGGCGAAGATCGCCGCTGCCGGCCTGCCGGTGGCCGAGATGGTCGCAACCGCGTGGGACAGCGCGCGCACCTTCCGCGGCTCGGACATGCGCGGCGGCGCCAATGGCGCGCGCATCCGGCTGGCCCCGCAGAAGGACTGGGAAGGCAACGAACCGGCCCGGCTGCAAAAGGTCCTGGCCGTGCTTGAGCCGATCGCGGCGGAAACCGGCGCCAGCGTCGCGGACGTGATCGTTCTGGCCGGTAATGTCGGGATCGAACAGGCCGCCAAGGCCGCCGGTTTCGACATCACGGTGCCCTTCGCGCCGGGTCGTGGCGATGCCACCGACGAGATGACCGATGCCGATTCGTTCAAGTGGCTGGAGCCCGTCGCAGACGGTTTCCGTAACTGGATGAAGCAGGACTACGTCGTTTCCGCCGAAGAGCTGATGCTCGACCGGGCGCAACTGCTGGGCCTGACCGCCAGGGAGATGACGGTTCTGGTCGGCGGGATGCGGGCCATGGGCACCAACCACGGCGGCACCGGGCACGGTGTCTTTACCGACCGTGCGGGCGCGCTGACGACCGATTTCTTCGTCAACCTGACCGACATGGCCAACAGCTGGGTGCCGAAGGAGGCGAACCTCTACGAGATCGCGGATCGCGCCTCGGGCAAGACGAAATGGACGGCCACCCGCGCCGACCTGGTGTTCGGCTCGAACTCGGTCCTGCGGGCCTATGCCGAGGTCTATGCCCAGGACGATGGCCAGGAGAAATTCGTCAGCGATTTCGTCGCGGCCTGGACCAAGGTGATGAACGCCGACCGGTTCGACCTGGCGGCCTGAGCCTGAGCGATAGCGAAAAACAAGGCCCCCCGGGAGCGATCCCGGGGGGCCTTTTCGTTATCCGGCGGTTTCCGGGTCGGCCAGCCCCCGGAGGATGGGGCAATCGGGGCGGTCGTCGCCCGCGCAGGCCCGCACCAGGTGGGACAGCGTGGCGCGCATGTCCTGCAACTCGGCGATCTTTTCGTCGATATGGCGCAGGTGATCCTGCGCCACGCGCTTGACCTCGGCGCTTTCGCGGGTTTCGTCCTCGTAAAGCGCCAGCAATGTGCGGCACTCCTCGATGGTGAACCCCAGCGCGCGGGCGCGGCCGATAAAGGCCAGCTTGTGCAGGTCGGTTCCGGCAAAGCTGCGATAGCCGTTGTCGCTGCGGCGCGGGCGGATCAGGCCGATCTCTTCGTAATAGCGGATCGTCTTGGCCGGCAGCCCGGAGCGTCGGGCGACCTCTCCGATATTCATGGCGCTCTCCTTATTCGGCCGGGGTCGGCTGCGGCTGTGCGCGGGGCGCGGCCGGTTGCACCCCGGCGCGTTCGTCCATCGCGGGGCGGATGTTGCGCAGGCGCAGCGCGTTCGACAGCACGAAGACCGAGGACAGCGCCATCGCCCCCGCCGCCAGCATCGGCGACAGCAAAAGCCCCGTGGCGGGATAGAGGACACCCGCCGCCACCGGGATCAGCGCGACGTTGTAGCCGAAGGCCCAGAACAGGTTTTGCCGGATGTTCGCCATGGTGCGGCGCGACACCGCAAGCGCGTTGACCACGCCGCGCAGGTCGCCCGACATCAGCACCACGTCCGCCGCCTCGATGGCGACATCGGTGCCGCTGCCGATGGCGATGCCCACATCGGCCTGCGCCAGCGCCGGGGCGTCGTTGATGCCGTCGCCGACAAAGGCCAGCCTGCCGCCCTTGCGCAGCTCGTCGATGGCCGCGACCTTGCCGTCGGGCAGAACCCCCGCGATCACGTGGTCGATGCCGGTCTGCCGGGCGATGGCCTGCGCGGTTTCCGCGCGGTCGCCGGTGATCATCGCCACCTTCAGCCCCTGCGCGTGCAGCGCCGCGATCGCCGCGCGGCTGGAGCGTTTGACCGGATCGGCCACGCCGATCACCGCGGCGATCTGCCCGTCGATGGCGGCGAACAGCGCGCTGCGCCCCTCGCCCGCCAGCGCGGCGGCGGTTTCGGCATGCGCCTTGAGGTCGATCCCCTCGCGCGTCATCAGGCGGTCCGCGCCGACCAGCACCGTCGCGCCATCGACCGTGGCGCGCACGCCGTAGCCGGTGATCGAGTCGAAATCGGCCATCTGCGCCTTGTCCTGCACCCCTTCGGCCTGCGCGGCGCGGGTGATCGCCTGCGCGATGGGATGCTCGGACCGCGCCTCGACCGCGGCCAGTTTCGCCAGCACATCGGCGCGGGCAAAGCCCGGCGCAAGCTCCAGCTCGGTCAGTTCGGGGCGGCCCTCGGTCACCGTGCCGGTCTTGTCCAGCGCGACGATCCGCACGTTGCCCAGTTGCTGCAGCGCGTCGCCCTTGCGGAACAGCACGCCCATCTGCGCCGCGCGGCCCATCCCCACCATGATCGAGGTGGGCGTGGCCAGCCCCATCGCGCAGGGGCAGGCGATGATCAGCACCGACACCCCGGCGACCAGCGCCAGCGTCAGCGCCGGATCGGGGCCGAATACCAGCCAGACCAGCACCGTCAGCGCCGCCGCCGCCATCACGGCGGGCACGAACCACAGCGTGATACGGTCCACCAGCCCCTGGATCGGCAGCTTGGCGCCCTGCGCATCCTCGACCATGCGGATGATCTGCGCCAGCGTGGTATCGCCGCCCACGGCGGTGGCGCGGAACCGCAGGGTGCCGGCGCCGTTGACTGTGCCGCCGGTCACCGGGTCGCCGGCGGATTTCTCGACCGGGACGGGTTCGCCGGTCAGCATGCTTTCGTCGATCCGGGTCTTGCCATCCAGCACCTCGCCATCGGTGGGCAGCCGTTCGCCCGGGCGCACCACGACGATATCGCCGATCTGCAACGCCTCGGCGGCGATCTCGGTCACGGTGCCGTCGCGCTCCACCCGCGCGGTGCGTTCCTGCATGTCGAGAAGCGACTGGATCGCCGCGCCGGTGCGGCCCTTGGCCCGCGCTTCCAGCCAGCGGCCCAGCAGGATCAGCGTCACGATTACCGCCGCGGCCTCGTAATAGACGGCGCGGTTCTCGGCCGGCAGCAGGCCCGGCGCGAAGGTGGCGACCAGCGAATAGAGATAGGCCGCCGCCGTTCCCAGCGCCACAAGGCTGTTCATGTCGGGCGCGCCCTTCAGCAGCGCGGGCACGCCGATGCGGTAGAACCGCCGCCCCGGCCAGACCAGCACCAGCGTGGTCAGCACGAACTGGATCAGCCAGCTTGCCTGCGTGCCGATGGTGGCCTCGATCCAGTGATGGAAGGCGGGGATCGTATGCGCCCCCATCGCCAGCACGAAGACCGGCAGGGTCAGCGCCCCGGCGATCGCGGTGTCGCGGGCCAGCAGCCGGGCCTCCTGCGCCTTGCGGGCGGTGCGGCTTTCGGATTGGTCGGTTTCGGGCAGCGTGGCGGGATAGCCCGCCGCCTCGGCGGCGGACAGGAGCGCCGCGATATCCGTCACCCCCCTGAGATAACGCAGATGCGCGGTTTCCGAGGCCAGGTTGACCGACACGTCAAGCACACCCGGCACTGCGGCCAGCGCGTGTTCGACCCGCCCCACGCAAGAGCCGCAATTCATGCCGGCGATCTGCAGCGTCAGTTCGTCCTGCCGCGCGGGATAGCCGGCCTTGTCCAGCGCGGCGGCCACCTGGCCCAGCCGCGCGGTATCGTCCAGCACCAGATGCGCGGATTCGCCCGCGAGGTTGACGCTGACGTCGCTGACGCCATCCTGCGCGGCCAGGGCGCGGTCGACCCGCGCCGCGCAGCCGCCGCAATTCATCTTGTCGATTTCGAGTGTCGCCTGGAATGGCATCGGTAATCCCCTTTATCATTCCAGCTCCAGATAGGGCTTCCAGTCACGGGAAGGTCAAGGGGCGGTTGGGGATTTTTTCGACCCTTCGAACGGATCGCAATAGAGGGCATCGCATGGCCGCGGTCGGGCGATCCGACGGTTGTTACTGCCACTTTATCGTCCAGCCACATCCTCCTTCAGACCGTGGCACCTGCGGCAGCCAATCGCCCGGCCGGGGGGCGGCCGCGCGATGCCCGGGCCGCTTCGCGGCTGTTCCGGGCAGGGTGCAGCATTCGACTGTCGTGAAAGCGCCCCTCACCTCCCCCCGATATCGTCCGGGGCGACCGCCACCGATTTCACGATGGCGTGGCAGCTCTGCCCCGGCGCCAGTTCCAGCGCACTGGCCGAACGGCGGGTGATGCGCGCCAGAACCCGGCCCGCCGGCGTGTCGAGCGCCACCATCGCGCCGGGGCCCTCGCCCGCGCGCAGTTCGGCCACCGTTCCCGGCAGGATGTTCAGCGAGGACAGCCCAACGGGACGCTCGCGCGACAGGATCACGTCATGCGCGGCGATGCGCAGCCGCACCGGCGTGCCGGTATCGCCCGCGATGCGCGGCAGGAACAGCGGGTGGCCGCCGGCGTCAAGCTCGGTCAGCCCGTCCTCGTGCTGCGCGGCGATGCGCGCGCTCAGGACCGCGCCGGCCTCGCGCGCGCCGGCGGGCAGGACGGAGGGGTCGCCCAGCACCTCGGCCGCCGGGCCCTGCCGGATGACCTGCCCGGTCTCCAGCGCAACGACGGTCGTGGCCAGCCGCGCCACCTCGGACGCCGAATGGCTGACATAGAGGATCGGCACCGCCGCCTCGTCCCGCAGCCGTTCGAAATAGGGCAGGATCTCGGCCTTGCGGGGCGCGTCGAGCGCGGCCAGCGGCTCGTCCGCGAGGATCAGGCGCGGCGCCGACAGCAGCGCACGGCCGATCGCCACCCGCTGTTTCTCGCCCCCCGACAGCGCGCCGGGCCGGCGGTCCAGCAGCGGGCCGATGCCCAGCATGCCGACCACCCGGTCGAACTCGGCCCGCGGGGGCGTGCGGGCGGAAAACCACGCGCCGAATTTCAGGTTCTGCCGCACGGTCAGGTGGGGAAACAGCCGCCCCTCCTGGAAGATATAGCCAAGCTGCCGGCGATGCGGCGGCAGGTGGATGCCGCGCGCGCTGTCCAGCAGGACGCGGTCGTCCACCACGATGCGGCCCGCGTCGGGGCGCAGCAGACCGGCCACCGCGTTGACGATCGTGGTCTTGCCCGACCCCGACCGGCCGAACAGCACGGTCAGCCCGGCGGGGGCCTGAAACCCGATATCGAGTGCGATGCCCTCGAAACGGTGGGTCAGCGACACCTCAAGCATCGCGCCCGCCCACCCTTGCGGCCACGCGCCGGCCCACCCATTCCGACAGCAAAAGCGCCGCCATCGCCACCGTGACCGAGACCAGCACCAGCTTCATCGCGGCGTTTTCACCGCCCGGCACCTGCAAAAAGGCATAGATGGCCGATGGGATCGTGCGGGTCTGGCCGGGGATGTTCGACACGAAGGTGATCGTGGCGCCGAATTCGCCCATCGCCTTGGCAAAGGCCAGGATCGCGCCCGCCACGATCCCCGGCAGAACCATCGGCAGGGTCACGGTCAGGAACACCCAGACCGGCGCGGCCCCCAGCGTGGCGGCGGCCTGTTCCAGCTTCGGGTCCACCGCCTCGATCGCCAGCCGGATGGCGCGCACCATCAGCGGAAAGGCCATGACCGCCGCCGCCAGCGCCGCGCCGGTCCAGCTGAAGGCGAAGACGATGCCGATTTCGGCCAGCGCCCGGCCCAACGGCGCGTTGGGATTGAGCCCCAGCAGCAGGATATAGCCGGTGACCACCGGCGGCAGGATCAGCGGCAGGTGCACCAGCCCGTTCAGCAACTGCTTGCCCGGGAAACGCCAGCGCGCCAGCGCATAGGCGATGAACAGGCCCGGCGGCAGGCTGGCCGCCACCGCCCAGAACGACACCTGCAGCGACAGCGCGACCGCGCGCCATTCCTCGGGGCCGAGCCAGTTGGCCAGCAGGTTACTCACCGATCACGCCGAATCCCTGCGCCCCGAACACGGCGCGCGCCGCGTCGCTGCCCAGATAGGTGAGAAAGGCATCCTCGGCGGCAGTGTCGCGGGTCGTCAGGTCGGCCACGGGATAGAGGATCGGCGGGTGGCTGTCGCCGGGGAACTGCGCGATCACGGTGACGCGCGGCTCGGCCACGGCATCGGTGGCATAGACGATCCCCAGCGGCGCGGCGCCCGTGGCCACCAGCGCCAGCGCGGCGCGCACGTTGTCGGCCTGCGCTACCTGCGGCTCGATCCTGTCCCACAGGCCCAGCGAGGTCAGCGCGGCCTTGCCGTAGATGCCCGCGGGCACCGCATCGACCAGCGCCATGGCCAGCCGCCCCTGCCCCAGCATCGCCGCCAGGTCGGTGTCGCCATCCAGCGTGACGGCGGGCGTCGCGGCATCATGCGCCACCAGCACCAGCGCGTTGCGCAGCAGGTCGCGGCGGCTGCCCGGTTCGACCAGCCCGCTTTCTTCGATCCGGTCCATCCAGCCGGGATTGGCCGAGATGAAGATATCGGCGGGCGCCCCGGACTCGATCTGCCGCGCCAGCGCCGAGGACCCGGCAAAGGACAGCACCACGTCGATCCCGGTTTCTGCCCCGAACCGGTCGCCGATCTCGGTCAGGGCCGTGGTCAGGCTGGCGGCGGCAAAGACGGTGACCTGCTGATCCTCGGCCCGGGCCGGGATCGCAGAGGCAAGGCACAGCAGCGCCGCGGCCCATACGTTATTTTTCATCGGATATATCCCCCAACATGGATTGAAGCGCCCCGACACGGGCGGCGCCGGCCTCAGCCATGATGTCCTGAAGCTTTCGGAAATGCGTCAGGACGGCCTCGCCGGCGTCGGTAAGATGCGCGCCGCCGCCCTGCGCGCCACCCCGGGCCGAGACGACCAGCGGCTTCTGAAAAGCCGTGTTCATCTCTTCCACAAGGCCCCAGGCGCGCTTGTAACTCATCGACATGGCACGGCCGGCCGCCGAGATCGAGCCGGTTTCGCGGATATGTTCCAACAGGTCGGCCTTGCCCGGCCCAAGGATCAGCCGGTCGCCGAAGATGACCTTGACATGCAGGCGCGGCGCGGGTGCCGGGGATGGGTGCGGATCGCTCATGCAGGCAATTCACACGGATTCGTTATGTTTGGCAAGATATATCGTTTGCGAGTCTCAGCCGCGCAGGAAAAAGCGGGAGATTTCGCGGAACATGCCATCCGCCTGCTCGCCCACCAGCGCCACCTGGTCGAGGACGAAGGGCGCGGGCAGTTCCGGCAGCCGTGCGTCCAGATGCGCCCTGACCGTGTCCGCCTCGTCGCGGGCCAGCGGGCCGGTCAGCGTCATGTGAAAGCGGAACTCTTCCATCACGTAAGGATAGCCCCAGCGCGTCAGCAGCGCGTCCTGCGCGGGCGTCAGCCGGGCTTTGCGGCGGCGGGCCAGCTCATCGCGGTCGGGCGGCGCGCGAAAATGGTCGAGCCCTTCGACGATCCCCGCCGCCACGCCCGCGATCGCCGCCACGCCCCCCACCGGGCGCAGCGCCAGGAACCGGCCCAGCCTGTCGGCCTGCAACCCGTCGCACAGCGCCGGGGTCATCCGCGCGGTCAGCACGTCGAGCGCCGCCCCGAGCGCGGCGGCGTCGCCCCCCGGCGCCAGCCGGAACGGCGGTTTCAGCGTCGCGTGAAACCCGTATTTCCGGGGCTGTCCGGTGATCCTGTCGATCCCCGGCACATCGGGCTGCGCGACCGCCCTGCCCGCCTGCACGTCCCAGCCCAGCCAATGCGCGCCGAAGGTCGCCAGCGGACCGGGCGGCGGCAGGTAGTAGACGGCATAGCGGGTGAAACCGGGCATGGCTGCGCTCCGTGGCAAGTCGCCTTTCGCCTAGCCCGCAATCCCGCGCGCAGCAAGCGAAAGCCGGTGATTCAAAGGGGAAACTGGTGGGTGATGAGAGACTCGAACTCCCGACATCTTCGGTGTAAACGAAGCGCTCTACCAACTGAGCTAATCACCCGACCCGGCCGGATGTAGCCAATGCGCGCGCGCCTTGCAAGCGGGTAGTGGCAGGTCAGGCACGAATGCCGGGAAAAGCGTCAGCGGTGGGTGATCTCGCGCCCGTCGCGCAGCTCCCACACGACGCCCTGATCGCGGCTCATCGCCTCCATTTCATCCATCCCGGCGTTCAGGACGATCCCCCGCAGAACGCTGAGCGCGACGCCGTGGCTGACCACCACGGCGGGTCCGGTCAGATCGTCCAGGAAGGCGGCGATGCGGGCGCGCAGGGTATCGGCGCCCTCGCCCGGCCCCGACAGGCAGATCCGCAGGACCGAGTTGCCGTCGAACACCGCAGGCTCGGCGCGCGCGAGATCGGCATAAAGCTGTCCCTCCCACCGGCCCAGATGCACCTCTTTCAGCCGTGCGTCAAACCGTGGCACCAGCCCCGCCGCGCCAAGGGCAATATCGGCGGTCTGGCGCGTGCGCCGCAGGGGCGAGGCACAGGCGGCAATGCCCGGCGGCAGGTCCAGCGCCTTGAGTATCTCACCCTGCCGGGCCGCCTGCGCGCGGCCCAGATCGGTCAGGTCCGATTCCATCTGCCCCTGCACGCGGCCGTCGCGGTTCCAGTCGGTCTGGCCATGGCGCAGCAGGTAGAGTGGCGGGAACGGCGGCATCGCTTACGTCCTTTCGCAACGAAAAAGGCGCGCAGGGTTGCCCCGCGCGCCCGAAATCCTGGTGGGTGATAAGAGATTCGAACTCCTGACATCTTCGATGTGAACGAAGCGCTCTACCACTGAGCTAATCACCCGGTGCGGGGGCTTTTAGCCTCACTCGGCGGCCTTCGCAAGGGGGTCTTTGCCGGCATTTTCCTGCTGCTCGTTCTGGCGCAGCTTGCACATCACCACGCGGCCCTTGGCCAGTTTCTTGATGCGGTTGATCTTGACCTTGCCAAGCGGGTTGAGGTTCATCTCGCGCCCGTTGCCCAGTTCTTCGCCAAGGATCGCAAGCATCGCCTCGACCACCGGCTTGGCATCCTTTTTCTTGATGCCCGAGCGGGCGACGACCGCCTCGATCAGTTCCTTCTTCTTCATCTCGGGCGCGCTCAGCGCCGGGGCCTCGCTGGTGATTACCGTGGGTTTCGGCGCGGCTTTCTCGACCGAGGCGACGGCGGCAGCCTTGGCGGCGCTGTCTGCAGCGAGCGGCGTGGCCGAGGCGGCGGTGGCGGGTTTGGCCGTGGATTTCTTCGCGGTCTCCGCCGGGGCCTTTGCCGTGGATTTGCGCGTGGTGCTGCGCTTGGCGGTCGTCTTGGTTGCCGGTTTCGTCGCGGTACGGCGCGTCGTGCTGGCCATGGGGATACTGCCCTGTAATTGTTTCTGCTCTGTCAACATCCTAGCGCGAAACCGCGCCCGACTCTACCCATGAGTTAACGAAAGGATAAACAGTCGCGGGACATGTGCCGCTTTCACATCAACCGCGATGCGCGGTGCCTTTTCATGCGGCAGCCGACGCAAAAAGGCGCGCCACGGGGGGCGCGCCTTTGGTGTTTTCCGGGGCATGGCCTGCGCTTAATGCGCGACGGCACCCTGCCCGTCGCCTGCCCCCTGCGCCGCGGCCTTGGCGGCGGCGGCCTCTTCGGCGGCTTCGTTCCATTCAATCGGTTCCGGCTGACGCACAAGCGCGCGCTCCAGCACCTCGCTGACATGGGTGACGGGGATGATGTTGAGCCCTTCCTTCACGTTGTCGGGGATCTCGGCCAGGTCCTTTTCGTTCTCTTCCGGGATCAGCACCGTGGTGATGCCGCCCCGCAAGGCCGCCAGCAGTTTTTCCTTGAGCCCGCCGATTGCGGTGGCGTTGCCGCGCAACGTCACCTCGCCGGTCATGGCGATATCCTTGCGGACGGGAATCTGGGTCAGCGTCGACACGATGGCCGTCACCATTGCCAGACCGGCGCTGGGCCCGTCCTTGGGCGTGGCGCCATCGGGCACGTGAACGTGGATGTCCCACTGGTCCATGCGCGGCGGTTTGACACCGATCTGGGGCGCGATCGACCGGACATAGCTGCTGGCCGCGTCGATCGATTCCTTCATCACGTCGCCCAGCTTGCCGGTGGTCTTCATCCGGCCCTTGCCCGGCAGGCGCAATGCCTCGATCTGCAGCAGGTCGCCGCCGACGGAGGTATAGGCCAGCCCGGTCACGACGCCGACCTGGTCCTCTTTCTCGGCCAGGCCGTAGCGGAACTTCTTGACGCCCAGGTAGTCGTCGAGGTTCCCGGCGGTCACCTCGACCGACTTGACCTCGCCCTTGACGATCCGGGTGATCGCCTTGCGCGCCACCTTGGCCAGCTCACGCTCCAGGTTCCGCACGCCCGCCTCGCGGGTGTAGCGGCGGATCATCTCGTCCAGCGCGTCGTCGCTGATCGAGAACTCGTTTTTCCGCAGCCCGTGGTTCCTGATCTGCTTGGGCACGAGGTGCTGCCTGGCGATCTCGCGCTTTTCGTCCTCGGTGTAGCCGGCCAGCGGAATGATCTCCATCCGGTCCAGCAGCGGCCCCGGCATGTTGTAGGAGTTCGCCGTGGTCAGGAACATCACGTTCGACAGGTCGTATTCGACCTCGAGATAGTGGTCGACGAAGGTCGAGTTCTGTTCGGGGTCCAGCACCTCGAGCATCGCGCTTGCCGGGTCGCCGCGGAAATCCTGCCCCATCTTGTCGATTTCATCGAGCAGGATCAGCGGGTTGTTCGTCTTGGCCTTTTTCATCGCCTGGATGATCTTGCCCGGCATCGAGCCGATATAGGTCCGGCGGTGGCCGCGAATCTCGGATTCGTCGCGCACACCACCCAGGCTGATGCGGATGAACTCGCGCCCCGTGGCGCGGGCCACCGACTTGCCCAGCGACGTCTTGCCCACGCCCGGCGGGCCGACAAGGCACATGATCGGGCCCTTCAGCTTTTTCGAGCGTTGCTGCACGGCCAGGTATTCCACGATCCGTTCCTTGACCTTTTCAAGGCCGTAATGATCGGTATCCAGGATCTCCTGCGCCTTCGACAGATCCTTCTTGGTGCGGCTTTTCACGTTCCACGGGATCGACAGCATCCAGTCGAGGTAGTTGCGCACCACTGTCGCTTCGGCGCTCATCGGGCTCATGTTCCTGAGCTTTTTCAGCTCGGCATCGGCCTTTTCACGGGCCTCTTTCGACAGCTTGGTCCCGGCGATCCGCTCTTCCAGCTCGGCGATTTCGCCCTCGCCTTCCTCGCCGTCGCCCAGCTCCTTCTGAATGGCCTTCATCTGCTCATTCAGGTAATATTCGCGCTGGGTTTTCTCCATCTGTGACTTGACGCGGGTCTTGATCTTCTTCTCGACCTGCAGAACGCTGATTTCGCCCTGCATCAGGCCATAGATCTTTTCCAGCCGCTCGCTCACGCTGAGGGTTTCCAGAAGCTCCTGCTTCTGTTCCACCTCGATGCCCAGGTGCCCGGCGATCAGGTCGGCCAGCTTGTCGGCCTCGGAGGTTTCCGACACCGAGACAAGCGCCTCTTCGGGGATGTTCTTTTTCACCTTGGCGTAGCGTTCGAATTCCTCGGCGGTCGAACGCAGCAGCGCCTCGATCACGGCCTGGTCGCCCTGTTCTTCCTCCAGCGCCTCGGCGCGCGCCTCGAAGAACGAGTCGTTTTCAAGGAATTCGGTGATCCGCACGCGGCTTTGCCCCTCGACCAGCACCTTGACGGTGCCGTCGGGCAGTTTCAGCAGTTGCAGCACGTTGGCCAGCACGCCGCTGCGATAGATGCCGTCGGCATCGGGGTCGTCGGCGGCGGCGTCGATCTGGCTGGACAGCAGGATCTGCTTGTCGTCGGCCATCACCTCTTCCAGCGCACGCACGGATTTTTCCCGCCCCACGAAAAGCGGCACGATCATGTGGGGGAAAACCACGATGTCGCGCAGCGGCAGTACGGGATAAGAGGAGTTCAGCTCTTGCATGCTCGGTCCTTTTCAAGCGGCGGACGGTTCAGGCCCCGATTTCGGCAGCGTGCCCGTCCCCTTCGGGTTTCTGGGGTATATCTGGGGCACCGGGACCCCGGTTTCAACCATATACCCGTCTGGCGTTGACCTAACTTGCCCGCGCGTCGATCCGGGGGCAAGCGTGCAATCCGGCGATGGGTGAATTTACCCCAGACCGAATGCCGCGATCAGCCCGACCGAGGCGAAGCAGATGAAAATGATAGCGAAATGCATTGGATCAAAACCTTGTGGAATGGCAGTACCATAGCACACCGGCACCGCCTTTCCCGAGTCAGGAAACCCTGACCGGGGTGGCCGCCCGCGCGCCCATCCATTCCAGGAAAAAATTGCGTCCAAAGAGAGGCGCGTCAAAGCGGGGCAATATCCCCCTCGGCGCGCTGCGCGTGGAATTCACCCTCCCACGCGTCGAACCGGCCTTCCGCGATCGCCGCGCGCATCCCCGCCATAAGCTCCTGATAATAATGCAGGTTGTGCCAGGTCAGCAGCATTCCCGAAATCATCTCGCCCGCGCGGAACACGTGATGCAGGTAGGCGCGCGAATAGTTGCGGCAGGCCGGGCAGGTGCACTCCGCGTCCAGCGGGCGCGGATCGTCGGCGTGGCGGGCATTCTTGATGTTGACCTGGCCCCGACGCGTCCAGGCCTGCCCGGTGCGCCCCGAGCGCGAGGGCAGCACGCAATCCATCATGTCGACGCCGCGTTTCACCGCGCCCAGGATATCGTCGGGCTTGCCCACCCCCATCAGGTAACGCGGCTTGTCGTTGGGCAGCATGTCGGGCGCGTAATCGAGACAGGCGAACATCGCCTCCTGCCCCTCGCCCACGGCCAGCCCGCCGATGGCGTAGCCGTCGAAACCGATATCACGCAGGGCCTTGGCCGATTCCTCGCGCAGGTCGGGTTCCAGCCCGCCCTGCTGGATGCCGAACAGCGCGTGGCCGGGGCGGTCGCCGAACGCCGCTTTCGAGCGCGCCGCCCACCGCATCGACAGACGCATCGACTCCTCGATGCGCGCGCGGTCGGCGGGAAGCGCGGGGCATTCGTCGAAACACATCACGATGTCGCTGCCCAGCAGCCGCTGGATCTCCATCGAGCGTTCCGGCGTCAGTTCGTGTTTCGAGCCGTCCACATGGCTGCGGAAGGTCACGCCCTTTTCCGTCAGCTTGCGCAGGTCCGCCAGGCTCATCACCTGGAACCCGCCGCTGTCGGTCAGGATCGGCTTTTCCCAGTTCATGAAGCGGTGCAGCCCGCCCAGCCGCGCGATGCGTTCCGCGCCGGGGCGCAGCATCAGGTGATAGGTGTTGCCCAGCAGGATGTCGGCGCCGGTCGCCGCCACGCTTTCGGGCATCATCGCCTTGACCGTTGCCGCCGTGCCCACCGGCATGAAGGCCGGCGTGCGGATATCGCCGCGCGTGGTGCGGATCACGCCGGTGCGCGCGCGCCCGTCGGTTGCCTTCAGTTCGAATGTCACGCCGGTCATCGGGGCCTCATATCGCGGTTTGCGCCCTTCTATGCCCGCGCGGGGGCAAAAGCCAAGGCTTGCCGCACGGCCCCGCGCGGGGCAGTATCGACGCGGGAGGAACCGCCATGAACCAGATGCCGCAAGAACCGCTCGTCACCGGCAGCGTCACCCAGGGCGTGCGCCGGATCACGTTGGGCCGGATGCCCGCGCATCCGCTGTCCTCGGCGATGATCGCCGCGCTGCATGAGGCGCTGGATGCCGCCGCCGACGATCCCGACACGCGGGTTCTGATGATCGAGGGGCCGGGGCATATCTTTTGCGCCGGGCATGACCTCAAGGAAATCGCCCGCCACCGCGCCGATGACGACAAGGGCCACGCGTTCCTGACCGACCTGTTCGGGGCCTGCGCGCGGATGATGCTGCGGCTGGCCAACCACCCCAAGCCCACCATCGCGATGGTCGATGGCATCGCCACCGCCGCCGGGCTGCAACTGGCCGCCTCCTGCGACATGGTGTTTGCCTCGGACCGCGCGACGTTCTGCCTGCCCGGCGTGCGCAATGGCGGCTTCTGCACCACGCCCGCCGTGGCGGTATCGCGCGCGGTAACCTATCGGCACGTGATGGAGCTGGCGCTGTCGGGCGAGGCGCTGGATGCCGGCTGGGCGTTGCGTGCCGGGCTGGTGACGCGGGTACTGGCGCCCGAGGCGCTGGAGGCCACCGTCATGGAATTCGCCGCCACGCTGGCCAGCCGCAACCCCGGCCCCATCCGCGCGGGCAAGGCCGCGCTCAAGGCGCATATGGAGCTGCCGCTGGAGCAGGCCTACGAGATGGCGACCGAGGTGATGATCGGGCATTTCATGGACGAAGGCCGGCTTGCCGCGGAACGGGACGGAAATATCGGCATCAGGACGTGATGCCGCGCCTGCCCGGTCTGCACTGGACCTCGGCGCATCCATTTCCTATATGTTCGGTCAGGAAATACACCGCTATCCAGCCAGGGCATGTCCATGACCGATACCGCAGAACCGCTCGAAGGCACACCTCTGATCCGGCCCTCCAGCACCGATCATCCGCTTTACGAGAAGATCGTCGAAGCCTGCCGATCGGTTTTCGACCCCGAGATTCCGGTGAATATCTACGATCTCGGCCTGATCTACACGATCGAGGTCGATGACGAGAACGCCGTGAACATCACCATGACGCTGACCGCCCCCGGCTGCCCGGTGGCGGGCGACATGCCCGGCTGGGTCGCCGATGCGGTCGAACCCATCGAAGGGGTCAAGCAGGTCGATGTCGAACTGACGTGGGAGCCGATCTGGGGCATGGACATGATGTCGGACGAGGCGCGGCTGGAACTGGGCTTCATGTGATTCGAAAGCAACCTTTTAGGGTTGCATTTTTATATGGCAACCGATTTTGGTTGCAATTTGGCGCAGCAACGATAGGCTGCCCACATGAGTGATGTCGCAGTCCTTACCGGCGATCTTGTCCAGTCTTCGGGGTTGACCCCAACAATGCTGTCCAAAGCATTGGAAAACCTCGAAATATTTTCCGGTGCCATCGCCGGATGGCACTCTCCCGCATCCGCCACCCGCTTTACCCGCAACCGGGGCGATGGCTGGCAGATCGTGCTGCACCAGCCCGACCTCGCGCTGCGCGCGGCGCTGTTTCTGCAGGCCGGGCTGGTCAGCCATCACGACGGGCTGCGCTCGCGCATCAGCATCGCCACCGGGCCGGCCACCCTGCCCGTCGGGGGCGACCTGAACGCGGCATCGGGGCCGGCCTTTATCGCCTCGGGCCACGGGCTTGACGCGATGAAGGGGGCGCTGATCGCCCATGCGGCGGGCGGCGCGCTGGGCGCGGCCACGCGGCTGGCCGACCATATCGCGCAGGGCTGGACCGTGGCGCAGGCCCGTGCGGTGCATCACATGCTCTGGCCGCGCGACCGCACCCGCGTCGCCGTCGCGGCCGAAACCGGCGTGACCCGGCAGGCGGTCGACAAGGCGCTGCACAGCGCCGGGTTTCCCGCGCTGGACGACGCCCTTGCCATGATCGAATTCCCTGCGCAGGATACGGCCTGAGGTCAACTCCGGGATGCACGCATGATCGCCAGTTTCACCGCCCTGCTGTTCGCGCATGTGCTGGCGGATTTCGTGTTCCAGACCGGCTATATCATCCGCAACAAGCGCAATCCCGGCGTCCTGCTGCTGCATGGCGCGATCGTGCTGATCTGCGCGCAGGCGGCAACGGGCCGGATCGCCGCGCCGGAACTGCTGGCGCTCGCGGCGGTGCATTTTGCCATCGACGCGATCAAGGTCTATGGTGGGTTCACCCGCATCGGCGGCTTCCTGTCCGACCAGGCGGTGCATATCCTGACCATCCTTCTGGTGTCGCTTTACGCCCCAACCCTCTGGCAAGGCGGCATTTATTCCGGCCACGACTGGATGTTGCCGCTGATGGCGCTGGCCGCCGGAGGGATCGTCACCGTCACCGCCGGGCAATATGCCGTGGGCCTGCTGATGCGCCCGCACGGCGCGCGTATCCGCAATAACGGGCTGCGCGATGGCGGGCGGCTGATCGGGATGCTGGAACGCGGGCTGATCTTCCTGCTGATCCTGCTGGGTCAGCCGCTGGGCGTGGGGTTCCTTGTCGCGGCGAAATCCATCCTGCGGTTCGGCACCGCAACCCGCGACCAGCGCACCGCGGAATATGTGATCATCGGCACGCTGGCCTCGTTCGGATGGGCGATCGCGGTCAGTTACGCGACGGCCGGATGGCTGAACCTTCTGCCCCGGCTTGAGATCGCGGCCCTCCTGCCCTAGATTCAGGGCAAGCAAAGGAGCGCGCCCATGTTCTCGATCCCCGGCAAGCAAGCCGTCACCATAACCGACCGCGCCGCGGCCCAGATCCGCAGGCTGATGGAGCGTGACGGCCACAAGGGCCTGCGCATCGGCCTCAAGAAAGGCGGCTGCGCGGGCATGGAATACACGATGGATTACGCCGACCAGGTCGATCCCAGCGACGAGGTGGTCGAACAGGACGGCGCGCGCGTGATGATCGCGCCGATGGCGCAGATGTTCCTGTTCGGCACCGAGATCGACTATGAGGTGTCGTTGCTGGAATCGGGGTTCCGCTTCAACAACCCCAATGTCGAAGACGCCTGCGGCTGCGGCGAGTCGATCAAGTTCAAGGATATCGACGCGCTCAGCGCCGAGCAGCAGGGCTGACCGCCGCCTCCCGGGGCTAGGCACCGTGCCGCTTGCCTGCTAAAGCCTCCGCGACAACGAGTTGGAGGCGGGAATGCGACGCAAGCTGGCGGCAGGCAACTGGAAGATGAACGGCACGCTGGCCGATCTGGAACAGATCGAAGCGTTGATATCCGCCCATCCCGACCCATCCGTCGATCTGCTGCTCTGCCCGCCGGCCACGCTGATCCACCCCGCCGCCGCAATGGTGCGGGACCATCCGCTGACGATCGGCGGGCAGGATTGCCATGCTGAAACCGGCGGCGCGCATACCGGCGACATCGCCGCCGCGCAACTGGCCGATGCAGGGGCGCGGGCGGTGATCCTGGGCCATTCCGAACGCCGCGAGGATCACGAGGAAGACAGCGAATGCGTCCGCGCCAAGGCGCGCGCCGCCCACGCGGCGGGGCTGATGGCGGTGATCTGCGTCGGCGAAAGCCTGGCACAGCGCGAGGCGCTGAACACGCTGGACATCATCGGCGGGCAAGTGTCGGCCTCGGTGCCCGATACCGCGACCGGCGAGAACCTTGTGATCGCCTATGAACCGATCTGGGCCATCGGCACCGGTCGCATCCCCACCCCCGACCAGATCGGCGAGGTGCATGATTTCATCCGCGCGCGGCTGGAGCGGCGGTTCGGCGCGGGCGTGGGCCGGTCGGCACGGCTGCTTTATGGTGGCTCGGTCAAGCCCGACAATGCCGCCACGGTCTTTGCCGTGTCGAACGTGGACGGCGCGCTGGTCGGCGGGGCCAGCCTGAGTGCCGCAGAGTTCTCGCCCATCATCGCGGCGCTGGAAAACGCCTGAGCGCCCCGCCCGGAGGCCCGCCATGCCGCCCGCCCCCGCCCTGCCCGAGCTTGCCCGCGTCTTCGGACGGATCGGCATCCTGTCCTTCGGCGGCCCGGCGGCACAGATCGCGCTGATGCACCGCGAGCTGGTGGAAACCCGCGACTGGCTGGACGAAGACCGCTTTTTGCGCGCGCTGTCATTCTGCATGATGCTGCCCGGCCCCGAGGCGATGCAACTGGCCACCTATGCCGGCTGGCGGCTGCGCGGCGTGCCCGGCGGGCTGATCGCGGGCGGGTTGTTCCTGCTGCCCGGCGCGCTGGTGATCGCGGCGCTGGCCGCGCTTTACATCCGCTTCGGCGCGCAGGACTGGGCACAGGCGCTGTTCCTGGGCATCAAGGCGACGGTCCTGGTGGTGGTGCTGAACGCGCTGGTGACGCTCTCGCGCCGGACGCTGACGCGGCGCAGCGCCTGGGTGCTGGCGGCGGGCGCCTTCCTGGGTATCTTTTCGCTGGGCCTGCCCTTTCCGCTGATCGTCGGATGCGCCGCGCTGTGGGGTTACCTGACCTCGACCGAGGCCAAGGCCCCGCCCCCGGCCCGCGTGCCCCTGTCGAACACCCTGCGGACGGTGGCGGTCTGGGGCGCGGTGTGGCTGGCGCCGCTGGCCCTGCTCTGGGCGACGGGCGCGCGGTTTCTGACCGAAATCGCGCTGTTCTTCTCGCAACTGGCGGTGGTTACCTTCGGCGGGGCCTACGCGGTTCTGGCCTACATGACCCAGACCATCGTCACCGAGTATGGCTGGCTGTCCACCGCGCAGATGATCGACGCGCTGGGGCTGGCGGAAACCACGCCGGGGCCGCTGATCCTTGTGACGGAATTCGCCGGTATCCTTGCCGGTCACGGCGCGGGGGGCCCGGGCATGGCGGTTGCGGCGGGGCTGGTCACGCTGTGGATGACATTCGCGCCCTGTTTCCTGTGGATATTCGCCGGGGCGCCCTATATCGAATGGCTGGCCGCGCTGCCGCGCCTGTCCGGTGCGCTCAAGGCGATCACCGCCGCCGTTGTCGGCGTAATCCTGTCGCTGTCGGTCTGGTTCGCGCTGCATGTGCTGTTCGGCCGGATCGTTGCAACCGCGCTGGGGCCGCTGCCCGTCTGGCACAGCCTGAACCCCACCGCGCTGGCGCTGACGGCGCTGGCCGCGGTGCTGCTTTTGCCGGCGCGGCTGCCGCTGCCGGCGGTGCTGGGGGCGATGGCGCTGGCGGGGCTTGCACCCGCCCTGATCTGAGCGCGGCGCGATTGCGCGCACCCCCTTTCGTTTCGTCCCGAATCCCCTATGATCGCCACAGTAACCAAGGTGACTTCCGAATGTCCGCACCCATCGACTATGGCAAGCTGATGCACCGCGCCATGCGCGGTCTCATTCAGGAGGTGTTGCTGGAGGTGCAGGAAAACGGACTGCCCGGCGCGCATCACTTCTTCATCACCTTCGACACCACCCACCCCGATGCACAGCTCGCCGACTGGCTGCGCGACCGGTATCCGCAGGAAATGACGGTGGTGATACAGCACTGGTTCGACGGGCTGGACGTGGGCGAGGAGGGCTTTGCCGTCACGCTGAATTTCGGCGACAGCCCCGAGCCGCTGTTCATCCCCTATGACGCGATCCAGACCTTCGTCGATCCGTCGGTGGAATTCGGGCTGCGCTTCGATTCCCACAGCGATGGCGAGGATGACGACCCCGAGCCGCCCGACGGCACCGAACTGGCCGAGGCCGAGGAAGAGCGTCACGATGCCGAGGTCGTGAGCCTGGACAGTTTCCGCAAGCACTGATCGCGGTATCCCACTGTATACATCATTGATCTTTCCGCCCGGTCAGGTATGAGACACCCGAACCGCTGAGGAGAGCCTTTCCATGACCCAGACCCGCACCGAAACCGACAGCTTCGGCCCGCTCGAAGTGCCCGCAGACAAGTACTGGGGCGCCCAGACCCAGCGCAGCGTGATGAACTTTCCCATCGGCTGGGAAAAGCAGCCCATCGCCATCGTGCGGGCGCTTGGCGTCATCAAGAAAGCCTGCGCGCAGGCCAACAAGGCGTCGGGCGCGCTGGATGCGAAACTGGCCGATGCCATCATCCAGGCCGCGGGCGAGGTGATCGAGGGCAGGTTCGACGACAATTTCCCGCTGGTCGTGTGGCAGACCGGGTCGGGCACGCAGTCGAACATGAACGCCAACGAGGTGATCGCCAACCGCGCGATCGAGATCCTGGGCGGCACCATCGGCTCGAAAGACCCGGTGCACCCGAACGACCACTGCAACATGGGCCAGTCGTCGAACGACACCTTCCCCACGGCCATGCATATCGCCACCGCGATGAGCGTGCGCGACGTGCTGCTGCCGGGACTGGAAAAGCTGCTGGCCGGGCTTGAGCAGAAATCGGATGAGTTCAGAGACATCATCAAGATCGGCCGCACCCATACGCAGGATGCCACGCCGCTGACGCTGGGGCAGGAATTTTCCGGCTATGCCCACCAGGTCCGGCAGGGGATCGACCGCATCAAGGCCACCCTGCCCGGCATTTACGAGCTGGCGCAGGGCGGCACCGCGGTCGGCACCGGGCTGAACACGAAAAAGGGCTGGGGCGAGACCGTCGCCGCCAACATGGCCGAAATCACCGGCCTGCCCTTCGTCACCGCGCCCAACAAGTTCGAGGCGCTGGCCGCCCATGACGCGATGGTGTTCATGTCGGGCGCCATCGCGACGGTGGCGGGAAGCTGCTACAAGATCGCCAACGACATCCGTTTCCTCGGCTCGGGCCCGCGCTCGGGTCTGGGCGAGCTGATCCTGCCGGAAAACGAGCCGGGCTCGTCCATCATGCCGGGCAAGGTGAACCCGACGCAGGCCGAGGCGCTGACGCAGGTCGCGGCGCACGTGATGGGCAATGACGCGGCGATCAAGTTCGCAGGCAGCCAGGGCCATTTCGAGCTGAACGTCTATAACCCGATGATGGCCTATAACCTGCTGCAATCCATCCAGCTTCTGGGGGATGCCGCCGACAGCTTTACCGAACGAATGCTGCTGGGGATCGAGGCCAACGGCCCGCGCATCGAAAAGCTGATGACGGAATCGCTGATGCTGGTCACGGCGCTGGCGCCGACCATCGGCTACGACAACGCCACCAAGGTCGCCAAGACCGCGCACAAGAACGGCACCACGCTGAAGGAAGAGGCGATCGCGCTCGGTTTCGTGGACGCGGAAACCTTCGATGCGGTTGTGCGCCCCGAGCAGATGATCGGGCCGAAGGACTGATCCGGGTGTCCGGGGCGGTGCGACACCGCCCCGGCACTGGACGCAGGCGGCGTTTCGGATCATGCTGCGGCCATGAGCCAGATCGTGAACCTCAACAAGGCCCGCAAGGCGCGCGACAAGACCCGCAAGACGGCGCAGGCCGACGAGAACGCGGTGAAATTCGGCCGCACGAAGACGGAAAAGGCCCGCGACAAGGCCGAGGCCGACCGCGCCCGCAGCCTGATCGACGGCCACAAGCGCGACGAATGAGCGGCCGGCCCGTCAAACGCTCGCTCACCCTGCAAGGGCACCGCACCAGCGTGTCGCTCGAGGAGGAGTTCTGGCAGGCATTTCGCGCCATCGCGCAGGAAAAATCATTACCGATAAACGTGTTGGCAGCCGAAATTGATGCAGCGCGCGACCCCGGCACCGGGCTTGGGTCGGCCATCCGGGTCTATGTGCTGAACCATTACCGCGCGCGGGCGGGTTAGGCCGCGGCCGCCGCGGTTTCGCGAATCCGCTGGATCATCGCCTTCACCCCGTTCGAGCGTTGCGAGGACAGGTGGTCCTGCAACTCCAGCCGCGCCAGTTCGCCCTGCGCGTCGATTGCCGGCACCCGGTCCACCGGCACGCCGTTGTAAAGCGCGCGCAGCACCGCGATCAGCCCGCGCACGATCATCGCGTCGCTGTCGCCGTCGAAATGGAACCTTCCGCCCTCGGGCGCGATATGCAGCCAGACCTGGCTGGCGCAGCCATCCACCTTGGTCGCCGGCACCTTGAGCGCGTCGTCCAGCGGCGCCATCGCCCTTCCCAGTTCGATCACGTGGCGATAGCGGTCTTCCCAGTCCTCAAGGAATTCGAAATCCTCGACGATGCTCTCGAATGCCTCGGTTGCCATGATGCCCCCTTGTTGCACGCCCCGACCACGAGGTAAGGCGCGGGCGGCCAAAGGTCCAGAGGTGTTGCGTCTTTTCAACCCGCCGCCGATGCTCTAAACCGGCAGGCAAGGCAAGGATAGGCAAACCCATGCGCAGACCCCTCGTGGCCCTACTGGTCCTTTCGATGACGCTGAGCGCCTGCGGCGCGATCCGCGAGTCGCGGATGAACCCGTTCAACTGGTTTGGCGGCAGCCGCGAGGTGCCGGCCGATGTCGACCCGGACTCGACCGGCGCGGCCAACCCGCTGATCCCGCAACGCCGCACCAACATGTTCCGCCGGGACGAGACGGTCTATCTCGGGCAGAAGCTGGACCAGGTGACCGAGTTGCGGATCGAACGTGTCGCGGATGGCGCCATCATCCGGGTCGAAGGGATCGCGCAGCGCGCCGATGCCTATGATATCCGTCTGGTGCCGGTGCAGACCGAACGCCCGGACGAGCTGCATTTCGAATTGCAGGGCGAGTTCCCCGAGCTGACGCAGAGCACGATCCGCCTGCCCCGCCCGGTCGTGGTGGCCACGCATCTGACCGATCAGGACCTTGCGGGCATCCGCCGCATCCGCGTCAGCGCCGCGCGCAACGCCCGCGAAAGCCGCCGCTAGCGCGCGCCGCGCCTCAGCCCAGTTCGACGATACGGATGTTCTGGCCCTTCGCGGCCAGCGCGATCCTGCCCTCGCACAGCCGTTCGGCATCGGCGCCGAACACCTCGCGCCGCCAGCCATGCAACGCCTGCACGTCACGCTGCCCGGCGGCCAGCGCGTCCAGATCGGCAGCCGAGGCGATCAGCTTGGGCGCGACGCCGCTGGTTTCGGTCTTGGCCTTCAGCAGCACGCGCAACAGGTCGGCCAGCGCCGGGTTCACCTGCAGTTTCTCGCGCGATTTCGGCAATTGCGGCAGATCCTCGGGCGGGCAGCTTACGCCGGCCTCGATGGCGGCCAGGATACCCTCGGCGATCTCGCCCTTGCGGGCCTCGCGCAGAAGCAGCCGCGACTTGCCCAGATCGTTCATCGAGCGCGGCTTGGTCGAGGCCAGTTCGACCAGCGCGTCGTCCTTGAACACCCGGCTGCGCGGGATGTCGCGGGACTGGGCATAAGCCTCGCGAAAGCGGGCGAGTTCGCGCACGATGGCCAGGAACTTGCCCGAATGCGTGCGCGTCTTGATGCGCTGCCACGCCTCGGAGGGGCGCGATTCGTAGGTTTCGGGATTGGTCAGCAGCGTCAGCTCTTCGGCCACCCATTTCGCGCGCCCGCGTTTTTCAAGCTCGGCGGCAAGGTATTCGTAAATCTTGCGCAGATGGGTCACGTCGGCCAGCGCATAGGTTTTCTGCGCCTCGCTCAGCGGGCGGCGCGACCAGTCGGTAAAGCGGCTGGACTTGTCCAGCCCTTCGCGCGCGATCTTACGCACCAGCGTCTCATATCCCACCTGCTCGCCGAAGCCGCAGACCATCGCCGCCACCTGCGTATCGAACAGCGGTTCGGGAAACACCTTTGCGTCGACATAGAAGATTTCCAGATCCTGCCGCGCGGCGTGAAACACCTTGACCACCGAGGTATCGCGGAACAGTTCGTAAAGCGGCTCAAGCGACAGGTCGCCCCCGATCGGATCGACCAGAACGGCGCTGTCCTCCCCCTCGCCCGGAACGGCAAGCTGGATCAGGCACAGTTTGGAATAATAGGTGCGTTCGCGCAGGAACTCGGTGTCGATGGTGACGTAATCATGCGCACGGGCCGCGTGGCAAAACGCGGCGAGATCTTCGGTGGTCGTAATGGTTTTCATGAGTTTCGGCTCGGAATTCCTGCGCGCGGGTGCGCGCTCTGCCAATCGTGATGGGGCGGTATAGGACAGACAGAAGGAAATGAAAACCCGCGCTTACAGGTCCAGCCGCGTCCGGTCGCCCGTTGCAAAGCGGCGCAGCACCGCCGGATAGAGGCGATGCTCCTGCACCAGGACGCGCGCGGCAAGGGTTTCGGGCGTATCGCCGGGCGCAATCGGAACCCGCGCCTGCCCGAGGATCGGGCCGCCATCCAGTTCCGCCGTCACCTCGTGCACGGTGCAGCCGGCCTGCGCATCGCCCGCCGCGATAGCGCGGGCATGGGTGTCGAGCCCGCGATATTTCGGCAGAAGGGAGGGATGGATATTCAGCATCCGCCCGGCGTAATGGTCGATGAAAAGCGGCGTCAGGATACGCATGAACCCGGCCAGCGCGATGATGTCGGGATCATGCCGGTCGATTTCGGAAATCAGCGCGGTTTCAAAGCCTTCCCTGTCGCCCTTGTGGTCGCGGTGATTGACGACGGCGGTCGGCACGCCCATGTCGCGCGCGCGCTCCAGCCCGCCCGCATCGGGCACGTTCGACAGCACCAGGCAGGGCCGCGCGGGGTGATCGCCCACCATGCTTTCCACCAGCCGCACCATGTTCGAGCCGCCGCCGGAAATCAGGATCGCAACGCGTTTGCTCACCTCAGCGCGCCCGTATAGCGCACGCCCGCGCCCTCTGCGACGCGGCCAAGGCGATAGACGGTTTCGCCCGCCTCCGCCAGTTCGGCGGCCAGCGCATCGGCGCGATCCCCGGCCACCGCCAGAACCATGCCCACGCCGCAGTTGAAGGTCTTGAGCATCTCGGCCTCGGCCATGCCGCCGGTCTGCATCAGCCAGCCGAACACGCCGGGCAGGTCCCATGCGTCCAGGTCGATCTCGGCGCCCAGCCCCTCGGGCAGGACGCGCGGCAGGTTCTCGGTCAGCCCGCCGCCGGTGATATGGGCCAGCGCGTGCACCCCGCCCGAACGCACCGCCGCCAGCGCCTGTTTCACGTAAAGCCGCGTCGGCGCCAGCAGCGCCGCGCCAAGGCTGCCGTCGCCCCAGGGGCAATCGGCGTCCCAGCCCAGCCCCGAGACCTCGACCAGCTTGCGCACAAGGCTGTAGCCGTTGGAATGCACCCCGTCCGAGGCCAGCCCCAGCAGCACGTCGCCCGCGCCCACGCCGGCGGGCAGGTCTGCCCCCCGCTCCATCGCGCCCACGGCAAACCCGGCCAGGTCGAAATCGCCGTCGGAATACATGCCCGGCATTTCCGCCGTCTCGCCGCCGATCAGCGCGCAGCCCGACAGCTCGCACCCCTTGGCGATGCCGTTGACGATATCGGTCGCGGCCTCAAGCTCCAGCTTGCCGGTGGCGAAGTAATCGAGAAAGAACAGCGGCTCGGCCCCCTGGCACACCAGGTCGTTCACGCACATCGCCACGAGGTCGATCCCGATCGTGCCGACATGGCCGGTGTCGATGGCGATGCGCAGCTTTGTGCCCACCCCGTCGGTTGCCGCCACCAGCACCGGGTCGGTATACCCGGCGGCCTTCAGGTCGAACAGCGCGCCGAACCCGCCCAGGCCCGCCATCACGCCGGGCCGCGCGGTGCGTTTCGCGGCGGGCTTGATCCGCTCCACCAGCTCGTTGCCCGCGTCGATATCGACGCCCGCCTGCGCATAGGTGATGCCGTTCTTGCCGGTGGTCATGGGACGCCCCCCTGTTGCCATTCCCGCGCGGCGTAATCCATCGCGCGCGCCAAGGCAACGCCAAAGCCTTGACCCCCGCCCGCTTCCTGCTACGAACGGTGCAGGCCGGGCCTGTAGCTCAATGGTTAGAGCAGGGCGCTCATAACGCCTTGGTTGGGGGTTCGAATCCCTCCGGGCCTACCATTTTCCTCTGAACCGCGCGGTCAGCGTGGTGATCAAATGCGTGAAAACTGCCACGTGGATTTTCCATCGCAGGCGGACAAACACCGCAAAATCAACGCGCAGACACCCCTGTAAAGCGGTCAGCGTTCCATTTTCGACATACGTTTTTCCATCCCACCAGCACCGCTCTTCGTTGCACGATGCAGGAACGGCGGCGGTGCGGGACAGATCTGACCTTCCCAAGGCACTGTTGCTCGTGCAAACTTTGGCAATGGAAAAATGCTATCAAGGCGCATGCCACTGCGGTCGTGTGAGGTTTGAAGTAGTTGCCGACATCGATCACGTGCGGGTCTGTGATTGTTCGGTTTGCAGAAAGCGAGGTGCCTTGATCTTCAGGGTGCCTGAGAAAAGCGTCCGTATCGTCACACCGCTGAGTGAGTTAACCGTCTATGAATGGGGAACTTTTACCGGCAAAGACTACTTTTGCCCGACGTGCGGCATCCTTCCTTTCCGCCGTCCAAGCGCACCGACGTCTTCCGAGCAAGCTCGCGGGGTGACACCGTTCCATGGCTGGGCTGTAAACGTTCGCTGCCTTGATGACTTTGACATTCATGCGATGCCTACGATCAGGATCGAGGGAAGCAAGCTATAGTCTCATTCTCGCAGCATCGGTCAATGAGGGCTCGATCCAGACCTTCGCCGCACATCGCGCGAAGGTCCGCTGACGGACCGGCACGGGTCGCAGGCGCTCCATCCTCAACAGAACGAAAAAACGCTGTCGACAATCGAAGATCTATGTGGCGCGATCCAACACGCGCACTCAGCGCGCGATGACGATATCGGCGCGCAAGCCCCCCAGTCGCTCGCTTTCGCCCAGACGCAGCACGCCGCCATGGACGCGCGCGATATCGGCGGCGATGGCCAGCCCCAGCCCCACGCCGGAACCGAGGTTCTGGTTGCGCGCGGTGTCGAGCCGGGTGAAGGGCCGGATCGCATCGCCGCGCTGTTCGGGCGGGATGCCGGGGCCGTCATCCTCGACCCGGATGCGCAGCGAGCGGTCGGACAGCGTGACCGACAGCTCGGCCCGCGTGCCATAGCGCACGGCATTGGTGATCAGGTTGTCGACCGCGCGCCGGATCGCCATCGGGCGGAGCGGCACCGTCCCCTGCCCTTCGGTCAGCGCCAGCGTCACGTCATGCCCCTCGCGCCGGTGATCGGCCACCAGCGCCCCGATCAGCGCGATGGGATCGGTCGGCTCGGGCTCGCCCTCGGACGTGCCCTTGGCGAATGACAGGAACTCGTCGATCATACGGCGCATTTCCTCGACATCGCGTTCCAGCGGCTCGCGCTCTTCATCGTCCAGGAAGGACAGGCCCAGCTTCAGCCGGGTCAGCGGCGTGCGCAAGTCGTGGCTGACCCCCGACAGCATCAGCGTGCGCTGTTCCATCTGCCGCTCGATCCGGGCGCGCATGTCGAGAAAGGCGTTGCCCGCCGCCCGCACCTCGAGCGCACCCGAGGGGCTGTAGGCGACGTGGCGGCCGCGCCCGAACGCCTCGGCCGCGCGGGCCAGCCGCTTGATCGGGCGGAGCTGGTTGCGCAGGTAGATGAAGGCGATCAGCGTCATCAGCCCGCCGAAGAACACCATGTTCACGAAAAGCTGGTGCGGATTGCGCACCGACAGGCGCGACCGGTCCAGCGTGACCGCGAATGCCGGCTGCCCGGGCGGGCGCAGCGTCAGGATGGCGTGGCGGGTATCGGGCAGTTCCACCGCGTCCAGCGTGGACAGTTCGGCATGAAGCGCGCGCATCACGTTGCCCGCCGTCAGGTCGTACCAGACGCGGCTGTCATCGACGCTGCCGGGCTGCGCCGGCCGCAGCCCGAGATCGAGCGCCAGCGCCAGCGCCACGCGTTCCCGCGGATCGGTCCGGTCCTGCAACAGTTCGATCTGGCGCGCGACCTCCTGCGCCATCTGCACCGATACGTCCTCGAAATGGCGCTGGATGAACACCACCGACACGACAAGCTGCACCACGACCACCGGCAGCACCAGGATCAGCGCGGCCCGGCCGTAAAGCCCGCGAGGCATATAAGGTTTGAGCCATTTGAACGACATGCGCTAAACCTAGCCGTGACCGCAAGAAAGAGAAAGCGCCATGGACCTGCCAGAAGATTTCGACCCGCCCACCGGCACCGCCGAGGACCTGGAGCCCGGTTTGCGCCGGATCGTGGCGCCGAATCCCTCGCCCATGACGTGGCGCGGCACCAACACCTATCTGGTCGGGGAAACCGGGCTGGCGGTGATCGACCCGGGCCCGGACGACCCCGGCCACCAGCAGGCGATTCTGGACGCGGTGGGGCCGGGCCAGCATGTCAGCCATATCCTCGTCACCCATGCCCACCTGGACCATTCGCCGCTGGCGCGGGGACTGGCGCAGGCCACCGGCGCGCCGGTTCTGGCCTATGGCAACGCGCGCGCCGGCCGCAGCGCGGTGATGGAGATGCTGGAGGTCAACGGCCTTGCCGGTGGCGGCGAAGGGGTGGATGCGGGCTTTGCCCCCGATATCGCGCTGGCCGACGGCGACACCGTGCAGGGCGACGGGTGGGAGATTCGCGCGCTCTGGACGCCGGGGCATTTCGGCAACCATCTGGCGTTTCTCTGGGGCGATGTCGGGTTTTCCGGCGACCTGGTGATGGGCTGGGCCAGTTCGCTGGTCTCGCCCCCCGATGGCGACCTGACCGATTTCATGGCCTCCTGCGACCGGCTTCGGGCCGAGCGGCTGCGCATCCTGCACGCGGGCCACGGCGCACCGGTGACCGACCCGGCGGCGCGCATCGACTGGCTGACCGGCCACCGGCGCGGTCGAGAGGCCGCGATCCTTGCCGCACTGGCCGCCGGCCCGGCGGATGCCGCGACGCTGACCCGCACCATCTATACCGACACGCCCGCCGCCCTGCTGCCCGCGGCCGAACGCAACGTCTTCGCCCATCTCGTTGATCTGGTTCAGAAAAATCGCGTCTCTGCGAAAAGCGCGCTGTCGGCGCGCGCGGTCTTTGAACGGGTCACGCCGGATTGAGGGCAGAAAGCGGAACTTTTCTGCCGAAACCCTCTGGACGAGCGGAATCGCTTTTGCTACATCGCCCCCCACAGTGTTCCGGCGTAGCTCAGCGGTAGAGCAGTTGACTGTTAATCAATTGGTCGTAGGTTCGATCCCTACCGCCGGAGCCATCTTTCCAAAGACTTAGCAGGGTTTCGCGGCCCAATCCTTACGCCAAGTAAGGGACGCGTAAGGGTTGGATGCGCTGAATCTACCCGTTTCCTACACTACTCAAGCGGCAGCCTGCTTCGAGTCGGCCAGCTTCCTCACCAGCCCAACGGCGCGCACCATTCCCTCCTGAGTCAGGCGGTATCCGTCCTTCGGGTTGCCAAAGATCACTTTGTCACGGACGAGGGCGGCCAAATCGTTCCCAACCGACTTTGGACTGCGGGCCGACATAGTCGCCAATATTTGCGACTTGGCGACCTTCTCAGGGTAGTGGCTGTGCAGCAAAATGATCGTCTCCTCCTTGATCGAGACGCTCGCGTGGACCAACCTAACCCCCTCGATTTCCTCGACCAAGACGCCTACCGGGGCCTGGACTTGGCCGACCAGCACCCCGGCTTGCTCCATACTCAAGCCAGTCGCCTCGCGCAGCATCTCCGACATGATCCAAGCCCCACATTGATGGGCAGTGACCAGATCGTGAGAGTTCGCGTCCACCGGGTTCTTGTGGGCGATGTTCCTTTTGTTCCGCAACGTATACATCGCCCGGGCCATCCGTGGCGCGCAGACACGCAGCCCCTCCGGGATTGCCAGCTGGTTTTCGGCGACCTTATCGAGGTAGGCGTCAACGCTCGGTTTCTCATCCCACTTTCCCGTCGCCATATACTGGAGGCACTGGACAAAGGACTCCACGAACTTTCCCACCGAGGAGGTACTGAGGGTTCGGGTGGAGGCATCGCCCCGAAGCCGAACAAAATCCTCCGCGATCTCATCGGCCAACTTGTTGCCAACGAGACTGCTCAGCGCCGCAGAAAGTTCATCCTTTTTCATTCAGGATTCCTTCAATGTATTTCACCCCGGCAGCCGTAACTTTGTACTCTTTGCGCGCCTGCTGGCTTTTGCCGCTTTTCTTCAACTGGATCATTAGCGCGGGCTTCGTCGCCTTTAGGCCATCGATCGCCCGGGTGACGTTACCAAGCCCGTGACCAAGATGCTTCAACTCTTTGTTAATACTGAATCCATCGACCGATGGCGCGTCCGTTGATGTCTGGAGCCAATAGGCTGCGACAAGAGCACGGTCGCGGTCGGTCTGCGGATCGACGGCATCGAACACCTCAGCAAAATGCTCGAACGTCCGGGGCGATCCGCCGACTTGAGCGGACATCTCCTGCTCAACTTCGTCATATCCCTCATCGGCTATTACGCCTTGCTTCCCCGAGGACGACTTTCGGGCGACAGTTGCAGCGAGACCAAGTCGAGACGACACGTAGTCAACGACGCGCTGCCTCGCCCCCTCATCTAGTGGGCTGAGGGCCGAGAACACGGCCTGCATAGCAGCGAACTCTTGGTCTGGTTCCGTCGCCTCATCACTCATTTCAATATTCCACTATCGCTATTGATCTGAGTGCATGATATTATGCACCAATTCCATTGCAAGCACTTTTTACTCGGTCGTCACTAGCGTACCCCCTCCTTTGTCCGGAGGGGCGATCACGTCGCCCCCTTCAGCCGCCGCTCCAGTGCCTTCAGCAGCACCCAATCCGTCTCGCCCGGAAGGCGGGCGCTAATCAGCTCCTTGCCGTTAAGGCTCGTCTTCCGCCCATCCTTCGTCCGGCACAGCTCGTCTGCAGCCCCCGACGGGCTGGAGAAACTCTGTCCCTCGAACACAAGAGCGCCGTTGTCTACGCGCCCCGTGAACCGCTGGCCGTTGTAGTCCATCTGCAACTCGGTTCCGTGCGGCAGCGTCAGTCCGGTAGAGTGCCCCTTGCCCACCCACGGGCGACCGGCAGCCGACGGTGCGGCGACCGTCTCGGGCTCTATACTCTCCTCGTTCTCGGCGGGCGCGATCCCGAGCAGGCGGCGAAGTGCCGTGTTCGGCGCCTCATCGAAGCCCCTACGCTCAAGCTCGATTGCCTTGTGCACCTCGAAGTCGATCTCAATTGTTCGCATCGTCATGGGTTCCTCCATTAGCTCTGGAGGGTATATGCTCCTCTTTTCCCTCTCTGTCAAACATAAAGAGCGAAAAGAGGGAATGGAGGAGCGTTGGGCTCCCGATTGACTCGCCGCCGTCCGCGTGGCACCCAGATCGTGCGCCGAAGGTGGGGTTGGCGAGCCCCCGCAACAAATCGCCGGTAAACACCAAGACGCGCTCCCCTGAAACCTGCCGACTTATCCCGCGTGCGCCCGAAGTGCGTCCCGGCGGTCGGCGTTAGCTCAAGGAGAGCGACATGCTCGACAACATCATACCGTTCCCAGTTTCGGCGGAGCCCGAACTTGAAGAGCCCGACTGGGAACACCTAATCGAGGAACTGCAACGGGCCCATAAGTTCATGGGGGAGTACGATCCCCCGAGCAACATCGAGGCCGACATTCCGGCTTTCGCGATGGCGGACCTGACGCAGTGGCTCATCCGGGAAAGGCAGGAAGGTAGCGCCTCGCAGAGGGAGGTCATGTCCCAGTTCTTCTACTCGGTCGCCTTTATCGTCGCCCCGTGGTGCGGCGATCAGGAAGACGCAGAAGTGGACGAGAAGCTCGAAACAATCCTGAGGCTCAGCGCCGACCTTGAGGAGAGGCTCGCGCAACAATAACTCGCCCTCGACCGACCAGCACAACGCAGGGTAGAGTATCCCCACGCTGGTCTCCGTGGGGTGCGGGGAGCCGCGCCCTAGAAGGCCCCGGGTTTCATCCCCCGGGGCCTTCGTCCGTCTCGACCTCGGGCGACGCTCACGCCGCAGCCTCGGTGATCTTGCTGCGGCAGTAATCGCAGTGGCGGACACCTCGATGCTGCGACCAGAACGGTCGGCGGCATCGCATACAGCGCCGCTCCTTCGCCTCCCCCGGCTTCGTCTCCGCTTCGTCCGGCATCCGAGGCCCGGGCGTGTAGCCCCACTTGTTGGGGTTCTCCTCCTCAGCCATCCTCCGGGAGCCCAAGCAGGCGGCGGACCTCGGCATCAATCTCCCCGTCGGTCGGGATCGAGGTCCCGGCCTTGGGCGAGAAGACCGGCTGCCCGTCCCGATACTCCGCCGCCAGACCGCCCCGGCGGGCGAGGAGTGTGTCACGCGCTGCCTCCCGCAGCCGCTCGTCAGCGAGAGCCCGCGCGACGGTCGCCTCTCTGTAGCCGGTGAGTTTCGCCAGCTCGCGCTCATTCTCCGCCAGCCGCCGGTCCTGCTCTCGGGCGTTCCGCTCACGGGCTGCCTCAGCCGCGCGGCGCTCCGCCTCCCGGGATCGGTCACGCCCGTTCTTCCATGTCGTGATCGAACCGCTCATGCCTTGCCTCCTTTCAGCGCCGCAAGCTCGCGGTTCGCCTTCGCCCGGGGCGTGTCCTTGCCTGCCTGCACCTTCTGGAAGCGGGCGATCACGGCGCTGCCCGCGCCGTCGATAGCATCGAGGAGTTTGCCCACCGCCTCGCGCTCGGCCACAGCCTTCGCGGCGAAGGTCCGGGCGGCGGCGATCCGCACCTGGGCCCACTCCTCGGTCTTGAGCCCAGACAAGAAGGGCTGACCGCCGAGGACCGCCGCGACAGTCGCGTGATCGCCCTCCTTGGTGGCGTTCTGCAGGAAGCCAAACCTCTCCTTCGCAGGTAGGCCCTTGACGTGGGCCCGGACCTCGGCGGCGAGCGCCCGCGTGGCCGGGTTGTCGTCGGTGAGGGCGAAGTCCACCGCCTTGTCGAGGGTGTTGGCTGTCTCCTGTAGGGAGGCCCGCGTTGCGTCCAGCCGCTTTGTGACGGCTTCGAGGCGAACGGCGGCGGCTTCGGCCAGTTCCTCCTCGCGGCCCGAGAATTGCCGCAGCCCATTCGAGGCCAGCCGGAGGTCGCCCAGATACTCCGACCGCCCGTCCGGGGTCTGGCGGCGGCGGGCGGGGCTTTCCGAGGCGGCCAGCGCCACTAGCGCCCGTTCCGCGTCCTCGACCGCGCCGAGAAAGCGGTAGGCGTCGCCGAGGGCTTGTTGCGCCGAGGCAAGCGCCCCGGGCTTGGCTTCGAGCGCCTCCGCCAGAGGGCTCAGCACGTCGGGGTGGATGTTGATGGGCACGTCGGCCCGGATCGGAAGTGCAGTCATTGGTCTTCTCCTTTCAACCAAAGTGTCCTTCAACCCGCCCGGAGCCGTAGCGCCGGGAGGTCGAGATGAAGCCTTCGAGGTAGCGAAGGGCATCGGCGGCGTGGTCGTTCGCGCCGGTGTCCACGTCCTCGGGCCGGTTCGGATCGCGCGGGAGGGTCGGCAGCGTTTCCAAAAGGAGACCGCACCGCCCGGTCACGTAGAGCCCCGGGCCGTCCCGCTCGACCGCGTGGAGCATTCGTTGTCGAAGCCTCTGCCAGCCCGCGATCCGGGAGCCCGGACCCTTGCGGGGCGGCGTCAGGTAGACGCCCTCACGGCGGAAGACTGCGAGCAGGCTTTCATCGAGCCCGGCGGCATCGTCGCCGACGCCGTGCGGGCGGATGTTCCAGTGGGCGCATCGCTCCCGGATCGAGTCGCAGAGCTTCCCGGGAGGCCAGCGCAGACCTTGGCTGAGGTCCGCCGGGTCCGCCGTGTGGATCTCATCGAGGACGATCAGCGAGCCCTTCGGAAACAGCCCATCTTCGCCCGAGGTCTCGACGCCGATCAGCGCGACCGCCGGGGCTGAGCTACCCCAGTCCACGCCCAACGCAGTGCGGTGGCCCCGAAGGCGGAACGGCGGGCGGAAGTCGGCGGGCAGCACGTGCACCTCCGGGTCCCATACGTCGCCGAACATCGCGCCCCGGGCAATGTTCCAGTCGCCCTCGACCCAAGCCCGGAGCAGCTCGGTGTCGCCCGCCGTCGCCGCCCGAAGCCGTCGGTGGTAGGCGTCGCCGTCGAGGTGCGGATTGTCGACGTAGGTGCTGGGCGCGTTCACCCACGTCTCGCCGTCCTCGGTCGCATAGGGTGCCCAAGGCGGAGCGCGGTTCACGTGCTCGCGGGCGAGGGTCGCGTGCTGCGTGCCGCCCGGGTTCGCCGTGCGGACCTCCCGCAGCGGCACGCCCTCCGCCGCCCGGAGGTTGGACCGGAGCATCTTGACGTATCGGAGGTTGGGCAGGAGCCCGATCTCATCGACAACAAGAAGCGTGAAGGACCGGCCCTGATACTTGCTGTATGCGGTCGGACCGTCGAGCTGGCCGACCTCGATCACCGCCCCGTTGGCGAGGCGAAAAACGTTGTCGGCCTTGTTATAGCGGACCGCCCGCCGCCCATACGCCGCGACCAGCAACATATGGAGCGTCTCGGCCAGCTCGGACGCGGCCTTGTAGGTCTCGCGGACGATCAGCGGGCGGGCGCGATCCTTGTATTGCTCGACGTGGCGGAGAACGAGCAGCATCGCGCCATAGGACTTGCCGCCGCCCCGACCGCCGCCGAGGAACAGATTGAACGTCTCCGGGACGGCCAGCACCTGGCCTTGGTATTGCGTCGGGGCGATTTTCACGTGCGCCCCCTCCTCTGCCCGTTCACGATGTCCTCCGAGGACTTGCCCGCGCGGGGTCCGGGGATCGCCGACGCCTTGCGCCGATAGGTCTGGTTGCCCTCGGCATCGAGCCCAGCGGCCTCCTGATCGGGTTGCGGAACTCGGGGCTGCTTCGGCTTGCCGTCGATGTTCTTCGGGATTGCAGTCGGCTTGTTCATGATTTGTTCCTTTGCTGGGTCGGATCGGGCGTCACGTCGATCATCCGGCGGTAATCCTCGGGCGACGCTGCCCCGGGGAGATTGATGGTGATGTTCGGTTGTGCGTCCTTCGGCTCGACCGGCGTGCTATCGCGGAAGCCGCGCTTGGCCTTCAACAAGAAGATCGCTGCCGTGACGTTTCCCTCGCGGGCGTGCTGGAGAAGATGCCCGACAAGCTCGGTCTCTAGCGCCCCGTCGCCCCGGGCCATCGCCTCGGCAAGGAGCGGATCGTTGTCGGCGGCGGTCTTGAGGGCGGAGGACGACAGCCCGAGGGTGGCGGCGACAGTCTCGCGCGAACAGCCGTTGGCAAGCATCTTCTCGGCGAACTCCCGGCCCGGGGCGGTGACTGTCGAGGGCTTGTTGCCCCGGCCCCGGGTCGCGAGGACAAGGGTGCGCTTAGCCTTGGTCATCGGTCGGGACCGTTTCGAGGATGTTGTTGGCCGAGACCTTCGCGAGGTCGCCCAGCTCCTGTAGGAAGGTCAGCGGGGCCTCCGGAATCGGGCCGCCGTGGGCGATGGCGAGGCTCAGCCGATAGTTGACCCAATCGGCTAGATCGAGCAGGACCGGGAGCGGAATGCCCGGGAGGAAGCCCAAGGCATCGAGGAGGCGACCGGCGGGTGGCGTCACGCCCCGGGGGAGCTCAGCATCATCCCGGACGCGGCGAACGAAGGTGGCGCGGCGGCGTAGCTCGGCACCGCCGTTGTCGTCCCACAGCGCAGGCCATTCGTGGCGGCGACCGTCGGGGAGGTCCACGCCAAGGTCTTCGTCGGGATCGCGGGCAAGCCAATCGAGGGGATCGAGCGGGAGGGTGGTCATTCGTGGTGTCCTTTCCTGTTCAAGCCTTACGCCGCCCTTACTCGGCTGCGCTCGGCGGGGTTAAGCGATTGGAATGCTTGGGGTTGCGACGCGCAGGCAGTCGATTTCGACTTAACTGGCCTGCTCGGTGCAGCCTTTTTGTCGAAGGCGGAGGACAGATCGGCGTGCGCGCGCCGGAAGGCCAATCGGACCAGCTTCCGCAGCCGTTCCTCCCGCGTTCCTCCTGTCGATCCCTCCCTGAGGGAACGCCCAAAAGCGCAGCTATTCCAAGGGCTTCTATCCCCCGTTCCCCCCGTTCCTCCCTCCGACCTAGAAACTTCCCAGAGAGAAGGGAGACCCCGGGACGTAGCCGAAACCGCTCTAGACGAAACGCGGGGATCGGGGCGGAACGGGGGGAACGCCCCGTGTTTCCGCAAGCGATCCAAGGGCTTAGCGCAACCCAAGGGAGGGAACGGGGGCGGGAACGGGGGGTGGTATGGGAGGGAACGGCTCAAAATGGCAACTCCTTTGTTGCGACCCAGCGACCGTCCCGGAGCTCAAGCCGGATTTCGGTCTGGCGCTCATTTTCGTCGCCCCGGACGTAGGCCCAGCGCGTTGTCTCGTATGCGGCTAGACGGCGCTTGGCTCGCTCCCAGCCGAGGTCCCGCATCAACGCACCGAGCCTTTCGTTGTCGGCCTGCGACCGACGCCCAACCTCGACGCCGACAATGTCCCAAATCAACGCAGGGTCGATCTTCCCGGTCAGGTCGCCGAGCGCGGCGCTCAGGACCTCCGCCCACGGATCGTCTACCCGGCGCGAATGCTGGACCGTCGCCGCCGTCCTCCAGAGGTCCTGTCGCAGCCGGATAGAGTGCCCTTGGGACTCAAGCGTCGCCGCCTCGGCCCACAGCTGGTCCCGGTCGGCGCGGATCGCCGCGATGTCGAAGCCCTCAACCCGGACCGGCCAGAAGCGCCGGTTGCCCGTGGGGTCGGTCAGATACTTCTCGTCATTCGTCGTGCCGATAAAGACGCAGGTGCGCGGGACCTCGGAGACCGTCCGAGCATAGGCGAGCCGCCCGCGATCCGTCTGGCGCGACATGAACGCCTTCCGCGTCTCGCTCTCGCTCTTGCGCATCCCTTTCAACTCGGGGGCCTCGATCACCCAGCGACCGGCGAGTTGCTCGATGGCTTCGCGGTCGCGCAGCGTGAAGCTGAAGTTGTCGGAGAACCAATTGGGGTCCGGCATTAATGCCTCGATGGCGCTCGACTTGCCGACGCCCTGCGGTCCCTCCAGCACGAGCATCTCATCAAACTTCGAGCCCGGACGGCGAGCCCGCCGCGCGGCGGCGATAAGCGTCAGCTTCGAGACCTCCCGTGTGAAGGGCGTGTCCTCGGCCCCGCCGTAGTCGATCAGCCACCGCTCGATCCGGGGCGTGCCGTCCCATTCGGGTTCAACCCGGGCGAGGTAATCGCGCACGGGGTGGAAGGCGTTCCGCTGGGCATAGTCGTTCACCACCATCTGGAAGAAATCGACCGGCGGCAGCATCCCGAAGCGGGCGTCAACGCCGAGATAGAGCGCCGTCAGCGCGGCGTCGTCCAGCCAAGGTCCGAAGCCCTCCAGACCGTCGATCAGGCGGCGGTCGGTGAACTGGTCGTAAGATACCCGGACGCCAAGCCAGTCGAGGGCCAGCCGGATGTTCCGCTGGTGCTTCGCGACCGGCTGGCCGTTTTTGTCTGTCACGAAGCCAGCGAGCCGGGGCGAGCGTTCCGGCCCCTGCTCGGGCTTGTCGCCCTCGGGCCAGAACGCCTCTGCGCCCACGCGCTCGATTGCCCGGGGGAGGTCGTGCTTCAGCAGCTTCCGGGCGTCCACCTTCCGATCCCGGTGCCAGCGCCCAATCGGGCGGTCGGGGTCGAGGAGGAGCGGCAGCGCGATCCGCCCGGGGACGCGAGCCCGGGCGAGAGCGCAATACACCTCCCACGCATAGCCGCTGCCGGAGCTGTCGCCCTCTGTGTCCTTCCGCTTCCGCAGGGCATCGTCCAGCTCGGCGACGCCGCCTGCGAGGAGCTGTAGCGAGCGCAGCGGGAGTGCGTAGCCGTCGAGGTCCTCGAACACGTCGCCGCATGAGCGCCACGGCTCGCCCGATACGTCCAGCAGGGGATGGTCGGCGACCGGGACCACACCGAGAGGAGACCCGCTGGTCCCGGTCGCCGCCTCCGCCGAGGTCGGCCCATCAGCCTCGGCGAAACTGGCAAACTCGTTGTCTGGGATCGGCTCGGCCCGGAGGAAGGTCCAGGTGGCAAGCACCTCGGTTGCGCCCTTGGCCCGCTTCTTCTCGTCAGGCCAGTTGACGAAGCCCGGGAGCCGCGCAATCCGGTCCGCGTTCTGGGCGCTGTCCGCACCCTTCCAGCCGTCGTCCTTCGGGAGGTCCGTCAGGGCGTCCCGGATCGCGATATTGATGCTGGCGACCTCCTGCCAATCGGTCAGCGGTGTCGTGCGTTTCCAGAACGCCCAAACACCATTCCCGGAGAGCAGGAGGAAGGAGACCGGCGGGAGCCCCTTGCGGCTCAGGTAGGTCGGATTGTTCAGGAGGGCGCACACATCCTCGACGCTCCCCGGGCCGCAGTCGATGTCGGTCCAGTGGAATGCGCAATCAACAACATCGGTCCGCGCCAACTTCGTCTTCGCGTCCGCCGCGCGGCCGTGTCGGGCGATCTGCCAATACAAATTCGCCCCGCCTTCGTTCTGTCGGGACGCCCAGCCGAGCGCCTCCTCGACCTTGGAGAAGGTCTTGCTGAAAATCTGCTTCGTCCGCCCGGAGGCGATGGCGGTCAGCTTCCACGGGCCGTCCGGGTGCGTTAGGCGGAGGCACGCCGCCGCAAGTTGGGGTTTGGGCACCATCCGGGATCACTCCCCGGGCTGGACAGCGTGCTGTTCGCACCACGCATCAAGGTCCCGACGGGCATAGCGCACCATCTTGTGCGACGGGCGGACGTAGCGCGGCCCGCGCCCCTCCTTGCGCATCGTCTCCATGCCGCCCTCGGTCAGGCCTAGATAAGCGGCGGCTTGCGCCGGAGTCATATACTCGCTCACCGGCAGGAAGGTGCCGTCACGGATACCTTCGGCCAGCTTCTCGGCGACCTGTTGGGCCACCGTCTCGGCGAACTCTGCGTTGTTGTTCACAGCGTCGTCTCCTGTCGTGCGGAGCGACGCTCAAAGAAAAAGCGACGCCCCGGGTTGGGGTCGTCGCCGTTGCTCCCGGGGCTACCTCAGCCTTGTTCCGGGTGCTCGACGTTGCAGGGGGTGTTCTCAGCCCGCAACGTCGGCGCTATGTCGTGGCCGGACGATATGCGATTAAGCCGCCATCGGTCTAGCCCCTTCTTTTTGTTGCCGAAGCAGATCCATCAGGGTCGAGCTAATACGCTCCTGTGCGTCGAGGAGGTCGGGCGCGATCCCCTCGCGGGAGCCGTATGTGCCGGAGTGAATATCGCCCTTCTGCGAATGGTTCATCAGCTTCTTCGACAAGCTCTCCTCGACCCCAGCCCAGATGCAGGCGTTGCGGTATGTATGCCGCAGCCCGTGCCCGGAACACGGCAGCTTGGGCTCTTTCGTCGCGAACTTCGACATCTGGCCCGTGAAGCTGTTCGATCCGCGCTTTGCCTTCGTCGCGTCGCCCGGGAAGATAATGCGATCCGCGAAGTTGGGCGAACGGACGCGGGCCGCGCGGCGAGCCCGAGCGAGACAGGCCAACATCGGGCGCGTCAGCGGCACGTCATACGCCTTCGCCTTGCCTCCCTTCGGGGCTGGGACTTGGAAGCGACGCCCGCGCACATCGACGTGTTCCCAGCGCGCATCGACAAGCGATCCGCTCCGCATGCCGGAGAGCAGCAGGAACAGCTGGAACTCGGCCCGCACCCGGTTACTCATCCCCTGATAGGCTTCCCACCAGCCGGGCAAATCTAGGCGGCTCATCGCGTCCTCCCGCGCCTCCTCGGGGTTGTAGATCACGCGAAGGGTCGGGTGGTGCTCTGGGTCCGCCGGGGCCGGGGTGTAGCCCATCTTCCGGCACCAGTTGTAGACCACGCGCAGCGTCCTCATCGCGCCGTTCGCGGCATAGGCTCCCCCGCCCTTCCCGGTCTCGCCGTTCGTGATCTTCTCGTGCCTCGCGGCGACGGCGTTCATGCCGGTCTCGGTCGCCAGCTCGCTCAGGGGCCGGTCCCTCCAGATACCCAGCAGATGATCGGTCTCGACCGCATTGCGGTAGGCGTAGACCGTCGCGGCGCTCTTGCCCTGCTTCTCCAGAGCCGACCGATAGAGCCGCCAACCCTCGGCCAGGGTCACGTCGCGGCGGTCACCCTGCTGCGATCCCTTCTCCTGCAACGCCTCGGCAAGCGCCGCCGGAGCCGCGTCGCGCGCCTCCTTCACGCCCAGCTCGGGATAGCTTCCGAAGGCGCGGCGGACCGTCTGCCGCTTGGGCTTCAGCGTCTCGGGGTCGATCAACTGAACCTCGCGCTGGACGCACCAACTCTTGGCCGTCTTTCCGATCTTCAGATAGAGCCCCGGCTGCTTCGCATCGGCGATCAGCTTCTGCCCCGAGGCGAGGAGCGGCAGCTTGGCAATCATCGCGTCGGTGAGGTGGGCCTTCGAGGGGTATTTGTTCATGTTTTGTTCTCCTGCGACGTAAGGCTCGCGTAAGGATCGGAGCGGTTCCGACTAACTGCTGCAAGCCGTCTATGGTGGGTGGTTAGGCGGTCAAGCCATTGTTGTTACTACATAAAAGACTACTATAGCCGTCCACCAGCCGTCTACTCCAAAGAACTGTTAATCAATTGGTCGTAGGTTCGATCCCTACCGCCGGAGCCACTGTCATTCCCCTATCCCTTTGAAAGCCTTGAAAACATGGCCTTGCCGTGTCCCTGAGGGCTATATTACGGAATATATCCAATCATGGCACTGCTGATGAAGCTAGACGACGTGGTCACCAACAAAGGGAAATTCGTCTATAGCCAACGCATTCCGGTTGACATCAAACACCACTAGACTGGTTGCAAAATCTATTCGGCGAGTATTGAGCAATGGAAATTGACCCAGATCACTTGAAGTTTTCGCAAATCTTTTTTGCCGAGGCTTTAGAGGCGCAGCTTTCAGTCGTCGAGAAGAATAGCCGATTTGTTCATTACACCTCTGCTGACACAGCCATTAAGATAATTGGCAACAGCGAGCTTTGGCTGAGAAACGCTGCGGTCATGAACGACTACTCCGAGATTAGTCACGGACTGGAACTTATCCGGCTCGGCTTCGCCTCCCCTGAAGGAGAGGAGTTTAACGCGGCAATTGACGGCATATTTCCTGAAACTCGGATGCGCGTGTCGGAACTGATCGAAGGTTGGGCAGCAGACTGGCGTTTCGAGACTTATATTTCGTGCTTGTCCCTTCATGAAGAACATGAAGATGAGCTTGGCCGTCTATCCATGTGGAGGGCCTATGGCGATGTGGCTCTTGTGGTCAACAACACGCCTATGATGGCTGTAACAGATGAACTTGGGGTGTTCTCGATACCTGTGATGTATCACGACCTAACCGTGTTTCGCGCGCGGTTAAGATCGATTTCCGAGAAGGTCAAAAAGGAAGAGGCATTTCTTCGCGGCGCGGGCGAAGAGAACCTCACTGGATACCTTTTTCACTTCTTTTTGAATGTCGCGCTTGGCACCAAGCACCCAGGTTTTGCCGAGGAAAAGGAGTGGAGAATTTTTTACCGCCCGTCGGAACGAGAAAGCGAAGCGTTAGAACGCAGGCTGGTGGTTATCGGCGGCATACCCCAAGATGTGTGGGTCTTGCACTTGGAGGATGACCCAGAGAAAGGACTGCATTCCGCAGATATTCCTCAACTCCTGAACAGAGTAATAGTTGGTCCAACAGAACACCCCTATGTGAGCGTTCAGGCGTTTCGCCGATTGCTCGAAAAGGTCGGTGTGGAAAAGGCTGATACCAAGGTTACTGCTTCAACCATTCCCCTGAGAAGTAAGTAGGCGCGCCACTAAACTACTTCAGTCGAGCGCATCCTGACTTGACCTTGGCTTTGCATTTGGGACACCCTCTGATATACATGCAATAGCGAACTTCCTTTTTCCAGTTTTTTGTTGTTTTTCAATAGGTTATGGGGTCAACATTTCTTCGGAACGACCCTACCGCCGGAGCCATAAAAAGCCCTCAAGCCGCAATGACTTAAGGGCCTTTTTGTTCACCACAGCACGGCACTCCTCAACCGGTCGGGATGCATTCCGGGTTTTTCACCAAACCGCATCGCCATGCCTTGCCTCCCGCCGCCCGGTTCCCATATCCTCCCGTAACCGAGGCAACGTCCTCGCCCCTTTTCAGGGTTCCATGTCCGGGACGGCCCGGCGGTCTGGACAAGGGGGGCTGTCATGGCCTGGATCTGTCTCGTCATCGCCGGTCTGCTTGAGGTCGTATGGGCCTTGCTGATGAAGCAATCGGCGGGGTTTACCCGTCTTTGGCCCAGCCTCGGGACGGTCATGTTCATAATCGGCAGTTTCGGCCTGCTGGCGGTGGCCATGCGAACGCTGCCGCTTGGCACCGCCTACACGATCTGGACCGGCATCGGCGCGGTCGGGGCGTTTCTTGCCGGCATCGTCGTTCTGGGCGAACAGGTCAGCCCCATGCGCCTTGTCGCGGCGGCGCTGATCGTCGGCGGCCTCATCCTCATGAAGCTGGCGTCGCAGCACTGAGGCGTGCGCGGGCGGTTATGCCTGCCCTCTTATCGTCCGGCACCTGTCACGCCGCCCGAGGCGAAACTTGCCTTGCCATCCCCGTGCCCGACCGTCCAGACTGGTCCCGGGTCAGCGATCGCGGGAGGTGGCTTTGAAAGGGATATTCATCGTCGGAACGGGTCGATCCGGCACGCATTTCACGGTGCGGCTTCTCAACGGGTTTCGGAACACGCGCGATCCGCTGGGCGGAGAAGAGAACCTGCCGATCCTGATGGATATCGCCAAAGCGGCCATCCATCACAGGCAGCCCTCGGCATCCACGCGGGATTACTATGCTCGGTTGCTGGCAGAGGCGGACGGTGTCGTGCTGGACCAGCATCATCCCAACCTGTTCTTCGCCGAACACTGGGCAAGGCAGTTCGACGGGCTTGTTTTTCTCTATCCGCAGCGCCCGGCCTACCAGGTGGTTGCGTCCATGTTGCGCCATACGGGTGTGCTGAAATGGTACCGGTATGCGCAGGAGTGGCGGCAACGGAGCATCAACCGCATTCCCTATCCAAACCGGTTCCTCGGGCTGGACAGGTATTCCGATATCCGGCGGCTGCCTCCACACCTGTTATGCGCCCACCGGGTCATCGCGCATCGCCATGCCTTCGACGATGCGAAGGGCCGGATGGGCCACGCCCTGCGCAGCGTCGATTACGAAGCCCTGGTGATGGACCCGCTGGCCGAGTTCACGCGGGTCTTCGATCCGTCCGAACTGGCTGCGCTGGGAGAGTTCGAACTGCTCGAAACGCCCCGGCCGTCGTCGCTGACCAAGTTTCACGACGTTCTGAGCGAGGCGCAGGTCGCGGATATCCAGGCGCTGGAAAACGAACTGCTGTCGGACACGAGGCCGGACACAGTCGGAACCTAGTGCCCGCCCTGCCCCCGGCGCGCGATGAAATCGGAAACCTTCCCGACCAGCAGCGGCGCCAGCGATGGCGTGATGACGTGGCCCATGCCGGGAATGACTTCCAACTCGGCGCCGGGGATCAGCGCGGCGATCTCTTTGCCGCTATCGGGCGGGATCAGCGTGTCGTCGGCGCCGTGGATCACGAAACAGGGCAGATCGACACCGCGCAGCGCCGCGCGGCGGTCGCCCGATGTCAGCGTCGCCAGCAACTGCCGGTTCACGCCCTCTGCCCCGGCGCCGCGATCGTAGGCGCGGCCCGCCAGGTCGCGGAAATACCTGTCGGGCGCGGGAAAGCCGGGCGAGCCCCAGGCGCGGTCGCCCTCCATTGCGGCGGCGATGAACCCGGCGCGGTCCTGCTTATGGCCGAGCAGCGCCTCGATCCCCGGCGCGGGCGTGAAATGCGCGCGCGTCATCACGATGGTGGCCGACAGCAGCCGGTCGGCATGGTGGATGGCCAGGAGCTGCGCAATCGCCCCGCCCATCGAGATGCCGAAGATATGCGCCTGCGCGATTCCCAGCGCGTCCATCAGCCCGGTCACGTCCGCCGCCATATCCTCCAGCGCATAGGCCGGGGTCAGGGGGCGGCCCGCGGCAAGGTCGGACAGGATCGTTTCGGCCCGGCCATCGACGCCCGGCGCCGGGCAGCGGGCGCTTTTGCCGATATCGCGGTTGTCGAAGGCGATGACGCGAAACCCCTGCCCCACGAACCCGTCGGTCAACTCGCGCGGCCAGTGGATCAGCTGGCTGCCCAGCCCCCGGATCAGGATCAGCGCGGGATCGGCGGGATCGCCGTATTCTTCGACCTCGAGTGTGATGCCGTTGGTGGAAACCTGCATGTCCTGTCCTCCTTGTCCGCGCAGCCTGCGCCAGCGGCCGGACGCGCACAAGCCCCGTGACGTTGGGGCATTTCCCACGCGCATGATTGATATTCCGCCGCCCCCGCCCCTAGGCTGACGGCAACCATTGGGAGGAGGACAAGGATCATGGCCGAGGCCTATATCTTCGATGCCGTGCGCACACCCCGTTCGAAGGGGAAACAGGGCGGCACGCTGAACGAGGTGAAACCGATCCGCCTGCTGGCCGGTCTGCTTGAAGGGCTTCAGGAACGGCACGACCTGGACACCGGGCGCGTCGATGACGTGATCATGGGCTGCGTCGCCCCGGTTCTGGAACAGGGCAGTTGCATCGCCAAGGCCGCCGCGCAATCGGCGGGCTGGGACGAAAACGTGCCGGGCGTGCAGCTTGACCGGTTCTGCGCCTCGGGGCTTGAGGCGGTGAACATGGCCGCAGCCAAGGTCGGATCGGGGCAAGAGGACCTGGTCGTCGCCGGCGGGCTGGAATCGATGAGCCGCGTGCCCATCGGATCGTCGGGCGGGCCTATGTTCGCGGACCCGGAATTCGTTCTGGACCACAACTCGGTCCCGCAGGGGATCGGGGCCGACCTGATCGCCACGCTGGACGGCTACAGCCGCGAGGACGTGGATGCCTTTGCGATGGAAAGCCAGCGCCGCGCGGCGCATGCGCGCGACAACGGCTGGTTCGACCGCTCGGTCCTGCCGGTGCGCGACGTGAACGGCACGGTGGTGCTGGAACGCGACGATTTCATCAAGCCCGGCACCGACATGCAGACGCTGGGCGGGCTGAAACCCAGCTTCGCGCAGATGGGCGCGCTTGGCATGGACGAGATGGCGATCGCGAAATACCCGCAGGTCAACCGCATCGACCATGTGCACACGCCGGGCAATTCCTCGGGCATCGTGGATGGCGCCAGCGCCGTGCTGATCGGCAGCGAAAAGGCGGGCCGCGACGCGGGGCTGGAACCGCGCGGGCGGATCGTGGCCGCCGCCGTGCTGGCCACCGACCCGGTGATCATGCTGACGGGCCCCGGCCCGGCGGCCAGGAAATGCCTGGCCAAGGCCGGGCTGACCCGCGACGACGTGGATATCTGGGAAATCAACGAGGCCTTCGCCTCGGTCGCGCTGCGCTACATGCGCGACCTGGATATCGACCCCGAGATCACCAATGTCTGCGGCGGCGCCATCGCCATGGGGCACCCGCTGGGCGCCACCGGCGGCGCGCTGGTCTCGACCGTGCTGGACGAGCTGGAACGGCGCGGCGCGAAACGCGCGATGATCTCGCTCTGCGTGGGCGGGGGCATGGGAATTTCAACGCTGATCGAACGGGTGTGAACATGGGCGAGTTTCGTTACGAAAAGGATGCCGAAGGCATCGTCACCGTCACGATGGACATGGATGGCCCGGTCAACGCGATGAACGCGGAATTCGACCGCCTGTACCAGGACATGACCGACCGGCTCTGCGCCGAGGACGGGCTGACCGGCGTGGTGCTGACCTCGGCCAAGGAAACCTTTTTCGCGGGCGGCGACCTGAAATGGCTGATCTCGGTCGAACCGGGCCAGGAGCAGGAGATTTTCGAGAATGTCGAGCGGACCAAGGCCAACATGCGCCGGCTGGAAAAGCTGGGCGTGCCGGTGGTGGCCGCGATCAACGGCGCGGCGGCGGGCGGCGGGTTCGAAATCTGCCTGGCCAGCCATTACCGCATCGCCGCCGACCTGCCGAAGGTAAAGATCGGCCTGCCCGAGGTGACGCTGGGCCTGCTGCCCGGCGGCGGCGGCGTGGTGCGCATGACCTATATGCTGGGGATCGAGGGCGCGATGCCTTTCGTGCTGGAGGGTCGGATGGTGCCCGCGAAAAAGGCGCTGGAGGCCGGGCTGATCCACGAGGTCGTGGACAGCGCCGAGGCACTGGTGCCGCGCGCCAAGGACTGGCTCACATCCGTCCGGGGCGATGCGGCGGCCTGCACCCAGCCCTGGGACGACCGCAAGTATCGCATCCCCGGCGGGCCTTCGAATACGGCGGCTGCGGCGCCACGCCTCGCCGCCGGGTCGGCGATGCTTTACAAGAAGACGCGCGGGTTGCTGCCCGCGCCGGGCAAGATCATGGATATCATGGCCAACACCGCCTCGAATGTCGATTTCGACGGGGCGCAACGCTATGAAAGCCGGCAATTCGCCTCGCTGGTGCCGCTGCCGGTGACCAAGAACATGATCCAGGCGTTCTTTTTCGACCTGAACAAGGTCAATGGCGGCGCGGCGCGGCCAGGGGACGTGCCGAAATCGAAGATTGGCAAGCTGGGTATCCTCGGCGCGGGCATGATGGGGCAAGGCATCGCCTATTGCGCGGCGATGGCCGGGATCGAGGTGGTGCTGAAGGACACCGAGATGGCGGCGGCGGAGCGCGGCAAGGCCTATACGCAAACCCTGCTGGAAAAACGCGTGGCGCGTGGCCGCATGGACGCGGCCGGGGCCAGGGCCGTGCTGGACCGGATCACCCCCACCGACAAGGCCGGGGCGCTGCAAGGCTGCGACCTGATCATCGAGGCGGTGTTCGAACGCATCGACGTGAAAGAGGCGGTGCTGAAGGACCACGAGGCGCTGCTGGCCGATACCGGGTTCTGGGGCTCGAACACCTCGACACTGCCGATCTCGCGCCTTGCGCAGGGCGCGGCGCGGCCCGAGAAATTCATCGGGCTGCATTTCTTTTCGCCGGTCGACAAGATGCCGCTGCTGGAAATCGTCGTGGGCGAAAAGACCGACAACGAAACGCTGGCCCGCGCCTTCGATTTCGCGCGCCAGATCGGCAAGACCCCCATCGTGGTGAACGACAGCACGGGGTTCTACACCTCTCGCACCATCGGCACCAAGATGGACGAGGCCGCGCAGATGGTGGCCGAAGGGCTGGACCCGGTGCGCATCGAGAACCTGTCGCGCGCGGTGGGCTTTCCCACGGGGATGCTGACGCTTTACGACGAGGTGAAACTGTCGCTGGCCGTCGATATCTTCGACACGCAGGTGGGCATGGGGCTGCGCAGCGCCGACGAGGATACGACGCCCGAGGCCCGCGCGCTGTTGCGCGAGATGGTCGAACGGCACGGCCGCAAGGGCCGCGGCGCGGGCGGCGGGTTCTTCGACTATACCGACGCGGGCAAGGAGATCTGGCCGGGCCTTGCGCAATGGCGCAAGGACGGGGCGGAGATACCCGATGCCGATATCAGGGACCGGATGCTGTTCCGCGCCGTGCTGGAAACCCTGCGCTGCCTGGACGAGGGCGTGCTGCGCTCAACGCCCGACGCCAATATCGGGTCGATCATGGGGATCGGCGCCCCGGTCTGGACCGGCGGGTATGCGCAATTCGTCGAAACCTACGGCCGCGCGCGGTTCGTGGCGCGCTGCGAGGAACTGGCGGCACGCTATGGTGCGCGGTTCCTGCCGCCGGAATCGCTGAAGAAAGCAGCGTGATCCTGTGATATCAAATGGCGGCGGAGGGGCCCTGCCCCTCTGCGGCTGCGCCGCATTCACCCCGGAGTATTTGCCGAACGATGAAGCCGCCTACGCGCGGTCGATCTGGATCGCGCCGGGCACCGACCATCGCGCCAGCCCGCCTGCGAACCCCTCGAAAGCCGCGCGTTTTTCATCGGCCACGGCGATGATCACCGTCATGCCGGCGCCAAGCGCCTCGGCGATCAGGGGGGCGAAACCGCGGCCCAGTTCCTCTTGCTTGCCGAAGCGGTTGACAAACAGCACATCCGCGCCGGGCAGCCCGGTGGCGACCTGCTGCACGATATCCTCCAGCGCGCCGGGATCGAGCCGGCAGCCCCCGGCCCCGTCGCCCAGATCCTGCGAGATGACGCGGCTGAACCCGCCCGCCGCATCGTGCAGGACCATGTGCTGCCGCGCCCTGCCCGGCGCCGGGGCGCGATCCTGCAATACGCCCGCGACGCGCAGCCCCTGCGCCCGCAGCCGGTCGCGCAGCGCGGTCAGCGCGGCATCGGTATCGGCGCCGCAGGGCACGGCGATAATCTGGGCCATGGTGGTTTTCCTTGTCCTCGCGTTGCGGCAAGGTAAGGCATGTTGCCCGACCGGAGCCATGTGACACCGTGACCGAACCGCCCCCCGCCGTCATCATCGCCGGAGGCGCCGCGCGCCGGATGGGCGGTGGCGACAAGGCCCTGCTGCCGCTGGCAGACGGACGGGTCATCGACCACCTGCTGATGCAGCTGCACCCGCAGGCCGGGCGAATCGCCATCAACGCCAACGGCGATGCCGCGCGATGGGCAGATGCGGGCCTGCCCGTGCTGCCCGACCCGGTGCCGGACCGCCCCGGGCCGCTGGCCGGTCTGCTGGCGGCGATGCTCTGGGCCGAGAGGCTGAGCGCGGAACGGGTGGTGACGGTGGCGGGCGACACTCCGTTCCTGCCGGCCGATTTCGTGGCCCGCCTGGCCGCTGCCGGGGAATGCGCCATCGCCGAAACGGCCGGGCCGGACGGCCATGCGCGCCAGCACCCGGTTTGCGGGCTCTGGCCCGTGGCTGCGGCCCCCGCCCTGCGGGCGACGCTGGCGCGGGGCGAGCGGCGGGTCATGCGGTTCTGCGAGGCGGCGGGCGCGCGGCATGTGCGGTTCGGGGGCGGCAGGCCGCCGCCCTTTTTCAACATCAACACGCCTGAGGATCTGGCCGAGGCCGAACGCTTCCTCGCCGGGCGTTAACCGATCAGGCTGTCGCCCGGGCCGCGCCGGTCGTAATGCGCCCGGAGCCGCTGCAGCGCGATGCGCAGCACGATCTTGCCCGAGCGCGCCGACCAGCCCATGCGCTTTTCCGCCGTTTCCAGCCCTTCGAGATAGCAGCAGCAGCGCAGCGCCACGTCGCCCAGCCCCGGCCCCAACGCGCGCAGCGCCGCCGCCACCCGCTCGCGCGCCGCGCCCGAGCCTTGGCCGCCCTGCCCGGCGCGGCCGAAATTGCCGCGATCGGCGCCGGTCAGGAACCTGTCCCAGTTCTGCGCCACGCGCGGGCCCATCTGGGCGAGTTCGAAATCCTCGCGCAGCCGTTCGCCCGCCGCCACCAGCTCGCAGCCCAGGAACGGCTTGCCGTTGCGGTCGCGGCGCCGGGCAAGCGCGGTCAGCGGCGATTCCGCGGCGTTGTAACGGATGCGCCGCCGCGTGCCGTCGTCGCCGCCGATCACCCGTTCGTCCCACAACCGGTGCCGGTCGGCAAAGGGCGTCTGCGCCTCGGCGAAACCGGGCCCTTGCGCGGGTTCCACCATGTCGGCCAGCGCGGTGCGGCCCGCCGCCGTGATCGCATAGCGCGACACCCGGCCCGGCGCATCGCAGGCGATCCAGCCCTTGAGCGCCATGGCCTGCGCCACGTTGCGCGACACCACGGCGGTGCGGGTGCTGCCGGCGGGGCCATCGCGCATCACCACCGCCTTTTCCATATCGGCGGCCACCGCCAGGATCGCGCCGCTTTCGCTGAGCCGGCGCAGGATGCGCAACGACTCGCTCCGCAGGGTTTGCTCGTCCTCGGGAAACTCGCGCTCGGGTGTCTGTATCGTCATCGGGGTGCTGTCCTTGTCGCTGTGCCGCCGGTCGTCGGGAAACAGCGACATGCCCAGATGGCGCAGCGCCTCGTCGACCAGCCTGTCATCCCGGCGGTTCTCGATCCGCCGGATCTGTCGCAGAACGGTCGATGCGTGGCATCCGGCGTGCCGGGCGAGTTCCCTGATCGTCAACCCGCCCTCGGTATGGGCCAGATAGTGCGCGGCAGCAGGCGGCACCCAATCCGGCACATGCGCGCCAAGCTGTCTATGCATCGTTCCGTTCAGCCTCCTCTGTGCAGGAAAGGTCAATGGCGCTGCCGCGGTTGCCCACCGCGCATCCCCGAATTTGTTAACAAATTGGCGAAGAATACTTGCCTGTCCGTTAACCATTTCCGCTTTGGCAAGTTTCGTTAGGAAATGGTGAACGGGCCGGAAACCCTGCGCACGCTGCACCGCGCCAGCGCGCAACACCCGCTCAGGTTGTGTTTAGCTGGGGCATTCCATGTCGAAGGAGGCCCCATGCAGGACATCACAACCATGCTGCACCAGCTGCGCCGCCCCCGCCTGCTGCTGCGCGCCGCGCGGCTGGGCGCAACGGAGTATCGCCGCAACGCGCATCTGCGCCCACTGCTGAAATGCGTCGCACTTCCGGGCAGCGGCGCGGCGCTGTTGTCGCTGATGGAGATCGAGCACGACCTGGATACCGCACGACGCGCGGGCGATGCCGGTTATTCGCCGATGCGACATGTCAGCGTGCTGATCGCCATGATGGGCGAGGCGCGGCTGATCCGCGCCCCGCAGCCGCCGCAGGACGGCCTTAGCTGAAGGCGTCGGGTTCGGAGGCCTTTTTCTCGGCGACGAAGGCGGCCAGCGCCTCGGCGGTGGCCGGGTCCATGGCGGGCTGCTGGTAATCTTCCAGCAGCTTTTCCACCCGTGCCGCGGCCAGCGTCATCGTATCGCGCGCGCCCTCTTCCGACCATGTCTCGTAGGGTTTGTAATCCAGCAGGTCGGATTTCCAGAAGGCCGACTGGAAATGCGCCTGGGTATGCGCACAGCCCAGGTAGTGACCGCCAGGGCCGACCTCGCGCAGCGCGTCCATCGCCTGCGCCTCCGCATCGACCGCCACGCCCTGCGCCATCTTGTGCAGCGCACCGAGCTGGTCGGCATCCATCACGAATTTCTCGAACGAGGCGACAAGCCCGCCTTCGAGCCAGCCGCAGGCGTGCAGCATGAAGTTGACGCCCGACAGCAGGCCCACGTTCAGCGTGTTCGCGGTTTCATAGGCCGCCTGCGCGTCGGGCAGTTTCGAGCCGTTGAACGACCCCGCCGAGCGATAGGGCAGGTTCAGCCGCCGCGCCAGTTGCCCCGCGCCATAGGTGATCTGCGCCGCCTCGGGCGTGCCGAAGGTGGGTGCGCCGCTGTTCATGTCGATCGAGGTCACGAAGGCACCGAAGATCACCGGCGCGCCGGGGCGGACCAGCTGGCTGTAGGCGATGCCGGCCAGAACCTCGGCCAGGACCTGCGTCAGCGTGCCCGCAACCGAAACCGGCGCCATCGCGCCGCCCACGATGAAGGGCGAGACGATACAGGCCTGGTTGTTCGCGGCATAGACCTCGAGCGCGCCCATCATCACGTCGTCGAAGGTCAGCGGCGAGTTGATGTTGATCAGGCTGGTCATCACCGTGTTGTCCTGCACGAACTCCTTGCCGAACAGGATTTCGCACATGTCCACGCTGTCCTGCGCGCGGCTTTTCTCGGTGACCGAGCCCATGAAGGGCTTGTCGCTCAGCGTCATGTGGGCGTGCAGCATGTCGAGGTGGCGCTTGTTCACCGCGATATCGGTGGGCTCGCACACCGTGCCGCCGGAATGGTGCAGCCATTTCGACATGTAGCCCAGCTTCACGAACTTGCGGAAATCCTCCATCGTGGCATAGCGGCGGCCGTCCTTCGCGTCATGCACGAAGGGCGGGCCGTAGACCGGCGCCAGCACGAGGTTGCGCCCGCCGATCTCGACATTGCGGGCGGGGTTGCGGGCGTGCTGGGTGAATTGCGAGGGCGCGGTCGCGCACAGCTTGCGGGCAAGGCCGCGCGGGATGCGCACGCGTTCGCCGTCGATCTCGGCGCCGGCATCGCGCCAGCGGTCCAGCGCGGCGGGGTTGTTGACGAAATTCACCCCGATCTCGGCCAGAACGGTCTCGGCGTTCTCTTCGATGACCTGGAGCGCCTCTTCGTTCAGCACCTCGAAATCGGGGATGTTGCGCTCGATATATTTCGCGGTCTCGAAGGACACCGCCCCGCGGGCAGCGCGGCGTGCCGCGCCTCCGCCACCCCGAGCCCGTTTGCGCGTTCCTGCCTCTGCCATCGTCTGCCCCTTTGCATCGCCGGTGCCCCGCGAAATGCCGCGGGGTTTTCCCCTCATACAGCCTGCGGCGCCGCGCTCAGGTCTGGAATCCGTCGCCTGACGTGAAAAAGCGACATCGGCACCGCCCAAAGCCGCATTGCGGCCGGTTTTTCAATTTTTTCGAGAAAAGAAATGACAAACCACATTCCGAAAACCTAATATCATGATTCAGGAATATACGCGAACAGGGACGGGCTGCCCACGTTACGGGCACAATCGGACAAAAGCGCCGCGAAGGCGCATCGCCAAAGGGAGGGGACAACCCCATGACACGTGTTTTCGCGCGCCTGGCTGCGGCCGGCGCACTGGTTTTCTGCGGCCTGGCGACAGGCCCGGCTTTCGCCACGAACGGCTATATCGCCAACGGCTATGGCGGCGGATCGAAGGGCATGGCCGGCGCCGGGGTCGCGGTGCCGACAGGCGTTCTGGGCATGGCGCAGAACCCGGCCACGGGCTATTCGGTGGGCAACATGGCGGGGTTCTGCCTGACGACCTTTGCGCCCGACCGCTCGGTCACGGTATCGCCCGGCGGGCCGCTGACGCCCGGAACCTACAAGAGCGGCAACAGCGTGTTCCTGATCCCCTGTGGCGGGGTGAACTGGAAGCTGAACGACCGCTCGACGCTGGGGGTCTTCATGTTCGGCAATGGCGGCATGAACACCGAATACGATACCAATTTCTACGCCGGGCTGGGCGCGGGATCGGCACCGCTGGGCGTGAACCTGGAACAGGCGTTCATCGGCATCAACTATGCCTGGAAGGCCAGTGACCGGCTGACGCTGGGCGTGGCGCCGATCATCGCGATCCAGCGGTTTTCGGCCACCGGGCTGGAGGCGTTTTCCGGCATGTCCCTCGACCCCGGCAACGTCACGAATCGCGGCGACGACTGGTCGACCGGTGTGGGGCTGAATATCGGGCTGCTCTACCGGGCCAGCGCCGAGTGGACGATCGGCGCGGCCTATCGCAGCAAGATCAACATGGACCGCTTCGACAAATATGCCGGGCTGTTCGCGGGCGGCGGTGAATTCGATGTGCCCGCCGTGGCCACCATCGGCGCGGCCTTTACCCCGGCGGCCAACCCGCAATGGACCTTTACCGCCGAATACCAGCGTATTTTCTATGGCGACATCCCCTCGATCGCCAACCCCAACGCCCCGCCCGAGGGACCGTTGGGCGCCGATAACGGGATCGGGTTCGGCTGGGACGACATGGATGTGTTCCGCATCGGCGCGATCTACCGGCTGGACGACCGCTGGACGCTGCGCGGCGGGCTGAGCTATGCCACCGGGGCGTTCGACGCCAGCGGCACGGTGCTGAACGCGCTGACACCGGCGACGCCGCAGCTCCATGCCTCGCTGGGGGCCAGTTACCGGATCAACGCGAACTGGGGGTTCACCATGTCCTATACCCGCGCCTTCGACAAATCGCTGACCGGCAGCAACCCGGCGCTGACCGGCGTGGCGCAGCCGGTCGGGGTGCGGATGGACCAGCACGAGATCGCGGCCGGGTTCACCTATCGCTGGTAGACCGCGCGCAATGCCACGAAAGCCGCGCGGGTGCCCTGCCCCCGCGCGGCTTTTTCTTGCGCCGGTCCGATGGGCGCACTACTAGGCAAACCATGAGCCAGACATCCCATGACCGCCTTCTGATCATCGACTTCGGCAGCCAGGTAACGCAGCTTATCGCGCGCCGCCTGCGCGAGCTGAACGTCTATTGCGAAATCCACCCCTACCAGAACGTCACCGACGCGTTCCTGGATGCCTACGCCCCCCGCGCGATCATCTTTTCCGGTGGGCCGGATTCGGTGATGCGCGAAGGCTCGCCCCGGCCGCCCGGGAAAGCCTATGAGATGGGCGTGCCGATCCTCGGTATCTGCTACGGCCAGCAGGTGATGATGCAGGATCTGGGCGGCAAGGTCGAAGCGGGCGAACATGCCACGGCCGAATTCGGCCGCGCCTACGTGACCCCGACCGGGGGGCCGCGCCCGGATTTCCTGAACGGCTGGTTCATGGATGGCTCGGGGCGCGAACAGGTCTGGATGAGCCATGGCGACCATGTATCTGAAATCGCTCCGGGATTCGAGGTTCTGGGCACATCGCCCGGCGCGCCCTTCGCGATCACGGCGGACCTGGATCGCCGGTTCTACGCAGTGCAGTTCCACCCCGAGGTGCATCACACGCCGAACGGCCGCACGCTTTATGAAAACTTCGTCCGCGATGCCGGGTTCACGGGCGACTGGACCATGGGCGCCTATCGCGAGGAAGCGATCCGCAAGATCCGCGAACAGGTGGGCGACAAGCAGGTGATCTGCGGGCTGTCGGGCGGCGTCGACAGCTCGGTCGCCGCCGTCCTGATCCACGAGGCGATCGGCGACCAGCTGACCTGCGTCTTCGTCGATCACGGGCTGCTGCGGCTGAACGAGGCGCAGGAGGTGGTCACGATGTTCCGCGACCACTACAATATCCCGCTGATCCACGCCGATGAATCCGACCTGTTCCTGGGTGAACTTGAGGGCGTAAGCGACCCGGAACAAAAGAGAAAAACCATCGGCCGTCTGTTCATAGACGTGTTCCAGAAATACGCCGGCGAGATCGAGGGCGCCGAGTTCCTGGCGCAGGGCACGCTCTACCCCGACGTGATCGAAAGCGTGTCCTTCTCGGGCGGCCCCTCGGTCACCATCAAGAGCCATCACAACGTGGGCGGCCTGCCGGAAAAGATGGGCCTGAAACTGGTGGAACCGCTGCGAGAGCTGTTCAAGGACGAGGTGCGCGCGCTGGGGCACGAACTGGGCCTGCCCGCCAGCTTCATCGGGCGGCATCCGTTCCCCGGGCCGGGCCTTGCCATCCGCTGCCCCGGCGAGATCACCCGCGAAAAGCTGGATATCCTGCGCAAGGCCGACGCGGTCTATATCGACCAGATCCGCAGGCACGGGCTGTATGACGAGATCTGGCAGGCCTTCGTCGCGATCCTGCCGGTGCGCACCGTGGGCGTGATGGGCGACGGGCGCACCTATGACTACGCCTGCGCCCTGCGCGCAGTGACCAGCGTCGACGGGATGACGGCGGATTACTACCCGTTCAGCCACGATTTCCTGGGCGAAACCGCCACCCGCATCATCAACGAGGTCAAGGGCATCAACCGCGTCACCTATGACGTGACCAGCAAACCGCCCGGCACGATCGAGTGGGAATGATCCCCGCCGGTTGCGCCTGACGGCACCCGGATCGAGGGGGGCGTCTGCCCCCCTCTTTGCCTTGCGGCAAATTCACCCCCCGAGAGTATTTCACCGAACGATGAAGGACGACGCCATGACCGACAGCGGATCGCGCAACGTGCTGGTGGCCGCCCTGTGGATGACCGGGGCGATCGCATCGTTTTCGTCGATGGCGGTGGCCGGGCGCGCGGTGAGCCTGTCGCTCGATACGTTCGAGATCATGATGTATCGCAGCTTCGTCGGGCTGGCGATCGTGCTGGCGGTCGGCGCCTGGGCGGGCACGCTGGGGCAGATCACGCGGCGGCACAAGGGGCTGCACCTGATCCGCAATATCGGCCATTTCAGCGCGCAGAACCTGTGGTTCTATGCCGTGACGGTGATTCCGCTGGCGCAGGTGTTCGCGCTGGAATTCACCTCGCCCCTGTGGGTGCTGGTGCTGTCGCCGCTGGTGCTGGGCGAGCGGTTCACGCGGGTGCGGGTGCTGGCGGCCATGATGGGTTTTGTCGGTATCCTGATCGTGGCGCGGCCCAGCCCCGAGACCCTGAATGCCGGCATCCTGACCGCGGCGCTGTCGGCCATCGGCTTTGCGGTCTCGATCATCTTTACCAAGCGGCTGACGCGGAGCGAGACGCTGACCTGCATCCTGTTCTACATGACGGTGATGCAGGCGGTGATGGGGCTGGTATGCGCCGGGTTCGACGGCGATATCGCCCTGCCCGACGCCACCACCCTGCCCTGGCTGGTGCTGATCGGCTGTGCCGGGCTGTTGGCGCATTTCTGCCTGACCAACGCGCTGAGCCTTGCACCCGCCACCGTCGTCGTGCCGCTGGATTTCGCGCGGCTGCCGCTGATCGCGGTGGTGGGCATGGCGCTTTACGACGAACCGCTGGAGGCGGCGGTGGTCCTGGGCGCGCTGTTCATCTTCGGCGGCAACTACCTGAACATCTGGACGGAAACCCGCGCGGCGCGCGCCCGCGCCTGAGCGTTTGACCGGGCCCCCGGCTGCGGCTAACAGGTGGTTGGGGGCAATAAGGGACCGGGCCATGCTGTACGAAACCGCCGACGACTGGCTGCGCGCGCCGCGCAAGCGGGTGCTGCTCTTTGCCATGTCGGGTCTGGGCAAGACGCATGTGTCGCGGATGCTGCGCGACAGCGGCGACTGGTTCCATTACTCGATAGATTACCGCATCGGCACCCGCTACATGGGCGAATACATCGCCGACAACGCCAAGGCGCACGCGATGAAGGTGCCCTTCCTGCGCGATCTGCTGATGACGGATTCGATCTATATCGGCTCGAACATCACCTTCGAGAACCTGGCGCCGGTGTCTACCTACCTGGGCAAGCCGGGCGATCCCGACAAGGGGGGGCTGGCCTATGGCGAATATACCCGGCGGCAGGCGCAGTTCCGCACCGCCGAGATACATGCGCTGATGGATACCGGGTATTTCATCGACCGGGCCGAACGGCTGTACGGCTATCCGCATTTCGTCTGCGATACCGGCGGGTCGATCTGCGAATGGGTCGATCCCGACGATCCCGACGACCCGCTGATGAGTGAGCTGTCGCGAAACACGCTGATGGTCTGGATCAAGGGCGACGAGGCCCATACCGGGGATTTGATCCGGCGCTTCGACCGCGCGCCCAAGCCGATGTCGTACCAGCCCGAATTCCTCGACCGCGCCTGGCAGGGCTATCTGCACGAAAAGGGCGTGGAGGAGGAAAGCGTCGATCCCGACGATTTCATCCGCTGGACCTATGCGCAGGCGCTGGCCCATCGCCAGCCGCGTTATGAGAAGATGGCAGACCGCTGGGGCCTGACCGTCGCCGCCGACGATATCGCGCAGGTCGGGACGGCGGCGGATTTCGACCGGCTGATCGCCGACACGCTGGCCGCGCGCTGATCCAGCCTCAGCAGGACGAGATCACCTGCGCCAGCGCGCGCCCCGCGCCGGTCAGCGTCGCCTCGACCACGGCGATCCCGTCATAGGTCATCACCCGGACCTGCGAACCGCGCTGCAACGCGCCGATCACCGGATCGGAATAGGCCAGCGCCGATTCCGGCTGGTTGCGGTCGTTGGGTTGGAAGCTGAGCGGAAACTGCGTGCCGTCCACCACCACGATCATGCCGCGCTCGCCCCCGTCGACGCCGATGACGCGCAGGTAACTTTGTCCCTGTCCGCAGAAGTAATAAAGGCCCGTCCCCTCGTGCGCGCCGGTGACGCCGGCCACGCCCACGCCCGCGCCGGTGCGCCCGGCCACCCATCCCTGTCCGGCATCGCCCTGCGGCGCGGCAGGTTGTTCGGAGCAGCGTTCGGCCACGCAGGCATTATAGGCCGCGCTGGCCGCGTCGCCCTTGCCCGGCCCGGCAAGACAGGCCCAGACGCAACGCTGCAGGGCCGATGTGTCGATCTGCCCGGCAACGGCGGCGGGCAGCAGCAAAAGGATCGAGAAAAGAACAGCACGCATCGTGACGGCCCCTTTGGCGGTTTGCGGAACACAGCTAAAGCCGAGCCTAGCAGAATGCGGGCCCGCCGTCCTGCCCCCTTGTGACCGGCCCGGCAGGGGTCTAAACCATGCATTCCTGACAACATTCGTGGTTCCGCTATGCCGATCAAACTGCCCTCCGACCTGCCTGCCTTCGACGTGCTCACGCGCGAGGGCGTGATGGTCATGTCCGAGGACGCGGCCGCCCGGCAGGATATCCGTCCCCTGCGCATCGGGTTGCTGAACCTGATGCCCAAGAAGATCCAGACCGAAAACCAGTTTGCGCGGCTGATCGGTGCCACGCCGTTGCAGATCGAGCTGAGCCTGATCCGCATGACCGAACACGCCGCCCGCAACACCGCCGCCGAGCATATGGAGGCGTTCTATCGCCCCTTTGCCGAGGTCTCGGAAAGCGGCGAGAAATTCGACGGGCTGATCATCACCGGCGCCCCGATCGAGCACCTGCCCTTCGAGGAGGTGACATATTGGGAGGAACTGACCCGCGTCTTCGACTGGACGCAAACCCATGTGCATTCCACCTTCGGCGTGTGCTGGGGCGGCATGGCGATGATCCATTACCTGAACGGCGTGCCCAAGCATATGCTGGATCACAAGGCGTTCGGCTGTTTCCGGCACCGTAACCTTGCGCCCGCCTCGCCCTATCTGCGCGGGTTTTCCGACGATTGCGTGATCCCCGTCAGCCGCTGGACCGAGGTGCGCCAGCCGGATGTCGACAAGGTGCCGGGGCTGCGCACGCTTCTGGGCAGCGACGAGGTGGGGCCCTGCCTGGTCGAAGACCCCGGTCATCGCGCGCTCTATATCTTCAACCACCTCGAATATGACAGTTTCACGCTGAAGGAAGAATACGACCGCGACGTGGACCGCGGCGAGCCGATCAACGTGCCGATGAACTATTACCCCGACGACGACCCCTCCCAACCGCCGCAGAACCGCTGGCGGAGCCACGCGCATCTTCTTTATGGCAACTGGATCAACGAGATTTACCAAACCACGCCATACGAGCCTGCAAGGATCGGGGGCTGAGATGATCGGCGCGGCGCTGGCGGTTGCGGCGCTGGCTGGATGCGGTGTGGTGATCGACCGCCGCGCCGACCTGCACGAGGCCGCGGCCGAGGCGCGCTATCCCCCGACGGGCGATCTGATCGAGGTGCAGGGCCGCATCGTCCACGCGCATACAGAGGGCACCGGCCCCGACCTTGTGCTGCTGCACGGGGCCAGCGGCAACACCCGCGATTTCACCTTTTCCTTCGTCGACAGGCTGAGCCGCGACTTTCGCGTGACCGTGTTCGACCGGCCCGGCCTTGGCTGGACCGAACGCGCGGCGGATGGCTATGGCCCCTGGACACCCCGCGCCGAAAGCCCCGCCGAACAGGCCACGCTGCTGCAGGCGGCCTCCGACCGGCTGGGCCTGCGCAACCCGCTGGTGCTGGGCCATTCCTATGGCGGCGCGGTGGCGCTGGCCTGGGCGCTGGCCCGGCCCGAAGACACCGCCGGGCTGATCGTCGTGGCGGGCGCATCGCACCCGTGGCCCGGCGGGCTGGGGCCGATCTATCGCATCATCGGCTCGGGCTGGGGCGGTGCGCTGCTCGCGCCGCTGATCGCCGCCTGGTCGCCCTATGGCCGGCTGAACGCCGCGCTGCACGAGATCTTTGCCCCCGACCCGGTGCCGCCCGGCTATGCCCGGCATATCGGCGCGGGGCTGACGCTGCGGCGCGACAGTTTCCGCGCCAATGCGCGGCAGGTAAACACGCTGCGGCCCCATCTTGTGGGCATGAGCGCGCGCTACCCCACACTGCCGATGCCGGTCGAGATCGTGCATGGCACCGCGGACGAGGTGGTGCCGATCGGGGTTCATTCCGAACCGCTGGCCCGGCAGATCCCCGGCGCGGTGCTGACCCGGCTGGAGGGCATCGGCCATATGCCCCATCACGCCGCGCCCGACGCGGTCGAGGCCGCCATTCACCGCGCCGCCGCCCGCGCACGATTGCGTTAAGCCCCTTCACATTCCATAGTGGCCCCAAAAAGGAGAGGCATATGGAGCTGCCATTCGACGGTGCGATCAGCGACTATTACGAAAACCACGCGCCGCAGCCGATCCGCGACGCGATCCGCCGCGCCGACAAGGACGACATCCTGAACCCCGACTACCCGCATTCGGAACGGATGAAGAATAAAGCCTATGAGCGCGACATGGAGCGTCTGCAGGTCGAACTGGTCAAGCTGCAGCACTGGGCCCGGGAAAGCGGCGCGCGCATCGCCTGCGTGTTCGAAGGGCGCGACGCCGCCGGCAAGGGCGGCACGATCAAGCGGTTCCGCGAAAACCTCAACCCGCGCGGCGCGCGCGTGGTGGCGCTGGCCAAGCCCACCGAAACCGAAGCGACGCAATGGTATTTCCAACGCTATGTCGATCACCTGCCATCGGGCGGCGAGATCGTGTTCTACGACCGCTCGTGGTACAACCGGGGCGTTGTGGAAAAGGTGTTCGGCTTTTGCACCGACGACCAGCGCGAACATTTCTTCGCCCAGGTGCCCGATTTCGAGAACATGCTGGTGGACGAGGGCATCCACCTGTTCAAGTTCTGGCTGAACGTGGGCCGGGCCGAGCAGTTGCACCGCTTCATCCAGCGCGAACGCGATCCGCTGAAACAGTGGAAGCTCAGCCGGATCGACGTTGACGGGCTGGCCCGGTGGGACGCCTATTCGCAGGCGATCCGCGAAACGCTGGACCGCTCGCACACAGCGCAGGCGCCGTGGACGGTGATCCGCTCGGACGACAAGAAACGCGCGCGGCTGGCGGTGATCCGCACGGTGCTGCACGCGCTGGACTATGACCGCAAGGATGCCGGCGCCATCGGGGCCATCGACCGTGCGATCTGCGGCGGGCCGGATGTCTGGGATGGCTAAGCGCGGCTATCATCACGGCAACCTGCGGCAGGCGCTGGTCGATTCCGCGCTCGACCTGATCGAGGAAAAGGGGCCGACCGGTTTCACCCTGTCCGAGGCCGCCAAGCGCGCGGGCGTCACCCCGGCGGCGGTCTATCGCCATTTCGAGGGCCGCGAAGACCTGATCGCCGAAGCCGCGCGCCAGGGATACGAGATTTTCGCCGACGTGATGGAATACGCCTATCAAAGCGGGCAACCCTCGGCGCTGGCCGCGTTCGAGGCGACCGGCCGCGCCTACCTGGCCTTTGCGCGCAAGTATCCGGGCCATTACATCGCCATGTTCGAAAGCGGCATCAGCGTGAACCGCACGCCGGAACTGGCCGCCGTGGCACGCCGCGCCTGGGACGTGCTGGAACGCGCCGCCGGCGACCTGGGCCAGCACATCCCGAAAGAGAAACGCCCGCCCGCCGCCATGTTCTCGGCCCATATCTGGGCGCTGTCGCACGGGGTTGTGGAACTCTTCGCGCGCAACTCGCCCGGACGGGCCAGCCCGTTCCCGCCCGAAGAGCTGCTGGAATCGGCCATCGGCGTCTACCTGCGGGGCCTGGGCCTGATTCCGCCCGATAGCTAGGCGAAGCGCCCGCTTTCTGCCCGGAAAATCGCCAAATGCCTGCCATGGCGGAATTATTCCGGCCCGGCGCAACAAAACTGTCATCGCATTCTGCGGTGCGGCATTAAAGCTTGTGGCGCGATGCGGCGGATATGCTAGAGGGATGGCGGGCAAGCCAAACCTCGTCAGCCAGTCCGCATCATGAATTCACAACGAGGTTTCAGAAAAATGAAGCAAATCCTTCTCAGCCTGGGCGCCAGCCTTGCGCTTCTGCCCGTGGCCGCCAGTGCCGAAGGCGTCAACCTGTCGGGCGGTGTCGCGGTCGCCACCTCCTACGATCTGACCACCGATTCGAACACCGATGCAGAATATCCGCTGTCCTTCTACATGCAGGCGGAAAAGAACGGGTTTTACGGCCAGCTCTGGTTCGGCACGCTGCCCTCGGCCCTGTCGCCGGATCAGATGGAAATCGACGTGATCCTTGGCTGGGGCACCGAGTTCAGCAACGGTGTCGGCCTTGATCTGTCCTATGCGGCCTATTTCTTCGACGACAGCGGCTATGACACTGCCGAACTGATCGCCGTGCTGTCCTATGGGCTGACCGACCGCCTGGGCAGCTCGTTCGAGGTGGGCTATGACGTCGAAAACGACGAAACCTATGCCGAGCTGGGCCTTGATTACGCCCTGACCGACAAGTGGTCGCTGCAGGGGCTGATCGGCACCGAATCCGCGGACGATTCGACCTATTACGAGCTTGGCGCCACCTATGCCGTCACCGACGAGGTTGCCTTCAACATCCTTTACGAGGATGACGATACCACCGGCAATGACGGGCTGCTGACCTTTACGCTCAGCTACGATTTCTCGCTCTAGGCTGTCCGATCCGTTCCCTCGGTGACGACCCGGACGGGGCGCCCCAAAAGGGCGCCCCTGTTTTTTTGCCCGCCCCCACGCCACCGCGCACGCAAAAAGGCCGCCCAAAGGGGCGGCCTTTCGCATGTCGTGCCTGAAACGGCTTAACGCTTCGAGAACTGGAAGCTGCGGCGCGCCTTGCGCTTGCCGAACTTCTTGCGTTCCACCACGCGGCTGTCGCGGGTCAGGAAACCGGCGGCCTTCAGCGGGGCGCGCAGGCTGGGGTCGAACAGTTGCAGCGCCTTCGAGATGCCGTGCTTGACCGCACCGGCCTGACCCGAGAGGCCACCGCCCTTGACGGTCGCCATCACGTCGAACTGGTCCTCGACACCGGCCACTTCGAAGGGCTGGCGCAGGATCATCTGCAGAACGGGACGTGCGAAATAGGTGTTCAGCTCCTTGCCGTTCACCGTGACCTTGCCCGAACCCGGCTTGATCCAGACACGGGCGACCGCGTCCTTCCGCTTACCGGTGGCGTAAGAACGGCCCAGCTCGTCACGTTGCGGTTCCGCCGCGACCTCGTCGGCCGCCGCACCCTGAACGCCGGCGATATCGTCGGACACGGCGTCCTTCAGGTCTTCCAGGGAATTGATCTGATCAGCCATTAGTTCGACACCCGCGTATTCTTGGAGTTCATGGATTTCACATCCAGCACTTCGGGGCTCTGCGCCTCGTGCGGATGCTCGGCGCCGGCATAGACGCGCAGGTTGGTCATCTGCTGGCGCGCCAGGCGGTTGCCCGGCAGCATGCGCTTGACGGCCTGAACGACGACGCGCTCGGGATGCGCCCCTTCAAGGATCTGCTCGGCGGTGCGGCTCTTGATGCCGCCCGGATGGCCGGTGTGCCAGTAATAGTTCTTGTCGGTGCGCTTCTTGCCGGTCATCTGCACCTTGTCGGCGTTGATGATGATGACATTGTCGCCCATGTCCATGTTGGGCGTAAAGCTCGGCTTGTGCTTGCCACGCAGGCGCATGGCGACGATCGAGGCAAGACGGCCCAGAACAACGCCCTCGGCGTCGATCAGGATCCACTTCTTCTCGATGTCTGCAGGCGTTGCAGAGAAGGTTTTCATGCGGGATCACCCCTGGTTGAGAGTTGTGGCGCCGGGCAAAGCCCGTCACCGAATTCGGATTGCGGGGTTATATACGCGCCAATCCACAGGTCAAGCGCACAATTCGGGAATTATACAAGCCAAAACAATAGCTTACAAAATAGGTATCATAATACCCCATAAAACCGGCAGATAATCGCGGCTTCACGTGCTGCGCCGGTTCTCGCGCCAGAGGATCAGCACCCCGGCCGCCACGATCAGCAGCACGCCGGGGAACAGCGTGTCGACCGGCGCCTCGCCGAAGAACAGCCAGCCAAGCGAAAACGCCGAGATCAGCCCGAAATAGTTGAACGGCGCCAGCAGCGACGGCTCGCCCATGCGATAGGCAAGCATCATGAACAGAACCCCGGTGCCGCCCAGGATCGACATCACGAAGATCAGCGCGGCATCGCCCACGCTTTGCAGCGGGGTGAATTCGGTGGTGACCGCCGCCATCGCGATCGCCCCCAGCGCCGCGGCCAGCGAGGAATAGAGATACAGCAGCGCGTTCGACGTGCCCGGCCCGAAGAACCGCACCGAGATCATCGAGAACGCGTAGCAGACCGCCGCCCCCACCGGCAGCAGGGCATGGACCGAGAACGCCTCGCCGCCCGGCCGGATGATCCACAGCGCGCCCAGGAACCCGACGACAAGCGCCGCGATGCGCCAGGGCCCCACACGCTCACCCAGCAGCAGCACCGACAGGATCACCACGAACATCGCGTTGGTCTGCCCCAGCGCCGATACCGTGGCCAGTTCCAGCACCCCGAGCGCCGAGTAAAAGCAGACCTGCGCCACCGCCACGGCAAGCCCGCGCAACACCGCCAGCGGCCATTTCTCGATCCGCAGGTTGCTGCCGCGCAGGCGCAGCTCGCCCGTGGCCACCAGCAACGCCAGGCTGGGAATGACCCCCAGCACATTGCGATAGGCCGACAGTTCCAGCGCCGAGTAACGCACCGACAGCACCCGCACCAGAACCGCCATCAGGTCGAAACAGACGATTGCCAGCAGCAAAAGCCCGATGGCCCGCAACGCGCGGCGCGGATCTGACGGCGGTGTGATCATGCGTGTCTCCCTTACCCTTTCAACCGGCAACCCCGGAAAAGGACAAGCATGTGCCGTTTGCGTGACGCAACGGAACGCCGATCCGGTTTTTTTCGCTGCGTGTGCAAAAATACCTCTTGAACGACTCGCGGCAAGGTCTTAGGTGCCCGCTCACTTTCGGACCCGATCCCAACCCGCGATGACTTCCCGGGGGGCGCTAAGGGACCGACTGGAACGCACTGCTGGCTTGAAAGGGGAATGTCATGAAAGACATGGACCTCTTCCAACTGGGGTACGGTCTGGCAACAGGCGCCCAAGAGGAAGACACCGCGCGGGGTCTCGCCCCCGCATGTGACCGCGATCTGTTTGACGACACGCGCGACGATCACTTTATCCGCGATGAACACGGCGTGTTCGCCGGCACCCACCTGATCATCGAGGTGGTGAACGGCACCGGGCTGGACGACGAGGCGCGCATTCAACAGGCGTTCCGCGACTGCGTGGATACCTGCGGCGCGACGCTCCTGCATATCCACACGCACAAGTTCTCGCCCCAGGGCGTCAGCGGCGTGGCGGTGCTGGCCGAAAGCCACATCTCGGTGCACACATGGCCCGAGATCGGCTATGGCGCCTTCGACGTGTTCATGTGCGGCGACGCGCGGCCCCGGCTGGCCGTGGGCGTGCTGGCGCGGGCCTTCGACACCTCGGACGTGCGCGTGCGCGAACTGCGCCGCGGCGAAGGCGTGGTCGCCGAGGCGGGCGTGGCGGCATGAGCGACTGGTCGACCGAGAAGCTGCACGCCGACTACGCGCAATCGCTGCGCGTGGACCGGCTGCTTTACGACAGCGAAACCGACCACCAGCGCCTGCGCGTGTTCGAGAACCCGACCTTCGGGCGGGTCCTGACGCTCGACGACGTGGTGCAGACCACCGAAGGCGACAACGCCATCTATCACGAGATGCTGACCCATGTGCCGATCCTGGCGCATGGCGCGGCGCAGCGCGTCTGCATCGTCGGCGGCGGCGATGGCGGCATGGCGCGCGAGGTGCTGAAACATGCCGGCGTCACCCATGTGACGATGGTCGAGATCGACGCCGGGGTGGTGGAGTTTTCCAGACAATACCTGCCCGCGCTCAGCCAGGGCGCCTTCGACGATCCGCGGCTCGACCTGGTGATCGCCGACGGCGCGGATTTCATGCGCAACACGCCGGGCGGCTATGACGTGATCATCGTCGATTCCACCGATCCCGTCGGCCCGGGCGAGGTGCTCTTTACCGACACGTTCTATGGCCATGCCAAGCGCGCCCTGGCCCCGGACGGCATCCTTGTCACGCAGAACGGCGTGCCCTTCCTGCAACCGGACGAACTGAGCAACACGATGCGGGCCTTCACCGCGCTGTTCGCCGACGCCACCTGCTATCTCGCCACGATCCCGACCTATGCGGGCGGGCCGATGGCCTTCGGCTGGGGCAGCGACAGCGACGCGCGCGCCACCCCCCTCGACGTGCTGCAGGGCCGGTTCCAGGCGGCGGGGCTCGACCCGTTCTACTACACGCCCGAGGTGCACAAGGCCGCCTTCGCCCTGCCGGGCTACGTGCGCAGGCTGCTGCGCTAGGTTTCCTGTCCCGGGGAATACCCGCCCGGGCATCGCACGGCCGCCTCCCGGCCGGGCGATGCCCTCCGTTACGAACCGCCCAAACGGAAGCGCCCCCCTGCCCCGGCCGGCGCTCAGCGCGGCGGAATCGAATAGGTCATCGTGGCCCGCGCCACCGGCTGATCCATCCCGTCCGACATCATCAGCACATCGCCCACCGCCAGCACGCGGCCCAGTTTCAGCAACCGGCATTTCGCCACGACATCCTTTCCGGCGGCCGGTTTGCGCATGAAATCGATGCTGCCATTCGTCGTCACCGCCAGCCCCTGCGGCCCGATCATCGCCAGCGTGGCCAGGTAGATCGCGCAATCGGCCAGGCCGAACATCGACGGGCCCGACACCGTGCCGCCGGGCCGCAGGTGGCGATCCTCGACCTTCAGGCGCAGGTCGATCTCCATCGGCGCCAGCCTGTCGATCGCGAAATCCACAGCCATCTGCGGAAATTCGCGGTGCATGAAGGCATCCAGTTCCTCGGCCGTCATCTTCAGGGTCATCTTGTCCTCCGTCCCGTCCCGTGCGTAGACTTGGCCGGAATTGGAGGAGAGGACAAGATGGCTCTGCTGGAACGTCACGACACGGGCGCGGTCGCCCACCTGACACTGAACGCCCCGGAAAAGCTGAACGCGCTCAGCGATGCGATGCTCGCCGCGCTGCAGGCCGAGTTCGACCGGCTCAGGCACGACACCGCCACCCGCGCGGTGATCATCAAGGGCGCGGGCAAGGTGTTCTGCGCCGGCCACGACCTGAAGGAGATGACCGCCGGCCGCCAGGCCGAGGATGGCGGCAAGGCCTATTTCAAGGATCTCTTCGACCGCTGCGCGCGCATGATGACGACGATCCGCAGCCTGCCCCAGCCGGTGATCGCACAGGCCCACGGCATCGCCACCGCCGCGGGCTGCCAGCTTGTCGCCAGCTGCGACATGGCCGTGGCCGCCGAGGGCACGAAATTCGGGGTGAACGGCGTGAATATCGGGCTGTTCTGCTCGACCCCGATGGTCCCGCTCAGCCGCAACATCCCGCGCAAGCACGCCTTCGAAATGCTCAGCACCGGACAGTTCATCCCCGCCGAACGGGCCGAGGCGCTGGGGCTGGTCAACCGCGTCGTGCCGCATGAACAGCTCGACACCGTCACGCAGGAACTGGCCGAGACCGTCGCCGCCAAGCTGGGCGCCGCCGTCAAGATCGGCAAGGAGGCGTTCTATAACCAGATCGAAATGCCGCTCGACGCCGCCTATGACTATGCGGGCGACGTGATGGTGCAGAACATGCTCTACCGCGACACCGCCGAGGGCATCGCCGCCTTCCTGGAAAAACGCCCGCCCGACTGGCAGCAATAAGCCGCGACCGGCAACACGATCCTTTCCAAACCGCCCGCGATCCCCTAGATGGCGGGCATGGACAAGACATTGCATATCATCGGCGGCGGCATGGCCGGCTCCGAGGCCGCCTGGCAGGCCGCGCGCGCGGGCGTGAACGTGGTCATCCACGAAATGCGCCCCAAGGTCGAAACCTTTGCCCACCGCACCGGCAACCTGGCGGAAATGGTCTGTTCCAACTCGTTCCGGTCCGACGATGACGAACAGAACGCCGTGGGGCTGCTGCACTGGGAAATGCGGCAGGCCGGCGGGCTGATCATGCAGATGGCCGACCGCCACCGCCTGCCCGCGGGCGGCGCGCTGGCGGTGGACCGCGACCCGTTTTCCCAATCCGTCACCGATGCGCTGCACGCGCTGCCGAACGTATCGGTCAGCCACGAGGAAATCACCGGCCTGCCCGATACCGGCCACTGGATCATCGCCACCGGGCCGCTGACCTCGGACGCGCTGGGGCAGGCCATCGCGCGCGAAACCGGGGCCGAGCGGCTGGCCTTTTTCGACGCCATCGCCCCCATCGTCTATGCCGACAGCATCGACATGTCGGTGGTCTGGGCGCAGTCGCGCTACGACAAGGGCGAGACGGAAGCCGAGCAAAAGGCCTATCTCAACTGCCCGATGACCAAACCGCAATACGAGGCGTTCATCGACGCGCTGCTGGCCGCCGACAAGACCGAGTTTCACGAGGGCGAAACCGCCGGCTATTTCGACGGCTGCCTGCCGATCGAGGTGATGGCAGAACGCGGGCGCGAAACCCTGCGCCACGGACCGATGAAGCCGATCGGGCTGACCAATGCGCACGCGCCCTCGGACAAGCCCTATGCGGTGGTGCAACTGCGCCGCGACAACGCGCTCGGCACGCTGTTCAACATCGTGGGCTTCCAGACCAAGATGAAATACGGCGCGCAAACCGACGTGTTCCGCATGATACCCGGGCTGGAAAACGCCAGCTTCGCCCGGCTGGGCGGCATCCACCGTAACACCTTCATCAATTCGCCCACGCTGCTGGATGCACAGATGCGCCTGAAATCGCGCCCCAATATCCGCTTCGCCGGCCAGATCACCGGGGTCGAGGGCTATGTCGAATCCTCGGCGATGGGCCTTCTGGCGGGGCGCATGGCCGCCGCCGAAATCCTCGGCCAGACCCTGCCGCAGGTGCCGCAGGACACCGCGATGGGCGCACTGATCCACCACATCACCGGCGGCGCCGAGGCCAAGACCTTTCAGCCGATGAACGTCAATTTCGGCCTGTTCCGCCCGGTCGACGGGCTGAAAGGCGGGCGGCGCGGACGCAAGGACCGCTACAAGGCCTATACCGACCGGGCCAAGGCCGCCTGGGCCGCATGGCTGGATCAGAGCGCACTGGACGCCGCCTGATCCCGCGCCTTATGCTGGCGGTATGGACCGGGCGCGACACGCCCGGAAACCACTTCAACAGAAACGCCTATACACCTGAAAAAGCGTGACAATCCGCACCCGCTTCGCCCCGTCCCCCACCGGCCCGCTGCATCTGGGCCACGCCTTCGCGGCACTGGTCGCCTTCGACATGGCGCAGGCTGCCGGTGGCCGCTTCCTGCTGCGGATCGAGGATATCGACCAAAGCCGCGCCCGCCCGCAATGGGAGGCGCAGATATACGACGACCTGCACTGGCTGGGCCTCGATTGGCCGACCCCGGTCCTGCGCCAGTCGGACAACATGAAAAGTTACGCCGAAGCCATTGATATATTGTGGACTAACGGGCTTCTCTACCCCTGCCATTGCAACCGGCGCGACATCGCCGCCGCCGCCAGCGCCCCGCAGGAGGGAACGCCGGTGACCGGCCCCGACGGCATCGTCTATCCCGGCACCTGCCGGCCCGCGACGCCGCCCGCCGGGCCGGTCCCGTCCGGTTGCGCGCTGCGGCTCGACATGGCGCGCGCGCTTGCCCGCACCGGCCCGGTCGGCTTTGACGAAACCGGCGCCGGGCCAGATGGCGAAACCGGCCGGATCGCCACCGATCCCGCCACCGCCCTGTCCGCCATCGGCGACATTGTGATCGCGCGGCGCGACATGGGCACCTCTTACCACCTCGCCGTGGTGGTGGATGACGCGGCCCAGGGGATCACCCATGTCACGCGCGGCAGCGACCTGTTCAGCGCCACGCCGATCCATGTCCTGCTGCAAAGGCTGCTGGGCCTGCCCACGCCGGTCTACCACCACCACCGCCTGATCCGCGACGAGACCGGCAAGCGGCTGGCCAAGCGCGACGACGCCCGCGCCATCGCCGCCTATCGCGCGGCGGGGCTTGCACCCGGCGACATCCGCAACATGGTGGGCCTTTGATCTTCATCTTGCCCGAAATACTCCGGGGGTGAGGCCGCAAGGCCGAGGGGGCAGCGCCCCCTATTCCATCGGCGCCATGATCTCGACCTCATCGCCGTCCCGCAGCGCGGTGTAGAAACAACTGCGCCGGTTGGTGTGACAGGCCGGGCCGGTCTGGCGCACCAGCACAAGCAGGCAGTCACGGTCGCAATCCACCCGCATCTCGACCAGTTCCTGCACGTGGCCCGAGCTTTCGCCCTTGATCCAGAACGCCTGCCGCGACCGGCTCCAGTACGTCACGCGGCCGGTTTCGAGCGTGCGCGCCACGGCCTCGGCGTTCATCCAGGCCATCATCAGCACCTCGCCGCCGTCCGCCTCCTGCGCGATGGCGGGAATCAGCCCCTGCGCGTCGTATTTCAGCGTGGCCGGATCGAAGGTCATGGCATTTTCCTTTGGCATCGGGCGGGACAGCGCCTATCTATGAGGTCCGAAGACGAAGGGAAAGCCATGACAGCCGAGACCGACCTGATCAAGCTCTATTCCGGGCGCATCCTTGAGCTGGCGGCGGATATCCCCCATCACGGCCGGCTGGCCAGCCCGCAGGCCAGCGTGCGCAAACGCTCGCCGCTTTGCGGCTCGACCGTCACGGTGGACGTGGTGATGCGCGACGGCCGGGTGGCCGAGTTCGCGCAGGATGTGAAGGCCTGCGCGCTGGGTCAGGCGGCGGCGGCGGTGGTCGGCGGCGCGATCATCGGCTGCACCCGCACCCAGGTCGAAGAGGCGCGCGATGCGCTTCGTGCGCTGCTCAAGGAAGACGGACCAACCCCGGCCGCCCCCTTCGACGGGTTCGAAGTGCTGCGCCCCGCGCGCGACTACAGGAACCGGCACGCCTCGATCCTGCTGTCGATCGAGGCCACGGCCGAGGCGATGGCCGAGATCGAGGCGCATCAATCCGCCTGATCCCCTGATCCAGCCAAAAAAATCCGCCGCGCGTCACGGGGACGGCGGCGGACAGTGGCGCATCCTGGGGGGCCGAAGGCGGGTCAGAGGCAGACCCTTGGGACAGGTGTGAGAGACAGGCAGTATCTCAGATAAGCGCATCGTATCGGGACAGGGATGCGCGGCCCTCGGTTCAGGTACGCAGGCAGAAACTCAGGACAGAACCGGCAGGTGAAGCCCGGCCACCAGCATGACCACCAGCGCGGCCACGCCGATCGCATCGGCGGCAAGCGTGTCGTGGTTGCGGCGGGCGGTGTCGATGATCTGGGTCAGCATCTTCATGTCTCCTGCTCGGGTGCATTCCGTTGTTGCCAATTTGTTCTCATATCCTTAACCGCCTGTAAAGAACTTTTTGAGAACATTTGCGAACTTTTCGGAACGCGCGCGCTAACCCACTGAAATCAAACGGATCGCCTGATCCTGTTCCATCAGCCACAGCAGAACGCGCGCGGCGCGGCCGCGGTCGCCCTTCAGGTCCGGGTCGCTGGCCATCAGGTTGCGCGCGTCGCTCTGGGCGGTGGCCATCAGCGCGGCCTGCCGTTCCAGATCGGCCACCCGGAACCGCGGCAGGCCCGATTGCGCGGTGCCGATCAGGTCGCCCGCGCCGCGCATCTCAAGGTCCACCTCGGCGATGCGGAACCCGTCCTCGGTGTCGCGCAGGGTGGTCAGCCGCCGCTCGCCGCCCTCGGACAGCGGCGGCTGGTACATCAGCAGGCAGGTCGACGCCTGATCGCCCCGCCCCACCCGGCCGCGCAGCTGGTGCAGTTGCGCGAGGCCAAATATCTCGGCCCGTTCGATCACCATGATCGTGGCGTTGGGCACGTTCACCCCAACCTCGATCACCGTGGTCGCCACCAGCACGCTGGTCTCGCCGCGCTGGAACGCCGCCATCGCGGCATCCTTGTCGGCGGGCGGCATCTGGCCATGCACCAGCCCCACCACGCCTTCGCCCAGGGCGGCGCGCAGCCGTTTGAACCGGTCCTCGGCGGCGGTCAGGTCGACCAGTTCGGATTCGTCCACCAGCGGGCAGACCCAATAGGCCTGCCGTCCTTCGGCCACCGCGCGGCGCAGGTGATCCACCACCTCGTCCATCCGCCCGGTCGAGACCAGCGCGGTGGTGACCGGCTTGCGCCCGGGCGGCTTTTCGTCCAGCACCGATACGTCCATGTCGCCATATTGCGCCAGCGCCAGGCTGCGCGGAATCGGCGTGGCGGTCATCACCAGCACATCCACCGCCTGCCCCTTCTGCCCCAGCTCCAGCCGCTGCCGCACGCCGAACCGGTGCTGTTCATCGACCACCGCCAGCCGCAGGTCGCGGAAGGCCACGTCTTTCTGGAACACCGCATGGGTGCCCACCAGAACGTGAATGTCGCCCCGCGCCAGCGCCGCCAGCTTGGCCTTGCGCTCGGCCCCCTTGTCGCGGCCGGTCAGGATTTCCAGCACCACGCCGGCATCCTCGGCCATCGGGCGCAACCCTTCCAGGTGCTGGCGGGCGAGGATCTCTGTGGGCGCCATCATCACCCCCTGCCCGCCCGCCTCGACCGCGATCAGCAGCGCCATGAAGGCGACCAGCGTCTTGCCCGCGCCCACATCGCCCTGCAGCAGCCGGTTCATGCGCAGGGGGTTCGCCATGTCGTCGGCGATCTCGCCGATGGTGCGGGTCTGCGCGCCGGTGAGCGCATAGGGCAGCGCGGTCAGCACGCGGGCCTGCAACGCGCCGGTGCCCTTGGTCTGCCGCCCCTTGGCCCGGCGCAGTTTCGAGCGCGCCAGCGCCAGCGTCAGCTGATGCGCCATCAGCTCGTCATAGGCCAGCCTTTCGCGCGCGGGCGCACCGGCGGCCAGGTCGGCCAGCGTCTGCGGCGCGTGCGCGGCGGCGATCGCGTCGTGCCAGTCGGGCCAGCCGGCCTGCCGCTTCTGTTCGGGATCGATCCATTCGGGCAGTTCGGGCACGCGGGTCAGCGCGCCCTGAACCGCCTTGGTCATCTGTTTCAGGCTGACGCCGTGGGTCAGCGGATAGACAGGCTCGAACGCGGGGATATCCCCGACCTCTTCCACCGGCAGCACGTGATCGGGATGCACCATCTGCGCGATACCGTCGAACAGCTCGACCCGGCCCGACACCACCCGGCGCTGGCCGGTGGGCAGCAGTTTCTGCAGGTAATCGCCGCGCGCGTGGAAAAACACGATCTGAAAGCTGGTTTTCGCATCCTCGACCGTCACGCGATAGGCGCCGCCCTTGCGCGCGGGCGGGCGATGCTGGCCCACCGTCACCCCGACCGTCAGCACCTGCGGCAGGTCCGCGCCCAGCACGCTGTCGCGCCGCCGCCGGTCAATGCCGGTATGCGGCAGCGTCAGGATCAGGTCGCGCGGGCGCGTGATGTCGAGATGTTCCAGCAGCCCGGCGGTCTTCGGCCCCACGCCGGGCAGCGTGTCCACCCCGGCAAACAGCGGGAAAAGCTGTTCGGGCCGCCCGCTCATGCGTCCCCGACCAGCGCCAGCCAGCCGTCTTCGTCGATCGTCTCGACGCCAAGCTCGGCGGCCTTCTTCGCCTTCGATCCCGCGCCCGGCCCGGCGACCAGCAGGTCGGTTTTCGCGCTGACGCTGCCCGACACCCTTGCGCCCAGCGATTCCGCCCGCGCCTTGGCCTCGGCGCGGGTCATCTTTTCCAGCGTGCCGGTAAAGACCACGGTCTTGCCCGCCACCGGGCTTTGCGAGGCCGGCGCCTCGGGCGGCAGAACGCTCAGATGCGCGCGCAGCGCGTCGAAGGCCGCGCGCTCGTGACCGTTGGCAAAGGCATCGCTCAGCGACAGGCCGAGGGTGGCGCCGATCCCGTCGATGCCAATCAGGTCCTCCCAGGCGGCGGTGGCCGCATCGGGCACCGCGCGTTCGGCGATGGCGGCGGCGCGGGTTTCCTTGATCCGCGCGCGCCGCCCCTCGGCGGCGGCAGCGATCCGCTCGGCCTCTTCGGCCTCGTCGGCGGCGCGATGGGCCAGCGCCGCCGGGCGTGCCTCGTCCAGCGCCTGCGCCATCGCGTCCCAGTCGCGGTAATGCAGCGCCAGGTCGCGCGCCGCCACCTCGCCCACGTGGCGGATGCCCAGGCCGAAGATCAGCCGCGCCAACGGAATGCGGCGCCGTTCCCCGATCGCCGCAAACAGGTTGGCGGCCGAGGTTTCGCCCCAGCCCTCGCGGTTCTTCAGCTGTTGCAGGCCGCTGCCATAGCGGTCCTCCAGCGTGAAGATATCCGCCGGTTCGGCAATCCAGCCGTCACGATAGAACTGTTCGACCTGCTTTGCGCCCAGCCCTTCGATATCGAAGGCCGCGCGGCTGACGAAATGCCTGAGCTTTTCCACCGCCTGCGCCGGGCAGATCAGCCCGCCGGTGCAGCGGCGCACCGAATCGCCCTCTTCCCGGATCGCGTCCGATCCGCATTCCGGGCATCGGGTGGGAAATTCATAGGGTTCTGCATCCCCGGGGCGTTGCGACAGGTCCACGTCCGCCACCTTGGGGATCACGTCGCCCGCGCGATAGACCTGCACCCAGTCGCCCACCCGGATATCCTTGCCCTCGCGGATCGGGTTGCCGCGCGCGTCGCGCCCGGCGATGTAATCCTCGTTATGCAGCGTGGCATTCGACACCACGACGCCGCCCACCGTGACCGGCGTCAGCCGTGCCACCGGGCTGAGCGCGCCGGTGCGGCCCACCTGGATGTCGATCGCCTCAAGCCGGGTCCAGGCCAGTTCGGCGGGAAACTTGTGCGCGATCGCCCAACGCGGCGTGGTCGAGCGAAAGCCCAGCCGCGCCTGGTAGGCCAGGTCGTCCACCTTGTAGACGACGCCGTCGATGTCATAGCCCAGCGTCGCGCGCTGCTGTTCGATCTGCGCGTAATGCGCCAGCAGATCGGCCAGGCCGGTGCAGCATTCGGTCAGCGGGTTGGTGGAAAAGCCAAGGCTCGCCAGCCGCGCGATGGCGCCAAGCTGCGTTTCGGCCAGCGGCGCGGACAGCTCGCCCCAGCCATAGGCGAAGAACCGCAAGGGCCGCGACCGGGTGATTTCGGGATCGAGCTGGCGCAGCGATCCGGCGGCGGCGTTGCGCGGGTTGGCGAATGTCTTGTCGCCCCGCTCGGCCTGCCGGGCGTTCAGCGCCGCGAAATCGGCGTGGCTCATATAGACCTCGCCGCGCACCTCCAGCACATCCGGGGCCCCGTCAAGGGTTTGGGGGATATCGCCGATCGTGCGGGCGTTCTCGGTCACGTTCTCGCCCACCGCGCCGTCGCCGCGGGTGGCCGCGCTGACCAGCCGGCCTTGTTCGTATCGCAGCGACAGGCTCAGCCCGTCGATCTTGGGCTCGGCGGTATAGGCCAGCGGCGCCTCCGCCGAAAGGCCCAGGTATTTGCGGATCGAGGCGTCGAACTCGGCCACGTCCTCGTCGGCGAAGGCATTGCCGAGGCTCATCATCCGCACCGCGTGGGTGATCTTGCCGAACCCCTCGGCCGGTTCCGCGCCGACCTGTTCGCTGGGGCTGTCGGCGCGTTTCAGGTCGGGAAAGCGCGCCTCGATCTCCAGGTTGCGGGCCTTCAGCCGGTCGTATTCCGCATCCGGTATCTCGGGCGCGTCCTCGCGGTGGTAGGCGCGGTTCGCCGCGTCCAGAAGCCCGGCCAGCCGCGCCAGCTCGGCCCCGGCCTCATCCCGCGTCAGCTTGTCCACCGGTGTTTCTTTCGTCATGGTCGCGCCCCCATCACCAACGTCCAAGTGATAGGGGCGCGCCCGCCCGAGGTCCAGCCCGTGAGTGGTGGCGGATGTCAGGCGCCGATGGCCACCTTGCGGTCCCCGTCCGCGGGATCGGCCGCCGGCTGCGGATCGCGCAGCACATAGCCGCGCCCCCAGACGGTTTCGATATAGGTCTCACCGCCGGTGGCCTGGCTCAGCTTTTTCCGCAGCTTGCAGATGAAGACGTCGATGATCTTCAGCTCAGGCTCGTCCATGCCGCCATAGAGATGGTTCAGGAACATCTCCTTGGTCAGGGTCGTGCCCTTGCGCAGCGACAGCAGTTCGAGCATCTGGTATTCCTTGCCGGTCAGGTGCACGGTCTGGCCCTCCACATCCACCGTCTTGGCATCCAGGTTCACGTTCACCATACCGGTGCGGATCACCGATTGCGAATGCCCCTTGGAACGGCGGATGATCGCGTGGATGCGCGCCACCAGCTCGTCGCGGTGGAACGGCTTGGTCAGGTAATCGTCCGCGCCCGAGCCGAAGCCCCTGATCTTGCTGTCGGTGTCGTCCGCCCCGCTGAGGATCAGGATCGGCGTTTCGACCCGCGCCAGGCGCAGCTGGCGCAGCACCTCGTGCCCGGTCATGTCGGGCAGGCCGATATCCAGCAGGATCAGGTCGTAATCGTACAGCTTGGCAAGATCTATCCCCTCCTCCCCAAGGTCGGTCGTATAGACGTTCAGGTTGGCATGGGTCAGCATCAGTTCGATGCTTTTCGAGGTCGTGGGATCGTCTTCCACCAGCAGCACGCGCATATCGTTCTCTCCGTTCATCGGGCCTTGATGGAATCAAACGTGAACAAAAATAGTTAACCACACGTTATCGGCGCTTATTGGATATATTATTCTCTTTTAGGTTGTCTATATTTTTGTGTCGCCGTGGCCCTGAGCGCATCGTATCCATGCGTCCGAATGGCAGTCAGCCACTCGGAAAATTCCTCCTCGCTCAGCCCGTAGCGGTCCAGCGCCTCGTCCCGCGCGATCAGCCCCGACAGCACCGCGCGCACCACCGCCGCCTTGCGGCTGGCCACCCAGCGCCGCGTATCCGCGGGCGGCAAATCCGCGCGCGTCATGACCGAGCCGTCGGGCAACGTCACGGCCCGCGGGCCGCCCACCTTCCTGAGATACATGTCAGCCATCCCTTTCTCGAACGGCCCGAGACTGGCCGCACAGGGTTTAACGCGGAATGAAACGGGGGGCTTGAGAGTGTCTCGGATTTTCCTATATTCTCGCCGACTTCCGACTCGCGCGCAAAAGGACGGTCGCAATGGCCCTCGATACCGATACCCCGCTCAACTCGCTGGGCTTTGCAAAGCCGCCGGCCGAAACCCGCGTGGTTGTCGCCATGTCGGGCGGCGTGGACAGCTCCGTCGTGGCCGCGCAACTGGCCGAAGAAGGTTATGACGTGATCGGCGTCACCCTCCAGCTTTACGATCACGGCGCCGCACTGGCCAAGAAGGGCGCCTGCTGCGCCGGTATCGACATCCACGACGCCCGCCGCGTGGCCGAGGAAATGGGCTTTCCCCACTACGTTCTGGACTATGAAAATATCTTCAGGGACGCGGTGATCGACGAGTTCGCCGACAGCTACCTTGCCGGGGCGACGCCGGTGCCCTGCATCCGCTGCAACGAACGGGTGAAGTTCAAGGACCTGCTGGAAACCGCCCGCGATCTCGAGGCCGACTGCATGGCCACGGGCCACTATATCCAGCGCAAGGCGGGCGCGAACGGGCCGGAGCTGCATTGCGCAGCGGATGCCAACCGCGACCAGAGCTATTTCCTGTTCTCGACCACGCCGGAGCAGCTGGATTACCTGCGTTTCCCGCTGGGGCACCTGCCCTCCAAGGCGGCGACGCGGGAACTGGCGGCGAAATACGGGCTGGCCGTGGCCGACAAGCCCGACAGCCAGGATATCTGCTTCGTGCCCAACGGCAATTACGCCAGCGTGATCGAGAAACTGCGCCCCGGCGCCGCCGAACCGGGCGAGATCGTGCATTCCGACGGCCGCGTTCTGGGCCGCCATGACGGGGTGATCCACTACACCATCGGCCAGCGCCGGGGCCTCGGCATCGGCGGGCTGTCCGAACCGCTCTACGTGGTGAAACTCGACGTCGACACCCGCCGCGTGGTCGTCGGCCCGAAAGAGCTGCTGGCCACCAGGATCGTGCCGGTGCGCGAAATCAACTGGCTGGGCGACGCCCCCTTCGACAGCCGCGCGGAATGGCATGTCTCGGTCAAGGTCCGCTCGACCCGCCCCCCGCGCGAGGCGATCATCCGCCCGACCTCGGCCACCACCGCCGATGTCGAACTGCTGACCCCCGAGGAAGGCGTCAGCCCCGGGCAGGCCTGCGTGTTCTACGAAACCGGCGGCAGCCGCATCCTGGGCGGCGGCTGGATCTGGCGGGGATAGGCCGCCGGCTCCTGCCGTCAGGCATCGACCCTGCCCCGCCACTGCCTTTCGAAATCCAGGACCCGCCGGACATTTTCGTCGACCTTGTCCTCGGCCTCGAGTCTCAGGACCGGACGGCCCATGTCTCTTGCCCGCTCGATCATGCGATCATACAGGGTCGTTTCGGTCTCGACGCGCCTGCGAACGTCGCTGTCCCGTATACTATGCTGATATTCAAGGATTTTCCCACGAGCCGAGGCACGTTGCTGCCAGCGCGACACCACCACCCCCGGATCGCGGGCCCGCAAGTAGACGAAGATGCGGCCAGACCACAGGGGGTGCGACGCCTCGGCGTCGCTCTCCAGTATCTCTTCGGGGAAGTTCTTGAACAATCCTTCCTCCAGAACGAACCCCCGTGGAAAGTCGTGCGACGAGATGAAAAGACTTTCCGAGGCCACCCGGGCCATCTGCTGTGCCCGGGCGATGCTGCGCCAGGGGTTCGCGCCGGAGGTCTCTATCCTTCGGATCTTCTGAAAATAGAGGTTTCTGTGAAGCTGCGAAACCGGCGACAGGCTGTCCTTCGGGGGAACCTTGTTCTGCAGATGCGGGCGAAAGAACCAATGGTCCCGGATATGCCCGTGAACCGAGTTGTAGATCGTGGTCTTGCCGATCCCCTGGGCCCCGATGAACTCGACGATCAGGCCGGCGGTGCCGGTCCTTGGTCTATCGTCCAGCCTGGCATCGCTGACGGGTTTGCGCCGGATTTCGAGGCCGGCAAAATCCGCGCATTTTCTTAGTATCTCTTTTGCAAAGGGCATAATGAAACCCGTTCAGATCGGCATAATTCCGCCAACTTAAGCCAGAACGAGTTATTTTTCATGGGTTTTTTCTGCGGATCACGGGGCCATAAAGGCCCCGGGGACAATCGCGGAATGTCACGCGCCGCCCTGCGGGCGGTGCCGGCGGTTGATCAGCACCAGCCCGATCGCCACCATCACGAGCGCCGCGACGGTGTTCCGGCCGACCTCCTCGCCCAGAAGCGCCCAGCCGAAGAACACGCTCAGCACCGGCGACAGGAAGCTGAAGCTGGCCACGCCCGAGGCCGGGTAGACCGCCATCAGGAAGAACCAGAACATGTATCCCAGGCTGGCCACGACGACCACCTGATAGAGCAGCGCCCAGTAATGCACCGGTTGCAGGTCGCGCAGCAGCGGGCCGAACAGGAACGCCGCCGCGATCAGCAGCACCGAGGACACCGTCAGTTGCCACATCAGCTGCATCTCGGGGCGCTGCTCGGCCACCGGGGTCAGCCGCACGGTCAATGCGATGCCCGCCCATCCGGCGGCGGCGGCCAGTGCGGCGATATCGCCCATCACCGACGCCTCGCCGCCCTTGCGCACCGACAGGACCAGCGCCACCCCCGCCATCGCCGTGACCAGCCCCGCCGCGCGCCGCAGCGTCAGCCGCTCGCCCGGCAGCACGAAATGCGCCGCCCCGGCCAGCATCATCGGCATGGTGTAGAACAGGATCGAGGCGCGCGACACCGTGGTGTTGTCCAGCGCCCAGAACAGGCACACGAACTCGAAGGCGAAAAGCGATCCCAGCAAAATGCCCGACGCCCAATAGCGGCGGCCGAAATCCACCCGCACCCCACGCAGCCGCATCCACACGATCAGCACGGCCAGCGCCCCCAGCGACCGCAGGCCGGCCATGAACACGGGCTGGAACCCGCCGGTGCCCACCTTGATCACCACCTGGTTGAAGGCCAGCACACAGGCGAACCCCACCAGCGATACGGCACCGAACAGGTCGATATGATCCTTGCGTTCCATCGCGGGCACTCAGACGCCAAAGCCCGGGCCGCGTCAAGAACCCTTACCGCTTGAAACGCCGGAAGAACCGCGGGTTGCGCCGGACGAAATCGTCGATCAGCAGGCTCAGCCCGCCGCGCATCCGCCATTTCAGGTAGGCCCAGCCCGACCCGGCGCCGATCAGCGCGCCGAACGTGTCGACGATCAGGTCGCCCATCGTGTCCATCAGCCCCGATTTCTGCATGTTCAGTCCAAATGCCTGGTCCATGCAGAACTCGAAAATCTCCCAGGTCGCGCCGATGGCGAGCGCAAAGCAAAAGGCGAAGAAGGCAATCGCCAGCGGCGGCGCGGCATAGCGGTCGCCCTGGAACATCATGAAGACCAGGATGAACCCGATCAGCCCGAATCCCACCGCGCTGCCGCCATGCATGGCGATATCCCACCACCAGAACCGTTCGTAGAAATCGAACACCTCGCCCAGGAACAGCGTGCCGCCCACGAACATGGTGATCGCCGCGACGAAACTGGGCGGCACCACGACATCGGCCCAGCGGCCGATATAGACCGGTGCCAGCGACAACAGCAGCGTCGCCACCGAGACGAAGGCAAGCGGCCAGTTGCCCACGAAAAGCGCATCGACCAGAAAGAAGACCAGCAAGGCCCAGATCGCCTTGGCCACCCATGTCTGATCTGCGAACATCGCCTCGTCCCCTGGTTATGACAGAGTCCGATATATGCGCCCGAGCCCGTTCAGACTAGCCACTTACAACCTGCAGAAGTGCGTGGGCCTTGACCTGCGGCGCCGGCCGGACCGGATTTTGCAGGTGATCGGCGCGATGGGCGCCGACGTGGTCGTCCTGCAGGAGGCCGACAAGCGCCTGCCTCCGCGCCCCGCCGCCCTGCCCGCCCACATGGCCGAGGAAGAAGGCTGGCGCGTGGTCGAGGTGGGCGAGCCCGGCGGCTCGCTCGGCTGGCATGGCAACGCGATGCTGGTCGCCCCGCATGTGAGCGTGCGGCAGACCGCCCATTTCGACCTGCCGGGGCTGGAGCCGCGCGGCGCGATCCGGGTCGAACTCGATACCGCCATCGGCCCGCTGCGGGTGCTGGGCGTGCATCTGGGGCTGGTCAAACGCTATCGCCTGCTGCAACTGGCCGCGATCACGCGCACCCTGCGCGCGCTGCCGCCCCTGCCCACGGTGGTGGCCGGCGATTTCAACGACTGGGGCTCGGGCTGGGATCTCGATGCGCAGGTGCCGGGGCTGCGCTTTGTCGCGCCGGCCGCCAGTTATCCCGCCCCGCGCCCGGTTGCGGCGCTGGACAGGTTCCTGATCTCGGACGACCTGCGCGCGCTCGACAGCGGCGTGCATATCGGCCGCCCGGCGCGGATCGCGTCGGACCACCTGCCGGTCTGGATGGACCTCGCCGCCGGCTGAGGGGCGACCTGTGCTGCGGATCGAAAAGAGCGCAACAGAGGGCACCGCATGGCCGCGGTCGGGCGATCCTACCTTTGTGACTGCCACTTTATCGCGCCGCCACCTCCTCCCTAGGAACGTGGCACTTGCGGCAGCCAATCGCCCGGCCGGGGGGGCGGCCGTGCGATGCCCGGGCCGCTTCGCGGCTGTTCCGGGCTGGGTGTATCGTTCATGTGTCGTGGACGTCCACGAACATGTATTGAATGCAACTGCCCCATCGCCTGTGGGACATAACAACCTTTCCGACACCCCCCAGGCCCCGCTTGCGACGCACACACGCCCATGCCATCACCCTCCGCAACGACACAGCCAGCCGGACCCCGCGATGACCGATTACCTTGTCTACGACGTGTTCACCGACACGCCCTTCGGCGGCAACCCGCTGGCGGTGATCCCCGACGCCACCGCCCTGCCCGGGGCCGACCTGCAACGCATCGCGCGGGAATTCAACTTTTCGGAAACCGCCTTTCTCTTCCCGCCCGACGCCCCGGCCCACACCGCCCGGCTGCGCATCTTCACGCCCACGACGGAAATCCCCTTCGCCGGTCATCCCACTATCGGCACCGCCGTGGCGCTGGCCGATCTGGGGCACGGCCCCGACATGGTGTTGGGCCTCGGCATCGGCCCGATCCGCGCCCGGGCGGAAAACGGCGCGGCGCAGTTCACGACCGAAGCCACGCTGGAGCGGCTGGCCGAACCGGCGCCCGGCCTCGTCGCCCGCGCGCTGGGGCTGGCCCAAGACAGGATTCGCACCGCCACCCACCCGCCGGTCATGGCGACGCTGGGCCTGCCCTTCACCCTGACCGAACTGACCGACCGCACGGCGCTGGCCGCCATCCGCACCGATATCGCCGCCTTCCGCGAGGGCCACGCGCTGTTTCCCGGCGGGCTGGATTTCGCGCAGCTGGCCTATGTCCGCGACGGCGACCGGATCGACGCGCGCATGTTCGCCCCGCTCGACAACATCCCCGAAGACCCGGCCACCGGCAGCGCGGCGGCCACGCTGGCCGCCCTTCTGGCGCAGATCCTCGGGCGCGACCTGGCGCTCGATTACCGCCAGGGCGACGACATGGGCCGGCCCAGCCGGATCGGGCTGCGCACCCACGGCTCCCGCGTCACCGTGTCGGGCCGGGCCGTGCGCGTGATGGAGGGGCGCCTGCACCTGCCCCCGCGATAGCACCACCCGCCCGTGGGGGGAGCGGCCCGCGCCTTTTCCCATGACAGATACGCCCGCGACATGCATTCTGAACCGGCAATCCACCGGGGGAAAGATCATGAGCTTGATGAAAACACTGGCCAAGGTCGCCGTCGGCGTGGCCGTGGCCAAGGGCGCCAGCGCCATGGTGCAGCGCCGGGCGGGGGCGGCGCAGACGCCGGGCGGCGGCCTGCTCGGGCAACTCCAGCGCCAGATGCAGCAACGCCCCGAGGCCACGCAAAGCCGTGGCGGGATCGAGGATATGCTTGGCGGCATCCTGGGCGGCGGCGCGGGCAGCGCCGGGCTTGGCGGCCTGCTGGAGCAACTCGGCGGCGGCGTGACCGGCACACGGGGCGGCGGACTCGACGACCTGCTGGGCGGGCTGGCCGGCGCGGGTGCCGCGGGCGGCATCGGCGGGTTGCTGGGCGGGCTGTTGACGGGCGGCACGCCCGACACCGCGCGCGGCGGCTTCGGCGACGTGCTGAACCAGGCCATCGCGCGGCAGGACGAACCCGACACGCCCCCCACCACCGAACAGGAGCTGGCCGCCGGGCTGATGCTGCGCGCGATGATCCAGGCCGCAAAATGCGACGGCAAGCTGGACGATGCCGAACAGGCGCGGCTGCTGGACAAGCTGGGCGATGTCTCGCCCGAGGAACAGGCCTTCGTGCAGGCCGAATTGCAGGCCCCGGTCGACGTGGCCGGGCTGGCGGGACAGGTGCCGCAGGGGCTGGAGCCGCAGGTCTATGCCATGTCGGTCATGGCCATCGACCTCGACAGCCAGCCCGAGGCGCAATACCTGCACGGCTTCGCACAGGCGCTGGGGCTGCAGCCGCAGACCGTCAACCATATCCACGACCAGTTGGGCGTGCCCACGCTTTACACCTGATCGGCCCTGTTCATGCGCCCCAACCCGCGCTATGCGTCACCGCATGGCGCGGCTGATCCTGTTCAACAAACCCTTTGACGTGTTGTCGCAATTCACCGATCGCGGCAGCACCGGCAGCCCGCGCGCCACCCTGTCCGGGTTCATCGCCATCCCCGGCATCTACCCCGCCGGCCGGCTCGACCGCGACAGCGAGGGGTTGCTGCTGCTGACCGATGACGGGACATTGCAGGCCCGTATCAGCCACCCGAAGAACAAGATGCCCAAGACCTATTGGGCGCAGGTCGAAGGCGTGCCGGACGACGCCGCGCTGGCGGCCTTGCGAAAGGGCGTGACGCTCAAGGACGGGCCGACGCGACCGGCAAGGGTGACCCGGATCAAGGAACCGCCCGGCCTCTGGCCGCGCACTCCGCCGATCCGGTTCCGCAAATCCGTGCCCGACTGCTGGATCGAGCTGACGATCACCGAGGGGCGCAACCGGCAGGTGCGGCGGATGACAGCGGCCGTGGGCCATCCCACGCTGCGGCTGATCCGGGCGCGAATCGGCCGCTGGGCGCTGGACGGGCTGCAACCGGGCGACTGGCGCGAGGTCGACCCCGGCGCCTGAACCGCGCGGTTTTCAGGCCAGACCGCGCGGTTTCACTCGCCCGGGGCGATCTCCGCCGCCATCCCCGCCCGCGCGCGCAGCAGCGCCGAAACCGGCGCCAGCGCCACCCGCCCGGCCCGGTCGGCCAGCCCCCACAGGATCAGCGCCGACACGGTTTCGGCCCGCGCACGGCCGACCATCACCACGCTGGCGGGCTCCTGCCCGGCCTTGAACGCGGCCTGGTCCAGGAACCGCCGGATCACCGGGGCCTCCTGCCCCGCGGCATCGAAATCCCGAAACAGCGTGACCGCCGGCACACCTTCCTTTTCGGCCAGCTTGCGCGCGGTATCGAGCCCGTTGGGATACATCACCAGCCCGTGCCCGCTGTCGCGCAGGTAAGCGGCAACCTGGTCCGAGATCGCGCGGCTGGATTGCAGGCCCGTGCGGTCGCCCTCCATCACTCCCACGACGCCGGGCAGCGCGCCCAGGATGGCGGCAAGGTTCACCTCGACATCCGGTGCCTGCGCGGCCTCGGGGATATCGACCAGCGCCAGCACCTCGAACCCGGCCGCGCGATAACGTTCGGCGGCGGCGGCGGCCCCGTCCCATGCCGGATCGACGGCGAAGGTGACAGGATAGGGAAATGCGCTGAGCGCCTCGACCGCGCTGGAGAAATCGCCCCGGTCGATCAGCACGACAGACATCAGCGGCTTGCCCTCGGGGTTTTCGAACGGCGCGGCGTTGGCCACGATCGGCGGTGCATCGGATGCAGCCACCGGCGGGGCGGCGGCCTGATCCGGCGCGGCATCCCCGTCGGCGCCGACCGAGGGCAGGCGCGACGAGACGCGCGAATCCGCCCGCTCGACCAGCGAGGGCGCGGGCGTGCCGACACCGGGGCGGTCGCCGGTCGCGGTATCCGGTTCGGGGTCGGTTTCGGCTTCGGGGTCGGCGGGTTCCGGTGCGGGCGGCTGGGACGGAGCGGCCTCGGCCTGCGGCTCGGGCGCGGGGGCCGGTGCGGGCGTGGCGGGCGCGGCCGGGTCCATCGCGGCGATCCCGGGCGCGGCGGGCTCCTCCTCGCTGGCCGGTTCCGAGGGCGGCGGCATGGCAGGGGCGGTATCGGCCACGTCGGGGGCCGGCGCGGCAGGGTCTGCGGCCGGGTCGGTTTCGCCCGCTTCGCCCGCGATCTCTTCCTCAACCTCCTCCTCGGCAGGTTCGGGCGCGGCGCCCTCGTCGGGGGCCGCGGGACTGGCGGGGGCATCCACCCCCTCTTCGGCCACGGGCGCGGCGGGCAGCGCCGCCTGCGGGCCGGGCAGCACCGGCGCGTCGGTCGTCACCTCGACCCGGCCACGCTGCCCCTGCGCGGGCGGGCTGGCCAGCCGGTCCTCGGCGGTGCCGGTGCTGGGCTGGGCCGCCGGATCGGTATCGGCCCCCTGCATTGAGGCCAGCGTATCGGGTTCGGGCGCCACGACGGCGGGGGGCGCGCCCGGTTCGGGCTGCGGCAGCGGCGCGGGCACCGATGCCTCGCGATCCTCGCGCCGTTCCTGGAATTCCGATCCCGGCGGCACCTCGACCGCCGCTGTTTCGGGCTGCGGCACCACCGGCGGGCCGATGACGGCCGTGATGGCGACGGCGGCCACGACCGACACCACCCCGCCGAAGACTATCCCACCCAAGAATCCGCGCGCCATCTGCCTGCTCCCGTCTGCCGACCCCGTTGCCGGGGCCTGCCCCTGCGTTCCATGCCCCGGTCTTTTGCCCCTTTTGGTGGCATTGCTTGACCTTGCCATGCAAGCCTGAACAAGTATACCGCGACCGATAGCGGGGCCTCTACCCCCGAAAATGCGAAAAGACCGGGCTGATGCTTCTTCTCATAGATAACTACGACAGCTTTACCTATAACCTCGTGCATTACCTGGGCGACCTGGGCGCCGAGGTGCAGGTGCACCGCAACGACGCGCTGGACGTGCAGCAGGCGATGGCGCTGAAACCCGCCGGCATCCTGCTGTCGCCCGGCCCCTGCGATCCCGACCAGGCGGGCATCTGCCTGGCGCTGACGCAGGCGGCGGCCGACACGCGCACGCCGCTTCTGGGCGTGTGCCTGGGCCACCAGACCATCGGCCAGGCCTTTGGCGGCAAGGTGGTGCGCTGCCACGAGATCGTGCACGGCAAGCTGGGCATGATGCATCACACCGGCAAGGGCGTGTTCGCGGGCCTGCCCAGCCCGTTCGAGGCCACGCGCTATCATTCGCTGGTGGTCGACCGTGACAGCCTGCCCGACTGCCTTGAAATCACCGCCGCGCTTGAGGATGGCACGATCATGGGGCTGCAACACCGCGAGTTGCCGATCCACGGCGTGCAGTTCCACCCCGAATCCATCGCCTCCGAACACGGGCACGCGCTGCTGAAGAATTTTCTCGACATGATGAAGGTGCCGGCATGAGCGACGACCTCAAACCCCTGATCGCCGCCGCCTGCGAACGCCCGCTGTCGCGCGACGAGGCCGAGGCGGCGTTCACCATCCTGTTCGATGGCGAGGCCACGCCCAGCCAGATCGGCGGGCTGCTGATGGCGCTGCGCACGCGCGGCGAAACGGTGGACGAATACGCCGCCGCCGCCGCCGTGATGCGCGCCAAGTGCCACAAGGTGCGCGCGCCCGAAGGGGCGATCGACATCGTGGGCACCGGCGGCGACGGCAAGGGCACGCTGAACATTTCGACCGCGACCGCCTTTGTCGTGGCCGGTGCGGGCGTGCCGGTGGCCAAGCACGGCAACCGCAACCTGTCATCGAAATCCGGCGCGGCTGATGCGCTGACGCAGATGGGCGTCAACGTGATGGTCGGGGCGGACGTGGTCGAAAAGGCCCTGCAATCCTGCGGCATCGCCTTCATGATGGCGCCGATGCACCACCCGGCGATGGCCCATGTCGGCCCCGCCCGGACCGAGCTGGGCACGCGCACGATCTTCAACATCCTCGGGCCGCTGACCAACCCGGCGGGCGTGAAGCGGCAGCTTTCGGGCGCATTCTCGCGCGAGATGATCCGACCGATGGCGGAAACGCTGGGCCGGCTGGGCAGCGAACACGCCTGGCTGGTGCATGGCAGCGACGGCACCGACGAGCTGGCGATCACCGGCATAAGCTGGGTCGCCGCGCTGGAACCCGACGGCACGATCCGCGAGGTCGAGCTGCATCCCGAGGATTTCGGCCTGCCCGTCCACCCGTTCGAGGACATCCTGGGCGGCGCCCCCGAGGACAACGCCCGCGCCTTCCGCGCGCTGCTGGACGGGGCCGAAGGGGCCTATCGCGACGCGGTGCTGCTGAACGCGGCGGCGGCACTGGTGGTGGCCGACGCGGCGACCGACCTGAAGACCGGGGTTGCGATGGCCCGCGAAAGCATCGACAGCGGCGCGGCGCGCGACAGGATCGTGAAACTGGCGGCGGCAACGGGCGGCTGAGGCCGGCGGCCGGGCCATCCTGCCCCCGATCGTCGGTTGCCGCTTTCCCTTGCCCGCGCGCTTGGGTATGACGGAACCATGACCGATACAATTCTCGACAAGATCAGGGCCTATAAACTGGACGAGGTGGCCGCCGCCAGGGCGGACAAGCCGCTTGACGCGGTCGAGGCAGATGCCTCTGCCGCCCCTGCCGTGCGCCCCTTTGCCGACGCCCTGTTCAACGCCAGCCGCCAGGGCTATGGCCTGATCGCCGAAGTGAAAAAGGCCAGCCCCTCCAAGGGGCTGATCCGCGAAGATTTCGATCCCGCCACGCTGGCGCGGGCCTATGCCGATGGCGGTGCCGCCTGCCTGAGCGTGCTGACCGACACGCCCAGCTTCCAGGGTGCGAAGGAATATCTGGTGCAGGCGCGCGAGGCCTGCGACCTGCCGGTGCTGCGCAAGGATTTCATGTACGACCCCTACCAGGTGGCCGAGGCGCGGGCGCTGGGGGCGGATTGCATCCTGATCATCATGGCCAGCGTCAGCGACGACCAGGCCGCCGAACTGGAAGAGGCCGCCGATCGCTGGGGCATGGACGCGCTGATCGAGGTGCATGACGAGCCCGAGCTTGAGCGCGCGACGCGGCTGAAATCGCGCATGATCGGGATCAACAACCGCGATCTCAGGACGTTCGAAACCTCGCTCGACACCACGCGGCGGCTGGCGCGGCTGGTGCCGCCCGAGCGGCTGATCGTCTCGGAATCGGGGCTCGGCACCCCCGACGATCTGGCCGACATCGCCCGCTACGGCGCGCGGTGTTTCCTGATCGGCGAAAGCCTGATGCGCCAGGCCGACGTGACGCAGGCCACGCGCGACCTGCTGGCCAACCCGCTGACCGCCGGGCCGTTCTGATGGCCGGGCTGACGCATTTCGACGGCAAGGGCGACGCCCATATGGTCGATGTGTCGGACAAGCCCGTGACCGCGCGCGTCGCCCGCGCCGAAGGCCATGTAAGGATGGCGCGCGAAACCTTTGATATCATTGCCGAAGGCCGCGCGAAAAAGGGCGACGTGCTGTCGGTTGCGCGGCTGGCGGGGATCATGGGCGCGAAAAAGACGCCCGAGCTGATCCCGCTCTGCCATCCGCTGCCGGTGACCAAGGTGGCGGTGGACCTGACGCTCGACCCCGGCCTGCCCGGCGTGCGGATCGCGGCGACGGTCAGGACCACCGGGCAAACCGGGGTGGAGATGGAGGCGCTGACCGCCGTCGGCACCGCCGCGCTGACCGTCTATGACATGGCCAAGGCGGTGGACAAGGCGATGGAAATCGGTGGCATCCGCGTGACGTTGAAGGATGGCGGCAAATCCGGCCGCTACGAGGCGGAATGATCACCGTAGACGAGGCCCTTGACCATCTCTTCGCGCTGGCCCCGGCGATGCCGCGCGAGGCGGTGCCGCTGTTGCGGGCGCGCGGGCGGGTGATGATCGCGGACGCGGTTGCGCGGCGCAGCCAGCCGCCCTTTGCCGCCTCGGCGATGGACGGGTATGGCGTGGCGGCGGGCGCGGGCCTGTCCGGCGCCGGGTTCGACGTGATCGGCGAGGCGGCGGCGGGGCATGGGTTTGCAGGCACCGTCGGCGCGGGGCAAGCGGTGCGCATCTTCACCGGCGCGCCGGTGCCCGAAGGCGTGGGCCATGTCGTCCTGCAGGAGGATTGCACCCGGCAGGGCGATCGCGTGACCGTCACCGGCACGCCGGGCGCGGGCAGCAATATCCGCCCGGCAGGCGGCGATTTCACCCAAGGCGACCGGCTGACCGCCCCGCGGCGGCTGACGCCTGCCGACCTTGCGCTGCTGGCCGCGATGAACGTGGCCGAGGTGCCGGTCGCGCGCAAACCCGTCGTGGCGCTGATTTCCACCGGGGACGAGCTGGTGATGCCGGGCGAGGCGCCGGGGCCGGACCAGATCATCGCCTCCAACAGTTTCGGCCTGCACGCCCTGATCGAAGAGGCCGGCGCCAGCGCCCGGCTGCTGCCGATTGCCGCCGACAACCCCGCCTCGCTGCACACGGCCTTCGGGCTGGCGGAAGGCGCCGACGTGATCGTGACGATCGGCGGCGCCTCGGTCGGCGATCACGATATCGTCGGGCGCGTGGCCGAAGACATCGGGATGGCGCGCGCGTTCTACAAGATCGCCATGCGCCCCGGAAAGCCGCTGATGGCCGGGCGGCTGGACGATGCGGTGATGATCGGGCTGCCGGGCAACCCGGTCTCGGCGATGGTCTGCGGGCATTTGTTCCTGCTGCCGGTGCTCCGCGCGATGCTGGGCCTGCCTGCCGGCCCCGCCCCGCGCCTGACCGCCACGCTGGGCGCGGATGTCGATGCCAACGGCCCGCGCGAACATTACATGCGCGCGCGGCTGTCGGGCGGCACCGTCACGCCCTTCGACCGGCAGGACAGCGCGCTGCTGTCGATCCTGTCCGAGGCCAACGCGCTGCTTGTCCGGCCCATCGGCGACGGGCCACGGCAAGCCGGCGAAACGGTCGAGGTCGTGCCGCTGTCGCGCGAGAGTTGACACAAACCGTGAACATGCGTAGAACAAAGCAAAACGCATGGTAGCGGAGGGCAAGCGCCTATGTTGACGAAAAAGCAGCTCGACCTGTTGGAATTCATCCATAAACGCGTGCAGCGCGACGGCGTCCCGCCCAGCTTCGACGAGATGAAAGAGGCGTTGGACCTGCGCTCGAAATCCGGCATCCACCGGCTGATCACCGCGCTGGAAGAACGCGGCTTCATCCGCCGGCTGGCGCACCGCGCCCGCGCCATCGAGGTGGTCAAGCTGCCCGAGGCGCTGGGGGGCAAACCCGGCGGCCCGAAGCTGAGCGTGATCGACGGCGACCGCCCCGACAGCCGCCCCGCCGCCGCCCGCCCGCTGGAAGAGGTGCACGCGCTGGAACTGCCGGTGATGGGCCGCATCGCCGCCGGTGTCCCGATCGAAGCTATTGCCGAAGTGTCGCATCACGTGGCGGTGCCGGGCGCGATGGTGTCGGGCAAGGGCGAACATTACGCGCTGGAGGTCAAGGGCGATTCGATGATCGAGGCCGGGATCAACAGCGGCGATATCGTCATCATCCGCGAAACCTCGGTGGCCGATAACGGCGATATCGTGGTGGCGCTGGTCGAGGACCAGGAGGCGACGCTGAAACGGTTCTACCGCCGCGGCGCGTCGATCGCGCTGGAGGCCGCGAACCCCGCCTATGAAACCCGCGTGCTGCCCTCGGACATGGTCAAGGTGCAGGGCAAGCTGGTCGGGCTGATCCGCACCTACTGACGCCGCTTTTCCGGGGGCGTATTCCACAACCGATACCCCGACAGGCCGCGCGCGGTGACGATGCGCGGCCCGTCCTTTCCGGGCCAGATCGCCAGCGCGCCGCTGTCGCGCAGCTTGCCGGGATCGAGGATCAGGCAGGGCTTGCCGCCGGGGTTCGGCACATTGGTCACCAGCCAGTCCCGAACCGCGCAATCCGCATCGAAAACCGCGCGCTTTCCCCTGGCCGCGTGCAGCCATGCCCCCTGCCCCAGGTCCACCGCCCCCGTCCAGCCGAGCGCCGCCTTTTCCTGATCGGTGGGCCGCCCGTCATTCTCCAGCCAGACGGTCGCGACGAACCCCGCCCCGCGCGCGGCGCTGAGCACGCGGCCCTTGTCGGTCATCACGCCGACCAGCGCGCCGCTGTCGGCCACCAGGATCGGCGGCCTTTCGGTCCCGGCCCAGAGCAGGACGGACAAGGCCACCGGCGCCAGCCCCAGCCAGCGCAGCCGCCCCTGCCACAGCGCCAGCAGCAAGGCCCCCAGCGCCATCAGCGGCAAGACCTGCGACCCCGGCGCGACGATGCCGCCGGTGGCCCCCTCGATCCCGGCCACCCGGTGCGCGACCGCCAGCACCCAGCCCAGCCCCTGCCCCATGACCCAGAGCGCGATCCCCTCAAACCCGAAGGGCATCAGCAGGCCCGCCAGCACCGCCGCGGGCATCACCAGAATCCCCATCAGCGGCACCGACAACAGGTTCGCCGGCAGGCCGAAATGGGCGATCTGGTTGAAATGCGCCGCCCCAACCGGCCCGGTCGCGGCCCCGGCCACGGCGGACGAGACCGCAACGGCCAGCGCCGGTTGCAGCCATTTCGGCCCCGGCAGGCCGCCACGGTCGCGGATCAGCCCGAACGCGGCCACCAGCGCTGTCGTGGCGGCAAAGCTCATCTGGAACCCGGGGCCCAGCAGCGCCTCGGGGCGCAGGGCCAGCACGATCACCGCCGCCACCGCCACCGCGCGCAGGGACAGGGCGCGGCGGTTCAGCATGACCGCCACCAGCATGACGGCGACCATGACAAAGGCGCGCTCGGTCGCGACATTGCCGCCCGACAGCGCCAGGTATCCCGCCGCGACGGCCAGCGCGAGGCCCGCCGCCAGTTTCTTGGCGGGCAGCCGCAACCCCAGCCACGGCACCGCCGCGAAGGCGACACGGAACGTGGCAAAGACGAAGCCGGCCAGCAGCCCCATATGCAGCCCCGAGATCGCCAGCAGATGCGCCAGGTTGGACTCGCGCAGCGCCTGCAACGTGTCCTGGCCGATCCCGGCGCGGTCGCCGGTCATGATGGCGGCGGCGAATGCGCCCCGCTCGCCCGGGAGCGCCGCCTGCACCCGCTGCGACAGCGCGTGGCGGAGCGTGGCCAGCCGGGCGCCCTCCCGCGTATCCGTGGCCAGCAAGACCGGCGTGCGGGTATAGCCCACCGCGCCCAGCCGCAGGAACCAGGCGTGGCGCTGGAAATCGAAGCCGCCCGGCTCGACCGGGCCCGAGGGCGGGCCCAGATGCGCCGTCATCATCACGCGGCGGCCGGGGTCGAGCGGGGCAAAGCCCTGTTCGCCATGCAGCGACACGCGGACCCGCGCGGGCGTCCGGGCGGGCGGCACGTCGTCCAGCCGCACCCGGTCCAGCACCAGCCGCACCGCGTCCGAGGCCGAGCGGTCGATACCCGCGATCCGCCCCTCGACCGGGCCGTAATAGCGAAACTCCAGCACCGGCGCGGCGACGCCATGCGCCCGCGCGCCCGCCAGCACCGCGCCCGCGGGCAGCAGCGCGCAAAGCCACAGCAGCGGCCCCAGCGCCGCCCCGGCGCGGCTGGCCAGCGCGCCGCAGGTCAGCGCCACGCCGCAAGCGATCAGGTAATGCGGCAGGCCCGGCTCCCACCGCAGCGCGAAATAGGTCCCGATCCCGCAGGCCAGCGCCACCGGCACCCAGGGGAACAGGTGCCCGCGCTGCGCCGCCAGCACCGCCGCGACCCGGTTCCATATCCGCATCCCTTGCCCCCCGCATTGCGCATCGGTAGACAGGCGCCAACGCTAGCTTCAACATGCTTACCGAAAGGTTAACCACCGGCCATGACCGATCCCGTCGTCACCCGCTTCGCGCCCTCGCCCACCGGCTATCTGCATATCGGCGGCGCGCGCACGGCGCTGTTCAACTGGCTTTACGCGCGCGGCCGCGGCGGCAGGTTCCTGCTGCGGATCGAGGATACCGACCGCGAACGCTCCACCCCCGAGGCGACGCAGGTGATCCTGAAGGGCATGGAATGGCTGGGGCTGGATCACGACGGCGACGTGGTCAGCCAGGCGGCGGGCGCGACGCGTCACGCCGAGGTGGCGCATCAGCTGCTGGCCGAGGGCAAGGCCTACAAGTGCTTTGCCGCCCAGGACGAGATCCAGGCCTTCCGCGAGGCCGCGCGGGCCGAGGGGCGTTCGACCCTCTATCGCTCGCCCTGGCGCGATGCCGACCCGGCAACCCACCCCGACGCACCTTATGCGATCCGCATAAAGGCCCCGCAGGACGGCCAGACGGTGATCCGCGACCGGGTGCAGGGCGACGTGACGATCCGCAACGACCAGCTGGACGACATGGTCCTGCTGCGCAGCGACGGCACGCCGGTCTACATGCTGGCGGTGGTGGTCGACGATCACGACATGGGCGTGACCCACGTGATCCGGGGCGACGACCACCTGAACAACGCCGCGCGGCAGATGCTGATCTATGACGCGATGGGCTGGCCGGTGCCGGTCTGGGCGCATATCCCGCTGATTCACGGGCCGGACGGCAAGAAACTGTCGAAACGCCACGGCGCGCTTGGCGTCGACGAGTATCAGAAGATGGGCTACCCTGCCGCCGGTATGCGCAACTACCTGGCGCGGCTGGGCTGGAGCCATGGCGACGACGAATTTTTCACCGACGCGCAGGCGCAGGAATGGTTCGACCTGGACGGTATCGGCAAAAGCGCCGCGCGGTTCGATTTCAAGAAGCTGGAAAACCTCTGCGGCCAGCATATCGCGGCAGCCGAGGATGCTGCACTGCTGCAAGAATTGCAGGCATTTCTTGCCGTGACCGGGCAACCGGCGCTGGATGACGCGAGGGCAGCGTTGCTGGGCAAGGCGATGTACTGCCTCAAGGAGCGGGCAAAAACCTTTCCAGAACTCCTTGAAAAAGGGCATTTCGCGCTTGCGGAACGCCCGATCGTGCCGGATCAGAAGGCCGCCGGAAACCTCGATGATGTATCCCGTGGTATACTGAAAGAATTGACGCCGCATCTGCAAAATGCTAGCTGGACGCGAGACGCGCTCGAGGCCGTCACGACCGAATTTGCCGAAAACAAGGACACCAAGTTCGGCAAGCTGGCAGGCCCCTTGCGGGCGGCCTTGGCGGGACGATCTGCGACACCCAGTGTCTTTGACATGATGTTGGTTCTCGGGCGCGAGGAAACCCTTGCCCGATTGACCGACGCGGCGGGCTGAGGCCGGTTAACCCGGATTTCAGACGCCCCGAATAGGACAGCCCGGCGCGCCCGCGTCCGCGGCGATTGAGGAAGGGAATTAGGCCATGACAGAAACTGCCAAGACTGCCACGCTTTCTTTCGACGGAAAGAGCTTTGAGCTGCCTATGCACAGCCCGACGGCCGGGCCGGACGTGATCGACATCCGCAAGCTTTATGCCGATGCCGGCGTGTTCACCTACGATCCGGGCTTCACCTCGACGGCAAGCTGCGACAGCACGATCACCTATATCGACGGCGGCGCCGGGGTGCTGCTGCATCGCGGTTACCCGATCGACCAGCTGGCGGCCAAGTCGCATTACCTCGAAGTGTGCTACCTGCTGCTTTACGGCGAGCTGCCGACCGCCGCCCAGCTTGAGGATTTCGAGCTGCGCGTGACGCGCCACACGATGATCCACGAGCAGATGCATAATTTCTTCCGCGGGTTCCGCCGCGATGCGCATCCGATGGCCACCATGGTGGGCGTGGTCGGCGCGATGTCGGCCTTCTACCACGATTCGACCGATATCTCGGACCCCTGGCAGCGCGAGGTCGCGTCGATCCGCCTGGTCGCCAAGATGCCGACCATCGCGGCGATGGCCTACAAGTATTCGATCGGCCAGCCCTTCGTCTATCCGCGCAACGACCTGGATTACGCGGCCAACTTTTTGCACATGTGCTTCAGCGTGCCGGCCGAGAAATACGAGGTGAACCCGATCCTGAGCCGCGCAATGGACCGGATCTTTACCCTGCACGCCGATCACGAGCAGAACGCCTCGACCTCGACGGTGCGGCTGGCCTCGTCCTCGGGGGCGAACCCGTTTGCCTGCATCGCCGCCGGTATCGCCTGTCTGTGGGGGCCCGCGCATGGCGGCGCGAACCAGGCCTGCCTTGAGATGCTCAAGGAAATCGGCAGCGTCGAGCGCATCCCCGAATTCATCGCCCGCGCCAAGGACAAGGACGATCCGTTCCGCCTGATGGGGTTCGGCCACCGCGTCTACAAGAACTTCGATCCGCGCGCCAAGGTGATGAAGCAATCGGCCGACGAGGTGCTGGACCTGCTGGGGATCGAGGACAACCCGATCCTGCAGGTCGCCAAGGAGCTGGAAAAACAGGCGCTGGAAGATCCCTATTTCGCCGAGAAAAAGCTGTTCCCGAACGTCGATTTCTACTCGGGCATCATCCTTGAGGCGATGGGCTTCCCGACCTCGATGTTCACGCCGATCTTTGCGCTCAGCCGCACGGTGGGCTGGATCAGCCAGTGGAAGGAAATGATCGGCGATCCGCAGATGAAGATCGGCCGCCCGCGGCAGCTCTATCTCGGCGAGACCGAGCGCGACTACGTGGATGTCGAAGACCGCTGACCGGCGGCACATGGAATGACCGGGGGCGCCTTTCGGGGCGCCCTTTTTCATGTTTCCGCAAGCAACCTTAATTGTTTCAATTTGATCGACAATTCTCGCCGGCCGCCGCCGCCGTGAAGCCGCGGTTAACCCCCCTGCCCGATCCTGCCCGAAACCAGCAGGAGGCAGAGATGATTGCGGCAATGTTGATGGCGATGGGCATGCTGTTCGGGCTGAGCGGCCTTGTCCCCGACGAGGGGGACACCACGGTCGAAGGCGGCGACGATGCCGAGGCGCTGACCGGGCGCGACAGCGACGACAGCCTGTCGGGCGGCGGCGGGTCTGACCTGCTGCTGGGCTATGGCGGTGACGACACCCTGTCGGGCGGCAGCGGCAATGACTGGCTGTTCGGCCTCGATGGCGACGACCTGATCACCGGCGGGGCGCAGGACGACGTGATCTCGGGCGGATACGGCGCCGATACGCTGTATGGCGGGGATGGCCACGATTTCGTGGAAAGCGCCGGGGTGCTGGACGAGGCGGCGCTGACCGGATCGGCCGCGGGCGCGCGCAGTTTCGGCGACCTCGCCTTTCTCTACGATTTCGACCAGCCCGGCGATGCGGGCGATGTCGTCGACCTCGGCGATGGCGACGATACCGTGGTGGCCGGCGGGGCCGATACCGTCACAACAGGCGACGGCGCCGACGAGATCGCCCTGGGCGACTGGTATCGCGGCCAGCCGCCGGTGACGATCACCGATTTCGACCCCCGCTCGGATATCGTGACCTACGCCCATGACCGCGCCGGTGCCGCGCCGGTGTTCGAAACCTACCTGAACCCGCTGAGCGGCGACGCCGAACTGCGGGCGGATGGCGAGGTGTTCGCCATCATCCGCAATGCCGGCGCCGGGTTCGAACCGGTCGAGATCCTGCGCCGCAGCTATGCCGCCTGAGGGGTGCGCGGGGCCGACGCCCCTTGTTTCCACTTTGCGAACAGCCCCGCAGCCCCTCCACCACTGTCCCCGAAACTGTTGGAAATAGCCGGGATTTTGCCACTGAATGCCAATTCCGTTTGTGGCGAAATCATGCTCAAATCGGGCAACTTTGTGGCGATCCGGGTAAGAGGGAGAATCGGTGATGGTGGAAATTATTCTGCTCAGCGTTCTGGGTTTCGGCGCGGTCGGCGCGCTTCTGGCCGAAGCTTTCGACGACGATGACGACGACGATACGCCCGGCACACCCGGCGAAGACAGCGGCGCCGAACAGGTGACACCGCCGCCCACCGATGGCAGCGACCTGGTGACCGGCACCAGCGGCGACGACCGGATCGCGGCCGGCGATGGCGATGACACCGTGCTTGGCGGCGCGGGCGACGACACGCTGCTGGGCCAGGCCGGCGACGACATGCTGTCGGGCGAGGACGGGGCGGATTCGCTCGACGGCTCGGATGGCAACGACACGCTGGATGGCGGCGCAGGCGACGATCTTCTGTTCGGGCGCCTCGGCGACGACCTGCTGCGGGGCGACGAAGGCGATGACGCGCTTTACGGCGCACAGGGCAAGGACACGATGATCGGTGGCGCGGGCGACGATACGATGATCGGCGGCGTGGGCCACGACCTGCTGTCCGGCGAGGACGGGGCGGATTCGCTTGACGGGTCGGGCGGTGACGACACGCTGATCGGCGGTGCGGGCGACGATCAACTCTATGGCCGCACCGGCGACGACATGATCCTGGGCGGCGACGGCGACGACGCGCTGCACGGCGCGCAGGACGACGACCTGCTGATCGGAGGCAACGGTGCCGACACGATGACCGGCGACGTGGGCCACGATATCCTTGTCGGCGTCGACCTCGGGATCGACGATCTTCTGGACGGCGACGGCAACGCGATCTTCCCCGAGACGGTCACCCCGCAATCGGACGAGGGCGACGTGATGTCGGGGGGCTATGGCGACGATACCATCCTGATCGGCGACGACGACCATGTGACGGGCGACGAGGGCGACGACACCTTCATCCTGGGCGACTGGATCGACCAGACCGAGCCTGCCCTGATCGCCGATTACGAACCCGGGGCGGATATCATCACGATCAGCCACGATGCCGCGCTGATCGACCCCGAGGTCACGGTCACGCAGAATGCCGGGGGCGACGCGCTGGTATCGCTCAACGCGCAGCTTCTGGCCACGGTAAGCGGCGCGGGCGCAACCCTGACCGCCGAAGACATCGTCCTGATCGCGCGCGAGCCGCTGGCAGCCACCGGGTAAGGCCCCAGCGCATCGGTAAAGAAAAAGGGCGCCCGGTGGCGCCCTTTTCGCTGTCCGTGGAACCGCGCGGTCAGCGACCTTCGAAATGGGGGGGGCGTTTTTCGAGGAAGGACAGGACGCCCTCCTGGAAATCGCGGGTCTTGCCGCATTTGCCCTGCAACCGCCCCTCCAGCCCAAGCTGATCCTCAAGCGTGTTGTCCCAGGCCTGCCGGATCGCCTGCTTGACATGGGCATAGGCCATGGTCGGCCCCTTGGCCAGATGCGCCGCCCGCGCCTTCCACGTCGATTCGAAGGCGTCGTCGGCCACCGCTTCCCAGATCAGGCCCCAGTCGTCGGCCTGCCTTGCGCTGATCCTGTCGGCGAACAGCGCCGCGCCCATCGCCTTGGCCGCGCCCATGCCGCGGGTCATCCAGTAGGTGCCGCCGGCATCGGGCATCAGGCCGATGCGCGTGAAGGCCTGCAGGAAATAGGCGCTTTCGGTTGCGATCACCACGTCCGCCGCCAGCGCAAGGTTGGCGCCGGCGCCGGCCGCCGCACCGTTCACCGCGCTGATCGTCGGGATCGGGCTGTCATAGATCGCGCGCAGCATGGGCCCGTATTCGTCGCGCAGCGTGCGCTCCACATCCACGTTGGCGGCGTTCGCCCGGTCGCTCAGATCCTGCCCCGAGCAGAACGCCCGGCCCTTGCCCGTCAGCACCATGACGCGGGCGTCGTTCGGCGCCTGCCGCGCGGCATCCGCGATCTCGGCCCGCATCTGCGCGTTCAGCGCGTTCATCCTGTCTTCGCGATCAAGCGCGATCACCGCGATATCGTCGGCAACCTCATAGGTGATGGTCTGGTAATCCATGCGCGAACCCTCCCTGTTCCGTGTCCCGCGCAGCATACCCGCCCGCGTGGCAAGAAAAAGGGGGGACCGGGCGTCACTTGTCCAGAATATCGTTCAGACGGGCCTTTTCCTCGTCGCTGAGCGCCGCCGTTTCCACGGGTTCGGGCGCGGCCTCGCGGCGGCGCAGATAGACAATGGCGATCCCGGCACCGAGGATCAGCATGATCGGCCCCGCCGCCCAGAGCAGCCAGTTCGCGCCGGTGGCACGCGGCTGCAGCAGCACGTATTCGCCATAGCGGTCGACGACATAGTCGATCACCTCGTCATCGCTGTCGCCCGCCACCAGCCGTTCGCGCACCAGAAGGCGCAGGTCGCGCGCCAGCGTGGCGTTGGAATCGTCGATGCTTTCGTTGCGGCAGACAAGGCAGCGCAGCCCCCTGGACAGTTCGCGCGCGCGTTCCTCCAGCACGGGGTCGTCCAGCACCTCGTCGGGCTGCACGGCAAGCGCCGGCGACAGCGGCAGAACCGCCAGCATCAGGGCGAGAAGCAGATGTTTCATTCCGCCGGCACCCCCGCCGCGCCACGCATACGCCGCGCGCCCGCGGCCACGCGATAGCGGCGGTCGCCCAGGCTGAGGCAACCGCCAAGCGCCATCAGGATCGCGCCGCCCCAGATCCAGTTCGCCAGCGGCTTGTAATAGGTGCGCACCGCCCAGCCGCCATTGTCCTGCGGATCGCCGATCACGACATAGACATCGCGCAGGAAACCGTTGTCGATGGCGGCCTCGGTCGTGGGCATCTGGGCCACCGGGTAGGAACGTTTCTCGGGGTGCAGGGTCGAGATCACGCGCGTCCCCCGCGCCACCTGGACCGTGCCCATGGTCGAGATATAGTTCGGGCCCTGCACGCGCTCGACCTCCTGCAGGGTCAGGGTATAGCCCGCGATGTCAAAGCTTTCGCCCTTCTGCACCACGCGGATATCCTCGGCCTCCCAGGCCATCAGCCCGGCGATGCCGAACATGGTCACGCCCAGCCCGGCATGGGCCACGGCCTTGCCCCAGTCGGCGCCCGGCAGGCGGACCAGGCGGCGCAGCCGTTCGCCGATCGCGCCGCGTCCGGTGCGGCTCCAGATATCCACGGCGGCACCGAAGACCAGCCAAGCGCCCAGGAACAGCCCCACCGGCCCCAGCGCGCTGCGCCCGGTCTGCAGCGCAAAGGCCAGCGCGGCCAGCGCCAGCGCCAGCACGAAGGCCCCGCGCAGCGGGCGGAAGGCCCGCGCAAGGCTGCCGCGCTTCCACGGCATCATCGCGCCCACCGGCAGGATCGCGCCCAGGATCACGAAGAACGGCGTGAAGGCCATGTTGAAGAACGGCGCCCCGACCGACAGCTTGCGGGCAAAGGCCAGCTCCGCCACCAGCGGCCAGATCGTGCCGACGAAGACGACGAAGGCGCTGACCGCCAGCAGAATGTTGTTGAACACCAGCGCGCTTTCGCGGCTGACCATGCCGAACACGCCCTTGGCCTCCATCGCCTGCGCGCGCGCGGCATACAGGATCAGCGCACCGCCCATGAACACGCCCAGGATCAGCAGGATGAACACCCCGCGTTCGGGATCGTTGGCAAAGGCGTGGACGCTGGTGATCACGCCCGACCGCACGATGAAGGTGCCGATCAGGCTGAACCCGAAGGCCATGATCGCCAGCAGGATGGTCCAGCTTTTCAGCGCCTCGCGCTTTTCCACCACGATGGCCGAATGCAGCAGCGCGGCGGCGATCAGCCACGGCATCAGCGATGCGTTCTCGACCGGGTCCCAGAACCAGAAGCCGCCCCAGCCCAGTTCGTAATACGCCCACCAGCTGCCCAGCCCGATACCGATGGTCAGGAACACCCAGGCCGCCAGCGTCCAGGGCCGCACCCAGCGGCCCCATGCGGCGTCGACGCGCCCCTCGATCAGGGCGGCCACGGCGAAGGAGAACGCCATGCTCAGCCCGACATAGCCGAGATAGAGGAAAGGCGGGTGGAAGGCGAGGCCCGGGTCCTGCAGCAGCGGGTTCAGGTCCTGCCCGTCGAAGGGCGGCACCGCCAGCCGCAGAAACGGGTTCGAGGTGAACAGGATGAAGGCAAAGAACGCCACCGAGATCGCCGATTGCACCGCCAGCACCCGCGCCTTGAGCGTGGGCGGCAGATTGCCGCCGAACCACGCGGCCATCGCGCCGAACAGCGTCAGGATCAGCACCCAGAGCAGCATCGAACCCTCGTGGTTCCCCCACACGCCCGAGATCTTGTAGATCATCGGTTTCAGCGAATGGCTGTTCAGCGTCACCAGCCGGACCGAGAAATCCGAGGTGACAAAGGCATAGGTCAGCGCTGCAAAGGAAAACGCCGTCAGCAGGAACTGCGCATTGGCGGCGGGCTCGGCCACGGACATCCAGCCGGGCCAGCGTTTATGGGCGCCGATCAGCGGCACCACCGCCTGAACGATGGCGACGAGAAAGGCGAGGACAAGGGCGAAGTGGCCGAGTTCTGTAATCATGCCCTTGTTATATGCCTTAAGAACGGGCGGGCAAATCCGATTCTGCCCGCCTGTTCAACATGTCGCGGTCAGCGCCGCCCGCCCCCATGTTTCCACGCCTCGAGCGCGGGGTTGGCGTCGGGGCGCAGCGCGCCGAGGGTCAGGTCGGCGTCGCCCTCGCTGCGCGCCACGCCGGGCGTTTCCGCCCCGGCCCGCCGCAGCCGCGCAAGATCGTCCGCCATGGCAGGCAGCCGGGCCATGCTGCGCGCAAGGCTGGCCTGGAACTCCTGCCCCTTGGCCTGGTGGCGCGCGCCGAAATAGAAGCTGACGATCGCGCCCAGCAGCCACCACAGCGGTTCGGGCACCAGCGCGATGCCCTGCATCCGCGCGGCGAACCATACCGGATCGACCATCGCCGCCACGAACAGGCCCACCGTCCCCAGCGCCAGCGCCGGCCGCGGAAGGCGGTTCAGCGCGTCGACGATCCGGTCGAACCGGCTGCGGCCGGGGGCGGTCGTGAACTCGGCCCCGAACTGCGCCAGGGCGGCGGCGTGCCGGTCCGCGGCACGCGCGCCGGCGGCCTCGGCGTTTTCGCGGAACAGCCCGGCGGTGTGGCGCAGCCCGGCCCCGCCATTGCCGAAGATCGCGTTGAGTGCGCTGTCGATCAGTGCCATGCGCGTATCCTTTCGTCGAACTCGGCGCAGGTCAGGTGATAGCGGGGCGAGATGAATTCCTCGGCCCGGAGAATCCAGCCGCCCTTGCCGCCGTCGCGGCGGCGCACGTATTTGCGGCTGGCCGCGCGCCCGTCGGCGATGCGGAAGTAATAGTTGCGCCGCGCGATGCCGTAGGCGTCGGCGATATGGTCCGGCGCGGCGCGCGCCGCCGCATCGGCGGCCGCGATGGTCTGCGGGCCGATCACCCCGTCCACCGCCACGTCCTGCCCCATCTGGCGCAGCAGGCGTTGCAGGATCTTCACCGCGTTGGCGCCGGCGTTCACATACATGTCGAACACGCCGGGTTGCAGCGCGCCGGGCAAGGCGTCGATGCGGGGGCCGTGGAAATAGTGCCGCAGGAATATCCGCTCGGCATCCCCCGGCGTCAGGCGGCGGATATCGGCGGTGTCGATCCGCCCGTCGCCGGTCAGGTCCAACCCGAGCCGCCGCAGCGTGTGAATGGTGACGCCATGGTTGGTGGCGCCGCCGGGGTCGTCGGGGTCGTTCACGAACCCGCCTTCGCGCGCCACGATGGCGCGCGCGATATCCTCGATGTCTGGCATGAAACCCGCCTTTCGCTTCGCGTGCCGGCAAAGCGTGGCGGGTCAGTGGTTAACGGGCCGGTTAGCTACCGTTCGGGTCCTGGTAGACACCCTGTTCCTTCAGCGCGTCGACGACTTCCTTGGGCATGTAGGTTTCATCGTGTTTCGCAAGGATTTCAGAGGCTTCGAAGACACCGTTGATGTATTTTCCGGTACCGACCATGCCCTGGTTCTCTTCGAACAGGTCGGGCAGAACGCCGGTATAGGTGACGGGAATCGTAGCGCCGCCATCGGTCACGTCGAAGCGGATCGTCTCGCCCTGCCCGCGTTTCAGGCTGCCCTCGGCCACCAGGCCGCCGATGCGGAACACCTCGGTCGGGGCGGGCGGCTCGGCCAGGACCTGCACCGGCGAGCGGAAAAAGTTGATCCCGTCGCGCATCGCGTAACCGATCAGCGCGGTCGACACGACAAGCGCCACGGCAGCCAGGGCGATCACCTGAATCCGGCGGGTTTTCTTCAGCGACTTCATGGGGCCATTCCCGTTCCAAGCGGCATTCATTCGAACGGTTCTAAGATATGCCTTCGCCGCATCCCTGCCAAGAGGACAGGCTGCTACCTATTGTCCTTGCCCGCCCTGCCCCGTCACGCCTGTTCAAAGGTGATCTGGCGACGCAGGAATTGCGTGGCGCGGCTCGACACCCGGCGCGGATCGCCGGTGGTCAGGTACATCCCGTCGGTGCCGCTGCCCAGCATGCCGGGATGGCGTTCCAGGTAATCGGCCAGGCTTTCGGCCACGAGGTCGGCCTGGCTGTAGACGCTGACATCGGGCCCCAGCGCATCCTGGAACACGTCCTGCAGCAGCGGGTAATGGGTGCAGCCCAGGATCGCCGCCTCGGGGCTGGGCATCTTGCGCCTCAGCGCGTCGACATGGCTGCGCACCAGTGCCTCGGCCAGGATCATGTCGCCCTCTTCGATGGCGTCCACCACCCCGCCGCAGGCCTGCGCCTCGACATCGACGCCGATGGCGCGGAACGCCAGTTCGCGCTGGAACGCGCGGCTGGCCACGGTGGCGGGCGTGGCGAACAGCGCCACATGCTTGACCGCAACCTCGCGCGGCGGGCTGTTGTCGCCCCATTGCCGCTCGGTCAGCGCCTCGATCAGCGGCACGAAGACGCCCAGCACGCGCTTGTCGCGCGGCACCCAGGATTCCTGCATCCGGCGCAGCGCGGCGGCGCTGGCGGTGTTGCACGCCAGGATCACCAGGTCGCACCCCGCCGCCCACAGCCGTTCGACCGCCGCCGTCGTCAGGTTATAGATGTCGTCGGCGTCGCGCACCCCATAGGGCGCGTGCGCGCTGTCCCCGAAATAGACGAAGGGCACGTCCGGCAGCCGCCTGCGCGCCGCGTCCAGTACGGTAAGGCCGCCAAGGCCGGAATCGAAAATGCCAACTGCCATGGGAATCGTCCGTTCTGCCGCGCGTCACGCGCGGTGTTTTTCCTCGAATTCAAAGCCGTAGTCATAGGATGCCAGCGGCGTCGGCGACAACTCATAGGTGGCTTTGCGCAGGAAATCCATCATTGCCTTCGAGTCGCCCGCCCGCGCCGCCAGCTCGGCCTGCGCGATGGGGCGCCCCACCGCCACCCGCACGGGCGTATCCACGCGCTTGCGAAACTCCTTGAGCAGCAGCCCCATGCGCAGGGTCGAATGCAGGTGGCTGGCGATCTGGAACAGGCGGCTGGTATGCCCGTCGAAATAGACCGGCACCACGGTCGCGCCGGATTTGGCCACCATCCGCGCGGTGAAGGACCGCCAGCCCGGGTCCATCGGCTGCGAGAACGGCCTTGCCCCGGTGGACACCGTGCCGCCGGGAAAGATGCCGATCGCGCCGCCATTGGACAGGTAGCGCAGCGCCTCTTTCCGAGTCGCCAGATTTTCCTGCACCGCCGCGCGGGTTTCGTCGAAATTCACCGGCAGGATGATGCGGTCCAGGTCTTCGGCCTTGCGAAAGACCTTGTGCGCAAGGATGCGGAAATCGCCCCGCACCGTGGACAGGATGTGCCCCATCATCAGCCCGTCGAGGATACCGTAAGGGTGGTTGGCGATCAGGATCAGCGGCCCGTTGGCGGGGATGTTCGACAGGCTGCCGCCCGCCACCTCAAGGCTCAGCCCGTAGCGGTCGACCATCACCTGCCAGAAATCGCGGCCCGCCGCGACCTCGTGCTCATACCCCGCCGCGCGGCGGATCAGGCCGATCCGGCCGGTGACGTTTTCCATCACGCGGATCATGGCACGCCCGCCGCGGGTGGCGGCGGAATGCGCATAGGATATGTCGCGGGCGATATGACGCTGGCCCGGCATCGTGGCGTCCTTCCTGAAACTCTGGCGCCGATTTACGCCGCTGCGGCGAGTCTGGCCAGAGTTTTTGAAGATCGCGTGACAGCCCGCCACGCGGGCGGCGCGGCGGCGGTTACTCCGCCGCGCGGGCCAGCCCCGACCCGCCGTCGCGGAAGGCCGCCAGCAAGTCCTCGCGCCGTTTCGCGGCCTTGCGTTCATTGGCCTCCTTCACCGGGCCGAAGCCGCGGATCTGAAGCGGCAATTCCGCCAGCGCCACCGCGATATCCAGCGTTTGCGGCGTCACCTTGGGCAGGATGTCGGCCATGTCGGCCTCGTACTGCGCGATCAGCGCGCGCTCCATCCGGCGCTCGGTCGAGCGGCCGAACGGGTCCAGCGGCGTGCCGCGCAGCCCCTTCATCCGTGCCAGCAGGCGGAACCAGCGCATCATGCCGGGGCCGAATTCGCGCTTGGCGGGGCGCCCGTCCGGGCCCTGCCGCGACAGGATCGGCGGGGCGAGGTGGAAGGACATTTTGAAATCGCCCTCGAACTCCTGCCGTGCCTTTTCGTAGCTGTCCAGATGCAGGCGCGCGACCTCGTATTCGTCCTTGTAGGCCAGCAGCTTGTGATAGCCCCTGGCCACCGCCTCTTTCAGGCGCGGATCGTCGATACCGTCCACCAGCTTGCGATAGCGTTTCGCCAGCCGCTTGCCCTGATAGGCCACCAGCCGGTCGGCGCGGAAGGCGATCCTTTCGTCCAGCGATTTCGGCTTTTCCACCACTTTGGGTTCGATCAGGCGGCCCGCCTCTTCGGGGTTCAGCGCCGCCCAGCGGCCGATTTCAAAGGCGCGCAGGTTGCGTTCGACCGCCGCGCCGTTCAGCTCGATGGCGGTCCTGATCGCCTCATAGCTGACCGGCACCAGCCCGCGTTGCCACGCGGCGCCAAAGATCATCATGTTGGAAAAGATCGAATCCCCCAGCGTCGCCTTGGCCAGTTCCGAGGCGTCGAACAGGATCACCCGGTCGCGCAGCCGCGCCTCCAGCGCCAGCGTCAGCCGGTCGGTGGGCAGGGCGAACTCGGTGTTGCGGGTGAAATCGCCGGTGATGATCTCGTGGCTGTTGACCACCGCGCCGGTGCGGCCCTGACGGGTCAGGCCCAGCGTCCTGGCCCCGGCGCTGACCACCAGGTCGCCGCCGATCAGCGCGTCGGCCTCGCCCGTGGCGACGCGCACCGCGCTGATGTCGTCGGGCTTTTCCGCCAGCCGGCAATGGATATGCACAGCGCCGCCCTTTTGCGCCAGCCCCGCCATCTCCATCATCGCGGCGCCCTTGCCGTCGATCTGGGCCGCCTGCGCCAGCACCGCGCCGATCGTCACCACCCCGGTGCCGCCAACCCCGGTCACCACCACGTTCCAGGTCCCGTCAATCGCGGGCAGCGCCGGTTCCGGCATGTGCGGCAGCTCCAGCTCGGTCGTCGCGGCCTTTTTCACCTTCGCCCCCTCAAGCGTGAGGAACGAGGGGCAAAACCCTTTCAGGCAAGAAAAATCCTTGTTGCAGCTCGACTGGTCGATCGCCCGTTTCCGGCCCAGTTCGGTTTCCACCGGCACGATCGAAACGCAGTTCGACTGCACCCCGCAATCGCCGCAGCCTTCGCAGACATCGGTGTTGATGAACACCCGGCGGTCGGGATCGGGGAAAGTGCCGCGCTTGCGGCGGCGGCGCTTCTCGGCCGCGCAGGTCTGGATATAAAGGATGACCGACACCCCCGGCACCTCGCGCGCGCGTTTCTGAACATTGTCCATCTCGGCGCGTTCGAAGGTTTCGATCCCCTTGGGAAAGCGCGACAGGTCCACATCCTCTTTCTCGTCATAGACGACAAAGACCTCTTTCACCCCCATCGCGCGCACCTCGTCGGCGATGCGATAGGCATCCAGCCCGCCCTCGTTGCCCTGCCCGCCGGTCATGGCGACCGCGTCGTTGTAGAGGATCTTGTAGGTGATGTTCACGCCCGACGCCAAGGCGGCCCGGATCGCCATGATGCCCGAATGGTTATAGGTGCCGTCGCCAAGGTTCTGGAACACATGCCCCCGGCTGGAAAACGGCGCCTCGCCGATCCAGTTCGCGCCCTCGCCGCCCATATGGGTATAGCCCAGCGTGTCGCGGTCCATCCACTGCACCATGAAGTGACAGCCGATCCCGGCATAGGCACGGCTGCCCTCGGGCACCCTGGTCGAGCTGTTATGCGGACAGCCCGAGCAGAAATACGGCAGGCGCGCGGCGATTTCCTCGGCATTGTCGTTGCGCCTGATCTCGTCCAGCGCGGCCATCCCGGCCTTGATCCCGTCGGTGTCGCGGCCTTCCTCGATCAGGATGTCGCCCAGTTTCTCGGCGATCATCACCGGGTCCAGCGCCCAGCGGCTGGGGAACAGTTCCGGCCCGTTCTGGCCCTTGTGCCAGCCATAGACGCGGCGGCCGCGCCGGTCGTCGAAAATCGCCTCCTTGACCTGCACCTCGATCAGCTTGCGCTTTTCCTCGACCACGATGATCAGGTCCAGCCCCTCGGCCCAGTGGTGAAAGCCCTTCATGTCCAGCGGCCAGACCTGCCCCACCTTGTAGGTGGTGATGCCCAGCCGCTCGGCCTCGGCCTCGTCGATGCCCAGCAGCGACAGCGCATGCACAAGGTCCAGCCAGTTCTTGCCATGGCTCACCAGCCCGATCCGCGCACCGGGCTTGCCCCATATGCGCCTGTCGATGCCGTTGGCATGGGCAAACGCCTCGGCGGCCTGGCGCTTGTAGTCGATCAGCCGCGCCTCCTGCGCGACGCGGTCGTCGACCAGCCGGATGTTCAGCCCGCCGTCGGGCATGTCGAACTCGGGGCGGACAAGCTGCATGCGGTCGGGCCGGCCATCCACCACGGCGGTCGCCTCGATCGTGTCCTTCATGGTCTTCAGCCCGACCCAGACCCCGGCGAACCGGCTGAGCGCATAGCCGTAGATCCCGTAGTCCAGGATCTCCTGCACGCCCGCAGGGCTGACCACCGGCATATAGGCATCGACCAGCGCCCATTCCGACTGGTGCAGCACGGTCGAGGATTCGCCGGTATGGTCGTCGCCCATCGCCATCAGCACACCGCCATGGGCGCTGGTGCCGGCCATGTTGGCATGGCGCATCACGTCGCCCGTGCGGTCGATCCCCGGCCCCTTGCCGTACCACAGGCCGAACACCCCGTCGAACCGGCCCTCGCCGCGCAATTCGGCCTGCTGGCTGCCCCAGATCGCGGTGGCGGCCAGATCCTCGTTCAGCCCTTCCTGGAACTTCACGTCCGACTGCGCCAGGACCTTTTCGGCCCGGCGCATATGCATGTCGACCGCACCCAGCGGCGATCCGCGATAGCCGGTAACGAACCCCGCCGTGTCCAGCCCCGCTGCCGCATCGCGGGCCTTTTGCATCAGCATCAGCCGGACCAGCGCCTGCGTGCCGTTCAGTAGCACCGGCGATTTTTCCAGATCGAACCGGTCGTTCAGTGAAACCTCGGGTTTCGTCATGGTGCCCTCCCCTGTTGCGCCTCGATCGACACTATAGCCCAATTGCGCATCATTTTAGGTCAAAAATTGTGACCTAGAAAGGAATTTAGCGCCAATGACCCGGCGTAAGAGGGATGCAAACCGTTATCTTTTCGAATATTCCGTGTATCGGCAACGAGGAACTCGGAAGTTGCGGATATGGATTGGGACAAACTCAGAATTTTTCACGCGGTCGCGGATGCCGGCAGCCTGACCCATGCGGGCGAGGCGCTGCACCTCAGTCAATCCGCCGTGAGCCGGCAGATCCGCGCGCTTGAGGAAAGCCTGAACACCACGTTGTTCCACCGCCACGCACGGGGGCTGATTCTCACCGAACAGGGGGAATTGCTGTTCGACGCGACCAATGCGATGGCCAAGCGGCTGGATGCCGCCGCCGCCCGCATCCGCGACAGCGAGGACGAGGTGTTCGGCGAATTGCGCGTGACCACCACGACCGGATTCGGCAGCCTGTGGCTGGCCCCCCGCCTGCCCGCGCTTTACGAGAAATACCCCGACCTCAAGATCGACCTGATGCTCGAGGAACGTGTACTCGACCTGCCCATGCGCGAGGCCGATGTCGCCATCCGCATGAAGGAACCCAGCCAGGCCGACCTGATCCGCAAGCGCCTGATGGCCGTGCGGATGCAGCTTTACGCCTCGCCCAAGTATCTCGAACGGCACGGCCTGCCCGAAAGGATCGAGGATATCAGCCCCCACCGGCTGATCTGCCAGAATCCCAGTTCGGCGCAGGTCGGCGCGGGCGCCACGCTGGTGCAGGAGATCATGACATACGATCTGCGCTCGACCCTGACGGTGAACAACTATTTCGGGGTGCTGCAGGCGGTGCTGAACGACCTTGGCATCGGTGTGCTGCCCGACTACCTGACGCAGGACTTTCCCGATCTCGTGCGGATACTACCCGAGGTGGAATCGGTCGAAGTGCCGGTATTTCTGGCCTATCCCGAAGAGCTGCGCCACTCCAAGCGGGTTTCCGCCTTCCGCGATTTCGTGCAGGACGAAATCATCACCTATCGCAAACAACTGAAAGATCAGGCCCTTAGCTAACAGGTTAAGTTAGCCATGCGCATGATGCATACCGGCCATGCTGCACCCGCGGCGTTATTGTCCTTGATTGTACGCAAACAGATAACTAATTCCGCAATTGACGGTGATGACGACTAGTTTCTCATCATCTTCATACCTCCCTGTTGGACTTTGGCCGAGCTTAGTGCTCGGCCTTTTTTTGCGGTCACGCCAGGCGGGCCAGCGTGTCGGCCCAGGGCGACAGGATCTGCGCGCCGCCCTGCCGGATCACGACATTCTCTTCATGCACAAGGATGTTGCCACCGCCGGTTTCAACCCCCGGTTCCAGCGTGATCACCATGCCCGGCTCCAGCACGGTGCGGTCCGCGGCCGTCAGGGACAGCCCCTCGGTCAGTTGCATGCCCAGCCCGTGCCCCAGCCGCCCCGCGCCCTCGTCCGCACCGCAGATACGCGCCATGGCTGCGTGCACGTCGCAGGCCCGCGCGCCGGGCTGCGCCGCCTCAAGCCCGGCCTGCGCGGCCCCGAGCAGCCTGTCATGGGCAGACAGGACGCGCGGATCGGGCGTGCCCATGGCGAAATTCCGGTCGTAGTCGCAGAAATACCCGTCCCACAGCGCGCCGGTATCCAGCATCAGCACATCGCCCCTGGCCAGCGGCCTGTCGTCGGCGGGCGAGATCACGTCGGCATAACCCAGCGGCCCGGCCCCGCCCGCAAGGTAGGGCACCCAGTCGGCGCCCTCCTCCAGCAGCAGCATCTGGAACCGGCGAAACACCTGCGACAGCGGCATACCTGGCGCTGCGATTTCGGGGACGCGGGCAAAGGCGCGGGCGGCGATCCGGCAGGCATGGGCGATCCTGTCGATCTCGGCCCCGGATTTCACCGCGCGCAGCCGGGCGGTGATCCCGGCATCGTCGCGCAGGAACCGCGCGGTTTTGGCCCGTAACCGCGCGAAATCGGCCTGCGGCATCCGCAGATGCGTCTCGGGCCCCGAGGGGATGCCGACCGGGCCCTCCGCCACCTCGTCCAGCGTCGCGGCCAGCAGGCTGACGCCATCGTCCCCGGGCCGCGGTGCGGGCCATGTCCTGATATCGGTGATCCATGTCCGCCCCATCAGCGCCGCCCCGATCGACGGGATCACCGCGACGGGATCGCCCGCCGCCGGCACGATCAGGAACCACGGGCGCGACGGGCTTTCCCAGAACCGCGTCAGGAAGCCGGTGAAATAGCGTATCTCGGGCTCGGTCGTCAGCAGCAGCCCGCCCAGCCCCGCCTTTGACATCAATGCCTGCGCGCGGGTCAGCCGGGCCTCGTATTCCGCCTGCGCAAACCCGCGCGCGCTCATTCCGGGGCCTCGGACAGGATCGTCAGCACCCGCGCCTCCCCCGGCAGGTCCAGCCCCGCCAGCAGCACCGCCAGCCCGGCCCCGCCCGAGGGCGTGGTGGCCAGCCCCGCATCCGCCAGCACGGGCATGGCCGCCTGCACCTCGTCCTCGGAGATCAGCGCAAAGGCATCGGCATCGCGCGACAGGCCCCGCAGGGCGATCCAGCTGGCGGTCTTGCAATCCAGCCGCCCCATGCAGCTTTCGGGGCCGGTGGTGTCCACCGCCCTGCCCGCCGCGATGGCATGGTGCAGCGCCGGGGCGGCGGCGGGTTCGACCACGACGATCCGCGGGCCATCGCCCCAGGCATGACGCGCAAAGGCCGCCACCGCCCCGGCCAGCCCGCCGACACCGGCCTGCAGCAGGATATGGCTGGGCGGTGCGGGGATCTGTGCGGCCACCTCGGCGGCAAGCTGCAGGTAGCCCTCCATCAGGCGGTACGGGATGTCGGTATAGCCGGCCCACGAGCTGTCCGACAGCAGCACCATGCCCTCGTCCCGCGCGGCCCGTTCGGCGGCGTCCATGCTGGCGGCATAGTCGGCGCCGGCGTGGCGCACCTCGGCGCCCTCGGCGCGCAGCCGTTCGGCAAAGACTTCGGGCACGGTGTCCGACAGGCAGACCACCGCCCGCGCGCCGAACACCCGCGCCCCCGCCGCGACCGACAACCCGTGATTGCCCGCGCTGGCGGTGACATAGCTGCGCCCCGCCGCCTGCCCCGCCCCGGCATCGCAGGCGATCACATAGGCCGCACCAAGCGCCTTGAAACTGCCCAGCCCCATACGCCCGCGTTCGTCCTTGACCCACAGTTCGGCTACACCCGACGCGGCGGCGAGGCCGGGCGCCGAAACCAGCGGCGTTTCGGCATGGGCCGGGCAGCGCGCCAGCATCGCCGCCACGCGGGCGGCATCGGTGGACGGGTATGGCGCATCGGGCGACAGCCCGGTGCCGCGATGGGGGTTTTGCAGGATATCCATGACGCCTCCTGTTTGCCTGCCCCAGTCAAGGCGGTGGCGCGGTGCGGGTCAATGCCCGGCTGCGCCACAGCGCCCCTTTCCCCTGCCCGCGCGATGCCGTAAAGGAGGCCCGACACCACCAAGCCGCGCGCGACCCCGGGGGATATCGCAGATGGAAGAGCCCAAGATCACCCAAGACCTGATCGAAAGCCACGGGCTGAAGCCCGACGAATACGACCGCATTCTGGAAATCATCGGACGCGAGCCGAGCTTTACCGAGCTGGGCATCTTCTCGGCCATGTGGAACGAGCATTGTTCCTACAAATCGTCGAAGAAATGGCTGCGCACCCTGCCCACCGAGGGCCCGCAGGTGATCTGCGGCCCGGGCGAGAACGCGGGCGTGGTGGATATCGGCGACGGCCAGGCGGTGGTCTTCAAGATGGAAAGCCACAACCACCCCAGTTATATCGAGCCCTACCAGGGCGCGGCCACCGGCGTGGGCGGCATCCTGCGCGACGTGTTCACGATGGGCGCGCGGCCCATCGCGGCGATGAACAGCCTGTCCTTCGGCGAGGTCGGTCATCACAAGACCCGGCAACTGGTGCATGGCGTTGTCGAAGGGATCGGCGGCTACGGCAACTGTTTCGGCGTGCCGACCGTGGGCGGCGAGGTGCGGTTCCACCCCGCCTATAACGGCAACTGCCTTGTGAACGCCTTTGCCGCCGGGCTGGCCGATGCCGACAAGATTTTCTATTCCGCCGCCTCGGGCGTCGGCATGCCGGTTGTCTATCTCGGCGCCAAGACGGGGCGCGACGGCGTGGGCGGCGCGACGATGGCCAGCGCCGAGTTCGATGAAACCATTGAGGAAAAGCGCCCCACCGTGCAGGTGGGCGACCCGTTCACCGAAAAGCGGCTGATGGAGGCCACGCTGGAGCTGATGGCCACCGGCGCGGTGATCTCGATCCAGGACATGGGCGCGGCCGGGCTGACCTGCTCGGCGGTCGAGATGGGCGACAAGGGCGGCCTGGGCGTCCGGCTGCAACTGGACGACGTGCCCCAGCGCGAGGCGGAAATGACCGCCTATGAGATGATGCTTTCCGAAAGCCAGGAACGCATGTTGATGGTGCTGCGCCCCGAGAAAGAGGCCGAGGCGCGCGCGGTGTTCGAGAAATGGGATCTGGATTTCGCCATCGTCGGCGAAACCATCGCCGAGGACCGGTTCCTGATCCTGCACGGCAACGAGGTGAAGGCCGACCTGCCGCTGTCGAAACTCAGCTCGTCGGCGCCGGAATACGACCGCCCCTGGGTCGCAACGCCCGAGGCGCAGGCGCTGGAGGATGTGCCCGGCGTCGATCCCGTCGACGCGCTGCGCGCGCTGGTATCCAGCCCCAACTATGCCGCGAAACAGTGGGTGTACGAGCAATACGATACGATGGTGATGGCCGACACGGTGCAGACGCCCGGAATGGGTGCGGGGATCGTGCGGGTGCACGGCACCGACAAGCTGCTGGCCTTCACCTCGGACGTGACGCCGCGCTATGTGCGCGCCAACCCTGTCGAGGGCGGCAAGCAGGCGGTGGCCGAGGCGTTCCGCAACCTTTGCGCGGTGGGCGCGCGACCGCTGGCCACCACCGACAACCTGAATTTCGGCAACCCCGAAAAGCCCGAGATCATGGGCCAGTTCGTCGGCGCCATCAAAGGCATCGGCGCCGCCTGCAGCGCGCTGGACACGCCCATCGTGTCGGGCAACGTGTCGCTTTACAACGAAACCGACGGTCAGGCGATCCTGCCGACGCCGACGATCTGCGCCGTGGGCCTGATCGAGGGCGAGGACAAGGTGATCGCGGGCCAGGCGCGCGACGGGCACGTGGCGCTGCTTTTGGGGGACACGCAGGGCCATCTGGGCCAGTCCGCGCTGCTTTACGAGGTGTTCAACCGCGAGGATGGCGATGCGCCGCATGTGGACCTTGAGGCCGAGCGGCGGCATGGCGCATTCGTGCGCGACAATCATGAGCTGATCAAGGCCTGCACGGACCTGTCCGATGGCGGGCTGGCGCTGGCCGCGTTCGAGATGGCCGAGGCCGGCGGCGTCGGCGTTCATATCGACGACGACGACATGGCCCAGCTTTTCGGCGAGGATCAGGGCCGTTACCTGATCGCGTGCAATTTCGATCAGGCCGAGGCGCTGATGATCGCGGCCGGCAAGGCCGGCGTGCCGATGAAAACCGTGGGGCGTTTCACCGGCGACACCGTGCGGCTGGGCGGGGCCGAGGCGCCGCTCGACGAGCTGTCCGCGCTCTATCGCGGCAGCTTTGCCGGGGCACTGGGCTAACCCCCTCCGATCCCTTGCGGAGCCGGGGGATCGGAACTACATCTTTAAGTGACGACGACAGGAGAAGCAGCACATGCCGATGCATCCCCAGGAAATCGAGAACCTGCTGCGCGAGACCTTTCCCGACGCCCGGATCATCGTGGAGGGCGACGATGGCGTGCACATGTCCGCCGTGGTGATCGACGAAAGCTTTCGCGGCAAGAACCGGGTGCAGCAGCAGCGCGCGGTCTATGCCGCGCTCAAGGGCAAGATGGACGGGCCCAGCGGCGAGTTGCACGCGCTGGCCCTGACCACCCGCGCCCCGGACTGAGGCGATGAGCGAGGGGCTGACCATACCGATCCTGATCGTGCTGATCCTTGCGGTCGCCGCGATCATCGGTATCCGGCGGCAGCGCGATTTCAAGGGCACCGAAAGGGGCAGTGAGCCGGGCACCGGTTACCACGAGATGCAATCGCATTATTCGTCCGGCCTGGGCGGCCACGACACCACATGGCGGGTGCCGCGCGACCCGCAGGAATACGCCCGCACCTTCGTTCCGAAGGGACGGGACTGACAGCCAGATACCAAGGAAGCGACCATGAGCGACGCAGACGCAAAGACCCGCATCGACGAAACGGTGAAATCCCACGACGTCGTGCTTTACATGAAGGGCACCAAGGCCATGCCGCAATGCGGTTTCTCGCAGCGCGTGGCGGGGGTGCTGAATTACATGGGCGTGGATTACGCCGATGTGAACGTGCTGGCCGACGACGCGATCCGGCAGGGCATCAAGGACTATTCCGACTGGCCGACGATCCCGCAGCTTTACGTGAAGGGCGAGTTCGTGGGCGGCTGCGACATCATCACCGAAATGACGCTGTCGGGCGAGCTGGACCAGCTTTTCGACGAACAGGGCGTGGCCTATGACAAGGACGCCGCCGACAAGATCCGCGAAGCGAACGCCTGATTTTTCCTGTCAACGAGACGCACCCTGCCCGGAACAGCCGCGCAGCGGCCCGGGCATCGCACGGCCGCCCCCCGGCCGGGCGATTGGCTGCCGCAGGCGCCACGGTCTGAGGTACGAGGTGGCGGCACGATAAACTGCCAGTCACAAACGTCGGATCGCCCGACCGCGGCCGTGCGGTGCCCTCTGTTGCGAAACAACGCGAACGGTAGAAAGTCTGCCTAAGCGAGCATCCAATATACTCAGCTGCCGAAGATTTCATCGACAGCCTTTACGCGACATCGCAGCCGGCTCAGCCGCGGGTATGGTCTTCGAGGCTGGCGGCGATCGATTCCGCGCGGGCGGCCAGTTCGGCCAGCGTTTCGGTCACCTGCGGCGGCACCACGGCGACCTCGATACGCTCTGGCTCGGGCGGGGGTGCGCTTTTCAGGCGGTCGATCTCGGCCTGCATCTCGGCCAGCCTGCCCTGCGCCTCGCGCAGGCGATCCTCGACCCCGGCGGTCTTGTCGGCCAGCATCAGCCCGGCCATCAGCAGCATCCGCGCCTCGGGCAACCGCCCGATCTGCTGGGTCAGCACGCTGGCCTCGGTATCGAGCATGTTGGCGGCGGCCTGCAGGTAATGTTCCTCGCCCTCCTGGCAGGAGACCTCGAAGGCGCGGCCGCCGATACGGATTTCCACCTCAGGCATCTTCGCCCTCCTCTTCGCTCAGCAGCGGTGCGATGGTGGCCATGATCGCGTCGGCCTCGGCCACGTCGGCAGCGCGGGCGGCGCGCAGAACCTCGAGCTCGGCCAGCATCGCCTTGTTGATCAGGTGCGGCTCGGCCACGCCGGCGGCATTCGCCTCGGACAGTTGCGCCACGCTGTCGCGCAGCTGCTCGTTGGCCTTGCGCAGGCGCTGCAACTCGGAATCGAGGCGCTGCATCGCGTTGCGCGCGCTGTCCAGCTCGGCCTGCAGGGCGGCTGTCGCCTCCTCCTCGCGCGCGTGCAGCGTCCTCACCCGCTCCTCAAGCTGGGCGGTCACCAATCTTTCATCCTCGAGCGCCTGTTTCAGCGCGGCCAGTTCGTCCGCATCGGCCGTCCCTGCCCCGCCGATGCCATCGACCCCGCGCGCGATGCGGTCCATCGCGGCCGTCAGGCGCCGTTCAAGTTCAACGATATCGCTCATCGCGCTCAAGCCCCTATTCGTTCTGTCGGCGCGGTCCGCCTGTCATCGCCCCCGCACCCGCCTGCAATTCGGGGCACGGAATCGCCGAATCGCCCCGCGCCCGGTTTTCCCGCAGTTTAGCCAATGCCCGAACAAAATGCGCCCCCTTTGCGCCCAAGCACTTAGCCCGCGTGCTTGATCTTGGCGGGTGGGCTGGTATTAGCGCAGGAACCCCGTGCTGCTCATCGAAGGAACGCCACCCGTGGACATCTCAGCCCTCCGCTCCGCCAATCCCGAACACTGGATGCGCGCCGCCGCGATCCGCGCGCTGACGCTCGATGCGGTCCATGCCGCCAATTCCGGCCATTCCGGCATGCCGATGGGCATGGCCGACGTGGCGACGGTGCTGTTCGAAAAGCACCTGAAATTCGACGCCGCCGCGCCGAAATGGCCCGACCGTGACCGTTTCATCCTGTCGGCGGGGCATGGCTCGATGCTGATCTATTCGCTGCTTTACCTGACCGGCTATGAACAGGTCACGCTGGAGGAACTGCGCAATTTCCGCCAGTGGGGCGCGCGCACGGCGGGCCACCCGGAAAACTTCCTGCTGGACGCGGTGGAAACCACCACCGGGCCGCTGGGCCAGGGCATTTCCAACGCCGTAGGCTTTGCCATGGCCGAGGAGCTTCAGCGCGCCGAGTTCGGCCGGAAGATCGTCGACCACTTTACCTATGTGATCGCCGGCGACGGCTGCCTGATGGAAGGCGTGAGCCAGGAGGCGATCACGCTGGCCGGCCGGCAGAAGCTGGGCCACCTGATCGTGTTCTGGGACAACAACAACATCACCATCGACGGCGAGGTCGGCCTGGCCGATTCCACCGACCAGGTGATGCGCTTCAAATCCGCGGGCTGGCACGTGCAGGAGATCGACGGCCACGACCCGGCGGCGATCGACGCGGCAATCACGGCCGCCAGGGCATCGGCGAAACCGTCGATGATCGCCTGCAAGACGCATATCGCGCTTGGCCACGCGGCGCAGGACACCTCAAAAGGGCACGGTGCGCTGACCGACCCCGAGCAATTGGCCGCCGCCAAAGCCGTCTATGGCTGGACGGGCGGCCCGTTCGACGTGCCCGCCGACATCAAGGCGCAATGGGAAGAGATCGGCCGCCGCGGCGCGTCCGAGCGCGCGGCATGGGAGGATCGCCTTGCCGCCCTGTCCGAGCGCAAGCGCGCCGAGTTCGAACGCCGCTATGCCCTTGAGGTGCCCAGGAAACTGTCGGCGGTGATCCGCGCGCTGAAAAAGCAGGTCAGCGAAAGCGCGCCCAAGGTCGCCACCCGCAAATCCAGCGAAATGGTGCTGGAGGTGGTGAACCCGGTGATGGGCGAAACCGTGGGCGGTTCCGCCGACCTGTCGGGATCGAACAACACGAAAACCGCCGATCTGGGCGTGTTCGACGTGGACAACCGCAAGGGCCGCTACATCCACTGGGGCATCCGCGAACACGGCATGGCCGCGGCGATGAACGGCATGGCGCTGCATGGCGGCATCCGGCCCTATGGCGGCACCTTCATGGCGTTCACCGATTACGCCCGCCCCGCGATGCGGCTGGCCGCGCTGATGAAGATCCCCAGCGTGTTCGTCATGACCCATGACAGCATCGGGCTGGGCGAGGACGGCCCGACCCACCAGCCGGTCGAACACCTGGCCATTTCGCGCGCGACGCCCAACACGATGGTGTTCCGCCCCTGCGACACGGTGGAAACCGCCGAGGCGTGGGAACTGGCGCTGGGTGCGAAAACGACGCCTTCGGTTCTGTCGCTGACCCGGCAGAACCTGCCGACGCTGCGCTCCGAGCACAAGACCAGGAACCTGACCGCGCAGGGCGCCTATGTGCTGGCCGATGCCGAGGCGGGCAAGCGCCGGGCGATCCTGATCGCCACCGGTTCCGAGGTGGAAATCGCCATGGCCGCGCGCGCCGCGCTGGAGGCCGACGGGATCGGCACCCGCGTGGTGTCGATGCCCTGCATGGAGCTGTTCGCCGAACAGGACGAGGCCTATCGCCGCCGCGTGCTGCCTGCCGGTCCCGTGCGCGTGGGCGTCGAGGCCGCCATGCGCCAGGGCTGGGACCGCTGGCTGCTGGGCGAGCGCGGGCGCGAGGCCAAGGCCGGGTTCGTGGGTATGTCGGGTTTCGGCGCCTCCGCCCCGGCCGAGGTGCTGTACGAGAAATTCGGCATCACGGCCGAGGCGGTGGCGGCCGAGGTCAAGCGCCTGCTGGGCTGAGACGTGGCAGGGGGTTTGCCCCCCGTCGCCTGCGGCGCCTCCCCCCGGGATATTTGCAGAGAGAGGAAGGGCCCTGCGGGGCCTTTCCTTATATCCGGGGTTTCAATGCGCCGCCTTGCCGCCGGTCACGGCACCGATCAGCGGGCCGACGATGCGGGTGGCGACAGGGATCAGGATCACGCCCCAGATCAGCCCCAGCACCCCGTCGCAGAAGGCCGTGACCAGCCAGTTCACCGCGCCCGCCACGCCGTTCTGCACGGCACCGGCGGCGAGTTCTGCCAGGTGCTTGACCTCGTCATAGGGGGAATGCACCCCGAGATCGTGCAGCCCGTGCACCATGATCGAGCCGCCGACCCAGAGCATCGCCGCCGTGCCGACGACGGAGAGTATCCTGAGCAGCACCGGCATGAACCGGACAAGCCCCCGGCCAAAGGCGCGGCCGGCCCCGGTGCGCCCCTGCTGCGCCATGTAAAGCCCGACATCGTCCATCTTCACGATCAGCCCGACCGAGCCGTAGACCGCGACGGTCACCAGCACGCCCACCACCGCCAGCGTGGCCGCCTGCATCCAGACATTCGGCGCCTCGATCGCGGCCAGCGCGATGGTCATGATCTCGGCCGAAAGGATGAAATCGGTCTTGATCGCGCCCTTGACCTTTTCCTCTTCCAGGTGGCCGGGGTCCTTGACCGACATGTCGGCCTCGACATGCTTGTCGGCATGGGGAAACAGCGCATGGAATATCTTTTCCGCGCCTTCGAAACATAAGTAGGAGCCGCCCAGCATCAGCAGCGGCGTGATCATCCATGGCGCGAAATTCGCCAGCAGCATCGCCACCGGCAACAGGATCACCAGCTTGTTGAAGAACGACCCCCGCGTGATGCGCCAGATGATCGGCAATTCGCGCGCGGGCGCGAAGCCCTGCACGTATTTCGGCGTCACCGCCGCGTCGTCGATGATGACGCCCGCCGTCTTGGTGCCCGCCTTGGTGGCCGCCGCCGCGATGTCGTCGACGCTGGTCGCCGCGACCTTGGCGATGGCCGCCACGTCGTCGAGAAGTGCCAGTAGCCCGCTCATACCCCTTACCTCTTTCCCCCGTTTCCCGCGTTGGCCGACAGCCTAACCGATGCGCGCGCGGGGACAAGCCCGGACCGGGCGGAAGCTGTTAGCGCAACCGCCTGTATTTTTGCGCTAACAGCCGCCGCATGCGTCGTTTTCGTGGCTTTCCGCCCCGGGTGCCGGCGGCTATACCCGCCACAACGGAATACATTGGAGACAGTCATGACCATCACGCTTGGCATCAACGGATTTGGCCGCATCGGGCGCTGTACCCTCATGCATATCGCGGAAACCGCGCGCGAGGACGTGCGCGTGGTCAAGGTGAACGCCACCGGCCCGCTGGACACCGCCGCCCACCTGATCCGCTATGACAGCGTGCACGGACGCTTTCGCAACGAGGTGAAGACCGGCGAGCGGATGATGGACCTGGGCCATGGCGAGATGGAGATGTTTTCCACCTACGACATGGACGAGCTGGACTGGTCCGGCGTCGACGTGGTGCTGGAATGCACCGGCAATTTCAACGACGGCGAGAAAAGCCAAAAGCATATCGAGCGTGGTGCGAAGGCGGTGCTGATCTCGGCGCCCGCGAAGAACGTGCAGAAGACCATCGTGATGGGCGTGAACGACGACCAGATTGCCAGGGGCGACGTGATGATCTCGAACGGGTCGTGCACGACGAACTGCCTGGCGCCGCTGGCCAAGGTGCTGGATGCGGAAATCGGCATCGAAAGCGGCATCATGACCACGATCCATTCCTATACCGGCGACCAGCCCACGCTCGACCGCCGCCACAAGGACCTGTATCGCGCGCGGGCCGCGGCGATGAGCATGATCCCCACCTCGACCGGCGCGGCCAAGGCCCTGGGCGAGGTGCTGCCGCAGATGAAGGGCAAGCTGGACGGCTCGGCCATCCGGGTGCCGACGCCGAACGTGTCGGCGGTGGACCTGACCTTTGTCGCGGGCAAGGACGTGACGGCGCAGGACGTGAACGCCGTGGTGGCCGAGGCCGCATCGGGCGCGCTGAAGGGTATCCTGGGCTACGATCCCGAACCCAAGGTCTCGGTCGATTTCAACCATACCGAGGAAAGCTCGATCTTCGCGCCCGACCAGACCAAGGTGATCGGCAAGCGGCTGGTGCGCGTGCTGGCGTGGTATGACAACGAATGGGGCTTTTCCTGCCGCATGGCCGACGTGGCCGCGGCGATCGGGCAGCGCGCCCTGTGATCCCTGCCGGGGCGTGGCGGCTTGCGCTGCGCCCCGCGCTCGGCCATATCTGGGGCACCTGATCCCGTAAGGCCGGACCTTGCCCATGACAAACCAGATCGCCATCGGCCTGGGGCTGAGCATTCTTGCCGCCATCGGCATCGACGCCTTCGCCTGTGACGGGGCGAACCTGCTGTTCCTGGCGAAAAAGGGGCTGGAGCTGATCGAATGGCTGGCCTTCTGGCGGTGACGCCACGGATCGCTGGCCTGCGCCGCACCCTGCCCCTATCCTGATCCCGGCGCGGACAGGAGGGTTTCGCAATGATGACGGTAATCTGGCTGCTGGTCCTGCTGATCGCCGCGACCGTGACGGCGCTGGTCTGGTTCACCTGGAACACCATGCGCAAGGTCGAGGCGGCGGTGCCGCCGCGCGGGCAGTTCATGGACATTTCCACCGGGCGGCTGCATTACGTCGACAAGGGCCAGGGCCCCGCCATCGTGATGATCCACGGGCTTGGCGCGCAACTGGGCAATTTCGATTACGCGCTGGTGGATGCGCTGTCGGCCACCCATCGCTGCATCGCCATCGACCGCCCCGGCATGGGCTGGTCCGACCGGCCCGACGACGCCCCCGCCAACCCGCGCGCGCAGGCCGGTTACGTGGCCGAGGCGATCGATGCGCTGGGGCTGGAGCGCCCGCTGATCGTCGGGCATTCGCTGGGCGGGGCCATCGCCGTATGCCTGGCGCAGGATTTCCCGGAAAAGGCGCGCGGCCTTGCCCTGCTGGCGCCGCTGACGCGCGGGGGCGATGCGCCCTCGGCCGCCTTTGCGAGCCTCGGCATCAAGTCCGATCTTGTGCGCAAGGCGCTGGCCTGGACGCTGGCCACGCCGATCGGGCTGCGCAGCACCGATATGGTGTTCGACCTTATCTTCGGCCCCGACCCCGTGCCACCCGATTACAGCACGAAGGGCGGCGGGCTGCTGGGGCTGCGCCCCGTTTCGTTCTTCAACACCAGCCGCGATTACATGGCGTCGCTGGCCGATATCAAATGGATGCGCGCGGGCTATGCCGACATGCCGGTGCCGGTGGCCGTGCTGTTCGGGGAAGACGACCGCATCCTGTCGGTCGAAACCCAGGGCCGCAAGCTGGTGGCCGATCATCCCGCGATCAGGCTGGAGGTGACGCAGGGCGGCCATATGCTGCCGCTGACGCATCCGCAGGCGTGTGCCGAGTTCATCCGCCGGACCGATCCGGGGATATGAGGCGGGGATGAGCGGCTGTTGAGGGGGGCTACCCTGCCCGGAACGGCCGCGCAGCGGCCCGGGCATCGCCCGACCACGGCCGGGCGATACCCTCTGTTGCGGCAATACGGAAGGATCAGGCGGCAGACCCGCCCGCCTTGTCACACCTTGCCGAGCTTGGTCAGCAGCCGTTCCTTGACCATGGCAGGGATGAATTTCGTAACATCCCCGTCCAGCCGCGCGATTTCCTTGACCAGCTTGGACGCGATCGCCTGGTGGCGGGCATCGGCCATCAGGAACACGGTTTCGACCGAGGCATCCAGCGCACGGTTCATGCCGACCATCTGGAACTCGTATTCGAAATCCGCAACCGCGCGCAGGCCGCGCACGATCACCTGGGCGCCGACATCGTGGGCGCAGTTGATCAGCAGGTTCTCGAACGGGTGGGCCACGATCTGGGTCCCGGTTTCGCGGCTCAGCGCGGCGCATTCCGCCTCGATCATCTCGACCCGTTCCTCGAGCGAGAACAGCGGCCCCTTGTCGCGGTTGATCGCCACGCCGATCACCAGCCGGTCGACCAGCGTCGCGGCGCGGCGGATGATGTCGATATGACCCAGCGTGATCGGATCGAAGGTGCCGGGGTAAAGGCCGATGCGCATGATTGTCCCTCGCTTGGCGGCTGATTGGCGTTTTGCGAACGCAATAATATTGCGCCCCCGAATGCAACCCGTTTTTCCGGGTACCGCCCTGACCGGGCCCTCAGTGGCCCATGATCATGCCTTCCAGCGCGTTGCGCTCCATCGCCAGTTCCTCGAGCCGCGCCTTGACCACGTCGCCGATGGTGACGATGCCCACCAGCTCGGCATTCTCGGTCACCGGCATGTGGCGGAACCGCCCGTCGGTCATCCGTTGCAGCACGTCGTCGGCGGTGTCGTTGCGCGAACAGCAGGACGGGTTGCGCGTCATCATGTCGTCGACCGCCTCGGACAGGCAGACCGCCCCGCGCAGCGCCAGGCTGCGCACGATGTCGCGCTCGGACAGGATACCGTCGACCGACTTGCCGTCCTTCGACACCACGAGGCCCCCGATCCGCCGTTCGGCCAGAACCTGCGCCGCATCCGACACCAGCGTTCCGGGCCTGACCGTGAAAACGGTGCCGTCGCCCTTGGACTTGAGGATCTGGTGGACCAGCATGTGACGTTCCTCCCGTAGCTATGCGTGGAAATCCAGCGTCCACGGGATGCGACAATCTGTCAAGTCGCGTGCTCAGCTTTGCGCTTCGAGCCGCTGAACCTCGGCCTTCAGCCCGTCGCACAGGGCCACCGCGAAACGGTTGAGCCGTTCCAGCCGCCGGTCGTCGGCATGGCGGATCAGGTAGAAGCTGCGCGTCAGGCTGATCAGGTCGGGCAATATCCTGCGGATACCCTGCCCCGAGGGGATGGCGAAATCGTGCACCACCCCGATGCCGCCGCCCTGGCACACCCAGTTGAACTGCACCGGAACCGAGTTCGACGCCATCGCCACCCTCTCGACCCCGATCTCGTGCAGGTAATCCAGCTCCTTGTCGAAGATCATGTCGGGGATATAGCCGATGATGCGGTGGCCGCGCAGGTCGTCCAGCGCCCGGATCGGCGGGTGATGGTCCAGGTAGCTGCGCGCGGCAGCAAGATGCAGCCTGTAATCGGTGATCTTCTGCACCAGCAGCCGGCCGGTGGCGGGCGGGCTGACGGCGATGGCCATGTCGGCCTCGCGCCGGGACAGGTTCACCACGCGCGGCAGCGCGACGATCTGCACCTCCAGGTCGGGGTTGTCCTGCATGATCCGCATGCAGACCTGCGGCAACAGGTAATTGGCACAGCCATCCGGTGCGCCGATGCGGATCTGGCCCGACAGCGTGCCGGGCTGGCCGCGCACTTCCTCAAGCGCGCCGGCCAGCGCCTGTTCGGCGCGCTCGGCATGGACCAGCAGGCGCTGGCCCGCATCGGTCATCGCGTAACCCTGTGGTGACTTGGCGAACAGCGGCGCGCCCATCCGTTCCTCGAGCCGGGCAATGCGGCGGCCGACGGTGGCCGGGTCGACGCGCAGGATCTTGCCCGCGCCCGACAGGCTTTCGCTGCGCGCCACCGCCAGGAAGATGCGCAGATCGTCCCAATGCAGATCGTTGCTGGTCATGCCCGGCACCTCCATGCATTTTTGCAATGCCTTTTTGGAAACTTGCCCCTATCGCCGGGAAATTTGCAAGCCTATCCTGCGCCCAGCATCGAGAGGAGGAATCCCATGCAGGAACTGACCCATTACATCAACGGCGAACATGTCAAAGGCACGTCCGGCCGTTTCGCGGATGTCTACAACCCCGCCACCGGCGAAGTGCAGGCGAAATGCCCGCTGGCCGGCGCCGACGAAATGGCCCGCGCGGTCGAGGTGGCGGCCGCCGCCCAGCCCGCCTGGGGCGCGGTCAACCCGCAGCGCCGCGCGCGGGTGATGATGAAATTCGTCGATCTGCTGAACCGTGACATGGACAAGCTGGCCGAGGCGCTGAGCCGCGAACACGGCAAGACCTTTCCCGACGCCAAGGGCGACGTGCAGCGCGGCCTGGAAGTGGTGGAATACTGCATCGGCGCGCCGCAACTGCTGAAGGGCGAATTCACCGACAGCGCCGGCCCCGGCATCGACATGTATTCCATGCGTCAGCCGCTGGGCGTGACCGCGGGCATCACGCCCTTCAACTTTCCGGCCATGATCCCGATGTGGATGTTCGCGCCCGCCATCGCCTGCGGCAACGCCTTCATCCTCAAACCGTCCGAGCGTGACCCGTCCGTGCCGCTGATGCTGGCGGAACTGATGGAAGAGGCCGGGCTGCCCAAGGGCATCCTGCAGGTCGTCAACGGCGACAAGGAAGCGGTGGACGCGATCCTCGACCATCCGGTGATCCAGTCGATCGGCTTCGTCGGCTCGACCCCGATCGCCGAATACATCTATGGCCGCGGCTGTTCGAACGGCAAGCGGGTGCAGTGTTTCGGCGGCGCCAAGAACCACATGATCATCATGCCGGACGCCGACATGGACCAGGCCGCCGACGCGCTGATCGGCGCGGGCTATGGCGCGGCGGGCGAACGCTGCATGGCGATCTCGGTGGCCGTGCCGGTGGGCGACGAGACCGCCGACCGCCTGATCGAAAAGCTGGTGCCGCGCATCGAGGCGCTGAAGGTCGGGCCCTACACCGCCGGTGACGACGTGGATTACGGCCCCGTGGTGACGGCTGCCGCCAAGGAAAAGATCCTCGGGCTGGTGCAGTCGGGCGTGGACCAGGGCGCCGAGCTGGTGGTCGATGGCCGCGATTTCAGCCTGCAGGGGTACGAGGACGGGTTCTTTGTCGGCCCGCACCTCTTTGACCGCGTGACGCCCGACATGGACATCTACAAGCAAGAGATCTTCGGCCCGGTCCTGTCGACCGTGCGCGCGGCCTCTTACGAAGAGGCGGTCGGCCTGGCGATGGACCACGAATACGGCAACGGCACGGCGATCTTCACCCGCGACGGCGACGCCGCGCGCGATTTCGCCAACCGGATCAATATCGGCATGATCGGTATCAACGTGCCGATCCCGGTGCCGCTGGCCTATCACACCTTCGGCGGCTGGAAGAAATCGGCCTTCGGCGACCTGAACCAGCACGGGCCGGACGCGTTCAAGTTCTACACCCGCACCAAGACGGTGACCTCGCGCTGGCCCTCGGGCATCAAGGAAGGCGGCGAATTCAACTTCAAGGCCATGGACTGAAGCGACAAAACAGCCTATAGGGACCATGGTGCGCCATGGTCCCTTTCCGCAACGATCCCGGCGACCCGCGCAATGTCTGGGTTTGGGTTGCACGATGATCGGGTTCTACCTTCGGAACGACCTGAAGCTTACGCTGTTGCGGTTTCATGGACAGGTCTCCCTTGTTCAGATGAGGGATGTGGCGACGGCCACGATCCTCGACAACGACACCCCGCCATTTGACTGTGTCGCCCTGATCGACACCCGCGAGGCCGATCAATATGATGCCCGCTTTACCGAGGTGCTCGGGTTTACCGACTGGCTCCGATCCATCTTTGCGTGCGAGGGGCACGAGTTGCGCCTTGTGATCCTGACGCGGGAAAGCTGGAAATATGGAATGGCGCATATGTTCGCCATTGCCGCGAAGGCCGTCGGGGGCATCCATGTCCGCCTGTGCCAAAGCGAGGACGAGGTCATGCAGCATTGCACGATCCCCGGCGGAACGCTCGACACCCTGTTTGGCCCGGACCATCTGTTCTACACGACCATCCGCGGCTCCGATCCTTCGGGTCGCTAACGCACCGCGTTTGCCCGGACCGGGAAGAACAGGCGATGCCGAAGGGGCCAAAGACGGATCGCCGGCCGGATAAAAGAAAAAGGCGCCGGAAAACGGCGCCTTTACCTTTGTCTCGCGGTCCCGCTCAGGCGGATTTGCGGCGGCGCAGGAAGGCCAGCGCGCCAAAACCGCCAAGCAGCAGCGGTGCGCCTGCGGGCAGCGGCACGACACTGGGCGGCGCGGTATATTCCACAGTGATGGATTCGATCTTGATACCGGATTCCTTGTAATCCGTGTACGAGCAGTTGTAGTACCCGGAGAACCGGTTGCCGCAGGTCCTGTGATAATAGATCGAATGCGTCCGCGTGCCGACGGCAAAGCTGTTATATTCATCCGACGAGGCCGGCGTCCCGAAGCGCGACGAGCCGATAAGGCTGTCGTCGCCGAACAGGTCGTACCAGCCATACCCTTCCGCCCAGCTGATGACGATATTGGTCAGCGTGACCAGTGCGCCATTGTCGAAGGTGAACTTCATCGACTCGTCACTGCCCCAGCTGTCGATCGTGTGATGCTCGTCCCAGCCGTTCTGGCTGATCAGCCCGTAGGAATTGGAATCGACGTCGATCGCTCCGCCCTGAACGTAGGACGAGCCGAGCAGGCTGTAATAGAAACCTTCGACCGTCACGCCGAAACTGGCATCCTCGTTCGAGGTGTAATACTGCGCCTCCTGATTATCGGCGCGCGGCACCGTGAAGTCGAACGTATAGGTCGCTGCCTGTGCAGCGCTTACGGCCCCAACGGCGAACGCGGCGGACAGAACGATTTTCCTGAACATGTATTCAATTCCCATCTGATAACTACCATTCCCCCGTCCAAACATCCTGACGCGGGTTCGTTCCCCCTTAGCAAGCCCGTGCCGTATTGTCGCCTTATTTCATGTATTTACCCCAACAATCTCAGAATCTGAAAACAATCCCCCATCAAGTCTGGCATTGACAAAACATCAGAGACAATAACTGCCCGAAACGAGGGCATTAACGTCGCCCCCCCGTTCACGCCAGCGACCCGATCCGCATCGCGGCCTCGATCATCCCGGCCACGGGCTGCTGGAAATCGGCATCCTTCCAGTACCCGTTATGCGAGGCCGGGTTCCACGAGGTGAAGATGTTGCCGGTGTCGATCCAGTGCTCGCGCAGCTCGCCGGAGTCGTAAAGCGCCCTGTACCCGTCGCCCGCGTGGCGCAGCGGCATTCCCAGCGGATCGTCGCGGTCGTTGAAACTCAGCCACCAGGGGGTCAGCTGCCGGCCCGGGGGGATATGCGTGCCCGGGCGGGCGATGGCCTGCACCTTGTCGCGGGGATAGGCGAAGGTGAAGATCGGGATGTTGCAGCCGAAGGTGATCATGCCCGCCATCGTCTGGAACCGCTGGAACGGCGTCGGGGCGTCGGTATGCCCGTGCTGCATGTCCCAGATGTAGTTCGACATGATATGCCCGCCCAGCGAATGCGCCAGCACGATCAGCGGCACCCCGGCGCCGGTGACGGTTTCCAGATGCGCGATGGCAGCGCGGACACGGTCATGCACCGCGGGATAGACAAAGGCGTTCGGGTCCCTTTCATAGCGATAGGCCGCGGCATCGGCGAGCCGGTGCATCACGAATTCGCGCGTCTTCATCCAGCGCGCCTCACCCGCCAGCGCGTCGTCGATGTATTCCTGCTGGCGCAACTGCAGGATGTCGGCCCAGAAGATTTCGCGCCAGCCGACAAGCCGGTCGAACCGCGCGGCGCCGATACGGCTGCGCAACCCGCGATAGAGATCGGCCGAGAAACTGATCTGATCGTTGCCCTGGGCCTTGTCGCCCTGGCTTCCCATGCCGTGAATGACCGCCACGGCGACCCGGTTTTCGCTGGGCATGAAATGGCCCTCCTGTTGAAAATGTGCTTTCGAGAATAGCTCCAATCAAAACATACAGATGCATTGCGGCGCAACCCTGGCGCGCGTCGCAGGAGAGCCGGGCGTTTTCGCTCCGGTGGCCGGCAGGTTCTGGCCGGTCCGGCGGGGATCGGCCGGAATGGATGTGAATCCGCGTCGAATCAGGCTATGGACGGTATTGCCCGGGCAAAACCCAGGGATGTATACGCATTGCGGATACACGCCAGATCAGGCCCCATTGTTTCCATAAATCGGCACGAACCAGGGTTCTCCACGGATTGTTTCCGACAATCCGGGGCTTATCCACAATTTTGCCCACATTCCTCGCGGCAGCGGTCTGAATTCTCATGATTATGTTGGAAAGCGGGCAGGATTATGGCAGCGTATCACAGGGTCGTGACCCGCGACCGGAAGACTTAGGGACAGTTACGTCTGGAACCTGCGCCGGAAACAAGCTGCCTTATTGACACGAACAAGATTTCGAAAGGATTTCGATATGGAATTGGGAAAACTTCTTTTGGCCGGCCTGTTCACGGCGGCGATGGCGACCGGAGCCTCGGCTGCCACGCTGTCGGGCAGCAGCAGCGGTGAATTCACGAATGAGAACGGCGGCTACACCTGCACGAGTTCGTTCCTGTTCTGGTGCACCGGCGGTGTTGATGGCGCAAGCGGCCTTGGCACCTCGACCCTCGAATGGCCCGGTGAAACCGATGGCCATAACCACAGCAACCCTGCGCGCAGCTCGCTGACGATCAATGACGAAAGCTTCTCGCACAACGTGCCCAGCGGCGCGGGTCAATACCTGGTCGGCAGCCTGACCTGGTACAATGCCAGCTCGCCGGAAGATATCACGCCGGACGAGTTCACCGCGAAAGCCGTGATCGACCTGATGCTGAGCTCGCCCTCGGCACATACCGGCAGCGAAGAGGTCAAGTTCACCATCGAGAACACCACCAACCCCACCGGCGACGAGATCTTTGCCGTGGCTCTCGGTGGCTTTGACTTCGGCTGGACCCTGCCCCTCGATCTGGGCGAAGGCCTGACGCTGGACGGTTTCTCGGCCAGCCTGGTCGGTGGCAGCGACGGAACGTTCGCGGGTGGCCTGTGGTTCAACCCCGAAAACGGCACCTCGACGCTGGGCATCTATGCCAACGTCACCGCTGCAGCAGCCGTCGTTCCGCTGCCCGCCGGCGGCCTGCTTCTGCTGACCGGTCTTGGCGGCATGGCCGCGCTGCGCCGCCGCAAGAAAGCCGCGTAAGCCTTTACGGCAACGCGATGCGAAATTACGAAGCGGCCCCCTCGGGGGCCGTTTCTTTTTTGCCCCCATGCTTGCCGAACCGGGACGGATCGTGCTGAACTGCCCGCACAGCCCGGCACAGGGAGGGACAGCCGATGGTCATCGCGCAACCCGATTTCACCATCGGCGTGGAAGAGGAATACCTGCTGGTCGACCGCGACAGCCTGGCGCTCTCCCCTGCCCCGGACGGGCTGATGGAACGCTGTGCCGCCGCGCTGGAAGGGCAGTTCAGCCCCGAGTTCCTGGAATGCCAGGTCGAGATCGGCACCCGCGTCTGCGCCAATGTCGCCGAGGCGCGCGAGGATCTGCGCCACCTGCGCAGCACGGTGGCGCGCATCGCGGCCGATTACAACCTCGCGCCCATCGCGGCCTCGTGCCATCCTTTTGCCGACTGGCGCGACCAGCACCACACCGACAAGGACCGCTATAACGACCTGCGCCAGGACCTGGCGGGCGTGGTGCGGCGGATGCTGATCTGCGGGATGCATGTGCATGTGGGCATCGCCGCAAAGGACCAGCGCATCGACCTGATGAACCAGCTGGTCTATTTCCTGCCGCACCTTCTGGCGCTGTCCTGCTCTTCGCCCTACTGGCAGGGCGAGGACACCGGGCTGTCATCCTACCGGCTGACGGTGTTCGACAACCTGCCGCGCACCGGGCTGCCGCCACGGCTGGAGGGCTGGGGCAGTTTCGAACGCTCGGTGCAGGCGCTGACCGAACTTGAGGTGATCGAGGACGCCAGCAAGATCTGGTGGGATTTGCGCCCCTCGTCCCGCTTTCCGACGATCGAGGCGCGGATCTGCGATGTCTCGCCCCGGCTGGAAACCACGCTGACGCTGGCCGCGCTGATCCAGTCGCTGACGCGGATGCTGTGGCGGCTCAGCCTGACCAACCAGCGGTGGCGGATCTACGACGCCTTCCTTGTCAACGAAAACCGCTGGCGCGCGCAGCGATACGGCCTGACCGAAGGGTTGATCGATTTCGGCATCCGTGAAATCGTCCCCTACGACACGCTGGCCGAAGAGCTGATCGCGCTGGTCGCCGACGACGCGCAGGCGCTGGGGGCGCTGGCCGAGGTCGAAAACACCCGCGCCATCGTGCGGGCGGGCAATTCCGCCAGCCAGCAACGCGGTGTCTATGCCCGCGCCCGCGAAACCGGCCGCGACCACGGGGATGCCATGCGCGCGGTGGTGGCGCATCTGATCGACGAGTTTCACGCCGATCTGTAGGCTGCTTTCCCTGCCTGAAAAACTGTTGTAAGGATCGGAAATTAAACAGCCGTTCAATTCGCCGCATCCCGGGAGGAGACTGATGGACTATGCGCTGAGCGAGGAGCAGACAGCGATCTTCGATATGGCCTTTGCCTTTGGGCAGGAACATATCGCACCCCACGCGCAGGATTGGGAAAAACAGGGCACCATCCCCAGGGAGCTGTGGCCCCGCGTGGCCGAGCTGGGCCTTGGCGGCATCTACGTGTCCGAGGACTACGGCGGCTCCGGCCTCAGCCGGCTGGACGCGACGCTGGTGTTCGAGGCGCTGGCGATGGCCTGCCCCTCGGTCGGGTCGTTCCTGTCGATCCACAACATGTGCGGCGGCATGATCGACAAGTTCGGCAGCGACGAGACCAAGCAGAAATGGCTGCCCGACCTGTGCAGCATGGAAAAGGTGTTTTCCTATTGCCTGACCGAACCCGGCTCGGGCTCGGACGCGGCCGCGCTGCGCACCCGCGCGGACAGGACGAACGAAGGCTACAGGCTGAACGGGACCAAGGCGTTCATCTCGGGCGGGTCCTATTCCGATGCCTATGTCACCATGGTGCGCACCGGCGATGACGGGCCCAGGGGCATTTCCACCGTGGTGGTGGAATCGGGGGCCGACGGGCTGTCCTATGGCGGGCTCGAGGACAAGATGGGATGGCGCAGCCAGCCCACCGCGCAGGTTCAGTTCGACGATTGCATGGTGCCGCTGGACAACCTGATCGGCGAGGAAGGCCGCGGTTTCGTCTATGCGATGGCGGGGCTGGATGGCGGGCGGCTGAACATCGCGGCCAGCGCGCTTGGCGGCGCACAGCAGGCGCTGAACCTGACGCTGGCCTATATGGGCGAGCGCAAGGCCTTCGGCAAAACCATCGACCAGTTCCAGGCGCTGCAATTCCGCCTGGCCGAGATGGAGGTCAAGCTGGAATCGGCGCGCACCTTCCTGCGGCAGGCCGCGTGGAAGCTGGACAACGGCACGCCGGATGCCACGAAATTCTGCGCGATGGCCAAGTTGCTGGTGACCGACAACGCCTTCGACGTGGCCAACCAGTGCCTGCAACTGCATGGCGGCTATGGCTACCTGGCCGATTACGGGGTGGAAAAGATCGTGCGCGACCTGCGCGTGCACCAGATCCTCGAAGGCACGAACGAGATCATGCGCCTGATCGTCAGCCGGCAGATGCTGGCCGACCGGGGCTGAGACCGATGCGCGGCGCCCGTTTCACCCGTGGCGCCGCGCCGGCACATGACGTTGACAATGCGCCCCCGCAGGGGGAGGGTCGGGCGCGGCCCGGCCTGCCGCCGGGCATCGCCGCCCGACATTGCGCCCAACAGAGATATATCCGATGACCGAAATCGACATCCGAACCGAAGGCCATGCCGGCCGTATCACCCTGAACCGGCCCAAGGCGCTGAACGCGCTGACGCATGACATGGCGCTGGCGATCCATGCCGCGCTGCGCGACTGGGCGCAGGACGATGCGGTCAAACTGGTGGTGATCGACGCCGCCGGCGACAAGGCGTTCTGCGCGGGCGGCGATATCGCCGCGCTCTACCGCTCGGGGGTGGCGGGGGATTACGCCTACGGGCACCGCTTCTGGACCGACGAATACCGCATGAATGCCGCGCTGTTCGAATATGCCAAGCCGGTGGTCAGCCTGATGCAGGGCTTTTCCATGGGCGGCGGCGTGGGAATCGGCTGCCATGGCAGCCACCGCATCGTCGGCGACACGATCCAGATCGCCCTGCCGGAATGCAGCATCGGGCTGGTGCCGGATGTGGGCAGCTCGCTGATCCTGGCGCGTGCGCCGGGCCGGCTGGGGGAATACCTGGGCCTGACCGGCGCACGGCTGGGACCGGCCGACACGATCCTTGCCGGGTTTGCCGACAGCTACATCCCCGAGGCCGACTGGCCCGCCCTGATCGCCGAACTGTGCGCGACGGGCGATGCCGGTATCGTCGCGGATGCCGCCACCACGCCGCCCGGGGGCACGCTTGCCCCGCAGGCGGCGCAGATCGACGCGCTGTTCGCGGGCGACACGCTGGCCGACATCCTTGACACCCTGCGCGCCGACGGGGGCGAACTGGCGGCGGCGGCGCTGAAATCCATGACGCGCAACGCGCCGCTGTCGATGGCCTGCACGATCGAGATGGTGCGCCGCCTGCGTGACGCAGACGGCATCCGCGCGGCCCTGGACATGGAATACCGGTTTACCTGGCGCGCAATGGAACATGCGGATTTCCTGGAAGGCATCCGCGCCGCGATCATCGACAAGGACCGCAACCCGCAGTGGCGGCACGCGCTGGACGGCGTGAGCCGGGCCGATGTGACCGCCATGCTGGCGCCGCTTGGCGCCGATACCCTGACCTTCGAGGAGGAGAACTGAGCAATGAAAATCGGATTCATCGGACTGGGCAACATGGGCGCGCCGATGGCCGCCAACCTCGTCGCCGCCGGGCACGAGGTGACGGGCTTTGACGCCGCCGGCGTCACGGTCGAGGGCGTGGCACAGGCCGCCAGCGGCGCCGAGGCCGCCAAAGGGGCCGACGTGGTGATCACCATGCTGCCCAACGGCCAGATCCTGCGCACCGTCGCGGGCGAGGTGATCCCCGCGATGGACAAGGGCGCGACGCTGGTCGATTGCTCGACTGTCGATGTCGAAAGCGCGCGCGCGGTGGCCGGACAGGCCACGGAGGCGGGGCTCGGCTTTGTCGACGCGCCGGTATCGGGCGGCGTGGGCGGGGCCACGGCGGGCACGCTGACCTTCATGTGCGGCGGCAGCGCCGATGCCTTCGCCAGGGCCGAACCGCTGTTCGACATCATGGGCCAGAAGGCCGTGCATTGCGGCGACGCGGGCGCAGGCCAGGCCGCCAAGATTTGCAACAACATGATCCTCGGCGTCACCATGATCGCCACCTGCGAGGCTTTCGCGCTGGCCGACAAGCTGGGGCTGGACCGGCAAAAGATGTTCGACGTGGTCAGCACCTCGTCGGGCTATAGCTGGACGATGAACGCCTATTGCCCCGCGCCGGGCGTCGGGCCGCAATCGCCCGCCGACAACGATTACAAGCCCGGTTTCGCGGCCGAGCTGATGCTCAAGGATCTGGGCCTGTCGCAACAGGCCGCCGAGGCGGCGGATGCCGACACCCCGATGGGCCAGGCCGCGCTGGAGCTGTATCGCCGCTTCGTCGAGGACGAGGGCGGCCGCGGCATGGATTTCAGCGCCATGCTGCCGCGCTTTGAAAAGCGCCACCGGGGCTGATCGCCCGGTCATAACGCGAACGTGAGCCCCGCCCGCAACGGATGGGCGGGGCTGTGCCGTTTCACCTCTCGAACCGCACCGCAAACCGCGAAAGGACTTCGAGATGAAACGTACAGCCATCCTTGCCGCCGCTCTTCTTGTCGGGTTCAGCCCCGCCGCAATGGCGGCCGATTACGGCAAACAGCCCCGGCACGTGCAATCGCACCAGTGGCATGACGGCCCGGGCCGCCGGGCATACCAGCCCGCCTACCGGCAGGATCACGGCGCCAGCCGTATCGGCCGGGACGGGCGGCGCGACTGGGGGCCGGCGCCCCGGCATCGCGTGCAGCGCCCCCTGCCCGGCCGCGCGCTCAGCCCCGCGCAACTGCGCCGGTTGCCGCCCCTGCCGCACGGGCAACGGTACCGCGTGGTCAACCAGCGCGTCGTCCGGGTCGACAACAACAGCAGCGAGATCCTTGCCATGATCGGGCTGTTCTCGATCCTGCTGGGCACGCGCTGAGCGCGCCCGCGTCAAAATGACATGGCGCATGACGGGCAATTCGCCTATCATATCAGAAATATCGCATACAGTTCCGAAAGGACATCACATGACCAAGAATGTCGGCAATATCGACCGTATCGTTCGCGTCGTCATCGGCGTGCTTCTGATCATCGGCGCGCTCATGGGCTATGGCTGGTGGATGTGGATCGGTGTCGTTCCGCTGGCCACCGGGCTGATGGGGTCCTGCCTGCTTTACTCGCTTCTCGGGATCAACACCTGCAAGACCGGGTAAGCGGGCTACACCCGATGAAAGGCCGCCCGATGGGCGGCCTTTTGCCTGTGCGCCGCCCGCGCGGTGGCCAGGGCCAGCGGCCCGGCCTATCCTTGTGACCACACCGCAAGGAGGCCCCGCATGACCCGCGCAGAATACCTTGCCATCGGGCTTGCCGCCCTGATGGCCACCGGATTTTCCCCCGCCCAGGCAGGACCCAAGGGCTGCCCGCCCGGCCTTGCCAGGAAAAGCCCCGCCTGCGTGCCGCCCGGGCTGGCGAAATCCGGCTATCGCGTGGGCGACCGGGTGACGGGCGATTACATCGTCATCCGCGACCCCGGCCGCTGGGGCCTTGACCCGCACGAAACCTATTACCGTATCGGCGACCAGGTGCTGCGGGTGGATCGTGACACCAAGGTCGTGCTGGACCTGATCGGCGCCGCGGCCGCGATCCTGAACTGAGCGGCGGCTATTCCGCCGCCACCCTGCCCGCCCGCAGCATCGGCTTGAGATAGCGCCCGGTATGGCTGCGCTCGACCCCGGCCACGTCCTCGGGCGTGCCGGTGGCCACGATCTCGCCGCCGCCATCGCCGCCCTCGGGGCCGATGTCGATGATCCAGTCGGCGGTCTTGATGACATCGAGGTTGTGTTCGATCACCACCACGGTATTACCCGCCTCGACCAGCTCGTGCAGCACCTCCAGCAGCTTGCGCACATCCTCGAAATGCAGCCCCGTGGTGGGTTCGTCGAGGATGTAGAGCGTGCGCCCGGTCGAGCGTTTGGCCAGCTCCTTGGACAGCTTGACGCGCTGCGCCTCACCGCCCGACAGGGTGGTGGCCTGCTGGCCCACCTTGATATAGCCAAGCCCGACGCGCACCAGCGCATCCATCTTTTCGCGGATCGACGGCACCGCCTTGAAGAACTCCTGCGCCTCTTCGACCGTCATATCAAGAACATCGGCTATACTCTTGCCTTTAAACCGGATTTCCAGAGTTTCGCGGTTGTAGCGCGCGCCCTTGCAGGTTTCGCATTCGACATAGACATCGGGCAGGAAATGCATCTCGATCTTGATGACGCCATCGCCCTGGCAGGCCTCGCAGCGCCCGCCCTTGACGTTGAAGCTGAAGCGCCCCGGCTTGTAACCGCGCGCCTTGGCCTCGGGCAGACCGGCGAACCAGTCGCGGATCGGCGTGAACGCGCCGGTATAGGTGGCCGGGTTCGACCGCGGGGTGCGGCCGATGGGACGCTGGTCGATGTCGATCACCTTGTCCAGATGCTCCAGCCCCTTGATCGTCTCGCAGGGGGCCGGCGTCTGGCGCGCGCCGTTCAGCCGCATCGAGGCGGTCTTGAACAGCGTTTCGATCGTCAGCGTGGATTTCCCGCCGCCCGACACGCCTGTGACGCAGACGAACTTGCCCAGCGGAAACTCGGCAGTCACGTCTTTCAGGTTGTTGCCCGTGGCCTTGACCACCGTCACCTTCTTCTTGTTGCCCTTGCGCCGCTCAGTGGGCACCGCGATTTCGCGCGCGCCCGACAGGTATTGCCCGGTCAGGCTGGCCGCGTCGGCCGCCACCTGCGCCGGTGTGCCCTGGCTGACCACCTGCCCGCCATGCACGCCCGCGCCGGGGCCGATGTCGAAGACGTAATCGGCCTCGCGGATCGCCTCTTCGTCGTGTTCGACGACCAGCACGGTATTGCCCTGGTCGCGCAGGTTCTTGAGCGTATCCAGAAGCCGCGAATTGTCGCGCTGATGCAGTCCGATGGAGGGTTCGTCCAGCACGTAAAGCACGCCCGTCAGCCCGCTGCCGATCTGGCTGGCCAGCCGGATACGCTGGCTTTCGCCGCCCGACAGGGTGCCCGCGCTGCGGCTGAGCGTCAGGTATTCCAGCCCGACATTGTTCAGGAAACCCAGCCTTTCGCGGATTTCCTTGAGGATCGCGCGGGCGATCTCGTTCTTCTGCTTCGTCAGGTGTTCGGGCACCGAGGCGCACCAGTCATGGGCCTCGCGGATCGACATTTCGACCACCTGCCCCACATGCAGCCCGGCAATCTTGACCGCCAGCGCCTCGTCGCGCAGGCGATAGCCGCCGCAGGCGCCGCAGGGGCGGTTGTTCTGGTAGCGTTCGAATTCCTCGCGCACCCAGTTGCTGTCGGTTTCGCGGTAACGGCGTTCCATGTTGGGAATCACGCCCTCGAACACGCGGCTGACCTGATAGACGCGCCCGCCCTCGTCATAGCGGAACTGGATTTCCTCGTCGCCCGAGCCAAACAGGAACACCTGTTGCACATGGGCGGGCAGATCCTTCCATTTCGCGTTCCTGTCGAACTCGTAATGCCGGGCGATGGCCTCGATCGTCTGCAGGAAATAGGGGCTTTTGCCCTTGCGCCAGGGCGCCAGGGCGCCATCGCTGATTTTCAGGTTCTGATCGGGCACCACCAGCCGTTCGTCGAAAAACAGCTCCATCCCCAGCCCGTCGCATACCGGGCAGGCCCCGAAGGGCGCGTTGAAGGAAAACAGCCGCGGCTCGATCTCGGGGATGGTGAAGCCGCTGACGGGACAGGCGAAATTCTCGCTGAAGGTGATGCGCTCCGGCTCGCCCTCGCGCGGGGCGGTTTCCAGAACCGCGATCCCGTCGGCCAGGTCCAGCGCGGTGCGGAAACTGTCGGCCAGCCGGGTTTCCAGCCCCTCTTTCACGACAATCCTGTCCACCACCACGTCAATGTCATGGCGGAATTTCTTGTCCAGCGTGGGCGGTTCGTCCAGGTCGTGAAACTGCCCATCGACCTTGACGCGCTGGAAACCCTGCTTGCGCAGTTCCAGGAATTCCTTGCGGTATTCGCCCTTGCGGTCGCGCACGATGGGGGCCAGCAGGTAGGCGCGCGTGCCCTCCTCCATCGCCATCACGCGGTCGACCATGTCCTGCACCTGCTGCGCCTCGATCGGCAGGCCGGTGGCGGGGCTGTAGGGCGTGCCGACGCGGGCGAAGAGCAGCCGCAGATAATCGTAAATCTCGGTCACCGTGCCCACGGTCGAGCGCGGGTTTTTCGAGGTCGTCTTTTGCTCGATGGAGATCGCGGGGCTGAGGCCGCTGATATGATCCACATCCGGTTTCTCCATCATGTCGAGGAACTGCCGCGCATAGGCCGACAGGCTTTCGACATAACGGCGCTGCCCCTCGGCATAGATCGTGTCGAAGGCAAGGCTCGACTTGCCCGAGCCCGAAAGCCCGGTGATCACCACCAGCCGGTCGCGCGGAATATCGACGTCGATATTCTTGAGATTATGTTCGCGCGCACCGCGCACTTCGATCTGTTTCAGATCCGCCATGACAGACTCCCGGGAGTGTTGCGGAAAACTTAATTGAGCGCGGCCCGGTATCCAACCGAAAAATGAGAACAAAAAAGAAACAAAAGACAGGGGCCGTCATTTTCCAGAGGTTCAGGGCCGCTCGATCCGCGCAAAGGCGGCGGGATGCGCATCACTTGGGTATCCATGCGCGAAACTCAATGGCAAGGCCCCCTTGTCAGCCGGAACCGATCCGATTAATCCATATTTGTTATGTTATAGCATATCGAATCTCTGTGAACAGAAAACGAGGATGGAAACATGCAGATCCCCCGCCCCCTTGGCGCGATTGCAATCGGTGCAGCCCTGATCATCGGAACGCAGGCCCTTGGGCAAAGCTCCGACACGGATCATGACCACAGCCACGCGCATGACCATTCGCACAGCCACGATGAGGTGGCCGAGCGCATCTACAACGGCTATTTCGAGGATGACGAGATCAAACCCCGCACGCTGGCCGACTGGCAGGGCGACTGGCAGTCGGTTTATCCCTATCTTGAGGACGGCACACTGGCCCCCGTGATGGCGCACAAGGCCGAGCACGGCGACCGCAGCGCCGACGCCTATCACGACTATTACGCCATCGGCTATCGCACCGACGTGGACAGGATCACGATCGAGGGCGAAACCTTTACTTTCTACGGCGATGCCGGCCCGGTTTCGGGGCAATATGCCTCGGACGGGTACGAGGTGCTGACCTACAAGAAGGGCAATCGCGGCGTGCGCTATATCTTCGAGAAAACGGCGGGCGATGCGGACGCGCCGCAATTCGTCCAGTTCAGCGACCACGCCATCGCACCGACCGACGCGGGGCATTTTCACCTCTACTGGGGCAACGACCGCGCTGCCCTGCTGGAAGAAGTGACCAACTGGCCCACCTATTACCCCTCCTCCCTGAGCGGCGAGGAGATCGTGCACGAAATGATCGCCCATTAAGCGCCCCGACCAATTCACAGGGCGCCGGACCCTCCGGCGCCCTTCGTTTTGCCGCGGGCGTCAGGACCTCAGAAATGGATCGCCCGGCCCCAGGCATCCAGAACGGATTCATGCATCATTTCCGACAGCGTCGGATGCGGGAACACCGTGTGCATCAGCTCTGCTTCGGTGGTTTCCAGCTCCCGGCCCACCACGTAGCCCTGGATCAGCTCGGTCACCTCGGCGCCGACCATATGCGCGCCCAGCAATTCGCCGGTTTTCGCGTCGAACACGGTTTTCACCATGCCCTCGGGCTCGCCCAGGGCGATGGCCTTGCCGTTGCCGATAAAGGGAAAGCGGCCCACCTTGATGTCATGGCCCGCGTCTTTCGCCTGCGCCTCGGTCAGGCCGACGCTGGCCACCTGCGGGTGGCAATAGGTGCAGCCGGCGATGCTGTCGGGCCTGACCGGGTGCACGTCCTTGCCGGCGATCATCTCGGCCACCATCACGCCCTCGTGGCTGGCCTTGTGCGCCAGCCATGGCGCACCGGCCACGTCGCCGATGGCATACAGCCCCTCGACGCCTGTCCGGCAGAACGCGTCGGTCACCACATGGGTGCGGTCGATCTCGACGCCCAGTTCCTCCAGCCCCAGCCCCTCGACATTGCCGACGATGCCGACCGCGGAAATCACGGTGTCGAATTCAAGTTTCTCGGTCTTGCCGCCCTGTTCGATATGGGCGGTCACCTTGCCCTTGGCGCGATCCAGTTGCTTGACCGTCGCCTTTTCGCGGATCGTCATGCCCTGCTTTTCGAACTGCTTTTTCGCGAAGGCGCTGATTTCCGCGTCCTCGACCGGCAGGATACGTTCCATCACCTCGACCACGGTGGTATCCGCGCCCAGCGTGTTAAAGAAGCTGGCGAATTCGATCCCGATCGCGCCCGAGCCGATGACCAGCAGCTTTTTCGGCATCCGCGGCGGTTGCAGCGCGTGCTTGTAGGCCCAGACCAGATCGCCATCGGCCTCGAGCCCCGGCAATTCGCGCGCCCGCGCCCCGGTGGCGAGGATGATGTTCGGGGCGGTCAGTTCCTCGGTGCCCTTGTCGGTCCTGACGCTGACCTTGCCCCTGGCGGGGATCGTCGCCGCGCCCATGATCACGGTGACCTTGTTTTTCTTCAGCAGGTGCCCGACACCGCCGGTCAGTTGCCTGGCCACCCCGCGCGAGCGTTTCACCACCGCGTCCAGGTCATAGCCGATGCCCTCGGCCTTCAGCCCGAACTCCTTGGCGCGGTGCATCAGGTGGAACACTTCGGCCGAGCGCAGCAGCGCCTTGGTCGGGATGCAGCCCCAGTTCAGACAGATACCGCCCAGGTGTTCGCGTTCGACCACGGCAACGCTCAGCCCCAGTTGCGCGGCCCGGATCGCGGCCACATACCCGCCGGGGCCGGCCCCGATCACGACGACATCGAACGATTTGGCGGCCATGCGCACCTCCGATTCCAGAATTAGTTAAGCATTAAACTATTTCCCCACGCCTTACAACGGCGCAGGCGCAGGCCATCGGCCCGCGCGGAAGGCGCGGTGAAACACCGGCATCGGAACGGCTGGCCGCGCGGTCAGCTTGCCTTTTGCAATTCCTGCATCTGCTGCACGGTATGGCCATAGCCGCCGGCCGCCAGATACGCATCCTCGGCCGGGTTCGTCGGCCGTTCCAGCGCGGCACTGCGATAGGGGAAGCGGCCGAACTGCCGGATCACCTCGCGATGCGCCTTGGCATGAAGCAGGTTGGCCGCGCCGGTTTCCGGCATCCTTTCGCACATCAGCCGCACGCAGCGTTCCTGGTCGCACAGGTTTTCGGAATGCATCAGCGGCATGTAGAAAAACTGCCGGGCCGGTTCGTCGATCCGCATATCCCATTTGCGGTCGATCGCCGTCTTGGCCGCCGCCAGCGCCACCGCGTCGGTGGCAAAGCTTTTCGCCCCGCCGCGGAACATGTTGCGCGGAAATTGATCAAGCAAAATGATATAAGCCAATGCGCCGTTGGGATAGGTCAGCCACAGGCCGTATGCGCCCTCGCTGGCATTTTCCCAGGCCTTGAGGAACCTGTCCCGGATCTGCCGATCCAAAGCCTCTCCTCCCGCATACCAGCCGTCCGGTCCCACCTCGTCCAGCCAGTATTTCAGAACCTCGTCCACCGTCACCATAGGAGCCTCCTTACTCTCCCAATGCCCCTGCCCTGAATCTTACACGTCACAATCGCGGAAATGACAGTAAAGTTTTGCTTCAAATGCGACATTTCGTTACTGCCCGTCGCCGCTTTCCGCCTCTTCGGCCATTTCGGCGTCGTATTCCTGCGCCGCCTCGACGGCAACGACCGAGGCGGTGGGCATGACCGGGGTATAGGCGCTGGTCTCGTGCACAGTGGGCGACGGGCGTTGCGTCATCCGGTAGGCGGCATAGCCCGACAGCGCCAGCAGCAGCGCGGCAATGATGGTGAAATAACCGTAGGGTCCGATCACGCTCATCAGCCAGCCGGTGACCAGCGGGCCGGCGATCGCGCCCAGCCCGTTGACGAAGATCAGCCCGCCCGAGGCCGCGGCCATGTCCTCGACCTCGAGAAAGTCGTTGGTATAGGCCAGCAGCAGCGAATAGAGCGGGTTGGACATACCCCCGATCAGGAAGGCGCCGACCAGCAACACGCTGTAGCTGGTGCCGAAACCGAAGGCCAGCAACGCCCCCAGCCCGCCGACGGCCGAGGACACGCAGATCAGCACCCGCCGGTCCATCCGGTCCGACAGCCAGCCCAGCGGGTATTGCAGCAGCGTCGCGCCCACATAGAACGCCGACACGAAGATCGAGATCTGCGCCAGGCTCAGCCCGGCCTCGGCGCCGAACACCGCCGCCATGCCGAACTGCGCCGAGAACACGCTGCCCAGCAGCAGCATCCCCATGAAGCCCAGCGGCGATATGCCGAACAGCCGGCGCAGGGTCATCGGCTTGGTCGCCTCGAAGGCCGGGGTGGGCGAGATCGACAGCAGGATCGGCGCGAAGGACACCGACACCAGCACCGAGGGGATGATGAACAGCAGAAAACCGCTGGCGTCGGGAATGTTCAGCAACCCCTGCGCCGCCACGATCCCGATCATCTGCACCATCATGTAAAGCGACAGCGCCTGCCCGCGCTGGTCGTTGCTGACCGAATTGTTCAGCCAGCTTTCCGCGGTCACGTAGACGCCCGAGAAACAGAACCCGATCAGCACACGCCCGGCGATCCACAGATAGGGATTCTGGAACGCCGGATAGAGGATCAGCACCGCCGAGATGAAACTGGCCAGCGCCGCGAAGACGCGCACATGCCCGACCCGGCGGATCAGCTCCGGCGTCAGGCGCGAGCCGCCCAGGAAGCCGACGAAATAGGCCGACATGACCAGCGACAGCTCGAAGGTGGAAAACCCCGCCGCCTCGCCCCGCACACCCAGCAACGAGCCCTGAAGCCCGTTGCCCAGCATCAGCAGCGCCATGCCCAGCAAGAGCGCCCAAGTATTCGAAAGAACCTGAAACACGTCACACTCCCTTGCCGCTCAAATGCGGTTTTATCCGCTTTGGCCGCGTCCCGGTGGCCCGATTGCGACTCATTCCAGTTGATAAGACGCCTCTCACAGACCGCCGCGCGGATCAAGCTCCGGGCGGGATCAGCAGCGAGGCATCGCCATAGGAAAAGAAGCGATAGTCGTTTGCAATCGCGTGGTCATAGATACGGCGCACGCGCTCGCGCCCCATCAGCGCCGAGACCAGCATCATCAGCGTGGATTTCGGCAGGTGGAAATTGGTCATCAGCGCGTCGGTCACGCGGAATTCGAAACCGGGATAGATGAAGATGTCGGTCTCGCCCTCCCAGGCGCGGATCGCGCCGGTGTCGCGCGCCGCGGTTTCGATCAGCCGCAGCGCGGTGGTGCCCACCGGGATCACGCGGCCACCGGCCGATCTGGTCGCGGCAATCTCGGCGGCGGCGGTTGCGCTGACCTCGCCCCATTCTGCGTGCATCCTGTGGGTGGTCACATCCTCGACCTTGACCGGCAGGAAGGTGCCCGCACCCACATGCAGCGTCACATGGGTAAAGGCGATGCCGCGCGCGCGCAATGCCGCCAGCAGCGGTTCGTCGAAATGCAGCGACGCGGTGGGCGCGGCAACAGCGCCGCTGCGCGCGGCCCAGACGGTTTGATAGTCGTCCTTGTCCTGCGCATCGGCCGGGCGGCGGGCGGCGATATAGGGCGGCAGCGGCATCGCGCCCGCCTGCGCCAGCGCGGCATCGAAATCCTCGCCCGCGAGGTTGAACCGCAACAGCCCCTGCCCGTCCTCGCGCGCCTCCAGCGTGGCCGACAGCTCGGGCGAGAACACGATGTCCTCGCCGATATCCATCTTGCGCAGCGGCTTGAGCAGCGCCGCCCACGTGCCGTCGGCACGCGGCTCCAGCAGCGTCACCTCGATCCGGGCGCTGACCGGCCCCTGCCCGCTGTCGCGGTGGCGCTGGCCGGTCAGCCGCGCGGGGATCACGCGGGTGTCGTTCAGCACCAGCCGGTCACCCGGGCGCAGGATACCGGGCAGGTCGAACACATGGGCATCGCGGATCGCGTCGCCTTCGGCCACCAGCAGGCGGGCCGAACTGCGCGGCCGCGCCGGGCGCGTGGCGATCAGCCGCTCGGGCAGGTCGAAATCGAAATCGGCAAGTTTCATCGTCTATTGCGTCACCTTTGGGGCGGGCCTGCGAAAGATATCGCGGAACATGCCGGGCGTCAGGATCGACAGCGGGTTGACCTGAACGCGCGGCGCCTCGGCGGTTCCCGTAAGCCGGTAATTGAAGCCGATCAACCCCTCGCCCTTGCGGGTCAGCACCGATCCGATACCGTTGAGCAGGTAAAGCGGCGAAAACACCCCCTGCATGTCCATCCGGTCGTTCACCATGTCATAGGTGCCGTCCATCGAGATGCCCAGCGACGCGCCGGTGGCCGAAGACCCGGTGACGATCACCTGCTCGGGGGTCAGGCGGAACTCGGCATCGACCTCGTTGAACAGGATGCCGGTGCCGCTGAGCTGTTCCAGCAGCCCCACCACGCTGACCGCGTTCAGAAGCTCGGCCAGCGCCGGGGCCTCGCGCAGGCGCACCTGCCGGACCTTGAGAAACCCGTCATAGCTGCCGCGCCCGCCGGCGGGCAGCAGGGTCAGGTCCAGTGCGCCCTGATGCGCGCGTTTCAGCAGCCCGGCGGCGGCAAAGACCGCGCCGGCATCGTCGGACAGGATGCGGAACGCGCTGCGCCCGTCGCGCGGGGCGACCCGGCCCGAAACCGGCGCCGCGCCGTTCACCCGCCCGGTGAACGCGCCATCCATCCCCTGCGCGGTGGCGAACTCGCCCCGGAACCCGGTCAGCGCGATACCTTCCGAGATCTGCAGCCGGTCGAGCGCCAGGGTGATCGGCCCGCCACCGGCCCCGCCAGAGCCGCCGCCGCCGATCGAGGTGCGGCGCAGGTCGACCGTGCCGCCGGTGACCGACACCGCCGGGGCCGCGCCCGCCCCGCGCCCGGTCAGCGTAACCGGCGCATCCAGCCAGTCGCCCGCCTGCACCCGGTCGAACCGCGCCTCGGCCAGTTGCCCGCCTTCGCCCAGGCGGATCGTCCCGCCCGCCCGCAGCCCCGGCGCGTCCAGCAGCAGCCGGTCGATCCGGGGCGGCGTGCCCAGCAGCCCCGCAACCTCCAGCGTGCCGGTGCGGTCCTGCGGCAGCGACCAGCCGATCTGCGGCAGCGACAGGCCAAGCCCCCCGAGGTCGGATCGCAGCGAGAATGCCGGCTCTCCGCCCTTGGGCAATTCGATCGCCACGGTGGCGGCGGCCCGGCCCGACAGGCTGCCGCCGGGCAGGCCGATATTGAACTCGTCGGCGAAAAGCTGCGACAGTTCGACCTCGCCGGTGACGCGGCTGCCGGTCGCCCCCTTGCCCAGCGGGCTTTCCCACGCGCCGTCGAACGGCACCTTGCCGATCCGGCCCGGCCCCTCGATCCGCAGCATGTCGTCGGCGACACGGACATCCAGCTCCTTCGCGGCCAGCACGCGGCCCGGCACGATCTTGTCGCTGCGTGCGTCGCGCAGCCGGGCGCGGGCATCGACGCGCACTTCCTCGGGTTGCAGGCCCTTCTTCAGAACGATGTCGATGGCGCCGTCGATCTCGGCCCGGCCATCGGCCAGCGTCACCGGCTGCCCGGCCTTGCTCAGGAAATTGAACGGATCGAGATCGAGAAGCGACAGCGCCGCCGTGATGGTCGAGCGTGCGCGCAGCATCACCTGCGCCGGGGCCTGGCGGATGCGCACATCGGGCACCACGAAGGTGGTGCCCGCCACGTCGACCCGCCCGCCCTGCGGCGCGGTGACCTGTCCGCGGTCGGCGCTGGCCACGAAGCGGCTGTCATGCAGGCTGGCCTGCCCCGCCGCGCCGGTGATCGGCGGAAACCCCTTGAGATAGCGGATATCCGCATCCTCGAACCCCAGCCCCAGGTACAGGTCCGGCCCCTCGCGCGGGACGCTGCGATAGGCCAGTTCGATATCGCGCAGCCGGGCGGTGCCGATATTCTCTTCGATCCAGGTGCGGGTGCGCGGCTTGACCCGCCCGGGCCAGAGCGCCAGCACACGCTCGGGCGCGACCTCGTCCATGGCGCCGCGCAGCCCCAGCACCCAGCCGTCGGGGGCGGCCTGCAACCGCCCGCTCAGCTGCGCGACCTGACCCTGGTCGCGCACCGTCATGCGCCCGATTTCCAGATCGAAGGGCGACAGCCGCAGGCGCAAATCGGCATCCGCCCCCTCCAGCGCCACCGGCTCGGGGTAAAGGTCGTCGGGATTGGCGCTGATCTCGGTCACGGTCAGTTGCGTGATGAATTCATTGGGCCATCCGTTCTCGATCCCCTTCATCACCGAAACACCCTCGGCCCGGGCTGTCGCCCATTTGCTGACCAGCGTCAGGTCGTCGAAGACCAGCCGCTGCGCCCCCGGCGTATAGGTCATGTAGGCGCGCAGGCTTTCGAACGGGATCGGCCGGGTTTCGTCGGTGGGCTGCAGCACGCCCTCGCCGATCTGCAACGCGGCGCTGAGCGGGCCAAGCTGCCCGTCATCGCCTATCGCCACCCGCATCGCCCCCGAGATCGGCGCGCGCAGCACGTCGAGCCAGGCCAGCGCCGGGGAATGGACTGAGATATCCTGCGCCGCCATGTCGGACAGGTTCGCGCCGAACCGCGCCGCCGCCTTGCCGATCACGCTGTCATAGTTCAGCTCCAGCGTGGTGACGGTATCGCCGCCGCCCAGCAGGGCAAGGTCCGCGCTCAGGTCCAGCGCATCGCCCGAGCGTTCCAGCCGCAGCCGCCCGCCATCGACGGTCCAGCCGCGGTTCAGGCGCATATCCTCGTATCGCAATGTCAGCGCCTCGACCTCGACCCGGCGCAGCGCGGCGAATTCGGGGCTCATCAGCAGGTCGTCCAGCCCCTTCATCAGCAGCCCCAGCGTCGCGCCCTGCCCGACCGGCGCCAGCGTGTCGCCAAAGGCGATGTCGAAACTGCCGTCCGACAGCCGGCGCAGCCGCAACGACGCGCCCGACAGCCGGATGCGCGCCGGTTGCAGCCTGCCGCGCAGCAAGGGTGCCATCGCCAGCCCGGCATCCACATTGGCCAGGCTGGCCAGCAACTGCCCGTCGGGCCCGGCCACGTCGACATCGCGCAGGATCACCCGCGGGCGCCAGCCCTCTTCGACGCGGGCGACGATATCGCCCACGCTGACGGACAGGCCGCCGGAATTGCGGTTCAGCCGCGCCTGCGCCTCGTCCCGCAACCAGCCGGGCGCCACGAAATCGCGCCCGACCGTCCATTGCAGCGCCGCCATCGTCGCCGCGAACAGCACAAGGACCACGCCCAGCGACCAGAGCAGCCGGGGCAGCCATCGGTGCCTGGGGCGTGTCGTTACCTGCGTGTCCGTCTGCGGCGTGTCTTCTGTCACGTGCGTTCTGCCTTACCGCCTTTATTCTTGCCTGCCCCGTCCTAATATGGAACTCACGAATTTCATACGAGGGGAGAAATTGCCGATGGTCGCCGAAAACGATACCGCACCCGACTTTACCCTGCCGCGCGACGGCGGCGACAGCGTCAGCCTGTCGGCGCTCAGGCCCGCGCCGGTCGTCCTGTTCTTCTACCCGCGCGACGACACCTCGGGCTGCACAAAGGAAAATATCGCCTTTTCCGGGCTTTACCAGACATTCCTCGATCTCGGGGTTCAGGTGTTCGGCATATCCAAGGACAGCGTGGCCAGCCACGAGAAATTCATCGCCAAGAAGGATCTGACCGTGCCGCTTCTGTCGGACGAGGCCGGCACCACATGCGAGGATTACGGCGTGTGGAAGGAAAAGAAGATGTACGGCAAGACCTTCATGGGGATCGAGCGGTCAACCTTCCTGATCGACGGTCAGGGAAACATCGCCCGCGCCTGGCCAAAGGTAAAGGTCGATGGCCACGCCGAAGAGGTGCTGGAGGCCGCGAAGGCGCTGTGAGCAAGTCATTGACGGACATGGCGGTCGAGGTTCTGACCACCGCCGACGGGCGCGAAAAGACCGCGCTGTCGCACCGGCACGCGGCGGCATGGTTCGCCGCGCGCAAGGCGGGCACGCCGATCCCGGTGGGCACGGCCAGCCCGCCGCTGCGCCCCGCCCGGCCCGAAAGGCCCGAACTGCTGGACCCGCGCGATGTGCCCCGCCGCCGCCCCGGCAGCCCGGCGGGCCGCATCGCCATCCTGCACGCGGTGGCGCATATCGAACTGAACGCGGTCGACCTGCACTGGGACATCATCGCACGTTTCGGCCATGTGCCGATGCCGCCCGGCTTCTACGACGACTGGGTGAAATCCGCGGACGAGGAATCCAAGCATTTCAACCTGATATGCGACTGCCTTGAAGCACTGGGCAGCCATTACGGCGCACTGCCGGCCCATGCCGGGATGTGGCGCGCGGCCGAGGATACGCGCGACGACCTGCCCGGCCGGCTGGCCGTCGTGCCCATGGTGCTGGAGGCGCGCGGGCTGGACGTGACGCCCGGCATGATCGACATCTTCAGGAAGGCCGGAGAGGAAGGCGCGGTTGCCGCGCTGGAAACCATCTACGCCGAAGAGGTGGGGCATGTCGCCTATGGCTCCAAGTGGTTCCACTTCCTGTGCGGGCGCGACAACCGCGACCCCAAGGATGCGTTCCACGACCTCGTGCGGCGGTATTTCCACGGCGCGCTGAAACCGCCCTTCAACGAGGAAAAGCGCGCCGAGGCCGGGCTGCCGCCGGATTTCTACTGGCCGCTGGCCGACGAGGTGCCGCCGCGCGCCGTGTGACGGCCCCGATCCACCCCATTGAATATCGGCGGTTTTCTGCCGAATCGGCCAGACCTCGCCATGCCGCCCCCAAAGATGTTGCGCCTTGGGGGCGCTCTGGGTAAGCACCTTCTGGGCGCTCCCGAAAGGGTGCGCCCTCGCCTCAATGGGACAAGGGACGGTTTGTTGAGAACTCGGCTGGCAATACGCACCCACGCATTCCTCGAACGCTGGTTCCCCGAAAAGCGGCTCTTTCTCCGCTCGGACAACGACACAAGATTCATCCGGCTGCGCCCGCATACCCAGCTTCTGGCCTTTTCCGGCAGTGCCCTCCTGGTGGCCTGGGCGACGATCGCCACCGCGATCCTGCTGATGGATTCGATCGGATCGGGCAATTTCCGCGAACAGGCCAAGCGCGATCAGCGCATGTACGAGGAACGGCTGAACGTGCTGGCCCATCAGCGCGACCTGCGTTTTTCCGAGGCCCACGCCGCGCAGGAGCGGTTCAACTCGGCGCTGCAGCAGATCTCGGTGATGCAGTCGCAATTGCTGGAATCGGAAAACCGCCGCCGCGAGCTGGAAACCGGGATCGAGGTGATCCAGACCACCCTGCGCCGCACCATGCATGAACGCGATGCCGCGCGCACCGAACTGGCCACGCTCAAATCCGAAGGCGCCGAGGATACCGGCAACGGCGTGCTGGCCAGCGCCGGTCAGGCTGCCGAGGGCACGCTCGACATGCTGTCGATGGCGCTGGCGCAAACCGCCGCCGAACGCGACAGGATCGAGGCCGACGCGCAGGACGCGCTGTTGCAGGCCGACGAACTGACGCTCAAGCTCAAGCTGATGCAGGACCAGAACGACCAGATCTTCCGCCAGCTGGAAGAGGCGATGGCGATCTCGGTCAAGCCGCTGGACAAGATGTTCCGCGCCGCCGGCATGAATACCGACAGCCTGATCAGCCAGGTCCGGCAGGGCTATTCCGGCCAGGGCGGCCCACTGACGCCGATCAGCTTTTCCACCAAGGGCGAAATGCCGGCCTACGGCACCGACCGCGCCAACCGGCTGCTGGACCAGATGGACCGGCTGAACCTTTACCGCATCGCCGCCGAGGCCGCCCCCTTCGCCATCCCGGTCAAGGCGGGCTATCGCTTTACCAGCGGTTTCGGCTATCGCCGCGATCCCAAAACCGGCGGCCGCCGCCTGCACAAGGGCGTCGATTTCGCCGGCCCCGTCGGCACACCGCTTTACGCCACCGCCGACGGTGTCGTCACCCATGCCGGCTGGTCCTCGGGCTATGGCCGGCTGGTCAAGATCCAGCATCAGTTCGGTATCGAAACCCGCTATGCCCATATGTCCCGGCTGAGCGTGAAAGTTGGCCAAAGGGTCTCGCGCGGGGAGCGTATCGGTGATATGGGGGCCTCTGGACGCGTGACCGGCCCCCACCTGCACTACGAAGTGCGCGTCGGCGGCAAGGCCGTCAATCCCATGATCTATATCAAGGCTGCAAACGATGTTTTCTAAGAGCAAAATCAACGAGCCCGGCCCCAAGGCCGCAGACGCTGCAAAACCCGCAGCCCCCGAAACCGCGGCGCCGAAACCCAGCGCCGATTTCAAATCGCAATCCGCACCCAAGCCCAAGCCGCCGGCATCGGTTCTGTCGGCCGACCTGCATATCACCGGCAACATCAAGACCACCGGCGATATCCAGGTCGAGGGCAATGTCGAAGGCGACATTCGCGCCCACCTGCTGACCATCGGCGAAAGCGCCACCATCAAGGGTGAGGTGATCGCCGATGACGTGGTGATCAACGGCCGTATCGTGGGCCGCGTGCGCGGCCTCAAGGTGCGGCTCAGCTCGACCGCGCGGGTCGAGGGCGACATCATCCACAAGACCATCGCCATCGAAAGCGGCGCGCATTTCGAAGGCTCGGTGCAGCGTCAGGACGATCCGCTGTCGGGCAAGCCCGGCAACAAGGCGGCCACCGCCAGCGTCGCCACCGCGCCGGGCACAGGCGCAGGCGAGCCGCAAAAGGGCTGATCGGTCAACGACCGCCGACAGTTCGAAAAAGCGCCCTCGCAGGAAACTGCGGGGGCGTCGTTCTTGGAGTCGCCGTTTTTCGCCCTTCGGGAGGGCGCAACAAAGGGCATCGCATGGCGGCTGCGCGGCTGTTCCAGACGGGTGCGCCGCGCCGCTCTCAGGACTCCAGTTCCGCGTCCCAATACAGAAAGTCGATCCAGCTTTCGTGCAGGTGCCCGGGCGGAAACTTGCGCCCGAGATTGCGCAGCTCCTCTGCCCCCGGCGCGCGCGGCGGCTTGCGCAGGTGCAGCCCCGACTGCCGCAGCGTCTTGGAGCCCTTGCGCAGGTTGCAGGGCGCGCAGGCGGCCACCACGTTTTCCCAGCTCGTCACGCCGCCCGCCGCGCGCGGCACCACGTGATCGAAGGTCAGCTCCCCGCGCGAGCCGCAATACTGGCAGCAGAATTCGTCCCTCAGAAAAAGATTGAAGCGCGTGAAGGCCACGCGCTTCCGGGGTTTGACGTAATCCTTCAGGACGACGACCGAGGGTATCCTGATCACCGTCGACGGGCTGCGCACCACCTCGTCATATTCGGCGACGATATCCACCCGGTCCAGCCAGGCCGCCTTGACCGCCTCCTGCCAGGGCCAGAGCGACAGCGGGTAATAGGACAGCGGCCGGTAATCCGCGTTCAGCACCAGGGCGGGATGGCGCCGCAGCCCTGTCGGTTCCCTTACAAATTCCGTTCTGAAATCGCCATCCATGGGGACTCGTCCTCCGTCCGGTCTGCCTTATGCCTCGACACCAGAACGGGACGACCCGCCCCAGCTAAGCATCACTATATATCGCGTTTCGCACCGGGCAAGCCCTACGATATAGAGTATGCGCCGCAGCATTTAGCCTGCCATTGAAACAGGCAAATGACAAATCCGCAGGGGGCTTTCGCTCGACAAGGCCCATGACCGCCGACTAATCTGGGGCGACAGTGAATGCGCGCGGCAGGATCGGAATGCCAAAGGACGAAGACAGGGACGCGGTTTTTTCGCGACTGCTCGAGGTGACCTATTCCTCGACAGCGGACCCGGCGCTTTATGACGACCTCGTGCAGGTCTGGGAAAACTACATGGCGCGCACGCCGGATCTCGACCGGCAGGGCCCGCACCTGACCCATTTCAACAGGGCGCTGGGGATCTTTGCCGCGATGGGCCGCCGCCGCCGCAAGCACGGCCGCGACGAGCAGCTTGTCGCCTCGTTCACGACGCCGGCCTTCCTGTGCAGCCGCGACATGACCCTGCGCCACATGAACGCGGCGGCGCGCGCCCTGCTGGACGGGGGCGAGGCCGATCCGCTCCGCCAGCCCGACCTGGCCCGCGCGGTCCGCACCCTGACCGCCACGCGGCGGACCGATATCGTGCCGCTTCCCGATGGCGAGGGGCGGCTGACCGATTGCGCGGTCATCAGCCTGCAGGACGGCACCGGCGAGGACGGGGCAGAAACCGGCGACCCCGCCTGCCTTGTCGTGCTGACGAAACCCGGCCAGGCCGACAGCCCCGCCTGGACCCGGCTGTCCGAACGGTTCGAGCTGAGCGCCGCCGAGGCCGGGGTGCTGCACGGGCTGGTCGGCGGCCAGACGCCCGACCGGATCGCCGCGGCGCGCGGCGTGTCGGTCAACACGGTCCGCACGCAGATTCGCAGGCTGCTGGAAAAGACCGGCGCGGCCTCGCTGGCCGACCTGGTCCGCCAGACCCTGCTGATCTGCACCCAGCTTGAAACCGTGGCGCTGGCCACGCGGCTCGGCGGGCGGAACGATGGCGGCGCGGATGACGACCTGCACTCGATCCTGACCTCGGACGGCCGCCTGCTCAGCTTTCGCGAGATGGGCGATCCGCGGGGCCGGCCGCTGCTGTTCCTGCACAACATGATGGGCGGCACCGCCCTGCCCCCGCATATCCAGCGGCTTGCGCGCGACACCGGCTGGCGCATCATAGCGCCGTCGCGCCCCGGCTTCGGCGCGTCCGACAGCGTCAGCCTGAGCGGCATGGCGCTGGTCGAACGCACCGCGCGCGACTGCCGCGAGTTGCTGGATCATCTCGGGATCGACGCGGCGCTGGTGCTGGGGCTGATGTCTTCGGCCGGGATCGCGGTGACATTCGCGCATATGTATCCGCGCCGCTGCGCCGGGCTGCTCAATGTCGCCCATGGCGCGGTGATGGATGACCGGATGATCGCCCTGATGCCCAACCCGACCCGCACGATGGCGCAGACCTACCTGCGCTCGGCGCTGGCGCTGCGGTTCCTGACGCGGGTCGCCGTCGCCTCGATCGACGTGCGCGGCCCACAGCACATGATGCGGCGGATACTGGGCCTGTGCCCCGCCGATGCGCGGCTGGCGGACGACCCGCAGATCCTGCAAAGCCTGGGCACCATGCTGCAACACACCATCGTTCAGGGCGGCGAGGCATTTTCAAAGGACGGGTTCGTGTCGCTCCACGATTTTTCCGACACGATCCGCGCGCTCGACCCGGCGATCCCGGCACTGGTCCTGCTGGGGGCCGAGGACGCGATCTATCGCCCCGACCAGGCCCGGCGGCTGTTGCCCGACCTTGCCGCCTATCCGGTCGAGGTGCTGCCCGATGCCGGGCAGTACCTGTTCTACAGCCACACCCGGACGGTGCTGGAGCGCGCCACCGGCCTGTGGCAGCGCGGCGCGCGGCGGCGGGCGAAAAACAGGCCCGCACGGCTGCGCAATCATCAATCTTGATGATGCCGAATCGTGCGCGTCCCGGCTAACTCGCGCTGTGAGGAGAAAGACTTTTCAAACAAAGCCTTTAGCCGACATATTGCAGAAATTGCATTTTCCCGGTTGCAGGCGGCGGGGGGCCGTATTTCACCCCCGAGGTGCCGGACCACAAACCCAGGAACGCCCCTGCCCGGTCCTTCCGGCAGGGGCGTCGCCTTTTGACGTGATTACAAGGGGTTACAGCCCGCACTTGTCCCGCATGAAGGCCAGCGCGACGGACAGCCCGTCGGGCGCGATCCCGTGCGCGGTGCCCTTCATGATATGGGCATAGACCTCTTGCCAGCCGGCCTGCTGCAATGCCTCGGCGGCCTCGGGCAGCGATTGCACCGGCACCACGTCATCGGCATCGCCATGCACCAGCAGAACCGGCGGGCGGCTCTGCACCTCGTCACCCAGAAGCTCGGGGTTCAAAAGCCGCCCCGAGAACCCCACCACCCCGGCGATCTCGTCCTCGCGGCGGGGGGCGACGTGCAGGCTCATCATCGTGCCCTGGCTGAACCCGAACAGCACCATCTGTTCGGGCAGCAGATCCTCGTCCACCAGCAGCGCGTCGAGAAACGCGTTCAGGTCATCGACCGCCGCCGCCATGCCGCGCGCGGCCTCCTCCTCGGACGAGCCGTCCAGCCAGGGGATCGGGAACCACTGGTAGCCGAAGGGCATGCCGGGGATCGATTCCGGCGCGTCGGGCGCCACGAACAGCGTATCCGGCAGGTGTTCACCCAGAACATCGGCCAGCCCCAGCAGGTCGGCGCCGTTCGCGCCATAGCCATGCAGGAACACCACGACGGACCTCGTACTGCCCGAGACCGGCTCCTTGCGCCCGGCGGTCAAAACCCGTGTCATCTGATCCCCTCGCGTTGTTTTCTGACATGGTAGTAGGCCCAAAGGATGCGCGCCGCAACCGACCGCCAGGGCGACCATGCCTCGGCCATCTGGCGAACCTGCCGTTCGGTCGGCCGTTCGGGCAGGTCATACAGCATCCGCGCCCCTTCCTGCAGCGCCAGGTCGCCCGCCGCGAACACGTCGGCATGGCCCAGGCTGAACTTGGCATAGATCTCGGCCGTCCAGACGCCGATACCCTTGACCGCGGTCAGGGTTTCGATCACCTCGGCCGTCGGCGCATCGCGCAACGCGGCAAAGTCGATCCCGGCACCTGCCAGCGCACGGGCATAGGATGCCTTTTGCCGGCTCAGCCCCTGCGCGCGCAGATCGTCCTCGCCGAGCGCAAGAATGGCCTGCGGTTCGGTCAGTTCCGCCGCTTCCAGCTTTGCCCAGATCGCGTTGGCCGAGGCGACACTGACCTGCTGGCTGACGATCGCGCTCAGCAACTGGGCGAACCCGTCGGGGCGGCGGCGCAGCGGCAGGGGCGCGCACAGCTCATGGGCATGGGCCATGCGCGGGCAACGGGCCGCCAGCCACGCCGCCCCTTCGGCCACATCCGCGTCGGTTTCGATGATCCGCGTCACCCCGGCAGCTTGCCGGTCAGCACGTAGTGCAGGATCTGCACCACCTGCGCCGGCTCGCGCGCCACGGCGAGGGCGGCGGCATTCACCTCTTTCAGCGCATGATCGTGATCGGGCTGTTGCAGCACGATCAGCGACTTTCCCAGCGCCGCGGCATAGCCCGCGTCGAAGGCCGCGTTCCATTGCCGGTATTTCTCGCCAAAGCGCACCACCACCACATCCGCATCGGCGATGCCCTTGCGGGTGCGGATCGCGTTCACCATCGCGCCCTTGTGGTCGTGCCAGTATTTGTCATCCTCACCCCCGAGGATCGCCACGCCGCAGTCGTCGCTGGCGGCATGGTCGGTGACGGGCGCGGAAAATTCCACGTCCAGCCCCCTGGCCCCTTCGGTGATCTGCTCGCGCCAGTCGGTGTGGATCTCGCCCGACAGGTAAACCTTAAGCATCTGCGCGCTCCCTCATGTCGTGTCGGGTTCAGGCTTACCTGCCCCGCCCTGCCCCTGCAACAGCGCCACCACCTCGTCATCCGATGTCTGGCCGAAATCCTCATACCCCTGTCCGACGCCGAAAAACGGCTGCGGCCGCAACAGGCAGATCACGTGATCGGCCAGCCGTGCGAATTCGGCCTCTGCCTCCGGCGCGCCCACCGGCACCGCCACCGTCACGCTGCGCGGCCCCTGGTCGCGCACCGCCATCAGCGCCACGCGCATCGTGGCCCCGGTGGCGATTCCGTCATCCACCACCACCACGTCGCGCCCCGACAGGGAAACGGGCGCGCGGTTTTCAAGGTAAACCGCGCGGCGCCGGGCGATCACCCCCAGTTCATGCGCGACGGTGGCGGCAAGGTCGTCCTCGGCCAGCCCCGCATGGGCCATGATATCACGGTTGAAATGCCTGTAGGGCGCGGGCCCGTCCACCACGGCACCGGCGGCCAGTTCGGGGTTTCCCGGCATCCCGATCTTGCGCACCATCACCAGGTCAAGCGGTGCGCCCAGCCGGTCGGCCACCGGCGCCGCCACCGGCACGCCGCCGCGCGGCAGGGCCAGAATCACCGGCGCAGGCAGGTTCAGCGCCGCCACCGCGTCGGCCAGTGCCTGCCCTGCCTCTTGCCGGTTGCGAAACTGCGCCATGGGCCACCCCCTTGGGGGAAATGCTGGCAGGCGGGCAAGCGGCGGTCAAGCCACCAGCCGCGCCACCACGAAACGGCTGGGCGGGCGCGCGGGGTAATACCCGGTCTCGACAACTTCGAACCCCGCCCCGGTAATCGCGGCATCCAGTTCGGACACTTGCAGGTGCCGGAAATCGGGCGGAACCCTGCCCATCCGCCGTAACAGCGGCCACGCCAGGAACGCCGCGCGATACGCCAGCGGCATCGGCGCGCATTTGGGGCAGATGGTTTTCGAGATGAACAGCCCGCCGGGTTTCAGAAGCCCCCGGATAGAGGCCAGCCCGGTCTCGAGCCCGGGCAGAAGGTGCAGAAGGTTGAAGGCCAGCAGCGCGTCGAACGGCCCGGCCCCGGCCAGCGCCGGATCGTCCAGCCCCGCCTGCAACAGCGACAGGTTGGGACAATCGGCCCGGTCCAGCCTTGCGCGGGCCTGCCGCAACATGCCCGCCGACCGGTCGCTGGCGACATATTCCGCCACCGCATCGGTCAGGCGCAGCGCCGTCGCGGCGGTTCCGCAGCCGATTTCCAGAACCCGGTGATCCGGCGACAGGTGGTGCCGCGTGCGCGCCAGCGTGGCCTCATAGGCGGCGGGGTCCATAACCTCGCGCGCGGCATAGCGCAGGGCGGCCTCGTCCCAGAAATCCGCGTCTTGTACCTTCATCGGCCCCCCTTTGCCCCGGCTTACCCGCGCAGCGCGCCGCCCGTCGCCTTGACCACCTTTTCCACGATCTTGCGGCTGACCGCCTCGATCTCGGCCTCTTTCAGGGTCTTTTCGGTCGGTTGCAGGCGCACGGTGATGGCCAGCGATTTCTTGCCTTCGCCCAGGCTGCCGCCGATGAATTCGTCGAAGACGCGCACGCTGTCGATCAGCGCCTTGTCGGCGCCCGCGGCCGCGTTGACCAGCGTCAGCGCCTCGACATCCGTATCGACGACAAAGGCGAAATCGCGTTCAACCGCCTGAAGGTCATGCAGGGTCAGCGCGCCGCGGCTGGCGGTCTTGTTCTTCGGCTCGGGGATCTCGGCGGGCCAGATCGTGAAGGCCACGGCGGGACCCTTCACATCCATCTCGCGCAGCACCCTGGGGTGCAATTCGCCGAAGACCGCCAGTTGCTTTTTCGGGCCAAGGCAGATCACGCCGTGGCGGCCGGGATGGAACCAGCCCGGCCCGTTGCGCATGACCTGCGCCTTGTCCGGCGCGCCAAGCGCCGACAGGATCGCCTGTGCGTCGGCCTTGGCGTCGAACAGATCGACCGGCCGCGCCGCGCCATGCACGTCCTTGGGCCCGTTGCGCCCGATCAGCACGCCGCTGACCGCCACCGCCTGTTCGCCCGGCTCGCCGCCGGAAAAGGCGGGGCCGACCTCGAACAATGCCAGGTCCATGATCCCGCGCGCCTGGTTGCGCGCGGCGGCCTGCAACAGCCCCGGCAGCAGGTCGGGGCGCATATGGCTCATCTCCGAGCTGATCGGGTTGGCCAGCATCGTGGCGTCATCGCCGCCGCCGAACAGCGTGGCCGACGCCTTGTCGATGAAGCTGTAGGTGACGCATTCGTTATACCCCAGCGCCGCCGCCGTGCGCCGCGCGATCTGTTCGCGCTTTTGCGCGGCGGTCATCACCGGCGCGGGCACGCCCACATTGGCGCGCGGCATCGGCTTGCCTTCGAGTTTGGTCAGCGAGGCGACGCGCGCCACTTCTTCCACCAGGTCGGCCTCGCCGGTCACGTCGGGGCGCCAGCTTGGCACCCAGGCCATGTTGCCCTCCAGCCGGAACCCCAGCGCTTCGAGCGTGGCGCGCTGCTGTGCCTCGGGGATGTCCATGCCCACAAGGCTTTGCACCCGCGCGGGCTTCAACTCGTAGGCGCGGGCGGTATCGGGCACCGCGCCCGCGACGACCACCTCGGACGGCTCGCCGCCGCAGAGTTCGAGGATCATCGCGGTGGCGTCCTCGATCGCCTGCATGTTGTAGTCCGGGTCGATCCCGCGTTCGTTGCGATACCGCGCGTCCGAGTTGATTTTCAGCGCGCGGCCGGTATGGGCGATCTGCACCCGGTCCCAGACCGCCGCCTCGAGAAACACGTTCACCGTGTCCCCGGTGCAGCCGGTGGCCAGCCCGCCCATGATCCCGGCAATCGACTCGATCCCGGTATCGTCGGAAATCACCACCTGGCCTTGCGCGAAGGTATATTCCTTTTCATCGAGGCCGATCAGCGTCTCGCCACCCGTCGCGCGATGGATGCGCAGGTTGCCCTGCACCTTGTCGGCGTCGAAAACATGCAGCGGGCGGTTGCGGTCGAAGGTGAAGAAATTGGTCACATCCACCAGCGCGCTGATCGGACGCAGACCGATGGCGCGCAGCTGGTCCTGCAACCATTTCGGGCTGGGGCCGTTCTTCACGCCCCGGATCAGGCGACCGGCGAAGATCTCGCACCCGTCCTGCCGGGTATCCTCGTCAATCGACACGGCGATGGGCGACGGATAGCTGCCCGCGATCTTGTGTTCCTCGACCGGTTTCATCGTGCCAAGGCCGCGCGCCGCCAGATCGCGCGCGATGCCCCGCACGCCCAACGCATCCTGCCGGTTCGGCGTGATCGCGATCTCGATCACCGGATCGACCTTTTCCGGCGCGTTCTGGGCCAGCCAGTCGGTGAATGTCTGACCCACCTCGCCCGAGGGCAGTTCGATGATGCCATCGTGTTCGTCCGACAGCTCAAGCTCACGTTCCGAGGCCATCATGCCGTGGCTTTCCACGCCGCGGATCTTGCCAACCGACAGGGTCACGTCGATGCCCGGCACGTAATCGCCCGGTTTCGCCAGAACCACGGTGATCCCCGCCCTCGCGTTGGGGGCGCCGCAGACGATCTGTTTCACGCCCTCGTCGGTTTCCACCATGCAGACGCGCAGCCGGTCGGCATCGGGATGCTGTTCGGCCGATTGCACACGGGCCAGCGTAAAGGCCCCCAGGCGCGCGGCGGGGTCGGTCACCCCCTCGACCTCGAGCCCCAGATCGGTCAGGGCGTACAGGATTTCGTCAAGCGTCGCGGTCGTGTCCAGGTGGCGTTTCAGCCAGGAAAGCGTGAATTTCATGGGCCTGCTGCGGGTTATGAGACATGTTGGCCTGCTCATAGCCCATCGCGGCCACGGGCGAAAGGGCCTGCACCTATTCGCCCATGCGCCCGGCCAGTTCCTCGATCTGCCCCATGCGCCAAAGCTGGATTTCGCGCGCCAGCCGCAAGGTTGGCTTCATGCAGAAAAACACCGAGCCGACGATGAACAGCCAGACCGCCGGGCCCTCGTAATCGGGGAAAAGAAACAGGACCGAGCCCACCAGGAACGAGATCGCCGCCAGGAAATCCACGGCGGTATGCGCAATCTCATAGGCGGCATAGACCCGGCGCGTGGCCGCATTGCGTTCACGGTTCTCGTGGGAAAACAGGGGCATGGGCACTCCATCGTTGGGATGCCCCTACCCTGCACGCCATGCCCGCAGGGGGGCAAGCCCCCGGTTCTACCGGCTCAGCCCGCCGCGGATCGTCGGCACGTCCAGCGCCGAGAAACCGTAATGGCGCAGCCAGCGCAGGTCGCTGTCGAAGAACGCACGCAGGTCGGGGATGCCGTATTTCAGCATGGCGATCCGGTCGATCCCCATGCCGAAGGCAAAGCCCTGCCATTCGTCCGGGTCGATCCCGCCCGAGCGCAGCACATGGGGATGCACCATGCCGCTGCCCAGCACCTCGAGCCAGTCGTCGCCCTCGCCCACCTTCACGGTGCCGTCCTGCCACGAACACTGGATATCGACCTCGGCCGAGGGTTCGGTGAACGGGAAATGCGAGGCGCGGAACCGGGTTTTGACGCTCGTGCCGAAATAGGCCGAAAAGAACTCTTCCAGCACCCATTTCAGGTTCGCCATCGAGATATCGCGGTCGATCGCCAGCCCTTCGACCTGGTGGAACATCGGCGTGTGGGTCTGGTCGTAATCGGCGCGATAGACGCCGCCGGGGCAGATGATACGAATGGGTGCGCCCTGCGCCTCCATCGAACGGATCTGCACCGGCGATGTATGGGTGCGCAGCACGAAGGGCGGACGCGCGTCGCCCTCTTCGCGGTGCATGTAGAACGTGTCCATCTCGGCGCGCGCGGGGTGGTGGCCGGGGATGTTCAGCGCGTCGAAATTGTACCAGTCGCTTTCGATGCGCGGCCCCTCGGCCACGGCAAAGCCCATATCGGCGAAGATCGCGGTCACCTCTTCGGTGACCTGGCTGACCGGGTGGATGGTGCCCTGGCGACGCTCGCGCGCGGGCAGCGTCACGTCCAGCCACTCGGTTTTCAGCCGCTCGTCCAGCGCGCTGTCCTCCAGCGCCACCTTTCGGGCCGCGATGGCGCTGTTGATCTCGTCCTTGAGCGCGTTGAGCGCGGGGCCCGCCGTCTTGCGCTCCTCGGGGTCCATCCTGCCCAGCTCGCGCATCTTCAGGCTGATTTCGCCCTTCTTGCCAAGCGCCTGGAGCCGCACATCCTCCAGCGCGGCCTCGTCGGCCGCCTTGGCAATCCGCTCGATATATGTGTTGCGCAGCTCGTCCATCTCAGCCTCGTTCCGCAGGGTCGGCGCCTGACTAGCCGCCCCCGGGCCAAAGCGCAAGCGCCCTGCTGTTGCCCCCCGCCGCTTCATCGTTCCGCAAATACTCCCGCCGGAGGCGTCCTGCCCGTGCAGGCAGGCGCCCCGCGCGGGCAGGCACGCCACGGCGCAACGAAAGACGCCGCCGGGGGTCCGGCGGCGTCCTGTCGAAAATCACGGGGTGCGGCGGGCCGGTCAGGCGGCCAGCGCGCCTTTCGCCTGGTCCACGATGGCGCCGAACGCCTCGGGCTCGTGCACGGCGAGATCGGCCAGAACCTTGCGGTCCACCTCGATGCCGGCCAGCGTCAGGCCGTTGATGAAACGCGAATAGGTCAGCGATTCATCATGGGCGCGCACGGCGGCGTTGATCCGCTGAATCCACAGCGCGCGGAAATTGCGCTTGCGGTTCTTGCGGTCGCGGGTGGCGTACTGGTTGGCCTTGTCGACCGCCTGGCGGGCGACCTTGAAGGTGTTCTTGCGGCGGCCATAGTAACCTTTGGCGGCCTTGATGACCTTCTTGTGACGGGCGTGGGTGGTGGTTCCGCCTTTGACTCGGGACATGTCTCAGACCTCCTTAGCGCGCGTAGGGCATCATCGGCTTGATGATCTGCTCATCAGCCTTGGACAGCGTCGTGGTTCCCCGCGCGTCGCGGATGAACTTGTTGGTGCGCTTGATCATGCCGTGGCGTTTGCCGGCCTGGCCTGCCTTGATGCGGCCCTTGGCCGTCACCTTGAACCGCTTCTTGCAGCTCGATTTCGTCTTCAGCTTGGGCATTTCCGTCTCCTTTTTTAGGTCGGTTCACGCACGACTCGGCATGCCACTCCGGCCGGCCGCGCGAGGTAGAGTGCGCCGTATAGAAGCCCGCGCCGCGATTGGCAAGGCCGAATTGGCGCTCAGATGAAGCGCGCCAGGACGCGCACGAAGACGTCGGGGATATCCTCGATCCGGTAGCCGCCCGGCTGGCTCTGGATCGCCCAGACCACCATCGCGCCGCCCGCCATCAGCACCAGCGTCGCCACGCGCGGGGCGCGACGGTCGGAAAAGGCGCTGACGATCGAGGGGATCGCAAAGACACAGAGCACAAGCCCCGTGATGAAGATCAGGTCGCTGTCGAAAACCATTTACCCTGCCCTGCCCGGTTTGTTGGCGTTGCGACAGGTTACTCCGGGTCGGAGGCGAAAATCAAATGTTCGGCGCAGGGTGCCACGCGCAGGATGTTGGTGGTGCCCGGCACGTTGAAGGGCACGCCCGCGATCACCAGGATCTGGTCCTCTTCGCTGGCATAGCCCTGCGCGCGCGCCGCGCGGGCGGCATTGACCACCGCCATCTTGAAGCGGTTGAGCTCGCCCGTCATCACGCAGTTCACCCCCCAGGTCAGCGCCAGCCGCCGCGCGGTGCCGCGGATCGAGGTCATGCCGATGATCGGCACGCGCGGGCGTTCGCGCGCGGTCAGCGCGGCGGTGGTGCCGCTTTCGGTATAGCAGCAGATCGCCCTGATATCCGTGGTCTCGGCGATCTCGCGCGCGGCGGCGACGATGCCGTCGGCGATGGTGTGGCGCTCGGCCCGGCGGCTGGCCTCGATCACCTCGATATAGGTGGGGTCGCTTTCGACCTCGACGGCGACGTTGTCCATCGTCGTCACCGCCTCGACCGGGTAATCGCCGGCGGCCGATTCCGCGCTCAGCATGATGGCGTCGGCGCCCTCGTAGATGGCGGTGGCCACGTCCGACACCTCGGCCCGGGTGGGCATCGGCGACTCGATCATCGATTCCAGCATCTGGGTCGCCACGATCACCGGCTTGGCGGCAGCGCGGCACCGGCGCACAAGGCGTTTCTGGATCGGCGGCACGTTCTGCACCGGCAGTTCCACCCCCAGGTCGCCGCGCGCCACCATGATCCCGTCGCTGACGGCAAGGATGTCGTCGAACGCCTTGACCGCGGCGGGTTTCTCGATCTTCGACAGGATCGCGGCGCGGCCATCGGCCAGCGCGCGCGCCTCTTCAACGTCGGCGGGACGCTGCACGAAGGACAGCGCCAGCCAGTCGATCCCCAGCTGGCAGACGAATTCCAGGTCGGCCCGGTCCTTTTCGGAGAGCGCCGCCAGCGGCAGCACCACGTCGGGCACGTTCACCCCCTTGCGATTCGAGATCGTGCCGCCCACCGTCACGGTGCAATCGGCGAAATCCTTGCCGCAGTCGCGCACCGTCAGGCGGATCTTGCCATCGTTGACCAGCAGCCGCGCGCCGGGTTCCAGCACGGCGAAAATCTCGGGATGCGGCAGGCAGACCCGCGCACCGTCCCCCGCCGCCGGATCGAGGTCGAGCCGGAAGGACGCGCCCTCCTGCAACTCTTCCTCGCCATCGGCGAATTCGCCGACGCGCAGTTTCGGCCCCTGCAGGTCGGCCAGGATCGCGATCGGGCTGTCCAGGTCGCGCTCGACCTGGCGAATGATGGCGTGGCGGGCGCGAATCTCGTCATGGCTGCCATGGCTCATGTTCAGGCGGAACACGTCCGCCCCGGCCTCGTGCAGCGCGCGGATCATCTCGTAATCGTTCGATGCGGGCCCCAGCGTGGCCACGATTTTCACGTTGCGGTGGCGTCTCATCCCGCCCCTTTCCTTTTCCTGCGCGCGCGGGCGCGTTTTTCGCTCGGCGGCAATTCCAATCCGGCCGTTTCTGTCCTAGAGCGTGCGGAAAGGAAATGACAGTCCGATGACATACGAACCCTTTGAAATCGTCAATGGCGCCGCAAAATCGCGCTGGCTGATCACCTGCGATCACGCGGCGAACACGGTGCCGCCCTTCGTGAACGGCGGAACCCTGGGGCTGGCCGCGGGCGACATGGGCCGGCATATCGCCTATGACGTGGGCGCGGCGGGCGTGACGCGGGAACTGGCGCGACTGCTGGACGCCCCGGCGGTGCTGTCCAATTTCTCGCGCCTGGTGATCGACCCCAACCGGGGCGAGGACGACCCGACCCTGCTGATGAAGCTTTACGATGGCACGATCATCCCCGGCAACCGCCACGCCGGCGCGGAGGCGCTGCAGGAACGGCTGATGCGCTGCTATCGCCCCTATCACGACGCGGTGGCGCGGATGGCGGCGCGACGGGACGATACGGTGATCGTGTCGGTCCATTCCTATACCCGCCAGTTGCAGGGCCGCCCGCCGCGCCCCTGGCATGTGGGCGTGCTCTATGCCGCCGATACGCGGTTTTCGCGCCCGCTGCTGGAGCTGTTGCGGGCCGAGCCCGATCTTTGCGTGGGCGAGAACGAGCCCTATGGCGGGCACCTGCCGGGCGACGCCATCGCGCGCCACGCCATCGCGCATCAGCGCCACAACACGCTGATCGAGATCCGCAACGACCTGATCGAGGCGGAAGAGGATCAAAAGGCCTGGGCCGCGCGGCTGGTACCGCTGCTGACCCGCGCGCTGGCCCATATCGGCGATTGACCCGCTGCGCCCGCGGCCCCACATTTGCCGGCAGACAGAAGGAAGACCGATATGGACGACCAGACCCGCACCGAGATCGAGGCCGCCGCCTTTCGCCGCCTGCGCCAACACCTGATGGAAGACCGCAGGGACGTGCAGAATATCGACCTGATGACCCTGGCCGGGTTCTGCCGCAACTGCCTGTCGCGCTGGTACCAGGAGGCCGCCGCCGAGCGCGGCATCGAGATGTCCAAGGAGGACGCGCGCGAGATATATTACGGAATGCCCTACGACCAGTGGAAGGCCGAGAACCAGACCGGGGCCAGCCCGGAGAAACAGGCCGCCTTCGAGGTGGCCTTTGCCGAGAACGTCGGCAAGGACAAGGGCTGACCCGCCGCCGCGCCGGTCCCGGCAATTGATCATATTCAATCTTGCGCAGGTTGCGCGCCCGGTCTAGCAATCTGCCCATGACCGATATCGCCCAGACTCCCTCCACAGACACGCGCGCAAGGCGCAATGTCGTGGTTCTCGTGCTGGCCCAGGCCATCCTGGGCGCGCAGATGCCGATGATCTTCACCTTCGGCGGGCTGGCCGGTCAGGCGCTGGCCAGCAACCCGTGCTGGGCGACGCTGCCGATCTCGCTGATCGTTCTGGGCTCGATGATGGCGGCGACGCCGGTATCGCACCTGATGCAGAAATACGGGCGGCGCGCCGGGTTCTGGGTCGGCACCGGCTGCGGCGCGCTCGGCGGCGGGATAAGCGCCTACGGGCTCTACCTCAACTCCTTCCCGGTCTTCCTGGCCGGCAGCCTGTTCACCGGCGTCTACATGTCGGCGCAGGGGTTCTATCGCTTCGCCGCCGCCGATACCGCCTCGGACGAGTTTCGCCCCAAGGCGATTTCCTACGTCATGGCCGGCGGGCTGGCCTCGGCCATCATCGGCCCGCAGCTGGTCAAGGTCACCAGCCAGGCGATGGTCATCCCGTTCCTCGGCACCTACCTGACGGTGATCGCGGTGAACGTCATAGGCTCGGTCCTGTTCCTGTTCCTCGACATCCCCAAACCCCCGGTCCCGAGCGCGGACGCCCCCCGTGGCCGCACCCGGTGGGAGCTGATCACCACCCCGGTGATCGCGGTCGCGGTGATCTGCGCGATGGTGTCCTACGCGCTGATGAACCTTGTCATGACCTCGACGCCGCTGGCGGTGGTGGGCTGCGGGTTCGAGGAAGGCGACGCCGCCGACATCGTTACCGCGCATGTGCTTGCGATGTATGTGCCCAGTTTCTTCACCGGCCACCTTATCGCGCGCTTCGGCGTGACCAAGGTGGTCGCCACGGGGCTGACCATCCTTGCCGCCGCCGGCGTCGTGGCGCTGCAGGGGGTCGAACTGGAAAACTTCTTCATCGCGCTGATCCTGCTGGGCGTGGGCTGGAATTTCGGCTTCATCGGCGCCACCACGATGCTGGCCGGCGCGCATGAGGCGCATGAACGCGGCCGGATGCAGGGCATGAACGATCTTATCGTCTTTGGCGGCGTGACCTTTGCCTCGCTGTCCTCGGGCGGGCTGATGAACTGCTCGGGCGGCAGCCCGGTCGAGGGCTGGGCCAGCGTCAACCTCGCCATGGCGCCCTTCCTGGTGCTGGCGGGCGGCGCGCTGATCTGGCTCGCCCTGCGCCCGAAAGAGGACGCCTGAGCGGTCCGGCCCTTCATCGTTCTGAAAATACTCAAGAAAAACGCCATCGGCCCGGGCGATACCGGTGCCGGGGCGCTCAGACCTTGCGCAGCGCCAGCACCGCGTTCAGCCCGCCGAAGGCAAAGGCGTTCGACAGCGCTACATCGACCTTCGCCTCGCGCGCCTCGTTCGGGACCACGTCCAGCGCGCATTCGGGGTCGAATTCCTCGTAGCCGATGGTGGGGGCGATCACCCCGTCGCGGAGCGCCATGATGCAGGCCAGCAACTCCACCGCGCCGGTGGCGCCGATCAGGTGGCCGTGCATGGATTTGGTCGAGGAAATCATCAGGTCGTCGGCGTGGCGGCCGAACACATCGGCCACCGCGGCGCATTCGGTCTTGTCGTTTGCCGCCGTGCCGGTGCCGTGGGCGTTGATGTAACACACGTCCTCGGGGTTCAGCCGCGCATCCGCCAGCGCCCCCGAGATGGCGCGCGCCGCGCCCTGTTTCGACGGCATCACGATGTCGGACGCGTCCGAGGACATGGCGAATCCCGCCACCTCGGCCAGGATCTCGGCGCCGCGTTTCCTGGCGTGCTCGTATTCCTCGAAGACGAAGATGCCCGCCCCCTCGCCCTGCACCATGCCGTTGCGGTTGGCGGAAAACGGGCGGCAGGCGTCCTTGGACATCACCCGCAGACCTTCCCATGCCTTCACCCCGCCAAAGCACAGCATGGATTCCGACCCGCCCGTCACCATCGCGGGCGCCATCCCCGAGCGCACCATCTGGAACGCCTGCGCCATCGCGTGATTCGACGACGCGCAGGCGGTGGACACGGTAAAGGACGGACCCTTGAGGTTGTATTCGATGCTGATATGCGAACAGGCCGCATTGTTCATCAGCTTGGGCACGACGAAGGGGTGAACCCGGTTCTTCCCCTCTTCATAGACCGCGCGGTAATTGTCGTCCCAGGTGCTGACGCCGCCGCCCGCGGTGCCCAGCACGACGCCCGCGCGGGCGGCCAGTTCGCCGATGAATTCCAGCCCCGATTGCGCGATGGCCTCTTTCGCGGCCACCAGCGTGAACTGGGTGAAACGGTCGTAGAGCGTCATCTGCTGGCGATTGAAGCGACCTTCGGCCTCGAACTCCTTGACCTGGCCGCCGATGGCGATCGACAGCCGCTCGACATCGCGGAATTCCAGCGGGCCGATCCCGCAGCGCCCTTCGCGCATCGCCACAAGCGTTTCGGGCACGTCATGGCCAAGCGCGTTGATCGTGCCTGCGCCCGTGATGACGACTCGCTTCATCCGTGTTGCTCGGCCACGAGTTTTTCGATGCCCTCGACGATTTTCGCCACCGACGAGATGTCGAAATCGCTTTGTTCGGGTTCGTTGGCGTTGAAGGGCACCGAGATGTCGAACGCCTCTTCGATGGCGAAGATCGATTCCACCAGCCCGAGGCTGTCGATGCCCAAATCCTCAAGCGTGCTGTCCATCGTGACGTCCGACGGCTCCAGCACCGCCTGCTCCGCGATGATCCCGATAACCTTGTCCTTGACGCTCATGCCCGGCTCTCCTGACTTCATGGCGCTGATTTAGTCACTCTCGCCCGGCTTGAAAACCGCTTTCTGCAATGCGGCCACCTGGCCGATCAGGCGCGGAAGGCGGCGCAGCGCCTTGTAGGTTTCGATATGGGCGTCCATCTTCATCGCCGGATAGCCCAGCATGACACGGCCCGCGGGCACGTTGGCCAGCACCTTTGTCGCGCCGCCGGTGATCACGTTGTCGCCGATGAACAGGTTGTCGCTGACCCCGGTCTGCCCGCCCAGCACCACGTTGTTGCCCACCCGGGTCGAGCCCGCCACGCCGACCTGCGCGCAGATCAGGCAGTCGTTGCCGATGGTGACGTTGTGGCCGATCTGGGCGAGGTTGTCGAATTTCACCCCGTTGCCGATCACCGTGTCGCGCACGGTGCCGCGGTCGATGCAGCTGTTGGCGCCCAGTTCCACGTCGTCGCCGATGGTGACGCCGCCGAGGCTGTGGATGCGCGCGTAGGACTGGCTGGCGATCTCGCCCTGGTCGCCCAGGCTGTCGCGGACACGTTCGATGTTGCTTTGCTCGGGCGTGACGAAGGAAAACCCGTCGGCGCCCACCACCGCACCGGGCTGCGCGATGAACCGCGCGCCGATCCGCACGCGCGCGCCGATCCGCACGCCCTCGCGCAGGAACGCGCCCTGCCCGATTTCGGTATCGACGCCGACAAAGCAATGCGGCCCGATCACCGATCCGGCCCCGATCCGCGCGCCGGCGGAAATCACCGCCAGAGGCCCGACGCTGACACCCTCGCCCAGTTCCGCCGAGGGGTCGATCACCGCCGAAGGGTGGATGCCGGGGGCAAAGCCCTGGCCCGGGTCCATCATCGCGCTAAGGCCCGCCATCGCGTAGCGCGGGCGCGGCGCGACGATCGCGGCCTTCAGCCCCAGCGCCTGCCAGTCGGCCCCGTCCCAGACCAGCGCCGCGCGCGCGCGACCCTGCGCCAGCCCTTCGGCAAAGGCGGGTTTCATCGCCAGCGCCAGGTCGTCCGGCCCGGCCATCGCCGGTTCGGCCACGCCGGTGACGCGAATATCCGACGCGCCAAGGGCCACGGCCCCCAGCGCATCGGCGATTTCCCTGATCGTGTGGCTCATGTCAGACCCCGAACTTGTCGGGGCAGACTTATCCCTGAACCGCCCGCAGCGCCACCCCTGCCTCGCTCAGCGCGGACCAGATCTGCGCGTCGCGGCCATAGATGTCGCGGCGGTACTGCATGTGCCCCTTCGCCTTGGTGAAGGCGGTGCGATAGATCAGGTGCACCGGCACCGGCTGTTCCAGCGGCACCACGGTCTCGACCCCGGTGTTCAGCTTGGCGCGGAAAAAGCCCTCGGGGTCGTCGGTCTGCCTGGACAGCAGCGTATAGGCGAAATCGAAGGGTTCCTGCAGGCGGATGCAGCCATGGGAAAAGGCCCGCACCTCGCGGGAAAACAGGTTCTTGGCCGGGGTGTCGTGCAGGTAGATGTTGTATTTGTTGGGGAACATGAACTTTACCAGCCCCAGCGCGTTGCGCTGCCCCGGCGGCTGCTTGATGTTGAACGGGAATGTGCGCGCGGTATAGGCCCCGAAATTCACCGCCGAACGGCTGACGGTGCGGCCCCGCGAATCCACCAGCCGCAAATGGCCCGCAGCGTTGGGGTTACGCTGGAACATCGGCAGGTATTCCTTGACCGCGATCGAGCGCGGCACGTTCCAGGTGGGGTTGATGACCATGAACTCCATCACGTCCGAGAATTCCGGGCTGCGGCGGTCGGACGCGGTCGCCCCCACGACCGAGCGTGTCTCGAAGGTGAGCGTGTCGTTATCCATCACCCTTGCGGTGAAATCGGTCAGGTTCACAAGGATATGCCGCTCGCCGCGCGGCATGTTCATCCAGCGTTCGCGCTCCATGGCGACGAGGACGGATTGCAGCCGCTCGCCCGCATCCTTGTTGATCTCGGCCATGGTCGAGGCACCCGCGACACCGTCGGCCTCAAGCCCGTGCGCGAGCTGGAACTGCTGCACCGCCTTCTGGATCGCCGCGTCATAGCTCTGCGTGGTGGTGCGGCGCAGGAACCCCATGGCGATCAGGCGGTTGCGCAGCGCCACCACGGCCGCGCCGGTATCCGCCGGTTTCAGCGCCCCGGCGGGCACCTGCGCCCCCCAGCCGCCCGCCCCGAGAAGCGACTCCAGCTTCTTTTTCTCTTTCATCAGGCGGGTGTATTCGTTGCTGTCCGGCGGCAGCGCGCGGAAGAACCCGCGCGGGTGCGACCTGGCGAAATTCTCGAGGTAGGACAGCCGCTCGCGATAGGGCACCTCGCGCTTGATGTCGCTGACGACGCGGCCCGGCACCAATACGCCGGTCTGCACGTCGCGCGCATATTGCACGAAGACGCGGCTCATCTCGACCTCGACGATGCCGCGCGCCTTGGGCGTCCTGGCCGCGTCGAGCCGGGCCAGCAGCCCCTCCACATCGTAGCGGCGCGCGGGCAGCCCGTGCTCGGGCGCATCGCTCAGCGCCTCGATCAGGGCGCGGCGCCTGGCACCGGCATTGGCGGCGGTCCAGAACGGCTTGTATTCGCGCGACTGGTAGAAGGCGGCGATATCCTTGTCCCGGGCGGCGGAGCTGGCCACCGCCTGCCGGAAGGCCGTCATCTCGGCCTCGACCGGCGCGGCGAGGGAAAGCGAAACGAAAAGGGCAAAAAACCCGGCCATGAACCGGACAATCCCGGAACGGGTCGGTGAAATGAACATCGTGATCCTCTTCAATCGTTTGGCAACATCGTGCGGACAGACAGATCACTGATGCGAGATCGCCGCGACGCTGTCCATTCACATTCCGTCCAGCGCGCGAAAGCTTTTGCAGATGATGCGCCAACACCGCGGGTTTCGCGCAAATCGGGCACAGGCGACACGCTTTGCGCAGAAAATCGCCGAAAACCCTTGATACTCCGTATTGTAATGAATCCGCGCTTGGACAGCGATTCGAGATGTGCCATAAAAACGGTGCATCTGGGGATGAGATGGCAGAAGCCGTGCAACGTCACGGCAAGACACAGGTAAGCGACGGGACGGGCGCTAAGGATATGACGGAACAGCGTGACGCGGGCCTCACCCGCAGGGCACTTTTGGGCGCATTCGCAGCAACAGCAGTAACGGCGGCGCCGACATTCTCCAACGCAGCAGGGTTTCTTCGCGGGTCGGGCGATATCCGGCGCGTCAAGATGTATAACGGCCGGACGGGCGAACGGCTCGACATGATCTACTGGATCGAGGGCGATTACATCGGCGACGCGGTGAAAGAGATCAATTTCTTCATGCGCGACTGGCGCAACAACAAGATCATCAACATCGACCTGCGCACGATCGACATCATGGCCGCCGCCCATAACCTGCTGGACGTGAACGAACCCTACATGCTGTTGTCGGGCTATCGCAGCCCCGAAACCAACGCGATGCTGCGCCGCCGCTCGTCCGGCGTGGCCAAGAATTCCCTCCACATGCGCGGCGAGGCTGCCGACCTGCGGCTTGCCTCGCGCTCGGTCAACCAGATGGCGCGCGCCGCCTCGGCCTGCCGCGCCGGGGGCGTGGGGCGCTATTCGCGCTCGAACTTCGTGCATATGGATTGCGGCCCGGTCCGCAGCTGGGGCAGCTGAGCGCAGGCCGCAGCACCGAACCCCGCACCGACCGTCCCGCCCGGGGCGGTTTTTTGTTGCGTGACCGGCAATTGCGGCGAATATCGTCGCCATGACCGACGCACCCCTTCCCGCCCCGCGCAACCTTCCCTCCGTACCGCTGCTGGTGATCGTGCAGGCAGCGGTTTCCGCCGCCTCCCTGGTGGTCGAGATCGTCGCCGGGCGGATGCTGGCGCCCTATGTCGGCATGTCGCTTTATACCTGGACCTCGATCATCGCGGTGGTGCTGGCGGGGTTTTCCGCCGGTCACTGGGCCGGCGGGCGCATCGCCGAGATGCAAAGCGCGCGCGCCCTGCGCTGGACGGGCTGGGGCATGATCGGCGCGGCGCTGTCCACCGCCGCCGCGCTGTTCCTGTTGCGCTGGGGCGCCGCCGCCGTGCTGCCGATGACGGAAAACCAGATCGTCGCCATCGTCGCGCTGTGCTCGATCGCGTTTTTCCTGCCGTCCTTTTTCGCGGGTGTTCCCGCCCCCGTGCTCGCCCAGATCGCCGTGGCGGCCAACCCCGGCACCTCGGGCCGGGCGCTGGGGGCGATGTTCGCCGCGGGGGCCATCGGGGCCATTGCCGGGACGCTGCTGGCCGGGTTCGTCTTCATCTCGTGGCTGGGCTCGGCGGGTACGCTGGTGGCGGTGACGCTGAGTTATCTTGCCGCCGCCGCGCTGCTGCTGCTCTGGGCGCGGCGCGCAGGCGCGGCGGTGGCCTGGCTCTGGACCGGGTTGTCCTTTCTGGCGGGGCTGGCGCTGGCGGGCGCCGCGCTGGCGCAACCCAGCCCCTGCACCCGCGAAAGCGATTATTTCTGCATCCGCACCGTCGATATCAGCGCCGATCCGAACAGCCCGGTGCACATGATGGTGCTGGATCACCTTGTGCATGGCCGCGGCGCGCGCGACCTGCCGGATGTGATGTTCTATGACAGTGCCGCGCTTTTCGACCTGCTGGCGCAGGCGCGTATGGGGCGGCGCGATTTCTCGGCCTTCTTCATCGGCGGCGGCACGTTCTCGGTGCCGCGCAAATGGGCACAGACCACGCCGCCCGCCGCCGTGACCGTGGCCGAGATCGACCCCGCGGTGACCGAGGTTGCGATCCGCGATTTCTGGTTCGATCCCGCGCGTGCAACCGTGCTGACCGAGGATGCCCGCGCCGCCCTGCGCAACCGGCCCGACCGGTATGACGTGATCGTCGGCGATGCCTTCACCGATATCGCCGTGCCGCCGCACCTGATCACGCGCGAGTTCTTCGAACTTGTGCGCGACCGGCTGGAGCCGGGCGGATCGTACCTGATGAACGTGGTGGACCATGCCGACAACCTGCGCGCGCTCGCCTCGATGGTCGTGACGTTGCAGCAGGTCTTTCCCGTGGTCGAGGTCTGGAGCGAGGCGCGCCGCCCCGCCCCCGGCGAGCGGATGGTGTTCATCCTCGCGGCGGGCCGGTCGGAAACGCCCGTCGTCAAGCTGGACGGCCAGTCGCCCGCGCCGATCCGCTTTGCCCGGCTGGCCGACAGCACCATCGGGGCGATCCTGACCAACCGCGCGCCGCTGGTGCTGACCGACGATTTCGCCCCGATCGACCGGCTGATGGGCACGCGGTTCTGACGCGCCCTATTCCGCCGGTTTCAGCCGCCCCGGTTCGTTGGTTTCCAGATACGCCTCTTGTTCCGGCGTCAGGTCGATGGTGTCATAGCCGGTGATCATCGGCGTCACGTGGCTGCGGAACCCGTGGCCGACGGTCAGCAGATAGACATGCACGATCACGAAGGCCACGATCACATAGGCCGCCAGCAGGTGCGCATTGGCGATGGCCGTGATCCAGGCGACCGGCGCCGCGACCGACCCGGCCCAGATATTATAGGTCAGATAGGCGATGCCAGTGACCCAGATGGCGGGAAAGACGAACCATTTGAGCCCGAAATAGGTGGCCGCCTGCAACGGGTTGTGCTTGCGCCAGAAGATCTTTTTGTAAGGATGCTCCTCGCCCCTGAAGACACCGTAGGCATAGAACCGCGCGACCGCGATCATGCCCTCGATCTTGGGGATGAACTGCCGCCAGGTGCCGGTGGTGAACAGCCAGAAGGTCGCGAATATCCACAGCGCCAGCAACGCCAGCGCGGCGACCGTGTGCAGCATCACCGCCGGGCCGAAATGCAGCGCGGAATGCACCCCGTTCAGCCCCATCCCGGTGAACAGCAGCGTCAGGATCAGCACCACCTGCGCCCAGTGCCAGAAGCGTTCGAACCGCGGATAGACCTTGACGCAACGCTTAGCCATGATGGCCCCCTTTCCTGCCGCTGAATATCCGCAGAACGCCGTGCAGCAACACGCCCGCCAGCGTGGCCAGCACCAGAAGCCTGCCCAGGATGCCGACGATGCCGTTGCTGTCGGTGCCCGGCAGGAACACGCCCGCCAGCCCCACCATGCGCCCGTCCTCGGAATGGCAGCTTCCGCATTTCAGCGCCTGTTCGGCCGGGGCAACCATATGGGTGATCGGCCAGTACATATGGGTGTCGACGAAATCGAACTGGCCCGAGTATTCGCGGCCCGCCGCCTTCATCCCGGCGTCGATCGCCTTGCCCCAGTCGAAATTCGTCCAGAAGGCGGTGTCGGTCGTCGGCCCCCAGACATGGGTAAAGACCAGGTGGTTGAGCTGCGAATCGTAGGCCTGCCGCCCCTCCATCCGCTTGAAGGGCCAGATGCGGCTGCGGCCATCGCCGCGTTCGCCCTTGACCTTGTTGACCTCGACCACCTGCGCGGGGTCGATCACCTTGTCGCCGGTGGTGTATTCGACCTGCCCGTCGAACCAGGCGTAGATCGGTTTGACGTTCTCTTCCCAGCGGAAATTGCCCTTGGTCGACAGGTAGGTATGCAGGTGCTGCCCGTCCGACTGGGTGAACTCCTCTTCGTGGTAGGGCTGGCCGTCCTTCAGCTTGCCGGCGGTCGACCAGTCCCACCATGTTTTTGTCGCCACGCCGCCGCGCGCGAATTCGGGGATGTGGCAGGTCTGGCAGGCCAGCACATCGGTGTGATCGTTCAGCTTGGCCCCCATGATATTCGCCTCATGCGGGGTGTTGCCGTGGCAGCTCTGGCAGGTGGCGACATCGCGGCGCTGGCCGGGCTTGCCGGTGCCCTTCATGTCCGAGGCATGGGCGGCATAGCGCGAACCGTCCCACTGGTGCTTGTCGGTGACATGGCAGGTGGAACAGGTGAAATTCTCGCCCTCGGCCGACATGTGCACATCGACGGCGCGCGGCGGATCGTAGAGCACCGAGCTGAGATCGCCGTGCTTCACGTTATCGCCGCCTCCGCCGTAGAAATGGCAGTTGCCGCAATTGTCGCGCCCCGGCATCCCCACCGATTGCGCGGCTTTCGACAGGTCCACCGCCCAGGCCGGCGCGCCGGTGATCGTCGTGGTGCCGGGTTTCACCGGGTCGAGCGGCGGATGGCCCGCGCCGGTCGCGGTCTTGGTATACTGGCCCGAGCGGTCGTGACAGACAAGGCAATCGACCGCGGTCGATTGCTGCGGCGGCGGCTGGTTCATATCCTCCCAGCCATAGCCCGCGTGGCAGGAGGTGCAGCGCGGCTCGTTCCCCGCGACCGATCCGCAGAAGGCGTTGATGACGTTGCGTTTTCCCAGCTTCTGGCCGGTTTCGGGGTGATCGAAATCCCAGTTGAAATGGATCGAATGCATCATCTGGTCGTCTGCCTCGGTATGGCAGCTGATGCAGGCGGCCGTCACCTCGGGGCCGGATTTGAAATCCTGTTTCAGGATTTCGAACTTGGTATGGTCGGCGGTGCTGTCGCTGCCGGGGATCGCCGGGGCCTGCTGCGCGCCTGCCGCGCCGCTCAGTGCGACGGCCAGCACCCCGCCCAGGATCGTCATGCGCGACATCGGCATCGCAACCTCCCATCAAAAGAATATTCCGAATGTAGCATATAATCAGGAGATTCGGACATTGATCCAGATCAAACCGGCACCGGGGCTTGCGCCTGCGCCCGGCGCGCGTCACAACGCGGACACCTGTCGGAGACCGCCATGCGCCCCTTTCTGATCCTGCAACTGCGCCCCGAAACCGAAGCGTCCGACGATGAATACGCGGCCTTCCTGGCCAAGGGCGGGCTGTCGCCGGCCGAAACCCGCCGCATCCGGCTGGACCGGGAAAACCTGCCTTCGGACATTGATCTGGCGGCCTGTTCCGGTGTCATCGTGGGCGGCGGCCCCGGCTGCGTCAGCGATGCGCCCGACGAAAAAGACCCCACCGAGGCGCGGATCGAGGCGCAGATCCTGTCGCTGATGCCTGCGATCACCGAAAGCGACACGCCCTTCATGGGCTGCTGTTACGGCATCGGCATCCTGGCGCATCACCTCGGCGCGCGCGTCAGCAAGGAGCGTTACGGCGAACCCGTCGGCCCGGTCGAATGCGCGCTGACCGATGCGGCGCAGGACGATCCGGTGATGGCCGGGCTGCCCGACCGCTTTGCCGCCTTCGTCGGCCACAAGGAGGCGGTGCAGCACCTGCCCGACGGGGCGGTGCACCTGCTGTCCTCGGCCCCCTGCCCGTTCCAGATGATCCGGGTCCGGCGCAACATCTACGCCACGCAGTTCCACCCCGAGGCCGATGGCGCGGTGTTCGAAACGCGCATCCGGCTCTATCGCAACAAGGGATATTTCCACCCTGATGAGGCCGACAACCTGATCGCCACCTGCCGCGCCGCCCATGTGGACCAGCCCGAAAAGATCCTGCGCAATTTCGTCGCGCGCTATCGCGGCTAGGGCTCAGCCCAGCGGCAGGCGCTTTTCCACGATCCGCGCCAGCAGCGACGCGCCCACCGGCAGGATATCCTTGCCCAGCACGAAACCGGGATTGTGCAGCGGCGTGTCGCCGGAATGGCCGACCATGCAATAGGCGCCGGGCACCACCTTGAGCATATCGGCGAAATCCTCGGACCCGGTCAGCGGCGTGTCGTGTTCGCGCACCTTGTCGGCGCCCACCACCTCGCGCGCGGCATCCAGGTAGGCGTCGGACAGGTCGGCATCGTTCAGCAGCACGTCAAAGACGTTGTGGCTGTCGAAATCGACCTCGACCCCAAAGGCCAGCGCGGCGCCCTTGCACAGGTCGGCCATGCGCGCCTCGGCCAGGTCGCGCATCCCGTCGCTGAAATAGCGGATCGTCCCGGCCAGCCGCGCCTCGGCGGGCACCACGTTATAGGCCGCGCCGGAATGGATCTGCGTCACCGACACCACGCAGGTTTCGGTGGCGGGCACGTTGCGGCTGACGACGGTCTGGATCTGGCCCACCAGCGAGGCGGCGATCACCAGCGCGTCGCGCGACTGGTGCGGCATGGCGGCGTGGCTGCCCTGCCCGCGCACGGTGATATCGAAGAACTGCGCCCCCGCCATCGCCGGCCCCTTGACCAGCGACACCTCGCCCGGGGCGGCCATCGGGTTGTTGTGCAGGCCATAGATCTCGTCGCAGGGGAACCGCTCGAACAGGCCCTCGGCCAGCATCCGGCGCGCACCGCCCAGCCCCTCTTCGGCGGGCTGGAACACGACCATGGCAGTGCCGTCGAAATCGCGGGTTTCCGCCAGGTAGCGCGCCGCGCCCAGCAGCATCGTGGTATGCCCGTCATGGCCGCAGGCATGCATTCTGCCCGCGTTTTTCGAGGCATAGGACAGGCCCGATGCCTCGTCGATCGGCAGCGCGTCCATGTCGGCGCGCAACCCGACGCAGCGGTTGCCGGTGCCCTTGCCCCGGATCAGCCCGACGACGCCGGTGCCGCCGATGCCGGTATGCACCTCGTCCACACCCCAGGCGCGCAGCTTTTCGGCGACGATCTGCGCGGTGCGGGTTTCCTCGAACCCGATTTCGGGGTTGGCGTGCAGGTCTTCGAAAATCTCGACCAGGTCGCTTTCGGCGGCGGCGATTTGGGGCATGACAGTCATCGGGCACTCCCTGAGGATCGGTGGCGGTATCCCGACGGTAGCCCCGCCCGCCCCCTCTGTCGAGCGGCCAGCGGCCCGACAATCGCATGACGGGTGCGAATGCCGGTTTTGTCCCCCCGATCTCCGGTCTAAGCTGGGTTTGCGGCGCATCCTGCCGCGTCCAGAACCGGAATTGCCCATGACCACAGATCCCCTGTCCCTGTCCGCCCGCAGCCTTGCCAACCATGTCACGCGCGGCACGCTCAGCCCGGTTGCCGTCACGCGCGCGACGCTGGATCGCGTGGCCGCGCTGAACCCGCAGATCAACGCCATCGTGCAGGATTGCGGGGAACAGGCGATGGAAGCGGCCGGGGCGCTGGAAAAGCGTATCAGGGCGGGCGGGCGCGCGGGCAAGCTGGCGGGCGTGCCGGTGACGATCAAGGTGATCGCCGACCAGGCGGGTTTCGCCACGACAAACGGCACCCGGCTGGCCGCCGACCTGGTGGCGGAAGAGGACAGCCCCTTTGTCGCGCGGATGCGGGACGAGGATGCGGTGATCGTCGGGCGCACCAACACACCCGCGTTTTCCTATCGCTGGTTCACATCCAATGCGCAGCACGGCACCACGCTGAACCCGCGCAACCCCGACCTGACGCCGGGCGGATCGTCGGGCGGGGCCGGTGCGGCCACGGCGGCGGGGCTGGGCCATATCGCGCATGGCACCGATATCGCGGGCTCGATCCGCTATCCGGCCTATGCCTGCGGCGTGCAGGGGTTGCGCCCCACGGTCGGGCGCGTGCCCAGCTACAACCTGACCGGCGGCGCACGCCTGATCGGGCCGCAGCTGATGGCGGTCAGCGGACCGCTGGCGCTGCGCGTGGACGACCTGCGCCTCGCGCTCGAGGTGATGTCGGGCGAGGACCCGCGCGATCCGCTGTGCAGCCCGGTGCCATTGACCGGCCCCGACCTGCCCCGCCGCGCCGCGCTGATCCGGCGGCCCGACGGAATGGCGGTCGATCCGCGCATCCTCGACGATCTGGACCGCGCCGCCGCCATGCTGCGCGCCGCCGGGTGGGAGGTCGAGGAACCGGCAAGCGTGCCGCCGCTGACCGAGGCAAAGGAGCTGCAGATCGACCTGTGGCTGATGGACGGTTTCGCCGACAAGGCCGCCACCGCCGAGGCCGAGGGCGATGCCGGGGCGCAGGCCCTGATCGCGCGCTTCGCCCCGCGCGCGGCCGAATTCCGGCCCGGCCAGCTTGGCGCCGCCCTGCAACGCCGGCTGGCGCTGATGCGCGAATGGCGGATGTTCCTGGCAGATTACCCCGTGGTGCTGATGCCGGTTTCGGGCGAATTGCCCTTCAGGCGCGACGAGGACCTGACCGGCGCGGCCGCGCTCGACCGGATATGGGAGGCACAGCTCAGCCAGATCGCGCTGCCGCTTCTGGACCTGCCGGGCCTGTCGGTGGCCAGCGGGATCGTGGACGGCGTGCCGTCGGGCGTGCAGATCGTCAGCCCGCCCTGGCGCGAGGATATCGCGCTGATGGCGGGCGAGATCCTGGAACAGGGCTTCGGCATGCCGCAGGCGTGGGGCGGCTGACGCCGCCCCGGCCCGGATCAGGCGGTTTCCTTGTCGAACACGCCGTGCCCCGGCGCGGCGGCCAGCAGCGACCTGGTGTATTCGTGCTGCGGGTTGGAAAACACCTCGGCGGTGGGGCCATTTTCCACCACCACGCCCTTGCGCATCACCATGATGCGGTCGCAGATCTGGGCCGCCACCCGCAGGTCGTGGGTGATGAACAGCATGGCAAGGTCGAATTCGTCGCGCACGTCTTCGAGCAGGTCCAGAACCTGCGCCTGCACCGACACGTCCAGCGCCGATACCGCCTCGTCCGCGATCAGCACCATCGGCTCCATCGCCAGCGCCCGCGCGATGCAGATACGCTGCCGCTGGCCGCCGGAAAACTGGTGCGGAAAGCGGTCGAGCGCCTCGGGCGCCAGCCCGACGATCGACATTAGCCGCCTGGCGCGCTCCAGTGCCTCGGCCTGGCTGACGCCGAAATTCACCGGCCCCTCGGTGATCGACTGCCCCACCGTGCGACGCGGGTTGAGCGAGCGGTACGGGTCCTGGAACACGATCTGGATGTCGCGGCGATGCGGGCGCAGCTTGTCCTCGCGCAAGGTGGCAATGTCGGTATCGCCGATCATGACCTCGCCCGAGCTTGGGTCGATCAGGCGCATGACGCAGCGCGCCACGGTCGATTTGCCCGACCCGGATTCGCCCACGATGCCCAGGGTTTCGCCCCGCCGCACGATGAAATTCACGTCATTGGCCGCATCCACCACCCGGCCGCGGCCGAACATGCCCTTGTGGCCGTATTGCTTGTTCAGATGCGTGGCCGACAGCGCGGTTTCGCCGGTAACCTCGGCGCGGTCCGGCGGCGTCATCGAGGGCACGGCCCCGATCAGCATCTTCGTATAGGGATGGCCGGGCGCACCCAGCACCTGATCGACCGGGCCCTGCTCGACGATTTCGCCGTTCTGCATGACCACCACGCGGTCGGCGATGTCGGCCACCACCCCGAAATCGTGGGTGATGAACAGCACGCCCATGCCGCGGCGTTCCTGCAACTCCTTGATCAGCGACAGGATCTGCGCCTGCGTGGTCACGTCCAGCGCGGTGGTGGGTTCGTCCGCGATCAGCAGCACCGGCTCCAGCACCAGCGACATGGCGATCACGATGCGCTGGCGCTGACCGCCCGACAACTGGTGCGGGTAGGAGTGATACATCTTCTCCGGGTCCGGCAGGTGCACGTCGCGCATCGCCTGCAACACCTTGGCCTTGCGCCTGGAGCCCGACAGGCTGGTGTGAATTTCCAGCATCTCACCGATCTGCTCGCCCACCGGGGCCACCGGGTTCAGCGCGGTCATCGGCTCCTGAAAGATCATCGCCATCTTCTCGCCGCGCAGCCGGCGGATCTTGGCGTCGGATGCGTTCAGGATGTTGTCGCCCTGCAGCAGGATCTCGCCCGCCACCGGCGTCAGCGCGCGCTTGTCGTGCAGCCCCATCACCGTGAACGAGGTGACGGATTTGCCCGAGCCGGATTCGCCCACCACGCAGACGATTTCACCGGCATTGACGCTGAAACTGATATCCTTGATCGCATAGGGCCGGTCGGCCTGTTTCGGCAGGCTGACGGTCAGGCCGCGAATATCGAGAATGGGGCTCATCGCATGGTCCTCGCGATACGCGGATCGAGGGAATCTCGCAGGCCGTCGCCGACGATGTTGACCGCCAGAACGGTCACCGCCAGGGCTGCGCCGGGAAAGAAGATGATCCACGGTGTCAGTTGGAAAAACGTCCGGCCCTCGGACATGATGTTGCCCCAGGACGGGATTTCCGGCGGGATGCCCGCGCCCAGAAAGCCCAGGATCGCCTCGGTCAGCATGGCCGAGCCGCAGACATAGGTCGCCTGCACGATCAGCGGCGCGATGGTGTTGGGCAGCACGTGGCGCAGCATGATCAGCCATGTGCGCGTGCCTGCGGCGATCGCGGCCTCGACGTAAGGTTCCTCGCGCACGGTCAGCACGACGGACCGCACAAGGCGCACCACGCGCGGGATCTCGGGGATGACGATGGCGGTGATCACCGTCAGCAGCGTCGCCCCCGACAACGAAATCAGCGCGATGGCCAGCAGGATCGCCGGGATCGACATCAACCCGTCCATCACCCGCATGATCACCGCGTCCATGTAACGGAAATACCCCGCCACCAGCCCCAGGAACAGCCCGATGGCGATCGAGATCACGGCCACCGCCGCGCCCACCGTCAGCGAGATGCGCGCGCCGTTCACCACGCGGCTGAACACGTCGCGGCCCAGCTGGTCGGTGCCGAACAGCCCGAAATCGCCCGGCGGCTTGAGCCGCGCAATCGGGTTGATCGCTATCGGATCGACCGTAAAGACCGCGCCGAACACCGCGATCAGCGCAATGATGACAAGCAGGAGCCCGCCCCAGAACACCGAACGGTTCCTGAGCGCGATGCGCCAGACGCTCGGCTGGGCGGCGGCCTGCGATGCGGGGGTTGCAGTCTCGGCCATCAGTAACGAATCCTCGGGTCCAGAAGCGAATAGCTGAGGTCGATCAGCAGGTTCAGAACGATGTAGATGAAGCTGAAGAACAGGATCAGCCCCTGGATGATCGGGTAATCCCGCGCCAGCACCGCATCCAGCACCAGCCGCCCCAGCCCGGGGATGTTGTAGACGCTTTCGGTCACCACCACGCCGCCGATCAGCAGCGCGATGCCAATGCCGATCACGGTGATGATCGGCACGGCGGCGTTGCGCAGCGCGTGGCGCATCAGCACCTTGAACTCGCTCTGGCCCTTGGCGCGGGCGGTGCGCACGTAATCCTCTTCCAGCACCTCGATCACCGAGGCGCGCGTCATCCGCGCGATCAGCGCGATGAAGATCACGCTCAACGTCAGGGTCGGCAGGGTGATATGTGCGAAGAACGGCCCGATCCCTTCGGTAAAGGGCGAGCGGTAGCCCTGCACCGGCAGCCATTTCAGCTTGAGCGACAGGATATAGATCAGCACGTATCCCAGCACGAAGACCGGCACCGAAAAGCCGCCGACCGAGAACAGCATCACGAAGCGGTCGACCCAGCTGCCGGCGCGATAGGCGGCCAGCGTGCCCAGCGGCACCGCGACCAGCACCGCGAAGACGATGGTGCTGAGCGCCAGCAGCATCGTCGGTTCGATCCGCTGCACGATCAGCTCGGCCACCGGCTTGTTCGAAAAGATCGAGGTGCCCAGGTCGCCCTGGACAAGCTGGCCCAGCCACTTGGTGAACTGCACGACGATCGGCTCGGACAGGCCCAGTTGTTCGCGGATACGCTCCACATCCTCGGCGGTGGCGTAATCGCCCGCGATCACCGCCGCCGGGTCGCCCGGCGACAGCCGCAGCATCATGAAGACGAAAAGCGCCACGACGATCATCACGGGGATGGTCATCAGGACACGTTTGAAGATGTAGAAAAGCATGTGGCCCCGCGTCTTTTTATCTGGACCGGCGCGGGGGATCGCCCCCCGCGCGCGGCCGGTGTTTCAGGGCGTCATTCGACCGACATGTTCCAGAAGAACTGCACCGGCGACTTGATCAGGCCCTTGACGTTGTTGCGATAGGCCACGGGGGTAAAGAACTGCCCCAGCTGGCCCGACGCGCCGATCGCCCACAGGCGTTCCTGCACCTTGGCGGCCAGCGCCTGCTTTTCCTCCAGGCTGCCGGCCTTGGCAAAGGCGGTGCGCGCCTCTTCCAGCTCGGCATCCTCGGCCCAGCCGAACCAGCCCTTGTCGGGATTGCCCGAAAAGGCGATGGCCATCGGGTCGATCACGTCGGCGCCGATCCACCAGGTGTGAAAGATGTTCCAGCCGCCCTCGCCCACCGGGTCGCGCAGCGCGCGGCGCGAGGTCAGGGTGGACCAGTCCATCGCCTCAAGCTGAACGGTAAAGCCCGCGTTGCGCAGCTTTTCCGCCGTCACCAGCGAAAAGGCCGAAAGCATCGGGATATCGGTGGGCTGCATGATCACGACGGGCGTCCCGTCATAGCCCGTCGCCTCGAGCGCGGTCTTGGCCGCCGCGACATCGCCGGTGGCCATCACGTCCGAACCGGCATCGTTTTCCAGCGGCGTGCCGCAGGGAAAGACCGAGTAGCAGGTTTTCCAGAACTGCGGATCGCCCACACCGGCGGCCAGGTAATCCTCCTGCTTCATCGCCATGATCGCGGCCCGGCGCACATCGGCATCGTCGAAGGGCGGCAACAGGTGGTTGAACCGCGCGAAACCGATGCCGCCCAGCGGGTCGTTCACCTCGACCGTGATATCGGGGTTGGACGACAGGATCGGCGCCAGGTCGGGCGCGGGCTGTTCATAGAAATCGACCTCGCCGGCCATCAGCGCGTTCATCGCGGTGGTGGCGTCGGGGAAATACTGCCAGATCACCTTGTCGACCTTGGCGATCTTGCCGCCCGCCGCGGCCGAAACCGGCTCGTCCCGGGGCACGTAATCCTCGAACTTGGTATAGACCACGGTCGAACCCGGCACCCATTCGTCGGCCTGGAACACGAACGGGCCCGAGCCCACGTATTCGGTGATCTGCTCGAACGGGTCGGTTTCGGCGATGCGCTTGGGCATGATGAAGGGCACGTTCGACGAAATCTTGCCGATCGATTCCAGCACCAGGCCATAGGGTTCCTTGAGCGTCATCACGACGGTCTTTTCATCCGGCGCCTCAAGCGTGTCGATCACACCGAACAATTGCTGCCCCATGCCGTCGCGCGCGCCCCAGCGCGTCAGCGACGCCACGACATCCTCGCCGGTGACCGGCGCGCCATCGTGGAATTTCAGACCGTCGCGCAGCACGAACGTCCAGACCAGCCCGTCATCCGAGGTGGTCCAGGTATCGACCATCTGCGGCTGCGGCACAAAGTTGTCGTCCATGGCGAACAGCGTGTCATAGATCATGTAGCCGTGGTTGCGCGAGATGTAGGCGGTGGTCCAGATCGGATCGAGGTTCTTGAGATCCGCATGCGGAATGACCCGCATCACCGTTTCCGCATTCGCCGGCGAGGCGATGGACGACACCGCCACCGGCACCGCCAGCGCGGCGGCCAGCACGGCCCGCCGCGTCATTGTTCCCATACCCAAAAGCATTGATGACTCCCTGTGTTGTTGCCGGTCTTAAGGGCCGGCGTCCTGATCCTTTTCAAAACATTCGGTTGACGTGCCGTGACATGTCAAGCTCTGCTTGTAATGCTGCCGGTGCGAAACGGGGCTGCCCCGATGCGTGCAGCAGGGATGTTTGTATGCAAATAAACTAGGCAGACGAGGAAACGCCGCCCCCGCCGGCCGCCCGAAACCGTGCCGCCACGGTTGCCGGGCCGGGGGAAACGGACGAATCGGAACGGATGAAAAGAATCGAGGACAGGACATGACCCGCATCGCCATCGCCGGCTTCCAGCACGAGACCAACACATTTGCCCCCGACGCCACCACGCTGGAGCAGTTCGTCAATCCCGGCGCCTGGCCCGCGCTGACCCGGGGGGCGGATATCTTCACGGTGTTCGACGGGCTGAACATCCCGATTTCCGGCTTCATCCGCGCCTGCCGTCACGAGTTGGTGCCGGTGCTCTGGGCGATGGCCGAGCCGGGCGGCTATGTCACCGACGAGGCGTTCGACACCATCACCGGCGACATCGTCGAGGGCATCGCGCAGGCGGCCCCCGACGCGGTCTATCTCGACCTGCACGGCGCCATGGTCACCCGCGCCTACCCTGACGCCGAGGCGGAAATCCTGCGCCGCATCCGCGCCCGGATCGGGCCGGACCTGCCGGTCGCGGTCAGCCTGGACCTGCACGGCAATCTCAGCCCCGCCTTTTTCGAGCTGGCCAGCGTGGTCACGATCTACCGCACCTATCCGCATACCGATTTCGCCGAAACCGGCGCCCGCGCCGCCGCCCTGCTGGAGCGCGCGATGGCCGCGCCGCTGTTCGGGGCCTACCGGCAGGGCGATTTCCTGACCCCGATCACCGCGCAGACCACCGATCACAGCCCGGCAAGGGAGCTTTATGCCGCCCTGCCCGGCCAGGATGCGGTGTCGGTGGACATGGCGATGGGCTTTCCGCCCGCCGATATTCCCGATTGCGGCCCGTCGATCTTTGCCTATGCCGACACGCAGGTGGCTGCGGATTCCGCCGCCGACGACATGCTGGCCCGGCTTGCCGCGGCCGAACCGCTGTTCGACGCGCGGCTGGTCCCGGCGGATCAGGCGGTCCGGCAGGCGATGGCGATGCAGGGCCCGGTGCTGATCGCCGACCCGCAGGACAATCCCGGCGCGGGCGGCACATCCGACACCACCGGCATCCTGCGCGCGCTGATCGCGGCCGGTGCGCCCGACGCGGTGCTGTCGATGCTGCACGACCCGGCCGCGGCGGCCGCCGCGCACCAGGCCGGCATCGGCGCGCGGATCGGGATCGCCCTCGGCGGCGGGCACCGGCAATATTCCGAGCCGGTCCACGCCACCGTGGTGGTCGAGTCGCTGTCGGACGGGAAATTCACCTGCTCCGGCCCGATGTTCGGCGGCGCGCAGGCCGATCTCGGCCCCATCGCCGGGCTGCGCCTCGACGGCACCGGCATCCGCGTGGTGGTGGGCAGCACCCGCTGCCAGAACCTCGACCAGGAGTTCTTTCGCGTGGCCGGCATCGAACCCGCCGAACACGCCATCATCTGCGTGAAAAGCGCGGTGCATTTCATGGCCGATTACAAGCGGATCACGCCCAGCGTGCTGTTCGCCACCGCCCCCGGCGCCAACCCCTGCGACCTGTCCACGATCCCCTATACGCAATTGCGCACAGGCGTGCGGCGGGGGTAGCGGGCCATACGCAACAGGGGGCATAGCACGACCGGGGTCGGGCGATCCAACGGCTGTGACTGGCGGTTTATCGTGCAGCCACATCCTCCCTCAAAGCGGAGTCCTTACGGCAACCAATCGCCCGGCCGGGGGGCGGCCGTGCGATGCCCGGGTCGAGTGTCGTAGAAGGATAAACACCGCGACGAACGATAGGTGAAACTATGGCGGACCCAAGAGGATTCGAACCTCTGGCCTCTGCCTTCGGAGGGCAGCGCTCTATCCAGCTGAGCTATGGGTCCGTCGTGCCCGCGTCTATAGGCCATCGTTTTGCCCGCCGCAACGGGTATGGGCGGGTGCGGGGCGAAAAATCCTCAAGGGGGGCGGTTTGGCGGTCCGGGCCGGAGCCGAAACCGGGGTGCCACTGGTGGCACCCCGGTCCCGGAAGGCTTGAAGGCCGGAAAGCGGCCGGTCGGGTCGCTTTCCCGTATTTTCGAGGCAGTCTTGCGGCTTCAGCCGACCTGATTGCCGTATTTGTCGTACACCGGTTCCGGCATCACCGGCTGCGGCGTGGGCTCCGGCTCGGGCTGTCCGCAGGCGCTCAGCGCGGTCAGGGCGATCAGAACGGCAGTCATCTTCAGTTTCATCATGTCGGCATCCCCTCATTCCAGGTGGTTGTATGCCGCGATGCTAGACGCAATTCCGTGCGGCGCACGCGCCTCCTGCGCCGGCGGGCGCCGATAAGCGTGAGTTTGCCAGTCGCGGGGCCCGGCCCCGGCGAACCTTTGCCGATCGCTCAGCCGAACAGCTCGTGCGCCAGCTCCAGCGCGTCGATCAGCGCGTCCACCTCGGCCTCGGTATTATAGAGTCCGAAGGACGCGCGGCAGGTCGCCGGCGTGCCCAGATGCTCCATCAGCGGCCCGGCGCAGTGATGGCCCGCGCGCACCGCCACGCCCTTCTTGTCGAGAATCGTGCTGATGTCGTGGGCGTGGGCCGCGCCCTGCATGGTAAAGGAAAAGATCGCCGCCTTGCCCGGCGCGGTGCCCTGCACGTTCAGCCAGTTCAGCCCCGACAGGCGGTCGGCGGCATAGCGCGCCAGCCCCGCCTCATGCGCGGCGATGTTCTCCATCCCCAGCGCCATCATGTAGTCCAGCGCCACGCCCAGCCCGATCGTCTGCACGATACCGGGGGTGCCCGCCTCGAATTTCATCGGCGGGTCGGCATAGCTTACGGCGTCTTTCGTCACCTCGCGGATCATGTCGCCGCCGCCCATGAAGGGGCGCATCTCGGCCATCCGCTCCTTGCGGACATAGATCGCGCCCGATCCCGACGGGCCGTACAGCTTGTGCCCGGTCACCGCGTAGAAATCGCAGCCGATATCGGCCACGTCGACCGGCATGTGCACCGCCGCCTGGCTGCCATCGACCAGCACCGGCACGCCCCGTTCGCGCGCGGCCTGGCAGATCGCCTTGACGTCCACCACCGTGCCCAGCACGTTCGACAGGTGTGTGATAGCGACCAGTTTCGTCTTCGGCCCGATCGCGTCGATCACCTTTTGCGGGTCCAGCGCGCCACGGCTGTCCACATCGACCCATTTCAGCGCCACGCCCTGCCGTTCGCGCAGGAAATGCCAGGGCACGATATTGGCGTGATGTTCCATCACCGACAGGACGATCTCGTCCCCCGCCTCCATCCGGGGCATGGCCCAGCCATAGGCGACCATGTTGATCCCCTCGGTCGTGCCCGAGTTCAGCACGATCTCCCTTTCGTCCGCCGCGCCCAGGAATCGCGCCACGGTGCCGCGCACGGCTTCGTATTTCTCGGTCGCCACGTTCGACAGGTAATGAAGCCCGCGATGCACGTTGGCGTATTCATGGCCATAGGCGCGCGTTATGGCGTCGATCACCGCCTGCGGCTTCTGCGCGCTGGCGCCGTTGTCGAGATAGACCAGCGGCTTGCCGTTCACCTCGCGCGCGAGGATCGGGAAATCGGCGCGTATCTTTGCGACATCATACATTCGGAGTGATCCCCACGGCTGCCCCTCCGATAACGAAGAGGATGATCGAAAAGCCAAAGCTGATCCCCAGCCCGGCCAGCAACAGAACCACGAAGGCCCGGCCGAGCGAACCGAACCTATGCGCGGCGTTGATGAAATGCACCAGTATCCACAGGCTGAGGACAAGGATCAGGATCGACACGATCCCGCCCAGCATCGGCAGCGTGATCCCCACGAACACGATCGCCAGCTGCGCCAGCACCCGCATGAACTGCAACCAGACCATGACGCGCAGCACGTCGCCCAGCTGCCCGCTGCCGCCCATCATGTTGCCGATCCAGGTCAGCACGAAGATCATGATCACCAGCCCGCCGCCCTGCGCGATGGCATAGAGCATCGGGTTCTCGAATATCGGCGAGAACGGCATCTGCGACGGGAAGACATAGTTCGACAGGCTGAACAGCAGCGCGTTCAGCACCGTGGCCAGCAACAGCGCCATCCACAGCGCGTTGCGCCCGATCTCGAAAGTCAGCACCCGCTCGGCGGCGCCGGGCGGGTCGAACACGGTTTCCCGCGCAAGGTCGGCAAACCCGTATCGCATCACACAGCCCCCCAGCCGGCGCGGCGCAGCCCGGTGACGGCGAACCACGCAAAGACCACCACCCACGCGGCCCCGACCACCTGCAACTGGATGCCCGGCCCGATGAAGCCCGCGACCAGCCCGTTCAGCAGGATCAGCGGCGACGACGCGAGGAATGCCCAGAAGATCGCCAGCCGCACCGCATAGGCATCGCCCCGGCCACCGATCGCCCGCATGACCAGGTAGGCCACATAGGCCAGCACGTAGAACATCAGCGGCGCGATGAACAGCCACGCCAGAAGCGATGCGCCCAACAGCATCTGCAGGTCCATCTCCTCCAGGTGCGCGCGCCGGGCCAGGACCGGCCACTGGCTGACGAACACCAGGATGCACGCGCCCATCAGCAGCGCCAGCGCCCGGCCCTCGTGGACGGGCGCGGCCAGCAGCCGCGCCACCACGCGGCCCGGGCCGCGATAGGTGGCCACGATATCGGTGACCAGCGCCATCAGTGCGAATGCCGTTCCAGCCAGCCCTGCAGCCGCACGGTGATGCTTTCGCGCAGGGCCGGGTTCTCGATCTCTTCGACCGCCTCGGCGAGGAAGGCCAGCACCAGCAGGTCCTGCGCCCGTTTCAGCGGCACGCCGCGCGCGCGCAGGTAGAACAGCATGTCCTCGTCGATGGCGCCGGTGGTCGAGCCGTGCGAACAGGCCACATCGTCGGCATAGATCTCAAGCTCGGGCTTGGCCAGGAAGGTGCTGTCGTCATCCAGCAGCAGCGACTGGCTGATCTGGTAGCCGTCGGTCTTCTGCGCCTCGGGCTGCACCAGGATCTTGCCCTGGAACACGCCGGTGGCACCGTTGCGCAGCACCTTCTTGAACACCTGGCGGCTTTCGCAATTCACCGCGTCATGGGTGATGAACACCGTGTCGTCATGGTGGAAATCGCCATCCCCCATCGCCGCGCCGGCCACATGGGCCACCGCGTCGTCGCCGGTCAGCTCGATCACGCATTCGTTGCGCGTCATCACGCCGTTCGCCGTCATGGTGAAACTCTTGAACACGCTTTCGGTGCCGAGCCGGGCAAAGATATGGGTGGCCGCGCGGCGTTCGTGGTCGCGCCCCTGCGTGCGCACGTGGTGGAAGGTGGCGCCATCGGCGACATCCACCTCCATCACCTTGTTGAACCGCGCCGCGGCGGGGCCGTTTTCCAGCACGGTCAGTTCCGCCCCCTGCTCCAGCCGGATGACATGGTGCAGCATCGCGTCCGAGGTCTCGGAACGGTGGTGGTAGACCAGGCTCACGGGCTTTTCCGCCTTGCCGGTCACCCGGATCGCCACGCCATCCGTCGCAAAGGCGGTGTTGAGCGCGGCCAGCGGGCGCATCACCGGGTTCTGCCCGGCCTCTTCCAGCTTGCCATAGAGGTCGCGCGCCCAGTGGATATCCTGCGCGCCCGCGATCGCCAGCCGCTCGATCTCGATACCCGCGGCGCCCAGGTCGTCGCTGGCCTCCTCGTCGAACACGCCGTCCACGAACACCACGCAGATGCGGTCCAGGTCCAGGAACGGCATGGCCTCGTCATGGCTGAACAGCGCGGCCTTCGGCGCCTCGGGCTGCACCAGCGTATCGGGGCGGGTGAATTTCCAGTATTCGTCGCGCCGCCCCGGCAGGCCCATCTCGCGCACGCGCGCCAGTGCCGCCTCGCGCGCGGCGGTGATCCAGCTACCGCCCGCGGGCAGCGCCAGCGCCGCCAGCCGCGCCTCGGTCGCGTCGAGTTTTACCTGTGGCAAAGCCATTACACCGCCTCCCCGAGGATATCGGCATATCCGTTCTCCTCGACCTCGAGCGCCAGTTCCGGGCCGCCCGTCTTGACGATACGGCCGTTGGACATGATGTGCACCACGTCCGGCCTGATGTGGTTCAGCAGGCGCTGGTAGTGGGTGATGACAAGGAAACCGCGCCCCTCGTCGCGCAGCGCGTTCACGCCATCGCTGACCAGCTTCATCGCGTCCACGTCCAGCCCGCTGTCGGTTTCGTCCAGGATGCACATCCGCGGCTCAAGCATGGCCATCTGCAGGATTTCGTTGCGCTTTTTCTCGCCGCCGGAAAAGCCCACATTGACCGGGCGTTTCAGCATCTCGGCGTCGATCTGCAACTCCTTCGCCTTTTCGCGGATCACCTTGAGGAACTCGGTCGACGACATCTCTTCCTGCCCGCGCGCCTTGCGCTGTGCGTTCACGGCGGTGCGCAGGAAGGTCATGTTGCCGACGCCGGGGATTTCAACCGGGTACTGGAAGGCCAGGAAAAGGCCGGCAGCAGCGCGTTCCTCGGGCTCCATCGCCAGCAGGTCCTGACCGTCCAGCGTGGCGGTGCCCTCGGTCACCTCGTAGCCGTCGCGCCCCGACAGCACATAGCTGAGCGTCGACTTGCCCGACCCGTTCGGCCCCATGATCGCATGGACCTTGCCCGGCTCGACCGTCAGGTCGACGCCTTTCAGGATCTTCTTGTCCTCTTCCTCCAGCTGCACGTGCAGGTTCTTGATTTCCAGCATGGTCGTTCCTTTCCAGTTCGCGTTTCGGGGCGGCCCGTCCGGGCCGCGTCATCAGTTGCATCCCCCGCGGGGATATCTCAGGGCATGGCGGCGGGCCGGATCATTCGATCACCACCGCGGTTCCCGAGGCCGAGACCATCAGCATCGACTGGCCCACCACCTCGTAATCCAGGTCGACACCCACCACCGCATTGCCGCCGGCCGCCAGCGCGCGATGCTCCAGCTCGCGCAGGGCGGTTTCGCGCGCGTCCTGCAATTTCGATTCATAGGCGCCCGAACGGCCGCCGATGATATCGGTCACGTTGGCGAATATGTCGCGCACGATATTGGCGCCCATGATCGCCTCGCCCACGACGATGCCGCGATAGTCGACGATGCGGTGCCCTTCGACCGTGTTGGTCGTTGTGATGATCATGCCTCGATCCTTTCCGCCTTCAGCCCGTCGGGCAGCTTGTCCACGTATTTCGCCGCCGCCTTGCCCGGCACGACGCCACGCGCCGCCAGCTCGTCCAGGCACCACAGCGCAAGGTCGTGGCTGCCGAACACGCCATCGGCCAGCAGCGCCAGATGCGCCAGTTGTTCGTCGGTCACCGCATCCCGGTCTTCGAGGTTGCGGATATACACCGCATCCCCGTCTATCAACTGGCTGCCGATGGCGCGGCGGTTCAGCCGCGCGGCCTGGCTGTTGCCCAGCATCCTTGCTTTCTGGTGCAGGAAGCGGTGCAGCACGAACCCCTGGTCGCGCAGCGCGCGGTCCAGATCGTGCAATGCCGGCTCGCCGTCATACAGGCGATAGAACCGCATCTCGGCCACCACGGCCACGGCGCCCGACAGCTTTGCCCGCGCGCCTTCGATCACGTCGACCTCGGCGCCCTGCGCATCCACCTTCAGGCAGTCGATCGCGGGCAGGTCCGGCATCCCGTCGAGGCTGTCGAGGGTCATTTCCACCTCAACCTCACTGTTCAAATGTCGACGAAAATGCCCCAGATATCCGGTGGATTGTGTCGAAATCTTATACAAAGACGACATTTCCGCCGAAGGATAGGCGTTGAACACCGCCCGCCCCGGCCGGCCCACCGCGCGCTCCAGCACATGCACATTCGCAGGTGCCCCGGCGCGCAGTTCCGCGGCCGCATCCGGGTGCGGCTCGAACGCCCAGACCTCGGCCAGGTCATGACGCAGCACCCCGGCATAGACCGGCGCCCCGAGGGGGTTGGCCCCCACATCGGCGATGCGCACGGGGCGCAACGGCGCCAGCGTCCGCGCCAGATATCCAAGCGAATTGCCCATGCCCTGTCCGGCGGCAGGCGTCAGCCCACCGACCCTTCCAGCGAGATCGCGACCAGTTGCTGCGCCTCCATGGCGAACTCCATCGGCAGCGCCTGCAACACCTCCTTGGCGAAACCGTTGACGATCAGCGCCACGGCCTCTTCCTCGTCCATGCCGCGCTGGCGGCAATAGAACATCTGGTCGTCATCCACCTTCGACGTGGTCGCCTCGTGTTCCACGCGGGACGAGTTGTTGCGCACCTCGATGTAAGGCACCGTATGCGCCCCGCACTTGTCGCCGATCAGCAGGCTGTCGCACTGGGTATAGTTGCGGCTGTTCTTGGCCTTCGGGTGCATCGACACGAGGCCGCGATAGGTATTCTGCGCATAGCCCGCGCTGATACCTTTCGACACGATGCGCGATTTGGTGTTCTTGCCCAGATGCGTCATCTTGGTGCCGGTATCGGCCTGCTGGTGGTTGTTGGTGATGGCGATGGAATAGAACTCGCCCTGGCTGTCGTCGCCGCGCAGGATGCAGGACGGGTATTTCCACGTCACCGCGCTGCCGGTTTCCACCTGCGTCCACATCACCTTGGCCCGGTCGCCCCGGCAATCGGCGCGCTTGGTGACGAAGTTGTAGATGCCGCCCTTGCCGTTCTCGTCGCCCGGATACCAGTTCTGCACGGTCGAGTATTTCACCTCGGCGTCTTCCTCGACGATGATTTCCACCACCGCGGCATGAAGCTGCGCGATATCGCGCTGCGGCGCGGTGCAGCCCTCCAGGTAGCTGACGTAAGAGCCCTTGTCGGCGATGATCAGCGTGCGCTCGAACTGGCCGGTATTCTCGGCGTTGATGCGGAAATAGGTGCTCAGTTCCATCGGGCAACGCACACCCGGCGGCACATAGACGAACGAGCCGTCGGAAAACACCGCGCTGTTCAGCGTGGCATAGAAGTTGTCGGACACCGGAACGACCGAACCGAGGTATTTCTTAACCAGTTCAGGATGTTCGCGGATCGCTTCCGAGATCGAGCAGAAGATCACCCCGGCCTTCTGCAACTCTTTCTGGAAGGTGGTGCCCACCGATACGCTGTCGAACACCGCGTCCACGGCCACCTTGCGGCCCTCGGCGGGGGCATCCTCGGCGCCCTCGACGCCGGCCAGGATCATCTGTTCCTTCAGCGGGATACCCAGCTTTTCATAGGTCGCCAGCAGCTTGGGGTCGACCTCGTCCAGCGATTTCGGCTTGGTCTCCATGCTCTTGGGGCGGGCATAGTAATACTGGTCCTGGAAATCGATTTCCGGGTAATCCACCATCGCCCAGTCGGGTTCCTTCATGTTGACCCAGCGTTCCAGCGCCTTCAGCCGCCACTCGGTCATCCATTCGGGTTCGCCGTTCTTGTCGGAAATCAGCCGCACGATATCGGGGGTCAGCCCCTTGGGGGCGTATTCCATCTCGATATCGGTTTCCCAGCCATGCTTGTACTTGCCAAGGGATTTGACCGCATCGACCGTTTCCTGATCGACGCCTTCCTTCACCTCTACCTTGTCCAGTGCCGTCATCGGCTTTCCTTTCCTGTTACGCCGCGCTGCGGGCGCGGTGCCGTTCCCACTTGTCCAACCAGACGTCCGCGAAACGCAGAACGTCTTCTTCGCTCGTATCGGGGCCCAGCGACACGCGCATCGCGCAGGCCGCCTGCCCCTCGTCATATCCCATTGCCGTCAGTACCCTGCTGGCCCGCACCTTGCCACTGGAACAGGCGCTGCCCGCGCTGACGGCGAAACCGGCAAGGTCCATGGCCATCACCTGTGTCTCACCCTTCCAGCCGGGGGTGAGGAAGCAACAGGTGTTGGGCAGGCGTCGCGCGGCTTTCCCGACCAAAATAGTCTCTTTTGATCCAGCCTCAATGGCCTTTTCTAGAATTTTTCTAAGTCCAGATACGCGGTCCCACACGCCATCGGCCAGATCGCGCGCAGCGGCCTCGGCCGCCGCGCCGAAACCGGCGATCGCGGCCACGTTCTCGGTGCCCGCACGGCGGCCCATCTCCTGCCCGCCGCCGCGCAGCTGCGCCGCCACGTCGGTGCCGCGCCGCACCACCAGCGCGCCGATTCCCTTGGGCCCGCCCAGCTTGTGCGCCGAGATCAGCGCCATCTCGCAACCCAGCCAGTTGAACGCGACGGGCAGCTTGCCGAAGGCCTGCGTGGCATCGACCACCGCCAGCCCCTGCGGCAGATCCTGCACCACCCCGGTTTCCGAATTGGCCGCCTGCACTGCCGACTGCGCCGGATCGGCCACCGTCACCCGGCCATCGCCATCGACGGGCAGGCTGTCATCCACCCAGGCGCCCACCGCGTCATGTTCGATTCCCGCGCCGTGCAGCCCCCGCCCCGCGCAGGCCAGCGCCGCCGCCTCGGTCGCGCCCGAGGTAAAGATCACGTCGGCCCCGTCCGCCCCGAACGCCGCGGCGACCTGGCCGCGGGCACGCTCGATCAGCCCCCTGGCCGCGCGTCCCTCGGCATGGACGCTCGACGGGTTGCCCACAAGGTCGAACGCCGCGATCATGGCATCGCGCGCCTCGGGCCGCAGGGGGGCTGTGGCGTTGTAATCCAGGTATACGCGACGGTTTGTCACAATTGCTGCCTTCTCATGTCCCGGCCTTCGCACAGGATGCCCTTGCCAGTCCACCGGCCGCCCGACGATACCACGCGGGCCGCGCCGGCGCGGCGTGACATATCCTCATCCCTCGTCAACCACGGAAAACAGCGACGGCACCGCCGGGCACGGCGCCAGGTCGTTCTCGATCACGTCCGACAGCCGGGTCTGGTGCAGGAAGACATAGACATGCGCGCTCAGCCCCTCCCACAGGCGGTTGGTCAGCGATTGCGCCCGGCTGCCCGACAGCGCGCCGCTGGCGCCCGCGCCCTTGTGCATGGCATCCACGGTCTCGTCCACCGCGGCCAGCACATCGACGATGCGGATATCGCTGGCGGGTTTCGCCAGCCGGTAGCCCCCGCCGGGCCCGCGCACCGATTCCACCAGCTCGGCCCGGCGCAGCTTGACGAACAGCTGTTCGAGATAGGGCAGCGACACGTCCTGCCGGCGCGAGATATCGCCCAGCGTGACCAGTTGCCCCTTCGGTTGCAGCGCGATATCGGCCAGCGCCACCATCGCATAACGTCCCTTGGTGCTCAGTTTCATGGGCCACCCCCGCCAACAGATTGACCTTGCAGGGCGAAACGCTTATCTCGCATCAAGCCCCGGCCGGCCCCTGCCGGCAAGATTAGAACGGTTCTAAAGTGCCTGAGCGAATTCGTCAAGATTACCCGCCAGGCCACAGCTGACAAGGAAACCCATGCCCGAGGTCATCTTTCCCGGACCCGAAGGTCGGCTCGAAGGCCGGTATCACCCGCAAAAAGAGCGGGATGCCCCGATCGCCATCGTGCTGCACCCCCATCCGCAATTCGGCGGCACCATGAACAACAAGGTGGTGTATAACCTGCATTACGCATTCTACAATATGGGCTTTACCGTTCTGCGCTTCAACTTCCGTGGCGTCGGGCGCAGCCAGGGCGAATACGACCAGGGCGTGGGCGAGTTGTCGGATGCCGCCTCGGCGCTCGACTACCTGCAGTCGATGAACAACAACTCCAAGCATTGCTGGGTCGCGGGCTTCAGCTTCGGCGCGTGGATCGGGATGCAGCTCCTGATGCGCCGCCCCGAGATCACCGGCTTCGTCTCGGTGGCGCCGCCCGCCAACATGTACGATTTCTCGTTCCTGGCCCCCTGCCCGGCCTCGGGGCTGATCATCAACGGCACCGCCGACCGCGTGGCGCCCCCCGCCGATACCGTCAGCCTGGTGAACAAGCTGCACGAACAAAAGGGCATCACCATCACCCACGAGGAAATCGAGGGCGCCGGCCATTTCTTCGAAGAGCCGCATATGGACACGATGATCGACACCGTGACCGACTACGTGAAGCGGCGCCTGACAGAAACCACGCGGTGATCCGATGGGCGTGACCGAGGATCTGGCCGACGAACTGGCACGCGACACGATCAGGATCATGGAAGCCACCGGCGACGAGGGGCTCGTCGCCGAGGTGTCCAACCTGTTGCAAGCCTCCTCCACCCCCACGCAAGAGGCGTTCATGGCCGCGATCCGCGTCCGGCTGGCCGTCGCCCGCGCGCGCAAGCTGCTGCAGCAAAAGGCGCGCGCCGCGAAAAAGACGCAGGACGACACGTGACCGCCCCCGCCCGCCTCAACGCGCAGATGGCCTTCCTGAACGAGGCCTGCCGGCTGAAATCGGTCACCCGCGCCACCACGCTCTGCGACGCCTCGCGCCCCGAGAACTCGGCCGAACACAGCTGGCACCTGGCGCTCTACGCGCTGGTGCTGGGCGAACACGCGCCCGGCGATGTCGACATCGCGCGCGTCATACGGATGCTGCTGCTGCACGACCTGGTGGAAATCGACGCCGGCGACAACCCGATCTACGGCCAGATCGACCACGCCGCCGTGGCCGCCCGCGAACAGGAAGCGGCCGACCGCATCTTCGGCCTGCTGCCGTCCGACCAGGCGGCCGACCTGCGCGCGCTATGGGACGAATTCGAAGCCGCCGAAAGCGCGGACGCGCAATTCGCCAAGGCGCTCGACCGGTTCCAGCCGCCGAACCAGAACCTCGCCTCGGGCGGGGTCAGCTGGCTGGAACACAATGCCACGCTCGACAAGGTGGAAACCCGTGTCGGCGCCCCCATCGCACGCGGCGCGCCCGCCCTGTGGGACTGGATCGCCCCGCGCATCCGCACGTGGTTCGCCGCCCGGACGCCGCACTGACCCGCCACGCGGTTTTTTGAGTATTTTCAGAACGATGAAACAGCGGGTGCGCCCGGCCCTTCATCGTTCTGAAAATACTCACAACCCGCCCGCGCGCCCCGCGCTATGCCCTGGCCTTTTTCGCCTTTTCCTCGGCAATCACCTTTTCGGCCAGGTCGCGCGCGATAGCGAAGGCGCCCTTGATCTTGTCGGCCTCGTTCTTCCAGTCGCGCCGCACCACGATCTTGTTGTCCTTGACCTTGGCCAGTCCCTTTTGCCCCTGGATGAATTCCACCAGCCCCTGGGGCGAGGCGAACCTGTCGTTGTGGAACTGGATCGTCGCGCCCTTGGGCCCGCCATCGAGCCGGGCGATGCCGGCGCGCTTGCACATCGCCTTGATCCGCACGACCAGAAGCAGCGTGTTCACCTCTTTCGGCAGCTTGCCGAAGCGGTCGATCAGCTCGGCGGCGAAGCCTTCCAGCTCGACCTTGCTGTGCAGGCTGCTGAGGCGGCGATACAATCCCAGCCGGACGTCCAGGTCGGGCACGTAATCCTCGGGGATCAGCACCGGCACGCCGAGGTTGATCTGCGGCGCCCATTGCCCGTCATCGTCGGTCAGCCCCTCCATCTCGCCCGCGCGTATCCGGGCGATCGCCTCTTCCAGCATCTGCTGGTAGAGTTCGTAACCCACGTCGCGCATCTGGCCCGACTGCTCTTCGCCCAGCAGGTTGCCCGCGCCGCGGATATCCAGATCCTGGCTGGCCAGCGTGAACCCCGCGCCGAGACTGTCGAGGCTGCCCAGCACGCGCAGCCGCTTTTCCGCCGCCGGTGTCAGCGGCGTGCGCGGCTTGGTGGTAAGGTAGGCATAGGCGCGCGTTTTCGAGCGTCCCACCCGGCCACGGATCTGGTAAAGCTGTGACAGCCCGAACATGTCGGCGCGATGCACCACCATCGTGTTGGCGGTGGGAATATCCAGCCCCGATTCGACGATGGTCGTGGCCAGCAGCACGTCGTACTTGCCGTCGTAGAAGGCGTTCATGCGGTCGTCCAGCTCGCCCGCCGCCATCTGCCCGTGCGCCACCACGTAGGACACTTCGGGCACCTGTGCCTGCAGGAACTCCTCGATCTCGCGCAGGTCGCTGATGCGGGGGACCACGTAAAAGGACTGCCCGCCCCGGAAATGTTCGCGCAGCAGCGCCTCGCGGATGGTGACCGGGTCGAACTCGCTGACATAGGTGCGGATCGCCAGCCGGTCGACCGGCGGCGTGCCGATGATCGACAGATCCCGCACGCCCGACAGCGACAGTTGCAGCGTGCGCGGGATCGGCGTCGCGGTCAGCGTCAGCACGTGCACGTCCGAGCGCATCTGCTTCAGCCGCTCCTTGTGGGCGACGCCGAAATGCTGTTCCTCGTCGATGACCAGCAGGCCGAGATTCTGGAACTTCACCGATTTCGCCAGCAGCGCATGGGTGCCCACCACGATATCCACGGTGCCCTTCGCCAGCCCCTCGCGGGTCTTCGCGGCCTCTTTCGCGGACACGAAGCGCGACAGCGGCCGGACATCCAGCGGGAAGCCGCGGAACCTGTCGGCGAAGCTCTTGTAATGCTGGCGTGCCAGCAGCGTGGTCGGCGCGATCACCGCAACCTGCACCCCCGACATCGCCGCGACGAAGGCCGCGCGCATCGCCACCTCGGTCTTGCCGAATCCCACATCGCCGCAGATCAGCCGGTCCATCGGCTGCCCGCTGGTCATGTCGGCCAGCACATCGCCGATCGCGCGCAGCTGGTCGTCGGTTTCGGTATAGGGAAAGCGCGCGCTGAATTCCTCCCAGGCGTGGGGCGGCGGGTCCAGCACCGGCGCGCGGCGCAGCGCGCGTTCGGCGGCGATGCGAATCAGCCGGTCGGCCATCTCGCGGATACGTTCTTTCAGCTTCGCCTTCTTGGCCTGCCACGCGCCCCCGCCCAGCCGGTCCAGCAGCCCCTCTTCGTGGCCGAATTTCGACAGAAGCTCGATATTCTCGACCGGGAGATAGAGCTTGGCGCCCTCGGCATATTCCAGCAACAGGCATTCATGCGCGGCGCCCGCCGCCGTCACCACCTCAAGCCCGTGATAGCGCCCGACCCCGTGATCGACATGCACCACCAGGTCGCCGGGCGACAGCGATTGCGCCTCGGTCAGGAAATTCTCGGCCCGGCGGCGGCGCTTGGGCGCGCGGATCAGCCGGTCGCCCAGGACGTCCTGTTCGGAAATGACGGTCAGCCCCTCGGCCTCGAATCCCTGTTCCAGCGCCCAGACCGCCAGGTGCAGCCCGTGCCGGCCCACACCGCCCATGTCGCGCACATGCACCGCGCCGATCAGCCCCTCGTCGGCGATCAGCCCGTCCAGCCGTTCGCGCGCGCCCTCGGAATACGAGGCGATCACCACCGGCCCGCCCTCCAGCCGCGCCTTCACGTGATCCGCCAGCGCCGCGAACAGGCTCAACGATTCGGCCTGCCGCTCGGGCGCGAAACTGCGCCCGACGCGCCCGCCCGCATCAATGACATTCGGCCCGGTGGCCTGCGGCAGCGGGCTGAACTGCAGCACGCGCCGCTCCGCCAGCGCGCCCTCCCATCCCGCATCGTCGAGATAGAGCAGCCCCGGCGGTACCGGCTTGTAGACCGTGTCGCCCCGGCCCTTCTGCGTCATCGCGTGGCGGCGGGTCTCGTACTGGTCCACGATCCCGTCCCAGCGGCCTATCCGCGTCGGCGTCACCTGGTCGTCCAGCGTGACGCTCGCCCCCGGCAGGTAATCGAACAGAACCTCCAGCCGCTCGTGGAAGAACGGCAGCCAGTGTTCGACGCCCTGATGCTTGCGCCCCGCGCTCACCGCCTCGTAAAGCGGGTCGTCGGTGCCCGCCGCGCCGAACTCGATCCGGTAATTCTGCCGGAACCGCAGGATCGCGGCCTCGTCCAGGATCACCTCGCTGACCGGGGCCAGTTCCACCAGGTCCAGCTTTTGCGTGGTGCGCTGGCTGACCGGGTCGAAACGCCGCGCCCCGTCCAGCACGTCGCCGAAGAAATCCAGCCGCACCGGCCCGGCCTCGCCCGGCGGGTAGATGTCGATGATGCCGCCGCGCACGGCGTAATCGCCCGGCTCGGTCACCGTGGGCGCCTGCACGAACCCCATCCGCACCAGGAAGGCGCGCAGCGCCGCCTCGTCCACCCGCTCGCCCACGCGGGCGGTGAACGCGGCCTCGCGCAGCACATCGCGCGCGGGCAGGCGCTGCATCGCCGCGCTCAGCGTCGTCAGCAGCACGAACCGCCCCGGCGCACCGTGTACCAGCCCCGCCAGCGTCGCCATCCGCGCAGCCGAGATATCGGCATGCGGGCTCACGCGGTCATAGGGCAGGCAATCCCAGCCGGGAAAGCGCAGGACCGGCATGTCGGGCGCGAAAAAGCGCAGGGCGGACTCCATCGCCGCCATCCGCTTGTCATCGCGCGCGACATGGATCACCGGCGCATCGCTGCGCGCCGCCTCGTTCAGGATCAGGCGGGCGTCAAACCCCTCCGGGGCGCCCCCAACCGTTATTCGGGTCATCGTCCACCTGTTGTTCGATCGCGCCCAGCGGGCCGAAATGATTGCCCATACCGGCCCTCAGGTTCTGGTACATCCCCCACATGGCGGTGACGAAGATGGCGATCATGCCGATCACCTGCACCATGACCCGGTGCCGCCACAGGATGCGGCGCAGGTCCGGCCCCTGCGCGCGCCGTTCCTGGATCAGCCGCGCGGTGTTCAGGCTCAGCAACCCCACGACGGACATGGGAAAGACCATCAGGAACACCGCCTGCGCCATCTGTATCCCGTAAAGGAACCCGATCAGCGCCAGCGAGGTCAGCAGGAAACAGGCCAGCCCCAGCACCCACAGCCCCGCAACGCGCGAGATACCCAGCAGGCGGTTGGTCATCACCCGCGCGATATCCTCCAGGTCCTCCTCGGCCTGCCCGCCCCGGCTGCCGGCGCGGCTGACCATGTCGAAGGGAATGCCCAGCACCCAGTGGCTTGCCGTCGACCACAGGACGGCCAGCGCGATCCAGTACCAGACACTGGAAAACGAACGCAGATCAATCAGGGCGGTGAGATTGTCGAACCAGTCCAAAGGCGTGCCTCACGAGGATACCGCGCTTCCTTATCGCCCCTTTGCGGCAATTCCTACCCTTGAGATGCGCGAATTTCCATGCCAGAGCAATGCAACGCCCAAGCCGAGGACGAAAACCATGAAACCCAGCCAGGCCCCCTTCCCCGCCACACGGTTCCGCCGCACGCGGCAGAATGCGCAGATCCGTGCGCTGGTGCAGGAAAACACGCTCGGCACGGGCGATCTGATCTGGCCGATCTTCCTGCGCGACGGCACGAACGTGACCGAGCCTGTGTCTTCGATGCCGGGGGTCAACCGGCTCTCGGTCGACAACGCGGTCAGGGCCGCGCGCGAGGCGGCGGACCTGGGCATTCCCGCGATCTGCCTGTTTCCCTATACCGACCCCGCGAAAAAGTCCGAGGATTGCGCCGAGGCGTGGAACCCCGACAACCTGTCCAACACCGCCACCCGCGCGATCAGGGATGCCGGGATCGAGATCGCGGTGATGACCGACGTGGCGCTCGACCCCTATAACAGCCTCGGGCATGACGGCTTCGTGGTGGACGGCCGCATTCCCAATGACGAAACCGTCGAGGCGCTGGTCAAGCAGGCACTCAGCCAGGCCCGCGCCGGCGCCGACATCATCGGCCCCAGCGACATGATGGACAGCCGCATCGGCGCGATCCGCAGCGCGCTGGAAGCCGAAGGGTTCCGGGACGTGCTGCTGCTCTCTTACGCGGCCAAATACGCCAGCGCCTTCTACGGCCCGTTCCGCGACGCGGTGGGCGCGTCCGGCGCGCTCAAGGGCGACAAGAGCACATACCAGATGAACCCCGCCAACTCGAACGAGGCGCTGCGCCTTGTCGAACGCGACCTGCGCGAGGGCGCGGACATGGTGATGGTGAAACCCGGCATGCCCTATCTCGACATCTGCCGCAGGGTAAAGGACGCCTTCGGTGCGCCCACCTATGCCTACCAGGTCTCGGGCGAATACGCGATGATCGCGGGCGCGGCGCAGAACGGCTGGATCGACGGGCAGAAGGCGATGCTGGAAAGCCTGATGTGCTTCAGGCGCGCGGGCTGCGACGGGGTGCTGACCTATTTCGCCCCTCAGGTCGCGCGCCTCCTGAACGACGCATAGGCCGCGCCCCGGCTTCATCTTGCCCGCAATACTCCGGGGGGTGAATTGGGCCGGCGGCCCAAGAGGGGGGCAGCGCCCCCCCTGACCCCGCCGGGCGCGGCTTCCCGCGTAATGCCACAACCCGTAGTGACAGATGCGCGTTCACCCCCTATACTAAGCGCCAGACCGGCGGCATAAGCCGGCAGAGCAGTCAACCGCACATGAAACAGAATACAGGCATCGCCATGACGCATTTCACCCGACGCAGTTTCACGCTGGCCGCCCTGGCCGGCGCAGGCGCAACCGCAGCTTGCGGCAACGGCATCGGCAGTACCGGCCCCGAAACCATCGACGCGCGCGTCGATTCCACGCTGAACTACCTGTTCGCCTCCTACCCCGCCACCCGCGACATATCGGCGAAATCCACCGGGCAACTGGTGATGCCGCTGGTGACCGAGGCGGGGCTGGGCTTCGGCGCGGGCTATGGCCGCGGCGCACTGCGCGTGGGCGGCACCACGGTGGATTACTATTCCGCCACCAAGGGCAGCTTCGGGTTGCAGATCGGCGCGCAGCAATACGCCCATGTGCTGTTCTTCATGACCGACGAGGCGCTGATGCGCTTCCGCCGCTCCTCGGGCTGGGCCGCCGGCGCCGATGTCGAATATGTCTTCAACGACAAGGGCGAGAATATCCGCGCCGAGACCACCACCTCGACCGCCCCGGTGCTCGCGGTGATCTTCGGCCAGGCCGGGCTGCTGGTGGGGGCCACGCTGGAAGGCGTGAAATACACCCGCATCATCCCCTGAGCGGCAGAGTTTTCCCCGGGTGGTTCACTCCCCCCGCCCGGGCCAATCTCCGGCGACGGATTCCGTCGCCGGTTTTTTTGGTGCCGGACGGCGCCGGCCTTTTCAGTGCAGCGTGAACTCGCCCACCACGTTGCGCCATTCGCCGGGCGCGACCATCCGGCGATGGGTAAAGCGCACCGAATGCAGCGGGCCCTCGATCTCGTCCTGCCAGAACTCGATGAAGCTGAACAGCCGCGGGTGATCCGGGGCCAGGTCGTACTCCTGCCAGACGAAACTGTTCAGCACATGGGTATAATCGGGCATGTGATAGAAGAACTCCGCCGTGGTCAGCCCATAGCCTTTCAGCAGCAGTTCGGTTTCCCTGTGATCCATCTTCGACCTCAATAACCTGTTATTGTAGGGAAATGATGCCTGAAGGAAATTGTTTTTCAACAAAAACAGTGTGTTATCAGTGCCCCTGGCTGGCTGCCAATATGTCGGGCGGTCTTTGATTGCACCCCATATCGTGGCTCTGATATAGTCCGGGCAACAATATCTTGAGCGCCAGAAAAGAACGGGCAGAGCACGTGAACGACACGCCGGAAACCCCTGAAAACGAAGACGAAAACGGCCCCGCGCGTCCCGCGTATGACGGCCCCGTCGTCTCGATCACGGACGAGCTGAAATCGTCCTATCTCGATTACGCCATGTCGGTGATCGTCAGCCGCGCCATCCCCGACCTGCGCGACGGGCTGAAACCGGTGCACCGCCGCATCCTCTATGCGATGCACGAAAGCGGCAACACCCACGACAAGTCCTACCGCAAATCCGCCCGCCCCGTCGGCGACGTGATGGGTAAATACCACCCGCACGGCGACAGCGCGATCTACGACGCGCTGGTGCGTATGGCGCAGGATTTCTCGATGTCGCTGCCCTTGCTCGACGGCCAGGGCAACTTCGGCTCGATGGACGGGGACAGCCCCGCCGCCATGCGCTATACCGAGGTGCGCATGGACAAGCCCGCCGCCTCGCTTCTCGCCGATATCGAGAAGGAGACGGTGGATTTCCAGGACAACTACGACGGCAAGGACCGCGAGCCCACCGTCCTGCCCGCGCGGTTCCCCAACATGCTGGTCAACGGCGCGGGCGGTATCGCGGTCGGCATGGCCACCAACATCCCGCCGCACAACCTGGGCGAGGTGGTGGATGCCACGCTGGCGCTGATAGACGAGCCCGACCTCAGCTCGGAACAGCTGATCGAGTATATCCCCGGCCCCGATTTTCCCACCGGCGGCATCCTTCTGGGCCGCTCGGGCGCGCGCAAGGCGTATCTCGAAGGGCGCGGCAGCGTCATCATCCGCTCGAAGACCCGGGTCGAGGAAATCCGCAAGGACCGCTACGCCATCATCATCGACGAGATCCCCTATCAGGTGAACAAGGCGACGATGATCGAAAAGATCGCCGAACAGGTGCGCGAGAAGAAGATCGAGGGCATCGCCCATGTGCAGGACGAATCCGACCGCGACGGCGTGCGCGTGGTGGTCGAACTGAAACGCGACGCCACCCCCGACGTGGTGCTGAACCAGCTGTTCCGCTTTACCCCGATGCAGACCTATTTCGGCTGCAACATGCTGGCGCTCAATGGCGGGCGGCCCGAAACGCTGACGCTGCGGCGGTTCCTGACCTCGTTCATTTCCTTCCGCGAAGAGGTGGTCGCCCGGCGCACCGCCTATGACCTGCGCAAGGCGCGCGAACGCAGCCATATCCTGTGCGGCCTTGCCGTTGCCGTGTCGAACGTGGACGAGGTCGTGGCCACGATCCGCGCCTCGGCCGACGCCGCCGAGGCCCGCGAAAAGCTGATGACGCGCCGCTGGCCCGCGGGCGACATCCTGCCCTATATCGCGCTGATCGACGACCCGACCCATACCGCGAACGAGGACGGCACCTATAACCTGTCCGAGATTCAGGCCCGCGCGATCCTCGATCTGCGGCTGCAGCGCCTGACGCAACTGGGCGTCAAGGAAGTCACCGACGAGCTGGAGGAACTGGCCGGCAAGATCAAGGAATACCTGGAAATCCTCGGCTCGCGCGAGCGCATCATGGGCATCATCGCCAACGAACTGCGCGAGGTGAAAGACCAGTTCGCCGTGCCCCGCCGGACCGAGATCGTCGACTGGTCGGGCGACATGGATGACGAGGACCTGATCGAACGCGAAGACATGGTCGTGACGATCACTCAAGGTGGCTATATCAAGCGCACCCCGCTGGCCGATTTCCGCGCCCAGAAACGCGGCGGCAAGGGGCTGTCGGGCGGCACGCTGAAAGACGACGACGTGGTGACCAGCCTGTTCGTGGCCAACACCCATACGCAGCTTCTGGTCTTCACCACCGATGGCATGGTCTACAAACTGAAAACCTGGCGCCTGCCGCTGGGCGGGCGCACCTCCAAGGGCAAGGCGATCGTCAACATCCTGCCGATCCAGCCCGGCACCTCGATCGCCGCCATCATGCCGGTGGACCGTCCCGAGGACGAATGGGCCGACCTGCAGATATTCTTTGCCACCACGGCAGGCGACGTGCGCCGCAACGCGCTGTCGGATTTCACCAACGTCAAATCCAACGGCAAGATCGCGATGGACCTGCCCGAGGGGGTGGAAATGGTCAACGCGCGCATCTGTTCCGAGGATGACGACGTGATGCTGGTCACCGATTCCGGCCGCGCGATCCGTTTCCCGACGACCGAGGTGCGCGTGTTCAAGGGCCGCAAATCCACCGGTGTGCGCGGCATCCGGCTGTCGGGCGGCGACAGGGTCGTGTCGATGTCGGTGATCCGCCATTTCGAGGCCGAGGCCGACGAGCGCGCGGCCTACCTCAAGATGCGCCGCCTGATGGCCGGCGTCACCGACGAGACCGAGGCCGACGACGAGGAAGGCAATGCCGACACTCTGCTGCCGCAGGAACGCTATGCCGAGATGTCGGCGGCCGAGAACCTGATCCTCACCATCACCGCCGGCGGCACAGGCAAGCTGTCCTCCAGCCACGACTACCCGGTGCGCGGGCGCGGCGGCATGGGGGTCGCGGCGATGGACAAGGCGATGCGCGGCGGCCCGCTGGTGGCGTCGTTCCCTGTGGAAATGGACGACCAGATCATGCTGGCGACATCCAGGGGCCAGTCGATCCGCGTGCCTGTCGACGGGATTTCCTTCCGCTCGCGCAGCGCGGGCGGGGTCAAGGTGTTCAACCTCGGCCGCAAGGAAGAGGTGGTCAGCGTCGCCTGGATCGCCGATCAGGGCGACGAGGACGAGGGCGAAGGCGGAAGCGAGGAATAAACCGCCGTATCCGTCATTTGCCCTGAACAGCCGCGCAACAGAAGGGCATCGCACGGCCGCGGTCGGGCGATCCTGCCTCTGTAGCTGCCACTTTATCGCGCAGCCACGTCCTCCCTCAAAGCGGTGCGCCTGCGGCAGCCAATCGCCCGGCCGGGGGGCGACCGTGCGATGCCCGGGCCGCTTCGCGGCTGTTCCGGGCCGGGTGCTCCATTTACCCCCTCACAGCCCGTAAAGCGCGCCGAACTTCTCTTCCAGGTAATCCAGCAGCGGCCCCTCGTTCGGTTCCTCGCCGCAGGCCCGCGCGATCGCCTCGCGCGGCTCGTAAAGCCCGCCGTGGCGCTGCACCGCCTCGCGCAGCCAGCCGGTCACCGCACCAAGATCCCCCTCGTCCAGGTGCCCCTCCCAGTCGGGCACGGCCACGCGCAATGCCTTCATCAGGCACCCGGCATAGACATTGCCCAGTGTGTAGGTCGGAAAATACCCGAACAGCCCCTCGGACCAGTGCACATCCTGCAAACAGCCATTCGACGGCCTGTCCACCGCATAGCCGAAATCGGTCGCGAACCGGGCATTCCACGCCTCTTCCAGATCCGCCGCTTCCAGCTTTCCGGCGATCAGGTCACGCTCAAGATCGAAACGCAGCAACACGTGCAGGTTATACTGCACCTCGTCGGCCTCGGTGCGGATATACCCCGGTTGCAGCGCGTTCACGGCGGCATAGAACGCATCGGCATCTGCCAGCCCCAGATCGCCGAACGCCTCGCGCATCCGCTCGTACAGCCAGCCGGTGAACGCGCGCGAGCGGCCAAGCTGGTTCTCGTAGATGCGCGATTGCGATTCGTGCACCCCCATCGACACGCCCTGCCCCAGCGGCGTCAGCCCATAGGCCGGGTCGATCCCCTGCTCATAGGCGGCGTGGCCGACTTCGTGGATGGTGGAATAGAAACAGTTGAACGGATCGGCCGGGTTGGTGCGCGTGGTGATACGCACATCGTCGCCCGAGCCCGAGCTGAAAGGATGCACCGCCTTGTCCACCCGCCCGCGCGCCATGTCATAGCCAAAGGTCTTGGCCAGCACCCGCGACAGGCGCATCTGCGCGGCCTCGTCATAATCGCCCGCCAGCCCCGCCGGGGCGGGCTTGTCCAGGCAGGCCGCGCGCAGGTCCACCAGCCGCGGGCGCAGCGCGCCGAACATCGCCTCCAGCCCGGCGGCGGTCGCGCCCGGCTCGTAATCCTGCAACAGCGCGTCATAGGCATCGCTCCCCGCCGACAACGCCGCGCCCTCCTGCCGCTTGAGGTCGATCATCCGCGCCAGCATCGGCAGGAAATGGGCCACGTCCTCGGCCTCGCGCGCCTCGGCCCAGCGTTGATGCGCAAGGCTCCGGGTGCGCGCGATCTCGGCCGCCAGATCGGATGGCAACCGCGTCGCGCGGGCATAGTCGCGGCGGATATGGCGCATCTGCGCCTGCCCCACCGCATCCAGCGCCGTGTCGTCGACGGCCGCCAGCCAATCGCCCAGCCGGGGGCTGGTGCGGCGCTCGTGCAGGATGGCGGCCACCGCCGCCGTCTCCTCGGCCCGCTGCGCGCCCGCGCCGCGCGGCATCACGGTTTCCTGGTCCCAGCCCAGCCGCCCGGCCACCTGTGCCAGCGCCTGCGTCTGGCGCTCATACGCCATCAGATCGTCGAATGCGGTCATGGATTACCCCCGGATGGATTGTGCGACGGGATAGCCCGACAGGAACCGTGCCCGCAGGATCAGCACCCAGACGATCACCGCCAGCACCTGATGAACGATCGCAACCTGCCAGGGCGCGCCCGTCACCACGGTGAAGATGCCCAGCACCACCTGCGCGCAAAGCGCGATGAAGGCGGCGCTGAACGCCGTGCGCGTGACGCCATGCGCGCTCTTGCGGCCACGCAGCCAGACCGCCACGGAAAACGCCAGCAGAAGATACCCCACCATCCGGTGAATGAACTGCACCAGTCCGGGGTTTTCGAAAAAGTTGCGCCATACCGGCTCGAACAGGAACGGATCGGGCGGCAGCACCTGCCCGCCCATCAGCGGCCAGTCGGTATAGGACCGCCCGGCGTCGATCCCCGCCACCAGCGCCCCCAGCAGGATCTGCAGGAATGCGAAATGCAGCCAGCCGGTCGCCATCCCCCACAGCCGCGGCTCTTTCAGCCGCCGCGCCTGCATCAACTCGCGCTCCTCGCGGCCCAGCAGGAACACGTACCACGCGATGAACCCCAGGATGACGAAGGCCAGCCCCAGGTGCGTGGCAAGGCGATAGCTGGCCACGCTGGTCATCGACCCGCTCAGCCCCGAGGCGACCATCCACCAGCCGATCGCCCCCTGCGCACCGCCCAGCACGCCGATGAACAGCAGCCGCCCGGTCCAGCCCGCCGGTATCCTGCGCGCCAGCAGAAAGCCGAGGAATCCCAGCGCCCAGACCAGCCCGATCACCCGGCCCAACTGCCGGTGGCCCCATTCCCACCAGTAGATCATCTTGAAATCGTGCAGCTCCATCCACTGATTCTGGATACGGAATTGCGGGATTTCCTTGTATTTCTCGAACTCGGCCATCCAGTCGGCCTCGGTCATCGGCGGGATCGCGCCGCGGATCGGCGCCCATTCGGTGATCGACAGCCCGCTGTCGGTCAGCCGGGTCAGCCCGCCCACCGCGATCATCACCATGACCAGCGCGAACAACACCATCAGCCACGCGCGGATCGCCCCGCGCGCGCCGCGCCGCGCGGCCTTGTCGATGAAACCGCCCTGCGGTTCGGTCACCGCCTCGCGGCTCTCGACCTCTTCGAAAATGCTGCGTTTTCCGCTCATTCCCTGCCTCCGAGTGACTTGCGCGCAAGGTAAGGCGCGGCCCCCGCGCCGTCCAGTGCGATGCGCCTTATCCGCGCTCTTTCCAGCGCACCATTTGCCGCATGATGCCGTGCATCATCTGCACATCCGCCCGCGTCATCCGCATCCGGGACCACAGGTTGCGCAGGTTCACCTTCATGCCCTCGGCCTTTTCCTCGGGAAAGAAGAACCCCGCCTCTTCCAGCCGCTCCTCGTAATGGGCGGCCAGCTTTTCCACCTCCAGCCCGGTGGCCCAGTCGGTGCGGCCCATGTCGTCGCTGACCGGCGCGATATCGGCCACCTGCCGGCGCCATTCATAGCCCGTCAGCAACACGCATTGCGCCAGGTTAAGCGACGGGAATTCCGGGTTCACGGGGACCGAGACGATGGCATTGGCCTGCGCGATATCCTCGTTCTCCAGCCCCGCGCGTTCCGGCCCGAACATCACCGCCACCTTTTCGCCCGCCGCGATCCGGGCGGCGGCGTCCTTCATCGCGGCCTCGGGGCTGAACACCGGCTTGGTCAGCCCGCGCACCCGCGCGGTGGTGGCATAGGTATAGGTGCGGTCGGCCAGCGCACCGGGCAGGTCGGCGCACAGCATCGCCTCGTCCAGCAGGCGACCCGCGCCGCTGGCCATCGCCACGGCCCGCTGGTTGGGCCAGCCGTCGCGCGGGGCGACGATGCGCATCCGGTCCAGCCCGAAATTCCACATCGCCCGCGCCGCGCCGCCGATATTCTCGCCCATCTGCGGGCGCACGAGCACAAAGGCGGGTTGCTGTGGATCGGTGGGCATCTCTCGCTCCGTCATCGGGGTCACGCGCCCTGTTAGGGGAAAGCCGCGCGGGTGAAAAGACCCCGCCGCCGTGCATCGGCCTAACCCCCTTGGCGCACCTGCCTTTTCCGCGCTATAGGGGCCAGACCCAGTGCAGGAGCGCATCATGGCCCAGGCCGAGCAACCGCAGATCTATCTCGTCACCCCGCCCGAATTCGAACTCAGCCGGTTTCCCGACCAGCTTGCCGGGGTGCTGGACAGCCACGATATCGCCTGCGTGCGCCTGGCCCTCGCCACCCGCGACGAGGATCGCATCGCCCGCGCCGCCGACGCGCTGCGCGAGGTGACCCATGCCCGCGACGTGGCGCTGGTGATCGACAGCCATATCCTGATGGTGGAACGGCTGGGCCTCGACGGCGTGCACCTGCCCGATGGCGCGCGCAACATGCGCAAGGCCCGCAAGGAACTGGGCGAGGATGCCATCGTCGGCGCCTTCTGCGGCGCCTCGCGCCATGACGGCATGAACGCGGGCGAGGCCGGGGCCGATTACATCAGCTTCGGCCCGCTCTCCGGCGCCAGCCTCGGCGACGGGCGGCTTGCCGAACGCGAGCTTTTCGAATGGTGGTCGCTGATGATCGAACTGCCCGTGGTGGCCGAGGGCGGGCTGACGCCCGACATCATCCGCGACCTGACCCCGGTCACCGATTTCTTTGCCATCGGCAGCGAGATCTGGGGCGCGGGCGATCCGGCCTCGGAACTGGCGGCGCTGAAGGCGGCGATGGGCTGACCGGGGCGCGCGGTTTGCGTCAGGAACCGCGCGGTTTTCCCTAAAACGCGGCCAGCGGGCCGGTTTTGTCACCCGAAACCACGGACTCGCGACCCGAAACCGCGCAGTTTCCCCCCAGAACCGCGCGATTCCCGTTAACATTCCGTCAGGAACCGCGCGGTTTCGACGCCGGATCGCGCAGGTTAACGCCTGTCGGGCGGCATCCCGCCGCGAACCACCTCTTCCAGATGGGCGGCCAGCGACTTGCGGTCCGGGAAATCGTCCACCCGCACCGGATCGTGATAGATCACCTCGACCGAGCCCTGTTTCGCCGCCGCCAGCACCCGCAGCAGGTGCGGCCCGAAATCCATCTCGCCCCACCAGCCATAGAATCGCGGATCGGCCCCATCTGGCGCACGATAGACCACGGTGCAGGGCTGGATATGCATCTCATGGCGCAGGTGATCGGAAAAGAACGCCTGGAAAAGCGTTGTTTTAAAAGGTAAAACCACCATACCGTCGGTCGACGTTCCCTCGGGGAAGAACAGCAGCTTGTGCCCGGCCAGCAGCCTTTCCTCGAAGATATCCTGCTGCCTGCGCGCCTCGCGCCGGTCGCGGTTGATGAACACCGTGCCGGTGGCCTTTGCCAGCGTGCCGATCCCCGGCCAGCCCGCGACCTCGGCCTTGGACACGAAATAAATCCGCTTGCCCGCGTTCAGGGTGAAGATATCCAGCCACGAGGAATGGTTCGCCACCACCGCCCCGCGCTTGTCCATCCGCGCGCCCCGGCGGCTGTAGCCGATGCCGAGAATGGCAAGGGCGGATCGGGAAACAAACATTGTTATATAAGGGGTTAGCGGGCGTTTCTTACCGTAGAACGGCCGTTCGACCAGGTGATGCCCGACCAGCATCACAAGCAGGCTGACCCCGATCACCGCGATCAGCGCCGCACCGCGCAGCACCACCCTGACCCAGCCCGTGACAGGGATCGGCCCGAACGCCGGCTCGGGCGGCATGTCCCATTCCGGCATCACGCACCCCGACCCCTGGAATAGATCGCGCGCTGGCGGTCGCTCATCCGTGCGGTGTCGAGGATCAGGCAGACATCAATGGTGTTGAACGCATGGTCGATCCACGCACCTTCGCCCACGAAGCCGCCGAGCCGCAGGTAAGCCTTTATCAATGCGGGGATTTCCAGCACCGCCGCCTTGCGATCCAGCGCCTCCGCCGCGATCCGGTCCATCGCGGTGAAATGCTCGGGCCGGGCGCGCACGCGCAGGTCGGGCGGGGCCAGGTGGCCGTGATGCAAAAGCGACAGCGGCGCCGCCAGCGCATCCGGGTCGGTGCCGTGGAACGAGGCCACGCCGAACAGGATTTCTATTTCATGATCAGATACATACGAGGCAAGGCTATTCCAAAGGTGGAACATCGCCATACCCCCGCGATAATCGCGGTGCAGGCAGGAGCGGCCCAGTTCCAGCAGTTTCCGGCCCGAGGATTTGAGAACCGACAGGTCGTATTCGTCCTCGGAATAGAACTGCCCGATCCGCGCCGCCTGATCGTCGCGCAGCAGGCGATAGACGCCGATCACCCGATCACCCGGCGCGCGCGCGTCGTCACGCAGGATCAGGTGGTCGAAAAAGGGGTCGAACCTGTCCCGCTCCAGCCGGTTTTCGTGGTCCACCATCGCGCCGCCGCCGCCCAGTTCCGCAACGAACACCTCGTATCGCAGGCGCTGCGCGGCGCGCAGATCGGCCTCGTCGGCGGCAAGGGTTACGGCAAAGCGGGGCTCATGCGATATTGGCATGTCGGGTGCGGGTCCTGCGGAGATATCTGCGCGTGTGTAGGCAAGACCCCGTTGAAACGCAACATCGGCAAGGGTCTTGCCCTGCAAAGCGAAAATGCTAACCCTTTGTTAACCCGGTTCAGTCATCAAGGACGGGTTCGAGTGCGACGCGGGCACCGTCGATCACCACCTTGCCCGCGTCTGGAAAGTTGACGGTTATGCGAGTGCCGATCCGTGACTGCACCTGCCCCACGCCCCAGTCGGGACATTGTGGGTGGCGGACAAGCATTCCCGGTTCAAGAAATCCATTCAGGTCGTCCATGGCCATGCCTTTCCCCGGAGGTGCATAATGTCGAAACATAGCGCGCAACTGGCGGCCCTGGTAGGCTCGCGCATCTGCCATGACCTGATCAGCCCGGTGGGCGCGATCGGCAACGGGCTGGAGCTGATGCGGATGGGCGGCGGCCAGGGGCCCGAGATGTCGCTGGTCAATGACAGCCTGGCCAACGCGCAGGCGCGTATCCGGTTCTTTCGCGTGGCCTTTGGCGCGGCGGAGGACGGCCAGACCATCGGTGAAACCGAATTGCGCGGCATCCTCGGCGATCTGGCAGGCGCCGCGCGGCAGGAGCTGCGCTGGCAGGTGGCGGGCGACGTGGCGCGGGCCGAGGTGCGGCTGGTATTCCTGGCGATCATGTGCCTGGAAAACGCCCTGCCCTTCGGCGGCACGATCACCGTCACCCGCGAGGGGGCGACATGGGCGGTCACCGGGCGGTCGGACAAGCTGCTGATCGACGAAAAACTGTGGGATGCGCTGAACCGCCCCGGCGCGGATGTCGCCCCGTCCGAGGTGCAGTTCGCGCTGCTGCCGCTGCTGCTGGACGATATCGGCGCCCGCCCCCGGACCCGCATCGGGCCCGAGGAGATTGCGATCAGGTTCTGAACCACCGGCTCAGGCGCGGGTCGTGCCGTCGCCGTCGACAAGATACTTGAAGCTGGTCAGCTGCTCGGCCCCGACGGGGCCGCGCGCGTGCATCTTGCCGGTGGCGATCCCGATCTCGGCGCCCATGCCGAACTCGCCCCCGTCGGCGAACTGGGTCGAGGCGTTGTGCATCAGGATCGCGCTGTCGATCCGTTCAAAGAACCGCGCCACGGCGGCGGCATCCTCGGCGATGATGCATTCGGTGTGGTGCGAGCTGTAGCGCCGGATATGGTCGATCGCACCGTCCACGTCGTCGACGATCCGGGCGGCGATATCCATGTCCAGGTATTCGCGGCCCCAGTCCGCATCGGTGGCGCGGTCGGTGCCGGGCAACCCGTCGCCCGCGTGGACACGCACGCCCGCCTCCATCAGCGCTCGGATCAGTTCGGCGCCCAGGCCGTCGGCGATATCGCGGTGGATCAGCAGGCATTCCGCCGCGCCGCAGATGCCGGTGCGGCGGGTCTTGGCGTTCATCACCACGCGCATCGCCTTTTCGGGATCGGCGGATTTGTCGACATAGACATGCACGATCCCTTCGAGATGGGCAAAGACGGGCACGCGCGCCTCGCGCTGCACGAGGCCCACCAGCCCCTTGCCGCCGCGCGGCACGATCACGTCGATGTAATCGGTCATCGTCAGCATCTCGGCCACCGCCGCGCGGTCGCGGGTGGGCACGCGCTGGATCGCGTCCTCGGGCAGGCCGGCGGCGCGCAGCCCCTCGACCAGGCAGGCATGGATCGCGGCGGAGGAATGGAAGCTTTCCGAGCCGCCGCGCAGGATCACCGCGTTCCCGGCCTTGAGGCAGAGCGCCCCGGCATCCGCCGTCACGTTGGGGCGCGATTCATAGATCACGCCGACCACGCCCAGGGGCGTGCGCACGCGGCGGATATGCAGCCCCGAGGGCATGTCCCATTCGGCCAGGACCGCGCCCACCGGATCGTCCTGCGCCGCGACCGAACGCAGCGCGTCGCAGATGCCGGAAATCCGCGCCTCGTCCAGCATCAGCCGGTCCATCATCGCCGGGCTCAGGCCCTTGTCGCGGCCATAATCGAGGTCGCGGGCGTTCTCGGTCACGATCTCGTCCCGCCGCGCCCAGACCGCATCGGCGGCGGCCATCAGCGCGGCGCGCTTGGCCTCGGCCGGGGCAAAGGCCAGCTCGGACGCGGCGGCGCGCGCGCGGCGGCCGATATCGGCCATCAGGGCGGGGATGTTTTCAAGGTCTTTCATGGCTCGGGCCCTTGCGTCTGGTGCCGGACGCCTCCGGCGGGAGTATTTCGGGAACGATGAAGGCGCCTTAAAGTGCCATATCGTCGCGGTGAATCAAAGCGGCGCGCGCCGGGTAGCCCAGCACCGGCTCGATCGCGTCCGAGCGCAGGCCGCGGATCGCCCGCGCCTCGGTCGCGGTATAGCGGCTGAGACCCTGGCCCAGCTTGCGCCCGCCGGCGTCGCAGATCGCCACCGGATCGCCCCGGCCAAACTCGCCCGAGACCTGCGCCACGCCGGCGGGCAGCAGGCTGCGCCCCTGCGCCAGCGCACGGGCAGCACCCGCATCCACGGTGATCTGGCCGCGCGGTTTCATCGCCGCGATCCAGCGTTTGCGCGCGGCCTGCGGATCGCCCTGCGGGCGGAACCAGGTGGCGTTGGCGCCGTTTTCCAGCGCGCTCAGCGGGTGCATGACCGATCCCTCGGTGATCGCCATGGCGCAGCCCGCGGCGGTGGCCATCCGGGCGGCCATCAGCTTGGTCACCATGCCGCCCTTGGACAGGCCCGACACGCCCTCGCCGGCCATCGCCTCGATCTCGGGGGTGATGGCGTCGATCACGTCATAGCGGCGGGCGGCCGGGTCGGTCTGGGGGTTGGCGGAATAGAAGCCGTCGACATCCGACAGCAGGATCAGCTGGTCGGCCTCGACCGTGACGGCGACCTGCGCGGCCAGCCGGTCATTGTCGCCATAGCGGATCTCGTCGGTGGCCACGGTGTCGTTTTCGTTCACGATGGGCACCACGCCCAGAGACAAGAGCGTTTCCATCGTCGCGCGGCTGTTGAGGTAGCGGCGGCGGTTGGCGCTGTCTTCCAGCGTCACCAGAACCTGCGCGGTGGTCAGGCCGTGAGGGGCCAGCGCCTCTTCGTAGGCGCGGGCCAGGCGGATCTGGCCGACGGCGGCGGCGGCCTGGCTTTGCTCCAGCGGCAGGTCGCGCGCGTTCAGCCCCAGCACCCCGCGCCCCAGCGCGATCGAGCCGGACGAGACCAGCACGACATCGGTGCCGCGCGCCTTGATCCGGGCGACATCCTGCGCCAGCGCGCGCAGCCAGTCGGCGCGCAGATCGCCGGTGGCCCGGTCGACCAGCAGGGCCGAGCCGATCTTGATCACGATGCGGCGCGCGTCGCTCAGGGTTGCCACGGCGCATCCTCCGCGGCGGGTGTCTGGCGCAGGCGGCCCGCGTCGATATGGCTGCGTAGCGCGCGCAGCACCGCATCGACGCCCTCACCCGAGACACCCGACATCAGCAGCACGTTCCCGGCGCCCGCCGCCTGCAATTCGTCGCGCAAAAAGGCGCGTTCCTCGTCATCCAGCGTGTCGATCTTGTTCAGCACCGTCACGCGCGGCTTGTCGGCCAGCCCCGCGCCATAGGCGGCCAGCTCGTCCAGGATGGTGCGATAATCCTCGATCAGCGTGCCCGAGCTGCCGTCGACCAGGTGCAACAGCACCGCGCAGCGTTCGACATGGCCGAGGAAGAGGTCGCCCAGCCCCCTGCCTTCGCTTGCGCCTTCGATCAGGCCGGGGATGTCGGCCACGACGAATTCCACCCCGTCGATGCCGACGACGCCGAGATTCGGGTGCAGCGTAGTAAAGGGGTAATCGGCCACCTTGGGCCGCGCGTTCGACGTGGCGGCGAGGAAGGTCGACTTGCCCGCGTTGGGCAGGCCCACCAGCCCCACATCGGCGATCAGCTTAAGCCGCAGCCACAGCGTGCGCTCGACGCCCTCCTGCCCCGGATTGGCGCGGCGCGGGGCCTGGTTGGTCGAGGTCTTGAAATGCAGGTTGCCCCAGCCGCCGTTGCCGCCCTTGGCCAGCAGCACCCGCTCGCCCACCTCGGTCAGGTCGGCGATCAGGGTTTCCTGGTCCTCGTCCAGTATCTCGGTGCCGACGGGCACACGCAGCACCACGTCCTTGCCATCGGCGCCGGTGCGCTGGCGGCCCATGCCCGGGCGGCCGTTATCGGCAAAGAAATGCTGCTGGTAGCGAAAGTCGATCAGCGTGTTCAGCCCGTCCACCGCCTCGACCCAGACCGAGCCGCCATCGCCGCCGTCACCGCCATCGGGGCCGCCGAACTCGATATATTTCTCGCGCCGGAACGACACGCAGCCGTTCCCGCCCGAGCCTGAGCGAATATAGACCTTTGCGAGATCGAGGAACTTCATGGAACACTCCTTCGTGTCCGGCGTCTATCGCAAAGGCCGTGCCCTGCTCAACTGAGTTTTCGTGTATAGGTCCAGGTGGCCACCTTGGCCCCCCGCGCGACCGAGAAGGTTTCGGCGTCGCCCAGATAGGCGAAACCGGCATTCGTCATCACCCGCGCCGAGGCGGGGTTGTCCTGGAACACCTCGGCAAACAGGGTCTGCGACTGATGCGGATTGGCCGCCATCACGGCCTTGAGCGCCGCCGAGGCGACCCCGGTGTTCCAGAACGCGGGCGCGACCCAGAACCCGACCTCGGACTGGGCGCGGTCGAGCCGTTCCAGCCCGAACAGGCCCATCACCTCGGCCCCGCCCGAGGCGCTGGCGTCCAGCGCCCACACATCCTCGGCCCGGTCGGGCGCCTGCGCGCGCTGGATCAGCGCCTCGGCCGCGCCGGGCGGAAACGGATGCGGGATCGAGCGGGTCATCCGCGCCACGCGCGCATCGCCGGCATAAAGCGCGATCAGCCCGGCATCCGAGCGGCGCAGCGGGCGCAGCACGAAACCGTCGGCGTCGATCCGGGGTTGGTCTGGGGTAAGCTCCATATTCATGCGCTTTCTCCTCCGAAAAGCACCACAAGGACGGAGGCGACGGTCAGCGCCGCAAGCGTCCACATCAAATACCGTTCCGCGGGGGTGCCCGCGACCGTGCGGGCGATCCGGTCGCCCGCGAATGTCCAGATCGGGTGCAGGATAATCTGCAACGATAACAGACAGATGGCGATTGTCGCCGTGGCCTGCAAGGTGCCGGTGCCCGGTGTCACGAAATTGGTAAATCCGGTGACGATCATCGCCCATGCCTTGGGGTTCAGCGGATGCACGGCAAGACCGGCCAGAAAGCCCGGCGCGGTGTCGGCCTGCACGCCGGGGGCAAGGCGCAGGTTCGCCACCTTCCAGGCCAGCCAGCAGATATAGGTCAGCGAGGCCCATTTCAGCGCCGTGAACGCCCACGGATAGCGCGCGGCCACCCCCATCAGGCCATACCCGATGGGCCATATGATGATCTGTTTTCCCAGCGCGACGCCGGCCACGAAAGGCAGCGCGGCGCGCAGGCCGAAGCGCGCACCGGTCGCCATCAGCGCCATGTTGGCGGGGCCCGGCGTGCCGACCTGGCTGGCGCCGAAGACCAGGAAATTCATCACGGCAACGCCCATGGGTCGCTTGCCTCCTGCAACGAAAAAGGGGACCGGCCGGTCAGCCGATCCCCTAATGATTGAACCGTTAAGGTCGGCTTACTCTGCGGCCTCCACTTCCGGCAGTACCGAAATGAAGGTGCGGCCCTTGAGTCCCTTGTGGAACTTCACGCGGCCCTCGGCGGTGGCAAAGATGGTGTGATCCTTGCCCTGGCCGACGCCTTCGCCCGGCCACCACTTGTTGCCGCGCTGGCGCGCGATGATGTTGCCCGGGATCACGTCCTGACCGCCGAATTTCTTGATGCCGAGGCGACGACCTGCCGAGTCGCGCCCGTTACGGGACGAACCGCCTGCTTTCTTGTGTGCCATGGGTCTGTCTCCTTATTTCCCGGTCAGTTCCTTGGCCTGATCGACCCAGCCTTCGCGCTCGATCCGGCCCTTGAACGACAGTTTCTCGTCCATCGCGGCAATGTCCTCTTCGGTCCAGGCCGCGATCTGGGCAAAGGTGGTCACCCCTGCCTCGTGCAGTTTCTTTTCCAGCGCGGGGCCGACGCCCGACAGCTGCTTCAGGTCGTCCGCACCGGCAGCGGCGGGGGCAGCGGCCTTTTTCGCGGCGGGCTTTTCAGCCTTTTTCGGCGCGGCCTTCTTGGGGGCTGCGGCAGCGGCGGCAACGCCCGCGACCGAGCCTGCGCCCACGGCGGCCTTGACGCCGGTCTTGTCCGCGCCCGATGCCAGGATCTCGGTGATCTTGAGCAGGGTCAGCTTCTGGCGGTGACCCACGGTGCGCTTGGACGAATGCTTACGACGGCGGCGGACGAAGTTGATGACCTTGTCGCCCTTGACCTGGTCGATCACCTCGGCCTGGACGGCGGCGCCGTCGACCAGCGGGGCGCCGACAACGGTCTTGTCGCCACCCAGCATCAGAATTTCGTTGAACTGGACGGTTTCGCCAGCATCGGCGGCAAGTTTTTCCACGCGGAGCATATCGCCCGACTGGACCTTGTATTGTTTGCCGCCGGTTTTCATAACCGCAAACATCGGTTTCTTCCTTTCATTAGCCGCGTCCTGGGGCCCCCTTGCGGGCGTTTCTGGCACTCGTGCCGCCGCGGACAGCGTGCCCTTTGTGGGCATCGTCAAAAGAGATACGGGCAGAGTCGCCCCTGCCCGGATGCGCGCTTGTCCCCTATCGCCGGGATCGAGTCAAGGGATTATCGGCAGAGTACCGGCGCCGGCCTCACAACTCCTCGCCGGTGGCCATGCGGCTGGCCACCGCCAGGCCCATCGACAGCGACAGCTCGCCATACATCCGGTCGAACCCCGCGAAAAGCGCGTGGTTGAGCGCCCGGCCCGGCGCGCTGCGCGACAGCGCGACATAAGCCTCGAGCGTGGCGGGCGGCAGATCCTCGTAGGCCATGGACAGGTAGGCGAACAGCCATTCGCGGGTGTCGTGGCGCGTCTCGTCCTCCTGCGCCCAGACATCGGCAAGGATATCCTCTTCGCTCATGTCCACGGCGCCGCCTTCGACGAGGCCGAGGAAGAACAGGTAATTGGCGTTCAGCGCGCCGGCGACGTTGTATTCCAGCAGGCCGTTCACCTCGACGTAATCCGCGATCAGCCGCTGCCGGGGCGTGGCCTTGTCCGCCTCGCGCCAGAGCGCGCGGGCCGCCTCCTCGACGCCGGGCAGCATGAAGGCCTCGCGGGTTTCGATCTCGGCCTCGACCAGCGCGCGGCCGGCCTCGCTTTCGAAAAAGGCGATCAGCGGCGCGCTGTCGGCATCGCCGAAACTGTCGGCGAAATGCGCCCGCACCACCGCGCGCATCTTATCGGTGTCGTAGATGCGCCCGACCAGCCCCGCCCAACCCGGCCCGGCGTGGCCCCCGAGCATGTCCTGCTCGAGGCTGTCGCCATAGGCCAGCCCCTCGTCGCGCATCACGTCGATCAGCCGGTCGACCTGCATCGCGGCGAACAGCCGGTCGATATCCGCCGCCATCGCGCGCAGCGGCAGCGCGACCAGGATCGCCAGCAACAGCAGGCGAACCCCCGCGGCGCGTGACATCAAAGCTCCTGCCCGGGATCGAGATCGGCCATCCGGGCGGCCAGGACCTCGAACCGGTTGGCCATGATCTCGTGCTGCACGGCGTTCAGCAATTCGTAGACGCGCCGCATCCGCGGATGTTCCAGCGCCTCGGCATAGGCGCGCAGGTCGTCGTCGGAAAAGTCACGATAGGTAAAGGCCGCCCCGGCCAGCGAGTTGGCCCGCAGCTCGATCCGCAGCGCATCGCGCCCTTCGGCCAGCGCGGCGCGCAGCGCGCCCTCGTCCAGCGGCCGGTCCAGCACCCCGGCAGCCGAGGCCGCCATCAGGAACCGCACCTGTATCTCCTCGATCGCGCGCACCGCGCTGTCGTCGCCGCTGATCGCGTCGTTCATGCGCTGGAACAGGCCGACACGCGGGCTGCCATCGGCCACCAGCGCGGCGAAAATCTCCTGCCCCTGGTCCAGCTTGCCCTCGCCCTCGCGCATCATATGTGCGGCATTTTCGGCCACGACCAGCCGCTGACCCAGATCGCCGGCGTAGAATTCGACGGCATGGGCCAGATCCTCCTGGTCCAGCGTTTCGGTCAGGATGCCGACCGCCATCTCGTGCATCGCGCCGGTGTCGAACACCCGGTCGGCCAGCCGCGTCCACTGGGCGCCGAAATCGCCCGCGTCGCGGCCCAGCATCGCCGGGGCGCTTTCCGCCGACAAAGCGATGGAATCGAGCGCTACGTCGAAGCCGGTGGTGGTCAGGAACGCCTCAATCCGGTCGCGGTCGGCGGCCCGCGCGGGCCCGGCAAGGGCCGCGCCTGTCAGCGCGACAGCCAGAAAAAGCACCGGAAAGAGTGAGGAAAGGCGATGGATCATGGGGTGTCCGCCATGTGTTGAACGCATGGTGACAAGGGTAAGGCATTTGAAATCGCAGGCAATGTCAAAACGCCCCTTGAACCCCGTGGCAAAGCCGATTAAACGCACCCCCCAGACCCCCGCGGAGAGGTGCCGGAGTGGTCGAACGGGGCGGTCTCGAAAACCGTTGACCCTTCACGGGGTCCCAGGGTTCGAATCCCTGTCTCTCCGCCACTTATGGCCGATTTCTCTGCCGTCGTGACGATGCGGTATTGCCGCCGATCCGTGCATGTCGCCAGGCGGTGCGGGAAAGTGTCGGTTCTGCTCTAGATCCGGTATGTTTCAAGATCCGCGACGACAGCAAGCATTCAGCGGCGTTCGGGCCTTTCCCGACAGAGGGCAGCGCAGGGCCGCGGTCGGGCGATCCGACATTTGTGACTGGCATTTTATCGTGCAGCCGCATCCTCCCTCAAAGCGGAGCGATGACGGCAGCCAATCGCCCGGCCGGGGGGCGGCCGTGCGATGCCCGGGCCGCTGCGCGGCTGTTCCGGGCCGGGTGCGGCGTTCGAGCGCCCGATCACGCCAATACCCGACGCAACGACCAAAACGGAATGCGACCGGGACGCCAACTGCCCCCTCAATCCGGCAGGGCGGCGGCGGTGTCGGCGAAAAGCGGCGCGATCCCGGCGGCGGGTGCGGCGGTATCCTGCCCCCCGGCCAGCGCGGTTTCGAGATCCGACAGTGCCCCGTGCAGGCGCCGCGCGCCGACGATCGCGGCCATGCCCGCAAGCGCGTGGATCTTGCGGCGCAACGGGTCCGGCGGGGTGTCGCCGCTGTCGAGCATCCGCAGCAGCTCCGCGCCCCCGGCCCGGAAATCGCGCAGGAACGCCGCGTATTTCCCCGGCCCCAGGCTGCGTTGCAGCGCCACCGGTGCCTGCGTGTCGAGCAGCGGCAGGGTGCCGGGTGGCGGGGTGACGGGTGCCGCCTGCCCGCGCAGGACGGCGCGCAGCACCGGCCATGTCACCGGCTTGGTCACCACCTGGTCGAAACCGGCGGCGCGGGTTTCGGGGTTCTCGGCGGCCTGCACATGGGCGGTCAGCGCCACGATCCGCGTTGCCGCGTTGGGCCCGCCACCCGCCCGGATGCGGCGCGTCACCGCATCGCCGTCCATGCCCGGCATGGCGATATCCATCAGGATCAGGTCGAAACCGCTCCGGTCGGCCAGCTCCAGCCCGGCGGCGCCGTTCTCGGCCTCGTCGACAAGGTGGCCGTCCTTTTCCAGCATCTCGCGCAGGATGAAGCGGTTGACCGGGTTGTCCTCGACCACCAGAACGCGCAGCGGCGCGATGCGGCTGTCGCCGCTTTCCGTGACCGGATCGGCCGCCACCGCCTCGGCCGCCATGGCGGGCAGCGGCAGGCGGACCCAGAACAGGCTGCCCTCGCCCGGCTCGCTTTCGACACCGATCTCGCCGCCCATCGCCTCGACCAGCCGCCGGGTGATCCCCAGCCCCAGCCCGGTGCCGGCAGGCGCCACGGTGTCGTCGCGTTCCAGCCGCACGAAATCCTCGAATATCCGGCCGCGATCGCCGGGGGCGATGCCGGTGCCGGTGTCGGAGACCTGTATCTCGACCAGCGGCGTGCCGGGGCCGCCGCCCGACACGTCCAGCGTGACGGTCCCGTCCGAGGTGTGCTTGACCGCGTTATCCACGAGATTCGTCAGGATCTGGCGCAGCCGCGCCCGGTCGCCGCGCACCAGCGGCGATCCCGGCATGTGCACCATGCGCTCCAGCCGCACGCCACGGGCCCGCGCCGCCGGTTCGAAGCCGCGCAACACCGAATGGCTGAGCGCGTCGAGATCGACAACCTGCCGCGCCAGCGCGACATTCGCCGCCTCGAGCTGGGTGATGTCGAGCACGTCGTTGACATGCGACAGCAACGTTTCGCCCGAGCTTTCGAGGATATCGAGATATTGCCGCGCGCGCGGTTCGCGCACCTCGTCGCGCAGCAGCCCGATCGCGCCGATGATGCCGTTCAGCGGCGTGCGCATCTCGTGGCTCATCACCGCCAGGAACCGCGCCTTGGCGCGTTCGCCCGCCAGCGCCTGGTCGCGGCTCTGGCGCAGGTCCTCCTCGATCGCCAGGCGGTGCGTGATGTCGCGGAACACGTAGACCCGGATACGGCCGAAGGGCGTGCCCTCGACCCCGAGCGAAGCTTCGAGCGGCACCTCGCGCCCCTCGCGGCGGAACCCGGTGACGCGCTGCCGCCGCACCTGCCCGTCCAGCGCCGCGACATCGCACAGCCGCCCGATCGGCTGCCCCAGCGCAACGGCGCGGCCCAGGCCGAACAGCGCCTCGGCGGCGGCGTTGAACTCGGTGATGCGGTCGTCGTCATCGGTCACCACGATGGCATCCTGCGAGGTGGTGACGATGGTGGACAGCCGCGTGCTGGTCTGGCGCATCTCGCGGGCGCGGGCGCGCAGGAAACGGAACAGCCGCCAGACCAGCAGGCTGAGCACGCCCATCGACGCCAGCAGCGCCACCACCACGATGGCCAGGTCGCGCATCACGGCGTAGATCCCCTTGCGCATCTCCTCGCGGCGTTGCGCCACCGTCTGCATGACCCGCGACCCGAGCCTGCGCAGATCCCGGCGCATCCCGTCCACCGAGACCAGCAGCCTGTCGGCGCCCGCCAACAGCGTCGCGTCGTCGGCGTCGATCAGCGGCAGCAGCGCATCGCTGCGCACGCCCAGCTCTGCCAGCCGCACCCGCTGGCCCGCCGCCTCGATATAGTCACGATAGAGCGGCGAGACCCGCAGGGTCGTCAGCCGGCTGTAATAGACGTCGAAGGCGTCGCGCAGCGCCGCGGCATCGCCATCGCCGCGCATCATCTGGCGCAGGATCACCCGTTCGAATTCCAGGAATTCGACCTCGGCCTGCGTCACGGTCCAGATCAGCTCGTCGCTCTGGCTGTCGGCCAGCAGCCGCATCTCCTGCGTGCCGCGCCAGCCAAGGCTCAGCCCCACCGCCACGAGCAGCGCGATCCCGGCCAGCAGGACCGAGATCGGCATCCAGCCGCGTCGCAATCGCCGAAGGCGTGTCTTGAAATCGGGCATCCTAGCCTCCGCACGCCATGCCCAGCCTAGGGCGTCACCTCGATCCGGTCCAGTTGCCATATGCTTTGGGCATAGACGGTTTCGGTTCGGAAGGCCGGATCGGCATCATAGGGATAGACCAGCCATAACGGCCCCTTGTCGCGTGTCTCCATCGGCCGGCCGTTGCGCTCGTAGGCGACCAGCGCGCCGTCGCCGCGCAATTCGGCCATCGGGATCTCGACCAGGTATTCGTTCTTGGCGGTCAGGGTCAGCACACCGTCGCGGATACCGAGGCAATCCATCAGCGTCCTCAGCCGCACGCCCCGGAAATGCTGCACGCCCTCGGTCCAGATCGTGCTGGTCGAAAACGCCTCGGACGGCAGAAACCGCAGCATCGCCTCGTCCAGCCGCACGGTCCGTGCCGCCCCCGCACCCGGCGCCGGGTCGGTGATCACGATTTCCAGCAGCATCCGCCCCTCGGGCGCGGACAGCAGGAGTTTTGCCGGCATCTCGGCCCGGGGCGCCGTTGCACCCAGCACCATGATTGCGAATGCCAGTATCAGCCGCATGACTTTACCCGTCTTCACAATGTCACCCGTTCCACATAGGGGAGGATATTCATGGGTGTTGCGGCGTTCGTCCAGATACCTATGCTAACGAATAGGGAACCGTATTGGCAGGGAGGGGCAGGCATGGCGACGGTTCTGATCGCAGATGACCACGATCTCGTGCGCGCCGCCCTGGTCAGCTACCTGCAGGACGCGACCGGATATGACGTGGTCGAGGCCGCCACGCTGGACCAGGCGTTGGCCGCGATCGCGCGCGGCGGCCCGTTCGACCTTGTGCTGCTGGACTACACCATGCCGGGGATGAGCCTGCCGGCCGGCCTAACCAGGGCGATCGAGGCCAACGCCCCCGGCCCCGTGGCGATCCTGTCGGGCACCGCCCCGCCCGAGGTTGCCCGCCGGGCGCTGGCGGCGGGGGCGCAGGGCTTCCTGCCCAAGTCGATCGACCCCGACACGATGATCGCGGCGGTGCGGCACATGATGGCCGGGCACAGCTATCGCCCGCAGGAATTCCTGGACAGCGAACACCGGACCCGCGGCGCGGTGCACATCACCCCGCGCGAGATGGACGTGCTGCGCGGCGTGATGGAGGGCAAGTCCAACAAGGAAATCGCCCGCGACCTGAATATCCAGGAAGTCACGATCAAGCTGCATGTGAAAACGATCTGCCGCAAATTGCAGGCGCGCAACCGCACCCACGCGGCGATGCTGGCGCGCGACCTGGACCTGGCCTGAGGCGACGGGCCATCGGCCCGGCCTGCGGTCGCTTACCGCCATCGTGCGGATGATCGGCAACCGAAGGGCATCGCAGGGCCGCGGCTGTTCCGGGCGGGGTAAAGCGTTCGGGTATCGCACACCGGAAACAAAGCGGCCCCGCGCGTCGGCGGGGCCGTTCCGGTCAGCGTCGCGGCAGATCAGGCGCGGCGGCGGCGCCCGCCCCCGCGGCGGCCGCCCCGGCCACCGGCGGCGTCTTCGCCCGGCGCCTTGTTGAAGCGGATCCACTCGCCGCCATGCGGGTCGTTATTGGTCAGCAGGTTGGCGGCGCGGATCGCCTCCATCTCCTTGCCGGCGCGGAACTGCGTGCTGCCCAGGCCGAACATCTGGCAGAATGCCTCGTCGTCCATATCCGCCGGCAGCACGATCCCCGCCGCCTCGACCTCGGCGCGTTTCTCGGCGATCTTCGTGGCCCCCACCGGCAGCGCGCAGGGGTTCATGATGGCGCTGGTCATGCCCGCCCCCATCGCCATCGGCAGGAAGGCGTTGTTGATGCCGTGCCGGTTCGGCAGCCCGAACGAGATGTTCGAGGCGCCGCAGGTGGTGTTGACGCCCAGTTCCTCGCGCAGCCGGCGGACCAGGGTAAAGACCTGGTGGCCGGCGGTCGCCATCGCGCCGATGGGCATCACCAGCGGATCGACCACGATATCATGGGCCGGGATGCCGAAATCGGCGGCGCGCTCGACGATCTTCTTGGCCACGGCGAAACGCACGTCGGGGTCTTCGGAAATGCCGGTGTCGTCGTTCGAGATCGCCACCACCGGCACGTTGTATTTCTTGACCAGCGGCAGCACCAGTTCCAGCCGCTCTTCCTCGCCGGTGACCGAGTTCAGCAGCGGACGCCCCTCGGCCGCGGCAAGCCCGGCCTCGAGCGCGCCGGGCACCGAGCTGTCGATGCAAAGCGGCACATCCACCAGCCCCTGCACCATCTCGACGATCTTCGTCATCAGCGGCGGTTCGGTTTCGTTCGGGTTGGGGTTCGAATTGTAAACCACGCCCGCGTTGATATCGAGAACGCTCGCCCCCGCCGCCACCTGCGCCACGGCATCCTTTTCTACGGTCGAGAAATCGCCCGCCTCAAGCTCGGCGGCCAGCTTCTTGCGGCCCGTGGGATTGATGCGCTCGCCGATCACGCAGAACGGCTGATCGAAGCCGATGATGGCGGTCTTGGTTTTCGACTCAACGATGGTGCGGGTCATGTTTCCTGTTATCCTTGGGTTTGTGCGGCGGGCACGGCTGCCGCGCCGCCATTGTCGATGGCCCATTGGGCGTTGGTCCTGATACCCCCGAGCGGGAAGAAATGGACATGCTCGATGTTGAAACCGGGATTGGCGGCCTTGTGCGCGGCCAGTTCCGCGATCACGTCGGTCGGCTCATAGGGCAGCAGCAGCTTGGAGACATCCATCGCGCGCTTTTGCAGCACCTTCAGCGACGGCCCCACCCCGCAGGCGATGGCGAACTTGATCAGCGTCTGCAGCTTGGCCGGACCGGCGATGCCGATATGGATGGGCAGGGCGATGCCCTCGGCGGCCAGGCGGTCGGACCAGGCGATGATCGGCCTTGCGTCGAAGGCGAATTGCGTGGCCAGCGCCATCTGCGCATCGGTGCGTTCGGAAAACGCCTGTTTCCAGCGCAGCGCATCCATCACGGCCTTGTCGCCGCCATCGGGGTCGATGTCGCGGTTGCCCTCGGGATGGCCCGCGACGTGCAGCCGCTCGAAGCCTGCCTTGTCAAAGAGGCCGGTCTCCATCAACTGCATCGAAGAGTGGAAATCGCCCACCGGCTGTGCCACGCCGCCGGCCAGCAGCAGCGCCTGTTTCACATCGGCCTCGCCCTGGTACATGGCGATCCAGTTTTCCAGCTCAGCCGCGTCCCGGATGATGCGCGCGGGAAAATGCGGCATCACCTTGTAACCCTCGGCGTTCAGCCGCCTGGCGGTGGCCACCATGTCGGCAATCGGCGTGCCCTCGATATGGGCGATGTAGACGCGGGTGCCTTCGGGCAGGATCTCGCGGAAATCATCGACCTTCTCGGCGGTGCGCGGCATCACCTCGATCGAATAGCCCTGAAGAAAGGACTCGACCTCGTGGTTGACGGGTTTCGCGCCATCATCGCGTTTCCTGAAATTCAGCAGAGCCATCGCGGCCTCCCACACGCCTTTGGGTTTCATGCCCAACCATCGTTTGCGATCAGGGCCTTGATGCGGTCCCGATCATACTCGGCCTCAAGGCGCGCGGCCTCGGCCTCGGCGACCTCAGCGGGCTCGCCCTCGACGGTATAGGGGGCCGCCTTGCGCCATTCGGCCAGGTAGGCATCGGTATCCGCGGCGCCCACCTTCATGGCGGCGCGGTCGATGGCCTGTTCGAACCGTTCGGGCAAGGGTTTCTTGGCCCCGCGACGGCCCTTGCCGACGATGACCTGCGCCGGGATGTCCCGCCAGTAGACGATCGTGACTTCGGGCATTGCGTGATTCCCCTGTTACCGTGATCCGCTTGTAGGACAGCGCGTTTGCGACATAAGGGCGGTTTTCGACATTCCCGCCCCACTCTGCGACCATTTGCACATAGCAGGCGCGCCGCCGCTTTGGCCACCGCGGGCCGCCCCCAAAATCGCCAACATCTTTATGAGCCCCGCATGGCAGAGCTTGCACGGCGCGCGGCAAGACACTAGTTTGAACCCAACTCGAAATGGAGGGCGTGTAGTCATGGCGCCCAAGCGTCCCAAAGGTGCGGGCGCGTTCCCGAAACCGGTTGCAACCCCCGCGCCGACCCCGCCGGATACGGCCGAGCTTTATGCCGCGCTGGATCTTGGCACCAATAGTTGCCGGATGCTGATCGCCCAGCCCAAGGGCAGTCAGTTCCACGTGGTCGACAGCTTTTCCAAGTCGGTGCAACTGGGCGCCGGGCTGGAACAGACCGGCCGGCTGAGCCGGGCGTCGATGCGGCGCACGGTGCAGGCATTGCGCATCTGCCAGCAGAAGCTGAAGCGGCACAAGGTGCGCCGCATGCGGCTGGTGGCGACCGAAGCCTGCCGCCGGGCCCGCAACGCCACGGATTTCATCCGGCAAGTGCAGCGCGAAACCGGGCTGCAACTGGAAATCATCCAGCCCGAGGAAGAGGCGCGGCTGGCGGTGATTTCCTGCGCGCCGCTGGTCAGCACCAAGACGGAACAATTGCTGGTGGTGGATATCGGCGGCGGCTCGACCGAGCTGGTATGGATCGACATAAGCTCGGTCCCGCACCGCGAACGGCCGCGCGCGATCATGCGGCTGCACGCCGGGTTCCACCCCACCGACAGCCCGTTTCCCGCCGCCAAGGTGGTGGACTGGATCAGCGTGCCGCTGGGCGTGGCCACGCTGCGCGACCAGTTCAACGATGTCGAGGACGACGCCGCGCGCTTTGCGCTGATGAGCTGGTTCTTCGAGGAGAACCTGGCCGAGTTCGCCCCCTACAAGGACGAACAGGCGCGCGCGGGGTTCCAGATCGTCGGCACCTCGGGCACGGTGACGACGGTGGCGGCCTCGCATCTGGGGCTGAAACGCTATGACCGGACCAAGGTGGACGGGTTGCGCATGACCAGTGACCAGATCGACCTGGTGATCCGCGATTACCTCGCGCTCGGCCCCGAGGGGCGGCGGCGCGATCCGCGCATCGGGCAGGACCGGCACGCGCTGATCATGTCGGGCGCGGCGATCCTGCAGGCGCTGCTGCGCTGCTGGCCCACCGACCGGCTGAGCGTGGCCGACCGCGGCCTGCGCGAGGGTTTGCTTTATGCCCAGATGAGCGCCGACGGGGTGCTGGAAGACGGGCCTTTCTGAGGGGTTGCAGGGGCGATGGCGAAGAAACCGACCGGCAAGAACACATCCGGGCGCGGGCAGCGCGACCTGAAGGTCAAGGTCAAGACCGCGCGCGGCCGCAAGCTCAGCTCGACGCGCTGGCTGCAGCGGCAGCTGAACGATCCCTACGTGGCGCGGGCGCGCAAGGAGGGCTATCGCGGGCGCGCGGCCTTCAAGATCATGGAGCTGGACGACAGATTCCGCTTTCTCGTGCCGGGGGCGCGGGTGGTGGATCTGGGCTGCGCGCCGGGCGGCTGGATTCAGGTCGCGGTGCCGCGCATCAACGCGTTGGGCGAGAAATCCGGCAAGGCGCAGGGCCGCATCATCGGCATCGACCTGCAAGAGGTCGAACCGGTCGCGGGCGCCGAGATCCACCAGCTCGATTTCCTGGAGGACGGCGCCGACGACAAGGTCAAGGACTGGCTGGGCGGCAAGGCCGACGTGGTGATGTCGGACATGGCTGCCGCCTCCTCGGGGCACAAGCAGACCGACCACCTGCGGATCATGGCGCTGTGCGAGGCAGCGGCCTATTTCGCCTTCGACGTGCTGGAAGAGGGCGGCACTTTCGTCGCCAAGGTGCTGGCCGGCGGGGCCGAGGGCGATCTGCAAAAACTGCTGAAGCAGAAATTCACCAAGGTCGCCAACGTCAAGCCGCCCGCCAGCCGGGCGGACAGTTCCGAGAAATTCGTGGTGGCGACCGGGTTCCGGGGCTGAGCCCGGTCAGGCCGCCTGCCCCCTCAGCGTGGCGGCCAGCGCGTCGGGCGACAGTATCTGTGCCGGGCCCTGAGACAGGCGCCGTTTCGCGGCGATCCGTGCGCGCGCCTGCGCCGCCATGTCGGCCTGCCGCAGCAATTCGAACAGCCGTGCATGGCGCGGGGCGGGCACCGTTCCCGTGCGTGCAGGGAAATGAACCTTGGTGCGGTTTTCCATGGGCCGGAAAACTGCCATTGAATTGCGGCGCTTTTGGTGCGCAGATCGCGCCATTGCGGGGAAATTCCGTGCCGGGGCGGCGATTGCCCCGGCCTGTTTTCCGCGCCACTCTGACGGCTGCAAGAATCGAAAGGCCCCCCATGTTCGCCCCTGACCTGCTGAGCGCCATCCGCGCGCGTTTCGCCCATGTCGATGCCTGCCCGCTGACCGGGCCGCGCGTGTTCTTCGAAAACGCGGGCGGCGCGCTGACGCTGAATTCGGTGGTCGAGACCACGGCCCGGTTCGCCGCGATCCCCGACAACCAGGGCCGCGCCAACGCCATGAGCCGGCACCTGATGGAGGTGATCGCCAAGGCCCGCGCCGACATGGCGCTGCTGCTGAATGCGCCGGGCGGGCAGATCGTCCTGGGCGAAAGCGGGACCGAGATGCTGTATCGCATGATCCGCACCGCCTGCATGGGCACAGGCGCCGGCGCGGTGATCGGATCGACGCTGGAACATCCCGCCTCGCGCAGCGCGGCGCGGCACTGGGCCGAGCGCTCGGGGCGCGATTATATCGCGGTGGCCCATGACGATGCGACCGGCACCGTTACGGCGGAACACTACCGCCCGCATCTGCGGCCCGACCTGGCGGTGGCGACGATCCTGCACACCAGCCCGGTCACCGGCATGGGGGTGGATGTGGGCACCATCGCCGCCGCGATCCGCGCCGCCGCCCCCGAGTGCCTGATCATCGTCGACGGTATCCAGCACGCAGCGCACGGGGCCATCGACCTGACGGCGGCGGGCGTCGACGGCTATGCGATCTCACCCTACAAAATGTTTTCGCGGCACGGCTATGGCGTGGCCTGGGTGTCGGACCGGCTGACCGCCCTGCCCCACGAGGCGCTGACCGGCGGCCCGTCGGAGAACTGGGAACTGGGCACGCGCGATACCGGGGCCTATGCCACGCTGTCGGATGTGGTGGCCTATCTCGACTGGCTGGGCGGCGAGGTGAGCGACGCCACCGCCCCCCGCGCCCGGCTGGAAGCGGCGGGCGCGGCGATCCACGCGCATGAGCACGCGCTGACCGAGGCGATGCTGCACGGCACCGGCAATCACGCGGGCCTGACCACCCTGCCCGGCGTCCATGTCATCGGCGGCATCGACAACCCCGCGCGCGAGGGGCTGGTCGGCTTCTGGCTGGACGGGGTGGCCTCGGCCGATATCGTGGCCGGGCTCGAGGCGCGCGGCGTGCGGGTGCATATCCGCAAGGCCGATCATTACTCGGGTAACATCCTGACACCGCTGGACCGGCCCGATTGCGTGCGCGTGTCGCTGGCGCATTACAACAGCCCCGACGAGGTGGCGCGCTTCCTCGACGCGATGCAGGAGATTTCGGGCGCCGCCGGCTGAGCGCGCCCTACTCCGCCACGTGGCAGGCGACGCGGGTATCTCCGATGCGGCGCATCTCGGGGCGTTCGCGGCTGCACCGGTCGATCGCCAGCGGGCAGCGCGGGTGGAACGCGCAGCCTGATGGCGGGTTGATCGCGTCGGGGATTTCGCCCTTGGGCGGATCGACCTCGCGCCCGAAGGCATCCATGCGCGGCGCGGCGTCGAACAACATCCGCGTATAGGGGTGCTTGGGGTCGTCGAACAGCCGGTCGCGCGGCGCCTCTTCGACCAGCCGGCCCAGATACAGCACGCCGATCCGGTCGGCCATGTGATGCACCACCGTCAGGTCGTGGCTGATGAAGAGATAGGTCAGGCCCAGCTCTTCGCGCAGGTCGGACATCAGGTTCAGCACCTGCGCCTGCACCGACACGTCCAGCGCCGAGGTGGGTTCGTCGCAAACGATGATCTTCGGCCCCGAGGCCAGCGCGCGGGCGATGCAGATGCGCTGCCGCTGCCCGCCGGAAAACTCGTGCGGATACTTGTCGGCATCCCTTGCCGACAGGCCCACCTGCTCCAGCAGCTTTTCGGCCAGCCCCCGCGTGTCGCCGCCCTTGGCCGCCACCGGCTCGGCGATGATGTCGCGCACCCGCCAGCGCGGGTTGAGCGAGGCGTAAGGATCCTGAAAGATCATCTGGATGTCGGCGCGCACCGCCTCGACCCGGGCCGCGTCGGTTTCGGTGGCAAGGTCCACGCCCTCGACCTCGACCGCGCCTTCGCTGGGCGGCACCAGCCCCACCACGATCTTGCCGATGGTGGATTTACCTGAACCGGATTCGCCCACCAGCGCGTAGACGCTGTTTTCCTCGATCTCGAAACTCACGTCCGACACGGCGGTCAGCAGCGCCCGCGGCAGGCGTTCGATCACGCGGTTGAGCCAGGGTTTCGACACGTCGAACACGCGGGTCAGGTGATCGACCTTGATCAGCGCGCTCATGCGCCCACCTCCTGTTTGCGTTCGGCACCCAGCGGGAACCAGCAGGCCGCGCGCCCGTCGCAGGTTTCAAGCGTCGGGCCGGGGTCCCGGCGGCAGCGGTCCTGCGCATAGTCGCAGCGCGGGTGAAAGGCGCAGCCATCCGGCAGGTTGCCCAGGCGCGGCATCGCGCCAGGGATCTGGCGCAGGCGTTCGTGGCCCTGGCTGGCCAGCGGGGTCGAGGCCATCAGGCCCGAGGTATAGGGATGGCGCGCGGCGGTCAGCACCTCGCGCACCGGGCCAAGCTCGGCCAGCCGCCCGGCATACATGACGGCCACGCGGTCGGCGGCCTCGGCGATCACGCCCATGTCATGCGTGACCAGCATCACCGCCACGCCGCGTTCGCGGCACAGCCGTTTCAGCAACGCCACGATCTGCGCCTGCACCGACACGTCCAGCGCCGTCGTGGGTTCGTCCGCGATCACAAGGTCGGGCTCGGCACAGAGCGCCAGCGCGATCACGACGCGCTGCCGCATCCCGCCGGAAAACTCGTGCGGGTAGCTGTCGATGCGCGAGCGCGCGGCGGGAATGCCCACCTCTTCCAGCGCGGCGATGGCGCGTTCGCGCGCCTGCTGCTGGCTGACGCCCAGATGTTCGAGGATGGTTTCGGTCAGCTGGTCGCCCACCGTCAGAAGCGGGTTGAGCGAGGTCAGCGGGTCCTGAAAGATCATCCCCATCTTCTTGCCGCGCAGGCGGCGCAGCGCCTCGCCCTTCAGATTGTGGATGGGCTGCCCCGACAGCAGGATTTCCCCCGACGTTATGCGCGCGGGCCGGTCCAGCAGGCCGATCACCGCGTTGCCGGTCATCGACTTGCCGGCGCCGGATTCGCCGACGACGCCAAGGATTTCACCGGCATGGATATCGTAGCTGACGTTATCCACCGGGCGCAGGATGCCGCGGCGCGTGGGGATTTCCACGACGAGGTTTCGGACGGAAAGAACGGGTGTGTCTGTCATCTGAGCCTCGGGTTCAAAGCATCGCGCAGCCAGTCGCCCAGCAGGTTGATCGACAGCGCCAGCGCCAGCAGGGTCGCAGCGGGGAAGAACAGGATCCACCACTCGCCGGAGAACATGAACTCCTGCCCGATGCGGATCAGCGTGCCGAGGCTGGGCTTGGTGGGCGGCGCGCCCACGCCGAGGAAGCTGAGCGTCGCCTCGGCGATGATGGCCAGCGCAAGGCTGATCGTGGCGATCACCAGCACCGGGTTCAGCACGTTGGGCAGGATGTGGCGCAGCATGATGGCAAAGGGCGAGCGGCCGATCAGCTTGGCGGCCTGCACGTATTCGCGGTTCTTTTCCACCAGCGTGGCGCCGCGCACCACGCGCGCGAACTGCACCCAGTCGGACAGACCGATGGCCAGGATCAGCACCCAGATCGCCATCTGGTCGCGGTATGCGGGCGGCGTGATGCCCTTGGCGATGCCAAAGATCAGCATCGCCACAAGGATCGCCGGAAAGGTCAGCTGCACGTCGGCGATGCGCATGATGATGGTTTCGGTCCAGCCGCCGAGATAACCCGCCAGCAGCCCGAGGATCACCCCCAGCACCATCGCCAGGAACACGGCGGAAAAGCCCACGAACAGCGAAATGCGCATCCCGTAAAGGATGGTCGAGAACACGTCGCGGCCCTGGTCGTCGGTGCCCAGCAGGAACAGATCGCCGGTGAACTGGTTGGCCTGCCCCGGCGGGGTAAAGCCGTTCATCAGGTTCAGCGTGGCGGGGTTGAACGGATCGTGCGGCGCGATCAGCGGCGCCAGCAGCGCGCCGGCGATCAGCACCAGCACGACGATGGCCGACACCACCGCAACCGGCGCGTGGCGGAACGACCATGCAAGGTCGCTGTCCCATGCGCGGGTCAGGCGCGACGGGCGGATTTCGGGTTGGATCTCGGCCATGTCAGTGCCCCCCGGCGGTGCGGTCGACGCGCAGGCGCGGGTCGATCGCGAAATACAGCATGTCGACGATCAGGTTGATGCCGACGAACATCACCGAAATCATCATGAGATACGCCGCCATCACCGGGATATCGACGAACTGGATCGCGTTGATGAACAACAGCCCCACGCCCGGCCACTGGAACACCGTTTCGGTGATGATGGCGAAGGCGATGATCGACCCCAGTTGCAGCCCCGTGATGGTGATGACCGGCACCAGCGTGTTCTTCAGCGCGTGGCGGAAATTGATGGATTTCTCGCGCAGCCCGCGCGCGCGGGCAAAGCGGATGTAGTCCATGCGCAGCACCTCCAGCATCTCGGTGCGCACCAGCCGCATGATCAGCGTCATCTGGTAAAGCCCCAGTGTGATCGCCGGCAGGATCAGCGCCTTGAGCCCGCTTTCGGTCAGGAACCCGGTGGTCCAGCCGCCGATCCGCGTCACCTCGCCCCGGCCGAAACTGGGCAGCCAGCCCAGTTCGACCGAAAAGACATAGATCAGCAGGATACCGATCAGGAAGGTGGGCAGAGACACCCCGATCAGCGAGGCGGTCATGATCACGTTGGCCGATACCCCGCGCCTTCGGATCGCGGTGAAGATACCCAGCGCAATGCCGCCGACCAGCGCCAGCAGCCCCGACACGAAGGCCAGCTCCAGCGTGGCGGGCAGCCGTTCCATAAGGATTTCGGCCACCGGACGGCCCTGCCGGTAGCTCAGCCCGAAATTGCCCTGCGCGGCCTGTTCCAGAAAGCGCCAGTATTGCACGACAAAGGGCTGGTCCAGCCCAAGCTGGTCACGCAGGCGTTCGACATCGGCCTGGGTGCGTTCCTGCCCCAGCATGTTGTCGACCGGATCGCCGACGAAACTGAACATCGAGAACGCCACCAGCCCCACGACAAGAAGGACCAGCACCGACTGAAAGACGCGGCGGATGATATAGGCGAGCATCGGGCGCTCCCGTTCAAGGCGGCAGGCCGCGCCTGCGATGTGCTGCGGGCGCGGCCGTCGCGGGCGGGACCGGCGCCCGCCCGGGTTCGGCTCAGTTCAGGGTGAAGAACTTGAACTTCGGGTCGTCCTCGGGGCTGACCTCGATGCCGACATTTTCCTTCATGCCCCAGTTCAGCACCTGGTGGTGGATCGGCAGGTACAGAGTGTCCTCCTGCACCACGTCCCAGATCGACTGGATCGCCGCGTTACGCTTGTCCAGGTCGGTTTCCGAGGCCAGCGACAGGATCATCCCGTCAACCTCGGTGTTGGAAAAGCCGGTGGCGTTCCAGCTGCCGCGTTCCTGGCCGCGGGTGTGCACGAGGAAGTTGAAGATGTATTCCGAATCGTAGGTCGGAACGCCCCAGCCCAGCATGAAGAAATCCGTCTGGTCATTGGTGATCAGCGGGAAATGCTGCGCCTTGGGCTTGGCATCCAGGTTCACGGTGATACCGATCTGCGCCATCATGCCGACGGTGGCCTGGCAGATCGCCTCGTCATTGACGTAGCGATCGTTCGGGCAGTCGAGCTGGATCGAGAAACCGTCGCCATAACCGGCCTCTTCCATCAGCGCCTTAGCCCCCTCGACATCGGTCGAGATCGCGTCCATCTCGGCGGTCCAGCCGTTGACGAAGGGCGGTGCGATGATGCCGGCGGGCTGCGACTGGCCGCGCATCACCACCTGCTTGATGGCATCGCGGTTGATCGCCATGTTCATCGCCTTGCGCACGCGCACGTCGGCCAGCGGGTTCTTGCCCTCGACATTGTCGTTGGCGATGTCCTCGGCGCCCAGGTTCATGCCGAAAAAGATCGTGCGGTTCTGCGGCGCAGTCTTGACCACCAGCCCGGCGGTGTCGGCCACGCGGCCCAGATCCTGCACCGGCACGTCCTGGATGAAATCGACCTCGCCCGACAAGAGCGCGGCAACGCGGGTCGCGGCGTTCTGGATCGGGGTATAGACGATCTCGGTCACATCCAGCGGAAACTCGTCCTTGCCCCAGTACTCCTCGTTGATCGTCAGCACCGTCTTCACGTCGGGTTCGCGGCTGACCAGCCTGTAGGCGCCGGTGCCGTTGACATTGGTGGTGGCGAAGGTCTTTTCGCCGCCTTCCACGTCCTGCACGTCGACGGCGTTGTTCGCCTCGGCCCAGCCCTTGTCCATCATGAACAGGTTGGTCAGGTTCGAAGGCAGGATCGGGTTCGGCCCGTCGGTGACGAATTCGACCGTGTGGTCGTCGACCGCGCGCACCTCGGCGATCGAGCCCAGCAGTTCCTTCATGTCCGAATTCTCGGACTTGGCGCGGTTGATCGAGAACACCACGTCCTCGGCGGTGAAATCCGCGCCGTCATGGAAGGTCACGCCCTGGCGCAGGGTGAACACCCAGACGTTCGGATCGCCCTCTTTCGGGGCCCAGTCGGTCGCCAGCGCGGCCTGGAAGGCGCCGGTCATGTCGCGGATGATCAGCGGCTCGTACATCTGGTGGGCCAGCACATGGGTCGGGCCCTCGTTCTGGGCGTGCGGATCGAGGGTGAGCGAATCGCCCGCCCGCGCCCAGCGCAGGGTTTCGGCCGATGCACCTATCGCGGTGCCGGCCAGCAGCGCGGCCGCCAGAAAAGCTGTCTTTTTCATGAGTTACTCCCTGGTTTTCCCGGGCAATCGCCCGGCATGATGGCAAACAGGATAGACGAGTTTGCCCCGCCTTCAACATCCGATACCGGCAAATCGGTGCCGGAACCGGCCCGACGCGACGTAACCCGCGCAGGTCCGCGAAGCGGGCGGCCGCCCGGCCGCTCGCCGCCGGGAAAGATACCGCCATGATAGCGAAATGTGCGGATACAGACCGGATTGCCGTCGCCTGCCCTGCTCCGTCCGGCGACGGCGCGCTGCCGGTATCATGAGACGTGGATTTCCCCGCGCGACAGGATTACGCTGCCCTCGCGCGCGCCGCTCAGCGGCAGGACACAAGAGGGTTCCCATGGCCAAGGACGCCAGCACCGTAACGAAAGTCACCTCAAGCCACTGGGGCGCGTTCGAGGTCGACGTGGCCGATGGCCGGATCGTCGCCACCCGCCCCTTTGCGCATGACCCCCACCCGACCGGCATTCCCGACATCCTGCCGCAGGCCGTGCATCACGCCAGCCGCGTCGCCCATCCCGCGATCCGCCGCGGCTGGCTGGAAACCCGCAGCCGCAGCGGGCGCGGCGCGGACGAGTTCATCGACCTGCCCTGGGACGAGGCGCTGGACATCGCCGCGCGCGAGATCGACCGCGTGCGCAAGACCCACGGCAACGAGGCGATCTATGGCGGCTCCTACGGCTGGGGATCGGCGGGGCGGTTCCACCACGCGCAGAGCCAGGTGCACCGCTTTCTCAACAGTATCGGCGGCTATGTCGCGTCCTTCGGCAGCTATTCCACGGGCTGCGCGCAGGCGATCATGCCGCATGTGTTCGGCGTCGATTTCCTGCAGTTGCTCTACGAGCACCAGGACGGCTGGCCCACGATCCACAACCATACCGAAACGCTGGTGATGTTCGGCGGCGTCAACCCCAAGAACGCGCAGGTCAGCATGGGCGGCGTCACCGAGCATGAAACCGCAGGCTGGTTCGATCGCTTCGCCGCGAAGGGGATGCGCTGCGTCAACATCGCGCCGCAGCGCGGGGATGCGCCCGAAGGCTGCGACTGGCTGCCGGTGCGGCCCGGTTCGGACACGGCGCTTATGCTGGCGCTGGCGCATGTGCTGGAAAGCGAGGGGCTGACCGACCACGCCTTCCTCGATCGCTGCACCACCGGGTTCGAGCGGTTCCGCCCCTACCTGATGGGCGAGGTCGACGGCACGCCGAAAACGCCCGACTGGGCCGAGCCGATCTGCGGTGTGCCGGCGCAAACGATCCGCGAACTGGCCCGCCGCATGGCCGCGACGCGCTGCTTCATCACCGTGGCGTGGTCGCTGCAACGGGCCGAACATGGCGAACAGCCCTACTGGATGTCCGCCGTTCTGGCCGCGATGCTGGGCCAGATCGGATTGCCGGGGGGCGGTGTCGGCTATGGCTATGGCGCGATCGGCGGGGTGGGCAAATCGCTGCTCGGGCTGCGCGGCATGACCTTTTCGCAATTCCAGAACCCGGTGCAAAAGACGATCCCGGTGGCGCGGATCGGCGACATGCTGCGCCATCCCGGCCAGCCCTACGATTTCAACGGCCGGCGCGACACCTATCCCGATATCCGCCTGATCTATTGGGCGGGCGGCAACCCCTATCACCACCACCAGGACCTGAACGCGCTGCACGAGGCCTGGCAGCACCCCGACTGCGTGATCGTGAACGAACCGTGGTGGACGGCGACGGCGAAACGCGCCGATATCGTCTTTCCCGCGACCACCCCCTATGAGCGCGAGGATATCGGGCGGTCGAACCTGGACGATTACCTGTTCTACATGCCCCAGCTGATCCCGCCGGTGGGCAAGGCGCGCGACGATTACGCGATCTTTGCCGAACTGGCCCGGCGCATGGGCGCGGGCGATGTCTTTACCGGCGGGCTGGAGGCCGGGGAGTGGATTGCGAAACTTTATGACGAGTTCCGCGCCCTTGCCGCGGCGCAGGATATCGAGGTGCCGGATCTCGATACGCTGAAACGGGAAAACTGGGTGCGCCTGCCGATCCGGGCCGAGGGGCCGAACCGGACGCTGTTCGCCCCGTTCCGGGAAAACCCCGATGCCGCGCCGCTGGGCACGCCCTCGGGCCGGATCGAGATATTCTCCGACACCATTGACGGTTTCGGCTATGACGACTGCCCCGGCCACCCGGTCTGGCTGCCGCCGACGGAATGGCTGGGCTGTGCGGGCGACGCCGCGCCGCTGCACCTTGTCTCGCCGCAGCCGGGCGACAAGCTGCACAGCCAGCTCGAATGCGCGCTGGCCGACCGGCCCGGCGCGCGGCCCGTGACCGTGGTGATCCATCCGCAGGACGCGAAGGCGCGCGGTATCGCCGGGGGTGACCTGGTCCGCGTCTTCAACGCCCGCGGCGCGGCCCGTGCCCGCGCGCACCTGTCCGACGGCATCCGGCGGGGCGTCGTCGCCCTGCCCACCGGCGCGTGGTTCGGCGATCCGGGCACCAATATCGACCCGCATGGCAACCCCAACGTGCTGACGCGCGACACCGGCACCTCGCGGCTTGGGCAGGGGTCCAGCGCCCATACCACGCTGGTCGATCTGGCCCGGGACGATGGCAGCGCCTGAGCCCGCCCCTGCCCGCCTGCCCCGGACCGCCAGGGCGCTTTGCACTTTGATCCGGCGCCTGAAAGGGGCAAGCTGGCCCCGCAACCGCATCGCAACGGAGGGGGAAGGATGACGGATCTGGAGGGGCGCCTGGCGCTGGTGACGGGCTCGGCCACGGGGCTGGGACGGTCGATCGCGGTCAAGCTGGCGGAACGGGGCGCCGATGTCATCGTGAACTACGCGCGCTCCGCAACCGAGGCCGAAGAGGCCGCCGACCTGTGCCGGGCGGCCGGGGCACGGGTCACGGTGGTTCAGGCCGACGTGGCCGACCCGGCGGGCTGCCGCGACCTGGCTGGCGCGGCGCAGGACCGGGGCGCGCTGGATATCCTTGTGAACAACGCCGGCATCACCCGGCACGCACGCGATCATGCCGATCTCGATGCGCTGACCAAGGCCGATTTCATGGATGTCTACGCGGTCAACGTGGTCGGGCCCTACCTGATGCTGCAGGCGGCCAGGCCGCTGCTCGAAGCCGCGCACAAGGCCAGCGGCCGGTCCAGCGCGGTGCTCAACACCTCGTCCATCGCGGGTATTCAGGGCACCGGGTCGTCGGTGGCCTATGCCGCCTCGAAGGGGGCGCTGAACACCATGACCCTGTCGCTGGCCCGCGCGCTGGCACCGGCGATCCGGGTCAACGCGATCTGCCCCGGCTTCATCGGCACGCGCTGGTTCAGGGATGCGATGGACGCCGACAGCTATGACGACACCGTGCGCAAGATCGAGGCCGCGACGCCCCTGTCCGTCGCCTCGGGGCCCGACGACATCGCCGACGCGGCCCTGTTCCTGCTGAGCGATGCCTCGCGGCATGTCACCGGCGAATTGCTGACGGTGGATGCGGGGATGCACCTGGGCTAAGGCGGTGCGGCTGTGGGTGATGCGCCCTGCCCGGAACAGCCGCTTCACGAAAATCAGAGGTCGTCGCGGAGCCCCGGGCCGACATTTCAACCTGAGCGCAACCGAAGGGCAGCGCACGGCCGCGGTCGGGCGATCCGACGCTTGTGGATGGCAATTTATCGCGCAGCCACTTCCTCCCTCGAAACGGAGTGCAGACCGCAGCCAATTGCCCGGCCGGGGGGCGGCCGTGCGATGCCCGGGCCGCTGCGCGGCTGTTCCGGGCGGGGTACAGCGTTCGCTTTGCACCGCCCCTCCCGAACCGAAGCGCCCCGCCGGATCGGCGGGGCGCTCATGTTCTGCCCGTCAGCCGTAAACCAGCCTTGGCAGCCAGGTGATGATCTGCGGAAAGACCATGCACAGCACCAGCCCGGCGATCTGCAACGCCAGGAACGGCAGCGCGGATTTGAAGATATCCGTCATCGGGATCTCGTCCGGCGCCACCCCGCGCAGGTAGAACAGCGCATAGCCGAAGGGCGGCGACAGGAACGACATCTGCATGTTCACCAGGTAAAGCACCCCGAACCACAGCACCAGGTCCTCGGGGCTGTTCAGGCCGAAGGCCGCCGCACCCAGCGCCTTGATGATCGGCACGAAGATCGGCACGCAAAGCAGCAGGATACCGACCCAGTCCAGGAACATCCCAAGGATCACCAGAAGAATCTGCATCAAAATCAGGATGCCCCACGGCCCCAGCCCCGTCGCGGCCAGCGCGTCCTGCACGAATTGCTGCCCGCCCTCCAGCACATAGAGCCCGACAAAGATCGTGGCGCCGAACATGATCCAGATCACCATCGCGCTGGCCTTGAGCGTGGTGGTGCAGGCCTCGCGCACGGTGGGCCAGTCCAGCTTGCGGTGGATGGCGGCGACGATGAAGGCGCCGAAGGTGCCGATGCCGGCGGCCTCGACCGGGGTGGCGACGCCCGAAAAGATGATCCCCAGCACCACCACGACCAGCGTGATCGGCGCGGCCATCTTGCTGATCAGGCGCAGCTTTTCGGCGCCGCTGACGCGCTCCTCGACCGGGATGGCGGGCCCCAGCGCCGGGTTGATATAGGACCGGGCGACGACATAGGCGATATACATGCCCGACAGCAGCAGGCCGGGAATGACCGCGCCGATGAACAGCTCGCCCACCGATTGCTCGGCCACGACCGCATAGATGATCGCCAGGATCGAGGGCGGGATCAGGATGCCCAGCGTGCCGCCGGCCATGATCGAGCCCATGGCGATCTTGGGATCGTAATGGCGCTTCAGCATCGCCGGCAACGCGATGATCCCCATCGTCACCACAGCCGCACCGATCACGCCCACCATCGCCGCAAGGATGGTCGAGGCGATGATCGTCGCCGCCGCCAGTCCGCCCTTGAGCCCGCCCATGACCTTGTAGATCACGTCGAACATGTCGTTGATGATACCCGCCCTTTCCAGCATCGCCGCCATGAAGATGAACAGCGGAATGGCCGATAGCTGGTAATTGGTCATCAGCGGAAAGATCCGGCTGGGCACGATGTTCAGCGCCCGCGCATCGCCCAGGATGAACAGGAACACGCAGGCCAGCCCGCCGGTCACGAAGGCCAGCGGCAGCCCCGCCATCAGCAGCGCCAGAAGCGAGCCGAACATGATGAGTGTCAGCCACCCGATTTCGATTTCGATACCCATGCCTCAGTTCCCCCGCGCGATTTCACGGATGTCTTTCGACAGTTTCGAGATGCCCTGCAGAACCAGCAGGACGCCGCCCATGACCATCACCCATTTCATCGGCCACAGCGGCACCTCCCATTCGTTAAAGCTGATTTCGCCCCAGCGGATGTTGGGGTTGGTCCACTGGTTCAGGCCGAAGCCCGCCAGCATCTCGCCGAACCCGATCTGCCCGCGCGCCCAGTCCGACAGGACCGAATTGCCCGAGGGCACGGCGATCGCGTCCATCGCGAAGATCCACGAGGTCACCAGCAAGGTGCCCGCGAAGATGAAGAAGAAGACCGAGGTCAGCAGGTCGACCCACGCCTTGCGCTTCGGCGGCAGCGGCGCATAGAAGATATCGACGCGCACATGGCTTTCGGTCAGCATCGCATAGGCGCCCGCGATCAGGTACTGCATCCCGAACATCAGGTACATCGCCTCGTGCGCCCAGTTCGTCGGGCTGCCGAAGACATAGCGCGCGATCACCTCGTAATAATAGACGAACACGGCGATCACGGCCCAGTAGGCCACGAACTCGCCGCAGAACAGCGACAGCCGGTCGATCCAGTTCTCGGCATAGTCGCTGTCATGGCGGGGGCCTTCCTCGGCCTCGGCGGCGCGCAGGGCGCGTTCGGCGTCCGACAGTTCCTCATGCGCGGGCAGGTTGGCATTGGCACGCCGCACCAGCCCCGGCAAAAGCACGAGGTCGATCACCACCAGCGCAAGGATCAGGTAAAAGGCATATCCCGCCGCCTGACTCCAGAATGCCCGCGTCGCCGCGGCCTGGTCGCGCAGCGGGCCGGTCTCGCTTACCGTGGCGCGCGCCTCGGCCAGCCGCTCCTCGCCCTTGGCGATGGTCTCCTCTGCGCGCTGCAGGCGGCGTTCGGCGCTGCGTTGGGCAAAGCTGCCCTCCTCCGCCTCTGCAAGGCCCTGCTGCAACCCGGCCAGCCCCGCGCGCGCCTCGGCGACGCGGCCCTCTTCGCGGTCCAGCGTGCGTTCGGCCACCCGCATCTGGTTGGCATAGTCCGACAGCACCGAACGCGCCTCCTGCGTCTGGCTGTTGGCGTAGAGCACGAACAGGAAGATCGGGATGAAGACGAAGCCCCACAGGCTTTTCAGGTAAAAGCGGTGCAGGCCGATGATCCCGCCGGTGACGGCGATCATGTAGGCCAGCGGCAGGGTATAGCGTTTTTCCTCGGGCTGCGGGCGGCGCGACAGAACCATCGCGACGATGGGAAAGACGATCAGCCCCACCCAGTACAGCCAATGCGGCAGCGTAAAGCTGAGACCCGGCATTGCGGTCCTCGTTGTTTGGGAGTTCGGGAAAACCGCCCGGCGCGTTCGGGCGCCGGGCGGGTCGGACGATTGCGGCGGTCAGGCGCTCAGAGCTTGAGTTCCAGCCCCTGCGTCAGCGCCGGGTCCACATAGCCCAGCGAGCCGGACATCATGTAATCGAGCTGCAGCTTGAACGCGCGCGCGGCCTGCGGGTCGCGGTTGGCGTAGTCGAACCAGATCGGCACCGCGGCCTCGGTCATCAGTTCCACGTCGTCCTGGCTCAGGCGGGTGACCTCGGTGCCGTCGGCCTCGAACTTGGCCCAGGCTTCCTGGTCGGCGGCCTGGATCGCGGCATGGTGCATGTCCGAATAGACATGGGTTTCCATCTCGACGAATTGCTGCATCTGCGGGCTCAGCGCCTCCCACGCGGCCGTGCCCACGGTGATGTCCATGGTATCGACCGGCTGATAGAGCGACATGAACCCCGGGGGGCCCATCACGATGTAATCGGTCACCTGGCTGAAGCCGAGCGCATAGTTGACCGCCGGCCCGACATAGTCGGCCACGTCGATCGTGCCCTTTTCCAGCGCCGGGAAGATTTCCGAACCGGGCAGAACCGTGGTTTCGGCACCGATGGCGGTAAAGATTTCCGCCACCATGCCGCCGGGCAGGCGCATCTTGCGGCCGCCGAAATCGTCGATCGACCGGATCGGCACCTTGGAGTGGATGATGTTCGCGCCGTGATGCACGGGGCCGACGAAATGCATCCCCTGCGCGGCATAAAGCTCGCGCGCGATGTCGATGCCGCCCAGCCCGTAATAGAACACGTCGAACTCGTGCGGGTTACGCAGCCCCAGCGGGATCGAGGTCAGGAACGTGGCCGCCGGAATGATGCCCTGCGCATAGATGGTGAAGGGGTTGACCGCCTCCAGCACGCCGTTCTTGACCGCGTCGAAAAGCTGGAAATCGCCGACCACGTCATTCGCGCCGAACGGCTGGAACGCCAGTTCGCCGCCGGTCTTTTCGACGATGGTGGCGCACCAGTCCTTGAAGATCTGCAAGCCGGCGCCGCCGGGCCAGCTGGTCTGGATCTTCCACGTCGTCGTCTGCCCTTGCGCCGTCGCAAGATGCGGTGCGGCCAGCGTCGCGGCCCCTGCACCGGCAAAAGCCCGCAGCGCGCCGCGCCGCGTGGTGGTTCTGTTGCTCATGACTTTCCTCCCTTTTCAGAACCGGGCGGCGCAGGCGGATAGCCGCGTGGCCGCCCCGGTCGAGCGAAATCTAGCGCAACATGGCGGAATTGGTAAGAATTTTTTGCCGATATCGGCGTTTTAGTTGCGCGCGCCCTGTCTTCGGTTGTTTTCCATGACGCAAACACACGAAAAACGAGCCCCCGCCCCCGTCACCGGGGGGCGCGACAATAAAGCCGAGTTTATTTGTCTGGTATTGCGATATCCGATTATTTAAGTCAGAGATATCAGGCAGCAACCGAGTCGGGAAAACGTCATGGCCCCTGGCAATCGCTCATTCCGGCAGACAGGCCACTTCGGGGCCGCCGTGGCGCGCACACACGAATGAACGAAGGGACTTCACCATGATCCGCACATTTCTGGCCACGACGGCCCTTACCGCCGGGCTTGCCGGCATGGCGCAGGCGCAATCCGCCGCCGAGGTGCTTGGCACCTATGCCGATATCGCCGAGGCGAAATACCAGGACAGCCTGACCGCCGCGCGCGCCCTGCAGGATGCAGTGGACGCCGTGATCGCCACGCCCTCGGCCGCGACGTTGCAGGCGGCCCGCGAGGCGTGGCTCGAGGCCCGCGTGCCCTATCAGCAGACCGAGGTCTACCGCTTCGGCAACGCCATCGTGGACGACTGGGAAGGCCGCGTGAACGCCTGGCCGCTGGACGAAGGGCTGATCGACTATGTCGACGGCACCTATGGCAGGCCGGGCGGCGAGAACCAGCTTGCCGCGCTGAACGTCATCGCCAACCCGGCATTCACCCTGTCGGGCACCGAGATCGACGCATCGCAGATCACCCCCGCCCTGCTGCAGGACACCCTGCACGAGGCCGACGGGATCGAGGCGAATGTCGCCACCGGCTATCACGCCATCGAGTTCCTGCTCTGGGGGCAGGACCTGAACGGCCATGACGACGGGGCCGGCAACCGGCCCTGGACCGATTTCGCGCAGGGCGACGCCTGCACCGGCGGCCATTGCGACCGGCGCAGCGAATACCTGAAGGCGGCCACCGCGCTGCTGGTCTCGGACCTGGAATGGATGGCCGCGCAATGGGCCGGCGACGGCGAGGCCCGCGCGGCACTGACGCAGGACGAACAGGCCGGGCTGTCTGCGATCCTGACCGGCATGGGCTCGCTGTCCTATGGCGAACAGGCGGGCGAGCGGATGCGGCTTGGGCTGATGCTGAACGACCCCGAAGAGGAACATGACTGTTTCTCGGACAACACCCATAACAGCCACTATTATGACGGGCTGGGCATCCAGAACGTCTATCTCGGCAATTACGTGCGGATCGACGGCAGCGTGGTCTCGGGCGCGTCGCTGTCCGACCTGGTGGCGGCGAAGGATGGCGCGCTGGATGCCGAAATGCGCCAGCGCCTGTCCGGCACGATGATGGCGCTTGGCCGCATCAAGACCGCCGCCGAGGCCGGTTTCGCCTATGACGAGATGCTGGAGCGCGGCAACGCCGCGGGCGAGGCGCTGATCATGGGCGGTGTGGACGCGCTGATCGCGCAGACCCGCTCGATCGAGCGGGTCGTCACCGCGCTCGATCTCGGCGGGATCGAGTTCGAAGGCTCCGACAGCCTCGACAACCCCTCCGCCGTCTTTGAATGACCTGCCTGGCCGGGGCGCAACGCCGCCCCGGCCCACCCTGACCCGGAGTCGCCTATGATCGTCTGCCACTGCATGAACATCACCGACCACGACATACACGCCGCGATCGACTGGATGCGGGCGTCCGACTCCGATACGATCATCACACCAAGGAAGGTCTATCGCGCCCTGGGCAAGGCGGCCGATTGCGGCGGATGTATCTCGCTGTTCGTCGATGTCATGCGCAAGAACGACAATCTTGGGGTACCCATGCACCTGCGCGGCCTGCGCCGCGCGGCCACACAGGAGACGACACATGAAGGGCGACGCTAAGGTCATCGACTATCTGAACCGCGCGCTGCGCAGCGAACTGACCGCGATCAGCCAGTACTGGCTGCACTACAAGCTGCAGGAGGATTGGGGCCTCGGCCACATGGCCGGCAAGAGCCGCGAGGAATCCATCGAAGAGATGAACCACGCCGACAAGATCATCGAGCGGATCATCTTTCTGGAGGGGCACCCGAACCTGCAAAAGCTCGACCCGCTGCGGATCGGGCAGACACCGAAGGAAACGCTGGAATGCGATCTTGCCGCCGAACAGGAGGCCGCGGCGCTTTACCGCGAGGCGCGGGAATATTGCGCCTCGGTCAGCGACTGGGTGTCGAAATCCCTGTTCGAAGAGCTGCTGGCCGACGAGGAAGGCCACATAGATTTCCTTGAAACCCAACTTGACCTGCACGAGCGCGTCGGCGCGGAAAACTATGCACATCTCAATGCGTCCCGAATGGATGAAGCCGAGTAACGGCATTGTCGCGGCCGTCGCGCTGGCGGCCGCCCTTACCCTTGCCGGCAAGGCCGGGGCCATCGACCCGCCGCCCTGGGCCGGTCTCGAAGACCCGCACCTGAACGTGGTGCCCCGCACCGATGCCGAACGCGAACGCATCGCCGCCGTCACCGCCCCGCCCGGCGATTTCTCGGCCCCCTGGCCGTTCGAGGAAAACCCCGGCGGCGCCCAGACGGTGCGTGCACGCGACACGGCGGACGCGTTTTCGCAACCCGCCGCCAATCTCAGCTTCGAGCAGGAGCTCGATTTCCGCGTCGGCAACGGCATGTTCCGCCGGCTCTGGGTGTCGCCGCCCGCCTCGACCATCGCGTCGGACGGGCTGGGGCCGCTCTACAACGCGCGCTCCTGCCAGCGCTGCCACCTGAAGGACGGGCGCGGCCATCCGCCCGAAGGCCCCAAGGACGGCGCGGTGTCGATGTTCCTGCGCATCTCGGTCCCCGCCCCCGATGCGGACGCGATCGAACGCTATATCGCCGGCACCCACGCCACCGCGCCCGATCCGGTCTATGGCGGGCAGTTGCAGGATTTCAGCCTGCCCGGCCACACGCCCGAATACCGGCTCGACATCCGCTATGACGAGGTCGAGGTGAAGCTGTCGGGCGGCGAGGTGGCGACGCTCCGCCGCCCCACCTATACCGCCGCCGACCTGGGCTATGGCCCGCTCCATCCCGGTGCGATGCTCAGCCCGCGCGTGGCGCCGCAGATGATCGGCATGGGCCTGCTCGAAGCGATCCCGACCGGGGATATCCTGGCCTGGGCCGATCCCGACGATACCGATGGCGACGGGATTTCCGGCCATCCCCAGATCGTCTGGTCCACTGTCCACGACCGCCCGATGCTGGGCCGGTTCGGGCACAAGGCGGGCAATCCGACGGTCCTGGAACAGACGGCCGAGGCCTTCGCCGGCGATATCGGCATCTCGAACCCGCTGCACCCGGCCGGGTCGGGCGAATGCACCGCGGCGCAGACCGCATGCATCGCGGCACTCGACGGTGGCGACCCCGAGCATGGCGGGGTCGAGATCGACCGGACGGGCCTTGACCTCGTGGCGTTCTACAGCCGCACGCTGGCCGTGCCCGCGCGGCGCGACCTGGACGACCCCGAGGTGCTGCGCGGACGGGAAGTGTTCTATGGCACCGGCTGCACCGCCTGCCATCGCCCGACCTATGTGACCCACCGGCTGGAAGGCGGCGATCCCGCCAGTTTCCAGCTGATCTGGCCCTATACCGACCTGCTGCTGCACGACATGGGCGACGGCCTGGCCGACAACCGGCCCGAGGGCCGCGCGAACGGCCGGGAATGGCGCACCGCGCCGCTTTGGGGCATCGGGCTGACGCAAACCGTTTCGGGGCACAGCTTTTTCCTGCATGACGGGCGCGCGCGCTCGCTTCTCGAAGCGGTGCTGTGGCATGGTGGCGAGGCGCAGGCGGCCCGCGATACCGTGGTCGACATGCCGCCCGAGGACCGCGCCGCCCTGATCCGATACCTGGAGAGCCTATGAAACATCTTGCCGCCATGGCGCTTGTCCTTGGCCTGTCCACACCCGCCGCCGCCGGTGTGGACGAGGCGCTTGACCGGCATATCCTGCCGGGGTTCGACACGTTCGCCGCCGCCGCCGGGGCGCTGGCGCAAAGCGCAGAGGCCGACTGCCGCGCCGCATCGGTGCGGCCCGCCTTTCAGGCGGCGTTCGATGCGTGGATGCCGGTTGCCGACCTGCGGCTCGGCCCGTCCGAGACCGGCGCGCTTTCGGTCGCGTTCTGGCCCGACGCGCGCGGGTTCACCGGCCGCACCCTTGCCCGGCTGATCGCCGACGAAGATCCGGTCGCGCATGACCCGCAATCCTATGCCGACGTGTCGATCGCCGCGCGCGGGCTTTTCGCCATCGAAATGCTGCTATACGACCCCGCCTTCGCCGATTACGCGGCGGGCAGCTATACCTGCGCGCTGGTCACCACCATCGCGGCGGACCTGAACCGCCAGGCCGGCGCCCTGTCCGACGGCTGGGCCGGGTTGTTCGCCGACACCCTCCGCACCGCCGGAGAGGCCGGAAACGCCACCTACCTGACCGGCGACGAGGCGATCCGCGCGCTTTACACGCAAATCCTGTCGTCGCTGGAGTTTACCGCCGATCAGCGGCTCGGGCGGCCGATGGGCACGTTCGACCGCCCCCGCCCGGCGCGGGCCGAGGCATGGAGGTCCGGGCGCAGCCTGCGCAACGCGGTTCTGGCCGCAGGTGCCGCACGCGACCTTGCCGCGGCGCTGGCCGACTGGGAGCTGCCCGCCACCGACGCCGCGCTGGCCCGCGTGCACGAGGCCGCAACCGTCATCGACGACCCGGCATTTCAGACCGTGACCGACCCGCAGGCACGGCTGCATGTCGAGATCCTGCAACAGGCAATCCGCAGCCTGCGCGACGCCATCGAGGCCGGGATCGGCGTGCGGCTCGGCATCGCACCCGGTTTCAATTCCCAGGACGGAGACTGACCCATGACCACCCGCCGAAGCTTTCTTGCCGCCCTTCTCGCCGCCGGAACGGCGCCGCATCTGGGCTGGGCGGCGGCGGGCAGCCCGGCCTATATCGCCGCCGCGAAGGGCGCGGATGGCGGTTTCGCGCTCTACGGCCTCGATGCCGGCGGGGCCGCGACCTTCCGCGTGCCGCTGCCCGCCCGCGGCCATGCCGGGGCGGGCCACCCCCGCCGCGCCGAGGCCGTCGCCTTTGCCCGCAGGCCCGGCACCTATGCCCTTGTCATCGACTGCGCGCGCGGCGACATCCTGCACCGCCTTGCTCCCCCCGGGGGGCGGCAGTTCAACGGCCATGGCGTCTTTGCCAACGGGGGCGATACCCTGTTCACCTGCGAACAGATGAGCGGGGACAGCCGGGGCGTGATCGGGGTCTGGGACACCCGTGCCGGATATGCCCGGATCGGCGAAATGGCGTCCTCGGGCATCGGGCCGCACGATCTGCGGCTGATGCCCGACGGCGAAACGCTGGTCGTCGCCAATGGCGGCATCGCCACCGACCCCACCGACCGCACCAAGCTGAACATCCCGACGATGCGGCCGAACCTGACCTACCTGGACCTGTCCGGCACGGTTCTCGACCAGGTCGAGATGGCGCCGGATTTCAGGCAGAATTCCATCCGCCACCTTGCGGTGCGTGCCGACGGGCTGGTCGGTTTCGCCATGCAGTGGGAGGGCGCGCAGGGCGCCGCGCCGCCGCTGGCCGGGCTGCACCGCAGGGGCGCGGCCCCGGTTCTGGCCGAGGCGCCGCTGGCCGACGAACTGGCGATGCAGGGCTATGCCGGCAGCATCGCCTTCGACGGCGAGGGGCGCGAATTCGCCATCACCTCGCCGCGCGGCGGGCGGATGCACAGGTTCTCGGACCGGGGGGATTTCCTGGGTGCGGTGTCGCGGTCAGATATCTGTGGCCTCGCCCCGCGGCCGGGCGGTTACCTGGCCAGCGACGGGCTGGGCGGGCTTATCTCGGTCGGATCGGGCACGCCGGCGGCACTCGGCCGGTTCGACTGCGCGTGGGACAACCATATCGTATCGCTGTAACCGCCCTCACCGGCCCTGCCCGGCCGCCATCCCCGCGGCGCAATAACGGATCAGGTGGTCAAGCTGCGCCTCTTCCGCCGCATCCCCGCCCGCCAGCACCGCGATACGGCCCCGGGCGGTCAGCAGGGCCAGCATCGACGCGACGCAAAAGACGAACCCGCCCGCGATCTCGTGGCGCGGCGCCTCGGGCACGAGGCCGACGATCTCGGCCAGAAAGACCTCGGCCGTGGGGTCGAACCACTCGGCCGAAATCGCGCGCCAGCGGTCATCGGCCGACACATAGGCGACAAGGCGGGCATAGTTGCGCCAGCGCGGCTCTTCGCGCGACAGCTCGAAAAACGGGCGGACAAAGGCCGAAAGCACGGTGTCGAGCGTCACCTGCCCCCCGGCCCTCAGCCGCTCCAGCGCGTCGAGGCGCGATTGCGACAGCGCCCCGGCGCGGCGTGCGACGACCTTGTGAAACAGCGCCTCCTTGCCGCCGCCGTGGTGATGGATCGTGCCGACGGGTTCGCCCGCCTCGGCCGCGATGTCGCGGATCGTCGCACCATCGAATCCCTTTTCGGCAAACAGCTTTTCGGCCGCGTCGAACACCCGGTTCCGGGTGGCGAGCGCCCGCTTGGACGGGGCCCTTTTTCTATCCGTTTCAATGAGTTCGCTGACAGGCATGGAATAATCTTGCCTTATTTCGAACGTTTGTTCAAGCTAAGCCGGCAACGGGAGGAACGCATGAGTGAAACGCGCGACCGGCTCGCCCTGATCGGGGCGGGACCGATGGGGCTGGCAGCGGCACGGCTGCTGGCCGAACACGGGCTCGGTTTTCAGGGGTTCGAGCTGCATTCCGATGTCGGCGGGCTGTGGGATATCGACGCCCCCCGCTCGACCATGTACGAGACCGCGCATCTGATCTCGTCCAGGCGGATGACGGAGTTCACCGATTTCCCGATGCGCGACGAGGTGGCCGACTACCCCTCGCACCGCGAGATGAAGCAGTATTTCCGCGATTTCGCGCGTCATTTCGACCTTTACCGGCACTACAGGTTCGGGGCCGAGGTTCTGTCCTGCACACCGCTGGGCGGGCCCGGCGATGGCTGGCGGGTGACATGGCGCGACGCCGCGGGCGAGCACAGCGAGGAGTTTGCCGGGCTTCTGATCGCCAACGGCACGCTCAGCACGCCGAACATGCCCGCCTTCGAGGGGGATTTCACCGGCGAACTGATCCATTCCTCGGAGTACCGCGATCCGCGCCAGTTCGCGGGCAAGCGCGTGCTGGTGATCGGCGCCGGCAATTCCGGCTGCGATATCGCGGTGGACGCCATCCATCACGGGCTGTCCTGCGACCTGTCGATGCGGCGCGGCTATTACTTCGTGCCGAAATACGTCTTCGGCAAACCCGCCGACACGCTGGGCGGCGCGATCCGGCTGCCGATGGCCCTGAAACGGATCGTGGACGGGACGATCCTGAAATGGTTTGTCGGCGATCCGCAGAAATACGGCTTTCCAAAACCCGATTACAGGCTCTACGAAAGCCACCCGGTCGTGAACTCGCTGGTGCTTTACCATGCCGGACACGGCGACATCACGATCCGCCCGGATATCGCGCGGTTCGAGGGCAAGACCGTGCGGTTCCGGGACGGCACGTCCGCCGATTACGACATGATCCTTGCCGCCACCGGCTACAGGCTGGATTACCCCTTTATCGACAACGCGCTGCTGAACTGGCAGGGCGACGCCCCGCATCTCTATCTCAACGCCATGCACCCCGAGCGTGACGACCTGTTCGTTTTGGGCATGGTCGAGGCGTCGGGCCTGGGCTGGCAGGGGCGGCACGAACAGGCCGAGATGGTCGTGCGCTATATCGACGGGATACGCCGGGGCACCGGGGCCGCCCGCGCGCTGCAGGCGGAAAAGGCGGGCGGGTTCTCCCGCGCGACCGGCGGCATGCGCTATATCGACCTGCCCCGGATGGCCTATTACGTCGACAAGGCCACCTATCGCCGGGCCGTCGGCGCATGGATCGGCCGGCTTGCCGGGGCGCGGTCATGATGGACGACGCGGTTCTGGATTTCACGCCCGGTTCGCTGATGGTGCTGAACGCGGTGCTGGCGGTGGTGATGTTCTCCATCGCCATCGATCTGAAACCGAGGGATTTCAAGCTGCTGATGCAGGCGCCAAGGCCGCTGGTGGTCGGGCTGGCCTCGCAATTCGTGCTGCTGCCCGCGCTGACCTTCCTTCTGGTTCTGGCGGTGCGGCCGCAGCCGTCGGTCGCGCTGGGGCTGATACTGGTGGCCGCCTGCCCCGGCGGCAACATCTCGAACTTCATCACCTACCGCGCCGGCGGGAATGCGGCGCTGTCGGTGTCGATGACCGCCTTTGCGACGATCGGGGCGATCGTGCTGACGCCGCTGAACATCGCCTTCTGGGGCGGCCTGTACGAGCCCTCGGCCCGCATCCTGCGGGCCACGCATATCGACCCGCTGCAGATCGCCGTCACCGTCGGCCTGATGCTGGTGCTGCCGCTGGTGCTGGGCGTCGCGCTGAACATCCGCCGCCCCGACCTGACCCGGCGGTTGCGGCCGCCGCTGCAATGGCTGTCGATGGGCATCTTCGTGGCTTTCATCGCCGTGGCGCTGGCGGCGAACTGGGCGCAGTTCCTGCAATATGCGGGCGGCATTGCCGGGCTGGTGATCGTGCACAACGCGCTGGCGCTCGGCGGCGGTTACGGGCTGGCCATGCTGACCGGGCTGTCCCCCTTCGACCGGCGCGCGGTGACGATCGAGACCGGCATCCAGAATTCGGGGCTGGGGCTGGCGCTGATCTTCGGGTTCTTCGGCGGGCTGGGCGGCATGGCGGTGGTCGCGGCCTTCTGGGGCATCTGGCACGCCATTTCGGGGATCGCGCTGGCCACGCTGATGCGCCGCACCGTGGCCGCACCATGAGCCGTATCCTGGTCACCGGCGCGGCCGGCATGGTGGGCCGCGCGCTGCTGGCGCACCTGCCCGGGCAGGATGTCATCGCCACCGACCTGTCGCGCGGCGCGATCCCCGACGGCGTGCCCTTCGTGCCGCTGGACGTGACCGGCCCGGACGTGGCGCGGATCATCGGCGAGGCGGCGCCGGACACCGTGGTGCACCTGGCCTCGATCGTCACGCCGCCGCCGGGGATGACGCGCGCCGATACCTTCGCGGTCGATGTCACGGGCACCGGCAACGTGCTGGCGGCCTGCGTGGCGCACGGGGTGAAACGGCTGGTGGTGACCAGTTCGGGCGCCGCCTATGGCTATCACCCGGACAACCCGGTGCCCCTGCGCGAAACCGATCCCTGCCGGGGCAATCCCGAATTCGCCTATTCCGACCACAAGCGCCGGGTCGAAGAGATGCTGGCCACTGCGCGCGCGGCCCATCCCGGGCTGGAACAGGTGGTGCTGCGGGTGGGCACGGTGCTGGGTGCCGGGGTCGAGAACCAGATCACCGCCCTGTTCCGCCGCACGCGCCTGCTGGCGATCCGCGGCAGCGACAGCCCCTTCGTCTTTATCTGGACCGAAGACCTGGCCCGCATCCTGAAACGGGCCGCAGGCGACGGCCCGCCGGGGATCTACAACGTGGCCGGCGACGGCTGGATGGGGGTGGACGAACTGGCGCGCGCGCTTGGCAAGCCGGTGCTCAGACTGCCGGCCTGGTCGCTGAAACTGGCGCTGGCTCTGGCCCGCCCCCTGCGGCTGTCGCGCTATGGGCCCGAACAGGTCCGGTTCCTGCAATACCGGCCGGTGCTGGACAACGGGAGGCTGAAACAGGAATTCGGCTATACCCCCGAACTGACCTCGGCCGGTGTGTTCGACCTGTGGAAAAAGGAGGCCGGGCTGTGAAGACCGCGGTGATTTCGGGCGGCAATGGCGGGCTGGGCCGGGCACTGGCGGACGCGCTCGAGGCAAGGGGCTGGCATTGCGTGCTGATGGATCTCGATACCGGCGGGCTGCAGGCGTCGGAAAGCCGCACGCCGGTGCAGCTCGACCTGACCGATGCCGCGATGCTGCACGAGGCCGCCGACAGCGTGATCGCGGCCCGCCCGTCGATCGACATGGTGATCTATAACGCGGGGGTGACGCAGATCGCCGCCTTCGCGGATACCGACGAGGCCAGCCACAGGCGGGTGTTCGAAATCAACTATTTCGCCGCCGTCAACATGGCCCGCGCCTTCCTGCTGGCCCTGCGGGACAGCGGCGGAACGCATCTGGCGATCTCGTCGGTCGCGGGCTTCGCGCCGCTGCATCACCGCACCGCCTATGCCGCGTCGAAACACGCGATGGAGGGGTTCTTCGGCTCGCTCCGCTCGGAAGAGGCGCCCTTCGGGGTGCGCACGCTGATTGCCGCGCCCAGCTTCGTGGCGACCAATACCGGCCGGCCGGGGCGCGGGGCGGACGGGATCATGCGCCCCGGCGCGGCCGCCGACGGGCTGGACCTGATGACGCCCGCGGATGCCGCCACCGCCATCCTGCGCGGCGTCGACCGGCGGCAGGAGTTCATTCCGGTGGGCCGGGTGGCGCGGCTGTCATCGCTGGTCATGCGCGCCTCGCCCCGGCTTTACCAATGGGCGATGCGGCGCAATATCCCGGGCAAGGGCTGAACGCGCGACCTGAAATTCGAACGGTGCACCTTGCCCGGAGCAGCCGCGCAGCGGCCCGGGCATCGCACGGTCGCCCCCGGCCGGGCGATTGGCTGCCGCAAGCACTCTGCCTTGAGGGAGGATGTGGCGGCACGATAAACTGCCAGCCACAGCCGTCGGATCGCCCGACCGCGACCGTGCGGTGCCCTCTGTCGCGCAACTATTGCAGGCGGATGCACTGGTTGAGCAACACGTTGCAACCCACTGATTTACCTAATCATCCCTGCAGTCAGACCTCGAAAATCTCCGCGAATTCCAGCCGCAACTCGCGCTTCAGGATCTTGCCGCTGGCGTTTTTCGGCAGCCCCTCGCGGATCGCCACATGCTTGGGCGATTTGAAATGGCTCAGGGTTTCGCGGCAATAGGCCTCGACCTCGTCCAGCGTCAGGGTCTCGCCGTCCTTGGGCACGATAACGGCGGTCACCGCCTCGATCCATTTCGGATGGGGGATGCCGAACACCGCGACCTCGGCGATCTTGGGATGGCGAAAGATCGCCTCCTCCACCTCGCGGCTGGCCACGTTCTCGCCACCGGACTTGATCATGTCCTTCTTGCGGTCGACCACGTAAAGATAGCCGTCTTCGTCGAACCGGCCCAGATCGCCGCTGTGGAACCACCCGTTGCGGAAGGATTCGGCGGTCTTTTCGGGATCGTTGTAATAGCCCTGGATCAGGTGCGGGCTGCGGTGCACAATCTCGCCCACCTCGCCCACCGGCAGGGTGTTGCCCTCGTCGTCGACCACGCGGGTTTCCACGTTCAGCCCCGGCCGGCCGGCCGAGCCCAGCTTGGTCAGCTGCTCCTCGGGCCGCAGGATGGTGGCGCAGGGCGCCATCTCGGTCTGGCCGTAGAAATTATAGAGCCGCATGTCCGGCAGGCGTTGCGACAGTTCTTCGATCACCGCCGTGGGCATGATCGAAGCGCCGTAATAGCCCTGCCTGAGACTGCCCAGGTCGTACTTGTCGAAATCGGGATGCCGCAGCAGGGCGATCCAGACCGTCGGCGGGCAGAACAGCTTGGTAACCTTTTCCTCCTGGATGGTGCGGAACATCGCCACGGGATCGGCCCCGTCATGCAGGATGCTGGTCGCGCCAAGGTAAAGGTCGGCGGTCAGGAAGCAGTCGAGCTGCGCACAGTGAAACAATGGCAGGCAATGCAGTTCGATTGTATCCGAATTCATCTCACCATCGGTGATGACGGTCATGTATTGCGCGTAAAGCGCCTCGGAGGTCAGCATGGCACCCTTGGGGCGGGATTCCGTGCCGCTGGTATACATCATCTGGATCGGATCGCCGGCGCCCAGATCGGCCCAGGGCTCCGTGCTGTCGGGATGGTCGAACAGCGGCTCCACCGGCTGCCAGCGCCCCGACACCGCCTCGCCGCCGTGATGGATCGACAGCAGGATATCGGGCCCGCCCGCGATCCCGTCGAGCGCGGCATCGGCAGTGGCGCACAGCGAATCCTGGCAGATCAGCCCCCGCGCGCCGGAATGTTCCAGGATATAGGCGACGTCCTGCGCGTTCAGCATGTAGTTGACCGGGGTCGTCACCGCGCCGATCCGCGCAAGCGCGAAGCGCAGGATCACGAAACTGCGGCTGTTGCGCGACAGGATGGCGATCCGCTCGCCCTTGCCGATGCCCATGGCAGCCAGCGCGTTCGCGGTTCTGTTCACCACCGCGTCGAGGTCGCGGAACGTGTCGCGGTGATCGCGAAAGACCAGCGCCAGCTTGTCCGGGGACCGCGCGGCGCTGCGGCGCAACAGGTCGCCAAGCTGCTGGCTGCGGGCGCGCCTGACATTGCTGCCCACGGCGTCTTTGACATGTGTATTCATCGGTTTCCCCTCCGAAAATCAGGACTCTGCCGCAACGCGCAGCGCGTCGGCCGCCTGCCGCTGGGCGTAGGCCGCCGCATCCAGCCCGCCACGCATACCGAAGAACAGATGCGTTACGCTGGAATATGTCACGTGCACAGCCGAAACGCCATCTTCCAGCAGCTTGCGGGCATAGGCGGCCCCGTCCGACCGGATCGGATCGCATTCGGCCGAAATGATAAGCGCGGGCGCAACCCCCTTGTGCGAGGCCGCCAGCACCGGCGACACGCGCCAGTCGTCGGCCGAAACGATCGAACCGATGCCATAGCTGGCCAGCGTGTAAGAGATATCGCGCCGGGTGAGAAAGAAATCGTCGCCATACATGTCCAGCGTGTCGCCCTGCATCCGGGCATCCGCCGCCGGGTAGACAAGCACCTGCAACCGGATGTCCGGCCCGCCGGCATCGCGCGCCATCAGCGCCACCACCGCGGCCAGGTTGCCGCCGGCGGAATCGCCCATCAGCATCAGCCGGTCGCCGGGCAGACCGGCCTCGTGGCCATGTTCGGCCACCCAGCGGGTCACCGCCCAGGCGTCGTCGATCTGGGCGGGAAAGCGGTGCTCGGGGGTCAGCCGGTAATCGACGCTGACGACGGCCTGGCCGGAATCGTTGGCGATGTTCCGCGCCGTGTCGTCGAACGTATCAAGGTTTCCGACCACCCAGCCGCCGCCGTGAAAGGCAACGATGACGCCCGTGGCCCCGTCGGGGATATAAAGGCGGACCGGAATCTGGTGGCCGTCATCCCCGGTGATCGTCATGTCGCGGACGGTGTCGATCTGCGGGCCGGGCGGCCGGGCGCGTGCGCGTTCGTCATTGGCGGCGCGCACCTCGTGCACCGGCGCGTCGGCCAGCGCGGATTTGCCTTTCGACGCTTCCAGGAACTCTCTCAGAGCGGGATGAACGAAACTCATGGTGCACTCCTCGTGTGTTTTGCCGGGGCGGCACATGGCGCGGCGCCGGTGGCTCTCCGGTTTTCGATATCCGTGCCGCACGCGCCGTCATGGCGCGTGCGGTATTTTCTCACCTGCCGAACGCAAGTTCCGGCAGGACCAGCGCGATCTGGGGAAACACCATCAGCAGCACGATCCCGACCAGCATCGGCAGCACGAAGGACAGCGCCCCCCGCGCGGTGTCGGCCAGCGACAGGTCCGGCACCACGGTGCGCAGCACGAAGAGGTTAAGCCCCACGGGCGGCGTGATCGCCGCGATCTCGATCTGGATCGTGACGACGATGCCGAACCAGATCGGGTCATAGCCAAGCCCCACGATGGTATCGACGAAGATCGGGACGATGATGACAAGGATGCTGAGCGGATCGAGGAACATCCCCATGATCAGCAGCAGCACGTTGATCATCACGATGATCACCCAGGGCGCGACGTCCAGCCCCGTCAGGTAGTTCGAAATCTCCTGCGGCACGCCCAGCCGGGTCAGGATGAACGAGCTGAACAGCCCGCCCACCAGCAGCAGCATGAACATGCCCGTGGTGCGCACCGTCTTTTCCAGCGCCGTGCGCAGGGAGCGGAATTTCAGCCGCCCCATCGCCACCGCGACGATCACCGCCGCCACCGCGCCGAACGCCCCGGTTTCCGAGGGCGAGGCAACGCCGGCATAAAGCGTCCCGATGATCATCAGCGCGATCAGCACCGTGGGCAGCGCCTCGGCGCTTGCGCTCATGCGTTCGGTAAAGCTGACGCGCCCGGTCAGCGGCGGGGCCTTGGCGGGGTTCATCACCACCTGCAGGATGACCGAGGCCGACAGCAGCGTGGCCATCATCAGGCCCGGCAGGATACCGGCCAGGAACAGCCCGCCGATCGAGGTCTCGGTGATGACGCCATAAAGGATCATCGGCACCGAGGGCGG
>NZ_FQZZ01000004.1 GCF_900142185.1 Lutimaribacter pacificus | reverse complement strand
CGAAATCCGAAAGGGCAAAAGTGGACGACTTTTACGCCGCCCGCGACAACACTATGCCGTCGCTACCGTGGCCGAGTATTGCTCCGCCGTTCACACATAGCCATAAGGGGCTGGAACTCACTCTCGTTCTGCAGGGCAGCTTCAGCGATGCAACCGGCCGGTTTGGCATCGGTGACGTTGAGGTTGCGGATCAGGATCTGGAGCATACGCCCATGGCGGGTGAGGGCCCGCCCTGCATCTGTCTCGCCGCGACGAGTATGCCCCTGAAATTCAACGCGTTCCTGCCGCGTCTGTTGCAACCGTTGTTCCGTATCTGATTTTGCCAGCAATATTCGGGCCGAAGCTGGATTTGCCGCATCCGCCTGGCAGGGTCCGTAGGCGATAATGTAGCCGATAGCCTCGACCGGGGTGCAAGCCGCGAAGCAAGACCCGGTCACCAGTGGCGGACTCTTGCTCCGCCACTGGCAGGCACAAAGCAGGGTGACGCGCCTGCAGGTGCTTTTACGCTGCGCTGGCGCGACGGGGGACGAGGGCGCGCATGAGGTCGGGCATTTCCAGCACGCCCACGGGTGTTTCACCGCGCATCACGCGATAGCGGCGGTCGAGCGCGCCCTCGGCGCGGGCGATCACGCTTTCCAGGTTGGCCTCGTGGTCGACATCGCCCGAGAATGCGCCGTCGATTTCCCCCTCGCGCATGATCGAGCGGACGCGCAGCACGCGCGCGCGGTTGATATCGGCCACGAAGTCCTCGATATACGGATCGTTGGGGTGCAGGAGGATGTGCTGCGGCTCACCCTGCTGCACCACGGCGCCATCGTTCAGGATCACGAGATGGTCGGCCAGTTTCAGCGCCTCGTCCAGGTCATGCGTGATGAAGACAATGGTCTTGTGCAACTCCGCCTGCAACTCCAGCAGCAGATCCTGCATGTCGGTGCGGATCAGCGGATCGAGGGCCGAGAACGCCTCGTCCATCAGCATGATGTCCGAGTTCGAGGCCAGCGCGCGGGCGATGCCCACCCGTTGCTGCATGCCGCCCGACAACTGGTGCGGATACTGGTCGCCCAAACCCTGCAGCCCGACGCGGTCGAGCCACCTGGTTGCCTCGGCCTGATATTCCTGGCGCGCAACGCCGCGCGTGGCCAACGCCATGCCAGCGTTTTCCAGAACCGTCCGGTGCGGCAGCAGCGCGAACTTCTGAAACACCATCGACATGTTCTTGCGCCGGAGATCGCGGATGCGGGCGTCATTCCATTCCAGGATGTTCTCGCCATCGAACAGAACCTCGCCCGCCGTCGGTTCGATCAGGCGGTTCAGGTGCCTGATCAGGGTGGATTTTCCCGATCCCGACAAGCCCATGATAACGGTTATCCGACCTTCGCGGATATCCACGTTGATATCCTGCAACCCCAGAACATGGTTATAGGTTTCCAACAGTTCGGGCTTGCCCACGCCGGCCTTGACATGGGCCAGCGCCGCTTGCGGATCGGCGCCGAAGATCTTGTAAAGGTGGCGGATCGAAACCTTGATGTCGTTTGTCTTTTCCATCTTCACCTCCTCAGCGGTTCGCCTGGCTGGCGTCGATACGGGCCAGCGATGCCTTGGTTACGCGGTCCAGACCGATGGCCAGCACGACGATGCCGAACCCCGCGACAAGCCCCACGCCCAGTTCCAGGTTGCGGATGCCGCGCAGCACCAGAACCCCGAGACCGGGGGCCGAGACCAGAGAGGCGATCACGACCATGGCGAGGCTCATCATGATGGTCTGGTTCACACCGGCCATGATATTGGGCAACGCCAGCGGAATCTGCACGCCGAACAGCTTTTGCCGGTTGGTCATGCCGAAGGCATCGGCCGCCTCGATCACGTCCTTGTCGACCAGCCGGATGCCAAGATCGGTCAGGCGGACCACCGGCACGATGGCGTAAAGGATGATCGCAATACCGTAGAGCTTTGGCTCCGTGACGGAGAACAGGAAGATCAGCGGAATGAGATAGACGAAGGGCGGCAGGGTTTGCAGCATGTCCAGAACCGGGATCACCATGCGCTGCATCCGGTCGCTGCGTGACATGGCGATCCCGATCGGGACACCGACGATCACGCAGACCGCGGCGCAGACGAATATGATCGCCAGCGTCTGCATGGCTTCGTGATAGTGATCGACAAAGGCCAGAAGGCCGATCATCAGGGCGATGAACCCCACGATCTTCCACGACCGGGCCACTGCCCAGACGATGACCAGCAGAACCGGAATGACAATCCACCACGGCGATTGCGTCATCAGGGACAGCATTTCGCGCAACATCCAGCTCAGGGGTTGTGTCAACGGGTCGATGACCACGCGCAGTGCATCGCGAATACCCAGGAACCCGGCCTCGAGCCCCTGTGTCAAATCGCGGGACTGGGGGACCGCCTTGCAGGAATCGTGCAGCGCATCGAGCGACGGAAAGGGAACGTCCCAAAGCGAGGTTTCGGTTTCCTGCCCCCTGGTCTTGGCCAGAAGGTCCGCCATCGTCATCGGGCCGTCCGCACCGCCCTCGTCGCACCATCCCCGCAGGCCGACAGAATCGAAGAACCAGTCGTAGGTTGCCATCACACTCTCAGGCCCGCGTCGCCGGCCCGCCCTTCCTTGAATTTCCAAAAAAGAAGCGGGGCCAGAAAGAACCGGCCCCGCCAAAGGACACTGAACGGTGCCCGTTCCGCCCCGTCACTTGAGCAGGGCGCTCAGGTTTTCCTTGGCCGCGTCATTGATCCACGCCGACCAGACGTCGGGATTTTCGCTCAGGAAGTGAACGGCCACTTCCTCGGCGGAGGCATTGTTTTCGTCCTGCCACGCGAGAAGGCCGCTCATCATCGAGGTTTCAAAGGTCATGTTGGTGAAAAACTCGGTGACCTCCGGGTTCGACTCGGCAAACGCGGTTGTGACCGAGGTCAGGATCGGCGCCGCGGGGAAATCCGACACTTGCGGATCTGGCGTGTCCGGGTTCTGAAGGTTCTGGAACGCCTCTTCGTTGTAGTCGCCCAAGTCGACGCGGGTCATGTCGTATTTACCCATCGGCACGGTCGGGCCCCAGTAATATCCGAACCACGCATCGCCATCGGTCACGGCCGCGCCCATCGACGATGCCAGCGTTTCGCCCGAGCCGTGGTTGAACACCTCTATCCCCGACGATTCAAGGTCCAGTGCCCGCACCAGGTTGTCCGACACCACGCGGCAGCCCCAGCCATCGGGGCAGTTGTTGAAGCGGTTGCCGACCAGGTCGGGGTTTTCCATTATGCCCTCGATGGTGGTCAGTTCGGGATGTTCCTCGGCCAGCGCCGCGGGAATCCACCAGCCTTCGACCCCGCCCGGCTCCAGCACGCTGGTCAGGCGTTTCATGGTGCCGTTCGATTCCAGTTTTGTGTAGGCATCGCCGGCCGAGTTCAGCCAGAGGTTGGTGACGACATCCGGCTCGCCGTTTTCGGCAACCGAGGTGATCGCGGGGATCGTATCGGAATTCACGAGGCTGACATCGCAACCATAACCCTGTTCCAGAAGGAACTTGGCGATATTGGTGGTGACGTCGGCTGCGGCCCAGTTCATCTTGGCGATCGAGACCTCGCCACAGGCGTCCTGTGCCGTCGCGGCCATCGGGACAATCCCAAGGGCCAGCGCGGCGGCAGCGGTGATACGAAGCGTAAACATGCGAAACTCCTTTTGTTTCCTCAAGGCAACCTGACGCCATGAAAAATGCCCCGTAGCCCGCGAGAAGCGAGGTGTCCTCCTACGGCTACAAGGGGATGGGCTATCAGGTTTCATGCCACGGATACGCCAAATTACTTCGAGGTGCAAACCATCGGGGTAAGGTTTTACGTCATATTAATAATAGATTACCCTTGATGGGGGGCATGCGAAGTGGCCGAAGTCCCGGGAAGCTAAAGCTTTTCCCTGATGTCAGTCTTCCGTGCGCTGGCATTTTTCCCGATCTCAAGCTTTTCCTTTTGGGCTGCCCTGTTTGGCCATCAACTCGTCGCTGCGTTCGGTCTGGGTGTAGAGTTTCTGGCAGACTCATGTCAGGTGCGGTACATACCCGCTGCTCTGAGAAACAGGGGATACGGTCCGTGATATGGAAAATGGATCAATATCGCCGACCGGGCGGCCTTAACTGCGTTGGAATTTTTATGACTCTGGTGCGAAACATTCTTCAGAACCTGGTCTTTTCTTCTTCGGCACCGGTTTCCGTGGCGCCCGATGCGGCGGCATCATTCGTGCAGAAGCCCGTTGCAATCTCTGCCATGCAAGGAAGCAAGCCGTGACCGAAATATCGCCTGCACGCCGGGGGCGGCCGCGTAGTTTTGACCGCGACGAGGCGTTGCGTCAGGCCTTGATGGTCTTTTGGGCGCATGGCTATGAGGGCACGTCGATGACGCAGCTGGTCGATGCCATGGGCATCGTGTCGCCCAGCATCTATGCCGCTTTCGGCTCCAAGGAGAACCTGTTCCGCGAGGCCGTCCAGCTTTATATCAACTCGGAAGTCGAACCTGCGTGGCGGGCGTTGGATCAGATTGCCGATATCCGTCTGGCGGTGCAGACAATGCTGCTGACCTCGATCGACGCATTTGTGGCCAGCGAACCGCAGCGCGGATGTCTCGTGATGGCCGGTTCGAACCTTCTGGGCAACGCTGACGATCCGGTGCGCGTTTTCTTGCGCGACCAGCGGTGCCAGTTCCGCAACCGACTTGTGAAACGGATGATCCTGGGAATCGAAGCGGGCGATCTTCCCTCTGGCAGCGATCCGGTGAGGCTTGCCGAATGTGTGCTGACCTTTTTCGGCGGTCTTTCGATCGAGGCAATCGACGGCATCGAAAAAGGCTTGCTCCAGAACAGCGCAAGGCTGTTTTGCGAACGGCTTTTTACAGAACAGTAAAGTTTTGTAATGACCAGCATATAATTCATTGCACGCGACCCGTCGGTTACTTATATGCTGCCCAGAATAGAAATCGGCGCATATAATAAGGACAACCTCATGGCTGTTGCTTCCGAGCATATTACTCCCTTGGCCGGGTTCGGTTCCGTCACGAATGTTCCGCGACTGCCCGACGGGTTCGCCGATACGTTCACGAGCTATCGCGTCGACACCGGCAGGACCGGGTTGCACGCCGTGATTGGCGGCAGTGGCGAACCGCTGCTGCTGCATTGCGGATGGCCGCAAAACTGGTTCGCGTGGCGCTACCTGATGCTGCCGCTTGCCCAGCGATATACCGTGATCGCGGTCGATCCGCGCGGGCTTGGCCTGTCCGACAAGCCCGCGGATGGCTTCGATGTCGATACGCTGGCGACGGACATGTTCGACCTGATGGATGCGCTCGGCCATGACAAGTTCATTGTGGCGGGTCACGATATCGGCGTCATGGTCGGCTATGCGATGGCGGCGGCACATCCTGAGCGGATCAGACGTATGGCCCTTGGCGAGGGCACGATTCCCGGTGCCTCGCCGTCGCCGGAGATGATCCCTGACGACCGCCGCATGAGCGATTTTTTGTGGCACTTTGCGTTCAATCGCGCGCATGACGTGAACGAGCGGCTCGTCGAGGGACGCGAGGACATATATTTCAGCTATCAGTTCGCGACCAAGGCAGCCTCTGAGGACGCAGTGCCGAAATATGCCCGCGACTTTTATATCGAGCAGCTTCGCAGGGTGCCTGGCACCCTGAAGGCGGGCTTCGACTACTACCGCGCGATGGACGAGACGATCCCGCAGGTGCGTCGTCACAAGGAAACCAAGGTCTCCGTGCCGGTTCTCGCCTTTTCCGGCGCGCTCGCCTGCGGGCCCCTGGTGGAGATGGAGCAGAAGGCCCTGGCGACAGAGGTCGAGTCGCTGATCATCCCGGAATGCGGCCACTTCCCCGCCGAGGAAAAACCGGAAGCCTTGCTAAAGGCTCTGCTCGATTTCTTCGCGAGATAGGCGTGCCGCCGCCGGATGTTCCGACAACTGTCATTGCCCGGCGTGGCCAACACGCCAGGTGAAACCGGAAGAGACAAATCGAAGGATTATGAAGATGTCCGATACCAACAAAATCATCGTGCTGGCAGGGGCAACAGGGCACTTGGGCTCTTTGATCGCCAAGGCCCTGCTGGAGAAACCGGACGTGACGCTGCGGTTGCTCGTGCGCCCGGAAAGCCTTGAAAAAGTTTCGGCGATGCGCGGTCAGGGTGTCGAAATCGTCGAATTCGACCTCGAGGACGAGGATACCGATGGGACGTTGGACAAAGCCATGAGCGGTGCTTATTGCGTCGTTTCGGCCGTCGTCGGTCAGGATGCCATGCTCGGAGGTCAGCTTCGCCTGCTCAAAGCCGCGCGCCGTGCCGAGGTGCGGCGCTTCATCCCGTCGTATTTTTCCTACGATATCTCCGGTCTCGATGCCGGCGAGAATGCCAACACCGACATCTTGCACGCCTTCGAACGCGCGGCCGAGGAGGTGCGCGGCGATGTGGAGCTCGTACAGATCCAGATCGGTGCGTTCGCGGACCGCACGATCCTGTTCGGTTTCCTCGGTGCGTTCGACCTGTCGGCGGGGCACGCTTTCCTGTGGGGGGATGGCAGCGCCAGGATGGACTTTACGACCTATCCCGACACCGCGCGGTTCGCGGCCGAGGTGGCGGTCGACGATAGGCCCGTTCCCGCCACGGTTCAGTTTGCGGGCGAAAGCCTGACTTTCGCCGAACTTGTGAAAGCATATGAAGAGGGTTCCGGCAAATCCATAACCGTGAAAAACATGGGATCTCTGGACGATCTCGAAAATGAAATCCGGCAACGCATGCAGGCGGAGCCGGAAAACATGTTCGCCTGGCTGCCACCGATGTACTGGCGGGCACTGCTGTCGGGGAAGGTGAAACTTCAGTCGATCGAGAACGACCGCTACCCCCACATCAAACCGATGGCCGTCGCCGACTATGTACGCGACGAAGGCTTGTGACCCGCCACGCCCGAAGAGATGCAAAAGCCCTGACGGGCGCCGTACACCGTTATCTGCGAAAGGAGTTTGACACATGACCGGGACCATCAACCTCGACAACGCGTTCTATCCCGATCTCAGCCAGCGCCAGGCCGTTATCGCCGGCGGAACCGGCGATGTCGGTGAGGGCATCGTCCGTGCCTGGCTGAAGACCGGGGCACAGGTGATCGTGCCGACGCGCACCGACGGACGGGCCGAGCAGTTCAAAGACGTGCTGTCTGATCTCGGGCAGCCCGAGAACCTGCATATCGTGACAGGCCACTACGGCAGCTTTGACGACGCGCAGGCCCTGGCCGCGCGGATCACCGGGCAATATGGGCAGGTTACGGATGTTGTCGCCTCAATCGGTGGCTGGTGGCAGGGCAAGCCCTTGTGGGATGTTTCGCCGGAAGAGTGGCAGCGCTATTTCGTGGATATGACGACCGCCCATGCAGCGATGGCGCGGGCCTGGATTCCGCACCTGCCACAGACCGGCAGCTACCAGTTGATCCTTGGCGGCAGCGCGGTCGAACCCGTGCCTGGCGCCTCGATCATCAGCATGCAGCAGGCGGCACTCCTGATGATGCGCCGTGTCCTGTCTGTCGAGGCCGGAGAAAGCAACCGCATTGCGGCGCAGATCCTGGGCCCGGTCGTCACGCGCGCGCGCAAACGCATCGACCCCGACTGGGTGACAAATGAGGAGGTGGGGCTTGTCTCTGCCGGTATTGCCGCCGATCCTGCCGTGACGGACGCAGACTATGTTTCCTATAACAAGGCACAGATGCTGGAAACCCTTCAAAAGCTGGCCGTCTATCCCGGCTGAGTACGACCGGGTATCCCGAGCAACAGTCAATGCCTCTGTGCGGCCCTTGACCTTCCTGCTGCTGGAAGCCCTACGTTGCAGGTCCATCATCCTCTTCCAGGGAAAGGATTTGTTATGGCCGGTGCCCATACACATCATCAGAACCATGGCGCCCAGGAGATTATCCGCGATCCCGTCTGTGGCATGACCGTCGACCCGGAGGCGGGAAAACCGGCAGCAGAGCATGACGGCCACACCTATCACTTTTGCTCAGAGGGATGCAGGGATAAGTTCCTGGCCGATCCCGAAGCCTACCGCACCGCCAAAGACCCGGTCTGCGGCATGACGGTCGAACGGGCGAGTGCCGCGCATGTGGCGAAGCATGGGGGCGAGCGATTCTATTTCTGCTCCGCCGGATGCCAATCGAAATTCGAGGCCGATCCCGACAAATACCTCGGCGGGCGTTTCGCACCCGAGCCGATGCCCGAAGGCACGCAATACACCTGCCCGATGCACCCCGAGATCGTGCGGGACCATCCCGGCGACTGCCCGAAATGCGGCATGGCGCTGGAGCCGCTGACGCCATCGGCGGACAGCGGGCCGAACCCGGAATATGTGGATTTCAAGCGGCGGCTGTGGATCACCGCGCCATTGGCGCTGGCTGTGTTTGTCCTTGAGATGGGCAGCCATATCGGCATTCCCTTCGCCGACTGGATCGGCCACACGGCGTTTGGCTGGTTGCAGTTCGCGCTGGCGACGCCGGTGGTCTGGGTTTGTCGCCCCTTCTTCAAGCGGGGCTGGGCATCTGTCGTGAACCGTTCGCCCAACATGTGGACGCTGATCGCCCTCGGGACCGGGGCGGCCTATTTGTTCAGCATCGTGGCGTTGATCGCGCCCGGCCTTTTGCCCGACCAGATGCGCGAAGGCGGTATGGTCCCGGTCTATTTCGAGGCGACGGCGGTGATTCTCGTTCTGGTGCTGATCGGGCAGGTCATGGAACTGGCCGCGCGGGAGCGTACCGGCGATGCAATCCGCGCATTGATGGACCTTGCCCCCAAGACCGCGCGGCGAGTGTCGGGCGATACCGAGGAGGACGTGCCGCTGGATGAGTTGAAATCCGGCGACATTCTGAGGGTCAGGCCCGGTGAGAGCGTTCCGGTGGACGGCATCGTGACCGAGGGACGCTCCTCGGTCGACGAAAGCATGCTCACCGGGGAGCCGGTGCCCGTCGAAAAGACCACGGGCGAGGACGTCACCGGCGGCACGCTGAACAAATCCGGCAGCTTCCTGATGGAAGCGCGGAACGTCGGCAGCGATATGACGCTCAGCCGGATCGTGGAAATGGTGGCCAAGGCACAGCGGTCGCGCGCACCGATCCAGGCGCTGGCGGATCGCGTGTCGGAATATTTCGTGCCCGCCGTGGTCGTTGTGGCTGTGCTGGCCTTCGTCGCATGGTGGATATTCGGGCCGTCGCCGGCGCTGTCCTATGCCTTTGTCGCGGCGGTGTCGGTGCTGATCATCGCCTGCCCCTGTGCGCTTGGCCTTGCAACGCCGATGTCGATCATGGTGGCGACGGGGCGCGGGGCCAATGCCGGGGTGCTGATCCGCGATGCCGAGGCGCTGGAACGCTTTGCCAGGGTGGATGCGCTGATTGTCGACAAAACTGGCACGCTGACCGAAGGCAAGCCGACCCTGACCGATGCCGAACCGGCGGAGGGTTTCGATGAGGCCGAGTTGCTCTCTCTTGCTGCCGCGCTGGAGCGTGGGTCCGAGCATCCGCTGGCAGAGGCCATCGTCGCCGGAGCGCAGGATCGTGGCGCACCGGTAAAGGACAGCAGCGATTTCGAGGCCGTGACCGGCAAGGGCGTCACCGGCATGGTCGAAGGCCGCAAGGTGGCGTTAGGCAATGCCGCGCTGATGGCCGATCTGTCGGTGGAGCCCGGTAAGCTGGCCGAGCGCGCCGGGGCGCTTCAGGCCGAAGGCAAGACGGCGATGTTCGTCGCGGTCGATGGCCGCCCCGCCGGGCTGGTTGCCGTGGCCGACCGGATCAAGGAAACGACGCCCGGGGCCATCCGTGCATTGCACGACCTGGGCCTGCGCATCGTCATGGCCACCGGCGACGCAGAGGCCACGGCCATGGCGGTGGCGAAAGAACTGGGCATCGACGAAATCCATGCCGAGGTAAGCCCGGAAGACAAGAACGCCCTGGTCCGCCGCCTGAAGGAAGAGGGCCTGTCCGTCGCCATGGCCGGTGACGGGGTGAACGACGCCCCCGCGCTGGCGGAGGCCGATGTGGGAATCGCCATGGGCACCGGCGCGGATGTGGCGGTGGAAAGCGCCGGAATCACGCTGGTCAAGGGCGACCTGGGCGGCATCGTGCGGGCGCGCAAGCTGGCCGAGGCGACGATGCGGAACATTCGCCAGAACCTGTTTTTCGCCTTCGTCTACAATACGGCGGGCGTTCCGCTGGCGGCGGGTATCCTCTACCCGTTCCTCGGCTTGCTCCTGTCGCCCATCGTGGCAGCAGCGGCGATGAGCCTGTCGTCGGTGTCAGTCATCGGCAATGCGCTGCGACTCAGGGCGCAGAAATTGTGACCCAGCGGGCCGCGGTGGCGCCATTCCAGACTGGGCCATCTAAAATCTAGGCCGATGGTGTTCCGGGCCGGCATCATCCCCAACTGCCATCTTTTTGTGCGGCCTCCGCCGCAGCCTGATGTCTGTAGGTAACGTGGTAGTTTTCCGGGTCTGCCTGGTGGGTCATCGACCAGAAATCGACCATGCGCCAGGGGTTGGCTGAGGTGACGCGCCCCCTGGAGTTGCGGTAGTAGCTGTCGAGCCCGGGCGATGTCCAGACGAGCCCTTCGTGCTCTGCATTGACGCGCGCAGTGTATTCGTCCGCGGCCTTTTGCGTGACCTCGACGCTCTGGATGTCGTCCTCGACCATGTGCGTGATGAAGTCAGCGATGTAGCGCGAGATGCACTCGTTCATGAAGATGCCGCTGCCGCCATGGGCAAGCGCGGTATTCGGCCCGCTGATGATGAACAGGTTGGGAAACCCCGGCACCGAGATGCTGAGATGGGCGAAGGGATCGTCCTTGCCCCAGGTATCGGCCAGGGATTGCCCGTTGCGACCGGTGATGTTCAGGCCGCTGGTCATCGTGTTGACGTCATAGCCCGTCGACAGGATGACGACATCCGCCTGTTCCGACGTGCCGTCGGACCTGACCAGCGTGTCGCCTTCGATATGATCTATCCCGCAGGTGACGAGTTCGACATTCGTCCGGCGCAGCGTGTCATACCAGCCGGCATCGAGCAGGATGCGCTTTCCATAGGGGGGATAGCCTGGAATGACCTTGTCCAGAAGATCCTCGCGCCCGGCAAGGCGCTCCTTGATATAGTCGACCATCTGGACCCGGTGTCGTTCATTCGTGGAATTGACCGAACGGGTCGGGTGGGGCCAGTCCGGGTCCTTCCTGAGCGTCGGCAGAAGGCCGTCGCCATAGCGCCACAGCATCGTCAGGCGGAACCATTCGGCGTAGAACGGCACGGTCTTGAGAAGCCATTGCTGATCTTCGTCGATCGGATCGTGATAGCGGGGGATCGGCCGCACCCATTGCGGGGTGCGTTGATAGACCGACAGGTGGCCGACCTCGGGGGCGATGGTGGTCACGATCTGCATGGCCGAGGCACCGGTGCCCACGACGACGACGCGCTTGCCTGACAGGTCGAGATTGGTGGGCCAGCGCATCGGGTGAAAAAGCTGTCCGGTGAACGTTTCCTCGCCCTTGATTGGCATCCTGTAGGGCTTGCTCAACTGGCCGATCGCGCTGACCAGGGCATCGACCTCTGCCGTTTCATGCCCGTCGGGGCCGTCGATGCCCACTTCCCAGATGCCGCGATCCTCGTTCCAGGCGGCAGAGGTCACGGTGGTCGAGAAGCGGATATTCTGCCGGATGCCGGTTTCGTCGGCGATCCCGCATATGTAATCCTGAATCTCGTCCCGCGAGGCGAAATAGCGGCTCCAGGAATAGCGGCTGCCGAACGAGAACGAATAGGCGTGGTTGGGCGTGTCGACGCTGCAGCCGGGATAGGTGTGCTCCCGCCAGGTGCCGCCAACCTCTTGCGCGCGCTCGAACACGACGAAATCCACACCGATCTTTTTCAGGTTCGTGGCCAGCGCAATGCCGGCGGTACCGGCGCCGACGATCCCGACGCGGAACTTGCGCGACCCGAGCTTTTGCCGGGCGCGCCCGGGATCGTGCCATTCGGCAAGGCGCGAGGCAAAGCCCACCTCCTCGCGCATCATTTCGGCATATTCCGGCGGGACCTGTTCGTTCAGGCAATGCCGCATCATGCGCAGCATCAGTTCGTTGCCGGGATCGGTTATTGCCGGCTTTGCATCGCGCGACAGGATGTCAGCCGCCGCGTGGCGAATCCCGGCCTGCTGCTCCGGGTCGAAGCCGGCATTGATATCGGCAATCACGGTAACGTCGCGTGTCGGGCAGTAGGGTTCTGACAACCATTTTTCGTCACCGGTCACGTGATACAGAACCATCAGCAAAACCCTGAGATCGGCATGTTCCAGTGCGTTCTCAAGTTTCTTACGATCATTGGGCTTTTCATTCATTTAGAAGAACTCTCCCTGGGATGGTGCGAATTGCATGATGTGACCGGGTACGGCTTTCCTCACGTGCCCGGGGAATATGTCCGGGCGTCGGGCCATTTGGCCATGCCCAGCCGATACGTAAAGGTTGGTGATACTCCTCCGATTCGTTACATAAATATACCAAGCGGTAGATTTAGCAAGAGGGCGATCGGGAGGACATATGTTCCGCACTGATGGATGAGGTTGTTCCCCCTGTGCATCTGGCCTGACATCGAAGGGGTTAAGAAAGGTTGAACCGTTCTGGCAAGAGGCCATGCCGCGAAAGCGGCCCGCAATCTGTTGGGTGGGCAGGGCCGACAATCATGGGGCAGGGCGCGATGCCGCGCCGGAATGTGGTTCCCTTACTTAAGGTCGGCCTGTCCGCAGGTGCCGTCCGCCGTCGAAGCGGGCGGTCGTGAAAAAGGAGCCCTTGACAGGCGCGTTACTTTGTATAAGACATTTCTACCAATCGGTAGATTTTTGTCGAGAGGTCATGGTGCCGATCGGGAGGAGGGGACGAAAGCGAATTGGGTATTCCGGCAACGGGCGCAATCGGTGTGCTGAACCTCGTGCCCGGCACATGCCGGGCCGCGCATGGTTGCGAGCGGTTTCCGGTCAGGCGGTGCCGGTATCCTGTCGCTTTCTTTCGATGATCGAACATGATGCCGTTTTGGTGAAGAGCCGTTTGCGAATACCGATATGCTGAAGAAAAGAATGCAGTTGGAGGAGAAATACATGTCCCACGCTCATGCGGTGTCGATCGCTGCAGCCCTGGATCGCCGCTTCAGATGGTCACGAAACGATGTTCTGCTCATTTCGGATGGGCAGCGTTACACGGGTGGTGATCTGGAGATTCAGGTCGGGCACGTTGCCGGGACGTTTCTTGATATCGGTATCGGTCCGGGTGACGTGGTTGCCCTGATCGGCGAGAATACCGCGCGGTTCTATGTTGCCTACATGGCGGTCCACCGCATCGGTGCGGTTGCATGTATATTGCATGCGCGCGAGTCAGAGCAGCGTATCAGCGCGGCCATGACGCATGTCGGCTGCAAGCTTGTTGTAACGGATGCCGAGACCTGTTCCCTGGCCGAGCGGGCGAACCTGTTGCGGGATACGCCGGTGCCCGTCTTCTTTCTCGATGACGACAACGCTCCGTCGGATGCGATCACCTATGCGAGCTGCCTTGAACGGCCAGCCACGCCGCTGGCCCTGCCAGAGGTATCGTCCGACGATCCGGCGACAATCCTTTTGTCCTCCGGGTCAACGGGCACGCCCAAGGCCGTGCTGCATTCCCAGTATTCCCTGATCAGCCAGTGGAACAACGCCCGCCATCTTTATCGTGCGCTCAACTCGCAAACCCGATTTTTGCAGATGGTGGGCACGTCCTTCGCCGCCTGGGCCTATACCGGGCTGCCGGTCATAAACGCGGGCGGTACGATCGTGACGGGCCGCCGGTTCGATCCCGAGGAATTCTGCCGGCTGGTGCAGGCCGAGGCCGTGAACGTGGTTGCCGGCGTCCCGACAATGTTCCGCATGATCGACGACAGCATTGCACAGAAATACGATCTCTCCTCGGTCCACACTGTCGGCATATCGGGCGAAGTGGTGCAGGATCGTGACGTGAAGCAGGTGCTGACATGGTCGCCGCAGGCCCGGGTGCAGGTTTTCTACACGACGTCGGAAATGGGGCCTGCCTGCACGACCCTTTGTTGTCACGAAGATATCGTTGAGCGCGGCAAGATCGGCAGCGTCGGGCGCCCCCTTCCCAATGCGGATCTTCGCATAGTCGACCCGGAAGGTGGCATCGAGTATGAGGTTCCCGTCGGAGTGATCGGTGAAATCGTCACCACGGGACCTGCCTATGCCAGCGGTTATCTCGGCGATGCGGCGCGCACCGCCGAAAGGTTTGTCGGCGGGTGGTGGCGCTCCGGCGATCTGGGCCGTCTGGACGAGGACGGCTTCCTATTTTTCGAAGGCCGTGCTGACAATACGATCAACACGGGGGGCATCAAGGTTCATGGCGAAGAGATCGAAGAAACCCTGATGCTTCACCCGCTCGTTCGCCAGGCTGCTGTGGTCGGGGTTCCCGACCCGAGGTGGGGCAGCGCCATCACCGCGTCCGTTGTCACGACAGGCCACGTTACAGAAGAAGACCTGCTGCGGTTCTGCAAAGCGGAAGGGCTCGTGAGTTTCAAGCGACCCAAGAAGATCCATTTCCGCAACCAGTTGCCATTGGGGCCGACAGGAAAGCTCGACCGGGGTGCATTGAAGCGGGAGCTGCTTGAAAACCAGGATTGAGTTGGCGCTTTGCGCATCCGGTTCCGATCGCCGGCGTCGATCGCCCCGTCTGCCAAGCCGAACCGAACCTTCGCTGTGAATGGCCGGCGAAGGCCCGGTTGCAGCCATACCCGCCGCGCCGAACTGAAAGCGAATGGGAAGGACGCATTTTCCCGTTCACGATGGAGATGACCGGATGCGAAGAATTCAGACGATCGAGGCGATGAAGGCGCTGGTGGGGACGGAGCTTGGGGTAAGTGACTGGGTCCTGATTGATCAGGAGCGTATCGACGATTTCGCGCGCGCGACGGGTGACGATTACTGGATACATGTCGATGTGGAGCGGGCGGCCCGGGAACTGCCGCAGGGGCGGACGCTTGCCCATGGTTACCTCACGCTGTCCCTTGTCACGCATCTGAGCCACCAGATCTGGACGCTGGAGTCGCTCGAACGCGGACTCAATTACGGGCTCGAGAAAGTGCGGATGCCATCGCCGGTCCGTGCCGGTGATCGGGTGCGGCTTCGTCAGAGCCTCGTCTCGATCGAAGATCTGGGTCCGGGAAACAAGACGCGGTTTCACAACGTGATGGAGATCGAGGGCGGCAGCAAGCCCGCCTGCATTTCCGACTCCATCAGCGCGATTTACGAGCGCCGACTTCAGGATGCGAACCATCGGGCAAATTAACGGGAGGCCGAGTGAAATGACTGATAAATGTGTAACAGACAAAGTGATCGTCGTGACCGGAGGCGGCCGCGGCATCGGTCGCGGCATATCGCTTCTGCTGGCCGAGGCCGGGGCCAGGGTCGTCGTGAACGACCTTGGGGCCTCGGTGTCGGGTGAGGGGGCCAGCAAAAGCCCCGCCGACGACGTGGTCGCCGAAATCCGGGCCAGGGGCGGGCAGGCGGTTTCAAGCCACCACAGCGTTTCCGAATGGGACAGCGCCCAGGACATCATAGCGACCGCCATTGATGCCTTCGGCCGCATAGACGGCGTGGTCAACAATGCCGGAATCTTGCGGGACCGCATCTTCCACAAGATGAGCGCCGACGAATTCATGGCCGTGCTTCAGGTCCATCTTGTCGGGTCGTTCAACGTGTCGCGCGCAGCCGCCGAGCATTTCCGCAATCAGGGGAGCGGCGCGTTCGTTCACATGACATCGTCGACCGGCCTTATCGGGAACTACGGCCAGGCGAATTACGGGGCGGCCAAGCTGGGGCTGGTCGGGCTGTCCCGTTGCATCGCGCTGGATATGAGCCGGTTCGGCGTGCGGTCGAACTGCATATCTCCGGCGGCCTTCAGCCGTATGACCGCAAACCTTCCGAGCGAAACCGAGCATCAGAAAGCACTGCTCGAGCAGACCCGCAAGGGGCTGGCGCCCGAGAAGGTGGCGCCGCTGGCGGTATTCCTCATGAGCGACCTGGCAAGCAATGTCACGGGGCAGATATTCTCGGTGCGCGGGAACGAGATATTCCTCTACAACCAGACACGCCCCGTTCGCTCGGTGCATCAATCGCAGGGCTGGACGCCGGAAAGCATTGCGGAACATGCATTGCCTGCCTTCAAATCGTCGCTGACGCCGCTTGAGGCGATTGCCGACGTGTTTTCCTGGAATCCGATCTAGGCAGGAGGATCGTCGTGCAAACCATTCCCGATACCTCGCCCGCGTCCGGCACGGACGGGCCCGGCCCCGCCCGCGCATATGAAGATGCCCTCGCGCAAGGGGTATTCCTCATCCAGAAATGCAATCAATGTGCCGGGCATATCTTCTATCCGCGCCTTGTTTGCACCCATTGTGGCGCCGACGACCTGCGGGCCGTCGAGGCATCCGGCGATGCCGTTGTATACTCGACGACCGTGGTGCGGCAGGGCGCCGAAGAGGGGGGAGATTACAACGTGGCCCTCGTCGAACTCGCCGAGGGGCCGCGCCTGATGTCACGGGTCGAGAATGTCGACCCCGAGCGTGTTGCGATCGGGATGAAGTTGCGGCTGTCGCTCAAGGATGAAGGCGGAAAACCCGTCGTCGTCTTCGTTCCCCCGGAGGTGCGGCCATGACCGACATGTTGCGAGGTAGCGCGGTCATCGCCGGAGCGGCGACCGCCGGAATTGGCGAGGCATTCGGATACGACACGCTCGAACTGCTAGCGGCGGCTTCGGCGGCGGCACTGAAGGATGCCGGCCTTTCCATCAAGGATGTCGATGGCCTGTTCGCCGTAACCCCCTATCATCCGCTTACCAGCTTGTCGGTTGCCGAGTATCTGGGGATTCACCCGCGGTTTGCGGACACTACCTTTCTCGGTGGGGCATCCACCGTGGGCTTCCTGAAATCGGCGGCCATGGCGCTGCAATCCGGTGAATGCGATGTCGCGCTGATCTGTTACGGAAGCCATCAGCGTACCGGCGCGGCGGGCAAGAAAGGGCGCTTGCTGTCGCCCCTGCTGGATACGCTTCCGTATGAGGCGCCCTATCGGCCGCGCAACCCGATCTCGTCCTATGCGCTTGCGGCCGCGCGGCACATGCATGACTTCGGAACGACACGCGAACAGCTTGCCGAAGTTGCCGTCGCTGCGCGCAAATGGGCCCAGCTCAATCCCGAGGCATTCATGCGCAAACCTCTTTCCATCGAGGATGTGCTTTCCTCGCGGATGTTGAGCGATCCCTTGACCGTCCGTGATTGCTGCCTGGTAACCGACGGTGCCGGCGCGATCGTTCTTGTCCGGCCGGACCGGGTGAAGGATTTGCCGAAGCCCCCGGTCTATGTGTTGGGATCTGCGACGGAAATATCCCACCGGCAGATCGCATCCATGCCGGACCTGACCGTCACATCCGCGCGCGAATCCGGCCGCCGCGCCTATGCGGCTGCCGGGCTCGGGCCATCCGATGTCGACCTGGTCCAGCTCTATGATGCCTTTACGATCAACACGATCCTGTTCCTCGAAGATCTCGGATTCTGTCCGAAAGGCGAAGGCGGTGCCTTTGTCAGCGGTGGGGCGATCGCCCCCGGCGGCGTGTTGCCGGTGAACACCAATGGCGGTGGGCTGTCCTGCTGTCACCCCGGCATGTACGGCGTTTTCGCAATCATCGAAGCCGCCCGGCAGTTGCGCGGCGAAGCGGGCGAGCGATCCGTGAAGGATGCCGATGTCGCGCTGGTTCACGGCAACGGCGCGGTGCTTTCGGTTCAGTCCACGGCCATTCTCGGAACGGCGGCAACCGTTTGAACGATGCGAGTTTCGAAGCAGCAATTCCGCAACGATCGTGGAGCTTGATAACCCAGGATGACGTCATGCCACACAGTCACGCAACATATCTGAACTGGCCCATTCCAGACTCTGCCCAGTCCTACACGCGGCGAGATACCATTCTTTACGCGCTCGGCGTCGGTCTGGGGGGGGATCCGGTCGACCCGGGGCAATTGTCCTTTCTCTATGAGAAAGGGTTGAGGGCATTGCCGACACTCGGGCTTGTTGTCGGATCGCCCGGCGCCTGGTTCGCGGACCCGCAGCTCGGGCTTGATTTCTCGAGGCTGGTGAATGCCGGGGTGAGTGCCACCTTCCACGCGCCGATGCCCGTGGAAGGCGAGGTCGTCGGGCGAAACTCGGTCGTTTCCGTCGCGGACAAGGGGCCGGAGCGGGGTCTGCTGCTGGTGACGCGCCGGAGCCTTTATTCCCGGGCGGACGACACGCATCTGTGCGATATCGAGACAACCTATCTGTTCCGAGGCGATGGCCAATCGGTTGAAGCGATCGGCGCGCCTCTCGCCCGCCCGCACGGTATTCCCGATACGGCGCCGGACGACATCGTTTCATTCGGGACACTGAACCAGAGCGCACTGATCTATCGGCTGAGCGGCGATCTGAACCCGCTGCATATCGACCCCGAAGCCGCCAGGGCGGCGGGGTTCCCGCGGCCGATCCTTCACGGGCTTTGTTCCCTTGGCATCGTCGCGCACATGATCACGACGCGGCTTTGCGCAGGCGACCCTGCCCGGCTGCGCAGCCTGGCCGCGCGTTTCGTGGCCCCCCTGTTCCCCGGCGAAACGATTGATCTCGAACTGTGGCGCCGGGGGGAGGACGTGACGTTCCGGGCCCGCGCAAAAGAGCGTGACACAATCGTTCTCGACAATGGCCGGTCCCTGATCGACGGGAACGGCGGATGACCCATTCGTCGCAGTCCTGTGTGTCGGGAAACGGCGTGGCTGGGGGTGGCCTAAGGCGGGACATGGTGGTAAAAACAACCGGATGCTTGATATGGCAGTATGAATTCAGAAAGCGATAATCCCATGGACGCCAAAAGGACGGTGCGAACACCCCGGAAACGTCTTTCGGATGAGAAAAAGAATGATCGACAGAGTATTCGAGAGCAGACCCGGGCATTCAAGCGTTCCCGTATTCTTGAGGTTGCGTCGAAATGTTTTTTTGAACATGGGTATGAATTAACCACGATCGAGCTTCTCTCGAATGAACTCGGCGTGACGAAGCCATTTATCTACAGCTATTTTAAGAACAAGCGTGCGATATTGGAAGCTGTCCATCTGCAGGTGGCCGAGCGTCTCTTGTCCGAGATCCAGCTTATAATGAGTAACGAGGCCTCTCCCGATAAGGCGCTGGTGGATTTCATTCGCCTTTTCGTGAACGAGAATATCCTGAACCAGGTGGCGAGCGGTGTATTTCTCCAGGAGCAGAAACACCTGTCGGCCGAGGCGCTCAAGGCATCTACCGAAATCGAACGGTCGGTCCATCGCAACCTCAGCAAGCTGATACAGGACGGTATCGACCAGGGCCTTTTCGAGATCGAGGATGCCAGCATGGCGTCGATGGCGATAATCGGCATGGTGCGCTGGGTGCACCGCTGGTATCGGCAGGATGGTCGTCACAGCCCGGAAACCATCGCACAAAAGCTCGGCCAGTTCGGCCTTAACATGGTGAAGTGCACGACACCGCTTGATCATAAGTTGCAGTCAGCGTGACGATACAGTCGGCTTCCCATGGCCGGCTCTCCAAAGTGCCGTTCGTTTCCATGTCGTTATGACAGCTGTGGGTCACCTTTCTGCGCGGCTTGCCTGACCGCGCGAACCCGCCCAAAATGATCCCGGTTCCCCGCCGAACCGATATGTTCGCGCGCCCCACGCCTGATTTCGCCGGTCACTTTGCCGGTGTCATCTGTCGATGAATCCGGTCCCTGCATCACCGTCACTTTGCCCGGGACACGATGTGCCAGAGCCCTTTGATTGTCGAGAATGCCCATCCCTGCCGAGCGGACGTGGAAATCATGCATTGTGCAGGCAAGATTAAATCCGCGCCGCGAGCAGCGGGGCTTGACAGGCAATCTACCTAAAGTTAGACAATTATACTAGTCGGTATATTCTACTCTTGAGGGGGAGGAGAGTGAGGTGGAGACAAGGTGTCCAGTATCACAAACGCACCGCACAACCGCTTTGGCCGGTGTGGCCATGCAGTCGATATCGGGCCGGGCAGATATTCCCGATTGCGCTGAAAGTGCAATTTAAGAATTTCCCGTTGGGTTAATCGCCAGGGCGTAATGCGCCTGCTTACTTTCTTTTAATGTCAGCGATCGGCATAGCTAATGAATGATGTCCTCCTGAGTGCTACCAACCTGACCAAATCATTTGGCGGTTTTGTTGCCGTTGATGATGTGAATCTTCATGTGAAACGGGGGCAGATTCATGCGCTGATCGGTCCGAATGGGGCCGGAAAGACCACCTGTTTCAATTTGCTGACCAAGTTTCTGACTCCGACGCATGGAACGATTTCCTACAAGGGTCACGATATTACGGCCATGTCGCCGGCAGATATTGCGCGGCTGGGTATCGTGCGGTCCTTTCAGATATCGGCGGTGTTTCCGCATTTGACAGCTCTCGAGAACGTATGCATCGCGCTTCAAAGGCAGCGTGGTGACAGCTTCGATTTCTGGCGCTCGCAGAAGGTATTGTTGCAGTTCAATGACGAGGCGTGCGCGCTTCTTGAGGATGTCGGCCTGTCCGAGTTCAGGGATGTTCACGCGGCCGACCTGTCATATGGACGGAAGCGGGCACTTGAGATTGCCACGACGCTGGCGGTCGACCCGGACATGTTGCTGCTTGACGAACCGATGGCCGGCATGGCCCAGGCGGATGTCGAGCGTATTTCGGAACTCATAAGGCGAATTTCGGTCAACCGGACCATCCTGATGGTCGAGCACAACCTGTCGGTCGTGGCCACGCTTTCGGACACGATTTCGGTTCTGGCAAGGGGCAAGGTTCTGGCGGAGGGCGACTATGCCACCGTTTCGCAGGACGCGCGGGTGATCGAAGCCTATATCGGAGAAGATCATGGCTGAGCTGGCACCGACACGTGACAAGGGTTCTCGGACAGGGACGCCTCTGCTGGCGGTCGAGGGGCTTGAAGGATGGTATGGCGAAAGCCACGTGCTGCATGGCGTTACATTCGACGTGCGCGAAGGCGAGGTGGTGACGCTTCTCGGGCGAAACGGTGCCGGCAAGACAACCACGCTGAAAGCGATCATGGGCGTTCTCGGTCAGCGCAGCGGTTCGGTGAAGTTCGACGGTCAGGAGATGATCGGCCTGCCCAGCCGTGCGATCGCGCGGGCGGGCATCGCCATTTGCCCCGAAGAGAGGGGTATCTTCTCGTCGCTTTCGGTGGAAGAGAACCTGTTGCTGCCGCCCCAGGTCAAGCCGGGCGGCATGACTGTCGAGCAGATATACGAGCTGTTTCCGAACCTGAAGGAAAGGCTGTCCAGCCCGGGCACGAAGCTGTCGGGCGGCGAACAGCAGATGCTGGCGATCGGGCGCATATTGCGGACCGGATCGAAGATGCTGCTGCTTGACGAACCGACCGAGGGGCTGGCCCCGGTCATCGTGAAGCAGATCGGCCGAACCATCGCAAAACTGAAGAAGGAAGGCTTCACCATCGTCCTGGTCGAGCAGAACTTCCACTTCGCCTCGACGGTGGCCGACCGGCATTACGTCGTCGAGCAGGGCGAGGTAATCGACACGTTCACCAGCGAGGAACTCGAGCAGAACTTGGACAAGCTGCGCGCCTATCTGGGCGTGTGAGAAATTTCAATGGCGCAAACGCGCCGCACAGGGAGGAGAAAGAAATGAAGAAAACAGGATTCTTGCTAACGTCGTTCGCGGCTTTGCTGACAGCGGCCAGCGCATCGGCACAGGACATTCCGGTGAAGATTGGCGTTCTGACCGATCTTTCAGGGGTTTACGCCGATGCCTCGGGGCCCGGATCGGTCTTTGCCGCGGAACTCGCGGTCGAGGATTTTACGCGCCAATCACCGGGCCTGAACGTGGAGGTGATTTCAGCCGACCACCAGAACAAGGGCGACGTGGCATCCAGCATTGCCCGGCGGTGGCTTGACGACGACGTGAACGCCATCGTCGACATCGCGGCATCGTCCACCGCTTTCGCGGTGCATGAACTGCTGCGGGACTCGAACGCACTTGCCCTTTTCTCGTCGGCGGCAAGCTCCGGTCTGACGGGTGAGGACTGCAGCCCGCATTCGGTTCACTGGACCTATGACACCTGGATGCTTGCCCATGGAACGGGACGTGCCGTGCTGGAAGCGGGCGGCGACAGCTGGTTCTTCATCGCGCCCGACTATACCTTCGGTCACACCCTGGTCGAGCAGACCTCGGCCGTCGTTCAGGAAAACGGGGGCGAGGTTCTCGGTTCGGTGTCGCATCCCTTCCCGGGGCAGGATTTCTCGTCGTTCATTCTTCAGGCCCAGGCTTCGGGCGCAAAGGTGATCGGACTGGCCAACAGCGGTCAGGACATGATCAATGCCGTCCGGCAAGCGCGCGAATTCGGCGTCACACAGGGCGGGCAATCCATCGCGGCCATCATGCTGAACATTCACGATGTGCACTCGCTGGGCCTCGAAGCCTCGCAAGGGCTGCTGTTCGCCTCGGTATTCGACTGGAACCTCAACGAGGGAACGCGCGAATGGTCGGCCCGCTTCGAAGAGAAAATGGGCACCAAGCCCAGCATGATGCAGGCGGGGGTTTACTCGGCGGTTCTGCACTATCTCAAATCGGTCGAGGCCACCGGCACGACCGATGCGGATACGGTCGTCACGAACATGAAGGACACGCCGACTGACGACCCGCTGTTCGGAAAGGGCAGGATTCGCGCCGATGGCCGCAAGATCCATGACGCCTATCTGTTCAAGGTGAAGGAACCGTCGGCGTCCGAGGGGCCGTGGGATTACTTCGAGGTCGTGTCGACAATTCCGGCGGACCTTGCCTTCCGGCCGATCGAGGATGGCGGTTGTCCGCTGGCCCAGTAAGCATCGGGACTGACCGGATCTCACGATAATCTACAGGAAACACGGATGTTCGAATCTTTAGGCATATCGCCGCAGGTATTCTTCGGGCAGCTCATGCTCGGCTTTATCAACGGGTCGTTCTACGCGATCCTGTCATTGGGCCTGTCGATCATTTTCGGGCTGCTGAACATCATCAACTTCACCCACGGCGCGCAATACATGCTTGGTGCTTTCGTGGCGTGGATGCTCCTGGCCTATCTGGGGATCGGCTATTGGTGGGCGCTGTTACTGGCGCCCATCATCGTCGGGGTGCTTGGCATGATCGTCGAGCGGGTGCTGATTTCCAGGCTGTACCACCTCGACCATCTTTACGGATTGCTTCTTACCTTCGGGCTTGCCCTGATACTCCAGGGTGTCCTGCGCAACGCCTACGGTGTGTCCGGTTTGCCCTACAGCGTTCCGCCGCAGCTTACCGGCGGCCAGAATCTCGGCTTCATGTACCTTCCCAACTATCGCATGTGGGCGGCGATCGTCGCGCTGGCCGTCTGTCTGGCCACCTGGTTCCTGATCGAGAAAACGCGGCTCGGGGGATATCTGCGCGCCGCCAACGAGGACCCGGTGATGCTCGGGGCGTTCGGTATCAACGTGCCCCGTATGCTCACGCTCACCTACGGCTTCGGTGTGGCGCTGGCGGCATTTGCCGGCGTGCTTGCCGCCCCGATCTATTCTGTGAACCCCAACATGGGAGCGGATCTTATCATCATCGTTTTCGCTGTCGTCGTCATTGGCGGTATGGGCTCGATCCTCGGCTCCATCTTCACCGGCCTGGGGCTCGGCCTGGTCGAGGGCCTGACCAAGGTCGTATACCCCGAGGCATCGTCCGTGGTCATCTTTGTCATCATGGCGATTGTCTTGCTGATCAAACCGGCCGGCCTGTTCGGGAGGACCGTGTGATGTCGATCATGAATGAAACCAAGTCAGCCAGCTTTGCCGTCCATGACAAGCAAGCCAGCCTGCCGCGTCACCATGCGGTGATTTTCATCGGCCTGCTGGCGGCTGGCCTGATCGCGCCGTTTCTGCTGGCCCCCATCTTCGTGATGAAGGTGTTGTGCTTTGCGCTGTTCGCCTGCGCCTTCAACCTGCTGCTGGGGTTTGGCGGCCTTCTCTCTTTTGGGCACGCCGCCTTTTTCGGAAGCGCGAGCTATGTGTCGGCTCACGCGGCAAAGGTCTGGGGTCTGACGCCAGAGCTTGCCATCCTGTGCGGCACGCTGTCGGCCCTGGTCCTTGGGGTTGTCATCGGTGCGCTCGCCATCCGTCGCCAGGGCATTTACTTCGCGATGGTCACGCTCGCCTTTGCGCAGATGGTATATTTCTTTTCGCTGCAGGCGGGGTTCACCGGCGGAGAAGACGGCATCCAGGCGGTACCGCGCGGCGACCTGTTCGGCCTGCTTAGCCTGAATTCCGATCTGGTCCTGTATTTCGTGGTGTTTGCAATCACCGCCGCGGGGATGCTGCTGATCTATCGCATAATCTACTCGCCGTTCGGGCAGGTGTTGAAGGCGATTTCCATGAACGAGCAACGCGCGGTTTCGCTCGGGTACCGGGTCAACCGTTACAAGCTTACGGTCTTCGTGCTGTCGGCCACCCTTGCCGGGCTGGCCGGTGCCACAAAGGCGATCGTGTTCCAGCTTGCTTCGCTGACGGATGTCCACTGGTCGATGTCGGGCGAGGTGGTGCTCATGACGCTGATTGGCGGTGTCGGCACCGTGTTCGGCCCGATCGTGGGGGCCGCCGTCATCGTCACCATGCAGAACTATCTTGCCACGTTCGGAGCATGGGTCACGATCATCCAGGGCGTGATTTTCGTGTTCACGGTGATGCTTTTCCGTGAAGGCATTGTCGGAGTGATCTCGAAAGCCCTCAAAAAGCCGTTTTAGGCCGTGCTCTGCTGAAGCCATGAAACCGGCCCTTCTCGAAAGCGACCGGACGGCCTATGAAATGCGGTCGTCCGGCGGGGTCGCGGAACGGTGGTTTCAGACCGGCAAGACCCTTCGGGCAACTGGCGGATAGGATATGGAGAGACTTCAGGACCAGGCCGTTCTGGTAACCGGCGCAGGTAACGGAATCGGCCGGGCCATCGCGCTTAAGCTGCACGGGGCCGGGGCCTGTGTTCTGGCGGTCGACCGGGACGATGGCGCCCTGGCGACATTGCCGTCCGGCCCCCGGTTAAGGCCGATGGCGGCCGATCTGTCGGTTCCCGATACCGCCGGGCAGCCGGTAGCGGCCTGCGTCAAGGCCTTTGGCGGTCTCTCGGTTCTCGTCAACAATGTCGGTAAGGGAAATGGAACGCCTGTCCATCTGACCAGCGATCAGGATCTCGACACCTGGCTGGATCTGAATCTGCGGATCACGTTCCGCATGTCGCGCGCAGCCTTGCCCCATCTGTGCGAAGCGCGGGGTAACATCGTGAACATGGCATCGACGCTGGGTTTCACGGGCGTTCCAGGCATTGCGGCATATGCCGCGGCCAAGGGCGGAATAATCGGCCTGACGCGCCAGATGGCGGCGGAATATGGCCCCGAGGGGCTGCGCGTCAACGCCGTTGCCCCCGGTATCGTCGAAACGGCCGCAACCGCCGGGCGGCTGGCGACGAACGAACGCTTCCGTGCCATGACCATAGGTGCCACCCCTCTCGGTCGTGCCGGTACCGTGGACGATGTCGCCAATGCTGTGCTGTTCCTGGCCAGTCCCGAGGCTTCGTTCGTGACGGGGCATGTGTTGGTCGTCGACGGCGGTGCCAGCGCGGTGTTCCATCGCGGGTGATCGCCGCCGCCGATGGCCGGCGTTTCATAAGAAACTCGTTATGGACCGCTGCGAAAGAGATATTTGACCGGTGCTGTCCGGCACCCGACAGTTGACGAACCTGATGCGGCGGACGGGCTTGGGAGGGCCGGCAAGCTGCGTTTCCATCTTCCCTCATTCGCCATCGCCGCGGGCCGGGCCCGGACGGGCATGGGGGGCTGGAATACCGGGTTGGACCGATCCGGCCTTCGGATCGAACAAGGGGGGAGGATTAGGACGAATGCAAAAGGTTGCCATCATTACCGGCGGAACCGGCACGATAGGGGCGGCGATCGCCGACCGCTTTCAACGGGACGGGCAAACCGTCGTCATCGCCGATGTCGATGAACGGCCGGTGCCGGACGGACAGGTTTTCGTGCGCTGCGACGCGACCGATCCCGCGGACGTGACATCGCTGTTCGAGGCGGCGCAGGCGCTGGGCACGATCACCACAGTGGTGGTTGCGCATGGCATCGGCCTGGAAACGATCCCCGGTTCGGCCGACCCTGACGTGGTTTCCCGGATCATCGACATAAACCTGAAGGGCACGGCGCTGGTCTGTGACAGCGCCTCTGGCTACCTTGGCGACGGCGCCAGCATCCTGCTTGTCAGCAGCATGTCCGCTTTCATGGGCAGGCTGGGCTTTGCCTTTGCCTATCAGGCATCGAAGGCAGGGATCGAATCGCTGACCCGCGTCTACGCGGTGACCTATGGCCCGAACGGCATCCGCGTGAACTGCATCGCGCCGGGGTCGATGGTTCAGCCGATGAAGGGCGGAGAAGAAGTGCGCGAGCGGCTGGGCGGCAACGAAAAGGCCAGGCAGGCCCTGCCGCTGCGCCGCCTTGTCACCGAGGGCGAGATCGCCGAAGCGGCGGCCTTCCTGTGCTCGGACCGCGCACCGACGATCACCGGCGTTGTCCTGCCGGTGGATTCGGGGATGCGGGCGATCTGAAGCGTATCGGACGGGCCTCGGCCCGCTGCCGATCTGGAAATCGAGGAGGAGGAGACATCATGCAGGATATTGCCATCATTACCGGCGGCACGGGCACCATCGGGGCGGCGATTGCCGACCTTTTCCAGCAACGCGGGCTCAGGGTGGTTGTCGCCGATCTCGACGAACGGCCGGTGCCCGAGGGGCAGAGCTTCGTGCAATGCGACGTGACCGACCCGGCCAGCGTGGCCGACATGTTTACCGCGGCTAAGGCGCTGGGCAAAATCAAGACCATCGTGCTGGCGCATGGCCTGTTGCTGTCCACACCGCCCGGCTCGGCCGATGTCGGGGCGGTTTCGCGGGTGATCGACGTGAACCTGAAGGGCTCGGCTCTGGTTTGCGACGCTGCGTCCGAACACCTCGGCGATGGCGCCAGCATCCTGCTGCTCAGCAGTATGTCCGCCTTCATGGGGCGTGTCGGCGATGCCTATGCCTATCAGGCGTCGAAGGCGGGGATCGAGTCGCTGACCCGTGTCTATGCGGTGGCGTACGGACCGCGCGGCATCCGCGTCAACAGCATCGCGCCGGGCTTCATGGCGCAGCCCATGAAAGGCGAGGGGGCGAAGCTGCGCGCGCGGCAGGGCGGCAGCGACACGGCGCGCGAGATCACGCCGCTGCGCCGGCTTGTGACCGAGGACGAGCTTGCGCGGGTCGCGGCCTTCCTGTGCTCGGACGAGGTGCCAAGCATTTCCGGCGTCGTGCTGCCCGTCGATGCAGGTCTCTGCGCGAATTGAGGCGAACCGGATGCGGCGGGCAGCAGCGCGATATGGCATCCGTTGACCGGCTGGCCGCCGCGACCGTGACTGGTGACTCCGGTGCGATCAGAATGATGGTGCCGAACGTAGGAGGCAAAGCAGGCTTTGTCCGTCGGCGCGGCGCGTGTGCAGGAACTCGCCATCGGTGCGTGCGCCCCTCAGCGTCATTTCCAGGTCAAGCTGTTGGGTTGCATCCTTGATCGTGCCGCTTTCGTTGTCGCCGATGTCCAGGCCGGGCCGCATGGTGGCTCCCTCACATTCAGAATTCGTGGTCGAGCCGTTAACAAGCACTCGATTGCACCAAATTGAAGGACGGGCTGCCGCCCGTCCTTTTCGGTTGCACGACGCCCGGGGTCGAGCCCCCCTTGTCCCCGGCCATCCGGCGTGCCTGTCCTTTCCCAAAGCAAAAGGGGCGCCACCGCGTGGCGCCCCCCTTGAACGAACCGGATGGTTCAGAAGGTTTTTGCCAGGGTGAATTTCACGTTCCTGCCAGGCGCGACCCGTGTCGCAAGGTGCGGCGTGTAATCCTTGTCGAACAGGTTTTCGATGCCCAGGCGCAGTTCCGTGCCCTCCAGCAGGCCATGCTGCGGCCGGTAGGTGGCGCGCAGGTTGTGCACCACGTTCGACGGGCTGGGCGTTGTCGAGCGCGTCATTTCGCGGTTGGCGACGACTTCCCAGCTCAGGTCCAGCTCGTCCTGCCACTTCTTGCCGAACGTCACGCGCAGCTGGTCCGCCGGGATGCCGGACCAGTCGCCGCCCGGCGCGGGGGTGGAATAGGTGCCGCGCTGGATGTTGGCGTTGAGGTCCATGTAGAACCCCGAGGACAGGCTGTAGGCGGCTTCGAGTTCAACCCCTTCGAGATCGGCATCCCCGATCGGCGTCGCCGTCGATGTCGTGTACGAGGTGACATCCCAAAGCTGCGTCTTGTAGGCCGTGACCTTGAAGGACAATGTGTCCCCGGAAGTGAACGTATCGAAGCGATCGTAGGACAGGCCCAGTTCAAAGGTGCGGGCCTTTTCGCTTTGCGTCATGTAGGTCGGGTTGTCCAGGTCGTCGATGATCGGCAGGTTCTCGGCAAAGGCCGCCGAGCCGAACACGGCAAATCCGCCATCGAGCTTGTAGAAGGCCGAAACGCCCCCCATCAGCGCGTTGTTGGAATAGCTGACGGCATCGTTGCCGACCTTCTGGCGTTCATAGCGCAGGGCGGGCGTCAGGGTCAGCCGGTCGCCGATGGTGATGTCGTCGACGATGAACAGGGCAAGACGCTTGTCGGTTCCGCCGGGGGCCGACGAGGCATCCAGCCGCTCCTTGTGCTTCAGCTCGATCCCGGTGCGCAGGTTGTGCCCCATGAGGCCGGTCTGGAACCGCGCGGTGTTCTTCATCGTGAGCTTGGTCGTCTCATAGCGGTGATCGGCATCGACCAGCGGCTGCAGGAACGGGAAGGTCGGTGTGCCTTCCAGGGGTGAGCTGCCCGGAACATAGCTCTGGTCGATCTTCTGGTCGGCGTAGGACAGGATGACATCGAGGTCGATCATGTCGTTGTCGAGCGGGTTGTAGTTATAACCCAGCGTCGCCGTGCGCGACCGGATCTGCCGGTCGACATTCCCGAAACTGCCCCCGGTGGTCACGAAGGTGTCGTAAGGCACGTCCTTGTCGTCCGAACTGGTATCGGTCAGCGAGAAGCTGAGCGAATGATCGCCCTCGCCAAAGGTTTTCCTGACCTTGAGTTGCCAGCTTGGCAGGCTGAATGCCGAATTCCCGATCGCGTTGCCCGATCCGTCGGTCTGGGTGTCCTGGGTGGAGTAGGTGTAGTTGCCCAGCACCTCGAAATCGGCCGTCGGTTGCCATGCCATGATGGTCGAACTCGTAATACCGTCACCGTTGGACGAGAATTGCAGCGTCTGGCGCAGCCTTACCCCCGGCAGGCCCCCGGTGAAATCCGACGCATCCTTGGTCTCCAGCCGCACCATGCCGCCGATGGCGCCCGACCCGTATTCGAACGTGCCGGCCATGCCGCGGATCACGTCCACCCGCTTGTAAAGCGAGGGATCGGTGTAAAGCTGCGTGCCGATCCGATAGAGTTCCTCGGCCCCGACATCGGCGTCGTCGACCTGGATCAGCACCTTCTGGTCGCTGCCATAGGTGCCGGTGGCGCCGAAGCCGCGGATATTGATGCCCGAACCCTGCGGCGTCTGGCCGTTGACCAGCGTCACGCCCGGCACGGAATCGGCCAGTTCGGCGATGGTGCTGGCCTGCCTGTCCTCGATCTCTTCCTGGTCGACGGTTGTTTCGGATGTTGCGATGTCGGTTTTGACCTCGCGTTTGCTTTCTCCCAGAACGACCTCGTCCAGTTCGGTTATGGCTTCCTGGGCCGCCACGGGCATTGCCCAAAGCAGCGCGGCGCTCATCATGAGCGCGGTTTTGACAGAGTGGTTCACGCGGGTTCCTTCCCTTTCCAATCCTCACGAAATTAAGGCTGGCGGGAAGCTGGCTGCGCTCGCGGTCAATGTGACCCTGGTAACGGGCGACTTGCGCTCGATAGTAAAGTTGACTAAATCTGTCAATAAATGGATCGCCCCGCGATTCCAGACGCACCAGCAAACGTGGCATCCCTGCCTCTAGCCAGACGCAATCCGAAAAAGGCAAAGAGAAAAGGAGAGCCGAATTGGCTGAGGCAATGGCTGTTTCCGTGCCCGAGATAAGGGCGGCACGATCCGAAAACCCCAAGATGCGCGACCGCGATCTGGCGGCAAAGCTGGGGATTTCCGAGGCGCAACTGGTGGCCGCTCATATCGGCGACAACGCAACCCGCATCACCCCCGACATGGACCGGATCATGCCTGCGCTTGGCTGTTTCGGCGAGGTCATGGCCCTGACCCGCAATGAAAGCTGCGTGATCGAGAAGGTGGGCGAATACGACAACTACACGTCGGGCGATCATGCAGCGATGATCGTGAACCGGGAGATTGACCTGCGCATGTTCCCGAAACACTGGGTCCATGCCTTCGCGATCGAGCACGAGGCGGGGCGCGGGTTGCGCCGCACCATCCAGGTGTTCGATGCCGCGGGCGATGCCGTGCACAAGGTGTTTTTGCGCGACGGATCGAATGCCGGGGCCTGGGCTGGTATCGTCGACGAGCTGAAGCTGGACGACCAGTCGCCGGTGCTGGGTGTCGAGCCGCGCAAGCCTGCCGAACCGGCAAAGGGCACGCCGGATCAGGCTGATCGGCTGCGTCAGGAATGGGACAAGCTGACCGATACGCACCAGTTCCTGATGATGGTTCGCAGGCTCAAGATGAACCGGCTTGGCGCCTATCGCATTGCCGGTGCCCCCTATGCGCGGCGTCTGGACACCACGACGATCGAGCAGCTTTTCCACAAGGCGTCGGAAACACAGGTGCCGATCATGGTTTTCGTCGGCAACATGGGTTGCATCGAGATCCATACCGGCCCGGTGAAAAAGATCGTCGAGATGGGGCCGTGGTTCAACGTGCTCGATCCCGGTTTCGACATGCATCTGCGCAAGGATCATATCGCCGAGGTCTATGCCGTGACGAAGGCGACGCGCCGGGGCGACGCGGTCTCGGTCGAGGCATTCGATGCCGATGGCGGGCTGATCCTGCAGATGTTCGGCGTGCTTGCCGAAGAGGGGGCGGCGGATAAGTGGAACGCATTGGTCGCCGGGTTCGAAACCATTGACGCGGCGGTGCCGGCATGACGCGCATTCATCCGTTTTTCGTGCTGCAAACCGCGCTGGTCGTGCTGCTGTCTCTGTTCCTGGCGGCCACCGCAAAGGCCGACCAGCCGGCGCAGCGCATCGTTTCGGTCGGCGGTGCGGTTACCGAGATCGTCTATGCCCTGGGCGAAGATCACCGCCTTGTCGCGCGCGACACGACGTCGAACCACCCGGCCGAGGCGCTTGAGCTGCCCGACGTGGGCTATATCCGCCGCCTGTCCCCCGAGGGGCTGCTGTCGGTGAACCCGGACCTGATCATTGCGCAGGAAGGGGCCGGCCCGCCCGAAGCGGTTGCCCTGCTGCAAGAAGCTGCGGTGCCGATGATCGAAATCCCCGAAGGCCATGACACCGAGGCGGTCGTCGCCAAGATCACCGCCGTCGCCGAGGCGCTGGGGGTAGCCGAAAAGGGCGCCGCGCTGGCCGGGGACGACCGCAAGCAGATCGAGGCCGCGCAGGCCGGGGCAACCGGGCTGGCCGGCAAGCGTGTGCTGTTCATCCTTTCGATGGCGGGCGGGCGCATCATGGCGGGGGGTGTGGATACCCCGGCCGACGGGATCATCGGGATGGTGGGGGCGACGAATGCCACCGCCGATTTCGAGGGCTTCAAACCCGTCACCGACGAGGCGATCCTTGCCAGCGGGGCGGACGTGATCCTGGTGATGGACCGCACCGGCGATATGGGCATCACCGACGACGCGCTGTTTTCCCATCCGGCCATCGCCGCCACCCCGGCCGGGCAGAACCGTGCCGTGGTGCGCATGGACGGTATGATGATGCTCGGCTTTTCCGTGCGCACGCCCGAGGCCGTCAGGGAACTGTCCAAGGCTTTGCAGCAGGTGGGCGGCTGAGCGATGGCCATGCTGGCGCAGGACATGACTGCCCCGGCAACGCCGGGCGATCGCAGTGGCAGGGCGCAAGCCCTGTCCGCCGTACTTTTGGGGCTGCTGGGTTTTGCCACGGTGCTCAGCCTTGCGGTCGGGGCCTCGGGCGCGTCGCTGTGGGACGCGATGCTGGGTCTTCTGTCGGGCAGCGAGATTTCGGCGCGCGACCGGATCGTGCTGGTCGATATCCGCCTTCCGCGCACCGTCATGGGCATCCTTGTCGGGGCGGCGCTGGCCGTTTCGGGGGCGGTCATGCAGGGCTTGTTCCGAAATCCACTGGCCGATCCGGCGCTTGTCGGCGTCAGCGCCGGCGCCGGTTTCGGGGCGATCGTTGCGATCGTCCTTGGGGGACTGCTGCCGGTATCCGTTGCTGCGACCCTTGGCGCTTACCTGGTTCCTGTCGCGGCCTTTGTCGGCGCATGGGCCGCGATGCTGGTTCTCTACGGGATTTCCACGCGGCGGGGGCGCACCTCGATCGCAACGATGCTTCTGGCCGGGATCGCGCTGGCCGCGCTGATGGGGGCGGCCCAGGGCGTGCTGATCTATGTCGCGGATGACGCGCAGCTGCGCACGCTGACCTTCTGGGGCATGGGCTCGGTCGCGGGGGCGACATGGGGCAAGGTTCTGGCTGCAGCGCCATTCATCGCCGTTTCGCTTGCCGCCGCGCCGTTCCTTGCGCGCGGCCTGAACGGCCTTGCGCTGGGCGAGGCCGCAGCCGCCCACATCGGCATCCCGGTGCAAAGGTTAAAGAATGCATCGGTCCTGATGGTTGCCGGGGCGGTCGGCGCGGCGGTCGCGGTCAGCGGTGGGATCGGCTTCGTGGGGATCGTCGTGCCGCATCTTCTCAGGCTGCTGGCAGGGCCGGATCACAGGTTCCTGCTTGTCAACTCGGCCCTGCTGGGGGCGGCGCTGCTGCTGTGTGCCGACGTGATCAGCCGTGTGGTCATCGCCCCGGCCGAGCTGCCGATCGGTATCGTCACGGCAACCCTGGGCGGGCCCTTCTTCCTTTGGATATTGCTGCGCCAGCGCGGCATTCTGGAGATGTGAGCGATGCTTGACGCGCAAGACATCACCGTCCGCTACGGGCGCCGGCCGATCCTGCACGGCGTGGATTTCCGCGCCCGCGCCGGTGCCGTCACGGCCATCGTCGGGCCCAACGGTTCGGGCAAGTCGACGCTGCTCAAGGCCATCACGGGCGAGATCGACTATCAGGGTTTCGTCGCCCTGAACGGGCGCGATATCGCCCATGCGAAAGTCTGGGAACTGGCGGCGATACGTGCCGTCCTGCCACAGGCGACGCCGCTGGCCTTTCCGTTCACCGTGGCCGAGGTCGTGCGCCTCGGGCTGAGCCGGGGCATCCAGGCGGGGCAGTCCGACCTGATCGGCCAGGCCCTCGCGCGGGTCGGGTTGTCGGGATACGAGGCCCGGTTCTACCAGGAGCTTTCGGGCGGCGAGCAGCAGCGCGTGCAACTGGCCCGCGTGATCGCGCAGGTCTGGAGCCCGGTCGAGGACGGCTCGCCCCGCTGGCTGTTCCTGGACGAGCCGGTTTCGGCGCTCGATATCGGTCATCAGCTCGAGGTGATGCAGCTTGCCCGCGACTATGCCGATGCGGGCGGCGGTGTCGTCGCCGTGATGCACGACCTGAACCTCACGGCGATGTTCGCCGATGTCGTCGCCCTGATTGCCGAGGGCCGGATTATCGGTTGCGGTGCGCCGGGCGACGTCCTGCAGAACGACCTGCTGCGCACCGCCTATCGCTGTGATGTGCGGGTGAATACCGCGCCGGCGAACGGCACCTTCATCCTGCCGCACGCGGCCCGGATGGCTGCCGAGTGACAACCACGTTGCCAGGCTGCAACATAACGAAGAGGCACCAAAGATGGATCTATTCGCGAACTGGACCGAGCTTCAGGAGTTTCTGGCCAGGGGCGGCCCGGCGATCTGGGCCATCTCGGCGCTTTCCGTCCTGACGATGGCGCTGATCATGTGGAAGATCTGGCGCCTCGGCCTGCTGGGCGCGTGGTCGGGCAAACGCACGCGAAAGGCGATCGCCGCATGGGAGGCGGGGGATACCGCCGGCGCCCGCTCGTTGCTGGAAGGGGCATCGTCGCTGCGTGCTACCGTCGCGCGCCATGCCATCGAAACACAGGTCAGCGGGAAATTCACCGACAGCGAGGCACGCGAGGATATCCAGCGCGTCGCCAAGAACCAGCTTTCCCGGGCCCGCACCGGGCTGCGCGCGCTGGAACTGATTGCGACCATCGCGCCGCTTCTGGGGTTGCTCGGGACCGTGCTGGGCATGATCACGGCGTTTCAGACCCTGCAGGCTGCCGGAACGCGCGCCGATCCCGCCGCCCTTGCCGGCGGCATCTGGGAGGCGCTTTTGACAACGGCGGCCGGCATGGCCGTGGCGATCCCGGCCGGTGTCGCCCTGGCCTGGTTCGAAAGCGTGGCCGACCGCGTACAGGGCGACATGGAAGACGGGATCACGCGAATCCTGTTGCGCAAGCCCGGCGCGGCGCAGGGATTTGCCGCGGCGGCGGAGTAGGCCCGGATGGAACTCGCCCCGCCCAGACCACGCAGGAAACCCAGCCTGACGCCGATGATCGACGTGGTGTTCCTGCTTCTGGTCTTTTTCATGCTCGCCTCGCGCTTCGGGCAGGAAATGGAGATCGACCTGCCCCTGACCGCCGCGTCGGATACGCCTTACCGGGGGCCGCCCCGCCTGATCGACGTCATGCCTGACGGGGTCATGCTGAACGGCGTGCCGATCGGGATCGAGGATCTTTTGCCCGAACTGGGCACCATGATGCTGTCGCATACCGACGCGATCATCCTGCGCCCGCGCGACGAGGCCGACCTGCAGCGCGTGGTCGAGGTGATGGAGTCGCTGGCCGCGGCCGGCTACGAAACGCTCGTCCTTGTGGAGTAAGGCCGATGGATCTGCCCCGCCCTGCAAAACGCCCCGCCCGCGAAACCGTTGTTCCGATGATCAACGTGGTGTTCCTGCTGCTGATCTTCTTCCTCATGACAGCGCAGATCACGCCGCCCGAACCGTTTGAGGTCACGCCGCCGGAATCGCGGGCGGACACGCCTGCCGATGGGCAGCGCATCCTTTATATCTCGGCGACCGGCGACATGGCGCTTGACGGGCTGCGCGACGAGGCGGTGTTCGGGGGGCTGTCCGGCCTCGGCGAGAATGAAGCCCTGATGATACGGGCCGATCGCGCGGTTTCCGCCGCGCAGATCGCCGCGCTTTTGCCAAGGCTGGCCGCGCATGGTGTGCGGCGGGTCAAGCTTGTGTCCAGCCTGAGGTAGATCATGCGCGCGTCGTTGGAAATGATCGGGTTTGTCGGGCTGGCGGTGGCCGCGCATCTTGCGGTCTGGTCGCCCGAGGCGGAACTGGGACACCAAGGTGCGGGGGCCCAGGGCGATGCGCTGTTGTCGGTCAGGCCGTCGAACGCGGCGGTGGCGCAGATGGTCCGGCAATGGGAGACGCCGCCAGAAATCATGACCCCGGATCAGCCCTTGGCCGCCGCCGCGCCCCCCGCGCCGGATCGGCCCGCCGCGCCTCCGGCTCCGGCGACAGACCGGCCGGTCAACACCGCGCCCGTGGTGGCCCTGCCGGACATGGCCCGCCGGCCCGAGGCGCCGGCCCTGCCCAGTTACCAGGCTCCGCCGGAACCCGAGGCACCCGCGCGCGAAACCACACCGGACGACCCCGTCGAGCAGCCCGCCGAAACCGAACCGCAAGAGGCCGCACCCGTCGCCAGCCTGCGCCCGACCGTCAGGCCCGAACGCGCCGAAGCCGCGACCAGGCCCGAGCCCCCGGCGCAACCGGAAAAGGCGCAGCCGCCGAAAAAACAACAGGCATCGCAACCTGCCGCCAGCACCAGCGCACGGCGTGCCCAAGGCAGCGGCGGTGACAGTGCCAGGGGGGACGGGCAAAAGGCCCGGACCGCGACCGTGTCGCAATCAAGGAAGTCGTCGCTGCTGTCGCAATGGGGCGGGCAGATCCGTGCAAGGATCGCCCGCAACGCGCCGCGCGGTGTCGGTCAGGGGACAGCCGTGGTCAGGATCAGCGTATCGGCGAACGGCACCCTTCTGGCTGCCGCGCTGGCGCGATCTTCGGGCAACCCGCGTGTCGACCAGCTTGCGCTTGCCGCGGTTCGTCAGGCAGGCCGCTTCCCGCCCGCGCCCCGCGAACTCGGGCAAAGCCAGCACGCCTTCATGCTGCCGATCAAATCGAAATAGGCACAAACGGATTTGCCGGCAGATGCCCGCGCCTCTCAGGCAGCAAGCAGGGCTTTGGCCATCATCATGTGCACGCCCTTGTTTCCGTTCACCGTCTGGGTGATGCGCAGGTCTCCGGCCAGCGAGCAGAGCATATAGGCGTCTTCGCGGCTCAACCCGGTTTCCGCCACGATCCAGCCGATCATGTCCCTCAGCGCCATTTCGGCGCAGCGGTCCAGATCCTCGTGCATACCCATCGTGATCAGGTGGGTGTGCGTTTCGGCGCGGGGATAGCCGAATGCCAGATCATCCCGCACCGTCAGGCGGAACCGCCCCTCCAGCGCCGTTTCGATGGCGGTTACGCATACCTCGCCATCGCCCTGGGCCGCGTGCCCGTCGCCGCAGGAAAACAACGCGCCCCCGACATGGACAGGCAGGTAGAGCGTCGTGCCCGCGACCAGTTCCTTGTTGTCGATATTGCCGCCATGCGCCCGCGGCTGGATGGTCGATATGCGCCCCCAGCCCGGCGGAGGGGCAACGCCCATCACGCCGAAGAACGGGTTTAACGGCAATTCAAGCCCCCAGGGCATCCGCGAGGTGTTGGCGGCGATGTCGATGGGCAGGATTTCAGTCCGCCCGGTCTGGAAATCGTCCGGCAGCGTGCCTGCCAGCGGCCGGATCAGGTTCCAGCCCCAGTCCTGGCGCAGCGTCACATCCAGAATCTCGACCTGCAAAACGTGGCCGGGTTTCGCCCCGGTGACCGCGACGGGGCCGGTCAGGATGTGACCGGGCAACATGCGCCCGGATCGGGCGTGGATATCGAACAGCTCCGGCGGGATGTGAAAACCCGCGTCACGCAGAGGCAGGTGGTCGGGGCCGCCCGATACCGTTTCGATCACGATCTCGGCGCCGCTGGGGATCTCTGCGACAGAAGGCAGGCTCGCGTCGAAATACCCCCACGTGCAGGTTTCGGGGCTGGCCTGCAGGCGGTGGGGGCCGGTCACAGCGGCGTTGCGAAAGAGCGGCTTTCCCGCCCCTCGTCCCTGCGCCGCTGTTCCGCCTCGGCGATGGCGGCATCCACGCCGCTGCGGTCGGTCAGGCCGTGCGGGTTCGTTCGAGTCGGCAGGATATCGGCCATGAACAGGAACCGTTCATGGGCCACGTCATACAGCCTGCGCAGTTCGGTCAGGGGATCGGCATGATCGTCCGCACGGATATCCAGCCACGGATAGGGTTCGCTCCGGTGGATGACCAGCGCGGCCGACTGCTTGCCGCGCTTGTCGCCCCCGGCACGCTCACCCGCCTCCATCGCGGTCATCAGCCGTTCGGCCAGCGGCAGGCCGGGGTGATCCCGATAGGCGGCGAGTGTGTCGGCGATCACCGCCTCGCCCGTCAGCATGTTCCCGGCGACCGAAACACCCCTGGCGGTGACATGCCCGCACCAGCCGACGCAGGACTCGCCGGTAAAGGCGGCCGTGCGTCCCTGGGCATCGACCATGTGCAACTGGCGGTTGGCGCGGCCTTCGTCCGCTTGTGTCAGCGCGGCCAGCACGTCCTGCGGCGCCTCGCCCGCGGCCAGCCGGTCGGCCGCATCGATCCCCCAGATCGGGCTGACGAAAGCCTGCGTTGCTACCGCACCCTTGCCGGCGCGGATATGGGGCACCAGCGCACCGACCGCGAAAAAGCGGCTGGCAACGGCCACTCCGAACTCCCCGGTCGTTTCGTCATGTGCCACGATGGAATAGGTCATGACCTGCCTCCCTAGCGGCCGATTGCATAGGCTTGCATCAGGCGCGGCGTCGCCGCGGCCTTGAGCAGCCCGTCCGGTGTGCGGCACGCGGCGGTCAGGCGTCCGACCGTCCAGGGTTCGGCCACTTCGATGTCGTGGCCGCGCGCGCGCAGATCGGCGATCACCGCCTCGCCGAACGAGGGTTCCACCATCAGGTGTCCGGGCCGCACCGCGCGCGGATCGAACGAGCCCTGGAAATGCGCGGTATGGAACAGCGGTGCGTCGATCGCCTCTTGCAGGTTCATGCCGGAATGCACCATCCGCAGGAACAGCATAAGCTGCCACTGATCCTGCTGGTCGCCGCCCGGCGTGCCGAAGGCGTGGCGCGTGCCGTCCGGCGCCTCGGCCATCGACGGCGACAGCGTCGTGCGCGGCCGCCGCCCCGGTGCAAGCGAGGTCGGCAGGCCCTCGTCCAGCCAGAACATCTGAGCCCGGCTGTTCAGCGGCATCCCCAGCCCCGGCACCACCGGCGAGCTTTGCAGCCAGCCGCCCGAGGGCGTGGCCGAAACCGAGTTGCCCCAGCGGTCGATCACGTCGATATGGACGGTATCGCCGCGTTTCTCGGTCAGGTGCGCCATCGTCGGCTCGCCCGCGCCGACCCCGCCGCTTGCGGCCTGTTCGCGTGCCTTTGCCCGGGCGATATACGCATCGGCCAGATGGTCCAGCCCGGCAATCCGCCCCGGTCTCTGATCCAGCGATGCCCGCGGGCCCATCAGCGCGCGCCGTGTCGCGGCATAGTCACGCGACAGCAGCGTATCGGTGGGGATATCGGAATGCGCCGGGTCGCCGTAATAAGCCTCGCGGTCGGCGAAGGACAGTTTCATGGCCTCGGTCACAAGGTGGACGAAATCCGCCCCGGTGCTGTCGAGATCGGCGATACCCGACCCTTCCAGCGTGCGCAGCGATTGCAGCATGGTGGGCCCCTGGCTCCACATGCCGGCTTTCCAGACGGTCCAGCCTTCGTAATCGACCGACAGCGGGGCCTCGTAGCTGGCGCGCCAGTCCGCCATGTCCTGGCCCGTCAGGACACCCTTGTGACGGCTGCCCGAGGCGTCCATCACGCAGGCGTCCCGCACCCATGCGTCGATGGTTTCGGCAATGAACCCGGAATAGAACGCGCGGCGGGCGGCTTCGATCTGGGCTTCGCGGCCCTTGGCGGCCTCGGCCTCCTGCAGCAGCCGCTCCCAGGTGTCGGCAAGCGCGGGGTTGCGGAACAGCGCCCCGGCCTGCGGCGCCACCCCGCCCGGCAGCCATGTTTCGTACGAGGTCGGCCATTCGTCGCAGAAGAAATCCGCCAGTCCCGCAATCGTGCCGGCAACGCGCGGCAGCATCGGGTGGCCGTGGCGCGCATAGTGGATCGCGGGCTCCAGGATGTCGCGCAGGGGCAGGCGGCCATGATCGCGCAGGATCAGCATCCAGGCGTCGAAGGCGCCGGGTACAACGGTTGCCAGCAGCCCGGACCCCGGGACGATATCCAGGCCCTCGCCCCGGAAATGCGCGATGGTGGCGGCCGCGGGCGCCACGCCCTGCCCGCAAACCATCGTTGGCGCCTCATCCCCCGCGGCGCGGACAAGGGCCGGCATGTCGCCCAGCGGGCCGTTCAGATGCGGCTCGACCACGTGCAGGGTAAAGCCCATCGCCGCCGCCGCGTCTGCGGCCGTGCCGCCCGCTTCCAGTATCTTCATGCCGACCGCCGAAGCAATCCAGTGGGTCGAGGCCGTGACGCCGAATGTGCCTTTGATTTCCGGCCGGGTCGTGAAAGTCATGTCTGCATCCCTGTCAAGTGTCGCGCGGGTCGAGCGCATCGCGCAGCCCGTCGCCCAGAAGGTTGAAACCGAGCACCACCAGGAAAATGGCGATGCCCGGATACAGCGCCATCCACGGCGCCTGTTCGAGAAAGTTCTTGGCCGTGTTCAGCATCGCCCCCCAGGACGGCGCGGGCGGTTGCTGCCCCAGCCCGAGGAACGACAGCGATGCCTCGGCGATGATCGCCGTGGCGATGGTCAGCGTGCCCTGAACGATGATCGGCGGAAAGATGTTCGGCAGGATATAGCGCCAGATCAGCCCGACATGCCCGATCCCCACTGCGCGCGCGCTTTCGACGTAATCCTCGGTCATGACGGACAGGGTCTGCGCCCGTGACAGGCGGACGAAGATAGGCATGGCCGACAGGCCGATGGCGATCATCGCATTGGTCAGTGACGGCCCCAGGAAAGCCGCCAGCGCAATGGCCAGGATCAGGAAGGGCGCGGCCAGCAGCGCCTCGGTAAAGCGCGAGATGACGGCATCCGTCCATCCCCGCATGTAGCCCGCGATCATGCCCAGCGGCACCCCGAGGGCCACCGCGATCAGGACCGAGACCACCCCGGCCAGCAGCGATGCCTGCGCACCCCAGATCATCCGGGACAGCACATCGCGCCCGATCTCGTCCGTACCGAAGGGATGCGCGGCGGTGGGCGGTTTGCGCACCGCCGACCAGTCGGTTTCCGCCGGGCCGGGCACCGGAAGAAGCGGTGCAAGGATCGCCACCACGAGGAAGAACACGACGATCGCGCCCCCAAGGATGGCCGAGGGGTTGCGCCGGAACTTGGCCCAGGCGCGGCTGCGGCGGCGTGGCGGCAGCGGATCGGCGGCGACTTCGGGATCGACGGTTGCGGTCATTGGTCGGACATCCGCGGGTTGAGGACGCGATAGGCCGCGTCGGCCAGAATGTTCATCGCGATGAAGGCGATACCGGTGCACAGGACGATCCCCTGAACCACCGCGTAGTCGCGGTTGAACACGGCGTCGACCACCAGTTTGCCGAAGCCGGGGATGGTGAATATCTGCTCGGTCAGGACCGCACCGGCCAGCAACTCGCCGAACAGGAGGGTAATGACGGTGACGACCGGCACCAATGCGTTCCGCAGCGCGTGCTTGACCAGAACGACGCCTTCGCGCAGGCCCTTGGCGCGGGCGGTGCGCACATAGTCGGATTTCAGGACGCTCAGCATGGCCGAACGGGTGTGCCGCATCAGCGTCGCGGCCAGTGCCGTGCCCAGGACAAATGCGGGCATCACCATCACCCTGATGGATTGCAGCGGGTCCTCAGACAGCGGCAGATAGCCCGAGGCGGGCAACCATCCCAGCCTGACCGAGACCAGCAGGATCAGCATGATGCCCAGCCAGAAATTCGGCACCGACAGGCCCGACAGAGCGATTATATTGGCCAGCCAGTCGATCCATGTGCCTTTCTTGTATGCCGACAGAACGCCTGCCGGGATGCCGATCAGGATCGCGATGATCAGCGCCATGACGGCAAGCTGGATCGTCACGGGAAGCTTTTCGGCAATAAGCTCCAGAACAGGTTGTTGGGTGCGCAATGAAATGCCCAGATCGCCCTGCAGCGCATTCCCGGCCCATGCCAGGTATTGCACCGTTATGGGATCGTTCATCCGGTATTTTTCACGCAATGCCGCGATGATTTCCGGGTCGCGTTCCTCGCCGGCCATGACAAGGATCGGGTCGCCGGGCAGCAGGTGCTGCAGGGTAAACACGAACACCGAGATCAGGAAGACCGTCGGTATCGCGATCAGGATACGGCGTCCTAGAAAGGCCAGCATAGCGGGACAGTTCCTTGGTGTAGAGGTCTGAGAGACCGCCCCGGCATCCGGTGCCTGGGCGGTCCCTGGCTTGGGTTTACTCGGACACCGAAACGCCGTGCAGGCGGATCATGCCGTCGGGATAGGGCGTGAAGCCTGCCACCTTTTCATCCAGTGCCCAGATCCACACCGGGTGGTAGAGATAGATGATGGGCATATCCTCCTGTTGCAGCGCGATTGCCGCGTCATAGCTTTGCTTGCGCACGGCGGGATCGTTCGACAGGCGAGCCTCGTTCAGGGCCTTGTCCATGTCCGGGTTGGAATAATCCGCATCGTTCAGCCCGCCATTGGCGGTCATGAACTGGTGGATATTCCCATCGGGATCGACCCGCCCCGACCAGCCGATCTGGCTGGCGACGAATTCACCGGCGGACTGGTCTGCCAGCAGCGTTGCGAATTCCTTGGCCGCCAGTTCGACCGTGATGCCGGCCTCGGCCGCCATCGCCTGAATCACCTGCATCACCTGTGTCTGCACCGGGTTGTTGGCCACCTGCACCTCGACCGTGATGCCGTCCGCGTGACCTGCCTCGGCCAGCAATGCCTTGGCGGCGTCGATATCGCGTTCGGGCACCGGGAAGGCCGTGTTATACCAGGGCGAGGTGGGCGCATAGGGCTGGTTGCCCGGTGCGAATGCCCCTTCGAACACCACCTGGTTCAGCGCGTTGCGGTCGATCGACAGCGACAGCGCCCGGCGTACCGCCGCGCTCTGGCCGATCGGGTTGTCGGCGCGCGGGCCGTTGGCGATGTTGATCGTGATACCCTGATAGCCGAGCGAGGTCGCCCTTTCCACGTTCAGGCCGTCATCGGCCTCGGCCGAGGCCAGGTCGGTTGCGGCAAGCCGTTCCAGCATGTGCAGGTCGCCCGCGCGCAGGTTGGCAAGGCGCACCGTCGTGTCGGGGATCGGCAGGAAGGTGACGCTGTCGAAATTGATCTCGTCCGCGCGGTAGTAGTCGGCGAATTTCTCCAGCACGATGCGATCCTGCTGCACCCGTTCCTTGAACACGAAGGGGCCGGCACAAACCGGGTTCAGGCCGAAATCGGCCCCGGCCGCCTCGGTCGCCTTGGGCGACAGCATCATGCCGGCACGGTCCGCGAACTGCGCCATCAGGGTGGCGTCGGGCGCCGAAAGCGTGAACCTGATGGTGTAGTCATCGACCACTTCCCAGCTTTCGATCGACTTTACCTCGGATTTCCGGCGGCTCACGTCGAGGTTCTTGGAGCGGTCGATATTGGCGGCGACGGCGGCAGCGTTGAAGGGCTCGCCATCGTGAAAGGTGACGCCTTCGCGCAGGCTCATCGTCAGTTCGGTGCCGTCGTCGCTCCACTCCCAGCCGGTGGCCAGCATCGGGATGATTTCCAGATCGGGCGTGATATCGACCAGCTTGTCGCAGAGCGAGGCATAGACGATCCGCCCGACGAAGGTGCGTGACTGATCGGGGTCGAGCACATCGGGATCTTCCTGCAGCCCGATCCGCAGATCCTGGGCATGGGCCAGCCCGGCGGTCATGGCCAGCAAGGCGGCCAGCCCGAGTGTCTTTGTGATACGCATGTCGATTACTCCTCTGTTGTTGGTTTGGTCTTGTCGGTCTGCGCCCCGGCCATCGCGGCACGGGCGTGGGAATACAGCGCGAAACGTCGCTGTGCCGCATCCGGGCGCGCGGCCATGGCGGCGTTCACCCCCGTCAGCGAAAGCTGTTCGGCGAAATGGCAGGCAACCTGGCGGTCCGGGCTGGGCGTGCGCAGTTCCGGCCGCTCGTCGCGGCATTTCGCCTGCGCATAGGGGCAGCGGGTGTGAAACCGGCAGCCCGGTGGCGGCGCGATCGGGTTGGGCGGATCGCCTTCGAGCATGGTGCGCGCCTTGCGCGCCCCGGTGGCCGGAATCGGGATCGCCGACAGCAGCGCCTCGGTGTAGGGATGCGCGGGTGTGGCGAACAGGTCGGCGGCGTCTCCCAGTTCGACGATCTCACCCAGATACATCACCGCGACGCGGTCCGAGATATGCCGGATCACGGCAAGGTCGTGGGCGATGATGATCAGCGTCAGGCCAAGTTCTTCCTTCAGGTCTTCAAGGATGTTGACCACCTGCGCCTGGATCGACACGTCCAGCGCCGAAACCGGCTCGTCCCCGACCACGATCTTCGGTCCCGTGGCAAGCGCGCGGGCGATGCCGATGCGCTGGCGCTGCCCGCCCGAGAATTCGTGCGGATATCTGTCCGCATGTTCCGGCCGCAGCCCGACCTTGCGCAGCAACCCGGCCACCTTCGCGCGGCGCTCGGGCGCGGTGCCAAGCCGGTGGATACGCAACGGTTCCTCGATCAGCGCGCCGACGGTCATGCGCGGGTTGAGCGATGAGAACGGGTCCTGGAAGATGAACTGCATCTCACGGCGCAGGGCCCGCAACTCGGTCCCGGAAAGCGAGGCGATATCGCGGTCGCCATAGATGACCGACCCCTCGGTCGGGTCGATCAGCCGGGTCAGCAGCCGTGCGAGCGTGGATTTCCCGCAGCCGGATTCCCCGACGATGGCAAGCGTTTCGCCCTGGCGAACCTCAAGCGAGACATCGTTGACCGCCTGGACCACCGTCGGTGCGCCGAAAAGCGGTTTGCCGGTGATGAAGCGCCGCACAAGGCCGCGTGCGGAAAGGATCGTCTGTGTCATGCCGGCACCTCGCGGCGTTGTCCGACGGCGAAATCCTCGAGCGGGGCGTGCCAGCAGGCGACCGCATGGCCGGTTCCGCGCGGGGCCAGGGGCGGTGGCGCCTCGCATTGCGCGGTGGCGAACGGACAGCGCGCGGCAAAGCGGCAGCCGCGCGGCATGTCGTCGGGGCTCGGCACGCTGCCGGGGATGGTGACAAGCCGGCCCTGATCGCCCGCCAGCGATGGCATCGAACTCATCAGGCCCAGCGTGTAGGGATGCTGCGGGTCGTCAAAGACCTGCGCGGTCGTGCCCGCCTCGACAATGCGGCCGGCATACATGACCGCGACCTTGTCGGCCATCTCGGCCACCACGCCCAGGTCATGCGTGATCATGATCTGCGCGGTGCCGGTTTCCGCCCCGAGGTTGCGCATCAGGTCTAGGATCTGCGCCTGGATCGTTACGTCCAGCGCGGTGGTGGGTTCGTCCGCGATCAGCAGCGCCGGATCGTTCGCCAGCGCCATGGCGATCATCACGCGCTGCCGCATCCCGCCGGACAGTTGATGCGGGTACTCGTCCAGGCGTTTCCCGGCCGCCGGAATACGCACCCGCTGCAGCATCTCGGCTGCGCGGGCCCGTGCGGCATCGCGCGGGATGTCGCGGTGCGCGCGGACCGCCTCGGCGATCTGCTCGCCGATGCGCAGGGCGGGGTTGAGCGAGGTCATCGGTTCCTGGAAGATCATCGCGGCCCGGTCACCGCGTAACCCGCGCAGCACGTCCGGCGCCGCGGACAGCAGGTCGATGCCCTGGAACATGGCCGATCCTCTTTCGACCCGCAGCGGCGTGCCCTCGAGCAGCCCCATCAGGGCAAGCGCCGTCAGGCTTTTGCCGCAACCGGATTCGCCCACGATACACAGGGTTTCGCCGGCATTCAGGGTGAAGCTTACATTATCCACAAGCGGCTCTGCCGTGCCCGCCACGCGGATCGACAGCCCGCGCACATCGAGAAGGGGCGACGGATCGGTCATCCCGCGCCCCCCGACATCGATTCCCTGAGGTTGTTGAACAGCGCGGTCAGGTGGTCGCGCATCGCCTGGGCGGCGGCGGCCCCGTCGCGCGCGTCGATCGCGTCGACAATCCGCGCGTGCTGGGTGTCGTACAGTTCGCGCCGGGCATCGGTGCGCGCGCGGTGGCGTTTCATCTGCCAGTCTTCGCCCATCCTCACCTCGTCGATCAGGGTAAAGGCCGTCAGCATCAGGCGGTTGCCCGCGATCCGGGCGATCGCGCGATGCAGGGCCCCGTCCCAAAGCTCGGCCGAATCCGCCTCCTGTGCCTCGTGGGTGCGTTCCACGAGCTGCCGCAGCCGTGCGACGTCTTCGGCGGTGGCGCGCTGTGCGCACAGCTCGGCCAGCGCGGGTTCGATGCAAAGGCGGGCCTCCATCGCGCTCAGCGGGTCCACCTCGGCCACGATCTCGGCGGCAAGGGCCTCGGTCGGGTCGGGGGGCTGCCCGGCAAAGGTTCCCTTGCCCTGCTTGCGCCAGATCAGCCCCTCGCTTTCCAGCTGGGTCAGGGCGCGGCGCACCGCGCGCCGGCCCGCCCCAAGCTCTGCCGCCAACTGGCGTTCGGTGGGCAGCCTGCCATCCGCCGGCAGCAGGTTGTCGACAACGATCTGCCGGATGGCCCCCAGAACGCGCAGGTTTTCGGGATCGGGATCGGTGCAGGTGCTTGCCGGTTTCAGCATCTGATGCATGAATCATTCCCAGATTGGTGTGAACCAATGCTTCTTTGGTTCAGGTTTCGGGTCAACCGAAATTCGCGCGCAGACCGTGGATATGCAGGAAGGGTGGTGCGGCCGATGCGTCAGATATCTGCGTCAAAACCGGCTTAAGTATCTGGGAAGATATTATTTTCGGTATTCCAGGTCCCACGCCTGCGGCTGCCTGAAATATCGGCACCGGGTTGGGTGATCTGCCGAAAAGGCCGCAGCCGCACCCGCGATGCGCGCCATGTCGGGAGAATCGGGGCAGCCCGGTGCGCCTGTCGTCAGCTTGTCTGGAAGAGATCGTGGGGTAGCGGCAAAATCGGAAAATTTCTGGGGATAAATTTTATTCTCACGTCAAAAAATAGTCGTGGCCGAGGCCGCTACCCCAAGACAATTTACGTTTGTGGCAATTTTGTGTCGACCGTTGATGTGGAAACAAAGCGTTCCGCAAGCGTGGCCAGCGCATATGCTGCGCCGGCCCACACTCGGTTGGCCCGTGTTCCGTCAGCCTGTTGTCTTGGCGGTTGCCGGCCGGATATCGCGCTGGCCCGTGCCATAGGTTTCGCGCGATTTCCGCAGCAGGATGCGCGACCAGCCGTCATTGGATTCCTCGGGCATGGTTTCGCGCAGCAGGGTTTCATAGCTGAGCTGTTCCAGCCTTTGCTTTTCGGGCATGGACGCGCTGCGCAGAAAGGCGCGTTGCGATACGTTGCTGGCTTCCCGTGTCGCGGGGTTCTCGGTGACGTTCGCAATCGCGCGGGTCAGACCGGCCAGCGCATCGGTGCGCGACATCATCCCCAGCACGACCGGCTGCCCGACGATCAGGTTGGGCATATCCACCGGCGCGTCTTCGCCGTGCAGCTTGTCGAACTCGGTATTCACGCGCTGTTCGCAGCTGAAGAACGGGTTGATCAGCCGGAAGGGTCGCACCACGAGGAACACGCCGCCGCCGCGATAGGACAGGGCGCCACCCGACTGCAGGCAACCCCGCTCGATCGCGCGGGCAGTCATGCCGATCAGGCGCGCGAACTCTTCCTCGGGCAGTTGCCTGAACAGCGATTGCGCACCGCGCAATTCAATGGCGAACACCGCGCTGCGCGAAAAGCGCCGCCGCGACAACTGCATGGCATAGTTCTCGAATTCGAGCTTGCCGAGCGCGCTGTCGATATGGGGCAGGGGAACGGGCTCGTCAAAGCGTCGCGCGACGGGCCGCACATCGGCGGTCTCCTGTGCGGCGGCAAGCTGGGGCTGCGCTTGCCGCGCAGGGTCCATCGCCACCTTTCGCGCGCTCTGGATCAGTTTGCGCAGTTCGACGAAGTTGAATGGCTTGGTCGCATAGTCGGTCGCACCCGCCGCGAAGGCCCGGTCGAGATAGGCCTTTTGGTGCATCGCCGTCAGGATGACCACCGGCGCCGTCTGGTGGCGCGGGTCGGACCGGATGAAGCGTGTCAGTTCGATTCCGTCGATATCCGGCATCTGGATGTCCACCACGAAACAGTCGAATGCCGGTTCCGCCGAACGGATCAGATCCATCGCCTCGCGCGAACCAAGGGCGGTCACGACGGTGTGGAACCCGGTCTTCGACAGGATGTCACTCAGCAGGTTCACGATGCTTTCGTTATCGTCGACAACGAGGATTTTCATGGGGCAGCGCCTTTTGCGTTCAGGTCGGACTTCACTCGCCAACGGCACTGGTAAAAAATGGGGCAAACATGCGTACCAAAACTGTGTCGGGGCAGACTGCTTGGAAAATGTGCCCAGAATTAGGCACTGACATGACGCCACATAGTCGTGACGACGGACGTTACGAATCAGCCACAATTCGCGGTTCGGGGTGACCGGAGGGGTCGTCCGCGACCCTCTGCTCAAGCCGCGGAAACCGCTCGGAACAGGCAATACGATGTATGGTTGTATCGGCCGGAAAGGGGCTCAGACCACTTTCGCAAAACGGGAAAGCGCCGTCTGGACACGCATGACGGCGGCCTGGCTGACCACGCCGTCGATCGTGACTTTCGGGCCCACCGGCGTGCCGCTGAGGCCCAGCCGTTTCGTCCAGCGCGACCAGCCGTCGGGAACGAACCCCAGCACGTGTTGCGCGCCCATATGCTCGGCGCTTCTGAGCATGTGTTCGAAAAGTGCCAGCTGCAGCGCGTGGCGCCGTTTCGATCCGGCGTTGTCGACGATGAACAGCCGCGTACCCTCCCACACCGTCGGGCTGACGGGGGCCTCGGAGAACAGCACATCGCGCGGAATTTTCTCCAATAATCCAAGCTGTGCGTCGCGCAGCATGTAGGTATAGATGGCGCAGCGCGAGGTCGTCGGCATCAGCCGCAGGCCGCCCAGGATCTCGCCGTATTCATGCATGATGACCCAACGGCATTCCGGCGTGTCGTACTGGTCGAATTCCATGCCTTCGGTGCAGGGCAATTCCCAGCCGAGCCCGTCGATGAAACAGGTCTTGCGCGCCCGCAAGAAGCTGGGAACGAGATCGCCGTGCTCGTGCATGTCGGCGAAACCGGTCGTGGTGAACCTTACATGCTTAAGTTGAGCGCGATCCGCCAGGCTGGGTACTTTCGCGCGCACGGATTGCGTGGCCACACCGCCGGGCGGAGTAGTGGGGGGAAGCTCTGGAAAAATCTCGGATGCCCGCTTTGGAGGTTCCGAAAATCCACCTGCGTGTTTCATGGCCTGCACTCAAATTTTTCTTTGTTTCTATGGGAATATTCGCCTCGCGTCCACAAAATTGACACGATTTTGCCGCAAGTTGCACATGGTTTGACGCGGCGTTGCCGCAAAGCCAGAGAATCGGGCACCCCGCCGGATGCCCGGAACCGCCACCAAGATGACGTGGTTTTTCCCAACTCTGTTGCTAGCACCGTGCCGAAGAAGGACGGATACCATCATGACTGGCATCGACACGGCAGGCCCGGCCCAAACCCGCGATCCCGACGGCAAACGGGTTCGGCAGCTTCGCGACTATGTGAACACCAGCCTCAGCCTGATCTGGCAGCGGCAGGCAATCTTTGCCGGGGCGTTGTTGCTGACGCTTGTCTATTTCGACGCCCGCTGGGCGATCTGGTGCTACCTTGCGCTCCAGGCGTCCGAGCTGTGGGATTTCGTGAACTGCCGCCAGGTCGCGCGCTGGAACGGCCGTGGCGCCGCCGCCTACAGGCGTTTCCTGTCCGTGGTCCTGGCCAGCACCGTGCTGAGTTCGGTCAGCATCAGCACCTGGGGCGCCCTGGTGGCGATGCAGCAGGGGACCGGCGGGCATTTCATGCCCTTGCTGTTCCTCTTTGCCGCCTCGCTCTTCGCGGCGATGAACAATCACCAGTTCCTGCCCGCGCTACAGCTGCGCCTCGTGATCTACGGGGTGACGTTCCTGTTCATCGCGGTGCTCGACATCATCCGCTACACGCCGCCCCTGACCTCCTTTGTCTGGCTCGAATTCTTCACCGTCGTTTTCGTGATGTTCTTCATCCTCGATTCGTCGCGCATGTTCCTGCGGCTTTACCGCAGCAACCTTCACCAGATGGACGTCCTGCGGCAGGAACACGAACGCACCCGCGCGGCGTTTCGCGCCAAGTCGCAATTCGTCGCCACCGTCAGCCATGAACTGCGCACGCCGCTGACCTCGATCAGCGTTGCGGTGGATATGGTGAACTCGGGCGAATACGGAAAGCTGCCGCCGGAATCGCGGGATATCCTGCAGATCGCCGCCAAGAACTGTTCGCGGCTGAATACCCTCGTGAACGACCTGCTGGACCTGCAGAAGATCGAGGCGAACGAGATGGCCTTTCACTTCGACGTGCTCGAGGTCAACGATTTCATTCGCGAGGCGGTCGAGATGCACCAGGAATACGGTGCCGAAACCGGCAACCGCGTCGAAATGCAGGGCCACGGGGACGAGATCTGGATCAAGGGCGATCCGATGCGCCTGATGCAGGTGATGGGCAACCTGCTGTCGAACGCAATCAAGTTCTCGCATCCGGGTATGCCGATCCATGTCAGCGTCGCCAGGATTGACGATACCGTGCGCATCTCGGTCCGGGATCAGGGCATCGGCATCCCCGAAGGGTCGCGCAAGCTCGTGTTCGGCCGCTTTTCGCAGATCGACGCCTCGGACCGGCGCCAGATCGAAGGCACCGGTCTGGGCATGAGCATTGCCGAATCCATCGTGGAACATCACGATGGCATCATCGACTATGTCAGCGAGCTGGGCGCGGGAACCGAGTTCTTCGTAGAACTGCCCATCCTCAAGGCGCCACCGCACGCCGCCGCGGCCGAGTAACCCCATCCTGTCCGGCCCCTGACGCCGGGTTTGACCCGGACCTGCGGGCAGCGACAATTTTCTCCATTGTATACGAATGTATGCTGTGGACCTCGGCCGCGGATTGCACTATGGCGGGGACAGCCACAGAAAGGATTGTCCGATGTCCGATCAGAACACACCCGATATCATCTATACCAAGGTCGACGAAGCGCCCGAGCTTGCCTCGGCTTCGCTTTTGCCGATCATCCAGAAATTCGCTGCCGCCGCCGGTGTCAGCGTGGGCACCAGGGATATCAGCCTTGCGGGCCGCATCATCGCCACCTTCCCGGAATACCTGACCGGGGATCAGCGCCAGTCCGACGACCTGGCCGAGCTGGGCGAGCTGGTGAAGACCCCGCAGGCCAACGTGATCAAGCTGCCCAACATCTCGGCCTCGGTACCGCAGCTTGTCGCGGCCGTCAGGGAACTGCAGGGGCAGGGCTATGCACTGCCGGATTACCCCGAAGAACCGGTAACCGACGAGGAAAAGGCCGTGCGCGCCAAGTATGACGGGATCAAGGGCTCGGCCGTGAACCCCGTCCTGCGCGAAGGCAACTCGGATCGCCGCGCTGCCGCCGCCGTCAAGAAATACGCACAGTCGAACCCGCACCGCATGGGCGACTGGTCGTCCGACAGCAAGACGCGCGTTTCCGCGATGCAAAGCGGCGATTTCTTCTCGAACGAGGACTCCGCGACGCTGGACAAGGCCGCCACGGCAAGGATCGTTCTGGAAACCGCCGACGGGGAAACCGTTCTCAAGGACGGCGTGTCCTACCCGGCGGGCACCGTGGTCGACGCCACTTACATGAGCGCCGCCGCGCTCGATGCCTTCCTTGCCGACGAGATCGAAAAGACCAAGACCGAAGGCACGCTTTTCTCGCTGCACATGAAGGCCACGATGATGAAGGTCTCGGACCCGATCATCTTCGGCCACGCGGTCAAGGCGTGGTTGCAGCCGGTCTTCGACAAGCACGGCCAGAAGATGAAGGACCTGGGCGTGAACCCCAATTCCGGCATGGGCGACCTGCTGGAGCGCGTCAAGGGCGAGCCCGAAATCATGGCCGATATCGAAGCCTGCCGCGCGCAGCGTCCGCCGATGTACATGGTCGACAGCGATCGCGGCATCACCAACCTGCACGTGCCGTCGGACGTCATCATCGACGCCTCGATGCCCGCGCTGATCCGTGCCGGCGGCAAGGGCTGGGGACCCGACGGGAAAGAGCATGACGCCAATTGCGTCATCCCCGACAATTCCTATGCGCCGGTCTATGACGAGGCGATTGAATTCTTCAAGGAAAACGGCAAGCTGAACCCGGCCACCGCCGGAACCGTGCAGAACCTCGGGCTGATGGCGCAGAAGGCCGAGGAATACGGCAGCCACCCGACCACCTTCGAAATTCCAGCCGATGGTGTGGTCAGGATGATCCTCGATGACGGCACCGTGCTGCACGAACACAAGGTGCAGGCGGGCGACATCTGGCGCTCGGCCAGCGCGCGCAAGGCCCCGATCGAGGATTGGGTGAACCTGGCCATCGAACGGCAAAAGGCGACCGGCTATCGCGCGATCTTCTGGCTGGATGCGGATCGCGCCCACGACGCCCGGCTGATCGAATACGTCAAGCCGATCCTCGAAGCGAAAGGCGTGGCCGACAAGTTCGAGATCATGTCGCCCCGCGATGCCACCCGCGCCAGCCTTGAGACGATCACCAAGGGCGAGAACACAATCGCCATCACCGGCAACGTGCTGCGCGACTACCTGACCGACCTGTTCCCGATCCTCGAGCTGGCCACCTCGGCCAAGATGCTGTCGATCGTCAAGCTGATGAATGGCGGCGGGCTGTTCGAAACCGGCGCCGGCGGCTCGGCGCCCAAGCATGTGCAGCAGTTGATCGAGGAAAATCACCTGCGCTGGGACTCGCTGGGTGAGTTCTGTGCACTCGGCGAAAGCTTCAAGTTCCTGGCCGATGCCCGCGACAATGCCAAGGCGCGCATTCTGGGCGAGGCGGTCGAGGCCGCCACGCAGGGCGTGCTCGACAACGACCGCAGCCCCAGCCGCAAGGTGGGCGAGCCCGACAACCGCGACAGCCACTACTGGTTCGCCCGCTACTGGGCCGAGGCGCTGGCCGCGCAGACGGACGATGCCGATCTGGCTGCGCATTTCGCGCCCATCGCCAAGGCCCTTGCCGAGGGCGAGGCCGACATCGTGGCCGAACTTGCTGCCGTGCAGGGCGCACCCGCGGATCTGGGCGGGTATTATCACGCCGACGCGGCCAGGACCGCGGCGGTCATGCGCCCGTCGAAGACGCTGAACGCCATTATCGGCTGACGCGCCCCGCCTGCAAAAGAAAACGCCGCCTGAAATTCAGGCGGCGTTTTTTGTTGGCTTTCCTTACCCGATCAGGACGCGGCAAGGCGTTCGCGCTTGCGGTCGGAGCGGGCAAGGAAGATCGGCAAGGCACAAAGCAGCAGGCCGATCCCCGCCGTTTCGATAAAGTTCAGGCCGAACACATGGGTTTCGGGCATGGCAAAGAACAGCCCGCCGATGAACAGCAGCACCCGCAAGGCGATACCAACCGCCCCCTTTCGCATCGGGCCGACAAGGCTGATATGCCCCTGCAGCGCCATCGAGATCATCGCCACGCCGAACAGCGCCGAGATCAGCGCGACCGCCACCTCGCCCGCGGGGGCCTGTCCCACCAGCGCGGGGTTGAGCACGAAAAAGAACGGGGCGATATAGATCACGCCGCCCAGCCGCATCGCCTCGAACCCGGTCTTGATCGCGTTCTCGCCCGCCATCGTCGCGGCGGCGAATGCCCCCAGCGCCACCGGCGGGGTGATATAGCTGACCATCCCCCAGTAAAGGATGAACAGGTGCACCGCCAACTGGTTCAGCCCGCCTTGTTCCAGCGCGGGCGCCAGCACCACGGCAAGGAAGATGTAACAGGCGGTCACCGTCATCCCCATGCCGAAGATGAACGCCGTCAGCGCCCCCATCAGCAGCAGCACGAAGGTGTTGTCGCCGGCGATAAAGACAAGCTCGTTCACCAGCGTGCCCGCCAGCCCCGTGGCGCTGAACGACCCCACGATCAGGCCGACACCCAGCAGGATTGCCGTCAGCTCTGCCAGCCCCTGTCCGACACCCACGATCATGTTGCCCAGCTTTTTCAGCGACAGGCGATGGTTGGGCAGGATCTGGTTCACCACCAGCAGCAGCGCCGTGGCATAGAACGGCGCCGAGGTTTCGCGCCGCATCACCAGCAGCATGAAGATCAGGACCGCGAAGACACCGATGTAAAGCCATCCCTCGCGCAGCGTCTGGCCCAGCCCGGGCAACTCGCTTCGGGCAAGGCCGCGCAATCCGCGCCGCGCGGAATAGGCGTCGATCTGCGCGAACAGCGCGAAATAGAACAGCAGCGACGGGATCGCCGCCGCCAGCGCGATATCGACGTAAGGCCGCGACAGAAACGATGCCATCACAAAGGCCGTGGCCCCCATGATCGGCGGCATCAGGACGCCCCCGGTCGAGGCGCAGGCCTCGGTCGCGGCGGCGGTCTTGGCGGAAAAGCCGGTGCGCTTCATCGCCGGGATCGACACCGCGCCGGTGGTCAGCACGTTGGAAATCACGCTGCCCGACATCGAGCCCATGAAGCCGCTGGCAAAGATCGACACCTTGGCCGCTCCGCCGCGATAGCCGCCCACCAGCGACAGCGCCAGGTCGTTGAAGAACTGCCCGCCGCCGGTGCGCTGCAGCACCGCGCCGAACAGGATGAACCCGATCACCACGCCGCCGAATGCCTTCATCGGAATCCCGAACGAACTTTCGGCCGAATAGACGTGATAGGAAATCGCCTCGCTCAACGAGCTTTGAAAGCCCGAAAACGGGTCGGGCACATGGCCTGCGAAGGTGGGGTAAAAGGCGAAAAGCACCACGATCGCGAACAGCACCTTGCCGCCGGCGCGCCGCGTCGCCTCCAGTACCAGCGCAAAGAACACGTAAGCCACGTATTGCGCGGTTTCAGGCGCGGCATATTCCCAGCCCTGCGCCAGGTTCCTCTCGGCATTGGCCGACAAATAGCCCGTCGTCACCAGCGCCAGCACCGCCAGCAGCCAGTCCAGCCAGATCGGCTTGCCGATCTTGCTGCCGTTCACCCGGAACACCAGGAACGAAATCGCAAGGAACAGACCGCCCAGCAGATACAGATACCGCCCGTCGATCAGGACGATCCCGCCGACCTGCAGATTGAAAAGCTGGTTCACCACCAGCAGCACGCCCGCCAGCGTGCCCACGATCACCGCGATGCGCCCGGCCTTGCCTATACCGGTATCGTCCGGCGCCTCGGATTCGCGTTCCAGTGCGGCCTGTTTGCCACGCATGCCTGCCTCCCCAATGGGCGTGAGCCTTTGACAGAAAACGGCCCCGCGACGGATCACGGGGCCGCAAACGGGTCAACCGTCGTTAAAAGACCACCGAGAAGCCGCCGGCCTTCAGCGCCTCGCGCCGTCTTTCGGCCCAGGCCTCGTCCCAGTTCTCGGGCGCTTCGGCCTTGAGTTCTTCCCACGCGGCCTGAAGCGCCGCCTGACGGGCGATCAGGTTGTCGTTATGCGCCTGCGCCTCGTCGTTCCACATGCCCGCTTCCTGGTAATAGCGGATGGCGCCATCGTGATAGGGGACGACCCAGGTCATGTCCTGCTTGTCCAGCGCCCAGCCGCCGATGCCCGGCGCGTTGCCGTCATAGGCGTCGAACAGCTCGACCATCGCCTTGGTCATGTTATAGGCCAGATCGGCATCGGTTGCGTCTGTGCCCACCAGAACCGGATAGGCATAGCCCGCGCCCTGGTAGCCGTCGGTGCCGTCGATATTGGCGCCCACCTGCGCCTTGTTTGGGGTAAAGAACGGCGCGATCGCCTGCATCCGTTCCAGCCCTTCGGCATTCTCGGGGTCGATCGGCGGCCAGAACAGGCCGCGCGGGCCGGTTGCCGCCTCGTAGGCAAAGCCCGAGTTGGTCGAGGCAAAGGCTGCGTCCACCTGGCCCTCCATCAGGCCCTTCCACGACGCACCGAAGCCGCCGAAATCCACCCGTTCCACATCGTCCCATGTCAGCCCGCCATAGGCGAGATAGGCCTCGGAGTTGACGTTCAGCGCGGGTGCGCCGACGACCCATGCCACGCGCTTGCCCTTGAGATCTGAATACTCCTTGATGTCCAGATCACCGGCCACGCCGACCGCCAGGTTGATCGCGCCGCCATTGTTGGCCATCAGAACGCGGATGGGCTGCGGCCCCCAGTTTTCGCTGCCGAACTGGAACGCGCCTTCCTGCGCCATGAAGCTGCCGCCGACGCCGGTGGCCGAAAACTCGACCCGGCCCTGACGCAAAGGTTCGGTGCGGCTGACGTCGTTCTTGCCGGGCAGCACACGCAGGTTCACACCCAGCGCGTCCTGCAGCGCCGCGCCGATGGCGACTGCCTGGTTATATCCGGCCGAGCCGGTGTCATAGGCTGTCCACGACATCTGTTTGGGCAGTTCTGCCGTGGTGGATTGGGCCAGTGCCGCGCCTGCGAATACGCTGGCCGTGCCGGCAGCCGCCAGCAGTTTGACAAGACTGTTCATAAGTCTCCTCCCCTCTTCTGTTGGTCCTCCCGGGGCGCCTGGAAACGCCCCGCTCCTCGTGCATCCGCAGTTCTATTTGCGGAATTTGTTTTCGCTATGCGATAATCGGGCAGATGATGCAAAAGTCAAGGGAGGCGATGAGGCGATGATGGATCGGGCAAAGACACGCGCGGCGGACCATATGGCAAAGGTTCTGGCGGGATTGGGGGCCGACCGGATGTTCTGCGTTCCGGGCGAATCATACCTGACCTTCCTGGATGCGCTGCACGGCCAGACGGCGATTGACCTCGTGGTTTGCCGGCACGAGGGCGGCGCGGGCATGATGGCCGTAGCCGATGCCAAGCTGACGGGGCGGCCGGGGCTTGTGGCGGTCAGCCGGGGGCCGGGGGCCACCAATGCCTCGATCGCACTGCACCTGGCGCAGCAGGACGCGGTGCCGCTGGTCTGCCTTGTGGGGCAGGTCGCGCGGTTCGAGCGCGGCCGCGGCGCGTTTCAGGAGGTCGACTATACCCAGATGTTCGGCGGCATTGCCAAGGGCGTGTGGGAGGTGACGGAAGGCGCGAAGCTGGCCGAAACCCTTGCCCGCGCCTGGGCACTGTCGATGTCGGGCACCCCCGGCCCGGTGGTGATCGCCCTGCCCGAGGACATGCTGTCCGACCCGGTGGATGGCGATTTGCCCGCACCGGTCCGGGTGCCCCGCACGGGCGTCGCGCCCGGGGACGTGGCCCGCGCCGCCGAAATGCTGGCCCGCGCCGAGCGCCCGCTGATCGTCGCCGGGGGCGGGTTGGACAACGATGTCGGGCGCCGCGCGCTGGCGGATCTGGCGCAGGCGCATGGCGTGCCCGTGGCGCTGTCCTTCAAGCATCAGGAAATATTCGACAATTCGTCGCAGCTTTATGCCGGGCATCTCGGGTTCAAGATCCCCGCGCCCATGGTTGGGGCGCTGCAAAAGGCCGATCTCATCATGGCGATCGGCACCCGCATGGGCGACACGCCCAGCCAGGGCTATCGTTTGCCGAAGGCCCCGAAACCCGACCAGCCCTTTATCCATGTCTGGCCCGACCCGGACGTTCTGGGGCAGGTTTTCGAAACCGACCTGCCGCTGGCCTGCGACCCGGCGCTGTTCTGCGCGGCACTGGCCGGGGCCGAGGCTGCGCAGCCGTCCGCGCGCACCCTCTGGGCGGCCGAGGTGAATGGCGTGGCCCGGCAACTGGCCGATATCACGCCCACCGACCAGGTCGACGGGCTCGATTTCGGGGCGGTCGCGTCGGAACTGGCCAGGCAGGCTCCGCGCGACAGTATCGTAGTCACGGATTCGGGCAATTTCGCGGGCTGGGTGCACCTGTCCTGGCCATGGGACGGCACGCAAAAGGCCATCGGCGCCGTGGGTGGCGCGATGGGGCTGGGCGTGCCGGGCGCGGTCGCGGCGGCGCTGCGCTACCCCGAAAAGACGGTGCTTGGCTTTGCCGGTGACGGTGGCGTTCTGATGACGGGGAACGAACTGGCCACCGCGATCGCCAGGGGTGCGGCGCCGAAGATCGTGGTGTCCGACAACCGCACATACGGCACGATCCGCCTGCACCAGGAACGCGACCACCCCGACCGCATCTCGGGCACCGACCTTGTGAACCCCGATTTCGTGGCATGGGCCGAAGCCTTTGGCCTCAAGGGGTTTTCGATCGAAAAGGGGGACGATATCGCCGGGATCGTGGGCGCGTTCCTGTCCCATGACGGCCCCGCGCTTCTGGCCGTCCGGTCCAGCGCCGAGGCGATTTCTGCCTATACCACGATCTCGGCCCTGCATGCGCGGATGGGGGGAAACCGGGGCTGAACATGGGCTGCCCATAAATCAGGCGATCACGGGAAAAATGCCGCGAAATGCGGCATCGCCGCCCGGTTTGACGGCGCGAGGTGCAGGGCAAATGGCCGTGCCCGCAAGGACATGGTGAACTCGGCCCGGTTTCCAACTCTGGCGGAGCGGTCCGATGACCCTGCCCATGCGCCCCAGTCCGGCCCGGATCGTGACGGCCCAGCCCCGTGCCGAGGGCGCGATGCACCTGTCGGTAAAGGCGCAGGGCGCGGGCAGCGCGCTTGACCGCTATCGTGCCAGCGGCGCGTTCAAGGCGCTGTTTCCGCGCCGCGCACCGGGGGGCGGGGTCGAGGCGATCGCTATCAACACCGCGGGCGGCATCACCGGCGGCGACCGGTTTTCGCTGCACGCCACCGCCGGGCCGCGCGCGCATCTGACGCTGACCACGCAGGCCGCCGAACGCGCCTATCGTTCGGCCGGGGGCTGGGGCAGGGTCGATACCCGGCTGACCGTGTCCGAGGGCGCGACGCTGTTCTGGCTGCCGCAGGAACTGATCCTTTACGATGGGTCGGCCCTGCGCCGCAGCCTGCGCGCCGATCTTGCCGGCACCGCCCGCCTGCTGCTGGTCGAGCCGGTGATCTTCGGCCGCGCGGCGATGGGCGAGGTTCTGGAAACCGCGCGGTTTCACGACGAAATCGCGCTGTTTCGCGCAGGCGTGCCGCTCTGTTGCGATCGCGTGCGGATGGATGGCGATATCGCCGCGCAGCTGTCCCGCCGCGCCGTCGCGCAGGCGGGCGGCGCGATGGCCAGTCTTGTCTGCGTCGCCCCCGACGCCGGGGCGCATCTGGCCGCGATCCGTGCCGACCTGCCCGAAACCGGCGGCGTCAGCCTGCTGCACCCGGACGTCCTGGTGCTGCGCATCGTGGCGCAGGACGGTTTTCACCTGCGCCGGCACCTTCTGCCGATCCTCGACCGGCTGAGTAACGATACCCTTCCGACAAGCTGGAGGCTCTGACCCATGCAACTGACCCCGCGTGAAAAGGACAAGCTGCTGATCGCGATGGCCGCCGAGGTGGCGCGCAAGCGCCTGTCGCGCGGCGTGAAGCTGAACCACCCCGAGGCCATCGCCCTGATCACCGACGCCGTGGTCGAAGGTGCCCGCGACGGGCGCAGCGTGGCCGACATGATGGAGGCCGGCGCCCACGTCATTACCCGCGCGCAATGCATGGAGGGCGTGCCCGAGATGATCCACGAGGTTCAGGTCGAGGCGACATTCCCCGACGGCACCAAGCTGGTGACCGTCCACAACCCGATCCGATGATCCGCGCGCCCCGATGCGCCCCTTGAAAACCAGGAGACCGACATGACCCGTATCCCCCTTTTCCTGCTGCCCGCCCTTGTCGTGGCGACGCCCGCGCTGGCGCATCTGGAGCCCGGCGAACATGGCTCGTTCGCGGCGGGCATGACGCACCCGCTGTTCGGGGCCGACCATGTGCTTGCCATGGTCTGCGTCGGGCTTTGGGCGGCGCTGATGCCGGGGCGGGCGCTGGTGGCGCTGCCGGCGGGTTTCGTGGGCGCGATGGTGCTGGGCTTCGGCGCCGCGCTGGGCGGCCTGGGCCTGCCGATGGTCGAGCCGGTGATCCTGTCCTCGGTGCTGGTGCTGGGGGTGCTGGTCGCGTTGGCGGTGCGGCTGCCGCTGGCCGGTGCGGTGGCGCTGGTGGCGGGGTTCGGGTTCTTTCACGGCCATGCGCACGGGCTTGAGATCGGCGTGGCCAACGCGCTGCCGTATCTCAGCGGCTTTGTCGCGGCGACGGTGGTGCTGCACATGGCGGGGCTTGCCTGCGGGGTGGCGCTGGAACGGCTGAACCGTCCGGGGCTGCTGCGCAGTGGCGGCGGGGCGGTGGCCGCGCTGGGCGCCTGGCTTCTGGCGACGGGCTGAGGGGGTGGCGCGATGATCCCCGGCGAACTTTTCCCCGCGGCGGGCGAGCTGACGCTCAATCCCGGGCGCGAGGCGATCACCCTGATGGTGGCCAATACCGGCGACCGGCCCGTGCAGGTAGGCAGCCACTATCACTTTGCCGAAGCCAACCCGGCGCTCGATTTCGACCGGACCGCCGCACGCGGTCACCGGCTCGATATCGCGGCGGGTACGGCGGTGCGGTTCGAACCCGGCCAGCGGCGCGAGGTGTGCCTGATCCCGATCGCGGGCGCGCGGCGCATCTATGGCTTCAACCAGCGGGTCATGGGCGAACTTGACTGACCACCGCCGCGAAGTTGCAGGGCGGGCCCGGCCCGCCACCCCACCGAACAGGAGTGCATGACATGCCGACCCAGATCAGACGCGCCGATTACGCCGCCATGTTCGGCCCCACCGTGGGCGACCGGCTGCGCCTTGCCGATACCGACCTGATCATCGAGGTCGAACGCGACCTGACCGCCGAGGCGGTCGGCGCGGCCATGACCGGCGGGCAGGGCGGTAACGCGCTGTCCTATGGCGAAGAGGTCAAGTTCGGCGGCGGCAAGGTGATCCGCGACGGCATGGGGCAATCCCAGGCGACGCGGGCGCAGGGCGCGGTGGATACCGTGATCACCAACGCGCTGATCGTCGATCACTGGGGGATCGTGAAGGCGGATGTGGGGCTGAAGGACGGGCGTATCGCCGCCATCGGCAAGGCGGGCAACCCCGACACGCAGCCCGGTGTGACCATCGTCGTCGGACCGGGGACCGAGGTAATCGCCGGCGAGGGGCGCATCCTCACGGCGGGCGGGTTCGACAGCCATATCCATTTCATCTGCCCGCAGCAGATCGAGGATGCGCTGCATTCGGGGCTGACCACCATGCTGGGCGGCGGCACCGGGCCCGCGCACGGGACGCTGGCCACCACCTGCACGCCGGGGCCGTGGCATATCGGGCGGATGCTGCAGGCGGCGGATGCCTTTCCGATGAACCTGGCCTTCGCGGGCAAGGGCAATGCCAGCCTGCCCGCCGCGCTGGAGGAACAGATAAGGGCCGGGGCCTGCGCGCTGAAACTGCATGAGGACTGGGGCACCACCCCCGCCGCCATAGATTGCTGCCTGACGGTCGCCGACGATTGGGACGTTCAGGTGATGATCCATACCGACACGCTGAACGAATCCGGCTTTGTCGAGCATACGGTCAAGGCCATGCAGGGCCGCACCATCCATGCCTTCCATACCGAGGGCGCAGGCGGTGGCCATGCGCCGGACATTATCAAAATCTGCGGCGAGGCGCATGTTCTGCCCAGCTCGACCAACCCGACGCGACCGTTTACCGTGAACACGATCGAGGAACATCTCGACATGCTCATGGTGTGCCACCACCTCGACAAGTCGATCCCCGAGGATGTGGCCTTTGCCGAAAGCCGCATCCGGCGCGAAACCATCGCGGCCGAGGATATCCTGCACGACATGGGCGCCTTCAGCATCATCGCGTCGGACAGCCAGGCGATGGGCCGCGTGGGCGAGGTGATCATCCGCACCTGGCAGACCGCCGACAAGATGAAGAAGCAGCGCGGCCGGCTGCCCGAGGAGCAGGGCGAGAACGACAATTACCGCGTGCGCCGCTACGTGGCGAAATACACCATCAACCCCGCCATCGCGCATGGCGTGTCGGATCATATCGGCAGTATCGAGCAGGGCAAACGCGCCGACCTTGTGCTGTGGAACCCGGCCTTTTTCGGGGTGAAGCCCGAGATGGTGCTGCTGGGCGGCTCGATCGTGATGGCGCAGATGGGCGACCCCAATGCCAGCATTCCCACGCCGCAGCCGGTCTATTCCCGGCCGATGTTCGGGGCCTATGGCCGCTCGGTGGAAAACTCGGCCGTCACCTTTGTCTCGGGCGCGGCGCAGGCCGACGGGATCGGCGAACGGCTGGGGCTGGCCAAGCGGACGCTTGCGGTGTCCGATACCCGCGGCATCGGCAAGCGCGACCTGATCCTGAACGACGCCCGCCCCGAGATCGAGGTGAACCCCGAAACCTACGAGGTGCGCGCCGATGGCGAGTTGCTGACCTGCCAGCCGGCCGAAGTGCTGCCGATGGCGCAACGCTATTTCCTGTTCTGAGGTAACCAGATGACCGACCTTCCCCTTGCCCAGACCCTTTACCGTGCCGGACACTGGTCGGGCGATGCCGCCACCGTCACGCTGGATTACGACGCGCGGTTCCTGCGCCGCAAACGGCTGGTGACGGATGACGGAACGCCCTTCGTGGTGGACCTTGAACAGACCACGTCGCTGAACCCCGGCGACGCGCTGGCGCTGAACGATGGCAGGCTGGTCGCAGTCGCGGCGGCGGACGAGCCTGTGCTGATCGTGACCGGGGAGAACCTGGCGCGGCTGGCATGGCATATCGGCAACCGCCACACGCCCTGCCAGGTGGAAACCGGGCGCCTGCTGATCCAGCGCGATCCGGTGATTGCGCATATGCTGGCGCATCTCGACGCCACCGTGACCGAGGGGCAGGAGCCGTTCACGCCCGAGGGCGGCGCCTATGGTCATGGCCGCACCCACGCGCATGAACACGGCCACAGCGCCCATGACCATTCGCATGGTCATGCCCACTGATCCCCGCCTGCTGACGCTGGCGCAATGGCTGTCGCCCAGCTTTCCCATCGGGGCCTTCGCCTATTCGCACGGGCTGGAGGCGGCGGTGCAGGCGGGATGGCTGCGGGATGCGGATGCGCTGCAGGAATGGCTGACGGATGTGCTGACCGAAGGCACCGGGCGGTCGGATGCGATCTGGCTTAGCTGCGCGATGGGGGCTGATGGTGCTGCGCTCCCGGCGCTCGACGCGCAGGCGCGCGCCTTTGCCGCCAGCGCCGAACGCCTGCGCGAGGCGGAACGGCAGGGCGCGGCATTCGCGCAGGCCGTCAACACGGTCTGGGGGCTGGATGTGCCGCCCATCCTGCTGCCGCTGGCGGTCGGCGCGGCGGCACGGCAGGCGGGGATACCGGAGGGAGAGGCGGTGGCGCTTTACCTTCATGCCTTCGTGTCGAACCTGACCTCGGCCGCGATCCGGCTGATCCCGCTGGGCCAGACCGAGGGGCAGCGGGTGCTGGCGGCGCTGATCCCGCTTTGCACCCGGATCGCGGACGAGACACGCGGGCTGACGCCCGGTGACATTCATTCCACCTGTTTCCTGTCCGACATCGCGGCGATGCGGCACGAAACCCTTGAGACGAGGTTGTTCCAGTCATGACGAAAATGAACGGCCCCCTGCGGATCGGTATCGGCGGCCCGGTGGGGGCGGGCAAGACGACGCTGACCGCGCGCCTTGCCGAGGTGCTGAAGACCCGGTTCTCCATCGGCGTGATCACCAACGATATCTACACGCAAGAGGATGCCGAGGCGCTGATGCGGATGCAGATTCTGCCCGCCGACCGGGTGATCGGTGTGGAAACAGGCGGCTGCCCGCACACCGCGATCCGCGAGGATGCCAGCATCAACCTTGCCGCCGTGGCGGAAATGGTGGCGCGGCACCCGGATGTGGAAATCGTGCTGATCGAAAGCGGCGGCGACAACCTGTCGGCCACCTTCAGCCCGGAACTGGCCGACCTGACGCTCTATGTCATCGACGTGGCCGCGGGTGAGGAGATCCCGCGCAAGGGCGGGCCGGCGATCACGAAATCCGACCTGCTGGTCATCAACAAGACCGACCTTGCCCCGCATGTCGGCGCATCGCTTGAGGTGATGGAGCGCGATGCCACGCGGATGCGCGGCGGGCGGCCCTTCGTCTTTACCGCGCTGCGCCACGGGGAAGGGGTGGATGCCGTCGTGGCGCAGATCGTCGCGCTTGCGGGGCTGGCGGCGCGGAACGCCGCCGAATAGCGCCTACATCAAGGAGGGCAGGTAGAGCACCAGCCCCGGCACCGCCAGCAACAGTGCCAGCCGCACGATATCCATCGCCCAGAACGGCGTGACCCCCTTGAAGATCGTGCCGGTCGACACGTCGCCGACCACGCCTTTCAGGACAAAGACGTTCAGCCCCACGGGCGGGGTGATCAGGCTGATTTCCGTAACCACGACCACGATGATGCCGAACCACACCGGATCGAAACCCAGCCCCGTCACCAGCGGGAAAAAGATCGGCACGGTCAGCAGCAGCATCGACAGGCTTTCGAACACGCAGCCCAGGATGATGTAGATCAGCAGGATCACCGCCATCACCATCCATGGCGACAGGCCGAGGTTTCCGACCATCGCGCTCAGCGCCTCGGGCAGACCGGCGATGTTGACAAAGTTGGAAAAGATCCACGCCCCGATCAGCACCGCGAACAGCGAGGCGGTGGTCATCGTGGTTTCCGCCAGCACCTCGCGGATATCCGTCAGGGACAGGCTGCCACGCAGCAGCGCGATAAGGAATGCACCCATCGCGCCCATGCCGGCCGCCTCGGTCGGCGAGAATGTCAGATGGATCGGCCAGAAATCCAGGATGCCGTAAAGCCCGCCGATCACCAGCCCGAACAGCAGCAAGACCGCCCAGACGCCCTTGATCGCTTTCCAGCGCCCGGCCCAGTCGGTGCGGGTGCCGGCGGGGCCGGAGTCGGGGTCGCGGGCGACGGTGATGCGCACGGCGACCAGGTAGAACAGGATGCCAAGCGCGCCGGGAATGATGCCGGCGATGAACAATTGCCCGATCGAGGTTTCGGTCAGGATGCCATAGATCACCAGGATCACGCTGGGCGGGATCAGGATGCCCAGCGTGCCGCCCGCCGCGATCGAGGCGGTGGACAACCCGTCGGAATAGCCGAACTTGCGCATTTCCGGCATTGCGACCTTGGACATGGTCGCCGCCGTCGCCAGCGACGAGCCCGAGATCGCAGCGAAACCGCCGCAGGCCACGATGGTCGCCATCGCCAGACCGCCGCGCATATGGCCCAGAAAGGCGTTGGAAACCGCATAAAGCTCGCGGCTGATACCGCCCTTGTTCACGAACAGCCCCATCAGGATGAACAGCGGGACGACGGACAGCCCGTAATCCTGGCTGGTGTCGATGATCAGCCGCGCCGCCATCGAGATCGCGCCGCGCCAGCTGGTTTCGATCATGTAGCCGACCAGCCCCACCAGCCCCATGGCAAAGGCGATGGGCATACGCAGCAGCACCAGCACAAGAACGGCGGCGAAACCGATAAGCGATTCAGTCATTACGGATCAGTCTCAGCTTGGAGGGGGCAAACAGGATCACGGCGCCGCGCAGGATCAGCACCAGCGCGGTGGCAAAGCTCATGATCGCGATGAACCACCCGATAAGGTAGGTCGGGATGTTCAGGTATTCGGTCTGGTCGCCATAGCTGCGCGCGCGCTGGGCCAGGTCGACCACACGGCTGGCCGGGAAATACAGCATCACGCCACAGGCCAGGTTGACGATCCCGTCGCGCCACCGCGCAAGGCGGAACCGGGCAAAGATCGGGTCCAGCAGATCGACCGAGATATGCTGCCCGCGTGCGGACAGCAGCGGCAGGGCCGAGAACACGATCACCGCGATGGCGATGCGGGTCAGTTCGGTCGCCGCCTCGATGGGCGCGTTGAAGGCCGACCGCAGGATCACATCGCAGAATGTCAGAACCATCAGCGCGAAAAGCGCGATCGAGGCGACAAGGATGGGAAGAACGGCGGCCAGCTGGGCAAGGCGTTTCAGCAGGATCATGCGGGCGGCCCGGATTGGGGGGCGGGGCCGCGCGCGGCGGCCCCGTCCGCGTGGGTTTACATGGATGCCTTGGCCATTTCGGCCTTGACCATCTCATACGCGGCCTGGGCGTCGATGCCGGTTTCGGCGATCTCGGCCAGGATCTTTTCGCGCACGCGGGCAGCCATCTCGGCGAATTTCGCCTGGTCTTCCCCGGAGGCGGTGACGATCTTGTTGTCACCCGCCGCCAGGGTCGCCTCGCGGGCGCTGTCGTCGCTGACATCCCATGCCTTGCCCATCATGCGGCTGAAGGGCTCGCCGAACACGTTATCCTCAAGCGCCTTCTGCGCGGCCTCGGGCAGGCTGTCGAAACGCTCCTGGCTCATCAGCACGGCGAAGGAGCCGCGATAGAACCCGCCGGGCATTTCATAGACGTTCTTGGCAACCTCGTTCAGCTTGAAGCTGATGCGCTCGCCCATGTTCATTGCCACGGCATCGGCCGCGCCGCTGTCGAGCGTTTCATAGACCTTGGGCGCGGGCACCTGGATGCCGACAAGGCCCAGCTCGGCGCCGACATCGGCCGACACGCCGCCGCCCAGGCGGGTTTTCAGCCCGTTAAGATCGTCGAGCGTTGCGACCTCCTTGTTCGAATGGATTTGGCCGGGGCCATGGGTGGTCAGGCCGATCAGCTTGACGCCGCGATGTTCGTCGATCTGCGCCAGATGCGCCTCGTGCACACGCCAGTAGGCGACCGAGGCCGCCTCGGCATTGCCCTCGTAGCCCGGCAGTTCGATCAGCTTGGTGGCCACGAAACGGCCCGGCTGGTAGCCGTGAAAGATGATCGTCACGTCCGCCGCGCCGTCCATCACCAGGTCCATCTGCGCTGGCGGCGGGGCAAGGCCCATCTTGATCTCGGCGGTCACCTCGCCGCCCGTGGCCTCGGCCATCATGTCGGCAAGGCCCTGCAGCATCTCGGTGTTGATCGGATGTGCCGGCGGCAGCCAGCTGGAAATCACCAGGTTTTCCTCGGCAAAGCTGGCGGTGGCGGCGGCCACGGCAAGCGCGGCGCTGGCCATGAGCTTGGTCAGTTTCATCTTCTTACCTCCCGTTTGTGTGCCGGATCGGTTGCGTCCGGCTATTATATGCAATTTCATATATCCACAGAATCACTGGCTTGTGAACCTGTATTTTGTAAAATCGACCACACGGTCGGTTTTTCTGTCAAGAAATTGCTGACCGTACAACCCGAAGGGAGGACGCCATGACCGCGCCGCAGATAACCGCCGACAAGGTCCGCGCATTCGACCTGGCCGCGCCGCCGGCCGGGTTCGTGGACGACCCGTTCCCCTGGTATGCCGCCCTGTTGGAGCACGCCCCGGTCCTGCCGCAGCCGGACGGGTCGGTCCTGCTGTCGCGCCATGCCGACCTGGAGCGGATCTACAAGGATACGGGACTGTATTCCTCGGACAAGAAGGTGGCCTTTGCACCGAAATTCGGGGCGGGCAGCCCGCTTTACGAACATCACACCACCTCGCTGGTGTTCAGCGATCCGCCGCTGCATACGCGGGTGCGCAAGATCATGACCTCGGCGCTGACACCCCGCGCGATCCAGCGGGTGGAGCCGGGGCTGATCGCCACGGTGGATCACCTGCTGGACCGGATGGCGGGCAAGGATCGGGTCGACCTGATCGAGGATTTCGCCAGTTCGATTCCGATCCAGATCATCGGCAACCTTCTGGACGTGCCGATGGACGAACGCGGCCCGCTGCGCGACTGGTCGCTGGCGATCCTCGGCGCGCTGGAACCCACGCTGAGCGACGCGCAACTCAAGCGCGGGCATGACAGCGTGACCGAGTTCAAGACCTACCTGGAGGATCTGGTCGCCCGCCGGCGGGCCAGCCCCGGCGACCCCGAAACCGACGTTCTGACCCGGCTGATCCGCGGCGAAGGGGCCGATGCACAGCTTAGCGAGATTGAGCTTTTGCAGAACTGCATCTTCATCCTGAACGCGGGCCACGAGACGACGACCAACCTCATCGGCAACGGGCTGGCGCTGCTGGGCGACCATCCGCAGGAAAAGGCGCGCCTGCTGGACGACCCGGCCCTGATCGCCCCCGCGATCGAGGAGTTCCTGCGCTACGCCTCGCCCAACCAGCTTGGCAATCGCGAAACCACGCAAGACATCGAAATCGACGGGCTGAGCGTGCCGAAAGGCACCAACCTGCACCTGGTGATCGGCGCGGCGAACCGCGATCCGGCGGTTTTCGACGATCCGCAAAGGTTCGACATCACCCGCAAACCCAACCGTCACCTGGCATTCGCCGGGGGGCCGCATGTCTGTGTCGGTCTGACGCTGGCGCGGCTTGAGGGGCGGATCGCCATCGGCCGCCTTCTGAACCGTTTTCCGAATTATCGGATCGCCGAAGGGCGTGAACTGGGCGGGCGGATGCGGTTCCGGGGCTATGCGAAACTGCCGGCGGTGATGGGATAGCGGCCGCCTATTCCCGGCTTTCGGGGTCCAGCGTTTCCAGTAGCGCGGCCAGCGCGGGTTTCAGCCGCGCGCCATCGCCGCCTTCGAGGATCGACAGCAGCCGCGCCTCATGCAGGCGGGCCTCTTCGACCAGCGTTGCCGACAGGCTCCGCCCCGTGTCGGTCAGCCAGACGCGGACGCGGCGGCGGTCCTGCGCGTCGCCCTGCCGGGTGACCAGCCCGCGCTCCTCCATCTGGATGATGATCTTGGTCAGGCGCGACTGTTCGATCAGCGATATCCGGGCCAGCCGCGTGATCATCTCGCCATCGCGGTCGTGCAGCCAGGCCAGCACCCGCCATTCCGGCACGCGCAGCCCGGTCTTGCGCACCCGGGCGTGGAACTGGGCGCTTGCCGCCTCGCTTGCCGCGGCCAGCAGATACAGCAGGTAGTTCGAGACGAATCCCTCGTCCCGATCTTCGATATCCTGCTCGATCGCGGGGCTGTCCTGCATTGCATGTCCTTTGTCGCGGGCCCCTCCAAAAGCGGGAAATACCCGAAAAGTCAACGAAAAGGGCCGGCAAAACGGCGGAAAGAAAAGTCTTGACCGAATTTATATGAATTTTCATACTTATTGACAAGGGAGACGCGATCATGACGAAACAGACGCTGCGCGTGACACGGATACGGCCGCTGACCGGGCGGATTTCCGAATTCACGCTGACCGCCCCGCAGGGCGCCGCCCTGCCCGCATGGGCGGCCGGCGCGCATATACGTGTCGATGTGGATGGCGGCGACCGGGCCTATTCGCTGATCGCGTGGGATGACGCGTGCGACGCGCCCGGCCAGTATACCATCGCCGTTCAGCGGGAAGAGGATGGCGCGGGCGGCTCCGCATTCATGCACGCGCTGGCCGAGGGCGACGAGGTGCAGGCCGCCGCACCGAAATGCGATTTTCCCGTCACGCCCGACGCGCCCGCGGTGCTGCTGGCGGGCGGGATCGGGATCACCCCGATGATCTCGATGGCTGCCGCGCTCAGGGCGGCGGGCACGCCCGTCGCGCTGCATTATGCCGGGCGCTGCCGCGATGCGATGGCGTATGGTGAGGAGCTGGCCGGGATGCTGGGCGGTGATCTGCATATCCATTGCGACGACGACGACTCTGCGCTCGACCTCGATACGCTGATCGGGGGTGTGGGCGACCGGCACCTCTATATCTGCGGCCCCAAGGGGATGATCGACGCGGCGCGCTCAAAGGCCGAGGCCGCGGGCATCCCCGCCGACCGCGTGCATGTGGAGTTGTTCGACAATGGCGGCGCGGGGCAGGCGGGGGACCAGCCCTTCGAGGTTCAGATCGCCTCGACCGGGCAGACCTTCACCATCCCGCCGGGCAAGTCGATCATCGAAGTGCTCGAGGAAGGTGGGATCGACCTGATCTACGATTGCCAGCGCGGCGATTGCGGCATCTGCCAGACCGAGGTGAGCGAGGGCACGCCCGACCACCGCGACGTTGTGCTGTCGGACGCCGAAAAGGCCGAAGGCAAGGTCATGCAAATCTGTGTCAGCCGGGCGAAATCCGCGCGGCTGGTCCTGGACCTGTAAGGGAGGACGAAATGGGACGTTACACCGACAATCCGCAAGCGGTCGCAGCCCTTGTGCGCGGGCGCGAAGTGCACCGCGATGTCTATATCGACCCCGAGGTTTTCCGGCTGGAGATGAAACATCTTTTCGCCAACGCCTGGGTGTTCGTCGGCCATGACAGCCAGACCCCGAACAAGGGCGATTATTTCACCACGCAGGTCGGCGACCAGCCGGTGATCATGGTCCGGCATACGGATAACGAGATCAAGGTTCTCTACAACCGCTGCCCGCACAAGGGCACCAAGATCGCCATCGACCGCACCGGGAATACCGGCAAGTTCTTTCGCTGCCCCTATCACGCCTGGTCGTTCAAGACCGATGGCTGCCTTTTGGCGATCCCGCTGAAAAAGGGCTACGAGGGCACCGGGCTGGAGGATCAGAAAACCGGCAACGGCATGAAGGCGGTGGGCGCGGTGCACAATTACCGCGGCTTCGTTTTCGCGCGTCTGGCCGAAGAGGGGATCTCCTTCGAAGAATTCTTTGGCGGCGCGCTCTCGTCGCTCGACAACATGATCGACCGTTCGCCCGCCGGCCGGTTGGAGGTCGCGGGCCCGCCGCTGCGCTACATGCACCAGTGCAACTGGAAAATGCTGGTCGAGAACCAGACCGACACCTGCCATCCGATGGTGGCCCATGAAAGCAGTGCAGGCACCGCCGTGCGGATCTGGAAGGAACTCGGCTATTCCGAGGATGATCCGAAACCGCCCGCGATGGAGATCATCGCCCCCTTCATGTCGCCCTATGAATTCTTCGAAAACATGGGCATCCGCACCTGGCCCAACGGGCACGGGCACACCGGCGTGCATCATTCGATCCACTCGGATTACTCGGCCATTCCGGGCTATTTCGAAAAGCTGGTCGATGCCTATGGCGAGGACAAGGCAAAGGCGATCCTGGCGGAGAACCGGCACAACACCGTCTATTTCCCCAACATCATGATCAAGGGGCCGATCCAGCAATTGCGCGTCTTCATCCCGCTGGCCGCCGACAAGACGCTGGTGGAAAGCTATATCTATCGCCTTGTCGATGCGCCGGACGAGCTGACCGCGCGCACGGCGATGTATAACCGGATGATCAACGCCCCCACCTCGATCGTGGGGCATGACGACCTGGAAATGTACGAACGCGCGCAAGAGGGGCTGCATGTCGACGGATTGGAATGGGTCAATGTTCAGCGCCTCTATGAAGAGGACGAGGATTTCGACGAAGAGCGGGTCGAGAACGGCACCACCGAACGCCAGATGCGCAACCAGTTCCATGCCTGGGTCAGGTTCATGACCGCCGACATGGGCGGCAAGGAGGCAGCCGAATGACCATCACGCGCGATGACCTGATCGATTTCATCTATGCCGAGGCCCGGATGCTGGACGAAGGCCGCTATGACGACTGGCTGGACCTGTGGCTGCCCGACGGGCACTACTGGATGCCGCTGGACTGGAAGCAGGAAGATCCGCTTCACGTGACCTCGCTGCTTTACGAGGATATGTTCATGCTGAAACTGCGGGTCGAGCGTCTGAACGGTGCGCGCACCTTCAGTCAGAAACCCAAAAGCCGCTGCCACCACGTGATCCAGCGCCCGTTTGTAGACGAGATGGACGAAGGCGCGGACCGTTATGTCACCAACACCAGCATGCATTACGTGGAAACGCGGCTGGACGACCAGTTCCTGCTGGCGCTGACCGCCACGCATGAGCTGACGCTGGTCGATGGCAAGCTGCGTATCGCGAACAAGCGGGTCGACCTGCTGAACTGCGACGCGGCCTTCGGCAATATCCAGCTTCTGCCATGATTGCGGCCGGTTGCCCCAGTATTCACGCGGCCTTTGCCGCCAGCGCCGCGCGCTGGCCGGACCGCGATATGCTGTCCGTTTTGCCGGAAACCGCCAAAGTTTACGGGATCGCAGCCGAGAGTATACCATACAGTATGGTTCTGGCGCAGGTGGATGCCATTGCCGATACACTGGCGCAGGCAGGCTATGGCGCGGGGCACCGCGTCATGGTCCTGCTGGAAAACCGGCCCGCGTTCTTCCTGTGGTTCCTCGCGCTCAACAGGATCGGCGCGTCCATCGTTCCGGTGAACCCCGACCTGCGCGCGGCCGAGCTGACCTATATGATCGGCCATGCCGAGCCTGCCCTTGCCGTGGCGATCCCGTCGCGGGTAACGGAGCTTTCGCAAGCCGCGAAAGAGGCCGGCATCGTGATGCCTGTCGTCACGCCGGACGATCCGTTGCCCGGCCCCCGCGCCGGTGCGCAACTGGCGCAGGGCTTGGGCGAAAAAGCCGAAGCCGCAATGCTTTACACCTCGGGCACCACGGGGCAACCCAAGGGCTGTGTGCTGCCGAACGAGTATTTCCTGATGGCCGGTCGCTGGTATGCCGGGGCGGGCGGGCTTTGCGCGCTGTCCACCGAAGGCGAGCGGATGATCACCCCGCTGCCGATCTTTCACATGAACGCGATGGCCTATTCGCTGATGGCGATGATTGCCGTGGGCGGCTGCCTGACGGTGCTGGACCGGTTCCACCCGCGCACATGGTGGCAATCGGTGCGCGACAGCCGCGCCACCTGCCTGCATTACCTTGGCGTCATGCCCTCGATGCTGATGGGGATGCCCGAAAGCCCGGATGACAGGAACCATACGGTAAGGTTCGGTTTCGGCGCCGGTGTCGATCCCAAGCTGCACGAAACCTTCGAGGCACGGTTCGGCTTTCCCTTGGTCGAGGCATGGGCGATGACCGAAACGGGCGCGGGTGCGGTGATCTGCGCCAACGACCTACCGCGCCGCGTCGGCGAAAGCTGCCTGGGCAAGCCGGGCCCGGAGCTGGAAATACGCATCACCGACGAACATGGCAACGACACCGGCGGCGCGCCCGGCGAATTGCTGGTGCGCCACGCGGGCGACGATCCGCGCCGGGGTTTTTTCGCCGAGTATTACAAGAACCCCGCCGCCACGGCCGAGGCATGGGAAGGCGGCTGGTTCCACACCGGCGACATCGTGCGGCAAGACCCGGACGGGTCCATGTTCTTTGTCGACCGCAAGAAGAACGTGATCCGCCGCTCGGGCGAAAATATCGCCGCGGTCGAGGTGGAATCGCTGCTGATGCGCCACCCCGCCATCCGCTCGGCCGCGGTGGCCGCCGTGCCCGACCCGGTGCGCGGGGACGAGGTGTTCGCCTGCCTTGTCGTCGATGATCCGTCTGCCGAACTGGCCGGGGATATCACGCGCTGGTGCCTGACGCAGCTCGCCTATTACAAGGCGCCGGGATACATCGCGTTCGTCGATGCGCTGCCACTGACCGCAACCCAGAAAATCCAGCGTGGCCAGCTAAAGGCGATGGCCGCTGACCTGCTGGCCGCGCCCGGAACCCACGACCAGCGTCCCCTGAAAAAACGGAGCGCGGCATGAGCGGCGCCCCCTATGACGGTATCGTTCTGACCTGCCCGGTCACGGTGCCCTATGTGCGCTATTCCAACGAAACCGCCCATTGGTGGATCGCGCGGGGCCTGCGCGGTACGCTGGATGCGGCGGGGCTGAAGCCGGGGCAGATCGACGGGCTGTCGGTCAGTTCCTTCACGCTTTTTCCCGACACGCCCGTGGGGCTGGCGCAGCATCTGGGCCTCAGCCTCCGTTACCTCGATACCATCCCGATGGGCGGGGCCAGCGGCGTCGTCGCTGCCCGCCGCGCCGCCCGTGCCGTGCAGGCGGGCGATGCCGATATCGTGGCCTGCGTCGCCGGCGATGCCAACCGCATCGACAGTTTTCGGCAATTGCTTTCGGCTTTTTCGCGCTTTTCGCTCGATGCCGCATACCCGTACGGCTACGGCGGGCCGAACGCGACATTCGCGCTGATCATGGACGCCTACATGGCAGAATACGGCGCCCGGCGCGAAGATTTCGGCCGCATTGCCGTGGCCCAGCGTGCCAACGCCCTGCGCAACCCGCACGCGCTGATGAAAAAGCCGCTCAGCCTCGATGACTACCTGAACGCCCGCATGATCTCGGACCCCGTGGCGCTGTTCGACTGCGTGATGCCCTGCGCCGGGGTCGAGGCGTTCCTTGTCATGCGCGAGGACGAGGCGCTGCGCCGCAACCTGCCCTTCGCCCGCATTCGCGGCAGTATCGAACGCCACAACGCCTATGCTGGTGACCCGGTGCAACTGCGCGGCGGCTGGGCGGTGGATATCGACACGCTTTATGCGCAGGCCGGGTGCGGGCCGCAGGATATGGACCTGCTGCAAACCTATGACGATTACCCCGTGATCTCGATGATGCAGATCGAGGATCTGGGTTTCTGCGAAAAGGGCGGCGGCGCGGAATTCGTGCGCACCCATGACCTGACGATCGGCGGCGATTTCCCCCACAACACCAGCGGCGGGCAATTGTCGACGGGTCAGGCCGGGGCTGCGGGCGGATACCTTGGCATGGTCGAAGCGATCCGCCAGGTCACCGGGCAGGCCGGGCCGACACAGGTGGCCGATGCGCGGCTGGCGATGGTATCGGGCTTTGGCATGGTGAATTACGATCGCGGCGTCTGTTCCGGCGTGGCGATACTGGAGGGCGCCGCATGACCCTGCCATACCCGAAAAAGAAAGACCCGCAGAAACGCACGGTTGTGCCCACCCTGCCGCCGGCGATGCGTTCGCGCGCCGCGCTGGGCCTCTCGGTCGCTGCGGCCGAAGGGCGGTTTGCCCTGCAGCATTGCGGCGAATGCGGCGCGGTGCAGTATCCCCCGCGCGACGCCTGCCATGCCTGCCTGTCGCACGACCTGTCCTGGAAAGATACGAAGCCGTATGGAAAGTTGCTGGCCGAAACCCGCATCCACGCCTCGCCCGATCCGTATTTCCGCGAACGCCTGCCCTGGCGCATGGGCAGCGTGCAGCTCAAGGCCGGGCCGGTGGTGCTGGCGCATCTGGTGGGCGTCGGGCGCGGCGACAGGGTGCGGGTCGATCTCAGGCTGGACCGCGCGGGGCAGGGCGTGATGGTGGCCCTCCCGGAACACAGGAGCGACGATATGGAAGACGACCCGGTACTGCGCGCGATGGGCACGCACCCGAAACACCGCCGCGTCCTGATCTCGGACGCCACCCACCCGGTGACCCGCCCGCTGATCGACGCGCTTTTCGCGGCGGGGGCGGCGCATGTCTTTGCCGGCGTGCCCGAGATGTGGCGCCGCCCGCACGGGTTGTCGGCGCTGGACGGGCTGGAGAATGTCAGCCTCCTGCCGCTCGACGTGACCGACCCGCAAAGCCTGAAAGAGGCCGCGTCCGAGATCGGCGGCAAGGTCGATATCCTGATCAACACCGCCCGCCATATCCGCCCCGGCGGTGTGCTGGGCCACGACACCACCGCTGCCCGCGACGAGATGGAGGTGAACGCGCTGGGCCTGATGCGTCTGGCGCAGGCATTCGGCCCCGGTATGGCCGGGCGCACGGCGGATGGCGTCAACTCGGCGGCGGCCTTCGTCACGATCCTGTCGGCGCACGCCCTGTCGCCCGATCCGGCCTATGGCGCGTTCAACGCCAGCCAGGCCGCCGCGCGTTCGGTCGCGCAGACGCTGCGCGCGGAATTCGCGCCCTCGGGCCTGCGCATGGCCTGCGTCTATACCGGCCCGACCGAGGATGAGTGGCACCAGCCTTTGCCGCCGCCGAAGGTCGCGCCAAAGGCGCTGGCCCGCGCCGTCGTGGACGGGCTGCAACAGGGGCTTGAGGATATCTTTTGCGGCGACGTGGCCCGCGACCTGGCCGACCGCTGGCGCAGCGATCCGGGCCTGTTGGAACGCGAAATCACGGGGGGCGGAGCATGAGCGTGCTTGACCGACTGACCGGCGCGCTGGCCGGTGGCGACGTGCGGGTGGTGGACCTGACCCACCGGCTCGATCCCGATTTCCCGGTGATCGTGCTGCCGCCCGAATTCGCGCAATGCGCCCGGTTTCGGATGGAAGAGGTCAGCGCCTATGACCATCGCGGCCCGGCATGGAAATGGCACAACCTCACGCTGAACGAACATACCGGCACGCATTTCGACGCGCCGATCCACTGGGTTTCGGGGCGCGACTGGCCCGGCGGCGCGGTCGATGAAATCCCCGCCGAACACCTGATCGGCCCGGTCTGCGTGATCGACTGTTCCGCAGGCACGGCGCAGGACGACGATTTCGAACTGACCCCCGAAATCATCGCCGCGTGGGAGGCCGAACACGGCCCCATCCCCGCCGGGGCCTGGGTGCTGATGCGCACCGACTGGTCGCAACGGACCGGGGCCGAATACCTGAACATGGCCGAAGACGGGCCGCATTCCCCCGGCCCCACCCCCGATGCGATCCGCCTGCTGCTGGAGCGCGACATTCGCGGTTTCGGCACCGAATGCGTGGGCACCGATGCCGGGCAGGGCGCGCATTACGACCCGCCTTATCCCGCGCATTTCCTGTTGCACGGGGCGGGCAAATACGGGCTGCAATGCCTGTGCAACCTCGACCTTTTGCCGCCCACGGGCGCGGTGCTGATCGCGCCGCCGCTCAAGATCAGGGGCGGCACCGGCAGCCCGCTCAGGGTGCTGGCCCTCGTGCCCGGAGGATCGCAATGACCGAGTATACCGCCGTCATCACCGGGGCGTCGAAAGGCATCGGGCTGGACCTTGCGCAACGCCTGCTGGATCGCGGCTACCGTGTGATCAACCTGTCGCGCAATGCACCCGGTTTCACCCATGACCGCTTCGAAACCCTGCCTGTCGACCTGCTGGATGCCGATGCAGTTTCGGCCACCGCGGCGCAACTGGCCGGCCGGGGCGTGACCCACCTGATCCACAATGCCGGGCTGATCTGGCCAAACCTCGTGGAAGCGGCCGAGCCCGGCGACATCACCGGCCTTGCGCAGCTACATCTCGGCGCGGCGCTGACGCTGCTCAAGGCGGTGCTGCCGGGGATGAAGGAACGCCGCTTTGGCCGGGTGCTGTTCAACGGCTCGCGCGCCGCGCTGGGCGTGCCGACGCGCACCGCCTATGCCGCGACCAAGGCGGGCATGATCGGCATGGCGCGCACCTGGGCGCTGGAGCTGGCGCCGCACGGGATCACCGTGAACGTGGTGGCGCCGGGGCCGATCCAGACCGACAATTTCTGGGGTATCATCCCCAAGGGATCGGACCGCGAGGTGGAACTGGCGGGCCGCATCCCCGTCGGCCGCCTTGGCACGACGGCGGATGTCTCGAACGCCTTCCTGTTCTTCTGCGCGCCGGAAACCGGGTTTGTCACCGGGCAGGTTCTTTATGTCTGCGGCGGGGCCAGCGTGGGCACGATCAGCCTTTAACCGGCCATCGCGCGCAGCACCTGCCGGATCACGCCGCGCACCGCCACCGTGGCGGGCGACAGCGACCGGTCGCGCGCGGTGATCAGCGTGATCTCGCGCGCGATCACCGGGTCGGTCAGCGGCACGGCGCGGATCGGCCGGGTGCCCACCGCCGCGCGGGCATAGGCGGGCAGCACCGCGCAGCCCAGCCCCCCGGCCACCAGCGCCAGCGCCGTGCCGATCTGGTGCACCTCGTAACGTGGCCGCAGCGGCAGTTGCGCGGTTTCGAATCCAACCTCGGTCAGCAGGCGGATGCCGCTTTCGCGGGTCAGCGTGATCAGGTCCAGCCCGGCCAGCGCCGTCCAGCCCATGCGGTCCGGCCCGTCCCCGGACGGAACAAAGGCCATCAGCTCGTCGCGCAGAACGGGCAGCCGGTCGAACCCGTCCGCAGCTGGCGGGAAGGTGCCCAGCCCCAGGTCGGCCTGCCCGCCGCGCACCTGCTCCATGATCGCGTCGGTGCCCAGGTCGGCGATCCTGACCTCCAGCCCCGGATGGTTCTCCGCGATCCCGGCCAGCGCCCGTGGCAGCGCCGTCCATGCCAGCAACGGCGGGGCGGCCACCCGCACCGTGCCGCGCCGCAACAGGCGCAGATCCTGCACCTGCTCGACCGCGCGGCCGATCTCGTCCAGGCCCGCCAGCGCCGAGGCGGCAAAGGCCGTGCCCGCCTCGGTCAGGTCCACCCGCCGCGTCGTGCGGTCGAACAGCCGGGTGCCAAGCGCGCTTTCCAGGTCGCGGATCACCTGCGACAGCGCGGGCTGCGAGGTATCCAGCCGCTCGGCCGCGCGTGAAAAGCTGCCAAGCTCGGTCACGGCGCGGAAGGCTTCGATCTGGCGCAGGGTGATCTTCATGGAGCTTTTATATCATATGGCTTATGAATTTATAGATCATGTCGTGATTGCCCTATGAAATTGCCTGCGGCCTAATGGTCGTATGGATGGAAGCGACAACAGAACCGGCGCGCGTCGCTGGATCGGGCGGGCCATGCCCCGGCGTGAAGACCCTGCGCTCTTGCGCGGGCAGGGCCGGTTCGTCGACGATATCGCGCCCGAGGGCTGTGTTTTCGCCGAGTTCCTGCGCAGCACGGTCGCCGCGGGAGCGATTACCACGCTCGAAGTGGCGGATGCGCGTGACATGCCGGGGGTTCTTGCCGTCTATACCGCTGCCGATCTGGGCGATACCGGCGCCTCTGCGGTCAACCGCCTGATCCCGGACGCGCCTGTGCGCCCCTTCGATATTCTGGCACGGGATCGCGTTACTTCCGTGGGCCAGCCCGTCGCCGCGATCGTTGCCGAAACGCGCGAGGCCGCCCGCGATGCGGCCGAAGCCATCTGGCTGGATATCGAGGACGGTGAAACCCCGGACCGGCCGCAAACTGTCGCCCGTTGGCAGGGTGGCAAAGCCACGGCGAACGCGGCCCACCGGATCGCTGCCCGGGTCGATCACGCCCGCGTCGCCCCTTTTGCGCTGGAACCCCGCGCCTGCCTGGCCGAGCCGGTGGGCGATGGCCTGCGCGTGTGGATGTCGACGCAAACCCCCTTTCGCGGGCGGGACGATCTGGCGCGCATTTTGAACATCGCGCCGGACCTGGTGCAGGTGATCGCGCCCGATGTGGGCGGCGCCTTTGGCGGTAAGGCCTCGATCTACCCCGAGGACGTCATGGTGGCCCTTGCCGCGCGCGATCTGGGCCGCCCGGTCAAATGGGCCGCCACGCGGTCCGACGATTTCATGGCCGCCACGCAGGGGCGCGGCGCGGCCTCGTCGGGCACGCTGGATTGCGATGGTGACGGGCGTTTCACCGCGCTGGAGGCGCAGCTGCATTTCGATCTGGGAAGCTGGACGCCCTACAGCGCCTACGCGCCCGCGCGCAACGCCGGGCGTATCCTGCCGGGGCCTTATGCCATTCCGGCGGTTTCGGTGGATCTGGACGCGGGCTTCAGCGCCACCGCGCCGATGAACATCTACCGGGGCGCCGGGCGGCCCGAGGCGGCGATGCTGATCGAACGGCTGGTCGACAAGGCGGCCCATGCGGCGGGGTGCGATCCGCTGGAGATCCGCCGCCGCAACCTGCGCGACGGGCGCAACCCGGGGCCGGGTGTGACGGGCGAATGGATCGACACGGGCGATTACGCCGCGCTGCTGGATGCGCTGGAAAATCGCGCGGTTTACGCGCAAAAGCGCGCGGTTCAGGCCACCCGCCGCGCCGCGGGCGAAGTCGTGGGCATCGGCACCGCGCTTTATATCGAACCCTGCGGGCAGGGCTGGGAAACCGCGCGCGTCGCATTGTTGCCGGACGGGGCGTTCGCGGCCCACACCGGCAGTTCGGCGCAGGGGCAGGGGCGGCAGACCGCCTGGGCGCAGATCGTGGCCGAGGCACTGGGCGTGACACCCGACCGGGTCGCGGTGGGCGAGGGCGATACGGCTGACCTGCCCGATGGCATCGGTGCTCTGGCCAGCCGCTCGACCGCGATCGGCGGCAGCGCGATGATGCGGGCGTCGGAAAAGCTGCGCGCGCAGATCGCCGCGGCGCTGGGGATCGACCGGATGGAAAGCGATCCCGATGGTGTGTGGGTGCACGGCACCCATCTGGGCTGGGCCGACATCGCCGCCCGCCTGCCCGAAGCCGCGCGCCTGGCCGAAGAGACATTCACCGCCCCGCACGAGGCATGGGCCAGCGGCGCGGCGCTGGCGCAGGTTGCCATCGACCCCGACACCGGCCGCGCCACGGTCGAGGATATCACCTGGATCGACGATGCCGGCCATGTCGTGAACCCGCTGCTGGTCGAGGGCCAGCTATGGGGCGGGCTGGCGCAGGGGCTGGGCTGCGTGCTGTCCGAGCGCGTGGCCTATGACGGCGACGGGCAATTGCTGACCGGCAGCCTGATGGATTACGCCGTGCCCCGCGCCGCGGACATGCCGCGCGCTGTGACGCTGGACAAGTTGCCCACCCCCAGCGCGGCCAACCCGCTGGGCGCCAAGGGCGTGGGCGAGGCCGGGTGCATCGCCATTCCGCCCGCCGTTCTGAACGCATTGCAGGACGCGATCCTGCCCTTCACCGACAAGGATCTGCCGCTGCCCGCAACGTCGGAAACGCTGTGGCGCGCGATCAACACCCCCGAGGAGATGACATGAAATATTCCCGCAAGGACGCCAAATCCCACTCGCGCGAAACCATGCGCGGCATCTGGGCCGCGGCGCTGATGCCGTTCCGTGCCGACGGCGCGATGGACGAGGACGGATTTCGCGCCAACATGGCACACTGGATCGACGATCTGGGCATCGACGGGTTCTTCATCGCCGGCAAACAGGGCGAGTTCTTTTCGATGTCGCTGGACGAGCGCAAACGCTGTTTCGACCTGGCGGTGGAGTGTGCGGGCGACAAGGCGCAGACGATCATGTCGTGCTCGGACCAGAACATGGACGTGGTGATCGACCTTGCGCGCCACGCGCAGGAGTGCGGCGCCGATTACATCGTGGTGCACGCGCCCGTCCTGCATTTTCTGAAAGAACAGGACGAAACCCTGATCCGCTATTACGAAACCATCGCGGAAAAGGTGGATATCGGTATCGCGCTCTGGTCGCATCCCGACAGCGGCTACCTGATGTCGCCGGAACTGTGCGCGCGGCTGGCCGAGATCGAAACGGTGGTGGCGATCAAGTATTCCGTCCCGCGCGAGATGTATAAGCGCCTGACCGAACTGGCGGGCGACAAGATTCTGGTTTCCACCGCCAGCGAAGAGGAATGGCTGGACAACATACTGGAACTGGGCTGGCAGCTTTATCTCTGCTCGTCCCCGCCCTACCTGATCCAGACCGCGCAGGACCGGCGGATGAAAGACTATACCGAGCTTGCCCTTGCCGGAAAGGCCGATGCGGCGCGCAAGGTCTGGGACAGCCTGCAGCCGGTGCGCCAGGCGCTGAAATCCACCCGCCCGGCCGAGAAACCGCACGCGCATCAGAAATACTGGCAGGACCTGCTGGGCCAGACCGGCGGCCATGTGCGCGCGCCGATGCTGGAACTGACCGATGAAGAAAGGGCCGCGACACGCGCGGCGTTCGAGGCTTGCGGGCTCGGAATGTGACAGGGCCCGCGAGTTATGAAAGAGTGAAACCAAAACGATAAAGGGGAGACGCAAGATGGCCCGTTTGGCTGCGTTCAATTTCAAAAGCTGGATCGACGAGCATCAGCACCTGCTGAAGCCGCCCGTCGGCAACAAGATGGTGTTCGAGGACAGCGACCTGATGGTCACCGTCGTCGGCGGGCCGAACAAGCGCACCGATTACCACGACGACCCGGTGGAAGAGTTCTTTTACCAGCTCAAGGGCGACATGCTGCTCAAGCTGCACGATACCGAAAGCGGCGAATTCTACGACGTGCCGATCCGCGAAGGCGATGTGTTCCTGTTGCCGCCGCATGTGCGCCATTCGCCCCAGCGCCCGCAGGAGGGCTCGGTCGGGCTGGTGATCGAACCCAAGCGGCCCGAGGGTGCGCTGGACGCGATCGAATGGTATTGCTTCGACTGTGGAACCCGCGTGCACCGCGCCGAGGTGGACCTTGTGTCGATCGTCGACGACCTGCCGCCGATCTACCAGGCGTTCTATGCCGACGAAGAGGCGCGGACCTGCCCGAATTGCGGCACCGTGCACCCCGGCAAGGAGCCGCCCGAGGGCTGGGTCAGGCTGTAAGAGATATTTCAGGCTTGAAGTTCATCAGAGATACTTTAGGCTTGAAATAAATTCGGGGATTCGAACCCCGCTTCAATCAGGGTCAAAAAGGCCCGTCCAACTGGGAGAAAGTCATGAAACCAAGCTCTGTCATCAAGGCAAGTGTCATTGCCGCCTTCGCCGCCGTTACCCCGGCGCTGGCCGAGGATGCGGTCAGGATCGGCGTCATCACCACGCTTTCGGGGCCCGCGGGTTACCTGGGGCAGGATGTGCGCGACGGCCTGCAACTGGCCATCGACATGGAAGGCGGCACGCTGGGCGGCGTGCCCGTGGAACTGGTGGTCGAGGATGACGGGCTCAAGCCCGGCAACGGCCGCCAGATCGCCGAGAAATACATGAGCGACGAAGGCATCAAGCTGCTGACCGGCATCATCTTTTCGAATGTCGCCGGCGCCACGGTGCCCGATATCGTCGACAATGGCGCGCTCTATATCAGCCCCAATGCAGGCCCGTCGAACCTGGCCGGCAAGGGCTGCCACGAAAACTATTTCGTGGTGAGCTGGCAGAACGACGCCCTGCACGAGGCCGCCGGCGCGGCCGCGAAAAAGCTGGGTTACACCAAGGCGTTCGCGCTGGCGCCCAACTATCAGGCGGGCAAGGACGCCATCGCGGGCTTCAAGCGCACCTTCGGCGGCGAGGTCGTGGGCGAGGTCTATACCCAGCTTGGGCAGACCGACTATTCCGCCGAAATGGCGCAGATCCGCGCCGCCGATCCCGAGGTGGTGTTCCAGTTCCATCCCGGCGGCATGGGCATCGCGTTCCTGCGGCAGTACCAGCAGGCGGGCCTTCTGGGGACGATCCCGATGGTTCTGTCCGAGCCCTCGACTGACGCGGTGGTTCTGAACGCGGTGGGCGAAGCGGCCGTTGGCATCACCGCCACCGCGCACTGGAACCGCGATTTCGACAACGAGGCGAACAAGGCCTTCGTCGCCGCGTGGGACGAGAAATACGACCGCCCGATCACCTACTACGCTTCGCAGGGCTATGACACCGGCCTGCTGATCGCCTCGGCGCTGCGCGAAACCGGTGGCGTCGACGATATCGACGCCCTGCGCGAAGCCGTGCGCAAGGCCGATTTCGACTCGGTCCGCGGCGCGTTCAGCTTTGGCAAGAACCAGCATCCGGTGCATAACTGGTATCAGCTGGATATCGTTGCGGGCGAAGACGGCAAGCCGATGGCCGTGACCAAGGAAGTGCTTCTGGAAAACTACGGCGATTCCTACGCCGATCAGTGCGAAATGTAAGCACGCAGCCCCGGCCCGCGTGGCCGGGGCCTGACCCCTCGCACCCAGTTACAGGCAGGAGACAGGCATGATCCTGATCCTCGAGCAGCTTCTGAACGGGCTGCAATACGGTGTCATGCTGTTCTTGCTGGCCGCCGGATTGACGCTGATCTTCGGGATCATGGGGGTGATCAACCTTGCCCACGGATCGCTTTACATGATCGGCGCCTTTGCGGGCACCTGGGTGGCGACGACGACAGGCAGTTTCTGGCTGGGCATTCCCGGCGGGCTGATTGCGGCGGCGCTTGTCGGCTTCCTGGTCGAGGCCACGGTGATCCGCAAACTCTATGCCCGCGACCATCTTGACCAGGTGCTGGCGACATTCGCGCTGATCCTGATCTTCAATCAGCTCATCATCCTGATCTTCGGCCGCCAGCCGATATTCACCCCGCTGCCCGAGGTCTTCTACGGCTCGGTCGAGATCATTCCCGGCCTGTTCTACCCGCCCTACCGGCTGCTGATCATCGCGGTGGGGCTGCTGGTGGCGGTGGGGCTTTATGTGCTGATCAACCGCACGCGGGTGGGGATGCTGGTGCGCGCCGGATCGACCAACCGCGACATGGTGCGCGCGCTGGGCGTGGACGTGCGGCTGCTTTACACCGTGGTTTTCGGCCTCGGGGCGTTGCTGGCGGGGCTGGCGGGTTACATGACCGGCCCGATCCTGGCGGTGCAGGTCGGCATGGGCGAGGATATCCTGCTGGCCACCTTCGTCGTGGTGGTAATCGGCGGCGTCGGCTCGATCAAGGGAGCGTTCGTCGCGGGGATCGGGCTGGGCGTGGTGGATACGATGCTGCGGGCCTTTCTGCCCACCATCCTGCGCGGGTTCATGGCGCCCTCCGATGCCGATGCGATCGGCGCCTCTGTTTCGTCTATGGGGATTTTCCTGCTGATGGCGATCGTTCTTCTGATCCGGCCCAAGGGCCTGTTCGCGGCGGGGGGCTGAGGCGATGCGCAAACTGATCCTTCCGATCCTGCTGATCGCGATCTTCGCGCTGATGCCGCTGATTGCCGACATGGTGGGCAAGAACGCCCTGATGACCCTGTCGGCGCGTATCCTGATGTATGCGATGGCGGCGGCCAGCCTGAACCTGATCCTGGGTTATGGCGGCATGGTGTCGTTCGGGCACGCGGCCTATTTCGGGGTGGGGGCCTATGTGGTGGGCATCCTCTATTCCCACTGGATGTCCGAGGTGCCGATATTCGGGCTGTTCCCCGGTTCCAACCAGCTTTTCGTGACGCTGCCCATCGCGATGGTGATGTCGGGCCTTGCGGCGCTGGTGATCGGGGCGCTGTCGCTGCGCACCGGGGGGGTGCAGTTCATCATGATCACGCTGGCATTTGCGCAGATGATATTCTTCCTCTTCGTGTCGCTGACTGCCTATGGCGGCGAGGACGGGATCATCATCCGCCGCGCGAACGAGGTGCCGGGCCTGAACATGCGCGACAAGACCACCGTCTACTATGTGATCCTTGTCGTCGCGGTGCTGTATTTCGCCTGGATGTGGCGGGTGGTGCATTCGTCTTTCGGGCAGGTTCTGAAAGGTATCCGCCAGAACGAGCGCCGGATGGAGGCGATGGGCATCGCCACCTACCGCTACAAGCTGTACGCCTTCGTGCTGGCGGGGATGGGGGCCGGTCTGGCCGGGGCGCTGATGGCGAATTTCCTGCGCTTCACCAGCCCCGACATGATGCACTGGACCAAGTCGGGCGAGATGATCATCATGGTGATCCTCGGCGGGCTGGGCACGTTCTTTGGCCCGATCCTGGGCGCGGCGGCCTTTCTGATCCTCGAATTCTACCTCGCCTCCTGGACCGAGCACTGGCAGCTTGGCCTCGGCCTGATCCTGCTGGTGGTGGTGCTGTTCACCAAGGGCGGGATCATCGGGGCGATCGCGCGCCTGAAAGGGGGCCGCGAATGACCGAGATTCTGCGCATCGAGAACCTGCAGAAACGGTTCGGCGGTCTTGTGGCGACCGACAATGTCTCGCTGGACGTGCATACCGGCGAAATCCACGCGCTGATCGGACCGAACGGGGCGGGGAAATCGACGCTGATCAACCAGCTTTGCGGCGAGCTGCGCCAGGATGCCGGCGTGATCCACCTGGCCGGGCGCGACATCAGCCACATGCCCGCGCCCGAACGGGTCGACCTTGGGCTGGGCCGCACATTCCAGGTGACCAGCCTGCTGGAGGATTTCACCGTCGCCGAAAACGTGGGCCTTGCGGTGCAGGCGCGTGACGGCGGCAATTTCCGCATTTTCGACAGGGTGACAGGCCGCACCTCTGTATGGGAAGAAACCGGCCACCTGCTGTCGGGCAGCCTGCTGAACGACCGCCGCGACGCCCGCGTGGCCGACCTGAGCCACGGCGAGAAGAAACAGCTGGAACTGGTGATGGCGCTGGCCACCCAGCCGCGCCTGCTGCTGCTGGACGAGCCGATGGCGGGGCTGGGGCATCTCGAATCGCAGCAGATGATCGACACGCTGAACGGGCTGCGCGGGGAGATGTCGATGCTGCTGGTCGAACACGACATGGAGGCGGTGTTCGCGCTGGCCGACCGTATCTCGGTCCTGGTCTATGGGCAGGTCATCATGACCGGCACCGCCGACGAGGTGCGCAACGACCCCCGCGTGCGCGAGGCTTACCTGGGAACGGAGGACGCCTGATGCTGACGGTCGATGGATTGCAGGCGGGATACGGCCACGCGCAGGTGCTGTTCGACGTGTCCCTGCAGGTGAACGAGGGCGAGCTGATCACACTGATGGGCCGCAACGGCATGGGCAAGACGACGACCGTGCGCTCTGTCATGGGTCTGCTGGGGCCGCGCGGCGGGCGTATCGTGTTCGACGGCAAGGACATTCACGGCGCCGCGCCCGAGCGTGTGGCGCGGCTGGGCGCGGGGCTGGTGCCCGAGGGGCGGCAGGTATTCCCGACGCTGACCGTGCGCGAGAACCTGATCGCCACCGCCGCCAACCGCCTGAACCGCCCAGACCCGTGGACGCTGGACAAGGTCTATGCGCTGTTCCCCCGGATGAAGGAACGCGCGGGCCAGATGGCCGGCACCCTGTCGGGCGGCGAACAGCAGATGCTGGCCGTGGGCCGGGCGCTGATGACCAACCCCAAGCTGCTGATCCTCGACGAGGCGACCGAGGGGCTGGCCCCGGTGATCCGGGCCGAGATCTGGCATGTCATCGAACAGCTCAAGGCGCAGGGCCAGTCGATCCTGCTGATCGACAAGAACATCGCCGTGCTCAAGCGGCTGGCGGACCGGCACTACATCCTTGAAAAGGGCAATGTCGTCTGGTCGGGCACCGGTGCCGATCTGGATCGCGATGCCGAACGGGTGCACGCCTATGTCGGGGTCTGAGCGTATCGCGCTGATCGGTGCGGGCGCCATAGGTGGACAGGTCGCGCGGTTATTGGCGGAACGGGATACGCCGGTTCGGATCGTGGCGGTGGGCGTATCCGACGCCAGCCGCGCGCGGGCGGTTCCCGCCGGCGCCATGGTGATCGACGACCCCGCCGCGCTGGCCGCCACCGGCGCCACGCTGGTGGTCGAGGCGGCGGGCCGCGCCAGCGTCGAATCCTGGGGCGTGGCGGCGTTGCAGGCGGGGGCGGATTTCGCGGTATCCTCGACCTCGGCCTTCGTGGACGATGGGCTGTTGACCCGGCTTCTGGCACTGGCCGACAGGCACGGGGCGCGCATCCTGATCCCGCCCGGTGCGCTGGGGGGCATCGACGCGCTGGCGGCGGCGGCGCGGATGGGGATGCACGGCGTCACCCATATCGTGACGAAACCCGCCGCCGCCTGGGCGGGGACCGAGGCGGAAACCCTGTGTGACCTTCACCGGCTGGCCGCGCCCGTCACCTTTTTCGAAGGCACCGCCCGCGCGGCGGCCGACCGCTTTCCCAGGAACGCCAATGTGGCGGTGATTTCCTCGCTTGCGGCGATGGGGCTGGACGATACCCGCATCGCGCTGGTGGCCGACCCGCAGGCGCGGCACAACACCCACCGGATCGAGGCCAGCGGCGATTTCGGCCGCATGACGGTCGAGATCGAGAACTACCCGCTGCCGGACAACCCGAAATCCAGCGCCATGACCGCGCTGAACCTTGTGCGGCTGATCGAGAACCGGGTGCAAAGGCTGGTGATATGACGTTCGATTCCGACCTGGGCCGCGCGCAGATCGACATGGATTACGACGCCCGTGCAACGGTCAGCGAGGCCGAATTTGCCGCGATCATTGCCGATTACCTGCGCTATTCCGACCAGGCGGCGGACTTGTTCATGGAACGCGAGGGCATCGTCTATGACCCCTGCGGCGAACGGATGGACCTGCTGGGTGCGGGCGGCACGAACCGGCCCGCGGTGATCTTCATCCACGGCGGATACTGGCGCGCGCTGTCGCGGCAGCATTCGCGGTTCCTGGCGCCGATGCTGGCCGCGCACGGGATTGCGACGCTGGTACCCGACTACAGGCTGGCGCCCGATGCGACGTTGCCCGAGATCATCCGCCAGATGCGCGCGGCGCTGGCCCATGCGTGGCACGGCGCCAAGGGGCTGGGCATCGACCAAAGCCGCATTTACGCGGTGGGCAGTTCCGCCGGCGGGCACCTTGCGGCCTGTCTGGCTGCGGGCGGCTGGCAGCGGGAATACGACCTGCCGGAACAGGCGCTTGCGGGCTGTATGCCGGTCAGCGGCCTGTTCGATCTGGCGCCCATCGCGCGGAGTTTGCCGCAGGACTGGCTGAACCTGTCCGGTGACGACATTCAGGCCACCAGCCCGCTGCGTCATATCCCGCAACAGGGCTGCCCGATGGTGGTCGCCCTGGCCGAGACCGAGGCGGCAGGGTTCAAGAGGCAGTCACAGGCATACGCCGACGCATGGTCGGCGGCGGGCCATCCGACGCGGCACATGGTGGTCGGGGGCCGCAACCATTTCGACGTGGTGCTGGACCTGTGCGGCGATCAGAGCGTATTGTCGCGCGCGCTTCTCGGGCTGGCCGGCGTGGGGTGAGGGAGGGCGGTGCGTGGAGTCCGGCAATGGTTTCTCCTTTGTTGAGGGTGGACCGCACGTCTTCTGCATCGGAACATAAGCGCACTTTCATGCGACCTGTCGCCAATGGCACGTGTGAGTCCTTCCACGACATTCGAACGATGCACTCCGCCCGGAACGGCCGCCCCCGGCCGGGCGATTGGCAGCCGCAAGCACTCCGCTTCGAAGGAGGATGTGGCGGCACGATAAAGTGCCATGCAACAAGCATCGGATCGCCCGACCACGGCCATGCGATGCCCGTCTGTTGCAAGCTGATCGGGCGGCAGGAGTTTCCTGCAAAACCACCGTTTCCGCCGTGACAATCAGCCGAACGCGATCCTTACCTGTCCGAAATCCCCGAAATCGGCGTCGATCCGTGCGCCGGGCGGGCATTCCACGGGGCGGATGAACGAGCCCGACAGGATCACCTGCCCGGCCTCGATCTTCTGGCCGTATCGTTCCATCCGGCGGGCCAGCCAGACCACGCTTTCCACCGGGTCGTTCAGGACGCCGGCGCCAAGGCCGGTTTCCTCGACCTCGCCGTTGCGGCTGACGATGGCGCCGACCCGGCGCAGGTCGTGGGCGCCGACCGCGTGGCGCCGGTCGCCCAGCACGATCCCGGCATTGGCGGCGTTGTCGCTGATCGTGTCGACGACCACGCGGGCCTTGCCGGTGGCCGGGTCGCTGCGCTGCACGCGGGTATCCAGGATCTCGATCGCGGGGGCGACGTGATCGGTGGCGGCGATCACGTCGTCGCGGGTGATCGTGCCGCCCGCCAGCGGGGCCTTCATGACAAAAGCGATCTCGGCCTCGATCCGCGGCTGGATGAACCGGCCCGCGGGCACGGTGCCGCCATCGGGAAACGCCATGTCGTCCATCAGCATTCCGCTGTCGGGGATGTCGATGTTCAACGCGTATTGCATCGCCTTCGAGGTCAGCCCGATCTTCCAGCCGATCACCTTGTGACCGGCCCTCTGGCGCCGGTCGATCAGCGCGGCCTGCACGGCATAGGCATCGTCCATCGTCATGCCCGGCCAGGTGGCCGACAAAAGCGGGCATTGCACGCCCGTCTGTTCCGCCTGCCACAGGATTTCGGCGGCGTCCTGATGCTCAAGCGGTGTCATGCCTCGTCCTCGACCGTGTTGCGCAGGGTGCCGATGCCGTCGACCGTCACCTCGACCACGTCGCCGGGTTGCAGGTAGCGCGGCGGATCGAAGCGCGCGCCCGCCCCGGTGGGCGTGCCGGTGACGATGATATCGCCGGGCACCAGTGTGGTGAAGGTAGAGATATAGGCGATTTCCTCGCGGATCGGGAACATCATGCGATCCAGCGTATCGTCCTGCCGGACCTCGCCGTTCACCCGCGTCACGATGCGCGCATCGTCCAGTTGCGCAGCATCGGTGAAGGGCACCAGCCACGGCCCCAGCGCGCCGGAATTGTCCCAGTTCTTGCCTTGGGTGACGTTGAATTTCGCGTGCCGCACCCAGTCGCGGATGGTGCCCTCGTTCGCCAGCGTCAGGGCGGCGATGTGGTCATAGGCCTTTTCGGCCGCGATGCGCCGCCCGCCCTTGCCGATCACGATGGCAACCTCGCCCTCGTAATCGAGCGTGTGGTTCTCCGGCGGGCGGATCAGGGGCTGGTCATGGCCGGTGAAACTGCGCGGGAAACGGGGAAACAGCGACATGTGTTTCGGCTGGTCGCTGCCATCCCTGTATTCCGCGTTGCGGTCGGGAAAGTTGACGCCGACGCAGATGATCTTTTCCGGGGCCGGGATCGGCGGCAGATAGCGGTATTCGCCGGCCATATGCGTGGGCGCGCGGCCCTGCGCGGCATCCGCCAACTGCCCCAGTGCGCCGGCGGCGATCACCTCGCGCAGGGTGGGCCATTGCGGGAGATCGGGCGACAGCGCGACGAAACCGTCGTCGGTGATCGCCCCGTATAGCTGGCCCTCGTCCGTTTCGACCGTTGCGATGCGGGTCATGATGCGGCTCTCCGTTCCGGTGTCAGGGGGCAATGATCGGCTGCGCCTTCAGCGCGGCCTCGTGCGGGGTGACACCATCGAACAGCGATCCCTCCTCGAACCAGGAACGCGGCGCTGCCGCCCCCCAGAGCGTCTGGCGCTGCGGGTCTTTCAGATCCCACTTGATCGGTTCGAGATCGGGATCGACCGTCTGGTAATCCGAGCAATAGATCTCGATCCGGTGGCCATCGGGATCGCGGATGTAAAGGAAAAAGGCGTTGGAAATTCCGTGCCGCCCCGGACCGCGTTCGATGTTGTCGACCCAGCCTGTCGTGCTCATCAGATCCAGCAGGTCGATGATGTTCAGCGGCGTCGGCACCCAGAACGCGGTGTGATGCAGGCGCGGGCCGGTGCCGTTGGTAAAGGCGATATCGTGCACGCCGCCCTTGCGATGCGTCCATGCCGCCCAGAGCCGGCCGGTTTCCTCGTCCTCGGTATATTCGGTCACGCGAAAGCCAAGCTCGTTATAGAAGGCCACGCTTTCGTCCACGTCGGGCGAGAACACGTTGAAATGGTCGATGCGCAGCGGCTTGACCCCGCGATAAAGCTTGTATTGCTGGTGGATCGGCGGCAGCCGGTCCATGCGCACGTAGAATTCCAGCGGGATGCCATGCGGATCGCGCGTGCGGAAGGTGCGTGACTGATAGGGGCGGTCCACCCATTCCACCGGCAGGCCCTTGTCCCTGAAGAACGCCTCGGCCGCGTCCAGCGACGCCTCGTCATACAGCTTGAACCCCAGGTCGCGTGCGCTGGCCGTATCGCCCTTGCGCAGCACGATACAGTGGTGGCCGCGTTCCTCCATCGCGCGGAGATAGATCGCCTCGCTGTCCTCGTCGGTGACCTGCAGGCCCAGCGTATCGACATAAAAGGCGCGCGATTTCGCAAGGTCGGTGACCGTCAGCTCGACATGGCTGAGCCGGACGATGTTGAAGGCGGGGTAAAGGTTAGGGGCGGGTACGGGCATCTGTTTGTCCTCCTCGGGCTTGGCGCGCGTTTCCTTGGGAACCGTCAGGCCCCCAGCCGTGGGATATTGTGCTGGCCGATGGCAAAGCCGATATGCTTTTGCTCCATGTAGAATTCGAACGACCAGTCGCCGCCGTCGCGGCCGATGCCGCTGGCCTTGACCCCGCCAAAGGGCGTGGGCAGGTGGCGGACGTTTTCGCTGTTCACCCAGATCATGCCCGCCTCGAGCGCGTTGGTAAACCGGATCGCGCGGGACAGGTCACTGGTCCAGACATAGGCGGTCAGGCCATAGGGCACGTCATTGGCGATGCTCAGCGCCTCGTCCTCGGTGCCGAACGGGATCGCGGTCAGGACCGGGCCGAATATTTCCTCCTGCGCGATGCGCATCCGGTTGGTGGCGTGGGTGAACAGGGTGGGCCGCACGTAATGGCCTGGCCGGTCCAGCGGCGCACCGCCGGCGGCGACGGTCGCGCCATCCTGTTTCGCCACGTCGAAATAGCTGCACACCTTGTCGAAATGCACCTTGTGGATCAGCGGCCCGACCTCGGTCGCCGGGTCCAGTGGATGACCGACGCGGATGTTATTCACCCGCTCGGTCAGCTTTGCGATGAATTCGGGCGCCACGCTGTCCTGCACCAGCAGCCGCGAGGACGAGGTGCAGCGTTCGCCGTTCAGCGAATAGATCATGAAGATCGCGGCATCCAGCGCACGGTCAAGGTCGGCGTCGTCGAACACGATGACCGGGTTCTTGCCGCCCAGTTCAAAATGCACGCGCTTCAGCGTGTCGGCGCCCTGTTTCATGATCATGCTGCCGGTTTTCGATTCACCGACAAAGGCGATGGCGCGGATATCGGGGTGTTCGGTCAGCGCGCGGCCCGCATCCTCGCCAAAGCCGTTGACAAGGTTCCACACGCCCGGCGGCAGCCCGGCCTGTTCGGCGATTTCCATCAGGATGCGCGCGGTCACGGGGCTGAACTCGGCCGGTTTGTGCACCACCGTGCAGCCTGCGGCCAGCGCCGGGGCGATCTTCCACGTGGACAGCATGAAGGGCGTGTTCCAGGGCGTGATAACGCCCACCGGGCCGATGGGCACACGGGTGGTGACGTTCATCAGCGTGGCCGAGGGCAGGTGCTGCCCGTCCCGCGCAGACGGCGCGCGGTCGGCGAAAAAGCGGAAATTCTCGGCCCCGCGCAGCGCGGCCTTGGACATGAAGCGCAGCGCCTGGCCGGTGTCCCAGCATTCGGCCAGTGCGATTTCCCCGGCGCGGGCGACGATGCCGTCGGCGATGGCGTGCAGCACCTTCCTGCGCTCGGTCGCGGGCATGTCGCGCCACGCCGGGAACGCGGCCCTTGCCGCCTGCGCCGCCGCGTCGATATCCGCCGCCCCCGATTTCGCCACGTCGCAGATAAAGCTTTCGTCGACCGGCGAATGGTTGGCGAAGGTCGCCCCCGATTGCGCGGGCATGTCCTGCCCGCCGATCCGGTTCATCACGCCGGTGTCGCGGATGCGGGCAAGGATCGGTTGCAGCTTGGACAGGTTGGTTTCCAGTTCGGACATGGATCAGCCTTTCAGGTCGTCGGGCAGGTGGTCGCGGATGGTGCCCGTCTTGGGCGACAGGTCCGGGTCGATATCGCGCATCTCGAACGACAGGGCGACCGGGCGCCCTGCCATCACCGGCGCAAGGAAATCGCGCGCCGCTTCGAAAATCTGCGCGGTCGCGCGCTTGCGGGTTTCAAGGTCCCGGCCGCCGCGCAGGCGGAGAGAGATGTCGATATAGCCGTGTTTCGGATCGCCATCGGCGATCGAGACATGGCTGGCCGCAAAGGCGCGCACCCGCACCCCGGCAAGGGGCAGGACGCCGGTATCTGTCGCCGCGCGGCGCAGAAGGTCACAAAACGCGGCCATGTCGACCGCCTCTTCCAGGTTGGCCGAGTAATCCACGGTGATGTGGGGCATCGGGCGATTCCTCCTCTTTCGATTAACATGTTAAATAAATGCGGCAGGTTGCGTCAAGCCTGCATGTTGCGCGATGGCGCTTTTCGGGGCAAAGAGGTCGCCATGACGAGAACCCAGGCGCCAGAAACCAACCGATCGCTGCCCATCGCGCTGTTGCGCGCGCGGGAAAAGGTCATGGGCCCGATCCGGGCCATGCTGGCCGATGTCGGTGTCACCGAACAGCAGTGGCGCGTTCTGCGCGTGCTGGACGAGCGCGGGCCGCTCGACCCGACCGAGATCGCGGATCGCTCCTGCCTGCTGCTGCCCAGCCTGACGCGAATCCTGCAGACGCTTGAGGGCAAGGCGCTGGTCAGCCGCGCGCCGCACCCGACCGACCGGCGCAAGCAGGTGGTGACCATCACCGGGGCGGGGCAGACCCTGATCGCCGAGAACCTGCAGGAAAGCCAGCGGCTGAATGCCTGGCTGCGCGACAGTTTCGGGTCGGACAAGCTGAACGCGCTGCTGGACCTGCTGAACGAGCTTGACCGGCTCGACCGTCCCGACGGGCGCTGAAACCGCGCGGTTTCCGCCCGAAAGCGCGCGGTCAGGCCGCGCCCTTCGGCACCACCCCCTGCGCCACCCATGCGTCGAAAATCTCCAGCACCGCCGCGCTGAAGGCATCGTCGTTGATATGGCAATCCAGCACCCGCAGCTCGGTCGTGTCGGGCACCGCTTCCTGCATCGCTTCGTTGAAGGCCGTTAGCCCCTCGGCATCGTGCAGCGGTGCGCCGGGGCGGTCCCATTCGTTGCCGCCGCCCGTGGGCAGGACAAAGACCGACGGCCCGGTGGCCTGCGCCAGCCTGTCGCCCAGAACGCCCGCGATCTCGTGCCGTTCCTGCGTGGTCAGCACCACCGAGGTCAGCAGCCGGTTATGCGCATGCGTCGGGCGTCCCTGCAGGCGTTCGGGGATCGGTTGCCAGCCGATCAGGTCGACAAGATCGTAGCAGGCCGAGGACACGATTTGCGGGATGCCCTTGCGGCCCGCATTGGTTGCCCGGTCGGCACCCGCCGATATGCCCGATCCCATGTGGTGATTGACCACCTCCTGCGTTGCGAAATCCATCACGCAGGCAAAGGCACCCTCGGCGGCAAGGCTTTCGAACGCCCGCCCGCCCATGCCGGTGGCGTGGAACACCGCCACCTCGTAGCCGCGCCTTTCCAGTTCGGGTTTCAGCGTGACCATGTAATGCAGGATCGTCTTGCCGAAGCTGGTCATGCCGATCAGCGGGCGGTCGCGCCTGGGCGGTTCGACCGCGCGCGCCGCCCCCAGCACCGCGCCCGCCGCCTGTGACAGCGAGGATTTGCAGACCGAGTTGAGACCGTACAGCCCGCCCGCCCACAGGATCATCTGGATATCGGCGGCCAGCCGTTCCGGCGGCAGCATGGCCGAGAAGCTGACGGTCGAGACCACGTATTTCGGCACGCCCAGCGGCAGCGCCGCGCAGACATCCAGCGCCAGGTCGGTGCCCATCGTGCCGCCAAGGGCGATCACACCATGAATGGCGCCCTCGCGGTACAGACGCAAAGCCTCGGACGCGGCGCCGCTGGCCATGATCTGCATGGCGACGTTTTCATCCCCGCTGTCGATTGCGGCCTTGATGGAGCTTCCGCCGGCCTCGGCCACCCGGTGCTTGGAGATATCGCAGGGCTGGCTTGGGTCGCCCAGCACGCTGACATCCATCGTCATCACGCCCCCGCCCTGCGCGCGGATGCACTGGCCGAGGTAGTTCAGCTCGTCATCCTTGGTGTCGTAGGTGCCCACGATCAGGATGGTCTTGTCGGCACTCATGGGGTTCCTCCGTTCAGGTAGCGTTCGGCCAGCGGCAGGGCGGTGGCGATTGCGCGGGCCGAGCGTTCGGCCCCGCCCGGTTCGGCCAGACGCGGGATGATCCAGCCCGGATAGGTCAGCGCGCGCAGCAGCAGGAACAGGTCCAGCGTCCTGTCATCCACACGCCTGCGTATGGAATACCCCTCGACCAGCGCGGCGCGGATATCGGCATAGTCCGGCGCATCGAGCTGCCGCATCAGGAAGGTGGCCAGTTCGAAATCCCGAAAGCCCCAGCCGCCATCGTCGAAGTCGATCAGATACAGCGCCTCGCCATCGCGCATGATGTTCTCGGTGATCGCGTCGGCATGGATCAGGCCGTAATCCAGGTCACGCTCTTGCGCGGCAAGGTCCGATGCCGCCCGGTTGCGGGCGGTTTCGAACAGCGCGCGCTCTGCGTCGCCGAGATCGGGATGTTCCCAGAACCGGCCCCAGAGCGGGTCGTCGCCCAAAAGCCCGGCCCGGTCCCAGGCGGGGCGGGTAAAGCCGGGCGGCGGGGTCCACGCATCCGACAGGTCGTGCAACTGCGCCAGAACCCTGCCCAGCCGGTGCGCAAGGGCGGGGCGGTCGGCCACGCCCTCGATCGCGCCGCCCGCGCCCAGCATCTGCCCCGGCAGCCATGTCAGCACATCCACCAGCTTGCCGTCCACCTCAGCCGTCAGGCCGCCATCGGGCAGGGGGATCGGGCGCGGCACGGCCATGCCGCCCGCCGCCAGCGCGGCCATCCATTGCAGTTCCGAGCGCAGCTCGGCCTCGCTGCGGTATCCGGGGCGGTGCAGGCGCAGGGCGAACTGCCCGCGTGGGTCGGTCACCCTGTAAACGGCGTTTTCGCGCCGGGCGGCCAGTGTCACCCCGTCCGGGTCGAAGCCCCATAACAGGGCGGCGGATCTTGCGCGCGCGTCGCTCATGCCAGCGGGGTTTCCGCAAGGACGGTGTCGAGCGTTTCGATCACCTGGTCGACATTTTCGCGCGAAAACACCATCGGCGGGCGCATCTTCAACACGTTGTAATGCCGCCCGAGGAAATTCAGCAGCACCCCGCGCTGGCGCATCCCGTTCGCCACGCGCTTGGTAAAGGCGGTGGCCGGTTCCTTCGTCGCCCGGTCCAGCACCATTTCCGCGCCGAAGAACAGGCCCGATCCCCGCACGTCGCCGATGCAGTCGTGCCGGTCGGCCAGTTGCCGCAAACCCTGCCTGGCATAGGCGCCGACATCGGCGGCATTGGCCTGCAACCCGTCCTCCTGCACCACGCGCAGGGTCGCCATCGCCGCCGCGCAGGATACCGGGTTGCCGCCGAAGGTGTTGAAGTAACGGAAATTGTTGCGGAATGCATACATCGTATCGCGCGGCGCGATGACGGCGGCGACCGGGTGGCCATTGGCCATCGGCTTGCCGATGGTGACGATATCGGGGGTAAAGCCGATCTTTTCATGCCCCCAGAAATGGCTGCCCAGGCGGCCGAAACCGGGCTGCACCTCGTCCGCGATGATGACGCCACCGGCCTTGCGCACAACCTCGACCGTGGGGTCGAGCCAGCCGGCGGGCAGGTCGGGGAAGCCTTCGTTGGCGAAGAAGGGGCAGAGGATCAGGGTGGAAAACCCATGCCCTTTCTGTTCCAGCAGGGCGATCTGTTTTTCCACCTCGACCGCGAAGGCGCGGGCATGGGCCATGCCGCCCTCGCCCCCCAGAGGGCGATAGCTGTCGGGCGCGGGCACGAAGCCCACATTGTCCCAATAGCCCCCCGGCGGCGGGTTCGAGCGGGACAGCTGGTGAACGGCGGTGGTGTTGCCGTGATAGGTGTGGTCGGTGGCGATCACGCCGGTCTTGCCGGTCAGCGCCTGCGCCATGCGCAGCGCCACGTCGTTCGCCTCGGACCCGGTGCAGCACATCAGCGCGGTGTCGAAGGTGGGGCCGAAGGTGGCGGTCAGCGCCTCGACGTAATCGAGGATGCCCTCGTGCAGATACCGCGTGTGGGTGTTCAGCGTGCCCGCCTGTTCGCAGATTGCCTGCACCACCTTCGGGTGGCAATGGCCCACATGCGGCACGTTGTTGTAGCAATCGAGATATTGCCGCCCGTCGGCATCCCACAGGTGCACGCCCTGGCCGCGCACAAGATGCACGGGGTCGTCGTAAAAGGTAGACATGTTGGGGCCCAGCAGGCGGGCGCGGCGGTCCAGTAAGGTTTCGGTCACAGTTGCATCCATGCGGTCTTGAGGTTGAAATACTTGTCGAAGGCGTGCAGCGACTTGTCGTGACCATTGCCCGACTGGCCGACGCCGCCAAGGGGCACCGTGTTGTCGGCGCCGCCATAGGTGTTCACATGCACGACGCCCGCGCGGATGCCGCGCACCATCGCGTGCGCGCGCGACAGGTTCGCCGTCCAGACACCGGCCGCCAGCCCGTAATCGGTGGAATTGGCGATGCGCAGGGCGTCCTTGTCGCTGTCGAAGGCGGTGACCGCCAGCACGGGGCCGAACACCTCTTCCTGCGCTATGCGGTGGTCGGGGGCCACGTCGGTGATGATCGTGGGTTCCATGTAATAGCCGCCGGTGGATTCGAGGATGCGGCTGCCGCCAAGGGCGATGGTATTGCCCTGTTTCCGCGCATCCGCCACGAAGCCGAGATTGCCCAATAGCTGCGTTTCGGAGTTGATCGCGCCGATCTGGCTGGATAGGTCCAGCGGGTCGCCGACGCGCAGTTTCTTCGCCTCGTCCGCCAGCAGGGCCACGAAATCGTCGTGGATCGACCGTTCCACCAGCAGGCGCGATCCGGCCACGCAGACCTGCCCGGAATTGCGGAAGATGCCCATCGCGCTGACCCTGGCCGCAATGGCCAGGTCGGGCGCGTCGGCAAAGACCACGTTGGGGGATTTCCCGCCCAGTTCCAGGTAGACGCGCTTCAGGTTGGAGCGGGCGGAATATTCCAGCAGCCGCCGGCCCGTCGCGCCCGAGCCGGTGAAGACCAGAACGTCGACGTCATGTGACAGCGCCAGCGCCTCGCCCGCGATCGCGCCCTGCCCGGTGACCACGTTCAGCACGCCATCGGGCAACCCGCATTCCATGCAGATTTCCGCCAGCCTGAGCAGCGAAAGCGAGGCGGTTTCCGCCGGTTTCAACACCACGGAATTGCCCGCCGCCAGTGCCGGGGCCAGTTTCCACGCGCCGATCATCAGCGGGAAGTTCCACGGCACGATGGCGCCCACCACGCCCACCGGCTCGCGGTGGACAAGGCCCAGCACGTCGGGCGCGGTCGGGGCGATCTCGCCATAGACCTTGTCCAGCGCCTCGGCGTAATAGCGGAAGGTGCCGGCGGCCGATCCCGGCTCGGCCTTGAGCGCCATGTTCAACTCGGTTCCGTTGTCGCGCACGCCCAGCACGGCCAGTTCCAGCGCCTCGGCCTCCAGCCGGTCGGCGATCCTGTGCAGCACCTTCTTGCGGCCCGCCGGCGCCAGGCGCGACCAGCGCCCGTCGTCGAAGGCACGCCGCGCGGCGGCGCAGGCGCGGGCCACGTCATTGGCACCGGCGCGTTCGATCGTGGTCAGTTTCTGTCCGTCGATCGGCGAGAGAACATCGAGCGTTTCGCCCGAAGCTTTTTCCCACGCTCCGTCAACAAGTAATCTCTGCGGCGCGACAGGTGTGTGCCGAAGGTCGTCGATGAGTGCTTGGTCGACCATTTTTCCTGCTTAAGCTCCTTGCGATCCAGCCAGACACGGCGGAAATGGATGAACAACACGCCCAGGATCATCACGAAAAGGATCATGGCGATCGGGCGTTCGATAAAGTCGAAGGGGGTTTTGACCCGCGCCATGCCGGCGCGCAGCTTGACCTCCATGATACCGCCCAGAACCATCCCGAGGATGATCGGCACGGCAGGCAGGGACAGGCGTTTCAGGACAAAGCCGATCAGCCCGAACACGGCGGCGATGATGCAATCGGTGGCCGAGTTGCGCAGCGAATAGACCCCGACGAAAGACAGCGTGAGGATGCAGACCCCCAGGAACCGGTTGGGGATTTTCACCACCTTTATCAGCTGGTTGGTGGCGAACAGCAGGAACACCAGCACGATCACGTTCAGGATCAGCAGCGCCAGATACAGCGCCACGACGAAGGGCATGTCGTTCTGGAAAAGCTGCGGGCCCGGCACGACGTTGTGCACGTAAAAGACGCTGAGCATCATCGCGGTCAGCGCCTCGCCCGGGATGCCGAGCGCCAGCAGCGGCACCATCGCGGCGGCGGGCACGGCGTTGTTGGATGTCTCTGCCGCGATCAGCCCCTCGCTCGACCCGTGGCCGAAATCATCGGGCCGTTTCGAGGATTTCTGCGCATAGGTATAGGACAGGAATTGCGCGGTAAACTCGCCCACGCCGGGGATCATGCCCATGACCACGCCGAAACCGGCCGACACACCGGCCACGCGCGGGTGGCGGCCCAGTTCGCGCAGGCCCTGGAACAGCCCGCCCTTGAGCCTGGTGATGCGGGTTTTCTCGTCCTCGCCCTGCAGCAGGAAAAACGCCTGTGACAGTGCGAACAGGCCCAGCACCACCACGATCAGGTCGATCCCCGAGGACAGGAACGACTGGTCGAAGGTGTAGCGTTTGGAATATTTGACCGCCTCAAGCCCCACGGTGTTCAGGAAGATGCCGAAGCAGGCCAGCGCCGCCGCGATCAGCGACTGGCCGCGATGGGCGACGACCACGAGGATGATACCCAGAAGCGCGGCAAGAAAGATCTCGCGGCTGCCGAACAGCGGGGCGACTTTTGCCAGCACGGGCGCGAACAGGATCAGGCAGATGACGGAAAACACCCCGCCGAAGAACGAGGAAGAATAGGCCAGGCTCAGCGCGCGCCGCGCCTCGCCCCGGGCGGTCATCGGAAACCCGTCATAGGTGGTCAGCGCGTTTACCGCCGTGCCGGGCGTGTTGATCAGGATCGCCGGGATCGCCCCGCCATACATCGAACTGCCATAGATGCCCAAAAGCACGGTCAGCCCCACTATCGGGTCCATGCTGAAGGTCGCTGGCAGCAGGATGGCAATGGCCACGGCCGGGCCCACGCCGGGTATTGCGCCGATCAGGACGCCGCCGACCGATCCGGCCAGCAGCGCCAGAACCACGTCCCAGCGGGCAAGGATATCGAGGCTGGAGAACAGAATATCCATGTCGCGCCCGTCAGAAATGCAGGATGAAGAACGAGCGCAGCGCGCCCGGCAGGTAGTCGTAGAGCATGGCGCCGGGGATCTTGACCTGCAGGAAGGATTTGAAGACCACCACCACCGCCGCGCCAAAGGCGACCCCGGCCCAGAGCAGGGTTTTCGACCGATACCCCATGCGCCAGATCATCGCCGGAACAAACGCGATGGTCACCGGCAGGTAGCCGATCACCGGCACCAGCAGCACGTAGCCCATGAACCACAGCGCGTATTCCATCGGTTGTGCCCAGATCCTTGCCTCGATCACGTCGGTGCGGCGGATGCGGTGGCGAGGCAGGCGCCAGAAATGCAACGCGCCGAACAGCACCATGCCGCCAAGGCCCACGGCGGGCCAGAACCGGGGTTGTGCGAAAAAGGCCGTGCCCCTGGCCCATTTCGTCTGCGTGCCGATCTGGCTGAGCAGCAGGGCGGAAAAGACCACGAATGCGATGGCAAAGATCACCTGGCCCTGCAGGCGACCGATCCAGCGGCGTTCTTCGGGGGTGCTCATCGTTGGGGTGTTCCCTGTCAAAGGAAAAGGGCCGGGCGCGTGGCCCGGCCCCGGCGTTGCGGGTTATTCCAGAAGGCCCTGGATGCGCGCCACCGTTTCGATGTTGCGCGCGATGCGGGCGGCGCTGTCGTCGGCATCCTGCCAATAGACCAGCGCGCCGGTTTCCTGTGCCACCGCCTGCGCGCGGTCGCTCATCACCGTTTTCTCGGCGACGGCGGCGATCTTGTCGCGCACGTCCTGCGGCGTGTCCTTGTGCACGAACAACCCGTTCCACAGCGCGATATCGAGGCTCGGGTCGACCTCGCCGGCGGTGGGGGCGTCGGGCACCAGGCTGATGCGCTGGTCGGTGATCGACACCAGCACCTTGACGTCGTCAAGGCAGGGCAGGATCAGTTGCAGCGTGGTGTTGATCACATCCGCATCGCCCGAAGCCAGCGTGTTGCAATCCAGCGCGTCGAAGGCTGCGTCGCTGCCCCAGCCGAACCCCTTGTTCACGGCCAGCGCCTTGGTCACCTGCGTGGGCGTCAGCGGGTCGCCGAAATGGCCAAGCGCCACGTCGTTTTCCTGCGCATAGGCGGCCAGTTCGTCCATGGTGGAATAGGGCGCGTCGGCGCTGGTGGCGATCACGAACGGGTAGGTCAGGAAGATGCCCACCGGGTCGAACTTCTCGGGCGTCAGGTCGTCGATGCCGATCTGGTGGCCGACCACGGGCACGCCGATGACGAAAGAGCCGATGGTGTAGCCGTCGGCGGGCGCGTTCGCCACCTCGATCGCGCCGGGGAAGGGGCCGCCGCCGCCGCCGGGCTTGTTCACCACCGCGGCCGAGATGCCGTATTCGGTTTGGAAATCCTCGGCGATCATGCGGGTCAGCACGTCCTCCAGATCGCCCGGAGGCCACGGCACCACGAAGCTGACCGGCTTTTCGGGATATTCGGCTGCGGCCATGCCGCCCAGCGTGGCCATGGCCAGGGTCAGGGCACCGCCAAGAAGGGTGTTCGGTTTCATTCTCAATCTCCCTGTGGTTGGTTCATTATTTGAACCGATGGTTCTGATTTACATTGACAGACGCTGCGACTTTCTGTCAACAAATTTGGCAAGGACTGTGCGCCGAACCGGCGCGATGCCTGAAAATGCGGCGCAGCAAAGGACCGGCCCGGACCATGGGAACAACAAGCAAAGCCCTGTCACTGCTGAGTTATTTCAGCCGCGCGCAGCCCCTGATCGGGCTGAGCGACATGGCGCGGCTGTCGGGGCTGAACAAGGCGACGGTGCACCGGCTTATGGGGGAACTGGCGCAGGCGGGATTCGTCGAACAGGCCGGTTCGGGCCGGGAATACCGCCTTGGGCCGGCGGTGATGCGGCTGGCCGCGCTGCGCGAACATGCGGTACCGATGCGGGATGTGGCGGCCGCCGTGTTGCGCGACCTGTCGGATGCCACCGGGGAAACCGCGCATTTCTCGCTCATGCAGGGGCAGACCCTGTCGACGGTGGCCTATGCCTACAGCCCGCTGCACGGCACGCGCGTCACGATGGAGGATGCCGAGGTGCTGATGCTGCACGCCACCGGCTCGGGGCTGGCGGTTCTGGCCTACAGCCCGCCCGGCATGGCCGACCGCGTGCTGGCCGGGCCGCTGGCCGCGCGCACCGACCAGACGATCACCGACGCCGCGCGAATCCGCGCGATCCTGGACGAAATCCGCGCGGTTGGCGTGGCCGAATCCGTCAGCGGTTTCGAAGAGGACGTGCATTCGCACGCGGCCCCGGTGTTCAACGCCGAAGGCGTGGCCATGGGGGCCATCGCCGTGGCTGCCCCGACCGCGCGGATGGATGCGCAACTGGCCGCGCGCATCCGCGCCGCCGTCAGGACGCAGGCCTTGCGCCTGACGGCCATGCTGGGCGGGCTGACCCCGCCGGATTACCCAAAGGACGAGAGGCCGCGCGATGCGGCGCAGGATGACAGCCGGGCCGTTTCGTTGCCCGCCAAAGGATGAGGACCCCCCGATGAAAGACGGCAATTTCCTGAAAGAGCATAACGCGCGCTCGATGTGGCACCCGATGGCGCATCCCGCCGACAGCCTTGCCAACCCGCCCACCATCGTCACCGGCGCGCAGGGCGTGCGGATCTCGGACGTGGACGGGCACGAGGTGGTCGACGCCGTGGGCGGGCTGTGGAACGTCAACCTGGGGTTTTCCTGCCAGCCGGTAAAGGACGCCATCGCCGCGCAGCTTGACCGGCTGCCCTATTACTCGACCTTCCGGGGCACGACGAACGATTGCGTGATCGAGCTGTCCGAGGAGTTGCGCGATTTCTTCGCCCCCGACGGGCTGACGCGCGCGTTCTACACCAGCGGCGGGTCGGACAGCGTGGAAACCGCGCTGCGCCTTGCGCGGCAGTATCACAAGATCCGGGGCGAGGCGGGGCGGGTGAAATACCTGAGCCTGAAAAAGGGCTATCACGGCACCCATTTCGGCGCGGCCAGCGTGAACGGCAATGCCAATTTCCGCACGCAGTACGAGCCGCTTTTGCCCGGTTGCAGCCATATCCCGGCACCCTATACCTATCGTAACCCGTTCGACGAGCCCGATCCCGAACGGCTGGCGCAGCTTTGCCTTGCCGCGCTGGAGGACGAGATCGCGTTCCAGGGGGCGGGCACCATCGCCGCCTTCATCATGGAGCCGGTCCTGGGCGCGGGCGGTGTGATCCCGCCGCATGAAAGCTTCATGCCCGGCGTGCGCGAGATCTGTTCGAAACACGGTATCCTGCTGATCGCCGACGAGGTGATCACCGCCTTCGGCCGCACCGGAAGCTGGACCGGCAGCCGGCACTGGGGCGTGCAGCCCGACCTGATGTGCACCGCCAAGGCGATCACCAACGGCTATTTCCCCTTCGGCGCTGTGATGATCGCGGACGCGGTGGCGCAGGTGTTCGAAAAGGACGAAACCGGCCGCGCGGCCATCGGGCACGGTTATACCTATTCCGGCCACCCGGTCGGTGCGGCGGCGGCGCTGGCCTGCCTGGCCGAGACAAAGCGGCTGAACGTGCCGGAAAACGCGGCGGCGCGCGGGGCCGAGCTGTTCGACGGGCTGCATAAGCTGGCGGCAACCTATGACCTGATCGGCGACGTGCGCGGCGGGCATGGCCTGATGTGCGCGCTGGAGCTGGTCAGCGACCGCGCCACCAAGGCACCCATCGACAAGGGCACGATCGGCAAAATTCAGGAGGTCACCTATCAGGCGGGCGCGATGGTGCGCGTGTCGGGGCCGAACATCATCCTGTCGCCGCCGCTGGTGCTGACGGGCGAGGATGTGCAGGTGATCCTGTCGTCGCTGGACAAGGGGTTTGCCGCTGTGTGAGGCCGGGCCAGGCGCCTGTGGCCGGGGCTAGACCACCAGCACCGGCACATGCGCCAGCCCCGTCACCTTGTGCGAGACCGAGCCCAGCAGATACCCCTCGACCGAGCCCATGCCGCGCGCGCCCAGAACGATCAGGTCGCAATCGTGTTCGGTGGCGAAGCGCACGATGGTGCGGGCGGGCTGGCCGGCCTTGACGAAGGCGCGCACCTTTTCGGCCCCGCCTTCGAGCGCCAGTTTCTTGGCGTGTTCCGCCACCTCGCGGGCATGGTCGCGCATCGCGTCGTCCATGTTGCCGGGAGGCGCGGCGCGCACCATGGAAAACGACGCCTCAAGCATCGAGTGATGGCGATAGACCGTCAGGATATTGATCTCGGCATCGCAAAGCTGCGCCAGTTCGGCCGCCTTCACCAGCGCCTGCTCGCCGCCTTTCGATCCGTCGAAGGGCACCAGAATCCTGTTGAACATCCGCGTCCTCCTTTCGGTCACTTGGCAAAGGCGAGATCACGCAGGAACAGCGCGATCTGCGGGAAGAAGATCAGCATCGCCGACACGCAAAGCAGGATGAAGATGAAAGGCGGCGTGCCGCGGATCACCTCGATATAGGGGCGCTTGAACACCGCGATGGCGGTGAAGATGTCACAGCCGAAGGGTGGCGTGGCCGAGCCGATGGCCACCTGCAGCGTGATGATCGTGCCCACCAGCACCGGGTCCAGCCCGACCGAGTTCACCACCGGGGCGAAGATCGGCACCAGCACCAGGATCACCACGATCGGGTCCACGAACATGCAGCCGATGAAGAACGCGATCGAGATCACCACCAGCACGCCGATCTGCCCCATCTCGTCGATGCCGATGCCCGACAGGATCGCCTGCGGGATCTGCGCAAACGAGATCACCCAGGAAAACGCGGCCCCCGCGCCCACAAGGATGAACACCACCGCCGTGATCAGGCCGGTGGATTTCGCGGTGTCGTAAAGCCCTTTGAAATCCAGTTCCCTGAACACGAACATTTCCAGCACGATGGCGTAAAGGACGCAGGCCGCCGCCGCCTCGGTCGGGGAAAAGATGCCCCCATAGATGCCGCCGATGATGATCAGCGGAAAGCCCAGCGGCCAGAGCGCCCTTTGCAGCGCGCGGGCGCGTTCGCCCCAGCTGGCCTTTTCCTCGGTGGGCACGTTGTTGCGCACCGCGTAGATCCACGAATAGATCGAGAACAGCACCAGGATCAGCAGGCCGGGGCCGACGCCCGCGATGAACAGTTCCGCGATCGAGGTGTTCGAGACAACGCCATAAATGATCATCCCGATCGAGGGCGGGATCAGGAAGGCGATGTCGGACGAGTTCACGATCAGCGCCAGGATGAAGCTGTCGTTATAGCCCGCCTTCTGCATACGCGGACGCAGCGGGCCGCCGATGGCGACGACCGTCGCCTGGGTCGATCCCGACACCGCGCCGAACATGGTGCAGGCGGCCGCCGTCGATACCGCCAGCCCGCCGCGCAGGTGGCCGACGAAGGACATCACCAGGTCGATCAGCCGCCCGGCGGATTGCCCGCGGGTCATGATGTCGGCGGCAAAGATGAACATCGGCACCGCGATCAGCGATGCGGGGCGGATGCCCGCCATCATCTGCTGCACCATGGTTTCCATCTGGCCCATCCCGCCGAACAGCGAATAGAACCCCACGAAGGCGCCCACGATCAGCGGAATCATCATCGGAAAGCCCAGAAGCAGCAGCACGATCATGATCGAAAAGATTGTCAGTGCCATCGTTCAGACCTCCATCTCGCCGTCGTCATACCCTTCGAGCACGCTGGTCGAGAGGTAGATATCCTTTTCGATCAGGTTCTTGATCGCGGTCAGCGCGTATTGCAGCCCGGTCATGAAGAACCCGACAGGCACCCAGACAAGGATGACCCAGACCGGAATCTGCAACGAGGGCAGCACGCGCCCCCGGCCCGCCTGCGTCAGGATGTATTGCAGCGAATACCAGGCCAGCCCGAGCATGAAGATGGCGGTCACGACCGAGATCACGACCATCAGCGCCTTGCGCGGTTTCGGCGGCAGCGCATCGAAGATCGCCGACATGCGGATGTGACGCCCGTGCCGGGCCGCGTAGGAGATACCGGCAAAGGTGATCAGGATGATGAGGATGCGGTTGAGTTCCTCGGAAAAGAAGATCGAATTCTGAAATATGAACCGGCCGACCACGTTGGCGATGGTGTTCAGCGCCATCAGCAGGACGCCCGCCGCCAGAAGCACGCTTTCGATGCGGCTTATCGTGTTGTCGATGGTGCCCAGAAATCCGGGCAATGAGGATTGGTAATCCTCCAGTGGTGCGTCGTCTGTTCCTGTCGTGTCGGTCTGGGATTGCAGCTGGCTGCTTTGTTTTTCTGCTGTCACCGAACGGTCCCCGTTCTGGGATGAAAATGGGTAGATGCGGGATGCACACCGTTCGGGTGCATCCCGAAAAGGCGCTGCAATATCAGCCGCTTACGTTGGCCAGGTCGGCCTTCATCTGTTCAAGGATCTCCTTGCCCGAGTCGCCGGTCATCTCGATAAAGGTCGCCTCGACATCCTTGGCGGCCTCCCTGAAGGGCGCGCGCTGTTCCTCGGTCAGGCGCGTCACGGTGATCGAGGGCTTGTCCTCTTCGATCTTGGCCAGCGATTCCTCGGTCAGGCCCTGCTGATAGTCGAGGATGTATTCGAACGCCGTTTCGACCGCGTTCTGGATCACCTGCTGGTCCTCTTCGCTGAGCCCGGCATAGAAATCCTGGTTGGCCATGAGCGCGGTGGTAAAGTTGTTGTGCCCGGCAAAGGTGATGTGATCCGTCACCTCGTACATCTTGGTCGATTCGACGAAGAACATCGGGTTTTCCTGGCCCTGGATGATGTTCGTCTGCAAACCGCCATAGACCTCGCCCCAGGGCAGCGGCGTCGGCGTCGCGCCGAACGCCTTGTAGCTTTCGACCAGCAGCGGGTTGGTCATGACGCGGAACTTGACCTCGTTCAGGTCGGCCGGCCCGGTCACGGGCTCCTTGGTGGTCATCACCACTTCGCCTTCGGGATACATGGTCAGCAGCTCCAGCCCCTGCGCGGCGTAGAGTTCGGGGAACATCTCGTTGATGGCCTTGGAGGTGCGGAAAAACTCGTTCAGCTCCTCGCTTTCCTGCGGCAGCAGGTAAGGCACGAAGAACACCTGCGCCTCGGGGATCAGCGACCCGGTAAAGCCCGGCGACTGGTTCACGAACTGCAGGATACCGGCCTGGGTCTGTTCCATGATGTCGGCGGATTCACCCAGCGTGCCGTAGGGAAAGAGCTGAATCTCGTGGTCCGAGTTCGCCTCGACCTCTTCCTTGAACTTGGTGGCGAACACACCCTGCACATCTGTGATCGCCTCTTCGAAGGCATAGCGCCACGTATCGGCCTGCGCCGCGGTCATGCTGGCGGCCAGCGCCACCGTCGCGGCGGTTCCGGCAAGGATGCGTTTCATAAATGTCATCGGGTACTCCCTTTCGGTTGCAAAAAACACGAATTGGCCGGCACAGAACGCACCGGAAAACGTGAGGGTTCTTCGATTTTCAGCCGGGTGGCTCAGGCGTCCGTCCCGGATGTGCACACGGGCCTGCAAGCCACACGCATACACGAGGTGCGGCAGGCAAAATCGGTCTTTACGCCGGTGCGGTGCCTGCCGGTCGCTACGCATCCACGATGACAGGTTGAACGCAGATGTCAATTCTAAGCGAAAAGCGACAATTTAATTCATTGATTCAAAACAGAAAAGCCCCGCTCATTCCGGTGCCTTCGGGCTTTTGCCGCGCTGCCGCCCTATGGCTGGGGCACGATCAGCACCAGCCCGTCCAGATCGTCGCTGGCCGCGATCTGGCAGGACAGGCGCGATGTCTCGCGGCGTTCGGCCTCGGCCACGTCCAGCATCGCATCCTCGAAATCGTCTGCGATCCCGGTCTTTTCCACCCAGTCGTCGGCGACATAGACATGGCAGGTCGCGCAGGACAGGCAGCCGCCGCATTCCCCGATCACGTTGGGCACGTTGTTGGCGACGGCAGCCTCCATCATGTTGACGCCATTGGCCACGTCTGCGGTGATCTCGCCATCGGGGAGTTTCCAGGTGACTTTCATTTCCAATCCTTTCCCGGCGCTGCCTCAGATGAACCAGACGTAGAAATCGCGCAGCTGGTCGCCTTCGAGGTCACGAGTCTTTTTGACCTCTTTTTCCTTCATGAAGATGTGGTTGTCGCACAAAAGCTGCCCCACGGCGGCCTGCAGCGCGCTGTCCGCCTTCAGGTCGGCAACCGCGCCTTTCAGGTCGATCGCCGTGCTGTCCTTGGCATCCCATTTCTCGAACCCGTCGCCGGTTTCGATCGGCGGCAGGGCATAGCCGTTCTCGACCCCCAGCCGCGCCGCCTGCAACACGGCGGCGACCGCGACATAGGGGTTGGACGAGGCATCGGCCATCCGGTGTTCCAGCCGCGCCTTGGCGCCGCCCTCGGTCGAGATGCGGGTGGTCACGTTGCGATGATCGCCGCCCCAGTTGCACAGGAACCCCGACAGCGATCCGGGTTGCAGCCGCTGATAGGAATTGGCGGTGGGCGCGATCAGCCCGGCCAGCCCGCGATGGTGATGGGTCAGCCCGGCGATGCACCCCTTGGCCAGATCGTTCATGTGATCCGGCCCGCCCCGTGGCCCCGCGGACAGCGCATTGCCGCCGTCGCCGTCGAGGAAGGAAAAGTTGATATGCATCCCCGATCCGCCGGCCTCGGCAATCGGTTTGGGCAGGAAGGACAGGACGATCCCGTGTTCCAGCGCGATCTCGCGCGCCATCAGGCGGAACAGCACGATATCGTCCACCGCCCTTACCGCCTCGTCGAAGGTCAGGGTGTATTCGAATTGCGGGCTGTCATATTCGCTGGTGATCAGGTCCAGCCGGAAGCCCAGCTCATCCGCCTTTTCCCAGATCGCATCGTTGAAGCGCAGCGGATCGGAAAACGGCCCCGTGCCATAGACATGCGCGCCGGGCGTGTCATAGGGCACGAGGCGGTTGTTCTCATCCGGGACAAGGGCGAATGCCTCAAGCTCGATCCCGATCTTCGGCGTCTGCCCGCGCGCCTGCCAATCCGCCACCGCACGTTTCAGCGCGCCGCGCCCGCACATTTCCAGCGGTGCGCCTTCGGTGTCGTAAAGATCGCCGATGACGATCTTGGTGGCGCGATCCCAGCTGTCGCGGATCAGCTCGCCCTCCCAGTGGAGTTCCATGTCGGGCAGGCCCTGCATCATCATCGCGCCGGGCGCATCCAGCAGATCCTTGTCGTAATGCACGCCGAAATTCGACCGGCAGAACCGGGTCGAGCCATCGCCGATCTTGGAGCCGGGCAGGTACTTGCCCCGCATGATCGACAGGTGATCGCAGAAAAGCGCGCGCAGGCGGGTGTTCATTCGGGTCTCTCCTGTTGGATCGGCCGGGGTCTTTGCCGCCCCGGTCCGCGATGTCAGGCCGGCACGACGCGCACCGGCAGTTCCTTGTAACCTCCGACGAAATTCGAGCGCAGGAATTTCGGCTCGCCGGCCGGTTCGATGGCCTTGATGCGCTTTGCCAGTTCCTGGAACAGCACCCGCACCTCGAGCCGGGCCAGCCACATGCCCAGGCAGACATGCGGCCCGCCCTGCCCAAAGGCGACATGGCGGTTGGGATTGCGGTTCAGGTCGAAGGTGAACGGATCGTCAAAGGCGGTGTCGTCCCGGTTGGCCGAGACGAACCAGTAAATCACCTTGTCGCCTGCCTTGATCGTCTTGCCATGCGCCTCGTAATCCTCGGTCGCGGTGCGGCGGAAATACATCGTCGGGCTGGCCCATCGGATGATCTCGTCGGCGGCGGTGTCCCATATATTGCCGGTCTGCATCTGGTGCAGGAATTTCGGATCGTGCGTCAGCGCCTGCAGGCCCGCAGCGATGGAATAGCGCGTGGTATCGTTGCCCGCCGCGACCAGCAGGCAAAAGAAATTGCGAAACTCCTCTTCGCTGATGCGGCTGCCATCCTTGCCCGGTTGCAGGATCAGGTGCAGCACCCCCGAGGTGTCGCCGGCGGCGTCCTTTTTCGCCATCAGCTCCTTGGCGTATTGATAAAGCTCCGCCCCCGCGGGCGAGTTGAAGGGCATCATGCGGAATTCATCGGTCGTCATCCTGTCGAGGACATGATCGGTGAAATCCGGGTCGGTATTGGCAATCAGCGCGTCGCCCTTTTCGACCAGCCAGGGCAGGTCTTCGTCAGGCGTGCCGAGAATCCGGCCCAGCATCCGCATCGGCAACTGGCGGGCGATTTCCCTGGTCGCGTCGAAGGTGCCCTTTGCAATCGCCGCATCAAGGATTTCATCGCACAGGGTTTTGATATCGCTTTCGAATTCCGCGATCACGGGTTTCGAAAACGCCTTGGCCACCTTGATCCGGGTTTGCATATGTTCGGGCGGGTCGGTTTCCTGAAAGGTGCGGCGGGCCAGGTATTCCTCGTATGTCTGGTCCTCCATCCGGATACCGCGGGCCGATGAGAAAACCTTTGGGTTACGATTCATTTCTACGATGTCGGCCATCCGCGTGATCGACCAGAACCCCTGCCCATCGGCATAGTCGGTCCAGTGCACCGGGTCTTCTGCGCGCAGCCGCGCGAACGTGTTGTGCGGCGGGCCGTTCAGGAACGTGTCATGACTCGTCAGATCGGCGTGGCCGGTGTCGGTCGGGGTCCAGACGGTCATGGCGAAACCTCTTTCCTTAACTTGTTAGGTATATTATACGGGGCTATAAATATGTAAAGAGGATTCCTGATGCGGCTCGCCACGCTTGTCACCAATACCGACGAAAGCGATTTTGCCCGCGTGCGGGATATGGACGATGTGAAATTCGCCAGGTTGATTGCGCTGGTGCGCCCCGATTGGGTGGTTGATGCGTTCAGCGTGAAAGACGGTGAATTTCCGGACGATCCGGGCCGGTTCGACGGTGTGATGATCACCGGCAGCCCGGCCTCGGTTCATGACGATGCCCCCTGGGTGGCACGGTTGGAGGAGTTGATCCGCCGGATGATCGGGCAGGGCATCCCGGTTTTCGGCGCCTGTTTCGGGCATCAGGCGATTGCCAAGGCGCTGGGCGGCACGGTGGGCTACAACCCCGGTGGCTGGGTCATGGGCCGGATCGAGACCGAGGTGACCGACCGGGCGCCGTGGATGCAGGACGCCCCCGCGACGATGGGCCTTTACGCCGCGCATAAGGAACAGGTGCTTGAGCCGCCCGCCGGGGTGCGCATCCTGACGCAGACGCCGGGGTGCCCGGTCGGCGGTTTCGCCATCGGCGGGCATGTCTATACCACGCAGTATCACCCCGAGATCGCGCCGGATTTCATGGCCGATCTGCTGGACGAACTGTCCGATGAATTGCCGGCCGAGGTGGTGGCGCAGGGCAAGGCATCATTGGCCAAGCCACCGGATCAAAAGGCTTTTGCCGAAACCATCGCCCGGTTTTTCGAACAGGCGCGGGGCTAACCCAGCGCCGCCAGCAGGTCCATTGCCGTCACCTGGTCGAATTGCACGTGCCGCGCCATCGCGGCTTCGGCCGCTTCGGCGTCGCGGTTCAGGATCAGGGCGGTGATCGCGCGGTGATCGCGGGCGCTGTCGGCGATCGCGCCCTTGTAATGATAGCGCGCGCGGTAATAGGCCATCAGCTTGCGCGCGTTGGTCTTTATCATGTCCAGCAGGAACGGGTTGCCAGCCGCCTCGGCCACGCGGGCGTGATAGGCCATGTTGAGCTGGTAATACCGGTCGGGTTCGGCATCGCCCAGAACGGCGGCGTGATCCTCGCAAGCCTTTGTCACCTGCTCCAGCTTCGCGGCGTATGACTGCGACAACCGCCGCGCCGCCAGCCCCGCGGCCTGCCCTTCCAGCTTGGCGTGCACTTCGAGAATGGCCAGGAATTCCTCAAGCGTGGGTTTGAATACCACCGCGCCCTTGCGGGGCAGCCGCTTGATCAGGCCGGCGGTTTCCAGCTGGATCAGCGCCTCGCGCACCGGCGTGCGCGACACGTTGTGATCGCGGATCAGCGGGGCCTCGTCGATCAGGTCGCCGGGGTTCAGGTGGCCGGATTCGATCCGGTCGAGAACGGCGGTGATGATGGTGTCGGTCTGGTTTGCCATGGGGGGAATTTCGGCCCGATTCGGTGGTTTGTAAAGGTTTATGTATACTTATGTATCTGTAAAATATGTAAACTCCGCGCGGTTCGGGCCGCAAACCGCGCGGTTCCGGCAACCCTATTCGCGCCCGGACCAGAGCCTGACCGTCTCGCGCGCGGTCCGGGCCAGCATCACCACGTCGATCCCCACCGCCAGGAACTGCGCGCCCCATTCGGCATATTGCTGCGCCACCTTGTCGTCGACCGCAAGAATGCCCGCCGCCTTGTCCGAGGCGGCGATGCGCCCCAGCGCGTCGCGGATCGTGTCGGCCACCTCGGGCGTGCCGGAGTTGCCGGGATACCCCATGTCGGCGGCCAGGTCGGCGGGGCCGATGAACACGCCATCGACACCCTCGACCGCAAGGATGTCGTCCAGCGCCGCGATCCCGGCGCGGGTTTCGACCTGCACCAACAGGCACATCTGATCATTTGCCGTAGCCACGTAGTCGGGGATGCCGGAAAACGCCGACGCGCGCGCCAGCGCCGCGCCCGCGCCACGGATACCGGCGGGCGGATAGCGCATGGCGCGCACAAGGTCGCGCGCCTGCTCGGCGCTTTCCACCAGCGGGATCAGCAGGGTCTGCGCCCCGGCATCCAGCACCTGCTTGATCGCCCAGGCCTCACCCATCGGCAGGCGCACCACCGGGTGGCTGTGCGCGCCTTTCAGCGCCACAAGCTGCGCCATGATCGAGCGCAGGTCGTTGGGCGCGTGTTCGCCGTCGATCACCAGCCAGTCGAACCCGGCGGTGCCCAGAACCTCGGTTGCGTAAGGGTCGGCGAAACCGGCCCAGCAGCCGATCACGCGCTCGCCTGCGGCAAGGCGTTGCTTGAATGTGTTGGTGGGCGCGGGCATGGTTTATCCTTTCCTGATCTGGTCGGCGATTTCGGTGATCACGTCATAGGCGGTGTCGATATCCGCGGCGGTGCAGTCGAACTGCCCGACCTGGAACCGGATGACGAAAGCGCCGTCGACGCGGGTTTGCGTCACGTAGATGCGGCCATCGTCGTTGATCCGGGTGATCAGGTCCAGCGTGGCCTGTTCCGGGTCGTGCCCCGGCGGTGCGAAGCGGAAGGTAAAGAGCGACAGGATCGGGTCGGTCACGATTTCGAAATCCGGGGTGTCGCGCAACCGCGCGCACAGCGCCTGCGACCAGCCGACGTGATTGCGGATCATCTGCCGCAGCCCGTCCAACCCATAGGCGCGGATCAGGAACCACAGTTTCAGCGCGCGGAACCGGCGGCCCAGCGGCACCGACCATTCCGAATAGTTGATGATGCCGTCCGCGCCGTGGGTTTTCAGGTATTCCGGCTGGATCGCCAGCGTGCGGGTCAACGCCTCGGGCGAGCGGATGAAATGCGCCGACAGGTCGAACTGCGTGCCCAGCCATTTATGCGGGTTGAACACCACGCTGTCGGCCATCTCGACCCCGCGCCACAAATCGCGGAACTCGGGGCAGATCATGGCGCTGCCGGCCCAGGCGGCATCGACATGGGTGTAAAGCCCGTGGTCCCGCGCGACGGTGCAAACCGCGGCGATGTCGTCGCAGGCGCCCATCCCGGTGGCGCCGGTGCAGGCGATCACACCGGCGGGCAGGCAGCCGGCGGCCAGGTCGGCGCGGATCGCGGCATCCAGCGCGGCGGGGTCCATGCCCCGCATCGGCCCCGGCGCAAGCGGGATGCGCACAAGGTTGGCCTGGCCGATCCCCGCGACCCAGATCGCCCGGTCGATGGATGTATGCGCCTCGCCCGAGCAATAGATGCGCAGGGGTTTCTGCCCCGGCAGGCCATGCGCGTTGCCGTCCCAGTCCAGCGCGCGCTCGCGCATGGTCAGCACGGCGGCCAGCGTGGCCGAAGAGGCGCTGTCCTGTATCACCCCGGCGAAATCGCCGGGCAGGCCGATGGCCTGGCGCAGCCAGTCCATCATTTTCGTCTCCATCTCGGTCGCGGCGGGCGAGGTCTGCCACAACATGCATTGCGGCGCCATCACGGTGACAAGCTGGTCGGCCAGCACGGCGGCGGGCGAGGCGTTCGACGGGAAATAGGCGAAGAACCGGGGATGCTGCCAATGGGTGATGCCGGGCATGACGATGCGTTCGAAATCGGCGATTACATCGGCAATCGGCTGGGCCGCATCGGGCGGCGTGTCGGGCAGGGCGGCCAGCGTCGCGCCCGGTCTGACCTGCGCGCGCACCGGGCGGTCGCGCAGGGTTTCGTGATAGCGTGCGGCCCAGTCAGCCAGCCAGTGACCCCATTTCGGAAACTCGGCCCAGCGCATTCCTGCCCTCCCTTGATCATTAACATGATAAGTAAATCATGTTGCGATGCCGGGCAACAGCATTCGCCGATGGCGCGCATGGTGGCAAGCGGGGGCTAGTTGAGTATTTGCAGAACAGTGAAGCCCGTGGCTGTGCCTTCACTGTTCGGGAAATACTCCGGGGGGAGTCCTCCGCAGGAGGGCGGGGGGCAGGCCCCCCTGCCACGTATCAGCCGGCGGGCCGTGCGGATTTCGCGGCGTCGAGCGCCGCGCGCAGGACCGCGCGGTCGCCGATATGGTTGGCGAGGATCAGGATCAGCCTTGCGTTGAGCGCGTCGCTGTCCTCCTTGCTCAGCCCCTCATGCGCGGCCAGCAGGTCGGCATAGACATCATCGGCCTGCGCAAGGTTCGGTTTGAGGTTCAGGTCGGCCATTGTTGCTCACTCCTGCCCGGTGGCGCGGCGGATCGCGGCGCGGGTGGCGGTTTCGTCATAGGTATCCCAGCGGGCCGCGACATGCTGGTCGGGGCGGACCAGGTAGATCGCCGATTTCGCATCGCCCAGGTAGCGCGCGGCCAGTGCGCCGGTGGCGTCGTCGGCGGCGGACAGGGCAAGGCGGGGGACGGTGATCCCGGCCTCGTCGATGGTATCGGGGGCGTCGGCATCCACCGTCAGCAGGGTGAAGCGGCAGCCGAGATCGCCCAGCAGGTAGCCATTGTCCAGCGGGGCGTCGGGGCAGGGCGCGCCGGGGCGCGTGCGGGCGGGGCCGCCGGGCAGCGCGTCGGGTGTGTTGAGCGGCGATCCGTCATAGGTGCAGGGCACCGACAGGCGGCCGGAATTCACCAGCGGGCGGGCGAATTCGTACTGCTCCGACAGGTCCAGCACCGCATCGCGGAAGATACGGCTGGTTTCGGATTTCGGTGTGATGAAATCGGTCGAGCGCGAGGAGTTCAGGATGTTTTCGTCCGCGCCGTGGATACGTTCGGTATCGTAGCTGTCAAGCAGGGTTTCGGGCGCGGTGCCGCCGATCACCAGCCCCAGTTTCCACATCAGGTTGTCGGTGTCCTGCAGCCCGGAATTGGCGCCGCGCGCACCGAAGGGCGAGACCTGGTGCGCGCTGTCGCCGGCAAAGATCACGCGGTTGTGGCGGAATTTCTCCATCCTCCGGCACTGGAAGGTGTAGATCGACACCCATTCGAGATCGAATGTCACGTCCTCGCCCAGCATCGCCCTGAGCCGGGGGATGACGTTTTCGGGTTTCTTTTCCTTTTCCTTGTCGATGTCCCAGCCCAGTTGCAGGTCGATCCGCCAGACGCCGTCGGGTTGCTTGTGCAGCAGCGCCGACTGGCCCTTGTTGAAGGGCGGGTCGAACCAGAACCAGCGTTCGGTGGGGAAATCGGCATCCATCACCACGTCGGCGATGAGGAAGTTGTCTTCGAACACGCGGCCGACGAAATCGAGCCCCATCATCGCGCGGATCGGGCTGCCGGCGCCGTCGCAGGCGATCAGCCAGTCGGCTTCCAGCGTGTAGTCGCCGTCGGGCGTGCTGATCCGCAGAACGGTGTGGTCGCCCTTGTCGGTCACGTCCAGCACCTTGTTCTGGCCGCGCAGTTCGATCGGGGCGCCCTCGGCCTCCAGCGCGCGGGCGCGTTTCACCAGGTATTCCTCGAAATAATATTGCTGGAGGTTGATGAAGGCGGGGCGGCGGTGGCCTTCTTCGGGCAGGAGGTTGAACTCGTAAACCTTGCGGTCGCCGAAGAACACCTTGCCGAGGTTCCAGACCACGCCCTTGTCCACCATTTCCTGCCCGCAGCCCAGCCGGTCGAGGATTTCCAGCGGGCGCTTGGCAAAGCAGATCGCGCGGCTGCCGAAGGACACCTTGTCGTTGTCGTCGAGAACGATGGCTTCGATCCCCTGCTGCGCCAGGTCGATGGCGGCGGCAAGGCCGATGGGGCCGGCGCCCACGACCACCACTTTGCGGCGCACCGGGGTTTGCGCGTCCTGGTCGGGGCTGCGGGTGTAGGGGTAGAGGGGGATTTCGAAGATCTTGTTCATTGCGGTTCCTCGCAAATGGCTGTCCTTGCGCCGGGGCTGGGCGTGGCTCAGCCCTGAAGCTGCTCCCACATGTCCAGGTCGCGCCGGGCGGTCCAGATGCGGGGCGTGTCGAGGCCGCGGGCCTCGTCATAGGCGCGGGCGACGTTGAAGGGCAGGCAGTGTTCGTAGATCGCGTAATCGGCGAATTTGGGGTCGCAGGCCTCGCGCACGGCGTCCCATGCATCCTTGAGCGATCCGCCACGGGCGGCGACGCGGGCGGCGGGTTTGTAGGTGCTTTCGACGAAATCGCGGGTGTTCTCGATGGCGGCATTGACCATCTCGCGGCCCATCAGCGCATCGCCGCGGCCCGGTGCGATGGCGTCCACGTCGAACCATCTGATCGCGTCCAGCGTATCGCCCCAGTCGGAGAAATGGCCGTCGCCGCAATAGCAGGCCGAGTGGTATTCTACGATATCGCCGGTGAACATCACGTTCTGGTCGGGCACATGGATCACCGCGTCGCCGGCGGTGTGGGCGCGGCCCAGGTGCATGATGTCGACGCGGCGGTTGCCGAGGTAGACGGTCATCGAGTCGCTGAAGGTGGTGGTGGGCCATGTCAGGCCGGGGATGCTTTCATGCCCTTCGAAGAGGCGCGGGAAGCGTTGGAATTCGCTGTCCCAGTCCTCTTGCCCGCGTTCGACGACCATCGCGCGGGCGGTGTCGGACATGATGACCTGATCGGCACCATAGGCGGCGGCGCCCAGCACGCGCACGGCGTGGTAATGGGTCAGCACGAGGTGGGTGATCGGCTTGTCCGTCACCTCGCGCACCTTTTCGATCACCTTGTTGGCAAGGCGCGGGGTGGCCTGCGCCTCGACGATCATCACGCTGTCGTCCCCGATGATGACGCCCGAGTTCGGGTCGCCCTCGGCGGTGAAGGCCCACAGGCCCTCGCCCACTTCGGTGAAGGAGATGTTCTTTTCGGTCATGTCGCCTTGCGACGCGAATGCCTTGGCCATGTGTCTGTTCCTTTTCGTCGGTGCCGCCTCTGGCTGCTGTCGGAGCCTCCGGCGGGGATATTTGAAGAGAGAGGAAGGGCGGGAGGGCGCCCTTATCGTTCGTAGGGGTCTTCCAGGGCCGGCAGCACCTGGCCCACGCAGGCGCCGAAGCCGATGGTGTAGCCGTCGCCATGCGCCGCGCCGTGCAGGGTGAGCGTGTCGCCGTCTTCGAGGAACGCGCGTTGTTCGCCGCTGTCCAGCGTCAGCGGTTCCTTCCCGCCCCAGCTGAGTTCCAGCAGCGAGCCGCGATTGCCCTTTTCCGGCCCCGACACGGTGCCCGAGCCCAGCAGGTCGCCGGGGTTCATCGGGCAGCCGCTGGTGGTGTGATGGGCCAGTTGCTGCGCCGCGCTGTAATACATCTCGTTGTAATTGGTGTTCGAGATCACGGTGGCGGGCTTGCCCTCGGGCGCGAGGCTGACGCTGAGGTCGATGTCATAGAGCATCGGGCCGGTGTCTTTCAGGTGCGGCAGCAGTTCGACCTCGCGTTCGGGGCAGTTTGTGCGGAAGGGGTCCAGCGCCGCCTTCGTCACGATCCACGGGCTGATGGTGGTGGCGGTCGCCTTGGCCTGGAACGGGCCGAGCGGCTGGTATTCCCATGCCTGGATGTCGCGCGCCGACCAGTCGTTCAGCAGCACGTAGCCAAAGATCATCTCGTCGGCCTCGTCCACCGTGACCGGGCCGTCGCTGCCGGTGCCGACGATCGCGCCCATTTCCAGTTCCAGGTCGAACCGGCGGCAGGGCATGAAGGCGGGCTTGTCGTGGTCGGGCGATTTCAGCTGCCCCCAGGGGCGGCGCACCGGCGTGCCGGACACCACGACCGAGGAGGCGCGGCCGTTATAGCCGATGGGGATATGCAGCCAGTTCGGCGGCAGCGCGTTTTCCGGGCCGCGGAACATCGTGCCCACGTTGAAGGCGTGGTGCTTGCCGGCGTAGAAATCGGTGTATTCGGCGACGAGGAAGGGCAGGTGCATCACCGCGTCGGCGGCGGGCACCAGCAGCTTTTCGGCCTGCGCCTGATCGGCGGCCCCTTCGGCCAGCAGCTGGGTCAGGCGGGCGCGGAGTTTCGCCCAGAGATCCGGGCCTTCCTCCATCACCTCGTTCCAGAACGGCACGTCGAACAGCGGGCCGGTGCCCATGTCGATCAGGCCGGCCTCTTCCGCCTCGCGGCAATCGAGGATCATGTCGCCGATGGCCACGCCGCAGCGCGGATCGGCATCGCCCACGGAAAACACGCCGTAAGGCAGGTTGTTCAGCGGAAAGGGATGGTCGGGTGCGTTGGCCGTTTCGACCCAGCTTTTCATCAATGGCATTTGGTGTCCTGTTCGTCTGTGTTCGTTCGCGTTTCAGGTGGGCTGTGCGTCGGGCTGGTTTTCCGGCATCCCGCGCTGCACCGCGTCGCGTTCGCGGGCGCGGGCGTCGATTTCGACCAGCCGGGCAAAGGGCGCAAGGTCCAGCCCCCAGCGGCGGGCGTTGACCATCTGGCCCACGAGGCAGAGGTCGGCCATGCCGATCGTATCGCCGAAGCAGAAGGGCGTGCCGGGCCGGATAAGCTGCTGGAAGGCGGTGAACCCTTCGTGCATCCAGTGGCGCATCCAGTCGACGGTTTCGTCCTGGCTGTGGCCCAGCGTGCCCTTGAGATAGCCCAGAACCTTGAGGTTGTTGACCGGGTGGATGTCCAGCGCGATGGCGTGGGCCGCGGCATCCACCAGCGCGCGTTCCCTGGGATCGGCGGGGTAAAGCGGGGGTTCGGGCCAGACCGTGTCGATGTAATCGAGGATCGCCATCGACTGCGTCAGCGCGGTGCCGTCATCCAGCACCAGCGTCGGCACGCCCTTCATCGGGTTCAGCGCGGCATAGCTGTCGGCCTTTTGCTCGCCCTTGGGCAGGTCGATGGTTTCGATGTCATAGGCCACGCCCTTGAGGTTCAGGGCGATGCGCACGCGCACCGATGTGGTCGAGCGCCAGTAGCTGTAGAGTTTCATGTATCCTCCCCGGATTGCGGTCAGTCATCGCCGCCGGCATCCGAGCCGCCGGGGCCGCCGCCATCCCCATCGCTATGCCCATAGTGGCCGCCCGTCCACCCGTCACCGTGTCGGTGGCGGGGCGGACGGCCCTTGCGGTTGCGCATCGCGATGGCCGCGACGGCCACCGCAAGGACCAGAAGGACGATGGCGCCGTCGTTCATTTCCGGCCGGGCGTGCCGTCGAATTTCTTTTCGAGATCGGTCCAGCAGTCGATGTAATCGTCCTGCAGCGGCGCCTCGTTCGCGGCAAAGGACGTCAGGTGCTGCGGGAAGCGGGTTTCGAACATGAACGACATGGTGTTGTCGAGCTTTTCGGCCTTGAGATCGGCATTCGACGCGCCCTCGAACGCGTTCTTGTCGGGACCGTGCGGCAGCATCATGTTGTGCAGCGACATGCCGCCGGGGACGAAGCCCTGCGGCTTGGCGTCATACTGGCCATAGATGTTGCCCATCAGCTCGGACATGATGTTCTTGTGATACCAGGGCGGGCGGAACGTGTCCTCGGCCACCATCCAGCGTTCGCGGAACAGCACGAAATCGATATTCGCGGTGCCCGGTACGCCCGAGGGGGCGGTCAGCACGGTAAAGATCGAAGGATCGGGGTGATCGAACAGGATCGCGCCGACCGGGCAATAGGTGCGCAGGTCGTATTTGTAGGGCGCGTAATTGCCGTGCCACGCCACCACGTCGAGCGGCGATTGCCCGATCTCGGTGCGGTGGAACTGCCCGCACCATTTGACGGTCAGGGTCGAGGGCACCTCGCGATCCTCGTAGGCGGCCACCGGCGCCTTGAAGTCGCGCGGGTTGGCCAGGCAGTTGGCGCCGATCGGGCCGCGGCCCGGCAGCTCGAACTTCTGGCCGTAGTTTTCGCAGACGAAACCGCGGCAGGGCCCTTCCAGCACCTCGACGCGGTAGACGAGGCCGCGCGGGATGATGGCGATTTCCTTGGGCTCGAGGTCGATGATCCCCAGCTCGGTGGCAAAGCGCAGCCGGCCCTCTTGCGGGACGACCAGCAATTCGCTGTCGGCGGAAAAGAAATATTCGTCCTTCATCGATTCGGTGATCAGGTAGATATGGCTGGCCATGCCCACCTGCGTGTTCACGTCGCCCGCCGTGGTCATGGTGCGCATCCCCGTCAGCCATGTCAGGCCCTCGTCGGTATGCGGGACCGGGTCCCAGCGGTACTGGCCCAGGCTGATCACGTCCGGGTCGACATTGGGCGCGGATTTCCAGTGCGGCAGGTCGATCTTGGTATAGCGGTGCGAATGCTTGACGCTGGGCCTGATGCGATAGGTCCAGGTGCGTTCCGGCGGGTTGGCGGTAAAGGCGGTGCCCGACAACTGTTCGCCATAGAGGCCATAGTTGCATTTCTGCGGGCTGTTCATGCCCTGCGGCAGCGCGCCCGGCAGCGCCTCGGTTTCGAAATCGTTGGCGAAACCGGGCATGTAGCCCGGCGTGGTGCCGACGGGTGTCGGGGCCTGGACCAGCCCGTGCGATTTGGTTTGCTGATTCATTGCATTTCCTCCAGTTTTGTTGCGGAGTTAACGGTTGATTTTGTAACTAACAACGCCTCTCCGCAGATTGTGATGGCGGGGGTCGTATCCGGCCGTTGGGGCAATCCTACCACGAATCGCCGGGGCTTGCGCGCGGGCCCGGAAAGCCGTTGCGCCCAAAACGGTTGTATATGTAACCTGTGGCCGGAGGTGCCCGGCATGGCGCAAGACGATTTCGACCTGCAGGATTTCCTGCCCTACCTGCTGAACCAGGCGGCCGAGGCCAGCAGCCTGGAGTTCCAGAAGGTTTACAAGGACCGCTATGGCATGTTGCGGACCGAATGGCGGGTGCTGTTCCATCTGGGCATCTATGGCCGGATGAGCGCAAGGGAGATCGGCCGGCGATCGAAGATGCACAAGACCAAGATCAGCCGCGCGGTGCAGAAGCTGGCCGAACGGCGGTTCCTGACCCGCACCACGGACGACAACAACCGGCGGATGGAATGGCTGGACCTGACGGCACAGGGCCAGAAGGCGTATCGTGATCTGCGCGCCATCGCCATGCGTTACGATGCCGGGCTGTCGGAAAAACTGACCGACCGGGAAAACGCGGTGCTGCGGCAGGCGCTGCGCAAGCTGGCGCAAGGGGGGTGAAAACCCGCTTTACATTTGGCCCGCCGGAACGCCAGATGCGGCCATGTCGGATCAAGTCAAGGGCCTGACCATCACTGCGCTCGGCGTTCTGTGCGTCGTGCCGGATTCGCTGTTCGTGCGGCTGATCGAGGCCGACGCGCTGGTCATCGCGTTCTGGCGCAACGCGCTGTCGGGTGTGCTGATCCTGCTGGGCGTGCTGGTCTGGCAGGGCACACGGCCCTATCGCGCGCTGCCGGGCACGGGGGTCTACGGCCTGATCTACGTGATCGCGGTGGGCGGTGCGGGGGTGCTGTTTCCGCTGGCGGTCAGCCTGACATCGGTGGCCAATGTCGTGTTCATCATCGCCGCCTTGCCGGTATTCGCCGCGATCTATTCATGGGTGTTCCTGGGCGAGGGCATATCGCGCCGCATGGTGCTGACCATGCTGGCCGTGGCCGCGGGGCTGGGCATCCTGGCCTATGGATCGGGCGAAACGCGGGGTGCGCACTGGACGGGTGACCTGACGGCGCTGGGCGTTGCGGCGCTGTTCGCGGCGGGGCTGACGGCGGCGCGCAAGGTGCGCAGCGTGTCGATGGTGGCCGCCGTGCCCGTCGGATACCTGGGCGCCAGCCTGTTGCTGCTGCCCTTCATCGCGCCCTTCAGCATCCCCGGTGGACAATGGCCGCTGGTGTTGTTCCACGGCGCCTTCATCGCGGGCAGCTCGATTGGGCTGGCGCTTGGCCCGCGCTACATCCCCTCGGCCGAGGTGGGGCTGTTGATCCTGCTGGAATCGGTCCTTGCGCCGCTGCTGGCCTGGGCGGTCATCGGAGAAGACCCCGGCCCATATGCGCTGCTGGGCGGGGCGGTGGTGATCGGCGCGCTGGCGATCTCGAACGCGGTCGCCCTGACGCGCCGCCGCGCCTGATCTTCATCTTGCCTGAAATACTCCGGGGGGTGAGGGCGCGGTTCGCGCGATAGCGCGATGAAACGTCCAGTGGACGTTTCAAGGACCGAACGGGCAGCGCGCCCAATCGTCACCGCTGCGGTGTCAGAAATCCACCGTGACGCCGGGCAGGTTCAGCGCCTTCATCAGGTCGCGCAATTCCTGCCGGGCCGCGACGTTCGAGATATTGAGCTGCTTGACCCCGATATCGCGCAGGTCCAGCAGGGTCAGCCCGCGCGGAAACAGCTCGCGGAAAATCACCCGCTCGTTGAAGCCCGGCGCGACGCGGAAGCCGATGCGCCTGGCCAGGTTGTCCAGCGCCTTGCCCATCTTTTCCTTGTTGACCATCTGCTGCGCGCCCACGCGGTTGCGCAGCACCACCCAGTCGATCGGTTTCAGCCCGGCCTGCGCGCGCAACTGCCGCGCGTTCCACACCATCTCGGAATAGACCGAGGGGCCGATGATCTTCAGCCCGTCGCTGTCGACATGGGCCAGCAGGTCGAAGTCGATGAAGCTGTCGTTCAGCGGCGTGATCAGCGTGTCGGCCAGCGAATGCGCCACCTGGCTGAGCCGTGTGTGCGAGCCGGGGCAGTCGATCAGGATGAACTCCTTGTCCCGCTCCAGCCCGGCCACGGCCGCCGCAAGGCGCTGGTCATAGGGGTTTTCGCCGGGCCGCAGCGCCGCCTGGTCGACCTCGGGCAGGTCACGATACTCGGCCGAGGGCAGCGCGATCCCCTGCGTTTCGCAAAAGGTCTTGCGGTTGTTGGCATAGCGTCCAAAGGTTTTCTGCCGCAGATCCAGGTCGAGCGCGCCGACCTTGTGGCCCATCCGCGCCAGTGCCGTCGCCACATGCATCGACACGGTGGATTTGCCCGCGCCGCCCTTTTCGTTGCCGACCACGATGATATGCGCCATGCCTGCCCTTGCCCCTTTATCTTGCCGCGCGTCGCAATTGCCCCACAGGATATGGTGTCAGGGGCATTTTGCAAAGCACGGATCGCCGGTTATCGCGCGCTGCTTTCGCATCTGTTGCAGAAATATGGAAGGGGGAAGCGTGCACGGGGCGTCGGAAACGAAAACGCCGCCCCCGAAGGGCGGCGTTTCCATGTCTGCATGTGGCGTGGGATCAGAAGCCCAGGCCGGCATATTTGTTCTTGAACTTCGACACGCGGCCGCCGGCATCCATCAGGCGCGAGGAGCCGCCGGTCCAGGCCGGGTGCACCGTCGGGTCGATGTCGAGCGACAGGGTGTCGCCCTCGGCGCCCCAGGTCGAACGCATCTGGACGATGGTGCCGTCGGTCATCTTGACGTCGATGAAGTGGTAATCGGGATGGGTATCTTTTTTCATCTCGTCGGTCCTTATGCTTCGGCGCCGGACTTCGGCTTGTAGTTGGACACTTCCGCGATACGGGCCGATTTGCCGCGGCGCGAGCGCAGGTAGTAGAGCTTGGCACGGCGGACGCGGCCACGGCGCACCACCTCGATATGTTCGATGTTGGTCGAATAGAGCGGGAACACGCGTTCCACGCCTTCGCCGAAGGAGATCTTGCGCACGGTGAAGGATGCGCCGATGCCTTCGCCGCCCTTGCGGCTGATGCACACGCCTTCGTAGTTCTGCACGCGGGTGCGGGTGCCCTCGGTCACCTTGTAGCCGACGCGAATGGTGTCGCCGGCCTTGAAATCGGGGATGGTTTTCCCCAGCGAGGCGATCTGTTCCGCCTCGAGCTGTCTGATCAGATCCATCTGACCTTCTCCTGATCTGCTTGCGGTTTGGTCCGCAAAGGTGTCTCGCGCCCTCAGAGCTCTTGGTCTTCTTCCGGGTCCGGCCATGTGCCGCCCGCCAGAGATCAGGCCGTCATTGCTTTGTTGCGTCGTTCCGCGCGGTGGCCCGGCGCCGAAGAAAGCGGCAGGCGCAAAACACGAAAAGGCCCGGCGACTCGGATCGGGCCGCGGACGGGCGGTGTATAGGGGGTATTCCGGCATGTGGCAAGGCCCGTGCGCCATCCGTGGGGGCGGGTGCCGTGCCGAAGCGGCGGATGCCTCCGGCGGGAGTATTTGGGGAACGATGAAGGCGGGGGCTCAGCCCTTGTCCCCGGTCCGGTCCTTATAGGCGGCCCAGAGATCGGGGCGCCGCTGGCGGGTCAGATCCTCGGCCATTCGCCGGCGCCATTTCGCGATCTCGCCGTGATGGCCCGACATCAGAACCTCGGGGATCGGCAGGCCCTGCCATTCGGCGGGGCGGGTGTATTGCGGGTGTTCCAGCAACCCGTCGGAATGGCTTTCCTCGGCGGTGCTGTCGGCATTGCCCAGCACGCCGGGCAACAGGCGCACGGTGGCGTCCAGCATGGCCTGGGCCGCGATCTCGCCCCCGGTCAGGACGAAATCGCCCAGGCTGACCTCGGCGATGCGGTAATGGTCTATCACGCGCTGGTCGAGCCCTTCGAACCGGCCGCAGATCAGGGTGACGCCCGGCAGCGCGGCCCAGTCGCGTGCCATCTGCTGATCGAAGCGCCGCCCGCGCGGCGAGAGATAGACCAGCGGGCCGGGATTGCGCCCGAGCGCATGATCGATGGCGCGGCCCATCACGTCGGCGCGCAGCACCATGCCCGCGCCGCCGCCCGCCGGCGTGTCGTCGACATTGCGGTGTTTGCCTTCGCCGAAATCGCGCAGGTCGACGGTTTCGAGCTGCCAGAGCCCTTCCTTGAGCGCCTTGCCGGTCAGGCTTTCGCCCAGCACGCCGGGGAAGGCCTGCGGGACCAGCGTGATGACCTGCGCCGTCCAGGCGCGGGCGAGGCGGGTTTCCTCCATCAGGTCGCGGGGTTTGAGCGAGGCGGCGATGGATTTCCGGCCGTGGGATCGGGGTGTCTGACTCATGGATGGGGCTATAGTATGAAAGGCCGCGCCGGGCCAGAGGGTGCGTCAATCGCCCGCCTGTGCCCGGTGTTCCTGCATCAGGCGCTTTTTCGCGGCGGTCAGGTCGGCGCGCGACAGGTCGGAGCGGTTGAGGGCGAGAAAGCGGTCGAGCACGTGATCGGGAAAGGACGGGTTCGCGGGCGGCAGGGCGGTCAGCCTGCCGCGCAGCTTTTCGGGCGCGCGCAGCACGTCGAGAAGTGCGCCGAAGGGGCCAAGCGGATCGGCGGCGCACTCCTCGAGCCTGGCGGTTTTGACCGGGGACGCGACGGCGGCGGCGATGCGGGCGGTCGCGCGGTCCAGGTCGGCATGGGGCTGCATCCGCGAAAGGTAGCTGTCGCGGTCCTCGGTAAAGCGGATGGCGCGCAGGTGCTGGGCATAGGTGCTGCGCAGCCAGGGGCCGGGCGTGCGGGTGGTGAAGAAGAAGGTGATCCGCGGGTCGGGCAGGCAGTCGCCCGCGACCTGTTCCAGCGTGGCCATCAGGCGCGGGGCGGCGTCATAGCCGGTAAGCCCGAACCGCCCCGGCATGTGGCCCGACAGATCCTCGGAGCTGATGACGAGCGGGCGGGGATCGCCGGGGTCGAGCGTTTCGAGGAACTGCGCCAGTTCATAAGTGAAAAGGCCCAGTTCGGCGGGGTCGTGTTTCAGCGAATAGGCGCGCGCGGCCTCGCACAGGGCGGGGAGGTCGCGGCGTGTGCAGCAGCGGAAATGGCGGGCGAGTTTCCTGCCGTTGCGGCGCATCATGTGCTGGATGCTGGTGGTTCCGGTCTTATGGAACCCGGCGTGCACGACGATGCGCATCCGTTCAGAACAGCCCCTCGGGCGGGTCGGCGACGATGCGGCCCGCGGCCAGGTCGACCGTCGGCACCACCTCATGCGTGAAGGGCAGCAGCACGGTGGATTTGAGCCCCGGACCGTGGATTTCCAGCAAATCGCCCGCGCCGTGATCGTGCACCGCCTTGACGCGGCCCAGTTCGGTGCCGCCGGTGTCAAAGACCGGCAGGCCGATCAGGTCGGCATGGTAGAATTCGTCGTCGGGCAGCGCGGGCAGCCTGTCGCGCGGCACGAAAAGGCGCACGCCGCGCAGGGCGTCGGCCTGTTCCCTGGTGGCGATGCCGGTCAGGCGCACGGCAAGGCCGTTCTTGATGACGCGTTCGACGATGATGTCGAACTCCATCGCGCCATCCTCGGTTTCGAGCGGCGCGTATTGCGCGATATCCTCGGGCACCGAGGTAAAGCTTTTCAGCCGCACCTCGCCCTTCACGCCAAAGGCGCCCGCGATGGCACCGACGCAGATCCGTTCGGACATTCTGCCTCCCTGACGCTGAGGGGTTGGTTTCGGTCAGAAAACACCGATCGCGCGTCGATTTGCAAGCGGATCGGGTGGGTGGCGGCCCCGCAAACGGGGGCCGCCACGCGCGCAGGCGGGGATCACTCCTCGGCTGCGGCTTCCTCTGCGGGTGCTTCTGCCGGGGCTTCGCTGGCCTCGGCGGCCTTGGCTGCCTTTTCCTCGGCGCGTTCCTGGGCCTTCTTGCCCGGCTTCGCCTTGTTGGGGTTGTTACGCTCTTTCTTGCCCAGAACGCCGGTGGCTTCGAGCATGCGGCTTACGCGGTCGGTGGGCGTGGCGCCCTGGCCCAGCCAGTATTGAACGCGCTCCATGTCCATCTTGACGCGCTCTTCGCTGTCCTTGGGCAGCAGCGGGTTGTAGGTGCCCAGTTTCTCGATGAAGCGGCCATCGCGCGGCATGCGGCTGTCGGCGGCCACGATGCGGTAGAAGGGGCGTTTCTTCGAGCCACCACGGGCCAGACGGATTTTCATTGCCATTGTGTTTCTCCTTTGAATGGCGGGGTTCGGCGGGGTGACCCCCGCCTTACGATTGGTGTTGCCGGTGGTGTTGGATCACCTCGGCGATGATGAAGTTCAGGAACTTCTTGGCGAATTCCGGGTCGAGGTCGGCCTGTTTCGCCAGGTCTTCGAGCCGTTCGATCTGCTGCGCCTCGCGCGCGGGATCGGACGGGGGAAGGTCGTGCTGCGCCTTGAGCCTGCCCACGGCCTGCGTGTGCTTGAACCGTTCGCCCAGCGTGTAGACAAGGATTGCGTCCAGCCGGTCGATGCTGGCGCGGTGTTCCCTGAGCAGGGCGGCGGCGCGCTGTGTGGTGTCGTCAGTCAATGGCGAACCCTTTCGGTTTGAAAAGCGGATCGGCGTAGTTGGCGATCTCCATCTCGATGCCGTGGGCCAGTTGCGTGCCGCGCAGCCGGTCGGGCGCGGGATGGCGATAGACCGCGTCGTTGCCGTCGATCGTGGGCGCCTCGTGATCCTTTTGGGCGCCAAGCCGTTCGGCCAGGCGGATCGAGTCCAGGTTTTTCGGGTCGATATAGCTGACCGCCGTTTCCCAGCCCTGTTCCTCGTAGAAATACCGCCGCACGCGATGCGTCGCCTCGAGCGCATAGCCGTGGCCGGCCACGTCGGGCCAGATGATCCAGGCGATCTCGCGTTCGGGCCATTTGGCGGGGAACCAGCCGCCGGCCATGCCCAGCGTCTTGTCGGTTGCGCGGTCGTGGATCATCCACATGCCGTAGCCGCGGATATGCCAGTGCCCGATTTCGGCGGCATAGAGCATCCACGCCTCGTAGGCATTCAGCGGCCCGCCCATGAAACGCGAGCGGTAAGAGCTGAACGTGGCCTTGAAATCGGGGTAATCCTGCGGCTCGGGGCCGCGCAGGACAAGGCGCTTGGTGGTGAGGGTGGGGATGTTCTGCGTCGCCATCGTTTACGCCGCCTCGTCCTGTCTGGGATGGCGGTAGACGTGGCATTTGTGGCCCAGCACCTCGCCCTCGCGTTCGAACGTCGCGCCGAGGCGTTGCGCCAGCGCGATCGAGCGGGTGTTCTGCGGCACGATGTAGGAAATCACGCCGTTCAGGCCGAAATGGCGCGCGCCATGGGCGCGGGCGGTGCGGGCCGCCGCATGGGCGATGCCGCGACCTTCGAACCCGTCCCAGACCTGCCAGCCCAGTTCCGGTTCGTCCCAGCCTTCGCGGTTGATGAAGCCGCAGGCGCCGATGGCGCGGTCTGTCTCTTTCTCGGCGATATACCAGAAGCCGTAGCCGCGCAGCGCCCAGTGGCCGAGGATGCGGGCGATGATGGCCCAGCTGTCTGCCCGGCTGGCGGGACCGCCGACATACTGGCTGCGCTCGCTTGCCATGAAGCCGGCCAGCGCGTCGAGGTCACCCTCGCGCGGGGCGCGCAGGGTCACCGGCCCGGCATCGAGCGTGGGGATATCGAAGGCAAAGCGCGTCATGCATAGGCCTCGACGCTGCCGTCGCTGTCCAGCGCGTCCGGGCCGGGGTGCCGATAGAGCAGCTCGGTGCCCATCGAGACATTGGTGTATTCGCGTTCGAACCACGCGCCCAGCCGTTCGGCCAGCGCGATGGACCGCGTATTACCCGGCACGATGTTGGAGCTGAGCGTCGTCATCCCCAGATCGTCATAGGCCCATTGCCGGGCGCGCGCCGCGGCCTCGAACGCGATGCCGCGCCCTTCGAACCCGTCGAAGACGACCCAGCCGATTTCCGGCTCGGGCCAGCCATCGGGGTTCCAGATGCCGGTGATGCCGGCGGGCTGGCCCGATGACTTGTCCTCAATCGTGAAATAGCCATAGCCGTGCAGGTGCCAGTGCCCCACCGACAACATGCACCAGCGCCATGCGTCGTGCCGGTTGTCATAGCCGCCGAAACCCGCCGAGCGCACCGGATCGGTCAGGAAGGCGATCATCGGTTCGATGTCGCGTGCCTCGTGGCTGCGCAGGATCAGGTTCTTGGTTTCGAGAGTGGGGGCAGCGGTCAGGGCCATCGGCTTATTTCTTCTTTCCGAGGCCGCTCAGCCCGCCGGGCAGTTGCATTCCGCCGGGGCCGCCGAGGCCGCTCATGCCGCCGGGCAGCTTGCCGCCCATCGCCTTTGCCGCCTCTTCCATCGCCTTGGGGTCGTTCATGTCGGGCATCCCGCCCTTGCCGAACATGCCCTTCATGGCCTGTTTCAACATGCCGCCTTTGCCCATCTTGCCCATCTTCTTCATCATGTCGGACATCTGGCGCTGCATCTTGAGCAGCTTGTTGAGGTCGGAAACCTCCATCCCCGCGCCGGCGGCGATGCGTTTCTTGCGGCTGGCCTGCAGAATCTGCGGGTTGGCGCGTTCCTTTTTCGTCATCGAGTTGATCAGCGCGATCTGCTGGCGGATCACCTTGTCGTCGAAACCGGCCTCCTGCACCTGCTTGGACATCTTGCCCATGCCGGGCATCATGGACATGATGGATTCCATCCCGCCCATCTTCATCATCTGTTCGAGCTGCATCTTCAGGTCGTTCATGTTGAACTGACCCTTCTTGAAGCGGCGCATCATGCGCTCGGCCTGTTCGGCCTCGATGGTTTCCTGCGCGCGTTCGACAAGGCTGACGATATCGCCCATGCCGAGGATGCGGCCGGCGATGCGCTCGGGCTCGAATGTTTCGAGCGCGTCCATCTTTTCGCCGAGGCCCACAAAGCGGATCGGCTTGCCCGTCACCGCGCGCATCGACAGCGCCGCGCCGCCGCGCCCGTCGCCGTCCATCCGCGTCAGCACGACGCCGGAAATGCCGATCTTGCGGTCGAATTCCTCGGCCACCTCGACGGCGACCTGCCCCGTCAGCCCGTCGACGACCAGCAATGTCTCGCGCGGTTTGACCACGTCGCGGACATCCTCGACCTCCTGCATCAGCACTTCGTCGATCTGCAGGCGGCCCGCGGTGTCCAGCATGTAGACGTCATAGCCGCCCATCGTCGCCTGCTGCTTGGCGCGCCTAGCGATGTCCACGGGTTTCTGGCCCGCGACGATCGGCAGCGTGTCGACGCCGATCTGCGCGCCCAGCACCGCAAGCTGGTCCATCGCCGCCGGGCGATAGACGTCGAGCGAGGCCATGAGGACGCGCTTGCCCTCTTTCTCTTTCAGGCGCTTGGCCAGCTTGGCGGTGGTGGTGGTCTTGCCGCCGCCCTGAAGGCCGACCATCAGCACCGGCGCGGGCGGGCTGTCGATCTTGAGCTTGCCGGGATCTTCCTCGCCGGTCAGGGTGTCGACCAGCGCGTCATGCACGATCTTGACGACCTGCTGGCCGGGGGTAACCGATTTCGTCACCGCCTGGCCGGTCGCGCGTTCCTGCACCGTCTTGACGAAGTCGCGCGCCACCGGCAGCGATACGTCCGCCTCCAGCAGGGCGACACGCACCTCGCGCAGGGCGGTCTTGACGTCATCCTCGGACAGCGCGCCCTGCTTGGTCAGGCGGTCGAAGACACCGGACAGGCGTTCGGACAGATTTTCAAACATGCTGTCGGCTCCTTTGCGACCTTGTTCCGTTCCCTGCCCAGATGGGGGCGCGCGTGACGTTTCGAAACCCTTGCCCCGACAAACCGGAAGCGCCCCCGTGGGCGCAACGCGCTGACGGGGGGCGATCCTTGCCTTGGGCCAAGGACCGGAAGAACGAGGGCCTTCCGGGATTTCGCTTGGCTTTAGGCCCGGCAGCGGCGCGAGTCAACCCGTGCCGTCCGTTGCGCGCGGCTGGTCTTGCGGCGGGGGCGGGGCTGGGACATCATGCGGGGGTATCATTTCGGCCGGTTGATCGGTGCATCATTTCACGGGGCTTCCGGGGCCTGGCCCGCCCGTCCCGATGCGAAACGATGGGAACGATACGCAGATGACCGATGGCCAACCGCACGCCGCAGGCCGCCCGGCCCCTGACGACCTGTCGGAACTGGAAGGGTTGCTGGGCCGCGACATGCTGCGCGAACAGTTCGACAAGCTGCTGGGGCAATTGCAGGCGTTCCTGGCGCAGGCGCCCGATCTGCCGCCCGGCGATCTGGCGCAGGAGGCGCATAACCTGGCGGGGGCGGCCGAGGTGCTGGGGCTGCGCGCCATCGGCGGGCAGTTGCGGCGCTGCCAGCAGGCCGCGGACGAGGGCGACACCGCCCGCGCCCGCGCCGCGACCGAGGCGTTGCACCCCATGCAGCAGGCATTCGCCGCATTCGCCACAGGATACTGATCGCGCGCTCTGGAAATTCCCGGCCGCGCCACGCATAGTCGGCCCTGCACCGGGCATTGGAGGGCCGGAATGGACAACTGGGACGAAATCCGCACCGCGTTTCAGGTGGCGCGGCTGGGCACGGTCAGCGGCGCGGCCGAGGTTCTGGGCGTGCACCACGCCACGGTGATCCGCCATATCGACGCGCTGGAGGGGCGGCTGGGCATCAAGCTGTTCCAGCGCCATGCCCGTGGCTACACGGCGACCGAGGCGGGGCAGGACCTGTTGCGCGTGGCGCAGGCCACCGACGAGCAGTTCCAGCAGCTTGCCGGCCGGATCAAGGGCCGCGGCAACGACATGACGGGCGAGCTGGTGATCACCTCGCTTGCGGGACTGTCGCCGCTTCTGGCGCCGGCCCTGACGGCTTTTCAACTGGAACATTCCGATCTGGTCCTGCGCTACCTGACCGGCGAACGCCTGTTCCGTCTGGAATACGGCGAGGCGCATGTGGCCATCCGTGCCGGTGCCGCCCCGGAGGAGCCCGACAACGTGGTGCAGCCATTCTTTCGGCAGGCATACGGGCTTTATGCCGCGAAATCCTATGCCGACCGGATGGGCCTGCCCGACGGTTCCGACGGATTCGCCGGTCATGCCTTCGTGGGGCCGGACGATGCGTTGATGCGTGCGCCTTTCAACATATGGCTGCGCCAGATGGTCGACGAGGAGGCGATCCGCTTTCGCAGCAGCGAATCCAGCGCTCTGGAACTGGCGGTGGTCGAAGGGGCGGGTATCGGTTTTCTTCCTCTGTGGGAGGCCGCCCGGCATGACGACCTTCTTGAGATCATGCCGCCGCAGGAGTCATGGCAGGTTCCGATGTGGCTGGTGACCCATGTCGACCTGCACCGCACGGCCAAGGTGCAGACGCTTCTGTCCTGGCTCAAGCAACAGGCGCGCGGCTGGGGCAGCGAGGGCCTGCACGCATGAGCGAGGCCGCACGCGGCCACCTGGCCATGCTCCTGTTCTCGGCGCTGGTGGCGGGCTCGTTCTCGCTGGGGGTGCTGGTTGCCAACGATATCGCGCCGACCGCGCTGAACGCGCTGCGTTTCGCGCTGGCGGCGGTGATCGTGGGCACGGTGGCGGTGGCCACCCACGGCATCCCGCGCAGCGCGTTCCGCGCGCCGTGGCGCTACCTGGTGCTGGGCGGGATTTTCGGGGCCTATTTCGTGCTGATGTTCGAGGGGCTGAAAACCGCGCCGGCGGTCTCGGCCTCGGCCGTGTTCACGCTGACGCCGATCATCGCGGCGATTGCCGGCTGGTTCCTGCTGCGGCAGGTGACGACGCCCCGGATGGCGCTGGCGTTGCTGATCGGCGCGGCGGGGGCGCTTTGGGTGATCTTCCGGGCCGATCTGGGGCTGCTGATGCAGTTCCACGTGGGCCGGGGCGAGGCGATCTATTTCGCGGGCTGCGTGGCGCATGCGGTCTATACCCCGCTGGTGCGCCTGCTGAACCGGGGCGAACCGGCGGTTGTCTTTACCTTCGGGATGCTGCTGGCGGGCGGGCTGCTGGTGGGCATCTGGGGCTGGTCCGATATCGTGGCCACGGACTGGGCCGCGCTGTCGCCGCTGGTCTGGGTGACGCTGGGATACCTGGCGGTGTTCGCCTCGTCTGCCACCTTCGTGCTGCTGCAATACGCCACGCTGCGCCTGCCTTCGGCCAAGGTGATGGCCTATACCTACCTGACGCCGACCTGGGTGGTGGTGTGGGAGTTCATGCTGGGCCACGGCACGCCGCCGGTTATCCTGCTGGGCGGTGTGGGGCTGAGCGTGCTGGCGTTGCTGTTGCTGCTGCGGGACGAAGGTTAACCCGCGTCGGGGCCGAATTCACGCTCGAGAAACGCCTCGAACGCGTCGAGGTTGACCGCCTCGAACTGGCCGAAGCTCTGCATCCAGATCGACGCCGCGCGCAGGGCGTCGGGTTCCAGCTTGCACCATTTCACCCGCCCGCGTTTTTCCTGCGTGATCAGCCCGGCATTGGCCAGGATGGTCAGGTGCTTGGAAATCGCGGCAAGGCTCATCTCGAACGGGTCGGCGACATCCGTCACCGCCATGTCGTCCTCGAGCAGCATCGACAGGATCGCGCGCCGCGTCGGGTCGGCAAGGGCGGCGAATACGGTGTCGAGATCCTGTGTCATGGGGTTTGCTATCGCGTGGGGCCGGGCAATCGTCAACCATTTGGTTGAATATGGGTTTTGCGGGCCGTTGGCGCAAACAGCGGGTGCGGCGCGCTGCCTGCTGGAGTCGAGGGTTTGAAAAAACTCAGGCATATCAATATGATGCATCGTTATCTCCGGTGCATCACGGGCGCTTGACTCGGGGCTTGCCGCACCGTAGCAAAGCGCCAAGCTATCCCATGGGGGTTTACGCGGTGACCGATCCCGAAAAGCAGCGCCAACTGGCCGAGCTTGAGGCGAAGATCGAGGCGGCGAAAGCCGCGAATGCGCCCAGGCCCCACATGGAAGAGCATTATTCACAGGCGCAGCTTGCCTGGCGGATGGTGATCGAACTCGTGGCCGGTCTGGGGATCGGTTTTGGCATCGGATACGGGCTGGACAGCCTGATCGGCACCCTGCCGATATTCATGGTGCTGTTTACATTTCTGGGGCTTGCCGCCGGGGTCAAGACGATGATCCGCTCGGCGCGCGAAATCCAGGACGGGGAAATCGCGGCCCAAAAGGCCGGGGACGAGAAAGAGGATTGAGCATGGCGACCGAAACGCATGGTGCCGAAGAGGGCGGCCTGGTTTTTCACCCGATGGATCAGTTCATCGTCGAGCCGCTGTTCGGTGAGGGGGCGGTCGGATTCTTCACCGTCACCAACGTGACGCTGTGGATGGCCATCGCCGTGCTGGCGGTGATCGTGCTGATGGTTCTGGGCACCTCGCGCCGCGCGGTCATCCCGTCGCGCACGCAGTCGATTGCCGAGCTGGCCTATGGCTTCGTCTACAAGATGGTCGAGGACGTGGCCGGCAAGGATGCCGTGGCCTTTTTCCCCTATATCATGACGCTGTTCATGTTCATCGTCTTCGCCAACTTCCTGGGCCTGATCCCGATGAGCTTTACCACCACGTCGCATTTCGCGGTCACCGTGGTGCTGGCGCTGATGGTGTTCGTCACCGTCACCATCGTCGGTTTCGTCAAGAACGGCGCCAGGTTCCTTGAGCTGTTCTGGGTCAAGTCGGCGCCGCTGGCGCTGCGCCCGATCCTGGCGATCATCGAGCTGATCTCGTATTTCGTGCGCCCGGTCAGCCACTCCATTCGTCTTGCCGGCAACGTCATGGCGGGCCACGCGGTGATCAAGGTGTTCGCGGGCTTTGCCGCCATCGCGGTCATCAGCCCGGTCTCGGTCGTGGCGATCACGGCGATGTACGGGCTCGAGGTTCTGGTGGCCTTCATCCAGGCCTACGTCTTTACCATCCTGACCTGCGTGTATCTGAAGGATGCGCTGCATCCGTCGCACTAACGCGGTGGGCAGGCTGCCCACCCTACGCAAACCCCAAAATTCCAACTTCCAATCGTAAGGAGACATACCCATGGAAGGTCAACTGGCACATATCGGCGCAGGCCTGGCAGCAATCGGTTCGGGCGCAGCCGCAATCGGTGTGGGCAACGTGGCGGGCAACTTTCTTGCCGGCGCACTGCGCAACCCCTCGGCTGCCGCGTCGCAGACCGCGACCCTCTTCATCGGCATCGCCTTCGCAGAAGCCCTGGGCATCTTCTCGTTCCTGGTCGCTCTGCTGCTGATGTTCGCCGTCTGAGCCTTACGGAACCCGATCCTTACGGTCGGGCAGTCACCGCTTTCATCGCGTGACTGCCCGGTGCAAACGGAAAGTTCCCCAAGGAGGACGACATGGCGACCGAAACGCACGCCGCTGACGCAGCAAACGGGGCTTCCGCACCCGGAATGCCGCAGCTCGATTTCTCGAACTGGGGCAACCAGATTTTCTGGCTTCTGGTCACGCTGGTCGTGATCTATTTCGTCCTGTCGCGCATCGCGCTGCCGCGCATCGCGGCCGTGCTGGCCGAGCGTCAGGGGACCATCACCAACGACATCGCCGCTGCCGAAGACCTCAAGGCCAAGGCGGTCGAGGCCGAAGAAGCCTATAACAAGGCCCTCGCCGATGCCCGTGCCGAGGCACAGCGCATCATCGCCGAGGCCAAGGCAGAGATTCAGGCCGACCTGGACGCCGCCACCGCAAAGGCCGATGCCGAGATCGCGGCCCGGACCGCCGAGGGCGAAAAGAAGATCGCCGAGATCCGCGCCGGTGCCATGCAAAGCGTCGAAGAGGTGGCCCGCGATACCGCCGCCGAGATCGTCGCCGCGATGGGTGGCAAGGCCGACGCCAAGACCGTGGCCGCCGCCGTGGCCGACCGGATGAAAGGGTAAGCATCATGCGCAAGATTGCCATCCTCGCCGCCCTGACCGCCGCCAGCCCGGCCTTTGCCGCCAGCGGGCCGTTCTTTTCGCTCGGCAACACCGACTTCATCGTGACGCTGGGTTTCCTGCTGTTTGTTGCGGTCCTGTTCTACTTCAAGGTTCCCTCGATGCTGGGCGGTATGCTGGACAAGCGCGCCGACGGTATCCGCTCGGAGCTGGACGAGGCGCGCGCGCTGCGGGAAGAGGCCCAGACGATCCTGGCCTCCTACGAGCGCAAGCAGAAGGAAGTGCAGGAGCAGGCCGACCGCATCATCGTCCACGCCAGGCAAGAGGCCGAACTGGCCGCCGAGCAGGCCAAGGCCGATCTGCAGAAGTCGATCGAGCGTCGCCTGCAGGCCGCCGGGGACCAGATCGCCTCGGCTGAGGCGAATGCCGTCAAGGAAGTGCGCAACACGGCTGTCAAGGTGGCCGTCAGCGCCGCCCGCGGCGTGATCGCCAAGCAGATGACCGCGACCGAGGGCAACAAGCTGATCGACGCCGCGATTGCCGAAGTGGGCGACAAGCTGCACTGACGCCGGCCGGCATCGCACACCGGACTTAAGGAACGCCCGTGCATCACGATGCGCGGGCATTTTTCCGTTCCGGTCAGCGCGCCTTTTGATGCTCCAGCCGCAGGCGGGCGATTTCCTCGTTCCGGTCGGCCTTGTGCTGATCCTGCAACGCGCGTTCGACATAGGACAGGTGCGCCTCGACCGCGGCGCGCGCGCCCTCGGGGTCGCGGGCCTGCAGCGCGTCGTTGATCGCCCGGTGCTGATCCAGCAGCATGTCGCGCGTGGTGCGTTGCTTGAACATGGTTTGCCGGTTGTAGAACACGCCCTGCTGCAAAAGCTGGTACATCGAGCGCATCATGTGCAGCATGATCACGTTGTTGCTGGCCTCGATGATTGCCAGGTGGAAATCGGCATCCAGCCGGGCCTCGTCGGTGGGGTCGCGTTTGAGATGCGCGGCCTCCATCTTGTCCAGTATGGTCTGGATCACCTGCAGGTCGGTGTCCGAGGCAAAGCGCGCCGCGCGTTCGGCGGCCAGCCCCTCCATGTCGCGCCGGAACGACACGTAGTCGAACACCGCCTGTTCGTGATCGGCGAACAGCCGGATCAGCGCGTCGGAAAAGGCGCTGCCCAGCACGTCGGCCACGTAGATGCCCGCCCCGGCGCGTGCGCTCAGAAGGCCCTTGTCCTGCAGCTCGGCGATGGCTTCGCGCAGCGAGGGGCGCGATACGCCCAGCCGTTCGGACAGCTCACGCTCGGACGGCAGCCGCTCTCCGGGGCGCAGGATGCCGCGCAGGATCAGTTTCTCGATCTGCCGCGTCACCGCGGTGGACAGCTTTTCGGGCTGCACGGGTTGAAAGGGCATTGCGTCCTCGTATCTTCGGGTCGGTCAGAGGATATGATCGCCGCCGGGCGTGGGCAAGCCTCAGCCGGAAAACAGGATGGCCACGATCCACGGCGCCAGGATCGCGGTCAGCAGGGCGTTCAGCCCCATGCCGATGCCCGCGAAGGCGCCGGCGGTTTCGTTCACCTGGAACGCCCGCGCGGTGCCGATCCCATGCGCGGCCACGCCCACGGCAAAACCGCGGGCCCGCCAGTCGCTGATGCGCAGCAGGTTCATCAGCGGCGTCACGATTACCGCGCCGATGATGCCGGTCAGGATCACCAGCGCGGCGGTCAGCGTGGGCAGGCCGCCCAGTTGCTCCGAAATGCCGATGGCCACCGGCGCGGTCGTCGATTTCGGTGCCAGCGACAGCAGCGCCGGGCCCTCTACCCCAAGGGCCTGCGCGATCCACAGCGCCGACAGGATGGCCACCACGGACCCGGCCACGAGCGCACCCAGCATCGGGACCAGCGTGGCGCGCACATGCGCGAGGTTCGACCACAGCGGCAGCGCCAGCGCCACCGTGGCCGGGCCCAGCATGAAATGCACGAATTGCGCGCCTTCGAAATAGGTCGGGTAGGGGGTGCCGGTGGCCCAGAGGACAAGCGACAGCAGGATCATGGCGACCAGCACCGGGTTCACCACCGGGTTGCGCCCCGACCGCCGCGAGGCCGCATCGCCCGCGACATAGGCAATCAGCGTGGCGGTCAGCCAGAGCAGCGGTTCACGGCTGAGATAGGACCAGATGGCGGGCAGGTCAGTCATGGCCCGCCCCGGATCGGGTGAGGCGGGCCAGCGCCACGAACACCGCTGCCCCCGTGACCAGTGCCAGCAGGGTCGAACCCACCAGCGCCACCAGCAGCGCGGGCGCGGCCGGGCCGAGCGTGCCAATATGCGCCACCACGCCCACCCCGGCAGGCACGAACAGAAGCGACAGGTGCGACAGCAACCCCTGAGCGGTGGCCAGCAGGCGTTGGCCGAGGGCGGGCGCCGCGATACAGGCCAGCAAGAGCAGCGCCAGCCCCAGAACCGGCCCCGGCACCGGCAGGCCCGCGCCACGGGCGATCACCTCGCCCGCAAGCTGGAACGACAAGAATATTGCCAGATGCGCGATCACCGGCCTGCCCCCTTTGGTGTTTCTCCCCACTCTAGACGGTCTGGGCGGCCTGTCCACGGTGCAGAAAAAGGGCGCCCGGATCGCTCCGAACGCCCCAGGGTCAGCCAATGGGAGGTTGGCTTATTCCGCGGGCAGGGCGGCGGCTTGCCGCGCCTTGCCGAAATGCTGGCGGTTCAGGCGCAGGACCAGCGCGATCATCGCCGCCTGCGCGGCCAGGGCGATCGCGGTCAGCACCCAGAAGGCCACGCCGAACTTGTCGATCACGCCGGCCTCGACCAGGCCCTTGTTGATGAAGAACTGCAGCATCACGCTCAGCGCGACGCCGGGGCAGACCAGCGCATAGGACCCGGGCGAGGTTTTTGTGCCGAGCACGTAATCGGTGAAATAGCCCTGCCGGCGCAGCACCAGCATCCCCAGCAGCAGAAACAGAATCTGCACGGTCAGCAGGCGGGCAAGGAACACCATGGTTTCACCGGGGGTCGTGTGCGCGTCGAACCCGGTATGCAGCCCGTGGCCCTGGCGCAGGAACATGATGCCCAGAACGGTCATGATCGGCACGATCACCATCAGGGTCGGCCCGGAGTCTTTCGCGGTGCCGTGTTGCAGCATCGAATTGAACGCCGTGATGGCGGCCACCACCGTATAGGTGATCGCGGCGAACCCGAAAAAGGTCGACAGCACCAGCGCGATACCCACGGTCAGGGCATTGCCGCTCATCGCGGCGGGGGCGGCAAGGCCCACTGCGATCATTGAAATGGCGAAGGCCGGCAGAAGCTGGGCAAAGCTGTTATGCGCGGTCACGTCGAACACACCGCCGGTGGTCAGCACGCGCCCCAGGAAATCGCCGATGGTGCGGAACGCCCAGACGCCCAGCCCCAGGAACGCGACCAGCGCCATGGGGAACAGATATTCGATGACGCTCCACAATCCCGGCACGAAGACGAGGCCGAGGATGAACATCGCGTTCACCGTCATCGCGGTGGCCAGCGGCGCGGCCAGCAGGGTGGTTTCCGCGTTCGAATTGCGCAGCGCGGTGTAGCCTTCGGTTTTTCGGAACGCCGACAGGGCCGAGAAATTCCAGATCAGCGATTTCACGTTCAGAAAGGCAAAGGCCGCGATGCCCAGCACCGCCACGATAATGGCCGCCTGCATCGGCATCCTGCCGGTGGCGAACGCGGCCGAGATATCCTCGAACACCGGGACGGGGCGGCCGGGATGCGGCACCCAGAACATCAGGTACATGAAAAAGCTGACCGACAGCCCGCCCGCCCCGAGCGAGGCAAGGAAATAGAGCGGAGAATAGGCATCCGCCGGGCGTTTCAAGGTATCGGGCATTGCGCGACTCCTTTGAATTCCAGGATTGGAATATAAATAACATTCCGATTGCGGAATACAAAGGAGTCAATTGTCGCAGCCCGGCACGGGGGAATTAACCCGCGGTTAACCTTGCCCGGGTTTCCATGGCCCATGCGTATCGTCCTGTGCCTCACCCTGCTTCTGGCTGCCTGCAACACGCCCAGCCCCGGATTTCGGGGTGTGGTGCCGGTGCGGGTGACGGTTGCGCCCTCGGTTTTCGACGTGCGTATCAAGGGCGCGCAGGCCGAGGCGATACGGATCAATTCCGAATACGCGCCGCGCATGGGGCCGGTCGGCCCGCGCGCCGTGATTGCCATCGAACAGGTCAGCGGGTGCAAGGTGCGGCGGCTGGGTGGCGATCAGGCGATGATCCGCGCCGCGCTGGATTGCGGGGGCCATGGCGCGCCGCCACCTGCTCCGCCGTCCTATAGCTGCGCGGTGCTCACCCGCCCTGCGTCGGGCGGGCCGGGTGCGCGGATACGGGATATCATCTGCGACCCGGTCTAGATCAGGTGCTTTTCGAGGAAGACGCTGCTGCCATTCGCCTCGTAATCGCCGAACGGCCCGCAGGTGGTGAACCCCGCCGCGCGGTAAAGGTTGATGGCCGAATACAGCCTGTCGCCGGTTTCCAGCCGCAGCCATGCAAGCCCGAGGTCGCGCGCCACGCCCTCGACATGTGCCAGCAGTGCCCGCGCCAGCCCCAGCCCGCGCGCCTCCGGGTCGACGAACAGCGCCTTGACCTCGCCATACCCATCCTTTTCGGCCAGTGCGATCGTGCCGGTGGCATCGCCCGCCGCGTTCCGCACGACGAAGAAATGGATGCCGTCCCGCGCCAGTTCCTCGGGCGACAGGTAGTGGTTGTCCTCGGCGTCGAACAATTGCTCCATCAGCGCCGCGCTGGCGGCCAGCAGCGCGCGCGGTGCGGGGGCGGTGGGATCGGCGGGTTCGATTCTGGGCATGGGGCCTCTTGCTGCAATGTCGCGCAGACGGTGCCGCGACCGGCTGCCGGGGTCAAGCCGGTGAAGGCGCGATATGCCGGCGGATATCCGCAATATCTTGTGGAAAACTCGCTCATTCACCCAAGATCGTGGGCGTTTTCGTTGACTCGCGCCCGGGATGGGCCGCAAAATCCCTGAACCTATGGAATCAGGGGCGCAGGCTTTGCGATTTACCAAGCTACGACTGACCGGCTTCAAAAGCTTTGTCGATCCGACCGATCTGCTGATCCGGGACGGGTTGACCGGCGTGGTCGGCCCCAACGGTTGCGGCAAGTCCAACCTGCTGGAGGCGTTGCGCTGGGTGATGGGTGAAAACCGCCCCACCGCGATGCGCGGCGGCGGGATGGAAGACGTGATCTTTGCCGGGGCCGCCACCCGCCCCGCCCGCAACTTCGCCGAGGTCAGCCTGATCCTCGACAATTCCGACCGGCTGGCGCCGCCGGGTTTCAACGACGAGGACCAGCTTGAAATCGTCCGCCGCATCACCCGCGACGTGGGCAGCGCCTACAAGGTCAATTCCAGGGACGTGCGCGCACGCGATGTGCAGATGCTGTTCGCCGACGCATCGACCGGGGCGCATTCGCCCGCGCTGGTGCGGCAGGGCCAGATCAGCGAGCTGATCAACGCCAAGCCCAAGGCCCGCCGCCGCATCCTGGAAGAGGCCGCCGGCATCTCGGGCCTTTACCAGCGCCGGCACGAGGCCGAGCTGAAGCTGAAGGGCGCCGAACAGAACCTCGCCCGTGTCGATGACGTGATCGAACAACTGGCCAACCAGCTGGCGCAGCTGGAACGGCAGGCGCGGCAGGCGGCGCGGTATCGCAGCATCGGGGACGAGCTGCGCCATGCCGAGGGGTTGCTGCTCTATCGCCGCTGGAAAGAGGCCGACGAGGCCCGCCTTGCCGCCGAGGCGCAACTGCGCGAACGTGTCACCGCCGCCGCGCAGGCCGAGGCCGCCGCCCGGCAATCCGCCAAGGCGCGCGAGGCCGCCGAGGACGCCCTGCCGCCCCGGCGCGAGGAAGAGGCCGTTGCCGCCGCCATCCTGCAACGCCTGCAGGTGCAGCGCGACACGCTGGCCGACCAGGAAGAGCGCGCGCTGCAAACCATCGAGACGCTGCAGAACCGCATCGCCCAGCTTACCCGCGATATCGAGCGTGAAACCGGGCTGAACCGCGATGCCGGCGAAACCATCGAACGGCTGGAATGGGAACAGGCGGAACTGGCCAAGGCGGGCGAGGGCCATTCCGACAGGCTGGAGGCCGCCGCCGAGGCCGCGCGCGAGGCCGCGAGCGTGTTGCAGGACCGCGAAACCGACCTGTCCGAACGCACCGAGGATGTGGCCCGCCTTGCCGCGCGGCACCAGTCGGCCAACCGCTATCTCGACGACACCCGCAAGATGCTGGCCCGCTCCGAGGCCGAGGCCGAAAAGGCGCGCGACGCGGTGCGCCAGTCAAAGGCCGCGCTGGAGGGGGCCGAGGCCGATTTCGCCGCCGCCCGGGGCGCCGAGGCCGAGGCGACGCAAACCGCCGCCAATGCCGACGAGGCGCTGAAACTGGCCGAAACCGCCCGCGCCGAGGCGCAGGAGCGCGAGGCCGATGTGCGCGCCGAACTGTCCGAGGCCGAGGGCGAGCTGAACGCCCTGCGCGCCGAGGTGACGGCGCTGGCCAGGCTGCTGGAGCGCGACACCGCCGAGGGCGGGCAGATCATGGACCGCCTGCAGGTCGAACAGGGCTTCGAAAAGGCGCTTGGCGCCGCGCTGGCCGACGACCTGCGCGCGCCCGAGGTCGATGCCGACGGCCCCTCGGGCTGGACCGTGCTGCCGGGCTATGACGCCGATCAGGCGCTGCCCGAAGGCGTTACCGCCCTGTCGCGCCATGTCTCGGTGCCCGACGTGCTGCAAAGGCGCATGTCGCAGATCGGGCTGGTCGGGTCGGACGACGGGCCACGGTTGCAGAAATACCTCAAGCCCGGTCAGCGGCTTGTCTCGCTCGAAGGGGACCTGTGGCGCTGGGACGGCTACCGCGCCTGGGCCGAGGATGCCCCCAGCGCCGCCGCGCTGCGCCTGCAACAGCTCAACCGGCTGGAAGAGTTGAAGCAGCAGATGGAGCGCGCGACCGCGCGCGCCGATGCCGCGCGGCAGGCGCATGACGCGCTGGCAAAGCGGCTGTCCGACCTGACCGCCGCCGATCAGGCCGCGCGCCAGGCCCGCCGCGATGCCGACCGGCTGGTGAACGAGGCGAACCGCGCCCTCAGCCGGGCCGAGGCCGACCGCAACCTTGCGCAATCGCGGCTGGAATCGCTGGGCCTTGCCGTGACCCGCCACGAAGAGGATTCGGTTGAGGCGAGGCGCCAGCTTGCCGAGGCCGAAAAGGCGGTGGCCGAACTTGAGGATCTCGACGCCGCCCGTGCCGCTGTCGAGGACATCAAGATGACGGTCGAGGCCGCGCGCATGACCATGCTGACCAAGCGGTCCGCCCATGACGAACTGCGCCGCGAGGGGGAGGCCCGCACCCGCCGCGCGCAGGAGGTGACCAAGGAAATCAGCGGCTGGAAACACCGCCTGCAGACCGCCGAAACCCGCAGCGCCGAACTGGCGCAGCGCAAGGCGCAATCCGAGGCCGAGCTGAAAGAGGCCAGCGCCGCCCCCGAGGAAATCGCCGCCAAGCGCGACGAGCTGGGGCAGGCCATCGCCCAGGCCGAGGCCCGCCGCGCCGCCGCCGCCGATGCGCTGTCGCAGGCCGAGGGCGCGTTGCGCGCCGCCACCGAGGCCGAGCGCGAGGCCGAACGCGCCGCCGGCGAGGCGCGCGAGGCCCGCGCCCGCGCCGAGGCCCGCGTCGATGCCGCGCGCGAAACGGTGGACTATGCCGTCGGCCGCATCGAAGAAGACATGGAAACCACCCCCGCCCGGCTGCTGGAAAAACTCGACACCGATCCCGACCGGATGCCCGCCGCCGAGGCGATCGAGGCCGATGTGAACCGCCTGAAACGTCAGCGCGACGCGCTGGGCGCGGTCAACCTGCGCGCCGAGGAAGACAAGCGCGAGGTCGAGGAAGAACACGGCACCCTCGTGTCCGAGAAAAGCGACCTGGAAGAGGCGATCAAGACCCTGCGCTCCGGCATCGCCAGCCTGAACCGCGAAGGGCGCGAACGGCTGCTGACCGCCTTCGAACAGGTGAACAGCAACTTCTCGCTGCTGTTCCGGCACCTGTTTGGCGGTGGCGAGGCGAACCTGGTTCTGGTCGAATCCGACGACCCGCTCGAGGCCGGGCTGGAAATCATGTGCCAGCCGCCGGGCAAGAAGCTGTCGACGCTCAGCCTGCTGTCGGGGGGCGAACAGACGCTGACCGCGCTGGCGCTGATTTTCGCGGTGTTCCTGGCCAACCCCGCGCCGATCTGCGTGCTGGACGAGGTCGATGCACCGCTGGACGATGCCAACGTCACCCGGTTCTGCGACCTGCTGGACGAGATGTGCCGCCGCACCGAAACCCGGTTCCTGATCATCACCCACCATGCGGTGACGATGGCGCGCATGGACCGCCTGTTCGGCGTCACCATGCAGGAACAGGGCGTCAGCCAACTGGTCTCGGTCGACCTGAAGAAGGCCGAACAGATGGTGGCGTGAGTCGACGCAACGCTCCCTCTATCGTTTTCGGAAAAGTTTACCTTTCCTTCATGCAGAAGGTGACTTCTACTGACACCGCAATCCCTTGCGGTGAAAGGAGGTGAGGCAACTGACAGAACCCACCTATCGCAAATGGATGGTCCTGATCGCGGCAGCAATGCTGATTGTCACGATCATCCGGTTCTTGACCGGCGGATAAACCGGGAAAGAAAAAAGCCCGGCAGAGCTGTAACTCTGCCGGGCCACTCTGACAGTGAAGCACTGACAGAACTCCTATCGATCTTCTGATTATACCGAACGTCTTACCGATTTGTAAACGTCAATCCACACGTTGCAGCCGGTCGCCCAGCCGCACCACGCCGTCCTGCACGATCCGGCACAGCAATCCGCGCAGGCGGAGCGGGCGGTTTTCCGGCGTCACCAGCCAGTCCTTTGCCGCCGCGCCATAGCGCACCTTCCATTTCACGCAGCCGTCGTTGAAGGCGTCCGAAACCTCCAGCACCGCGCTGCCCGCGCGCAGACGCGTGCCCACCGGCAGGCTGTCATACGAGGTTTCGATATCCGCCACGATCGGATCGCCCGGATGCACCGTGCCCGCGCGATCCAGCCACACCGCGTCCATCACGCGTTTCGGCAGGATCGACACCTGGATGCGCGGATCGGGGCGCCCGTCCGGCAATGTCAGCCAGGGCGCTTTCAGCCAGCGTTCGCCGGGGATGCCCCGATCGGCGGTCAGGGTCAGGTCCGGCACCATCCGGCGTTGATTCCGGGCCGGGCGAAAGCACAGCATTTCAATCGGCGCGTCGTCACGCGGGGCGGCCCGAATATGGGGCAGGGCCGCGTTCAGTTGCTCTGCCGTGGCGTGGCTCATAGCCGCCCCAACAGGGCGGCGGTGGGCCAGGCATCGGCGGGCAGGCCCAGCCGCTTTTGTTCGGCGCGCACCGCCGCGCGGGTGCCTGCGCCAAGGATACCGTCGACCGCGCCCACGTCATGCCCGCGCGCGGCCAGCTTGCGCTGCAGCTCTTTCATCTGCGCCCCGGAAAGCCCCGGATCGGGATTGCCCGCATCGAACACCGGTGCGCCGGACAGGCGCGTGGCGAAATAGGCCGCGGTCAGCACATAGGTGAAGGACTGGTTCCATTCGAAATAGGTGTTGAAATTCGGATAGGCGACAAAGGCCGGTCCCTTGTGCCCCTGCGGCAGGATCAGGCTGGCGGGCAGGTCGGCCTGCCAGTCGCCCGACCGCGGGCGCACGCCCATCGCCTGCCACTCGTCCGGGCGCAGTTGCGTGTGCAGGCCGGATGCCGACCAGTCCATTTCGGCGGGCACCTGAACCTCCTGCAGCCACGGCTCGCCCGCGCGCCAGCCAAGGTGCTGCAGCATCTTGCCGCCCGACATCAGCGCGTCGGGCACCGAGGTCTTGAGTGTCACATGCCCGTCGCCATCGCCGTCCACGCCGTTGTCGATGATGTCGCGCGGCAGCATCTGGACCATGCCGATCTCGCCCGCCCAGGCGCCGGTGGTGGTGGCCGGGTCGAAATCGCCCATCTCGTGCAGCTGGATCGCGGCCAGCAATTGCGGGCGGAACAGCTCGGGCCGCCTGCAATCATGGGCCAGCGTCGCCAGTGCGTTGGCGGTGTTGAAATCGCCCTGCACCGCGCCATAGTCGGTTTCGAACGCCCAGAATGCCAGCAGAACGCCGCGCGGCACGCCGTATTGCGCCTCGACCCGGTCGAACACGGCATCCCATTCCCGCGACAGGCTTTGCCCCCGCTGCATCCGGTTGGCCGAGATCAGCCGGCGCGCGAACGTGGTGAAATCCAGCTGGAACACGCCCTGCCTGCGGTCGGCGGCCAGCACCTTCTGGTCCTGTCGCAGGTTGCGGGTAAAGCGTTTCACCGCCTGCGCATCCCGGCCCTGGGCGATCGCCTCTTGCGCGACGCCGTCGACGAAAGCCGACCAGTTGCCGCCGCAACCGGCCTGTTGCGCCGTGGCGGGCAGGGCGGTGGCAAGGCAGAGCGCGGCGGCGATCAGGGGGTATCTCATCTGGTGCAAATCCTTCGGGTATCTTTCGCAACGGACCGTATCAGGTGATCGCACACAGGCAAATCACGTCACCGCAAGAAGCGCCGCCAGCCCCAGCGCGACGGCCCATGTCCGCCACAGCATGCGGATCGCGGCGTCGATATCGCGGGCCATCAGGGGGCGGCGGCCGGGGGCGTTGACCCAGGGAAAATCGCGCGGTTTTCCATCATAAGCGCGCGGTCCGGCCAGCGCGATGCCAAGGGCGCGGGCCATCGCGGCCTCGGGCCAGCCCGCGTTGGGCGAGCGATGCCGCCGCGCATCGGCACGGATCGCGCGCAGATCGTGCAGCAGCCCGTAAGGGGCCGCGATCAGCAGCGCGGTCAGCCGGGCGGGGATCAGGTTCAGCAGGTCGTCCAGCCGCGCGGCGGCCCAGCCGAACCGTTCATGGCGCGGCGTGCGGTAGCCGATCATGCTGTCGGCGGTGTTGGCGATCTTGTAGATCAGCAACCCCGGCAGCCCCGCCACCGCGAACCAGAAGGCAGGCGCGATCACCCCGTCCGACAGGTTTTCCGCGGCGCTTTCGATGGCGGCGCGGGCGATTGCGCTTTCGTCCATCGCGGCGGTGTCGCGGCTGACGATCATCGCCACCGCCTGCCGCCCCTCGGGCAGGCCGGTGCGCAGGCCGCGGGCCACGGCGGCCACGTGATCGACCAGCGATTTCTGCGCCAGCAGGATCGCGGCGACGATCACCTCGACCACCGGGCCAAGGGCGGACAGGACACCCCCCAGCAGCCCCGCCGCCAGCGCAAGCCCCAGCATCACGCCCGCCCCTTTCAGCCGGCCGGCAGGTCCGGTATTGAACCGCGCATCGGCCCACGCAACCGCGCGGCCCATCAGCACGGCGGGGTGCGGCAGCCGCGACCAGAGCCAGCGCGGCTCGCCCATCAGCGCATCGAGGACAAGGGCCAGCAGCAGCGTCATGGGATCGTGCGCAGGGCGGAGTCGAGCTGCGCCCACCGGCCGGGATGCGGCAGGCCGAGCCGCAGCAGGGTTTGCGAATAGGGGAAGATGCGGCTCCAGACATGGGCGCGGGCCAGATGATCCTGCCACGCGGCGGCATCGTTCACCTCGTATAGCCGGAACAGCGATGTGCCCCCGGTCAGCCGCGCCCCCGCGCGCAGCATCAGCGCGTCGAGCCTTGCGGCATCCTCGTTCAGCCGCGTGCGCGTGTCGCGGGCCCATTGCGTATCCGACAGCGCGGCCTCAGCGATGGACAGGGCGGGGCCGGATACCGGCCACGGCCCCAGCCAGCCGGCCAGCCGCGCGATGGTGTCGGGATGCGCGATGGCAAAGCCCAGCCGCAGGCCGGCCAGCCCCCAGAATTTGCCAAAGCTTTTCAGCACCACCCGCCCCGGCTGGTCCGCAAGCGAGATCAGGGAGCGGTCCGGCGCGACATCGGCAAAGCTTTCGTCGATGACGACAAGCGGCGCGGTCAGGGTTTCGGCATCGTGCCACACGCCGGTTGGGTTGTTGGGGTGCACCACCACCTGCGCGCGGGCCTGATCGGGGCTGTCCGTGACGGTCCAGCCGTGTGCGGCAAAGGCGGCGGCATGTTCGTTATAGGTCGGTTGCGGGATATGCACCCGCCCCGGCGCGGCCAGCCGGGGCATCTGCGCGATCAGCGCCGAGGCACCGGGCGCGGCAAGGATCCCGGCACCCTCTGGGACATGCCAGAACTGCCTTGCGGCCTCCAGCAGACGGGCCTGAGCGGCGGCATCCGGCAGCGCCGTCCACGCGTCGGCGGGCAGGTCGGGCAGCGGATAGGGCACCGGGTTGATGCCGGTGGACAGGTCCAGCCAGCCCGCGCGCGTGCCGCCATAGGTCGCGATGGCGGCATCGAGGCCGCCGCCGTGGTCGCGCTGTGTCTGGTCCGGTCCGGGCATGGGGCACCGCCTTGGCTGATTCCGCCCCATCAAACGCAGCGGCGCGGGAAACTCAAGCCCCGCCGCGCCTAACCCCGGCCATGCGGCGCGTCATGGTCGATGTCGGGACCGATGGGCACGATCCGGTGCGGATTGATCGTGTCGTGGCTGTAGTAATAGTGCCGCGTGATGTGGTCGAAATGCACCGTGTCGCGCACGCCCGGCCATTGATACAGCTCACGGGTATAGCCCCAGAGGTTCGGGTAATCGACGATCCGGCGGCGGTTGCATTTGAAATGCCCGTGATACACCGGATCGAACCGGATCAGCGTGGTAAAGAGCCGCCAGTCGGCCTCGGTCAGCCGGTCGCCCATCAGGTAGCGGTTCTGCGCCAGACGATCCTCAAGCCAGTCGAGGCTGTCGAACAGCGCGGTCACCGCCTCGTCATAGGCGCGCTGCGTGGTGGCGAAACCGGATTTGTAGACGCCGTTGTTCACGGTGTCGTAGATGCGGTCGTTGACCGGCGCGATCGCGTTGCGCAGATCGCCGGGCCAGTAGTCGTCGGTATTGCCGGTCAGCCCGTCGAAGGCGGTGTTGAACATGCGGATGATTTCCGAGGATTCGTTCGACACGATGGTTTCGCGTTCCCTGTCCCACAGCACCGGCACGGTGACGCGGCCCGAGATGCCCGGATCGGCGCGCAGGTAGATGTCGCGCAGGAACGGCAGGTGATAGAGCGTATCGCCGGTGGCCCCGTCGAAATCACTGCCGAAGGTCCAGCCATCCGACAGCATGTCGGGGTGCACCGCCGAGACACCGATCAGATCCTCAAGCCCCTTGAGCTTGCGAAAGATCAACGCGCGGTGCGCCCATGGACAGGCGTAGGAGACATAGAGGTGATAGCGCCCCGGTTCGGCCCTGAAGCCGCCCTCGCCCGACGGGCCGGCGCTGCCGTCTGCGGTGATCCAGTTGCGGAAGCCGGCGGTGGAGCGCACGAACTTACCCCCGGTTTTCGCGGTGTCGTACCATGTGTCCTGCCATTCGCCGTGAACCAGTTGTCCCATTGCGGCCTCCTTAACCCGGGTTGGCGACAAACCTAGTTGCTGCAGGGTCGCGCGGAAACCGGGACGGGCGCGCACCGGTGCTGCGTGAACGCACAATGGGCGGGATGCCGCGGGCGGACAGGCCGATTGTAGCGAAAACGCAATGTTTCGCTGTCACTACCTTGACGCAAATCTTTGGCAGGTCATCCTTGAGCGCAGAGTGTGGAGATTCTCATGACGACATTTTTGCCAAAGGACGTTCAGGCCGGCCTTGATGCCGCGCGCCGTGCGACGGGCCGCAGGCGCAACCGCCTGGCGGTTGAGGTCGATGGCCAGCGTTATCCGGTCCTGCGCATGTGGGAGAAAGGCTTTGCCGTGGATATTGCCACGGTTCCCATGCTGCGCGGGCTGGTGGATCTTTATGACGGGGCGCATCATCTGAAACGCTGCCTGATCGTCGCCGCCTCGCAGGAGGCGTTCGAGATGCAGTATGAATTCAAGCAGATGACCGAGGCGAGCGCCGAACAGCCGCTCGATTTCGAGCGGCGCGAGGATGCGCCGGTGGCCCTGCTGGCGCGCGACCTCGGGATCTGACCTTGTGACGGCAGGCAGGGAACGGCCCGTTTCCGGGCCGTTCCCGGTTGGTTACTGGAGGTCGGCGAACGCCTTTTGCAGCCGCTCCACCGCCTGTTCGACCAGCGGGCGCGGGGTGGCGAGGTTGAAGCGCAGGAAATCGTCGCCGCCCGACCCGAAGGTGGGCCCGTGGTTGACGGCGATGCGCGCATCCTTTTCGACACGGCGGGTAAATTCCTCGCGGCTCATGCCGGTGCCGCCGAAATCGACCCAGGCGAGATAGGTCGCCTCCAGATCCGTCGACTTCAGCCCCGGAATGGCGTTCACGCCGGCATCGAACAGCCGCCGGTTGCCGTCGAGATAGGCCATCAGGTCGTCCACCCAGGCCGCGCCCTCGGGGGAATAGGCGGCCTCGGCCATGAACAGGCCGAAGGAATTGGGCGACAGGCCCAGCCCCATCATGCGGGCGGCGAATTTTTCGCGCAGGGCGGTGTCGGGGATGATGACGTTGCCGGAATGGCAGCCCGCGATGTTGAAGGTCTTGGTGGTGGCCGACATCATCACCAGCCGGTCCGCGATCCCGTCGATCAGCGCCATCGGGATATGGGTGTGGCCGGGATAGACAAGATCGTGGTGGATTTCGTCCGACACCAGGATCAGGTCGTGCCGGCGGCAGAAATCGGCCACGCCCTCCAGTTCGGCGCGGGTCCAGACCCGGCCGCCGGGATTGTGCGGCGAGCACAGGACGAACATTCTGGCCGAGCCGTCCATCTGCGCATCCCAGGCATCGAAATCCATCTCGTAGCGGCCATCGTCGTTCACCAGGTCGCATTCGATCACGCGGCGGTTGTTGGCTTTGATGACCTTGGCGAAGGCGTGGTAGACCGGCGTCGTCAGCACCACCCCGTCGCCCGGCTGCGTGAAGGTGTCGACGCACATCGCGGTGCCGTTCACCAGCCCGTGCGTGGTGAAGATCGCCGCCGGATCGACCGTCCAGCCGTGGCGTTCCTTCATCCACCAGCAGATCGCATCCCGATAGGCCGTGTCGTCGCCGTAATAGCCGTAAACCCCGTGATCGCGCATCTTCTGCACCGCGTTCTGCACGCAGTCGGCGGCGCGGAAATCCATGTCGGCCACCCACATCGGGATACCGTCATCGGCCGGCACGCCATAGATCTGTTCCATCATGTCCCATTTCACCGAATGGGTGCCGTGGCGGTCGATGATGTCGTCAAAGCTCATCCCTGTCTCCTTGCTCGCGGTTGGGGGCAGACTAGCGGCAGCCGGGGGGAACGTGTAGCCCGCCTGCCTTGATGGGTCAGTATTCCAATATTATGCAAGTAAATGGAAGTATGTTCCGAGTTCTTTTTTAATAATGGAAAAATTATCCATAAAGATTGTTTATATCAGGACAAATTACTTCTCGACCGGATCAGGGCGTGACCCGGCGCGAACCAATGGCCCATTGCGCCTTTGCCGGTCATAACCTAAATCCGCTGCCATGAAACGGCCCATCCTCATCCACCCCGATCCGCGCCTGAAAAAGGTCTGCGCGCCCGTGCCCGACCTTTCGGACGAATTGCGCGTGCTGGCCGACGACATGCTGGAAACCATGTATGACGCGCCGGGCATCGGGCTGGCGGCGCCGCAGGTGGGCGTGCTGGACCGGCTGATCGTGCTGGATTGCGTCAAGGACGAGGCCGAGGCGCCGCGACCGCTGATCATGTTCAACCCCGAGGTCATTGCCGCCTCGGATGATGAGAGCACCTATGAAGAGGGTTGCCTGTCGATCCCGGAACAATATGCCGAGGTCACCCGCCCCGCCGAGGTGACGGTGCGCTGGATCGACCGCAACGGCAACGAGCAGCAAGAGGATTTCGGCGGGCTTTGGGCGACCTGCGTCCAGCACGAGATCGACCACCTGAACGGCAGGCTGTTCATCGACTACCTCAAACCGCTGCGGCGCCAGATGATCACCCGCAAGATGCAAAAGCTGAAACGCGAAAAGGCACGGGCGTGAGCGTCCTGCCGATCCTGCGCTGGCCCGATCCCCGGCTTTCGCGGGTCTGCGATCCGGTCGGCCCGGGCGAGGACCTTGAGCGGCTTGTCACCGACATGTTCGAAACCATGTACGAGGCACCGGGCCGGGGCCTTGCCGCGCCGCAGGTGGGCGTGATGAAGCGGCTGTTCGTGATGGATTGCGGCTGGAAAGAGGGCGACATGACGCCGGTCGTCTGCATCAACCCCGAGATCGTCGAGGCATCCGGGGCGCAGGCCACGGGCGAGGAGGGGTGCCTGTCGATCCCCGGCATCCTGGCCCCGGTGACGCGGCCCGACTGGATCGTGCTGCGCTGGACCGATCTTGGCGGCACGGTGCAGGAGCAACGGCTGGACGGGTTCGAGGCGCGTTGCGCCCAGCACGAGTTTGACCACCTTGACGGGCTGGTGACCTTCGACCGGCTCGACCCCGAAACCCGCACCGCGCTGGAAGCCGCCTATGAGGCGCGGCCGTGACGGTGCGCCGCTGCATCCCCTGGCCCGACAAGAGGCTGCGCACGCCTGCCGGGCCGGTGGAGCAGGTCACCGATGATATTCGCGCCACCTGGGACGACATGATCGACACGATGGAGGCGATGCCGGGCGTCGGCCTTGCCGCGCCGCAGATCGGTGTGATGCTGCGCCTTGCGGTCGTCGATGCCAGCACCGAACGCGGCAAGGCCGTGCGCATGGCCAACCCCGGGATCCTGCACGAAAGCGTGCAACTGCGCGAGCATGACGAGGCCAGCCCCAACCTGCCGGGCGTATCCGCGAAGATCAGCCGCCCGCGCGCGGTGACCGTCCGGTTCCTGAACGACCGGGGGGAGTGGGAGCAGCAGGATTTCGTCGGGCTGTGGGCCACGTCGGTGCAACACCAGATCGACCACCTGAACGGGAAGATGTATTTCGACCGGCTGAGCCGGACGAAACGCGACATGCTGCTGCGCAAGGCGAAAAAGGGGGCGCAATGAGCCGTGCCGCCGTGCATTCGGAGGGCGGCGGAAGCGAGGGGCCGGCCCCTCGCGCTCCCCGGAGTATTTGCCGAACGATGAAAGGGGGCCGGTCATGCGCGTGATCTTCATGGGAACGCCGGATTTCTCGGTTCCGGTGCTCGATGCGCTGGTCGCGGCCGGGCACGAGCTGGCCGCCGTCTATTGCCAGCCGCCCCGGCCCGCGGGGCGGGGCAAGAAGGACCGGCCGACGCCGGTTCATGCCCGCGCCGAGGCGCTGGGGCTGGAGGTGCGCCACCCCGCCAGCCTGAAAGGTGCCGGGGCGCAGGCGGAGTTCGCCGCGCTTAATGCGGATGTGGCGGTGGTGGTGGCCTATGGGCTGATCCTGCCGCAGGCCGTGCTGGATGCGCCGCGCCACGGCTGCCTGAACATCCATGCGTCGCTGTTGCCGCGCTGGCGGGGGGCGGCGCCGATTCACCGCGCGATCATGGCGGGCGATACCGAGACCGGGATATGCATCATGCAGATGGAGGCGGGGCTGGATACCGGCCCGGTGCTGCTGCGCGAGGCGACGGCGATCGGGGCGGACGAGACCACCGGCGATCTGCACGACCGGCTGAGCGCGATGGGCGCGCGGCTGATCGTCGAGGCGCTGGCGCGGCTGGGCACGCTGACCCCCGAGCCGCAGTCCGACGAGGGTGTGACCTATGCCGCCAAGATCGACAAGGCCGAGGCGGCGATCGACTGGACCCGCCCGGCGGCTGAAATCGACAGGCAGATCCGCGGGCTGTCGCCCTTTCCGGGGGCCTGGACGCTGATCGGGGGCGAGCGGGTGAAATGCCTTGCCAGCACACTGGCCGGGGGGCAGGGTAAACCCGGCGTGACGCTGGACGATGCGCTGACCGTCGCCTGCGGTGACGGTGCGTTGCGGATCGCGCGGCTGCAACGCGCGGGCCGCGCCGCGCAGGATACCGCGACCGCGCTGCGCGGGATGGCGGTGGCCAAGGGCATGCAACTGGGGGAATAGGGCCATGCTTCCGACGATGATCGGCACGGTGGTGATCGGGGGGATCGTGGGTTACGCCGCGGAAAAGACCGGCTTTACCCGCAACGGGTACCTGCAATCCATCATCATCTGCGTGGGTGGGGCGTTCCTGTTCTATTTCGTGCGCATCATGTTCGGGCTGAAATTCGGCAGCCCCGGTTTCGATGCGATCCTGTCCTCCATCGGTGCGCTGATCATCGTGCCGACCCATTGGCGCAGGTAGGAGGGGACCATGAGTGTTGTCATGCTGATCATCATCGGGGCTGCGGCGGGGTTCCTCGCCACGCGGATGATGAGGATCGAGGCGGATATCGTCACCACCGTCGCCATCGGCATCGCCGGCGCACTGGTCGGCGGGCTGGTGTTGCAGGTCTTGCTGACGGTGATGGGCGCCTTTGCCGGGTTGATCGGCGCGATCCTGGGCGCGATGCTGCTGATCTGGTTGTGGCAGACCTACGTGCAGAAAAAGTGATCAGCCGCCGGGGCTGAGCGTGACCGTCACCGCCGTATCCGACCAGCCATCGACCGAACAGCGGGCGCGTATCCGCACCTCGCGCAGGCCGTCGGGGACCATCACGTTCGACAGTGACCGGGTAAAGGGCTGTTCGCCCACATGCGGGTGGTGCAGCTTGCGCATCCCCAGCCTTTCGCCTTCGGGCGTCGTCACCTCCCACCCGTCGGCGTAGTGGTCCCAACCGGTATCGGGGTGGCTGATCGTCACGTCGAAGCGCCAGCCCATGCCGTTGCGGCTGGCCTCGGCCGAAACGATCCTCGGGCTGTCGGCGCGGGCGGGGGCGATGCCGGGGCTGGTGGCCAGCAGGGCGAGGGGCAGGGCGAGTCGTCTCATGGCCCTCTACATAGCAACCCGCAGGCCCGTGGGGCCATCACTTTGCCGTGTCGGCAGCGGCGCGAGGCGGTCTCTTGACTTGTACGAAATCTAAAATTGGTATAAAAACTTTACCAATTATTCGTCTGGAGGACAGTATCGTGGAAATGCCTGCCCCGAATCCCCGGGTTCTGAGCCTGAAACCACGGCTGGTGGAGCGGTTGCAGGCGGTGCTGCCCGCCGGTGCCGTGATCCATGACGAGGCCGAGACACGCGCCTATGAATGCGACGCGCTGACCGCCTATGCCTGCCCGCCGCTTTGTGCCGTTTTGCCTGCCACGACGCAAGAGGTGTCGGACGTGCTGCGCATCTGTCACGAGATGGGCGTGCCGGTGGTGCCGCGCGGTGCGGGCACGTCATTGGCGGGGGGCGCGCTGCCGACGGCGGACAGCGTGATCCTTGGCGTGGCGCGGATGAACGCGGTGCTGGAAACCGATTACGACAATCGCTTTATCCGGGTGCAGACCGGGCGCACCAACCTGTCGGTGACCGGCGCGGTCGAGGCGGACGGGTTCTTTTACGCGCCCGATCCGTCCAGCCAGCTGGCCTGCGCCATCGCGGGCAATATCGCCATGAACTCGGGCGGGGCGCATTGCCTGAAATACGGGGTGACCACGAACAACCTGCTGGGCGTCACGATGGTGATGATGGACGGCACCGTGGCGGAGATCGGCGGCGCCTGTATGGATGCGGGCGGCTATGACCTGCTGGGCCTTGTCTGCGGGTCCGAAGGGCAGCTTGGCGTGGTGACCGAGGCCACGCTGCGCATCCTGCCGAAACCCGAAGGCGCGCGCCCGGTGCTGATGGGATACGACAGCAACGAGGTGGCGGGCCAGGTCGTCAGCGACATCATCAAGGCGGGCGTCCTGCCGGTGGCGATCGAGTTCATGGACCGCCCCTGCATCCGCGCGACCGAGGCTTTCGCCAAGGCCGGATACCCCGATTGCGAGGCGCTTCTGATCGTCGAGGTCGAAGGCTCGGACGCGGAGATCGACGAGCAACTGGGCCTGATCACGCAGATCGCGCGCAGGCACAACCCGGTCGAGCTGCGCGAAAGCACCGGCCCCGAGGAAAGCGCGCGGATCTGGCTGGGTCGGAAATCGGCCTTCGGCGCGATGGGGCAGATCAACGATTACATGTGCCTCGACGGGACGATCCCGGTCAGCCAGTTGCCCTATGTGCTGCGCCGGATCGGCGAGATGTCGAAGGAATACGGGCTGGACGTGGGCAACGTGTTTCACGCCGGCGACGGCAACATGCACCCGCTGATCCTGTTCGACGCCAACAAGCCCGGCGACCTGGAACTGTGCGAGGCGTTCGGCGCCGATATCCTGCGGCTGTGTGTCGAGGTGGGTGGTTGCCTGACCGGCGAACACGGTGTCGGCATCGAAAAGCGCGACCTGATGGTGGATCAGTTCGGCCCCGACGACCTGGATATCCAGATGGCGGTGAAGGACGTGTTCGATCCCAAATGGCTGCTGAACCCGGCCAAGGTGTTTCCGTTGCAGGCATCCCAGACGCGGCGTGCCGCGTGACATCGCGCCGGGGGCGCTGCCCCCGGACCCCCGGAGTATTTTTGGCAAGATGAAATCATGATGAAACCGAAAACAGAGGCCGAACTGGCGGATATGGTGGGGGCGGCAAGCGGGCCCCTGCACGTTTTCGGCGGTGGCACGCGGCCCATCGGGCATCCCGTGACCGGTGCGGCGCTGGGCCTTTCGGATATGTCAGGTATCGTCGACTACGAGCCCGGCGCGCTGACCCTTGTGGCGAAGGCAGGAACGCCGGTGGCCGGGATCGAGGCGGCGCTGGCCGGCGAAGGACAGAGGCTGGCCTTTGAACCGATGGACCACCGGGTGCTGCTGGGCACTTCGGGCACGCCGACGATCGGTGGCGTGGTGGCCGCGAATGTCAGCGGTCCGCGTCGGGTCGCCGTGGGCGCGGCGCGCGATTTCCTGCTGGGGGTGCGGTTCGTCGATGGCCGGGGCCGGGTGTTGAAGAATGGCGGCCGGGTGATGAAGAACGTCACCGGCTATGATCTGGTCAAGCTGCTGGCGGGCAGCCATGGCACGCTGGGCGTGCTGAGCGAGGTCAGTTTCAAGGTGCTGCCCACGCCCGAAGCGGTGCGCACGCTGGTGCTGCACGGGGTGACCGGACGGGACGCGCTGGATGCGATGACGCGGGCGATCACCAGCCCGTTCGAGGTATCGGGCGCGGCGCATCTGCCGGGGGACGATCCGCGTGTGCTGCTGCGGATCGAGGGGTTCGCCGGTTCGGTCGCCTATCGTGTCGACCGGCTGAAGGCGCTGCTGGCCGATCTTGGCGAGATTTCCGTGATCGACACGCCTGAAGAAAACGCCGCGCTGTGGCGCGCGATACGCGATGTCGAGGCGCTGAAGGACCGTGCCGCCGTCTGGCGTATCTCGATGACGCCGGGGGCGATGATGACCGGACTGCTGCCCGCGCTGGGCGATGATGCGCGGCATGTCCAGCTCGACTGGGCGGGGGGGCTGTGCTGGCTGGGCGCCGATACCGGCGCGGCGGAGCTGCATGGGCGGCTTCAGGCGCTGGTGGCCGACCGCGATGTCAACGCTGGCGGCGGGGGCCACGCCACGCTGATCAAGGGAGACGAGGCGCTGCGCGCATCGGTGCCGGTGTTCCAGCCCCAGCCCGCGCCGATTGCCGCGCTGTCGGAGGGGCTGCGCGACAGGTTCGATCCAAGGGGCATTCTCAATCCGGGGCTGATGGGCTGATGCAGACGAATTTCACCGAAGAGCAACTGAAAGATCCCGGAACCGCCCGCGCCAACGAGATCCTGCGCGCCTGCGTGCATTGCGGGTTCTGCACCGCGACCTGCCCGACCTACCAGGTGCTGGGCGACGAGCTGGACAGCCCGCGCGGGCGCATCTACCTGATCAAGGACATGCTGGAAAACAACCGCGTGCCCGACGAAAAGACCGTCCGGCATATCGACCGCTGCCTGTCTTGCCTGGCCTGCATGACGACCTGCCCCAGCGGCGTGCATTACATGCACCTTGTCGATCACGCGCGTGATTACATCGAGAAACATTATGACCGGCCCTGGCACGACCGGGCGCTGCGCTGGATGCTGGCGCGTATCCTGCCCTATCCGATGCGGTTCCGGGTGGCGCTGCTGCTGGCCAAGGTCGGGCGGCCCCTTGCGCCGCTCATCCCCGACGCGCGGCTGCGGGCGATGCTGGCGATGGCACCGAAACACATCCCGCCGGTCAGCCGCAACGACGACCCGCAAAGCTTTGCGCCCGCCGCCGCGCGCAGGATGCGCGTCGCGCTGATGACGGGATGCGCGCAAAAGGCGCTGAACACCGATATCAACGACGCCACGATCCGCCTGCTGACCCGGCTGGGATGCGAGGTGGTGGTGGCCAAAGGCGCGGGCTGCTGCGGGGCGCTGACGCATCACATGGGCAAGACGCGCGAAAGCCATGCGACGGCGGCGAAGAACATCCGCGCCTGGGCGCGCGAGATGGACGGGCAGGGGCTGGATGCCATCGTCATCAACACTTCGGGCTGCGGCACGACCGTCAAGGATTACGGCCACATGTTCCGCAACGAACCGCTGGCCGCCGATGCCGCGCGCGTCAGCGCCATCGCGATGGATGTCAGCGAAGTGCTGATGGGGCTGGACCTGCCCGAAGGCGCCGACCGTGGCCTGACCGTGGCCTATCACGCTGCCTGTTCGCTGCAGCATGGCCAGCAGATCAGGACCTGTCCCAAGGACCTGCTGAAACGGGCCGGGTTCACGGTGGTGGAGCCCGCCGACAGCCACCTGTGCTGTGGCAGCGCGGGCACCTACAACCTGATGCAGCCCGAGATATCGGCCACGCTGAAGGACCGCAAGATCCGCACGATCGAGGCGCGCAACCCGGATGTCATCGCGGCGGGCAATATCGGCTGCATGATGCAGATCGGCAGCGGTACCGATTTACCCATCGTGCATACGGTCGAATTGCTCGACTGGGCCACCGGCGGGCCGGTTCCGCCGGCGATGCAGGCCCCGGACAGGCGCAGCCCGGAAATTCCCGTTCTGCGCTAGGGTGCCCAATTTTCGCCCCAATTCTTTCGTATCGCTCCGTCTATCCCATCGGATAGGCGGAACATGCTGAAACAATACCTTTTTTGCCTGATGATCTTCGGGCTGGCCACGCAGGCAGGGGCGGGCGACACACCGCTTTTGCGGCTGGATACCGGGGACGACGGACGCGGCTGGGAGGCTGTCGGGCGGCTTGAAATCGGGCAAGAGGGGTTTTGCACAGGCTCCCTGATCGGGGACGATCTGGTTCTGACCGCCGCGCATTGCCTGTTTCACAAGGGGTCGGGCGCGCGGGTGGCGCCGGGAGATATCGAGTTTCGCGCCGGCTGGCGCAACGGCCGGGCCGAGGCCTATCGCCAGGTCCGGCGTGCCGTGGTGCATCCCGATTACGTCTATGGCGGCAGCGTCGTGTCAGACCGCGTGCGCAACGATATCGCGCTGCTGCAGCTTGACCGGCCGATCCGCACCACCGCGGTCACGCCGTTCGAAACCGTGCCGGGGCGCGGCTCGGGCCAGCCGGTCGGCATCGTCTCTTACGCACATGACCGCGCCGATGCGCCCTCGCTGCAAGAACTGTGCAGCGTGATCGGCTCTCAGAAGGGGGTGCTGGTGACCTCCTGTGATGTCGATTTCGGTTCGTCCGGTTCGCCGATCTTCAGCTTCGAGGGCGATATGCCCCGCATCGTTTCGGTCGTGTCGGCCAAGGCGCGGATGGATGGCAAGCCGGTGGCGCTGGGCACCGACCTGGTGCGCCCGCTGGCCGATCTGCGCGCGGCGCTGGCCCATGACGACGGCACCTTCCTGCGCGCGCCTTCGGGGGATGCGGCGGATACGCGGGACCAGGGCCGCCGGGCCACCGGGGCCAAGTTCCTGCGCCCATGACGGGTGGGCTGCGCATCCTTCTGGCGCTGGCCATGGCGCTGGTGCCGGGATGGGCGCAGGCCCAGTCGCAGGACGATGCGACCGGGCTTGACCGGCTGACGCGGCGCGGCGACCTGCTGGGATGGGAGGCGGTGGGCCGGGTCGATCTGGGCAACGGCATGTGCACCGGCGTCCTGATCGCGCCCGACCTGGTGCTGACCGCGGCGCATTGCGTTTACGACCGTGCAACGGGCCGCTTGCGCGATGCGAAGAGCATCACCTTTCGCGCGGGGTATCGCGATGGCCGCTCGGTCGCGGAATCCGGTGTGCTGCGGGCCGTGGCGCATGAAGGGTATGACCCGGCCACCGGCACCTCGGCCGAGAATATCCGCCACGACGCCGCGCTTTTGCAGTTGTCGCGCACCATTCCCGCGATGACCGCCGCGCCGTTCGCGATCTATTCCGGCGGCGCGCAACAGGGGCAGGTCAGCGTCGTGTCCTACGGGCAGGGCCGGTCCGAGGCGCCATCGTGGCAGCGCGCCTGCGCGCTGCTGGGCCGGGGCGAGGGGCTGATGGCGTTCAACTGCGATGTCACCTATGGCTCCTCCGGGGCGCCGGTGTTCATGAAAGAGGGCAACCGCGCCCGCATCCTGTCGCTGGTATCCGCCGCTGTCATGGACGAGGCCGAAAAGCTGTCCTACGGGATGGAGCTTGGCCCGGTCGTTGCCGACCTCAAGCGGCAGTTGCGCAGCCTGCCCAGCCGCAGCCTGACCGGCAGCGCCAGCGAAGGGGCGCGGCGTGTCGGCGTCGGTGTCAGGCGGCTGGGCAACGGCTCGGGCGGTGGCGCCAAGTTCGTGCGCCCCGGCGGCTGACCCGTGCCCGGGCCGGTGCGGGGCTTGAAACCCGGCCAACCGCTTCCCACATCCATGCTGCCGGATCGCCGAAACGGGGTCCGGTATCGACCGGCCTGTCCCCGTGGGAAGGCCATGACACCAAGGTATCGCTCAGACGGAGGATAACCCTATGCGAAGCTTTGATCTTGCACCGCTTTACCGCGCGACGGTCGGGTTCGACCAGATCGCCGACATGATGGACCGCGTTTTCGCCAATGACGTGAGCCAGCCCAGCTATCCGCCCTATAACATCGAAAAGACCGACGAGAACGCCTATCGCATCTCGATCGCCGTGGCCGGTTTCACCGCCGACGATCTCGGCGTCGAGGTCAAGGAAAACGCGCTGATCGTCACCGCCCGCAAGGCCGAGGACGACGCCAGCCGCACCTACCTGCATCGTGGCATCGCCACCCGCGCCTTTGAACGCCGGTTCCACCTGGCCGACCACGTGCGCGTGACCGGCGCCAGCCATGCCGACGGTATGCTGCATATCGAGCTGGAGCGGGAAATTCCCGAGGCGCTCAAACCCCGCCGGATCGCCATCGCAAGCGCCGAAAGCACCGCGCGCGCCAAGGATGTGGTGGACGCCGAAACCGTGAACTGATCGTCCAGCGTCCCAAACACGGATGATCCGAAACGCCCCGGTGCCATGTGCATCGGGGCGTTTGCGTTACATGGCCTATTTGCGCGAAAACCAGCGCCGGATGCGCCCGCGCGTGTCGGCAAGGCTGTCGCCAGCGGCGTCGAACCCGTCCTCGATATCTTCGAGAACCGGGTCGATCCGCGCCGCGCGGAACCGCCGCCAGCGCACCCAGATCGCCCAGAACACCGCCGCCACGAACAGCAGGATGATGATATTCAGCCACGGGATGATCGTCACCTCCGGCCCCTCGACCGCGCGCACGCTGATCGCGTTGGGATAGATCGACAGGAATTCGTTGCGCCAGCCGTAATGCTTGATCACTACCCATTGCGGATCGTTCGGGGTTGACCGCAGGTTGTTCGCCTCGGCCTGCAGGTTGGCGGTGTCGAACTTGAAATAGGGTGGCCAGCCCCAGCCGGTATCCTCGTTGCGATAGATCATCGGCCGGTTGTTGGTGCGGAACGCCTGGATGAAGAACACGTCGCGGTTGGCGGTGTTCTCGGCGTCGCCCGTGCCCTGGTTCGACCAGAAGATCGAGTTCTCGCCGAAATCGATACGCTTTTCATAGGTATCGGCGATACGCGCCACGTCGTGCTGCGGCAGCGTATAGTGAAAGAACGCCGCGACCAGCCCCCAAAAGGCGATCCAGAACGCCCATTTTACATAAACCATGATCGGCCCCTTCAGTAGAAATTGGTCAGGTAGATGATGATCGCCACCAGCGTGACGGGCACGATATAGACACCCAGGATCAGCTTGCGGCGCAGCGATTGGTCGTAATCCTGCAACCCGTCCTCGATGAACGCGTCGCGGTCGCCGGTGCGTATGTCCTCGTCCCATTCGCGGGCCAGCTTGCCGCGCCGCACCCGGCGCGAGTAAAACGAAAGCGCGACATAGATCACCGTCAGAACGACGAAACCCATGATCAGCAACCGTGCCAGTGCCAGCATCGTCAGCGCCCCCTTACCGCGCCCCACGGGCCCACGCGCGCAACCATCTCGTCCCGCGCGGACGACGCGCGATCCATCGGGGCCTCATGCCCGAACAGGGCCGCGCGCGCGCCGGCCTTGTCTACCTGATATTCCCGGTCGAGGAAATCGGCGACATAGGATTTCTTGGTCTCCGACCAGCCCGCATAGAGCCGGTAGAACAGCGGCTTGTGGCAGATGAACAACTGGCGGATATCCTTTGGGCCAAGCTCGGCCAGCAACTGGTTCACCAGGTCGCGGTCGGGGTGGTCGCTGGCGCGCAGCGTGTAGAAATAGGCCGGGTGATCGGACGCGATGCGCGGCCAGCGTCCGCCATCTTCGGCCCAGATCACCAGATCCTGCAGCGCGTGGAATTCATCCGGCAGGCGGCTGGCATAGTCGCGGGCCAGCGCCCGTATCTCGCGCCGGGTGGCGCCCGACAGGTCGATCCCGGCATCCTGCGCCGCATCGACCACGATGAAATCCATCTTTTGCCGCAGGATCGCACCGGCGTCGATCCCGCGCGCCCTGACGATGGGTTCCACCAGGTCGTTCAGCTCCAGGAATCGCGCGATCTGGTTGCGGTCACCCATGTCGAACACATGGGCAATCGGCATCTCGCCCAGCCCGGTCTTGTCCGCGCTGGCAATCGCCGCCGGATGCGCCACTCCGCGAAACAGGTAGAGCCCGCCGAAATGCGCCGTCCAGTAATTGTCCTGCACGAATTCCATCTGCTTCAGCCGCACGGGGTTTCGGGTCACGTCGCCGGTGCGCTTGGCCACGGTGATCATGTCGGCAATCAGCACATCGTCGAACCACGCGTCCTCTTCGGCCATGAACCGGTCGACCATCCGGCCCAGCTTTTCGGCATCGCGCACGGTGCCGGTCGTGGTGTCGGCCTCGATCCTGATACGGCGGATATCGAACAGCCTGGCGGGCCGGTCGATGGCATAGACGGTGTTGAGCAACTCGCCCGCCACCGCGTCCTTGGCCGTCAGCGCGAAAAGCTGCGCCTCGTTTTCCTCGATGAACTGCCGCAGGATACCGCGCGACATCGAGAACGCGGCATCCAGCAGCGGCGCGGTTTTCTGCTGCGTCGTCAACAGGATGAACTGCCGGTTGCAGCCCCCCTGGTTAAGGTAGAGAGGATCGCCCAGCTCATCCCCCACCTCGGGGGAATAGCCGCTGATATCGACGTGGAAATCGGCAAGCTGCGTCTGCCGGCCCGTCAGGTGTTTGAGCGCGCGGTTATAGCGATCCACCAGCGCGGGGCTGTCCACATGGATCAGGTTGCCGAACATCAGGCCGCGTTGGATGAGGCGTTTCATGACAGACCTCTCACGCATCGCGGCAACACCCCCGGCCCGGCAGGGACCATGCGCGCCCTATCCATCCCGCCCCTCCAGATACCTCTTCTTCGCCTCTTCCGTCCGCCGCATGTCCCGCACCATGCCGTCTATCGCTACCTCGTCCGACTTGTCGGCATAGCGGAATTCGCTGTCGGCGTAGCGGTTGATCTCCTGCACCACCATGTCCACCGTGATCGGGCGGCGCAGCTCGGAAATCATCGCGGATTTCTCGTCATAGGATCTGAACAGGAACAGCTCGGGGTTTTCCATCCATTCGTCGGGCAGTTCGAAATCCATCGCCCGCACCTTGACCGCGTCGGTGATGTTCTTGATCGCCCGGCCGGTGAACCGCTCATCCGCCTCCTGTATCGCCTTCAGGTAGGTGCCCAGCTTGGCGATGGTGTCCAGTTCACCGATCTGCCCCTCGACCCGCTCCCAGACGTGCAGCAGCCCCTCCTCGTGCGGGCGGTTGTGCGACTCGAAACTGGCCGCCACCGCGCGCTTGATTTCCTGCGCGGCGTAAAGCTCGTGATCGCCCAGCGGGATGTCGTGCCGCTTGCCCATCAGCAGCGCCAGGATGTCGATGTAATCCGCGCGCGTTTGCGGCCCGTCCACAAGAAACCGCGCGCCCGCCCGCTGGCGCAGGGCGTCGTCCACATTCTCGGGGTAGTTCGAGAACATGCCGAAGGTGCAATTGCCGCGCACCACGGTATTGGCGCCGGCAAAGGCCTCCATGAACACCGCCGTCACCTCCTGCTGGCCCGCGCTCGACTGGCGGTCGCCGCGCTTGCCGGCGATCTGGTCGATATCGTCGATGGTGCCGAATCCGATCACCGACGGGTCCAGCACGTTCTGTACGAAGGCCTTGGCATTCTGGCCCGATTTGCCCTGGTAGCTGTCGATATTGTCGATGCCGAAATTCTGATACCGGAACGGGTAGCCCGCGTTCTGGCAATACTCGTGCAAAAGCCCCGCCATCATCTGGATCAGCGTGGTCTTGCCGGTGCCCGGCTTGCCGTCGCCCATGAAGGTGAAGATGAACCCGCCCAGTTCCGCGAAGGGGTTGAGCCGCCGGTCGAAATCATAGGCCATCAGCATCTTGGCCAGCCGCAGCGCCTGGTATTTGGCGATGTGGTTGCCCACCACCTCGTGCGGTTTCCTGAACTGCATCGTGAGCCGTGTGCCGCGTGCCTTGCGGGCGGGGGTGAAGCCGTCGATTGGCAGATCGTCCGCCTCGACCCGCCAGCTGGCCGCCGTGAACGGCCCGACGCGCGGCGCGGTCTGCGCCCGCAGCGCCACCTTTTCCATCAGTTGTTCGGCGAAACCGGCGATGGTGGCGACCATCCGCGCCTCGTCCGTGCCCAGCGCGGCGATGTCCTGGTCCAGCTCCCACAGGCAGCCATGCAGCGCCAGTTGCGCGTTGTCGGTCAGCAATTCCTCGGGCGTGCCCACCTCGACCGTCACCTCGGTCTGGTGCGGGGCCAGCAGAAAGGCCGTGGCATTGGCAAAGACATGCAGTGTGACCAGCGCCTCGGCCTCCAGCAATTCGCCGAACTCCGCGCGCTTGTCGGCCCCGAGCGATCCTTCGAGGTTCGCCCGTTTCAGCGCGCCCAGCCCGGTCATGCCGGAAAACGCCTCGCCCACCGCAAGCGCGATCGCCAGCGCCCGGCGCAGCGCGTGGATCACCGTCGCCTGCAAGGGCGAAATCAGCGGGTCGTTGCCATCCGCCGCCTCGATCCGCGCGATCAGTTGCACACCCTCGGGCCGCGCGGTCGACCGCGTCACCAGCCCCGGCGTGGTCGCGCGGAACCGTCGCGTGTGCGCGATACCGGGCGAGCGTTCGGGCACCGCCGCCACATCCCGCGGCCGGCCGATGCGCGGCGTGTGGTCGAACCCCTCCAGCATCGCGGTGGCGGCGTCGTAATGGGCGCGAATCTCTTCCTCGCGCAGTTCCATCTGGTCACTCGTCAGGCTCATCTCACCCTCATCTCCTCTCGCATCCCGCCGGTTTCATCGTTCCCCAAATACTCGGACACGCGCGCCGCCGGATGCGCCGGGCCGGTCAATAGCTCAGCACCCGCCCGGCGGGGCTGACCACGAATTTGCGCACGTTCGAAAACCCCGCCGGGTTCTTTTCGGCCAATACCTGATAGGGGCGTTCGGGCAGGATGATCGCGCGCTCGGTGCGCGTGGCCCCGGTATCCACACCGCGCCCCGAAAACGGGTCGAGCGCAAAGACCTCGCGCTCGGCGGTGGTGAACCAGCCGACCTTTTCCGCCTCGACCCGTTCGCTTTCCAGCTCTTCGATTGTCCAGGCCAGCGCCCAGTCCTGGCCGACGGGGCCGCCCGCTTCGGCCAGCACCTCGCGCAGCGGGCCGGTCTGGCGGGTATAGGCGTGCGAATACATCGGGCCGATGTGGAACCGGCGCAGGCGCTTGGGGTGCAGGTCGTTGAAATAGCGGTCGAAGGCGGTGGCGATCGTCACCAGCTTCAGCGCGCCCATCGACTGCCCCATAAGCTGCGCCTGCACCTCGGGCCACCGGCGTTCGTCTTTCGGCAGGGCGGTGCGGCCGGTATCCTCGACCTCCATCAGGTAGATCGTGGGCAGGTTGATCTGGCTGTCATAGACCGCCCAGTGCAGCAGATAGCGCCGCCGCTCGCCCTCGCCCGACAGCCACAGCGCCTGCGGATCGTTGCGCGCCCAGAACAGATCGCCCTTGACCAGTTCCTCGTAATAGAGCCGCTGCGACAGCGCGAATTGCAGCCTTGTCGGCAGTTCGCGCTCGCCCACGATCTGGCGCACCATCCGTTCTTTCAGGGCCTGCGCGTCCTTCATGCCGGCCAGATGCCGCTGCGCCTGCTGCGCGTCATTGGCCATGACCAGCAATTCGTTGAACACCGGAAAGCCCGATTCCACAGTATCGATCTGGAGCGAGCCGAAGAACTGCCCGGTATCGCGCCCGGCCAGCAGGTATTTCATGCTGAGTGCGCGAAACGTATAGCTTATGGCGCTGACATGGCGCGTCAGTATCCCGACCTCGCGCGCGCTCAGCCTGCCCTCGGCGTCCATCACGCCGGCGACCCGTGTCAGGTGCTGTGTGATCGCGCCGAACTTGGCAAAGTATCGCCGGCTGGCGAATGTGTCGCTCAGCGCCGCGTGATCGCGGGACGGGTCGGTGCCCGTCGCGTGCCCTGCGCCTGTCTCCTCGGTCATGTCGTGCCCTGTCCGGCCCGGTCAGGCCCCATAGAGGTTCTTGTCGTGTTTCTCGACGATCTGCTGGAACCGGCGGGCAAACCGCTCGTCGGCCTTGGCCTTGGCCTCCAAAACCTCGCGGGCAAAGACCATGTGGCCCTCGTGCGCCTCCAGCATGTCGGCCATCTTCTGGTTGGTGGCGGTGCCGATGGCGGCCATCGCGCTTTGCGCCTCCTTGTCCGTCTCGACGCCGATCTCGTTGATGCGGTGGGCCACGTCCTGCTGCTGCGCGGTTTTCAGCGATTTGGTCAGCGCGTCGTAAAGCACCACCCGCTGTTTCGTATCCGTCTGCAGCTTGTTGATCAGCACCATCTGCGTGGCGGCCTGGTTCTGCAGGCTGTCCACCCAGGATTTGCCCTTTTCGATATAGCGTTCCAGCGTCTGCGATTTCGCCAGCTTGACCTGTTCCTGCTGCACCAGTTCGTTATAGGTCTTGTTCAGGTCGGCCAGTTCGGTTTCCAGCCGCGTGCGCGCGGCGGCGTCCTGTTCGACGCTGATCCTGTTTTCCAATTCGATGATCTTCGGGTCCATGCCCAGAATCTCGGCGCGGGTGTTCTCCAGCTCCTGCACGGTGAATTCGCGCTCGTCCAGGGTTTCGGTCAGGTTGGTTTCCACCCGGTCCTTCTGGGTGTTCAGCACGTCAAGCTGGCCCTGCAACAGCCTGGTGATAACGTCCGACTTGGCGATCAGGTCCTGCAGCTTGTCGTCGATCGAGGCGGTGCGCATCCGGTCCTGCCGCATCGCCTCGGCCCGCGACCGCGAGAATATGCCGACAAAACTTTCCCACCCGGTTTTCGAACGCATCTCGTCGAAATCCTTGGAAAAGGCCGCCGTCACATCGTCCAGCCCCATGATGAGTTCGGCGATATTGGCGTTCATCACCTCGGTATGGGCGTGCACATCGTCCAGCGTGGCGTTCTCGATGTCGATGGCGATATCGTCGCCCGATTTCATCTTGCTGCGCGCCGTTTCGATCCGGCTGGACAGCTCGGCGATCTTGGCCTGCGCCTCGGCGACCTGTTTCTGGGATTCCTGCACCTGGGCGTCAAAATCGGCCATCCGGCAACTCCTTCCTCGTCAAAAATGCCCCGTCAGGGGAACATATGGGCAATGTTATGCCGATTTACATCGGGCATCCGGTCCGTTTCGGTAAAGTGTTGCAAAACCGCATGACAAAAGAAAGGCAAGAACGCGCAGGAGAGCGCCGTGCCGCGATGGCAATTGGGGACGGCAGGGGCGCAATCGTTGCGCCCCCGCGCGGGCTTTACCCCACCACGTTGAACGCCGGCCCATAGGGATAGCCGGTGATGTTCTCGTTACCATCTCCGGTGATGACCAGGATGTCATGCTCCCGATACCCACCCGCGCCGGGTTGACCCTGCGGGATGGTCAGCATCGGCTCCATGCTGATCACCATGCCGGGGCGCAGCACCGTGTCGATATCCTCGCGCAGTTCCAGCCCGGCCTCGCGGCCATAGTAATGCGACAGCACGCCGAAGGAATGGCCATAGCCGAAGCTGCGGTATTGCAGCAGGTCGCGTTCCTCGAAGAACGCGTTGATCTGCCCGGTCACCTCGGCGCAACTGACGCCGGGTTTCAGCAGCCCGATCCCCAGCTCATGCGCGGCCACGTTGGCCTGCCAGATCGCCAGGCTGGCATCGTCCACCTCGCCCAGGAACATCGTGCGTTCCAGCGCCGTGTAATAGCCCGAGATCATCGGGAATGTATTGAGCGACAGGATATCGCCCCGCTTGAGCACCCGGCCCGTCACCGGGTTATGCGCCCCGTCGGTGTTCTGCCCCGACTGGAACCAGACCCATGTATCGCGGTATTCGGCGTCGGGGAAACGCCGCGCGATTTCCAACTCCATCGCGTCGCGCCCGGCCATCGCCACGTCGATCTCGCGCAGGCCCGCCTTCACGGCATCGCGGATCGCATAACCCCCCACATCGGCCACCGCCGCGCCCTGCCGGATCAGGGCGATCTCGGCCGGGCTTTTCTGCAACCGCTGGCGCATCGTGGCCGGTGCGATATCGACCATCGTCAGCGGCGACAGGACATCCTCCAGCTTGTCGCGTTGCTGCAAGGTCAGGTGGTCGCCCTCGTATCCGATGATCTTGTTTTCACCGGCCACATGCGCCACCGCGCGCCAGAAATTGTCGCGCTGCCAGTCGGTATAGGTGATGTTGTCGCCGTGGCACCGCCGCCAGGGCTGGCCCGCGTCGATCCCCGCGCTGATCGTCACGCAATCGGCCTCCGTCACCACCAGCGCATAGGGCCGCCCGAAGCTGCAATAAAGAAACCCGCTGTAATAGGCGATATTGTGCATCGAGGTCAGAACGGCGGCACCGGCCCCGGTATCCGCCATGATCCGGCGCAACCCGCGCAGCCGGGCCTCGTATTCGATCTCGGCAAAGGGCAGCGGGGCCTTTTCGCCATTGTGGAAACGGTAGAATTCTGGACGTGCAGTCATCACGACCCTCCTTGTGCAGAAGGCCCCGGCGTTCAGGACTGTTGGAAAGGGCGCACCCGCAGGGGGCGGGGCGACGCCATCGCCCGTGCCTGTTCCACAGCTTGCCTATCCCGCGCGATCTGGCAAGGTGCAATCGACAGCAGATGGGGGCAGGCATGACGACACCGGGCAAGCGCAACCTGATTACCGACGTGGCCGGGCTGCGCGTGGGCAATGCGCAGGACGACACGATCAAGACCGGCGTGACCGTGCTGACGGCCGATACGCCCTTTGTCTGCGGCGTCAACGTGATGGGCGGCGCCCCCGGCAGCCGCGAGACCGAGCTGCTGGCCCCGGACAAGACCGTGGCGCAGGTGGATGCGCTGGTGCTCTCGGGCGGCTCGGCGCTGGGGCTGGATGCCTGTTCCGGCGTGGCCAACGCGCTGCGCGCGCAGGGGCGGGGCTATGCCGTGGGCAACCAGAACGTGCCGATCGTGCCGGGGGCGATCGTCTTCGACCTGATCAATGGCGGCGAAAAGGACTGGCCGGAAAACCCCTATCCGCTGCTGGGCGCCAAGGCGCTGGCCGCGGCGGGCGGCGATTTCGCGCTGGGCAGCGCGGGCGCAGGCACGGGGGCCACCACCGCGACGCTCAAGGGCGGGCTGGGCTCGGCCTCGGCCCTGCTGCCCTCGGGGCATACGGTGGGCGCGCTGGTTGTGGTCAACGCGCTGGGCTCGGCCACGGTGGGCGAGGGCCCGCATTTCTGGGCCGCCCCGTTCGAGCGGGGCGATGAATTCGGTGGCCGGGGCGTCGCGGATGCCTATCCCGATACCCATGTGCCGCAGACCAAGCTGGCCGCCCACGCCAACACCACCATCGGGATCGTCGCCACCGACGCGGTGCTGGACAAGGCGCAATGCACGCGGCTTGCCACCGCCGCGCAGGATGGCTATGCCCGCGCGCTGGTGCCCGCCCACACGCCGATGGATGGCGACCTGATCTTTGCGCTGTCGACGGGGGCAAAGCCGGTTGAAAGCCCGGTGGCCGACATCCTCACGCTCGGCCACGCCGCGGCCACCTGCATGGCGCGGGCCATCGCGCGCGCGGTCCACGCGGCCAGCGCGGCGCCGAACGACATGCAGCCGACATGGGCCAGCCGTTTCGGCGCCTGACCCGTCCTTTCACTGTTCCGCAAATACTCCCGCCGGAGGCGTCGGCGCCTATGGCCCCAGCAGCGCCCGCACCATCGCGCTGTCGCCATCGGCCAGCCCGTCGATGACGTTGAAATGGTGCCTGCCGGGATCGACCACATGCCCGCATTCCCACGCCTCGGCCAGCCAGCGCGCCTGGTCCAGGAAGGCGGGCCGCTCGTCCCCACCCGCCCAGACGGTTACCGGCAGCCCGGCGAGGGGGCGCTGCAACACCGGGCTTTCCGCCGCCGCCGCGGCCTCGTCCAGTCCGAACTGCGCGTTCATCGAGGTCTTCAGCAGCGGCCGCAAATCCGCCACGGGCGAGATCGGCATCACATGCGCCAGCCGCGCCGCCAGCTTTTCGGGCAGCACGCCCGGCACCGCCATCCGCGCCACAAGATGCCCGCCCGCCGAATGCCCCGCCAGCCGGACCGGCCCGGCCACCATCGGTGCCACGGTTTCCAGGAACCGCGCGATTTGCCACGTAATCCGCGCGATCTGCACCTGCGGCGCAAGGTCATAGGACGGCACCGCCACCGCCCAGCCATGCCGCAGCATCCCGCCGGCCAGGTGCGACCAGTAGCTTTTGTCGAAGCGCAGCCAGTATCCGCCATGCACGAAGCAGAACAGCCCCTTCGGCGTGTCGCGCGGCAGGAACAGGTCGAAACACTGCCGCGCGCTGTCGCCATAAGGCACGTCCAGATCGGCCAGTCCCTGCTCGATCATCCCCTCGCGGAACGCGGCGGCCCGGCGCGTCCAGTCCTCGGGATAGCTGTCGGCGTCCGGGATATGGGCGGCATTGGCATAGGCGTCGTCGAGTTCCATCGTTATTTCCTTAACATGTGAATAATTTTTCCGGCTGTGACTGGACAAGCCTAGCGCAGAGTGCTTTGCCTGTCCCATACCCATTTTCGAGGAGGGGACGAGATGCCCGGCACCGACACCGACCTGAAATCGCTTTTGAAAGACCCGACCCTGCTGGAGCCGCGCGCCTTTGGCGGCGGCGAATGGCTGGAGGGCGAAGGCGGCGCGACATTCGACGTGACGAACCCCGCCCGCGGCGACGTGATCGCCGGTGTGGCCGACCTCAGCCGCGCACAGGTCGCCGCCGTGATCGACAAGGCCCACGCGGCGCAAAAGGACTGGGCCGCATGGACCGGCAAGGAACGCGCCGCCGTGCTGCGCAAATGGTTCGACCTGATGATGGAAAATGCCGATGACCTGGCGACCATCCTGACCGCCGAACAGGGCAAACCGCTGGCCGAGGCCAAGGGCGAGATCGCCTATGGCGCGTCCTTCATCGAATTCTTCGGCGAAGAGGCCAAGCGTATCTACGGCGAAACCATTCCCGGTCACCAGCGCGACAAGCGGATCACCGTGATCAGGCAGCCGATCGGCGTCGCGGCCAGCATCACGCCGTGGAACTTTCCCAACGCGATGATCACCCGCAAGGCCGCCCCGGCGCTGGCGGCGGGCTGTTCCTTCGTCGGGCGTCCGGCGGCGGAAACGCCGCTGTCGGCCACCGTGATGGGCGTGCTGGCCGAACGCGCGGGCATCCCGGCGGGGGTGTTCAACATCGTCACCTCGTCGCGCAGCAGCGAGATCGGCAAGGAGTTCTGCGAGAACCACAAGGTGCGCAAGCTGACCTTCACCGGCTCGACCGAGGTGGGGCGCATCCTGCTGAAACAGGCCGCCGACCAGGTCATGAAATGCTCGATGGAGCTGGGCGGCAACGCGCCCTTCATCGTGTTCGACGATGCCGATCTGGACGCGGCGGTGGACGGCGCGATCATGTGCAAGTTCCGCAACAACGGCCAGACCTGCGTCTGCGCCAACCGCATCTACGTGCAGGCCGGTGTCTATGACGCCTTTGCCAGGAAACTGGCCGACCGCGTGTCGAAGATGACGGTGGGCGACGGCCTGGAACAGGGCACCGATCTGGGCCCGCTGATCAATACCGACGCGATCACCAAGGTGCAGGAACACGTGGCCGATGCGACGGCCAAAGGCGCGACCGTGATCCTTGGCGGCGGAGAGCCGATGCAGGGGCCGGGCAACTTCCTGCCCCCCACCATCGTCACCGGCGCCACGCAGGAGATGCTGTTCGCCACCGACGAAACATTCGGCCCGCTGGCGCCGCTGTTCCGTTTCGAGGACGAGGACGACGTGATCGCCATGGCCAACGACACGATCTTCGGCCTTGCCTCGTATTTCTACGCCAAGGACCTGAGCCGCGTCTACAAGGTGGCCGAGGCGCTGGAATACGGGATCGTGGGCATCAACACCGGCATCATCTCGACCGAGGTCGCGCCCTTCGGCGGGGTCAAGCAATCGGGCCTTGGCCGCGAGGGCAGCCATCACGGGATCGAGGAGTTCCTCGAGATGAAATATCTCTGCATGGCGGTCTGACCCGGCCTGCCATATGCGGGAAAGGCGGCCCTTGCGGCCGCCTTTTTCGTATGGCGCCCTTGCCGTTGGGGCGGCGCGTGCGGGGATGCCGGACGCCTCCGGCGGGAGTATTTGGGGAACGATGAAACAGGGCGCGCGCGCCTTACCGTTTGCCGTAGTATAGCCCCACCACGTGTTCGGCCTGCGCGAAGAACAGCCAGCGTGAAGCGAATATTCCCAGCACATGCGTCAGCACGGCCAGCAGCCCGAGCCAGTGGTTGAACGGCAGCAAAAGCAGCAGGATCGGCAGGCCGTAGCCCAGGATCAGCGCGATGGCCCGCAGCCGGGTGGCGTGTTTGCGCCCCACCACATGCACCATTTCGCGCAGCAGGTAATTGGTGCCGGTATGGGGCGGCTCGAACGCGCGTACCATGCCGCCGCGCAGCCCCGTGGCGCTGGCCAGCGACGTGCCCGAGCGTTTGAACGCCCTGTCGCCCTGCATCCACAGGCCAAGCTGCACCGCCGCCGCCAGCGCCAGCAGCGGCGTGGCGAGGCCGACCTGACCGGCCAGCAACGCGCCGCCCGCCGCCGACAGCGTCAGGAAATGCACCGGCGTGAGCCACATGTGCCAGCGCGGCACCGCGCGCAGCGAGCCATAGATCATCGCGGTGGAACAGACCGCCAGCACCGCCAACGCCGCGCCCAGTCCGCCCAGCATCTGCCAGTCGGCGGCGAAAAAGATCCGCCCCAATGCGTACAGTCCCATCACCGCCAGCGTGGCGGCGCTGGTCCATGCCTCGCGGCTGAGCCAGCTGCTGCGCCATTGCGTGAACGCCTTGAGCGCGCGTTCGGGGTGGCCGAGGTGAAAGGCCGAGGCAATCAGACCGCCGCCCGCCAGCGCAAAGGCGATGGTGAAAAAGGCAAACGCCGCCCAGCCGGTCGGGCCGGGCATTCCAAGGCCGAGAAACGCCAGCAGGCCAAAGCCGAGCCCCGACAGCGTGGTGAACAGAATGATGGACGGGGCCGGATGCATCTGCGCCTACCCCTTGCCGCCGGGCAGCGCGTCGAGCGCGCGGTCGAGCCAGCCGAGAAAGCCCTGCGGCTCTGTCGCCACGGGATCGAGGTAGGGGGCCAGCACATCGACCTCGTCCAGCCGGTCGCGCGGGCGTGGCGGCAGGTACTTGTTCACCGGCGCCGTGCCCTGTTCCGGCATCAGGTCGATCCCGCCGCGTTCTGCCACCAACTGGCTGACATCGCTGTCAGGATCGCCAAGGTCGCCGAAATGCCGCGCGCCTGCGGGGCAGGTGCGCACGCAGGCGGGTTCGCGGTCTTCCTCGGGCAGGTTCTCGTTATAGATGCGGTCGACGCACAGGGTGCATTTCTTCATCACCTTTTCCACCGCGTCCATCTCGCGCGCGCCGTAAGGGCAGGCCCAGGCGCACAGCCCGCAGCCGATGCAGTCGGATTCGTTGACCAGCACGATCCCGTCCTCGGCCCGCTTGTAGCTGGCGCCGGTCGGGCAGACCGTGACGCAGGGGGCGTTGTCGCAATGCAGGCAGGATTTCGGGAAATGCACCAATTGCGCCGCGCCGTTTTCGGGCTGCACCTCGTAGCTGTGCACGCGGTTCAGGAAGGTGCCCGACGGGTTCGCGCCATAGGCATCCGTATCCGACAGCGGCGCGCCGTAATTTTCCGTGTTCCAGCCCTTGCAGGAAATCACGCAGGCGTGGCAGCCGACGCAGGTATCCAGGTCGATCACAAGGCCCAGCTTGCGGGCGGTGCTATGCGGCAGTTGCGTCATTCGCCCACCTTCCATGCCAGGTCCTTCGGCCCCCTGCCGACAGGCGAGGCGACCGGCGGATAGGCCGGTTGCGCCTGCTCGGGCGCGGGCACCTTTTCGATCTTCACCCGCAAATCGAACCACGCGGCCTGCCCGGTGACCGGGTCGCTGTTCGACCAGCGCAGCCCGTCGCCGCGGGCGGGCAGCAATTCGTGGATCAGGTGGTTCAGCAGGAACCCCTTGCGCGCCTCGGGGGCGTCCTCGCTCACGGCCCAGGTGCCCTTGCGCTTGCCGATGGCGTTCCATGTCCAGATCGTGTTTTCGTTCAGCGCGGCCATATGCGCCACCGGCACCGTGATCGTGCCATGCACCGAACTGACCTGCGCCCAGTCGCCATCCTGGAACCCGTGGCGTTCCCACAGTTTCGTGGGCAGGTACATCGGGTTGACCCCGTGCAACTGCCGCAGCCACGCGTTCTGGGTGCCCCAGCTGTGATACATCGCCATCGGCCGCTGGGTCAGGGCGTGGATCGGGTATCCCACCGGGTCGGCATGGCCATCCTCAAACGGGGCATACCAGACCGGCAGCGGGTCGAGCGTGGCCTTGATGCGTTCGCGCAGGTGATCGGGCGGCTGAACCGGCCCGTGCCCCTCGGCGGCGAGCTGGAAGCGGCGCAGCGGTTCGACATATAGCTGGAACAGGTAGGGTTGCGGGCTGTCGCACAGGCCCAGACCCACGGCCCAGTCCTGATAGGCCATGTTCCACGGCTTGTAATAGGCGGCATCGCCGGGGATATGCCCGACCCAGAAACCGCCGTTCCCGATATAGCGGTCCAGTTGATCGGGGTTCGGCCCGCCGCGCCCGTCGCCGCCCTTGCGCCAGCCGGCCAGCGGGCCGATGCCGGGCTTGCGTTCGTGGTTGACGATGTAATCGGCGTAATCGGCGTATGTCGCGCCGCCATCCTCATTCACCATCCCCGGCAGGCCCAGCCGCGCGCCGAGGTCCAGCAGCACCGACTGGAACCCGCGCACGTCGCGGTCGGGCTGGACAACCGGCCAGCGGATCGCGTCGGCCGCGGCATCCGCCTCGCAGATCGGGCGGTCCAGCAGGCTGATGCAGTCGTGCCGTTCCAGGTAGGTGGTGTCGGGCAGCACCAGGTCGGCATAGGCCACCATTTCCGAACTATACGCATCCGAATAGATGATGCGCGGGATCACGTAATCGCCGTTCTCGTCGGTATCGGTCAGCATCTCCATCACGCCGCCGGTATTCATCGACGAGTTCCAAGACATGTTGGCCATGTACATGAACAGCGTGTCGATCCTGTAGGGATCGCCCGCATGGGCGTTCGAGATCACCATATGCATCAGCCCGTGCGCGCTCATCGGGTTGTCCCAGGTAAAGGCCTTGTCGATGCGCGCGGGGCTGCCATCCGCCTTCAGGCACAGGTCGTCCGGCCCCTGCACATAGCCCAGGTGCGGCCCGTCCAGCGGCGCGCCGGGGGTGGCCCCGCAATGGGGCCTGGGATGGGCGGTGGCGGGCTTGGGGTAGGGCGGTTTGAAGCGGAACCCGCCCGGCGTTTCCACCGATCCGATCAGGATTTGCAGCACATGCAGCGCGCGCGCGGTCTGGAACCCGTTGGAATGGGCGCTGATGCCGCGCATCGCGTGAAAGCTGACCGGGCGGCCGGTCATCGTCTTGTGGGTCTCGCCGCGGAAATCGGTCCATTCCCGCTCCAGCGTGATCGCCTCGTCAAAGGCAACGCGCGCGATTTCCGCCGCCAGCGCGCGGATCTTTTGCGGCGCGATTCCGGTCTTGTCCGCGACTGCCTCGGGGGCATAACGGTCGTCCAGATACCGCTCGGCCATGTGCTGGAACACGGTGCGATGGGTGATGCCGGCCCGCCGGTGGCGCGCGGCAAGATCGGGGCGCACGCCGGGCCGGTCGAAGGGCGCCAGCTTGCCGGTGGCGCGGTCCATCACCAGTTCCTTGCCCGCCTCGTCGCGCAGGAACAGCCCGTATTCGGGGGATTTCGGATCGCCGTTGACCAGCACCGGCGCGTTGGTGAACCGCGCGAGATAGTCCAGGTCGACCTTGCCGGCCTTGAGCAGCAGATGCACCAGGCTCAGGATCAGCAGGCCGTCGGTCCCCGGCGTGATGCCCAGCCAGTCGTCGGCCACCGCGTTATAGCCGGTGCGGATCGGGTTCACCCCCACCACCCGCGCGCCGCGCGCCTTGATCTTTCCGATCCCCATCTTGATCGGGTTGCTGTCGTGATCCTCGGCCACGCCGAACAGGACGAACAGCTTGGTATGATCCCAGTCGGGCTGACCGAACTCCCAGAACGCGCCGCCCATCGTGTAGATGCCCGCCGCCGCCATGTTGACCGAACAGAACCCGCCATGCGCGGCGAAATTCGGCGTGCCGAATTGCTGCGCCCACCAGCCGGTGAAGCTTTGCGACTGGTCGCGCCCGGTGAAAAACGCCAGCTTTTCCGGCGCGGTGTCGCGGATCGGTTTCAGCCACGACACCGCCAGGTCCAGCGCCTCGTCCCAGCTTATTTCCCGGAACTCGCCCGATCCGCGCGGCCCCACCCGTTTCAGCGGCGCGCGCAGGCGCGAGGGGGCGTTGACCTGCATGATCCCCGCGCTGCCCTTGGCGCACAGCACGCCCTTGTTGATCGGGTGGTCGCGGTTGCCCTCGATATAGGCGACGCGCCCGGCCTTCATGTGCACGTTGATGCCGCAGCGGCAGGCGCACATGTAACAGGTGGTCCGGCGCACCTCGTCCGAGACCTTGGGCGAGGTGTCGATCCTGGGCTGGGTCATGTCTGTCTCCCTGTTCACCGGACTATCGCGTTACATCACCTGACGGACAAGCCCCGCGCCCGCCAGCACCACCAGAAGGGTCAGGCTTACGGGGCGGTAATGGCGCTCATTCTCGGGGGTGAAATACCGCCGCCCCAGCCACAGCCCGGCAACGAACGGCGCCAGCAACACGGCATAGCGCAGCGCCGCCTGCCCGGTCAGCACACCCAGCAGCACCTGCCAGAAGAAGGTGATCGTTCCGCCGATGGTGATGATCAGGATCATCGTGCCGCGCATCGTGCGCGGCTGCAGGCTGCGCGCCGCCAGGTAAAGCGCGTGCACCAGCCCGCCGATCGAGGCCAGCCCGTTCACCACCCCCGCCAGCAGCCCCACCAGCGCCGCACCCGCGCGCCCGCGCCCCACCGGCAGCGGGATGCGCGCCAGTTGCAGCGCCGCCAGCCCCGCCACCAGCGCCAGCGCGATCACGCGCGAGGTGTCGGGGTCCAGCGTCCGGGTCAGGTGCAAGCCCAGCGGCACGCCCACAAAGGCCATGCCCACCAGCGTTCCCGCCAGCGGCTTGTCGGCGTGGCCGATCCCGCCGCGCAGCAGCAGGGTCGAGCCCGTCAGTTCCAGCAGCAGGCAGATCGGGATCAGGTCGATCGGCGCGATCCACACCGCCGCCAGCGCCATGATCGTGGCCGATGCGCCAAAGCCGGTAAAGCCGCGCGCCACGCCCGCCAAGAAAACCACCGCCGCCAGCCACGCCAGCAACCCGCCCGACAGATCCAGCGCCGCCATCATGCCGCGCCTCTCCGGCGCTTGACCTTCGCCGCCGGGCGCGTCTTGCTGTTCCGCGCAAGGAGGAGGGCAATGGACCTGATCGAAACCCTGCGCGACGCCGCGCGCACCGATCCCGCGCGCGTCGTGTTCCCCGAGGCCGGGGAGCCGCGCATCGCGCAGGCGATGGCGCGGTTGCGCGACGACGGGCTGTGCATCCCCGTCGCCCCGCCCGACACCGCCAGCGAGGCCGCCCTGCAGGCCCTGATCGCCGCGCGCGGCGTGAAAGAGCCGATTGCCCGCCGGATGCTGACCAAACCGCTGTATCGCGCCGCCGCGATGGTCGCCGCGGGTGAGGCCGCTGCGATGGTTGCGGGCGTGGCCACCCCCACCCGCCGCGTGATCGAGGCGGCGGCGCTGGCCATCGGGCTGCGCGACGGGGTGCGCCTGCCCTCGTCCTTCTTCCTGATGCGGTTTCCCGACGGGCGACAGATGGTCTGGGCCGATTGCGGGCTGAACGTCGACCCCACCGCCGAAGACCTGGCCGATATCGCCCGCGCCTCGGCGGCCTCGGCCACGGCCCTGCTGGGTGCGGCGCGCGTGGCGCTGTTGTCGTTCTCGACCGGCGGCAGCGGCGCGGGCCCGTCGGTCGACAAGGTGCGCACCGCCGCCGAAATGACTGGCTTTGCCGGCCCGCTGCAGGCCGACGCGGCGCTTAACCCGGCCATCGCGGCGAAGAAGGGGGTGACGGGGGGCGTTGCCAATGTGCTTGTCTTTCCCGATCTCGATTCAGGCAACATCGCCTACAAACTGGCGCAGGAACTGGCCGGCGCGCAAGCACTTGGCCCGATCCTGCAAGGGTTCCGCCGCCCGGTCTGCGATCTCAGTCGCGGGGCGACGGCAGAGGATATCGTCGCCGCGACCGTGGTGACGCTGGCGCTGGGATAGCGCGTCAGACGACCTGTTTGCGCATGTCCGCCGGGTCGATCCCGGCCACGGCCACCGGTTTTTTCATCGCGTCGCGGCGGAAGGGTTCGCCCAGTTCCTGGTTGATCAGCGCCTCGATCAGCGTGGTCTTGCCGTGTTTCATCTGGTCCTCGACCGCCTTGGCCAGCGCGTCGGTCAGCTCGTCCATCGTGCGGGCCTGCACGCCCTGCAACCCGCAGGCTTTCGCAATCCCGGCATAGCTGACCTGCGTATCCAGTTCGGTGCCCACGAAATTGTCGTCATACCACAGGGTCGAGTTCCGCTTTTCCGCACCCCACTGGTAGTTGCGGAACACCACCATCGTGATCGCGGGCCATTCCGGCCGGCCGATGGCGGTCAGTTCCGTCACCGCGATGCCAAAGGCGCCATCCCCGGCAAAGCCGACCACCGGCACATCCGGGCAGCCGATCTTGGCGCCGACGATCGACGGTAGGCCATAGCCGCACGGCCCGAACAGGCCCGGCGCCAGGTATTTCCGCCCCTCCTCGAAACTGGGGTAGGCGTTGCCGATGGCGCAGTTGTTGCCGATATCGGACGAGATGATCGCCTCGCGCGGCAGCGCGCTCTGGATCGCGCGCCAGGCCATGCGCGGGCTCATCCAGTCGGGCTTGTCGTCGCGTGCGCGCTGGTTCCAGGTGGTGCCGGGATCGTCGTCCTCGTGGTCCATCGAGGCGAGCTGCTGCGCCCAGGCAGATTTCGTCCGGGCGATCTGTGCCAGCCGGTCCTGTTTCGCCGCGGCGTCGATATCGGGGATGCGCGCATTCAGGCTTTCGGCCACCTTTTTCGCGTCGCCCACGATGCCCACGCTGACTTTCTTGGTCAGGCCGATCCGGTCGGGGTTGATATCCACCTGGATGATCGCCGCGTCCTTCGGCCAATAGTCGATGCCGTATCCCGGCAGGGTCGAAAACGGGTTCAGCCGCGTGCCGAGGCACAGCACCACGTCCGCCTGCGCGATCAGCTCCATCCCCGCCTTGCTGCCATTATATCCCAGCGGGCCCGCGAATTGCGGGTGGCTGCCGGGAAAGGCGTCGTTGTGCTGGTATCCGACGCAGACCGGCGCGCCCAGTTTTTCCGCCAGCGCCATCGAGGCCGGGATCGCGCCCCCCAGAACCACGCCCGCTCCGTTCAGGATGACGGGGGATTTCGCGCCCGCCAGCAATTCGGCGGCGCGCGCAAGCGCCTCTTCCCCGCCGCCGGGGCGTTCGAATTCCACGATCTCGGGCAGGTCGATATCGATCACCTGTGTCCAGAAATCGCGCGGCATGTTGATCTGCGCCGGTGCGCTGGCGCGGCGCGCGTTCAGGATCACGCGGTTCAGCACCTCGGCCACGCGGGACGGGTCGCGCACCTCTTCCTGGTAGGCGACCATATCCTCGAACAGCTTCATCTGCTCGACCTCCTGGAACCCGCCCTGGCCGATCGTCTTGTTCGCGGCCTGCGGCGTGACCAGCAGCAGCGGCGTGTGGTTCCAGTAGGCGGTTTTCACGGCGGTCACGAAATTGGTGATGCCGGGGCCGTTCTGCGCGATCATCATCGACATCCTGCCCGAGGCGCGGGTATAGCCATCGGCCATCATCCCGCCCGAGCCCTCATGCGCGCAATCCCAGAAGGTGATGCCGGCGCGCGGGAACAGGTCGGAAATCGGCATGAAGGCCGAACCGATGATCCCGAAGGCATGTTCGATCCCGTGCATCTGCAGAACTTTCACAAAGGCTTCTTCGGTGGTCATCTTCATCGGGTCGGTCTCCGCTGTCGGGATGGGGATTCGGCGCATGGTGCCGGCTGGCGCACAGGGTAACGACTGGGCAGGGCGGCGATAGGGCCAGACACGATGGCGGGATAAGGCCAGATTGGCCCCGGTCGCCGTTTCCTTGGCGTCACTGAAAACGACCAGATAGAATATTCCATTCGGGGCCGGACAAACTCAATAAAATCATTGTGCAGAAAAACCCGTAGCGCGGTCGTCTTTCCATTTTGGCCACATGATTTTTCCATGCCGCAATTCGCGACGCGATGCGGGAACGGCAGCTGTGCGGACGGAGCGGACGTTCGAACAAGGCACCCCGCCCGGAACGGCCGCGCAAGCGGCCCGGGCATCGCACGGCCGCCCCCCGGCCGGGCGATTGGCTGCCGCAAGTGCCACGTTCCTAGGGAGGAGGTGGCGGCGCGATAAAGTGGCAGTCACAAAGGTAGGATCGCCCGACCGCGGCCGTGCGATGCCCTCTGTTGCGCTCAATCTGAAATGCCGTGGCAGGGCCTGATCCCGTCCTTCGCTGCGCGTCGCGCGAGGGTCCGCTGACGGTCCGGGCGCGGGCCGCCGGCGCTCTGTCCCCGACAGAATGGAAAAACCACTGTCGAAAATGGAAGGTCCGCGTGGCGCGTTTCAATCACACGCCCCCGATCGTCCGCGCGATCCGCGCCACGCCTTCCGGTATCCTCTCGGACGGGATCGAGGAATAGGCCAGCCGGTAGAAATTGCGTGGCGGCGCATCCCGTGCAAAGAACGGGCGCCCCGCCTCGATCAGCACGTCGCGGTCGCGCAGCCGCGTGGCCAGCACCCCCGTATCCACCCCCTCGGGCGCCGCCATCCAGAAGCTCGATCCGCCATGCGCGCCGCGCCCCGCGATGGTCAGCCCGTGATCGGCCATCGCCTGCTCCATCACCCGGCGCCGTTCTGCATAGACGCGCGCGGTGCGCCGGATCAGCGCGTCGTAATGGCCGAGCGACAGGAAATAAGCCGCCGCCCGCTGCATCAGGCCGGGCGGGTGGCGCAACACGCTGGCCCGCAGCGCCCGCGCCTCGCGGATGAACGGGGCCGATCCCACCAGGTAGCCCAGCCGCAACCCCGGAAACAGCGACTTGGAAAAGCTGCCGACATAGATCACCCGCCCGTCCTCATCCAGCGACTTGAGCGCGGGGGAGGGTTTGCGCAGGAACGCCATCTCGAACTCGTAATCGTCCTCGACGATCAGCGCCTCCATCTCTCGCGCGCGCTCCAGCAGCGCGTGCCGGCGGGCCAACGGCATGGTGGCCGATGTCGGTGACTGGTGCGACGGCGTGGTAAAGATCACGTCGGTGCCGTCGGGAATCAGGTCGGGCGGCAGCCCGTCGGAATCCACCGGCACCGGCGACAGGTGGCAGCGCGATTGCGTCAGCACATCGCGCAGTGCGGGATAGCACGGGTCTTCGATCGCGGCGCGCCGCCGCTGGGTCAGCAACACCTGCGCCGCCAGCCACAGCGCGTTCTGCGCCCCCATCGTCACCAGTATCTGCGACGGCTCGGCGATGATCCCCCTGCGCGGCAGCGTGTGGCGGGCGATGAACTCGACCAGTTGCGGATCGTCCTGGTCGTACTGGTCGCTGGTCAGCGCGGCGAAATCCTTTTGCCCCAGCGCCTGCAACGCGCACAGCCGCCAGTTGGCATGATCGAACAGCGACGCGTCGGTCTGCCCGTAGATGAACGGATAGCGATAGCGCGCCCAGTCCAGCGGCTTTTCCGGCGTCGCCCCGCCGGTAAAGCGTTGCCCGATGGCACGCATCCAGTCGATCCGGTCCTCCTGCGGGCGGGGTGTCGCGGCAGGCAGCGGCTCGGGCGCGTTTTCCGAAACGTAATAGCCCGACCGCCCCCTTGCAGTCAGGTAGTCCGAGGCGACCAGCTCGGTATAGGCCAGCGTCACGGTGATCCGGCTGACGCCCAGATGCGCGGCCAGCTTGCGGCTCGACGGCAGTTTCTCCCCGGCGCGGAACCGGCCCGACAGGATGCCCTGCGCGATCATCTGCTGGATGCGCGATTGCAACGTCGCCTGTGAGCGCGGATCGAGGAAAAAGTTTTCAACCGAGATGGCCATGCGGCGAAGGGTAACTGGATATATCGGGTCGGTAAACTGGCGTTATTTCGGTGTTGGAAAAATCGCGCGGTTCGGGCCGGAAACCGCGCGGTTTGTGGATATTTACGTGGCCCGTAAATATGATTTACCCTGCGCCGAACGGATGCCGACACTGGCCAGGCCACCATACACGAGGGACACATGATCGCCGTCATATTCGAGGTTTTCCCCGCCGAGGGCCAGCAGGACGCCTATCTGGACATGGCCGGAAAGATGCGCCCGCTGGCCGAAAGCATTCCCGGTTTCATCGGTGTCGAACGGTTCCAGAGCCTGACGACACCGGGCAAGCTGCTGTCCCTGTCCTTCTGGGAGGACGAGGCCGCGCTGGAGGCGTGGCGCAACCTGCCGCAGCATCGCGGCGCGCAGCGCGCCGGCCGGGAGGTGATGTTCGCGGGCTACCGCCTGCGGATCGCCGGCGTGATCCGCGACTACGGCATGGACGAGAGGGACGAGGCGCCAGAGGACAGCCGCGCGGCGCATGGGGTGTGAGCCGGGTTAGAGGGCGGCTTGCTTTGCGGACGACGCGGGCGTTTGGGGGCGCAACAGAGGGCATTGCGCGGCCGCGGTCGGGCGATCCGACGGTTGTGGGATGGCACTTTATCGTCCAGTCACATCCCCCCTATGAACGTGGCACTGGCGGCAGCCAATCGCCCGGCCGGGGGGCGGCCGTGCGATGCCCGGGCCGCTTCGCGGCTGTTCCGGGCAGGATGTAACGTTCGAATACTGGCTCCGGCCCCTTACAACAGATCACCACGATTTGCCGATACGGCCAAAGGAAAGCCCGCCACGTGCGTCACGCGGCGGGCGGGTTGGCCGGAAGAGGTAAATCTCAGCCGAAAACGCGGGTCAGCGCCGTGTCGGTCGCGGCGATCATCTCGTCGATATGGTCCTTCGTGGCGATCAGCGCCGGGCTGTAGCACAGCGTGTTGTTCTTGCCGGGGATCGAGCGGTTGGTGACGCCGATGATCACCGCCTGCGCGTTGCATTCGGCCACGACCTTTTGCGCCAGCTTTTCGTCCACCGGCTCTTTCGTGTCGCGGTCGGCCACCAGTTCGGCGCCCAGGAACAGGCCCTTGCCGCGCACGTCGCCGATGACCTTGTGCTTGTCTTTCAGCGCATTGAGCTGGTCCAGCATGTAATCGCCCATCGCGGCGGTGTTTTCCAGCAGCCCCTCGTCCTCGATGATGCGCATGTTTTCCAGCGCCGCGGCGGGGCCTGCGGTGCAGCCGCCGAAGGTCGAGATGTCGCGGAAATAGTTGAGCGGGTCCTCGGCGTCGTCCTTGAACATGTCGAACACGCGCTCGGTTGTGACGCAGCAGGCGATGGCGGCATAGCCCGAGGCGACGCCCTTTGCCATCGTCACGAAATCCGGCTCGATCCCGTAATGCTGGTAGCCGAACCATTCCCTGCCGGTGCGGCCCACGCCGCAGACGACCTCGTCGATATGCAGCAGGATGTCGTATTTGCGGCAAATCTCCTGCACCTTCTGCCAATAGCCCTCGGGCGGGGTGATCACACCGCCGCCGGCGGTGACGGGCTCAAGGCACAGGCCGCCCACCGTGTCAGGGCCTTCGCGCAGGATCACCTGTTCGATCTGTTCGGCTGCCCATTCGCCATAGTTCTGCTCGGGCGCGCCGTCCTGTTCGTGGCGGCGGTATTCCATGCAATGCGGCACGCGCACGAAATCCGGGGCGAAGGGGCCGTATTGCGCGTTGCGTTCGTCCTGCCCGCCGCAGGACATCGCCCCGATGGTCGAGCCGTGATAGTCGCGGTCGCGATACAGGATCTTGCGCTTCTTGCCGCCATATCGCTTGTGCGCGATCTGGCGGATCATCTTGAATGCCTTCTCGTTCGCCTCGGAGCCCGAGTTGGTGTAGTAGACGCGGCTCATCCCCGGCATCTTGGATATCAGCCGTTCCGAGAACATCGCACCGGGGATCGACCCGGCGGAGCCGGCAAAATAGTTCAGCTTGATCAGCTGGTCGCGCACCGCGTTGGCGATGCTTTCGCGGCCATAGCCCACATTGACCGTCCAGACCCCGCCCGACACGCCATCGAGATGCTTCTTGCCGTTCTGGTCCCAGACATGGATGCCCTTGCCCTCGACGATCACGCGGGGGGCGCCGGTTTCGAACGGCTTGTGCTGGGTCAGGTGGTGCCAGACATGGTCGCGGTCCATGTCCACGATTTTGGAAAGGTCGTTGTCAAAGGTTCCGTCCATGTCGCACTCCGCTGTGTTCAGGAAACAGGAAAGGGCCGCGGCGGGCGCGGCTAGGTCCATGCCATCAGACTCTTCCGCGCGGCGGAAAAATAGGTCCAGATCGGTCTGTCCCGTATCGCCAGATGGTGTGATGAATATTTGACCACCTGGCGCAGGTATCGCGAAACTCTTGCGTAATAACCGAAAACCCGATGCCGCTTTGCTGAAATAAGGGCCGGTTTCGGGCGGTGCGGGCATAAAATCCGGCAAAGAGCATTGATCGGAATCGTCTTTTCCGGTCGGATAACCCCACTCTGCGGAACGGGCCCCGGGGCCTGTCCTTGCCGCAAGGAATGGAATCGGGGGCAGGGGCCTGCACCCGAACGGACCCGGAAAACCGGGCCGCCAACAACGGGAGTATCGTGATGAAGAAACCGATCAAAGCCAGGCTGATACCCGCCGTGGCAGGCGTGGCCATGCTGGCCGGGACCAATGCCGCGCAGGCGATGGACGAGATCACCGTGGGCTATTTCCTGGAATGGCCGATGCCGTTCCAGTACGCCAAGGTCGAGGGCCTGTATGACGACGCGATGGGCGTCACCGTCAACTGGCGTGCCTTCGATACCGGCACTGCGATGAGCGCGGCAATGGCCTCGGGCGACGTGCAACTGGTGGTCAGCCAGGGCGTGCCGCCCTTCGTCGTGGCCATCAGCGCGGGCCAGGATCTGCAGATCGTGGACGTGGCGGTGAGCTATTCCGACAACGACAACTGCGTGGTGCGCGCCGATCTGGAGATCGACAAGGACTCGGCCGATGAACTGGCCGGCAAGAAGGTCGCCGTGCCGCTGGGCACCGCCGCGCATTACGGGTTTCTCAAGCAGATGAGCCATTTCGGCGTCGATCTCGGATCGCTCGACATCGTCAACATGGCCCCGCCCGAGGGTGCGGCCGCCATCGCGCAGGGCGCGGTGGACATGTTCTGCGGCTGGGGCGGGTCGCTGCGCCGCGCCGAGGAACACGGCAACGTCCTGCTGACCGGCGCCGAAAAGGAAGAGCTGGGCATTCTCGTCTTCGACGTGACCTCGGGCCCGGCGGCGTTCATCGCCGAAAATCCCGAACTGGTCGCGCAGTTCCTGAAGGTGACGGCGGATGCCAACGCGATGTGGGCCGATCCCGCCAACCGCGACACGATGCTGCCGGTGATAGCCAAGGACAGCGGCATGGACATGGACGCGACCGCCGCGACGATCGACACCTTCGTCTTTCCCGCGGTCGAGGAGCAGCTTACGCCCAAGTGGCTGGGCGGAGGCGCACAGGAATTCATGAAGGGCGTGGCCGATGTTTTCGTCGAGGCGGGCAGCATCGACGCCGCGCTGGACAGCTATGAAAGCAACGTGAACCTCGGCCCGCTGCAATCCGCAAGCGGCATGTAGCACGCGCACCGGGCGCCCGCTTTCGTGCGGGCGGGCGCCCGGTGACCCCCGGACAATCCACTGAGGGCAGGTAATGACCGGGCTTTCCATCGAGAATATCTCCATGCGCTTCGACCTGCCGAACGGCAGCCACGTGCAGGCGCTGAAGGACGTGTCGCTGCATCTCAACCCCGGTGAGCTGCTCAGCGTGCTGGGCCCGTCGGGTTGTGGCAAGACCACGCTGCTGAACATCGTGGCGGGGTTCCTGGCGCCCACCGGGGGGCGGATCGTGTTGAACGGCCATGCGGTCAGGGGGCCGGATGCCGAACGCGGCATGGTGTTCCAGCAGGGCGCGCTGTTCGAATGGATGAACGTGCGCGACAATGTCAGCTTCGGCCCCCGCATGGCGGGCCGGCGCGCGGCCGATTACGGGCAGGAGGTCGATCACCTGCTGGATGTCGTGGGGCTGCGCGATTTCAAGGAAAAGGCGATTTACGAGCTGTCGGGCGGGATGCAGCAGCGCGTGGCGCTGGCGCGCTGCCTTGCCAACGACCCGGACGTGATCCTGATGGACGAACCGCTGGGCGCGCTCGATGCGCTGACGCGGGAAAAGATGCAGGGGCTGGTGCTGAAGCTCTGGAAGGAAACCGGCAAGACGATCATCCTGATCACCCATTCCGTCGAAGAGGCGCTGCTGCTGGGCGAACGCCTGCTGGTGATGGCGCCGCGCCCGGGCCGTATCCACACCGAATACCGGCTGCCCTTCGCCGACATGGGCGTGGGCCAGGATCTGCGCGAGGTCAAGAAGCACCCCGAGTTCGGGCAAAGGCGCGAGGAGATCCTTGGCATGATCTGGGACATGGAAGAGGAAATCATGGGCCGCGCCGAGGAGGCAGGCGCATGATCCCCCTCGTCCTTTACATCGCGATCTTTGCCGCCGCCTTTTTCATCGTGCGCCTTGGCGTGCGCCGCCTGACCGAGCGGCACGATTACACCGCGCTCAAGACGGTGACATTCGGCGACGAAAGCGCGGTGCGCCCCGACCGCTGGGCCAGCGTCATCTCGATCCTGACGATCTTTCTGCTGTGGGGGGCGTTCACGGGGTCGAAATGGGTGCCCGTCCATGCGCCCGGCCCCTTCGTGGGCGATACGCAGTTCACCTATACGTCCGAGGCGCCCGACGGCACCCGCGACGACGCCACTGTCTTTGTCCGCGTGTTCGAGGTCGGCGCCGAGGTGGCCGAGCCCGAGATCGACCCCGGCGACGGTTTTGCAAAGAACGACACGATCACCGTCGGCGCGTGGCGCACGAAGCTGCTGTCCTTCGACCAGAACGACGAGATCACCCGCAAGGACGGCGCGCATATCGTCGCCATCGACGGCCAGCCGGTCGAAGCGGGCGGCGAGGTGCGCACGGATGCCGGACGCATCGCCATCACCTCCAAGGGTTCGATCAACTACGAGCCGCCCAAGGGGATGCAGATGGAGCCGATCTGGCTGCCCCCGCCCGAGGCGGTGGTCGCCCGCGTGGCCGAGATCGCCGGCCGGGGTTACCAGAACTTCACCCTGTGGGAACATCTGGGCTGGTCGCTCTACCGCGTGATCCTCGGCTTCATCCTCGGCGCGGCGGTGGGCATCCCGCTGGGCTATGCGATGGGCCTGTCCGACTGGTTTCGCGGCTGGTTCGATCCGATCGTGGAATTCATGCGCCCGGTGCCGCCGCTGGCGCTGATCCCGCTGGTGATCATCTGGGCGGGTATCGGCGAGTCGGGCAAGATCATCCTGCTGTTTCTTGCCGCGCTCTGGATCATGACGATCGCGGCCCGCGCGGGCGTGTCTGGGGTGAACATCACCAAGGTCCACGCCGCCTACAGCCTTGGGGCAAGCCGGTGGCAGATCCTGCGCCATGTGATCATCCCGAACTCGTTGCCGGAAATCTTCACCGGCGCGCGGGTGGCGATGGGGGTCTGCTGGGGCACGGTGGTTGCGGCGGAACTGGTGGCCGCCGAAAAGGGCGCGGGCATGATGATCATGGTCGCCTCGCGCTTTCAGCTGACCGATATCGTCATCATGGGGATCATCCTGATCGGCGTGATCGGCTATGGCATCGACATCCTGTTCCGCATCGCCGAACGCTGGCTGGTGCCGTGGAAGGGACGCAGCTAACCTGCGCCCCATGACAGAGGATACCGATCTCCTGCGCGCGCTGTTCGACGCCGCCGTAACCGCCGCCGATCCGCAAGCCGCTTTGGCCCCGCACCTGCCGGACCGGCCTGAGGGCCGCACAGTCGTCGTCGGTGCGGGCAAGGGTGCGGCGCAGATGGCCGCAGCCTTCGAAACGCTCTGGGGCGAATGCGAAGGCGTGGTCGTCACGCGCTACGGTTATGCCTGCCCCACGCAACATATCCGCGTGATCGAGGCCGCGCACCCGGTGCCCGACAAGGCGGGGCTGGCGGCAAGCGGGGCGCTGTTCGATGCGGTCGGCGGCCTCGGTCCCGACGATCTGGTGGTGGCGCTGATCTGCGGCGGCGGCTCGGCGCTGCTGCCCGCGCCGCCCGGTGGCCTGACGCTGGCGGACGAACAGGCGCTGAACGACGCGCTGCTGCGCAGCGGTGCGCCCATCGGTGCGATGAACGCGATCCGCAAGCAGGTCAGCCGGATCAAGGGCGGGCGGCTGGCCGCCGCCGCCCATCCCGCGCGGGTGGTCAGCCTGATCGTTTCGGACGTGCCGGGCGACGATCCCGCGCAGGTGGCCAGCGGCCCCACGGTGCCGGACGATACCGACCGCGAAACCGCCCGCGCCGCGATCCGCGATTACAAGATCGCGCTGCCCGACCGTATCGGGGCCTTCCTGAACGACGCGCCCGAGGATGCGCCGCGCCCCTGTGATCCCGCCTTTGCCCGCGACAGCGTGACGGTCATCGCCTCGGCCGCCCGTTCGCTCGACGCGGCGGCGGAACTGGCCGCGGCGCGGGGCATCCCCGCCCATATCCTGTCCGACGCCATCGAGGGCGAGGCGCGCGAGGTCGCCCGCGTTCATGCCGCCATCGCGCGTGAAATCGCCTGCAGGAACCGCCCCTTTGCGACACCCGCGCTGATCCTGTCGGGCGGGGAAACCACCGTCACGCTGCGGGGCACGGGGCGCGGCGGGCGCAACAGCGAATTCCTGCTGTCCTTCGCCTTGGCCATCGAGGGGGTGGAGGGCATCACCGCCCTCGCCGCCGATACCGATGGCATCGACGGATCGGAGGAGAATGCCGGCGCTTTCGCCGACGGCGCTACCGCCGCGCGGATGCGCGCCGCCGGCATCGACCCCGCCGCCGCGCTGGCCGATAACGACGCCTACAGCGCCTTTGCCGCGATCGGGGCGCTGTTCACGCCTGGCCCGACCGGCACCAACGTCAACGATTTCCGCGCGATCCTGATCCGCTAGGCCGCGCCGGTGTTTCCTCTCTCTGGCAATATCCTGAGGGGAGGCGCCGCAGGCGACGGGGGCAAAGCCCCCCAATCCGGTCGGTCCGTTCAGGCCCGTCGCCCGGCGATGCGGGTCAGCAGGTCGGTCAGCATCGCGCGGTCCGCGGTGCTGAGCCCCTCTGTCAGGGTGTCCTGCACCGCTTCGGCCACCGGGCGGGCCTGTGCCAGCAGGGCCGCGCCCGATTCGGTCAGGTGCAGCACCCGCGCGCGGCGGTCCCTTTCCGATACCGTCCGTGCCACCAGCCCCCGATCCACCAGCCGGTCCAGCACGCCGCCCATCGTGGCGCGGTCGCAATCGGCCATCTGCGCCACGCGCGCCTGGTCCAGCCCCGGCGCGGCCGCGATGGCCGACAGCGCGGCGTATTGGAACGGCGTAAGTGCCAGCCCCGCCTGCGACATTTCCTCGGCGAACCGTGCGGTTGCGGCCTGGTGCGCGCGCCGGATCAGGTATCCGGGCATGGTCAGGAAATCGGTCATGCTGCGATCTTTATCCTTGCCAGAATTTAGTTATGGTGCATAACTAATGTCGACGGGCCGATAATAGATAAGTATACTTACTATTGTCAGCGGGCGAGATAATAAGTATGCATCCTAATTAACCGGATGCAATTGCCAACCGTCAGGGAGGAACGAACATGGCCGAGCAACTCGGAACGCTGGAAGAACTGCCGCAGGATTACCGCGATGCGATGACCGATGCCGGGGTCGCGCCGCTGTGGCCTATGATGCGCAAGGTGCTGCCGCATGGCCGCCCCCAGCCCGCGACGAAACCAAGCTACTGGAATTACCAGGCGCTGCGCCCGCTGCTGCTGCGCGCGGGCGAGCTGACGCCGGTGGAAAAGGCCGAGCGCCGGGTGCTGGTGATGTCCGACCAGGGCCGGGGCACCGGTGCGATGCAGGCGACCAGCTCGATCTATATCGGGATGCAGCTTCTGCTGCCGGGCGAGGTTGCGCCGGCGCACAAGCACACACCCTCGGCCGCGCGGATCATCGTCGAGGGCAAGGGCGGTTATACCGTCGTCGACGGGGAAAAGCTGCCGATGAACCGGGGCGACGTGGTGCTGACGCCGGGCGGCGAATGGCACGATCACGGCCACGAGGGCGACGAACCCGTGGTCTGGCTGGACGCGCTGGACCTGCCGTTGTTCGTCTATCTTGAAGGCTCTTATGCCGAAGAGGCGCCGCTGCAGGCGCAGCGCAACCGGCCCGATGCCTCGATGGTGGAATACCTCGCCTCGGGGCTGAAGCCGTCGAGGCGCGGGGCCAGTGCGCGGCGCTATCCGATGATGCGCTTTCCCTGGGACCGGACCGAGGCGGCGCTGCGCGAGATGGCGAAATACAGCGAAGGCGCAGTCGAACTGGATTACGTCAATCCCGAAACCGGGCAGGACGTGCTGCCGACGATGGGCTTTACCGCGATGATGCTGCGCCCGGGCGAAACCCTGCGCCCGCCGCTGTCGTCGGAAAGCGCGGTGTTCCACGTGATCGGCGGCGCGGGCAGGTCGGTGATCGACGGCACCAGCTTCGACTGGGGCGAGCGCGATACCTTCACCGCGCCGGTCTTTGCCGGGATCGACCATGTCAACACGGGCGACGAACCGGCCTTCCTGGTGCGGGTGCATGACCGTCCGTTGCAGGAAAAACTGGGATACTACGAGGAACGCGCGAGATGAGCAGCCTTTTCGACCTTCCGCCCCTGCCGCAGGTGCCGGTGATGGGCAGCGACGATACCTTTCCGGTGCGCCGCATCTTTTGCGTCGGCCGCAACTATGCCGCCCATGCCGCCGAAATGGGTGTCGAGGTGGACCGCGAGGCGCCGTTCTATTTCACCAAGACGCCCTGGGCGATCTGCCACACCGGCAGCACCATTCCCTATCCGCTGGAAACGCAGAACTACCATTACGAGATGGAATTCGTCGTCGCCATCGGCAAACCCGCCTTCCGCGTCGGCGCGGACGCGGCGATGGGCGCGGTGTTCGGATATGCCTGCGGGCTGGACATGACGCGGCGCGACCTGCAACTGGCCGCCCGCGAAAAGCAGCGACCCTGGGACCTGGGCAAGGATGTCGAGGATTCGGCCATCATCGCCCCGATCAGCCCCGCGCAGGGTTTCGATATCGCCGGTCAGCGCATCGCGCTGAGTGTGAACGGAGAGGTGAAGCAGGACGCGCACCTGACCGATCTGATCTGGTCGGTGCCTGAAATCATCGCGCATCTGTCGCGTTTCTATCACCTGCAACCGGGCGATCTGATCTATACTGGGACACCTGCGGGCGTGGGTCCGGTGGTTGCGGGCGACGTGATCGAAGGTACGATCGACGGGCTGGCCCCTGTCACGCTGACGCTGGAGGCGCCTGAATAAAAACAACCTCGGGGCGGGGAGGCCCCGGGGTTCTCAATGGGAGGAGAAACCATGTCTTTCATCGGTAAGATCCGCGGCGGCGCCGCGGCGCTGGCCCTTTTGGCCGTCACCTCAGGCGGGGCGCAGGCGCAGGAGGTCACCCTGCGCCTGCACCAGTTCCTGCCGCCGCAGGCCAACGTGCCCAAGCTGGTGCTGGATGTCTGGGCCGACAAGGTCGAGGCCGACAGCGAAGGCCGCATCAAGATCGAGCGGTATCACGCGATGGCGCTGGGCGGCAAACCTCCCGAGCTGATCGACCAGGCGATCGACGGGGTTGCCGATATCGTGTGGTCGGTCAACGGGTTCACGCCGGGGCGCTTCCCGCGCACCGAGGTGTTCGAACTGCCCTTCATGGTGACGGATGCGCACGCGGCCTCCTACGCCTATTGGAAGATGTACGAACGCCACATGGCCGATACCGATTTCCGCGATGTGAAGGTGCTGGCCGCCTTCGTGCACGGCCCCGGCATGTTGCACACCAAGACCCCCGTGACCCAGCCCGCCGACCTGAACGGCATGAAGATCCGCGGCGGTTCGCGCATGGTGAACCAGTTGCTTGAGCTTCTGGGCGCGACGCCCGTGGGCCTGCCGGTGACGGCCATCCCCGAGGCGCTGTCCAAGGGCGTGATCGACGGCGCCACCATCCCGTGGGAGGTGACGACCGCGCTGAAAGTGTCGGAACTGGTGGAAAACCATACCGAGTTCGACGGCCCGGCGATCTATAACCTGACCTTCGTCATGGCGATGAACAAGGCGAAATACGACAGCCTGCCCGACGACCTGAAGGCGGTGATCGACGCCAATTCGGGTTTGGAGTTCTCTGTCTTCGCGGGCGGTGTTATGCAGGATTCGGACGGGCCCGCGCGCGAGGTGGCGGTGGAGCGTGGCAACAACATCATCACGATTTCCGCCGAGGATGCAAAGACATGGGAGGAGCTTGCCCGCCCGGTCTATGACAACTGGATCGCGGATGTCGCGGAAAAGGGGATCGACGGACAGGCGATGATTGACGAAGCCAATCAATTGATGTCTGAATACCAGTCCAATTGAGAAACGGCCCGCCGCGCAAGGCGGGCCGACACCGATCATGGATACCGATCATAGGGAGAGATCGAATGACCAAACGTCGTAATTTTCTGGGTCTTGCCGCCGGCACCGCGCTTGCCATGACCCTTGGCGCCGGGGCCGCGGTGGCACAGGAGGTGACGCTGCGCCTGCACCAGTTCCTGCCCGCGCAGGCCGTCGTCCCGGCCCAGGTGCTGGACCCGTGGGCCGACAAGATCGAGGCCGAAAGCGATGGCCGGATCAAGATCGAACGCTACCCCTCGATGCAGCTTGGCGGGCGTCCGCCGGAACTGATCGACCAGGCGATCGACGGTGTTGCCGATATCGTCTGGACGGTGGTCGGCTACACGCCGGGCCGCTTCCCCTCGACCGAGGTGTTCGAGCTGCCCTTCATCACCAACGGGGCCGAACCCGCCAGCCGCGCGCTGTGGGACATGTTCAACGAACACATGAAGGATGGCGAGTTCAGCGACGTCAAGATCCTGGGCACCTGGGTGCACGGGCCGGGGCTGATCCATTCGAAAGAGCCGATCCTGGAGCCCTCGGACATGAACGGCGTCAAGATCCGTGGCGGATCGCGGGTCGTGAACCTGCTGCTGAACCAGCTTGGCGCAACCCCGGTGGGGATGCCGGTGCCGGCCGTGTCCGAGGCGCTGTCGAAGGGCGTGATCGACGCGACCACCGTCCCGTGGGAGGTGACATCCGCGCTGAAGGTGGCCGAGCTTGTGGACAACCACACCGAATTCACCGGCGGCGCGCTGTATAACATCACCTTCGTCGTCGCCATGAACAAGGCGAAATACGACAGCCTGCCGGACGACCTGAAGGCGGTGATCGACGCCAATTCGGGCGCCGAATTCTCGGCCATGGGCGGCCGCATCATGGAAGAGGCCGACGCACCGGCCCGGAAGCTGGCCGAGGATCGCGGCAACAACATTGTCACCCTCGACGAGGAACAGACAGCCGCCTGGCGCGAGGCCGCGCAGCCGGTCTATGCCGAGTGGATCGCCGAAATGGAAAAGGTGGGCATCGACGGCCAGGCACGGATCGACCAGGCCCGGGCGCTGATGGAAAAATACAGCCAGTAAAACCGGCCCCTGCCGCAAGACCGGGACCGCACGGGGCACCCCCCGTGCGGTCCGCATCCGAACCGACCGAAAGGGATTGGCACTCATGCACCGTTTCATGAACGGACTGGCCCGCAACATGGCGCTTCTGGGGGGGATCGTGCTGACGCTTCTCATCCTGCTGACCTGCGTTTCGGTCCTGGGGCGTGGCATCAACACCTTCCTGCACAGCGGTCTGGGCGAGGCGCTGCTGGGCGGGGCGACGCAGACGCTGCTCGATACCGGGGTCGGTCCGATCCTGGGCGATTACGAGCTGGTCGAGGCCGGCATCGCATTCGCGATCTTTGCCTTCCTGCCCTTTTGCCAGATCACCAACGGCCACGCGACGGTGGATATCTTCACCTCGAAGCTGGGGGTGAATGCCAACAAGTTCATCCAGATGGTTGTCGAGGTTGTCTTTGCGCTGGTGCTGATGCTGATCGCCTGGCGGCTTTACGACGGGATGCTCAGCAAGATGCGCTACACCGAAACCACCTTCCTTCTGCAATTCCCGGTCTGGTGGGGCTATGCCGCGTCGCTGGCGGCCGCCGTGGTGGCCGCGCTCGTCGGTGTCTACATGGCCGGGGTGCGCAGTGTCGAGTTCTTTACCGGCCGCAGGATCATCGCGCCGGCCGGGGGGGCGGACCATTGAGCAATCTTGAAATCGGGCTGACCTCGTTTCCGGTTCTCCTGCTGCTGATCTTCCTGCGGATGCCGATCGGGTTGTCGATGTTCCTTGTCGGGCTGGGCGGGCTCTATTTCGTGACCGGCGGCTGGACCGTCGCGCTGGCCAAGCTGAAATCCGAAACCTACACGACCTTTTCCAGCTATTCGCTGTCGATCGTACCGATGTTCCTGCTGATGGGGCAGTTCGCCACGCTGGGCGGCATGTCGACCGCGCTGTTCAAGGCGGCCGAGGCATGGCTGGGCCACCGGCGCGGCGGTGTCGCCATGTCGGCGGTGGGCGCCTGCGCGGGCTTCGGCGCGATCTGCGGCTCGTCGCTGGCCACCGCCGCCACGATGGGGCAGGTGGCCCTGCCCGAGCTGCGCCGCTATGGCTATTCCGGCGGGTTTTCCACCGCGACGCTGGCGGCGGGCGGTACGCTGGGCATCCTGATCCCGCCCTCGGTCATCCTGGTGATCTATGCCATCCTGACCGAACAGAACATCGCCAAGCTGTTCCTTGCCGCCTTCATCCCCGGCATCCTGGCGGCGATCGGCTATATGATCACGATCTCGATCTATGTGCGGATGAACCCCGACAGTGCCGGCGTGCGCGAACCGATCCCCTATGGCGAAAGGTTCCGCGCGCTGTTCAACGTCTGGCCGGTGCTGCTGGTGTTCCTGCTGGTGGTGCTGGGCATCTACCTGGGCTGGTTCACACCCACCGAAGGCGCGGCGGTCGGCGCGCTGGGCACCGGCATCATCGCGTTCTTCAACGGCGGCCTGACCCGCGACAGGCTGGCCGACAGCTTCCTGTCCACCGCGCGTTCGACCGCGATGATCTTTTTCATCGTGCTTGGCGCGGCGTTCTACAACGGTTTTCTCGCCCTGACGCAGGTGCCGCAGGAACTGGCGGCCTGGGTGGGCGAACTGGGCTATTCTCCGTGGCTGATCCTGGCGATCATCCTGGCGCTTTACCTTGTCTTCGGCTGCATCATGGACAGCCTGTCGATGATCCTGCTGACGATCCCGATCTTCTTTCCGATCATCTCGGCCCTCGATTTCGGGCTGAACGCCGAGGAAACCGCGATCTGGTTCGGGATCATCGTGCTGATCGTGGTCGAGGTCGGGCTGATCACGCCGCCGGTGGGGATGAACCTGTTCGTCATCAACTCGATGGACCGCAAGACGCCGATGCTCGAGACCTACAGGGCGGTGATGTATTTCGTCGCCTCCGACATCATTCGCGTGGTGATCCTCGTGGCCTTCCCGGTGATCACGCTGGGCCTGCTGCGCATCCTGCATTGACCGGTCCCGGCGCGCCGGGACCGGATTCGGACTGGAACTTGTCTGGAATAATAGTTATACGGCATAACAAATATCACGAGGAGGAGACATGCCGGACAGCCTGCTAACCCGGATCGAGGGGCCGATCGCGGTTCTGACCATGAACCGCCCCGACAAGCGCAACGCGATGAACGACCGTTTGCTGGCCGCGCTCGACGGTTTCTTCTCGAACCCGCCCGAGGGGGTGAAGGTCGCCGTGCTGACCGGCACGGCAGGGCATTACTGCTCGGGGCTGGACCTGTCGGAACAGGTGCAGCGCGACGCCGAAGGCACGATGCGCCACTCGCGCGGGTGGCATGGCGTGATGGACAAGATCCAGTTCTCCGGCCTGCCGGTGGTGTCGGCCATGTTCGGCGCGGTGATCGGCGGCGGGCTGGAACTGGCCACCGCCACCCATGTGCGCATCGCCGAACCCTCGACCATCTTCCAGCTGCCCGAGGGGCGGCGCGGCATCTATGTCGGCGGCGGCGCCTCGGTGCGGGTGGGGCGCATCCTCGGTGCCGACCGGATGATCGAGATGATGCTCACCGGGCGCAAATACGACGCAGACCAGGGCGAGCGGCTGGGCCTGTGCCACTATACCGTGGGCGAGGGCGAGGCGATGGGCCTGGCGATGGAGCTTGCCGGCAAGATCGCGCAGAACGCGTCGCTGTCGAACTACGTGATGATCCACGCGCTCAGCCGGATCGAGGACATGTCAAAGGCCGACGGGCTGTTCACCGAAAGCCTGTGCGCCGCGCTGACCCAGACCAGCCCCGACGCCGAGGAAGGCTTGCGTGCCTTCCTTGAAAAGCGCCAGCCGCAATTCCGGTGACGCCATGACAGGCCAAACCGATAGCGTCCTGACCGAGGCCGCGCTGGATACCGCCCTGCGCGAGCTGATCGGCTATTCGATGAAACGCGCGACCGCGATGGTCACCGCCGATGCCGCCCGCGTGCTGGAGCCGATGGGCCTGCGCATCACCACCTTTTCCGCGCTGACGGTGATCTGCAACGCCCCCGGCGTGCGCCAGACCGAACTGGCCGCGGCGCTGGGCATGGAGCGGTCGAACAGCGTGGCGGTGATCGACACGCTGGAAAAGGCGCACTGGATCACCCGCGAACGCAGCGCGCGGGACCGCCGCGCCATCGCGCTGCAGCCCACCACCGCCGGGATCATGCGCCAGAAACAGGCGCGGCTGGCGCTGCTGACGCATGAGGACCGGATGTTCGCCGGCCTTTCGCAGATAGAGCGGCGCGAGCTTGTGAAACTTCTTTCCAGGATCAGGGCCTGAGCCATGACCGACTCTCATATCGTTCCCCAATCCGTGACCCGCACCCGGCGCGACGACGGTGCCGTCATCCTGACCTCGCGCCATGCGCTTGGGCCGGTGGCCGGCACCACCGGCGACTGGCTGCACGACTGGGCCGCCAGAACGCCCGATGCGGTGTTCCTGGCCGAACGCTCCGGCCCCGGCTGGCGCGAGGTGCGCTATGCCGAGGCGCTGGAACAGGTGCGCGCGCTGGCCGCGTGGCTGCTGGACCAGCCGGGGCAGGGGCCGGTGCTGATGATCTCGGGCAACTCGGTCGATCACGGGCTGCTGGCGCTGGCCGCGCAATATGTCGGCCGCGCGAACGTGCCGGTGGCGGAACAGTATTCGCTGATCCCAGGCGCCCATGACCGGCTGCTTTACGTGGTGGAAAAGGTGCGCCCGTCGCTGATCTGGGTCGACGACGCCGCCCGCTATGCCGAGGCGCTGGCCCTGCCGCAACTGGCCGGTATCCCCGTTCTGGCCAGCCGGCCCGAGGGCGCGCCGCGCCCGGTGATCCCGATGGCCCGCGCGCTGCAGGGCGGCCGGGCCGATGTGGATGCCGCCCATGCGCAGGTCACACCCGACACGGTGGGCAAGATCCTGTTTACCTCGGGCTCCACCTCGAATCCGAAGGGCGTGCTGACGACGCATCGCATGATGTGCGTGAACCAGACCCAGATCGCCGACGCCTTTCCGGTCCTGCGGACCGAGCCGCCCAAGATCCTCGACTGGCTGCCCTGGAACCACGTCTTTGGCGGCTCGCATAATTTCAACATGATGCTGGCCAATGGCGGCGCGCTTTACATCGACGACGGCAAGCCGACCGATGCGCTGTTTCCCCGCACGCTGGAAAACATGCAGATGCACACCGGCACGCTGTCGTTCAACGTGCCCGTGGGCTATGCCCGGCAGGTCGCGGCGCTGCGCGCGGATGCCGGTCTGCGGCGGCGGTTCTTCACGGGGCTGCATTTCACCTTTTACGCGGGCGCGTCGCTGCCGCAGGAAACCTGGGACGCGCTGGGCGACATGGCGCGCGAGGTGACAGGCAAGGTGCCGCTGATGGTCAGCAGCTGGGGCATGACCGAAACCGCCCCCGCCGTGCTGCTGACGCATGAGCGCATCACCCGGTCCGGCATCGTCGGTGCGCCGCTGGCGGGCACCGAGGTCAAGCTGATCCCGGAGGACGAAGGCCGCTACGAGTTGCGCGTCAAGGGCCCCAACATCATGCCGGGCTATTTCGAGGATGCGGAAAAAACCGCCGCCGCCTTCGATCCCGAGAGGTTCCTGATCACCGGCGACGCGGTGCGTTTCGTGGACGAGAACGACCCCGACCGGGGGATGCGGTTCGACGGGCGCATATCCGAGGATTTCAAGCTGACCTCGGGCACCTGGGTGCGTGTCGCGGCGCTGCGCGGGCAGCTCATGACGGCGCTGGACGGGCTGGCCGCCGATATCGTCGTCACCGGCCATGACCGCGCCGAACTGGGCGTACTGATCTTTCCCGCCAGCCCGGCGACGGGCGACGGCGCCTGCGCCGATCCCGCCCGAATGGAAGAGGTGCGCGCCCGCCTTGCCCCGCTGGCCGCCTCGGCCACCGGGTCGTCCACCCGCGTCGGCCGGGCCATGATCCTGACCGAGCCGCCCAGCCTCGAGGCGCAGGAGATGACAGCCAAGGGCAACCTCAACACCCGCAAGGTGCTGACCCGCCGCGCCGGCCTGCTGGCCCGGCTCTACGACGAGTCCGACCCGGCCGTGATCCGGCCATGACTTCATCTTGCCGCAAATACTCCGGGGAGCGCGAGGGGCAGGCCCCTCGCCCGTGTCCCCGCCACAAGCGCTGTAGCTGAAAGGAGGCCCCGATGATCGACCTGGATAAAATCCGTGCCATCGACATCCACACCCATGCCGAGGAACCCTGCGGCTGCCATGCCGATGACGGCTATGACGATCTGCAATCCACGATGGCGCGCTATTTCGGGGCGCCGTGGCAGCACCCGCCGACGATCCCGGAAACCGCCGCGCATTTCCGCGCGCAGAACATCGCGGCGGTGATCTTTCCCGTCGATGCCGAGCGCGAAACCGGCTATCGCCGCTATTCCAACGACGAGGTGATCGAGCTGGTCCGCGAAAACAGCGACGTGCTGATCCCCTTTGCCTCGGTCGATCCGTGGAAGGGCAAGATGGCCCTGCGCGAGGCACGCCGCCTGATCGAGGAGCACGGCATAAAGGGGTTCAAGTTCCACCCCACGATGCAGGGGTTTTTCCCCAATGACCGCATGGCCTATCCGTTCTACGAGCTGTTGGCCGAACATGGCTGCATCGGGTTGTTCCACACCGGGCAGACCGGCGTCGGCTCGGGGATGCGCGGCGGCAACGGGATGCGGCTGAAATTCTCGAACCCGATGTATCTGGATGACGTGGCGGTGGATTTCCCCGACATGAAGATCATCATGGCGCACCCGTCCTTCCCCTGGCAGGAAGAGGCGCTGTCGGTCGCCCAGCACAAGCCCAATGTCTATATCGACCTGTCGGGCTGGTCGCCGAAATATTTTCCGCCGATCCTGGTGCGCTACTGCAATTCGATCCTGAAGAAGAAGGTGCTGTTCGGGTCGGACTGGCCGATGATCACACCGGAACGCTGGCTGGCCGATTTCGAAAAGATCGACATCCGCGACGAGATCCGCCCCGACATCGTCAAGAACAACGCGGCAAGGCTGCTGGGGCTGATGTAAGGGGTGGCGGGGCGATCCGTCGCGGCGCGTTCGGGATATATCGGCCTGCGGTTTGATCTGGGTCAAAGCGCAGGGTGCCCGACATATGCGGAAATGATGATGTATGCAGTGGAGTACGCGCATGACATCGGACAAGTTTCTGCCGTCCCGTCGCGGTTTTCTGGGCCTTGCCGGCGGTGCCGCCCTGCTGGCGGCGAATGTCGGCCCCGCCCGGGCACAGAAGGTCGCCACCAGGGCAAAGATCGTGATCCTCGGGGCCGGCGCCGCCGGCACCGCATTGGCCAACCGCCTGGTCGAACGGCTGGAGGGTGCCGAGATCACCATCGTCGATGGCCGTGCCCAGCACTGGTACCAGCCGGGCTTTACCCTGATCGCGGCCGGGCTGAAGCCTGCCGATTACTCGGTCAGCCAGACTGCCGAATGGTTGCCGGCGGGTGTCACGCTGGTGGCCGAATACGCCGCCGAAATCGACCCCGAGGCCAGGACGGTCACCACCGCGGGCGGCACGAAGCTGCAATATGATTACCTTGTCACCGCGCCGGGGTTGAGCCTGGATTGGGATGCCGTGGAAGGGTTCGACCTTGGCATGGTGGGCCGCGACGGGATCGGCGCGGTCTATGCCGGGCCCGATTACGCGGCAAAGACCTGGGCCGAGATGGACCGCTTTACCTCGGAAGGGGGCAAGGCGGTGTTCTTCCGCCCGGCGACCGAGATGAAATGCGCCGGCGCACCGCTGAAATACACGTTCCTCACCGAGGATTACGCCAGCCGCAAGGGTAACCGCGACAAGGTCGAGATCGAATACTGGAACCCGTCGGGCGCGTTGTTCGGTGTGCCGATCGTGGCCGAAAAGGTGCGGATGCTGTTCGGCGACCGCGGTATCGGCACGCAGATGCGGATGGTGCTGAAACGCATGGACCCGGGTCGGAAGGTGCTGACCTTCGAGGATGCCGACGGGATCGAGCATGAAACCGATTACGATTTCACCAACGTGATCCCGCCGCAGCGCGCGCCGGAGGTGATCCGCCAGTCGGGGCTGAGCTGGGCTGACAAATGGGTCGACCAGGGCTGGGTCGAGGTGGATCAATACACCCTGCGCCACAACCGTTACCCCAACGTGTTCGCCTGTGGCGACGTGGCCGGCGTGCCCAAGGGCAAGACCGCGGCCAGCGCCAAGTGGCAGGTGCCGGTGGTCGAGGATCACCTGGTCGCGCAGATCGCGGGTGACACCACGGACACGACCTATAACGGCTATACCTCGTGCCCGCTGATCACCCGCGTGGGCCGCGCGATGCTGATCGAGTTCGATTACAACAACCTTACCCCCAGCTTCCCCGGCGTGATCGCGCCGCTGGAAGAGTTGTGGATCAGCTGGCTGATGAAAGAGGTGGCGCTGAAGGCCACCTATAACGCCATGCTGCGCGGCAAGGCCTGAGAGGAGGGGACGCGATGAAGGAACTGACACTCGAAACCCTGATCGCCGTGTGGGAAGAGATGTTCGGCAAGGGGCTGTTCTGGGCGATGGTGATCGTCGCGGCGCTGATCACGGCGGCCTATCTCTACGTGCTGATCCGCGACCGGTCGATGTCGATGCGGAAATTCCTGCTGGCGCAGCTGTCGATGCCGGTGGGGGCCATCGCGGCGGTGATCTTCGTGCAGCAGATGACGAGTTCCAGTTTTGCCGATATAGGTGGGCCTGTCGACGTGATCGTCCTGCTGGGCGTGGCGGTGGCCGGTGCGGTGGGGATCGCGATCCTTGTCTATACCGCACAGGCGCTGATCAGGGGCCCCGAGGCGCAGGACGGCTGACAGCAGGAAAGGGCAGCCCATGACCGACGCGACAGAGGCCGGGGCCGGTAACCGGCTGGAACATTTCCCGGTGCCGTTCTTTGCCGTGGTGATGGGGCTTTCCGGCCTGACGCTGGCATTGCATGCGGCCGAGTCGGCGATGGGCGTCCCGCCCGGTGTCTCGCTCGCCGTCTATTGGGCGACGGTGGCGGCGGGTGTGGTCATTGCCGCGCTCTATACGCTCAAGATCCTGCGCTATCCGCAGGCGGTGGCGCAGGAATGGCATCATCCGGTGCGGCTTGCCTTTTTCCCTGCAATCTCGATCTCGCTGCTGCTGCTGGCGACGGCGACCCATGCGATGGCCCCGCCGGTGGCCCATATGCTGTGGCTGCTGGGCATGGCGCTGCAGGGCGTGCTGACCATCGCGGTGGTGTCGGGCTGGATTTCGTCCCGGTCGTTCCAGACCGGGCACCTGACGCCGGCGTGGTTCATCCCGGCGGTGGGCAACGTGCTGGTGCCGATCGTGGGCGTGCCGCTGGGCTATGTCGAGATCAGCTGGTATTTCATGGCGGTGGGGCTGCTGTTCTGGATCGTGCTGCTGACGCTGGTGATGAACCGGCTGATCTTTCACGACCCGATGCCGGGCAAGCTGCAGCCGACGCTGGTGATCCTGATCGCGCCGCCGGCGGTGGCCTTCCTGTCTTGGATGCGCCTGACCGGCGAGGTCGACGCCTTTGCCCGGTTGCTGATCAACATGGCCTACCTGTTCACGCTGATCGTGGCGGTGAACCTGCCGCGCATCGTGAAGCTGCCCTTCGCCCTGTCGTTCTGGGCGCTGAGCTTTCCCTTTGCCGCCGTGACCATCGCCAGCTTCCGTTTTGCCGAAGCGACCGGCAGTGCGGCGCATGAGATTTTCGGGCTGGTGACGCTGGCGGTGCTGGTGGTGGTGATCGCCGGGCTGGTGGCGCGGACGATCAGGGCGATCGGTGCCGGGCAGATCTGCGTGCCCGAGTAAGGCCACGCCCTGCGGCGCGGCGGGGGAGGGGCGCTGCCCCTCTTGCCCGTTCCGGGCAATTCACCCCGGAGTATTTTCCGAACGATGAAACGAGGGCGCCGGTCAGGCCGGGCGCAGGCCGAGGATTTCGCGCGCCTGGGCGGCGGTGGCGACGGGGCGTTCGTATTTTTCGCACAGATCCGTCACGCGCCGGACCAGCGCGGCGTTCGAGGGCGCAAGCGTGGCCCTGTCGAGGCGCACATTGTCTTCCAGGCCCGTGCGCGCATGGCCGCCGGCCGCCACCGACCATTCGTTGACGACAAGCTGGCCCGCGCCGATGCCCGCGGCGCACCATTCCGCGCCGGGCATGATCCGTTCGACCGTTTCGATGTAGAAATCGAATGTTGGGCGGTCGATCGGCATGGCGTTCTTCACGCCCATGACGAACTGTACGTAAAGCTGGCCGGGGATGCGCCCGTCGGCATTCATCCTGGCTGCCTGGTGGATGTGCGAGAGGTCGAAGCATTCGATCTCGGGCTTGATATCGTATGTGCGCATCTCGCCCGCCAGCCAGTCGACCAGGTCGGGCGGGTTGTCGTAGACGCGGGTGGGAAAGTTGTTCGAGCCCACCGAAAGCGAGGCCATGTCGGGCCTGAGCGGCAGCATTCCGCCACGGGCCTGACCGGCACCCGAGCGCCCGCCGGTCGAGAACTGGACGATCATGCCGGGGCAGTGCTTTTCCAGCCCTTCCTTGAGGCGGGCGAATTTTTCCGGGTCGGAGGAGGGCGAACCATCGTCGTTGCGCACATGGGCATGGCAGATGCTGGCCCCGGCCTCGAACGCCTCTTGCGTGGAGTCGATCTGCTCCGCGACGGTGATCGGCACCGCGGGGTTGTCGGATTTCTGCGGCACAGATCCGGTGATGGCGACGCAGATGATGCAGGGTTTGGTCATGTCGTATCCTGTTGCCGGCGCGCGCGCCCTATCCCAGAAGCCGCCGGGCAATCACCTGCGCCTGGATCTCGGCTGCGCCCTCGAAGATGTTGAGGATGCGCGCATCGCAGAGCAGGCGGCTGATCTCGTATTCCAGCGCGAACCCGTTGCCGCCATGGATCTGCAGCCCGTTATCGGCGGCAGACCAGGCCACGCGCGCGCCCAGCAGCTTGGCCATCCCGGCCTCGAGATCGCAGCGGCGGTCATTGTCTTTCTCGAAGGCCGAGAAATAGGTAAGCTGCCGCGCGATCATGATTTCAACCGCCATCATCGCCAGCTTGTTGGCGACGCGCGGAAAGGCGATCAGCGCCTTGCCGAACTGCTTGCGATCCTGCGCATATTGCATCGCCACGTCCAGCGCGGCCTGTGCCACGCCGATGGCGCGCGCGGCGGTCTGGATGCGGGCGGATTCGAAGGTCTGCATCAGCTGCTTGAAGCCGCGGCCTTCCTCGCCGCCCAGCAGGTTTTCGCCCTTCACGTGGAAATTGTCGAATCCCAGCTCGTATTCCTTCATGCCGCGATAGCCCAGCACCTCGATCTCGCCACCGGTCATGCCCTCGGTCGGAAAGGGGTTTTCGTCGGTGCCCGGCGTCTTTTCGGCCAGGAACATCGACAGACCCCGGTGATCGGTGGTGTTCGGGTCGGTGCGCGCCAGCAGCGTCATGACATGGGTACGCGCGGCATGGGTGATCCATGTCTTGTTGCCGGTCACCTTGTAATCGCCGTTCTCGTCCCGGACCGCCCGGGTGCGGAGCGAGCCGAGGTCGGAGCCGGTGTTGGGCTCGGTGAAGACGGCGGTGGGCAGGATTTCACCGCTGGCGATCCTGGGTAGCCAGTGCGATTTCTGCTCGTCCGTGCCGCCGGCCAGGATAAGCTCGGCCGCGATTTCCGAGCGCGTCCCGAGCGAGCCGACGCCGATATAGCCGCGGCTCAGTTCCTCGGATACGACGACCATGGATGCCTTGGACAGGCCGAAGCCGCCCAGGTTCTCGGGTATGGTCAGGCCGAACACGCCCATCTCGGCCAGTTCGTCGATGATCTCCATCGGGATCAGCTCGTCCTTGAGGTGCCACTCATGCGCGTTGGGCTGCACCCGGTCCTGCGCATAGCGGCGGAACTGGTCGCGGATCATTTCAAGCTCTTCATCCAGCCCCGAGGCGCCGAACATCGTGGCGCCCGCCTGTTCCTGCATCAGCACGACGAGGCGGTTGCGGGCGGCCTGGCTGTTGCCGCCATGGGTCAGCGTCACGACCGCCGGTTCCATGAAGGAATCCATGTCGTCCGGGCCCAGCCCCAGATCCTGCAGGCGGACGATTTCGCCCTGGTTCATCTGGATGCCGCCCCGGATCTGCCAGAGGTATTCGCCAAAGGCGATCTGGTGGATCAGTTGCTCGGTCTCGCCGAACCGGCCATCGGATTGCAGCGCCCCGGCCCATTTCTGCATCTGGCGCAGCGATTCGACATAGGTGGCCAGCCATGCCAGCCCGTGCGCGGCGGTCTGGTGGGTTTCGATCAGGGCGCCCGACACGCGATCGCCGTCGCTGACCATGGCGCGTACATGCGCGGTGGCCTTGTCCAGAATACGCTCGGCCGGCGCCACGGCGGCGGCGGTAAGCTCCAGAAGGTCGGGGAAAATCACCGGCTGGCCGGCAGCCGCGTCCTGTCCGTCATGGGCCATGAATCATATCCTCTTTCTGCTGGCCTTCGTCCTAGCCACTTCGCAGGTGCAGCGCAACAAAAATACCCTGTGCACCCCGTGATATATGCGAATGTTGCGCATCGCATTTCGCCTGCCCGGCTCTGGCGGCGGCCTGTGATGGGTAGTATGGCACGGGGATGGCATTTCTACCGCCCGATATCGTGCTGTCCGCACTCCTGTCCGCCTGCGGTGCGGCTTTTGCTGCGGGAATCATCAAGGGGATGGTGGGATTCGCCATGCCGATGGTGATGATTTCGGTTCTGGGCAGCTTTCTGTCGCCCGAGCTTGCACTGGCCGGGCTGATTCTGCCGACGCTGGCCACCAACGGGTTCCAGGCGCTGCGCGAAGGGCCGTCCGCCGCCGGGCGCGCGGTGCGCGAATTCCGCGTGTTCCTGGGCGTGGGGATGGTGGCGCTGATCCTCGGGGCGCAGATGGTTGCGGTCTTGCCGCCGCGCGGGCTGCTGCTGATGATCGGCGGGCCGATCCTGGTTTTCGCTGCGCTGCAGCTTGGCGGCTGGCGCCCGCGCCCGGCCGCGCGGCATCGCTGTGCGATCGAGGCCGGAACCGGCGCGCTGGCGGGGTTCGTCGGCGGTATGTCCGGTGTCTGGGGGCCGCCCACGGTGATGCTGCTGACCGCGCTGGAAACGCCGAAGGAAGCGCAGATGCGGGTGCAGGGCGTGATTTATGGGCTGGGGGCCGCCGTGCTGACCGTGGCGCATATCGGATCGGGCATCCTGACCCTGCGGACGGCGCTGTTTTCCGCCTGCCTTGTCCTGCCCGCGCTGGCGGGGATGCGGGTCGGATTTGCCCTGTCGGACCGGTTCGACCAGGCGACGTTCCGGCGGGCGACATTGGCGGTGTTGCTGGTGGCCGCGCTGAACCTGTTGCGCCGGGCCTGGATGATGTGACCCCGCGACATGCGCGGGGCCGGGCAACGTCAGTTGGCGGCGGCCCCGGTCGAGGCCAGTTCCGAGATGAAGGTGCGGATCTGTCCGCGCAGGCGCTCGTCCTTGATGCGGGTCAGCATCGAGGCGATCTTGGTGGCCTCTTCGTCGAGCATGTTGGTCTTGGCCGACTCGTCGTCGAGCCCGTCGAAGAAATAGGATGGCGACACGCCGAGAATCTGCGAGATCTCAAAGAGTTTGCTGGCCGAGACACGGTTGCGCCCCAGCTCGTATTTCTGGACTTGCTGAAATGAAATATCGAGGCCCTGGGCCACTTCGGTTTGCGTCATGCCGCGCAGAACGCGCAGCTGCTTTAGCTTTTTCCCTACATGCATATCGACTGGATGCGACATATCGTTCCCTCACTTTGCTACTGTAGCGAGAATGCCGAATCCCCGATCCCGATCAATTTGTGAAATATGCACGTTTACGTTGCGAAATATCACCCTCGATGTATGATAAATTTACCTTTGATGTATTATGTGCTTACCGGTATCGTGCCGGGGACCACGCGAGCAGGTAGCGAGTAAAGCTGCGATTTTGGAAACGAGTTACATCCTGTCATGACGGCAATTAAGCCTTCGCATTCCGTATTATTCGAGGCGCTTCGTTCATTCACGACGCTGGCGCGCACATTGAACCTGTCCCATGCCGTGAAAGAGCTGAACAGCACGCGGCAGACCGTCCGGCGCCATGTCGACCAGCTTGAGGCCATGCGGGGGGAGGAGCTGTTCGAACTGGTGGACAGGCAATACCGCCTGACCGAAGCGGGGCAGCGGGCCTTGCCCGAGGCCGAGGATTTGCTGGCACGCGCGACAGCGTGGTCTCATGGACATGCCAGCCATGCCAACGGATTGTTTACCATCAAGTATTCGGCTGCCGGTTCGTTTGAGTATCATCTTCAGCAGCATCCCATAAGCAAAGTGTGGGAAAGCGGATCGGAGCTGATGCGCTGCGCGGTACGGAGCTGGGCACTGGCCGGTGGCCAGATCGAGGATTCCGCGATGGCGATCATGCGACCCTATCTGCTGGTGTATCGCCGGCAAAATGATTCGTGGTTATGTTGCGAAATCGGCGAAGAATCGGCCTTCGCCAGCTGGTTTGGTTGGGCCAAGGCACGATCCAGCATTGGGTCCATACTCGAAAGTTTTCCTGGCGGCAGTATCATCGCATCGCTGATGAACGAACCTTTGGAAGATATTGAACGCTGCCACGGGTTGCGGTTGGACCATGTGTTTACCCGCGTCCCCCGAGAGGATGGAGGCGACAAGATACCCATGGCTTTTCAAAGACTTACAATGGGAGGAGAGTTTCCAGACGGATCATTCGCATTGCTGTCTGTCGTTCAGCGTACTTACGACATCGCCATTCCGCATCTCGACGATTCCATCATCCGAACGATGCCTGAAAAGCTCGTAATGGATGTGCCGCAAAAGTTGCAGGGCTTAAAGCCTTTCGTCGCATAATCGTCTAGACTTCTTTCCAGTCACCACGGCACTGGAGGGAAGCTATGTCGATTCATGACCTTAGTGATGGCAAACATCTGATCGCTGCAAGCCTCGATATCTTGCACAGCCGCCAGATATACATAACGTTTGGCGAAGATTTGGATGAGTATCAACGATTGTTGGCAAGGTATCGACCGGATCAGCCGATCGGTGCGCCATTCGATCCGCGCCTGCAGGAGCTGACGCCAGAGACCTGTTTCTGGATGGTCGGACGGAAACCCGACGGAACCTTGGTACATACTCAGGCCCTGAGAATCATCAACCTGCACGACCAAACACTGGGCGAGTACCTTCGGGACAATTTCCGCGCCTTTCCGCCAGTTCTGCCTGACCTCGATTTGGCGCGGTCCCGTTATCGCGCCGGGCCGGGCGCGCGGATGATCACCGGGAACGTCTGTTATCAGGGTGAGTTCTGGTTCAACCCGGATCGCGGTGCTTATCGTGGCCATGGCCTTGCCGGTATCGTTGCACGTTGCGCATTCCTGGAAGCGATCACGCGCTGGGCTCCCGACTACACCTTTGGTTTCATGGCCAACCCGGTCGCTCAAAAGGGGTTTGCGCAAAGGCAGGGATACTTGCACAGCGAACCGGGGGCGCTGCGTTGGGCACGCCACGGCAGCGAAGAGCCGCTGGAAGGTTTCATGGTCTACAATAGCCTTGAAGACTTGCGGTATCTTCTGTCGCTTCCGGTCGTGGACAGGGTGCCCGATCTGGCAGCCTGAGCTGCCTAAGGCATGCTTGTAAATTTAAAAGCCCCGGTCGCCTGACCGGGGCCTTGCCTTTCGAATCCGTGCGGCGGTCAGCCGATGGCGGCGGCCTTCACGTCGTCGTCGATATAGGGCAGGTATTGCCCGAAATTGTCGGCGAACATCTGCACCAGCCTGGCGGCCTGCGCATCATAGGCGTCCTGATCTTCCCAGGTGCGGCGCGGGTCCAGCAGAACCTCGGCCACGCCGGGCACCGATACCGGCACGTCGAAGCCGAAATTGTCGTCCTTGCGGAACTCGGCATCGTTCAGGCTGCCGTCCAGCGCGGCGGTCAGCAGCGTGCGGGTGGCCTTGATCGGCATCCGGCTGCCCACGCCATAGGCACCGCCCGTCCAGCCGGTGTTCACCAGCCAGCAGGTCGCGCCGTGCTTGGCGATCTTGCCCTGCAGCAGCTTGCCGTATTCCTCGGGGCGGCGCGGCATGAATGGGGCGCCGAAGCAGGTCGAGAATGTCGGCTCGGGCTCGGTCACGCCGCGCTCGGTGCCGGCGACCTTGGAGGTAAAGCCCGACAGGAAGTGATACATTGCCTGCGCCGGGGTCAGCCGCGCGATCGGGGGCAGCACGCCGAACGCATCGCAGGTCAGCATGATGACGTTCTTGGGATGCCCGCCCATCGCGGTATCGCTGGCGTTCGAGATATATTCCAGCGGGTAGGCGCAGCGCATGTTGGCGGTCAGGCTGTCGTCGTCGAAATCCAGCTCGAATGTTTCGGGATCGAAGACCATGTTCTCGATCACGGTGCCGAATTTCGTCGTGGTGGCATAGATCTCGGGCTCGGCCTCGGCGTTGAGGTTGATGGTCTTGGCATAGCAGCCGCCTTCGAAGTTGAAGGTGCCGCGCTCGGACCAGCCATGCTCGTCATCGCCGATCAGCGTGCGCTCGGGGTCGGCCGACAGCGTGGTCTTGCCGGTGCCCGACAGGCCGAAGAACACCGCGGTGTCCACCGGGTTGCCGGTGGCGTGGTTGGCCGAGCAGTGCATCGGCATCACGCCCTTTTCGGGCAGCAGGTAGTTCAGCAGGGTAAAGACCGATTTCTTGTTCTCGCCCGCGTATTCGGTATTGGCGATCAGGATCAGCTTGCGGTCGAAGTTGAGCGCGATCACCGTGTCCGAGCGGCAATCGTGGCGCGCGGGATCGGCCTTGAAGCTGGGGCAGTTGATGATGGTGAAATCGGCCACGTAGCTTTCCAGCGCCTCGCGGTCGGGGCGGCGCAGCAGGTGGCGGATGAACAGCCCGTGCCAGGCCAGCTCGGTCACCATGCGCACGTTGATCGACAGTTGCGGATCGGCGCCGCCGACAAGATCCTGCACGTAATAGGTCTTGTCCTTCATATGCTCCAGCATGTCGGCATAAAGCGCGTCGAACCCTTCGGGGCTCATGGCGGCGTTGTTTTCCCACCAGATCTTGTCGGCCACGCCATCGGTCTTGACGACATGCTTGTCCTTGGGCGAGCGGCCGGTGAACTTGCCGGTGGTCACCAGCAGCGCCCCACCGCGGCCCAGCGTCCCCTCGTCGTTCTTGAGCGCGGCTTCGATCAGCGCGGGCTCCATAAGATTGTAATAGACATTGCCCAGCCCTTCGATCCCCTGATCCTCAAGCCGGAATTGCGGGTTCACCCGTCCAAATGCCATATGCCAAGCTCCTGTAGCCGCGCGGATGGCGGCGGTTCAGTACGAAACCGGGGATGCGCGCCTGGGCGCGTCCCTGACCGGGCCGGCGTGACCCGATGCGGGCCTCTTAACATGACGTTTCCATGAAGGAACAGGACGCTTTCGCACAGTTAGCGCAACCAGTCGCAGGTTAGCGCAAACGCGCGGTTTTTCGCCCGGCGCCCCGTGGCGGGGTGTGGCCGATCTGCGTCAATTCCGGCAATAGTTTGTAATTTTTCGTGGAAAATCCGGTCTCTGGCCGGTCGATTCGCAGATTATCGTTGCCTGACAAGGCTAAATTCAGGAATAGTGCCGAAAAACATAAAATGTGAGAGCAGTACAAGGACAAGCCCAATGTCTAAGATCGCCCTTGTGGACGACGATCGCAACATCCTGACGTCCGTTGCAATGACCCTCGAAGCCGAAGGTTTCGAGGTTGAGACCTATAATGACGGCCAGTCGGCGCTCGACGCCTTCAACAAGAAGCTGCCGGATATGGCCGTTCTCGACATCAAGATGCCGCGGATGGACGGCATGGACCTGTTGCAGCGGCTGCGGCAGAAGACCTCGATGCCGGTCATCTTCCTGACCTCCAAGGACGACGAGATCGACGAGGTGCTGGGCCTGCGCATGGGCGCGGACGACTACGTGAAAAAACCGTTCAGCCAGCGCCTGCTGGTCGAACGCATCCGCGCGCTGCTGCGCCGGCAGGAGGCCGTGGCCGGCGATATCGTCGGGGACACCGAGGAAACCAAGGTGATGGAGCGCGGCGAGCTGCGCATGGACCCGCTGCGCCACGCGGTGACCTGGAAGGGCAAGGACGTGTCGCTGACCGTCACCGAGTTCCTGCTGCTGCAGGCGCTGGCACAGCGCCCCGGTTTCGTCAAAAGCCGCGATCAGCTGATGGACGTGGCCTATGACGATCAGGTCTATGTCGACGACCGCACGATCGACAGCCATATCAAGCGCCTTCGCAAGAAGATGCGGAGCGTCGACTCCGACTTTTCGGCGATTGAGACGCTTTATGGTATCGGTTACCGTTACAACGAAGAGTAATGGCCCTCGCCGAAAGGATAAAAGTGCGCGACGTCACGCCCTCCCGTGACGGGGATGTCGTTCTGGGCGACGATTACGTCGCCCCCGACAGCACCGTTGAAAAAGAGCTGCGCGTGAAACGCGCGCGGCGCGGGATGTTCTCGCTGAACCGTTCGCCGCTGACGCGCAAGATCATCACCTTCAACCTGATCGCGCTGAACGTGCTGGTGGCGGGAATCCTGTTTCTCAACTCCTCGCGCGACTCGCTGGCGGTGCAGCGCGCCAACACCCTGGTCAGCGAGGCCGAGCTGATCGCCGACGTGTTCGAGGTGCGGCTGCCCGACGGTGCGCCGGTCAACCTGGCCACCGGCGACGGCATCGACGTGGCCGGAACGCTCGACTCGCTCGATCTGCGCCGCGGGGTCGAGGTTTATATCTACGACGGGAACGGGGCGCTGGCTGGCAGCTTCGAAGGGCTTGGCGTCGCTCATGCACGCGATACCGGCACCGGGGATGACGAGCGCACGATCATCGTCGATTTCCTGACGCGGCTCTGGTCGGGCCTGTCGTCGATCTTTCCCTCCGCCCCGGGTGCGCCGCCGGTATCGCCCGAAATGCAGGCCAGCGATATGGTGCCCGCCGCGATGGCGGGCAATACCCGCACCATAACCGGCCAGAATCGCGATGGTGGCACGCTGTTCGCGGTGGCCACCCCCATCATGCATAACGGCGCCGCGATCGGTGTCGTCGCGCTGGCCAACAGCTCCAGCGAGATCGACCGCGCCGTGCGGATCGAGCGCGAGCGCGTGCTGCGCATGTTCATCATCGCCACGCTGGTGTCGATCGGCCTCAGCCTGGTGCTGGCCTCGACCATCGCCAACCCGATTTCCGACCTGGCCGAGGCGGCCGAGCTTGGCCGCGACCGCGACAAGCGCAAAAGCGGCGCCGGCGGCCGCATCCGCATCCCCGACCTGACCGCCCGCCCGGATGAGATCGGGCGGCTGTCGGGCGCGCTGCGCGGCATGGTGGCCGCGCTCTATGACCGGATCGACAGCAACGAGCAGTTCGCCGCCGATGTTGCGCACGAGATCAAGAACCCGCTGGCCAGCCTGCGGTCGGCCGTGGGATCGTTGCGCATGGTCAAGAAGGAAGAGCACCGCGACAAGCTGCTGGACGTGATCGACCACGATGTGCGCCGGCTCGACCGCCTTGTCAGCGACATCTCGAACGCCTCGCGGCTGGACAGCGAACTGGTCAAGGAAGAAGAGGAATCCTTCGACCTGATCAGGATGATTTCGAACCTGAGCGAATACCTCGGCCAGCAGGCTTACGAGGATGGCATCGACTTCATCACCGACCTGCCGTCTCAGCCCATTGTCATCCAGGGGCTTGAGGCGCGGCTGGCGCAGGTCTTCGTGAACCTGATCACCAACGCAATCTCCTTCTGCGAAGAGGGCGACGCGATCCGCGTCTGGGCGCGGCAGCGTGAAAACCGTGTGCTGGTGGTGGTCGAGGATACCGGCCCCGGCATCCCGGAACAGGCGCTGACCAAGATCTTCAAGCGGTTCTATTCGGAACGGCCCGAACAGCAGTTCGGTAACAATTCGGGCCTTGGCCTGGCCATTTCCAAGCAGATCGTCGAGGCGCATGGCGGCGTGATCTGGGCCGAGAATATCCGGCCGACGGATGCCGATATCACTTCCGAACCGCTCGGGGCGCGCTTCGTCGTGGGCCTGCCCGTCTGAGATGGCGATCCCGGCCCATGCGCCCGCTGCCGGCGATCCCGGCAGCGACGCGCGGACGCCCCTGCATGTCCACGCCTCTACCGTCGCGGTCGGCGACGCGGCGGTGCTGGTCTCGGGCCGGGCCGGATCGGGCAAATCCGCGCTGGCGCTGCAACTGATGGCGATGGGCGCCGACCTGGTGGCCGACGATATCACCTGCCTGTGGTGCGTGGGCGATGGACTTCTTGCCGATGTGCCCGAGGCGATCCGCGGCCGGATCGAGGCGCGCGGCGTCGGCATCCTGAACGCCGCGCCGCGCGGGCCGGTGCCGATGGCGCTCTGGGTCGACCTGGACACGCCCGAGGCCGGGCGCCTGCCGCCCCGGCGCACCCGCGCGGTGCTGGGCTGCGAGGTGCCGCTGTTTCACAATCCCGGCACGGGCTGTTTTTCCGCGGCGATCGTGCAATATCTCCGGTATGGAAGATATGCATGAAAGACCCGGCCCGTGACCCAAGCCCCTGCCGATATCCGTGCGGATCATCGCGTCATCCTGGTGACCGGCCCCTCGGGGGCCGGCCGGTCGACCGCGATCAACGTGCTCGAGGATATGGGGTTCGAGGCGATCGACAACCTGCCCCTGACCCTTTTGCCGCGCCTTCTGGACGGTCCGGTGGGCGGGCGGCCGCTGGCGCTGGGGCTCGATACCCGCAACCGCGATTTTTCCACCGCCGCCCTGATCGAGACGATCGACCGGCTTGAGGGCTGGCCGGGCATCGCGGCCGAATTGCTGTACCTGGACTGCACCGATGACGAGTTGCAGCACAGGTTCTCGGCCACCCGCCGGCGTCACCCGATGGCGCCCGCCGAAAGCCCCGAGGTGGGCATCGCGCTGGAAAAGGACCTGCTGGGCCCGGTCCGCGCCCGCGCCGACATCCTGATCGACACCACCGAGATGACGCCGCACCAGCTGCGCGACGACCTGCACCGGCTGCTCAATCCGCGCACCGGCGCGCATATGGCGGTGACGATCAACTCGTTCTCCTACAAGCGCGGGTTGCCGCGCGGGGTCGACATGGTGTTCGACGGCCGCTTTCTGCGCAACCCCTACTGGGTGCCCGCGCTGCGTGCCGGCGACGGGCGCGATCCGGCCGTGGCCGAGTATGTGCAGGGCGATCCGCGCTTTGCCCCCTTCTTCGGCCAGGTGCGGGATCTGGCGCTTTTGCTGCTTCCGGCCTATCTGGACGAGGGCAAGGCGCATTTCGCAATCGGCTTTGGTTGCTCGGGCGGGCAACACCGTTCGGTTGCGCTGGCGGAAATGCTGGGCAAGGCCCTTGCGGAAGAGGGCTGGCAGGTGTCAATTAGGCACCGGGAACTGGAAAGGCGGCAGCCGGCGCAAGGGGACGGCGCCGGTGTGCCCCGGGTGACAAGGACAGGTAAGGCGTGATCGGGATCGTCATCGTCGCGCATGGGGGGCTGGCGCGGGAATATCTTGCAGCCGTCGAACACGTGGTGGGGGCGCAGCCCGGAATGCGCGCCATCGCCATCGACGCCGACCATGACCGCGACGCCAAGAAGGACGAAATCGCCGCCGCCGCGGCCGAGGTGGACCGTGGCGACGGCGTGGTGGTGGTCACCGACATGTTCGGCGGTTCGCCATCGAACCTCAGCCTGCCGGCCTGCGAGGCCGCGGGCCGCCGCATCCTGTATGGTGCCAACCTGCCGATGCTGATCAAGCTTGCGAAAAGCCGCCACCTGCCGCTGGGCGACGCCGTGCGCGCTGCGACCGAGGCGGGGCGCAAGTATATTGACAGCCAGAACATATCGAAAGACTGAGGGCACCCATGTCGGACAGTGTTGAACGCACGCTTGAGATCGTGAACGAAAAGGGGCTGCACGCCCGCGCCTCGGCCAAACTGGTCGAGGTGGTCGAGGGGTTCGACGCGACGGCGGAAATCAGCCGTGACGGAATGTCCGCCGGTGGTGACAGTATCATGGGCCTTTTGATGTTGGCAGCGTCGAAGGGAACCACTATTGACGTGCGAACATCCGGCCCGGATGCCGAGGCGCTTGCCGATGCGCTGGAAGCCTTGGTACAAGACCGGTTCGGCGAAGACATGTAGCCCCCGCGGACCGGGGGCAGGCAAGGGTGGCACAGGCCAGGTGGTGGACAGCGCAGAAAACCGGGTGATGCCGCGGGACAGGCAGGAGGTGGTCTTTACCAAGTATGACCGCCGCAGCCTGACCTATGCCAACAGTTTCGACACGCCCCTGACCGCGACCATCATCCGCGCGATGGAATGGGTGACCGGCAAGCTGACGATCCTGCGCCGCATCCGCGAGTTCGAGCGCCGCGGCGCGCCGACGGGCCAAGCGTTCTGGCCGGCGACGATGGAGGTGATGGGGATCGACCTGCAGACCCCCGAGGAACAGCTGGCGCGAATTCCCGAAACCGGGCCGGTGATCTTCGTCGCCAACCATCCGCACGGGCTGGTCGACGGGATGATCCTGGCCGACCTGATCGGGCGGCGGCGCAACGATTACCGCATCCTCACGCGGTCGCTGCTGACCGGGATCGACGAAAGCGCGGCCTCCTACATGATCCCGGTGCCGTTCCCGCATCAGCCCGATGCGCAGCAGGAGATGATCCGCATGCGTGCGCAGGCGATGGATCACCTGGCGGAGGGCGGGCTGGTGGCGCTGTTCCCGTCGGGGGTGGTGGCCACGTCGAAAACCATGTTCGGCCCGGTGGTCGAGGCCGAGTGGAACGTCTTTACCGCCAAGATGATCCGCCGCTCGGGCGCGACGGTGGTGCCGTGCTTTTTCCCCGGCGCCAATTCGCGCTGGTACCAGATGGCCAACCGCATCTCGCCGGTGATGCGGCAGGGGCTTTTGCTGCACGAGGTGGTGCATAGCTTCGACAAGCCGCAGGCGCCGGTGATCGGGCATCCGCTCGGCCCCGAGGAATGCGCCGAGCGGGGCCGCGATCCGCGTGCCTTCATGGCGTGGCTGCGCGAACACACCCTGGGCCTGCGCGACTGAGACCGGACGGGGGGCGTTGCCCCCCAAACCCCCCGAGTATTTCCGGCAAGATGAAGCGAAATCGCGCGGTTCGACGCGAAAACCGCGCGGTCTCAGGCGTTGGTACGGGGTATGGGGCGCCCCGCCACGTAAGTTGCGGCGATGGCGCGGTCGTCGCCCATCATGATGGTGGGAAACAGCGCCTCCCACAGATCGCCGGCGCGGGCGGCGCGCTGGGCGATTGCGGGGGTCGAGGCGAGGTCGATCACGGCGAGGTCGGCCTCCATCCCCGGGGCGAGGTTGCCGATCCGGTCCTGCATCCGCAAGGCGCGGGCCGATCCGGCGGTGGCCAGCCACCAGAGCTGCGCGGGGTGCAACGCGTGGCCGCGCAATTGGGCGATTTCGTAGGCGGCGGCCATCGTGCGCAGCATGGAAAAGCTGCTGCCGCCGCCGGTGTCGGTGGCCAGCCCGATGCGCTGTCCCTCGGCCACCAGCCCGGCCATGTCGAACAGGCCCGAGCCGATGAAGGTGTTGGAGGTGGGGCAATGGACCAGCGCCGCGCCGACCTCGGCCAGGCGGGCGCGTTCGCGGGGTTCCAGGTGGATGGCGTGGCCATAGAGCCCGCCCGCACCCAGCAGGCCATGCGCCTCGTAGGTGTCGAGATAGTCGCGCGCCTGCGGGTAGAGCGATTTGACCCAGGCAATTTCGTCCACCTGTTCGGAAAGATGCGTCTGCATCAGGCAGTCGGGACGTTCGGCCCAGAGTGCGCCAAGCGCCGAAAGCTGTCCGGGCGTCGATGTGGGCGAGAATCGCGGCGTGATGACATAAGAGAGCCGCCCCTTGCCGTGCCACTTTTCCAGCAGCGCCTTGCTGTCGTCATAGGCCGATTGCGCGCTGTCGCGCAGGGTGTCGGGGGCGTTGCGGTCCATGCAGGTCTTGCCTGCCGCAAGGCGCATCCCGCGCTCTTGCGCGGCGGCGAACAGCGCGTCCACGCTGGCGGGGTGGATGGTGCAATAGCTGGCCACCGTGGTGGTGCCGTTGGCAAGGATCAGGTCGAGATAGCGGCCCGCGATGTCGGCGGCATGGGCGGGATCGGAAAACCGCGCCTCTTCGGGGAAGGTGTAGGTGTTCAGCCAGTCGATCAGCCGCTTGCCCCAGCTGGCGATGATCGCGGTCTGCGGGTAATGCGCGTGGGCGTCGACGAAGCCTGCCGAGATCAGGGCGCGGCCGTGGTCGATCACCTGCGCGTCCGGGTGGGCGGCGCGCAGCCCGGCGCCATCGCCCAAGGCTGCGATCCGGCCGTTTTCGATCAGCACGCCGCCATGCGCGTCATGCCGCGCGGCGCCGGTGCCGTCGGAAAACGGGTCGCCCGCGAAGCCGAGTGTCTGTCCCAGAAGCAGTGTCTTGCCGTTCATCGCCGTCCCCTTGTGCCCGGGTGATCCTACTGTGCCGCAAAGGGGGCGTAAATTGCCGCTGACCATTGTTTTGCGCCGCCGCAATCGGATATGAGGGGGCAAATCGGAACGGGGGCGCGTATGACCGAGCAGGACACCGATATCGACGAGCGCCCGGAGGCCGAGGAAGAAGCCTATCTTCTGGACAAGAGGACGGTTGCGGCGATCCTCTATGCGGTCGATGTGGGCGACGCCACCGCGCTGACCGAGTTGATGGAGCCGCTGCATGCGGCCGACATCGCCGACCTTCTGGAACAGATCAACACCTATGACCGGCGCCGGCTGATCGAGCTTTACGGCAAGGAGTTCGACGGCGACATCCTGTCGGAGCTGGACGAGTCGATCCGCGAAGAGGTGATCGCGATCCTGAACCCGGCGGTTCTGGCCGACGCGGTGCGCGAGCTGGACAGCGACGACGTGGTCGACCTGCTGGAGGATCTGGACGAGCCGCAGCAGGAGGCGATCCTCGGCGCGCTGGAAGAACCCGACCGCGCGGCGGTGGCGCAGGCACTGAGCTACCCGGAATATTCCGCCGGCCGCCTGATGCAGCGCGAGGTGGTGGCCGCGCCCGAACACTGGACGGTGGGCGATGCCATCGACTACCTGCGCAACCACGAGGACCTGCCCGACCAGTTCTATCACGTGGTGCTGGTCGATCCGCGGATGCATCCGGTGGGCAACGTGACGCTGGGCAAGATCATGCGCTCGCGCCGCGACGTGCGGCTGGTCGACATCACCGAGGAGATCTTCAAGGTCATTCCCGTCGACCAGGACGAGGGCGACGTGGCCTATGCGTTCAACCAGTATCACCTGATCTCGGCCCCGGTGGTGGACGAGAACGGCCGGCTGGTGGGGCAGATCACCATCGACGACGCGATGGCGGTGCTGGACGAGGAGCACGAGGAGGACATCCTGCGCCTGGCCGGTGTGGGCGAGGGCAGCCTGACCGACCGGGTGATCGAAACCACGCGGGGGCGGTTTCCGTGGCTGGCGGTGAACCTGGTGACGGCGGTGCTGGCCTCGCTGGTGATCGCGCAGTTCGAGGATGCGATCGCGCAGGTGGTGGCGCTGGCGGTGCTGATGCCGATCGTGGCCTCGATGGGGGGCAATGCGGGCACGCAAAGCCTGACCGTGGCGGTACGGGCGCTGGCGACCAAGGATTTGACCGGATCGAACGTGTGGCGGGTGATCCGCCGCGAGGTGCTGGTGGGGCTGGTCAACGGCGTGGTCTTTGCCGCGGTGATGGGGGTCGTCGGGCTGGTCTGGTTCGGCTCGCCCGCACTGGGCTACGTGATCGCGGCGGCGATGGTGATCAACCTCGTGGTGGCGGGGCTGGCGGGCACGGTGATCCCGGTGCTGCTGGACCGGATGGGGATCGACCCGGCGCTGGCCTCGGGGGCGTTCGTGACGACGGTGACCGATGTGGTGGGGTTCTTCGCCTTCCTAGGGTTGGCCGTGTTGTGGCTGCTATGAGCGCGCCGGACATGGCCAAGGTGGCCGCGCGGCAGGCGGGGTTCGCCCGGCGGCAGGCGGCGCACGAGGCCGCGCGCGGCAATGCCTGCGGTTACCTGAGCGAGGTTCTGGCCGGCTATCGCGGCGTGCCGCTGGCGGGCTACATGGCGATGCGCACCGAGATCGACCCGCTGCCCGCGATGGAAGAGGCGGCGGCGCATGGCCCGGTGGGGGTGCCGGTGATCCAGGGCACGGGGCTGCCGCTGCGGTTTTCGCGGTGGGAGCCGGGCTGCGCGCTGCGCGACGGGCCGTTCGGCGCGCAGGTGCCCGAGGTCGACGACTGGATGGAACCCGAGATCGTGATCGTGCCGCTGGTGGCGTTTTCCCGCACGGGCGGGCGGCTGGGCTATGGCGGGGGGTTCTATGATCGCACGCTGGAACGGCTGCGCGCCCATCACGCGACATTGGCCATCGGCTTTGCCTATGCCGCGCAGGAGGCCGACGTCCTGCCGCTGGAGCCGACCGACCAGCCGCTGGACCTGATCGTGACCGAGCGCGGGATCATCACCCCGGACTGAGCGCGGCAGGCGGCAAGATTCCTGTTTCGCCGCGGGCCGGAACGCCTTATGACGCGGCCTGACGCAAGGGGACGCAAGCGCATGGACCATTTCCTGTATCGCGACGGCGCGCTTTACGCCGAGGACGTGCCGGTGGCCGAGATCGCCGCCGCCGTGGGCACGCCGTTCTACTGCTATTCCACCGCCACGCTGACGCGGCATTTCCGCCTGTTCGACGAGGCGCTGGAGGGCACCGAACACCTGGTCTGTTACGCGATGAAGGCGGCCAGCAACCAGGCGATCCTGCGCACGCTGGCCGATCTGGGCGCGGGGATGGACGTGGTTTCGGGCGGGGAATACGCACGTGCGCGCGCCGCGGGCGTGCCGGGCGAGAGGATCGTGTTTTCCGGCGTGGGCAAGACCCGCGACGAGATGCGCGCCGCGCTGGAGGGGGGGATTCGCCAGTTCAACGTGGAATCCGAACCCGAATTGCAGGCGCTGAGCGAGGTCGCGCTGTCGCTGGGCGTGATTGCGCCGATCACCGTGCGGGTGAACCCGGACGTGGATGCGAAAACGCACGAGAAGATCTCGACCGGGAAGGCGGAAAACAAGTTCGGCATCCCGATCGGCCGCGCGCGCGCGGTCTATGCCCATGCCGCCAGCCTGCCGGGTATCAAGGTGGTGGGGATCGACGTGCATATCGGCAGCCAGCTGACCGATCTGGAGCCCTATCGCGCGGCTTACCGCAAGGTGGCGGAACTGACCGAGGCGCTGCGCGCCGACGGGCACGAGATCACCCGGCTGGACCTTGGCGGGGGTTTGGGCATTCCCTATACCCGCGACAACACCGCCCCGCCGCTGCCGGTGGAATACGGCCAGATGGTCAAGGAGGAACTGGCGCATCTGGGCTGCGAGATCGAGATCGAGCCGGGCCGCCTGATCGCGGGGAACGCCGGCATCATGGTCAGCCGCGTGATCTATGTGAAATCGGGGCAGGACCGCGATTTCCTGATCCTCGACGGGGCGATGAACGACCTGATCCGCCCGGCGATGTACGATGCCCATCACGATATCGTCCCGGTGAACGAACCCGCGCCCGCGACCGAGCCGCAGCTTTACGACGTGGTGGGCCCGGTCTGCGAAAGCGGCGATACCTTCGCCAGACGCCGCGCCCTGCCGCCGCTGGCCGAGGGCGATCTGGTCGCCTTCCGCAGCGCGGGGGCCTATGGCGCGGTGATGTCGAGCGAATACAACACCCGCCCGCTGATCCCCGAGGTTCTGGTGAAGGGCGATCAATTCGCGGTTATCCGCCGACGTCCGACCTTTGACGAAATCATAAACCGCGATACCATTCCCGAATGGCTGTGACGCGATTGGCGCGTCCCGGCCCGGGAAAGGGCGTATGACCGACACCGAACCGCAAGCCGACTGGACGAAACTCCGCCGTTCGCTGGCGCTGACCTGGGCAGGCCTTTGGGCCGAGCGCATCACGCAGGCGTTCTGGCCGGTCTGGACCGTGCTGTTTTTGTGCCTTGCCGGTCTGATGCTGGGCCTGCACGACAGCGCCCCGGTCGAGGCGGTCTGGGCCGCCATCGTGGCGGCGGGTGCGGCGGTGCTGTGGTTTTCATGGCGGGGGCTGCGGGCGTTTCGCATCCCGCGCCGGATGGAGGCGCTGGCGCGGATGGACGCGCGGCTGCCCGGCCGTCCGATCGGCGCGCTGCTGGACAAGCCCGCCATCGGCGCGGACGATCCGGCCTCGGTCGCGCTGTGGCGCGCGCACCAGGCGCGGGCGGCGGCGGTGGCGCGCAATGCCCGCGCGGTCGAACCCGACCTGCGCGTATCGCGGAAAGACCCGTTCGCCCTGCGCTATGTCGCGGTTCTGGCGCTGGCGGTGGCGATCCTGTTCGGCTCGATCCTGCGGGTCGGCACGGTGACGCAGATGACGCCCGGCGGCGGGCAGGCGCTGGCCACCGGCCCGGCCTGGGAGGGCTGGATCGAGCCGCCCGCCTATACCGGGCTGCCCACGCTGTACATGGCCGATATCCGGGCCGACCGGATCGAGGTGCCGCAGGACGCCCGGGTGATCCTGCGGTTCTACGGCAAGGTGGGCGACCTGACGCTGGATGAAACCGTGTCGGGCCGCACCGGCGAGGTGCCGCCCGCATCGGCGCCGGAACAGGATTTCACCGTCGCGCAATCCGGCAACCTTGCGGTCAGCGGCCCCGGCGGGCGCAGCTGGCAGATCGCCATGCGCCCCGACGGCGCCCCGTCGGTCGAGATCACGGGCGAGGCCGAGACATCGGTGGACGGGCAGATGACGCTGCCCTTTACTGCCCGCGACGATTACGGCGTGGTGGGCGGCACCGCGCGGATCGAGCTGGACCTTGCGGCGGTCGACCGCCGCCACGGGCTGACCGCCGATCCCGAGCCGCGCCCGGCGATCGAGATGCCGGTGCCGCTGCCGATCACCGGCACCCGCGCCGAGTTCGAGGAACGGCTGGTCGACAATTTCTCGCAGCACCCGTGGGCGCGTCTGCCGGTGCGACTGACCGTGACGGTCGAGGATGCCGCCGGGCTGACCGGGCAGGCGCAGCCCAAGGTGCTGAACCTGCCGGCGCGGCGGTTCTTCGACCCGATGGCCTCGGCCATTATCGAGCAGCGGCGCGACCTGCTGTGGACACGCGACAACGGCCGGCGGGTGGCGCAGATTCTGCGCACGCTGAGCCACCGCCCCGAGGAGGGCGTGTTCAAGCGCGAAACCGATTACCTGCGGCTGCGCGGCATCATCCGGCGGCTGGAGGCGAACCTGATCCACGGGCTGAGCGTGGAAAAGCAGGACGAGATCGCGCAGGCGCTGTGGGATCTGGCGGTCGAGCTTGAGGATGGCGATCTGGACGACGCGCTGGAGCGGTTGCGCCAGGCGCAGGAGCGGCTTCAGCAGGCGATGAAGAACGGCGCCAGCGACGAAGAGATCGCCCGCCTGATGCAGGAGTTGCGCGACGCCACCCGCGATTACATGCGGCAGCTGGCCCAGCAGGCGCAGCGCGAGAACGAACAGGCGCAGCAGAACGGCGACCAGATGCCCAACGAGGGCATGACCATGACGCAGGACGACCTGCAGCGCATGATGGATCGCATACAGGAGCTGATGGAGCAGGGCCGCATGGCCGAAGCCCAGCAGGCGCTGGAAGAGTTGCAGCGGATGCTTGAGAACATGCAGGTCACGCAAGGGCAGGGACAGGGCCAGCAATCGCCGGGACAGCAGGCGATGGAGGGGCTGGCCGAAACCCTGCGCAACCAGCAGGGCCTGTCGGACCAGGCGTTCCGCGATTTGCAGGAACAGTTCAACCCGGGCCAGCAGCAGGGGCAGCAGCCCGGTCAGCAAGGCCAGCAGGGTCAACAGGGTCAGGGGCAGCAGCAAGGCCAGAAACAGGGTCAGGGCCAACAGGGCCAGCAAGGGCAGGGTCAGCAACCCGGCCAGCAGCAGGGCCAGCCCGGACAGGGGCAGGGCGAGGGGCAGGGGTTGGACCAGTCGCTGGCCGACCGCCAGCGCGCCCTGCGTCAGGAACTGGACCGCCAGCGCGGGCAGTTGCCCGGTGTCGGCGGCGAGGCCGGCGAGGCCGCGCGCGAGGCGCTGGACCGGGCGGGCCGCGCGATGGACGGGGCCGAGGATGCGTTGCGCGACGACGACCTGCCCGAGGCGATCGACCGCCAGGCCGAGGCGATGGACGCGCTGCGCGACGGTATCCGCAACCTTGGCGAAGCGATGGCCGAGGAGCAGCGCCAGCAGCAGGGTGGCGAGAACACCCAGATGAGCGACGCGCAGGGTGCGCAGCGCGACCCGCTGGGCCGCAACCCCGGATCGCGCGGGCAAAGCCTGGATACCGGCGACGACATGCTGCAGGGCGAGGATGTCTATCGCCGGGCGCGCGAGTTGCTGGACGAGATCCGCCGCCGGTCGGGCGATGCCGACCGGACGGAAGATGAACGCGATTACCTCAGACGCCTGCTGGAGCGGTTCTGAGCGTCAGCCCCCGGTGGTGGACAGCCCGTCGAGCCAGCTCAGCACGCCGCGCAACTGTTCGTCGATCCACAGGCGCAGGCCGTTCATCATCTCGACATAAGCCGCCAGCGGGTCGCGCAGGGCGGGCAGCATCTCGGCCAGGGACGGCGCGAAGACGTAGAGCGCGATCGCCAGCACCATCAGCAGTACCACCAGCGAAAAGCCACGGCGGAACCCGCCGGGGCGGGGTGCCTGCGCGGGCGCTTCGTCGGGGCCGGGATGTTCGTGATCGCCGGCAGAGGCCGCCGGGCGGCGATCCGAGGTCGAGCGCAGGGTCGAGTTGATTTCGTCGATATCGGGCAGCAGATCGCGGCGCGAGGCGGCGGCGCTGGCGGCGGCGGCCATTGCTGCGCTGTCCGCGCCGGTTTGCGGGTCGGTGTCGGGCAGCTGTTCGCCGCGCAGCCGGGCCATGCGTTCCTGCGCCTCGCGCTGGCGGCGCGCGGTCTCGTCCTCGTCGGACTGGGACAGGCCAAGCTCGGGCTGGGTTTCCAGGCCGCCGCGTTCGGCGGCGCGCTGGCGGGTCTCGCGCTCGGCCTCTTCGCGCAGCAGGTCGGCGACGCCGGGGTCTAGGTTGCGGCGCGGCTCGGGCGGGGGCGGCGGGGTCTCGTCCCAGCTTTCGTAATCGTCTTCGTAATCTTCGGCCGGGGGGGTGGGTATCCGGGCGGCGGGGCTGTCCCACGGGCGCGGCGCGATATCGCTGTCACCGTCGTCCTCGTCCCAGCCATCGCGCACCGGCGGGTGCAGCCCGTCGGCAAGCGGCAGGTCGTCGCCGGCCGCATCCCACATGCCGGCATCGTCCTCGGGCGGGGCCGGTTCGGTCAGGTCGGTTTCGGGATCGTCCTGCGCGGGCGGTTCGCCCAGATCCTCGGCAAGGCCGGCATCCTGTTCGGGATGGACCTGGAACCATGTATGGCCGCAATTCGAGCATTGCACGTCGCGCCCGCCATGGGGGATCACGTCGTCCGGTACCTCGTATTGTGCGCCGCAGTTCGGGCAAACCAGTCGCATTCTGCCCCCTCGTGGCCCCGTATGATTGGCTTAATGCCTTGTGGGGCCACTATATGTGGCAAAGGCGCATCCGAAAAGTGTAAACAGAGACCTGCGCGCGCCTGCATCCCGATTGCAACTGTGGCCCGTGTCGTGCAGAAGAAGCCAAAAGGGGGCTGGCGCGGTGATCGAGCTGGAAAACGTGGCCATGAGCTATGGCGGGGGCGAGTTGCTGAGCGACATATCGCTGCAGCTTGCGCCGGGGTCGTTTCATTTCCTGACCGGGCCTTCGGGGGCGGGCAAGACCACGTTCCTCAAGCTGTGCTATGCCGCGCTGATGCCGACGGCGGGGCATGTCCGGCTGTTCGATACCGATGTGCGCGCGATGGACCGCGACGATATCGCGCTGGCGCGGCGGCGGATCGGGGTGGTGCACCAGGACGTGCAGTTCCTCGACCATCTGCCGGTGGCCGACAACGTGGCGCTGCCGCTGACCGTGTCGGGGCGCGATACGCTGGACGAGTCGGTGAACCTGCGCGAATTGCTGTCCTGGGTCGGGCTGAAGGCGCGGGCCGATGCGCTGCCGCCGGAACTGTCGGGCGGCGAGCGCCAGCGCGCGGCGCTGGCCCGCGCGGTCATCATGTCGCCCGACGTGATCCTTGCGGACGAGCCCACCGGCAATATCGACTGGGAAATGTCGCAGCGCCTGCTGCAATTGCTGGTCGAGCTGAACCGCATGGGCAAGACGATCATGATCGCCACCCACGACCTGAACCTGATCCGCGCGGCCAAGGGGCAGGTGCAGGCGCGCGTGCTGCGCATCGCCGGACGGCGGCTGCAACTGGCGGGGGCGGACCTGTGAAGCGCCCCGATTTCAGCCAGGTCGCCGATTTCATCGTGGGCGACGCGCAGGCCGACCGGATGGTGCCGCCGACGGGCATCACCGCGCGGCTGACGCTGCTGAGCGCGGCGGCGATGGCGTTCCTGGCGGTGTTCGCGCTGGCCCTGTCGGTGGCGACGGGCCGCATGGCCGACCGCTGGGGCGAGGAACTGGCGCGGTCGTCGACCCTGCGCATATCCGCCCCCGCCGACCAGATCGACGCGCAGACGCAGGCCGCCCTGCGCGTGCTGGAGCAGACCCCCGGCGTGGCCAGCGCCCGCGCGCTGAGCGACGAGGAACAGCGCGCGCTGTTGGAGCCGTGGTTCGGCCCCGACCTGCCGGTGGAAACCCTGCCGATCCCGCAACTGATCGAGGTGATCGAAACCGCCGACGGCTATGACGCGCAAGGGTTGCGGCTGCGGCTGTCGGCCGAGGTGCCGGGCGCGGTGCTGGACGATCACACGCGCTGGCGGCGGCCGCTGGTCAGCGCGGCCTCGCGGCTGCGGCTGCTGGGCTGGGTGTCGATCGGGCTGATCTTCGGCGCGATGGCTGCGATGATCACGCTGGCGGCCAACGCGGCGCTGGCGGCCAATGCGCAGGTGATCGCGGTGCTGCGGCTGGTGGGCGCGCGCGACAGCTATATCGCCAAGGCCTTCGTGCGGCGGTATACGCTGCGCACGCTGACCGGCGCGGCGATCGGCGTGGTGACCGGGATCGGGGCGATCCTGCTGCTGCCCTCGGCGCAGACGACGGGCGGGTTCCTGACCGGCCTCGGGTTCCGGGGGGCGGGGTGGCTGCTGCCGCTGGTGATCCCGCTGCTGGCCGCGCTGGTGGCGTTCCTGGCGACGCACCTGGCCGCCGCCCGGACGCTGAGGGAGCTGCCGTGATGTCGTGGCAATGGATCAAGTCGCTGGTCTATGTGATCCAGGTCTACCTGGCGATGGGGGTGCTGGGGATCGTGTTCCTGCCCTGGGCCGCGCTGAGCCCGCGCGGCGCGCGCGCCGCCTGCCAGACCTATGCCGGCTATGCGCTTTGGAGCGCGCGCTGGATGCTGGGCCTGCGCCACGAGGTGCGTGGCGAGGTGCCGACCGACGAGGTGCTGATCGCGGCAAAGCATCAGAGCTTCCTGGATATCCTGATCATCTTCTACTACGCGCCGGTGGCGAAATTCATCATGAAGCGCGAACTGCTGTGGACGCCGGTGATCGGGCTTTATGCCTGGCGGCTGGGCTGCGTCCCGGTCGATCGCGGCAAGCGCGGCGCGGCCATCGCCCGGATGATCGAGGACGTGGAAAAGGGCCGTGCGCAGCCCGGACAGCTGATTATCTATTCGCAGGGCACGCGGGTGAAACCGGGGGCGCGCGCGCCCTACAAGGTGGGCACCGCCGTTCTGTATGAGCAACTCGGCCAGCCCTGCGTGCCCGCGGCGACGAATGCCGGGCTGTTCTGGCCGCGCACCGGCATCCTGCGCAAGCCAGGGCTGGCGGTGGTCGAGTTCCTGCCGCGGATCGCGCCGGGCATGGACCGGCAAAGTTTCATGGCGCATCTTGAGCGCGAGGTTGAGGCGCATTCGGACAGGCTGATGCGCGAAGCGGGTTTCGAACCCGGGGAGTGACCGATGCAGACAATCGACGACATTGAAACGCTGGAGGCGCTGTATGGCACCCCCGGCGCGGCATCGCTGCGCAAGGTGGTGCACCGGATGACGCCGCTGTACCGGCGCTGGATCATGACCTCGCGCTATTGCGTGCTGTCCACGGTCGGGCCGCAGGGCACCGATGGCAGCCCGCGCGGCGATGACGGGCCGGTGGTGCTGGAACTGGACGAGCACACGCTTGCCCTTCCGGACTGGCGTGGCAACAACCGACTGGACACGCTGAGGAACATCGTTCTGGACGGGCGTATTTCGGTGATGTTCATGGTGCCGGGGTCGGACACGGTGGTGCGGCTGAACGGGCAGGCGCGGCTGACCGCCGAGGACGCGTTGCGCCGGCGTTTCGAACGGCAGGGCAAATATCCCGCCACGGTGATCGTGATCCGTATCGGTGAAATCTATACCCAATGCGCCCGCGCGACGATCCGCGCCGGGCTGTGGGCGCGCGACGATTCCGAGGGGTTGCCCAGCGTCGGCGACATTCTGCGCGAAGCGTCGGACGGGGACGAGGGCGGCGCAGCCTATGACGCGGGCTGGGCCGCCCGCGCCGCAGGAACGATGTGGTAGGCAGGCACCGGGCCTTTAACGGCGGATGCCGCCGCGCCCGGTGAACGCGCCCCGCCCGTATCAGGCGTGGATCGCGCCGTCGCCGCAGGCCAGCGCCGCCTCGCGCACCGCCTCGGAGAAGGTGGGATGCGCGTGGCAGGTCAGTGCCAGATCCTCGGCGCTGGCGCCGAATTCCATGGCCACGCAGACCTCATGGATCAGCTCGCCCGCCGACGGGCCGATGATATGCGCACCGAGGATGCGGTCGGTGTCCTTGTCGGCCAGGATCTTGACGAAGCCGTCGCCGGCAAACACCGCCTTGGCCCGGCCGTTGCCCATGAAGGAAAACTTGCCGACCTTGTAGGCGCGGCCCTGGTCCTTGAGTTCCTCTTCGGTCTGGCCGACGCTGGCGACCTCGGGGTGGGTGTAGATGACGCTGGGGATCACGCCGTAATTCACGTGTCCCGCCTTGCCGGCGATCACCTCGGCCACGGCCATGCCCTCATCCTCGGCCTTGTGGGCCAGCATCGGGCCTTCGATGGCGTCGCCGATGGCATAGATGCCGGGGATATTCGTCGCCCATTGCTTGTCGGTGCGGATGACACCGCGATCGGTCATTTCCACCCCGAGCGCCTGCAGGCCCAACCCGTCGGTGAACGCCTTGCGGCCCGTCGCCACCAGCACCACGTCGGCATCGACGGTGTGTTCGCTGTCGTCCTTGCGCAGTTTGTAGGTGACCTTGGCCTTGGTCTTCATCGCCTCGACGCCCTGCACGGCGGCGCCCAGGGTGAAGTTCAGCCCCTGTTTCTTGAGCAGGCGCTGGAAGGCCTTGGAAACCTCACCATCCATCGTGGGCGTGACCTTGTCGAGGAATTCGATCACCTCGACCTGCGACCCGAGCCGGGCATAGACCGAGCCAAGCTCCAGCCCGATGACGCCGGCGCCGATCACCACCAGCTTTTTCGGCACCTTGGGCAGCTCCAGCGCGCCGGTCGAGGATACCACGGTCTTTTCGTCGATCTCGACATTGGGGATGCTGCTGGGTTCCGAGCCGGAGGCGACGATGATGCTTTTCGCCTCGTGCACCTCGTCGCCGACCTTGACCTTTCCGGCCTCGGGGATTGCGGCCCAGCCCTTGATCCAGTCGATCTTGTTCTTCTTGAACAGGAACTCGATCCCCTTGGTGTTCTGGCCGATCACGTCGTCCTTGTAGGCGAGCATCTGTTTCCAGTCGACGCTGGGCGCCTTGCCCCTGAGGCCCATGGCGGCAAAGTTATGCTCGGCCTCGTGCAACTGGTGGGAGGCGTGCAAAAGCGCCTTGGACGGGATGCAGCCCACGTTAAGGCAGGTGCCGCCCAGCGTCTCGCGCCCTTCGACGCAGGCGGTTTTCAGGCCCAGCTGCGCGCAGCGGATGGCCGCGACATAGCCGCCCGGGCCTGCGCCGATTACGATCACGTCATAAGATGCCATGTGTCAGATCCTTTCGGTTGGGCGGGGAGGGGGCGCTGCCCCCGCCGGCCTGTGGCCGGCCCCCCGGAGTATTTGAGGCAAGATGAAGTTACATGAGCGGCATTACCAGCATGGCGAACGTGGCGAGGAAGCCCACGAACCAGATCAGCGACCGCCACGGGCTGAGCCCCAGCACATAGGCGGGGACGTAAAGGACGCGCGCGCCCAGGTAGACCCAGGCGGCCATCTGGGTGATCGCGTTCGAGCGGTCGGAGAGGGTGACGACCACCACCGCGACGGTGAAGAGGATGAGCCCCTCGAAATGGTTGGTCAGCGCGCGTTGCAGCCGCCCGGCGGTGCCGGTCAGCTGGCGCGGCTCGTCGCGCGGGGACATGGCGTAGCGCGGGCCGACCTGGCGGTTGGCGGTGATGGAATAGGCCACGAATTGCAGCATCTGCAACAGCGCGGCAAGGGTGAGAGCGGTCAGTTCGGCGGTCATGCGGCCCCCTTTCGGCGCGTCCAGAGCGCGCGGGTTTGCGGTGTCAGCAGCTGCGCGCGGCGGGCGGTGAACCAGTCCTTGCAGGCGCGTTCCAGCCGGGCGGTTTCGGCGTCGGCGCGCCAGTCGGACAGGCGCGCGCGGATCGCGGGCAGGTGCGGTGCCATGCTGTCGTCGCGCACGTCGTTGCGGTTGGCGGTGCGGTGCCAGTTCGAGCCGAGATGGTATTTCGTCTCGCCCGTCTTGCCCTGCCCGTCGCCGCGGTCGTTCTTCATCAGGAACACGTCCTCGGAGCGGATGGCATAGTGGTTCAGCCGCGCGGTGGTGGTGGCGCAGGCCAGGTCATGCGGGCGGAAGCGGCTGGATTTGGCCTGTGCCAGCGTGGCATTGGACAGCGGCACGCCATCGGGCGTGCGTACCTGCGGGTCGTCCACCAGCGGGGCCTGCGGGTTGTGATCGGTGGCGCGGGCGAAGCTGGCCACGCGGAACAGGCATTTGAACTTGGTCACGCCGGGCTCCGGCGCGGGCTCGGCGTAGGTGTTGCGTTCGGTCACGAGATCGCCGGGGGACCAGCCGGTCACGCCGCTGTCGCCGAACATGCGCCACGGGATCGGCACCACGTCGGCTTCGCCGGTGCGGGCGTGCAGATCGGCAAGCGTGCCGTCGAGCAGCAGGAATTCGTCGCTGTCGATATGCAGGACATGGGTGATCCCGGCCGCGCGGCAGGCGGTCAGCACGTGATCCATCCCGGCATCCTGCGGGGCGCAGTTTGCGGGCACGTCCTGCCGGATATGGGTGAGAAGGCCACGCGCGGCGAGGTGGCCGAGCAGCGCGTCGGACCCGTCGGTGCAGTCATTCGTCACGACGAAGATGCGGTCGAACCCCAGCAGGGAATGCCAGGCGAGCCATTCCAGCACGAAGATGCCTTCGTTGCGCATACAGGCGGCGAGGGCGGTGCGGGGATGGGTCATGGGGGCTGCCAAGGTCGAGCAGGGGCGGGCGATAGGGCCCGCCCCATATGTCCTAGAGATCCATCAACAGGCGGCGCGGGTCTTCGAGCGCCTCCTTGACGCGGACGAGGAAGGTGACCGCGCCCTTGCCGTCGACGATGCGGTGATCGTAGCTGAGCGCGAGATACATCATCGGGCGAATCCTGATCTCGCCGTTGATGACCATCGGGCGGTCCTGGATCTTGTGCATCCCGAGGATGCCCGATTGCGGCGGGTTCAGGATCGGCGAGGACATCAGCGAGCCGTAGACGCCACCGTTCGAGATGGTGAAGGTGCCGCCCTGCATTTCCGCCATGCTGAGCTTGCCGTCGCGGGCGCGGCGGCCCTTTTCGGCGATTTCCTTTTCCAGGTCGGCAAAGCTTTTCTGGTCGGCGTCGCGGATCACCGGCACCACCAGGCCCTGCGGCGTCCCGGCGGCGATGCCCATATGCACGAAGTTCTTGTACACGATGTCGGTGCCGTCGATCTCGGCGTTGACCTCGGGCACCTCTTTCAGGGCATGGCAGCATGCCTTGGTGAAGAAGGACATGAAACCCAGGCGCGCACCGTGCTTTTTCTCGAAAAGCTCTTTGTATTCGTTGCGCAGGGCCATGACCTCGGTCATGTCGACCTCGTTATAGGTGGTCAGGATCGCGGCGGCGTTCTGTGCGTCCTTGAGGCGGCGGGCGATGGTCTGGCGCAGGCGGGTCATCTTGACCCGTTCCTCGCGCGCGGCGTCCTCGGCTGCGACGGGGGCGCGGGGGGCCTGCGCGGGGGCCGCGGCCTGCGGCGCCGGGGCGGTGGCGGCCGACAGGGCCTTTGCCACGTCCTCTTTCATCACGCGGCCGTCGCGGCCCGAACCCTGCACCGCGTCGCGGTCGATCCCGGCCTCGGCCATCGCCTTTTTCGCGCTGGGGGCGTCTTCGACATCGCGGGCGCCGGTGGCTGCGGTGGCGGCCTGCGGGGCCGTGCCCTGATCGGCCGGCGCGGCGGCTGCGGGCGCGTCGCCGGAGGCGATCACCGCAAGCTGGGCGCTGGCATCCACGGTGGTGCCTTCGCCCGCGACGATTTTCGTCAGCGTGCCCGAGGCGGGCGCGGGCACCTCGACCGAGACCTTGTCGGTTTCCAGCTCGCACAGCATTTCATCCTGCGCGACGCTGTCGCCTTCCTTCTTGAACCAGGTGCTGACGGTCGCCTCGGTCACGGATTCGCCCAGCGAGGGGACCATGACCTTGACCTCCTTGCCACCGCTTGCGGCAGCTTTCTCTCCGGCGGCGGTGTCCTGCTTTTTCTGCGAAGGACGCTCTTCGACGGTCGTGGCGCCGGCATCGCCCGCTTCGGCGATATTGGCCAGCAGGGCGTCGACGCCGACGGTTTCGCCCTCTTGCGCGACGATATCGGCCAGCACTCCGGCGGCGGGGCTGGGCACCTCGACGGTGACCTTGTCGGTTTCCAGCTCGCACAGCATTTCATCGGCGGCGACGCTGTCGCCGGGTTTCTTGAACCATGTGGCGACCGTCGCTTCGGTCACGGATTCGCCCAGGGTGGGAACGCGGACTTCTGTCGTCATTCTGATCATTTCCCTTTGATGGTCAGCGCCTCGTCCACGAGCGCCTGTTGTTGTTCCTTGTGCGCGCGGGCCAGGCCCGTCGCGGGCGAGGCGCTGGCGGGGCGGCCGGCATAGAGCGGCCGCCCGTGCCTGGCCTTGATGCGGCCCAGCACCCATTCGATATTCGGTTCGATGAAGCTCCAGGCGCCCTGGTTCTTGGGCTCTTCCTGGCACCAGACCATCTCGGCCTGCTTGAAGCGTTCCAGCTCTTTCACCAGCGCCTGCGCGGGGAAGGGATAGAACTGTTCGATCCGCAGGATATAGACATCGTCGAGGCCGCGTGCGTCGCGTTCTTCCAGCAGGTCGTAATAGACCTTGCCGGAACACATGACCACGCGCCGGATCTTGTCGTCGGCCAGCAGCCTGGTTTCCGAGTTGCCGTATTGCGCGTCGTCCCACAGCACCCGGTGGAAGGACGAGCCGGTGGTGAATTCATCGGCCTTCGACACCGCCATCTTGTGACGCAGCAGCGATTTCGGCGTCATCAGGATCAGCGGTTTGCGGAAGCTGCGGTGCAGCTGGCGGCGCAGGATGTGGAAATAGTTGGCGGGCGTGGAGCAGTTCGCCACGATCCAGTTATCCTGTCCGCACATCTGCAGGAACCGTTCCAGCCGGGCCGAGCTGTGTTCGGGGCCCTGCCCCTCGTAGCCGTGGGGCAGCAGGCAGACGAGGCCCGACATGCGCAGCCACTTGGATTCGCCCGAGCTTACGAACTGGTCGAACATGATCTGCGCGCCGTTGGCAAAATCGCCGAACTGCGCCTCCCACAGGGTCAGGGCGTTGGGTTCGGCCAGCGAATAGCCGTATTCGAAGCCCAGAACCGCGTATTCCGACAGCATCGAGTCGATGACCTCGTAATGGGCCTGGCCGTCGCGAATGTGGTTCAGCGGGTAATAGCGTTCCTCGGTGTCCTGGTTGATCAGGCCGGAATGGCGCTGGCTGAAGGTCCCGCGCGTGCTGTCCTGGCCGGACAGGCGCACCGGGTACCCCTCGGTCAGCAGGCTGCCGAAGGCCAGCGCCTCGCCGGTGGCCCAGTCGAAACCCTCGCCGGTTTCGAACATCTGCGCGCGCGAATCCAGCAGGCGCTGCACCGTCTTGTGCACGGCAAAGCCCTCGGGCGGGGTGGTCAGCGCACGGCCGATCTGTTGCAGCGTCTCGGGCTTGATCGCGGTCTTGCCGCGCTGGTACTTGCCCTGTTTCTGGCGGTCCAGGTGGCTCCAGCGGCCATCCAGCCAGTCGGCCTTGTTGGGTTTGAAATCCTTGCCGGATTCGAACTCTTCGTTCAGGTGCGCCTGGAAGGCGGCCTTCATGTCCTCGATCTCGCCCTCGGGGATCAGTCCGTCCTGCACCAGCCGGTCGGTATAAAGCGCAAGGGTCGTCTTGTGGCCCTTGATCTTTTTATACATCAAGGGATTAGTGAACATCGGCTCGTCGCCTTCGTTATGGCCGAAGCGGCGATAGCAGAACATGTCGATGACCACGTCCTTGTGGAATTTCTGCCGGAACTCGGTCGCCACCTTGGCGGCGTGGACCACCGCCTCGGGGTCGTCGCCGTTGACGTGGAAGATCGGTGCCTCGACCATCAGCGCGATATCGGTCGGGTAGGGCGACGAGCGGCTGAAATGCGGCGCGGTGGTAAAGCCGATCTGGTTGTTCACCACGATATGGATCGTGCCGCCGGTGCGGTGGCCGCGCAGGCCCGACAGGCCGAAACATTCCGCCACGACGCCCTGGCCGGCAAAGGCCGCGTCGCCATGCAGCAGCACGGGCAGGACGCCGGTGCGCTTCGGATCGTTCATCTGGTCCTGCTTGGCGCGGGCCTTGCCCAGCACGACGGGGTTCACCGCCTCGAGGTGGCTGGGGTTCGCGGTGAGCGACAGGTGCACCTCGTTGCCGTCGAATTCACGGTCGGACGAGGCGCCGAGGTGGTATTTCACGTCGCCCGAGCCATCCACGTCCTCGGGCTTGAAGCTGCCGCCCTGGAATTCGTTGAAGATCGCGCGATAGGGTTTGCCCATCACGTTGGCCAGAACCGACAGGCGGCCACGGTGGGGCATCCCGATGACGATTTCCTTGACGCCCAGGCTGCCGCCGCGCTTGATGATCTGTTCCATCGCGGGGATCAGCGCCTCGCCGCCATCAAGGCCGAACCGCTTGGTGCCCATGTATTTGACATGCAGGAATTTCTCGAAGCCCTCGGCCTCGACCAGCTTGTTCAGGATGGCCTTGCGGCCCTCGCGGGTGAACTGGATTTCCTTGCCGAAGCCCTCGATCCGTTCCTTCAGCCAGCCGGCCTGTTCCGGGTCCGAGATGTGCATGTATTGCAGCGCGAAGGTGCCGCAATAGGTGCGCTTGACGATGTCGACGATCTGCCGCATCGGCGCGACCTGCAGCCCCAGCACGTTGTCGAGGAAAATCGGCCGGTCCATGTCGGCCTCGGAAAAGCCGTAGGATTTCGGATCGAGCTCGGGGTGGTTGGTCTCGTCGCGCATGTTCAGCGGGTCGAGATCGGCGGCGAGGTGGCCGCGGATACGGTAGGCGCGGATCAGCATCAGCGCGCGCACGGAATCGAGCACCGCGCGCTTGATCGCGTCATCGGTGACCTCGACGCCCTTTTCCTGCGCCTTTGCCCTGATCTTGTCGCCCGCGCCCTTCATCTCGGCGGCCGCCGCGGGCCATTCGCCGGTCAGTGCGGCGGTCAGGTCGTCGACCGGGCTGGGTGGCCAGTCGGTGCGCGCCCAGCTTGGGCCCTGGGCCTCTTTCTTGACGTCCAGTTCGGCGTCGCCCAGCTGGCGGAAGAATTCGGCCCAGCTTTCGTCGACCGAGGCCGGATCATTGGCGTAACGGGCATATATCTGTTCGAGATATTCCGCGTTGTGCCCCTGCATGAAAGAGGAGGCGTGGAAAACGTCGTTAGGGCTTTGATCCGTCATGTTGCGCGTCCTTTCTGACCGATCCTGAAGCAGCAGGAGAGATATCCGGGGGGCGGGTATCCGTCGTGATGCTTTTTTCCCGTTCGGGGCGGGCCGGGTGCGATACCCGGCCTGCGCCATTTTCTTCGACGCGGGGGTTACCCCTTGTTGATCGCTTCCAGCACCGCCTCGCCCAGCGTGGCGGGGCTGTCGGCGACGACGATCCCGGCGGATTTCATCGCCTCGATCTTGTCCTCGGCGCCGCCCTTGCCGCCGGCGACGATGGCGCCCGCGTGGCCCATGCGGCGGCCCGGAGGCGCGGTGCGCCCGGCGATGAAGCCGGCGGTGGGTTTCCAGCGGCCCTTTTTCCTTTCGGAGGCCAGGAAGGCGGCGGCCTCTTCCTCGGCCGATCCGCCGATCTCGCCGATCATGATGATGCTTTCGGTCTCGTCATCGGCCAGGAACCATTCCAGCACGTCGATATGTTCGGTCCCCTTGATCGGGTCGCCACCGATGCCGACGCAGGTCGACTGGCCCAGGCCCACGTCGGTGGTCTGCTTGACCGCCTCGTAGGTCAGCGTGCCCGAGCGGCTGACCACGCCGACCTTGCCGCGCTTGTGGATATGGCCGGGCATGATGCCGATCTTGCACGCGTCTGGCGTGATGACACCGGGGCAGTTCGGGCCGATCAGGGTGGATTTGCTGCCTTCCAGTGCGCGCTTGACCTTCATCATGTCGAGCACGGGAATGCCCTCGGTGATGCAGACGATCAGCTCCATTTCGGCGTCGATCGCCTCGAGGATCGAGTCGGCGGCGAAGGGCGGCGGCACATAGATCACCGTGGCGTTCGCCTCGGTCGCGTGCTTTGCCTCGTGCACGCTGTCGAATACGGGCAGGTCCAGATGGGTCTGGCCGCCCTTGCCGGGGGTCACGCCGCCGACCATCTTTGTGCCGTAGGCGATGGCCTGCTCGGAGTGGAAGGTGCCCTGGCTGCCGGTGAAGCCCTGGCAGATGACCTTGGTGTTTTCGTCGATGAGTACGGCCATTTCTGTCCCTTGTCTTACATATTGATGATGATGGCGCTGGTGCCATCGTTGATACATTCGCCGGAATTTCCGGCCTGGGCATAGGTGATGCGGATCAGGCGCTGCGGTGCAAAGATCGACAGCCCGCCGCAGGGCGGCACGGGGCTGCCCGCCTGCTGTTCCGGCGATCCCGCGGTGACGTTGCCGGGGAAAAGCCGCTCGCCCAGTGCGCGGCCGATCGCCTCGGCCGTGGCAAGGGGCACCTGTTCGGACATGACCGTGCAATAGCTGCGCCCCTGTGCGGGTGCGGCGATGCCCATCACGCCACCGGGGGCGGAAAATTCGAAACTGCCCGCATCCATGCCGGGGCCGACCTGAAATCCCGCCTCGCGGAATTGCGGTTCGGTCGCGCCGGGGTCGCGGTAGTTGCGCAGGCAGATCTCGGCGGCAAGCTGCATGTTCTGCGCCGCGGCCTCTTGCGGGGATTGCGCGGATGTCGCTTGCGGCAGGGCGGCGGCAAGGGCCAGCGCGGCGGCGGCGATACAGGCGGGGAAACGGTGCATAACTGGTTCTCCTCCGGTCAGACGAACTGCGCGATGGTGATGCGGGTGGTGCCGTCCTCGACGCAGCCCGCGGAATCGTTCGCGCTGCCGAACAGCACCTCGACCGGCAACGCGCGGCCGGCGGTTTCGACAAAGCCCCGGCAGGGGTTCTGCGCGTCGCCGGCAAAGCGGAACTTGCCGGGAAACCGCTCGTGCAGAAGGGTGTTGACCAGCGCGATGGCCTCGCCCAGCCCCAGATGGGCGGTGCGGACCGCGCAATGCGGTGCCATCTGCCCCTCGTAGATCTCGGCCGAGACGGTATCGGCAGGCGCGTGGAAGCGGTGATAGACATCCTGGCCCGGCTGCCCGTCCATCCGGTAGGCGAAGCCCGCGGCGCGGAACCCCGTGAGGCCCGGCTGCGTGCCGAGGATGTCGTGCACGCACAGTTCGACCGCGAGGGTCAGGTTGCTGCGCACCGCCTCGTCAAAACTTTGCGCCATCACCGGGGCGGGCGGGAGCAGCGCCGCGAAGGCGGCCGCCAGCAGCGCCGGCACGCGGGCGGTGCCGCGACGGGACCGGCGCCGTGCCATCGGCCGGAACCCGGCAAGCGCCGGGGCATGGCACAGGATGTACGCCGCCGGAGCCATTTGCCGCTTACCCTTTCACCGCCTTCACGATCTTCTGCGCGCCGTCCTTCAGGTCGTCGGCGGCGATCACGTCGAGGCCGGAATTGTTGATGATATCCTTGCCCTTGTCGACATTCGTGCCTTCCAGCCGGACGACCAGTGGCACCTTCAGGCCCACTTCTTTCACGGCGGCCACGACGCCCTCGGCGATCACGTCGCAGCGCATGATGCCGCCGAAGATGTTGACCAGGATACCCTTCACGTTCGGGTCCGAGGTGATGATCTTGAACGCCTCGGTCACCTTTTCCTTGGTGGCGCCGCCGCCCACGTCGAGGAAGTTGGCCGGCTCTGCGCCGTAAAGCTTGATGATGTCCATCGTCGCCATGGCAAGGCCCGCGCCGTTCACCATGCAGCCGATTTCACCGTCCAGCGCGATGTAGTTCAGGTCATACTTGCTGGCCTGCAGTTCCTTGGGGTCTTCCTCGGTCTCGTCGCGCAGGTTGGACACGTCGGGCTGGCGATAGAGCGCGTTGCCGTCGAACCCCAGCTTGGCGTCCAGCACCTTAAGCTCGCCATTGGTCATGACGATCAGCGGGTTGATTTCCAGCATCTCCATGTCCTTCTCGACGAAGGCGGTATAGAGGATGCCCATCAGCTTGACGCATTGCTTGACCTGCGCGCCTTCCAGTCCCAGCGCAAAGGCGATGCGGCGGCCGTGGAACGGCTGATAGCCGGTGGCGGGATCGACGCTGAACGACAGGATCTTTTCGGGGGTTTCGGCGGCGACCTCTTCGATATCCATGCCGCCCTCGGTCGAGCAGACGAAAGAGATGCGGCTGGTCTGGCGGTCGACCAGCAGGGCGAGGTACAGTTCACGCTCGATATCCGAGCCGTCCTCGATATAGATGCGGTTGACCTGCTTGCCCGCGGGACCGGTCTGGTGGGTCACCAGCGTCTTGCCCAGCATCTTCTTGGCTTCTTCCGCCGCTTCCTCGACCGATTTGGCCAGGCGCACACCGCCCTTTTCGCCGGCTTCGGCCTCTTTGAAGTGGCCTTTGCCGCGGCCGCCGGCGTGGATCTGCGCCTTGACCACCCACAGGGGGCCGTCAAGCTCACCGGCTGCGGTCTTGGCATCCTCGGCTTTCATGACGGCGCGGCCGTCCGAAACCGGGGCGCCGTAAGAGCGAAGAAGCGCCTTCGCCTGATATTCATGGATATTCATGAAGCTGTCCCGTCTTGGCTGTCGATTGATAGCCGTAGTGGCACAAGCTTGCGCCATGTTTAACTGAATTCTCTTGCCGGGCGGGAAATCCGGCGCTTTTTCGACGTTTTGTGATCACAGCCAGAAATCGTGTGATCACAAATGCGGCTGGCCGGTGCGGAAAGAATCGCGCGGCATGTATGCTGCCGTATGCATGAGGCGGAAGATGTGGCCGCCGCAAAGAAAAAGGCCCCGCGGCAGTACCGCGGGGCCTGTCATCCGTCCCTCGTGTCAGTCTCAGGCGAGGCTGCTGTCGATGCCCTTGCAGGCCGCGACCAGACCGTTCACCGCCTCGACCGACTTGTCGAACATCGCCTGCTCGTCCTTGTTCAGCTTGATATCGACGACACGTTCGATACCGCCGGCGCCGATGATGGTGGGCACGCCCACATACATCCCTTTCAGGCCAAGCGCGCCATCGACATAGGCCGCACAGGGCAGCAGGCGCTTCTGGTCTTTCAGGTAGGCTTCGGCCATTTCGATGGCGCTGGTGGCCGGCGCGTAGAAGGCCGAGCCGGTTTTCAGCAGGCCGACGATCTCGGCGCCGCCGTCGCGGGTGCGCTGCACGATGGCGTCCAGCTTGTCCTGCGTGGTCCAGCCCATATCCACCAGGTCGGGCAGGGGGATGCCGCCGACGGTCGAATAGCGGGTCAGCGGCACCATCGTGTCGCCATGTCCGCCCAGAACGAAGGCGGTCACGTCCTTCATCGACACGTCGAATTCCACGCTCAGGAAGTGGCGGAAGCGGGCGCTGTCCAGAACGCCGGCCATGCCGCAGACCTTTTCATGGGGCAGGCCCGAGAATTCGCGCAGTGCCCACACCATCGCGTCCAGCGGGTTGGTGATGCAGATCACGAAGGCGTCGGGCGCGTTGGCGGCGATGCCCTCGCCCACCGATTTCATGACTTTCAGGTTGATGCCCAGCAGGTCGTCGCGGCTCATCCCCGGTTTGCGGGGGACGCCGGCGGTGACGATGCAGACATCGGCGCCGGCGATGTCGGCGTAATCCTGCGTGCCCTTCAGCCGCGCGTCGAACCCTTCCGAGGGGCCCGATTCAGCGATGTCGAGCGCCTTGCCTTCCGGGGTGCCCTCGGCGATGTCGAAAAGAACGACGTCACCCAGTTCCTTCATTGCGGCAAGGTGGGCAAGCGTGCCACCGATCTGTCCCGCACCGATGAGGGCGATCTTGGGTCTGGCCATGATTAGTCTCCGGTCCGTGTTGAATTTCGCGCATGGCGTAGTCGCTTATTGCCGCGCGCGCAAGGCCGCCGCGATGCGGCATCCCCCGCGCCGGGGCTGTTCGCGCAGGGAAAAACCCCGTAAAGATCGCTGGAACAAGGGGCTTAACGCAGGGGCGCGCGCTGGAACCGGGCTGGTCATTTTTCGCAATCGCCGCGCCTGCCGTGACCTTCGCGGGCATATCCAAGGGCGGTTTCGGGTCGGGCGCGGCCTTTGCCGCCGCCTCGATTCTGGCGCTTGTGCTGGAGCCGGGGCAGGCGCTGGGCATCATGCTGCCGCTTCTGATGCTGATAGATGTCAGCACCCTGCGCCCCTACTGGAAACGCTGGAGCTGGCCCGACGCAAAGCTGCTGATCGCGGGGGGCGTGCCGGGCGTGGTGCTGGGCGCGTGGCTTTACCAGGTGGCGGATGCCGATGTGTTCCGGGTGCTGATCGGGGCGATTTCCGTGGGGTTCGTCGCGTGGCAGATGGCCCAACGGGCCCGGATCATCCCGGCGCCGTCGACCGGCCTGCCGCCCTGGGCCGGCGGGCTGGTCGGCGCGGTGGCGGGGTTCACCAGTTTCGTCAGCCACGCGGGCGGGCCGCCGGCGGCAGTCTGGCTGCTGTCGCGGCGGCTGGACAAGACCACGTTCCAGGCGACCACGGTGATCGTGTTCTGGGTCATCAATATCGTGAAATTCGTGCCATATGCCTTTCTGGGGATTTTTACCGCACAGACAGTCCTGGCCGACCTTTTGCTTGCGCCCTTCGCGCTGCTGGGGGCGTGGCTGGGCGTGCGGGCGCACCGCATCGTGCCGGAACGCGCCTTTTTCGCGCTGACCTATGTGCTGCTGGGGGTGACGGGGACGAAGCTGATCTGGGACGGGCTGACCTGATCAGGCGTCGTCGCCCGGTTCCGGCAGCGTGTCGGCCAGCGCCTCGAACGCCTGTCCGCTGGCGATCAGGCAGGTGACGCCCTGCGCGGTGGTGACGGTGATGGTCCAGCTTCCGCTATTGGCGGCAAACACCTCGATCACCGTGTTGTCGGTGCCCAGCCCCACGGACCGCCGCGTTTCGCCATAGCGGTCGGCCAGCCGGTGCAGCACGGTTTCGCGCGGCGCGCAATTCGATCCTTGTGCACGCACGGGCGCACAAAGGGCGCAGGTCAGGGTCAGTGCGGTGGCAAGTCGTGCGATCATCCCGGGTCCTTTCCGCGCTGTCGGCAATGCCCGGAACCGTGGCGTGAAAGCGGTGAACGGCGGGTTAACGCGGCGTTCCGCAACGGGGTGCTGCATCGCGGCGAGAAACTGCTTGAACATTTGTGCAAAAAAATGCCAAGTCCCGCGCAACTTTGTTACGGGAGAGACTCATGGACAGCACCGTTCGCCCCTATCGCTCGGTTCTCTATATCCCCGGCTCGAAAGAGCGCGCGCTGGACAAGGCCCGCGGCCTGCCCGTCGATGCGATCATCTTTGACCTTGAGGATGCCGTGACACCCGACGCCAAGGCCGAAGCGCGTGCCACGCTGGCCGCCGCGCTGCAACAGGGCGGCTATGGTGCGCGGGCGCGGATCATCCGCATCAACGGTCTGGATACCGAATGGGGCGCGGGCGATGTTGCCGCGCTGAAGGATGCCGATTGCGACGCCTTCCTGCTGCCCAAGGTCAATTCCGCCGCCGACGTGCAGGCGCTGGCCGATCTGCTGGGCAATGGCCGGCCGATCTGGGCGATGATCGAAACGCCGCTGGGCGTGATGAACGCCGCCGAAATCGCCGCGCATCCGCAACTGAGCGGCTTTGTCGCGGGCACCAACGATCTGGCGAAGGAACTGAACTGCCGGTTCCGCGCCGACCGCCTGCCGATGATGGCGGCGCTGCAACAGATGCTGCTGGCCGCCCGCGCCTATGGCGTGATCGCCATCGACGGCGTTTACAACCAGTTCAAGGACGAGGACGGGTTGCGCGCCGAATGCGAACAGGGCCGCGACCTCGGGTTCGACGGCAAGACGCTGATCCATCCCGCGCAGGTCGATGTGACCAACGAATGCTTCTCGCCCTCCGAGGCCGAGATCGACCTGGCCCGCCGCCAGATCGACGCCTTCGAAGAGGTCGAACGCTCGGGGCAGGGCGTGGCCGTGGTGGATGGCAAAATCGTCGAAAACCTGCATGTTGAGACCGCCAAGAAGATTCTGGCGATGGCATCCTCCATCGCCTCCCTCTAAGCGGAGCGTGACATGACCCTTATGATACTCGGCCTGATCCTGTGGATCGCGGCGCATTTCTTCAAGCGCGTGGCGTCGGACACCCGCGCCTCTATGGGGGATGCCGGCAAGGGCGTGGTCGCGCTGGCGATCCTTGTGGGGCTGGCGCTGATGATCGTCGGCTACCGGCAGGCCGAGTTCGTCCCGGTCTGGACGCCGCCCGGCTGGACGACGCATCTCAACAACCTGCTGATGCTGTTCGCGGTGTTCTTTTTCGCAATGTCCCATTCCAGGGGCAGGCTCAGGGCGCGGTTCCGGCATCCGATGCTGGCCTCGGTCAAGATATGGGCGGTGGCGCACCTGCTGGTGAACGGCGACCTGGCCTCGATCGTGCTGTTCGGCGGGCTGCTGGTCTGGGCGGTGGTCCAAGTGATCCTGATCAACCGGTCCGAGCCCTGGGTGCCGCCGCAACCGGGTGAGCCCAAGCGGGATGTGATCCTTGTGGTCGCCTCTGTCGTGGGCTTTGCCATCATCGCGGGCATTCACCTGATGCTCGGCGTCTCGCCATTTCCGGGGTAGTGCCATGAAACTTTACCGTTTTCTGACCGCCGACGACACTTCGGCCTTTTGCCACAAGGTCACCGACGCCCTGAACAAGGGGTGGGAGCTGCACGGCGATCCGACCTATGCGTTCGACGCGGCCAACGGCGTGATGCGCTGCGGGCAGGCCGTGGTGAAAGAGGCCCCCGGCACCTATTCCCCCGATATCAAGCTTGGAGAGCAGTAGGACATGGCCAAGACCAACCCGGGCCGCTTTTTCGAGGATTACAAACTCGGTCAGGTGATCGACCACGCGGTGCCGCGCACCGTGGGGCAGGGCGAGCGCGCGCTTTATCACGCGCTCTATCCGGCGCGTCACGCGCTTTACTCCTCGGACGAATTCGCGCGCGGCTGCGGGTTGCCGCAAAGCCCGCTGGACGATCTGGCGGCGTTCCACGTGGTCTTCGGCAAGACGGTGCCCGACGTGTCGCTGAACGCGGTGGCGAACCTGGGCTATGCCGAAGGCCGCTGGCTGAAGCCGGTTTATCCGGGCGATACGCTGCGCTCCGGTTCCGAGGTGATCGGGCTGAAACAGAACTCGAACGGCAAGACCGGGGTGGTCTACGTGCGCACGCGCGGCACGAACCAGCGCGACGAGACCGTGATGGACTACGTGCGCTGGGTGATGGTGCGCAAGAACGACCTTGACGCGCCGGCGCCGGATGCCGTGGTGCCCGAGTTGAAAAAGGTTCTGTCGGTCGATGACCTGGCGATCCCCGAGGGGCTGGATTTCACCAATTACGATTTCACCCTTGCGGGCGAGCCGCATCGCTGGGGCGATTACCAGGTGGGCGAACAGATCGACCATGTCGATGGCGTGACCATCGAAGAGGCCGAGCACATGATGGCCACCCGCCTGTGGCAGAACACCGCCAAGGTGCATTTCGATGCCACCTTCCGCCCCGATGGCCAGCGGCTGATCTATGGCGGGCACGTGATCTCGATGGCGCGGGCGCTGTCCTTCAACGGGCTGGCCAATGCGCAGATGATCGTGGGGCTGAACGGCGGCGCCCATGCCAATCCCTGTTTCAGCGGGCTGACGGTCAGGGCCTGGTCCGAGGTTCTGGACAAGGCCGAAACCCCGGTTCCGGGTGTCGGCGCGATCCGGTTGCGGCTGGTCGCCACCTCGGACGGCTCGGTGGGGGCGCTGAAGGGCGACGATGGCAAATACCTGCCCGGCGTGCTTCTGGATCTCGATTACTGGGCGCTGATGCCGGTCTGAGCCCGGCAGCCAATGCAGGGCCCGGCCACTGAAAGCTTGTGCCGACCTTCACGAAATCTTTACACTCCCTGTAGGGGAGGACGGGAATCATGCGTGGAGGCTGCCCAATGGACCAGTTGGTTCCGATTCCGTCACTGGACGACATCCTGAATGCACCGCGGGACGCGGTGGCGCCCATGATCGCCGATCTGCGGCGCGACAAGCGGCTGAGCATGCTGGTGCACGATCTCAACATCCGTGTCCTCACGGGGGAACCCACCCAGAAAGACCGCGCGCGGCGCGCGCTCGAAGCACTGGGATTCGTTCCGTCCTGAGATTTCCGATTGTTGTGATCACACCTGCCGCGCATGTGATCACAAAAATCGGGCTTTGTGACAAAATGCGCGGTTTTATCGCAATATCAGGCTTGTGCGCGCGTGACATGGGCGCGAAAAGGATGCACAAAACAGCGCGACACCGGGTATACCGCCGTGTGCAAAGCACCAAGGGATGACCAATGGCTGATGTAAACAGGGGCAACCGCCCGCTTTCACCTCACCTTTCCATTTACCGCCCGCAGATCACGTCCCTCACGTCGATCCTGACGCGGATCACCGGCAACGCGCTGGTGGTGGCGGGGCTCATGATCGTGTGGTGGTTCCTCGCCGCCTCCAGCGGGCCGGAATATTTCGCCGTGGCGAACGGCTTTGTCACAAGCTGGTTCGGCGATCTTGTTCTGACGCTGTCGGTGCTGGGCCTGTGGTATCACACGCTTGCGGGTATCCGGCACCTGATCTGGGACAACGCGATGATGCTGGAACTTGGCCTTGCCGAAAAGCTGGGCTGGGGCTGCCTCATCGGATCGGTCGTGCTGACCGTCCTGACCCTGCTGATCGTGTAAGGAGGCCGCGATGCGTTATCTGACAGACCGCAAACGCGCCACGGGCCTTGGCTCGGCCAAGTCCGGCGTTCACCATTTCTGGGCGATGAAGGTGTCGTCCGTGGCCCTGCTGATCCTGGTGCCACTGTTCGTCTTCACCTTCGGCCCCGCGCTGGGCGGCACCTACGAAGAGGTGACCGCCTATTTCGCCCGGCCGTTCCCCGCGCTGGTCGCGGCGCTGACCTTTATCGTCGGCTGGAAACACTTCAACGATGGCGCGCAGGTCATGATCGAGGATTATGTTCACGGCACCGGCCAGAAAATCGCCCTGATCCTGCTGGCCTGCCTGTCCTATGCCGCGATGGCGACGGGGCTTTTCGCCATTGCCAAACTCGCGCTTTAAGACCGGAGACTGAACGAAGATGGCTGCTTACGAATACGAGACGCATGAATATGACGTCGTGGTCGTCGGGGCCGGCGGTGCCGGCCTGCGCGCGACGCTGGGCATGGCCGAACAGGGCCTGCGCACGGCCTGCGTCACCAAGGTTTTCCCGACCCGGTCGCATACCGTCGCCGCGCAGGGCGGCATCGCCGCGTCGCTGTCGAACATGGGGCCCGACCACTGGCAATGGCACATGTACGACACGGTGAAAGGCTCGGACTGGCTGGGCGATACCGACGCGATGGAATACCTTGCGCGCGAGGCGCCCAAGGCGGTGTACGAGCTGGAACATTACGGCGTGCCCTTCAGCCGCACCGAGGAGGGCAAGATCTATCAGCGCCCGTTCGGCGGCCACACCACCGAGTTCGGCGAAGGCCCGCCGGTGCAGCGCACCTGCGCCGCCGCCGACCGCACCGGCCACGCCATCCTGCACACGCTTTATGGCCAGAGCCTCAAGAACAACGCCGAATTCTATATCGAGTATTTCGCCATCGACCTGATCATGTCGGATGACGGCCAATGCCAGGGCGTCGTCTGCTGGAAGCTGGACGATGGGACGATGCATGTCTTCAACGCCAAGATGGTCGTGCTGGCCACCGGCGGCTACGGACGCGCCTATTTCAGTGCGACCAGCGCCCATACCTGTACCGGCGACGGCGGCGGCATGGTGGCGCGCGCGGGGCTGGCCCTGCAGGACATGGAATTCGTGCAGTTCCACCCCACCGGCATCTACGGCTCGGGCTGCCTGATCACCGAGGGCGCGCGCGGCGAGGGCGGGTATCTCACCAACTCCGAGGGCGAGCGGTTCATGGAACGCTACGCGCCGCAATACAAGGATCTGGCGCCGCGCGACTATGTCAGCCGCTCGATGACGATGGAAATCCGCGAAGGCCGCGGCGTCGGCGAATATGGCGATCACATCCACCTCAACCTCAGCCACCTGCCGAAAGAGGCGCTGGCCGAGCGCCTGCCGGGGATCAGCGAATCCGCCAAGATCTTTGCCGGTGTCGACGTGACCAAGGAACCGATCCCGGTTCTGCCCACCGTGCATTACAACATGGGCGGCATCCCGACGAATTACTGGGGCGAGGTGATCAACCCGACGAAGGACGACCATAACGCCATCGTGCCCGGCCTGATGGCCGTGGGCGAGGCGGGCTGCGCCTCGGTGCACGGGGCCAACCGCCTTGGGTCCAACAGCCTGATCGACCTTGTGGTGTTCGGTCGCGCCGCCGCGATCCGCGCCGGCAAGGTGGTCGATCGCGACGCGCCCAACCCGGTGCTGAACCAGGCGTCGATTGCCGCCGCGTTCGACCGGTTCGACGGGCTGCGCAACGCCGACGGTGGCACCCCCACCGCCGAGCTGCGGCTGGAAATGCAGCGCACCATGCAAGAAGATGCCGCCGTGTTCCGCACCTCGGAAACCCTGAAACAGGGTGTGGACAAGATGACGGCCATCGCCGCCAAGCTCGATGACCTCAAGGTCACCGACCGCAGCCTGATCTGGAACAGCGACCTGATGGAGACGCTGGAACTGACCAACCTGATGCCCAACGCGCTGGCCACCATCACCGGTGCCGAGGCGCGCAAGGAATCCCGCGGTGCCCATGCGCACGAGGATCACCCCGAACGCGACGACAAGAAATGGCGCGTGCATTCCATCGCGCATGTCGACGGCAACAAGGTCGCGCTGACCTATCGTGACGTGATCACCGACCCGCTGACCACCGAAAAGGAAGGCGGGATCGCGTTGAAGACAATCGCACCGAAGGCGAGGACGTTCTGATGATCGCGCGCGCCGCAGCCGCGATTGCGCTGGCGGGGCTGGTGTCCGGCTGCGTGCTGACCGAAGGTCCGGGTGGCCTGAATGCCGGCCGCTCGGCCGAGGCACAGCGCGCTGCCCTGCGCGCCTGCCGGATCGACCTGTTCGGCACTGCGCCGCAGGGCACGCGATCGACCTATCATTCGGAATACCGTGGCGGTGCGGTCATGGTGCGCCTGAAATCCGACACGCAGCTTTCCGCGGCGCAGGTCGCCCAGGTCAACGATTGCGCGGCGGATCGCCTTGCCGCCGGGGCGGCGGGCTATCCCGACCCCGAGGGTGCCCGCGCCCGTGCCGAGGCCGAGCTGACCCGGCAGTATTTCGGCATGGCGGGAACCCCGGGCTGCCCGCCGCGATCCTCGGTGATGGTCGGCGGATCGAAATATTGCGTGGGCACGCATTACTGATGCGGCGCGGGTTCGTCATATCCGCCGCGATGATGGCCCTTGCCGGTTGCCAGATGACCAGCCAGGCCGCCGACACCATCGCCCGCGATCAGGCCAAGGGCGTGGTGAACGGCATTGTCGCCAACCGCTTTCCGGGCGTGAACGCCGCACCCGTCACCGATTGCGTGATCGACGCGGCCTCGGCCAATGAAATCCTGCGCATCGCCGGGGCCTCGGTCACCGGCGTTACGCAATCCACTGTCGAAACCGTGCTGGACATCGCCCAGCGCCCGCAATCCGTCCAATGCATCGCCGGGAACAGCCTGACTGTTCTGGCCGGCTGACCGGAGGAGAAGAAAATGGTTCAATTCACACTCCCCAAGAATTCGCGCATCCGCGTGGGCAAGACATGGCCCAAGCCCGAAGGCGCCACCAACGTGCGGAAATTCAGCATCTACCGCTGGAACCCCGACGATGGCGAAAACCCCCGGGTCGACACCTATTTCCTGGACATGGACAAGTGCGGCCCGATGGTTCTGGACGCGCTGATCAAGATCAAGAACGAGATCGACCCGACGCTGACCTTCCGCCGGTCCTGCCGCGAAGGCATCTGTGGCTCCTGCGCGATGAATATCGACGGGATCAACACGCTGGCCTGCATCTACGGGCTGGACGAGATCAAGGGCGACGTGAAGATCTATCCGCTGCCGCACATGCCGGTGGTCAAGGACCTGATCCCGGACCTGACGCATTTCTACGCCCAGCACGCCAGCATCATGCCCTGGCTGGAGACCAAGACGAACCGCCCCGCGAAAGAGTGGAGGCAGTCGATCGAGGATCGCAAGAAACTCGACGGGCTTTATGAATGCGTGATGTGCGCCTCCTGCTCGACCGCCTGCCCGAGCTATTGGTGGAACGGCGACCGTTACCTCGGCCCGGCCGCGCTGCTGCACGCCTATCGCTGGATCATCGACAGCCGCGACGAGGCTACGGGCGAGCGTCTGGATCAGCTCGAAGATCCCTTCAAGCTCTACCGTTGCCACACCATCATGAACTGCACCAAGACCTGCCCCAAGGGCCTGAACCCGGCCAAGGCGATTGCAGAGATCAAGAAGATGATGGTCGAACGCGCCGTCTGACCGGCCCCGGGCCGGGCTTTGCCCCGGCCCGCCGCGCGCCCCGGCATTGTTGGCCGGGACTCCCCAGGTCGTGCTATCCTCGCCCTGAAGGAGGATCGCGCGATGATCACCACCCTCATGCTCGGCACCACCAAGGGCGCCTTTCTGGCCACGTCCGGCGATGGCGCGGATTGGCGCATCACCGGCCCGCATTGCGACGGCTGGACGATCAACCACGTCAACGGCGACCCGGCCAGCGGCCATATATGGGCGGGCGGCGGCGACGATTTCACCGGCGCGGGCGTCTGGCGCAGCGCGGATGGCGGGCAGGGCTGGCACCTCGCCCGGCTGTCCTCGGGGATGATGGACGACTGGGCCGAGAACGATCCCGATTTCGCCGCCATGATCGGCTGGGAAAAGACAGACCTGCCCTTCGGCAAGGACATCCACTCGATCTGGTCGATCCGCCCCGCGCAGGGCGCGCTCTATGCGGGGGCGAAACCCGGCAATCTCTATGTCAGCCATGATGCGGGCGAAACATGGGCCCGCAACGCAGCGCTGGCTGACTTTCCTGAGCGCGAGGCCTGGAACCCCGGCGCGGCGGGCCTGACGCTGCACACCGTCCTGACCGATCCTGGCGATCCGGCAAAACTGTGGCTGGCGATTTCGGCCGCCGGGGTTTTCGCGTCCGAGGATGGCGGCAAAAGCTGGGCCAGGCGCAACCGCCTGACCAACGCGCAGGCGCAATCCCCCCACGATCACCCCGCCGCGCCCTGCAACGGCGAAATCGGCCATTGCGTCCACAACATGCAGCGCGCGCCCGATGGCACGCTCTACCAGCAGAACCACCACGGCACATGGCGGTCCCGCGACGGTGGCCGCCACTGGGACGACATCACCCACGGGCTGCCCTCGACCTTCGGCTTTCCCATCGCCGTGCATCCGCACGATCCCGAAACAATCTGGGTGTTCCCGCTGAACGGCGACATGGCGGGCCGCTTTCCGCCCGATGGCTCGGCCGCGGTCTGGAAATCCACCGATGGCGGCGAAAGCTGGGAAAAACACCAGTCGGGCCTGCCCGCGCGCGATTGCTTTTTCACCGTGCTGCGCCAGGCGATGGCCATCGAGGCGGGCAAAAACCCGGCGCTCTATTTCGGCACCAACTCCGGCTCGGTCTTTCAAAGCCGCGACGGCGGCGAAAGCTGGGACGAGATCCTGCGCCACCTGCCCACCGTGCTGTCGGTCGAGGTGATGGCGCGCGCATAGGCGGGGCTGCCCCTTGTTTTGCAGAAAACGCATGGCGGGCATTTCGGATTGTGCGATGTCAACCCGCGCGGGCGGTGCCATCTTCTGCGGCAGGGAGGGGATGTCTCAAGGAAAGGACAACCCCAATGAGCACGCAAGCCAAAACCAGAGCCGACGCCAAGGCAGCCCTTGCCGCGCTGGAGCAGGCCTATGCCTATTACGACGACGCGCCGCGCCAGGCACAGGCCGCACCCGTGCAGGACGACAGCTATTTCGAATACGTGAAAGCGGCCTGATCGCCGCTTTCCCTGACGTCGCCCGCAACGCGGCGTTGCGTCGATACGGCCTTCGGCCCTAGCATTCCCCGAAAAGGGAAGGGGCGAACATGGCCGATGTCATCATCGTAGGCGCAGGGCTGGCGGGTCTCGCCGCCGCGCATGAGGCGGTAAAGCGCGGTCGCCATGTCGTCATGGTGGATCAGGAAGGCCGGCAATCGCTGGGCGGGCAGGCGTTCTGGTCGCTGGGCGGCCTGTTCATGGTCGACACGCCCGAACAGCGCCGCATGGGTATCCGCGACAGCCACGCCCTTGCCTTGCAGGACTGGATGGGCAGCGCCGGGTTCGACCGGCCCGAGGATGCCAATCCCCGCGCCTGGGCCGAGGGGTATCTGGACTATGCCGCCGGCCCGATGCGGGCAGAGCTGGCCGAAATCGGGATGCGCTGGTTTCCCGTCGTCGGCTGGGCCGAACGCGGCGGTGCGCTGGCCGACGGGCATGGCAATTCGGTGCCGCGCTTTCACATCACATGGGGCGCCGGTGAGGGGATCGTCGCCCCCTTCGTGCGGCTGGCGCTTGCCGCCGAGGCTGCGGGGCGTCTGGAATTCCGCTTTCGCCACAAGGTAACGGGGTTGAGCGTCACGGGCGGGCGCGTGACCGGCATTACCGGCGATGTGCTGGCCGGGGATGATGCCCGCCGCGGCGCATCGACCAACCGCACCGTCACCGGCCCTTTCGAAATCGCGGGCGACACGGTGATCCTGACCACCGGCGGGATCGGCGGCGACCATGCGCAGGTGCGCGCGCAATGGCCCGCGGGCAGGCTGGGCCCGGCCCCTGCCACGATGGTGTCGGGCGTGCCCGATTACGTCGACGGGCAGATGGCCCGCGTGGCCAAAGCCGCCGGTGCCGACGCCATCAACGAGGATCGCATGTGGCATTACTGCGAGGGGCTGAAGAACTGGGAACCGATCTGGCCCAACCACGGCATCCGCATCCTGCCCGGCCCGTCCTCGGTCTGGCTGGATGCGCTGGGGCAGCGGATGGAACCGCCCTGCCTGCCGGGCTTCGACACGCTGGCGACGCTGAAACGCATCCTGTCCACCGGCCACGATCACAGCTGGTTCGTGCTGACGCAAAAGATCATCGAAAAGGAATTCGCCCTGTCGGGCAGCGAACAGAACCCTGATCTCGTGTCGGGGCGCTGGTCGCAGGTGCTCAAGGAACGGCTGGGCAAGGGGGCCACAGCGGCGGTCGAGGCGTTCAAGGACAAGGGTGAGGATTTCGTCGTCGCCGCCGATCTGGAAACGCTGGTGCAGGGCATGAACGCGCTGACACCCCATGCGCCGCTCGATCCCGGCCATATCCGTGCCCAGATCGCCGCGCGCGACGCGCAGATCGACAACCCCTTCGCCAAGGATGCGCAGGTGATCGCGATCCGCCAGGCCCGCGCCTATCGTGGCGACCGCTTCATTCGCACCGCCAAACCGCACAAGATCCTCGATCCCGCCAACGGCCCGCTGATCGCCGTGCGGCTGAACATCCTGACGCGCAAATCGCTGGGCGGGCTGCATACCGACCTTCACTCCCGGGTGCTGCGCCCCGATGGCACGCCCTTTGACGGGCTTTTCGCGGCGGGCGAGGTCGCGGGATTCGGCGGCGGTGGCTATCACGGCTACAACGCGCTTGAGGGCACATTCCTGGGCGGTTGCATCTTTTCCGGCCGGGCTGCGGGCCGCGCGGTCTGATGCTCTATCCGGTCCTGATCATCCTTGCGCTGATCGGCGTGGCGATCCTGTCGAACCGCGCCACGCGCGAATGCCGCTGGCGCGAATATCGCCACGCCGATGGCCCGTTCTGGCGCTGCGCCGCCTGCGGGGCTGAAACGGTCACACCGAACGGCAAGCCGCCAAAGATATGCCTGCGTCACAAGGGCTGAGCCCGCCTACGAAAAATTTTTACCGCACTGAAAATTCCCGCTTGATCGACTCATGGCTTTGCCCCATATGCGCGATCAGGACGCCAACGCACGCGCCTCTGTCGAAAGGGGTCACGCCCCTACGGTTACAGCAGCGACGGTAACGTCTCCCTTGGAACTTGGCCTTACCGGGCCACCGGTCTGAACGGAGATGACCATGAACGCTTTTGTAACCGGGCCCGTGCCCGTCCTTGACGCATCCCTGTCCCGCGCCGAGGCGCATATCCTGTCCCACCGCTTCGATCGCCCGACGCTGGTGATCGACCGCGATGCCGTGATCCGCCGCTATGCCGCGCTGTCGCAGGGGCTGGGCCGCGCCCATATCCACTATGCGGTCAAGGCCAACCCCGCGCCCGAGCTGCTGGAAGGGCTGGCGCAGGCTGGCTCCGGCTTTGACGCCGCCAGCCGCGCCGAGATCGAAATGTGCCTCGCCGCAGGCGCCACGCCCGGGCGCATCAGCTTTGGCAACACGATCAAGCGCGCCGCCGACATCGCCTGGGCGCATGAGCGCGGCATTACCCTGTTTGCCGCCGACGCCGAGGAAGAGCTGGAAAAGATCGCCCGCCACGCCCCGCGCGCCCGCGTCTATATCCGAATGCTGGTCATGAACAGCCAGGCCGACTGGCCGCTGTCGCGCAAGTTCGGCTGCGCCCCCGACAAGGCGCCGGACCTGATGGCACTGGCCACCCGTCTGGGCCTGCGCCCCGTGGGCCTGTCGTTCCATGTCGGCTCTCAAACCCGCCGCGCCGACATGTGGGCGCCGGTTCTGGACCAGGTCGCCGCCGTCTGGCACGCCGCGCGCGAGGCCGGTCATGACCTGAACCTGCTGAACATCGGTGGCGGTTTCCCCGCGTTCTATGGCGAGGCCGTGGATGCGCCCGAGCTTTATGCCGCCCGCGTCATGCACCTGGTGGCCGAGCGGTTCGGCGACGTGCCGCATGTCATGGCCGAACCGGGCCGTGGCCTTGTGGCCGAGGCCGGTGCGATTGCCGCCGAGGTGCTGCTGGTGTCGCGCAAATCCGACATGGACCTGAACCGCTGGGTCTATCTCGATATCGGCCGTTTCTCGGGGCTTGCCGAAACCGAGGGCGAGGCGATCCGCTATAACTTCCTGACCCCGCATGACGGCGAACCGACCGCGCCCTGCATCCTGGCCGGCCCGTCCTGCGACAGCGCCGACGTGCTGTATGAGAAACGCCCCGTGGACCTGCCCATCGGGCTGGCGGCGGGCGACCGGATCGTGATCCGAAACTGCGGGGCCTATACCTCGACCTATGCATCGGTCGGCTTCAACGGCTTCCCGCCGCTGGATGTCGTGGTGATCTGAACGGCGCATCGCGCCCGACAGAACCGCGCGGTTTTCCCCCGAAACCGCGCGGTTTCACCTGTGAGCGGACGGCTTGCGCATCGCGGCGATCTGGGCAACCCTCGGCCCCGATCAACAAGGATGCCCGCCATGACCGAACCCGCCGACGCCGCCGCGCGCCGCGCCATCCCGCCGGTGATCTGCTACCCCACCGACACGCTGCCGCGGCCCGATCTTGCGCTCTATCGCCGCGCGCGGGACAGCGCGGGCAAGACCGGCGAAACCACCGTCCCCGCGCGCGAGGCCGCGACATTCCGGGTGCCCGCCGGGCATTTCTTTCGCATTTCCAGCGTTCAGGGCCCGCAGGTCGGCGATCTGAACCTGTGGAACGCGCATGACCTGTCGGAACGGTTCTATTCCGGCAAGACCCGCGCGCTGCATGGCACGCATCTGACCGCGGGCCATCGCATGTGGTCGTCCTTTCCCACCCTGCGCCCGATGGCGACGATCACTCATGATACGCTGGGCTGGTATGGCAAGGACGAATATGGCGGGTCGGTGCATGACGTGATCGGGACGCGCTGCGATCCCTATACCGGCAACCTGCTGTCGGGCACGCAATACCACCATTGCTGCCATTCCAACCTGACCCGCGCGCTGGCCGATGAGACCGGGCTGCCGCTGTCGCAGGCCGAACCCCATGTGCATGACGTGCTCAATGTCTTCATGTGCACCGGCTTTACCCGCGACACGGGGCAGTATTTCATGAAGGCCAGCCCCGTGCGCCCCGGCGATTACCTGGAGTTCTTTGCCGAGATCGACCTGCTGGGCGCGCTCAGCGCCTGTCCGGGCGGGGATTGTTCGTCGGAACATTCCTCGGACACCGCCGCCTGCCATCCGCTGCTGGTCGAGGTTTTCGCGCCCGCCGAAGGCGCGCTGGATGGCTGGACCCCGCCGCCGGTCAACGGCTACGACCGCAGCCACGGGCGCTGAACGCCCGCCGCGTTACCCGTGCAGGAAATGCAGCCGGTCGAAGCTGCGCCGCCACTCCGCCACCTCGGGCGCCAGCGCGGCCGGGTCGTTCGCGCGCAGCGCCGCCGCGACAAGCCGTGCCAGCCGCGGTGCATCCTCGGCCGTCATGCCCCAGCGCACCAGCTCGGGCGTGCCGATGCGCAGCCCGTTCATGTCGCCCGGCACCTCGGGCACGGGCAGCCCGATCCCGCAGGCCAGGAACCCCGCCTTGCGCAGCGTTTTCGACGCCGCCTGCCCGCCGCCGAACCCCTCGGCCAGAACCGCGAACTGGTGGCTGGTGGAGGCGCCGCGCTCTGCCGCGAAGACCGGCACCCCCTCGTCCGCAAGGGCTGTGGCCAGCGCGCGGGCCAGACGCACCATTTCGGCGGCGTAGGGCTTGCCGAAATCGCGCCAGTCCAGCAGCGACATCGCCAGCGCGGCTGCTTTCGCCGCGTCGAAATTCGCGGTCATGCCGGGAAAGGCGATGCTATCCAGCCGCTCGGCAATCGCGGCATCATTCGTCACGATCAGCCCCGAGGGCGGGCCGCCCAGCGATTTATAGGTGCTCATCGTCATCAGATGCGCGCCGTGATCCAGCGGGTTGGGCCATGCGTGACCCGCGATGATCCCGCATTGATGCGCCGCGTCGAACAGCACATGCGCGCCCACCCGGTCGGCGATGGCCCGGATCTCGGCCACCGGATGCGGAAACAGGTTCAGCGACCCGCCGATGGTGATCAGGCTTGGCCGGACCTTTTGGGCCAGTGCCACCAGCGCGTTCAGATCGACGGTATAGCCATCGCTGTCGACCGGGGCGGGGTGGATATCCAGCCCGTAAAGCCCGGCACAGCCGGGATCGTGATGCGTGACATGCCCGCCCACCGACGCGGGCGGCGCGATGATCGCATCGCCCGGTTTCGCCAGCGCCATGAAGCCGTAAAGATTGGCGATCGCGCCCGAGGGCACGCGGATCTCGGCGTATTTCGCGCCGAAGGTTTCGGCGGCCAGTTCGGCGGCGATCACTTCGATCCTTTCGATGGCTTCCAGCCCCATCTCGTACTTGTCGCCGGGATAGCCAAGCGAGGGCCGCGTGCCGATGCCAGAGGCCAGCAACGCCTCGGCGCGCGGGTTCATCACGTTGGTGGCGGGGTTGAGGTTGAAGCAGTCGCGCTCGTGTATCTCGCGGTTTTCCTGCGCCAGCGCCTCGATCCGGGTGGCGATGTCGGCGCTGGAGGACTGCGCGGTTTCGGCCGCGATGCCCTGCACGTAGCTTTCGACCGCCGCGGGCACCCATTGGCGTTTTTCCAGCATGGTCATACCTCTCCGGGAAAGGCCGCGGCCAGCGCGATTTCCACCATTTCGCCAAAGCTGCGTTCGCGGTCCCCGGCGGGCAGCGCCTCATGCGTCAGCAGGTGGTCGGACACCGTCAGCACCGCCAGCGCGCGGATGTTGTGGCGGGCGGCAAGGTTGTAAAGCTCGGCCGCCTCCATCTCGACGCCAAGGATGCCGTGGCGGGTCATCATCTCGTTCAGGTCGGGGCGTTCGTCATAGAACACGTCGGCGGAATAGATGCCGCCCACATGCGGCGCGATCCCGCGCGCCTCGGCTGCCGTAACGGCGGCGCGCAGCAGGCCCCAGTCGGCGCAGGGGGCAAAGTTCAGCTCGCGGAAGATACCCGTCGAGGGGGTCGAAACCGAACTCGCGGTCATCGCCAGGATCAGGTTGCGCAGTCGCACATGTTGCTGCATCGCCCCACACGACCCGATGCGGATCAGCGTTTGCGCGCCGTAATCGCGGATCAGCTCGTTGGCATAGATCGACAGCGAGGGCATTCCCATCCCCGAGCCGTGGATCGTCACCCGATGCCCGCGCCAGGTGCCGGTGAACCCCAGCATCCCGCGCACCTGGTTGACGCATTTCGCATCCTCCAGGAAGGTCTCGGCCGCCCATTTCGCGCGCAGCGGATCGCCCGGCATCAGCACGGTTTCCGCGATCTCGCCCGGTTTGGCCCCGATATGGATGGTCATGATACGCTCCCCTCGATGACGTCGAAAGCAGCATAGCCGCGCGGGCCGGGCGGGCAAGGCCGTGGCGGCGCCTTAGCGCTGATACTTGATGAAGGGTGTGACCTGCGCGATCCGGTCATACAGCCGGCGCGCGGTTTCGTTGAAATCCTGCGTCATCCAGTAGACGGCGGGCGTGCCGTTCCCGTCCGCCGCGTCATAGACCGCCTCGATCAGGGCGCGGCCGATGCCGGTGCCGCGCACCTCCGGGTCGGCATAAAGATCCTGGAGATAGCACACATCCTCGATCCGCCAGTTATGCGGGTGAAAGATGTAATGCACCAGCCCCACCGCGCGGCCGTCCTGCAGGGCGATCAGCCCGTTCTGTTGCGGGCGGCCGGGGTCGAGCAGGCGGTCGAAGGTGGTGGCATAGACCTCTTCGGCGACGGTGGCTTCGTAGAACTCCAGATAGGCCGTCCAGAGGCGGCGCCACTCGGCCTCGTCGTCTTGGGTCAGGGGGCGGATGGTCAGGGTCATGGCAGGGTCCGTTGTTTGTGGTTGGGCGCAGTCTGCGCGCAAACCGGCGCGGCGTCCATGCCCGGCGGTGCCGGCATTTTCTTGCCGGCCTTTTTGACCTGCCGCGCGCCGATGGCCACCTCGGAGGGGATCGCACGGAAAACCGATCGCAAAACCGAGAATGGAGGAACGTTTTGACCTTTACACCGAAACTGACCGCAACCCTGTCCGCCATCGCCCTGGGCCTTGCCGCGCCGGTTGCCGCACAGCAGGCGCAGCAGACACAGCAGACACAGCAGGCGCAAGAGCCCGCCATCGCCGCCGAGGAAGTGACCGATGCGCAGGTGGATGCCTTCGTCCAGGCCGCCATCGCGGTCGAAGAGGTGCGCGGCATCTACGACCCGCAGATCGAGGCGGCCGCGGATCAGAACGCCCGCCAGGACCTGATGAACGAGGCCAATGCCGAGGCAAGGAAGGCCGTCGAAGACGTGCAGGGCATGACCCCGGCGGAATACCTGGCCATCGGGCAGGCCGCGCGCGAAGACGATGCGCTGAACTCGCGGATCGTGGCCGAATACCGCTCGAAGACGGGGCGGTAGATATCCGGCACGCGAAAGGGCAGGCTTTTGGCCTGCCCTTTTCCATTTGTTACGCGCTTTATTCGGCCGCGATTTCCCTTGGATCGGCCAGCGTGACGATATCCATCATGATGGTATTCAGGCTGAAATCCTTGGGCGTATAGACCCGCGCCACGCCCATCGCGCGCAGGCGCCTGGCGTCTTCCTCGGGGATGATGCCGCCGACGATCACCGGCACGTGGCCCAGCCCCGCCGCGCGCATCCGGTCGATCAGATCCTCGACCAGCGGGATGTGGCTGCCCGACAGGATCGACAGGCCCACCACATGCGCCTGCGTGTCCTGCGCGGCGGTCACGATCTGTTCGGGCGTCAGGCGGATGCCCTCATAGTCGATATCCATCCCGCAATCGCGTGCGCGGAAGGCGATCTGCTCGGCGCCGTTGGAATGGCCGTCCAGTCCCGGCTTGCCGACCAGGAATTTCAGCCGCCGACCCAGCCGGTCGCTGACCGCGTCCACCGCGTCGCGGATATCGTCCAGCCCCTCGGTCTTGTTGCTGACCGATTTCGACACGCCGGTGGGGCCGCGATATTCACCATGCACGGCGCGCATCTGCGCCGCCCATTCGCCGGTGGTGACCCCGGCCTTTGCGCAGGCGATCGAGGCCGGCATGACATTGCGCCCCCCGGCGGCGGCGGCGCGCAGGTCGGCCAGCGCGGCGGCCACCGCATCGGCGTCGCGGTCGGCCCGCCAGGCGTTCAGGCGGTCGATCTGGTCCTGTTCCACCGCGGGGTCGACCACCATGATGCCGCCATCGCCGGATGTCAGCGGGCTGGGTTCGCCCTCGGTAAAGCGGTTGACGCCCACCACGACGGTTTCGCCGTCCTCGATCCGGTTCAGGCGGTCGGCATTGCTGTCCACCAGCCGCGCCTTCATGTAGTCGATGGCCTCGACCGCGCCGCCCATGCCGTCGATATTGGCAAGCTCGTGGCGCGCGCCATCTTTCAGGGCTTCGACCTTGGCGTCGACCGCCGGGTTGCCGTCGAACAGGTCGTCGAATTCCAGAAGGTCGGTTTCATAGGCCAGGATCTGCTGCATCCGCATCGACCATTGCTGGTCCCACGGGCGGGGCAGGCCGAGCGCCTCGTTCCATGCGGGCAGCTGCACCGCGCGGGCGCGGGCGTTTTTCGACAGCGTCACCGCCAGCATCTCGATCAGGATGCGGTAGACGTTGTTTTCCGGCTGCTGTTCGGTCAGGCCGAGGCTGTTGACCTGCACACCGTAGCGGAAGCGGCGGAATTTCGGGTTGTCCACGCCGTAACGGGTTTCCAGCAACTCGTCCCACAGGTCGACAAAGGCGCGCATCTTGCACATCTCGGTGACGAAACGGATGCCCGCGTTCACGAAGAAACTGATGCGCCCGGCCAGCGCGGGGAAATCTTCGGCCGGGACGCGGGGTTTCAGCTCGTCCAGGACGGCGGTGGCGGTGGCCAGCGCAAAGGCCAGTTCCTGTTCGGGCGTCGCGCCCGCCTCTTGCAGGTGATAGGAACACACGTTCATCGGGTTCCATTTCGGCACGTTGGTATAGCAGTATTCGGCCACGTCCCCGATCAGTTTCAGCGACGGTTTCGGCGGGCAGATATAGGTGCCGCGCGACAGGTATTCCTTGATCAGGTCGTTCTGCACCGTGCCCTGCAGTTTCGTCACGTCCGCGCCCTGTTCCTCGGCCACCGCGATATAAAGCGCCAGCAGCCACGGCGCGGTCGCGTTGATCGTCATCGAGGTGTTCATCTGTTCCAGCGGAATCTGATCGAACAGGGTGCGCATGTCGCCCAGGTGGCTGACCGGCACACCGACCTTGCCGACCTCGCCGCGCGCCAGGACGTGATCGCTGTCATAGCCCGTCTGCGTGGGCAGATCGAACGCCACCGACAGCCCGGTCTGTCCCCGCGACAGGTTGCTGCGATACAGCGCGTTCGACGCCTTTGCCGTGGAATGGCCGGCATAGGTGCGAATAAGCCACGGGCGGTCTTTCTGCGTCTCGGTCATCGGGGCCTCCGGCGATGAATCGGTTGGGCAATATTATTGCGTCAGCACGTAATAGACCGGAATTTTGTGCCAAGGTCAATTCGCTGCGTTGCGGCATGACGGCATTTACGCCGCGTCGGAACCCGGTCATTCTGCGCCCATGTTTCAAACCGTGGAAATGCCCGTCTGGGCACTGGTGTTATTGGTGGCCTTTGCCGCCGTCACCTTTGCCTCGCATTTCCTGTTCCCGTCGGTGCGCTGGTTCTTTCGCCGCCGGCTGGAGCGTGCGGTCGCGGAACTGAACAAGCGGCTGGAACGCCCGATCCAGCCCTTCAAGCTGGCGCGGCGGCACGACATGATCCAGCGCCTGATCTACGACCCCGAGGTGACCCGCGCCATCGTGGCCCATGCCGGTGAAGAGGGCGTGCCCGAAAACGTCGCCTTCGAAACCGCCCGCCGCTATGCCCGCGAGATCGTGCCGGGGTTTTCCGCCTCGCTCTATTTCGGGGTGGCGACGCGGCTTGCGCGCTGGCTGTCGCACGCGCTTTACGATGTGCGGCTGGATCACCGGGACGAGGCGGCGGTGGCCGCGATCGACCCGCAGGCCACGGTCGTCTACGTGATGAACCACCGTTCGAACATGGATTACGTGCTGGTCACCTACCTTGCCGCGGATCGTTCGGCGCTGGCCTATGCGGTGGGGGAATGGGCGCGGGTCTGGCCGCTGTCGCGGCTGATCCGGGCGATGGGTGCCTATTTCATCCGCCGCAAAAGCCGTGGAGACCTGTATCGCAAGGTTCTGGCGCGCTATGTGCGGCTGGCCACCGATGGCGGTGTGGCGCAGGCGGTATTCCCCGAAGGCGGGCTGAGCCTGACCGGCGCGCTGGCGCCGCCGCGCCACGGTATCCTGAAATATCTTGCCGAAGACCGGCCGCCGGATGCGCGCGACGTGGTGTTCGTGCCGGTCGCCCTGAACTATGACCGCGTGCTGGAGGATCGCGTGCTGATCGCCGCCGCGGCCGAGGGCACCCGCCGCTTTCGCGCCCGGATCGGTGCGGTGCTGCGCTTTGTCCTGCGCATGGCCTGGCTGCGGCTGCGCGGACGGTATTGCCGGTTCGGCCGGGCCGGCGTGCGGTTCGGGATGCCGCTGTCGCTCAACGGGTTTTCAGGCGATGTCGAGGCGCTGGCGACAGGGTTGATGGATCGCATCGCCGACGAGATGCCGGTGCTGCCGGTGCCGCTGGTGGCGCTGGCGCTGCAGCGGGCCGGGGGGCGGCTGCCCGGGGCGGCGCTTCCCGGCGCGGTTGCCGGGCTGATCGCCGCGCTGCCGGTGCAGAACCGCCCCGCGCAGGACGCCGATGCCCTGACGCGCGAGGGCCTGCAGGAGCTGCGCAGGCGCCATATCGTGCAGGAGTCCGGCGACGCGATCGAGGTGCCCGAGGCCGAAAAGCCGACAATCGCGTTCTATGCGGCGTCGATCCGCCACCATTTGCCCGCGGACAGTGCGGATGCAGCGCGAATTTCTGCATCTGCGAGGTTATAAAATTTCAAAAACCACCATAACGCAATTGCATTGTTGCGCGCCCATCTTTATCCCCTTGGGTCAGACGCCGCGATTCTGCAATGCGGCAATTCAGTTCTTGGAGGCTCAGAATGTCGCTGGACACCGACACGGGGATTGCCCCCTACGACGCACCTGAAAAGGATCTTTACGAAATCGGCGAAATGCCCCCGCTGGGTTATGTGCCCAGGAAGATGTACGCATGGGCCATCCGCCGCGAACGGCATGGCGAACCCGACAAATCGTTCCAGCAGGAGGTGGTCGATACCTGGGAGATCGACAGCCACGAGGTGCTGGTTCTCGTGATGGCGGCGGGCGTGAATTATAATGGCGTCTGGGCCGGTCTCGGCCAGCCGGTCAGCCCCTTCGACGGCCACAAGCAGCCCTATCACATCGCCGGGTCGGACGCGGCGGGCATCGTCTGGAAGGTCGGCGACAAGGTGAAAACCTGGAAAGTGGGCGACGAGGTCGTGGTGCACTGCAACCAGGACGATGGCGACGACGAGGAATGCAACGGCGGCGACCCGATGTTCAGCCCGACGCAGCGCATCTGGGGCTATGAGACCAACGATGGGTCGTTCTCGCAGTTCACCCGTGTGCAGGCCCAGCAGCTTATGCCGCGCCCCAAACACCTGACATGGGAAGAAAGCGCCTGCTACACGCTGACGCTGGCCACCGCCTACCGGATGCTGTTCGGCCACCACCCGCACGAGCTCAAGCCCGGGCAGAACGTGCTGGTCTGGGGTGCGTCGGGCGGTCTGGGCTCTTACGCGATCCAGCTAGCGAACACCGTGGGCGCGAATGCGATCGGCGTGATCTCGGACGAAAGCAAGCGACAGTTCGTGATGGACCAGGGCGCCAAGGGTGTCATCAACCGCAAGGAATTCAACTGCTGGGGCCAGCTGCCCAAGGTGAATTCGCCCGAATATAACGAGTGGCTGAAAGAGGCGCGTAAATTCGGCAAGGCGATCTGGGACATCACGGGCAAGGGCGTGAGCGTGGACATGGTGTTCGAACACCCGGGCGAGGCGACATTCCCGGTGTCGTCGCTGGTGGTGAAAAAGGGCGGCATGGTGGTGATCTGCGCCGGGACCAGCGGGTTCAACTGCACCTTCGACGTGCGTTACATGTGGATGCACCAGAAGCGCCTTCAGGGCTCGCATTTCGCCAACCTCAAGCAGGCCGCATCGGCCAACCGCCTGATGATCGAGCGCCGCCTCGATCCCTGCATGTCCGAGGTGTTCCCGTGGAATGAAATCCCCGCGGCGCATATGAAGATGCTGAAGAACGAGCACAAGCCCGGCAACATGGCCGTGCTGGTGCAGGCGCCCAAAACCGGGCTGCGCACGGTCGAGGACGTGCTGGAAGCTGGCAAGAAATAATGCTTGCTCCGAAGTGATCCGGCCCGCGCCTCTGCATGGGGGCGCGGGTTTTTCTTTGCGGGATGGCCCTTGGGAATTGGCCGGTATAGGGTCTGGCCATGACATTGCCCGCGATCACATTCTCCGACGATCAGGCCGAAGCCTTTGACCGCATCGCCGAAGGGCTGCGCGGCGTGGGCGTCGATCTGGAAGACGCCAGCCTGACCCCACGCGCCGAGGGCAAGACGCGGGTGATGGCCGTTCTGGGCAAGGCCGGATCGGGTAAGACGCTGCTGCTGGCAGAACTGGTCAAGGCGCTTGAGGCGGCGGGCGTCGACACGATCTCGGGCGATTACGAGGGGCGTCGGCGCAAGGACAGGCGCACGCTGGCCGTCCTTGCCCCCACCAACAAGGCGGCCAGTGTGCTGCGGATGCGCGGGGTGCCGGCAACGACGATTCACCGCATCCTCTATACCCCGGTCTACGACCCCGAATACGAGCGCATCGCCGAATGGCTGACCGGCAACGGCGAAAAGCCCGAGATCGAGGGGCTGACCGAGCAGGCGCTGGACCGCGCCTGGGCCTTTTACCAGGCGCAGAAATCGGTGCCCGGCGCGCTGGCCGCCGCCGGGCTGCGCGGCAGCGATTTCATCACCGGCTGGAAGCGCCGCGAAGAGCCGCTGGATATCGGGTTCATCGACGAATCCTCGATGCTGGATGAAAAGCAATTCGATGATCTGAAAGAGATTTTTCCGACCCTGATCCTGTTCGGCGATCCCGCGCAGCTTGCGCCCGTGAACGCGCCGGGGGGCATGGTGTTCGAACAATTGCCCGCGCCCGCCAGGCTGGAGCTGCACCGCATCCACCGCCAGGACGCCGATAACCCGATCCTCGATATCGCCCATGCGCTGGGCGATCCCGACCTCAGTTTCGATGATTTCGAGGCGCTGATCCAGCAAAAGGCGCGCGCGGACGATCGCGTCGTCTGGGCCGAGCGGGTCGAGGTCGACCTGATGGCGCGCAGCCCCGTGCTGGTCTGGCGCAACGCCACGCGCATCCGCCTGATCAACGCCTTTCGCGCCGTGCACGATGCGCCGGAAGACGCGCTTTTGCCCGGTGAGCCGCTGATCTGCGACGGTATCGAACTGCCGTTGAAGCACCGCAAGAAACGGCTGGACCTCGAGGCGCGCGGGCTGATCAAGGGGGCGCAGGTGATCTATCTCGGGCCCGGCCGCAAGCCGGGGTTTTCGCGCCTGCACGTGATCGGCGCCGAGGAACCGCAGGTGAGCGCCGCAAGCATCGTGAAGATCGAAAAACCCGATGAAGAAGAACCGTTTATCCCCTTCGCGGCCAATATGGGCGCGACCTTTCTGCATGGGGCGGCGGTGACGATCCACAAGGCGCAGGGCAGCCAGTGGGAAAACGTGCAGGTCTTTGCGCCCGATCTGTGGGCCGCCGCGCGCATGGGCCGGACCGAGGCGGGGCAGCCATTGTGGAAAAGGCTGGCCTATGTGGCGGTCACAAGGGCGCAGGAGCGGCTTTATTGGGTGGTGCGTAACCGTTTGAAAAAGCCCAGCTATCCGCTGCAGATCGACGATTTGCGCACGGCCGCGCAGCCCGCGCCGCTGACATTGGAGGCAGAGACATGAAATCCATTATCATAACCGGCGCCAGCGCCGGGATCGGCGCGGATTGCGCGCGCGAATTCCTGCAGGCGGGGTGGCGCGTCGGGTTGATCGCGCGCCGTGCCGACAAGCTGGAAGATGTGGCGCAAGGGCATGAAAACGCTCATGTTTTGCCATGTGACGTGACCGATCCCGCAGCCGTTGACGCCGCGTTCGATACGTTCGTTCGGCAGGCCGGGCGGCTGGACGTTCTGTTCAACAATGCCGGCATGTTCGGCCGCCCCGCCACCATCGACGAGCTGGATTTCGACGAGTGGCGGCAGGTGGTGGATGTGAACCTGCACGGCATGTTCCTGTGCGCCCGCGCCGCGTTTCGCCAGATGCGCGGGCAGGTGCCGCAGGGCGGGCGGATCATCAATAACGGCTCGATCAGCGCCCACGTTCCGCGTGAGCTATCGGTTTGTTATACAACGACAAAACACGCGATCACCGGGTTGACGAAAACGCTGTCCCTGGACGGGCGGGCGTTCGATATCGCTTGCGGACAGATCGACATCGGCAACGCGCATACGCAGCTTTTGCAGGATCTGATCGACCGCGATCCCGACAATGCGCCGCCGGTGATGGACGTAGCCGATGTGTCGCGGGCGGTGCGCCAGATGGCCGAGCTGGGCCCCGAGGCGAATGTGCAGTTCATGACGATCATGGCGACGAAGATGCCCTATATCGGGCGCGGATGATATATTTTACAGGCGTATAAATATGCAAACTCCGCGCGGTTCCTGCCCGAAACCGCGCGGCTTTCGCTGTTCGAGTGGTTCGCGACAAAGGGCATCGCATGGCCGGGCCGCTGCGCGGCTGTTCCGGGCGGGGTGCATCGATCAGCTTTGCCGCAGCAGCCTGAAGGCGGCCGAGGCGCCCCAGCCTGCGAGGATCGCAATGGCGAGCGAGAGCAGGCCGTAGATCAGCGGCTGTTCGCGCGACAGGGTGTAGAGGAAGCGTTCCAGCCCGACCTTGTCGACCTCGATCACGGTTTCGTATTGCGCGACCACCTCGCCGCCGCGGGTCAGGAAGATGCGGGTGGCATAGGCGCCTTCGGTCAGGTTGGCGGGCAGGGCGATGGAGGCGTTGAACAGGGTCTGCTCGCGGAACTGCACCGCGCCTTCGAGCGTCTGGTACAGCCCGGACTCCTCGCGGATGCGGATCAGGGCCCGGGTGAAAAGCTGCGCGTCGCCCACCTCGGCCGGGGCGCCGACCGAGCGGATGGCGCGGGGGATGCTGACCCGGTGGCGCAGGTCCTCGATGGCAAGCAGCGCGTCGCGCATCGGGGCCGAGGTGGCGACCGCGTAAAAGGACGGCGCGGCGTCGATCTCGACCGCGGCGCTATTGAGCCAGATGCCTGCCCGGCGGTCCTTGCGCCGCACGGTGACGTGTTCGGAGGGTCCGGCCACGGTGACCACCACCTCGAGCGGTTCGGCCTGCAACGGCTCTTCGCGTTTGACCGCGCCGAAGATCAGGATTTCCGAGCCGTCGAAATTCGTCGTGATCGCAACACGGTTGCGGCTGAGGCCCAGAACGACCTCTTCCGCGCGGAGCGGCAGCGGCAGCGTGGTGCAAAGCAGGAGGAGGGCCACCAGAATGCGCATCACCGCCCCCCCGTCGGACCGATCGAGTACAGCTCGGACGGTTGCAGCAACAGGTCGAGCGCCAGCTTGCCGCACACGGCCAGAACCAGCAGCGCCAGCAGGACGCGCAGTTGTTCGGCCTTCATCCTGACGCCGATGCCGGTGCCGATCTGGGCGCCGATCACCCCGCCGATCAGCAGCAGCACGGCCAGCACCATGTCGACGGTGTAATTCGTCGTCGCGTGCAGCAGCGTGGTGAACCCGGTGACGAAGATGATCTGGAACAGCGATGTGCCCACGACGACCTTGGTCGGCATCCCGAGGATGTAGATCATCGCCGGCACCATGATGAAGCCGCCGCCGACGCCCATGATCGCCACCAGGACACCCACGAGGATGCTGACGATCAGCGGCGGAATGACCGAGATATAAAGCCCCGAGGTGCGGAACCGCATCTTGAAGGGCATGGTATGCACCCAGTTGCGCTGCCGCCGTTTCGGCGCGGGAACCCCGCCCGCGGCACGGCTGCGGCGGATGGCGCGCAGGCTTTCGACGAACATCAGCGCGCCGACGATGCCCAGGAACAGGACATAGCACAGCGTGACCAGCAGATCGACCTGGCCAAGAGATTTCAGGTAGTTGAACACCACGACCCCGATGGCGGCCCCGACAAGGCCGCCCGCCAGCAGGACCGTGCCCATTCGCAGGTCTACCGTCTTGCGCCGCAGATGCGCCAGCACGCCGGAAAAGGACGAGGCGACGATCTGGTTCGCCCCGGTCGCCACGGCGACCGTCGGGGGGATGCCGACGAAAAACAGGAGCGGCGTCAGAAGGAAGCCGCCGCCGACCCCGAACATGCCGGACAGGATCCCCACAAGTCCGCCCAGCCCCAGAAGGAGGAAGGCGTTGACCGAAACCTCGGCTATGGGGAGGTAGATCTGCATAACTGTTCCTAGCGCCGGGTCACCGCGCTTTGCAAGCGCGGCATGGGGGCGGGTCGGTGGAAAAGGCCGGTTTGGCCTTATGCCATGGCCGGATTTGGACCGATGGTGTCAGCGTTCCTTGACATAGGGCTCACCGCCCGCGCGGGGCGGGATGGCGCGGCCGACGAAGCCTGCCAGGATCACCACGGTCAGGATATAGGGCAGGGCGTCCATGAACTGCACCGGCAGGGTGACGGGCCCGAGGTCGATATTCTGGTAGCGCAGGGCGACCGCCTGCAGGAAGCCGAAAAGCAGGCAGGACATCAGCGCGTACCACGGCCGCCACTTGGCGAAGATCAGCGCGGCCAGCGCGATATAGCCGCGCCCGGCGGTCATGTCCTTGATGAACCCGGCCTGCAAGGCGGTGGCCAGGTAGGCGCCCGCGATCCCGCAAAGCAGCCCGCAGATCGCCACGGCGGCATAGCGCAGCCCGATCACCGAGATGCCCGCGGTGTCCACGGCGGCGGGGTTTTCGCCCACGGCGCGCAGGCGCAGGCCGAACCGCGTGCGGTAGAGTATCCACCATGTCGCGGGCACGCAGAGGAAGGCGAAATAGACCGGCAGCGTGTGGCCCGAGATCAGCTCGTGATAGAGGGGCCCGAGGATGGGCACGGTTTGCAGGGTGTCGGCCAGCGGCAGGGTCAGCGGCTCGAACCGGGCCTGCCCGATCAGCGAGGGGGTGCGCCCACCCTGGGAAAACCAGTCCTGCGCGATCAGCACCGTCAGCCCGGCGGCGAGGAAGTTGATCGCCACGCCGGAAATCAGCTGGTTGCCGCGAAAGGTGATCGAGGCCAGACCGTGCAGCGCCGACAGGGCCATCGACGAGGCGATGCCCGCCAGCATCCCCAGCCAGACCGAGCCGGTGACAAAGGCCACGGCGGCGGAAAAGAACGCGGCCATCAGCATCTTGCCCTCAAGCCCGATATCGAAGATGCCCGCGCGTTCGGAAAACAGCCCCGCAAGGCAGGCCAGCAGCAGCGGCGTCGAGAGCCGCACGGTGGAGTCGAGGATCTGCAGGGCGGTGGCGAAATCCATCTGTCAGCCCTCTTTCCGGCGGCGCGACAGGAACAGCCGTTCCAGCGGCATCCGCACCATGTTGTCGAGCGCGCCGGTGAACAGGATCACCAGCGCCTGGATCACCACGATCAGTTCGCGCGGGATATTCGTCCAGAGCGCAAGCTCGGCCCCGCCCTGGTAGAGGAACCCGAACAGCACCGCGGCCATCAGCACGCCCAGCGGGTGACTGCGGCCCATCAGCGCCACGGCGATGCCGATGAAACCGGCGCCTTCGACCGAGTTGAGCACCAGCCGCTCGGCCTCGCCCATGGTGGTGTTGAGCGCCATCAACCCGGCCAGCCCGCCGGAAATCAGCATCGCCACCACGGTGATGCGCGTGGGGCTGATCCCGGCATAGCGGGCGGCGGTTTCCGAATGGCCGAAGGCGCGGATCTCGTATCCCAGCCGCGTGCGCCAGATCAACAGCCAGACCGCAAGGCAGGCCAGCAGTGCGATCACCAGCGTGACATTGGCGGGCGCCGCTTTCGAGAAATTCAGGCCGATGGGGGTCAGCATGTCGTGCAGCGTGGGCAGGTTGGTGGCGGCGGGGAATTTCGCGGTGGCCGGGTCCATCGCGCCCTTGGGGCGCAGCAGGTTGACCAGCATGTAGTTCAGCAGCGCGGCGGCGATGAAGTTGAACATGATCGTGGTGATCACGATATGGCTGCCGCGCCGTGCCTGCAGCACCGCCGGGACACAGGCCCAGGCGGCACCGAAGATCGCCGCGCCCAGCGTGGCCGCGACCAGCGCCAGCGTCCAGTGCGGCAGCGGCAGGTAGAGGCAGACGAGCGCCACGCCCAGCCCGCCCAGCATCGCCTGCCCCTCGCCGCCGATATTGAACATGCGGGCGTGAAAGGCCACCGCCACGGCCAGGCCGGTGAAGATGAAATTCGTCGCGTAGTAAAGCGTGTAACCCCAGCCATAGGTCGAGCCGAGCGCGCCCTTGACCATCAGCGTCACGGCGGCAACCGGGTCTTCGCCGATGCCGATGATGACCAGCGCCGACAGGATCGCGGCCAGCACCAGCGAGATCAGTGGCACCAGCAGCGCGTCGGCCCAGGGCGGCATTCTGTCCATGTCTCAGACCTCCTTGCTGGCGTCGGCGTGTTTTTCGGCCAGTTGCGCCTCGATCCGGGACACGTCGGGCGTGCCTTCCTCGATGATGGCGGCATCCGATATCGTCCAGCCGGACATGTCGCGGGTGTCGTCGCCGCCCAGCCCCGCCATCAGGCAGCCCAGCCCGACCTGCGTGGCGCTGCCGGCGGGGCCTTCGCCCATGATCTGCCCGTCGAACATCACCGCCACGCGGTCGGCCAGCGACAGGATCTCGTCGAGTTCGACCGACACCAGCAGGATCGCCTTGCCCTGGTCGCGGAGCGCGATGATCTGCTTGTGGATGAATTCGATGGCGCCGATATCGACGCCGCGTGTGGGCTGGCCGATCAGCAGCAGGTCGGGGTTGCGGTCGATTTCGCGCGCCACGACGATCTTTTGCTGGTTGCCGCCCGAGAAATTCCGCGCCGCCAGCCGCGGGTTCGGGGGGCGCACGTCGAAGCGATCCATCTGGTCCTGCGCCGCGGCCTCGATCCCGGCATTGTCCATCAGCGGGCCGTTCTGCCAGCGCGGGTCGTGGTGATAGCCGAATACGCTGTTTTCCCAGGCGGAATAGGGCATGATCAGCCCCTCGCGCTGGCGGTCCTCGGGGACGTGGCCGATGCCGCGCGCGCGGCGCGACTGGCCGTCGGAATGCCGCCCGCCCAGGTCGATGGGCTGGCCGTTCATGGTGATGCGGCCGGTGGCCGTGCGCATCCCGCCCAGCACTTCGAGCAGTTCGGACTGGCCGTTGCCCGCCACCCCCGCCAGCCCGAGGATTTCGCCCGCGCGCACGTTCAGCGACACGCCCCGAAGCCGCTGCACCCCGGCGCTGTCGGTGACGGACAGGTTTTCGATTTCGAGGATCGGCGCCCCCGGTTGCGCCGGTGTCTTGTCGACGCGCAGCAGCACCTTGCGGCCGACCATCAGTTCGGCCAGTTCGGTGGGCGAGGTTTCGGCGGTCCTGACGGTGGCGGTCATCTCGCCCCGGCGCATCACGGACACGGTGTCGGTGATCTCCATGATCTCGCGCAGCTTGTGGGTGATCAGGACGATGGTCTTGCCCTCGGCCTTGAGCCGCCCGAGGATGCGGAACAGCTGGTCGGCCTCGGCCGGGGTCAGCACGCCGGTGGGTTCGTCGAGGATCAGGATATCGGCCTGCCGGTAAAGCGCCTTGAGGATTTCCACGCGCTGCTGCTGGCCCACACCGATATCCGCGATCACCGCGTCGGGATCGACGTTGAGCCCGTAATCGCTGGCCAGCGCCTTGAGCTCGGCCCGTGCCGTGGCCAGGCTGGGGCGCAGCAGGCGGCCATCCTCGGCCCCCAGCACGACGTTTTCGAGGACGGTGAAGTTTTCCACCAGCTTGAAATGCTGGAACACCATGCCGATCCCGGCGGCAATCGCGGCCTGGCTGTCGGGTATCTCGGTCTTTTGCCCGCCGATGAAGATCTCGCCCGCGTCGGCCTTGTAGAAGCCGTAGAGGATCGACATCAGCGTGGATTTGCCCGCGCCGTTTTCGCCGATGATGCCATGGATCGTGCCGCGTTCGACAAGGATCGAGATATCCTTGTTGGCCTGCACGGGGCCGAAGGCCTTGGAGATGCCCCTGAGTTCGATCGCCGGTGCGGTGGTCATCGAATGCTCCCTGCCGGTGGCGCCCATCGGCCCTTGCGGGCTTTCCCTGCGGGAAAGGCCCCCGGACGGGGCCGACAGGCGTGCTGGCGGGCCGGGGCGTGCCCGGCCCGCGTCAGGCTCAGAAGGTCAGCGCCGGGCAGCTGTCGTTCTCGTAATAGCTGACCACGTTAATCTCGCCGTCGATGATCTTCTGGCGGGCGTCGTCCACCGCGGCCTTCATCTCGTCGGTGATGAGCGAGGCGTTGTTTTCATCCAGCGCATAGCCCACGCCGTTTTCGGCAAGGCCCAGCGTGAAGACGCCGGTTTCCAGGTCTTCGCCCGCCTTCATCGCCTCATACACGGCGACATCGACGCGCTTGAGCATCGAGGTCAGCACCTTGCCCGGATGCAGGTGGTTCTGGTTGCTGTCCACGCCGATCGACAGGATGCCCTCGTCGGCGGCGGTTTGCAGCACGCCCACGCCGGTGCCCCCGGCCGCGGCATAGACCACGTCGGCGCCCTGGCTGATCTGCGCCTTGGTCAGCTCCGAGCCCTTGACCGGGTCGTTCCACGCCGCGGGGGTGGTGCCGGTCATGTTGGCCACGATGTTGATATCCGGGTTCACCGCCTTCGCACCCTGCGCGTATCCGCAGCCGAAATGGCGAATCAGCGGCACGTCCATGCCGCCGACGAAACCGACCGTGCCGGTTTCCGACGCCATCGCCGCCAGCATCCCCACGAGGTACGAGCCCTCATGCTCGGCAAAGCCGATCTGGCGCACGTTGGGCACGTCGAGCCATGTCACGTCGACCACCGCGAACTTGGTGTCGGGATAGTCGGGCGCCACGGTGCTGAGCGGGTCGGCCATGGCAAAGCCCATCGTGATGACCGGGTTGAACCCGGCCTCGGCAAAGCGGCGCAGGGCCTGTTCGCGCTGGGCCTCGGATTGCAGTTCGATCTCGTTGAAGCTGCCGCCGGTTTCCTCGGCCCAGCGTTGCGCGCCGTTGAACGCCGCCTCGTTGAAGCTTTTGTCGAATTTCCCGCCAAGGTCGAAAATCAGCGCCGGATCGGCCAGAGCGGCACCGGAGGCGAGCGCCACGGACGCGGCGGCGCCGAGAATGGTTTTCATGATTGTCATGTGAATCTCCCAGTTGGTTGAAGGGGCGCGGGGCGCGCGCCCGGTCAGGCGGTTCCGGCCCCGATTAAGGCCGGGACGGGTGCGAAGGGTCAACAGGAATCTCGGCCGCGCCTTGCCCCCGGGGCGGCTGACCAAGGGTCAGCGGGCGGATTGAGTATTTTCCGAACGATGAAGGATCAGGGCAGCGCGCGTGTCAGCAGAAGCGCATCGACAGGGCGCGCGCCGGGGCGGTTGTAATAGCCCGGGCGCAGGCCGGTCCGCGCGTATCCGGCGGCGGCATAGAGCGCGTTCGCGGCTGTATTGTCGGCGGCGACCTCGAGATGGGCCGATGTGGCGCCACGGGCGCGCGCCGCGTCGTGGAAGGCGGTGAGGGTGGCGCGGCCCAGCCCCTGCAGGCGGTGCGCGGGATCGGTGGCGATGGTCAGCAACTCGGCCTCGTCCGCGATGACGCGGCCGAGCGCGAAGGCGCGCGTGTCGCCCACGGCAAAGACATGGGGGCTGTCGAGCAGGCTGGCGAATTCCTGCGCGCTCCACGGTCGCGGGTGGGTGAAGGCAGCGGCGTGGAGCCGGGCCAGCGTTTCAGGCGTCATCGAGGATCACCGGCGGCGTGTCGCGCGCCGGGGCCGCGTCGGCGGCGCGGATATAGAGGGGGGCCGGCGGGGGCGCATCGGGCGGCGCGGTCGCGGCGGCGCGGGCGATGCGCGCGGCCAGGTCCGCCGGGGCGGGGGGAAATGTCAGCCCGGTCCCGGCCTCGGCCAGCGGGATCAGCACCGGGGCGGTGCCGGGCGCGCGCAGGTAGACCTGGTCGCGCGGGGCGGGCACGGCGGCGCGGGCCTGCGGCGCGTCGAGCCGGATCGCGTCGAAACTGCTGACGCCGATGGCGGGGATGCCCAGTGACAGCGCCAGCCCGCGCGCAGCGGCGACCGAGATTCGGATGCCGGTGAAGTTGCCCGGCCCGATGCCCACGCCGATCCGGGCAAGGTCGCGCCAGCCGATACCGGCCCCGGCAAGCAGCTCTTCAAGCAGCGGGAACAGCCGTTCGGCCTGTCCGCGCCCCATCTCTTCGGCGGTTTGTGCCACGATCCGGCCGCCAGACAGCAAAGCGGCGGCGCAATGCGCCGCCGATGTATCGAACCCCAGGACCGGTCGGTCAGACGGCAACGGGCCGCACCTCGGTCACTTCGGGGATGTAGTGGCGCAGCAGGTTCTCGATCCCCATCTTCAGCGTGAGGGTCGAGGACGGGCAGCCGGCGCAGGCCCCCTGCATGTGCAGGTAGACGACGCCGCGATCAAAGCCGTGGAAGGTGATGTCGCCGCCATCCTGCGCGACGGCGGGGCGCACGCGGGTATCCAGCAGTTCCTTGATCTGGCCCACCACCTCGGAATCCGGGCCGTCATGGTCGGCATGGCCCGAGGCGGGCTGTGCCTCGCCCGCCATGACCGGCTGGCCGGACTGGTAATGTTCCATGATCGCGCCCAGGATCGCGGGCTTGATGTGGTCCCATTCCACCGTGTCGCCCTTGGTCACGGTCACGAAATCGGTGCCGAAGAACACGCCGGACACGCCCGCGACCGCGAAGATGCGCTGCGCCAGCGGCGAGGCGGCGGCGGCATCCGCGCCGGGGAAATCCGCGGTGCCGGTTTCCAGCACCGACTGGCCGGGCAGGAATTTCAGCGTGGCGGGGTTCGGGGTGGATTCGGTTTGAATGAACATAGGATTTGCACCTTTTGCCGGGATGCCCCCGATATGCGCCCGGCGGGGCCCGGAGTCAAGGTTTGGAATGATTCTAATCCGGGTGCGCCGCCCCGGTCAGGTGATCGCTTCCAGCCGTTCCTTGGACAGGTCGCCCGGCACGATGGTGATCGGAACCGGCAGCGAGCCGGCGTTCCGGCTGAGCTGGCTGACCAGCGGGCCGGGGCCTTTCTTGTCGGTGCCCGCGCCCAGCACCAGCACGCCGATTTCGGGGTCTTCGCGGATCTGGGCAAGGATCTCGTTCACCGGCTCGCCCTCGCGGATCACCAGGTTCGGGTCGACGTTCTGCTTGTCGCGCATCCATTTGGCGAACACCTCGAAATGGGCGTGGATGCGTTCGCGGGCCTCTTCGCGCATGATGTCGCCGACGCCGATCCAGTGGTTGAATTCCTCGGGCGGGATGACCGACAGGATCTCGACCCCGCCGCCGGATTTCGCGGCGCGCATCGCCGCGAACCGCATCGCGTTGAGGCATTCGCGGCTGTCATCCAGAACGACCATGAACTTGCGCATCGTTGGCGGCCCTCCCCTGAGCTTGGGCGATCATGGCGCAGCGACAGGCGCGTGGCAACAGCATGCGCGCCGCGATACGTTCCCTGCTTCATCTTGCCTCAAATACTCAGGGGGGTGAGGGCCGGTTCGCGCGATAGCGCGATGAAACGTCCGGTGGACGTTTCAAGGCCCGAACGGGCGGAGCCCAAGAGGCGGCAGCGCCGCCTTGCCCGGGCGGCGCGATCACGCCGCGCTGTGCGCCCAGTCCCAGTACAGCTCGCGCACGCGGCGGGCGACGGGGCCGGCCTGGTACCGGGTGTCCTCGAAGGCGGTGACCGGCGTCACCTTGTTCATGTTGCCCGACAGGAACACCTCGTCCGCGGTCAGGAAATCGTCGAAGCCCAGCACGCATTCGTGCACTTTCATGCCGTCGCCGCGCATGTTCACCATGTGGCGGGCGCGGGTGATGCCGGCAAGGAAGGTGCCGTTGGCGATGGGGGTGAACACCTCGCCGTCGCGCACCATGAAGACGTTGGCGGTGGCGCTTTCGGCGACGTTGCCCAGCGCGTCGGCCACCAGCGCGTTGCCGAAGCCGCGGCTGCGCACCTCGCGCAGCATCCGCGCGTTGTTGGGGTATAGGCAGCCCGCCTTGGCGTTTACCACCGCGCTTTCCAGCACGGGGCGGCGGAACTGCGTACGGCCCAGCGTGGTGGTGGCGGTGTCGGGGGCCATCGGGATTTCCTCGAGGCAGATGGCAAAGCCGGTCTTGTCCTCGCCGGGCACGATGGCGGTCACGTCGCCGTCGATGCCCCAGTACATCGGGCGGATATAGACCGCCGCGTCCCTGGGATAGGCGGCCAGCCCGTCCCACACGATCCGTACCATGTCATCGGCCGAAACGGTGGGCGTCAGCCCCAGCGCGCGGGCCGAGCGGTTGACGCGGGCGCAATGGGCGTCGAGGTCGGGCGCCAGCCCGTTCACGAAACGCGCGCCGTCGAATACGCCCGAGCCCAGCCATGCGCCGTGATCGGCGGCGCGGATGATCATGGCGTCGCCTTCGTGCCAGGTGCCTTCGAAATAGGTGCGGATATTGGTGCCGGCTGCCATCGTCGTCATTCCCTTGTCAGTGTCGGCGCGGACTGTATCAGGCGGGCCGGGCTAGTAAAGCGGTTCGACGTAGACGGTTTCGCCCGCCACGGTCAGGCCCTTGATCGCCGCCGTGCCGTCGGGGGCCAGCGCCAGGATCACGCCCAGCTTGTCGTCGCGGCGGAACTGCTCCAGCTCTTTTGCGCGCAGCTTTGGCGCGAAATAGCGGTTCACCGGATAGCGCAGCACGTAGGCTCCGCTGTAATCGCCGGACAGGTCGCCGCGCAGCAGCGGCCCGCCGGGCGTGTCGGGCCGGGTGGCGTGCAGGCGGGTGGGTTGCCAGAAATCGCCCTCGCCCGGTGCAAGCTCGATCCAGACGGGTTGTCCGGTCACCGGCTCGCCCAGGGTTTCGACGCTGTCGTGCGGGATCTGCGAAATCTCAAGCCGCAGGGTCACGTAATGGCCGCGGAAGATGTCGCGCGGGTCGATGAAGCCGGTTTCCAGCCGCACCTCCTGCCCGTTGCGCAGAAGGGTGTTGCGCTCGACCACCATGTTGCCGACGGCGGCGGTCTGGACCAGCGCGGCCAGCAGCGCGGCGGGCAGGATCAGCTTGCGCGACAGCCGGATCATGGCCGTGCCCACCGCCGCAAAAGCCGGGGCCCGGCCAGCGCGCCGGCCAGCAGCAAAAGCCCGGCGCCGAAGTAGAAGCCGGCGGTGCCCATCAGGCTGCCCAGCGTTTCGGCATAGACGATCAGCAGCATCACCACGAAGCCGCTGATCCCCAGCACCCGCAGCCTGCGCAGCGACAGCCGCCAGCCCATGCGCGCGATCCACAGGAACAGGCCGAGGGTGAAGGCCGCGGTCAGCCACGGGCTCCACTGCCCGGTGAAGATGGCCGAGAACAGCGTGGCCGCGATCGCGGTGACCCACAGGTCATAGCGCGTGTCGACCCCCTGCATGTAACCCCAGAGCGCCGCGACAAGGCAGGCGACCGGGGCCGCGAACAGCACCGGGTGGCCCACCGGCGCGCTGTCGTCGCGCAGGATGAAATCGGCGCCCGCGAGGTGCAGCAGCACCGTCAGCCCCGCCGCCATCGCCAGCGCATAGAACAGCGCCGCGCCTTCGAAGCCGCGCAGCCAGCGGTTCGACGCCGCCGAGATCAGCATGAGCGATACGGCCACCAGCGCGCCGCCCACCGCCAGCATGGCGGGCAGCCGGATGAGATCGGCCTGCACCAGCGAGATCGAGATCCAGCCCAGCAGCGCCAGCGCCGAGACATGGCCGCAGAAGCGGCTGGGCAGCAGCACGGCCAGCAGCGCGCCCGCCGCCCACCAGCCCAGGTAGATCAGGTTGACGGTGGCGAAATCGCGTTCCAGAGACAGGGTGAACCACAGGAAGAACAGCCCCGTCGCCAGCGCCAGCGGCATCGCCGCACGCATCAGCGCCGCGGCGATCAGCGTGCCCACCGCCCAGAGCCAGACGGCATCCACCGGCTCGCCCTGGATGTGGTAGATCTGCGCCACCAGCATGATCGCGGCGCCGAACAGCGCGCAGGCCAGCAGGCCCAGCCCCTCGTACCACCAGGGCGAGCCGCGCCACCCGGCCCAGACCGTGCCGGCCCAGGCCGCCCAGAGCGTGCCGGCGACAAGGCCCAGCTTGCCCGGGCGCGGAATCCCGTTCCAGTTGGCGGCAACGAAGGTGATGGCGGCCAGCCCCAGGCAGATGACCCCGAAGGCGATGATGAGCGCGCGGAAATCCCAGTCGCCGCCCTGCGCGGCGATATCCGATTGCAGCGCCTGCGCCTCGCCCCGGCGCAGCAGGCCGCGGGCGGTCCAGTCCTCGACCGCCTCGGACAGCAGGGTCTTTCGGTTTTTCCAGTGCATCCGGGCGTTTCCTTGCAGGGATGCAGACCAGAAAACACCCTGAACGTGCACAGGGCAAGCCCGGTTATCGCCGAAAAACCCCCGGCGCAGGGGCTGCACCGGGGGCGATACTGCTGAAATGTTCGGTTACGGGGGCGCAAACGCGCCCGCGACGGTGATATGCAGCCGGGCGGGATAGTGGGGACAGGCACCGGCCTATGCGGGCTTTTCAGCCACGGCCAAACGCTAGGGGCGCCACGAATCGATTCCGTGACGCCCCCGTGACAGATTGATGACAGCGGGTTTCAGCCGCGGATCATGCCCACGATGTCATAGGTGTCGCGCAGGATCGGCGCGGCGATGGCGCGGGCGCGGGCGGCGCCTTCGGCAAGGATGCGGTCGATCTCGGCCGGGTCCTGCATCAGCCGGCCCATTTCCTGCGAGATCGGCGCCAGCCTGTCCACCGCAAGGTCGACGAGCGCGGGCTTGAACTCGGAAAACTGCCTGCCGCCCATGTCCGCCAGCACCGCCTGGGGCGTGGTTTCGGCCAGCGCGGCGTAGATCCGCACGAGGTTGCGCGCCTCGGGCCGGTCGTCGAGCCCGTCCATGGTTTCCGGCAGCGGCTCGGGGTCGGTTTTGGCCTTGCGGATCTTTTTGGCGATGGCGTCGGCGTCGTCGGTCATGTTGATGCGGCTCATGTCCGAGGGGTCGGATTTCGACATCTTCTTGGACCCGTCGCGCAGGCTCATGACGCGGGTGGCGGCACCTTCGATCACCGGCTCGGTCATCGGAAAGAAATCGGTGCCGTAATCGTTGTTGAACTTGGCGGCGATGTCGCGCGTCAGCTCGACATGCTGTTTCTGGTCCTCGCCCACCGGCACGTGGGTGGCGTGGTAGATCAGGATGTCGGCGGCCATCAGCGAGGGGTAGGCGAACAGCCCGAGCGAGGCCTTTTCGGCGTTCTTGCCGGCCTTGTCCTTCCACTGGGTCATGCGGTTCATCCAGCCCATCCGCGCGACGCAGTTGAAGATCCAGGCCAGTTGCGCGTGTTCGGCGACCTGGCTCTGGTTGAAGAGGATGGATTTCGACGGATCGAGCCCGGCGGCAAGGTAGCCCGCGGCCAGCTCGCGCGTCTGCCGGCGCAGCGCGTCGGGGTCTTGCCAGACGGTGATGGCGTGCATGTCGACGACGCAATAGATCGTCTCGATCCCCTGTTCCTGCATGTCCACGAAGCGCTTGATCGCGCCGAGGTAATTGCCCAGCGTCAGCCCGCCCGAGGGCTGGATGCCGGAAAATACCCGCGGTTTGAATTTCGCATTCGCGCCTGTCTGCGTCTCGATCGCCTCCGACATGGCCGGTCTCCGTCTGGATTTATGGGTGCGGGTGGCTTACCCATGCCCCACAGGAGCGTCAAGCAGAGGTCCGCGATGCAGAACCCGAATATCAGCCCGCTGAACCCGTTGCCGCCGGTGGTTACCGCGCTGTTCCTTGCGATCATGGGGATCGAGGCTGCGTTTTCGCTGGGCGCCTACGGGTTGGCCGGCGGCGCGCAGGCGGTGGGCTGGCGCGTGGCGGCGATACAGGATTACGGGTTTTCGTCGGACGTGTTCCGCTGGATGCTGGAAAACGGCCGCTACCCGCCCGAACACCTGATGCGGTTCGTAACCTATGCCTTCGTGCACGGCACGTTCACCCATGCGCTGTTCGTGGGCGTGATGCTGCTGGCGATGGGCAAGTTCGTGGGCGAGGTGCTGGCGCAATGGGCGATCCTGGCGGTATTCGTCGCCGGCACGCTGGCCGGTGCGCTGGCGCATGGGCTGTTCATCCAGTCGCAGCCCTGGCTGGTGGGCGGGTTTCCCGGCGTTTACGGGCTGATCGGGGCGTTCACCTATCTTCTGTATGTGCGGCTGGTCAGCAAGGGATCAGGCGGCGGGCGCGCCTTTGCGCTGATCGGGTTCCTGATGGGGATCAAGCTGCTGTTCGGGCTGCTGTTCGGGGCCGATGCCACCTGGCTGGCCGATCTGGCGGGGTTTGCCGCGGGCTTTGCCGTGACGATCGTGCTGGCGCCGGGCGGCTGGGCGCGGCTGCGCGCGCGGTTGCGGCACGAGTGATCCTAGAACAGTGCATCCGGCAGCAGCGGCAGGCGGCGGGAAAAGCGGCGGTTGCGGGCCTCGGGGTAGGGCATGACGAACCCTTCGCGGTCGGCCGGGCCGCGCGCGGCGTTTTCCCGCGCGGCCGCGTTCCACAGGCTTGCGGCGCGCGGATCGGCCCCGTCGGGCAGCCAGCCGCGTAACCATTTCGCCGCAAGGTCGCGGCGCAGCCCGTCGATCCGGCCGCCATCGGTGAACAGTACCGAGGCTTCGGTATCCCACAGCATCGAGCGGCCGTTCAGGTTGGCCGAGCCGACGATGCCGAACCGGTCGTCCACCAGCGTGACCTTGGCGTGCAGGTAGACGATGCCCGCCCCGGCGACGGGTTTGCCGTTCTGGTCCGGCGTGGCGGGGCGCGGCTGCACCGGCGAGATCACCGCCAGCCTGTCGCCGAAGGCGGCGCGCAGCATCGACAGGCATTCGATCTGCAACGCCTGTGCGTGGCGCGCATCAAGGCCGTCGTCGCCGCCGAAGATCACCCTTTCGGGTTCGGTCGGCAGGACGAGGATCAGTTGCAGGCCGGGTGCCCGCGCGGCGGCCCGCGCCAGCGAACGGGCCAGCGGTTTGTGCCGCAGGAACTGGGTTTCGATATAGATGCTGTCGCGCGCGCTGGCGAAGGCGGCAAGGTGGAGCTGCTCATGCTCGCGGATATCCGGCACCGGGCCGAAACGCAGCGCGCCCGCCGCCGGGCGCGACCGTGTGCGCAGCAGGCGCGGCCCGCCGCTGCGGCGTTGCGGCGGGGTATCGTCCATCCGCGCGGGGGTGTCGGCAAAGCTTTGCGCCGGCACGTTCAGGGCGTCGTTCCAGCAGGCGCCGAAATGGGCGCGGATATCGGCGGCGATGCGGCCGGTCACATGGAGGCTGATATCGTGCCAGGTGTCTTCGGGGTCGCGCCGGTGATCGGGATCGTCCCAGCGGCGCGGGTTCACGTCCAGCCCGCCGATCACCGCCGCCCGACCGTCGGCCACCAGGAATTTCTGGTGCAGCGAGACCGGGCGCACCGTCCAGCGCCCGCCCAGCGCGGCCTGTTGCGGGGCGGTGGGCGCGTGCTGCCGTTGCAGGTCGTGCAGCCGGGCGCTGATCTGTCCCGACAGCACGCGTTTCCAGAACGGCCCCACCTCCTGCCCGTGCCAGGCCACCAGGACCTGCGCGTCGCAGTCCGGCACCTGTTGCAGGGTTTCGCACAGCGCCTGCGCGCTGGCCCAGGCGTCGTGGTGCAGGTCGGCGGCAAAGACCGGGTCGAAATCGGCCATCAGCAGGCGCAGCCGCACGCCCTGCGCGACCTTGTGCGCCAGCAGGTCGGCCCAGTTGTTCAGCCCGGCATCGCGCGCCGCGTCGCTGTGCAGCGGGGTGCGCGCATCGAAGATGCGGAACGAGGCCAGCACCTCGTCGCGTGCATCCAGAACGACCTTTTCCATCTCGGGAAAGGCCTGGGCCGCGGTGATGAGCGGTGTCAGGGTTTCGGGTCTGGTCATGGGCCGGCGATCCGGGCTGTTGCGCGAAGGGTCAGCATAGCGCGGGTGCCGGCCCGCGTCAGTCCCCGCGGCGCAGGGTCCGGCGGAAATCCGACAATCGCAGCGCGCCGATCGCCTGCGCGATGGTGAAATAGCTGACGATCCCCGCCGCGATCAGCCCGACCAGCGCCAGGTAGCGCCAGCCCGGCGTGCCGAGGAACGGACCGAGCACCAGCATGGCACCCCACAGCACCACCCCCATCAGGGCGCTGGCCAGCACGATCCGCCACAGCCGGTCGCGGAACCGGTCGTCGAAGCGCGCGACCTCGCCCATCGGCCTTGTGCCGCGCCACAGCATCGTTGTCTGCACCCAGGCGGCGGCGGAGGCGGCGATGGCCGCGGCGATCCAGCCGATGACGAAGGACAGCCCGATGGCCAGCACCGCGTTCACCACCATCGCCACGACGGCGTAGCGGAACGGCGTGCGCGTATCCTCGCGCGCGAAGAACAGCGGTTGCAGCACCTTCTGCATCACGAAGGCGGGCAGGCCCAGCCCGTAGATCGCCACCGCCACGGCAATGGCGGCGCTGTCGTCGCTGGTGGTGCGGCCGCGTTCGTACAGCACCGAGACCAGCGGCAGCGGGATCACCATCAGCGCCACCGCCGCCGGAAGGGTCAGCGCCAGGCTGACCTCGCCCGCGCGGCTGAGCGCGTTGCGCGACCCGGCGGCATCGCCCGCTTTCAGGTGCCGCGACAGGCTGGGCAGCAGCACGATCCCCACGGCGATGCCCACCACGCCCAGCGGCAACTGGTAAAGCCGGTCGGCGGCATAAAGCCAGCTGAGCGCGTTGGGCGTGTTCGAGGCCACGAGCTGCCCCACCAGCAGGTTGATCTGCAACACGCCCGAGGCCAGTGCGGCGGGGACCGCGACGACGATCATGTGCTTCATGTCCGGGGTCCAGCGCGGGCGGCCCGGCACGATCGAAACCCCGGCGCGCGCGGCGGCCTGCCAGACAAGTATGAGCTGCGCCACGCCCGATACCGGGATCGCCCAGAGCAGCCACCCGATCACCGGCCCGCCCGTCCGTGCGCCCGCCACCATCGCCACGATCACGAAGATGTTGAGCACCAGCGGCGCCGCCGCCGCCACCGCGAACCGCCCGGTCGCGTTCAGCACGCCGGAAAACAGCGCCGCCAGCGACATGAACAGGATGTAGGGAAACACGATTCGCCCGTATCCCACGGTCAGGTCGAACCGGTCGTCGCCCACGAACCCCTCGGCCGTGGCCCAGACCAGCGCGGGCATGAAGATCATGGCAAGACCGGTCAGGATCAGCACGACGAATCCCAGCCCGTTGAACGCGTCGCGGGCGAATTGCTGCGCGTCCTCGTCGCCTTCGTATTTCTTGGAAAACATCGGCACGAAGGCCGCGTTGAACGCACCCTCGGCAAAGAAGCGGCGGAACATGTTGGGCAGCCGGAACGCGGCGACGAAGGCATCCATCACCGGGCCGGGGCCGATATAGGCCAGGATCAGCACCTCGCGCACGAAGCCGAGGATGCGGCTCATCAGCGTCCAGAAGCCGACGGTGAGAAAGCCGCGCATCAGGCGGATGGGTTTCATGGCGTGGCTGCCCTTTTGCGTTCCTTGCCCATGCGTGGCTTAGCGGATCGCGGGGGACGGGAACAGGTGTTTTTGCTGGGGAGGGGCGGTGCCCCTTCGTGGGCCTTTGGCCCTTCGGGAGTGTCGGGAGTTACCGGATTTGTCCGGGCAGGCAGCGCCCGGGGGGTGGCCATGTGGGACGATGCGGGCATTTCAGTGATGCACCCGCCCGGAACAGCCGCGCAAGCGGCCCGGGCATCGCACGGCCGCCCCCCGGCCGGGCGATTGGCTGCCGCAGGCACTTCACTTTGAGGGAGGATGTGGCTGCACGATAAATTGCCAGCCACAAATGTCGGGTCGCCCGACCGCGGCCGTGCGATGCCCTTCTGTCGCGTTCAACCGGAAATGCCCTGACCATCGACACGGAGATACGGAGTGTGGCGCAGTCCTTATTGCCCCGAAACCGCCCTTTGCGCGCCAGCCTCGATCGCTTCACGGAGTTTCTTTTCAAGGGTTTTCTGCTTGGCGGGGGCGTGGAACTTCAGGCCGAACATGTCCTTGACATAGAAGGTATCGACCACCTGCTCGCCATAGGTCGCGATCACCGCCGAGGCGATATAGACGTTGTTGTTGGCCAGCGTGCGCGTCAGGTCGAACAGCAGGCCGGGGCGGTCGCGGGTGTCGACCTCGATGATGGTGTAGATCTCGGACCCCTCGTTGTCGAAGGTGATCGAGGTGGGCACGCGGAAGGCGCGTTCGCGTTTCTTGATCTTGTCGCGGCTTCGGATCGCCTCGGTGGCCTTGATCTCGCCCTTCAGCGTCTTGTGGATCATCTGGCGCAGGCGCGGCAGGCGTTCCTCTTCGTAGGGAGAGCCGTCGCCGTCCTGTATCCAGAACACCGCCGTGGCATAGCCGTCCTTGGAGGTATAGGTGCGCGCATCGACCACGTTGGCGCCGACCAGCGCCAGCGCACCGGCCAGCCGCGAGAAGATGCCGGGATGGTCGGCCAGCGCGAAACAGGCGCGGGTGGCGTCGCGGTCGTCGTCGACGGACAGGTCGATGGCAATCTCGTTGTCGGGCAGGTCGCGCAGCAGGTTGGCAAAGACCACCTGCGTCGCGGTGTCGAGCCCCTGCCAGTAGGGCGGGTAGTGCCGGGCGGTTTCCGCCTTGAGCGCGGCGGCGTCCCAACCGGCCAGCGCGTCGCGCAGGGCGCGGCGGGCCTGCGAGCCGCGGTTCTCGCGGTTGACCTCTTCCAGACCGTGTTTCAGCGCGCGGGCGGTTTCGCGGTGCAGCTGGCGCAGCAACATCGCCTTCCAGTTGTTCCAGGTGTGGGGGCCGACGCCGCGGATGTCGCAGGCGGTCAGCACGGTCAGCAGGTCGAGCCGCTTGCGCGTCTTCACCGCCTTGGCAAAATCGCGCAGGGTGCGGGGATCGCTGAGGTCGCGTTTCTGCGCCATGTCCGACATCAGCAGGTGATAGCGCACCAGCCATTCCACCGTGTCGCATTCGCTGCGGTTCAGCCCCAGACGCGGCGCCACCTTGCGCGCGATCTGCGCGCCGAGCACCGAATGATCCTCGTCCCGGCCCTTGCCGATATCGTGCAGCAGCAGCGCGATATAGAGCACGCGGCGATTGACGCCGTCCTTCAGGATGCCGCTGGCGACCGGCAGTTCCTCCTGCAGCTCGCCATGTTCGATCTGGGACAGCACGCGGATGCACTGGATCGTGTGCTCGTCGACCGTGTAGCTGTGATACATGTTGAACTGCATCATTGCCACCACGGGCGCGAATTCGGGGATGAAGGCCGCAAGCACGCCCAGCTCGTTCATCCGCCGCAGCGCGCGTTCGGGGTTGCCGTGCTTCAGCAGCAGGTCGAGGAAGATGCGCCGCGCCTCCTTGTCGGTGCGCATCTCGTCGTCGATCAGGTGCAGGTTCGCCTTGACCAGCCGCATCGCGTCCGGGTGGATCAGCATTCCCGTGCGCAACCCTTCCTCGAACAGCCGCAGCAGGTTGAGCTTGTCGGACAGGAACGCCGCGTCGTCGGTGATGGCCAGGCGGCCATGCACCACCTCGTATCCGGGCTTGACCTTGCGGCGGCGGCGGAAGATGCGTTCGAGCAGCGGCGCGCTTTTGGTGTGGGTCGCTTCGAGCTTGGTCAGGAAGATGCGGGTCAGGTCGCCCACGGCGGTGGCCTGGCGGAAATAGTCCTGCATGAAATGTTCCACCGCGCGGCGCCCGCCCTTGTCCTCATAGCCCATGCGCGCCGCGACCTCGACCTGCAGGTCGAATGTCAGCTGGTCGGACGGGCGGCGGGTGATCAGGTGCAGGTGGCAGCGCACCGCCCAGAGGAAATTTTCGGCGTCGGTGAAGGTCTGGAATTCCTCGGGGCGAAAGACCTTGAGCGTGACCAGCTCCTCGACCTTCTGCACGCGGTGGACGTATTTCGCGATCCAGTAGAGCGTCTGCAGGTCGCGCAGGCCGCCCTTGCCTTCCTTCACGTTGGGCTCGACCACGTAGCGTTCGCCCTGCTTCTGGTGCCGGGTGTCGCGCTCGGCCAGCTTGGCCTCGATGAAATCCGAGGCCGAACCGGAAAACAGTTCGTCCCACAGCCGCTTGTCCAGGTCGCGCGCCAGTTGCGCGTCGCCGCCCAGCCAGCGATGTTCCAGCAGCGCGGTGCGGATGGTGAAATCGTCGCTGCCCAGGCGGATGCAATCGCGGATCGTACGGCTGGAATGGCCGACCTTGAGTCGCAGATCCCACAGGATGTAGAGCATGCTTTCGATGACGCTTTCGGCCCAGGGCGTAATCTTGTGCGGGGTCAGGAACAGCAGGTCGACATCCGATTGCGGCGCCATCTCGCCGCGGCCGTAGCCACCGACGGCGAACAGCGCCAGGCGCTCGCCCCGGGTGGGGGTCGACAGCGGGTGCAGCACGTCCATCGACAGGTGCAGGGTGCAGGTTATGATGCAGTCGGTCAGCCAGCTGTAGGCGCGCACGGTGGGGCGGGCCGCGAAGGGCTGTTCGGCCAGCCCGGCGGCGATCGCCTCGCGCCCGTCCTTCAGCGCGGCCAGCAGCACCGGCACCACGGCGGGGCGCACCGCCTCGGGGGCGGTGCCGTCCAGCGCGGCGGCCAGTGCGCGCATCACCCGCGGCGCGTCGAAGATCGCCTCGGGCGCGCAGATCAGATCACCCGCGGGGGCGGGCAGGACATCCGGTGAAAACGGCAGGGCCGGCTCAGAGGCCCGCGCCGCCGAATGCTCTTGGGGCAGGGTCAATCACAACCACCTGTCTGTTGCGGATCGTGGCGACGGCAAGGCCGCGTTCGTTGGTGCCGTCGGGGCGCAGGCGGAAGATGCCGCCGGTGCCCTGGAACCCCGCGGCCTGGGTCAGCGCCGTGCCGCTGAGCGCGTTCGACTGGCCGTTCTTCACCAGCGCGCCGATGGCCGCGATCCCGTCATAGGCCAGCCCGCCGATCGGGTGGGGCGCAGTGCCGTTCGCCGCCTGGTAGCGGCTGCGGAAGGTCGCGGAAATCTGCGGGTCGGGAATCGCGAACCAGCCGTCCTGCACCCCCGGCAGGTCCATCGTCTGCGGCGGGATGTCCCAGCGCGACAGGCCGATATACTGCGTCGTGTCGGGGCCCAGGCCGGCCTCGGGCAGCATCTGGCTGAGCAGCGGCAGCGCGCCGGCCGAATTCGCCGTCATGAACAGCGCATCCGCCGCGTTGGCGCGCGCGGTCGACACGATCTGCGACACCGCACTGACGACGCCCTGCTGCGAGAACTCGTGCGAGACCGTGCCGGCCAGCGTCGCACCCGAGGCGGCGATCGCCTGCTGGATCGCCTGGTTGCCGAGCTGGCCCGCCACGTCGTTGGAATGCACGACGAGGATGCGCGATTTGCCCTGCGCGGTGGCATAGTTCACCAGCCGGCTGGCGGTGTTGCGGAAGGTCGGCCCCAGCACCCAGAGATTGCCGCCGGCGATCGTGGTGTTGTTGGAAAAGGACAGCACGTTCACGTTGCGCGGGGCCACGGCCACCGCGACGGCATTGGCGGATTCGGCATAGACCGGCCCGAGGATGATCTTGGCCCCGTCGCCGACCGCCTGCCGCGCCGATTGCTCGGCCTGCGCGGCATTGCCGGCGGTGCTGTAGACGCGCAGGTCGATCTCTACGCCGTCGAGATCCGCGATGGCCAGCCGCGCGGCGTTCTCCAGCGATTGCGCCAGGACGTCGTCGCCCGGATTGCCGCTGCCGCGCGGCACCAGCAGCGCCACCGGCACCGCGGCCCCGGGGTCGACCCGCGGCCCGCCGCCCGGTGCGACGGTCTGGCAGGCGGCAAGCGCAAGGATCGAAAACAGCGCGGCGAGGCGCCACAGCACCTTGCGGGCGGGTGTCAAAACAGCAAACATGAAAGGCAAAGCTCCCTCGGTCTGGGCGGCGTCGGGGCCGCCATCGTGTCGGGGCGATAATAAACGCCACGGGGGATGGGTCCAGTGCAGAATTGGGAACGGCGGGAACTTGCACCGGGGCTCTACCTGATCGCGACGCCGCTGGGCAACGCGCGCGATATCACGTTAAGGGCGCTGGACCTGCTTGCCTCGGCCGATGCGCTGGCGGCCGAGGACACCCGCAGCCTGCGCAAGCTGATGGAGATTCACGGCGTGCCGCTGGGCGACCGGCCGATGGTTGCCTATCACGAACATAACGGCGCCAGGATGCGCCCGAAGATCCTGCGCTGGCTGGCGGAAGGGCGCGCGGTGGTCTATGCCTCGGAAGCCGGAACGCCACTGGTCGCCGACCCCGGTTTCGACCTGGTGCGCGCCGCGCGCGAGGCGGACGCGGCGGTGACCGCGGCGCCCGGCCCGGTGGCGGCGATCACCGCGCTCAGCATCGCCGGGCTGCCCACCGACAGGTTTCTGTTCGAGGGCTTCCTGCCCAGCAGCAAGGGGCAGCGGAAAACCGCCCTGATGGCCCTGCGCGACGTGCCCGCGACGCTGGTTTTCTACGAATCGCCCAAGCGGGTGGCGGCGATGCTGCGCGATGCGGCCGAGGTTCTGGGCCCGGCGCGTGCGGCGCGGCTCTGCCGGGAGCTGACCAAGAAATTCGAGGAGGTGCGCGCCGGCACGCTGGCGGAACTGGCCGCAAGCTGCGCCGACGATCCGCCGCGGGGCGAAATCGTGGTGCTGATAGACCGTGCGCATTCGCCAAACGTTAAGGATGAGGACGTAGAACAGTTGCTGCGCCGGGCGCTTTCGGAGCACTCTGTCAGGGATGCGGCGGATGCGGTCAGCGCCGAAACCGGCCTGCCGCGGCGCAAGATCTACCAGATGGCCCTGAAACTGGAGCGAGACAGAGAATGACACGGCATTTCGATCCGCAGGCCGCAATCGCAACCCCCGTCGCCGCCCGGCAACGGCGCGGCAAACGGGCCTGGCTGGCCGGGGCCGCGGCCGAGGACAGCGTGGCGCACAGATACACGCAGGCCGGTGCGCGGCTGCTGGCGAAACGCTGGCGCGGCAAGGGCGGCGAACTCGACCTGATCCTGCGCGACGAAACCGGGCTGGTCTTTGTCGAGGTGAAATCGGCGGGCAGTTTCGACCGGGCGATCGCCGCCCTGTCGCGCCGCCAGATCGGGCGTATCTGCACCGCCGCACAGGAATTCGCGGGCACACAGCCCGACGGGTTGCTTTCGGACATGCGGTTCGACCTGGCGATGGTCGACGGGCAGGGCCGTATCGAGGTTCTGGAAAACGCGTTCGGCGAATTCTGATTTGCCTCTGCCGCGCCCTTGCGCCATGTAGGACATGCCGCAACCGGAGCGAGGCCCATGAAAATCGCCTTTCAGATGGACCCGATCGGTCCGATCGACATCAACGCCGACAGCACCTTCCGCATCGCCGAAGAGGCGCAGAAACGCGGGCATGAGCTGTTTTACTACACGCCCGACAACCTCGCCTACCAGGAAGGGCGGGTCACCGCGCGGGGCTGGCCGCTGACGGTGCGGCGCGAGGTGGGCGATCATTTCAGCCTCGGCGACGAGGCCGAGGTGGACCTGTCGGAGTTCGACGTGGTCTGGCTGCGCCAGGACCCGCCTTTCGACATGTTCTATATCACCACCACGCATCTGTTGCAGCGCATTCACCCGAAAACGCTGGTGGTGAACGATCCGTTCTGGGTGCGCAATTACCCCGAAAAGCTGCTGGTGCTGGATTTCCCCGACCTCACCCCGCCGACCACCATCGCGCGCGATCTGGACACCATCCGCCGGTTCAAGGACCGGCATGGCGACGTGATCCTCAAGCCGCTTTACGGCAACGGCGGCGCCGGTGTGTTTCGCCTGACCGAGACCGACCGCAACCTCGCCTCGCTGCACGAGCTGTTCACCGGCTTTTCGCGCGAGCCGCTGATCGTGCAGAAATACCTGCCCGCCGTCAGCAACGGCGACAAGCGCGTGATCCTTGTCGATGGCGAGCCGGTGGGTGCGATCAACCGCGTGCCCGCCGCTGGCGAGACGCGATCGAACATGCATGTGGGCGGCCGGCCCGAAAAGATCGGGCTGAGCGCGCGCGACCGCGAGATCTGCGACCGGATCGGCCCGCTGCTGCGCGAAAAGGGGCAGGTCTTCGTCGGGATCGACGTGATCGGCGACTACCTGACCGAGATCAACGTGACCTCGCCCACCGGCATCCAGGAGCTTGAGCGGTTCGACGGAACCAACGTGGCCGAAAAGATCTGGGAGGCGATCGAGGCCCGCCGCGCATGAGCCTGCGGATGCGCCTTGTCGCGGGCACGATGCGCCCGATGGCGCGCGCGATCAGTGCCCGCGCGCAGGACCCCCGGCGGGTGCGGCTGTATCTCAAGCGGACGGCGCGGTTCTTTTTCCGCGAGGTGCCTTTCGCGCTGTACCGCCCGGCCGGTTATGCCGCCGGCGGCGGCCGGATGCGCCGCGCGCTCTGGGTGTCGGCGCGGGCGCGGCCGGTGCCGGGCAAGGTGCTGCTTTACCTGCACGGGGGCGGATACCTTGCGGGCAGCCCGCGCACGCATAAGCGCCTGGTCGCGCGGCTGTGCCGGATGAGCGGGCTGCGCGCCTTCGTTCCGGCCTATGCGCTGGCGCCCGAGCATCCCGTGCCCGCACAATTGGCGGATGCCGGGGCCGCGCATGCGCATCTTCTGGCGATGGGATATGCCCCCGGCGATATCGTGCTGGGCGGCGACAGCGCGGGCGGCGGCATGGCGCTGGCCCTGCTGGCGCAGCTTTGCCGGCGCGGGCAGGCACCGGCGGCCGTTTTCGCCTGGTCGCCGTTCTGCGACCAGACATTCTCGGGCGAGTCGGTGCGCGAGAATGCAGGCCGCGATCACTTTTTTCCCGCCGGGCGGGTGCATGAGCTGGCGCGGATGATCCTGGGCGACACGCCCGCCGACGATCCGCGCGCCTCGCCCCTGTTCGCCGATTTCCCCGGGTGCCCGCCGGTTCTGCTGCAGGTGTCCGGCTCCGAGATCCTGCGCGATGACGCGGTGCGCATGGCGGACAGGCTGCGCGCGGCGGGGGCCGAGGTGCGGCTGGAGGTCTGGGACGACGCCCCGCATGTCTGGCATATCTTCGACGGCTGGTTCCCCGAGGCGCGTCAGGCGATCGGCCAGACCGCCGGTTTCATCCGCCACCACCTTGGCCTGCCATCGCCAGGCGATAGCTGACCGCCTCGGCCACATGGGGGTGGCGCACCGTGTCGCTGGCGTCGAGATCGGCGATGGTGCGCGCCACCCGAAGCACCCGGTGAAAGCCGCGGGCCGACAGGCCGAACCGTTCGGCCACGCGGATCAGCAGCGCCCGCCCCTCGGCATCGGGTGTTGCAATCTCTTCCAGCGCGCTGCCTTCCAGGTCGGCATTCAGCCCGCCGCGGGCCATTTGCCGGTCGCGCGCCGCCGCGACGCGGGTGGCGACCTGCGCCGATCCGTCGCCCGATGGCGGCAGGTCGAGATCGGTGAAGCCCACCGGCGGCACCTCGACCCGCAGGTCGAACCGGTCCATCAGCGGCCCCGAGATGCGGCCCATATATTCCTCGCCACAAACCGGGGCGCGTGCGCAGGCGCGGCCCGGATCGGAGAGGTAGCCGCATTTGCAGGGATTGGCAGCGGCGATCAGCATGAAGCGGCAGGGGTATTTCACATGGGCATTGGCGCGGGCGATCATGACCTCGCCGGTTTCGATCGGCTGTCGCAGGGTTTCCAGGACGGTGCGGGGGAATTCGGGAAACTCGTCCATGAACAGCACGCCGTTATGCGCCAGGCTGATTTCCCCCGGACCGGCCCGCCGCCCGCCGCCGACGATGGCCGCCATCGAGGCGGTGTGGTGCGGTTCGCGGAAGGGCCGCGTGCGGTTAATGCCGCCCGCGTCCAGCAGTCCGGCCAGCGAATGCACCATCGAGGTTTCCAGCGCCTCGGCGGCGGTCAGCGGCGGCAGGATGCCGGGGATGCGCGCGGCCAGCATGGATTTGCCCGATCCGGGTGTGCCCACCATCATCAGGTGATGGCGCCCGGCGGCGGCGATTTCCAGCGCGCGCTTGGCCCGTTCCTGGCCTTTGACGTCGCGCAGGCAGCGGGTGCCGGTATCGTCCAGCACTTCGCCCGGGTCTGCCGGGGGCAGGGGCGACTGGCCGGTATAGTGGCGCACCACATCCGCCAGCGTCGGCGCCGCGATCACCTGCGCCGCCCCGACCCAGGCCGCCTCGGCCCCCGAGGCGGCGGGGCAGAGCAGCACACGCCCCTCTTCGGCGGCGGCCATCGCGGCGGGCAGCGCGCCCACCACGGGGACAAGCGCGCCGTCGAGCGACAGCTCGCCCAGCGCGGTGGTGCCTTCGGCGGCGTCGGCGGGGATGATTTCCAGCGCGGCCAGCAGGGCCAGCGCGATGGGCAGGTCGAAATGGCTGCCCTCCTTGGGCAGGTCGGCGGGCGACAGGTTGACGGTGATCCGCTTCGACGGCAGCGCGATGGCCAGCGCGTTCAGCGCGGTGCGCACGCGGTCGCGGGCCTCGCTTACCGCCTTGTCGGGCAGGCCGACCACGGAAAAGGCGGGCAGGCCGGGTGTGACGGCGCATTGCACCTCGACCGTGCGGGCGCTTACCCCTTCGAAGGCCACCGTATAGGCCCGTGCCACCATCCCCGCATACGCTCCGCATCAAGGTTAACGCCCCCGACGCGACGCTAAGCGCGCCTGTGTTTAGGAATGGTTAACGCCCGCGCCGTTTCGCGGGCCGGCCTTCAGGTTTGCGGCTCGGGCCAGGGGGCAAGCTCAAGCGGCAGGTCGTAGGGCACCGGGTCATAGGTTTTCTCCAGCCCCGCGGCCCGCCATTGCACAAAGGCGGGGTCCGCCATATGCGCCCGCACATAGCCTGCCGCGGCCTCGTCCACCGGCAGGTCGTAACCGGCGATCCGCGCCGCGACCGGGGCGTAGAACACGTCGGCCAGCGAATAGGCCCCGAACAGCCACGGCCCGTCCTGCCCATGCCGCGCGCGGGCCAGTGCCCACAATTCGCCGATCCGGGCGAGGTCGGCGCGCACGGCGTCCGATGGCACGAAGCCGCGATACTGCCCGCGCAACTGCATCGGGCAGGCCCCCCGCAGCGCGCCGAAGCCCGAGTGCATTTCCGCCACCATCCAGCGCGTCAGCGCCCGTGCCGCCGGGTCGGTGGGCCACAGCCCGGCCTGCGGGTGACGCTCGGCCAGCGTTTCGGCCATGGCAAGGCTGTCGCCCACCACGATACCCTCGGCATCGCGCATCACCGGCACCAGCCGCGCCGGGGCAAGGTCCGCCAGGTCTTGCGCCATCGTGCCGTCGTAAAGCCCCACCATGTGCACCCGGTGGGGCAGGCCGAATTTTTCCAGCATCAGCCAGCCGCGCAGCGACCAGCTGGAAAACATCCGGTCGCCGAGGAAAAGATCGTATGTCATGGGGGCTCCTGTCCGTTTCGCGCCAGCTTAGCCGCGCGTGCGCGCGGCACCCTAACGCCTTTTCGTGACCCGGTGCTTCACGGACGGTGATTGATGCGGCCCACCTGCCAGCCATCGCCCGCCCGCGTCAGTTCGGTGACGGACAGGTTGTCGATCCTGTGGCCGAACGCCTCGTAGGCGCCGATGCGCAGGCCCTGTTGCAGCTGTGTCAGGATCACGCCGAAATGCGCCACCGCCACGATATCGTGCCCCGGATGGGCCGCGATCAGCCGCGACACCGCCCGGTCCACCCGTGCCGTCACCTCGTGCCAGCTTTCGCCGCCGGGCGGGCGCAAGTCGCCCGGCTGTTCCCAGAAGGCGCGGATATGGGCCTGGTCCTCGACCTCGTCAAAGCGTTTGAGCTCCCAGTCGCCGAAATGCATCTCGCGCAGGTCGGCATCGTGGGGCAGGCGTGCCCGCCCGCGCGCGATGGCGTCGGCGGTATCGGCCGCGCGCGACAGGTCGGACGAGACCACCACCGCGCCGGGCGGCAGGAATGCGTGCAGCCGGTCCAGCGCCGCCGCGTCGGACAGGTCCGCCGGCAGGTCCGACCAGCCCACCATCGACCGGGCATGGGTCGGGCCGTGGCGCACCCAGAAGACCCGGCTCATGGCAGGGTGCCCTTCAGCGCCAGTGGCAGCCCGGCGGCGACGAACACCACCAGCCCGGCCCGTTCCGCAAGCCGCTGGTTCAACTCGCCCTGCGCCTGCCGGAACCGCCGCGCCAGCGCGTTTTCGGGCACCACCGACAGGCCCAGCTCGTTGCTGACGACGATCACCGGAACCGGGCAGGCGGCCAGCGCCGATATCAGCAGGTCGCCGCCGGTGCCGACATCGTGATCGGCCAGCAGGTGATTGCTGAGCCACATCGTGGCACAATCGAACAGAACCACGCCTTTTGCGTCGGCCAGCGCCGGGGCGGGATCGAACGGGGCCTCGGCCGTGCGCCACCCGGCCCCGCGCCGCGCCCTGTGCGCGGCGATCTTGCCCGCCATCTCGGCGTCACCGGCCTGCGCGGTGGCAAGGTACAACCTTGTTTGCGATGCCCTTTCGGCCAGCCCCTCGGCATACGAGGATTTGCCCGAAGCGGCACCGCCAAGCACGAGGGTCAGGGAAGGAAGCATCGCAGATGTGACTTTTTGTGATCCGGCAGACGCTGTGCCTCGTAACACCGACCAGGCGCCAAGGGAAGGCACGACGCGGAACGGCAGGAAGGGCGCCATGGGGGCGCCTCAACAGACTGGGGGTTTGAAATGGCACTCGATGCACCGCAGGACATGTCCCTGTCGCGGGTTGCGATGAAGGCCGAATTGCTGGATGCCGAAACCGAACGCGCGCTTGCCTATGCCTGGCGCGACCGGCGCGACGAACAGGCGCTGCACCGGCTGATCACCGCCTATATGCGGCTGGCCATTTCGATGGCGTCGAAATTCCGCCGCTACGGCGCCCCGATGGGCGACCTGATACAGGAGGCCAGCCTGGGCCTGATGAAGGCCGCCGACAAGTTCGATCCCGACCGCGGCGTGCGCTTTTCCACCTATGCCGTGTGGTGGATCAAGGCGTCGATCCAGGATTACGTGATGCGCAACTGGTCGATGGTGCGCACCGGCTCGACCTCGAGCCAGAAGTCGCTTTTCTTCAACATGCGCCGGGTTCAGGCCCGGCTTGAACGCGAGGCGCTGGCCCGTGGCGAGGATCTGGACCGCCACCAGATGCGGCAGGCCATCGCGATGGAGATCGGCGTGCCGCTGCACGATGTCGAGATGATGGAGGGCCGGCTGTCGGGCAGCGATTTCTCGCTCAACGCCACGCAATCGACCGAGGACGAGGGCCGCGAATGGATCGACACGATCGAGGACGAGGGCGAACATGCCTCCGAGATCGTCGAGGCCGGGCACGACACCGAAACCCTGCGCGGCTGGCTGGTCGATGCGCTGTCCTCGCTGAACGAGCGTGAGCGGTTCATCGTGACCGAACGCAAGATCCGGGACGAGCCGCGCACGCTGGAAAGCCTGGGCAACGAACTGGGCCTTTCCAAGGAACGCGTGCGCCAGCTTGAGGCCGCGGCCTTTCAGAAGATGCGGAAAAAGCTGGAAAGCCAGTCGAAAGAGGTGCATTCCTTCCTGGCATGAACAGGTTGATTCTTTCCCTCCTGTTTCTAGCCACGGCCGCCGCCGCGTCCGAGCCCGAAACATCCCAAATCGTGATCCTGGGCGAGGTGCATGACAACCCCGCCCATCACACCGTGCAGGCCGAGTGGACCGGGCAACTGGCGCCCTCTGCCATCGTGTTCGAAATGCTGACGCCCGATCAGGCCGCGCTTGCGACGCCGGATCTGCGCGGCGATGCGCAGGCGCTGGAACAGGCGCTTGGCTGGGCCGCGTCGGGCTGGCCCGATTTCGCCATGTATCACCCGATCTTTGCCGCCGCGCCACGGGCCGCGATCTATGGCGCCGCGGTGCCGCGCGATGCCGCCCGCGCCGCGTTCGGGACCGGGATCGCCGAAAGCTTCGGCGAGGACGCCGCCCGCTATGGCCTGAGCGATCCGCTGCCGCAGGCGCAGCTCGAGGCGCGGCTGGAATTCCAGGCCGCCGCCCATTGCGACGCGCTGCCGGACGAGATGCTGCCCCGGATGGTCGGATTGCAGCGCCTGCGCGACGCGGTGCTGGCACGCACGGCGCTGACCGCGCTGGACGATACCGGCGGCCCGGTCGTGGTGATCACCGGCAACGGCCATGCGCGCAAGGATTGGGGGATGCCGGTCTATATCCGCGCCGCGCGGCCCGATGTGACGCTGTTCGCGCTGGGCCAGTCCGAGGCCGGGCAGGTGACCGGCGCGTTCGACAAGGTGGTGGATGCCGCCCCGGCCGAACGCGAAGACCCCTGCGCCGCCTTCGCCAAGGATTGAGTTTGCCCCGCTGGCCCCGTAACACTGGTGCGCAACCATCGGCGGAGGGATCATGCTGGGCGACAAACGGATTCTACTGATCATCGGCGGCGGGATCGCGGCCTATAAATGCCTCGACCTGATCCGCCGCCTGCGGGAACGCGGCGCATCGGTCACACCGGTCATGACCCGTGCGGCCGGCGAATTCGTGACGCCCCTGTCGGTCGCAGCGCTGGCGGGCGAAGAGGTGCATGGCGACCTGTTCGACCTGACCAAAGAGGCCGAGATGGGCCATATCCAGCTCAGCCGCGTGGCCGACCTGGTGGTGGTGGCCCCGGCAACCGCCGACCTGCTGGGCCGGATGGCGGGCGGGCTGGCCTCCGACCTGGCGACGACCCTGCTGATGGCGACCGACACCCCGGTGCTGTGCGCCCCGGCGATGAACGTGCGGATGTGGGAACACCCCGCCACGCAGCGCAACGTCGCGCAACTGCGCACCGATGGCATCCGCTTTGTCGGGCCCAACGACGGCGACATGGCCTGTGGCGAGTTCGGCCCCGGCCGGATGGCCGAACCGCTGGAAATCGCCGCCGCCATCGAGGATGCGATGGGGCGGGGGCCGCTGGCGGGCAAGCGGGTGGTCGTGACCTCGGGGCCCACGGTCGAACCGATCGACCCGGTGCGCTATATCTCGAACCATTCCTCGGGGGCTCAGGGCGCCGCCATCGGCCGCGCGCTGGCCGGGCTTGGCGCCGAGGTGGTGTTCGTCACCGGCCCCGCGCAGGTCGCCCCGCCCGAGGGCGTCGAGGTGGTGCGCATCACCACCGCGCAGCAGATGCTCGACGCCGTGCAGGCGGCGCTGCCGGCGGACGCGGTCATATGCGCCGCCGCCGTCGCCGACTGGCGCGTGGCCGAGGTGGCGGCATCCAAGATGAAAAAGACAAAGGGCGCGCTGCCCACGCTGTCATTCGCCGAAAACCCCGACATCCTGGCGACGATATCGCAGATGAAAAAGGGCCGCCCCCCGCTGGTGGTGGGCTTTGCCGCCGAAACCGACGACGTGGTGGCCAATGCCACCGCCAAACGCGCGCGCAAGGGCTGCGACTGGATCGTGGCCAACGATGTCTCGCCCGGAACCGGCACCTTCGGCGGTGCGGAAAACACCGTGCATATCATCCGCGAGGACGGGGTCGAGGACTGGCCGCGCATGGGCAAACAAGAGGTGGCCGACCGGCTGGCCCGCCGCATCGCCGAGGCGCTGGATGGTTAGGGCGGATGCCTTCGGCGAGAGTATTTTCGGAACGATGAAGGGATGGTTGCGGACATGGTGAGCGTGCAACTGACATGGACCGCCGAGGCCGACCGCACCCTGCCGCTGCCCGCCTATGAAACGGACGGGGCCGCGGGGGCGGATCTGCGGGCGAATTTCCCCGCCGACGCGCGCGCGGGCGTGACGCTTGCCCCCGGCGCGCGGGCGCTGATCCCGACCGGGCTGCGGCTGGCGATCCCGGCGGGATACGAGGTGCAGGTCAGGCCGCGCTCGGGCCTGGCGCTGAAACACGGGATTACTCTGCCCAACAGCCCCGGCACCATCGACAGCGATTATCGCGGGCCGCTGGGGGTGATCGTGCTGAACGCGGGGCAGGAGGCGTTTCACATCGCCCACGGCGACCGCATCGCGCAGATGATCGTGGCCCCGGTGCTGCGGGCGGCGTTCGACCTGGTGGGCGATCTGGACGATACCGCGCGCGGCGCGGGCGGCTTCGGGTCGACCGGGCGCGGCTGATGGTGCTGGTCCTGATCCTGGCGGCGGCGCTGTGGGGCGTCGGCATGGCGCTGGGCACGCCCCGGCGGATGCGCTGGGCGATGATCGGTCTGCTGTGGTTGGGCGTGGTGCTGCTGCACCTGCTTTTGCCCGCGGGCAACCCGCTGCGGCTGGCCACCGGTGAAAGCGCCGCACCCTGGCTGCTGCTGGGCGGTGGCGTGGCGCTGGTGTTGGCCTATCGACAGGGGTTGCGCCACCTGCGGGCGCGGGCGGTCGGTGCGCAATCGCCCGAACCGGCGCAAGGGCCGTTTAGCGCGACCGAACTCAACCGATACGCCCGCCACATCGTGCTGCGCGAGATCGGCGGCACCGGCCAGCGCAAGCTGAAAGAGGCGCGCATGCTGGTGATCGGCGCGGGCGGGCTGGGCAGCCCGGCGCTGATGTACCTGGCGGCGAGCGGCGTGGGCACCATCGGCGTGATCGACGATGACGTGGTCGAGGGATCGAACCTGCAGCGGCAGGTCATCCACACCGACGACCGGATCGGGATGCCCAAGGTGTTCTCGGCCGAGGTGGCGATCAGGGCGCTGAACCCGTTTGTCACCCTGCGCCCCTATCACCGGCGGCTGACGCCCGACATCGCGGCCGGGCTGTTTTCCGATTATGACGTGATCCTGGACGGGACCGACAATTTCGACACCCGCTATCTTGCCAACGAGGTCGCCCATGCGCAGGGCAAGCCGCTGGTATCGGGCGCGCTGTCGCAATGGGAGGGGCAGGTAAGCGTGTTCGACACCGCGCGCGGAACCCCCTGCTATCGCTGCATCTTTCCCGATCCTCCCGCGCCGGGCCTTGCGCCCTCCTGCGCCGAGGCGGGGGTGTTTTCGCCGCTGCCGGGGATCATCGGCACGATAATGGCGGGCGAGGCGGTCAAGCTGATCACCGGCGCGGGCGAGCCCCTGCGCGGCGCCATGACGATCCATGACGCGCTTTATGCCGATACCCGGCGGATCACATTGAAGAAACGCCCGGACTGCCCGGTCTGCGGCCACCCCGTTGAGGAGACGAGCACATGACGAACCCGCTTTTGCAGGATTGGGACACGCCCTTTGAAATCGCGCCGTTCGACCGGATCGCGGATACCGATTTCGCCCCCGCTTTCGACGCCGCACTGGCCGAGCACGAGGGCGAGGTCGCGGCCATCGCCGACACCCCCGAGCCGCCCACATTCGCCAACACGATCGAGGCGCTGGAGGCGGCGGGCAAGCTGCTCGACCGGGTGCTGGGCACGTTCTTTACCGTGGCGGGTGCCGACAGCAACGAGGCGCGCGAGGCGTTGCAGCGCGCGTTCTCGCCCCGGCTGGCCGCCCATTCCGCCGCGATCACCGGCAACAAGGCACTGTTCCGGCGGATCGAAACGCTGTGGCAGGACCGCGAAACGCTGGACCTGACGCCGGAACAGGCGCGTGTGCTGATGCTGACGCGGCGCGGTTTCGTGCGGTCAGGCGCGGCGCTGACCGGGGCAGAAGACGCGCGGATGACCGAGATCAAGTCGCGCCTTGCGGTGCTGGGCACCGAGTTCACACAGAACCTGCTGGCGGACGAACGCGACTGGTTCATGGAACTGTCCGAGGCCGATCTGGACGGGCTGCCCGCGTTCCTGATCGCGGCGGCGCGCGAGGCGGGGCGCGAAAAGGGGCTGGACGGGCCGGTCATCACCACCTCGCGTTCGCTGGCGACGCCGTTCCTGCAAAGCTCGCCCCGCCGTGCGCTGCGCGAAAAGGTCTGGCGGGCCTTCACCTCGCGCGGGGCGCGCGGGGGCAAGACCGACAATCGTGCGATTGCGGCGGAAATACTGGCCCTGCGCAAGGAACGCGCGGCGCTGCTGGGCTATGACAGCTTTGCCGATTACAAGCTGGAAACCGAGATGGCGGGCACGCCTTCTGCCGTGCGCGAGTTGCTGATGGCGGTCTGGGAGCCGGCAAAGGCGCGGGCCGGGGCAGATGCGAAGGTGCTGGAGGAGATGCTGCACGCCGACGGCCTGACCGGCCCGCTGGAGCCGTGGGACTGGCACTATTACGCCGCCCGTCGCCGCCGGGCCGAGCATGACATGGACGAGGCGGAGCTGAAGCCCTACCTGCAGCTCGACCGGATGATCGAGGCGGCATTCACCTGCGCGAACCGGCTGTTCGGGCTGACGTTCGCGCCGCTGGACATCCCGCTCTACCACCCCGATTGCCGGGCGTGGGAGGTGACGCGCAATGGTGCCCATGTCGCTGTTTTCATTGGCGATTACTTTGCGCGCGGATCGAAGAGGTCGGGCGCGTGGTGTTCGGCCATGCGGGGGCAGGCGAGGTTCCCGCAGGGCCAGGCGCCGGTGGTGATCAACGTGTGCAATTTCGCCAAGGGCGATCCGGCGCTTTTGTCCTATGACGATGCGCGGACGCTGTTTCACGAGTTCGGCCATGCGCTGCACCAGATGTTGTCGGACGTGACCTATGAATCGATCTCGGGCACCTCGGTGGCGCGGGATTTCGTGGAGCTGCCCAGCCAGCTTTACGAACACTGGCTGGAGGTGCCCGAGGTGCTGCGCGAATTCGCAACCCACGCCGAAACCGGCGAGCCGATGCCGCAGGCGATGCTGGACAAGGTGCTGGAGGCGGCGAATTTCGACCAGGGGTTCCAGACCGTCGAATATGTCGCCTCGGCGCTGGTGGACCTGGAGTTTCACCTGGGCGATCCGCCGGCCGATCCGATGCAGAAACAGGCTGAAATCCTTGAGGAAATCGGGATGCCGCGGGCCATCGCCATGCGCCACGCGACACCGCACTTCGCGCATGTGTTTTCCGGCGACGGCTATTCCTCGGGCTATTATTCCTACATGTGGTCCGAGGTGATGGATGCCGACGCGTTCGAGGCGTTCCGCGAAGCCGGCGATGCCTTTGATGCGGACACCGCGCAGGCGCTGGAGGATAACATCCTGTCGCGGGGCGGGTCGGTCGAGGCGGCGGAACTGTACGAGCGGTTCCGGGGCCGTCTGCCGGGGGTCGAGGCGCTGCTGAAGGGGCGCGGGCTGATCGCGGCGTGAGGGGGCGGCGCTGTCAGGCGGGTTTGCCCTTGCCCGGCCTTAGATACGGGGCGCCATCGCGATAGCCGCCATGTATCAGGCGACCGTATTCCGCGATTTCCGGGAAATCGTCCTGCCAATCGCGGAAGCGGTCATTGCTGACGATGGGCGCGTTCCTGTCCCGCGCGACCTGTAAAAGGAAAACGTCGGCTGGCTGTCCCTTGGGCGAAACCAGAACATGCCTGGTTGGGAGGTTGAGGTGTCGTGCCAGCGTGGCATCGTTCATGTATCGACCGGAAAGCTTGTATCCGACGTTGGCATCAAAGATTACCCCCACCTCGTGTCCGTTTGCTGCGAGCGCCTGCACCACGTCGCGGACGATCGTGATATTCGGGTTCCCTCCGTTCCAGTGCATGACGTTCGAGCCGTCAATGAGGATCGTTTTGCCGGCCGTCCGAGGACCGCGCAAGCGACGCCGCAGGCAGTACAGCCAGGCAAGCGCGGCAATGGCGGCGATCCCCAGGGCGGGCATCTGCATGGGCTGACCGTCTATCACCGGGTTGATCAGGGCCGTTGCCAAAGCCGCAAGTGTGACCGCGAGCCAGAGAAAGATCATGTTCCGGCCCTTGCCTCAGATCGTCTGGTCGTATTCGCCCACGCCGGGCTCGGTGCGGATCACCGCGTCGATGTCGTGGAAGATCGCGCGCATCTCGTCCCCGGACTGGCTGCTTTCGCAGACCACCACAAGGTTGGGCGTGTTGCTCGACGCCCGCACCAGCCCCCAGGAGCCGTTGTCGAGGATCACGCGCGCGCCGTTGACGGTCACGACCTCCTTGATCGGGCGTCCGGCGATGGTGTCGCCGGCCTCGGCCTTGGCGACGAGTTTCTGCACCAGCCGGTCGAGGATATCGTATTTCTCGGTATCGGCGGCATAGGGCGACATGGTGGGTGTCGACCATGTTCTCGGCAGCGCCTTGCGCAGGTCCGACATCGACATGTCCGGGTTGCGGTCCATCAGCTTGCAGATCTCGACCGCGACGCGCATCCCGCAATCGTAGCCGCGGCCAACCGGCTCGGCCAGGAAGTAGTGGCCGGATTTCTCGAACCCCGCCAGCGCGCCGATTTCCTTGACCCGGCGTTTCATGTGGCTGTGCCCGGTTTTCCAGTAATCGGCCTTTACGCCGTTTTTTTGCAACTCGGGATCGCTGGCGAACAGCCCGGTGGATTTCACATCGGCCACGAAGGTCGAACCGGGGTAGAGCCTGGACAGGTCGCGCGCCATGATGACGCCGACCTTGTCGGCGAATATCTCCTCGCCCTCGTCATCGACCACGCCGCAGCGGTCGCCGTCGCCGTCGAAGCCCAGGGCGAAATCGGCGCCTGTGGCTTTGACGGTCGCGGCCATGTCGTGCAGCATTTCCATCGCTTCGGGGTTGGGGTTGTAGTTGGGAAAGGTGTAATCCAGCTCGTTATGGCTGGGGATCACCTCGACCCCGATACGTTCGAAAAGCTCGGGCGCAAAGGCCGAGGCGGTGCCGTTGCCGGTGGCGCAGACCACGCGCAGCTTGCGTGACATGCGGAAATCGCCCACGAGGTCGTCGAGATACGCCTCGCGCACGCCGTGGACGAATTCGTAACCGCCGCCGGGGGCGGGCTGGCCTTCGCCGTTCAGCACGATGTCGCGCAGCTCGGCCATCTCGTCGGGGCCGTGGGTCAGCGGGCGGTCAAAGCCCATCTTGACCCCGGTCCAGCCGTTGGGGTTGTGGCTGGCCGTGACCATCGCCACCGCGGGCACGTCCAGGTGAAACTGTGCGAAATAGGCCATCGGCGACAGTGCGGGGCCGATATCCCTGACCTGGATACCGGCCTGTATCAGCCCGACGATCAGCGCGTTCTTGATCGACAGCGAATAGTCGCGGTAATCGTTGCCGACCGCGATCACCGGGGCGATGCCGCGCTTGCGCATCTGCGTGCCCAGCCCGAGGCCAAGCGCCGTCATGCCGGGCAGGTTGATCTCGTCGGGGTATTTCCAGCGCGCGTCGTATTCGCGGAAACCGGTGGGCGCGATCATCGGGTCGCGCAGGAATTCCCATGTGTTGGGCTTGGATTTCGGCAAGGGTCTGGTCATGAAATAAGGGCCTTGTTCGCGGTCGCGTCAGAGGATGATCGGGTTGGATTTGGCGATCCGGTCGATGTCCATCAGCACAGACAGCAGCGCGGGCATGTCCTGCAGGCGGATCATGTTCGGCCCGTCGCTGGGGGCGTTGTCGGGGTCCTGGTGGGTTTCGATGAACACCGCCGCGACGCCCACGGCCACCGCCGCGCGGGCCATGACGGGGGCGAATTCGCGCTTGCCCCCCGAGGCGCCGCCAAGCCCGCCGGGCTGTTGCACGGCATGGGTGGCGTCCATCACCACCGGATAGCCGGTCTGCGCCATCTGCGGCAGCGAGCGCATGTCCGCCACCAGCGTGTTGTAACCGAAGCTGACGCCGCGTTCGGTCAGCAGGATGCGGTGATTGCCGGTGCTGGCGACCTTGTCGGCGACATTGGCCATGTCCCAGGGGGCAAGGAACTGCCCCTTCTTGATGTTGATCGCGGCGCCGGTTTCGCCCGCGGCCAGCAACAGGTCGGTCTGGCGGCACAGGAACGCGGGGATCTGCAGCACATCGGCCACTTCGGCCACGGGGGCGCATTGGGCGATCTCGTGGATATCGGTCAGCACGGGCACATCGAGCGCGGATTTCACGCCCGCCAGCACCGACAGGCCCTGGTCCATCCCCAGCCCGCGCTTGCCCGACAGCGAGGTGCGGTTGGCCTTGTCGAAACTGCCCTTGAAGATGAATTGCGCGCCGACGGCTTCGCAGGCCTCTTTCATGGTGCCGGCGATCATCTGGGCGTGATCGTCGCTTTCCAGCTGGCAGGGGCCGGCGATCACCGTCAGCGGGGCGTCGTTGGCAACGCGGAGCTTTCCGATTTCGACGACGCGCATCAGCTTGAGACCTGTTCGCGCAGGATGGAGGCGGTGAGTGAGACCATGAGGTAAATTCCCGAGAAGATAAGGAAGGCCAGGATCGTGTTTTCGAACTTGCGCGGATAGGTCGGCGCGTCCGGGGCCACGGGTTCCACGCTGGTGGTGAGGTAGCGCACCTGGCGGTTCGCCTCAAGCTCGGTCTGTTTCATGTTCTGCAGCGCGGATTGCAGGAACAGGTCGGCGGTGGCCAGGTCGGCCTGCGCCATCTGGATTTCCGATGCCTTCTGCGCCAGCGAATTCTCGCCCTCGGTGGCGTCGGTCAGGCGGCTGTTCTGCTGGGCCAGCTCGTCCTGGATCAGGGTGATCTCGGTGCGCAGGCTGTCGACCCTGGCACGGTTCGGGCGGGTGTTGGTCAACTGGCCGTTCAGTTCCAGCTTTTTCTCGACAAGCTGCGCCTCGAGCGTGCCGATAAGCGAGCGGATGCTGGCGATCTCGCCCTCGGGGTCGAGGATCGTGCTTTCCTGCAGGGCGACCAGCGCCGCCTGCGCCTCGCGGCGTTCCAGCTTGGCGGTTTCCAGGCTCTGGCGCGCGTCCTTCATCTGGTCCTCGCGCTTTTCGCGGCTGAGCTGGTCGACGCGTTCCTCGGCATAGTCGATCAGGTGGTGCGAGAAATCGGCCGAAACCGCCGGATCGGCGGCCACGACCTCCATGCGGATGACGCCCTCGGTCGGGTCGTAGCCGATCTTGACGTTCTTCTTGAACAGCTTGTAGGCGGCCTCGTCGCTGGCGCCGTCGGACAGGCGTTGCACGGGGTCGATGAACTGCTGGCTGAAATGCGCCTTGAAGGCCATGTCGGTGTTCAGGCGCTGCATCGCGTCGCGCGATTGCAGGTAGGATTGCGTGGCGATGCTGTCCTGGTTGGTGGCGAATTGCGTGCCGCTGAGCAGCCCGCCAAGGCCGCTGCCGCCCTGCGAATCCGCCTGCATCACCAGGAATTCGGACTTGGTGGCGTACATCGGCGTGGCGATGGTGTAGAAATACCACCCGCAGATCACCGTCGGCAGGAGCACGAAGAAGGACAGCCGCGTCAGCAGCAGCGCCAGCTTGCGGCGGCGGCGGCGGGCGATGTCGCGCTGGATGTTGCGGATCTCGCTGGCGCGGCGTTCGGCCGGGGCGATCTCGGTCGAGGGGAGGGTTTCGCCGGCGGGCATGGTCTGGGGCAGTTGCACGCGGTCGGCCGGCACCTTCGCGGTCGCCATCTGCAATCCGTTCATCGGCTGCACCCCGCCCTCGCCGGTGCCGTGTTCGCCCTCGGGCACGACAAGTTCCAGCATCGTCGAACGCTGGAACGGGTCGATCCCGGCCTCGCGCAGCAGGCGCACGGCGTCGAAATCGCTGGTGGGGGCCAACCCGTGTTTCTGCGCCACGCGCCGCGCCATGCGCAGCTGCCGGCCGGTCAGCCCCTCGCGGCGGATCGCGTCGATCCGGGCGTCGACGGCGGTTTCGCGGGCCGAGGCGACCTGCCCGCTGCGCGCGGGTTCGGGCTGCGGGGCGGCTGCGGGGCCGGGCCGGGGCACCTCGCGCGGGGCGTCCTGCGCGGGTTTGTCCGGGGCCGCAGCGGTATTGTGCGGTCGCGGGGCCATGGCGTCGGGGCCGCTGCGGCGGATACGGAACTTCCTAGCCTTGGGTTTCGTAGTCATAGAGCTGTTTCGCTTCTTCCAAGGAGTCGAACATGTATAGCTTGCCGCCCATCAGAACGGCAGCCGAACGGGCGAATTTTTCCAGGGTCTGCGGCTGGTGCGACACGATCACCACCGTTGTCGTGCGCAGGCGTTCCTGCAGGATTTCCCCGGCCTTGCGGTTGAATTCGACATCGGTCGAGCCGGGCATGCCCTCGTCGATCAGGTAGATGTCGAAATCGAGCGCCAGCATCAGCGCGAAGGAAAACCGCGCCCGCATCCCCGAGGAATAGGTGCCGAGCGGCTGTTCGAAATATTCGCCCAGGTTGCACATCCAGCGGCAGAACGCCTCGACGTAATCGGGGTCGAGCCCGTAGAGCCGGGCGATGTAGCGGCTGTTTTCCACCGCCGAGATCTTGTTGACGACACCGCCCATGAAGCCCAGCGGAAAGCTGATCTTGGCTTCGCGGCGGATATGGCCCTCATCGGGTTTTTCCAGCCCCGCCATCATGTTGATGAGGGTGGTCTTGCCGGTGCCGTTGGGGGCGAGGATGCCGAGCGAGTTGCCGAGGTCCACCCGGAACGACACGCGGTCGAGGATCACCTTGCGCTGGGTGCCCGTCCAGAAGGACTTACTCACATTGTCGAACTCGATCATTCGGGCTCCGGCTGCTCGGAATGCGCCTGGTCCCTCTTACCCGGGAACGCGTTAACGCAGAATTGACCATGGATGCCGGCACTATGCCGGACCGGGCTTTTGAATTACAGCCTTTATGGGCAAAAGTAAGGCGGATTCACGGGGAAAGTTGACAATTCGGAAAACCCGGCCCGGGGACGGCCGACCATGGCAGGCAGGGTCCGTGTGGTCATCCGGCCGGCCGGGCCGGTGCGCGCGGGCCGTGCCTGTGGCGGAATGGCGCTGATTTCGCTGCAAGGGGGCCTTTTCCTGAACTGACTTGCCCGTTACAAGGGCCCCGGCCCGGGCTTGCAGAGTCGCGGGCCTTTTCGAATTATACGGCACTCAGCCTACCAGGGACACCGACCAACCATGTCCATTTTCGACAAGATGCCCGGCCTGTTTTCCTCCGACATGGCCATCGACCTCGGCACCGCGAATACACTTGTCTACGTCAAGGGCCGGGGGGTGATCCTGTCGGAACCGTCGGTGGTGGCCTATCACGTCAAGGACGGTGTGAAAAAGGTGCTGGCCGTGGGCGAGGACGCCAAGCTGATGCTGGGCCGCACCCCGGGCTCGATCGAGGCGATCCGGCCGATGCGCGACGGCGTGATCGCCGATTTCGACACGGCCGAGGAAATGATCAAGCATTTCATCCGCAAGGTCCACAAACGCTCGACCTTTTCCAAGCCCAAGATCATCGTCTGCGTGCCCCATGGCGCGACGCCGGTGGAGAAGCGCGCGATCCGGCAGTCGGTGCTGTCGGCGGGCGCGCGGCGTGCCGGGCTGATCGCCGAGCCCATCGCGGCGGCGATCGGGGCGGGGATGCCGATCACCGATCCCACCGGCTCGATGGTGGTGGATATCGGCGGCGGCACGACCGAGGTGGCGGTCCTGTCGCTGGGCGATATCGTCTATGCCCGCTCGGTCCGGGTGGGCGGCGACCGCATGGATGAGGCGATCATCAACTACCTGCGGCGCCAGCAGAACCTGCTGGTGGGCGAATCCACCGCCGAGCGGATCAAGACCAGCATCGGCACCGCGCGGATGCCCGATGACGGGCGCGGCGCGTCGATGCAGATTCGCGGCCGCGACCTGCTGAACGGCGTGCCCAAGGAAACCGAGATCAGCCAGGCCCAGGTGGCCGAGGCGCTGGCCGAGCCGGTGCAGCAGATCTGCGAGGCGGTGATGACCGCGCTGGAGGCGACACCGCCCGACCTGGCGGCCGATATCGTGGATCGCGGCGTCATGCTGACGGGGGGCGGTGCATTACTGGGCGATCTGGACCTGGCGCTGCGCGAACAGACCGGGCTGGCGGTGTCGATCGCGGACGAGTCGCTGAATTGCGTGGCTCTGGGCACCGGAAAGGCGCTGGAATACGAAAAGCAGCTGCGCCACGCGATTGACTACGACAGCTGACGCGCCCACCTTTTGACCAAGGGGGTAACTTGGCAAAGGAACGGACCAAAGACGAGGATTATGTCGGTCCCCTGCGGCGGCTGCTGACGGGGGTGCTGATCCTGTGTCTGGCCGGCCTGTTCCTGGCATGGCGGATCGACAGCCCGCGGGTCGAGCGGATGCGCGCCCAGATCACCGATGCGGTGGTGCCGAATTTCGAATGGATGCTGACCCCGCTGACCGCGACGGTAAACCTGTTCCGCGACTTCCAGAGCTATCAGCGCGTGGTCGGGCAGAACCAGGAACTGCGCCGCGAATTGCAGCAGATGAAGGCGTGGAAAGAGGCCGCGCTGCAGCTTGAGCAGGAAAACGCCCGGCTGATGGACCTGAACAAGGTGCGGCTGGACCCGCGGCTGACCCATGTGACGGGGGTGGTGCTGGCCGACAGCGGATCGCCCTTCCGCCAGTCGGTGCTGCTGAACGTGGGCGCGCGCGACGGCATCGTCGACGGCTGGGCCACGATGGACGGGATCGGGCTGGTGGGGCGGATCTCGGGCGTGGGGGAAAACACCGCGCGGGTGATCCTGCTGACCGACAGCGCCAGCCGAATCCCCGCGATCATCCAGCCCTCGGGGCAGCGGGCGCTGGTGCAGGGCGACAACACGGTGGCGCCGCCGGTTTCGTTCCTTGAAAACCGCGACGTGGTGCGGCCCGGCGACCGGGTGGTGACGGCGGGCGATGGCGGGGTGTTTCCCGCCGGGCTGCTGATCGGGCAGGTGGCCGAGGACCCGGGCGGGCGGCTGCGGGTGCGGCTGGCGGCGGATTACGAGCGGCTGGAATTCCTGCGCGTGCTGCGTAACCCCGGCACCGAAACCCTGCGCGACCCCGGCGCGCTGGTGGTGCCGATGTCGGGCGTTGCCGGCCCCGCCCCGGCGGAAGAGGCGAATGCCGCGCCGCTGGCCGGTCAGGAGGCGGGCGATGATTGACCAGTCCCCCCTGCGGCTGTGGTCGATGCGCGCGGCCTATCTGGGCCTGGCGCTGGCCATCATCCTGCTCCAGCTCATGCCGCTGGAATTCACGCCGCGCCGTTTCGCGCCGCCCGATTACCTGATCTGCCTGAGCTTTGCCTGGGCAGTGCGGCGGCCGGAATACGTGCCCGCACCGGCGATCGCGCTGGCGATTCTGCTGGCCGACCTGCTGTTCCAGCGCCCGCCGGGGCTGCTGGCGGTGCTGGTTCTTGGCGGGGCGGAGCTGCTCAAGCGGCAGATGCGCGGCCTGCGCGACCAGCCCTTCCTGATGGAATGGCTGAGCGTGGCGATCGTCATAGTGGGGGTATCCCTGACCTACCGGCTGGTGGCGGCGATCTTCCTGATCCCGCAGGCACCGCTGTCGCTGACCGCGATTCAGGCGCTGGGCACGATTCTGGTCTATCCGCTGGTGGTTCTGCTATCCTATGCCGTGCTGGGGCTGCGGAAATCCGCCCCCGGCGAGGTGGACACGCTGGGGCATCGGTTATGAGGCGCAATCCGAAGGACAGCCAGGACGGACAGCGCCGCCTGACGCGGCGGGCGCTGGTGATGGGCGGGCTGCAGGCCGGGTTCATCGGCCTGCTCGGGCTGCGTATGCGGTTCCTGCAGGTCGAACAGGCCGACGAGTTCCGGCTGCTGGCCGAGGAAAACCGCATTAACATCCGTCTGATCCCGCCCGCGCGCGGCCAGATCTTCGACCGCAACGGCGCGGTGATCGCGGAAAACGTGCCGTCCTACCGCATCACGATGGTGCGCGAGGATGCCGGCGACATGGAACTGGTGCTGCGGCGGCTGTCGGCGCTGGTCGATATCACCCCGGAAGAGATCGAGCGCGCGCGCGCCGACCTGGAAAAGCTGCGCGGCGACACGCCGGTCACCATCGCCGACCGGGTCAGCTGGGAAGAGATATCTCGGGTCGCGGTGAACGGCCCCGCGCTGCCCGGCGTCACGCCCGAGGTCGGGCTCAGCCGCCACTATCCCAGCGGCCCGGATTTCGCCCATGTGGTCGGCCGGGTCGGCCCGGTCAGCGATTTCGACCTGTCGCGCATCGAAGACCCCGATCCGCTGCTGCGCATCCCGCGGTTCCAGATCGGCAAGGTCGGGGTCGAGGCCGAGGCCGAAGAGCTGTTGCGTGGCAAGGCGGGCATCAAGCGCGTCGAGGTGAACGCCGCCGGCCGGGTGATGCGCGAGCTTGACCGCCGGGAGGGCCATGCCGGGGGCAACCTGCAACTGAGCGTGGACAGCGACCTGCAGGAATTCGTGCAGGCCCGCCTTGGCAATCAAAGCGCTGCCGCGGTGGTCATGGATTGCGAAACCGGCGACCTGCTGGCGGTGGCGTCGTCGCCCAGCTATGACCCCAACCTGTTCGTGCGCGGCATTTCCGTGGGCGATTACGCGTCCCTGACCGAGAACGAGTACCGCCCGCTGGTGCCCAAGACGGTGCAGGGGCTGTATCCGCCGGGCTCGACCTTCAAGATGGTGACGGCGCTGGCCGCGCTGGAGGCGGGGATCGTCACCGCCGACGAGACCGTCTATTGCCCCGGCCACCTGGAGGTCGCCGGGCGCCGGTTCCATTGCTGGAAACGCGCCGGCCATGGCAGCATGGACCTGGAAAGCTCGCTGCGGGAAAGCTGCGATGTCTATTACTACGACCTGGCGCTGAAGGTCGGGATCGAGAAGATCTCGGAAATGGCGCGGCGGCTGGGGCTGGGCGTCGCCTTCGACGTGCCGATGTCGTCTGTCAAGGCCGGGGTCGCGCCGACGAAGGCGTGGAAGATGGAACGCTTCGGCCAGGACTGGGTGATCGGCGACACGGTCAACGCCTCGATCGGGCAGGGCTATGTTCTGACTTCGCCGCTGCAACTGGCGGTGATGAGCGCGCGGATCGCCACCGGGCGCAGCGTGACGCCCCGGCTGATCAAATCGGTGGACGGGATGGAACAGCCCACCGGACATGGCGAGGATATGGGCCTTGACCCGGGCAACCTGCGGCAGGTGCGCCGGGCGATGTTCTCGGTCAGCAACAACCGCCGCGGCACCGCCTATGCCAGCCGCATCCTGACCGACGAATTCCGCATGGCGGGCAAGACCGGCACCAGCCAGGTGCGCAACATCACCGCCGACGAACGCCGCCGCGGCATCACCCGGAACGAGGACCTGCCCTGGGACCGGCGCGACCATGCGCTGTTCGTGAATTTCGCGCCCTTCGATGCGCCGCGGATCGCGGTGTCGGTGGTGGTCGAACATGGCGGCGGCGGATCGGCCGTCGCGGCGCCCATCGCGCGCGACGTGACCTTGCAGGCGCTGTATGACGGCAACCCGCCGCTCGATGCCTATCCAGCGAAGGATCGCAGCCGCATCAAGGCGTTGCAGGACCGGCTGCGCCGCGAACGCGAGGCGCGCGAGAAAGAGGCGCAGGGCCGCGCATGAGCTATCTCGAATACACGGTCAAATACGTCCCCGCGGGGCCGCGCAAGCTGCTGTACCTGAACTGGCCCGTCGCGCTGCTGCTGGTGGCGGTGGCCAGCGTCGGGTTCCTGATGCTCTATTCGGTGGCGGGCGGATCGTTCAGCCCCTGGGCCGAACCGCAGATGAAACGCTTTGCCGCCGGCTTCGTGCTGATGGTGATCGTGGCGATGGTGCCGATCTGGTTCTGGCGCAACGTGGCCGCCGTGGCCTATGGCGCGTCGATCCTGCTGCTTTTCGGGGTCGAGTTCTTCGGCTCGGTCGGGATGGGCGCGCAACGCTGGATCGACCTCGGGATCATCCGGCTGCAACCCTCCGAGGTGACCAAGATCACGCTGGTGATGCTGCTCGCGGCCTATTACGACTGGCTGCCGATGAAGAAGGTCTCGCACCCGCTATGGGTGGCCTTGCCGGTGTTCTTCATCCTGCTGCCCACGGCGCTGGTGCTGATGCAGCCCGATCTCGGCACCTCGTTGCTGCTGGTCGTGGGGGGGGGCGCGATGATGTTCCTTGCGGGGGTGCACTGGGCCTATTTCGCGGCCGTCATCGCCGCCGGGATCGGGCTGGTCGCGGCGGTGTTCGAATCCCGCGGCACGTCGTGGCAATTGCTGAAGGATTACCAGTACCGCCGCATCGACACCTTCCTGGACCCCAGCCAGGACCCGCTGAACGCGGGCTATCACATCACCCAGTCCAAGATCGCGCTGGGCTCGGGCGGGTGGGCCGGCAAGGGATTCATGCAGGGCACGCAAAGCCGGCTGAACTTCCTGCCCGAAAAGCACACCGATTTCATATTCACCACGCTGGCCGAGGAATTCGGCTTTGTGGGCGCGGCGTCGCTGCTGCTGCTTTACGCGCTGATCATCGTCTTCTGCGTGATCTCGGCGCTGAACAACAAGGACCGGTTTTCGTCGCTCCTGATCTTCGGCATCGCGCTGACCTTTTTCCTGTTCTTCGCGGTCAACATGTCGATGGTGATGGGGCTGGCGCCGGTGGTGGGCGTGCCCCTGCCGCTGGTCAGCTATGGCGGATCGGCGATGCTTGTGCTGATGGCCGCCTTCGGCCTGGTCCAGAGCGCCCATGTCCACAGACCGAGGTAAGATATGACAGTGAACGTCCTGTTCGCCGCCCGCGCCGAGAAGTGGGAGGAATACGAAACCCCGTTGAATGCCGCGCTGGAAAAGGCCGGGGTCGATGCCGACCTGCGCACCGAGTTTCCGCCCGACGAGGTGGATTACATCGTCTATGCGCCGAATTCCGGGTTGCAGGATTTCACACCCTATACCCGCTGCAAGGCGGTGCTGAACCTCTGGGCCGGGGTCGAGGACGTGGTGGACAACAAGACGCTGACCCAGCCGCTTTGCCGCATGGTGGACGAGGCGGGGCTGACGCAGGGCATGATGGAATGGGTCACCGGCCACACGCTGCGCCTGCACCTGGGGATGGACCTGCATATCCACGGGCAGGACGGCAAATGGCGCCGCTATACCCCGCCGGTGGCGCAGGACCGCCCGGTGACGATCCTTGGCCTTGGCACGCTGGGGCAGGCCTGCGGGCAGGCGCTGGCGGGGCTGGGTTTCCCCGTGACAGGCTGGAGCAGGACGCAAAAGCAGGTCGCGGGCATCACCTGCCTGCATGGCGAGGACGGGCTGAAACAGGCGCTGTCGACCGCGCAGATCGTGATCCTTCTCCTGCCGCATACGCCACAGACCGAAAATATCCTGAACGCCGACACGCTGGCGATGCTGCCGGAGGGCGCGATGATCCTGAACCCCGGACGCGGCGCGCTGATCGAGGATACCGCGCTGCTGGCGGCGCTGGAATCGGGGCATGTCGCGCAGGCCACGCTGGATACCTTCCGGCAGGAGCCGTTGCCGGTGATGCATCCCTATTGGGCGCATGAAAAGGTGACGGTGACGCCGCATATCGCCTCGACCACCCGGCCCGCGACGGCATCCGCCGTGATCGTCGAGAACATCCGCCGCGGCGAAGCGGGCGAACCGTTCCTGCACCTGGTGGACCGCGAAGCGGGGTATTGAGGGGCCGACCCGGCCTATCGCAGGATCGGCGGCTTGTCGGGGTCCGAGCCGGGGGCGATGCGTTCGACCTTTGGCGGCTCGGGCGCGGGCGGGATGTCCAGCCGCATTCCGCATGACCCGATGGCGGCAAGGCGCGGGTCGTCCGCGTCGATGAACACGACATCGAGCGCGCCGGCCTCGACCCCCGAAAAGGTCAGCGCCTCGGACACGGATTTCGCCAGCGGCGCCTGCGCGCGTTCCCCGGCGCCGAGGATCGCCAGCATATGCGCCCGCGCGCCGCTGTCGTATTCGGCCTCGACCAGGAAGGCCGCCTGCGCCAGCCCCGCCGCGCGTGTCAGCCGGTCGGCCAGCGCGTCCAGCACGGGTTGCGGCAGGCGCCCCGGCGCGTGGACCGCCACGACGCGGGCCTGCGCCTCTTGCGGGGTGGTGCCCAGCGTGTCGACCAGCCATTGCAGCGCCTCGGCCGGGATCAGGAAGGATGTCGGCCCGGCCTCGAGATTCACGCCCAGCCCGATCCCCTGCGGTGCCAGCATCCCCGCCAGCACCCGCCCCGAGATCGCGGCATAAGGCGCGGGGCCGCCGGTGAAGGGGGCCATCCGTTCCTCGGTATCGAAGGCGACGACGAATGTCTGTTCGCCCAGTACGAAGGTGTCGGGCGCGACCTGATCGCCCTGCGGCTCCTCGCGCAGGACGAGGAACAGCTCGGTATCGGCCAGCACCTCGTAATAGCGGGCGCGCGCAAGGTCGTCCTCGGGCGCGGCCTCCATCACGTGAAAGGCCCGGTCGAGCGGGGTTTGCATATCAGTCATCGAGCACCTTTCGCACCTGGGCCCGCAGCGGCGGCAGCAGGTCGGTTTCGAACCAGGGGTTTCGTTTCAGCCATGCGGTATTGCGCCAGGACGGGTGCGGCAAGGGGAAAAGCCGGGGCGCATGGTCGCGCCAGCCCGCCACGGTTTCGGTGACGGGCGCGCGCCGGCCCAGATGCCAGCGATGGGCGTGCCCGCCCACCAGCACGGTCAGGCGGATATCGGGCAGGGCGGCCATCACGCGCGCGTGCCATGTGCGCGCGCAGAGCGTCGGCGGCGGCAGGTCGCTGCCTTTCGCGTCGTAGCCGGGAAAGCAAAAGGCCATCGGCACGATCGCCACGCGGGACATGTCATAGAATTCATCCGCCGTCATGCCCAGCCAGTCGCGCAGCCGGTCGCCCGAGGGATCGTCGAACGGCCGGCCCGATTTGTGCACCCGCATCCCCGGTGCCTGCCCGGCGATCAGCAGCCGCGCGCCGGGGCGGAACCAGACCACCGGGCGCGGTTCATGCGCGGTCTGCGTCGCGGCGAAGCGGTCGGCGCAGAGGCGGCAGGCGGTGATCTCGTCGTTCAGGGGCATGGTATCGGGCTTGGCGGGCGTCATGGCATGGGATATGGCGGGCCATGCTGTCCTATCAACATATCTATCACGCGGGAAACCCGGCGGATGTGCACAAGCACGCCGCGCTGGCGGCGATGCTGGACTATATGACTCGCAAGGACAAGCCGCTGAGCTATATCGAAACCCATGGCGGGCGGGGGCTCTACCGGCTGGACGCGCCCGAGGCGCTGAAAACCGGCGAGGCGGCGGCGGGGATCGGGGCGGTGGCCGACGCGGCGGCGCTGGCAGGCACGCCCTACCGCGCGGTTCTGGACGAAATCCGCGCGGTCCACGGCGCGCTGGCCTATCCCGGCTCGCCGCTGATCGCGGCGCGGTTCCTGCGCGCGGGCGATGCGGGCCACGTGGCCGAGTTGCACCCGCAGGAACATGCCGCGCTGGTGGCGGCGCTGAAGGGCACGCCGCTGAAGGTGCACCGGCAGGACGGGTTCGGGATGGCGCAGTCGATCTGCCCGCCGACCCCGCGCCGGGGGCTGATGCTGATCGACCCCAGCTATGAGGTGAAGGCCGAATACGCCCGCATCCCGCGCGAGATTGCCGGGCTTCATGCGAAATGGAACGTGGGTGTGATCGCGCTGTGGTATCCGATCCTGACCGGCGGCGCGCATGTGCCGATGCTGGCCGCGCTGGAGGCCCAGGGCCTGCCCGGCGCGCTGCGCCACGAAATCCGGTTCCCGCCGGTGCGCGCGGGGCACCGGATGGTGGGCTCGGGCCTGTTCGTGGTCAACGCCCCCTGGGGGCTGGAGGCGGAGCTGGACAGGGTGGCGCAGCTTTTCGGCGGCTGAGCGGTATCGCGCTGTCGCGCGATGCAGGTCTTGCGCCGCGCCTTCGGCGCGTCGCGGTGTTGAGGGGCTCTGCCCCTCAAACGCCCCGGGATATTGCCGGAGAGAGGAAACAGGGAGGCGCTTGGTCAGGCCCCCCCCGTTCCTGCGCAGGTCAGCCCATGTCGCGGTAGGAGATTTCCTTGCGGTCCTCACCGGTCTTGCCGCGGCGCACCAGCAGGCGGTTAAGCGCGTTGACATAGGCTTTGGCCGACGCCACCACCGTGTCGGTATCGGCCGACTGGCCGGTGGCGATGTTGCCGTCTTCCTCGAGCCGGACGCTGACGGTGGCCTGCGCATCGGTGCCTTCGGTCACGGCGTGCACCTGGTAGAGTTGCAGATGCGCCTTGTTGGGGTGCAGTTCGCGCACCGCCCTGAAGGTCGCGTCCACCGGGCCGTCGCCCTGTTGGGTGGCGGTTTTCTCGACCCCGTCGACCTCCATCACCAGCGTTGCCTCGGCCGGGCCGCCGGTGCCGCAGGCGACGCGCAGCGACCTGATCTGCAGCGCGTCGTTGGCCGCGTCCTCGCCCGCGTGGACGAGAGCCAGGATATCCTCGTCATAGACCTCTTTCTTGCGGTCGGCGAGATCCTTGAAGCGCACGAACACGTCCTTGAGCTGGTTGTCGGCCAGGTCGATGCCGAGATCGCGCAGCTTGGCACGCAGCGCGGCGCGGCCCGAATGCTTGCCCAAGGGCAGCGACGAGGCGGCAAGGCCCACATCCGCCGGGCGCATGATTTCGAAGGTTTCGGCATTCTTCAGCATCCCGTCCTGGTGGATGCCGGATTCGTGGGCAAAGGCGTTCTTGCCGACGATGGCCTTGTTGAACTGCACGGCGAAACCGCTGGCGGTCGAGACGCGGCGCGAGATGTTCATGATCTTGGAGCTGTCGACGCCGGTATGCCAGGGCATGATGTCGTGGCGCACCTTGAGCGCCATCACCACTTCCTCGAGCGCGGTGTTGCCGGCGCGTTCGCCCAGCCCGTTGACCGTGCATTCGATCTGCCGCGCGCCGCCCGCGACGGCGGCCAGCGCGTTGGCCGTGGCCATGCCCAGGTCGTTATGGCAGTGGGTGGCGAACACCACCTCGTCGGCGCCGGGCACGGTTTCGATCAGCCGCCTGATCAGGTCCGCGCTTTCGACCGGGGCGGTATAACCCACGGTGTCGGGGATGTTGATCGTGGTGGCCCCGGCCCTGATCGCGATCCCGATCACGCGGCAGAGGTAATCCCATTCGGTGCGCGTGGCGTCCATCGGCGACCACTGCACGTTGTCGCACAGGTTGCGCGCATGGGTCACGGTTTCGTGGATACGTTCGGCCATTTCGTCCATCGTGAGGTTGGGAATGGCGCGGTGCAGCGGCGAGGTGCCGATGAAGGTGTGGATGCGCGGCTTGCCGGCGTGTTTCACGGCCTCCCAGCAGCGGTCGATATCGGGAAGCTGCGCGCGGGCAAGGCCGCAGATCACCGAGTTTTTCGAGCGTTCGGCGATTTCCCGGACCGCCCTGAAATCCCCCTCGGAGGCGATGGGAAAGCCGGCTTCGATGATGTCGACGCCCATGTCGTCGAGCAGCTCGGCGATTTCCAGCTTTTCCTCGTGGGTCATCGTGGCGCCGGGCGATTGCTCGCCGTCGCGCAAGGTGGTGTCGAAGATCAGGACGCGATCTTTGTCGATGGCTTGGGTCATGTCTGGTCTCTTTGAATTTGTGTGTCTGCTAAGGCGTCATGGCGCGAAACATGCATCCTCTGAGCGGTCGCGCCGGGCCGGCACGCTCAGAGGCGGCTTAGCAGAAGCAGGCCAGGCAGGCACGCCGCGCGGGGTGCGCGGGCAATCGAAACGATATGGGCCTGATCGGTCATGGGCGCAGGTTATACCGGGCGGGAGGGAAATGAAAAGCACGAATCGACATCGGCGCGACGGCGGGGCCTATGCGAGCGGCGTCACGAGGTGCCCGCCGGCATCCATGATCGCCTGGTGCAGCGTGAAATCGTCGGCGCGGGCGGCGCGCAACCGTGCCTCGACCCCGGCGCTGAGCGGCGTGGGGGCTGGGGGCGAGACGTTCTTTTCCTTCGCGTCGATGCTTTTGCCCAGCCTGTCTTCGAGAAAGCGGCGGAACACGGGTTGCTTTTCATAGGCGAAAAGGTGGTCGATGCGCACCTGTCCGGCGTCGTCGGTGACGAAGGCGAACTGGCTGCCGACGCGGGCGAAGGGCGGCGGTTTGTCGGCGATGGCGGCCAGCACGAAATCGTCGAATGACAGCCCCGCGGCGCTGTTGCCGGCGCCCTTGCGTTTGGGGTCCTGCCGGTAGCGATACCAGCTGCGCAGCTGTTCCAGCGGGTCGCGCATCACCGCCACGCGTTCCGGCGTCAGCCCGTGGGCCTGTGCAAGGTAGGGGCCGAAATCGCGGTCGTATTTGCGCGCGGTCATATGTTTCAGCCCGGCCTTGTTGGCAAGGCTGATATCGGCCTTGCCGCGCAGCGCCATGTGATAGGCGGTGGACCCGGTTTTCGGCACCGCGAACAAAACGATATTGGCGTCCACGAAAACCAGCATTGCACCGCGTCCTTTCACAAGATGCGCGCACAGTGCCGTGGCGCGGTGGCCTTGTCAAAGCGTGCTCTTACGCGGGGCGTGCAAACTGGTATAAGGCGCGGCATGACACGGCTCGACCCCCGCGATATCGAAATCCTCAGGGTGCTGGCGCAGGATGGCCGGATCACCAAGGCGGCGCTGGCCGAGCGCGTGGGCCTGTCGCCCACCCCCTGCTGGGAACGCCTGCGCAAGCTGGAGCGCGCGGGGCTGATCGCGGGTTATGGCGCGCGGTTCAACCTGCGCAAGCTGGGCCCGTCGGTGACGGTGTTCGTCGCGGCCGAGCTTGAGGGGCACACCGCCGCGCATTTCCAGACCTTCGAAAGGGCGGTGGCGCTGCATGACGAGATCACCGCCTGCTGGTCGCTGGGCGGCGGGTTCGATTACCTGATGCAGGTGGTGACGCCGGATATCGACAGCTACCAGCGGCTGATCGACAGCCTGCTCGAGGCGCGGGTGGGGCTGGCGCGCTATTACACCTATATCGTCACCAAGACGGTCAAGGACGGCGCGCCGCCACCCTTCGACGTGCTCCTGGGCGGCGAAGGATAAATCGCCTGCCGATTGCCCGGACGGCAGAGGAATCTTCTGACAGGGGGTGCAAATTCAGCCTCGCCGTTGCCGCAAAGCGTCCATCCTTCGGGAAAGCCCGAAAAAGGAGGATGCCGATGTCGATGCATAACAGCCTGCCGAAATCCCCGCTGTCCGGCCTGGCCGATCCGCGCCTTGTGCGGCAGTTTTCCTATGTCGGCGGCAAATGGGTCGACAATGCCGATCGCGCCACCTTTGCCGTGACCAACCCCGCCGATGGCGGCTGGCTGGGCGAGGTGGCAAAGCTGTCGGGCGCGGAAAGCCGCAAGGCGGTCGATGCGGCGCAATCGGCCTTTGCCTCGTGGTCGGTGTGCCTGCCGCAGGATCGCGCCGCCCTGTTGCGGCGCTGGTACGACCTGATGATGCAGCACAAGGAAGACCTGGCGCGGATCATGGTGCTGGAACAGGGCAAGCCGATTTCCGAGGCGCGCGGCGAGATCGACTATGCCGCGAGTTTCGTGGAGTTCTACGCCGAGGAAACCCGCCGCCCGAATATCGAGGGCGTCACCAGCCACCTGCCCGATGCCGAGGTCGAGCTGTGGCGCGAGCCGGTGGGCGTGGCGGCGCTGATCACGCCGTGGAACTTTCCCAGCGCGATGCTGACGCGCAAGGCCGCGGCGGCCCTGGCGGCGGGCTGCACCGTGGTGGCGCACCCTTCGGCCGAGACGCCATATAGCGCGCTGGCGCTGGCCGAACTGGCCGAGCGCGCGGGCCTGCCGGCGGGCGTGTTCAACGTGGTGACGGGCGACGCGCCCGAGGTGGTCAAACCCTGGACCGAGGATGCCCGCGTGCGGGCGCTGTCATTCACCGGCTCTACCGAGATCGGGCGGCTGCTCTATCGGCAGTCGGCGGACACGGTGAAACGGCTGGTGATGGAACTGGGCGGCCATGCGCCGGTGATCGTGTTCAAGGGCGCGGACCTGGACAACGCGGTGGCCGAGACGATCAAGGCGAAATTCGCCACCACCGGGCAGGATTGCCTGGGCGCCAACCGCATTTTCGTCGAACGCCCGATCTATGACGAATTCTGCGCCCGCTTCACCGAGGCCACGAAGGCGCTGACCATCGGCACCGGCATGGACGATCCCGATATCGGCCCGCTGATGAACGAAAAGGCGGTGCGAAAGCAGGAAGAACACGTGCGCGACGCGCTGGACAAGGGCGCGCGGCTGCTGACCGGGGGCGAAAGGCATTCCCGCGGGCCGCTGTTCTACAAGCCGACGGTGCTGGCCGATGTGCCCGCCGATGCCGCCATCATGCACGAGGAAACATTCGGCCCGGTGGCACCCATCGCCGCCTTCGATACCGAGGACGAGGTGATCGCCCGCGCCAACGCGACCGAATACGGGCTGGTCGCCTATGTCCACACGCAGGACCCGCGCCGGCTCTACCGTGTCAGCCGGGCGTTGCAGTTCGGCATGGTCGCGGTCAACCGCACCAAGGTGACCGGCGCGCCGATCCCGTTCGGGGGCATGAAGCAATCCGGTCTCGGCCGCGAAGGGGCGCGGCAGGGATTGGAGGAATTCACCGAGATCAAATACGTCTGCCGCGACTGGGCCTGACCCGCGCGGCACCGCAGATGCAGAAAGGAACGACATGCTGAGAAACGACCAACTGGAGCAGTGGGACCGCGACACGTTCTTCCACCCCTCGACCCATCTTGCGCAATTTGCGCGGGGCGAGGCGCCGCAGCGCGTGCTGACGGGCGGGCAGGGCTGCCATATCGAGGATCGGGACGGTAACCGCCTGCTGGACGCCTTTGCCGGGCTCTATTGCGTGAACGTGGGCTATGGCCGCCAGGAGATCGCCGAAGCCATCGCCGATCAGGCCCGCGAACTGGCCTATTACCACGCCTATGTCGGCCACGGCACCGAGGCGTCGATCACGCTGGCCAAAATGATCCTGGACCGCGCGCCCGAAAACATGAGCAAGGTCTATTTCGGGCTGGGTGGATCGGATGCCAACGAAACCAACGTCAAGCTGGTCTGGTATTACAACAACGTGCTGGGTCGCCCGGAAAAGAAAAAAATCATCAGCCGCTGGCGGGGCTATCACGGCTCGGGGCTGGTGACCGGCTCGCTGACCGGGCTGGAGCTGTTTCACAAGAAGTTCGACCTGCCGCTGGCGCAGGTGATCCATACCGACGCGCCCTATTATTTCCGGCGCGACGACCTGTCCCAGACCGAGGCGCAGTTCGTGGCGCAGTGTGTCGCCTCTCTGGAGGAACTGATCGAGGCCGAGGGCGCCGACACCATCGCCGCCTTCATCGGCGAGCCGGTGCTGGGCACCGGCGGCATCGTGCCGCCGCCCGCCGGCTATTGGGAGGCGATCCAGAAGGTGTTGGCCAAACACGACATCCTGCTGATCGCCGACGAGGTGGTGACCGGGTTCGGCCGGCTGGGCAGCATGTTCGGGTCGGACCATTACGGGATGACGCCCGATATCATCACCATCGCCAAGGGGCTGACCAGCGCCTATGCGCCGCTGTCGGGCTCGATCGTCAGCGACAAGGTGTGGAAGGTGCTGGAACAGGGCACGGATGAGCTGGGCCCGATCGGCCACGGCTGGACCTATTCGGCGCATCCCGTCGGTGCGGCGGCGGGGGTGGCCAACCTGAAGCTGATCGACGATCTGAACCTTGTGCAAAACGCGGGCGAGGTGGGCGCCTATCTGAACGCCGCGATGGCGGACGCGCTGGGGGATCATGCGAATGTGGGCGATATCCGCGGCGAGGGGATGCTGTGCGCTGTCGAGTTCGTGAAGGACCGCGACGGGCGGGCGTTCTTCGACGCGGCCGACAAGGTGGGCCCGCAGGTGGCCGCCGCGCTGCTGGAGCAGGGGGTGATCGGGCGGGCCATGCCGCAGGGCGATATCCTGGGCTTTGCCCCGCCCTTTTGCCTGACCCGGGCCGAGGCGGACGAGGTCGTGGCCAAGACCGCGAAGGCGGTGCACTCCGTGCTGGGGTGAGCGGAACGGGCGGGGTCGGGCGTTGATCCGACCTTGCCGGTGGGAATGCAACAGAGGGTATCGCACGGCCGCGGTCGGGCGATCCGACATTTGTGACTGGCAATTTATCGCCCAGCCACATCCTCCCTCAGACCGTGGCACTTGCGGCAGCCAATCGCCCGGCCGGGGGGCGGCCGTGCGATGCCCGGGCCGCTGCGCGGCTGTTCCGGGCGGGGTGTGTCGTTCAGACTGTGGAGCACTACCGGAGTGCGTTCAGCGGCGCAGGGCGGGTTAACCCCGCCCCGCCGCAGAACCAGCCTTACTTGGCCCAGTGGCCTTCGAAATCGGCGGGGATCTTCAGGATGTCGCGGCCCAGCTCGTCGATCCGGCGGCGCCCGCACAGCGCCATCGAGATATCCATTTCCCTGTGGATCACCTCAAGCGCGCGGGTCACGCCCTGCTCGCCCATCGCGCCCAGCCCGTAGACGAAGGCGCGGCCGATATAGGTGCCCTTGGCCCCCATCGCCACGGCCTTGAGCACGTCCTGCCCGGAACGGATGCCGCTGTCGAGATGCACCTCGGTCTTGTCGCCCACGGCGTCGAGGATCGCAGGCAACGCCCGGATCGAACTGAGCGCGCCGTCAAGCTGGCGCCCGCCGTGGTTCGACACCACGATGGCATCGGCGCCCACCTGCAGCGCCATCTGCGCGTCCTCGGGCTCCATGATGCCCTTGAGGATCACCTTGCCGCCCCATTCCTCCCTGATCTTCGCGATCTTGTCCCAGTCGAGCGTCGGATCGAACTGTTCGGCCGTCCATGCGCCCAGGTCGGCGGCGTCGCTGATGCCCTGCACATGGCCCACGATATTGCCGAAATGGCGGCGTGACGCGCCCAGCATCCCGGCGCCCCAGCGCCACTTGGTCGCCAGGTTCGCCATCGTGGAAAGCGTCAGCTTGGGCGGGGCGGACAGGCCGTTCTTCAGATCCCGGTGCCGCTGGCCGAGGATCTGCAGATCCAGCGTGATCACCAGCGCCGAGCATTTCGCATCCTTCGCGCGCTGGATCAGCGAACTGACGAAGCCCTGGTCCTTCATCGTGTAAAGCTGGAACCAGAAGGGTCTGGAGGTCGCGCCGGCCACGTCCTCGATCGAGTTGATGGACATGGTGGACAGCGTGAAGGGAACGCCGAACGCCTCGGCCGCGCGGGCGGCCTTGATCTCGCCATCGGCGTGCTGCATGCCGGTCAGCCCCACCGGGGCCAGCGCCACCGGCATGGCGACGTCCTGCCCGACCATCTGCGTGGCGGTGGAACGGCCAGACATATCGACGGCCACCCGCTGGCGCAGGCGAATCCGGTCGAAATCGCTGGTGTTCTCGCGGAAGGTCTGTTCGGTCCAGCTGCCGGATTCGCAATAGTCATAGAACATCCGGGGCGCCCGCCGGCGATAGATCTGCTTGAGATCGTCGATGCAGGTGATGACGGTCATGGCGGACTCCCTGTGCCTGTTTTGGTGAATTTTTCTTACCGATCCCGCGCCGGCGAAACAATCGGCAATTCGCAATCCGGTTGCGGCGGCGGGGCATCCGCGTATGGTCGGGGCAAGATCACAAGGAATACCCAAGATGTTTTTCGACGACCTGCCCGTGGGCCATGTGTTCGACACGGCAACCCGCAGCCTGAGCGAAGAGGAAATCGTTGATTTCGCCCGCGTATACGATAACCAGCCGTTCCACACCGACCCCGAGGCCGCGGCGCAGTCGATCTATGGAGGGATCATCGCCAGCGGGTTCCAGACGCTGCTGACCGCCTTTCAGCTGGCGATGGAGGCCGATGTCTGGAACGAGGCGTCGATGGGCTCGCCGGGGATGCGCGAGCTGCGATGGCACCACCCGGTGCGGCCGGGCGACGCATTGCGCGTGCGGGCCGAGGTGGTGGCTTCGATCCCCTCGGCCTCGCGCCCCGACCGGGGGCGGACAGAGATACGCTATGACGTGCTGAACCAGTCGGGCGAGGTGGTGATGAGCTATACCGCGACCCATATCCTGAAGCGGAAGCCCGCCTGATGAGCATCATCCTGATCGGCACCATCGCCAGCCTCGTGGCGGGCCTGATGACCGGGGTGGGCGCGATCCCGGTGCTGTTCGGCCAGCAGGTGTCGCGGCGCACCAACGACATGATGCTGGGCTTTGCCGCCGGGGTCATGATCTCGGCCTCGTTCTTTTCGCTGATCCTGCCGGGGATCGCGGCGGGGGAAGAGGTGTACGGCACGGTGCCCGCCGCCGCCTTGCTGGCAGCCCTTGGCATCGCGCTGGGGGCCGCGATGGTGGCGTGGCTGAACAATGCGCTGCCGCACGAGCATTTCATCGTCGGCCCAGAGGGCGCCGATCCCGGTGCGCTGCCCAAGATCTGGCTGTTCGTGATCGCCATCACCATCCACAATTTCCCCGAAGGCATGGCCGTCGGTATCGGCTTCGGGGGCGGCAACGTCACCAACGGGCTGAGCCTGGCCACCGGTATCGGGCTGCAGAACGCGCCCGAGGGGCTGGCCGTGGCGCTGGCGCTGCGCGGGCAGGGATACAGCAAGGGCCGCGCCTTCCTGATCGCGCTGCTGACCGGGCTGGTCGAGCCGGTGGGCGGGTTGCTGGGCGTGGCGCTGGTGCATGTGTCGGTCTACGTGCTGCCCGTCGGGCTGACCTTCGCCGCCGGTGCGATGCTTTACATCATCAGCCACGAGATCATTCCCGAAACCCACCGCTACGGCCACCAGAACCGCGCCACCACCGGGCTGATCGTGGGGCTGATCCTGATGATGCTGCTGGACGTGATCCTGGGCTGATCCCTTGCGCGGGCGCGCGTCTGCGCGTATGGCAGGCGCAGATTTTCTGACAGGAGGCCGCAATGGCGTGGAAAGTGTTCATCGATGGCGAGGCAGGAACGACGGGTCTTCAGATCCGCGAGCGCCTGACCGCGCGCGATGACATCACGCTGGTGCAGGTGCCGCATGCGCAGCGCAAGGATGCCGGCGCGCGGGCCGAGGCCTTTGCCGCCGCCGATATCGCCATCCTGTGTCTGCCCGATGACGCCGCGCGCGAGGCGGTCGAAATCGCGCGGCCCCACGGCACGCGGATCATCGACGCCTCGACCGCGCACCGGGTCAATCCCGACTGGGCCTTCGGCTTTGCCGAACTGGGCGCGGGCCAGCGTGACAGGATCGCGCAGGCGCAATACGTGACCAACCCGGGCTGCTATTCCACCGGCTCGATCGCGCTGCTTGCGCCGCTGGTGTCGGCGGGGCTGCTGGCGGCGGATGCGCCGGTCACGATCAACGCGGTTTCGGGCTATACCGGGGGCGGCAAGGCGCTGATCGCCGAGTTCGAGGATGGCAGCGCGCCCGATCATTTCGTCTATGGGCTGGAACACAAGCACAAGCATATCCCGGAAATCATGCGCTCCTCTGGGCTGACCCGCACGCCGGTCTTCGTGCCGTCGGTTGGCAAATACGCGCAGGGCATGATCGTGCAGATCCCGATGCACCTTCCCGCCGGGCAGAGCGCGGCCGATCTGGAACAGTGCCTGAAGGCGCATTACGCCGGGCAGCGGTTCGTGCAGGTGGTGGCGCCCGAACAGGTCGGCCCGCGCGCCGATCCGCAGCGCCTGAACGGCACCAACCGGATGGAGCTGACGGTGTTCCCCAGCGCCGGGGGCGACCGCGTGGTGCTGCTGGCGACGCTCGACAACCTGGGCAAGGGCGCCTCGGGCGCGGCGGTGCAGAACCTCAACATCATGCTGGGCGCGGACGAGGGCGCGGGGCTGACGGGCTAAGCCCGTCCGCGCCGGGGCACCGGTTTCGGACCACCCCGGAAACGCTTATGGGGTGCCGTTGCCGGCCTCCTGCTCAAGCCGCTCCCGCAGCACGGTCATGACCCGGTGGGCGGCCCTGATCTCGGCCTCTGACAGGCCGTCGGCCAGCGCATCCGCCTTGGGGTAATACCGGTTCAACGCGGCGACATAGGCGCGCTTTCCCTTTTCCGTCAGGATCACAAGCTGCGCCCGCCGGTGATGCGGGTTGGGCGCGAATTCGACAAGTCCCTCCCTGTGCAGGTCGTTCACGATGCGCTGCACGTTCTGGCGGTTGGCCCCGAGGTCGCGGGCAAGCCACGCCACCGGCCGCGGCTGTTCCGCGTACACGATGGCACCGAGGATCTGCCAGCGGGCGCTGGTCAGCCCGAAAGGGGCCACCAGCCTGTCGCCCCAGGCCAGGGTCAGGTTGTTCACCCGGAACAGCGTCAGGATGAGATCGGTCAGGGCGGCGCCGGCGGGGCTGCGGTCTGTTTCGTCGGTGTCAGTCATTTGTCGCTATATCACCCAATTGACATTATGATGTCAATTGCTTTATAGGCGTCATACAAGTTGTCATCATGATGTCATATGGAGGCCGAGATCCATGATCAGAGTCATTCATCCCGTTGCAGGGGCGGTTGCGCTTTTCACGATCCTGATCTTCTGGGTTTCGACCGTTATTTCCGAATTGTTCGGGTCCGAGGCGGCGGTGATCGCGGTCAAGACATCCGTTCCGTGGGGCTTTTTCCTGCTGGTTCCGGCGCTGGCAGCCGCCGGGGGATCGGGCTTTGCGTTGGCCGGGGGGCGTCCGGCCGGGCTTGTGGCGGCCAAGGCCCGGCGTATGCCGATCATCGCGGCAAACGGCATCCTGATCCTGATTCCGGCGGCGCTTTACCTTGCGCACAAGGCCGGTCAGGCCGAGTTCGACGGAATGTTCTACGCGGTGCAGGTGCTTGAACTTGCGGCGGGGGCGACGAATATCGCCCTGCTCGGGCTCAACATGCGCGACGGGTTGAAAATGAAGGGCCGCCCGCGCTGCCGTTCCGGGTAAGCGGTTCTCAGGCGCGGTGCGCGCCTTCGGCCAGCCCGCGCACGAAGTCCAGCACCTGATCGACCGGCTTTCCGCTGGCGATTTCGGTGACGATGGCGGAACCGACGACACAGCCATCGGCCACGCCGGCAATCGCCTGCGCCGCGCCGGGCGACTTGATGCCGAAGCCCACGACGACCGGCAGGTCGGTCTGTGACTTGATGCGGGAAACCTCGGGGCCGACATCCGCCGCCTGCGCCTCGGCCGCGCCGGTGATGCCGGTGATCGACACGTAATAGACGAAGCCGCTGGTATTCTGCAGCACCTTGGGCAGGCGCTTGTCATCGGTGGTGGGGGTGGCGAGGCGGATGAAGTTGATCCCGGCCTTGGCTGCCGGGATGCACAGCTCCTCATCCTCTTCGGGGGGCAGGTCGACCACGATCAGCCCGTCCACACCGGCAGCCGTGGCATCGGCCAGGAACCTGTCGACGCCGCGCGAATAGATCGGGTTGTAATAGCCCATCATCACGATCGGCGTGTCGGGATCGTCCTTGCGGAACTCGGTCACCATATCCAGCGTCTTTTGCAGGGTCTGCCCGCCCTCCAGCGCGCGCTGCCCGGCCAGCTGGATCGTGGGCCCGTCGGCCATCGGATCGGTAAAGGGCATCCCCAGCTCGATCACGTCGACGCCCGCGCCCGGCAGCCCCTTCATCACCGCAAGCGAGCGGTCGTAATCCGGGTCGCCGCCCATGATATAGGCGACGAAGGCCTTTTTGCCGTCGGCGCGCAGCTTGGCGAAGGTGTCGTCGATCCGGGTCATGGGGTGTGTCCTTTGCTTGGTCCGGCCCCATGTGCCGTGTGCGCGCGGGAAAATCAATGCCTCACCGCGCCGCGCGCCAAGCTGCCTTGCACCCGTGGCGTGCCCGCACTAGAAGCGCGGCAACACTGGATCACGGAGGCCGCAATGGGTTTCAAGATGGGGATCGTGGGCCTGCCCAACGTGGGCAAGTCCACCCTGTTCAACGCGCTGACGAAAACCGCGGCGGCGCAGGCGGCGAATTTTCCGTTCTGCACGATCGAGCCCAACGTGGGCGAGGTGAACGTGCCCGACGCGCGGCTGGACAAGCTGGCCGAGGTTGCCAAATCGGCCAGCATCATTCCCACCCGCATGACGTTCGTCGATATCGCCGGGCTGGTGAAGGGTGCCAGCAAGGGTGAGGGGCTGGGCAACCAGTTCCTGGCCAATATCCGCGAGGTCGACGCCATTGCCCATGTGCTGCGCTGTTTCGAGGATGGCGATGTCACCCATGTCGAAGGCCGGGTCGATCCTGTCGCCGATGCCGAGGTGATCGAGACCGAGCTGATGCTGGCCGATCTCGAATCGATCGAGAAACGCCGCGCCAACCTGGTGCGCAAGCTGAAAGGCAACGACAAGGAAGCGCAGCAGCAGGACCGCCTTCTGGCGATGGCGCAGGAGGTGCTGGAAAACGGCCAGCCCGCCCGCGTGTCCGAGGTCGCCGACGAGGATGCGAAGGCGTGGAAGATGCTGCAACTGCTGACCACCAAGCCCGTGCTTTATGTCTGCAACGTGTCCGAAGAGGACGCCGCCACCGGCAACGCCCATTCGGCCGCGGTGGCCGACATGGCCGCGGCGCAGGGCAACGGGCATGTCATCATCTCGGCCCGGATCGAGGAAGAGATCAGCCAGTTGGATGACGACGAGGCAACGATGTTTCTTGAGGAGATGGGGCTGGAGGAGCCGGGGCTCGACCGGCTGATCCGTGCAGGCTACGATCTGCTGCACCTGGAAACCTATTTCACCGTCGGCCCGAAAGAAGCCCGCGCCTGGACCATCCGCCAGGGCACACCGGCGCCGCAGGCGGCGGGCGTGATCCACGGGGATTTCGAAAAGGGCTTCATCCGCGCCGAAACCATCGCCTATGACGATTTCATTGCCTGCGGCGGCGAACAGGGCGCCAAGGAGGCCGGCAAGATGCGGGCCGAGGGCAAGGGCTATGTCGTCAGGGATGGCGACGTGATGCATTTCCTGTTCAACACCTGATCGCGCCAAACCGCGCGATCTCCGGCCGGAACCGCGCGGTTTCGTGGCCGGTATCCTTCCCGGCGGGCTTCTCTGCGCCCGTCCGAGGCGGCTGCCGCAGGGCGGCCGCCATCCTCGATCCGACGCGCCCGCCAGAGGGAAACCCGCCTCGAAACGGCCCCTGCCGGGCTGCCGCAGGGCGACCCGCAACACGGGCTGCAAAATTTCCGATTTTCCGCTTGTCCCTGCGGGGCACGATGGATAAACCCGTCGGCGGAGACGTGGCCGAGTGGTCGAAGGCGCTCCCCTGCTAAGGGAGTAGGCCCGGAAGGGTCTCGTGGGTTCGAATCCCATCGTCTCCGCCACCTACCATTTTCATTGAATGGCCTTGGGGCGCTTGGTAGCGTTTAAGTCTATGGACTTATGTGCTTATTCTCGTTCGTTGTTCTCACTGGCTTCGTTTCGATTGCGCTCGGTTCTGTTCATTTGGTGGTACGAACTGTGGTATTTTCTATGGCCTATACCTCGGGAAAGCTGACGAAGAATCTGCTCCGGACGCTAGGCCCTGGCCGACATGGCGACGGCCACGGGCTGTATCTGGTGGTCGATCCATCCGGCGCGCGGCGCTGGATCGTCCGCGTCACGGTGAAGGGGCAGCGGAATCGGCAGGGAAAGCCGCTCCGCACCGATTTTGGCCTCGGCGGTGCTGACGTGGTGACGCTCAACGTGGCGCGCGAACGCGCCCTGGAGTATCGCCGCCTCGCCAAGCAGGGCCTCAACCCAAAATTTCACAAGGACCAGGACGTGCCTTGTTTCGAAGAGGTTGCCCGACAGGTCCACATCGAGCGCCTGCCGACATGAAAGAACCCGAAGCACGGTCAGCAGTGGATCAATACGCTTGCAGATTATGCTTTCCCCAAGATCGGCCGAATGCCCGTCTCGGACATCGACCAGCCGGAAATCTTGCAGGTGCTGTCCCCGATCTGGACCGAGAAGCACGAAACAGCGCGCAGGGTGGCGCAGCGAATGAAGGCGGTCCTGGATGTGGCCCGGTCTCGTGGCTACCGCGAGGGTGAAAACCCTGTGACGGTCGTGATGGACGCCCGTGTGCTGCCGCGCGTGAAGGCCAAGGTGAAGCACCACAACGCGATGCGCTGGCAGAATGTGCCCGCATTCTACGCGCAGCCCTCGCAACAAAGCGGGACGGCAGCAAAGGCTCTGATGTTCACGTGCCTGACCGGGTGCCGAACCAGCGAGGTCCTGCAAGCTGTCTGGACGGAGTTTGATTTCGATGAACTGATCTGGACGATTCCCGAAGATCGGACCAAGACGGGGACCGAGCACCGTGTTCCGCTTACCGATCAGATGCTGGAAATTGTCGAACCACTGAAGGCGCTTCGGGCGGAGTGTGTCTTTGAGGGGCAGCGTCGACACAAGCCGCTTTCGAACATGTCGATGTTGATGCTGCTGCGGCGCATGAATATCGAGGGCGTGACCGTACACGGGTTCAGGTCAGCGTTTCGGGATTGGGCTTCCGAGGTGGGGAACCATCCGCGCGAAGTCGCGGAAATGAGCTTGGGCCACAAGGTCGGGTCAGAGGTCGAGCGAGCCTATGCGCGAAGCGAATTGTTGCTCAAGAGGCGTGAGTTGATGGGGCAATGGTCGGAGTTCTGCGTTGGCGAGGGAACGACGGCATGAAGTTCGTAAAGGCACAGACTAGCGGCTGGCAGTTCATTCTCGAGCCGGAGGCGCGCTGGCTTGCTGTGGAGTGCCTTCTGATGGCCAGTCGGTTCCAACTAAGCTTCTATAGCCTCTATAAGGGCGCGCTAGCCGAAGAAATTACTCGTTGGCATCAGAAGCACCGTAGAAAACTGAATCTTGTGGCTCGTGCTGCGTACCAAGGAATGGTGGTTGCATTTGATGACGCCCGCCAAGAATACTTGGCTGCTCGAAGGGAATGGCCAGAGGTCCACAACAACGAATTGATACCGCTCGGACGAGCTTTGGACTACATGGTATTGGGGAGTTCGAAGCAAGCTGCGATTGCGAAGGCAAGAGTTAGCCTGGGACGTAGCCGAGCTGCAATTAAACTGGGCCGCTCGAATGGAGCAGATATTCCAGACTTCTCAGAGTGGCCAGATGGCTATCGCTTTCTCTCGGATGATAGTTTCAGACAAAGGTTTAAGCGTTTCGAGTGTGTGCTGCCATATGCGCACGTATATTTTCGAAACCGAGATTATAATGCGTGGTCTGATGCCCTTCCGGAAGAGCAGAATCCTGTGGTTCTTCCCGAAGATTTTGAGCACTGGAATCAACATTTTTGGCAGCAACTCACGCAAACGCGCCGCATTCGAATGCGTGCGCCAGATCAGCCATTGGGTATTATATTTCAATAGCTTACAGTGCGGTTTGCGCTCCCCAATACAAACCAAACGAATCCAGTGCGACTATCCAGCTATGAACGAAAGAAAGCGGAGTTGGTTAGATGTCATTGCAGCTATTTGAAGCAGATCGCCTGTATGACGATGCGGATGATGAACTTGATCTGATTGCGCCTCGATCAAAACGGGCGCAGTGGAGGCATCGTCGCGTGGGGCCTCCCTTCCTGAAGTTTGGTCGGCGCGTGAAATATCATGGTGCTGATCTGAACGCGTACGTTGAAGAGAGCCGCGTTTCTCCAGGCGATATGGCCTAGGCTAGAAAAGCAAAACCCCGCATCGGGCGGAGCCTTGCTTTGATTTCTTGCGCACCGGAAGTCTAAGCCCAAGCCGCCCCAATACTCAACCCTGCACCTGATACCGTTCACGGTGTCGCCAGCGCGCGTAAAGCGGGCTGATGGGAGAGGCTTGCCAAAATGAGAAACAAAAACGAGTACGACAGCCCTATTCCAAAGTCTGACAGCGCCCAAAGCGTGATGCCCCGTCCCGGTAGAACGTCATGAGCTGGAAGGTAGCGAACCTCTGCGCCGAGAGGAGGTTCGGCAGCCCCGTGCGTAAGCAGATCATCATGTTCCTGGCAGACAAGGCCAGCGACGATGGATCGGGGATCTGGTGTTCGAAGGGGACCGTCCAGCGCCACACTGAGTTGGGCGAGTCGACCGTCAAGCGGACGATCACCGAGTTCTTGCGCGAGGGCCTTCTGGTCGAGACCGGTCGGCGCCCCTGCAAGAACGGCTATACGGTGATCTACCGGATAGTTCTGGGCGTGGTGAACGCCCTGGAAACGATCTCCGAACCTGACGACGAACCCGAGTTTTCGACGGGGCCCACAGCGGACGGGGTTCCTCATGACCCCGGAACGGGGTCCGCTCCGGACGGGGTACCGGGTCCAGAGCGGACCCCAAACCATCCTAAAACCATCCAGAAACCACCTACGCGCGCGGACACGCGCGAGGCGGAGGATCGGGATTTCGAGAAAGCATGGGCCGCCTATCCGCCGGATCGGCGTCGGAACAAGACCACCTGCCGGCAGCAATTCGAGCGGGCCATCGAGGACGGCACGACCGCCGAGGAATTTATCTGCGCAGTCAATGCCTATGCGACCGAGACCGAAGGCTACACCCGCTCGAAGGTTTGCTTCTCCGACAACTGGTTTCGGGAAAGCCGCTGGCAACGATTTGTCGAGGAGGCCCGTGAAGCGCAGATCGACGCCGCCGAACTTGAGGGAAAGCACTTTCGCCAGCTTGCCGGGTGGGTCCGCGAGCGCAATTGGATGTGCCAGCACATCTCGCGCAATCAGGCTGGTGAGCTGCTGTTGCGCGGTCTGGTTTCGGAACCGGAGCTTCGCCGTGCGGAGGTGGCATGGTGACTTCGAACATCAAGCAGTCTGAGCAAAGAGCAAGGCGACCCGGTTCTAGGTCTTCGACCGTCGAACCGGGGCCTTGCGAGGGGCGGCAAGCCTCCCCTTCGAACCCCAACCGGACCGCGCAGGGCGCAGTCCCCTCGGAGAAGCAGGAAGCCGTGTTCTTCTACTGCTCCTCCGAGGAAAAGGCGCTGATCCGGCAGGCGGCTGCGGATCGCGGGATGTCCATGTCCGCCATGCTTCGGCAGCTCGCCACGGGTGCGGCTCCGAAGCGGCGCAAGCCTGCGCCCCGTGTCGATCCCGCGCTCGTGCTGGCTGTGTCCCGCTACGGCGGGAACCTCAACCAGATCGCGCGGTGGATCAACACGGCGACCCGCGCGGGCCGGGCCCGCGAGGTCGAGGCCCTGCGCGTGGCGGCGGCGCTGGTCGGCATCGAGCGGCGGTTGGCGGAGATCATCGCCCAGCACCGGAGGCCGCCCGGATGCTGATCAAGTTCTTCCCCAACGGCAAGGGCGGCGGCGCGGGGCCTGTCGAATACCTGACCGCCCGCACCGTGCTTGCCTATGACGACAATCGCGACCTGATCCGCGACGCCTCGGGCCAGCCCATGAGCGTGACGCGCGCGCCTCTGCCGGAGGTCGTGCGCGGCGATCCCCAGAGCATGATCGACCTGATTGATGTCTGCCCGCACAAATGGACCTATTGCGCCGGCGTCGTCAGCTTTGCCCGCGAGGACGCCCCGACCGAAGACCAGGAGCAGGAGGTGATCGACCGTTTCGAGGAGATCGCCTTTGCTGGCCTCGATGCCGACCGCTACGCCTGTTTCTGCCCGATCACCAACTGATCGAAGCGCGGGCAGGCGAGGCGGTGGACCATGAGCCGTAGGGGCCGCAAGCCGGTCCCGCGAGCCGGGACGCTCAGAAATACCGCGGTCGGCGCCCTGCCGCGCTGTCCGGATCACCTGTCCGATGCCGCGAAAAAGGAATGGCGCAGACTTGCCACACCGCTGCACCGTGCCGGGTTGCTGTCGCTGGCGGATCGGGCTGCGCTGGCAGCCTATTGCCAGGCCTGGGCGCGCTGGGTCGAGGCGGAGGAGAAGCTGGCCGGGACACCGACCCTGCTGAAGACGCCCAGCGGCTATGTGCAGCAATCCCCCTGGCTGACGGTCGCCAACAAGCAGCTGGAACTCATGGGGCGCTACATGACGGAGCTCGGTCTGACGCCGGTGGCGCGCACCCGGCTTGATATGCCGCTTGGGGCGCAGCACGCGCCGGTGGACAAGATCGAGGTTGTGATCGTCGGCGTGGATGAGGATGGCAACCGGTTCGACAAGCCGCTGTTGGGCGGTCAGCCGCGGGAAAGAGATAAACCCAGCGACAACCCGGTCACGATCACCGTAAACGAAGATCTCTGACCGCAATCGACTTCCCTATCGAGGTGCGTTGAGCAATGTACACAGCTGCCAATCCAACGTCAGGCAGGTTTGTACATGGTCAGAGAGGCTGCCCCATCCTTGAAACTGGTAACCTACGAGCGGGTCTCGACCGCGCGCCAGGGGCGGTCGGGGTTGGGGCTCGACGCGCAGCGGGCCGCCATCGATGCCTTCGCACAGGAACGAGGCGCCGCGGTTCTTGCCCGCTTCACCGAGATCGAAAGCGGTGGCAAGAATGATCGGCCGGAACTGGAACGCGCGCTGACGTTGGCTCGCCTGACCGGCTCCACGCTGGTCATCGCCAAGCTGGATCGGCTGAGCCGTAATGCAGCTTTCCTGCTGACGCTGCAATCGAGCGGCGTACGCTTCGTCGCCTGCGACATGCCGGAGGCCAATGACCTGACTGTTGGCATCATGGCGCTGGTGGCCCAACAGGAACGGGAAGCGATCTCCAGGCGGACGAAGGAGGCGCTGGCAGCTGCGAAGGCGCGGGGCGTCAAGCTGGGCAACCCAAACGGTGCCGCTGCGCTCAGGCGGGCCGGGAAGGGCGGGGGCGCGCTGAGGGAAACCGTCTCGCAAAATGCCGATGCGCATGCCGCGGCCCTTGCGCCGGTTATCGAGGCCATCCGGGCGGAGGGGTACACATCGCTTCGCGCGATCGCCGAGCAGCTGACCACGCGGGGCATGATGACCAGGCGCGGTGGTCGGTGGCATGTGTCCAGTGTACGGAACCTGCTGGGGCGGATTGGAAATGTGGGGTGAGGCAGGGTGCCGTCGCTCTGGCCGAGGGGCGCCAACTCGGTGCGGTGTAAAGGACACTCACTGTCCTTGCAGAGACTCGTTAGAAACCGCCTGACAACGCCAGGGCGGTGCTACTGGCCTAGCGAAGATGCCGCATTCGCTTCGATGGCGGCGAAGAGCCCAACTCGGTCATCACGCTTTTGTGATGCGCGTGATCGCAGCGTGAAACTCGCTGCAATCGCACTGGTCGGGATGCTGTCACGCGGCAAGAAAACCGGTCGCTGACGATCCGGCCCGTGCGTGGGGCGAAACCTGCTATGGTCCGGGTCTGGATGGAACGAGTTGCGGCACATAGGGGGCGAGGCGCTGATCATGCTCTCTTCGCGCGATCTCGACGATCTTGTTGATCAACGTGTCGGTTGCCGAATGGAGCACCCGCCCGCGGCGTTTGGCGACGGCCCATTTGCCATCAATTCCCAAATCGATCGGGATCTGCTGCAACACGCCAAGCGCCAAGGCATTGCGGACCGTCCCGGACGTTGTCAACAGGATCAGATCACTTTCGGCAACCGCATCGCGCACGGCCGCGATATTGTGACTGTCGATCGAGATGACCGGACTGAGATCACCGTCCTTGCGGCCTAGAAAACGCGCGAGTGCGCCAACGATGGCATCGGGAAAATGCGTTCCCGCAAAGCGATAGCGCGCGAGGTCTGCGGCGGTCGGGTGGCGCAGGGTCAGGATCGGATGGCCCGCGCGGCAAAAGGCGCCCCCGGGAATCGGAGGCAACGCCGTCATGCCCAGGTCATCGACGTCGTGCCGGAGATCGCGCGTGTCCCCGACGATCAGATCGAGAGTATTGTCTCGCATCGCGCCGATCAGCTCCGGGGTTTCCCCGATGATCAGCTCGAGCGTGACGTTCGGGTGCGCATTGTGCCACTCCGCCAGTATCGGGCCGCCGAGAGCGGTGGAAAAGACCGCAGTCATTCCTGCGCGGATATGGCCATATTCGCCGGTGGAAAGGTTCTCGAGCGTTTGATCGAGGTTATGCGCTTCGCGTAGTGTCGCTTCGACCTGTCTCAGGATTGATCGCGCCTCTTGTGTCAGCCGGATCGGACGTTCAGATCGCTCGAACAGCACAAACCCGACGCGCCGTTCAAGGCTTTTGATGGCATTGCTGAGAGCGGGTTGAGAAATATGCGCCAGTTCTGCAGCCCGTGCAAAGCTGCCTTCTCGCGCGACGAGCCAAAAATAATGGAGCTGCGTCAGGTTTTGCATTTTCCAACTACTCTGCTGAGTGCTTCGTCTTGTGACGTCACGTTCCGAATATCCCACAACAGGTCCAACTTCCTGTACTCAAACGAGATTCCCGAATTATTCAAAGCCTGAATGTTATTATTAGAAAAGTAAAGTGGGCTGAATGGTGAAAGCTGCTGATACTGCGTCCAATTACGAACTGCCATGAGTAGGAGGAGAAAAATGGCAATCTTTAAAACACTTGCAGTCGTTGGGCTGATGGCGATGGCCACTGCCTCCGGCGCCCAGGCCGAGACTGTTCTCAAGCTTGCGACCGTTGCTCCTGAGAAAACTCCGTGGGGCGCGCAGATCAAGCGGCTGGCCGAGGCGGTTGCCGAAGAAAGCGAAGGGCGCCTCAAGGTTGAGCCCTACTTCAACTCGCAGCTTGGCACCGAGAACGACACCCTGGCGCAGCTGGCGCGTGGGCGGATCGATATGGGTCTTTTCACCGTGAGTGCCGGCGCGCAGCAAGCCCCGGAAATCGGGTTGATGCAGCTTTACGGCCTCTATGACAGCAACGATCAGCGCGCCTGCGTGCAGGACAACTACCTGACGGACGAAATCCGCGAGCGCCTCGGCTCTAAAGGCGTGTATTTTGGCTCCTGGGCTGAGGTTGGCAATGGCTGGTTCACGGCCGATCGCCCGGTGCGCAGCGCGGACGAGCTTAAAGGGCTCAAGGTTGGCATTTCGGTTAACAAGATCAACTCGGCCTATTGGCGCGCGATGGGCGCCAACCCAGTGCCGGTCTCGCCCGGCGAAGCGGCTTCGGCTCTGTCCACTGGCCTGATCGACATGTACCCGACCGTCTATACCTTCTACATCCCGTCGGGCCTGAACAAGGTCGCGCCGGTTGTGACCGAGTATAACTATTCTAACGGCCCCGGCATGTGGGCGGTGAGCCAGCGCGTCATGGATCGCATGAGCGAAGAGGATCAGGCCGCGATGAAACGCGCGCTTGAGCGGTTCACATCCAAGGAGATCATGGACGAAGTGTTCGCCTTTGAGGACGTGCTGCGCCAGATGCACATCGAGAGCGGCGGCCAGGTCGTCGAAGTCACCGATGAGGAAATCGTGAGCTTCCGCGACAAGCTGCCCCCTTTCTGGGCGGAAATGACCGCCGAGTACGGTGCAGACGGCGAGCAGATCATGAAGCTAATCGAAGAAGGCAAGGCCAACTGCGCGCCATAACCTTCCTCGCAAAGGGCCGGGTTTTCCGATGTGATGCCCGGCCTCTCGCTTTTTGACGGGAGCCCCTCATGACCGGACCCACTTCACCCGCTTATATCACACGCTGCCTACATGTCTGGCACCTGCTGGAGCGCTGGATTGCCGTTGTCGCCTTCAGCCTGATTGGGCTCCTGATCTTCGCTGATGTCGCTGGGCGTGAGTTTATCGGCCCGGTTGGGCGGTCGCTCGGACTGGAGATGGGGGCCACCGGTGTTTACGGCGCGGGCAAGATGGCGCTTTTCCTGTTGGTCATCGCCGCTTTTGCAGGGCTTGGGGTGAGCGTTGCGACCGGCGCGCAGATCGTGCCGCGCATCGCGTTCAAATGGATTCCGGCCAGTTGGGGGCTTGTGGTTGACCGTCTTGGCAACCTCGTCAGCGCCGCTGTGTTCTTTGCAACCGCCTATTACGGCGCGCTTTTCGTAATTTCATCGCGGTCCATTGGCACAGTGATGCCCGGCCTCGACTGGCCCGTCTGGATCATCCAGACCGCTATCCCCATCGGGTTTGCCTCCGCCGGGCTGCGGTATCTGGCCTTTGCGATCTGGCCGCAGAGCGCCCCTGAGCGCGAGGAGTTGCCAGAATGAGCGCGATCCTTCTTCTCGGCTTGGTTGTGGCCCTGCTGGTCGTGCGCCAGCCCCTCACCGTTATCCTGCTTGCGGCGATTGCCTATGTGCACATGGTCTGGGGGCATGGCTATCTCGACTACATCGTAGAGGACATGTGGACCTCGCTCAATAAGGAGCTGATCCTCTCCGTCCCGCTCTTCCTGCTGTGCGGTGCGATCATGACCGAGGGCACCGCGGCGCGGCGGCTGGTGCGTATTGTCAGGGCGATGACCGCGCCGACACGTGGCGGGCTGGGGGTAGCGGCGATCATCAGCTGCGCGGTGTTCGCGGCGATTTCCGGCTCCTCCATCGTGACGATGATCGCGGTGGGATCGGTGCTTTATCCCGCCATGAAGGAAGCCGGGTATACGAACCGCTTCGCGCTGGGAACGGTGGTTTCGGGCGGCACGCTCGGGATAATCATTCCGCCCTCGATCCCGCTGATCCTCTATGGCCTGGTGACCGAGACCTCGATCGTAGATCTGTTCCTTGCTGGGATCATGCCGGGCATGGTGCTGATCGTGTTGATGACCGGTTACGCGATCTGGGCGAACCGCCACCAACCCGCGCAAAAAATGGATTGGGGCGAGTTGCGAATCGCGTTGCGCGAAGGGATCTGGGCCGCGCTCTTTCCGGTGATCCTGCTGGGCGGTATCTATTCCGGCTACTATTCGCCCACCGAAAGCGCGGCTGTCGCGCTGGTCTATGCGCTGGTGATCGAATTCTTCGTCCACCGCGAGATGACGCTGAAGAAATACTTCAACGTGGTCACCGAAACGGCGAAACTCGGCGGTGCGCTGTTCCCGCTGATCGCGGTTGCCCTGTCACTCAACCTCGTGCTGACGGAATACCGCGTTCCGGCCCAGATGGTTGACCTGGTGAGTGCCTGGATCGACAACCCGATCGCCTTCCTCGTGGTGATCAACTTGCTGCTTCTGGCGGTCGGTGCATTCATGACAACGAACGAGGCGATCCTGATCCTTGGCCCGATCCTGATGCCTGTGGCGCAGGCCTATGGCTTTCACCCGGTTCATTTCGGGATCATCATGATCGTCAATCTCGAAATCGGCTATCTCACACCGCCGGTCGGCATGAACCTGATGGTCGCGCTGGTGACGTTCAAACAGAAGTTCAACGAGCTGGTGATGTCGGTGCTGCCCTATATCGCGATCCTGTTGCTGGGCCTGATCATCATCTCTGCCATCCCCCGGCTTTCGCTGGGATTGCTGTGACCGACCGGCTTGTTTGGAAAGGAAATACTCATGCGTACCATCTCTGCCGATAGCACCTATCGCCTGCGGTCCCAAGTCAGCGTGCCGAAGCTGCTGGAATGCGGCGAGGTTTCGCACTGGTGGTGCACGCGCATCTCGGAAACCATGCCGACCGCGGTCGTGTCCAGCGCGCATACCCCCGCCACGCTCGACGCCGCCCCGATCACCGGCATCATGGATGTCACGGCCGAAACCGAATTCGGCAATCTGCCGCTGCGGGATTTCCTGACCCACCCGCAGGGTGGTGCGCGCGCGATTGTCGTGATCAAGAACGGCAAGATCGTCGCCGAAAGCTATCCTGACCTGAGCCCAGAACAATCCCATCTCTGGGCCTCCTGCGCCAAACCCATGGCCGGGCTGCTGATCGAGCACCTGATCGAGGCCGGCCAGATCGACGAGACCAAAGGCATCGGCGCCTACATCCCGGCCTTGCGCGATACCGATTGGAGCGACGTCACCGTGCGCGACGTGATGGACATGACGCCGGGCATGGACTGCGAGGAGAACGATCAGACGCGTGCCGATCCGTATTCAAACGCCATCCGTGCGTTTCTGGCCGAGTTCGGTGTGCCGCATAACGGCAAGGTCGAAACTCTGCTCGAGGTGCTTCAATCCAGCAAGCGCGTGAGTGCGGCGGGCGAGAAATTCGAATATGGCTCGCCTTGTACGCAAGTGCTCGTCTACCTTGCCGAAGCCGTCTCGGGGCTGCCCTGGGCCGAGCTTTTCCGGCAGACTGTCTGGACCCATGTCGCAGCCGAGGGGCCACTTCAGGTGCACCAGTCGCCCGACGGGGTGGCGCTAGCGCATGGGCTTGTGTCATCGCGGCTGCGCGATATGGCCCGGTTCGGGATGCTGTTCTGCCCAAGCTGGCGCATGATCTCCTCAAAACAGGCGGTCAGCGCGGCCACGCTTGCCCGCATCCAGTGCGGAACCCGCGACAAGTCTTTTTTCCTGAAAGGCTATGACGGCCCTGTTTTCACCGATCGTTTCGGAGACGATAGCATGCTTGGCAACGCCCGGCAGTGGGATTGCATCTGGCCCGATGGCGACTTCTACAAGGGCGGGTTCATGGATCAGGGCCTCTACGTCTCGCCCGGCCGCGATCTCGTGATCGCGTATTTTTCCACCACGCCGAATATGCAGATGACCCGCTATCTGCGCCCGATTGCAACCTCGGACCTGCTTGCCTGACCCTTTAAGACGGAGTGTTCCAATGACCCAGCACGTGCCAACGAAGCGCCTTGAGATGACGCTCGATGATCGTCTCCGACAGGAGGAAGGCTGGGTCTACATGACTGGAATGCAGGCTCTGGTACGGTTGCCGATCCAGCAGCGCAAGCGTGATGCGGCCGCGGGGTTGAACACTGGAGGGTATATCTCGGGCTACCGCGGCTCGCCCGTCGGCACCTATGACATGAACCTGTGGCAGGCCGAGGCGGAGCTGAAGGCGCATAACATTCATTTCCAGCCGGGCTTGAATGAAGACCTTGCGGCCACTGCCACCTGGGGCGCGCAATTGGTGGGCACATTCCCCGGCGCGAAGGTCGAAGGGGTGTTTTCCATCTGGTACGGCAAGGCGCCGGGAATGGACCGGTCGATGGACCCGCTGCGTCATGCAAATCTGGCAGGCACCAATCCCATGGGCGGCACGCTGCTGCTTGTGGGCGATGACCACGGGGCTAAGTCCTCGACATTGGCCTGCTATTCCGACCTGAACTTCGCCTCGCTCGGAGCCCCGCTCTTGGCGCCCGCCAACGTGCAGGATGTTCTGGACATGGGCCTGCACGGCATCGCCATGAGCCGTTACAGCGGCACGCTGACCGGCATGAAGCTGGTCACTGACGTGGTCGAAGGCGGCGGGTCGGTTTATGTTTCGCCGGGCAGCCCCGAGATTGTCATTCCTGAGATGGATGGCCCCGATACCTCGATCAAACCGTTTACGCCAATCCCGGTTCAGGAGCAACTTCTGTGGGATGTGAAGCTGCGCAAGGTGCTGGCCTATGCCCGCGCCAACAACCTCAACACGCAGGACGGGCCAGAGGACGCCCGCATCGGGATCATCGCGGCCGGCAAGGCGTGGCAAGACCTGAGCCAAGCGCTCGCGGGGCTGGGGTATCAGGATGGCAAGATCGGCAACGTGCCGGTGCGGCGGCTCAAGGTCGGCATGGTCTGGCCTCTCGATCCGCAGGTGATCACGGAATTCGCCCAAGGGCTGGATTCGATCATCGTGGTCGAGGAAAAGCGCCCGCTGCTCGAAGACCAGATCCGCGCCACGCTTTATGGCTCGGGCCAGACGCCCCGCATCGTCGGCAAGACCTTCTCGGGTCAGGCCTATGCGGCTGACCCGAACGCCTGTGCATTCCCCAACTTCGGTGAGATCGACCCGGGCAAGATTACCGAAGTTCTGGTCAAGATCGCCAAGGAAGCCGACCCCGATTGCGGCCTGTCCACGCCCAACCGTCTCGCTGCGCCGCCGTCGCTGGGTGGTGGGGCGATCCGTCCGCCGTCGTTCTGTGCCGGCTGCCCGCATGGCCGCTCCACCCAAGTGATCGACGGCAGCCGCGCGCTGGCCGGGATCGGGTGCCACACGATGGCCATGCTGCGCGACCCGCTCAAGACGAACTCGGTCAGCCATATGGGCGGCGAGGGTGTTATGTGGCTGGGTCAGTACCCGTTCACCGATGAGGCGCATGTCTTTGCCAATATGGGCGATGGCACCTATTTCCATTCGGGCCTTCTGGCCATCCGCGCCGCCATTGCGGCCAGGGTGAACATCACCTACAAGCTGCTGCATAACGGCTTTGTCTCGATGACGGGCGGGCAGCCGCATGATGGCGAGATCAGCCCGGAACAGATGATCGCACAGTTGCGCGGCGAAGGGGTGGAGCGGATCGCGCTGGTCACCGATGAGGTCGACAAATACGAGTGCAAGGCGTTGATCACTGGCGGGGTCAGCCTGCACCCGCGCACCGAGCTCGAGGTGGTGCAGAAAGAGCTGCGCGATAAGCCCGGCGTCACCGTCATCATCTACGACCAGCCCTGCGCCACCGAACGCCGCCGCCTGCGCAAGCGCGGCAAGTGGGTGGATCCAGACAAGCGTGTTTTCATCAATCCCGAGGTTTGCGAAGGTTGCGGCGATTGTTCCACCATTTCGGGCTGTATGGCGATCGAGCCGCTGGAGACCGAACTGGGCCGCAAGCGTAAAATCAACCAATCATCCTGCAACAAGGATTTCTCCTGCGTCGAAGGATTCTGCCCCTCGTTCGTCACGGTGACAGGGGCCACCCCGCGCAAGGTACAGCGTAAGGATGTGAGCATTGACGTCAGACACCTGACCAAGCCTCCCAAGCGGCCTATCGATGGCTCGTGGTCGATCCTCGTCTCGGGCATCGGCGGCGCGGGCGTAGTGACCGTGGGCCAGACGCTCGCGGTGGCGGCGCATGCGGATGGCTACTTCTCCTCGAACCTCGACATCACCGGGCTGGCGCAAAAATACGGCGCGGTGCACAGCCATATCAAGATCGCCGGCAGCCCCGACGATATGCGCGCCACCCGGATTGCCAGCGGTGAAGCGGATGCGCTGATCGGCTGTGACTTGGTAGTGGCTGCCGGCGACGAAGCGCTGTCGAAACTCACCCCGGGCAAATCCGTCGCCGTGACAGACACGACCGTGGTGCCGACCTCCGAGTTCTCCAAGAACCCCGATTGGCAGCTTTCCGGTGCCGAGCAGGTCGAGCGTCTGACCCGTGTGCTGGGCGATGCTGCCGTGGCCTTTGACGCGCAGGAACTGGCCGAAAAGGTCATGGGGGACCGGGTCTTTGCCAACATGGTCCTGATGGGGGCGGCGTGGCAGCAAGGCGGCATTCCCTTGTCTCTCGAGGCGATCCACCGCGCGATCGAGCTGAACGGTGTGGCCGTGCCAAAGAACATGCAGGCTTTCGACCTGGGCCGCCTGGCCATCGCGGCCCCGGACGAAGCCCACGCCCTGGCGGGCAACACGGCCCCGATCCTGCTGGACACGCATCGTGCGACGAGCCTGGAGGACGTGCTGGCGCTGCGGGTGAAGAACCTGACTGACTATAAGGAAGCGGGTTTTGCCAAGTCCTATTCCGACCGCGTGGCCGAGGTTCAGAAGGCGGGCCTGCCCGACGCTGCGGTGATGGCCGTGGCCAAGGGCCTTTACAAGCTGATGGCGGTCAAGGACGAATGGGAGGTCGCGCGGCTCTATTCCGAGCCCTCGTTCCGCAAGCAGCTGAACGAGACCTTCGAAGGCGACATGGACCTCACCTTCTACTTCGGCGCCTGGCCCTATGGTGGCACCGACCCCAAGACCGGCAAGGCCGTCAAGGGCGCTGTGAAGGGCAAGACGGCGATGCGGTTCTTTGGTCTGCTCAACCGTCTGCGCGGGCTGCGGGGCACGATGTTCGACCCATTCCGCAATAACGATGAGGCGAAACTCGCCCGCAAACTGTTGGCCGACTACCAGGCTGATATCGATTTCGCGTTGGCCCACCGGGATGCAGGAAAGGCCGAGGCCCTGATCGAATTACTGGACCTGCCTGAATATATCCGGGGCTATGGCCATGTGCGCGAACGCCACGCCGAGGCCGCCGGGAAACGCCGCGAAATGCTCAAAGCAGCCATTACCGATCAAAGCACGATCGCCGCAGAATAGGAGAAGCCAGATGAAACTGAGGTCTGACCGGGTGACACAAGGCGCGATGAACACGGGCGCGCGTGCATTGTGGCGTGCCACAGGCACCCGGCCCGAAGAATTTGGCCGCCCGATCATTGGAATTGCCAATTCCTTCACCGAGATGGTTCCGGGACATGTGCACTTGCAGGCCCTTGGCCGCCTTGTCGCAAGGGAAATTCGCGCCGCGGGGGGCGTGCCCAAAGAATTCAACACGATCGCGGTAGATGACGGCATCGCCATGGGGCACGAAGGCATGATGTATTCGCTGCCCTCGCGCGACCTGATCGCAGATGCCTGCGAATACATGGCCAACGCCCACGCCATCGACGCGATGATCTGCCTAAGCAATTGCGACAAGATTACCCCGGCGATGCTGATGGCCGCGAACCGCCTCAACATTCCGACGATCTTTGTCTCAGGCGGGCCAATGGAGAGCGGCAAGTTCGACTTTCGTGGCGAGACAAAGCGCGTGGATGCAATCGACACGATTTATGTCGCGGGTGATCCGACGGCCACACAGGCTGAAATCGACGCGGTGGAAGAGGCCGCATGTCCGACCTGCGGTTCATGCGCGCTGATGGGCACCGCCAACTCGATGAACTGCCTGACCGAGGCATTGGGCATGGCCCTGCCGGGCAACGGCACCATCGTGGCCACCCATACCGACCGCGAGGGTCTGTTCAAGAAGGCGGCGCACCGGATCGTGGACATGGCGAAAGCCCATTACCGCGATGGCGACGATAGCCTGCTGCCGCGTTCGATCTGTTCGCGCGAGGGACTGGAAAATGCCGTGCGCATGACCATGGCGATCGGCGGCTCGACCAACACAATCCTCCACCTGCTGGCCGTAGCCCGCGAAGCCGGGGCCGATTTCTCGATCGACGATTTCGACCGGATTAGCCGCGATACGCCCTGTCTGTGCAAAGTCTCACCCTCGGCGCACGAGGTTTTCATCGAAGATATGCACCGCGCAGGTGGCGTGATGGCGGTGGCGCATGAATTGCTGAAGGCTGGCAAGTATAACGGCAATGTGCCGACCGTTCTGGGTCAATCGGTCACCGACTATTGCGTCGATTGGGACATCACGAACCCAGACAACGAAGACGCGCGCAAACTGTTTTCGGCCGGTCCGGGCGGCATCCGGTCGATCCGTGCCTTTTCGCAATCAAGCCGCTTCAAGGAACTGGACACAGACCGCGAAAACGGCGTGATCCGCAGTGCCGAACATGCCTTTACGAAAGACGGCGGGCTTGCAGTTCTGCGCGGCAATCTGGCACCCGATAGCTGCGTCATAAAATCCGCTGGTGTACCGGATAACCTTTGGCAGTTCCGCGGCACGGCCATCGTTTCTGAAAGCATGGAAGAGGCGCTGGAGAAAATCCAGAATGGCACCGTGCAGGCGGGCCATGTGGTGGTGATCCGCTATGAAGGCCCGCGCGGCGGGCCGGGCATGCGCGAGATGCTGACCCCCACCGGTGTGATGAAGGCGATGGGGCTTGGAGACAAAGCCGCGCTGATCACCGACGGGCGTTTCTCCGGTGCCACATCGGGCCTGTCGGTCGGCCATATCTCGCCCGAGGCGGCTTCGGGCGGGGTAATCGCGCTTGTTCAGGACGGCGACGTGATCGAGTTCGACATCCCCAACCGGCGCGTACATCTCGACGTGTCCGATGACGAGCTTGCCCGCCGCCGCGACGAGATGAATGCACGCGGTGACAAGGCCTGGAAACCGGTGACGCGCCAGCGAGATATTTCAACGGCACTACGGGTGTTCGGGCTGGTGGCCGGCTCCGCCGACAAGGGCGGCGCACGCGATACCGAGCGCCTGGCCCGCCTCGAACGGCTCTCGGCAGAAGGATAAAACGCCATGACCAAGATTGTCACCCTGTCACGACCCTTGCCCCTGCCTCGAATAGAGGCGGGCGGCGAGGCTGTAGAATTTGTCCGGGTGTCCTCCGTCGCCGATATCCCGACTGAGGCGCTGGCGCATATCTCGACCGCGATGGATCCGGTCGATGGCGAATTCATCGCTGGCATGCCGGAAGGCCAGCGCCTGATCGCAAACATCGGCGTCGGCGTGGACAATATCGACCTGACCGCTGCAGCAGCGCGCGGGATCGCGGTGTCAAACACCCCGGTCGTGACCGAAGACACCGCCGACCTTGCCTTTGCGCTGATCCTTGGCGCGGCGCGGCGTGTGGGGGAGGGTGAACGCTATCTGCGGGCTGGGAAATGGTCAGCCGGAGAGGCCCCGCCCGCGCTTGGCACTCGCGTGCATGGCCAGGCCCTCGGGTTGGTGGGTTTCGGCCCCATCGCACAGGCGGTTGCGCGGCGCGCCAGGGGCTTTGGCATGAAGGTGCACTATTGGAACCGCACCCGCCGCGAAGAGGCCGAAGCCGCCCTTGGCGCAACTTTCGTGCCCGATCTTGCAGAGCTGCTGGGCCAAAGCGATTTTGTCTCGGTCCATACCGCGCTTGTCCCGGCTACGCGCAATTTGATCAATGCCGATCGGATTGGGCAGATGCGTAAGGGCGTCGTGCTGGTCAACACCGCGCGCGGCGGGATTGTGGATGAAGAGGCCCTCTGCAATGCGTTGGAGGCAGGCCATCTCGGGGCTGCCGGGCTCGATGTCTTTGCCGACGAGCCGCAGGTGCTTCCCGCCCTATTGGAGCGACAAGACGTGCTGCTGACCCCCCATATTGGCAGCGCAACATCAGCATGCCGGATGGACATGGCGCAATGCGTGCTCGGAAATGTCGTTTCATTTCTGGAAAGCGGAACGGTGTTGACCCCGGTAGAAACCGGATGACCGGTTGTCACGAAAGCTGAAGGAATCCCATGCCTACGATGAACCTTGTTCCCGTCTCGACCGACGATTACCGCCGCATTGCCGAGCGCAAGCTGCCGCGCTTCCTTTTCGACTATGTCGATGGCGGTGCTTTTGGCGAAACCACGCTGGCGAAGAACATGGCAGACTTCTCGAAAATCGTGCCCGAGCAGCGCGTAATGCGGGATGTCTCTGAGATTGAGACCGCCACCACGCTGGCAGGCGAGGAGAGCGCCATGCCTCTCGCGCTGGCTCCTGTCGGGATGGGGGGTATGTTGGCCCGCCGCGCCGAGGTGCTGGCCAAGCGTGCCGCGGATGCAGCCGGAGTACCCTTTACGCTATCGACGGTATCGATCTGCTCGCTCGACGAAGTCGCCGCAGTCTCGGATAAGCCGTTCTGGTTCCAGCTTTACATGCTGCGCGACCGCGGCATCGTGACAGAAATCCTGGACCGCGCCTGGGGCGTCGGCGTGCGCACGCTTGTCTTTACCGTCGATCTTGCCGTTGTCGGCGAACGTTACCGCGACGTGCGCAACGGGATCGCCGGTGGGGCCAGCGTATGGGGCAAATTGCGCGCCGGACCGCTTTCTTATCTGTCGCATCCGACCTGGGTTGTGGATGTTGGGCTGAAGGGCAAGCCGCACACTTTCGGCAATCTCGCCTCTTATGTTCCTGCCGCCACCGATCCAACCCAGTACCGCGAATGGGTCGGCAGCCAGTTCGACGCCTCGGTGACATGGAAAGACATTGAATGGCTGCGCGGCATCTGGAAGGGCAAGCTAATCATCAAGGGCATCCTTTCGGCCGAAGATGCCACCGCGGCCGTGACTGCCGGGGCCGATGCTGTGATCGTGTCGAACCATGGCGGTCGACAGCTTGACGGGGTGGCCTCTAGCATTTCAGTCCTGCCCGAGGTTGCCCGGCGCGTGGGCGACAAGACCGAGGTTCTGATGGATGGCGGCGTGCGCAGCGGGCTCGATGTCTTCCGCGCCCGGGCGCTTGGTGCGAATGGTGTTCTGATCGGCAGGTCATGGGCCTTCGCTGTGGCTGCACGGGGTGAGGCCGGTGTGGCTGGCCTGCTCAATGCCTATCGTAATGAATTCAAGAGTGCGATGGCCCTGTGTGGCGTGACCAGAGTATCGGACATAGCAGGTGACTGCGTGACAACCTCCGATGCCGCGCAGTGCTGAATTGCGAGGCGAGAATCTTCTCGGGTGATCGATCGGCATTGGCGAAAATAAATATTTAATGAAAAACAATGTCTTAGAGTGTGGAGAACGTTCGACGCCAGACCCATCCCCTCCGCCATTACCCGCCGATCTGCACGATCGCCCCGACATATTGCGCCCAATGTGGTTCGGGGCCCTGCTGCCCCCATGCCGGACCGGTTGATGCGCCCCCTGTAGCGGTGGGCCGTCAGGTCTGCTGCAACTCGCGTTCCAGGATCTTCTCCACCGCGCCACGGGGGCGGGTGAAGCGGGCCAAGAGGTCGTAGAGAACCGGCGTCACCACCAGCATCAGGATGGCCGAGAGCGTCAGCCCCGCGATGATGACGGTGCCGATGGCGTTGCGGCTTTCCGCGCCGGCGCCGGTGGCCAGGAACAGCGGCAGCGCGCCCAGGACGGTCGACAGAACCGTCATCATGATCGGGCGCAGCCGCAGCACCGCGGCCAGGACCACCGCGTCGCGGACCGATTTGCCCTCGTCCCTGAGCTGGTTGGCGAATTCGACGATGAGAATCCCGTTCTTGGCCACCAGCCCGATCAGCAGGATGATCCCGATCTGGCTGTAGACGTTCAGCGACAGCCCGCCCGCCGCCATGGCATAGATCGCGCCGGCCACGCCCGCGGGCACGGTCAGCAGGATGATGAGCGGGTGTATGAAGCTTTCGAACTGTGCGGCCAGCACCAGGAACACGATCAGCAGGGCCAGGGCGAACACGGCGGTTGCGCCGGCCGCGGTATCCTTGAAGGTGCGCGACTGCCCCTCGAATCCCAGCTTGCCGCTGGCGGGGATGATCTCGGCCGCGGCCTCTTCGATGCGGTCCAGCACCGTGCCCAGATCGGCGCCGGGGGCCAGCGCGCCCGACAGCTGGATCGAGGGCAGCCGGTCGAACCGGCGCAGCGACGGCGCGGCGGCGTTTTCCTGCACCGAGACCAGCGCGCCCAGCGGCACCAGCGTTACGCCGTCGCCGGAGCGGATATAGATGTTGTCGATATCCGAGGGCGTGCGGCGGTCGCTTTCCTCGGCCTGCATGATCACCGGGTATTCCCGCCCGCGGCTGATGAACGTGGTGACCTCGCGCGAGGCCAGCATCGACTGCATCGTCGAGGCGATGGCATCGACCGAAATCCCCAGGTCGTCGGCGCGTTCGCGGTCGATGCGCACCTCGAGCTGGGGCAGGTTCTGTTCATAGTTCAGCTCGGGGTTGACGAGGCCGTCGATCTGCTCGGCGCGTTCCAGCAGGGCGCTTGCCCAGTCCTTGACGCTGTTGAAATCGGGGCCGCTGACCACCACGCGCACCGGGGTGGAGTTGCCGCGCAGGCCAAGCCCGGCGGGGGTGCTGGGAAATCCGCGTGCGCGCGTCACATCGGCCATCTTCGGCCCGATTTCGCCGGCCACGTCGGAGGCGCTCATCTCGCGCTCTTCCCACGGGGCGAGGCGGAACACGACAAAGGACCGCCAGGCCCGGTTGCCCCAGCCGGTAAAGGTGAAGACGGATTCGATCACGCCCGCATCACGCAGCGGCTGCATCAGCGCCTCGACCTCGCGGGCGGCGCTGTCGGTGTATTCGACGGTGCTGCCCTCGGGTGCGGTCAGGGGTATGAAGCCGACGCCGCGATCCTCGCGCGGGGCCAGTTCGCGCGGCAGCGCATCGTAGAACAGTGCCGCGCCGCCGGTGACGATGCCGGCAAGCACCAGCACCACCAGCGGCATCTGCAGGCTTTTGTACAGCAGGCGGGCATAGGCGCGCTGTACCGGTCCGCGCGGGCCGTCGTCTTCGGCCGGGGCCGATGCCTTGGCGGGTTTGAGGATCTTCGAGGCCAGCGCCGGGCAGGCGGTCAGCGCCACGAAGGTCGAGATCGCCACCGTGCCCGCCATCACCCATCCGAATTCGATGAACAGCCGCCCGACCTGTCCGGGCATGAACGACAGCGGCACGAACACCGCGATCAGCGTGGCCGAGGTGGCCAGCACCGCGAAGGTCACCTGCCGCGCGCCCTTGACCGCCGCGACCAGCGGGGATTCCCCGTTTTCGATCCGGCGCTGGATGTTTTCCAGCACCACGATGGCGTCGTCGACCACCAGTCCGATGGCCAGCAGCAGCGCCAGAAGGGTCAGCGTGTTCAGCGAAAAACCCCACAACCCGATCAGCAGGAACGCCCCGACCAGCGACACCGGGATGGTGATCGCCGGGATCAGCGTGGCCCGCGCCGAGCGCAGGAACAGCAGGATCACCAGCACCACCAGCACAAGCGAGACCGCCAGCGCGCTGACCACCTCGCGGATCGAGGCGCCGACGAACAGCGCGTCGTCCGATCCTATGGTGATCTCCATGCCTTCGGGCAGGGTGGGGGTGATCCGGTCGATCTCGGCCCGCACCGCGTTCGAGATCTGCAGCGTGTTCGACTGGCTCTGGCGTTGCACTGCCACGCCCACCGAATCGCGCCCGTCGCTGCGTGCGATGGTGGAATCGTCGGCAACGCCCGGTTCTACCCGTGCCACGTCGCCCAGCCGCACCGGGTAGCCGGCGACGCGGTCCAGCACCACGTCGCGGAAATCGTCGACGCTTTGCAGGCGGCTGTTCAGGCGCACGGTCAGTTGCCGGGTGGTCGAGGCGACCTCGCCCGCGGGCAGTTCGACATTGTTGCGCAGCAGCGCCGCCTCGACATCCGCGACGGTCAGCCTGCGCGCGGCCAGCGCCCGGCGGTCCAGCCAGATCCGCACCGCAAAGGACCGCTCTCCATAGATGTTCAGGCTGGCCACCCCGTCCAGCGTCGCCAGCCGGTCGGCGATGAAGCGGTCGACGTAATCGGTAATCTCGGCGGTGGTCATGCGGTCGGACACCACGGCCAGCCGCATCACCGGGTCGGCATCGGCATCGCTTTTCTCGACCGAGGGGGCGTCGGCTTCTTCCGGCAGGTTGTCGAGGATGCGGCCCACCGCGTCGCGCACATCGTTCGCCGCCACGTCCACGTCGCGCCCGGTGTCGAACTCGATCGTCACGCGCGAGCGGCCCTGCCGGCTTTCGGAACTGATCGAGCGGATGCCTGAGATCGAGGCGACCGCCCCTTCGACGGTTTCGGTGATGTCGGTGTCGATCACCTCGGGGGCGGCGCCGCGATAGGAGGTGGTGACGGTCACCACCGCGTTGTCCACATCCGGCAATTCGCGCACCGGCACGTCGCGCAACATGCTGACGCCGAAGACGATCAGCAGCAGGTTCGCCACGGCGGCCAGTACCGGACGCCTGACGGACAGGTCCGAGAGCGTCACGAATCCGCCCCGTCGGCTTCGTCGGGGTTCAGCACCCGGATCGCGCCGCCATCGCGCACCCGGTGCAGCCCGTGCACGATGACCGGCTGTCCGGGTTCAAGCCCGTCCACGATGGCGACATAGCCCTCGCGGCGCTGGCCGGTGGTGACGGTCAGGCGGGCGGCGACGCCATCCGCGACGGTAAAGACATAGGTTTCCGCGGCCTGGAAGACGATCGCCTCTTCGGGCACCACCGTGCGTTCGGTTTCGGCAAGCGTCAGTTCCAGCGACATGAACATGCCCGCCGGCAGCGTGCCATCGGGGTTCGGGATCACCGCGCGGGCGCGGAACGACCGGCCGACCGGGTCGATCCGGCTGTCCACCGCGTCGATCCGGCCGCTGAATTCGCGTTCGGGAAAAGCCGCGCTGCGGGCGGTGACCAACTGGCCCGTTGCGACCCGGGCGAACAGGGTTTCGGGCAGCGCGAATTCGATTTCGACCTCGCTCAGATCGTCCAGCCGCGCGATGAAGGTGCCCGCGGCCACCCGCGCGCCGCGATCGACCTCGGCCAGCCCGACGGTGCCGCCAAAGGGCGCGCGGATCACCCGTTCGGCCAGCCGCTGCTCGGCGCGGTCCAGTTCGGCCCGCGTCTCGGCCAGCCGCGCCACCGCGTCTTCGAGCGTGGCCTCGGCCACCGCGTTCGAACCGCGCAGCTGGTTGACCCGGTTCAGCACGCGCTCGCGTTCCAGCAGGCGGGCGCGGGCCTCGGTCACGTCGGCGCGGGCGATCGCATCGTCGAGCCGCACCAGAACCGCACCCTTTTCGACGGTCTGGCCGGGGGAAAAGGCCAGCTCCTCGATCCGGCCGCTGGCCTCGGGGACGATGTCGACCGATTGCAGGGCGCGCGTGGTGCCCACGGCCTCGACCAGGTCGCGCATCACGCGCTTTTCGGCCAGCGCGATCTCGACGGGCGGAAGCCCGTCATCGGTTTTCTGCGGATCGGTCTGCGCATTCTGGGCCGGGACGAGGTAGCGATTGTAGCCCTCGTAGCCGCCATAGGCCAATGCGGCCAGGGCGGCCAGGACAAGAAGTTGTTTCCAGATCGACATGCTGCGTTTTGTTTCCCGAGATTCGCGCGCGGACGAGCGACACGCATCACTCAAGGGTAAAGCAGGGGCGGAGAATGGCAATCTCTGATCGAACGTGTCAGGTAAGGGTTTGTGAAACAGGCGTTTTTCCCGGTTTCCTGACGGGGCTTGCGCAATCTTGCGGCGCAGGATGCACGCAAAAGCGGTATCTGCGCCTGTTTTTTCACCATTTTCCAGATGCGCGCCGCCGCCTCAGTCCCCTGAAAACGCGGCACTTTTATCGCCGGCTGCAGCTTTTTCTTTACCCGTGCACCGATCCTGCTACGGTCGGCTCATAATGACCGGGGAGAGAGACAATAACCAAAGACCTGCATGGTCCAGCCAAACCGGCGCTGCCGGTGGGGAGCCCCGGCCATTGCAATAACCAAGAAAAACGTCTGTCTAACGGGAGGAATAAAGAGATGGAAAGACGTAAGTTTCTGAAAGGGGCCGCACTTGCCGGCGCAGGGTCGGTCGCGCTTGCCGCACCCGCGGTGGCGCAGGGGACGCGCCAGTTGACCATCGTGTCGACCTGGCCGCGCGACTTCCCCGGGCTGGGGACATCGGCGCAACGCCTGGCCCAGCGTATCGGAGAGATTTCCGAGGGTCGTTTCAACGTGGAGTATTTCGCCGCCGGTGAGCGGGTCGGGGCCTTCGACGTGTTCGACGAGGTCGCATCCGGCAACAGCCAGGCCTATATCGGCGCCGATTACTACTGGGTCGGCAAGCATCCCAGCTTTGCCTATTTCACCTCGGTGCCCTTCGGCATGACCACGACGGAATGGAACGCCTGGATCAAGTACAAGGACGGCCAGGCGCTGTGGGACAAGCTGTCGGGCGAATTCGGCATCAAGTCGCTGCCCTGTGGTGCGACCGGCACGCAGGCCGGTGGCTGGTTCAACAAGGAAATCGAGGGCCCCGAGGATTTCAAGGGTCTCAAGATGCGTATCCCCGGCCTTGGCGGCAACGTCATGTCCAAGCTGGGCGCCTCGACCGTGTCGCTGCCGGGCGGCCAGATCTACGAGAACCTCGTATCCGGCTCGATCGACGCGACCGAATGGGTCGGCCCCTATAACGACTACTTCATGAAGTTCTATGAAGCGGCCGAGTTCTACTATACCGGCGGGATGCATGAACCGGGCGGCGGTCTTGCCTTCGGCATGAACGCAAGCTGGTGGGGCGAGCTGTCGGACTGGGAAAAGAACGTGCTGATCGCGGCCTGCAACGAAGAGCACGCCAACTCCTTCGACGAGGCGGCGGCCCTGAACGGTCAGTACCTGCAGCGCCTGATCGACGAGCAGGGCGTCAAGGTCCGCAACTTCAACGACGATGTCTGGGACGGCTTCGGCGAAGCGTCGGCAGAGGTCTTTGCCGAGGTGCGCGATCATTCGGCGCTGGCGGCGGAGATCGACGATGCCTTCCAGGCCAACCTCAAAGAGGTCGGTAACGCCATGGCGCTGTTCGAAGGCATCTTCGTGAACCAGCGCAACCGGGTGCTTGGCCTGGGCTGATACATGCCGGAAATTACTCAATAATAACAAGGGCGGGGCTGCGGTCCCGCTCTTTTGCGTGAATGAACAACAAAACGGCAATCCGGCGCCGCCCCGTCATGCGGGGACGGACCCGGTGCAACAGGTGAGAAAAATGACCAGCCTCAGCGACCCGACGGGCCTGTCCCGTACCGGCGCGCCGGCCCCCGTTATCCGCATGTTCGGATGGGGGATGCTCGGCGCGTTACTGGCCTTCATGATCAACAACGTGCTTGTCGTGGCGTTCGGGTTCCCCGGAACGCACGCGCTTCTGACCGGAGAGGGCGGCAGCCTCGGCTGGGTCCATGCGCTGATCTACGCGGCCGCCATCGGCATCGCGGCCGCCTTCGTCGTGGTCACGCCCGACCGCGCGCTGCGCTGGGATGCAGACCGCGTGCACAGGTTCAACTGCTACCTTATCCGCAGCATCTTCTGGGCGGTCCTGCTGGTCGGCGTGGTCGACGCGGTCATCGCCTTCATGCGGACCGAGTCGTTGTTTTCCTATTTCATGGACGACAGCACGGCGCGCTTCTTCGGCCGGGCGCGGGATGTCGGCCCCTATATCCACACGCCGCTGGTGGTGCTGGGCTTCGTGATCGGGCTGTTCACGCGCACTTTGGGCTTTCACTGGCTGGCGCTGCTGATCGTGCTGGCCGAGTTGCTGATCGTGATCTCGCGCTTCGTGTTTTCCTATGAACAGGCGCTGATGGGCGATCTGGTGCGCTATTGGTATGCCGCGCTGTTCCTGTTCGCCTCGGCCTATACGCTGTTCGACGAAGGCCATGTGCGGGTCGACGTTCTCTATGCCGGGTTCGGGCGGACCACCAAGGGATTCGTCAACGCCATCGGTTCGATCCTTCTGGGCATGACGACCGCCTGGGTGATCCTGGGCGTCGGTTTCAACGGCAGGCAGTCGATCATCAACAGCCCCGTCGCCAATTTCGAGGTCACCCAGACCGGCGGCGTGGGCATGTTCGTGAAATACCAGATGGCGGCCTTTCTCGGCATCTTCGCCATCACCATGCTGATCCAGTTCGTCAGCTACCTGTTCGAGGCCGTGGCCGATTACCGGGACGAACCCGGCCATCGTGACCACGACGCCGTGACGCAGTAAGGGGGCGCCGGACATATGGAACTCTTTTTCCTCATCGTTCTGATCCTCCTGATGGCCACGGCGCTTGGTTCGGGCTATCCGGTGGCCTTCGCGCTGCCCGGCGCGGCGATCCTGTCGATCGGGCTGGCTGCCGGCGCGGGCTACCTGTTCGCGGGCAACCCGGACGCCTATTTCCACACCGGCGGGCCGTCGCAATGGCTGTCGGCGGGGGTGCTGAACCTGCGCGGCGTCTATTGGGAGGTCGAGAGGGATACGCTGATCGCCATCCCGCTTTTCATCTTCATGGGCCTGATGCTGCAACGTTCCAAGATCGCCGAAGACCTGCTGGTCACCATGGCGCAGCTTTTCGGCCCGGTGCCGGGCGGGTTGGGCATCTCGGTGGTGTTCGTCGGCGCGCTGCTGGCCGCGACCACGGGTATCGTGGGCGCCACCGTGGTGGCGATGGGCCTGATCTCGCTGCCGGCGATGCTGCGCAGCAACTATTCCGCGCCGCTGGCCACGGGCACGATCTCGGCCTCGGGGACGCTGGGGCAGATCATTCCGCCCTCGATCGTCCTGATCATCCTGGCCGACCAGCTGGCCTCGGCCACCGACCAGGCCTCGACCGCGCGCAAGGCGCTGCACAAGGCCGCCACGGGCGAGCTGTCGATGCCCTCGGAATTCGACGTGGGATCGACCAGCGCGGGCGAGATGTTCCTGGGCGCCTTCGTGCCGGGGCTGGTGCTGGTGGGGCTCTACATGGCCTATATCCTGATCTTCGCCGTGCTGCGGCCCAACCAGGCACCCGCGGTGCATTACGAGGGCAAGTTCGATGGCCGGTTCTGGGCCAGGGTTGCACTGACGCTGATCCCGCCGCTGGCGCTGATCTTCCTGGTGCTGGGTTCGATCATCGCGGGTATCGCCACGGTGAACCAGGCGGGCGCCGTCGGCGCGGCGGGCGCGCTGATCATGGCGGGCTATCGCCTGCATGAGGGCAACGGGCGCACCTATTATCCGGCGGTCATGGCGATCCTCGGGATCGCGGTCATCGCCTTTGCGCTGTCGCAATACGAGATGAACATCAAGGCGGCGACGACCCGTGAGGATTTCACCGGCATCGCCGTCGGCGCGGCGGGGGCGATCCTTCTGATCCTCGCGCTGATCTGGAGCGGCTTTCGCACGCTGAGGATCGACAACACGCTGCAGGGCGTGATGCTGGAAACCTCCAAGACGACCTCGCTGGTGTTCATCATCCTGCTGGGCGCGGCGATGCTGACCGCGGCGTTCCGCGCCTTCGGCGGCGAGGACCTGGTGCGCGAGTTCCTCAACTCGCTGCCCGGCGGGTTCTGGATGAAGTTCGTCATAGTGATGGCGGTGATCTTCGTCCTCGGCTTCTTCCTCGATTTCATCGAGATCGCCGTGGTCGTGGTGCCGATCGTCGCGCCGATCCTGCTGGCCGACCCTTCGGCCAACATCACCGCCGTCTGGCTGGGCGTGATGATCGGCCTGAACATCCAGACCTCGTTCCTGACACCGCCTTTCGGTTTCGCGTTGTTCTATCTGCGGGGGGTCGCGCCGGCGACGGTGCGGACGCTGCAGATCTACAAGGGTGTGATCCCCTTCATCCTGTTGCAGCTTCTGGCGCTGGGGATCGTGGGGGCGCTGCCGCCGCTGGTGAATTACCTGCCCAACCGGGTCAGCCTGCTGTCGGAAACCGCACCGCCACCGCGAAACCCCAGGTTCCAGTATTGCCTTGACGACTATGCCGCGCGGCAGGTGGCCGGCGGGGAAGAGGCGGCGGCGCTGCAACGGTTGCGCGCGCTGGACCTGGCGGTGCTGCCCGAGGATATGGCCGACGACCTGTCCGGCGCGCTCGACAGTGCCGAAACCGCGCTGGCCAGCCTCGACGAGATCGGGCGCACTTACGGCGCGGTCCGGGCGGCGGCGGTCGAATTCCGCCCGAAACTGGCCAATGTGCGCCGGATCGAGCGCGACATTCGCGGGCTCGAGGAAGAGGCGGATGATCTGAGGGTCATGGCCCAGCGTATCCGCGACCCCGAACTGGCCGAACGCAAGGCCGAGCTTGAGGCCCGGCTGGAAACCGACCTGGCCGTGATCGAGGATCTGCGCGCCACGATCCCCGATAGCTGGCCGGACGATTACGCGGCCTTCAGCGAACTGATCAATGCCGAGCTTGCCGCGCGCAACGGGTATCGCCGCAACGCCGACAGCGCCTATGAAGACGCCGCCGGGGTGCTGGAGGTGCTGCGCGCGAACGAGGAGTTCGCCGCGCTCAGGCCCGATCTGGACGGGCTGCGCCAGGTGATCGAAACGGCCACCCCCGAAGAGGGCGAGGCCCTTGTCGAGGCGGTCGAGGATCGCCTGGACGAGGTCGCCGGCATGCGCGACGTCAAGCGGTCGCTGTCGCGCGCGCGCCGGGCGCTGGGTGATGGCGAGCGTGACGAGGCGATGGCCGGGTACGAGGAGGCGCTGGCCGCCTTCGCCGCGCAGGAGCAGTGGCGCACTGATGCGGCCGCGACCCTGCGCGCGCCGCTTGAGGACTACCTGTCCGCCATCCGCGGATCGCTGGGCGTTCGGGTTCAGGACAAGCTGAGCCGCGAGCAGGCGCTCTATCTCGCGCGCTGCCAGTCCGATCACCGCGACCTGTCGCTCAACTTCTGAGCGGCATCGCGGACCGGAAAACCGGCCGGGCCCTTTTGAAAGGGCCTGGCCTTTTCATGCCGTTCGGGTGGTCTTGTTCACCGCATATGGGGGAGGTCAGGGGCGCTGCCCCTCTTGCCCGTTCCGGGCAATTCACCCCGGAGTATTGCCGGAACGATGAAGGGCCGGGTGGCGCCGCGGGGTCAGGCCGGTGCGCGGATATGATCCATCGCCGCGAGGACCAGCGGGTCGAGCCCTGCGCCGCCCTGTGCCACGTGCCCGGCCAGTTGCGTGCGCATCCGGGGCTCCCAGAAATCGTTGATATGGTCGGCGATGCGTTCGGCCCTGTCGGCCTTGGGCTGGGATTTGAAGAAGGTGGCGATCTGGTTCGCCATCATGATCAGTTTCTCAGGCGACATGGGTGTCTCCGGCGGTGATGCGGTGGGGATGGGCGTAAAGGTCGAACCCGTCGCCCCGGGCAAAGGCGGCGAGTGTCAGGCCGGCGGTCTCGGCCATGTCCACGGCCAGCGCGGTGGGGGCGGAGACGGCGATCAGCACCGGCGCGCCGGCGATCACGGTCTTCTGCACCATGTCGACCGAGACGCGGCTGGTGATGACGAAGGCGCCGGTGTTCGCGTCGATGCCCTGCCGCGCCAGGGCGCCGATCAGCTTGTCCAGCGCGTTGTGCCGGCCGACATCCTCGCGCGCGGTGACGATGCCCTGGCCGGGCCGCAGGAAGCCCGCGGCATGGACGGCGCGGGTGCGGTCGTGCAGGGGCTGGTGGGCGCGCAACGCGTCGGTGGCGCCCGCGACCTCGGGGCGGGACAGGCGCAGGTCGTCGTCGGGCAGGCGGGGCAGGGGGCGCAGCGCGGCGTCGATACTGTCGATCCCGCACAGCCCGCAGCCCACCGGCCCCAGCATTGCGCGGCGGCGGTCCTTCAGCACCGCGCCGCGATCGCCGTGCAGCCAGAACCGGGCTTCGATGCCGGTGTCATGCGCAACCTCCTCGAAATCCGCGATCTGGCCGGGATCGTCGATCAGCCCCTCGCTGAGCGCGAAGCCGTGGGCGAAATCGGCGATGTCGCCGGGGCTGGCCATCATGACCGCCTGCGTGACACCGTCAAAGACCAGCGCGACGGGCACCTCCTGTGGCAGGGCACGGCGGATCGCGCGCTGCCCGCCGGATTGCACCGACAGGCCGGAAAGCGATCTGTGCGCGCGGTTGCCCATCGCGCTCACTCGGCCGCGGGCAGGATGCGGCGCGCGCGTTCGGCCTGCGCGGCGTAATCCTCCTGCCAGTCGGACGGCCCGTTCGACGGGCTGACCTGCACCGCCGTCACCTTGTATTCGGGGCAGTTCGTGGCCCAGTCGGAATAGTCGGTGGTGATCACGTTGGCCTGCGTGTCGGGATGGTGGAAGGTGGTGTAGACCACGCCGGGGCTGACCCGGTCGGTGATCTGCACGCGCAGCGAGGTTTCGCCCGAGCGGCTGGCCAGCCGGACCCAGTCGCCATCGCGGATACCGCGGTTTTCGGCGTCATGCGGGTGGATCTCAAGCACGTCCTGATCGTGCCAGACCACGTTATCGGTGCGCCGGGTCTGGGCGCCGACGTTGTATTGCGACAGGATGCGGCCCGTCGTCAGCAGCAGCGGAAAGCGCGGCCCGGTCTTTTCGTCCGTCGCCACGTATTCGGTGACGATGAACCGCCCCTTGCCGCGCACGAACCCGTCGACATGCATCAGCGGCGTGCCCTCGGGGTGGCTTTCGTTGCAGGGCCATTGCACGCTGCCCTTTTCTTCCAGCAGGGCGTAATCCACCCCGGCAAAGCTGGGCGTGGTCGCGGCGATCTCGTCCATGATCTGGCTGGGGTGGGTATAGCTCCAGCCCGCGCCCATCGCGTTGGCCAGAAGCTGCGTCACCTCCCAGTCGGCATAGCCGTTGCGCGGCGCCATGACCTTGCGCACGCGGTTGATGCGACGCTCGGCATTGGTGAAGGTGCCGTCCTTTTCCAGGAAGGTCGAACCGGGCAGGAAGACATGCGCGTAATTCGCCGTCTCGTTCAGGAACAGGTCATGCACGATGACGCATTCCATCGCGGCAAGGCCCGCCGCCACGTGCTTTGTGTCGGGGTCGGATTGCAGGATATCCTCGCCCTGGCAATAGAGCCCCTTGAAGGTGCCGTCGACGGCGGCGTCCAGCATGTTGGGGATGCGCAGGCCCGGTTCGGGGTCGATGGCGACACCCCAGAGGGATTCGAACACTTCGCGCACATCGGCATTCTTGACGTGGCGATAGCCGGGCAGTTCATGCGGGAAACTGCCCATGTCGCAACTTCCCTGCACGTTGTTCTGGCCGCGCAGCGGGTTCACGCCCACGCCGGGGCGGCCGATATTGCCGGTCAGCATGGCAAGGTTGGCGATGCCCATCACGGTGGTCGAGCCCTGGCTGTGTTCGGTCACGCCCAGCCCGTAATAGATCGCCCCGTTGCCGCCGGTGGCAAACAGGCGCGCCGCCGCGCGCAGCTCTGCCGCCGGAACGCCGGTCAGCATCTCGGTCGCCTCGGGGCTGTGGCGGGCGTCGCTGACGAAGGCGGCATAGTCCTGGAATTCATCCCAGTCGCAGCGTTCGCGGATGAACGTCTCGTCGAACAGCCCTTCGGTGACGATGGTATGCGCCAGCGCGGTGACGACCGCGACGTTGGTGCCGGGACGCAGCGGCAGGTGGTGGGCGGCCCTGACATGGGCCGATTTCACCAGGTCGATGCGGCGCGGGTCGATCACGATCAGCTGCGCGCCCTGGCGCAGGCGTTTCTTCATGCGGCTGGCAAAGACCGGGTGCGCATCGGTGGGGTTGGCACCGATCACGATCACCACGTCCGACTGTTCGATACTGTCGAAATCCTGCGTGCCGGCCGAGGTGCCGAATGTCTGGCCCAGCCCGTAGCCGGTGGGCGAATGGCAGACCCGCGCACAGGTGTCGGTGTTGTTGTTGCCGAACACCGCCCGGGCGAGTTTCTGCACGAGGTAGGTTTCCTCGTTCGTGCAGCGCGACGAGGTGATGACGCCGATGGATTTCTGGCCGTATTTCCGTTGCAGCCCGCGCATCCGGGTCGCGGCGAAACCCAGCGCCTCGTCCCACGATACCTCGCGCCACGGCTCGTCCACGCTGTCGCGGATCATCGGGTTCAGGATGCGGTCGCGGTGGCTGGCATAGCCATAGGCAAAGCGGCCCTTGACGCAGCTGTGGCCGCGATTGGCCTTGCCGTGTTTCCACGGTACCATGCGGACGATCTGGTCGCCCTGCATCTCGGCCTTGAACGAACAGCCCACGCCGCAATAGGCGCAGGTGGTGATGACCGAGCGGTCGGGCGTGCCAAGCTCGATCACCGATTTCTCCTGCAGGGTCGCGGTGGGGCAGGCCTGCACGCAGGCGCCGCAGCTGACGCAGTCGGAGTTCAGGAAATCGTCGCCGAAGCTGCCCGCCGACACGCGGCTGTCGAACCCGCGCCCGTCGATCGTCAGCGCGAAGGTGCCCTGCACCTCTTCGCAGGCGCGCACACAACGGTTGCAGACGATGCATTTGGACGGATCGTAGGTGAAATAGGGGTTGCTGTCGTCCTTGGGCAGCCATTCGGGATTGGCCTCGCCGCTGGTGTTGCGCGCCTCGAAATGGTTGGCAAGGTTGCCGCCCTCGGGCGCGGCATAGCGCACGTCGCGCAGGCCGACGGCACCGGCCATGTCCTGCAATTCGCAATCGCCGTTGGCGGCGCAGGTCAGGCAATCCAGCGGGTGATCCGAGATGTAAAGCTCCATCACGCCCTTGCGGATCTTGCGCACCTTGCCCGACTGGGTGTGCACCACCATGCCCTCGGCCACCGGCGTCGTGCAGGAGGCGGGCGTGCCACGCCGCCCTTCGATTTCCACCACGCAGAGCCGGCACGAGCCGAACGCCTCAAGGCTGTCGGTCGCGCAGAGTTTCGGCACCTGGATACCCGCCTCGGCGCTGGCGCGCATGACGGACGTGCCCTCGGGCACCGTGACCTCGATACCGTCCACCACCAGCGTGACCATGACATCCGATTTCGACGCGGGCGTGCCCATGTCGCGGTCGTCGGGGATGATGAAATCCTTCATTCTGCGGCCTCCTTCGCGGGCGCGAATTCGTCTGGGAAATGGGTCAGGGCGGACATGACGGGGAAGGGCGTGAACCCCCCCAGCGCACAGAGCGAGCCGTCTTTCATCGTCTCGCAAAGGTCGGTCAGCAACCCGACCGCCGCCCCATCGCCCTGCGCGATGCGGTCTATGGTTTCGACGCCGCGCACGGCGCCGATGCGGCAGGGTGTGCACTTGCCGCAGGATTCCACCGCGCAGAATTCCATAGCGAAGCGCGCCATTTGTAGCATATCCGCGCCGTCGTCGAAAATCACGATGCCGGCATGGCCCAGCAGCGCGCCTTCGGCGTCCAGCTCCTCGTATCCCAGCGGGGCGGCGAATTTCGACACCGGCAGGTAGGCGCCCAGCGGCCCGCCGACCTGTGCCGCCTTGACGGGGCGACCGCTGGCGGTGCCGCCGCCCAGATCGTTCACCACCTCGTCCAGGCTGATGCCGAAGGCGGTTTCGAACAGCCCGCCGCGTTTGACGTTGCCCGCGATCTGCAGGGTCACGGTGCCGCGCGACCGGCCCAGCCCGAAATCGGCATAATGCTGCGCGCCCTTTTCGAAGATCACCGGCACGGTCGCCAGGCTGATCACGTTGTTCACCACCGTCGGGCGGCCAAGGAACCCCTCCAGCGCGGGCAGCGGCGGTTTGGCGCGGACCACGCCGGTCTTGCCTTCAAGGCTGTTGAGCAGGCTGGTTTCCTCGCCGCAGACATAGGCGCCCGCGCCCACGCGGATGTCCATGTCGAAGGCGCGGCCCGAGCCCAGAACGTCATCGCCCAGGATGCCCGCCGCGCGCGCGATTTCGACCGCCCCGGTCATCGCCCCGATGGCGTCGGGATATTCGCTGCGCAGGTAGACATAGCCGCGCGTCGCCCCCACGCCGAGGCCCGCGATGGCCATGCCCTCGATCAGGGTGAAGGGGTCGCCCTCCATGATCATGCGGTCGGCGAAGGTGCCGCTGTCGCCCTCGTCGGCGTTGCAGACGATGTATTTCTGCGGGGCCTTGGCATCGTGCACGGTCTGCCACTTGATGCCGGTCGGGAACCCCGCGCCGCCGCGGCCGCGCAGCCCGCTGGTTTTCACCTCGTCCACGATCTCCTGCCCGGTCATGGCGATGGCGCGGCGCAGGCCGGCCAGCCCGCCATGCGCCTCGTAATCCTGCAGCGACAGCGGGTCGATCACGCCGCATCGGGCAAAGGTCAGCCGCGTCTGGCGCTTCATCCAGTCCAGATCGTCCACCGGGCCAAGTGCGCGGGGATGCGTGGCGGGATCGTCGAACAGCGCGGGCACGTCGCTGGCCAGCATCGGGCCGAACCCGTGGCGCTGGCCGTCGATCTCGACCTCGACCAGCGGTTCCAGCCAGATCATGCCGCGCGTGCCGGTGCGGATCAGGGTGATGTCGATGCCGCGCGCCTCGGCCTCGGCCCGGATCGCGGTGGCGATGCGGTCGGCGCCCAGGGCCCGGGCGGCGGCGTCGCGGGGCAGGTAGATCTTCATTCCGCAGCCTCCGACAGGATGTCCTCGATCCGCGCGATGTCGGCCCGGCCCATCAGCGCGCCGTCGACCTGCACCGCGGGCCCGCAGGCGCACAGGCCCAGGCAATAGACCGGCTCCAGCGTGACCGCGCCGTCAGGGGTGGTTTCGCCCCAGCCGATGCCCAGTTTTTCCTGCAGCCGCGCGGCCAGGTCGTTGGCGCCCATCGACTGGCACGCCTCGGCCCGGCAGACCCGGACGACATGGCGGCCCGCCGGGGCGGCGCGGAAGTCGTGGTAGAACGAGATCACGCCCGCCACCTCGGCCCGGCTGATGTTCAGGTGATCCGCGATCAGCGGCACCGCCTGTTGCGGCACGAAACCGAACTCTGCCTGCAGCGCGTGCAGGATCGGCAGCAACGGACCTTCAAGCCCGCCAAGGCTGGACAGGATGCGTGTGGCGCTGTCTTCCAGCGCGGGCTGGGGAACGGTGGCGGCGGCCGTCTGGCGCATTGGCTTCTCCCTTGCTCAACGGGCCTCTTTTGCGCCTCCTCTATATGGCATTCAATATCGTTGTTCCGTCGATTGATAGATTTTATCTATCATGTCGCCTGCAGACTCTCACCTGTCGCAATCCGGCCCGCCGCACGGAAAAGTGCCGCCAGAACCGGGGTCTGCGGCTCCTGGTAGGGGGCAAGCAGGCCCACGGCGGGGGCGCCGCGGGTCTCGTCGATGGGCACCACGGTCAGGTCGTGGCCCTGCGCCAGGAACGCCGCGTGTTCGGAGGGGAGAATCGTCGCCTGCCCGCCATTGATCACCGCGGCCGTCAGCACGATGGTCGAGGTGCTTTCGATCCGCGCCCGCGGGGTCACGCCGGCCTCCATGAAGTTGCGGTTGATGATCCGGCGGTTCTGCATGTCGGGGGTCAGCAGGCACAGCCCGGTTTCGCCCATGTCGGACCATGCCACGTGACCGCGCTCCGCCAGCGGGTGATCGGGGCGGCAGACAAGGGCGTAATGCTCGCGGTAAAGCGGCGCCTGAGTCACCCGGCCCAGCGGTTCGTTGTCGAGATACGAGATGCCCGCATCCGCATCGAGGTTTTCCAGCATGTCGAGGATTTCGACCGAGGACCGCGACAGCACGGTAAAGGACACGTTCGGATGCGCCTCGGCAAAGCCGGTGGTCAGCCGCGCGGCCCAGGTCAGCGCCGTGGGGATCACGGCCAGCCGCAGGTGGCCCGACAACCCCTCGCGCACCGCGCGCATCTCGTCGCGCAGGCGTCTTGTGTCGCCGACGATCTGCCGCGCCCATGTGAGCGCGCGCTGTCCTTCGGGGGTCAGCCCGCCATAGCGCGATCCGCGCTGCACCAGCTTGACGCCCAGTTGCTCCTCAAGCTGTTTGATCCCGCTGGACAGGGTGGGCTGGGTGACGCCCAGCCTTTCGGCGGCATGGCCGAAATGCTGTTCCTTGGCCAGCGCCAGCAGCATTTCCAACTGTCGTATCATCGAAAAACCCTATCGCTACCTGCCTTATTGATAGCGATCCGGCGCGTGGCTGTCAGCCGTCGTCGCGTATCACCTCGTCCACGATTGCCGCGAAGATCCGCGTGCCGATGGGGATCAGGTCGTCGGGAAAGTCGAAATCGGGGTTATGCACCGCCGGGTGATCTGTGCCCGAACCGAGGAACAGCATCGCCAGCTCGCAATCCCCGCCGAACCGCCCGAAATCTTCCGAGGCGCGCAGCGGCAGGCCGGTATCGTCATGGGATATGCCGATCCGGTCCAGCGCGGCGCGCGCCAGTTTCACGGCGCCGGCGGTGTTTTCGGTCGTCACAAACACGTCCTCATAGGTGATCGTGGCCGCCAGCCCGTTTTCGCGGGCCGCCGCCTGCACCATCGCCTCGGCGTCTGCGATCAGCCGTTGCATCCGGTCGTCGCGCAGGCTGCGCAGGGTGACGAACAGGTCTGCCAGTCCGGGCGCGACGCCGAAGGCCGGATCGCCCAGCCGCGCATGGCAGATCGTGGCCAGCGCGAAATCGGGGTCGGTTTCCGGCCGCCCCTGGCCAAGCGCGGCCAGCCCCGGCATCAGCGCCGCCAGCGCCTGCATGGGCGAGGTGCCCTTTTCCGGCTCCGAGGCATGTGCGGTCCTGCCCGTCAGCACCACCCGCATCCCGCGCGAGGCACACATGACCGGCCCGTCGCCAAGCGTGACATGGCCCAGCGGAAAGCCGGGCATGTTGTGGATGGCGAAGGCATGGGTGGGTTTCAGCCCGGCAAAACGCGGGTCCGCGACGACGCGGGCCGCCCCGGCGCCGTCCTCTTCGGCGGGCTGAAACATCAGCGTCACCATCCCGCGCGCCGGGCGTTGCCGGCCCAGCAGCCGCGCCATGCCGGCCAGCAGGGTCATATGCCCGTCATGGCCGCACAGATGGGCAACGCCGGGCACCGTGGATTTGTGGGGCACATCGCCCAGTTCCTCGATCGGGAGGGCGTCCAGCTCGCAGCGCAGCATGACATGGGGGCCGGGTGTGCCGCTGTCGAACGTCGCGGCGACGCCATGCCCGCCAAGGCCGGTCACGATCCCGTCTGGGCGGGTGTCCTGCAGCATCCCGACCACGCGCGCGGCGGTTTCGGCCTCGTGCCCCGACAGTTCGGGATGGCGGTGCAGCATCCGCCGCCATTCGGTCAGGGCGACGATATCGGAATTGCTCAGGCCGGGGGCGTCAGTCCGTGTCATGGCGCGACATTAGCCGGGAAGCGGGGTGTGCGACAGGGGGCGTTACAAAAACTTCACTTGCCTGCCTCCCTTTATTTCGAATATTCGTGAAATATGGAAAAAGAAATCATATCCCGCCTCTCGGCACTGGCGCATCCCCAACGGCTGGCGATCTTCCGGCTGCTCATGCGCCGCTATCCCGACCGGCTGCCTGCGGGCGAGATCGCGCAGGTTCTGGCGCTGCGGCCCAGCACCCTGTCGGCCTACCTGGCGACGCTCGCGCAGGCCGGGCTGGTCACGCAGGCGCGGGCGGGCACATCGCTGCTTTACAGCGTCGAGATGACGGGGATGCGACAGATGCTCGGTTTCCTGACCACCGATTGTTGCCGCGGCCGCGCCGATCTGTGCGCGCCGTTCCCCTCCAGCGAAAAGGAGCTGCCCATGACACGGGGCAAGTACAACGTGCTGTTCATATGTACCGGAAATTCCGCCCGCTCGATCTTTGCCGAGGCCGCGCTTCGTGCGCAGGCGGGCGACCGGTTCAACGTCTATTCCGCGGGCACCCGGCCCTATTCCGAGCTTGATCCCTTCGCGCTGGACGTGTTGCGGGCAAAGGGCCATGACCTGACGCCGCTGCGGGCCAAGAACGTGTCGGAATTCCAGGGCCCGGACGCGCCGCGGCTGGATTTCGTGTTCACCGTCTGCGACCGCGCCGCGAACGAGGATTGCCCCGCATGGGAAGGCCAGCCCATCACCGGCCACTGGGGCGTGCCAGACCCGGTCAAGGCCACCGGCACCGACGCGCAGAAATCGCTGGCCTTCCAGCAGGCCTATGGCGCGCTGGCCAATCGCATCCGGGCCTTCGCCGCGTTGCCGCTGGACACGCTCGACCGGATATCGCTGCAACAGGCGGTGGACGATATCGCCCGTTCCGGCTCGGAGGAAAGCGCATGACCACCTATGCCGTGAACGGCCTTGGCCGGATGGGAAAGCTGGCGCTGCGCCCGCTGCTGGAACGGGGGGCGGATATCGCCTGGATCAACGATGCGGTGGGCGATGCCGAAATGCACGCGCATCTGCTGGAATTCGACACCGTGCACGGGCGCTGGCCCGCCGCGTTTTCGCATGACGAAACCGGCGTCACCATCGACGGCACCCGGTTGCCGTTCATCGGCACGCGCAGCCTGGGCGACCTGCCGCTGGATGGCGTGGACGTGGTGATCGACTGCACCGGCGCCTTCAAGACCGAGGCGAAACTCGCGCCCTATTTCGATGCGGGCGCGAAAAAGGTGGTCGTTTCGGCCCCGGTCAAGGACGGCCCGACCGCCAATATCGTCTGTGGCGTGAACGAAGACACCTATGACCCGGCGCAGCATCGCATCGTCACGGCGGCAAGCTGCACCACCAATTGCCTGGCCCCGGTGGTCAAGGTGATCCATGAAAACATCGGTATCCGGCACGGCTCGATCACCACGATCCACGATGTGACCAACACCCAGACGATCGTCGACCGACCCGCCAAGGATCTGCGCCGCGCGCGCTCGGCGCTGAATTCGCTGATCCCCACGACCACGGGCAGCGCCACGGCGATCACGCTGATCTATCCCGAACTCAACGGCCGGCTGAACGGCCATGCCGTGCGGGTGCCGCTGCTGAACGCGTCGATCACCGATTGCGTGTTCGAGGTCGGGCGCGAAACCACGGCGGAGGAGGTCAACGCGCTGTTCCGGGACGCGTCCCAAGGCGCGCTGCAAGGCATCCTTGGCTATGAACCCCGTCCGCTGGTATCGGCCGATTACGTGAACGACACCCGGTCGACCATCGTGGACGGCCCGTCGACGATGGTGGTGAACGGCACGCAGGTAAAGATCTACGCCTGGTACGATAACGAGACGGGCTATGCCCACCGGCTGGTCGACGTGGCGCTGATGGTGGGGGCCAGCCTGTGACCGACCGCCCCGAGGGCCTGTCTGCCTATATCGCCGTCACCGCGGCCTACTGGGCCTTCATGCTGACCGACGGCGCGTTGCGGATGCTGGTGCTTTTGCATTTCCACACACTGGGGTTCAGCCCGGTGCAGCTGGCCTATCTTTTCGTTCTGTACGAGATCGCGGGCATGGTGACGAACCTCTCCGCCGGCTGGATCGCGGCGCGGTTCGGGCTGGCGGCGACGCTTTATGCCGGGCTGGGCATCCAGGTCGTCGCGCTGATCGCGCTGGCACAGCTCGATCCCGGCTGGGCGGTGGGTGCTTCGGTGGCCTATGTGATGGCGGTGCAGGGCGCGTCGGGCGTGGCCAAGGACCTGGCCAAGATGTCGTCGAAATCCGCGGTCAAGCTGCTGGCCCCGGCGCAGGGCGACGGGCTGTTCCGCTGGGTCGCGCTGCTGACCGGGTCGAAGAACGCGGTCAAGGGGCTGGGCTTCCTGCTGGGCGCGGCCCTGCTTGCCGGTCCTGGCTTCACCGCTTCGGTCGTTGCGATGGCCGTGGTGCTGGCCGCGATCCTGGCGGCGGTGGTGGCCTTCATGCCCGCCGGCCTGCCGCGCGGGCGCAAGGGCGCGAAGTTTTCCGAGGTCTTTTCGAAATCCGCCAATGTGAACTGGCTGAGCGCGGCGCGCGTGTTCCTGTTCGGTGCGCGTGATGTGTGGTTCGTCGTGGGCATCCCGGTCTATTTCTATGCCGTGCTGTCGGACGGAACCGAGGCGGGCAACCGCGCGGCGTTCTTCCTGATCGGCAGCTTCATGGCCGGCTGGATCATCCTTTACGGCGCGGTGCAGGCCGCCGCACCGCGCGTTTTGCGCGCGAAATCGCGCGGTGAGGGCGCGCTGATCCGGGCCGCGCGCGGCTGGGCGCTGGCGCTGGCCGTGGTGCCCGCGCTGCTGACCGCCGCCGTCGCGCTGCCGGGCGGGCCCGCACCCTGGCTGACCGCGACGCTGGTGGCGGGGCTGCTGGTCTTTGGCGGGATTTTCGCAATCAACTCCTCGCTGCATTCCTACCTGATCCTTGCCTTCACCCGGGCCGAGCGCGTGACGATGGATGTGGGGTTCTACTACATGGCCAATGCGGGCGGGCGGCTGCTGGGCACTGTGCTGTCGGGGCTGACCTATCAACTGGGCGGGCTGGCCCTGACTCTGGGCACCGCCGCCGTGATGGTGGGGCTGAGCGCGGCGATGGCGGGCAGGCTGGACCCGGCGGCGAGGGCACAGGCCGCCTGAGCGCGCGTGCGGTCCGTGCAGTTGCGGGCGCCCTCCACGCTCCCGGCAGGATCACCGGCCGCGAAGGGCCTGCATCAGATCACCTGCGCGAATGCCGTGTCCAGCTTGTCGACCAACTCGCCCAGTTCATCGTCGGTCAGGATGAAGGGCGGGGCCAGCAGCACATGGTCGCCCTCGCGCCCGTCGATGGTGCCGCCCATCGGGTAACAGATCAGCCCGGCCTCGAACGCGGCGGCCTTGATCGCCTTGTTCACCCCTTTTTCCGGGGCGAAGGGGCGCCTGGTGTCGCGATCCGCGACGATTTCCAGCCCGCGGAACATGCCGCGCCCGCGAATGTCGCCGATATGGGGGTGCTGACCAAAGCGGTCGCGCAGGGCGGCGTCCAGTTTCGCGCCCATCTCGGCCGCGCGGGCGGTCAGGCCGCCATCGGTCAGCTTGCCCACCACCACATCCGCCGCCGCGCAGGCGGTGGCGTGGCCGATATAGGTGTGTCCGTGCTGGAAAAAGCCCGAGCCTTCGGCAAAGGCGTCGTGGATTGCGCCGGAACACAGCGTCGCGCCGATCGGCTGATAGCCCGCGCCCAACCCCTTGGCGATGGTCACGATATCCGGGCTGACGCCATCCTGTTCGCAGGCGAACAGCGTGCCGGTGCGGCCCATGCCGCACATCACCTCGTCCAGGATCAGCAGGATGCCGTAGCGGTCGCAGATCTCGCGGATGCGTTTGAAATAGCCGGGCACCGCGGGCACCGCGCCCAGTGTGGCGCCCGCCACCGTCTCGGCGATGAACCCGATCACGGTGTCCGGGCCAAGGCGCAGCAGCTCGGCCTCAAGCTCGTTTGCGACGCGCAGGCCATATTCCTCAAGGCTCTCGCCCGGTTCCTGGCCGCGATAGGCATAGCAGGGGGCGATGTGGTGGCTTTCGGCCATCAGCGGCGCGAAGGGGGCCTTGCGCCACGCATTGCCGCCCGCCGACAGCGCGCCCAGCGTGTTGCCGTGATAGCTTTGCCGCCGCGCGATGAAGCGGGTGCGTCCGGGCTGGCCGATCTCGATGAAATACTGCCGGGCCATCTTGAGCGCGGTTTCCACCGCTTCGGACCCGCCCGAAACGAAATAGACCTTTTCGATACCTTCGGGCGCGTGGGCGATCAGCCGGTCGGCCAGCCGTTCGGCCGGTTCCGAGGTGAAGAAACCGGTATGCGCGAATGCCAGCGTTTCGGTCTGGTCCCGGATCGCGGCGATCACGTCGGCATCGGAATGGCCGAGGCAGGACACCGCCGCGCCGCCCGACCCGTCCAGGTATCGCTTGCCGGTCTCGTCGATCAGATAAACGCCCTGGCCCGACACCGCGCGGGGCGGCGTGGCACGGGAGCTGCGGTGAAAGACATGGCTGGCGCTGGGCATCTGTGCCTCCGGGTTCCTGAGTCGCGCGGATATGCGGATCGTTGAAATATGAAACAGATGGGCCGAGCGTTGACAATAAATGAAACACTTGAAACACTACGAATCGCGCAGAATGAGATAAAAATCGCGCTACGCCGACGGGGGCATTCTTGAACACGAGTTTCCAGCAAAGGCTGGCCCAGAACTATGGCCGACTGAGCCCGCGCCTGCGCGAAGCCGGTGACTATCTGGTGGCCAACCCGCTGGACACCGCCACCCGGTCCCTGCGCAGCGTATCGGACGAAAGCGGCCTTGCGCCCGCCACCTTCAGCCGGCTGGCGCGCGCGCTGTCCTATGACAGTTTCGAGGATCTCCGCGATGCCCTGCGCGTCCAGATCGGGCGGCAGGTCGCCAGTTTCGCCTCGCGCGCCGAGGGGTTGCGCAAAACCGGCGGGGACGGCGCGCGCGGCCACCTGGACCGGGCGCGCGACGCGGCGGTGGGCAATATCGACAAGCTGCTGACCCAGGTCGATCCAGACCGGTTCGAGGCCGCGGTGACGCGCCTGCACGGTGCGCGCAAGGTGGCGCTGCTGGGTGCGCTGGGGTCGACCGGGATCGCGGAATACCTGGGTTACATGGCCAATTTCCTGGGGCCGAACTGGACGCAGCTGGGGCGCATGGGCGCCTCGGTCGGGGCGGCGCTGGCGGATATGGACGAACGCGACGCGCTGCTTGTGATCACCAAGCCGCCTTATGCGCGGGTGTCGATGCGGGCGGCGGAAATGGCCCATGCGCAAGGCGTTTACCTGGTGGTCATCACCGACAGCCATGCCTGCCCGGCGTTGCGAATCGCGCAAAGCGGCTTCATCGTTCCGACAGAGGGGTCGAATTTCTTTACCTCCTATGTCGCCACGCTGTTCCTGCTGGAAACGCTGATGGCGATGCTGGCCAGCAAGGCTGGCCCGGACACGGCCGGGCGGATCGGCGAAATCGAACGGCGCAGCCGCGCATTGCAAGAGGTTATCGACATCTGAATTGCAGGGCCGTTCGGTGCCCGGCGACAACGCAACCATCAACCGAAAAAAGGGAGATACACCTTATGAAACAGATCAAGCTTGGATTCGCGGCGGTTGCCGCCTCGGCGATGCTGGCGGTGCCGGCCACCGCCGAAGAGTTCATCACCATCGGCACCGGCGGTGTGACCGGTGTCTATTACCCGACCGGCGGCGCGATCTGCCGGCTGGTGAACAAGGGCCGCAAGGAGCATGGCATTCGCTGTTCGGTCGAGTCCACCGGCGGGTCGGTCTACAACATCAAGACCATCCGCGAGGGCGAGCTGGAATTCGGGGTGGCCCAGTCGGACTGGCAGTTCCACGCCTATAACGGCAGCTCGGACAACTTCGAATCCGATGGCCCGTTCGAGGATCTGCGCGCGGTCTTCTCGATCCACCCCGAGCCCTTTACCGTCGTTGCCCGTGCCGATTCCGGGATCGAAACCTTCGACGACCTCAAGGGCAAGCGCGTCAACCTGGGCAATCCCGGCTCGGGCGCGCGCGGCACCTTCGAGATCGTGATGGACGAGCTTGGCTGGACCACGGACGATTTCGCCCTGGCGGCCGAGCTGAAGCCGGCGGAACAGTCGGCGGCGCTGTGCGACAACCAGGTGGATGCGATCGTCTTCACGGTGGGCCACCCCTCGGGCACGATCCAGGAGGCCACCACCGCCTGTGATTCCGTGCTGGTGGACGTGCAGGGCCCGGCGATCGACAAGCTGATCGAGGAAAACCCCTATTACCGGACCGCGACGATCCCGGGCGGCATGTATCGCGGCAACGCCGATGACGCGACCACCTTCGGTGTCGGCGCGACCTTCGTGACCTCGGCGGCGGTGTCCGAAGACGCGGTTTATGCGGTCGTCTCCTCGGTCTTCGAGAATTTCGAGGACTTCAAGAGCCTGCATCCGGCCTTCGCCAACCTCAAGCCCGAGGAAATGATCTCGGCCGGCCTGTCGGCCCCGCTGCATGCCGGTGCCGAGAAATATTACAAGGAAAAGGGCTGGATGGAGTAACCTGATCCAGACCACCCCGGGGGGCGGTATCCGCCCCCCGGCGACTTTCGTCATAATAACAAATGATTTTCGGCCAGCGCGCCGGGACGGAGGGGCCCATGTCCGACAGAGAGAAATCCGCACTGAACGAAGACGAGCTGCAGGAACTCGTCGCCGCCAGCGACAGCGGCGCGCGCAACGTTCCCGGCAATCTTGGCCTGTTCATCGCGGCGGTGGCGCTGATCTGGTCGGTGTTCCAGGTGGTGCTGGCCTCGCCCGTGGCGCCCTATGTGCTGCCCGGCGACCTGATCAACAACGCGCGCCAGATCCACCTGGCCTTTGCGATCTTCCTGTCGGCGATGGCCTATCCGCTGTTCCGCTCGGCCCCCAAGACATCGGTGCCCTGGTATGACTGGGTGCTGGCGGTCGGCGGCGCCTATCTCGCGCTTTACGGCTATTTCTTTTACGACAAGATCGTCCAGAACGGCGGGCTTGCCGATGACAGCGATGCGCTGTTTTCGCTGGCCGGGCTGGCCTTCCTGTTCATCGCCGCCTACCGCACGCTTGGCCCGGTGATGGTGATACTGGCACTGATCTTCCTGGCTTACGTCTTTTTCGGCGCGGCCGAGGCCGTGCCCGATCAGATCCGCTGGGCGGGCGCCTCGCTGCGCAAGGCGATGAGCCATATGTGGATCACCTCCGAGGGCGTGTTCGGCATCGCGCTGGGGGTGTCGACCAGGTTCGTGTTCCTGTTCGTGCTGTTCGGCGCGCTGCTGGATAAGGCGGGCGCGGGCAATTACTTTATCAAGATGGCCTTCGGCGCGCTGGGCCACCTGCGCGGCGGCCCGGCCAAGGCGGCGGTGGTCGGCTCGGCCGCCACCGGCCTGATTTCCGGCTCGTCCATCGCCAACGTGGTGACCACCGGCACCTTCACCATCCCGCTGATGAAGCGGGTGGGCTTTTCCGCGGAAAAGGCCGGCTCGGTCGAGGTTGCAAGCTCGGTCAACGGGCAGATCATGCCGCCGGTGATGGGCGCCGCCGCCTTCCTGATGGTGGAATACGTGGGTATTTCCTATCTCGAGGTGATCACCCACGCCTTCCTGCCGGCGGTCATTTCCTACATCGCGCTTGTCTATATCGTCCATCTCGAGGCGGTGAAGAACAACATGCCGACGCTTGGCAACAAGGTCGTGTCGATGGGGCGCACCATCGGCGGCATGATCCTGTTCTTCGCCGGGTTCGCGGGGCTGTGTTACGTCACGCAATATCCCGTCGGCTGGATCGTGGCGCTGGTGCCCGAGGGATCGGGCTGGGTGCTGTCGGCGGCATTGGGCGTGGTCTATGTCGCGCTGGTCTGGCTGGCGGCGCAGGCGCCCGACCTTGAAGCCGACGATCCCAATGCCGAGGTGGTGGAACTGCCCGACATCGCGCAGATCTACAAGACCGGGCTTTACTACCTGCTGCCCATCGTCGTGCTGGTCTATTTCCTGATGATCGAACGCAAGTCGCCGGGCCTCTCGGCCTTCTGGGCGACGTTCCTTTTGTTCTTCATCCTGCTGACGCAAAAATCGCTCAAGGCGTTTTTCCGTGGCGAGGCGGGTGCGCCGGGCCGCCTGAAAGACGGCCTGGCCGACCTGATCGTGGGCATGATCGACGGGGCACGCAACATGATCGGCATCGGCCTTGCCACGGCCACCGCCGGGATCATCGTGGGCACCGTGTCGCTGACCGGGATCGGGCAGGTGATGGCCGATTTCGTCGAGTTCCTGTCGGGCGGCAACCTGATCCTGATGCTGATCTTTGTGGCGATCCTGTCGCTGATCCTGGGCATGGGGCTGCCGACCACGGCGAATTACATCGTCGTTTCCTCGCTCATGGTGGCCGTGGTGGTCGAGCTGGGCGCGCAGTCGGGGCTGGTGGTGCCGCTGATCGCGGTGCACCTGTTCGTCTTCTACTTCGGCATCATGGCGGATGTGACCCCGCCGGTGGGGCTGGCCAGTTTCGCCGCCGCCGCCGTGTCGGGGGGCGATGCGATCCGCACCGGGTTCACCGCCTTCTTCTACAGCCTGCGCACCGTGGCGCTGCCCTTCGTCTTCATCTTCAACACCGACCTGCTGCTGATCGACGTGACATGGGTGCAGGGCATCATCGTCTTCGTCGTGGCCACGATCGGCATCCTGATCTTTACCGCCGCGACGATGGGCTGGTTCCTGACCCGCAACCGGATCTGGGAAACGGTGGCCATGCTGGTGATCGCCTTCGCGCTGTTCCGGCCGGGCTTCTTCATGGACATGATCCAGCCGCCCTATGCCGACGTGCCACCCGCCCAGTTCGAAGAGGCGCTGGCAAACGCGCCGGCGGGATCGAGCCTGCGCACGGTGGTATCGGGGCCGGATTTCGACACGCTGGAAATGAAGGATCTGACGGTGGTCCTGAACGTGCCCGAGGGCGCGGATGCCGCCGAGCGGCTGGATGCGCTGGGGCTGCTTCTGGCGCCCGAGGGCGACCGGATGATCCTTGAGGAACCGATGTTCGGCACGCCGCTGTCCGATACGCTGTCGAGTTTCGATTTCTACGGCGACGACCCGGTGCAGATCACCGCCGTCCGCGCGCCCAACGACCAGTTGCCGAAGGAACTGATCTTCATCCCCGCGCTGCTGCTGATGGGCCTGATCGCCCTGATGCAATCCCGCCGCGCCAGACCAATCGAGGGAGTACCGGCATGATCCAGACCGTTCTCTGTGCCGTTGACGTGAACCGCCCCGAGGCCGAGGCCAGGGTGCTGCAGACCGCGCATCGCCTGGCCGAACTGGAGGGCGCGCAGCTGGACGTGATCACCGTGATCCCCGATTACGGGATGAGCGTGGTCGGCGGGTTCTTCAGCGATGACCACACGAAAAAGGCCGTGGCCCATGCGAAGGAAATCCTGAACGATCTGGTGACGGATGCCATCGGGGCCGATGCCAACGCCAAGGTGCGGCACGTGGTGGGTGTAGGCACCGCCTATCACGAGATCATCGAAACAGCCGAACAGGGCGGTGCCGACCTGATCGTTCTGGGTGCGCACCGGCCCGATCTGCGCGATTACCTGCTGGGTCCGAACGCCGCGCGGGTGGTGCGGCATTCGACCTGTTCGGTCTACGTGGTGCGTTAGGCGCGCAGCCCCAGTATCGCGCGCGCCTCGTCCGGGCTGGCCACGGCGCGGCCCGCGTTCTGCGCACAGCGCGCCAGCGCCTCGATCAGCTGCCCGTTCGACCGGGTTTTCGACCCATCGGGCAGGTAGAACGTATCCTCGACCCCGGTGCGCAGCATGCCGCCCAGTTCGGCCGCCTTCTGGTGCACCGGCCAGATTTCCTCGCGGCCGATCAGCGTGGCCTGCCAGGGTGCACCGGGGATCAGGTATCCCATCAGCCAGTCCAGCAGCGCCGCGTCCACCGGCATCCCCGAGGCAACGCCCATGACAAGGTTGTATTGCGCGCTGTCGGTCATGCCGTTTTGCACATACATCGCCACCGACCGCACGATGCCGGTGTCGAAGCATTCGAACTCGGGCCGCGTGCCGGTTTCCGCCATCACGTCAAGGAAATCGCCCACCTTCTGTGGCGTGTTGTCGAACAGCATCGGAGGCCAGGCCCAGTCGCCACTGGCCCGCAGCTTGAGGTAGTTGAGCGATCCCGCGTTGCAGGCCCCGATCTCGGGGCGCAGCGCGCGCAGCACGTCGAGCGGCCCCTGGTATTCCGGCCCCACGACCCCGGTGGTCGAGTTGATGACGATGCCGGGGCAGGCGTCGCGGATCGCATCGACGATATCCCGTGCCACCGCGGTATCCCAGCTTGGCAGGTGGCCCTTGCCCGGTTCCTGCCGGCGGTAATGGATGTGGATCACCGACGCGCCCGCATCCATCGCCTCGCGCGCCGAGGCGGCGCATTGCTCGGGCGTTACGGGCACCGGGTGCTGGGTGGGGTCGGTCAGCACGCCGTTCAGCGCGCAGGTCAGGATCGCTTTGTCCATCTCAACTGTCCTTTTTGTGCCGGCTGCCGGGGGCTGGGGGCGTTTCCGGCGGGCCGGCAAAGCATTGCGCGTGCGCCATCCATGTCCGCGCGACCGGGCCTTCGACGCGCAGCGCGGTATCGTCCAGCGCGCGGGTCTGCGTGACAACGGCGGCGAAATCGCGGGCGGGGCCGCTGATGCGCCCGGCGCTGTCGTCCCCGAATTCCCAGATCGCGCCCGAGGGCGCGGTCAGTTCCAGCCCGGGCATCGTGTCGGGCACGTCCAGCCCGTGCACCTTGTGCGACCAGCCGAAGGTATTGACGCCCAGCACCACGATATTGCGCAGCCGGTCGCCTTCCTCGCGGGTCTGCCCCAGCACGTCGAACAGTTCGAACCCATGCGCCCATGTCTCCATCTGCCGCGCGGTGATCGACGAGCGCGCCGACATCGACGGCCCCGCCCAGGGCAGCCGCGCCTTTGGGTCCATCTGCTGCCAGCGCGCGGCCATGTCGCGGGCATGGTCGATCCATGCCTTGCGCAGCGCAGGCCCGCGTTCGGGGATCGCGGCGTTCTCGGGCGCGCGCATCCCCTCTCCCTTCTGGAAAGAGGCGACGACGGGGGCGATCATGTCGTGAAACGCGGCCTCATCGCTGGCCGACATGTCGGCCGCGCGGTTCCAGAAATGCAGGTGCACCAGCACATCGTTGATGGTCCAGCCCTTGAACTGGGTCGGTGTGTCGAAGGCGTCTTGCGGCAAATCGGCGATAGCGCTGTGCAGAACCTCGGTTTCGGTCAGGAAATCCTGTGCTTCGCTCAGGGTCATTCGGTGTCCTCCTCGATGGTCACGATCACGGCGCCGGTTTCGATCTGCCGGCCGGGGGCGATTGCTACATCGGTAACCGTCCCGTCGGTGGCCGCGCGCATCTGGTGCTGCATCTTCATCGCCTCCAGCACCGCCAGAACCTGCCCCTTCTGCACGCGCGCGCCGGGCGCCACGTCGACAGAGATCACCAGCCCCGGCATCGGTGCGGTGATCGTGCCGCTGCCGGCTGCATCGGCCGCATCGGCCCAGGGGCGATGGCGCGTCAGGTGGAACGCCTGCGCGCCGGATTGCAGGTAAAGGCCCCCGGCATCGTCGGGGGCAAAGCCGACCGCCATGCCCCGCCCGTCCACCACAAGCTGCGCGCGCGGGTCGGCCATCGCGCGGATCGTCACCCGATGCGTCCAGTCCGGGCCGCCGACCACCCATTGCCGCGCGCCATCGGCCTGCGCCGACAGGTGGTGAACGGTGTCACCATGCGCCAGATCGACGGGCACCGGCAGCCCGCCATCCGAGGCAAAGCCCAGCAGGCTGTCATCGGGCAGGGTAGAGGCCGCGCGCGCCGCCATCGCCCCGGTCTGCAGCAAGAGCACTGCCGCGCAGGCCAGTTCGCGCGTGTCGGGCGTGGGCGCGGCGATGCCGTCATAGGTGTCGCCGATAAAGGCGGTCGTCGCCTCGCCCGCGACAAAGGCGGGCTGGCGCAGGATATCGGCCAGGTGCCCGGCATTCGTGGTCAGCCCCAGCAGAACGGTCCGGTCCAGCGCGGCCAGCAGGCGGTGCCGCGCCACCTCGCGCGTGGGGCCGTGGGCGATCAGCTTGGCCAGCATCGGGTCGTAATGGGGGGACACGACCTGCCCGGTGGCAATGCCCGCATCGACGCGGATGCCATCGCCCGTGGCCGGTGCGAACCGCGCGATCCGGCCGGTGACGGGCAGGAAATCGCGCGCCGGGTCTTCGGCGTAAAGGCGCAGTTCGATGGCGTGGCCGCTCAGCGTCACCTGGTCCTGCGTGACGGGCAGGGGTGCGCCCTGCGCCACCGCGATCTGCAGTGCGACAAGGTCCAGTCCGGTGATCATTTCCGTCACCGGATGCTCCACCTGAAGCCGCGTGTTCATCTCCAGGAAATAGAAGTTGCCGGAGCCATCCAGCAGGAATTCGACCGTGCCCGCGCCGCGATACTCCACCGCCCGCGCGGCATCCGTCGCGGCGCGGCCCATCGCGGCGCGCAGGTCGGGCGTCATGACGGGGCAAGGGGCCTCTTCCACAACCTTCTGGTGGCGGCGCTGCACCGAACAGTCGCGTTCGCCCAGGTGGATCACGTTGCCATGCGCATCGGCAAAGACCTGGATCTCCACGTGGCGCGGGCGCTGCACCGCGCGTTCGAGGATCAGCACGTCCGAGCCGAAGCCGGCCTGCGCCTCGTGACGCGCGCGGGCAATCGCGTCGGGCAGGCCGGCGGCATCGGCAACCAGCCGCATCCCGCGCCCGCCACCCCCGGCCGCGGCCTTGACCATCAGGGGAAAGCCGATCCTGTCCGCCTCGGTCAGCAGGGTGGCGTCGGACTGGTCCGCGCCCTGATAGCCCGGCACGCAGGGCACCCCGGCGGCGATCATCGCGCGCTTGGCGGCGGCCTTGTCGCCCATCACCTCGATGGCATGGGCGTCGGGGCCGATGAATGTCAGGCCCGCGTCCGCGACCGCGCGGGCGAAATCCGCGTTCTCCGACAGAAAGCCGTATCCCGGGTGGATGGCCTGTGCGCCGCTGTCACGCGCCGCCGCAAGGATCGCATCCGTATCCAGATAGCTTTCCAAGGCCGGGGCCGGCCCGATCCGCACCGCATCATCGGCCAGCGTCACATGCGGCGCATCGGCGTCGGCATCGGACCAGACCGCAACCGTGCGCAGCCCCATGGCACGCGCGGTGTGCAGGATGCGGCAGGCGATTTCGCCGCGATTGGCGACAAGGATCGTGTCGAATGCCATGTTCACATCCTCGCCACGCCAAAGGAATTGGGCCGCAGGCCACGCCGCCGCGCCTCAAGGCAGGTCAGCAGGCAGAAGGCCAGCACCTTGCGGCTGTCGCGCGGGTCGATCACCCCGTGGTCGAGCACCCGGCCCGAGGTGTAGAACGGGCTGGATTGCCGGTCGAACAGCGCCTCGATGGCGGCCTCTTGCCGGGCCAGCCGGGTTTCGTCGATATCGGCGCCGCGCCGTGCGGCACCGGCGCGGGCCACCATGCTCATGGTGCGGGCCGCCTGTTTGCCGCCCATCACGCCCGAACGCGAATTGGGCCAGGCGAACAGGAAATCGGGCTCGTAGGCGATGCCGCACATGCCGTAATTGCCTGCGCCGAAGCTCGATCCGCAATAGAGCGTGATCTTGGGCACGCGCGCGTTCGACACGGCCTGGATCATCTTCGATCCGTGCTTGATCATGCCGGCGCGTTCATACTCGGTGCCGACCATGTATCCGGTGGTGTTGTTGAGGAATACCAGCGGCGTTCCGGCCTGATCGCAGGCCTGTATGAAATGCGTGGCCTTGTTGGCGCCTGCCGGGTCGATGGGGGCGTTGTTGGCAAGGATGCCCACGGTGATGCCGTGAATCTGCGCCTGCAGGCACAGGGTGCCGGGGCCGAAGCCGGGTTTGAATTCGTCGAACGCGGAGCCGTCGACCAGCCGCGCCGCCACCTCGCGCATGTCACAGGGGGTCTTGGGATCTGCGGGCACGATCCCGGCCAGCTCGTCCAGATCGCGCGATGGCGGGGCGAAACCGCGCGGTTTCGGGGGCGTTACATCGCGGTTCCAGTCCAGCCGTGCCACGACCCGGCGGGCCATTTCGATGGCATGTGCGTCACTCTCGGCCAGGTATTCGACAAGGCCGGAAACGCTGGCGTGCATTTCGGCGCCGCCGACCTCCTTGTCGGTGGTCTTTTCGCCGGTCGCCGCATGGACCAGCGCCGCGCCAGCAAGCGCCGCCATCCCGTTCGGGCGCACCGCGATCACGTAATCCGACAGGCCCGGCATGTAAGCGCCGCCCGCCGTGGACGGGCCATGCAGCACGGCAATGGTGGGCAGGCCCGCCGCCGAAAGCCGCGCGAGGTTGCGGAACACCGCGCCGCCATGGGCCCAATCCTCGACCCGGTAGTTCATCAGGTTGGCGCCCGCGCTTTCGACCAGGTGGATGAAGGGCAGCTTCTGCCGCAGCGCGATGTCCTGCACCGACAGCATAGCCTGCAGCGCCATCGGGCTGAGCGCGCCCGCGTTGATCCCGCTGTCATCCACCACGATGGCCGCGCGCACGCCCGAGACAAAGCCGATCCCGGCAAGGAAGGTGCTGCCGGGGATGGATTTTTCCGGGTCGTCGCTGTCGGCGAGATAACCCGCGAGGCTGTGCAGCCGCAGGAACGGCATGGCGGGATCGAGAAGCCGCGCCAGCCGTTCGCGCGGGGTGATCTGGCCGCGTTCGTGAAACCGCGCGCGGCGTTCCTCGGATTTGCGGGCGGCGCGCGACTCCAGCGCCCGCAACTCTGCTATGGCGTCCAGCATCGCGGCGCGGTTGTCGTCATAGCCCGGCGTATCGGGGCCCAGTTGCGGTCCGGTCCACATCGCACTCCTCCTTTTGCGACAGGCACGCGGCGACGTTACGAAGCGGGCGGCGCATACTCAATTTCAAAACGGCGCGGCGCGGGGGTGAAAAGGGCAAGCCCTTGGACGGCATGGATTTTACCTCACGTCCCGGGGGAGGGGGTGGTGGCCACGGTTTTGCCGCAAGGATGACGCGGGAATGCCCGATTTTGCCGGGACATTGCCGGGCGAACCGCCCCGCCCTGCGCGCAGGGCGGGTGTGATGCGTTGAGAGGTGGATATGAGCGAGCAAAAGAACGGGGTGGAGCCGGATGCGGATATCCTTGCGATCCGCGCGCTGTTGAACGACGAGGGCGCGGAACCGCCTGCCGTTCGGGCAAGGCCGGTGACGGCCATCCCGCCCAAGACGCCCGCCGCGTCCCGCGACACGGCGAAAGACCCCGGCGACGCGGGTCTGAGCGACCGGATACGCGCTGCCGAACGGGCTGCCGATACGGCCGGGGCAAGGCGGCCGCGCCTGCCCGCGCCGGTGCAGGACAGGATCGCGTGGCTGTGTGCCTATCGGCCCACGCTGCGGCATGTCGCCCTTGCCGCGCTGGTGCTGCTGGTGGTGCTGCGGCCCTGGCTGCTGGTCACGGTCGTCCTGCTGCCGGCCCTGATCGTCGCGGGCATCTTCCTGTCGGTCGGTCACGACCGGTTCTGGGCGGGGGTCTTGCGGCTTTACAACCGGTTTCACGCTCGCAACCCCGAAAAGGCCGAAAGGCTGCGGCGCCGGGCCGATGGGATCGCGCTGCGCTGGGATGCGTTTCTCGACCGTTTTCCCGAGGGGACGGTCGATGCGCTTTACCTGCCCGACCTGAATTCGCTGCAGGACCAGGAGGAGCGCCACCGGCAGGCGCTGGCCGAGCGTTTCGACAAGCTGCAGGACGAGGCGCGGGCGCAACAGGCAGCGCGCCCTTGAATTCGCCGCCCCGGCCAAGTATGTGAGCGGCTGATCCGATCGAAAAGGTGCAGGCATGGCGCGCGCGAACCCCCTCCAGTTCATTCAGCAGACCCGGGCGGAAGTGTCCAAGGTGGTCTGGCCCACCCGCCGCGAGGTGGTGCTGACCACGGTCATGGTGTTCATCATGGCGGCGCTGACGGCGGTGTTCTTCGGGCTTGCGGATTTGCTGATCCGTTCGGGTTTGCAGGCGGTCCTGACCGTCTTCGGCTGATCGCCGGAACCCGCGAAATTCCGCCCGTCAGGGTTGCCAAGCCTGAACATTCTTTGTAACAGGCAGGTCTGATCCGAAAATGGCGTGCGGCGATTCGTGTTGCACGCCGATTTTTTGTTTCGGGATGTGCGCGCAAGCGTAGGAAATCAAACAGTTTTTCGGTCAGCGGGCCGAAGGGACAAGGGCTGAGGTCAAGATGGCGAAGCGTTGGTATTCGGTGAGCGTGCTCTCGAATTTCGAAAAGAAGATCGCCGAGCAGATCAGGCAGGCCGTCGCGGAGAACGGTCTGGAGGACCAGATCGAAGAGGTCCTTGTGCCCACCGAAGAAGTGATCGAGGTGCGCCGCGGCAAGAAGGTCACGACCGAACGCCGCTTCATGCCGGGCTATGTCCTGGTGCGGATGGAAATGTCGGACCGCGGCTATCACCTGATCAACTCGATCAACCGCGTGACCGGCTTCCTTGGCCCGCAGGGCCGCCCGATGCCGATGCGCGACGCCGAGGTCGAGGCGATCCTGGGCCGCGTGGCGGAAGGCGAAGAGGCGCCGCGCACGCTCATCCGGTTCGAGGTGGGCGAGAAGGTCAAGGTCAACGACGGGCCGTTCGAGGATTTCGACGGCATGATCGAGGAAGTGGACGAAGACAACCAGCGCCTGAAGGTGTCGGTGTCGATTTTTGGCCGGGAAACCCCGGTCGAACTGGAATTCACGCAGGTCACGAAACAGTCGTGATCTGAGTGGCGAGCCGTGGGAGGCGAGGGCATCGCGATGCCCGGACCGGACCACGACAACGAAAAGGCCCGGCTGACGCGTCGGCGGGCTGTTGGAAAGAAGGAGAGGCCAGATGGCCAAGAAACTCGTCGGCACGCTGAAGCTTCAGGTGCCCGCCGGTCAGGCGAACCCCTCGCCGCCCGTGGGCCCTGCACTGGGTCAGCGCGGCATCAACATCATGGAATTCACCAAGGCCTTCAACGCCAAGACGGCGGATATGGAGCCGGGCGCCCCGTGCCCGACGGTGATCCAGTATTATCAGGACAAGTCCTTCACGATGGACATCAAGACGCCGCCGGCGTCGTATTACCTGAAGAAGGCCGCCAAGCTGAAATCCGGCGGCAAGACCCCCGGCCGCGAAACCGTGGGCAGCGTGACCGTCGCGCAGGTGCGCGAAATCGCCGAGGCCAAGATGAAGGACCTCAACGCCAACGATATCGACGCCGCGATGCAGATCATTCTGGGTTCGGCGCGGTCCATGGGCATCGAGGTGAAGTAAGATGGCAAAAATCGGAAAACGCACCCGTGCAGCCCGCGAAGCCTTTGTCGGCAAGGAAAACCTGTCGGTCGAGGATGCCGTCGCCCTGATCAAGGGCAACGCAACCGCGAAATTCGACGAGACCATCGAGATCGCCGTGAACCTGGGCGTCGACCCGCGCCACGCCGACCAGATGGTCCGGGGTGTGGTCGGCCTGCCGAACGGCACCGGCAAGGACGTGCGCGTCGCCGTCTTCGCCCGTGGTCCCAAGGCGGATGAAGCCAAGGAAGCCGGCGCGGATATCGTCGGCGCCGAGGACCTGATGGAAACCATCCAGGGCGGCACGATCGAGTTCGATCGCTGCATCGCCACGCCGGACATGATGCCGATCGTCGGCCGCCTGGGCAAGGTTCTGGGCCCGCGCAACCTGATGCCGAACCCCAAGGTCGGCACCGTGACCATGGACGTGGCCGACGCGGTCAAGGCCGCCAAGGGCGGCGAAGTCCAGTTCAAGGTGGAAAAGGCCGGTGTCGTGCATGCCGGTGTCGGCAAGGCCTCGTTCGACGAGGGCAAGCTGGTCGAGAACGTCCGCGCCTTCGTGGCGGCCGTGGCCCGTGCGAAGCCCGCCGGCGCCAAGGGCACCTATATGAAGAAGGTGTCGCTCAGCTCCACGATGGGGCCGGGCGTGTCGATCGACGTGGCCAACGCCACGACCGAGTAAGAATTCCGCGGGGCGACCCGCTGAATGGCGGGGCCGGAAACGGCCCTGTCCTGTCCGAGACGGAGGGTTGGGCGCGAGCCCTGTAATTCCTTCCTGAGATGGGGATCGAGACAATTGACCGTCGGGTGTGAGCCCCTCGGGCGATCTGGCCTCGGGACCCTGAAACTGGACCCGAACGGCGGGGCGACCCGCCAAATATGAGCCGGGGGGCAACCCCCAAACTTGGAGTGAAACTGTGGATAGAGCCCAGAAAGAGAAAGTGGTCGACGAACTCGGCCAGATCTTCGAAAGCTCTGGCGTCGTGGTGGTAGCACACTACGCGGGGATCACGGTTGCCGAGATGCAGGACCTGCGCGCGCGTATGCGTGATGCGGGCGGGTCCGTGCGCGTTGCCAAGAACAGGCTCGCCAAGATCGCCCTTGAGGGGAAGCCATGCGCAAGCATTGCGGACTTTCTGTCGGGCATGACCGTTCTAGCCTATTCCGAGGACCCCGTGGCAGCAGCCAAGGTGGCCGAGGAATTCGCCAAGGAGAACAAGAAGTTCGAAATCCTTGGCGGTGCAATGGGCGAGAACGCTCTGGACCGGGCCGGTGTCGAAGCCGTGTCGAAAATGCCGTCGCGCGAGGAGCTTATCGCTTCGATCGTCGGCTGCATCGGCGCACCCGCTTCGAACATTGCCGGGGCCATTGGCGCACCTGCTTCGAACATCGCAAGCATCCTCTCGACCATCGAAGAGAAGGCCGAGGCGGCTTGAGCAACCCAGAACCCCGCGTCGTGGCGATTGCCTGACGTTGGAACACATCTAGATAGACGGAAACAGTAAAATGGCTGATCTGAAAAAACTCGCAGAAGAGATCGTTGGTCTGACGCTTCTCGAAGCACAGGAACTGAAAACCATCCTCAAGGATGAATACGGCATCGAGCCCGCCGCTGGCGGCGCCGTGATGATGGCTGGCCCGGCGGCTGGCGGTGACGCAGGCGCGGCTGCCGAAGAGCAGACCGAGTTCGACGTCATCCTGAAGTCGGCAGGCGCATCCAAGATCAACGTGATCAAGGAAGTGCGCGGCATCACCGGCCTGGGCCTGAAAGAAGCCAAGGACCTGGTCGAAGCCGGCGGCAAAGCCGTCAAGGAAGGCGTCGACAAGGCCGAAGCCGAAGACATCAAAGCCAAGCTGGAAGCAGCTGGCGCCGAAGTCGAGCTGAAGTAATCAGCGCCGGGGCGACCCGGAGACTTTTGAATGGGCTGGGTCCGGGCAAATCCCGGGCCCAGCCGAACCTGTCTTGGCAAGGGCCCCCGGAACGGGGGTGTTTTCCAAGGTGCGGTTCGCCGGATCGGGAGGGCGTTGGTGGGACAACGCCCGGGAATTGATCCAGAACCCCCTGTTTCGGATGGGCGCATGGCCGGAGCCCGACGGCCGTGTCGTCTGATGAGAAACGAAAGGTGACCAGACATATGGCTCAGACCTTCCTTGGCCAGAAACGTTTGCGCAAGTATTTCGGCAAAATCCGCGAAGTGCTGGAGATGCCGAACCTTATCGAGGTTCAGAAATCCTCGTATGATCTTTTCCTGAATTCCGGCGACCAGCCCCAGCCCACCGATGGCGAGGGTCTGATGGGCGTGTTCCAGTCGGTCTTTCCGATCAAGGACTTCAACGAAACCAGCGTGCTCGAATTCGTGAAGTACGAGCTGGAAAAGCCGAAATACGACGTCGAGGAATGCCAGCAGCGCGACATGACCTATTCCGCACCGCTCAAGGTGACGCTGCGCCTGATCGTGTTCGACGTGGACGAGGACACCGGCGCCAAGTCGGTGAAGGACATCAAGGAACAGGACGTGTTCATGGGCGACATGCCCCTGATGACGCCCAACGGCACCTTCATCGTCAACGGCACCGAGCGGGTGATCGTTTCCCAGATGCACCGCTCGCCGGGCGTGTTCTTCGACCATGATAAGGGCAAGACCCACAGCTCGGGCAAGCTGCTGTTCGCCTGCCGCATCATTCCCTATCGCGGCTCGTGGCTGGATTTCGAATTCGACGCCAAGGATATCGTCTTTTCCCGCATCGACCGCCGCCGCAAGCTGCCGGTGACGACCCTGCTCTATGCCCTCGGGCTGGACCAGGAAGACATCATGCAGGCCTATTACGACGAGGTCACCTATACGCTGGAGAAGGGCAAGGGCTGGGCCACCAAGTTCTTCCCCGACCGCGTGCGCGGCACGCGCCCGCCGTTCGACCTGGTGGATGCCGCCACCGGCGAGGTGATCGCCGAGGCCGGCAAGAAGATCACCCCGCGCGCGGTCAAGCAGATCAAGGATGACGGCAAGGTTACCGACCTTCTGGTGCCGTTCGAGCATATCGTCGGCAAGTTCGTGGCCCGCGACATCATCAATGAGGACACCGGCGCGATCTATGTCGAGGCCGGTGACGAGCTGACCGTCGAATACGACAAGGACGGCGCGATGATCGGCGGTTCGGTCAAGGAACTGATCGACGCCGGGGTCACCGAGGTTCCGGTGCTCGACATCGACAACGTCAATGTCGGCCCGTACATGCGCAACACCATGGCGCAGGACAAGAACATGAACCGCGAAAGCGCACTCATGGATATCTATCGCGTCATGCGTCCGGGCGAGCCGCCGACCGTCGAGGCCGCCGAGGCGCTGTTCGACACGCTGTTCTTCGACGGCGAGCGGTATGACCTGTCTGCCGTGGGCCGGGTGAAGATGAACATGCGCCTTGCGCTGGACAAACCCGACACCCAGCGCACGCTGGACCGCGAGGATATCGTGGCCTGCATCAAGGCGCTGGTGGAACTGCGCGACGGCAAGGGCGAGATCGACGATATCGACCATCTGGGCAACCGCCGGGTGCGCTCGGTCGGCGAGCTGATGGAGAACCAGTATCGCGTCGGCCTTCTGCGCATGGAGCGCGCGATCAAGGAACGCATGTCCTCGGTCGAGATCGACACGGTGATGCCGCAGGACCTGATCAACGCGAAACCGGCCGCGGCCGCGGTGCGCGAATTCTTCGGCTCGTCGCAGCTGTCGCAGTTCATGGACCAGACCAACCCGCTGTCGGAAGTGACGCACAAACGCCGCCTGTCGGCGCTTGGCCCGGGCGGCCTGACGCGTGAGCGCGCGGGCTTCGAGGTGCGCGACGTGCACCCGACCCACTATGGCCGGATGTGCCCGATCGAAACGCCGGAAGGCCCGAATATCGGCCTGATCAACAGCCTTGCGACCTTTGCGCGGGTGAACAAGTACGGCTTTATCGAAACGCCCTACCGCGTCGTCAAGGAAGGGCAGGTGACGGATGAAGTGCATTACATGTCCGCCACCGAGGAAATGCGCCACACCATCGCGCAGGCGAACGCCACGCTCGATAACAAGGGCAAGTTCGTCAACGAGATGGTCAACACCCGCCAGTCGGGCGACTACACGCTTGCGCCGAACGAAAGCGTCGATCTGATCGACGTGTCGCCCAAGCAGCTGGTGTCGGTTGCGGCCTCGCTTATTCCGTTCCTGGAAAACGACGACGCCAACCGCGCGCTGATGGGGTCGAACATGCAGCGTCAGGCGGTTCCGCTTTTGCGGGCCGAGGCGCCGCTGGTCGGCACCGGCATCGAGGCCAAGGTGGCCGTCGACTCGGGCGCCGCGCACCAGGCGCGCCGTACCGGGATCGTCGACCAGGTCGATGCCAGCCGGATCGTGATCCGGGCGACCGAAGACCTGGAACTGGGCGATGCGGGCGTCGACATCTACCGTATGCGCAAGTTCCAGCGGTCGAACCAGAACACCTGTATCAACCAGCGTCCGCTGGTGAAGGTGGGCGACACGGTCCAGAAGGGCGAGGTGATCGCCGACGGTCCGTCGACCGACCTGGGCGAACTGGCGCTCGGCAAGAACGTGGTTGTCGCATTCATGCCGTGGAACGGCTACAACTACGAGGACTCGATCCTGATCTCGGAGCGCATCGTCCGTGACGACGTGTTCACCTCGATCCATATCGAGGAATTCGAGGTCGCCGCCCGCGACACCAAGCTGGGCCCGGAAGAGATCACCCGCGACATCCCCAACGTGGGCGAAGAAGCGCTGCGCAACCTCGACGAGGCCGGCATCGTCTATATCGGTGCCGACGTAGAGCCGGGCGACATCCTGGTGGGCAAGATCACGCCCAAGGGCGAAAGCCCGATGACGCCGGAAGAAAAGCTGCTGCGCGCCATCTTCGGCGAAAAGGCAAGCGACGTGCGCGACACCTCGCTGCGGGTGAAGCCGGGCGATTACGGCACCGTGGTCGAGGTTCGTGTCTTCAACCGCCACGGCGTGGAAAAGGACGAACGCGCGCTGCAGATCGAGCGTGAGGAAGTCGAACGCCTGGCCCGTGACCGCGACGACGAGATGGCGATCCTGGATCGCAACATCTATGCGCGCCTGAAGTCGATGATCCTGGGCAAGGTCGCCGTGAAGGGGCCGAAGGGCGTCAAGGCGAACTCGGACATCACCGAGGAGCTGCTGGACAGCCTGACCCGCGGCCAGTGGTGGCAGCTGGCGCTCAAGGAAGAGGCCGACGCGCAGATCGTCGAAGCCCTGCACGAGCAGTACGAGGCGCAGAAACGCGCGCTCGATGCTCGGTTCGAGGACAAGGTCGAAAAGGTCCGTCGTGGCGACGACCTGCCGCCGGGCGTGATGAAGATGGTCAAAGTCTTCGTCGCGGTGAAGCGCAAGCTGCAGCCGGGCGACAAGATGGCCGGCCGTCACGGCAACAAGGGTGTGGTGTCCAAGGTCGTCCCGATCGAGGACATGCCCTTCCTGTCGGACGGCACCCCGGTCGATATCTGCCTCAACCCGCTGGGCGTGCCCAGCCGGATGAACGTCGGCCAGATCCTGGAAACCCACATGGGCTGGGCCGCGCGCGGCCTGGGGATCAGGATCGACGACGCACTGCAGGATTATCGCCGCTCCGGCGACCTGACCCCGGTGCGCGAGGCGATGCGCCTGGCCTATGGCGAGGATGTCTATGAAGAGGGCATCAGCGACATGGACGAGGGGATGCTGATCGAGGCGGCCACCAACGTGACCCGCGGCGTGCCGATCGCCACGCCCGTCTTCGACGGCGCCAAGGAAGGCGACGTGAACGACGCGCTGCGCCGTGCCGGTTTCGACGAAAGCGGCCAGTCGGTCCTGTTCGACGGCCGCACCGGCGAGCAGTTCGCCCGCCCGGTCACCGTCGGCGTCAAGTACCTGCTGAAACTGCATCACCTGGTGGACGACAAGATCCACGCGCGGTCTACCGGCCCGTACAGCCTTGTGACCCAGCAGCCGCTGGGCGGTAAGGCGCAGTTCGGTGGCCAGCGTTTCGGTGAGATGGAGGTCTGGGCGCTTGAGGCATACGGCGCCGCCTACACGCTGCAGGAAATGCTGACGGTCAAGTCGGACGACGTGGCAGGCCGGACCAAGGTCTATGAAAGCATCGTCAAGGGCGAGGACAATTTCGAAGCGGGCGTTCCCGAGAGCTTTAACGTGCTCGTCAAGGAAGTTCGCGGCCTCGGCCTGAACATGGAACTCCTGGATGCGGAGGAAGACGAGTGACGGGGCAACGCCCCGTCCTCATCCCCCTTCGCCCTCTGTCAAGGAATTGAAAATGAACCAGGAACTGACGAACAACCCGTTCAACCCGCTGACCCCGCCCAAGGTGTTCGACGAGATCCGCGTTTCGCTGGCATCGCCCGAGCGTATCCTGTCGTGGTCCTATGGCGAGATCAAGAAGCCGGAAACCATCAACTACCGCACGTTCAAGCCCGAGCGTGACGGCCTGTTCTGCGCGCGTATCTTTGGCCCGATCAAGGATTACGAATGCCTGTGCGGCAAATACAAGCGCATGAAATATCGCGGCGTCGTCTGCGAGAAATGCGGCGTCGAGGTGACGCTGCAAAAGGTCCGCCGCGAGCGTATGGGCCATATCGAACTGGCCGCGCCGGTGGCGCATATCTGGTTCCTCAAGTCGCTGCCCAGCCGCATCGGCCTGATGCTGGACATGACGCTGCGCGATCTTGAGCGTATCCTGTATTTCGAAAACTACGTGGTGATCGAACCCGGCCTGACCGACCTGCAATACGGTCAGCTGATGACCGAAGAGGAATTCCTCGACGCGCAGGACGCCTATGGCATGGACGCCTTCACCGCCAATATCGGCGCCGAGGCGATCCGCGAGATGCTGGCCAATATCGACCTCGAAGCCGAGGCCGAGCAGCTGCGCGCGGACCTGGCCGAAGCCACCGGCGAGCTGAAGCCCAAGAAGATCATCAAGCGCCTGAAGGTCGTGGAAAGCTTCCTGGAATCCGGCAATCGCCCGGAATGGATGATCATGACCGTGATCCCGGTCATTCCGCCCGAACTGCGCCCGCTGGTGCCGCTGGACGGTGGCCGCTTTGCGACCTCGGACCTGAACGACCTGTATCGCCGGGTGATCAACCGGAACAACCGCCTGAAGCGCCTGATCGAGCTGCGCGCGCCCGATATCATCGTGCGCAACGAAAAGCGGATGCTGCAGGAAGCGGTCGATGCGCTGTTCGACAACGGCCGCCGCGGCCGCGTGATCACCGGCGCCAACAAGCGCCCGCTGAAATCGCTGTCGGACATGCTGAAAGGCAAGCAGGGCCGGTTCCGCCAGAACCTGCTGGGCAAGCGCGTCGACTTTTCCGGCCGTTCGGTCATCGTGACCGGCCCGGAGCTGAAGCTGCACCAGTGCGGGTTGCCCAAGAAGATGGCGCTGGAACTGTTCAAGCCGTTCATCTACTCGCGGCTTGAAGCCAAGGGCCTGTCGAGCACCGTCAAGCAGGCCAAGAAACTGGTCGAGAAAGAGCGCCCCGAGGTCTGGGATATCCTGGACGAGGTGATCCGCGAGCATCCGGTTCTTCTGAACCGTGCGCCGACGCTGCACCGCCTGGGCATCCAGGCGTTCGAGCCTACGCTGATCGAAGGCAAGGCGATCCAGCTTCACCCGCTGGTCTGTTCGGCCTTCAACGCCGACTTCGACGGCGACCAGATGGCCGTGCACGTGCCGCTTTCGCTGGAAGCGCAGCTTGAGGCGCGCGTTCTGATGATGTCCACGAACAACGTGCTGTCGCCCGCCAACGGCGCGCCGATCATCGTGCCGTCGCAGGACATGATCCTTGGTCTCTACTACACCACCATCGAACGCGAGGGCATGAAGGGCGAGGGCATGACCTTTGCCTCGATCGAAGAGGTCGAACATGCGCTGAACGCGGGCGAGGTGCAGTTGCACGCCAGGATCCAGTGCCGGATCAAGCAGATCGACGAGGAAGGCAACGAGGTCTGGAAACGGTACGAAACCACGCCGGGCCGCGTGCGGCTGGGCGCGCTTCTGCCGCTGAACGCCAAGGCGCCGTTCGAACTGGTGAACCGCCTGCTGCGCAAGAAAGAGGTGCAGCAGACCATCGACACCGTCTACCGCTATTGCGGGCAGAAGGAGTCGGTCATCTTCTGCGACCAGATCATGGGGATGGGTTTCCGCGAGGCGTTCCGCGCCGGCATCTCGTTCGGCAAGGACGACATGGTGATCCCCGACAACAAGTGGAGCATCGTGGACGAGACCCGCGAGCAGGTGAAGGACTTTGAACAGCAGTACATGGACGGCCTGATCACCCAGGGCGAAAAGTACAACAAGGTCGTGGACGCCTGGTCGAAATGCAACGACAAGGTCACCGATGCGATGATGTCGACCATCTCGTCCGAGCAGCGCGACGAAAACGGCGCCGTGCAGGAGCCGAACTCGGTCTACATGATGGCCCACTCGGGCGCGCGGGGCTCGGTCACGCAGATGAAGCAGCTGGGCGGTATGCGCGGCCTGATGGCCAAGCCCAACGGCGACATCATCGAGACGCCGATCATCTCGAACTTCAAGGAAGGCCTGACCGTGCTGGAGTATTTCAACTCCACCCACGGGGCCCGAAAGGGTCTGTCGGACACCGCTCTCAAGACCGCGAACTCGGGTTACCTGACCCGTCGTCTGGTCGACGTTGCGCAGGATTGCATCGTGCGCGAGCATGACTGCGGCACCGACAATTCGATCACGGCAGAGCCGGCGATCAACGACGGTGAGGTTGTGGCGTCGCTGGGCGAGCGTATCCTGGGCCGTGTCGCGGCCGAGGATATCGTGCACCCCGGCACCAACGAGGTGATCGTGCCCGTCGGCACGCTGATCGACGAACGTCTGGCCGACGCGGTGGAAGAGGCTGCGCTGCCGTCGGTGCGCATCCGGTCGCCGCTGACCTGCGAAAGCGAGGATGGCGTCTGCGCCATGTGCTATGGCCGTGACCTGGCACGCGGCACGATGGTGAACACCGGCGAGGCCGTGGGCATCATCGCGGCGCAGTCGATCGGCGAACCCGGCACTCAGCTGACGATGCGGACCTTCCACATCGGCGGCGTGGCGCAGGGTGGCCAGCAGTCGTTCCTCGAGGCAAGCCAGGAGGGTGTGATCGAATACGAGAACGCGCAGACCCTGGAAAACGCCTCGGGCGAGATCCTGGTGATGGGCCGCAACATGAAGCTGGTCATCAAGGACGAAAACGGCCAGGAACGCGCCAGCCACAAGGTCGGCTATGGCTCCAAGCTGTTCGTCAAGGAGGGTGAAAAGATCGCCCGCGGCGCCAAGCTGTTCGAATGGGACCCCTACACCCTGCCGATCCTTGCCGAAAAGGCCGGCACGGCCCGGTTCGTCGACCTTGTCAGCGGCATTGCCGTGCGCGAGGACACCGACGACGCCACCGGCATGACGCAGAAGATCGTCATGGACTGGCGCGCGGCGCCCAAGGGCAACGAGCTGAAGCCGGAAATCATCCTTGTGGGTGAAGATGGCGAGCCCGTGCGCAACGAGGCCGGCAACCCGGTGACCTACCCGATGTCGGTGGATGCGATCCTGTCGGTCGAGGACGGTCAGAAGGTGCAGGCCGGCGACGTGGTGGCGCGTATCCCGCGCGAAGGCGCCAAGACCAAGGACATCACCGGGGGTCTTCCCCGCGTGGCGGAACTGTTCGAGGCCCGTCGTCCGAAGGATCACGCGATCATCGCGGAAATCGACGGGTACGTGCGCTTTGGCAAGGACTACAAGAACAAGCGCCGCATCACCATCGAACCCGCCGACGACAGCCTGGCGCCGGTCGAATACATGGTGCCCAAGGGCAAGCACATTCCGGTTCAGGAAGGCGACTATGTCCAGAAGGGCGACTATATCATGGACGGCAACCCCGCGCCGCATGACATCCTGTCCATCATGGGTGTCGAGGCGCTGGCCAACTACATGATCGACGAGGTCCAGGACGTCTATCGCCTGCAGGGCGTGAAGATCAACGACAAGCATGTCGAGGTGATCGTGCGCCAGATGCTGCAGAAGTGGGAAATCTCGGACAGCGGCGATACCACGCTGCTGAAGGGCGAACATGTCGACAAGCAGGAACTGGACGCGGCCAATGCCAAGGCCGAGGCCAAGGGCGGCCGCCCGGCATCGGGCGAACCGATCCTGCTGGGTATCACCAAGGCGTCGCTGCAGACCCGCAGCTTCATCTCGGCGGCATCGTTCCAGGAAACCACCCGCGTGCTGACCGAAGCCTCGGTTCAGGGCAAGGTGGACAAGCTGGTGGGCCTGAAAGAGAACGTGATCGTGGGCCGGCTGATCCCGGCGGGCACCGGCGGGGCAACCCAGCGCGTGCGCCAGATCGCGCAGACCCGCGACAACAAGGTGATCGACGCCCGCCGCGAAGAGGCCGAAGCCGCTGCCGCCCTGGCCGCGCCCGAGGCCGACGACATGGTGGGGGGCGACGATTTCGATACGCTGATCGAAACGCCCGAAAGCCGCGAGTGATCGCCTGACGGCATATGATACGGAAAGGCCCCGCCATCGTGCGGGGCCTTTTCCTTGGCGGGCAGGCTTTCCTTTCGCGGCGATCCGGTGTTTCGTCGGGGCAACGCGATCCATGGGACAGGACGGATGACCGCCGCCGCATTTACCGACAATTTCAAGGGTGCGCTTCTGATGATGGCGAGCATGGCCGCCTTCACCCTGAACGACACGTTCGTCAAGGCGCTTTCGGGCGAGCTGCCGCTGTTCCAGCTTCTGTTCCTGCGGGGCATCCTGACGACGGCCCTTGTGGGGCTGCTGGCCTGGCGGCTGGGGGCGTTGTCGCGCCGCATCCCGCGCCGCGACTGGCAACTGGTCGGGCTGCGGCTGGTGGCGGAAATCGGCGCGGCCTATTTCTTTCTGACCGCGTTGTTCAACATGCCGCTGGCCAATGTGACGGCGATCCTGCAATCGCTGCCGCTGGTGGTGACGCTGAGCGCGGCACTGCTGTTTTCCGAACCGCTGGGCTGGCGCCGGCTGAGCGCGATCCTGATCGGGCTGTGCGGTGTCCTGCTGATCGTGCGGCCGGGCACCGAGGGGTTCACGCTCTATTCCGTTTACGCGCTGATCGCGGTCGGTTTCGTGACGATGCGTGATCTGTGCACCCGCCGGCTCAGCCCCGAAACGCCCTCGATGCTGGTGACGTTCCTGACCTCGGGTGCGGTCATGGTGTTCTTTGGCCTTGGCAGCGTGGTGGACAGCTGGGTGCCGCTGGACGGCGGCGCGGCGCTCAAGATCGTCGGGGCCTCGGTGATGGTGTTCGGCGGCTATCTGTTCTCGATCATGGTGATGCGGGTGGGCGAGATATCCTTTGTGACGCCGTTCCGATACACCGGGCTGATCTGGGCGCTGGTGCTGGGCTGGGCGGTTTTCGGCGACTGGCCCGCGCCGGTCACGATGATGGGCGCGGCGATCGTAGTGGGCAGCGGCATCTTCATGCTTTACCGCGAACGCCAGCTTTCCCGCGGCGGCAAGACGGTCGGCGCATGAGCGTTCCGGTGCAGGTTCTGGGGTTGTGCCGGTGGAGCTACCCCTCGGCCCCCGGCGCGTTCCGGCGCGAGAGCATGGGCGGGCCCGACGCGATCCGCGCCGCGCTCTACGACCCGATGCGCATGGCGCTGCGGCTGTTCTTCCTGGAACATGTGGTGCTGCCGCCGCTGCGCGCGCAGACCGACCCGGATTTTACCGTCGTGATGCTGATGGGGGACCAACTGCCCGGCGAGGTGCGCGCCCGGATCGAGGCGCTGATCGCCGACATACCGCAGATCGTGCCGGTCTACGCCCCCGAGGGCCGCCCCCACCAGGAGATATGCCGCGAGGTGATGCTGGCCCACCGCGATCCCTCGGTCCGGGCGGTGGCGGAGATCCGGTTCGACGACGACGATGCCGCCGCGGTGGATATCGTGGCGCGCACGCGCGACGTCTTTACCCGCACCAAGGCGCTGTTCCGGTCGGGCGGAAAGCTGGCGCTGGATTTCAACCGCGGCTTCATCCTGCGGGCCGAGCCCGAAGGCGTGCAGTTCCAGCCGGTGACCACGCGTTACTGGACGCCGGGGCTGGTGCTGTACCAGCGTCCGCAAAGCGACCGGAGCCTGCTGGATTTCAACCATGCCCAGCTGTGGAAGCGGATTCCGACGATCACCTTTCCCAAGGTGCCGATGTATTTGCGGGGCGCCCATGGCGGCAATGACAGCAGCGTATCGGCGAACCCCCACAACGCCGAGGAGGCCTGGCAGCGGGCCGACACGCTGGCCGATACCCTGCACGACCGGTTCGGCATCGGGCATGACACGCTGAACGCCGCGTGGCTGAAATTGCTGCACGGCGACTGATCCGGCAATGTGCCGCCGGGTGTTGTTGACAACCCCTGCGACTCCCCCTATACGCCCGTCATCCGGTGCGGGGTCGCCCCCTATGCCGATATCAGAACTGTAGTGGACACGATCCGGGCTAATGCTGCTCCGATCCTCTGGAAACCCACCGCGTCGTTCACCTCGGAATGGGAACGATGGCGGTTTTTTCGCTTTGTGGACGCACAAGGCGGTTTGAAACGGAAACCGTGCGGGGATGCCCGCGCAGACACATGTGTTGATAGACGGGGAAAGAGACCCAATGCCAACGATCCAGCAGCTGATCCGCAAGCCGCGGCAGCCCAAAGTCAAACGTTCGAAGTCGATGCACCTTGAGCAGTGCCCGCAGAAACGCGGCGTCTGCACGCGCGTCTACACCACGACGCCGAAAAAGCCGAACTCGGCCATGCGGAAGGTGGCCAAGGTGCGCCTGACCAACGGCTACGAGGTCATCAGCTACATCCCCGGCGAAAGCCACAACCTTCAGGAGCACTCGGTGGTCCTGATCCGTGGCGGCCGTGTGAAAGACCTTCCCGGTGTGCGCTATCACATCCTGCGCGGTGTTCTGGATACCCAGGGCGTCAAGGATCGTAAGCAGCGCCGCTCGAAATACGGCGCCAAGCGTCCGAAGTAAGAGGATTACAGAATGTCCCGTCGTCACGCCGCTGAAAAACGCGAAATCCTGCCCGACGCCAAGTATGGCGACCGGGTGCTGACCAAGTTCATGAACAACCTGATGCTCGACGGTAAGAAATCCGTCGCCGAGCGTATCGTCTACGGTGCCCTCGACCGCGTCGAGCAAAAGATCAAGCGCGCCCCCGTCGAGGTGTTCCACGAGGCGCTCGACAACATCAAGCCGTCGGTCGAGGTCCGCTCGCGCCGGGTTGGTGGTGCCACCTACCAGGTGCCGGTCGAGGTTCGCCCCGAACGCCGCGAGGCCCTGGCCATCCGCTGGCTGATCTCGGCGTCGCGCTCGCGCAACGAAAACACGATGGAAGAACGCCTTGCCGGCGAGCTGCTCGACGCGGTTCAGTCGCGCGGGTCTGCCGTGAAAAAGCGCGAAGACACGCACAAGATGGCCGACGCCAACAAGGCGTTCAGCCACTACCGCTGGTAATTCAGACCGTAAGGATCAGGCCAAATGGCACGCGAATATCCCCTCGAACGCTACCGCAACTTCGGCATCATGGCGCATATCGACGCCGGCAAGACGACGATGACCGAACGGATTCTGTTCTACACGGGTAAGAACCACAAGATCGGCGAAACCCATGACGGCGCCTCCACCATGGACTGGATGGAGCAGGAAGCCGAACGTGGAATCACCATCACCTCGGCCGCGACCACGACCTTCTGGCAGCGCCAGGAAGATCCGACGCCCGAGGGCACGTCCGACACCAAGACCCGGTTCAACATCATCGACACCCCCGGACACGTCGACTTCACCATCGAGGTGGAGCGTTCGCTGGCCGTGCTCGACGGTGCGGTGGCGCTGCTCGACGGGAATGCCGGCGTGGAGCCGCAGACCGAAACCGTCTGGCGCCAGGCCGACCGCTACCAGGTTCCGCGCCTCGTCTTCGTCAACAAGATGGACAAGATCGGCGCCGATTTCTTCAACTGCGTGCGCATGGTCAAGGACCGCACCGGCGGCACCCCGATGCCGATCGCGCTGCCGATCGGGGCCGAGGACACGCTGGAAGGCATCGTCGACCTGATCAAGATGGAAGAATGGGTCTGGGTCGGTGAAGACCTCGGCGCATCCTGGGAGCGCCGCCCGGTCCGCGACGACCTGCAGGATCTGGCGCAGGAATGGCGTGACAAGATGATCGAGCTTGCCGTCGAAATGGACGACGACGCGATGGAAGCGTACCTGGAAGGCGAAGAGCCCGACGAGGCGACGCTGCGCAAGCTGATCCGCAAGGGCACGCTGTCGCTGTCCTTCTTCCCGATGCTGGCCGGGTCCGCGTTCAAGAACAAGGGTGTGCAGCCGCTGCTGAACGCCGTGGTCGACTTCCTGCCGAGCCCGCTCGACGTTCCGACGCTGATGGGCTTCTCGCCGGACGACGAGAACGAAGAGCGTAACATCCCGCGCAAGGCCGCCGACGAGGAACCCTTCTCGGCGCTGGCCTTCAAGATCATGAACGACCCGTTCGTCGGCTCCCTGACCTTCACCCGGATCTATTCCGGCGTGATCAAGAAGGGCGACAGCATGCTGAACTCGACCAAGGGCAAGCGCGAGCGTGTCGGCCGGATGATGCTGATGCACGCGATCGAACGTCAGGAGATCGAAGAGGCGTTCGCCGGCGACATCATCGCGCTGGCCGGCCTGAAAGACACCACGACGGGCGACACGCTGTGCGATCCGGCGAAACCGGTGGTCCTGGAAACCATGACCTTCCCCGATCCGGTGATCGAGATCGCGGTCGAGCCCAAGACCAAGGGCGACCAGGAAAAGATGTCGGCCGGTCTGGCCCGCCTGGCGGCCGAAGACCCGTCCTTCCGCGTCGAAACCGACCTCGAGTCCGGCCAGACGATCATGAAGGGTATGGGCGAACTGCACCTCGACATCCTGGTGGACCGCCTGAAGCGCGAGTTCAAGGTCGAGGCGAATATCGGTGCGCCGCAGGTGGCCTATCGTGAAACCATCGGCCACGAGATCGAGCACACCTACACCCACAAGAAACAGTCGGGTGGTTCGGGTCAGTACGCCGAGGTCAAGCTGGTCATCACCCCGACCGAGCCGGGCGAAGGCTATTCCTTCGAGTCGCGCATCGTCGGCGGTGCCGTGCCCAAGGAATACATCCCGGGCGTCGAAAAGGGCATCCAGTCGGTGATGGACAGCGGTCCGCTTGCGGGCTTCCCCGTGATCGACTTCAAGGTCGCGCTGATCGACGGTAAGTTCCACGATGTCGACTCCAGCGTTCTGGCCTTCGAGATCGCGGCCCGCATGTGCATGCGTGAAGGCCTGAGAAAGGCCGGCGCAAAGCTGCTGGAGCCGATGATGAAGGTCGAGGTGATCACGCCGGAGGAATATACCGGCAACATCATCGGCGATCTTACCTCCCGCCGCGGGCAGGTGTCGGGGCAGGAAGCGCGCGGCAACGCCGTTGCGATCAACGCCTTCGTGCCGCTGGCCAACATGTTCGGCTACATCAACACGCTGCGCTCGATGTCCTCGGGCCGCGCGCAGTTCACGATGCAGTTCGACCATTACAACCCGGTTCCGCAGAACATCTCGGACGAGATCCAGGCGAAATACGCATAACGGGATGCCGGGCGTGATGCCCGGCCTACCCACCCACCGTAGGCCGGGTCTTTCCCCGGCTCCCGACAAGACAAGGAGGCCATCATGGCAAAGGAAAAGTTTGAACGCAGCAAACCGCACGTGAACATCGGCACGATCGGTCACGTTGACCACGGCAAGACGACGCTGACGGCGGCGAT